>NZ_CP138942.1:0-3137804 GCF_047497135.1 Synechococcus sp. MIT S9504 | reverse complement strand
TGACCAGTCAGGAAAGCAGCAGCGACTCTCCCCAGGGCCTGAGCCGCTCAAGCTCAGCCTGCGAACTCGCTGCGAGCACGGGAAAACTGACGTCGGAGAGATCTTGTCCAGGCGTCAGCGCGGCAGGATCTTGATCAAGCCATTGCAGAGGACAGTCCAATTCGCTCAGAACCAGCCAGGCTGCTGCAAGGTCCCAGATCTTGGGTGTGGCCTCCAGGGCTGCGACTGTCTGTCCCATCGCCACGCTGACCAGGTTGAGGCTGGCAACACCCAGCAAGCGGATTTTTCCTGGAAAAGGGTCCTCATGACGGCGCTGCAGCACCCGGATCGCACGACTGCAAAGCGACACGCAGGCACTGCCAGCCTGCAGACGGGTCTCGGGCGTGAGAAGTTTGCCGTTGCGCCAAGCACCTCGACCTCGGATCGCCACGATGCGCTGACGCAGAGATGGAATCTCCAGGAAAGCCTCGCTAGGACGACCGTCCACAAAACGAGCCACAGAAATAGCCCAGTAAGGAATTCCAGCTGCGTAATTGGTGGTGCCGTCGAGTGGATCGACAACCCAGAAGGCTGAAGAAGACGGACAAACCTTTTCTCCCTCCTCGCTGAGGGTGAATTCACCGGGGGCCAGCTGAGACAGTCCATCTACCAGCGCCTCATCGCTCCAGCGATCACAGGCTGTGATCAGAGATCCATCAGCCTTGAGATCCGAAACGATGTGTCCAAAATCCTGTCTCTGCCGATCTGCGACCCTGTTGAGCAGCTGATGAACTGCAAGTAACTGCTGAGAGTTAAGGAATCTTGAAGTCAACGTCGCATCATCATCAAGAACCCAAGAGGGAAGCTTGACAGGCTGGGATTTCTGGTGTGGGCTTGATCTGAATCTGTTCAGCCTCAGGAATTTCTGCCTTATCAGCAGGTAAGTCCAGAGGTGGACAAGCGACGACCTGGTCCAGTCCCGTATATCGCCTTAACTCGGCAATGGTGATGTTGTAGTTAGACAAAGCATCGACATGGCGAGTCTGTGCTCTTGTGAGGTCTCTTTGGTTATCAACCACTTCACGCTGGGTGGTCACACCCGCAGCGAAGCGAAGGCGTGCAAGGCGTAAGGCTTCTCGTTGAGACAGAACCTCGCGCGCGGTTGTCTGAATGGTCTGCTGATTCGCCCTTAAGTCATAAAAGCTCTGTTCCACTTGTAAGCGAATCAAACCGCGTTGATTCGCGAATTCATAAGCGCTAGCTTCAGCAGCCTGCTTTTGGCGACGGTAATCAGCTCGGGCTTTGCCACCATCAAAAATATTCCAGGTTGCTTGAAGGCCAACCGCATTGTCCATTTCCCATCCTTCAAGTTCGGTAGAGAAAGATTGTTGGGTTTGCTGGATCTCGGATCTTTGTGTCGAGAAATCGTTAAAGATGGTTAAAATCGGCTGCACAGCTGCCAAAGAAGCATTGGCATTACTGTTTTTAATCGAAATATCCAGAATGAACTGATCGAGCTCTTCGCGGAAGGCATAAGCCGCAATGATGCTCTCTTGCAAAGACGGCTGCCAAGCGCCCACAACTTTTGCTGGGGATGCGGCCGTTGCAGTGATGTCCTGAGGCAGATCGATGATTCTGGCCAAATCTCGACGCGCTCGAACCTGTGAATTGAGAGATTGGATTAAGCCATCTCGATCTCGGGCAAGTTGCGTTTCCGCTTCAAGCACTTCCAGCTTGGTTGCCACACCTGCCTGAAAACGTGATCTTGCATAACGCAAGCTCAACAGGGAAGCAGCCACAGCCTGCTTCCCGACATCAACTTGTGAGTCATATCGCTGAAGGTTGTAGTAGGCGGTAGCCGCAGTTAATCGCAGATCTCTCAAAGCAATCAAATAGGCATCACGTGCTCTTTCAAAGCTGTCTCGCGCAGCAGAAATCTGGGGAACTCGTGCCGGATCAATCAAATTCCAGTTCAGCGATGCTCGGAAACTGGCAGAGGTCTGTTCTGTATAGGTGAGAACACCTGATCTCTGCCGTAGACCAGTCGTAACGCTCTCAGTATCCGCTTCGTTATTGTCAGTGAATCGCTCCTGACCAGAAAGATACTGCGGCAGACCATTGGCGGTGAGGTTGAGCGTTGGGTACCAGCTGGAGATCGCCGCTCTCAAGGTCGACTTGGCTTGCTGCACCTCGAGTGCCGCCGCCTTGAGACTTGGACTGTTGACTTCTGCCAGCTGTTCAACTTCAGCGAGAGTGAGCGGTCTGAGCTCTCGAATCCGAACCTGACCAGGTTGATCCGGAAGCGCGAGAGTAGGCGGCGAATACAACGAATCGAGCGTCTCGGGCAGTGTTGTGGCTGCCGGAGGAAGCACCGAAGGGTCCGCCTGGGGCCGGGCACCTTTCTGTTCAATGGCTGTCGGCAGGGAATTCTGATCAATCAACGCAGCGCCGTTGTCTGACGTGACTCCAGAAGACTCTTGAGCGGCGACAACCCCTGCGATGTGAGAGGGCACGATGCCTGCAATCAGAAAAAGGCTTGCAGCTGTCCGACGCACTTCAAATCCTGAGCTTGGCGGAGCTTAGGTGGTTTTCTCTGGATCTCCGAGCACTGCGGCCACGATGTCAGCTGCTCCATGCACGATCCGAATCGGGACAGGAAGTTGCGCCTGAACCTGATCCAGAGTCATGTCATCAAGAAAAACAGGCTGCCCCTGCCGCAACATCACCGACGGCAGCAGCAATTGATCCCCCAGGTCCTGATCCTTGAGGCCATCCAGCAGATCCTGACCAGTCAGCAGACCGGTGACCACCTGGTCCTGTCCCCAGTAGGGACTGGGAAGACCGTGCATCCGCAGGCTGACGCCATCAATCCTGTTGAGACGTTCGGTGACCGTCTCCAGAGCTTTGTCGACGAGACGACCCACCACCCAACTGCTGCGCCGTGGCTCGGCGACACGCTCTGGCAGTGATTCCGTGGCCTCATCCAGGGACTCGAGAAACGCCCGGATCGTTCCCACGCCGTTTTCCTGCTGAGGGAGATCCTCATAGCTGAGGCGTGGAGGAAGTGGACGACCCGCTATCAAGTACCACTCATCCGACAACCAAACAAATCGACTGCCGAAGCGCCCTTGGAACTCAGACTGGAGCGGTTCCACTGTGTCAATCACCCGCCTGGCATCTTCAGGGGTGACAGCCCGTAACCCATCACCAGGTGGGCGGAAACGAGTCAGCCCCACCGGTACCACCGCGGCCGAAAGCACTGCAGGCCACTCAACACCTGTAAAACAGGCGAGATCGCGAAGAGTCCTTAGAAGTGCATCACCGTCATTGAGACCGGGGCACACCACAACCTGCGCGTGAATCTGCAACTTGCGCTGCGCAAACCACTCCAGCTGCTTCAGCAGCTTTCCTGCTCTTGGATTCTCCAGAAGTGCGGACCGCAGATCGGGGTCTGTTGCATGCACAGACACGAAAAGCGGTGTCAGCCGCTGCTGCTCAATCCGCTCCCAATCGGCATCACTCAGGTTGGTGAGAGTGAGATAGGAGCCGTAAAGGAAGCTGAGTCGATAATCGTCATCCTTGAGATAAAGGCTGTCTCGATGGCCCGGCGGCTGCTGATCGATGAAGCAGAAGGGGCAACGATTGGTGCATTGACGAAGGCCGTCAAAGAGAGCTTCGGTGAAAGCCAGCCCCAAGCCATCGTCCGCATCCTTCTCCAGCTCGACGCAATGCAGCGCACCGGCGCTGTCACGAACCTCGAGCGTCAGCTCCTCCTCAACAATCAGATAGCGGTAATCAATGAGATCGCGGGGGCGCACACCATTGATGCTGAGCAGCTGATCCCCTGGCTCGAACCCCAGTTCCTCTCCAATGGAGCCTGACTCGACTGAAGCCACCACTGCAGGCTCAGGCTGTCGTGAGGAGCTTGCGGGGTCCAGAGCCGCGACAGCAACCCCTGCGGAAGGCTCATTCCACACATCAAGCAGGCAAGTGTTATCAGTTTGGGCCGGCGGCGGTCCACCACACCAGCAGCAACACTCCGAAGAGCAACCTGTAGATCACGAAAATCCAGGTGCTGTGACGTTGCAGGTACTTCAAAAGCCAGTCGATGGCGAGCCAGGAGACCACTGCTGCAGAAAAAATTCCGATCAACAGGGGCAGCGCGCCACCAGCGCTGGGATCACTAAAAGCATCTTTTAACTGAATCAAACCCGCCAGAGTGATGGCTGGAATGCCCAACAAAAAAGAAAATCGGGCCGCATCCGGACGCTTCCAGCTGTCAAAGAGCGAGGCGGTGAGCGTGCTCCCCGATCGGGAAACCCCAGGAATCAGAGCGAGCACCTGGGCGAGACCCACCACCAGGCCATCACGCCCTTGCACCTGGTCGAGTCGCTTGAGGCGGGGGCCAAGCTTCTCCGCCAGAGCCAGCAACAACGCCATCACAATCGACACAACGGCGATCACCGGTTCGCTGCGCAGCAGAGACGTCTCATAGCCGGGCCAGAACACTTTGATGCCAAGCCCCACCACCAGGATCGGCACAGTGCCAATGGCCATTGCAATCCCCAGGCGGGCTTCGGGCTCCCGCCACTGCCCTTTCCGCAAGGCAGCACTGATTCCCTTCCAAACCCCAGCAAGGTCGTCGCGGAAATAGCCGATAACCGCGACGATGCTGCCCAGCTGGATGACAGCCGTGGCCGACACACCGGGATCCTGCCAGCCGGCCAAGGCGGGCACCACCTTCAGGTGGGCCGTGCTGCTGATCGGCAAAAACTCAGTCAGGCCCTGAACGACACCCAGAACAACATTTCTCCAGATGGCCTCAAGTAGTCCGGGTTCTGACACCTATGACGTCCTGAACACAAGTGTGAGGACGCTATCGCCAGACCCAACACTCGATGACATCAGACAGCTCACAAAAACGCTCAATCAGGCGCAAATCTTCTAAGGTCACAGTCCTTTCTTCACATACGGCGGGGGTGGATCGTTGTTCAGTGGGCTGATACGCAACCAAGCCCTGACTGAGCCGGTCCAGCCGATCGCTCTGGGAATGGCAGGTTTGCCCTTCTGGGCATCCATGCTGGTAGTGCTGCCTGTGTTTGTTCAGGCTCCATGGGTGCGCCAACAGCCCTTCACCTCCTGCCTGTTCGGCCTGGTCCTGCTTTCAGTGGGCGTGATCACCAATTCGATTGCACCTAATAAATGGAAAGAGCTGGGGGCACTTCTGGTTGGCTTCAGTGGCAGCTGGCTGGCTGGCAGCCTGTTCTGGGGGTGGCTTGCGAGTCATCCATTGCTGCATCTTCCTGTTGAAGCCTTTGCCTTGCCTCTGGCGATCACAGGCCTGCAAACGCGATGGCGTCTTGGCTGCGCCTTTTATCTAGCGTCGCTGCTGGGCACAGCTTTCACCGATCTGGCCATGGCTCTCACAGGCGTCATATCCCTTTGGCCTGCTGTGATTGGAGCGTCCACGGCAGAAGCGACTTTGCTGCTCCAGGACGCTGCTGCATTCGTGCTCAGGCCAAGTTCTCTGCTGACGGTGATCACGGCAGGAACAGTCATCCTCAAGCTCGTCCAGCACTGCAGACATCGCAGCAACCTGTCAGCAGCGACGGACAAGTCCTGGTCTGTGGCGGCTGCAGTGCTGTTCACAACCCTTCTAATTGACGGATTATTTCTGTCGCTGTCACTGCTTGCACCAGAACTCAGCGGCCTGGTCTGAAACGAACTGCAAAAAACTGCGACCCTTAGCAACGGATCACGGCGATGGCACTTGTATGGTTTGCATGCCGGCAATGCCGGTAATCATCCCGTTCCGATCTTCTAGACGGAGAGTTCCATGAAGCGTCTGCTGTCCTGGCTGACAGGCATTCTTGTGATGGCAGGCCTGCTGATGGGCCTGCTCCTACCCGCGAGCGTTCAGGCTGCTGATATCCGCAACGTGGCTGACGACAAGATCGCAGAGCGTGGCGAAAAGGTGGATCTGAACAATTCCTCCGTGCGTCGTTTCCAGCAGTTCCCTGGCATGTATCCCACCCTTGCCGGCAAGATCGTTTTGGGTGGGCCCTACGAGAGCGTTAACGATGTTCTTTCCCTCGATCTCACAGATCGGCAGAAAGAGCTGTTCGAGAAGTACCGCGACAATTTCACCGTCACAGAACCATCAATTGCTCTCAATGAGGGTTTCGATCGGATCAATGATGGCCAGTACCGCTGAGGCAGCTCACTGAAAACGCCGATCGCCATTGATTGGATTGCTTTGATTGCGGTAAAACCGCCGGACAATCCGGCGGTTTTTTGGTTCTGACATGAAACCCTCCAGCCCTGGCAGCGAACCCATCCCTTCGGGTCCCTGGGATGTGGTGGTGGTTGGTGCCGGAGCCGCAGGCCTGATGACCTGTCTTGAACTGCCGGACGGGCTGCGAGTGCTGCTTGTCAATCGCAACACCAGCCGGCGCTCATCGAGCCGATGGGCCCAGGGCGGGATTGCGTCCGTCACCCGTCGCGATGACAACAGCGACAGCCACGCAACAGACACCATTGATGCGGGTGCTGGTCTTTGCGACGGTGATTCGGTCCGTCTTCTCGTTGAACAGGCACCGCAGTGTGTCGACAGGCTGCTCGAACTGGGGATGGATTTTGATAGGAATAGCGACGGGAGTCTGGCCACCACCCTCGAAGCTGCGCACAGTCATCATCGAGTGCTGCACGTTCAGGACCGAACCGGCCATGCTCTGGTGGATGTGCTTCGGCAACATGCCGAGCAGAGGCCTGGATTGCTGCATCGCAGGGGTGTTCGCGTCAGCCAACTCTGGGTTGAGAACGGGCGGTGCTGCGGCGTCCAGGTTCTGGACGGGTTCAGGCTGCAATGGATCCGATCCAGAGCAGTGATCCTGGCCACTGGAGGCGGAGGTCACCTTTACACCAACACCACCAATCCAGCTCAAGCCGCAGGGGAGGGAATTGCCCTGGCCTGGGCTGCTGGGGCTGCAGTTGAAGATCTCGAGTTCGTCCAGTTTCATCCGACTGCGCTGAAGCTTCCTGGAGCTCCCTGCTTTCTGATCTCTGAGGCAGTGCGTGGAGAAGGAGGACGACTCGTGGACGCAGCGGGAAACAGTCCGGTCACTGACCTGCCAGGGGCTGATCTCGCTCCCAGAGACCAGGTCAGCCGCGCACTGTTGAAAAGCATGCGCAACCAGGACACCGACCACGTAGGCCTGGATCTTTCAGGGATCCCCCGCGACCAGGCTGAACGCCGCTTCCCCACAATTCTTGAGCGGTGCCGCAACCACAACCTCAATCCTCTTGAGCAACCAATCCCCGTCGCACCTGCAGCCCATTACTGGATGGGAGGCGTCGCAACGGATCTGAACGCCGCCACATCGCTGCCAGGCCTCTACGCAGTGGGTGAGGTGGCCTGCACCGGGCTGCACGGTGCCAATCGTCTGGCCAGCAATTCACTGATGGAATGTCTGGTCTTCGCACGCCAACTGGGAACGATCGACCTGCCGGCTGTTTCAAAGCACGACAAAGAGCAATGGAGCCTTCAGAGGGACACAACCAGCACCAGCCAGACCAATGCCCGCAGCACGATCAGCATCGGCGAACTCACGCGCAGCATCGATCAGCTGAGTGAACACTGCTGGGATGTGGCCGGCGTCAATCGCTCCAGAGCAGGGATGCAGACCCTGCTGAAGTTGACCAGGAGGGCCATGAGCCCCCTGGAACAGGAAGTGCTGCTGTGTATGGTCAACCGCCAATCCCATCAGCAACTGCTGGAGCTGGAGGAACCCAGTCGCCAGGAACTGAATCTGCTGCTTGATCTCATCCATCGGCAGCGCACCACTGCGTTGCTCCTGGAAGCCTGTCTGTTCAGAACCGAAAGTCGCGGAGGACATTTCCGCAGCGATGCACCCTGTCCCCTTCCCCAGTGGCGCCGGCACAGTCGGCAGCTCAGAGGGGAAGAAATCAAAACCCGCAGCGTCATTGATTAACCGACGCGCTGACCAAACAGTGGGGCCGGCAACTCAGAAGTTGGTGTCTCCCTTGAAGCCGGAGAGGTCTGCCAGGGTTTTCAGATTTTTGACACCTGAATCGAGTTTGCCGTTGATCTCCCAGGTGGGGAAACCTTCGATCTTCTTGCTCTGGCAGAGGGCGCGTTGACTGTTCTGACCATCCTGGGCACATTCAACGATGGTGAGCTTATTGGCAGCTTCCAGACCAAAGTCCTCCTTCTGCTCATGGCAGTGAGGACACCAGTAAGCGCTGTACATAACTGCTCCGGTGGCGGTGAGATGTTCAGCCAGAGCCACCTTGGCAGGAGTGCTTTCGGTGGTGACAAGAGGAGGTGCACCAGGGCCGGTCACAGCAGCCTCCGGCCGGTCAGGGTCCAGAACCGAGGCCCAGATCAAACTGCCGAGCAAGACGGCCAGAGCCAGGAGAATGCCGCGGAAGAACAGCTGAGAGGGGTCGTCCCATCCACCGCCGATCACGCAAAGGATCAGCAGCAGAATCGACAAGGTCGCTGAGAGGACACAGAAAAAACAGAAGGCCTGAATCTTGAAGACCATCAAGCCCAGCAGCACCAAGCTGAAGACCGCCATCCCAAGAGACACAGTGAACAGTCCCCACCAGGTGCGCCTGGAGAGATCGCTGCGGTTCTCCATCAATCCCGGCAAAAGAGGCACAAGGGCCATCACCAGAACAGCGAGGTAAGCCAGCAGTCCGGCAAAGGACAACGGGATGCTGACGGCATCCGTCTGAGCAAGGGTTCCCCAGGGACTGTTCAGGACCTTGTCGCACCCATCTCCGCCCATCGGGCAAATGAGCTCACCGAGCATCCCCCAACGCTTCAGCGTGATCGAACCGGTATCGATCACCCCGACGGTTGCCAGCACCGCCATGCTGATGCGCGCCCATTTGAAGCCCTGGTCCTGACGACGTCGGCTGGTGAGTCGGGTGGTGCCCATGCGCACTGAACTGAGTTTTTGAATTTTGGCAGGAATCAGCGCGAGATTTATGGTGAAAGTTGCTGCGCAGTTCCCATGTCACCGGACCAAGCTCCCGGCCGCGACATGGTCAGCACACGACCAACGGTGGCTTTCGCCCATCTGGGATGCGAAAAGAACCGGGTCGACACCGAACACATGCTCGGCCTGCTGACACGAGCAGGCTATGGGGTCAGCAGTGACGAAAGTGATGCCAACGTTGTGGTGGTCAATACCTGCAGCTTCATCCAGGAAGCCCGGGAGGAATCGGTCCGCACGCTGGTCGGACTCGCTGAGCAAGGCAAGGAACTGATCATCGCCGGCTGCCTGGCACAGCATTTTCAGGAAGAGCTGCTCGACTCTTTACCGGAAGCCAAAGCCATCGTCGGCACTGGCGATTACCAGCACATTGTGGAGGTGCTGGAGCGAGTCGAGGCGGGGGAACGCGTCAACCGGGTCAGCAAGAACCCGACGTTCGTCGGCGATGAAACCCTTCCCAGGTATCGCACCACCGGAGAAGCGGTTGCGTATCTCAAAGTGGCCGAAGGTTGCGACTATCGCTGCGCGTTTTGCATCATTCCGCATCTGCGTGGCAATCAACGTTCAAGAACGATCGAATCGATCGTTTCTGAAGCCCATCAACTGGCGGAACAGGGCGTTCAGGAACTGATTCTGATCAGCCAGATCACCACCAATTACGGGCAGGACATCTACGGACGGCCTCGCCTTGCGGACCTTCTCAGGGCCCTCGGTGACGTTGAGATTCCCTGGATTCGGGTTCATTACGCCTACCCCACAGGCCTGACCCCTGAAGTGATCGCCGCATACAAGGATGTCCCCAATGTTCTCCCCTATCTCGACCTGCCTCTCCAGCACAGCCACCCCAAGGTACTGAGAGCCATGAACCGTCCCTGGCAGGCGGATGTCAACGACCGTTTGATGAACCAGCTGCGGGAACAGCTGCCGGATGCCGTGATGCGCACCACGCTGATCGTGGGCTTTCCCGGTGAAACGGAGGAGCAATTCGAACACCTGGCTGGGTTCCTTGAAAGCCAGCGATTCGATCACGTTGGAGTGTTCACCTTCTCCGCGGAGGAAGGAACGGCCGCAGCAAAGCTCCCCAATCCAGTGCCAGCCGAGATTGCCACTGCCAGGAAAGATCGGCTGATGACCCTGCAACAACCGATCTCGGCCGAGGCCAACACCCGCTGGGTGGGGCGCACCGTGGATGTGCTGATCGAGCAGCACAATCCGATCACAGGAGACATGATTGGCCGCTGTGCCCGCTTTGCACCTGAAGTGGATGGCGAAGTGCAGGTGCAGCCACGCGCGGACGGCATGCAAGCAGGACCGGGAACCATGGTTCCGGTGCGAATCAACAGTGCCGACATTTACGACCTGAGCGGAGAGATCGTGGGAGCAAGCGAAATGGTGGCCTCTGCTCGCAGCAGCACTTGAGCCATCCTTCACCGCATGCACGCCAACGCGTCATCTTCCTGATCGCATCCGGCTTGAGCACTGCCGGTTCTTTCGCAGGGCTCACCGCCAAGGGCTGGATCCTGATGGATGAAACCAAGGCACCCATGGTGCTGGCACTGAATTTCGCCGCACTCTCCCTGCCCACGATGCTGGTGAGCGGCCCCGCCGGCGTGCGCACCGATCGGGTTGGCTGTGAGCGGGTGTTGATCCAGGCACAGTGGGCACTGCTCGGCGCAGGCCTGCTGGGAGCCCTTTCCATCCCAGTGTTCGATGGGCAAGCACAGGTCTTGATGTTGCTGGCCAGCACCTTGCTGGTGGGCATTGCCGGTGCCTATGAACTCACGGCTCGCAATAAATACTGCGCGCTGCTGTTGGACGACAACTCCGAGCTGGCACCCTTCCTGACGAGCTTCTCAGTGGTCTTCAACGTCGGGAAGCTGGTAGGCCCCCTCCTGGGGGGAGTGCTCATCACTCTGGCGGGTCCGGCCACAGCCCTCACTCTTGATGCCGCCACCTACCTGATACCGATCGCCAGTGTGATCTGGCTGCTGCATCCGAGAACGGAACTGGAGGAGCGCAGTGCGCCGGGAGATAAGGCGTCACTGCGCGTGGCCTGGAGGGAATGCGGCAGCACGCTGAGGCACGTGCTGATGTTCACCGGATTAATGTGCGTGGTGGGCTTCTTCCACCCTGGACTTGGGCCCTTGATCGCCGCTAGCGAGCTGGGCAATACCCCGATGGATCTTGCTGTTTTCACCAGCGTTCTGGCCCTGGGAAGCATTGCTGGTGGACTGCTGCTGCAACGCAACAGTCACCGTTTCTGCCGAAGACCCTCTCGGACTCTGGCCGGTTTTGCACTGATCACCGCCGTGGCTCAACTGGGCATGGCCCATGGGGGTGACGTGCCCTTCTTGCTCGCAATGACGCTGATGATCGGAGCAGGCACTGCGGGGCTGCTGAGCAGCAGCAACCTGATTACCCAGGTGGGTTCAACACAGATCCTGCGCGGCCGTATGGCTGGCCTTGGACAGATTGCCTTTCTGGGAGGCGGTGGACTCAGTGGGCTGATTGCCGCACAACTCACCGTCATGATGGGACTTCAGGCGACCTTCGCCATCAGCGGCACTCTCGGAGTCTTTTTTGCAGTGCTTGAGATCTGGCGCCGCGGCGACTCTGTGCTGACCGAAGTCAGATCAGTTTGATCCGACGCAGAACGAAACTGATGGTCACAGCGGTGGTGAGTCCGGCCCCGACTAGACCCACATAAATGAGGACGCCCATGCCTGTCACAGATTGCAGCACCTATTAGATCAGAAATCGGGTCTCGATTCAGCAGATCCCCCTTAAGATCCTGCACAACGAAATCAAATGGAAACGGAAGGTTCTGTCCGCAGGGTCGACCGCAAGTAACAGACAGACCACCTTCACGCCCGGATCATGCGCACCTTATTCATTTATCCCCTCTTCCCAAAGACGTTCTGGAGTTACGAGAAGATTCTGGAGCTGGTGAATCGCAAGGTGCTGCTCCCTCCCCTGGGATTGGTCACCGTGGCGGCATTACTGCCCCAGGAATGGGAGATGAAGCTCGTCGATCGCAACGTGCGAGAGATCACCGAAGAGGAATGGAACTGGGCCGAGCTTGTGGTGATCTCGGGAATGATCGTCCAGAAAGACGATATGCAGATCCAGATCGCCGAAGCCAAGCGTCGCGGATTGCCAGTCGCCGTGGGAGGCCCCTATGCGAGTTCCACTCCTGATGCCCCTGAGATCGCAGAGGCAGACTTCAAGGTGCTCGATGAAGGTGAAATCACACTGCCCATGTTCATCGAAGCGATCCAGCGAGGTGACAGTGGCGGGCGTTTCAGCGCTGAGGGTGACAAACCCGATGTCACAGCCACACCGATTCCCCGCTTCGACCTGCTGCAGCTCGATGCCTACGACTCGATGAGCGTGCAGTTTTCAAGGGGCTGTCCCTTCAACTGCGAGTTCTGCGACATCATCGTTCTCTACGGACGCAAGCCACGCACGAAAAAACCGGAACAGCTGATCGCAGAGCTTCAGTATCTCCACGACCTCGGCTGGAGGCGATCCATCTTCCTTGTGGATGACAACTTCATCGGCAACAAGCGCAACGCCAAGCAGCTCCTCCCCCAGATCAGAGAGTTTCAGGAAGAGCGTGGCTATCCCTTCAGCTTCGCAACCGAAGCCTCAGTGGACCTTGCCGATGATGAAGAGATGATGCGCATGATGCACGAAGCGCGCTTTGAGAGTGTGTTTCTCGGCATCGAAACTCCGGATGAGGCGAGTCTGGAAACCTCCCGAAAACTTCAGAACACACGCAATCCTCTGGATGCTGCCGTTGACAGGATCACCGCGAACGGCATCCGCGTGATGGCAGGATTCATCATTGGTTTCGACGGTGAAAAAGACGGCGCCGGCGGACGCATTGTTGATTTCGTGACCAGAACCGGAATTCCGGCAGCCATGATGGGCATGTTGCAGGCGCTTCCAAACACAGCCCTCTGGCATCGCCTTGAGAAAGAGGGGCGTCTGATTCAGGACGAGTCCGCCGCCAAGGGCGTGAACCAAACCAACCTGCTCAATTTCAAACCCACGCGTCCGATCCGGGACATCGCCAACGAATACGTCGATGCCTTCTGTGCGCTCTATGAACCAAACGCATACATGGATCGCGTTTACTCCTACTACCTGAAAATGGGAGCGCCACGCTGGAAGGGCACATCAAAACTGCCAACCTGGACTGATATCAGGGCTTTGTCCATCGTGGTCTGGAGGCAGGGCATCAAACGCGATACCCGCAGTCGTTTCTGGCGGTACATGTTCAGCATGGCTCGACGCAACCCAGCCATGCTGGAGCAGTTCCTGGTGGTGCTGGCCCACAACGAACACTTCCTGGAATATCGCGCGATCGTTCAACGCGAAATCCGCGAACAGCTGGAATCGCTTCCTCCCGAAGAACCCAGCACTTCCTGCGAGTTGCTGACGGCCTGACCTGACTCAATCCTGCCTGTAGGGCAGTCCAGCTTTCAGGCAGGCTTCGGCTTTTTGCAATTCCCTGCCTAAGTACAGAGCATGGTCAAGACGGCTGACGGGAAGTGGGGTATCCGCTTCGGTCAGAGCAATGCCAAGTTCCTTGGCCGTTCTGCCGCGAAAGCTTGTGCTCGGCTGACGCGGGCCACCACCACGACAGGCCAGAACTTCACCAGTTTCCGGATCAGTGGCTCGGCCCCTTTCATCCACATCATTGCTGTAGTGCTCCGCAACGAGTTCACCGACATCAGTGTCCAGCTTGATCAGGAAGTAACCAGACGGGTCAAGCTCGATGAATCGCTGTGAAAGCTGGTCATCAATCGAGGAAGTGCCTTCTGCCATCGTCACACCTTACAAATGATCGCCTCAGGCCATCAATTCAGGCGGCTTGGTGCGAAAGGGAAGCTCGGCGTTAATGGCCTCGATCTCCTCCTCCATCAGTCCATTCGCTCTTGGAAGCCAGGAGCGGATGAGGCCATCCATGCGCGGGTCGTACCAGCGATGCAGGCTGGTACGAGCTTGAGCCACAAAGCCACGTCGGCGCTTGTGACTGCCACCCGCTCCTGGATCAAAGCTGCGAAGGCCCTGATGCAGGGCCCACTCGATCGGCGCGTAGTAACAGACCTCAAAGTGAAGGCAGTCGATATCTTCTTCACTACCCCAGTAGCGCCCCCAGAGATGGGACTCGTCCTGGATGCAAAGGGACATCGCCACCGGTTCAAAGGGATCTCCTCGATGGGCACTAAACAGCACCACATGCTGTGCGAGTTCAGGTTCAGCCAGTCGATCAAAGAATGAGCCCTGAAGATATTTGCTTCCCCAGGGACCCCAGCGGGCGCAGTGCTGCGCATAGAAGCAATGCATCCGCGCCAGCAGCTCCGGGGTGAGCTCTGAGCCGGTCAGTGGTGTCACGGCCAGTCCTGCCTGGCTGACCGCTTTGCGTTCCCGCTTGATATTGCGCCTCTGATTGGCATTGAAGCCAGCGAGATAGTCGGAGAAATCTTTTTGGTCTTCTGCAGACCACAGGCTCTGATGATTCACCCAGCCCGCACAGCCCGCAGCCTCCGCCAAGGGCTGCCATACAGGATCCACGTAGAGAAAGTTGCAGCTGAGAATGCTGTTGCGAGCGGCAAACTCATCGATCAGTTGAAGCAACATGACCGTGATGCCCTGAGCATCTTCATCCGGGTGGATATGGAAGCGATAGCCCTGAACAGGGCTGACGGGACTCATCCCGATCAGTTTGGGGTAGTAGCGCAGTCCAAGATCACCGGCCAGGCGTGCAAAAGATTGATCAAAGATGAATTCTCCGTAGCTGTGCCCCTTGAGATAAAGAGGTGCAATGGCAATCAGACTCTCGTCGCCCCTCCAAAGCGACAGGTGCAGTGGCTGCCAACCCTGATCGGGAGCCACACTGCCTGAGTTTTCCAAAGCCTCCAGCCAAGACCAGCGATAGAAGGGGCTAGCGCGCTCCGCGAGCAACTCCTCCCATTGGGGTTGAGGGATCTCATGAATGCTGCGGTGCCAACGAGCCGTGAGCGATGCCATCCAGGGCCAATTGAAACGACTCGACAACGACACTAACCAGCGAAACCAGAAGGGGAGACAATGAAGACACCTTTGGGCCAGGGTCATGCCCAGATCATCTCGGCACAGCCTGAGATGGATCACACCTCTGTTGATCTCACCTCTTTGTCTGGAGGTGAGCTCCGTGCATCAAACTGCCCATGCGGGGCTGTTCCAACCATTGATTCAGCTGTTGCAACCACGAATCGAACGCAAGCTTGTGAGCGAATGCCGTCAGCTGGCTGAACAGGCTCTGGATGGCGTTGCAGACGAGATCGCTCCAAAAAGCTGGCTGAACTCGGCTGTTGAGCAGCCTTGCCGAAGGCTTGCCCGCCCTGTGAGTGAGTGTCTGATCAGAGAAACCAGCCGCAGTGGCAGAGAGCTGGGGGTGCTGACGGAACTGCTGAGAGGCAAGGTCGGCGACGACGCGCAAGTGGTGATTCGTCGTTGCCTGGCATCCCTGACTGGCCTGTCCCAATCCAGCCTGAAGCAGATTCCCGTTCAGGAACTGCTGGAGCGATTACGGCAGTAATGCACCAGCAGTTCGTTGTCTCCGAGCGAACGGGCATCCACCAGACTCCAAGCCTGCGAAGACGTGAGCGACGCTGGCAGCGCTGTCTCCGTCTGCAGCAACCAGGTGAAGGATCCGCCCAGGAGCCTGGGACTGAGCGTCAGCTGCAGCTCATCGACCGCATCCTGGACCAGCAACGAATGAGTCAGGACAGCACCACCAAGCAGGACCAGCCTGAACCAGCCCTTGGCGCGCAGATTCTGCAGCGTTTGGCTCCAGCGGGACGAAAGCCGACAACATGACTGGAAGCCAGGGGCAGACCCATCGCTTACAGACAGCAGATGACGTTCAAACGGTTGCTGAAAAAAGGGCCACTCAAGAGGAAATCCAGCCTGCCGACTGACGACCAGCGCTGCCGGCTGAGGCGAGCGCCCCTGAAATCGACGTTCGTTCAACAGATCCTGATCCCGGATCAGACAGCTGGATTGATGAGCCCTGAGTGTGCCTGCTCCGATCAGCACCGCATCACTCCAGGCGAGCGCCTCCTCAAGAACACGACGATCACCTGATCCACCCAACTGAGCTGCTCCTCCTCTCGGTGGAGCAAGACGACCATCGAGACTCACTGCAAGCACAAGACGAAGCGTGGGTTGCTCAGCCAAGGCGATGGATTCAGACAGGAACCGCCGCCTCAAGCATTGAAGGAGTCATCTCCAACTGAGGAACTTCGGCGTAGACCTCAGCCGCGTTGTTGGGGCTTTCCTGCAGGCGCACTTTGTGGAGATGGGCACCGATCGCCTTGATCGGAGACGACAGGCGGTCAGCAATGTGCAGCGCGATGTTCTCTGCGGTGGGAACACATTCGGCGAAGAAGGGCACGTCCTTGTTGAGGAATGTGTGATCAAACGGCTCAACCACAAGGTCGTCGACGAGGCGTTGCAGCGCGGACAGGTCGCAGACCATGCCTGAGCGGGCATCAATGGGGCCTCGCACCGTGACATCCACCAGGTAGTTGTGGCCATGACCATGGGGACGTGCGCACTTGCCGTAGATACGTTCGTTCTCCTCCTGGCTGAGCTCAGGTCTTGCCAGACGATGGGCAGCAGCGAAATGGGTGCGAATCGTGAGGAAGGCGTCCATGGGATGTCCGAGATAGTCGGCCCAGAGGCCTGGTTGTTCGTAGAGGCGTAATGCCGTGATGGGGAGATGAGGACTCAGACGAGCCCAGATCTGCCGGACGATGGCCTCAGTGGTGGGAAGGCAACCCTCCGGCTTCGACACATCGAATTCGGGCCAGGCGTCGTTGAGAAAGCGAAAGTCGAGCTGGCCAGTCACCTCGCTGCGGATGGCGTGCTTCACCTCGGAGAGGTTGAGCACCATTCCATGAGCATCGAGGCCACCGGCCATCGAAACGATCAACTCATAGTTGTGACCATGACCAGGAGCCAGCGCACAGGGCCCGAAGCGCGCGGCATTGTCATCAGCGGACAATTCAGGCAACCAGTAGCGGTGGCTTGCACTGAAGCAGGCGCGTCGGGTGATGACGCAGCCACGTCCGCGACCGTGAGCAATTGACTTCATTTCAGTCATGTGACGGTCCGGCCAGGAGGCATCCTAATGAGCTACGGGCAATTCCGAGTCATGGTGGAGACCAGTCCAACTCTGCGGCAGCGTCTGGGAGGGCGCAGTCTTTACCTGGTGGGCATGATGGGCAGCGGCAAAACCAGCACCGGCAGGCCTCTGGCGGAAAGGCTGGGGTATGGATTCGTGGACGCGGATGCAGTGATCGAGCAGGTAGCCGGCTGCACCATCTCAGAAATCTTTGAACGTGACGGTGAAGAGGACTTCCGCAGCCTTGAAACGCAGGTGCTGAGGTCCATCAGTGAACGTCATTCACTTGTCGTGGCCACCGGGGGCGGCGTTGTCACGCGTTCCGAAAACTGGGGAATGATGCACCAGGGCATTGTGATCTGGCTCGATGTCGAACGCCGTCAGCTACTGCAACGCTTGCAGGCCGACTCCACTCAGCGACCGCTACTGATGACGGAAGATCCTGCCGAAACACTTGACGCGATCCTCAAGCAGCGACGCCCCCTGTACGACGAGGCGGATCTCACAGTGGTGATCGAATCAGAAACACCAGACGTCGTTGCCAACGGGATCATTCAGCTGCTGCCGGAATTGATCAAGGATCCACCCAAAGAACGACCGGAATGAGGTTCAGGAGCCAGGTGGATCGAGACGCACCGCGTACCACTGCAGAGCGATCCCAGGCGAAATCTCCAGTTCACAGGCTGTATCCATCAAGCGAAGTGCCGCCTGCTGCGGGCTCTCGCAACTGCTGAGATCCGAGGGCCAGGGGTCAAGATCCTGCAGCCGACCGGCCAGCCATGTCATCGTGTCGGCCGCTGTGAGCAGCTGTTCAGGTTCGCCTGGCACCAGCACCACATAGTGATCAAGGGATCGAATCAGAGGGTCGGACATGGCAAAACCGCTGTTGACACTGCTGATCACCATGCTGCTGCAGCTTGTGTCAGTCCAGTCCGCCGCTGCGGCTAGTGATCGCGGGATTGACTTTCTTGAGCAGCGTTTCGAAAGCTGGCCGCAATGGTCGCTGCCGGCACCTCTGCCCCGTCCGCGCGCCAAACAGGACCTGATTTATCCCGACTGGTTTTCAGGGACATGGCAAGTGACCAGTGAGGCACTGGATGATTCAGGCCAAGCCATTCCCGACGATCGCCCCCTTGTGCACAAGGTCCGTTTCCTGCGAAACCGTCGCAACGAACTCATCGGTGACCGCCCCTACAACGCGACTTCCGTCGGGAAAGCTCTGCTTGGGGAGCAATTGCTTTCGGTCGAACAGGATCCCAACAAGGTGAATCGTCAGCTGGCGAGATTTCGAGACGATGTGCTGCTCGAAACCACAGTGATCGGGCGTCGAGAAACGAGTCCAAAGGCGGCCTCTGATTTCTTCAGCGATGAACTGGTTCTGCAAATCCTGCACGGACCGGGCGCTCCACGATTGAGCAGAATTGAGACCCTCACGCACTATGAGCGCTGTGGACCGGACATCTGCGCCGACCAGCGTCAGGTGAGTCATGCAGGACCTGGCCTGAAGACTGATCAGACACTGGAGGGGCGCAGCAGCCGTTTCAGGCTGACGCTTAAACCGCTGAGGCTGGATGAAGGTTGATCAGTCGCGTCTCCAGTTGATCTCGCCAGCGAAACAGATCCTGGAGATGGGGATGATCGCTGAGCCCTGGAACCCCTCGCCCGGCAAGTAAATCTCCTGCAGAAGCAGGGAAACGCAGCAGCGACAACTGGGCAGCAACAGCAAGGTCCGCAAGGCTGATGGCATCTCCAACCAAAAAGCCGTTGAGATCCAGGCCATCGGCAACGGCGCACAAACTGCTGAGCATCGACGCTCTCTGTTCCTGGCCAAGCAATTCACCAAGACTGCTGAGCCAACCACCCGGAAGACCAGACATCACCTGGCGCACCGGGGAGGGGACATCATCAGGAAGCAGGACATCCCGAAGCTGAGTGTCATCCGCAGCCGCCTGAACAAGCGCGGCCCTGACCGCAGCGGCAAGGGTGGTGTCGGCCCAGTCTTCGATCAACTGCATCTGAGCACGCTGGCGGGGATCAGCAGGAATCAAGGCCGGCTCATGCCTGAGTTCCTCCAGATATCGGCAGATGGCACTGGAGTCAGAGACCACCTCATCACCATCCACAAGAACGGGGACCTGCCGCTGACCGGAAAGCCGAAACAGGGCAATCTGGCCGATACCAGGGGTGACCTCAACCTCGCGAAAACTGAGTCCCTTGGCCTGCAAAGCCATCCGCACCTTGAGACAGAAAGCTGAGTGACGAAACTGATGAAGCTCCAGCATGTCCAAGCCGGGTCAGGCGCTGGAACGGTAGCCATCCAGATCTTCACCTCGCCATCAGCACCGGAGCAGCCTTCACGACTGACCCAGACCTTGTTCAGAATCCCCTAGGCATTGTTCGACCACTTGAAAGCGAGACATTTCTAGGCTTCGACTCAGACCTGCGAGGCGATCCTGTCCCGATGCGATGCGTGGTGGAGACTCCAGCGGAATGAGCCGACGGGGAAGATTGAAGAGGAAGAGCGAGCACATTGAAGGCAATCGACCAACGGTCTCCGTCTCCCCGAAAGGGAGCAACGGAGTGTGGTTGCCAGGCGGGGAAAACGTAGAACTCCCCTGGCACGGGCAGCACATAGTGAGCCATGCCCGTACGAAACGACTGCAGATGCCAATCCTCAGGGCCATGGAAGCAGAGCTGACCGTCAAAGCATTGGCCATTGATCTGTGGTGGAACTTTCAGAAAGATCACCCCTGAAAAACTGCCCCCATGGGTATGAGTGGGGTTGTAGTCGCCAGCCCGCTGACAGTTGAGCCACAGATCAACCATCTGCAGCTGATAGCGACCAGGCACCCAAGGCCCCCGCCCCTGTGGAGGCTGACGCCCCATCACATGATTGATCCAGCGGTCACAGGCTGGAAGCACATGCGTTGAACACAACTGCTGAATCGCAGGATGCCCACTACTGAGCTCTCTTTGCTGGCTGAGCTGACCAGCAAGCTTGGCTGAAGCATCAAGACTGGCGCCAGGATGAGCCAGCACATCGGCGCTGATGCTGAGCAGCTGATTCAACAGCGACTCAGGCAGGTGGCCCTTGAAAATGGATCTTGGGAAAAGATCGAGGATCTCCAAGATTCGAGCAAAAACTGCACCGCATGGTGCCAGCGACAACTTGAGCTGACTGTCCACAGCGATGAAAACTGCCCGATTGCTGATTCAGCTCCTGAGGATGTCCATCACTCAGATCAGAGCATTGATGAGACGACTGAAGCAGATGTGGTTTCACTCCCAGATCACAGTGCAGCGATATCTCGGATCCAGACGGACCTCAATGGTTGTGCAGGAGGTGTCGGTCACCTTTTTCCCTTGGGGCACCTTGCTCTGAGCCTGATTGATGGTGATCTCTCGATCCATGCCCTCAACCGTGACAGATCCCGCATAGGCAGCGCCGCACAACCCGAGCAGCAGCATCGCCTTGAAAAGGAAGAAACCTTTCATTTCCGAGCTCAACAACATGGAATCCCTCACTAGCAAACACTTCGCATGCCGAAACTGATCAAACAGAAACCCAAGGGGCTCATCCAGCAGAGCTGCCCAGAGCCTGTAAAGCTCAAAAAAAGGAGACTCGCTGCCGACTCCCCCAATCTTGGTGTGATTCAGAGGTCATCAACCTCTTCTTAATTCAATCGACAAAAATCACTAGGCGCTGTAGCGAATGACTCATTTGCTGCTCGGAGTGTTCCGGGGTCCCAGGTCACCTGGGCGAAAAGCCCCTGAGCCGGAAGGTCGTTCTTCGTCTGTATTTGCTCCAGATAGACTGAAATGTGTCAATAAGGCCCTCTTATTGAGAACTTGCTGCTTGCCGTTGAGTGCCCTCTCCTCTGCAGCAAGCCTCAGTCATTCCGGAAACACCCGACTCAACAAGACACCCTGCGATAACTGGCCATGAAAGAATTTTTCATCAACGTGACCCGCTATCCGCGCTACTTGATCGCTTTCAGCCTGGGCGTGATTAATTCCGTGGCAGAGCCACTCGCCCGTCGTCGCAGCAACCCGGTGACCGCGGTGGCCCTGATCGGGGCTTTGATCAGTGGCTTCCTCAGTCTGAGCTTTGTCCTGCGTGCCATGGTGTCTTCAGCACCGCAGAGCTGACATGGCCCCGGGACGTCGGGTTGAACGCGTGGCAGCCCTCATCCGGCGTGAGATCAGTGAACTGCTGATCAATGGGATCCGTGATGAGCGCGTGCATCAGGGCATGGTGAGCATCACGAATGTTGAGGTCAGCGGCGACCTTCAGCACTGCAAGATTTTTGTCAGCGTCCTGGCGGACAACGATGCTCGCAAAGAAGTCATGGACGGTCTGCAGGCAGCCAGTGGCTACCTGAGGGGAGAACTGGGTCGACGTCTGCAGATGAGACGAGCCCCTGAAGTGGTTTTCCAACTCGACCGCGGGCTGGAGAGGGGAACCAACGTTCTGCACCTGCTCGGAAAACTAGAGCGGGAGCGAGAGGTGAAGGGCAGCATCCACTCCGGCAGCGACGACACCGAGACTCCCAACTTCAATGACTGAAGCTGAGCGTCGTAGGGCCGTTGCCCAGCTTCTGGTGATTCGTGCCAGCGGCCATGCCGAAGACCGGCAACGTCAGTACCCCCACTGGGAACATTCCAATGGTGAGCTGCAGAGGCTGCTGCAATCAGGCGTTGGCGGTGTGATCCTGCTGGGTGGCACAGCCACGGAGCTACAGCAACGATGTCGAACACTCAGAAGCTGGAGCGACAGCGGAGAGCTGCTGCTCTGCGCCGATGTGGAGGAAGGCATTGGCCAGCGATTCCCAGGGGCCACCTGGTTGGCGCCACCGATGGCCTTGGGCCGGCTGCATCAAACCAACCCGGAGCACGCTCTGAGGCTGGCCGAGCGCTATGGCCGAACCACCGGGGATCAGGCACAACGATGCGGCCTCAACTGGGTGTTGGCTCCTGTCTGCGATGTCAACAGCAATCCGGACAACCCGGTGATCAATGTGAGGGCCTGGGGCGATCAGCCTGAGTCCGTAGCGGATCTGGTGAGAGCATTTCAACGGGGCCTCAACGCCGCTGGCGTGCTGGGCTGCGCCAAGCATTTCCCTGGCCATGGCGACACTGACCAGGATTCCCACCTGGAGCTGCCTCTGATCAAGCACGGACGCAGCCGGCTCGACCGCGTGGAACTGGTGCCGTTCCGGCGACTGATCGACTCAGGAATCGCCAGTGTGATGACAGCACATCTGCTGATCCCGGCACTGGACGACTCGCAGCCGGCGACCTTGTCGCGAGCAGTGCTGACAGATCTACTGCGAACAGAACTTGGTTTCACTGGCCTCGTCGTTACCGATGCACTGGTGATGGAGGCCATCAGCAACAGGGCAGGGCCTGGAGAAGCCGCGGTTCAGGCCTTCGCAGCTGGAGCGGACCTGATCCTGATGCCCGCCGATGCCGATGCGGCGATTGATGCACTCTGCACAGCACTGGCCGACGGCAGGATCTCTGAATCCCGTCTGCACGATTCGCTGAAGAGACGAACAGAAGCCCTGCAAGGTTGTGAAAAGCCTTCCGCCACCGCCATTGCCACTACGCCCGAAATCGAGCTCGAAACAGCAACGGACCGCCGGCTGTGCATGGAGCTCATCGACAGCTCACTGGAGGTGCAGGGCCCCCAACTTCCAACCCAGCCCGCACAGAATGGAGTGACCTTGATCCGGGTGGATGGGGTGCTCCCCTGCAGATTCCTGTGTGCTGATGCCGCTGCGATCAGCACACCCGAACGTCATGGATACAAGGCTCTGATCTGCCATGACAGGGGCATTGAGCCCTGGAGCACTGACAAAGACCCCACTGGGGGGCTTGACCTTGAACGTCTGGGGCCTGGCCCTGTCTTCCTGCAACTGTTTCTGCGCGGCAATCCATTCCGCGCCGGCCAGCAGCGCCATGAACCCTGGGCTGAAGCCATCGAGCAGTTGCTGCGTGTTCAGCGCCTTTGCGGTTTGGCGGTCTATGGCTGTCCTTACCACTGGGACTCTCTGCGCAAGCTGATCCCGGACAGCATCGCTGCGGGCTACAGCCCTGGGCAGATGCCTGAAGCTCAGCAGCAGCTGTTGAATCGGATGTGGGGGTTCAGCAGCGAAGCGCACCAACGCCAGGACTTCACGGACTAGACCAACAAAGCCTGTCGAAACCGCTCCATTGGAACCGCCTTAACCTCTGCGGCAGTGCTCCTCACCAACATGCTCAGCCTCTCGATGATCGTGCGCGATGAGGAAGCGCAGATCGAGGCCTGCATCCGCTCTGTCAAGGGTTTCGCGGATGAGATGGTTCTTCTCGATACCGGCTCAGTGGATGGCACCATCACCCTCGCCGAAGCCTGCGGCGCTCAGGTGGAACGGATGGACTGGCCCGGAGACTTTGCGCCGGCACGCAATGCAGCCCTTGAACTTGTCAAGGGTGACTGGGTGCTGGTGCTCGATGCCGACGAACAGCTGCGCTCGGAAGCAATCCCGCAGCTCAAAGCCCTGATGGCCCAGCCGGATGTGCTGGTGATCAATTTGCTGCGCCACGAACTGGGAGCAACCATGGCTCCCTACTCCAATGTGAGCCGCCTGTTTCGCCGACATCCGCGCATCCGATGGAGCAAGCCTTATCACTCGATGATCGACGAGAGCGTTGATACGCTGCTCAAGGAAGAGCCCGGCTGGCGGATTGCCAACTGCACCGAACCAGCCCTGCTGCATGAGGGGTATCGACCGGATCTGCTGGCTGGATCCGACAAAGCGGCAAGGCTGCGGCAATCAATGGAGAGCTGGCTGAACGATCAGCCCAATGATCCCTATGCCTGCGCCAAGCTTGGTGCTCTGGAGGTCAGTGACGGCAACCGAGAACGTGGTCTCAGTCTTCTTCGCCGCGGCCTGGAGCAGTTGCCCGCGGGCGATGGCAGCAGTGCTGAACGCTATGAACTGCTGCTCAATCTGGGAATCGCTCTGGCGACCGAAGACAGCGACGCTGCCGTGAAGTGTTACCGAGAGGCACTGGAGCAACCGCTGGAGACTCGTTTAAGCCTTGGTGCACGTCTGAACCTGGCGGCCTTGCTGATGCAGCGCAACGAACTGGAGGAAGCCATTCAGCTCACCACAACCGCTTGTCAACGAGCACCCGAAGTGGCACTGGCCTGGTACAACCTGGGCTTGATGGAGCGCCGTCGTGGCGACCTGCTGGCGGCGATCAAGGCTTACGAGCGATCCCTGAGCGTGAATCCCTCCCACGCGGAAAGCCACCAGAACCTGGCAGTGGCCAGGCTGATGGGAGGGGATATCGATGGAGCACGTGCAGGCTTCCGCCAGGCGATCGCGCTGCTGCGCTCACAGGAGCGGCAGGGAGAAGCCAGCGCCCTGCAGGCCCAGGTGCATGGACTCGTGAAGTTGGACGATGAGGCCAGCGCATGAGCAGCGATCAACCCCTGCCGTTGCGGGGACACACCGTGGTGATCACACGTGCCCGTGAACAGCAGAGCGAAGGCCGCAGGCTGCTGCAGTCACTTGGTGCCAGGGTTCTCGACCTGCCAGCTCTGGAAATCGGCCCCCCTGACAGCTGGGCTCCCCTCGACGATGCCCTCGCCGATCTGGAGAACTTTCACTGGTTGATTGTTTCCAGTGCCAACGGGGTGGAAGCGGTGGAGGAACGACTGCAGCTCAGAGGCAAGGGACTGATGCAACGGCCTGAAAGCCTCAAGATCGCAGCCGTGGGGCGGAAAACCGCTCAGCGGCTGGAAGAACTGGGGGCACCTGCTGATTTCGTGCCCCCCACATTCGTGGCCGACAGCCTGATCGACCACTTCCCTGTCTCTGGATGGGGGTTGAGAATCCTGTTGCCGCGGGTGCAGAGCGGCGGACGCACTCTTCTGGCAGAAGCCTTCGCAGAGGCGGGCTCACGGGTGGTGGAAGTGGCGGCTTACGAATCCCGCTGCCCAACGTCGATTCCGCCAGACACCCTGAAAGCACTGGAGAATGGAGACGTTGATGTGATCAGCTTCAGTAGCGGCAAAACCGTGACCCACACCGTGCAGCTGCTGCAGAGCGCACTCGGGAATTCAGGCACTGAACAGCTGTTCAGTAAGCCTGCTGTGGTTTCAATCGGTCCACAGACCAGCAAACGCTGCAGGGAACTGCTCGGCAGAGTGGATCAGGAAGCCACGCCTCACGACCTGGAAGGACTGGTGGAAGCCTGCGTTCAGGCAATACAGCGGAGCTGAGACTCTCCAGAGATTGAAAGTCTCAGACAGCCCAGTCCCAAATCAATGCTCTGCACAGTCCAGCCCATCGGCAGCGGAGCATCAGGATTATCCGTGCAACGGCCGCGCTGACCGACGCAGACCGTTCCAAAGACTTCGGGGCCTCTGACCAGCGCCCGAAGTTCAGATCCGACAGCCATAACACCCATGACCTCGAAAGCGGGCGTGGCTGCGGCCTCAGGATCCGTCTCAGAGGTGACGGCCGACGAGACGCCGACAATTGGTGCGAAAGGGTCCTCTCGTCCCTCCGCCACCGATGACAAGACCTGTTCACGAGTGGGCAGAGGGATCAGTCCAGTCGCAGCTGTGGAGGGTTGGGGCGGAGACAACTCAGCAACGGGCGCATCAGGCGAGATCGCAGCGGCTGATGACTGGGTGTCCTCTGGCTTTCCACATCCGCCGAGGCCTGCCAAAGCGAACGCCAGAAGCCAAGCTGCACAGGAAACTGGGGCTGGACTGTGAGGAGTAGTCACCTCAGGTCTGAGCTGCGTATCCGCTTTCCACCAGGTCTCGGAATCGGTCAAGGTTCGCCTGAAGTTCCTTTGTCACGATTCCACCGAGGATGCTGGGTTCCATCAAGGGAGCAAGGACACCTGGGAGTTCGTAGGTGACGCTGAGTTTCACAGCCGTGAGCTGGGGCTGTTCGGCGTAGAAGCGCACTCCACCTTTGGTGGGCAAACCTCCAACCGATTCCCAGTGGAGTTGCTGGGCCTCAACCCTCTGGGTAATGCGGGCCTTCCAATGAAAACGGAAACCCTGGGCTGCCAGTGTCCAGTCGGTGAGGTCAGGATCGTCGAGGGTTTTCACGGATTCGATCCAGCGCATCCACTTGGGCATTGCCTCCAGATCACTCCAGACATCCCAGACCCGATCAACGGGAGCCTTGACTTCTGTGGTTACGGAATGTTCGAGCCAGCGTCCCATCGGTTCAGGCAACTGCGGTGTTCACGGCAAGTCGAGCCGGTTGCCCCAGGATGGCGGCAGCGGCGAGGTGTCCGCTCATGGTGGCTCCTTCCATCGAGTCGATGTAATCCTGACGGGTGTAGCTCCCAGCAAGGTAGAAATTGCTGATCGGAGTGCTCTGGTCAGGTCGATAAGGCTCCATACCAGGCGCTTCTCTGTAAAGGGACTGCGCCAGCTTCACCACATTGCTCCAGGTGAGTGTGAGGTTTGCGGCGGATGGGAACAGCGCTCGAACCTGGCGATCGGTGTGCTCAACGATGTCTTTAACAGACTTCCGCATCCAGGGATCGCCAGGTGTCAGCACACACTGCAGCAGGGAACCCTCACCGTGCTTGCGGTAATCCTCCGGGCTGGCCAGGGCAAGATCGGCAAAACAGCTGAAGTCGGCATCGGCCGTGTAAAGCAGGTTGTTGAGACCAGCGGGGTGACTTAAGTCGCGACGACTCTCACCATTGCTCTCACCGAGTTCCGTCACCCAACCGTCGTAGCGAAGCTGAACCGTGGCCACCGGAACCGCCTCGAGATGGTGAATGGCCTCAAATTGTGGAAAACGACGCCATTCGCCTGGGAGCAGGCGCTGGATACCGGGCACATCACAAGCGGCCAGATAGGCATCGGCAACTACATGCTTTTCCCCATCAGGGGTACTCAGCTTCAGGCCAGTCACTTCGGGGTGATCCCCGTCACTGAACTCGACCTGCTTGACCGGATGGCGTAGGTGCAGCTTGCCTCCACGCTCCTGGATGTAATCGAGGATGGGACCGGTCAGCCAACGATGGGGTGAACCCTTAAGCAGGTTGAGTTTGGAGGCTTCGGTTTTGGCCGCGAACATCATGAAGATGGTCAACATGCATCGGGCGGAAATCGTTTCGCAGTCGATGAACCCAAGCGCGTAGGCGATCGGGTTCCACATCCTGCGGATGCTCTCCGGACTGCCGCCATGCCCCACGAACCAGTCCTTGAAGCTGACCGAATCCAGAGCTCGGATCGTGCGCATCGCGCCTTCGTAATCCACCAGGCCTCTGACAATCGGACTTGTTCCGAGAGCAAGAGCGTTGCGCAGTTTGTCAATCCAACCCAGCTGGGGAGTGGTGAAGAACGCTTTGAGACCGTTAAAAGGCGCACCTACAGGGAATCGGAAATCCAGTTCCCGCAGGTCACCACCCTGGTTCACAAACAGATGGGTGTGGTCTTTGGGCAGCAGATTGTCGAAAGCGCCCACCTTGTGCATCAGTGCGAACAGGTTCGCGTAATTGAAGAAGAAGACATGCAATCCCATTTCGATGTGGTTGCCATCCGGATCCACCCAGCTGCCCACCTTTCCGCCCATGAAAGGACGAGCCTCGTAGAGATTCACCTCATGGCCTGCATCCACCAGATCCACAGCAGCGGAGAGGCCAGCCAGCCCAGAACCCACAATCGCGACCCGCACCGTCATGAGTGCAACTGCGAGGACTCTATGAATTGATCAGGCTGAACTGCTTTAGGCAGAACAAGCAAGGGCTTCATAAAGTGAAGAAAGGTCCTCGTGCCACTGCCTCCAATGTCCAGCAGCGAAATCACAGCTGAGACCACAACCTCCAGTGAGTCTCACACCGCCAGAGACGGCAAGGGCATCCTGATTACAGGGCCTGCCATGCAGCAGCTGGCAAGACTTTGCACCGACCAAGGAAGCCAACAGGTTCTGAGAGTGGGCGTGCGCTCGGGAGGCTGCAGCGGCATGAGTTACACGATGGATTTCGTGCCTGCATCAGACATTCAAAAAGATGATGAGCGCTATCAGTACGAAGCACCTGATGGCGCCTGCTTTGAAGTGATCTGTGATCCCAAAAGCCTGCTTTACATCTATGGCATGCAATTGGACTTCAGCACAGCGCTGATTGGCGGCGGCTTCAATTTCACCAACCCCAACGCCACCCAAACCTGCGGCTGCGGAAGCTCCTTCGCCGTTTGATCGATCCGTGAGCATCTGGCTGCTGTGGGAATCTGAAGACATTGCCCGACAGATCAGCACTCCATGGAGTCCAGCCAGGAAAGTCTCTTCCAGCAGGCGATGAACCGTTACCAGCAAGGAGCTCCGGCTCAGGAGTTACTCGCTGATTTTGAGACCATCACCTCAGCTGCCCCTCGACAGTCAGCAGGCTGGACTTGTCTGGCGTGGCTTCAGTTGCTGAGCGATCAGTCCGAACAGGCACTGCGGTCTGCGCGGATGGCGGTGAAGCTCAACAATCAGGATCCTCAGGCCCGGATCAATTTGTGTCTGGCGATGCTGGAAACCAAAGCCAAAGGCGTGAGAGATCAGATTGAAGTGGTTCAGCAGGTGATGGCTCTTGCACCTGAAGTGGGGGCTGAACTGAAGGAATCCATCGAAGACGGTCTCAAACGCCGACCGGACTGGCCGGCGCTGCTCAAGGTGAAGGCCTGGCTGGAGCTCTGAAGTGGGCCGACTGCTGCTGCTCAGCAACGGCCATGGAGAAGATCTTTCCGGTGCTCTGCTGGGACAGGCACTCCAGTCCGAAGGCCATGCAGTGGACGCTCTTCCCCTGGTTGGCAAGGGACAGCCCTATCGGGACGCTGGCATCGCACTGATCGGAGGCACTCAGGAATTCAGCACGGGTGGCCTTGGTTACACCAGCTTGCGTGGTCGTCTGACCGAGCTGTTGCAGGGACAGGTGGTCTATCTGCTGCGCCGCCTGCTGAGGTTGCTGCGCATCGCCCACCGTTACGACCAGGTGGTGGTGATTGGAGATGTGATTCCGGTGATGGCTGCCTGGCTCTGCAGACGGCCTGTGGCCACCTACCTGGTGGCGTACTCGAGTCACTATGAGGGAAGGTTGCGCCTGCCCTGGCCATGCGCTGAGTGCTTGCGCAGCACTCGCTTTCAGGCCGTATTCAGCCGGGACCAGCTCAGTGCGGACGATCTGAGTGAACAGTTGCGCAAGCCAGTCACGTTTCTGGGCAATCCGTTCATGGATCCGATCCTGAGAGACGATCGACGCCTACCTGAAGCACGCCGCCGACTGGGATTGCTGCCGGGGAGCAGACGGCCTGAGCTGGAGCAGAACCTGGTCCTTTTGCTGGGAGTGGTTGAACATCTGCCGGCAGCATTGCTGAGCAGTGGTGAGCTGCAGCTTGAGCTGGCACTGGTGTCCTCCCTGTCCGACACTTCACTGTCAGAGCTGGTTGCACCGATCGGCTGGAGCCTCAAAACCGCCGACAGCGGGACAACAACTCTGCTGCGAAGAGATGCTCATCAAGTGCGGATCCGCCGGGGAGGGTTTGGAGCAGTTCTGCACAGCTCCGATCTTCTGCTGTGTATGGCGGGAACAGCAGCCGAACAAGCCGTGGGTCTGGCCAGACCGGTCCTGCAGCTGGTGGGTGAAGGGCCTC
This sequence comes from Synechococcus sp. MIT S9504, assembly GCF_047497135.1. Lineage (NCBI taxonomy): Bacteria > Bacillati > Cyanobacteriota > Cyanophyceae > Synechococcales > Synechococcaceae > Synechococcus > Synechococcus sp. MIT S9504. The sequence goes on along the minus strand of NZ_CP138942.1, from coordinate 3,107,956 downwards.
AGTTCACAGCAGGATTCGCGGAGGCTCAGCGCCGTTTGCTGGGGCCTACGGTGTTCTGCGTGGATGGCGAGGCGGGCACAGCAACGACCCTCCAACGCACTGCGGCGTTAGCCCTCGAACTTCTGGAGCGCAGCCACCGTGATCAGCAGCTGCAGCGCCTCTGCCAGGACATCGCGCTGAACCGCCTCGGCGAGGCCGGCGGCGGGGCCAGGATGGCGGCATCGATCTCGCAACTGCTGCGGGCGTCCGAATGAGCAAACCGAACAATGAACCCATCTGGAAGCGCTGGCTGGACCGCGTCCTTGTTCTGAATGTCTTCCTGGTCATCGCCGGCGCCGGTTGGTTCGCCATCGCGGTTATCGGCAGCAGTCAGGGTTTGGAAGCGCCGATGCGAGTGTTCATGCGCCTGTGGGAACCTCTGTTCACACCCGCCATCGGCCTGCTCATGGGCGCAGCCCTGCTCAGCGGTTGCTTGAGCTGGTGGCAACGTCGAGTGCAACGGGCAGGGTCGGACAGCGGAAGTTGAATCCCAGTTGTTCGAGTCGACTCGAACTCACGAACTGACCCTCCAGAACAACCTTGGAGCCATCACCCAGCAGCAGCTGCAGCATGGGACCTGGCACCGGCAGAAGACTCGGTCTGCCCAGACAACGGCCAAGACTTCCAGCGAAGACAGCCATGGTCACAGGGTCGGGCGCCACGGCGTTGATCACTCCAGACCAGGAGTTTTGTTCCAGAGAACTCTGAATGATCCGGCATAAATCACCACGTTCTATCCAGCTCATCCATTGCTGACCAGAGCCGATCGGGCCACCGAAGCCTGCGCGGAAAACGGGCAGCATTTTGGCAAGAGCCCCACCATCTGCTGACAAAACGATGCCGATTCGCAGCACCACAAGCCGAGTTGCTGCTGGCTTTTCGGCAGCAGCCTGCTCCCACTTCTGACAAAGACGCGCAAGAAAATCCTGACCGGTCGGGCTGCTCTCCTCAAAGCGGCCATCAAGACTGGTGCCGAAATAGCCAACAGCAGAGGCATTCACCAGCACCGATGGAGGCTTGGCCAGCGTGGCCAGGGCACTCACCAGATGACGCGTTGTGCCGAGACGACTGGATTCCAACGTCTCTAGATGCTGGGCAGTCCAGCGCTGCTCTGCGATCGGTTCACCGGCGAGATTCACAACACCGTCACTGGCGGTGAGCGCATCATGCAGAGGTGTGGACACTGCCCAGCTGGACGCCGCAGCTGGATCCACCTGAATCCATTGAAGATCTCCTGCAACGTCAGCCGGGAAGGCAGCCGGCGAGGCACGCCGACTGACGATGGTGAGTTGATGACCGGCGGCATGCAGAACGGGAATCAGACCACGGCCGACCAAGCCCGTGCATCCGATCAGCAGAAGGCGCATGGCAATGGCGACGTCAAGTTGTCGAGGTTAGGAAGCGATGGAGGGATCGGTGTCCTCGAGGGGCAAGGTGAGATTCATCTTGCGCGCCATGGGCACCAAGGCAAAGCCCTGAATGAAGAGGCCATACAGAACCACCGCCAGAGCGAGCGGAGGCATGGTCACACCCCAGCTCACACCCGTCGTCGACCAGGCCTGGATAGCCATCGCAATGGGCACGGCACCGCGCAGGCCCGCCCAGCACACGAAGATCCTTTCGCCGGAACTGAACGGCGTACGCCAGAGCAGAATCTGCACCATCAACAGACGCACCAGCTGCATCACCAGAAACAGCACAAACGCGAGAGCGGCGGACTTAACGACATCCTGCGGATTCACTACAAGCCCCATGCAGAGAAACAGCAGGAGCTCGGCCATTTTTGCGTAGCTGGAATGCGCTTCCTCCAAGCAGTTCTGGTCTAGATCGGCACTGTTGCCAAGAACCAGACCTGCCACATAGGCCGCAAGCAAAGAGCTGCCGCCCAGCAGTGAAGTACCACCACTCAGCACCATCAGCAAGGCAAGGCTGACCACGGGCAGCATTTGGGTCTGGTTCAGCCCCATGCGTGTTCCCAGCAGCTGCACCGTGAGACTGCCGCCGAGGAAGCCAATCAGAATCCCAAGCAGGAACTGACGGACCAAATCGGTTACCAGCACTCCAGCTCCGACACCCTCACCACCGGCCAGTGCCAGAGCCAGTCCGGCGAGAACGACAGCAATGGGATCGTTGAAACCCGACTCGCACTCGATCAGATCCGTCAACGGCTTCGGCAGACGGCCCTGGAGAGGACGCAGCAGAGCCAGAACAGCCGAGGCGTCGGTGCTCGCAACCATGGCGCCAACGAAAAGACTGCGCGGGAGCAGAGCGGAGATCGATTCCGTGCCTTGCGACAGACCGAAGCCGAGGACCACCAGCGTGATCAGAGCGGCCGTGATCATGACGCCGATGGTGGCCAGACGAGCTGCTGAAGGAATCACGCCACGCACTTGCTGCCAGTTCGTGGTGAGACCTCCAAAAAACAGCACCAGCACCAGAGCCGCCTGAGTGATCTGCTTGGCCTGATCAATACTCAGCAGTTGGATCTCATGGCTGCCTGCCACATCCACGTGATTTTCGATCAGCAGACCGAGCAGCAGCACCATGAGGATTCCAGGCACCCTCACCCTTGCCGCCAGGTCATCCAGCAGCACTGCAACCAGCAGCAAACCACCGAATGCGACCAGATAGAGAGAGAGGCCGGTGTCCAAACCAACGATGGAAGTGGTCTTGAAGGGTTCTAGCCTGGCCAGCGAATAACGTCCCGTGATGGCAGAGACAGAGTCGAGCCCTGCAGCAGCTGCCAAACCCCCCGCACCCCTGAAGAAAGGCGCGCTGGTGAGGGTGAATCGGGCGGCCTATGCCGGCAGTGTGGAGGCTGGAGCCAGCGATCCTTGTCCACCGGCCTACATCTTCGAGGGTCCTGGAGAGCTGTTGGTGGTGAAGGGCGACTACGGCCAGGTGCGCTGGCGGCGTCCAGTTCCTGATGTCTGGTTACGCATCGATCAGCTCGAACCCTTCGCCTGAGGATTCAGCGACTCCTCAACTGTGGAGACTGCTGCGGGCAGCGACTGAACAGCCTCAGGAACTCTCCAGATGGCTCCACCAAGAACAGCGGAGAGTGATTCAAGGCTCTCCAGAATTGGGTGTCGCCCATGTCGCCCAAGAGCCGCTGAGGCCACCGAGGAAGCAGACCAAGGATTCCAGCCCGCAAGCAGCACCACACTGCGATAAGCGCTGGGCCAGGGACTGTCAGGTTGGAGATTCTCCAACAGCTCGAAATGGTGAGCGGCCTCAGCCGGCCTGTTGGCCAATACCGCCAGCAGAGCCAGAGTCCAGCGAGCAGACACATCGGATGGATCCTGCTCCAGGCGTTCAACAGCCGCTTGCCGCAGTGGTGCTCGATAGCTGAAATGACCGTCAAGCATGTGTTCAATCGCCACACTGCTGAAAACGGGATCGAGTCCTGCAGGACCTTTGGCCAGTCCTGCAGCGAGCTGGGGAAACCGCTGTTCGAAGCCAACGGGAGACTCTGAATCGATGCGTCGCTTCCAGAGCGAGTAACTGCCTCCCTTTGGACGCGGAAACACCTCCACCTCCTCAAAAACCCCGCTCTCACGCACGGCCTGATCCAAGGAACTTGCAGAACTGCGCACCGACCCCTGGTCACCTTCGGCAAGCAAGACCCAGTTGGCATGGGCCAGCACGGGCTGAATGTGATCCGTGCTGCCGCCGAGCTGGCGACCCACCAACCGCCCCCCGTTGCGACGACCGTAGTAACTGACATTGTGCTGATTGAGATCTGGAGTGCTGGGAACAACGATCAACGTGTTGGGCGCCGCGACGGGATCGGCGCCACCAGCCCTCTCAACGATCGCTTGAAGCGGATGACGATTGCGGGGGCGCAGACGAGCGGACTGGGCAGTCCAAGCCGGTGCGATCGCGACCAGTGCTCCCGCAGTGAGAGCCAATCCAGGCAGCCAGGCTGATCGGGCGGGCCAGCGTTGCCGGATCCACAGCCCCCACTGCCACCAGCCGCGGCTCAGCGATATCAGCAACGGCGGCAACAAAGGGGCGATGTAACGGGCATCCTTGTTGGGGCTGAGATTGGTGACCAACCAGCCCAGAACCAGCGTTCCCACCAACCAGCTCCAGGCATCGCCTCGATCCTGTTGATTGCTCATCGTTGCCATTGGAGGCCTGCAGCGCATCACGACCAGCAACACAAGGCCGGCCAAACCGATCCACAGCAGTGCCGAGCCGATCTGAAGAGGCACCTGACGCAGATACCAGAACCAGCCCGACAAGCTGAAGACCCCTGGATCACCTTCACGGGCCGCAGATTCAATCACAGCTCGATTGGTGCCACCGAGGGTCGTGATCCAGTTGTGCCGAAGCCAGGGAAACACTGAGATCAGAACCAGAATCAGTCCTGCCAGCGCCTGAAGTCGACGGCCTCGACCAATGCGTTGAGCGGCGACCAGTGACCAAGCCAGAGCGGGGAGCAGAACCAGCAGAGCGCTCTGTTTCACCAGCAGTGACAACGCCACCGCAAGGGCAGCGAGCCATGCCTGCCACCATTGGCCGCCGCTACGAGGACTCCACCAGGCACCCAGACGCCAGAGTGCGAGGGTGACCATGGCGGTCAAAGGCAGCTCAAGCACGTAGTCGGTCCTGAGTTCCAGGAGCATCGGTGCCAGGGCCACAGCGGCGGTGGCCAGCAGGGCGAAACCCCTGGCTGAACCTCTCGGGCGCAGGAGTTGAAGTGCCCAGCCGGCACTTGAGAACAGCAGCAGAGCATTCCAGAGGCTCAACGTCCATGCCGCCTGGGCGGGAACATCGCCAGCCGCGGCCATCACCGTGCCGTTCACCAACGACGCCAGAGGGGGGATCTTGGGCGAGAGATCGAGCAGAGCATTCCACCCTTGCCAACCGCCTCCAGCCAGAACACCGAGAGCACGGCCATGGTCAAGCGCGCTGTTGAGGTAATCCGCCTGATCCCAGGACGGCAAGCCAGCGTGATAGCCCCACCACAGACGATCAGCAACGGTGGACAGCAGCCAGACCAGGATCAGGCAGACACGGAACGCCCAGGCACTCATCAACCGATCTCCAACCTGCGCCTTTCCTGCTGAAGACGCTGGCGCCGTTGTCGTGCCTCCCGAAGCATCTCCCGACCGTCATGGAGATAGCTATCGACGTAACCCATCGTGTAACGCTCCAGCTCTGCAACGGCATCCTCCACCTGAGAGAGGCAGTGATACACGCTCAGGCCAAAGCCACGGGCCGATGGCGGAGTCGGCAAGGACTGAAACAGATTCTTGACCTTGTCCAAACGGTTTCGGCTCTGCTCCAGATAGGTGCAAAACGCCTCCATCAGGTCATCGTCATAGGGATCAGCTGAAAGAGCTTTCAATTCCGCAGCGAAAGGATTGATCACCTGCCCGAGCAGACGATCAATCGGGGCGTAGACCTTCTGCAGCCATGTGGACAGTGCCTGGTCTTCGCTAGCTCCCTGGCCTGATGCACGCCGTGCGGCCTGACTGGCTCTGGCATTGCGGGCCCCTCGGGCTCGTGCTTCCTCGCGGACGGACTGCGGGGATCCCTGCTCGCGATCAAAGCAGCGCCTGGTCTCGGGATCACCGAGCTGTTCCCAGGCGGCGTTGAGCGCCAGGATCCGCTCTTCATCGCCCCCTGCGTCGGGATGGTGCTGCTTCACCAGTCGGCGATAGGCGGCTTTGAGTTCGGCTTGGGTGGCGTTGGATGTCACCTCAAGCACCTCATAGGGATCCAGGGGATGATCCGAGCGATTGGGAAATGCAGGGCTCAAAGCTGACCATCCCTGCGCGCCGGCAGAACAGCTGCAGCACTGAACATCGGAGTGGAGAGATAACGCTCGCCGAAGCTGGCAAGAATCACCACGATTCGTCGACCGGCCATCGCTGGACGCTGGCCCAGCCTCAACGCTGCTGCAACAGCCGCTCCGCTGCTCACTCCGCAGAGCAGTCCTTCTTCCCGGGCGAGACGCCGACCCAGATCCATGGCCTCCTCATCGGTCACTGCGATGACCTCATCAATCAATTCCTTCTCCAGAACCGGAGGGACAAAGCCGGCCCCGATGCCTTGAATGCGATGCGGACCGGCCGCTCCGCCCGAAAGCACTGGACTGGCAGCAGGCTCCACTGCAATCACCTGAAGATCCTGCTGTCGGCTGCGCAGCACGCGGGCACAACCGGTGATGGTTCCTCCCGTCCCCACTCCCGCCACCAAGGCATCCAGTCGGCCATCTGTGTCTTGCCAGATTTCCTCTGCGGTGGACGTCGCATGGACGGAGGGATTGGCAGGGTTATCGAATTGTTGAAGCAGATATGCCCCTGGAATCTCTTCCACCAGCTCCCTGGCGAGAGCGATAGCGCCCTGCATTCCTTCATTGCCTGGGGTGAGCTGCAATTCCGCGCCGTAGGCACGCAGCATCGATCTCCGCTCCGTGCTCATGGTGTCAGGCATCGTGAGAATGAGTCGATAACCTCTCGCCGCTGCGACCATCGCCAGAGCGATACCCGTATTGCCGCTGGTGGGTTCCACCAGCACAGTGCTGCCGGGCAGGATTGTGCCGCTTTGCTCCGCCGCCTCCACCATCGCCCCTGCGATGCGGTCTTTCACCGAAGCTGTGGGGTTGAAGCTCTCAAGCTTGGCCACGATTTCGGCCTGGCAGCCGAAGGCCTGCGGAAGACGATTGAGCCGCACCAGGGGCGTACGACCCACCAACGCTGTGATGTCGGGAGCGATCGGCATGCGGGTCGGGTGACTGATGCTGCTTCAACTCCATCCAATCATCACAAACGCAGATCAGGAACTGGAATTCTGCCTGCGTCGACTCACTAAAAACTCAACCCAATAAAAAAAGCCCCCCTTAAAAACGGGAGGCTAAATACACCAAAACCGATTCAGGATCAGAAGCGGAAGGTTGTCTTGACAAGACCACCAAAGTTATTGAAGGTGTCGTCGTCGTCCGTAGCCGCCAAACCACTGGTGTTATATCCAAGAGGACGGCTCAAGTAGAAGATGGCGGGGGTGACAGAGATGTTGTCTGTCACTTGGAACATGTACCACCATTCCCAGGCGTAGTTGCCATCAGCAACAAAGTCGCTTCCGTCGTTAATGCTGGAATTATTGTCCCAGCTGGTCACGAAGGTCGGTTGGCCGACAGCCATACCAGCAGCGTTGCCTTTCAGGAAAACATCAGCCCACTGAAGGCCGACATACCAGGACTGAGATGTTGCACCGTCAATGGAGCCGCTACCCAAATCCGCGGGGCCAAGATTGGCATTTTTGATGTCAACTGAGTTGTAACCCCAGCCTGTGCTGATACTGGGGAACCAGCCTGCATTTTCAGGCGTCCACCAAGCACTCACACCGACAGAATTGGTAGTTCCCAAGCTATTGAACAAGTTGGCAAGAGGAGTTCCATTTCCGGCATATATGCCAGCACCGTTATCACCTGATGCATAGTTGTATGCAGCAGCGATACCCCAGTTATCAGGGGCATAAGCGATCTGAACAGTACCGCTGCTTGACGAGCAGTCAGTACCGATTCCGCCACAGTCCTGGTCGGCATCCCGACGAGCAAAAGCATTGTCCGCGTCAACGACAGTGGGGTTGCCGTTTTTGCCGTTACCGCTCACGTAGTTGACGCTGATGCTGAAGTCGTTGTCAGACCACCAGATACCAGCACCTGCGCCGAGTTGCAGGTTGTAGGTCTGAGGAGCACCCGCGTAGGTGAAGAAGTCGAGAACGGTGTCAGCGGGATATGCACTCGGCCAGACAGCCAGCATGTCGTCCTGACGGACCCGGCCACCGACTGTGGCGGTGAAGCTGGACCCGATGGGGAACTGGTACCAGATTCTGTTGACATTGATCTGGTCGGGGCTGCCTTCTTCGTAGGCAGTCTCCAACGTGGTCAGACCCGAATAAGGGCTGTTACCGTTGAAGGCGGAGTTTTTGAAGTTGCCCGCACGCAGCATGGTGCGCAACAGATCCTTACCAGTGAAGCTGGTGTCCAGGAAGAGGCGGGTGTCGTAGTTAAACGTGGTTGCGCCGGATGCAGCAGCTGCCGCATCGTTGACTGCTCTACCACCGGGCAATGTGGCAGTACCGCCGTAGCTGTTGGCGCCGATCACGAAGGTGGTCTGACCTTTCAGCTTTGTGGTGGTGGAGAACTGGGTTGCTTCCAGTTCGCCAACACGAGCTTCCAGACCGTCAACACGGCCCTTGACGATGGCGAGTTCCTTTTCGAACTCCTTCATCAGGCGCTTGAGCTCGTCGGTCACTTCGGTGACGCGGTCGAGACAGGCATTCAAAAGTGCAGCCGCCTCAAAGCGGGTCATGGCGCGGTTGCCGCGGTAGGTGCCGTTGGGATAACCGGCGACACAGCCGTAGCGCTCAATCAGGTTGCTGAGAGCCTGATAGGCCCAGTCGGTCGGGTAGACGTCAGAGAACTGGGTGATGCTGGTGACCTGCTCGACAGACACCGCGTCCTCGGACACGGAGGCATAGTCGGAGACACCGGCAACATTGACTTCAGTTGCAACGGCAGCTACGGGAGCCAACAGGCCCAGGGCAGCAGGAGCAACCAGCAGTTGCTTGAACAATTTCATGGAGAAGGGTCCTCACACACAGAACCGGCGCATGTATAAAACGCCACATTGAATGTGGCTGATTGTCCTGGCCAAAGAGCCACCTGCTGTGACACCAGAAGCCCTGACATGTATCGATGAGCACCAAAATCAGCAATTTGTGTAAGAACGGCGACCAAACGTGCAGTCCCTGAATGCATCTCGGCAAACGAGCGCGAATAACAGCACCACTTCAAAACGATGCCCCCGACCGGAAACCGATCGGGGGCTCTCGCCGGGTCCACTTTGGCGCGGAACCGATTGATCACTCAAAGGAAGGTGCCGTCAGCCGGCGTTCTCCGCGATCAGCAGACCCTGAATTAAAGAACTGGAACTCATGGACACCTCCTCCTGAAGGATTGTGAATGCCGGCGACGCGTTCGAAATCAGGAGGGGCTCCGGGGAGCAAAACCTGAATTCACGACGCTGCATTCTGTACATCAGGACCATACTCAGATTCGTCGGCCCTGTGGAGTACCCGTGGGCTCCAACCCCATGTCATCCAAGCTTCCCTGGCGGATCCTGTTCACTCTCTGGTTTGTCGCAGCTGTTCTGTCCCTAGTCGGCCTGGGCGATGTGCCACTGAGGGACTTTGATGAAGCCACCGTGGCGAGAGTGGCCTTCGAACTTCACCAGGGTCAAGGCGAAGCGGCATGGCTGCCAACACTCTGGGGAAATCCCTATCTCAATAAAGCGCCAGGCCTGCATCTGATCATCGCAGCGATGATTGGCATCAACCCATCCTCAGGACTTCCTGATGAATGGACGATCCGAATTGCACCGGCTCTTCTCTCCACACTGGTTGTGCCGCTGGGCGGACTGCTGCAGTGGAGGCTTCAGCCTGGAGACCGATCGAGCACTCTTGCCATGAGCGCCATTCTGATGACGCTTCTGCCGGTTGCTCGCCATGGGCGAATGGCCATGCTCGACGGCACTCAACTCACAGTCATGGCGGCGCTTTGGCTGGGACTGATGCATCTGACCTCAACGCATCAGCCACGGCGAGCAGGACTGCTGACCGGCTTAGCAGCAAGCGCGATGCTGCTGCTGAAAGCTCCCCTACTGGTTCCCGCCGCCGCTGCCGGAGCGGTGGCCATTGTCTGGGGAAAAGAATGGCGGCACTGGCAACTGCCCGAGACAGGCTTGGGGATTGCAGCAGGATTGCTGCCAGGCCTTGCATGGCATGGATGGCATGCCCTGGTGCGAGGTCAATCCGCACTCTGGCTCTGGGGGGGTGATGGCGCAGGACGCGTTCTTCTCGACGCAGGCGAGGGCAGTGACCTCGGCTGGCGAGTGCCGTTGATCGAAATGCTCGAAGGAGGTTGGCCTTGGCTCGCCCTCTTCCCGATCGCGGTGCTGTGGGCCTGGCAGCTCAAAACCACACGCTGGGGACGATGGAGCCTGAGCCTTCTGGTTGTCATGAGTGCATCGATCCTGCCTCTGCGCACCCAGCTGCCTTGGTACAGCCACCCTCTCTGGCTGCCGGTGGCCCTGCTCTGCGCACCGCTACTGGCCTGGATCGTGAACCAGAGGGCATCCCCATCCCTTGACACACCTCTACTGCTGCGAGGAGTTCTCACCAGAGTTCCACGGCTCTGGACTCTGATGGGCCTTCTGCTGTTGATCCTCTTGGGAGCCAGCATGACGCCGCTCGCATCTGCGTTCAGCGACTATCGAGGGCCCGCCGCAGCTCTAGGGCTGGGCTGGAGCGTGGGCGGGTCCTTGCTGATGACCAGCAGCATCCGTCAAAGACGACTGGGCGCCTTCAGCCTTGTTTGCGGAAATCTGGGGGCTCTGGCACTGATCTTCAGCTCACCGCTCTGGCACTGGGAACTCAATGAAACATGGCCTGTTCAACCGGTTGCCGATCTAACAACTCGTGGGCATGGACAACCAATCACCATCGTGGGGCATGACGAAAGGCCCAGCCTGAATTGGTACGCGAAGCAGAGAATTCCCCGAAACCGTTCAGACAAGAGACTGCGCTTGAGCGACAAGCAGCAACATCATTGTGAAATCTTGGCCAGACATCAAAAGTGGACTTTGACTGATTGCGATAACATGCTTCCAGAAGATTAAAGACGTGCCCTTCACAACTGGATCAGAAAATATCGAAGTCCAAGGCTTATCGATCATTCTGCCGACATTCAATGAAGCCGGATCAATCGAGACAATGGTTTCCTCACTTCTTGAACTCACCAATCAATACCAAGTCGAAATTTTAGTTATTGATGATGATTCCCAGGATGGGACTGCAAACATTGTACGGAAACTGGCGAGACAGAATTCCCGGATCAAGTTAATCCAGCGCGTGGGGCGTTCAGGCCTGGCAAGCGCGATCAAGGAAGGGCTGATCGCTGCCATTTATCCCTTTGCAATTGCCATGGACAGTGACGGACAACATGAACCCTCCTCCGTCTTATCAGCCATTCAGCATCTTCATAACGGCGCTGAACTCGTGATTGGAAGTCGCTTTCTTGTCAACTCTGAAATCCACGGGCTGAGTGAACGCCGCACCGAGGGTTCCAATCTGGCCAATCGCCTGGCGAGATGGAGTCTGCCCAACAGCTATTGCCAACTCACCGATTACATGAGTGGCTTCATTGCTATGGACCTCAATCGCTGCGTTCAGCTGGTCAGAAAAGTGGATGTCAACGGCTTCAAATTCCTGTACGAACTACTTGCTATTAGCAAAGGAAAGCTAAGAATCAGTGAAATCCCACTGAATTTTCAACCACGACTGCATGGAACTTCAAAGCTGGACTACGCCGTACTTTGGGATTTTGTTGTATCACTGATTCACACTGCCCTGTTCAGACTCCTTCCGCGACGAGCAATCAGTTTTGGCCTCGTGGGAGTCTCTGGAGTGGTCGTACAACTGATCATCACGTCGTTGGTCATGGCTCTTGGATTGAGCTTTCAACAAGCCCTGCCTGTTGCTGTTATTTCAGCCGCAAGCTCAAATTATCTAATCAATAACAGCTTGACATTCAAAGACCAACGCCAGCATGGCCGAAGACTGCTCAAAGGTCTTCTCAAATTCTTACTCGTCGCCTCTCTTCCTTCACTCGCCAATATTGGACTGGCAACCGTTTTCTACAACCTGGTTCAGGCCAATGCGGTGATTGCACAACTATCAGGAATCATTGTGGTTTACATCTGGAATTATGCGGCGTCATCCCGATTTGTCTGGAACACTCCCTGAGAGGGTCCTTCAATGACAGCTAGTTGCCTTGGCAGCAGAAAGCAAAATCTCCTTGCTGCTGCAACCTGGATTCCAATCAGTCTGGGAGTCATCCTGCGCGGCATTCAGGTCTGGATGCCCATCACCGGTATCCACAGCTGGCGGCAAGCCGATACTGCCGCGATGGCCCGACATTTCCATCTTTCAAAGACTCCGATCTGGCTACCACAGATCGACTGGGCAGGTGCATCAGCTGGCTATGTGGAATCAGAGTTCCCACTCTTCCCATACCTGACAAGTCAGCTTTATCAATTTTTTGGCCTTCACGAGTGGCTGGGACGCTGCATCTCGATCCTCTGCAGCGGATTAACCATTTGGCTCGTCATTCGGCTAGGTCGACGCTGGTTTAATCCGACAGCTGGCTGGTGGGGCGGAATGGCAATGGCTGTTGCTCCTCTGGGCGTTTATTACGGCCGCAGCTTTCAAGCAGAAGCGCTGATGTTGCTTTGTGCTGCAGCAGCACTCGAATGCCATAGCGTTTGGAACAGTCAGAAATCAAATCAGAAATCAAAATGGTGGCTGATTCTGAGTTGGCTGTTTTTTACAACTGCTGCACTGATCAAAGTTATTCCTTTGCTTTGGATGGGACTTCCATTGCTCCTTGTGCATCTGACCCCCGCTCCACGCGAGCAGGCAACCACGCTCAAAGCGACTGCTCAACAGTTGCTCAGGCTGTTGCGATCTCCGGGTTTCTGGATCTACAGCGGAACATCGATTGCGATTCTTTCAGCCTGGTATTTGCATGCCTACCACCTTGGTGAAGCCAGCGGGTTGAGCTTCGGCTTCTGGGGGGGAGACAGCGATCGCAGCAACATCGGCCTGATTCTGAATCTCTCCAGCTGGCTGAATCTGACGATACGAACTGGCATCAGGGTGTTGTGTGTGATCGGCATCCCATTCCTGATTCTTGGGGGGATTCGCAGCTGGTCGACAGGCGGAGGGCGCATTGCGATCGGAGGGTTGATCGGGCTGCTGCTCTGCACCGTCGCCACCATGCGGTCCAGCACCGTTCATGACTACTACCAGTTCCCGCTGCTGTTGTTCACATCACCGCTGATTGGAGTGGGCTGGGACTCTTGGCAGAAGCAGCAAAACGGACGACTGATCTGGGCGCTTCTGGGGCTTTGGATGACCATCAGCATGGTTGTGCTTTCACTTGATTACTGGGCTGTCGAGGTTCGCCAGAGCAGAATCTGGATGCCACTGGCGACGACCATCCGCAATGAGCTCCCGGCCGATGCCCGACTGATCACGGTGACCGGCCCAGACCCAACTCTCCTCAATCTCTCCCGTCGCCAGGGTTGGCTCATCTCCAGCGAGAAAATCACCCCATCGCGGATGACGGAACTGAAGCAAGCAGGGGCTAGTCATCTAGCAGGAAGCTTTCTCTGGGAGGAGACATATCAGGCCATGCCAGAAGATCATCAAAAAACACTTCGTCGTATCGCATCATCCAGCGATAACGGCTGGATCGACGAAAGACAGCAGACGTTTCTTATCCCGCTCAAGAATCTACCGACCGACTTTTAATTCATCACCGCAGAGATCATCATTCAATCCACGGACAAGCTCCGACAGAACCGACGTTGTTGAGTGCTGATCCAACAAAACCGCGCTGTCGCTGCAACACAACTGTTCCTTCACGGCAGTGCATCAACTGATAATCACCGGATTCAGTGAGCTTGTTCAACGCACGCCGAATCGAACGCTGCTGGTTGTGCTCAAGATCGAACACCGGCGCGAGCGGTGAATAAAACCCTGGGAATGCCACCACCCAATCAACATCCTGCGGATCTCCATCTCGATCGCGGTATTGAACACTTTTCGGGAAGCGGATGACCACATCCCGTTGAGCCAAAAGCGGCAGAAGGGGGGTATCCGCTGAAACGGAAGCCTGCTCAGGGACCATGGCCACGGCCTCAAGCGCAGCGGCCCTTCGATCGAGCATCTCGGCTGGAGGCACATGCACCCAGGGAGAAAAACTGTCGGGAACCAGTGCTGAAAGGCTGCGATGGGGATTGCCAACCAGTGTGAGCAGCAGCCCGAGGCTGAGGGCTCCTGTCCAGCATCGACGAATCCAGCGTCTGGACCAGATGGCAGGGTGCGCCTGCCACCAGAGGACCGCTCCCAGGTACAGGCCGGGAACCAGTGCCAAGACATAACGCAGCGTGACTGACAGCGCTGAACGTCCCTGAGAGACCAGAGCGATGAACAGAGGAGCGGCCACCAGCAGCAACGAATCAACGGAAAGCAGCGGGATGAACAGCAACGGCAGACTCAGCGCAAGCAGGAAGCCGAGCGTGCTGCCTGGCGGAGACACAATCGCCTGCAGCAGTTCCAGAGGCTGGCGGAGCATGCCGAGCATCAGCGCAAACGTGCCACCTGAAACGTCCTCGACCAGATGTCCGAACTTCTCCTGAAGGAAGCGATCAGAAAGAGAGGAATCCACCGCTGGCTGAATCCAGCCCGTGACCAGCAGGACCCAGACAAATGACATCAACATCAAGCCGGCAGACATCCAGCGCATACCCGGCCGCCTCACAAGACCCCAGAGCCCAAGCGAAAACAACAGCAGACCGCTGTCTTCACGCACCAGCAACAGCAGCAGCGCGGTGATGATCAGCTGACCACGACGGTCTTCGAGCAGAGCCTCCACAACAAGAAATCCAAGCAGTGGCAACCAGATGAGATCGTGAAAATTCTCAAGTGCAGGCCCAATGACCGCTCCGCTCAGGTAGTAGGCGGCGGTAATCCTGAGGGCAAGAGAGTGTGGCAGACGCCTTGAAGCGATCCTCCACAACACAAGACCTGCCGCCGTCAGCAAGGACACCTGCGCTAGCGGTAATGCCCAGCTGCCGATGAGTGCCAGCAGCGGAGCAACGATCAGCGTGAGTACATTGGCATGCTGACCAAGGTGCAGATAACCGATGCGGGGCAGCTCCCCACCCACCTTCACAGGACCCGATAAAACAGAGGAAAGGCTGCTTTCAAAAGGCCTCCCCTGAGCCGTCGACCAGAGCTCCTGCAAAAACAAAGCCTGGTCGTAGGTGGCGCTCAGACTTTCCAGCCGCCAGATCTGAATGGCCAGACACAGCAGAAAGAAACCTGCCGCCAAGAGAATGACAGGCCGAGGAAATGACCAGGGGGCTGAAACACCTGTTGGGTAGGGGTCGCTCATGCAGCCCTGACTTGATGTTCGAGCAGGCTACGGATTGCTTGAATCACAGTTCACCGGGTTGGTGCTCGAAGGCTCCCAGCAAGACATGCGTCCTGAGAAGCATTAATAAGCCCGATCCATACAGAACAAGCTCACCCCATTCCTGGTCGCGGTTGTGGACGACATCAGACCATGACTCCGTGGCCACGCAATAGGCAAGGCCGACCACCAGCAGAAAGAGTGGCCAGGCGTAAGGAGCAGGCATCAATGCCTGCACAAGTGTTTTTCGCTGCGCTGACGATCGACGCAGGGCTCTCCTGCAGATCCAAGGAAGCAGCAGTACAGCAGCCAGCAAAGCCAGCGTTGCCAGAAACGTGAAGAGATCAAGACGATCCTGAAACCAGCCAATGTTGTGAATGGTGGTCTCCTGCTGGGCATTGATGGATCGAACTGATTCCGGCGTCTGCCAGCCAAAAATCACCTGCCCCCAGGCCAGCTCTTCCAAAAGCAACAGACCAAGAAGCAGTGCAAATCCTCTGGCCAGCAGGCATGGAGCTGGGTGCGCCAACTGTCGCCTGAGATCTGCCCCGATCAGCCAGGCCACACGACAGGCTGCGGCCAGAACGAGCACCTGGCTCCACTCGACCAGGCCACCTTCGCCGAAGACAAGCCTTTTGTAGGCATCAATGTCTGCTGCGCTGATCTTTAAAACGGCAATCAACAGAATCGCTGCTGCGACCAGCAACCAAACGGCCAGTCGACGTGCACGATGGGCAGGCTCGTCTGCATCGGCCAGCATTCGCGTCATCCATGGGGAGATGCGCCCCCATGCCATCACGACCGCCAGCGCCAAAGCGAGCAGGAACCAACCTGAATCAGCACTGACTCCAGCGCCGAACCCAGCGAGCAGAAGCTGGATGAAACCGATCATGAGTGCCAGAACGGCCGCAGATCCCAGACCGACAATCAACCAATGCGTTAATCGCACTCCCCTGGAATAGCGCATTGAAAATGGCATGTCCCAGACGTTAGGAGCATGGGTCTTCGATCAGACCACAAAAAAAGGGCCCCTTTCGGGGCCCTGGCATGGATGGTTTGAAACAATCAGAGCGCATTACCGCGAGGTAGAACCTCTTCAGGGAAGACGAAGTTTTCGTGTGGCTGGTCAGCCGGTGCCATCCAGGCACGCAGACCTTCATTCAGAAGGATGTTCTTGGTGTAGAAGGTCTCGAATTCGGGATCTTCTGCAGCGCGGATTTCCTGTGACACGAAGTCATAGGCGCGCAGGTTGAGGGCCAGGCCGATGATGCCGATGGAGCTGGTCCAAAGGCCCATCACAGGCACGAACAACATGAAGAAGTGCAGCCAGCGCTTGTTGGAGAAGGCGATCCCGAAGATCTGACTCCAGAAACGGTTGGCGGTGACCATGGAATAGGTCTCTTCTTCCTGGGTGGGTTCGAACGCCTTGAAGGTGTTGGCCTGTTCACCATCCTCAAACAAGGTGTTTTCCACGGTGGCGCCGTGAATGGCGCAGAGCAGTGCACCGCCGAGGATGCCGGCGACGCCCATCATGTGGAAGGGGTTGAGGGTCCAGTTGTGGAAGCCCTGCAGGAAGAGCAGGAAACGGAAGATCGCTGCTACACCGAAGGAGGGCGCGAAGAACCAGCTGCTCTGGCCGAGGGGATACATCAGGAAGACACTGACGAACACCGCGATCGGACCGGAGAAGGCGATGGCGTTGTAAGGACGGATGCCGACCAGACGGGCGATCTCGAACTGACGCAGCATGAAGCCGATCAGGGAGAAGGCACCGTGCAGGGCCACGAAGGCCCAGAGGCCGCCGAGCTGACACCAGCGAACAAAGTCGCCCTGGGCTTCAGGGCCCCAGAGCAGCAGCAGGCTGTGACCCATCGCATCAGCGGGGGTGGACACAGCAGCTGTGAGGAAGTTGCAACCTTCCAGGTACGAGGAGGCAATGCCGTGGGTGTACCAAGAGGTGACAAAAGTGGTGCCTGTGAGCCAGCCACCGATGGCCAGATAGGCCGTTGGAAAGAGAAGAATGCCGGACCAGCCGACAAAAACGAAGCGGTCGCGCTTGAGCCAGTCATCGAGGACGTCAAACCATCCCCGCTGTGGCGCGCGTCCTACAGCGATCGTCATGAGAGAGCTTCATGAAGCTTTACGTGCCGAGCCTAGTTGGAGTCGGCGATTCTGTGGGCAATGATTCAAAAATTGCTTTCGACATGAGTAGAAATGCTCATCACTACACACCTGCCCTTCATTCGCGAAGATGACCTGAGTGAAGAATTCCGACCGTGTACGTGATTGAGCTGGCTCTGCGCATGAGCCCGATGCCCGTTTCCGTGCAGCGCAAGGAGCTTGACGCTGCCGAAGGGCTTTATCAACAGGTGCGGTCGGCCCTTGAGCAGGGGCAACCAAAGTTGCTCGAACTGACTTGCGAAAAGGTTGAAGGCAAACGTCTCAGCGTGCTCACCAATGATCTGCTGGCAGTGCAGATCTACGAAAAAACAGCGGCTGCGGGTGGAAGCAAGCGTCCGGGCTTCTCTCTGGATGGCTGAACCTGCATGAGCCCGGATCAACAGGCCGCGCAGGCAGGACTGAGATTCGAGAGAGTCAGTTTCAGCTGGCCCTGCGGCACAAAAGCTCTTGATCGCTGCAGCTTCCAGATTCCCGGACCGGGACTCTGGATGCTTGTGGGCAGCAACGGCAGCGGAAAAAGCACCCTGTTCAGAATCATCAGCGGCCTTATCAGCCCTCAGTCAGGCCTTGTTAGCCAAGAGCTGAGGCCAGCTCTTGTTTTCCAGAATCCAGACCACCAACTTTTACTGCCCAGCTGCGGCAGCGAGCTTCTGCTCAATCTGCCTTCCGGCTTGAGCCGTCATGAACAGCGTCACAGAATCCATCGACTGATGGAGCAGGTCGGACTGGCAGATATGGCAGGACGACCGATTCACACCCTGAGTGGCGGCCAGAAGCAACGTCTGGCCATCGCCGGCGCGCTGGCAAGCGAAGCAACGCTTCTGCTCCTCGATGAACCCACAGCACTGCTGGATCCCACCAGTCAGGCAGCCATCCTGAGCACGGTCCAACAGCTCTGCCACCGGTCCAGGTCTCCCTTGACAGCTCTCTGGATCACCCACCGACTTGGAGAATTGGATCATGCCGATGGAGCCGCCAGAATGGAGCGGGGACGAGTCGGCGCCTGGCAGAACGGACCATCGCTGCGAAATCAACTTGAACCCCTTGCGGGACGGCATGGCTGAGGGGTAGGTTCTCCACGTCACATTCCTCGGTAGCTCAGCGGTAGAGCGGTCGACTGTTAATCGATTGGTCGCAGGTTCGAATCCCGCCCGGGGAGTTCTGTTCAATTTCATCACCACGGCTCATTGAGTTGTGGTGATTTTTGTTGAAAACGTCCCACCGACTCTCACCAGGTTGAGGACTGAACGTTCCAGCAGCTGAATCCCCTGCCTGAAAATGCCCTGAAAAACGGAATTTCCTTAACAGTTGCCCCTCGAAACCGAAGACTTTCTTTAGAGGCCACGAAGTCAAGCCGTGTCGAATTAGCCGAAAAAACTAGTTATAGCAGTACTTCTCAACCAAGTAATCCTGTTCACTCCCCATCAGGACATCTCTGCAAGCCAGAAAGAACCTTGAGAGAATCTGTCAAGCAATGACGCGGCATACCCTCGTCCAACTTTTCCTCCGCTGCTCTGTCGATGAAGCCCTGCATCCTGCTAATCGAAGACGACCGGGACATGCGTGAACTGGTGAGTGGTCACCTTGAGCACAGTGGCTTCGATGTTCAAAGTGCTGACGATGGGATCAAGGGCCAGGCACTGGCTCTGCAATACAGCCCGGATCTGATTCTTTTGGATCTGATGCTGCCCAAAGTCGATGGACTCACTCTCTGCCAGCGTCTTCGACGCGATGAGCGTACGGCGGCAATCCCAATCCTGATGCTCACTGCACTTGGTGGAACCAAAGACAAGGTGAGTGGGTTCAATTCCGGAGCGGACGATTACCTGACCAAGCCCTTCGACCTGGAGGAACTTCAGGTGAGGGTCAAGGCATTGTTACGCCGCAGCGATCGAGCACCGGTTGGGACAACTAGCAACCATCACGAAATCCTCAGTTACGGTCCGCTGACCCTTGTTCCTGAGCGATTTGAAGCGATCTGGTTCGATCGACCTGTGCGCCTCACTCACCTTGAATTTGAATTGCTGCACTGTCTTTTGCAGCGTCATGGTCAGACCGTTGCACCGTCTCTCATCCTCAAGGAGGTTTGGGGATATGAGCCAGACGACGACATCGAAACCATCCGAGTGCATGTGAGGCACTTGCGCACAAAACTTGAGCCAGATCCCCGTAAACCGCGCTTCATCAAAACTGTTTATGGAGCCGGTTATTGCCTGGAGCTTCCAACCGGAGCCCAGCTCGAAGGTCTTCAAGACGTTCTCGCTCAGGCACGCCAGGAGCGTGAACAGAAAGATCAGGAGAGTCGGGCCAGCGCTTGATCCGAGGTTGGTCAAGTTTCAATCAGTTTGAGTAGTGCCACCTCCCAGGCAAGCCTGGGTTGAACAAACGACAGCAGATGCTGGCGAAGACGATTCAGCCTTTTAAGACGCTCAGGCTGATTAGATGAATTCCAAAGTCTGTGCTGCCACCAGTTGATCATCCAGAGCTGCTGATCTCCTTCGAGCTGCTCTGTCACATCTCTCGCCAAAGCGAGAGCTTGCAATGGTGTGGTGGGAAGGCTTTGAAATCTTTGCCTCAGCTCCTCTGGGATGGTGTTCCAAACCCGCACATGCTCCAGCAGAGCCCCAGGCGATCCACCTGCCAGGGCCAGGAGCTCTGGATGACTGGCCGCCAGAGCAAGCGCTTGCTCACCTGTCCCGTCCGGCAATTGCACAAGCACTGAGCGCATGCAAACCTCGCTGAGATGTGTGAAACGGATCTGCTGACATCGCGATCGAATCGTGGTCAGGAGTCTTTCCGGTGCAGCGGACAACAGAATCAACAGTCCGTGTCCTGGCTCTTCAAGAGTCTTGAGCAGTGCGTTGGCCGCTCCCTCCGCCATGGCCTCAGGTTGTTCGAGAATCACCAAACCCCTCGGCGACTGCAAAGGCTGACGGGCCAGAAATCTGCTCAGCTCACGGATCTGCTCCAAGCGCACCTGCGGTGGTGTCCGCTTGCTCACGCCCATGGACTCGGCTTCCGATCGTGGGATCAGACGGCCCTGATGGTTGTAGGTGGGCTCGACCCAGAGCAAGTCGGGATGGTTGCGTTCTTCAAGCCGCCTGCGTTCGCGTGGAATCGAGTCACCTCCACCCAGCAGACCTTCCAAGAAACGGAGCGCCGCAAGACGTCGGCCCACTCCCTCTGGGCCACTGAACAAATAAGCGGGAGCCAGTCGACGGTTTTGCAGAGCCGCAATGAGCAACCGTTGCGCCAGCGGCTGACCCTGCAATTCGCCGAACAACATCTCAGTCACAGCGATGCCTTAGCCAACCAATCCCTCAGCCGTCTGCGAATGAGCTGTTGCACCTGATCAGCGCTCTGGTCTGCCGCCACAGCTGTCCATCCGCGCTCCGCGGACAGGCGCTGGAAACCCTCAGACACCCGCGCCAGAAAGGCCTCACCTTCGGCTTCGATCCGGTCATCGCTGCGTGCACCGCGCCGTTTGAGGCTCTCCTGCAGGGGTAGATCAAGCCAGAACGTGAGATCCGGCGTCACACCAACCGTGGCGATGCGCTCCAGATCGAGGATGGTCTGCAGATCGAGTCCCCGGCCATCCCCCTGATAGGCGATGGTGGAACCGCTGAAACGATCGCTCAGGATCCAGTCTCCTCGCTGCAGAGCTGGGCGGATCAGGCGTTCAACGTGCTGAGAGCGATCTGCGGCATAAAGCAGCAATTCAGCGATGGGAGCCGGAGCCGACTCTTGCGGTGGATTGAGCAGGAGCTCGCGCAACGCACGACCAAGGGGTGTGCCGCCGGGTTCACGCGTGAGATGCAGCGTGGCTCCGGAAGGCATCAAGCCACTGGCTGGAAGCCAATCAGCCAGATGGCGAAGCTGCGTGGTTTTGCCACAGCCATCGATGCCCTCAAGCACCAGAAAACGCCCGACCATGATCAGCGGAGACGCAGGCTGAGGGCATTCAAAACCACCGACACGGAGCTGAGGGCCATGAGCAGTGCAGCAAGCGGCGGAGAGAGCAGCAGATTGAAGCCCGGCAAGAGAGCGCCTGCAGCGACTGGCAAAGCGATCATGTTGTAGCCGAATGCCCAGAACAGGTTCTGCCGAATCTTGGCCATCGTGCGTCTGGCCAGAGTCAGGGCTTCCGGCAAAGCCTCGAGCCGATCGCCAAGCAGCACCAGATCTGCGGTGTCCTGAGCAATCTGTGTACCCGTGCCCACGGCGATACCCAGATCCGCCGCGGCCAGGGCAGGGGCATCATTAATGCCGTCGCCAACCATTCCCACAGTCTCGTTTGCGCGCCAGTGTTCGAGGCGCTCCAGCTTCTGATTCGGGAGGAGTTGCCAGGCCAGTTCGTCATCAGCGAAGCCGAGCATCTGCGCAATCTTTTCAACGGCCTGACGACGATCACCACTGAGCATTCCCAGTGTCAGCCCCTGATCCCTCAAACGCTGAAGTGCAACAGGGGCATCGGGCCTGAGGCGGTCATCAATGGCCACCACGCCCAGCGGTTCGGCACCAAGACCAACTGCCACAAGCGTCTGTCCGCGTTGCAGAGCTTCCTCAACAGCCTGCTGTTGCGTTGCAGACCACACCACACCTTCCTGCTGAAGCCATTCAGGAGAGCCCACCCGCAGTTGTCCCTTGAGGGACTCGAGTTTGCCCTTCATACCGGAACCTGGCAGGGTCCGACTGTCCGTCACCGGCAAGAGCGTGAGATTGAGCCGCTGGGCCTCCTGCAACAGCGCATGGGCCAGAGGATGCCGGCTCGTTTGTTCCAGACTTGCTGCCAGTTGGATCGTGCGGGAGGCATCCTCACTGGCCATCACCGCAGCCACGAGCGGACGACCCAGGGTGAGCGTTCCGGTCTTGTCAAAGACCATCCGCTGAACGGAGGCGGACTGCTCGATCACATCTCCGCCTCTGAACAGCCAGCCCTGGCGTGCGGCAAGTCCTGAAGAGACAGTGATCACTGTGGGCGTTGCCAGGCCAAGGGCACAGGGACAGGCCACCACAAGCACGGCAATGGCCAGTTGAAGTCCGAGGCCGAACGGTGTCTGAGCTCCGGCTCCAAGGGAGCCATGGAGCGCAGCATCATGGCCATGATCCATGAGCACCACAGGAACCTCCAGGACCTGAGGCCAGAGACGGCTGCCCAGCTGCCACCAGAACAGGAAGGTGACAAGCGCCAGGCTGACAACGCCGTAGCAAAAACGGCCAGCCACCCTGTCAGCCAGTCCCTGGATGGGAGCTCGTCTGGCCTGAGCCTCCTCAACAAGGGCAATGATGCGAGCCAGGGCCGTGTCGCTGCCGACACGCTGAACCTCCATCTCCAGATTGGCCTCCAGATTGAGACAACCGGAACTGAGCTCCGTGCCGGGTTCGGCCTCGAGCGGCAGCGGTTCACCGGTGAGACTTGACAGATCAACAGCAGAACAGCCGTTCCGCACCACACCATCCACAGGGATCCTGTCTCCAGCAAGCAGCTGGATGCATTCGCCTGGACGGAGCACAGAGACGGGCACCTCGCGAACCGTGTCATCAGCCATCAACAGACGCGCCGTATCGGGCTGCAGGGCAGCAAGCTCCTGCAGAGCCCTGCCCGTACGACGGCGTGCACGTTCCTCCAGGAATCGCCCCAGCAGAACGAAACCGAGAAGCATCACAGGTTCGTTGAAAAAACAGGGCCACCCCACGGCAGGCCAGATCAGTGCCACCAGACTCGCCAGATAGGCACTTCCGACACCAAGGCTGACGAGGGTATCCATGCTTGGCACACCACTGCGCAGCGCAGACCAGCCACTGACCAGGATCGGGCGACCGGGCCCGAGCAGAGCCACCGTGGCCAGGGCAGCATGGAAGCTGAGCGTGCCGATCAGCGGCAGAGAGAGCGTCCCAGCTTCAGCGAGGTGACCAAGCACCGACAGCAGCAGCAGCACAAGAGCGACCATCAGTTGTCGCCACTGCTGCCACCATCCCCTGGTTCGCTCGGGCTCCGTTTCCTTGGAGAAGAGTCCGCTCTGTCGGGGCTGTGCTGGAAAACCTCGGCCACGCAAGGCCGCCAGCACGTCATCAAGCAACGGCTGAGAGGACGATGTCGCCTCGCCATCAAGCCGCAGCCAGGCACTGCGGGTCACAAGGTTGACACTGGCCTCTTTCACACCTGGCTGAGCGAGCAGCGTGCGCTCCACTGCACGAACGCACGCCCCACACTTCATCCCCTCCACATCCAGAAGCACAGCATGGGACTGTGCGGTCGGGTCCAATGGATGGGAAGACGCTGCTGACACTTCAACGGTTCACACCACTCCACGCTAGGCAGCACCTGTTGGGTTCAGGATGGTTTAATCCGTCCGGCTTTCCGTGCCACGCAGCAACCGCAACGACAACTTCATCGACAAGAGCTTCACGGTCATGGCCGACCTGATTGTGAAGCTGCTGCCGATCAATGCCCGGGCCAAGGAGGCCTACGTGTATTACCGCGACGGACTGTCTGCTCAGAACGACGGTGATTACGCCGAAGCTCTCGAAAACTATGAAGAGAGCCTGAAGCTTGAGGAGAACCCGATCGATCGCGGAGAAACCCTCAAGAACATGGCGATCATCTACATGAGCAATGGCGAAGAAGACAGGGCAATCGAGACCTATCAACAGGCTCTGGATGAAAACCCCAAACAGCCCTCCTGTCTCAAAAACATGGGGCTGATCTACGAGAAGCGCGGCCGGATTGCCGAGGAAGAGGGTCGGCGCGATGAAGCAGATGTGTGGCTAGACAAAGCCGCTGAAGCCTGGACTCAGGCGGTGCGACTGAATCCAGGGGGGTATCTGGACATCGAGAACTGGCTCAAATCCAGCGGCCGCAGCAACGTGGACGTCTACTTTTGAGGCATAACAGCGACTCAGTTCTCGCCATCCTCGGGGTTCACACCTAGCCCCAGCACGAGGGCTTCGGTGATGGATCCCGCCTCCAGCAGTTCCAGATCGAGGCCAGATGCGATCGGACCCAGGCCGCTTCCCCGCGGCACGAC
This sequence comes from Synechococcus sp. MIT S9504, assembly GCF_047497135.1. NCBI lineage: Bacteria > Bacillati > Cyanobacteriota > Cyanophyceae > Synechococcales > Synechococcaceae > Synechococcus > Synechococcus sp. MIT S9504. Next base: position 3,083,653 of record NZ_CP138942.1, on the reverse strand, counting down.
CGCACGTCTGAATCCAAGACGCACAGCCTCCTGCAATCGCAACTCCAGCTGTCCTACCGGTCGAAGCTGACCGCCCAGACCAAGTTCCCCGAGCAGGACAGTACCGACCGGCAGAGTCAGGTCCCTGAAACTGGCCACCACTGCCGCCGCCACTCCCAGATCTGCTGCGGGCTCCTCCACATCCAGGCCACCAGCCACGGCCAGATAGCAATCGAACCGTGAGAGTGGCAAGCCCATGTGCTTTTCCAGCACAGCCAGGATCTGATGCAGGCGGTTCACGGCGATGCCGGTGGCGGTCCGACGAGGGCTGGCATAACTGGTGGAGCTCACCAGGGCTTGCAGGTCAACCACCAGTGGCCGGGTGCCTTCACAGGCAACGATCGTTGCCACCCCATTGGCCCGCTCTCCACTGAGGAACAACTCACTGGGATTGCCGACCTCCTCGAGGCCCTGACCACGCATCTCAAAGACCCCCAGCTCGTGGGTGGCCCCGAACCGGTTCTTGACAGCCCGAAGCAGGCGATGGCTGGCGAAGCGGTCGCCCTCGAAGGTGAGCACCGCATCCACAAGGTGTTCAAGCACCTTGGGTCCGGCCAGCACGCCTTCCTTTGTGACGTGTCCCACAAGCAGCAGCGCGGTGTTCTGACGCTTCGCCAGTCTCTGCAGAGCCGCAGCACATTCCCTCACTTGAGCGACAGAACCAGGTGCACTGGAGAGTTCGGCGTCGTGCAAGGCCTGAATGCTGTCGATGATGGCCACATCTGGCCTCAGAGCCTCGAGTTCCTCCAGCACCAGCTCGAGATCCGTCTCCGCCAGCAGCTGCAGATCACTGCTGTCAGCAGTGAGCCGCTGCCAGCGCAGCTTCACCTGCTGCGCAGATTCCTCGGCGCTCACGTAGAGCACCACACGATCCCGCGCAATGGCCGACGCGCTCTGCAGCAGCAGTGTGCTCTTGCCGATACCAGGATCACCCCCAACCAGCACCAGCGATCCAGGGACCAGTCCCCCGCCAAGAACCCGGTTGAGCTCCCCGTAACCACTGCCGATGCGCTGAAGGGGCTGATCGCCGAGGGATGCCATCGACGTGGAACGACGCGCCTTCGGTGCCGCTGAGGGATCGCCCCCGGAGCGACGGCGGCGGCCGTCGTCCTTGGGTGCCGATTGCTCCACCAGAGAATTCCAGCTACCGCAGCTGCTACACCGCCCAAAGAACTGCCGTGTCTGGGCACCACAGCTCTGACAGACGTAAAAATTGGCCGATCGGGGCACGTCGAATGATGAAGAAAGTTGGCGCTACGTGAACGACTGAACCCGCTAATCACCTATTTGTGAGCACTATCTTCGCTCCTTGCCGGCGATATGACGGCCTCAGCACCCTCCACCTCCAAGGAAACCATCCTCGTGGTGGATGACGAGGCCAGCATCCGCAGGATCCTCGAAACCCGCCTCTCGATGATCGGGTACAACGTCGTCACTGCCTGCGACGGGACCGAAGCCCTGGAAAGCTTCCAGGAATGCAACCCGGATCTGGTCGTGCTCGACGTGATGATGCCGAAGCTGGATGGCTACGGGGTCTGTCAGGAACTGCGCAAGGAGTCGGATGTTCCGATTGTGATGCTTACAGCGCTGGGCGATGTCGCTGACCGGATCACCGGTCTGGAGCTCGGAGCGGACGACTATGTGATCAAACCCTTCAGTCCGAAGGAGCTTGAGGCACGAATCCGCTGCGTTTTGCGCCGCGTGGAAAAAGAGCACGCTGCCGGCATCCCCAACTCCGGAGTGATCCAGGTCTCAGACCTGAAGATCGACACCAACAAGCGGCAGGTGTTCCGCAACGACGAACGGATCCGTCTCACCGGGATGGAATTCAGTCTGCTTGAACTGCTTGTGAGCCGATCGGGCGAACCGTTCAGCCGCGGTGAGATCCTGAAGGAGGTGTGGGGTTACACCCCTGAACGCCACGTCGACACCCGGGTCGTGGATGTTCATATCTCACGTCTTCGTTCCAAATTGGAAGACGACCCGGCCAACCCCGAGCTGATCCTCACCGCTCGCGGCACCGGTTACCTGTTCCAGCGCATCGTCGATTCTGTTGCCTCCGAAGGATCCTGACCTCACCCCGGACGCTGCGCCGAGGATCAAAGCCCGCCGATCCAAGGCTGTTCGACGCCTTGTGATTTGGTACCGGCGCAATGCTGCAGTGACCAGCCTGGTTGACACCGCAACAACTTCAGCCAATGCGGCCGGCAATGTGGCAGGTTCCGTCACTTCAATGGCGGGAACTGTGGTGAACAGTGCCGGAAGCATGGCCGGCTCCGTTCTCCAACCCGTGATGGATCCGCTCCGGCGCCTTCAGGGCGGGGTCCCTGGCGAGGAACTCGAAATCGATGACCGTGACCGCGTCTGGGTGGCCGTCGACGGAATGGGGGGTGACAACGCGCCCGTTCCGATTCTGGAGGGATGCCTCCAGGCCATCGAACGGCTGGCCGTGAAAATCCGCTTCGTCGGCGAAACGGACCGGGTGCTGGAAGCCGCCTCTACAGCAGGACTGGCTGAAGCATTGAATGCGGCGATCGATGCAGGACTGCTGGAACTGATCACCAGCGGCCACTCCGTGGAAATGCATGAGGAGGCCACGGTGGTGCGACGCAAACGCGACGCCAGCATCAACGTGGCCATGGATCTCGTGAAGCGAGGCGAGGCCCAGGCCGTTTACTCAGCAGGCAACTCCGGGGCTGTCATGGCTTCAGCCATCTTCCGACTGGGAAGACTGGCCGGCATCGACCGACCCGCCATCGGTGCCCTGTTTCCCACCAAAGATCCCGGCCAGCCAGTGCTGGTTCTCGACGTGGGCGCCAACATGGATTGCAAGCCCTCCTACCTGCACCAATTCGCCCTGCTGGGAGACATCTACTGCAGGGATGTGCTGCAGGTGAGCCAACCCAGGATCGGACTGCTCAACATCGGCGAGGAGGAATGCAAGGGCAATGATCTTTCCGTTCGCACCCATGAGCTGCTCATCGAGGAATCACGTCTGCACTTCGCCGGCAACTGTGAGGGGCGGGATGTGCTGTCGGGTGAGTTCGATGTGGTGGTCTGTGATGGCTTTACCGGCAATGTCCTGCTGAAGTTCCTTGAATCCGTCGGCAGTGTGCTTCTTGGTGTGCTCAGAGCCGAACTGCCACGTGGGCGTCGAGGCAAGGTGGGTTCCGCCTTCCTGCGCAGGAACCTCAAGCGCATCAAGAAGCGGTTGGATCACGCCGAACATGGCGGAGCACTGCTTCTGGGCGTGAATGGCATCTGCGTGATCGGCCACGGCAGCAGCAAAGCCTTGTCAGTGGTCAGTGCCTTGCGGCTGGCCCATTCCGCCGCCAGTCATGGTGTGATGGACCATCTTGCCCAGCTTGGGGCCAAAGCCACCTTCCGGGCTTAAGCAGCCAGCAGGCTTCAACAGAGCAGAACTCGGCAGTCACAACTCGACTCGCAGAACTGAGGGTCTGATCAACCCCCTTGCCTGACAGGCGTTCTGGCGGACTGTGATTGACTGACGCCACTGCTTGGACCCTCTTTTGGCTGGAGCATCACCGCACTCTCGAGGCGTCGCTCTGGTCGGCAGCGGTAGCGCCCAGGCAGCCCAGGTGATCACAAACAACCAGCTGGGTCTACGAGTGGAGACCAGCGATGAATGGATCCGCAGCCGCACAGGTATTTCCACTCGACGGGTGAGCTGCCCCGATCAGAGCCTGAACGACCTTGCCGCTGAAGCCGGCCGATCTGCTCTGCACATGGCCGGATGGTCCGCCGACAGCCTCGACTTGGTGTTGCTGGCGACCTCAACTCCGGATGATCTGTTTGGCTCAGCGCCAGCAGTGCAGGCCAGGCTTGGGGCTTCGAATGCCGTGGCGTTTGATCTCACAGCCGCCTGCAGCGGCTTTTTGTTTTCGCTGGTGACGGCCGCTCAGTACCTGCGCACAGGAGCCATGCGACGGGCGCTTGTGATCGGCGCCGACCAGCTGAGCCGTTTCGTGGACTGGGATGACCGACGCAGCTGTGTGCTGTTCGGCGATGGAGCCGGAGCTGTCGCCATTGAAGCTGCCGACAACGATGGACTCCTGGGGTTTCTGTTGCGCAGTGATGGAGCACGCGGTGGAGTACTCAACCTGCCTGCACTCGACAGCGATAAACCCCTGGCTGCCGATACACGCCATCGACAGGGTGGCTACCGACCGATCGAGATGAACGGTCAGGAGGTGTATAAGTTCGCCGTGCGTGAAGTCCCGGCGGTCCTGCAATGCCTGCTTGAACGCTGTGAGATTGGCCCGGAGGCCATCGACTGGCTGCTGCTGCATCAAGCCAATCAGCGCATCCTGGATGCCGTTGCCGATCGCTTTGCGATTCCCAGGGCCAAGGTGCTGAGCAACCTGGCGCACTACGGCAACACCTCAGCGGCAACCATCCCTCTGGTTCTGGATGAAGCAGTGCGGGATGGCCAAATCCGGCCTGGACAGCTGCTGGCAAGCAGTGGTTTTGGAGCTGGTCTGAGCTGGGGAGCCGCCCTGTTCCGCTGGCAGGGTCCCGCTTAGGCTCCCAGCACCGTTGCGCCACTGTGAATGTCGATCGCCTGGGTGTTCCCCGGACAGGGATCTCAGAAAAACGGCATGGCCGAGCCCGTCCTCAGCTTGCCTGGCGCGGAGGAACGCTTCGCTCTGGCTTCGAACCTGCTCGGCAGGGACCTTCTCTCGATCTGCAGAGGTGAGGGTGCAGAGACGAGCGGCCTCTCCAACCTGAACGACACCCGGAACACGCAGCCGGCCCTGTTTGCAGTGGAATCGCTGATTGTCGATGAGTTGTTGCGTCAGGGCAGGCAACCCGAACTGGTGGCCGGGCACAGCCTTGGCGAACTGGTGGCTCTCTATGCGGCTGGTGTATTTGATGCAGCGACGGGCCTGGAGCTCATGCAACGCCGATCAGAGCTCATGGCCAGCGCAGGGGGAGGAGCGATGACGGCAGTGATCGGTTTCGATCGCAGCCAACTGGAAACCCTTGTGAATGCCACTGAGGGGGTGGTGATTGCCAATGACAACAGCGATGCCCAGGTGGTGCTGTCAGGACGTCCAGAGGCCGTGAACGAGCTGAGCGAAGCACTGACCTGCAAGCGGGCCATTCCCCTTGCCGTCTCAGGTGCCTTCCATTCCCCCTTCATGGCGAAGGCGGCAGAGGCCTTCGCCTCCCATCTAGACGGGGTGGCTTTCGAAGACGCACGTTTCCCGGTCTTCAGCAACACCGACCCCACCCCCAGCCGCGATGCCGTTGAGCTGAAGCAACGACTGCGTCGCCAGATGACCACTGGCGTGCGCTGGCGAGAAACGATGGCGGCAATGACCTCTTCCGGTGTGGACACCATGGTTGAAATCGGTCCTGGAAATGTGCTCAGCGGTCTGGCCAAACGTGCGATGAAAGGGGTCACCACCTCTCAGCTGGCGAGCGCTGGCGACCTGGGTCTGTGAATGTGAGCAGCAACCTTGCAACCAATGCCAGCGGCCTGCAGCCACTGAAGACGCCGCGTCCAAGCCTCACTTACAGGCTGGTCAGTGGCCTGCTGGTGTTTCCGGTGTTCAGGATGCTGTTCCGAGGAAGTACCCGCGGCAACATCAACGTGCCGATGGAAGGCCCACTTGTTGTTGTGGCCAACCATGGGTCCCATCTCGATCCACCCTTGCTCGGCCATGCCCTTGGGCGACCGGTGTCGTTCATGGCCAAAGCCGAGCTGTTCCGCATCCCTGTCCTGGGCCTTGTGATCCGGGCCTGCGGCGCCTATCCGGTGAAGCGTGGTGCGAGCGATCGTGAAGCGATCCGGACCGCCACGGCAAGACTCAATGAAGGCTGGGCCATCGGCGTCTTTCTCGATGGAACCCGACAGTCTGACGGGCGCGTGAACCAACCCATGCCGGGCGCAGCGCTTCTGGCGGCGAGATCAGGAGCCCCACTGCTGCCAGTCGCCATTCTCAACAGCCACAGAGCCCTTGGCATGGGTCGCAATCTGCCGCGACTGGTGAAGCTTGAAATGCGAATTGGCGAACCCGTTCCCGCACCAAGCAGCAGACGCAAGCCAGACCTGGAAGCAGCCACACGCGAACTCCAGAGACGCATCAACGCCCTGCTTGATTATTGAGCGCTGAACAGCTGAGGCCAGTTCCTGCGAGCCCAGGGCTTCAAATCCCGACCAGTGATCACCCAGGCAGCAGCACGCAATCCATCTCCAAAACGCTTGCCCAGGCTTTCATCACGGCATTTGGGCTGACAGCTGACTGGAACGCCCGTGAGCCGGATTCCACGGCTGCCGGCAACAATGCCGCCGACAGCCATTGCCCGGGGCAGATGGTCTTCGCTTGTGACCAAGAGCAGATGATGCACCCCGTCTCGCTCAAGTTCATCCACCAATGACGTGAAGTTCCCAAGCGTGTCCTCAGCCCTGTAATCCAGTCGAACCCTGTCCTGCGTGAGACCTGCATCACGCACCAGGGACTGGGCGTATTCAGGATTGGTTCCCCCGCTCACGACCAGAGGCAGGTTCATGCGACGGGCGAGATGCAGACCCATGCGCTCTCGATCAGCATCGCCTCCGAGAACGAGAATGCGCTGGGGCTGATGATTGGTGAGAGCAGCTTCCACGTAGGGGCGCAGGGGACCCCCCACAGCGGCTCCGGCCACAACCGCAGCACAGAGAAGCAGCAGGCGACCACCCAACGCCATCAGACTGGCCCCACAGGCGAGGTGGGATAGATCGGGAGGACCGAATCCCATGGGCCTGGGAGATCGCGCTGATGACACTCATGACAACAGCGCAACAGCTGCAGCACATCCGCAGGCACATCCACGGCCATCGCAACAGCTGGTGCAGGCTGATCGCCATCGCTGAGCAAGCGAGGGGATTCCAGTTCCTCCACCTCTGTGTTCGCAATCCTGTAGCGGCCGGCGACCTTCCCTCTGCGGGGAAGGGTCTGCACAATTGAGAACGGCGCGTCCCGCTGCGGCTTCGGCAGCTGTTCGCGCAGCCTGGGAGCCATCAAGGCGAAGCTGCTCACTCCATGCAGGGGCGCACCTAACTGCTGAGCCAGCGTGCGGGCCAGCACAACGGTGAGACGGGTTCCCGTGAATCCGCCTGGTCCCGTGGCCACGGCAAGCCTGCTGATGTCTGCCCACTGATCAGCGGGAAGGAGCTGCTGAAGCGAGATCACCAGCTCATTGGTGAGAGCTCGTCCAAGCGAACGACAGATCACGCGGGCTTCCTGCATAGGGGCTTCTGCGCCCACCAGTGCGATCCCAAGAGTTTCTGTGGAGCTGTGCAGAGCGAGCAGCCAGCCGCTCATGTAGGAACCTCCTCACCGGGCCGGAGTCGACTCCAACGACCTCGATCCAGTTGAAATGATCCACAGCCGCGCACATCCCATTCCACACCAACCTGCCCGGCCGGCAGGTCCATCACGCTGATGTGGATTCGAGGATCAGCAGGCTTCAGATCAGGTGTCTCGGCGAGATGAGGAGCTCCATGCTGTCGCTCCACAGCGTGATAGGCCTGACAGCGGTCCACCCAGCGGCAGTCCACACAGATGCACATGCCCCCCCGCTCCGGTTCGACACCCATTCTGACGGGAGATCGGGACAAGCTGGCTGAAATCATCTGGCAGCGTTTGAAACCGAACAGCTGGCCGGTGCGGCCAACAGAGCTCCCGAAAGGATCAGTGCTGGTGGGAGGAGCGGTGCGTGATGCCCTCCTGGACAGGCTTTCTGATGCCCCTGACCTGGACCTGGTGGTGCCTGACAACGCTCTGAGGAGCACACGACAGCTCGCCCAGAAGCTTGGAGGTGCCTGCGTTGTGCTCGATGAACAACGGGACATGGCCCGCCTGGTGCTGGGGGGATGGACGATCGATCTAGCCCGACAGGAGGGAGAGACGCTGGACGACGATCTGAACCGTCGTGATTACAGGCTGAATGCCATTGCCCTGAGCTTCGACGGATCTCCAAGGCTGCTGGATCCCACTGGTGGCCTTGAGGATCTGCAGGAGGCCAGGATCGTCGCAGTCCGTGAAGCCAACCTTCGGGAGGATCCCCTTCGCTTGTTGAGAGGCCTCCGCCTGATTGCGGAGCTGAACATGCACCTGGATGATCCAACCTTGGAAATGCTCAAGCGCAACCGTGCCCTGCTTGCCCGTGCCGCGCCGGAACGGATACAGGCCGAACTGGTGCGCCTTGTCGCAGCACCTGCCGCAGACCGCGCCATGGCGACCATCCAGGGGCTGGGGATGCTAGAGCCCTGGACCAAGCAAGACGCGGCAGCTGGGAACGAAGGGCCTGTCAGGGGTGCGCAGACAAGCGAACTGCTGACAGACATGGAACGCAGGCAAGCCCTGCCGCTGGCAAGGCTCACCCAGCTGCTGCCGGATGTCGGACTGAAAGAGCTCCGCTTCAGTCGCCGGGAGTTACGACGTTGTGAACGTCTGCGTTACTGGATCAAGCGTTCAACATCCAGCGAAGGACGTCCTTGCCCCGAGGAACTGACTGAGCAAGAACGACTGCGGCTGCACATGGATCTTGAACAGGATCTGCCTGCGCTCATCCTGACCTGGCCTGCAGGACTCCAGCAGCAGTGGCTTGAGCGCTGGAGAGATCTCCAGGACAGCCTCTTCCATCCACGCCCTCCACTGAATGGCACAAGCCTTCAGGAAGCCCTCAAGATCTCGCCAGGACCAACCTTGGGCGCCCTCCTTCGACACTTGAGCCTTGAGCGTGCGTATGGTCGTGTTTCGACTCGCGAGCAGGCGCTGAACGCAGCCCGATCCTGGTTGTCCCACCAAGCGGTTCAGACAGACCCGGATGGGTCCTGTGATTAACTGCCCTTGCAGTGACGACAACGATCGGCCTGACACGCAGTCTTCCGTTTCCCTTCCCCGTTTCATGAGCGTGCGTCTTTACATCGGCAACTTGCCGCAGAATTTTGAGAGCAAAGAGCTTGAGGCTCAGCTCACCAGCGTTGGGGAGGGAGTTCGCTTCAAAGCAGTTCTCGACCGCGAAACCGGAGCCTGCCGGGGGTTCGGTTTCGCCAACGTCGATGACGAAAAAGTCGCTGATGCCGTGATTGAGCAGTTCAACGGCAAGGATTTCGGAGGAAATGCACTCCGTGTCGAGCGCTCGGAGCGACGAGACAGCAATGCCGGCGGCGGCGGTGGCCGACGCGGACAGGCCGGCGGTCACGCACCGGGCTCAGCGCGCAAAGCTGTCAACAAGGTTGTTCACAGCGATGCCAAAGCTGAAGAAGCCCCCGATCCTCGTTGGGCTGGTGAACTGTCAAAGCTCAAGGATTTGCTTGCCGATCAGAAAACGGCTGTTTGAAACACTTTCCCGACCGGTCATCTGAGATGACCGGTTTTTTTGTTCATCACGCTCTAGCGAGACTGAGCGAGGACAAAGGAGCGAGGAAGATCAAGCAGCTTGTTGAGCTTTCCCACATAGGCACGCTTATTGAAGACGTCGTAGTCGTGGCGCTCAATCACATCGAGAATTCCCCTGTAGAGGCGCAGAGAGGTCCAGACAGGCCATCGGGCATCACGGGACAACCAACGCACCCCGGCCTCGGAGCGATCAAACCACTCACGGGCGCGACGCAGTTGAAACGCCATCAGATCCTTCCAGGCCTGATTCATACGACCTGCCATCAGATCATCTTCGCTGTAGCCGAAGTGCTCGAGATCCTCTAAAGGCAGATAGATCCGACCACGACCGCGATCCTCTCCGACATCACGGAGGATGTTGGTGAGCTGATTGGCGATTCCCAAGGCAACGGCGGCATCTGAAGTGTCTGGCCGATCACTCCAAGGAGCAGAGCTGTAGGCCTGATCCAAACCCATGACCCCCTGAGTCATGAGGCCAACTGTTCCTGCAACCCTGTAGCAGTACAACCTGAGATCATCGAAACGGGGATAGCGAGTCCAGGTGAGGTCCATCCGCTGGCCCTCGATCATGTCGAGATAGGGCTGAATGCTCTGGGGGAACCTCTCGAGCGTGTCGACCATCACCGCATCGAGCTCATCGTTGACATACCCCTTGAACAGATCGCGGGTTTTCAACTCCCAGCGATTCAGACGATCAGCCAGCTCCTCGACAGGACGAGCCTGAGCCTCCGGACTATCCATCAGCTCATCCGTGCGCCTGCACCAGACATAGATCGCCCAGATGGCCCGACGCTTCTCATAGGGGAGCAGCAGCGTTCCGAGATAGAACGTTTTGGCCCACTCGGCGGTCTCCCGACGACAGGCCTCGAAGGCTGCGTCGAGGTCCGGAGCTGCGAGAGGCATGACTCAGGCCGAGACCGGCTCGCTGACAGGGGACGATGATGCCAGCTGATCGCTCTTGCGGTCCACCGCCCCTGCACAGAGTTTGCCGCTCAGAACCGCGCCTTCCATGGATGCGAGGTAGCGCTGCATGGTGTAATCACCTGCCAGGAAAAAGTTTCTGATTGGCGTGGTCTGATCAGGACGAAGCTGCTGGCATCCTGGCGTTGTCTTGTAAACCGACAGGGGTGTCTTCACCACCTTGTATTTACGCAGCGTGGCGGGGCTGTCTCCACCGAAGTGGGTGGGGAACAACTTGTGGAGTTCACCCATCGTGGCCTCGATGATTTCCTCGTCCGAGCGTCCGATCCAGTCTTTGGCGGGTGCAAACACGAGCTCCAACATTGACTTGTCAGGGTCCTCGTACTCCTTGCAGGTGATGCTCATGTCGGCGTAGACGCTGAGCAGCGGCGAACGACTGAACAACAGGTGATCAATATCGGTGAGCTTGCGATCGAACCAGAGATGCAGGTTGATCACAGGCACTCCGCGAAGGCCGTCGAGCTTCTTGAAGACGTCCATCTGCTTCCAGGGCAGCGGCAGCAGCAACTTGAAGGGGTCCACCGGTAGAGCACTCACGTAGGCATCAGCGGTGAGGTCGAAGCTCTCCTTGCCCTTGATGCCACCGATATGGAAGGCAGCGACAGAGCCATCGTCATTGAGCTTGATTTCACGCAGCGGGCAATCGAGATGAACTTCACCACCGAGCGCTTCGATGTGCTTCACCATCGGCTGGCAGAGCCGCTCGGGCGGCGCACCATCAAGGAAAGCCATTTTGGAGCCGCTCTTCTCCTGCAGGAAGCGATTGAGAGCCGTAAGCACGACCGTGGCGGAGATCTCATCGGGATCAATGAAATTCAGCGCCTTGCTCATGGCGATGAACACTTCATCGTTCACCCGTTCGGGAATGTTGTGGACCCGCAGCCACTCGGTCCAGGAATATTTATCGCACTCTTCGACATACCCCTGCCCCCGGAGCATCGCTGGCACAAGGCCCAATCCGAAGCTGATTTTCTCGGGCCAACTCAGCATGTCGTTATTTCCCAGAATCGCGGCCACACCATTCACAGGGGCTGGCAGATCAGGAAAATCAAAGCGGCTGTAGGTGCCAGGTTCCTCCGGCTGGTTGAAGATCATCGAATGACTCTTCCACTGAAGCCGGTCTTCGATGTTCAGCTCCTTGAACATCTGAAGCATGTTCGGATAGGCCCCGAAGAAGATGTGAAGCCCGGTCTCGTACCAATCACCGTCCTCGTCCTTCCAGGCAGCGACCTTGCCACCAAGCACGTCGCGAGCTTCGACCACGACCGGGGTATGACCAGCATCGGCCAGATACTTGGCGCAGGAAAGACCTGCCAGTCCGGCCCCCGCGATGGCGACGCGCATGCTTCTGAACACAAGTTGAAAACAACCTTAAAAGGAGAGGTCTCCTCTCCGCTTCCTAAAGTCATTGGCAATACGCCTGCGCGATGTCCACATCGCTCCGCTTGATTCATGGCCGAGACCCTGCTGAAGAGCACCACCCGTCACGTGCGCCTGTTCACGGCACGGGTCGAGAATGGTGATCTGGTCGCCGACCCGAGTCAACTCACCCTCGACCTGGATCCCGACAACGAATTCGTCTGGACTGATCACACCATCGAGATTGTCCAGCAACGCTTCCGCGAGCTGGTTAAAAGCCATGACGGCCAAGCTCTGAATGACTACAACCTGCGTCGCATCGGCACAGAACTCGAAGGATGTATCCGGGAGCTGCTCCAGGCCGGAAAGTTGAGTTACAACCCCGACTGCCGCGTCCTCAACTATTCGATGGGTCTTCCCAGAACCCCTGAACTGCTGTGAGTCGTTCGCCCTACGACCGTTCCGGCTCCGGCTACGACCGGAGAAACGGTGAACGTCGCCGTGATCAGCCCCGCAGGGATGACCGTCGAGACGGTCGAGGCTATGGAGGGCCACCACCACCCCCAAAGACAGGTGGCAACGGCATGAGCTTGAACACAGCCACCATTGCGGTTCTGGCTGGAGTGTTGATTGTTGGGATCGGAATCGGTAGTGCCGTCACCAGCACCACTCAGGGCGACCAGGGCAACATCGCCAGCTCCCAGCAGCTCGACATGGCGGTTCCAGACCCGGAGTTCTGCAGACAGTGGGGGGCCAGTGCCTTTGTGATGGATATCGAGATGTACACGACGCTGAATCCGTCCAGCAGTTTTGTCACCCAGCCGACCCTGCAGCCTGGTTGCGTGATTCGAAGAGAGAACTGGGCGGTGCTACGCAAGGAAGGGGCCATTACTTCAGCTCAGGAGCGTGAATGCAAACAGCGCATGAACACTTTCGCCTACATCGGTTCAGTGCGGGACAAACCTGTTGTGCGCTGCGTCTATCAGACCGACATCACACAGAACAAGTTCCTGACCCGGGGCGTGGCGGATGACACCGTGGGAATCACTCCGGAAGCAGATCAATTCTGACCGCTTTCGACAGCGTCTTCGGAGCTGATCTCCTGAGGCAGGGCGCCGGTCCTTCCCTGGCGCAAGGGGCTGTCCGCACTGGCAAAGACCGGAAGCACGTCTCTGCGAAATGCTTCGGCTGCCCTTGAGCAGTAGCGGGATGGATTCGTGATCAACTTGAGCTGACGACGCACCTGAAGGTCCACAACGCCGGGGCGCAACAAAGTCCCGGCGGTAAGTTCCCGCTCGATCGAGACCACTGGCAGGAAAGCAGCACCCAGGCCAGCCTGGACCGCGTTCTTGATCGCTTCGAATGAATTCAGTTCCATCTCGATGCGCAGCCGCTGCACATCCAATCCGGAACGGCCCAACAACTGATCAACCATCTTGCGGGTGGTTGACTGCGCATCCAGGCTCACAAATCCGAGCCGGTAGAGGTCATCCTTGCTGAGCTCCACGAGACGCGCCAGAGGGTGCTTCACCGGCAGCACCAGAGCAAGCTCATCACTGGCATAGGGGACGACCTGCAGCAATTCATTCAATTCAGCTGGAAGTTCCCCTCCGATGATCGCCAGATCGATCTGTCCATTGGCGACACTCCAACCGGTGCGTCGAGTGCTGTGCACATGCAACTGCACAGCCACATCAGGGAATTTCTGACGAAACAAACCGATCATGCGAGGCATGAGATAAGTCCCGGTGGTCTGACTGGCACCGACCAGCAGAGAACCACCCTTGAGATCGTGAAGATCGTCCAGTGCCCTGCACGCCTCATGGCACTGGCTGAGAATTCGATCGCAGTAGCTGAGCAAAAGGTGGCCTGCTTCTGTGAGCTGTGCCTTGCGACCGCCACGGTCGAACAAGGCCACCTCCAGCTGCTTTTCCAGGTTCTGAATCTGCAGGCTCACCGCCGGCTGAGTGACGTAGAGGCTGTCGGCCGCCTTTTTGAAACTGCCCTCACTGACGATGGCCCGCAGGATGCGCAGCTGATCCAGGGTGAAGGGCAGATCGGCCATGAAAAGCTGCCCGGCGAACAGCGGAAGCCCGAAAACTGTAGGGGTACTCTCCCCTGCCGAACGCCAGAATCACGGCTCCCGCAGCATCTCGTTGGCTGACGCAACAGCAGGCATCCATCACAGCAGCCTGGTGATGCTGGGATTGCTGATTGTCTTCGCAGTGATCCACAGCGGTGGGGCAGCCTTGCGTACCCGGGCTGAGGCCAAGATCGGCGCGCGAGCCTGGCGGCTGATCTTTGCAGCCCTGAGCATCCCGTCAGCCGTGGTGGTGATCGCCTACTTCCTGGCCCACCGCTATGACGGCATCCGAATCTGGAATCTCCAGGGTGTGCCGGGGATGGTGCCTTCCATCTGGGTCGTGACGGCGATCAGTTTTCTGTTTCTCTATCCAGCCACTTACAACTTGCTGGAAATCCCGGCGGTGCTCAAGCCTCAGGTCCGCCTCTATGCCAGCGGCATTATTCGGATCAGCCGACATCCTCAGGCTATCGGTCAGATTCTCTGGTGTATGAGCCACGCCCTCTGGATCGGCAGCAGCTTCATGTTGGTCACCTGTACGGGCCTGATTGCGCATCATCTATTCGCCGTCTGGCATGGCGACCGACGACTGAAAGCCCGCTTCGGGGAAGCTTTCGACAGGCTTCAGGCCGAAACATCTGTGATGCCTTTCGCTGCTGTGATCGATGGCCGCCAGCAGCTGGTGTTGAGCGAACTTGTCCGACCGGCCCAGCTGGGCATCGCCATCGCCGTGGGGGTGTTCTGGTGGGCGCATCGCTACATCCCCAGAGGGGGCATGGCCTTTCTGCACTCGCGTCTCGGAGAACTGTTGAGCTGAGCTGCCTACACTCGTCACAAGCTGTTTTGTCTGGATGCCCTCGGCTGCCGACTCCGCCTGGTTGATTCCAGTGCTGCCCCTGTTCGGGGCCCTGATCACCGGTCTTGGTCTGATCAGCTTCAACCGCACCATCAACCGATTGCGAAAACCGGTGGCTCTGCTGCTGATCAGCTGCATCGGTGCTGCCGCGGTGATCAGTTATGCGGTGCTGTTGGAGCAAATCGGAGGCGCACCACCGGTTGAACACCTGTTCGTGTGGGCCAGCGCTGGTGATTTCATTCTGCCGATGGGTTATGTGATCGACCCGCTGGCCGCAGTGATGCTGGCGCTGGTCACCACAGTGGCCCTGCTGGTGATGATCTATTCACACGGCTACATGGCGCACGACAAGAGTTACGTGCGCTTCTTCACCTACCTCGCCATCTTCAGCAGTTCGATGCTGGGGTTGGTGGTGAGCCCCAACCTGCTCGAGATCTACGTGTTCTGGGAGTTGGTGGGTATGTCGTCCTATCTGCTGGTGGGCTTCTGGTACGACCGTGATGGTGCCGCGCATGCGGCTCAGAAAGCATTTGTGGTCAACCGGGTTGGTGACTTCGGCCTCTTGCTCGGCATCCTCGGTCTGTTCTGGGCAACAGGCAGTTTTGACTTCCAGGGAATTGCTGATGGTCTCTCAACGGGTGTGAGCAGCGGCATCGTGCCTGGCTGGGCAGCACTGCTCCTCTGTCTGTTTGTTTTTATGGGCCCGATGGCGAAATCGGCCCAGTTTCCTCTGCACGTGTGGCTACCGGATGCGATGGAAGGGCCCACACCCATCTCTGCACTGATCCATGCAGCCACCATGGTGGCTGCAGGCGTGTTCCTAGTGGCACGTCTGGAACCGCTCTACAGCCAGTTCCCGAGCGTTGGAGTGTTCATCGCCGTGACCGGCACGATCACCTGCTTTCTGGGGGCCTCGATCGCCCTCACCCAGATGGACCTGAAAAAAGGACTGGCCTACAGCACCGTTTCCCAGCTGGGTTACATGATGCTGGCCATGGGCTGTGGAGCCCCTGTGGCCGGCATGTTCCACCTGGTGACCCATGCCTTCTTCAAGGCGATGCTCTTCCTGGGATCAGGATCCGTGATTCACTCCATGGAGGATGTGGTGGGCCATGAACCTGTGCTCGCCCAGGACATGCGACTGATGGGCGGTCTGCGCAAAAAAATGCCGATCACAGCCATCACTTTTCTGATCGGCTGCATCGCGATCAGTGGCATCCCGCCGCTGGCAGGTTTCTGGAGCAAAGACGAGATTCTTGGCCAGGCCTTCGGCACATTCCCTCTGCTCTGGGTAGTGGGCTTTCTCACCGCTGGCATGACCGCCTTCTATATGTTTCGCCTTTACTTCCTCACCTTCGAGGGAGAGTTTCGTGGCAACGACGAAGCCATGCAGGCCAATCTCATGGCTGCCGCGGGCAAAGCGGTGGATGAGGAGCATGCCCACCATGCGGGCAGCCTGCATGAATCCCCTTGGCCGATGACCCTGCCACTGGTGGTGCTCGCCGTCCCATCCGTCTTGATCGGTCTGCTCGGAACCCCCTGGAACAGCCGCTTCGCCGGACTGCTCGACACCGAAGAAGCCCTTGAGATGGCGGAGCACTTCAGCTGGGGAGAATTCCTGCCTCTGGCAGGAGCCTCCGTTGCCATCTCCTTGATTGGAATCAGTGTGGCTGTGCTCGCTTATGCCCTACGCCGAATCGACCTGGGTGAGCTGGTGGCAGCTCGTTTCCCAGCCGTTAATGCCTTCCTGGCCAACAAGTGGTATCTGGATGACATCAACGACAAGCTGTTCGTCCGCGGCAGCCGCAAGATTGCTCGAGAGGTGCTGGAAGTCGACGCCAAGGTGGTTGACGGTGTCGTGAACCTCACCGGTCTGCTCACGCTGGGCAGCGGTGAAGGTCTCAAATACTTCGAAACCGGCCGCGCTCAGTTCTATGCCCTGATCGTGTTCGGCGGTGTTATCGGACTGGTGGTTCTCTTTGGTGTGCTTGGTGGCCCAATCAGCTGAAGCGCTCAGCATGAACAAGCCTCAACGGGTTGGTCGCGCTCGAAGTGCCGGTTCTGTGTGAGAAGCCTTCGCCTTGGAATCGTTCCAGCAACTGCTGGTTACTTCTGCTGCCCAGGGCCTTTTGGCTGATGTTGTTGATGATCCAACTGAACTCCATATTGCCGGTGTTTCTGATCTGAGGTCTGCGGATCTCTATTGATTGTTCGACCACTTCAAGCTGCTTCAATGAGGAAGCTTTTTTGTTGCTGGACCGAGTCGTTCTTTGCTTCTGAAAACAACGACCTGGTCCCACTGAATCCTCAAAAGCGATCTGGATCGACCACTGAGGACTTGAAGATGAATGCAGCGAACATGTCATCAACCCCACAAGTTGTGGTTGCAGAAAGAGTCAATTTTTTCCTGTTGTTCAGGGTTCTGGAGAGGGCTGATCAGCAGATCAGCACATCAATCCGGGTTATGTGTGTCAACGCCTATCGACTCAGTGCCAGCACAGCCAGGATTTCTACACTCCGAACAGTGGTGAAAGGCCTTTTCGTTGCTGGAGTTTGCCGTCAGTGCTCCCTTTGACCCTGCAGCTGATATCGCAGCAGGAATCATTCCAGCTCAGTTTCCTTGGCTGAGTCTTTCCATCCTGTTCCCGATCGTGGGCGCGTTGATCGTCCCCTTCATCCCTGATCAGGGAGAAGGTCGACAGGTCCGCTGGTTCGCTCTTGGCATCGCCCTGATCACCTTTCTGATCACTGTGGCTGCTTATCTGAGCGGTTATGACCCCAGCTTCAGCGGCCTGCAGCTCTCCGAACGTGTCAGCTGGCTGCCGAATCTGGGACTCACCTGGGCCGTTGGCGCAGATGGATTGTCCATGCCTCTCATCCTGCTCACCAGCTTCATCACCGCTCTGGCGGTGCTGGCCGCCTGGCCGGTCACCTTCAAACCCAAGCTGTTCTTCTTTCTGATTCTGGCCATGGATGGTGGCCAGATCGCGGTCTTCGCAGTCCAGGACATGCTGCTGTTTTTCCTGGCCTGGGAGCTGGAACTGCTGCCTGTTTATCTATTACTGGCCATCTGGGGCGGCAAGAGGCGTCAGTACGCCGCCACAAAATTCATTCTCTACACAGCAGGCAGTTCGTTGTTCATCCTGCTCGCGGCTCTGGCCATGGGCTTCATGGGAGGCGGCACCCCAAACTTCGAATACACCGTGCTGGCACAGAAAGGATTCAGCACAGGATTTCAGCTGCTCTGTTATGCCGGTCTGCTGATCGCCTTCGGAGTCAAACTACCGATCGTTCCGCTGCACACCTGGCTACCTGATGCTCACGGGGAAGCGACAGCACCAGTGCACATGCTGCTGGCGGGAATCCTGCTGAAAATGGGCGGCTATGCCCTGATGCGCTTCAACGCAGAAATGCTGCCTGAAGCGCATGCCCAGTTCGCACCGCTGCTGGTGGTTCTGGGTGTGGTCAACATCATTTATGCAGCACTCACATCCTTCGCTCAGCGCAACCTCAAACGCAAAATTGCCTACAGCTCCATCAGCCATATGGGTTTTGTGCTGATTGGCATCGGCAGCTTCAGCGCTCTGGGAACGAGCGGCGCCATGCTGCAGATGATCAGCCATGGCCTGATCGGCGCCAGCCTGTTTTTCCTTGTGGGTGCCACGTATGACCGTACCCACACCCTGCAGCTCGATGAGATGGGTGGCGTGGGCCAGAAGATGCGGGTCATGTTTGCGCTTTGGACCGTCTGCTGCCTGGCATCGCTCGCACTCCCAGGCATGAGTGGATTTGTCAGTGAATTGATGGTGTTCACAGGCTTCGCCACCGACGAGGCCTACACGCTCAGCTTCAGGATCGTGATCGACGGACTAGCCGCGATCGGTGTCATCCTGACGCCGATCTATCTGCTCTCCATGCTGAGGGAAATTTTCTTCGGCAAGGAGAACGCCCAGCTCACCACCAACACCAACCTGGTGGATGCGGAGCCCCGTGAGATCTACATCATTGGCTGCCTGCTGGTGCCAATCATCGGCATCGGTCTCTACCCGCGTCTGATGACTGACAGTTACCGCACAGCGATCGAAGCACTGGTTGACCGAGATGTTGCAGCCATGGAGGTGATCAGCCGACCGACTGCACCGCTGATTCGCAGTGGCACTCTGGCGCCAGCCATGCTCAAGGCGCCTCAGCTGATTTCCCACAACGGATCCTGATTCTTGACGCGGCCAGGAAGCTGAGGAGCTGAGGCCGCTAGGGGCTGGCCCGATCAATCCATCACCGGTATTTTTCCTGAAGACGGCCACAGGCTGAGATGGATGCCGGGCTGAGTCAGAGAGCTGATGCCGGGGCCAGGCTCGCCATTCGTCTCCTTCAGGATGCTGCTCAGCAGGGTGATCTAGATCCATGGGATGTGGATGTCATCGCTGTGGTCGACGGCTTTCTGGATCAGCTGAAACAACGGATCGAAGTTCCTCGCCAGGTGGAGGAAGCCTTGAAGCGACGTGGCGGAAGCTATGAACGTGACCTGGCCGACAGCAGTGAGGCCTTCCTGGCAGCGTCGGTGCTGGTGGGCCTGAAGGCGGAAGTGCTTGAAGCCAGCACGTTTCCGCCACAACCAGACGTGGAGGAGATGTTTGAAGCGGATTTTGCTGACCAGGGCTGGCTTGATCCAAGCTTCGACATTCCTCGCCACCCCGAGCGGCACCTGCAACGCCGCCCGGTGGCTCCACCACCGCTGCGGCGCCCGGTGACGCTTGGGGAACTGATTGAACAACTGGAATCGATTGCGGAACAGCTCGAATCAGACGAACTGGAAATGCGCCGGCGTCAGCGTCAGAAGCGCTACTCCAATAAGGAAGCGATCGCTCAAGTGGCGGCTCTTGCTCACCGGGAGAAACTGCCTGAAACCACAGCTGCCATGGGTGTCTTTCTGAACAGCTGGGAGGCCGCCCTGCAATGGGTCAATTTCGAACACCTGGTGACACAGTGGCATGACGTTGCCGACGACGACCTGGACAAGGACCGCGTGGGCGTCTTCTGGGCGCTCCTGTTCCTGTCCTCACAAGGCCAGGTCGAGCTGGAGCAGATGGACTCCCTGCATGGTCCGATCCGACTCAAACGCCTGCTCGCTCCAGGCACTATGGCCCAAATGCCTCTGGCCAGCGTTGACGTGCCAGCTGTCATGCCGGCCGAGGGGGCCGTAGCCGCCTAACCACACCCTTATGTTGGCTTATCCGTTGTAAGCCTGTAACGCCGATGAAGGCGATGATCCTGGCCGCGGGCAAAGGAACAAGGGTTCAGCCGATCACGCATGTGATCCCTAAACCGATGATTCCGATCCTGCAGAAGCCGGTGATGGAGTTCCTGCTGGAACTGCTCAAGGAGCATGGTTTCACAGAGGTGATGGTCAATGTGTCCCACCTGGCCGAGGAGATCGAGAACTACTTCCGGGACGGCCAGCGATTTGGCGTTGAAATCGCTTACAGCTTCGAAGGCCGCATCGAAGATGGCGAACTGATCGGAGACGCTCTGGGCTCCGCTGGAGGCCTCAAGAAAATCCAGGATTTCCAGACGTTCTTCGATGACACCTTCGTGGTGTTGTGTGGCGATGCGCTGATCGACCTTGATCTCAGCGAAGCGGTGAGACGACACCGGGAGAAGGGTGCTCTCGCCAGCCTGATCACCAAGCGTGTGCCGAAGGAACAGGTCAGCAGCTACGGCGTTGTCGTGAGCGATGCAGAAGGACGCATTCAGGCTTTCCAGGAAAAGCCGAAAGTGGACGAAGCCCTCAGCGACACCATCAACACAGGCATCTACCTGTTCGAACCAGAGATTTTTGAACACATCCCTTCGGGTGAGTCCTTCGATATCGGCTCGGATCTCTTCCCAAAGCTGGTTGAGGTCGGTGCACCGTTCTATGCCTTGCCCATGGAGTTCGAATGGGTCGACATCGGCAAGGTTCCCGATTACTGGCGGGCGATCCGCAGTGTGCTTCAGGGTGACGTTCGCCAGGTTGGCATTCCTGGCAAAGAGGTTCGTCCCGGGGTCTACACCGGTCTGAATGTGGCGGCCAACTGGGAGCGGATCGACGTTCAGGGGCCCGTCTATGTCGGTGGCATGACCAAGATCGAAGACGGCGCAACGCTGATTGGTCCCACGATGATCGGGCCCAGCTGCCACATCTGCGAAGGTGCCACGATCGATAATTCGATCATCTTCGACTACTCACGCATTGGCGCAGGCGTCCAGCTCGTTGAAAAGCTGGTGTTCGGCCGCTACTGCGTCGGCAAAAATGGCGACCATTTCGATCTTCAGGAAGCTGCTCTCGACTGGTTGATTACCGATGCCAGGCGCCAGGATCTGGTTGAACCCTCTCCTCAGCAGAAAGCGATGGCCGAACTGCTCGGGACTGATCTCACGACTGCTGCGAGCTGAGCCCAGCGCGTTCCAGCACCTCAGGAATCCGCTCTTCCGCTCTCACGGCCATCACGTGAACGCCATGAGCAATCCCGGCAAATTGACGGACCTGCTCAGCCGCGATGGCGATGCCCTCGGCCGCAGGATCTGTGGCGGCATCCAGTCGCGCGATCAGGCTGTCTGGAATGTTGGCTCCAGGGACCTTCTGATTGATGAAGCTGGCATTCCTGGCCGATTTGAGCAGAAACACCCCTGCCAGAACAGGCATCTCCATCGGAGCAGCCATCTCACGGCAGAAACGCTCCAGCACCTGCGGATCCATCACCATCTGGGTCTGAACAAAACGAGCACCTGCTTCGCGTTTACGCTCCAGCCTGCGCTTGAGCCCCGACCAGCTTGCACAGTGCGGATCAGCGGCAGCTCCAGCAAACAAGGCTGTGGGGCCGTCGGGCAGGCTCTCCTTGACAGGGTCCTCACCCCGGTTGAAAGCGCTCACCTGCTGCAGCAGCCGCACCGACTCCAGTTCATGCACCGGGCGAACGGCAGGTTGATCACCAGCCTTCACTGAATCGCCCGTGAGACAAAGCAAATTTCGGATGCCGAGCGCATGGGCACCGAGTAGATCCGCCTGAATCCCGATGCGATTGCGATCACGCCCAGCCATCTGCAGCACAGGTTCAAGGCCAACGTCCAAAAGCAAGCGGCACACAGCAAGACTGCTCATGCGCATCACAGCCCGGCTGCCGTCAGTGACATTGATGGCCTGAACCCAGTCGCGCAGGAGATTGGCCATGGCGAGGGTATGACTGGGATCTCCCCCTCGTGGCGGCATCACCTCAGCCGTGACGGTGACGGCACCAGCCTCAAGACTGCGCTGCAGCGCTGAACCCAAACCCTTCAAATGCTTCTGATGGACACTATGGAAGATCGCCGGTCAGGAATGAATGCC
The DNA here is from genome assembly GCF_047497135.1 of Synechococcus sp. MIT S9504. Taxonomy (NCBI): domain Bacteria; kingdom Bacillati; phylum Cyanobacteriota; class Cyanophyceae; order Synechococcales; family Synechococcaceae; genus Synechococcus; species Synechococcus sp. MIT S9504. The sequence continues at coordinate 3,061,556 of NZ_CP138942.1, read as the reverse complement.
TAGGATGGGGGCTGGAAGAATCGTCGGTGTCCAGCATGGTGAATGGCGATGGACATGGGTCCTCGAACATCTCACTCTCGACCCGGGAGGTTGAAATCATCGAACTGGTGGCAGAGGGACTGACCAACCAGGAGATTGCAGAGCGGCTCACCATCAGCAAACGAACGGTCGACAATCACGTCAGCAACGTGTTCACCAAAACTGGCTCCAAGAACAGAGTCGCCCTGCTCAATTGGGCCATGGATCACGGAAAAATCTGCCGCGACGGCTTCAACTGTTGCCTGCTCCCGGAATCATCCGTTGACGCGTCCTGACCGCCAGCGGCAGAGGCACAGGCAGATCCATCAGGGAGCACCTAGCCAGAGAAAGATCGAACAGCTCGGCATACGCGACACAGGCCTCCCGGTCCAGTCCGATGAACCGCAGAATTCCGTCGTGGTCGTAAAGGCCGTGCACGAGTCACTTCACCATTCCCAATCCAAATCTAAAGGAAAACCAAAGACTCTTTCAAGAGTCGTGGGGTGATTGTTTTAAGTCAGCTCCAGACCATGGCGTTGTCTCATCTCCAGAGACCAGCTTGAAATCGGCTGATAAGCCAGTGCTGCATTGCTCCACAGGCCCTCGCCAGTGACCTCCTGACCACACCACTCGGGTGGGTCAAAGAGATCTGAGGCGTCACTGAGCTCCACCTCCGCCAACACAAGCGGTGCATTACCTCCTTCAAAGCAATCCACCACCCAGTCGCCACCGGGCAGTGACAAGGCAAAACGGGTCTTGATCAACCGATGGGGCGCAAGCGTCCAGAGGGCTTCGGAATCGGTAGACGGCAGTTCGTATTCGAATTCATGGCGAGCGATTCCCTCCGCCGGTGCCTTGAGCGTGAGCCAGGCTTTTCCATCCGCCCGAAGCCGCACCCGCACGGTGAAACCTTCCTCACTCGAAGCCAGGTAACCCTGCCTGAGGTGCTGTGGCTCTTCGGCATGGGCACGCCACCCGGACCCTGTCACCAGGAAACGGCGTTCGATTTCAAGGGGCATCGCTGAGCTGTCAGTTAGGCGAGGGCATGGTGTCCACCAGGCTTCCAGCCCAGTGCAACTTGCGTGAAAGGGTGCGGTAATAGGAAGGCGATTGCTCCAGCTGAACCATCAGCGCATGGTGAGGAGCCCTTTGAATCACGCAGCATTCACCAGGACACAGCACCGGCCCACTGGCGCCGTCCTTCCAGAGCTTCACCGGTCGGTATCCATCTCCAAGGGGCCAGATCACCAATCTCGATCTGGGTGGAAGCACCACCGGACGGCTGGAAAGACTCATCGGACAGATGGGGCTCACGATGATGGCGTCGATTCCTGGGTGAAGGATGGGTCCTCCTGCCGCCATGGCATAGCCGGTTGAACCGGTTGGTGTCGCCAGGATCAGACCATCACCCCGCACCTGATCGACCACTTCCCCATCAATCTCAAGTTCCAGGGTGCAGGTGGGCGCAAGATCTTCCTGACAGGGACGCAGATACAGATCATTCAGAGCCCAATGACGCTCAGTTTCATCCTCGGCCTGGCCTCCTTCTCCAGACACGGAACAGTGGAGGTCATCCGCGCGATTCACGACAGCCTCCAGCATCATGCGGCGCTCCATCGCGAAATGATCATCCTGCAGGCGACGCCACAAACCATCACGCCGAATCAGCCCAGGTTCATGGGTGAGGAAGCCGAGATGACCGCCAACGTTGAAACAGAGAATCGGCACGTCGTATACAGCCAGATGCCTTGCAGCACCAAGAACTGTGCCATCGCCTCCAAGCACCACCGCCAGATCAGGGAGTTCCGGCTCCGACGCGAGAAGACCTGGGAAGGGGTCGGCAGTAAGACCGCTCATGGCAACGGACACTGTCACGCCTAGAGACTCCAGCGTCTTGGCGCAAGACTTGGCCTCTTTCAGAGCCAGAGGGCTTTCAGCCCTGTAGATCAACCAGACCCGTTGCAGACGCATGATGAGGGCGCCGGCCCTACCAGCGCAGAAGATTGAAGCGTTCCATGTCCACTGTGACGCGATTGCGATAGAGCGACAAAAGAATGGCCAAACCGACTGCAGCTTCAGCAGCCGCCACGGTGATCACAAACACTGAAAAAATCTGACCACGGATCAACTGGCCATCCACATAGGAGGAGAACGCCATCAGGTTGATGTTCACACCATTGAGCATCAGCTCGATGCTCATCAGCACCCTGACAGCATTGCGGCTGTTGATCAGCCCCCAGACGCCAGTGCAAAAAAGCACTGCCGCGACAAGCAGATAAGCCTCAAGAGGAACGGAACCGGACAGCAGCTCGGAGAGCATGAGAAGAAGCAGGTGAGGTTAGGAAGGTGGTTGATCAACCAGCAGGGGAGTCCGAGCCTTTTCAATCAGGCCTTGGTCGGCGGTTTCGCCAGTTCCTGGATCGACGGCCTGAACATCACGTCGAGCCAGCACAATGGCTCCGATCATGGCCATCAGCAGCAGCACTGAGGCCAGCTCAAAAGGAAGCAAATAATCAGTGAAGAGATGCTCACCGATTCGAACCGTGGCATCTTCTCCGATGGGCTCCGGCCCTTCTGCCCACGGGGTGGTGAGAACAACCCTTGTCAACAGGGCGAAAAGGCCGGCGCAGACCCCACCTGAAAGCAGTCGGCGCAAGGTCAACCCTGGAATCGGAGCAAGGTCTTCCTTTTTGTTGACGAGCATGATCGCGAACAGGATCAGCACGTTCACAGCACCGACATACACCAGCACTTGGGCTGCCGCCACGAAACTGGCATTGAGCAGCAGATACAGACCAGCCACCGCCAGGAACACGCCCCCAAGCAGAAAGGCGGAATAGACGATATTGCTGAGCAGAACCACTCCGAGGGCTCCCAGCACAACCACAAAGCTGAGCACCAGGAAGCAGATCAGCTGCGTTGATGCTGCAATCGTCATTCGGCACCCTCCTTGCGATCAGTGGACGCTGTGGTCGATTCTCCCGCATCCACTGTTGTTACAGCTGCAGCTGACTTCATGACCGCCAACACCTGTTCGGGGCGCTGACCGGCACGAGGACGATCAGGGTCCACAACATGGGGATCCAGCTCTCCGGCCGGAAGGTAAGCAAGTTCGCGCAAGGGCAGAACTGAGGGGTCGGTGGTCACGCTGGTGGGGAGACGCCCCAGTGCGACGTTGTCGTAATTGAGGCTGTGACGGTCAAATGCAGCCAACTCATACTCCTCAGTCATCGAGAGGCAGTTGGTGGGGCAGTACTCCACGCAGTTGCCACAGAAGATGCACACGCCGAAATCGATTGAGTAGTTGCGCAGCTCCTTCTTCTTGGTGGCCTTGTTCATCACCCAGTCGACCACGGGAAGATTGATCGGGCAGACCCGCACGCACACTTCGCAGGCAATGCACTTATCGAACTCGTAATGGATGCGCCCCCGATACCTCTCAGAGGGGATCAGCTTCTCGTAGGGGTACTGCACCGTCACAGGACGGCGCTTCATGTGGTCGAAGGTAACGGCCAGACCCTGGGTGAGATTGCGCGCCGCATCCACGGCATCTCTGGTGTAGTCACCAACCTGTTTGAGAAAACCGAACATGGCCTGAGGGAGGGAAGACGGAAAGACCGCTGAACAAGAGCCTAGGTAATTAAACCTAACCCCCGAAGGCGACCGGGAAGGCAAGTTTCAGAGCTGCGGTCACGAGCAGGTTCACCAAGGCCAGTGGCAGCAGGAACTTCCAGCCGAGATCAAGAAGCTGGTCAATACGCACCCGCGGCGTCGACCAGCGCAGCAGGATTGCAATGAACACAAGCAGATAGGCCTTCAGCACAGTCATCACAATGCCTGTGGTGCCTGTAATCACCTGAACCAGGGGAGCATCGACCGATTGCCCCAGCCAGCCGGCCAGCCATTCCACGGGCAAGGGGAAGCCCCAGCCCCCGAGATACAACACTGAAACCAGCAGGGCTGACAGCACCAGGTTGATGTAGCTGCCGAGGTAGAAGAGAGCGAACTTCATCCCGGCGTACTCAGTCTGGTAGCCGGCGACCAGCTCCTCCTCCGCCTCGGGGAGGTCGAAGGGAAGGCGTTCACATTCCGCCAGGGCACAGATCCAGAAAATCAGAAAGCCAACAGGCTGACGCCAGATGTTCCAGCTGAGGATGCCCGCTCCGGTTTGCTGGTCGACAATGTCGACGGTGCTGAGAGAATTGCTCATCATTACCACCGCAAGCACGGCGAGCGCGAGAGGAATCTCGTAGCTGATCGACTGTGCAGCTGCCCTGAGACCGCCAAGCAAGGAATACTTATTGTTGGAGGCATAACCACTCATCAGCAGACCGATCGGCTGAACGCTGCTGAGGGAGATCCACAGAAAAATGCCCACTCCCACATTGCTGATCAGCAGGTTCTGACCGAAGGGGACGATCAACCAGGACAGAATCACTGGAACGACGACCAGAACCGGGCCGAGAGTGAACAACAGACTGTCCGCCCTGGCAGGAATGATGTCTTCCTTTACCAGCAACTTGAGGCCATCAGCAAGGGGCTGAAGAACGCCGAGCGCACCCGCATATTCAGGTCCAATGCGCTGCTGAACCGCTGCTGAGATTTTGCGCTCGAGCCAAACGGTGACCAGAACCCCCACCACTGCCGCCACCAGCACCAACAGCATGGGTAGTGGCAGCCAGATCAATCGAGCGGCCTGCTCAGACAGACCGAAACCTTCAAGAGCCTGACTGAAACTTCGTTCAAGATCCAGGCCTGGACTGACCAGAGCCGGTGCGCTGGTGGCGAGGAAAGTCACCATGAGCAAAGGTGTGATGAATGTAACTTAAGTGGTGATGGTTGGAACACGCGCCTCCAATGGCGACCATTGGCGCAGATCACTGCCTGTGTAGATCTGCGATGGTCGGAAGATCCGATTGGCACCAAGCTGTTCACGCCAGTGAGCCAGCCAGCCGGCGACTCTTGCAATGGCAAAGACCGGAGTGAACAGATCTCTTGGAATACCCAGCTTGCGGTACACAAGTCCGGAATAGAAATCCACATTGGGATAAATCCCTTTTGGGCCAAGACGGGTTTCCGCCGCTGCCTCCAGAGCTCTGGCCACGTCGTACATCTCATCGTGACCGAATCGCTTGAACATCTCTTCCGCAAGAGCCTGAAGAATCACAGCACGAGGATCCTTGACGCGGTATTCACGGTGACCGAATCCCATGATCTTGCGCTTGCTGGCCATGGCCTCATCGAGGTAGCCAGCTGCCAGATCTGGCGTACCGATCTCCTCCAGCATCGCCAGGACGTCTTCGTTGGCTCCGCCATGAAGAGGGCCCGCCAGCGTGCCGACAGCTGAGGCGACAACCGCGTAAGGATCGGTGAGTGTGCTGGCGGTGACGCGAGCACTGAAGGTGCTTGCATTGAGACTGTGTTCCGCATGCAGGATCAGGCACTGATCAAAGATCCTTGAGGCCATTGGATCCGGCTCACGCTCCATGAGCATGTAGAGAAAGTTGGCGGAATAGGCGAGATCATCCCTGGGCTGGATGGGGTCCTGGCCTTTGCGGATCAGCTGAAAGGCAGCGACCATCGTTGGGATCTTGGCGATCAACCGGACGACCGCGTCATAGATGTACTGAGGGTCGTCGATGGCACGACGGGAATAAAACAGACCAAGAGACGCAGCACTGGACTGCAGAGCATCCATCGGATGCCCATCGGATGGGAAGCACTTCATCATGTCCCTGACGCGGAAACTCACGCGTCGGTGCATCTGCACTTCGTCCTCAAAGTCGCGCAACTGCCGAGGAGTCGGTAATTCCCCCCAGATCAGCAGATAGGTGGTTTCAAGAAAGCTGCAGTGGGTGGCCAGATCGTCGACGGGATAGCCGCGATAGGACAAGCAGCCCGCATGACCGTCGATGTCACAAATGGACGACTGGGTGGCAGGCACCCCCTCAAGTCCGGGGCGGAACACCAGACCGGTTCGCTCATGACGGATCTCGGCACCATCGTTCTGACTCACCAACCTCCGCTTCAGCACAAGGGCAACTTAAACGGAGCGCGGGAGCAAAAGACGAGGCCTGAGCAATGCCTGGAGTTCCGCCTGACCACGAGGATCGCTCAGATGAGCCGGCCAACTGAGATGGCAGTATCCGGCCTTACGCAGACGCAGGCTCCCTGAGGGTGCTCCAATCAGGTTCGCCGCAAGAGTGCTCAGATCTGGCTCATGGCCGACAAACAGGCAACAGCCGGACAAGCGGGAGACAAGAGGCCACGGGTCACCGCCTGGCTTCAGGGCTGAATCCAGACAGATCGACTGCGCCAGCCCAGCCTGGATCGCCAGCTCAGCGGTCTGCCTGGCTCGCCGGTAAGGACTGCTGATCAGCGAATCCACCTGCACATCCAGCATCCGCAGTTGACGGACCACCTCCAGGGTTCGCCGCATGCCGCGATCGGTCAGGGGGCGATCCGGATGATCACAGCCCGACACACGTTCTGCGGCAATGCCATGGCGCAGGAGAAGAAGATCAACCGAGCTGGAGTCGCGCACGCAGACGCAAGCTGCTCACACGTTCATCCTGCACGGAGACGGCGTTGTGGTCAGCCCCAGCGGCAATGGACAACCCTTTCACAGCCGGCAGCAGTGATCGACCCGCCACACCCTGCACCAGCTCCCAGGGTCGCCAATGACCCAGGTGTGAGCGACTCGAGGCCGCAGCGAATGCCAGTTGCTGAGCCAGCGCTGACTGGCTCGCAGAATCGAGCTCCTGCAACTGCTGCTGTCGCTGAATCAGATCACCACTCTCACCGCGACGGCGCAAACCATCCAGCGTCTCTGCCCACCAGTTCACACCGGCATGGCGTTCCAGAGCGACAGCGAGCTCAGCCTGCAGCGACTCCTCGCCGCGACGGCGCTGACGGGCAAGACGGGTCCAGACCTGAACAGATTGGCCTTCGCTGTCGAGGGTTGAGCCTGTCAATCCGAGCTGCTGAAGCTTCCCATCCACCATGTCGGGATCGGGACGGTTAGGCCGGGTGCCCAGCACCCAGCCCTGCGGCCCCTGCTGCCAGAGCATGGGCCCCTCATCAAGTCCGACGACCGCAGCCGCGGCCCCGGTCGGAACGGATTCCAGCGACTGCCGCAGGAGGGGAGCGATCCACTGGGCCAGGGGCTCATTGGCATCGGCAGCCAGCAGAGCTGCAGGATTCGTCAGCAGTGCGACTGTCTCCGCATCACCGCCGGCATCTCTCAGTAATGCATGGCTGTCGGTCATCTGAGACACCACAGGAATCCGAGGCTCACGGAAGTGGACCACGGCATCAAGCGCCAAATCAGAGCCCTGCGGTGTCAGCGCTGCCACCAGCCCCTGCAGGTCTTCGCGGGCCGTGATCACGGAGGGGACCCCCAGCCAGCGGTCCATGGCAGCAGGGTTGGCAATCAGAACAGCGGCACCGCGACCGAAGCTCTGGAGATCAGATGCCAGAACAGGGTCTCCAAGCTGATGCTGACTTTCCAGCTGGGAGACATCAAGCGCCTGTTCAAGCACGCCTCGCCCTGAAGCCAGCAACAGCAGATCGTCATCAATCAAGGCCGTGGCGATCGGTTGTGGATCCCTTCCCAGCAGGGCACCACGACCGCTGATCAGTCCCATGCCGCGATAGCGGGAAATCTGCAGATCCGTGCCTGCCAGGCTGCGGGTCTGCCAGAAACGCTGCAGAAAGCGTTTGGCCCCGTCTTGATCGCGGCTCGACAGTGCCAGGACCCAGCCCTCCTTGGGTTGTTCACCGGACTGCTGAGCCGGAGCGTCCAGCAGGGCAAAGCTGACCTCGGGCCCAATCCAGCCGGCCAGCTCCGTTTCGAAGTCAAGTCCGGCCAGAGCAAAAACACCATCTCTGAGCTGACGGGTGCTTTCATTCACCACGCGGCGTTGGCGAACTGGTGCAACAGCCTGGGCATAAGCAGGTACCTGACGCGGATCAACCAGCCAATGCAAGGTCAGGGCTGCATCACTGGGCATGAAACGTGCAGCCCGGGGCAACTCAAGTGACCGGTCCATGATCCGCAGCGGGCTCTGACGAGCCATGGCCCACCAGAACCCCAGTGCGAGCGTGAGCAGCACCATGGCCACTGCGACCAGAGCCAACAGGAACGAGCGCCCTTTCATGAACAGGCGGTGAAGCACATGGTGCTCATCTTCTATCCATCCACGGAGCTGTGCCAGCCCGACGCCAGACTGAAGCGATGAATGGACCAACCCCCAAACCACTTAAAGCCAGGGAACTGAACGACTGGCTCAGCCAGAACGCCGATTTGACCGTTGTGGATGTGCGGGAGCAACAAGAGTTGGCGATCGCTCCATTTCCACATCCGGTCCGGCATTTGCCCCTGAGTGATGCTGAAAACTGGATGGGCAGCATTGATGAGGTGCTGCCAGAGGATGGCTCGATCGTGGTGCTATGCCATGCCGGTGTACGCAGCTGGAATTTCGGTTGCTGGCTGCTCGAGAATCGGCCGTCACTGGACGTATGGAACCTCGAGGGTGGCATTGACGCCTGGAGCGTCATGGTGGATTCGGCAGTGCCGCGCTACTGATCGCTGCGCCACTGATCGCCGCCCCACTGATCGCTGCGCCAGTCAGCCCAACAGCGTGCATTCATGACAGGAACGAATCGTCGTTTCGGATTCTTCGTAGGATCAATGCCTGCAAGGTGCTCCCCGTGAAGCCGCTGCCCCGTCGACAGCAGGAGGTCCTTCAGGCCACGGTCCACCATTACGTCGACACCATCGAACCGGTGGGCAGCAGAGCTTTGGTGCAGCGATTCGGGATCAAGGCCAGCTCGGCCACGGTGCGCTCGGCCATGGGAGCTCTCGAGCAACGTGGACTCCTGACTCAACCCCACACCTCGGCGGGTCGGGTGCCAAGCCCCCAGGGCTACCGCCACTATGTGGACTGCCTGCTGCCCGAACCCGGCGCGGGGGCCCATCACCTGGAGCGGGAATTGACCCAGCTGAGTCTGCGCTGGGCGGCACTGGATGATCTGCTGCTGCAGCTGGCGCGCCGGCTGACGGATTTCACAGGACTGATGAGCCTGATCAGCCCGCCGCAACGATCCCAGAGCCAGCTCCGAACCATTCGCCTGGTCCGCAGTGAAGATCGCCTACTGGTGATGCTCGTGGGCGATTCCAGCCAGGCCGATCACCTCAATCTGCGGCTGCCCCACGGCTGTGCCGGTCAGGTGGAAGCCCTGGAACGCTGGACCTCCGACCAGCTTTTGCAGGCCGGGACACTGGACTGGAGCTCTCTGCCACAGCAGCTGCAACCCTGTGGGAAGGCACTCAAGGATGCCCTGGAAAACGGGAATCCCTTTCATCGCCCGATCGAGCAGGCACCTCTGGTGCATGGGGTGTCGAGGCTGGTGGCCGAACCCGAATTCAGTGACAGCGCCAGAGTGAGACCTCTTCTCGACCTCATGGACAGCGATCCGGCAGCATTTGTTCCCGCGCCTGCCTGGTCCGACGGAAGAGTCTGGATCGGCCAGGAGCATCCGCAGACAGCACTCAGCCGCTGCTCAGTCGTGCATGCCAGTTATCGCAGCGGTGACGGAGGTGTGGGACAGGTTGCCCTGATCGGGCCGATGCGGATGGCCTACGCAACAGCCCGTGCAGCCGTGAACTCCGTCGCAGTCACCCTGGAGCGCTTGCTTAGCTGAGCATGCGTCTGACACTTCAGAGTGCGTCGCCAAGCTGATCAGCGACCGTGTTCACGTCCTTGTCACCACGTCCAGAGCAGTTCAGCACAACTTCAGTGCCGTCCGGCAGGGTTGGACAGAGGGTCTCAAGCCAGGCGAATGCATGGGCTGTTTCAAGGGCAGGAATGATGCCCTCCAGTCGACTCACAAGTTGCAATGCCTGGAGCGCTTGCGCATCAGTGACGGCGCCGTACTCGGCCCGTCCGATCTCGCGCAGATAGCTGTGTTCAGGACCGACCCCGGGGTAGTCCAGGCCAGCGCTGATCGAATGGGCTTCCTGCACCTGCCCGTCCTGATCCTGCAGTAACAGGCTCATGGCACCGTGAAGCACTCCAACCGTGCCTTCAGTCATCGTGGCGGCATGACGGCCTGTGGAGACACCATCCCCGGCAGCCTCAACTCCGATCAGACGCACATCGCTGCACTCCACGAAGGGATGAAACAGCCCCATGGCGTTGGAACCCCCACCAACACAGGCCATCAGCACGTCCGGCAAACGGCCGAACGCTTGCTGACACTGTTCCCTTGCTTCCTCGCCGATCACCGCATGGAAGTCGCGGACCAGCATCGGATAGGGATGGGGACCCGCCACTGATCCGAGGATGTAATGCGTGGTCTCCACATTCGTAACCCAGTCACGAATGGCCTCACTGGTGGCGTCCTTGAGTGTGGCTGTGCCGGCGGTGACAGGCTGAACGCTGGCACCAAGAAGACGCATGCGGAACACATTCAGAGCCTGACGGCGCATGTCTTCAGCACCCATGTACACCACACACTCCAGGCCGAAGCGGGCGCAGACCGTGGCCGTCGCGACCCCGTGCTGACCAGCTCCTGTCTCCGCAATGATCCGCTTTTTGCCCATTCGCAAGGCCAGCAGCGCCTGCCCCAGTGCATTGTTGATTTTGTGAGCACCGGTGTGGTTAAGGTCCTCACGCTTCAACCAGATCCTGGGTCCGCCGTCACTGCGGCGGTAGTGCGCAGTGAGCCGCTCCGCCTCATAAAGAGGTGTGGCCCTGCCCACGTAGTTGCGCAGCAGGCGGTTGAGCTCGGCTGTGAAGGCCGGATCTTTCCAGGCCTCCGCCGCGGCCTTCTCGAGCTCAGCCAGGGCAGGCATCAGAGTCTCAGGCACGTACTGACCACCGAAACGGCCGAAACGACCGGAGGAGGCTGGCCTGGAGCTGACGGCCAGGTCCTGAGCAGTGGGCTTGGGTGGCAGGGTGCTGGTCAAGATGCAGCTGACCGCGCGCGCGGCCTTTGAAGCGTCGGTTCAGCGTAAGCAGGCAATCACGCGATGCCGTGGATCGCAGGCAGTGATTTGAAGATTCCGGAACCCTGCTGCCCGCAGAGCCGCCGCCATGTCGAGGCTGAAGTACTGCTCGATGTAGGGCTCGGTGCTTTTCAGCAATGTGGCGACCGCCGCCGGCAGGCGCTGAAGAACGGAGGAGGCGGGATCCTGGTCAACCATCAACAAAGCACCTCCTGGCCGCAGCAAGCGCGCAGCTTCCCCCAAAACGGCGTGGGTGGCGTCCTGAGGCAGCTCATGGCAGACGAACTGGAGGCTGATCAGGTCAAAGGACGCATGCGCCAAACCTGTGTCCTCCGCGGCTGCATGCAACCAGCCATCCACCAGTCTCTCCCGATCCCGCACCCGGGCGACCGCGAGCATGTCGGGTGAAAGATCCAGACCCTGAATACGAGGTGCGGGCTCTTGGCGCTGCTCAGCCCGCTTACGCAACCAGCGGCCGAGATGCAGGGTGCTCACACCCACTGAACAGCCAAGATCGAGCACCTGATCAATGGAGTCGTTCAGGAAGGGCGCCACGGCGCGGTGGATCTCATCCCTCAGGCGGGTCTGCGCCACGGACGGCGCCAGCGATTCCTCCGGCCAGATGCGCAGGGCCATGGCATCGGTGGCCTGCTCCGCTTCGGCAGCAGCCTGCCAGCAGAGGTTGCCCTGTTCATAGGCATGGAAACGCGCCACGTAGTAGGCGGGCGGCACAAGGCCGGGAGTGATGGTGCTCGACAACAACGGGGCTGCAGCCTGCTGCAGTTCACGGCGACGGACTCTCCAGGGAATGCCGTTACGTTCGGCAGTGCGAATAATCAGCTGTCGTGCCTGGAAGAAAAGGGGACGCCTCAGCAGAGCGATACCGATCAGACGTTCGATCCAGCGACCAAGGCCCTGGCTTGAGTCAGCCCATCGAGGCGTAGACGCAGAGTCGGTCATCACAAGAACGGCAGGATGGTGTCGGATGCGCAGAAGCGATGCCGAAAGGCGGGTGGCAGGAATTCAGCAACACAGACAGTCTGCAGCGGCCGAGCGGCCCAGGGAAGCAACCGACCGCGAAAGCCCAGCAGATGGTTCGAGTGCAGCCGACCCGAGGTGGAAAGGGCGGCAAGACAGTGACAGTGATCCGCGGTCTGGAGCTCAACCAAGAAGGCCTCAAAGCACTGCTGAAGAAACTCAAGACACGCATCGGCAGCGGTGGCACCGCAAAAGACGGCCTGATCGAACTTCAAGGCGATCAGGTGGAGATGGCGCTGCAACTGCTCAACAAAGAGGGGTACCGGCCCAAGCGAGCTGGGGGCTGAGGCCAATGCAGGCTTGGAGAGATACAAGCTGAGGGACAATGGCGGCCCGAGACCGCCGGATCCCCATGACCGCTTCGTCCAGCTACGGCAAGCTCACCAACCAGGGTGCGTCCACCAACATCGCCTGGCATCAGGCATCAGTTGACCGAGCAGCCCGCGCTGAACAACGGGGACACCGCAGCGCCATCCTCTGGTTCACAGGCCTGAGCGGTGCAGGCAAGAGCACACTCGCCAATGCGGTCAATCAGGCCCTGTTCAAGCGGGGACTTACCACCTACGTGCTCGACGGCGACAACATTCGCCATGGCCTCTGCAAGGACCTGGGTTTTTCCGATGCCGACCGTGAGGAGAACATCCGTCGCATCGGAGAGGTATCCAAACTCTTTCTGGATTCCGGTGCCATCGTTTTGACGGCATTCGTCTCGCCGTTCCGTGCTGACCGCGACAAGGCACGCAACCTGGTGAGCGAAGGTGATTTCATCGAAATCTTCTGTGCCGCTGATCTGAACGTGTGCGAACAGCGCGATACCAAAGGTCTCTATGCGAAGGCACGTGCTGGCGAAATCAAAGAATTCACGGGGATCTCAAGCCCCTATGAAGCACCAGAGACCCCGGAACTCTCTGTCGACACTGGCGCAGCAGACCTCGCCAACTGCGTGGATCAGGTTGTGAACGAGCTGATCTCCCGGCAAATCATTCCGGCCCAGCACTGACGTCACTGACGACCGCGTGGATGCCCTGATGCTCTGCCCAGGCATCCACAAACGTCTTGAGGCAGCTGGCGACAGGCACTGCCAGAAGCAGACCCAACAGATCTCCGAGGCCGTAAAGGTCTCCGGCCTTCGCTCCCAGGGGCAGGGCAATCAGCAGCCAGGCTGGCTGCAGCCCCACGATGCTTCCCATCAGACGCGGCTGAATGACCTGATCGACGATCTGACCCACCACGATCGCGGCCATCAGAGTCTCGAGGCCTGTACTGGGATTCTGAAAAGCGAGTAAGCCACTCACAGCGACGATGGTCAAAGCGCTGGCATAGGGGATCAGGGTTGTGAAACCGATCAGTACTGCAAACAGCACTCCATAGGGGATCTCAAGAAGGGTGAAGACCACGATCTGACCCAGCGTCAGGATCACTTGACCGCCGAAGTAACCACGGAAGGTGCGAACCAGCGTGCTGGTCACCAGAGCACGCCATTCATCAGGCAGCCAGCGAGCCAGGCCCTTCGTGATCGAGTCGCTTCCGATCAGGAAGAACACCGCCAAAACAAGCACGATCACCGTGTTGATCGTGGTGCCGAGTGTGGCCCCGAGGATGCTCAGCAAGCTCTGACTGAGCTGACTGGCCACGGTGCTTGCACGGGAGAGCAGATCACTGCTGAGGTCTCCAAACTCTGTGGGCAGTCCACGCATTGATGCCCACTCCTGAAGACGATTGACCCACTCCTGAGCCGCCAGGAGCAGTCCAGGCAAAGCATTGATCAACTGACCAAGCTGCTCAATCAGCAGCGGCACCAGGGTCAGCGCAGCGAAGACCAATGCACCGATCGTAGCGAGGGTGACGAACACAATCGCCACCCAGCGGCGAATCCCCCGACCGGTGAGCCAGCGGCAGGGAATATCCAGCAGGAACGCAATCAACGCCGCGGTGAGGAACAGGCCCGGAAACGGAGCCAGCGGCAGGAGAAGCTGACGGATCACGAACAGGTTGAGGGTCAGCAACGGCAGCACCAATCCCCAGCGAATCCAGGCTGGCCAGGACGTCATGGATGACAGGAGCTGCAGATCAAATTGAGCTCAGCTTTGATGTGGCATTGACGTAATGGCACCAGAAGGCGAGCCAGGCCGCAATACCGAGGAATTTTGCTCCCTCCTCAAACAATTGAACGGTTTCATAGGAAGCCGGGAAGATTCCTTGGAAAGCGTCAATCAAAACCGAAGACCCCAGGAAAACCACTGAGAGCAGGAATGAGTCTCCAGCAAACCTCTTCAAAGGTTCACGGAAACAGACGAGAAGCAACACCGTGAAGACGCTGTAAGTGACGTAGAGGAACGATTGACCCAGATAACGATCATGGACCAGAAACATGTCATCAAGGCAAAGCCACAACGAAAAACCACCACCGCAGAATGCAAACTGACGATTAACACTGGACCCTCTTATCAGATGCGTTGATGCTGCAAATAAAGCAATCGCAGCTGCAGCCATCCAGAGAAGATAGCCAACACTCGACAAAAATCCTTGTCCAAGGGGCGCATCGCAGGCCTGAGCCAGATCACGCAACACCTTCGTTGAGCTGATGCCCTCAGCAGCACTCCAAGCCAACGAAATCCAATACAGCAAGGCTGCTGGAAGAAGCGTTGTCAAAACCGTCGAACGAATGGTCGACCGAGATCCTGCTTGCATCATTCCATTCGCTCGAGATACTCACGACTGCCCAGATCCTTGAGGCGGGCATCCTTATCCACAACGGTGTCATGCAGCTGCTGGCGATAGGCCTCAAGTCGTTCCGCCAGCTCACCACCCTCGACGGCGAGGATCTGTGCAGCCAGCAAACCGGCATTCAAACCACCGCCGATCGCCACCGTGGCCACCGGAATACCCCCAGGCATCTGGACGATCGAATGCAGAGAGTCGACACCGGAGAGTGCTTTGCTCTGCACCGGCACCCCGATCACAGGCAAGGTTGTGAGTGCGGCCACCATTCCTGGCAGATGGGCGGCACCGCCGGCTCCGGCCACAATCACAGCCAGACCGCGCTGGCGAGCCTGCTGGGCGAAGCTGACCATCTCCAGAGGCGTTCGGTGGGCGGACAGCACCCGCACCTCCACCGCCACGCCCAATTCTTCCAGCACCAGCACGGCAGGCTGGAGGCTGGGAAGGTCGGAATCACTGCCCATGATCACGGCGACCCTGGGCGCGGCACCGGGATCAATGGGGGGCGATGGCAACTCGGCCACAGGCAAGAATCGGAAGGACAGCGAGACTGCCATCGTCCCGCACCGGCCTGAGGCCGGCCCAACCGCATGCGTCGGATCACCGATGTGCGTCTGCCCCGGCGCCCCGGAAGCAACGACCCTGACGGTCTGTCCTGGCTCACCCTGAATGATCACAATCTGATCACAGCTGCCGGGCCCATGCCCGCCGGTGGAGCGATGGCCGGAGAAAGCTGGCAGGGGGACAGACTCAGTCGTCGGGGGATCGACCTGCAGATCAATGGGGGGCTTGGCCTGGCCTTCACGGAACTCACGCAGCAGGATCTGCCAAGGCTCTTGCAGTTGCTGGAGCTGCTTTGGCGCGATGGCGTTGAGGCGATCGCTCCGACCCTGGTCACCTGTGCAGTGGCCCCATTACGCCAATCCCTGGCCGTGCTCCGGCAGGCCCGTGAACGGCATCAAGCCGGCCGCTGCCAGCTGCTGGGAGCACACCTGGAGGGCCCGTTCCTAGCGGAAGCACGGCGAGGTGCACACCCGCTGGAGCACATTGCTGCTCCCAGCGTCGCAGCCCTGGAGGCACGGATCGCCGGATTTGAAACCGACATCAGCCTGATCACCCTGGCGCCGGAGCAACCGGGCGCTCAGGAGTTGATCAGCCAGCTGAAGAAGCTCGGCATCCATGTGGCTCTGGGTCACAGCACAGCAGATGCCGATCAGGCAGCCCTGGCTTTCAGGCAGGGCGTCGAGATGATCACGCATGCTTTCAATGCCATGCCGGGACTGCACCACCGCGCTCCGGGACCATTGGGGGAAGCCTGCCGACGCGGAGACATTGCTCTTGGGCTGATTGCCGACGGCGTGCATGTACATCCCACCACTGCGGTGTTGCTGCAGAGACTGGTGGGGAATCAGCTGGTGCTGGTAAGTGATGCCCTGGCTCCCTACGGACTGGCTGATGGTGAACATCGCTGGGACGAGCGCGTGCTCCTGGTAAAAAACGGCACCTGTCGGCTTGAAGACGGCACCCTGGCCGGTGTGACCCTGCCTTTACTCGAGGGGACCTGCAGGCTGGCCAGCTGGGGCGGTGATGCGGATGGCGCGATCTGGGCCGCCACCATGGCGCCCAGAGAAGTGCTCCAAGAGAGTCTTCAAGACTGCTTTCTGATTGGAGACGTACTGAGCAATCTGCTGCGCTGGCAATGGAACGAATCGGAACGCAAGCTGGCCTGGCGGCAGGCTGCTTAAGATTCCGCCGCTGCGAATGAATGATGGCCCCCGAGCAACTGCTGAATGACAAGCAGGCCGAGAAAAAGGAGGTGAAGGGCTATTTCGAGACGACGGGCTTCGATCGCTGGAACCGGATTTACAGCGACAGCAATGACGTCAACAAGGTCCAGCGCAATATCAGAATCGGGCACCAGAAAACCGTTGATGAGGTGCTGGCCTGGATCGAGGAGAGTGGCCAGTTCCACGACGTGCGTTTCTGCGATGCCGGTTGCGGCGTCGGCAGTCTGAGCATCCCCCTCGCAGGGATGGGAGCCGGTTTCATCCATGCCAGCGACATCTCTGAAGCGATGGCTGAGGAAGCGGAGCGCCGGGCACGTGATGCAGGCCTGGACATGTCCAAGCTCCAATTCGCGGCCAGCGATCTGGAAAGTCTCAGCGGCTCGTTCCACACCGTGTGCTGTCTGGATGTGTTCATTCACTACCCCCAGGAGGCTGCGGAAGAGATGGTGCGACACCTCTGCTCTCTCACCGAACAGCGCCTGATCGTGAGCTTCGCGCCCTACACGCCGCTGCTGGCAGCTCTGAAAGGCATCGGCCAGTTATTCCCAGGCCCCAGCAAAACCACCCGCGCTTACACCCTCAAGGAAAAAGGGATTGTTGCGGCCGCGGAAGCCAGCGGCTTCAAATCCGTAAGGCGCAGCCTCAACAAGGCGCCTTTTTACTTCTCAAGGCTGATCGAATTTCACAAGGCCTAAACAACGCCTCGAACAGGCCATGGCTCGAGGCCCATCAGGAAGAGACCTGACTCTGCAGCTTGAGCAGCGCGTAGGGAGGGGTGGCACTGACAAAGTCAGCCGACCCCACATAGCCACTGAAAGCGCCTCCCTGACCGATCAGGGTCGCACCGTGATTACTGGGGAAGAGAGCTCCAAGCGGCAGTTTCATGGATCCTGATTCCAGACTTGGTGTCACACCGGCACTGAGCTGAAGCGAGCCAAGAGAGCGGGTCTGGATGTTGCCGTCCTTGAAGGTCAGGGTTCCCTGGGCATGAGTCAGAAACACGGTTTCGCCGTCATGGACTCGTCGTTCGACCACCTCTTCGAGCCCATAGAACGAACCGTTCGGCTGTTCACAGCTCTGCACAGCTCCACCCAGCCGGGCCACGGCCAATTTGTAGCTGACCGAATCCCCCACCGACAGGACTGAATCACGATTGGCATCGATGAAGGTGCCTGACTTCACGTTGCAGAACAACACCTTGAGCTGTTTGGACTGCCGTTGATCAGCCCCGGAGCCGCCGGTGGAACAGCCCGCCAGCAGACACAGCAGCGACCCAAAAACAACTGCGGAAACCGACCTCGGCATGGCATCAACGTCTGAACTCACTCGATGCTGACAACGCATGGTGAATCTGAGCTGCATCAGAACGTTGATGGCGGCTCACAACAGAGATGCAGATCATTCAGCTGCAGACGCCAGGCATGAAGGAGATAACCCCCGTCTCCTGGAGTGGCCAGATCGCTGATGCGCTGGTCGTTGAGGTAAAGCGGATCACCGAGCAGGGGAGACCCCAGTTGCGCGAGATGAATGCGGATCTGGTGAGGTCGTCCCGTTGTGATCGCCACCTGCAGACGGTCTCCCTGCGGACAGCGGTCCAGCAGCTTCAGTTCACTGTGGGCTGTTCGTCGTCGCCGGATCAACCCATCCGATTGGGGCAGCGGCCCCCAGACCCAGCCCAGCAAGGCATGGGGCCGCTCAACCACATCCGTCTTCACCACAAGAGACTTGCCGAACTCGAGCCCTGCAACACGCTGTGACCAGGCCTGATAGAGCTTGCGGGTTCCTGAAGCAGGCTGAAAAGATCGCGAGAGGGCGGCTCTGGTGCTCGGCTGGCGTGCACAGACCTGCAGTCCGGAGGTGAAGCGACCAAGACGATGCACGGGCTTGGGAACCAGGGGCTCACCCAGCAGCCGACTGCGCTGATCCAACAGCGTCGCCAGCGTGTGCTGCAGAAAGCCTCCACCCGGCATCACCGGCAGTCCGGAGGGTTTGTTGATCACCAGCAGATCCCCATCGTCATGTTCCACCGACCAGCTGTCGGGGATCGCTGGCTCGATCCATCCAGGACGGTGCCAGAGCAGCTCTGCCTGGGCGGGCAGCGGTCGATCCTTAAACAGAAGCTTTCCGTTGAGTCGGATTTCACCCGCTGCGATTCGGCCAAGCCAGACGTTTTCGCAGGAGTGGGGATAACGTTCGGCCAGCAGCGCACTGATCAGAGTTCCTTGGTTACCAAGGTGCGTGATGTCCCTGTACGTCCATCCCTGATTGAGTGCTGCTGCACGCCAACCCTCAGGCAAAGGCTCTGCCTGTTGGCAGGTCACTCCACCAGACGATGCTGCAAGGCGTAACGCACCAGCTCGGTTCTGCTGGATGTACCGGTTTTGATGAACAGCCTGCTCACATATTTCTCCACATTGCGGATTGATGTCTCCAACTGGCGGGCGATTTCCTTGTTCATCAACCCTTCCGCCACCAGTTGCAGAACACTGGATTCCCTGGGCGTGAAATTGTGCTGCACAGGCTCGCTGGAAGGCAGTGCCTCCGCCTGGGCGAGCAGAGAGCGAATCTCAGTGATCTGTTTCGCCATCTGCCCCATGTCAGCATCTGCGAAGCGGGCTGCTTCCTGCAGCAGCCGCTGCTGACGCTGGGCCACATTGCTCACGCGCGCCACCAGCTCATCCGGGTCAAAGGGTTTGGGGATGTAATCGTCCACACCCGCCAGATAGCCCTGGGTGCGATCCGCCGTCATGCCCTTGGCCGTGAGGAAAATCACAGGGGTGCCACCCAGGCGCTCATCAGCTCTGAGCTTGTTGAGCAGCCCGTAGCCGTCGAGCCTGGGCATCATCACGTCGCTGATCACCACATCCGGCAGCATCTGCTGCGCCTTGGCGAAACCATCCTCACCATCAACAGCAGTCGTGACATCAAACCCCTCATCCTCGAGGTAGGCCTGCACGGCTGAACGTAGTCCAGGTTCATCATCCACCAGCAGCAGGCGAACTGTTGGCTGTTCTGAACGAGCCAGCTGTTCTGATTGGGTTGGCTGTTCAGTCTTAGAGGACTGCTCGGGCTGAGAGGGTTGTTCGGGCTGGGAGGTTGTCAAGGCCTGACCTCATCTGGCCGGAATCTAGGGGCGTCAGGGCACAGGCAACCGCAACACTTCCTGGGATTCGATCAACTCAGTGGAATAACCGAGCTCTCTGGCCTTGTCCGAGAGACCTCCTGGATCCTGGCCAGCGAGGTCGGGATGACAAGCCGCCCACCAGACCAGATGGTCTTCGCGCGTGGACGCACGCCTGGTCCCCCCTGGGTTGAGCTTGCGTACATAAATGGCTTCGCTGTCCCTCGTGACCCGCAACGGCTCTTCGCGACTGCAGTTCACCGATTCGGAGGGAATCACAAGATTGTCGGCGGATTCCTGCCACAGCTTGAACCTGCGTATTTCAGGATCAGCAGGGTCTCCCGAAACCGCAAAGATCCCCAACGTGTACTCCTCGGCCCCCTCGCTCTGATCGAGGACCACCAGATCAACCGGACGCATCGCCTTCATCTGCTCAAGCAGCTGTTCCCGATTCACGGCCTCAGCAACAGCTGGCTGAAAAGCAGCTGACGCAACCAGGCCCAAACTGAAGATCCAACGGATGGAGTGCATCGCGACAATCCGAGAGTCACACCATGCTGACCCCACACACCCTCCTAAGCGCAGTGAAGTTGTGATCAACCTCGATCACCAGGCCACCACACCCTGTCACCCCTCTGTGATCCAGGCGATGGAGCCCTGGTGGCGAGAGCAATGGGGCAATCCGTCGAGCCGCCAACATCGGCTTGGCCTGACAGCCGCAGCTGCAATCGGCTCAGCCAGAGAGAGGCTTGCGGGCAGCCTGGGCATCAGATCCGATGAACTGATCTTCACCAGTGGTGCCACCGAAGCCAACAATCTGGCGCTGCTGGGCCACGCCAGGGCCAGGGCACTGTCCGACGGTGGACCAGGGCATCTGATCAGCGTGGCCAGTGAGCATCACGCGGTGCTCGACCCTCTGCTGCAGCTGAAGCAGGAGGGATTTCAGATCACGCTGCTGACTCCGCAAACGAACGGACTGATCAAGCGGGAACAGCTGGAACAGGCCATTCAGACCAACACCCAGCTGATCAGCGTAATGGTGGCCAACAACGAGATCGGTGTGATCCAACCGATCCGGGAACTCAGCGCCCTCTGCAGCAACAACGGCATCACCATGCACACCGATGCGGCCCAGGCCTACGGGCATCTTCCGCTGGATGCCGAAGAGCTGGGATGTGCGCTGATCAGTCTCAGCGCACACAAATTCAATGGCCCGAAAGGCATCGGTGCCCTTGTGGTCAGGAGTGGCACAGAGCTGCAACCGCTGCAGTGGGGTGGAGGACAAGAGCAGGGCCTGCGGGCGGGAACCTTGCCAGTGCCGCTAATCATGGGCATGGCTGCGGCAGCCGAGCTGTCAATTCAAGACCTGGAAGAACGTCAGGCTCGGCTCCAGGCCTTGAGGAATCAGCTGTGGACGGATCTCAAAGATCAGAATCCAACAATCCAGCTCAACGGCACGCTGCAACCGCGACTGGCCCACAACCTCAACATCACTGTTCCCAATGTCTCAGGCAGCCGCCTGCAACGGACTCTGCGGCCAAGACTGGCCTGCAGCAGCGGTTCTGCCTGCAGTCGTGGTGAGCCATCTCACGTTTTGCAATCCATTGGCCGAAGCCGTGTCGAGGCGGAAGGATCATTGAGGCTGAGCCTCGGACGCGACACAACAGCCAAGGACATTGACGGAGCCATCGAGGTAATCACATCCGCAATCAGGACATTGACTCAGCACTGAAACCAAAAGACGCATGACACAACCTCTGGAAAAAAGTGTCCGGGAAGCTACCTTCCGCGCAAGTTCCAGAGTGATTCATGACTGAGACACCGGCCAACCAGCCGCTACATGTGCTTCAAGCCATCGAAGACGGATGGAATGCCTTCGCAAAGGCTCCCTGGACTTTCCTGCTCTTTCAAGCACTTGTTGCTGTCATCGCCCTGCCTTTCGCAGCTTTGACAGCAGTTTGCTCAGCACGAATCGCGTCTGTTCCAGGCATCCCTGATATCCATCCTGTAGGTGCTGGGATACTGCTGGTCGTGGGCCTTGTTGGCTACATCATTGTGGTTCTTTGGGGGGTCGTGGGACTGATCCGCGGCTCCTGGCAATGCCTTGAAGGAGTCAAACCCGATTTCAATACTTTTACACGCTGGGATGGCGAAGCCACAGGTCGCTTATTCATCAGAGCGATTGAACTTTTCGTCCTCTTTGCCGTGATCGGCTTGATCTGCTCCCTTGTTGGATTTGGGCTTATGCAAATCAACCAGGCACTCGCCATTATCCCGCTGATCATTGCTCTTGTTTTCTTCATTTACCTCTCCATCAATCAGAAGTTCCTCCCCTTTATCGCTCTGTTTAAAAACAACGGCACCTTTGAAGCCATTCAGACAGGACGCTCCGTTGTTGATCCTTCTTGGTGGACAGTTCTCTGGTTCTTCATCGTCGAAGCGATCATTAATGCAATCGCCGCCGCATTCCAGTACGGGGGATTGTTTGTCGTCGTGCCCGTCCTGATCTGCATCTCCACTGCTGCCTATCGCCAACTGTTTGGGAGCGAAGATCAGACAGGTTTGATTAGTGGAAACTGAGAATCACAAAACCGGCAAGACCGAACAGAGCTATCAAAAACTGGGCAATCTTGCTGATCAACAGGCCAGCCACCACCGCAAGACCAACGACTGATCCCTGGCGCAACGCCTCAAGCCACCCCAGATTCCGGGGTGGCTTTGTTGTGAACCAGGTTTCAACCAGGGTTGCTCCCAGCCATGGACCAAACAAAGCCCCCAGAAGCGGCCCTCCAAACGGGAGTGCCGGCAGCAGGCCCAGCACGCCAACGAGCAAACCCACACCAGCTCCCGCCGCAGACCAGCGGCTGGCCTGCAGACGTGCAGATGCGAGACCCAGAGCCAGCAGATCCGCGATGAGACCCAACCCGAAAAGCACTGTCGCCAGGATGAACTCAGGCCATGCCTGAGCCCAGCCAACAGCCCCCATCCAGACAAGAGCTCCCACCGGCAACCAAATCAGACCTGGAAGAAGGGGTAAGAACGTGCCAGGAATCGCCAGAAGCTGAACCAGCAGGGCAATCCACCACACGCCATCGGGAGTCCAGAACCAGCTCATGCCTCAGACCTCGTCTCAGTCGGGCGGCGTCGGGCAATTCTCAGCTTGGCGCTGCGACTGCGCGGATTGGATTGCTGCTCAGCCGCGTCAGCTCTCAGCGGCTTGCGAGTGACGCGCTGCAGGCGCTCGTCGCTGACAAAGGCGGTCTTCACGCGCCGGTCCTCGAGCGAATGGAAACTGATGATTGCCAGCAGACCATCGGGCTGGAGCCAGTCAGGGGCTTGTTGCAACAAGCGGTCCAGAACAGCAAGCTCATCATTGACCGCGACCCGCAGGGCCTGAAAGGTGCGCGTGGCGGGATGAATGCGACCCCGGCGGGCCTTGGGTGGATAACAGCCAGCGACTGCATAGGCCAGCGCGGCCGTACCGGTATAGGCGCCGTTGGCGTCCAGATCAGCTTTGATCCTGCGTGCAATCCGCCGTGACAAGCGTTCCTCGCCGTAGGCATAGATCAGATCCGCCAAGGCCGACTCGTCCAGCCTTGTGATCAGCTCAGCGGCAGTTTCTCCTCCCCCGGCTGGATTCATCCGCATGTCGAGGGGACCATCCAGCCGAAAGCTGAATCCCCGCTGGGCCACATCCAGCTGAGGGCTGCTCACGCCAAGATCAACCAGGACCAATGCAGCCGGGTGAGGAGGGATGTAATCAGCGAAATTGGTCGCCACGATCGTGACGCGATCTGCGTAGTGCTTAAGCCGCTCGGCTGCTGCCAGACGCGCGGTTTCATCGTGGTCAAGCCCGATCAGTCGCAGCTGCGGATAACGCTCCATCAGCAGACCGCTGTGGCCGCCTCCACCCAGCGTTGCATCAATCAACACCCCAGATTGCCTGTGATCACTGAACTCGGTGGCCAGCGTCTGCATCAACGGTTCAGCCAGAACCGGCACATGCATGAAGCCCAGGGCGTGGCTGGATGGCAGATCGGGCATGGGTCCTTCCTAAGATCCCGAAACAAATGTTCTGCCACGGCCCCATGACGCAGCTGGAAACGCGCACGGAGCCGATGGTGGTCAACTTTGGCCCCCACCATCCCTCAATGCATGGGGTGTTGCGCCTTGTGGTGACTCTCGATGGAGAGGATGTGGTGGATTGCGAGCCCGTGATCGGCTACCTCCATCGCGGTATGGAGAAGATCGCCGAGAACCGAACAAATGTCATGTTCGTGCCTTACGTGAGCCGCATGGATTATGCAGCGGGCATGTTCTACGAAGCGATTGTCGTCAACGCCCCTGAAAGGCTGGCGAATATTTCTGTGCCCAAGCGAGCGAGTTACATCCGGGTTCTGATGCTGGAGCTCAATCGCATCGCCAATCATTTGCTTTGGCTGGGACCCTTTCTTGCTGATGTCGGGGCCCAGACCCCGTTTTTCTACATTTTCCGTGAACGGGAGATGATCTATGACCTCTGGGAGGCGGCCACAGGGCAGCGCCTGATCAACAACAACTACTTCCGTATCGGCGGTGTGGCAGCCGATCTACCTTGGGGGTGGCTTGAAAAATGTCGCGATTTCTGTGACTGGTTCGGCCCCAAGATCGATGAATACGAAAAGCTGATCACCAACAACCCGATCTTCCGTCGACGCATTGAAGGTCTAGGAGTGATCGGCAAGGAAGAAGCAATCAATTGGAGCCTTTCCGGCCCGATGCTGAGGGCTTCCGGGGTGGCCTGGGACCTGCGCAAGGTTGACCACTACGAGTGCTACGACGACTTCGACTGGGATGTGGTCTGGGAGAAAGAGGGCGACTGCTTCGCCCGTTACAGGGTTCGTGTCGAGGAAATGCGCCAGTCCCTCAAGATTCTTCGCCAGGCCTGCGACATGATTCCCGGTGGCCCGACGGAAAACCTGGAAGCCAAACGCATGGCCGAAGGCAAAGACAGCGATTTCGCCGGCTTCGAGTACCAGTATGTGGCCAAGAAGGTGGCACCAACATTCAAGATCCCCAACGGCGAGCTCTACACCCGACTGGAATCCGGGAAGGGCGAGATCGGGGTCTTCATTCAGGGAAACAACGACGTGACACCCTGGCGTTTCAAGATCCGTGCCGCAGACAGCAACAACCTGCAGATCCTTCCTCACATCCTCAAGGGACACAAGGTGGCAGACATCATGGCGATCCTCGGCTCCATCGACGTGATCATGGGATCGGTCGATCGTTGATCAGCTCAGCCGCCGGCGTTCACCTCGACTGCATCTAGACCAGGAGAAGTGCCAGCAAAGGAGTCAGCAGATCGCCATACAGCCCGGTGCAGGCATTGGAGGGAGCCTTGTTCTGATCCGCCACAAGCGAAACCACGTCACCGGTCCCGTCAGCGAAGACCCAACTTGCAGAGGCCACCATGCTCGCAAGAAGATCATCATTTTGCGATACGGGAAGCTGCTGAAACCGAGAATCCGATCGTGAGATTGGCGTAGGCCACTTCGTACTGAAAAGAACTACGGGCCAGACAACCTGTTCTGCAAGGAATGACCCGAAGACAAGATGCATGATGAATCCAGAGACACCACCCACACCAAGAACCCAGAACGCGATCCAAGGCAAGAAGGCTTCCGACCAACGGCTGAGTGGCCATTGCTGCCGTGTTTACAAGGCGCCCAGCAACAACGCCAAAAGCAGGGTCTACATGCCGATATCAGCCAACAAAACATGCACCAATCCCTTGATCATCTCCGACCACTCACTGATATCCAGGTGAGCTGTGCTGCCCAGAGCGACCAGATCATCCGCTGATGGCGAAGCCCACCTGGCTCAACCTCAGCAGAACCGTTCGCTTCGGCGATACGGATGCCGCTGGGGTCATGCATTTTCATCAGCTGTTGCGCTGGTGCCATGAGGCATGGGAAGAGAGCCTGGAGCTCTATGGAATTGAAGCCCAAACAGTGTTTCCAGGTTGTCGCGATCAGGAATGCTGGCCAGACACTGCACTCCCTGTGGTGCATTGCAGCGCCAGCTTCAAAAAGGCGGTGCATGGTGGAGATCGGCTCGTCGTAAGACTGACTCCACAACGGATTGATCAGGGATGTTTTGAAGTTCGCAGCCAATTTCTGCTGAACGAACAGGAAGTCGCCAATGGCTTGATCAGACAGCTGGCCATCAATGTGCCAACGCGGCGACGCTGCCCGTTACCCGATGCAATCTCACGCTGGCTCGAGGCTGCAGAAATCGGACAAATCAAAGAACTCTGAGCCCACAACTCAGCCAACCTCCAAACCGGGACAGTGTCGGATCGACGGCAGCCCCCGAAAGCCGTTAGCAGCACAATTGCGACATCGACAAGTTCAAGAATCAGCTCACACATCAGGCATCTGCAACGCAGGCAGCCGTCAAAGAACACTGAAAATATTTGCACCAAAGCTAATTTGTGGGTCATTTTCCAAATTCCAATGGATTTGAGAATTCTGTTTGTGGCCTTGCCTATTCTTCTTGCCCTGAGCTGGGCAGCTTTCAACATTGGCAGAGCCGCAACCAGCCAACTACAAGTTGCGATTAAGCAATACAAAATCAACCAAACATCCTGAGAAATATTCCTCAATCCCATTCAATTACATCATTCGTCACCTCTTTAACAATTGATGTTGTCCTGCAGCAATTTAAAAGTCTCAAGGCTCAACACTGAGCAGAGATTGCCAGGCTTCTCGATTCGCAAGTGATACCAGCTCTCCACAATGTTCGACACCTCTGCGGCATTTACAGCATCTTCAGACGCTGAAACGACGTTTGACACTTCGGCTGCATTCACCGCACCGTCTCACAACATCACGTCACCTTCAGGCCTGGAACCCTGCCTCGGCGGCGAACTGAGATTGCAGGCCATCTGGGTCGATGAAAAAGTGTGCGTCGGATGTCGATATTGTGCCCACGTGGCAACGAACACCTTCCTGATGGATCAGGACACGGGAAAGTGCAGAGCAATTCGCCAAGACGGTGATTCAACCATGGTGATCAACGAAGCTATTGACACCTGTCCAGTGGACTGCATCCATTGGATAAGCTTCGAAGAATTGATTGAAAAGAAAAAGGAAGAAATAGCTAGAGCTGCCTATTAAACAGCTCAGCCCACCACAAAAACACTAGTAAAGACTTTCACAATTCCAACAACAATCAATCCTGAAAGAATCACGAAGGATGGGATAATATAACGGAACGCCTTATCCGAGGGTCTCTCATACAACACTTTCTCTGCGAACGACTTTGTAGGACCGAAATTCAGGTGATCTTCAATTGACATCATCATGTCGTTTGAAGTCAACTTCTCTTGCCAATCGTAGGAGTATCGCGGGAATTCCTGATAAACAGGGGCTTCACCAACAGCTCGGCCGGGCAAAACTCTTGACATCTCAAGAGGCACACTGTCGTAGCCAAACCTCTGCATGTACTCCTCACTGTTGAGGACCAGGTCAACAAAAGCCTCGAATCCCTTTTCGGCAATGACGATCGAATAAGTTAACTTTTCGGTGTTATCTTTCACCTTGCGACCTAAAGCCCTGCCGATGACCTGCTCGACAAGGCGATAATTACTATTACAAGCAACATAACCCCGCAAAAAACGGTCCGAAAGCAACAGACCGCGGATGAAATCTCTTACCGTAATTGAACCATTTCTAAGCTGAGACTCAAGATAGCGATCTCTGTCGCTACTCATTGCATGAAAATAGATCTGGCGATAACAACGGTTAATTACGTCGCCAGCGTTATCAACAACATCCCCTTCCATGGAGGGAGCAGCAATTGTGCTCACACGAATATTTTGAGAAGCAGGTCGAAAGGGCCGAAGGGGAACTGGCAACGAAGAAACCCAGCAAAACTCAGAAAATTACACTAAGAGTTTGCCGATATGCCAGCGGGAAAAACCGCAAACTAATTCACAATTCAGGCGCCAAAACAGGGGGGTGAAATTAATTTGATACGCGCATCTGTGGCAAAGAGAACGTTGCCTTTTGCTGCTTTCTTCTTACGCGCGAATACGCCGGGCAAGGTCAAGGCATCAGCCAAAGGCACTCGAGCAGATCACTGTCCAGACCTGGGCGATTCTCGCCATCACGTCAAACGGCTTAACAGACAGATTCATCGGCCATTCGGTTGAGCGCACCATTTATCCCAACTTCACAAACATCCCAG
Organism: Synechococcus sp. MIT S9504; assembly: GCF_047497135.1. Lineage (NCBI taxonomy): Bacteria > Bacillati > Cyanobacteriota > Cyanophyceae > Synechococcales > Synechococcaceae > Synechococcus > Synechococcus sp. MIT S9504. The sequence goes on along the minus strand of NZ_CP138942.1, from coordinate 3,033,628 downwards.
TCTCCGGTGGATAAAATGGAACAGATCTGCCTCAAGATTGACAGTGAGAATGCAACTAAGCAGGAAGGAAGTTCATCTCAGTGCAAATCCTTGCGGATGAATCTGGGATGAATCACTTCGGCACGGATTCAGAACAGCTGAGCTGATGACTGAGCTGATTGTTGAGCTGTCAACCAGTTCTGCCATCGCGGACGCTCCCACTTCCCTGCTGCAGAGCATTGCAACTCCTGGCACTGAACCCAGTAGAGAGGGCGTTCCGGTGCGGGCCAGTCGGACACCAATCTGTGCAAGCGGTCCCAACCGTCCGACGGCTCGTGCTCCGACGACCAGCGAACAAGAGCCACCAGTCGATGTCCCCATTCACGGTTCACCACCCCGAGCAACAGCACGGCATCGAGCGGCAACCCTTGCTTGCGGGCCTCCATCAGCAGTCTTTGCTCAAGTTGTGAAGGGAACACCGTGACCCCACCGGACTGGATGGCGTGATCGATTCGCCCCAAGAGATGCAGCTGGGGATCAGATGGTGAGCCTTCAAGTTCCGCCAGATCAGCTGAATGCCACCAACCGTCCCCATCCGACAGTGCACAGAGCACCCCTGCATCATCCAGCCTGGCCACAGCCAACCGATTGCAGTGCACCGCCAGAGCGCCCTGCTGATTCACTCGCAGACGAACACCGTCAAGGGGGCGACCACAACCACCCATCCCCGCCAGAAAATCAAGCGGAGCCTGGGCCGTCACCATGGCGGCCGTCTCCGTCGCGCCGTAACAGGGGGAAAGCCTGATGCCCAGGTCGCGGGATTGATCGGCCAGCTCATCTGGCAATGCTGCACCCCCAACCCAGATCAGAGCCATCTCACATAACCAGGCGCGACCACAGGGTTCGGCCAGCAGCCGACGTAGTTGGGTGGGCACCAGCGACAGCACCATCGGCCGCTGTTGCCAGCCTGGATGGCAACGGCTGTGTTTAAGAAGTTGCGCCGGCTGTTTAATCAGAGCGGGCGAGATCCAGGCGTGATCTGCGCCCCACTGACGGGCACGCCACCAGGGCATCAGACCGCTCACGTGCTGAAACGGCAGGGGGTTCCAAACCAGAGTTGAGGCTGGATCCAAGCCGATCGTCTTCAGCCACGATCCGCAGGCCCGGGCAGAACGATCCAGATTCGACAGGGGATGGAGGCAGAGCTGTCGTCCGCCGCTGCTTCCACCTGTTGAGAGCACCAGCCCTGGTCCAGGCGGCCAATCCAGGCCATCAGCATCCAGGACTTGCCGCTCAGGCTGAACTCCGGAACCGATCAGACGCACCCAAACCTGATCGGCCAGGGCCAGCTCGAGAGCAGCAGCAGCCTGACCAGGCTGAGCAGGGTCACAGTGCAGATCCCTCAGGCCAACCATCAGCGGCCCAACTCAGCGGCAGCCCACACCTGCGAAGGATCAGAGCTGAACAGGCGACCTTCAGGACACCAACCTGGCGCCAGCCCGGGAGCCACGGGAGTAGGACCTCGCTGCTGAAGCCCTGCCATTAACGCCAGCCAGCGGAAGCCGATACCGGTTTCGAAAACAGTGCTGAGCATCAGCCGCGGCCGGCCTTCCTGCAACTGGCGCAGCAGAAGTCGAGGATCTCCCTCCAGCAGGGGTCGCCTCACCTGCCAACCCTGCCACTGCTCCCGCAGAGCAGGCTGCTTCAGCAACGACTCATCCAGAGCGACCGGCACACGCTTCGCCAAATCCCCCAGGCCTTGAAGATCGTCCACTGCCAGTGGCTGCTCCAGCCAATCCAGACGGGGATCACCCTCCAGCACTCCAGCCCATCGATCCGCCTCAGACCGATCCCAGCCGGCATTGGCGTCCAGGCGCAGACGCGCCTCCGGTGGAAGACGGTCCAGAAGCCTGGAGAGCAATGACCATTCCAGATCTGCATCCATTGCGGCCACCTTCCACTTCACAGTGATGGGATGCCCGACTGGATGAGTCGCTAGCAGCTGGTCCAGCGTCGTAAGCATGGCCGGACCAGCGGGCAAAAGACAGGCCGAGCTCGGAGCAGGAAGCCATGCCTGAACAAGGCCATCCAGCTCTGCCAACGCAGCGCCGAGCGCAAAGGCGACTTCAGCCGGCAGCTTCGGCAGAAGAGCCTCAAGCTGGTCCCGCTTGCACTCCATATCCACAGAGTTCTGCCATTGCGACAAAGCCCGCACACAGGCCGGACGGTCTGCTGGATCGAGCGGAGCTACCTCCCCCCATCCCACGCGGCCGGAGATCGCACAGGTCAGACGCAGCAACCAACCCTCACGCTGCTGCCAAGCGCCAGAAGCGGTTCTCAGCGGACGCGACAGGGAATAGGCATAGGAGCGGATCGCCAGTTGCAGCGCCATTCACTTAACCCGGCAGCAGAACAGGGGAGCCAAACCATGGCCCCAGGCCCAGACCAATACTCAGACCGAGGCCATTCAGTGCCTGGAATCGCAATGCGAGGAACTTGCTGCCAGTGATGCGTTCAGGCTCGTCATGATGCCAGCGAAGCAAGTGAATCAACGCTGAGGCCGCAGGTAACCCCAGGGCTCCGAGAAGTGCGGTAGGTGGCCAATCGCCATGCAGCACGGGGGTCCACTCCAGGGCAAGAGTCCCAGCAACGAACCACGGCACCAGAGACGCCGCCCGCGCAGTCCCCATGCGTACAACAGGAGACTGCTTTCCGTGTGCCGCATCCTGCTCGACCTGATGAAAATGCGAGCAGAACAACACCAGCGTGGTTGCCAGAGCAGGGCCGGAGCCGAGGAGCAGGGCGGTGTCCCAGGGCACGACATCCGTTGAAGGGGCGATGACCAACAACGCAGCTGCCGTGGCGAAAGGGCCAAAAGCGAGCCAACACAGTGGTTCACCCAGCCCCTGGTACCCGAGACGGAAGGGAGGTCCTTGGTACAGGTACCCGAGACCACAGCTCACCAGCGCCAGCACCAGCACCGCAAGACTGCTCCTCAGCGCAATCCACAGCATCAGGATCAGTCCCGTCAGCAACGCAAGCATGGCCAGCTGCTGAACAGGACGAGGCCTTCCGACCAGCGCCACAACCGAATGGGGCTTGCCCTGGTCATCAACCCCGGTCTCGGCATCAAAGAGGTCGTTGCTGAGGTTCTCCCAGATCAACAGCAGCACGGCTGCCAACAGAAAAACGAAGCCCTGGGCCCAGCGCACCGGCAAGCCTGCCCCCAGGCGCCATCCAGCCGCAAGCAGCACGGGCATCACCGCAACGGAGTACATCGGCCACTTGATCGCTGCCTTCCAAAGACGCCGGCGGTCGTTGGCGCGGGAGTGAAGGGTTACAACAGCCTTTCGATCTGGCATGGACTGGACTCGTGGAGCCCGCTTCAAGACTCATACATTTGAGCAGTAATCCATCGTCCTGCCGTCAAGATGTCGGCCGCGCACCACGACAGTTCACCTGCTGTGCACTTCAGCGAACTGCTGGAGCGTGCACTATGCGCGTGGGATCAGCGCCTGGCCGACGACGGAGTTTTTGGCTTAGCAATGCCATTGCAGGGGCTGGATCCACTGCTCCAGCTCGCTGATCTCGAGGATACTGACCCGTTCCGCTTTCTCTGGGATGGAGCGCCAGGCCTTTGTCTTGCAGCAGCGGGCCGCTGCCATCACCTGGAGCTATCAGGTCCCCGACGTTTCGAACTGGCACAACGTTTCAGTGACATCACACTCGGACGCATCCTGGAGGGCACGCCCGAGGCACCCGCTCAGGCCCGCTCGCGCATCCTGCTGGCCTTCTCCTTTTTTGAGCAGACCGGTGAGCTCCAGCCCCAGGGGAGCATGCCCTCGGTCCAGGCCGTTCTGCCCCGCTGGCAACTGAGTCGTCATGGACGGCAAGGCTGGCTGCGTCTGCACGGCATCGCCCAACAGGCGAGTGATGTGCGCTCACTGACGGAGTCGCTCTGGTTGATGGCGGAAAAGCTGCAGTCTTGGAGGAGTTGGCCCAGCAAGGCCTCGGGCAACCTGAGCGGCAGGATCACTCCCGGCGACTGGGAGCGGCGCTACACCACGGCGCTTCAGCGCGGTCTGGAACTGGTGAATGGTGGTGAACTGCACAAGCTTGTTCTGGCCGTACGCCACTCGGTGAGCCTGACCTCAACTCTGGACCCGGTGCTGTTGCTGAAACGGCTGCGCCACCAACAGGCAGGCAGCTGCCGGTTCCTCTGGCAGCGCAACCAGCAAGACAGCTTCTTCGGCGCCTCGCCTGAGCGACTGCTGAGCCTGCGCAACGGGCAACTGCGTTGCGATGCGCTTGCCGGCACTGCCGGTCGCAACGACCACGCCACCTCCCTGCTCAACTCCGACAAGGACCGACGCGAGCATGAACTGGTGGTGCAGGCGATCACAGACCATCTCAGCGCCCAGGGACTGCAGCCACGGCGCCCGCGCAGTCCACAACTGGCCAGACACGGCCAACTGATCCATTTGCACACCCCGATCACGACTCCAGCTCCAGGCCAATCCCCCCTTGCTCTGGCTGGAGTGCTCCATCCCACCCCGGCTGTGGCAGGCCTGCCCAGACGAGAGGCCATGAACTGGTTGCGCAGCCTTGAGCCGTTCGATCGCGATGGCTATGCAGCACCGATCGGCTGGATCGACAGTGCTGGCGATGCGGAACTGCGTGTGGCCATCCGCTGCGGCCATGCCCGCGGAACCCAGCTCGACCTCACGGCCGGAGCTGGACTGGTGCGCGGATCCGTGGCCGAACGGGAGCTCCAGGAAGTGGGGCTCAAGCTCACCGTCCTTGCCGATCAGCTGGATCTGGTGTCAGGGGGTCGGTAAGGAGCGCAGTCGCCAATCCATTGATGACTGCTTGAGCACATCACCGAAGGGCTCCACACGCCCGCCGATGTGTTGTTGGAGAAAGTGCTCCTCTAACGCTGCCCAGGCCAACGCATTACGGGGATTGGCCCAGCCATGCCCCTCATCCGGAAACACAACAAAATCGATCGGTAGTTTGCGAGACGTCATTGCAGCTGCGATGGATTCACTCTCCTGCAAGCTGACCCGCGGATCATTGGCACCGTGACCCAACAGAAGGGGGCGTTGAATCTGATCCACATGATTGATCGGAGAAATAGCATCGAGGTCCACACTGCCGACACCAATCATGCGTTCAAAATTGATGCGAACCGCTGCCCAATAAGGAGGAATCGCTTCCAACAATGTGCGCAGATTGGAGGGTCCGACTTCTGAAACGGCTGCGGCAAACAGCGATGGATCACGGGTCAATCCCGCCAAAGCTGCATAGCCGCCATAGGACGCGCCTTTGATCACCACTTTGTCAGGGTCTGCAATGCCCTGATCCACCGCCCAGCGAACGGCGTCGACCAGATCGTCCTGCATCCGGGCGTACCACTCACCTTCTCCTGCCAGCAGGTGCTCCTTTCCGAAGCCAGTGCTGCCGCGATAGTTCACACTCATCACATGATAGCCCCGATTGGCTAGCCACTGATGGGTGCGATTCAATCCCCAGTAATCTCTGGCCTGAGGTCCACCATGCACGACCAGAACAAGGGGCTGCGGCCCATCACTGGCGAGGGGAGTGCGCGTTAAATAAGCAGGAAGCCGCCTGCCATCACGGGCCTTGAGGTCGAGGCTTTCCATCGACGCCAGGTCATAATCGTCCAGTTTTGGCTGAACTGAAAACAACAGCTGATGCTGGCGGCGATCCCGATCCCAGAGCCAGATTTGCTCGCCCTGACGATCGGAAGCGACCAAAACCAGCCAGAGGCGATCCTTCCTGTCGCGATCGACAACCGAGAACTCATTGGAGCCCGCCAAACGTTCCAAGGCGTCGTAATCGGAGCGCAGCGAAGGATCCAAAATGAAACGCTCACTGCGCAGATCCGTTTCGACCAGCACCGTGGGCACGCCAGTCTCGATCGCGCTCATCCCGATACCCAACGATCCACTCGTTGAACGGTGCACGACTTCAAAACGACAGTCGGTCGTGCAGCTCTCCAGCTCCTGACGACTCCAACGCACCAGACGAGGTTTGTCTTCCCCCGTGCTCAGTTGCCCATACAGCCACTGACCATCACGGGTGAACCCTGCCAGCCCAGACAAGCGGGCATCTTCAAAATCGAATTTGAGAAAGGGGCGCCACTGCTTCTCACCAGGCAAGCGAAGCTCATAAGCCTGGCCGCCATTGGCCAATGCTTCGGTGCGCAGATAGGGATGCCACTCACCATTGAGGCGATCCACTTGAACGGGTCGACCATCGTCAACTTGATAGAGCAGTTCGCGCTCACCACTTGCAATGTCGAGCACATAAAGATCGTGATAGCGAGGATCCCGATCATTGAGGCCAACCACCAATTCGCCCGGCACATCGCGATCTGATGCACTGACAATCGCCAAGACACCAGATGGTGGCGTGAGATCAACCGTATCCCCTGTGCTTGGGTCAATTCGGACCAGCACAGTGTTTTCATCCCCTTGTGCATCTCTGCTAGAAATCAGAAATCGCCCATCAGGTGTCCATCCGGCACTCTGTTGCGGCCGATCCGTCTTCCGGGTCAGCAGACGGGGCTGTTCACGCCCATCAAGATCACGGACCCAGAGATTGAGGACTCCTCGGTAAGGAGCGAGGTACGCGATACGGGTTCCATCGGGGCTGAGTTCAACCCCGGCGATCTCCGGGTTACCGAACAACACCTCACGCGGAATCAGCGGCGGCGTGGAGCTGGCATCCATAGCGCGACTGGAGATCGTGAGGCTTCCCGCCAGGCCCACCAACAGAGCGGTTCCCCAGCGCAGTCCTTTTTTCAGCAAAACCTTTCCTGATCGTTAGACCCCAATGTTGATCGCTCAAAGCAGGTCGCGCAGACATGCGATGACCTGATCGGCCAGGGGCTGATCCATCAACCGTTCCACCTCACGAATACCGGTGGGACTGGTGACGTTGATCTCGCTGAGCATGCCGCCGATCACATCGATGCCGACAAAGAACAGACCCTCGGCCCTCAGAGCGGGCGCAAGGGCCGCACAGATCTGTCGTTCACGCTCAGTGAGCTCGGTGGCTTCAGCCTGACCACCAACCGCCAGATTGCTGCGGAATTCTCCAGCGGCTGGCCTGCGGTTGATGGCACCCAGCGGCTCACCATCCACCAACAGGATGCGCTTGTCGCCCTCGCTCACCGAAGGAAGAAAACACTGAGCCATCACAGGCAGTCGTTCCTGCTCCGTGACCAACTCCAATAGGGCCTTCAGGCCTGGCGCCTGGGAGGACACACGGATCACCCCCAGCCCTGCACGGCCTCCCAGAGGTTTGAGCACGATGTCGCTGTGCGCTTGGGCGAAGGACTTGAGCTCACTCACCCTCCCGGAGACAAGGGTGGGAGCCATCCATCGACTGAAACGCAGAGCCCCGAGCTTTTCATTCCAAGTGCGCAGCGAGTCGGGGCGGTTGAGAACACGAACACCGGCCCGCTCTGCGACATCAAGAAGATGGGTGGCATAGAGATAGGCCTCATCAACCGGTGGATCCTTCCGCATCCAGATCACCTGGAATGTGGCCAGCGGCAGTCTTTCAGGCTCCCCGGCAGTGATCCAAGGCTCAGGTTGAACCGGCATGGCCATCGCCAGAGGTTCATCACCCAGAGCGATGAGATCCGCAGGAGTGCAGGCCCAAACCTCCAGCGCCGCTCGACTGGCGGCCTGCATCAATGCAGCGGTGGAATCTTTGGCTGGGTTGATCCGATCCAACGGATCCAGCACGAACAGATGACGCATGGACAGCGGGCGCGAGAGGGGGCTCAGGAGAGCAGCGGATCGAGTTCACCCGCGCGCTCAAGGGCATGCAGGTCATCACAGCCACCGATGTGACGCTCATCGATGAAGATCTGCGGAACGCTGCGCCGGCCGTCGCCGCGGGCGGCCATGGCATCACGGCCGGGCTCATCGCCATCGACGGAATGCTCGGTGTAAGCCACACCCTTGCGATCCAACAGCTGCTTGGCCCGGATACAGAAGGGGCAGGTGCGCCAGGTGTAGATCTCGACGCTCGGCATGGTGCCCTCAACATGGATCCTGAATCCTATGCAGGGCAGTCCGCTTCATCGCGATGGGCATTCGCTCCCTCTCCCGCCTCGGCCCACGATCAGGCCTGGATTCCGCACTGATAGGGTCGCAAATTCCGTTCAACGCACTCCGTTGCTCGATCTCACCGACTTCAAGCGCGATCTCTCCGAGCTCACTGACCGCCTGGGCAATGCCCAGGACTGTCTTTGACGTCCCTGCACTGAACGCAAGACAACAGGATCTCGAGCAGCTTGCCGCCCAGCCAGATTTCTGGGATGACCAGCAGAACGCTCAGAAGCAGATGCGCCGCCTCGATGAGGTCAAGGCCCAGCTGCTGCAGCTGACCACATGGCAAGGGGCCGTGGGCGATGCCCAGGCCACTCTTGAGCTGTATGAGCTTGAACCGGACGACGAGATGCTTGCGGAGGCCCAGGCAGGCCTTGATCAGCTGCGCAAGGAGCTGGATCGGTGGGAGCTGGAACGCCTGCTCAGCGGTGAATACGACAAGGAGGGAGCCGTCCTCTCCATCAATGCCGGAGCGGGTGGCACCGATGCCCAGGATTGGGCTCAGATGCTGCTGCGGATGTACACCCGCTGGGCCGAGGACCATGACATGAAGGTCACGGTTGACGAACTCAGCGAAGGTGAGGAAGCAGGCATCAAGAGCGCCACGATCGAGATCGAGGGCCGCTACGCCTACGGCTATCTGCGCAATGAGAAGGGCACCCATCGCCTGGTGCGGATCTCGCCCTTCAATGCCAACGACAAGCGCCAGACCAGTTTTGCGGGCATTGAAGTGATGCCGAAACTCGAGGAGGAAGTCGACATCGACATTCCCGAGAAGGACCTGGAGGTGACCACCAGCCGCTCCGGCGGAGCTGGTGGACAGAACGTCAACAAGGTGGAAACCGCTGTGCGCATCCTGCACGTCCCCACAGGACTGGCTGTGCGCTGCACCCAGGAACGCTCCCAGCTCCAGAACAAGGAAAAGGCCATGGCCCTGCTCAAGGCCAAGCTGCTGGTGATCGCACAGGAACAAAGAGCTGCCGAGATCGCCGACATCCGCGGCGACATCGTTGAGGCCGCCTGGGGCAATCAGATCCGCAACTATGTGTTTCACCCTTACCAAATGGTCAAGGACCTGCGCACCCAGGAGGAAACCAATGATGTTCAGGGTGTGATGAACGGCGATCTAGACCCCTTCATTCAGGCGCTGCTGCGTCAGGGTGTGGACAGCCCCGGACAGGACGAGGACAGCTGAACCATGAGCTCAAAGCCAGACGGCATCGAGACTTCGCCGGACGGCGCCACCACCACGCCTCCTCCCAGCTTCGTCAAACAGGCCATGCGCAACATGGTCCGCAAGGGCAGCAAGAGCCTGTTTCATCTTGGACTCACGGCCGCAGGGTTCATCGGTTTCATCCTTGTGGTCGCCTGGCTGGGCCGTCCAACACTGCCCCAGTGAGCAACACGCGGGCTGTTGCGATTGACCTGGCCTTCACGCCAGCTGAAGAGCAACTGATCCAGGCCGGGAAAGGGATTGGAGCCCAGCAGCGGCTCAGCCAGGGAGATATCTGGGAATCAACCGTGCGCCTCTGGCTGCAACACCTGATCGCTGCCGAGGGCGACAGCGTCCCAGCGGAACTTCAGAGCTGTGAGGAGATCTGCCTGGGCCTGCAGTTTGTGGATGATGCCCAGATCACTGATCTCAACGCACGCTGGCGCAACAAGCCCACGGCCACGGATGTCTTGTCCTTTTCAGCACTGGAAGCTGACATGCCCCGGGACAGCTGCCCCAGCCTTGAACTGGGAGACATCATCGTGTCGGTACCGACTGCAGAACGTCAGGCTCTCGAACAGGATCACAGCCTGGAACGGGAGCTCTGCTGGTTGGTGAGCCATGGCCTGCTGCACCTGCTGGGATGGGACCATCCAGACGAGTCGAGGCTTGAAGCCATGTTGCAATGCCAGGAGCAACTGGTTGCCATGGCCGGTATCGTTCAATCCCACGGTGAGATCAACTGTGAATCAGCAGATGAAATCACTGAGGAAACCTGACGATGGAACTCCGTTGACCGAGGAGATCAGCCAGCGCAGCACCCGCCGTGCCCACCACGCTGCCCACAGAGGAGCCTGGAAAATCGCCGGCGACCTGCCCGCCAGCTTCCGTTACGCCGCTCAGGGACTGGGTTACGGCTTCATCAGCCAACGCAACTTTCGCATCCACCTGGGGATCGGCAGCGTCGTTTTCTTTTTGGGACTGTGGCTGAAGTTGCCAGCGATTCAGCTGGCCGTTCTGGTCCTGACCGTGGCGGCCGTGCTCGTGCTTGAGCTGCTCAATACCGCGATCGAATCTGTCGTCGACCTGGCCATCGGACGTCGCTTCCACCCCCTGGCCAGGATCGCCAAGGACTGTTCAGCGGCAGCGGTTTTGGTGGCGGCCATCAGCTCTCTGGTGATTGCCCTGCTGCTGGTGCTACCGCCCCTGATTCTTCGCCTCGGCCTTTGAACGATGCTCCTGGTCATCGACAACTACGACAGCTTCACCTTCAACCTGGTGCAGTATTTCGGGGAGTTAGCGGCTCAGCATCCTCTGGCTGAAGACCTGCGCGTGGAGCGCAACGATGCGCTCAATGTTGCCCAGATCCGTGACCTCAGCCCCGATGCCATCCTGTTATCCCCTGGGCCCGGAGATCCTGATCAGGCGGGAGTCTGCCTGAGTGTGCTGAAGGAGTTGTCCCCGAGCATCCCCACCTTGGGGGTCTGTCTGGGCCATCAGGCTCTTGCTCAGGCCTACGGAGGAAAAGTGGTGCGGGCCTCGGAACTGATGCATGGCAAGACCTCACCCGTGCTGCATCGAGGCGAAGGCGTCTTTGCAGGCCTGCCTCAGCCACTCACCGCCACCCGATATCACAGCTTGATTGCTGACCGCAGCAGTCTTCCCGACTGCCTAGAGGTCACTGCATGGCTGGAGGACAACACCGTGATGGGCCTGCGTCACCGTGAGCACCCCCATCTCCAGGGCGTGCAGTTCCACCCTGAAAGCGTGTTGACGGAGGCCGGGCATAACCTGCTGGCCAACTTCCTTCGACTGGCGGAAGGGCGCATTCAGCACTGCTAGTTTCCTCTGCCAGCAGGCATTCCCCCATGACAGTCTTCCTGAAACGCCAGGGTCCTGGGCGGGCCATCGCCTCCCTGGCCGCATCAACCCTCCTGGCCGGAATCAGCGGCACTGCCGCGCAGGCTGCAGGCGTCTCGATCACGAGCTACGGGCACAGTGCTCTGCTGATTCGCGGCGGAGGCCAGACGGTGCTTGTAAACCCCTTCCGGGCCGTGGGCTGCGCCACTGGACTCAGCGAACCGCGCGTGAGCGCCAACGTGACCCTGGCCAGCTCCGAACTTCCTGACGAAGGGGCACGGATCGGAGGAGGCACCTACCTCTCCAAGCCGGGTTCCTATCGCGTTGGCGGCATGGACCTCGAGGGATTTTCTGCTCCACATGACCGTATGGGTGGACGCCGTTTCGGCAACGCCACAATCTGGCGCTGGCAGCAGGGAGGCCTGAACTTTGCCCATTTGGGAGGAACAGCCGCCCCTCTCAGCGGTGAGGACAGGGTGCTGCTGGGTCGCCCAGATGTGCTGATCATCGGCGTCGGCGGTGGAGGCAAGGTCTACAACGGTGAGGAGGCTGCTGAGGTGGTCAGACAGCTGAATCCACGCCGGGTGATTCCCGTTCAATACGTGAATGGGGAGGCTCCGAGCGGATGTGACCAAGGCGGAGTACAGCCCTTCCTGGATGCGATGAGCGGTACAAAGGTTCGCCAGGTGGGCCCCAGCCTCACGCTGCCAGGGAGCCTGAACGACAGCACCGTGATCGAGGTGATGCGCTGACGATCCGTTCAGGGGTCAAGCTGTCGGTAACACGCCCAGAACTTCTGCATCTGAGTGAGGGTGCCGATGCTGACTCGCAGAGATCCTTCGAGCTGCGGCTTGCCGGCCATCGAACGCACCAGGATGCCCTCCTGCCGCAATTGCTGCTCCACCTGCTGAGCGGGAGACGAGGGCCAGATCAACAGATAGTTACCGCCGTCGCAATGGAAAACGGCACCAGACTGCGTCAGCTGCGTCACTAAATAGTCACGCGCACGTAACACTTCGGCCACATAGCTGTCTGTGTACGACTGGTCCGACAATGCAGCGAACGCGGCAGTCACAGCAAGGCTGTTGACGTCGTAGGGACCGGTCACCCTGCAGACCCGATCAACCACATCGGCATGACCGAACGCAAAACCGATCCGCAAACCCGCAAGCCCTGAAGTCTTGGCGAGGGAGCGCAGGACCAGCAAATTGCCATGCCGCCCGAAATCAACAGTCGGCAGCACGCTGTCGCCCGTGAAAGCTTCATAGAGCTCATCCACCACCACCAGGGTGTCGGGCGCGGATATTGCCAGCTGCAGCACATGCTCTGCGGAAAGACGAGTCCCGGTGGGATTGTTGGGATTGCAGAGCATCAGAATTCGCGGGCGACGCTCCAGGGCTTCGCGAATCTGCTCCAGCGGAAAGCCAAAACCAGGCAGGGCATGGGGCACCGCTTCCACCTCCATCCCCTGCATCCCAGCACAGGGGGCGTAGTAGCCGAAGGTGGGACTCGTGGTGAGCAGGGTGTCTCCCTGAGCGCCATAGGCGTGAATCACCGCATGAATCGCAGCATCCACCCCGTTAAACACACCCACTTGCTGTGGCAACAAAGCATGCGCTAGACCCGCAGGCGAGGCCTGCAGATTGCTGATCACCGCCTCGCGCAGTCCGTCGTATTCGGGATAAACGGCAATTTGATCAGCCGGAAAGGTCCGTAGCGCCTCAGCAACCGCCGGGCTGGGACCGATGGTGTTCTCGTTGAAATCAAGCCGGAGCAAACCACGGCGCCCCTCCAGTGGTGCGCTGTAACCCCTAAGGCGCTCAACCTCAGGGCGTGCTGAAGGCGAGGGAGTCGCTGCGGTCATGCCAATCAACCTTGCCCACGAAGGTCAATCCACAAGCTATCGACATCCCTCTGATCCCAACAGTGGTGAATTCACGCCGATGATGGGAAGACTGCAGTGACCGGTCTGATGCCAACCAGCTCGAGCGCATCCTCCACAACCGACACATTCGCCGAGTTCGCTGAACACGTCGATTACTCCTTGCTGAGCCAACTCAGAGCGGACCCCGAGGCCCGTGTGAACGGGCACGACCATCAGGCACGTCAGGTGAAATCTGGCCACTACGTGCCGGTCACGCCAACGCCTCTGCCAACCCCGGAATACGTGGCACACAGCGACGAATTATTCGATGAACTGGGACTCAGCCACAGCTTGGCCGAGGACGACGGCTTCCGACGGTTGTTCTCCGGCGACATCAGCGTGAACCGCGGCGAGATGCTCCCTTATGGGTGGGCCACCGGCTATGCCTTGTCGATCTACGGCACCGAATACGATCAGCAATGTCCGTTCGGCAATGGCAACGGATACGGCGATGGTCGAGCCGTATCCGTGTTCGAAGGTCTTTTCCGAGGACGCCGCTGGGAAATGCAACTGAAGGGTGGCGGACCGACGCCCTATTGCAGAGGTGCTGATGGTCGAGCCGTGCTGCGCTCCAGTGTGCGCGAATTTCTGGCCCAGGAATTCATGCATGCACTCGGAGTTCCCACATCACGCTCCCTAACGCTGTATGTCTCCCATGCCGAGAGTGTGCGTCGCCCCTGGTATTCAGATCAATCTCAATCCATGGATCCCGATGTGCTGATCGAGAACCCTGCAGCGATCACCACGCGCGTGGCGCCATCCTTCCTGCGCGTGGGTCAGATCGAGCTCTTCGCGCGGCGCGTCCGCAGAGAAGCTCACCCTCAGGCGCTTCAGGAACTGCAGATGATCGTGCAGCACCTGATCGATCGGAACTACCGCGCCGAGATTGATGAGTCTCTGAGCTTCCCTGAGCAGGTGGTGCAGCTCGCAACGTTGTTCCGAGCACGATTGATCACCCTGATATCCCACTGGATGCGAGTGGGATATTGCCAAGGCAACTTCAACAGCGACAACTGTGCCGCCGGCGGCTTCACCCTTGACTACGGACCATTTGGCTTCTGCGAACTTTTCGACCCCCGCTTTCAGCCCTGGACCGGAGGCGGGATTCATTTCTCCTTTTTCAATCAGCCGAAGGCGGCAGAAACCAATTACCGGATGTTCTGGTCAGCCCTCAAAACGCTGCTCAAGGATCACCCGCCAGAAACGGCTCGTCTGGATGAGCTGCAGGCCAGCTTCGGCGATGCCATGCAGCAAGAACTGGATGCCATGTGGGCTCGGAAGCTTGGCCTGGCCAGCCATGAGCCCGAGCTGATTGGAGAGCTTCTGCAGCTGCTGGTGGCGTCGAAGGCGGACTACACGGTTGCCTTCCGTGAATTATCGGCACTACCGGAAAACGTCACACCTCTGAAACGGGGTTTTTACCAACCTAGCGATGAACAACTCGACAACAAGTGGAACGCATGGCTTCAGCGCTGGCATCTGCAACTTGCCGGCAATGGCGAACGAGGGGAGATCACAGCCTCAATGAGTCGCACCAATCCCGCCATCACCTGGCGCGAATGGCTGATCGCCCCTGCGTACGAACAGGCAGCTCGGGGCGACTACGGTCACGTGCGCGAATTGCAGACAGTGTTCCGTCATCCCTATGAGCCGCTTTCGCCAGAACTCGCAATTCGTTACGACCAATTAAGGCCCAAGGAGTTCTTCGGCGCCGGGGGCATCTCTCACTACAGCTGCTCCTCCTAGACGAGCACCTAGGAACCAATCTCACAACCCGGGAAAGGCAGACCCAGCCGCCGCACGAGCACTTGGCCGCACAAGCTGATCAACATCACTGCGCAGACATTGCGGCAAGACCATCACTCCACTTGTTTCGATGACTCAGTGAAGTCGCACTACTACCATTCAGCCCAGGAATGCTTCAGCCAGCTCCCGACCAAAAGATTATTCATGGGCGATACATCAACAAAGGGTTGCAATAACAAATCTTACATGCAAGTATTTTAAAAGTGCAGCGATACCGAAATGGTCCTATCAAGCAACCCGCAAATTTCCAAAATATTAATGCAAATCACCTGGGTCATTGGTGGCATTGGATTATGGAATGGCTTTAACGCTCTTGGCGCCGGAAATATAGATTCAGCCACCCAATGGATTGCAGGATGGTCTGTCGGAGGCGTGGGCCTGGTTTCATTTGTACGTCATGCAATATTCCACCGCAGCGATGCATTACGCATGGGATGGGATTACGGCACCCGCAACGACTTTCAACTTGAAGTCGGCTTCGCGAATCTCGGATGGGGAGTAGTCGCTTTCGTCGGACTCGCACAAGGCTGGGGGACCGAAGCCCTTGGATCCCTGATTCTTCTTGTGGGAATCTATATGCTGCAAGCGTCCGTCTTGCATTTCCTCGAATTAAGAACAGCCAAACAACCTCGATATGCCAGCAAAGTTGTCAACATTAGCTACGCACTTTTCACACTTTATTTCGGTATTAATGCCCTTTCCTCCTGAGGCCAGACCTTCCAAAAACGAGCACTAACGGGCTAAATAAATGCGCACATTCTTTCCATGCTGAATGCGACACAAGACCAAAACCATAAACTCAAACATCAGACTCGGTCCTCTCCACCACCCTTGAGCAAGTGAGGCATTTCATCCAGCTCCTACAGAGCAAAAAATGCCGTCAGATGAATGCCAAAAGATTGGCAAGAACCATGGCAACCTCCCGGCATCAACTCATGGATTCCAACTGAGCCAATACTGCTGCCATTTGCACACCATTAAAGCCTGCACTCAAAGACAACAACAACAGCACCCGAGCTTTCTGAGGATTCAGGCTGCCGGCAGGCAGCGTCCCACAACGTTCATCTTCAGGCGAGCGATGCACAGGACCTGATCCACAACGGCTGGCCCGCAGCATCAATGGCCGCGGACCCGACCAGGTTCTAAGCACATCACGTTCCACGGCCGAGAGCTGACCGGCGCCGGTGCCGGTAAACACCAGGCCCTGAATCCTTGCCTTCAGCATCGCAGTGAGCATGCTCGACTCTGGCTCCACACAGCCATAGAGGATGGCCACCTTGGGCCATTGCCCAGGCAAGGTGAGGCCTGCGAATGGAGCCTCTCGCGCTTCACACACCAGGGGCAAATGAACGCCGGCATCATCAACCCAGCCCAACGGCCCAGTGCCTGGACTGGCAAACGCCCCTACCCCCTGTGTCGCCACCTTGGTCACCTTGCGTGCCGCATGGATCCATCCATCCATCACCACCAGCACTCCCTGACCGCGGGATTGCGGAGCACTGGCCACCTGAACGGCCTGAAACAGATTAAGCGGGCCATCCGCACTGAGTGCCGTTGCCGGCCGCATCGCCCCACCTAGCACCACCGGCCGCGGGTCATCGATCAGCAACTGCAGCAGCCAGGCTGTTTCCTCCAAGGTGTTGGTGCCGTGACTGATCACAACACCAGCGAGATCGGCATCAGCTGCAAAGGCTGAACGCACATGGGTGACGAGCGTCTGCCAATGGGCAAAGGTCAGGTCCGCACTGTCGACGTTGGCAATCTGCTCCACCTGAATCTCAGCGAGCTGTTGCAGCTGGGGCACCGATTGCAGCAACTGCTCAGCGTGGATGACGCCTGCTGAGTAGTTGTTCAGAGCGGTGACATCTTTCGCCCTTCCTGCGATTGTGCCGCCGGTGGCGAGCAACAGAATTTTTGATCGAACCGTCAACGCGAATTAGGCTTGGGGGGGAATGCAGGTGGCTGAGGAGCTTGGATTCCATCTGCTGGTGGCTCCAGCAGCGTCGGTCCGTCGAGCAGCGCACACTGGGCATATGGCGAACGGGGAAACCAACCGTCATTTTTCGGCACCGGCGGCAAAGTCTCAGAAGCTGAACGATAGTGATTCAATTCCTTAAAGAACCCCTCAAGTGCAAGTTTCCTGGATTGATCAGGTCGCTGCTCAGCTGAAGGCCCAAGCAGGAGAACCAGGAGAAACACTGAAACAGCACTGAGAACAAGAATGGAATGAAGTGATCGATCACTGATGGCCCAGAAATCACCCACTTCGACAACCAGTCGTTCCAGCAGACTGGCCAAGCAAAGCAGCAGAAACGGAAGGATCATCATGCCTGCATAAATGTGAAAAACGAACAGGTTTTTCATCGTCACCACCCAGAGCAAGGAGGAAAGACCAGTGCTCCAAAGCATCAGAAGGCGAGGCGAATCACCAACCAAGTCACCCGGATCTTG
The DNA here is from genome assembly GCF_047497135.1 of Synechococcus sp. MIT S9504. NCBI lineage: Bacteria > Bacillati > Cyanobacteriota > Cyanophyceae > Synechococcales > Synechococcaceae > Synechococcus > Synechococcus sp. MIT S9504. The sequence goes on along the minus strand of NZ_CP138942.1, from coordinate 3,016,248 downwards.
AAGTCGTCGTGGCGTCAGTCCATCAGATGACAGCCCAGCCAGAAGCCGGAACAACAAGAGCAGCGCAAACACTGTCAGGAGAGGAATGCAGTATTGAGTGAGGTACTCGATGAGTTTGGGGAGCGCACCACCGAGCCAGCTCGTGCGCTCCAAATGGGCGGGGCTGAAACCATCTGTGCTGAGATCAAGGCGACGCAACGCCGACTGCACCACAGAGGTTTGCCACAAATTCACTTGATTGAGGCGCATCTCCCAGATCACGTTGTAGGAAGTCGCTATCAACACAGCGCCGAAAGCCAGCGGCCCGCCGCACCACAACCAGCGGGAAGCGCTGGAGGACCGAAACAGCGTCAGCACTGAAGGCAACACCAGCGAAAAGATCAGGACAACAGCGGAACGACCCGCGAGAGATGCCACCAGCAGCATTCCCAGATACCAGCGCAAATCAGGCCGATCGATCAGGAGCTTGCGCACTACTACCAGCAGAAGCAGCGCATAAGCCAACAGAGCTGGCTGATCGAAATGGAACATGCTGCGGTACTGAAGAACGACCGGTGCAGCCCCCGTCAAGACCAGAGCTGTCATGGCTACCGGACGGGAAAACCGCAGAGCGCGCAGCCAAAACCAAAGAGCCACCCCCGTGGCCACGAAGATCAGGTTCATCCACTGGCGGGCCGCATACATCCAGGAGACGGCATCGCCTGACCATCTCTTCAGGATCCAGCGGCTCAGAACTGCGAAAGGAAGGGGATAGCGATTGAAGTAGTCATGCCAGAGATGGCCCTGAGGATCGAACCACGTACAAGAGAATCCCACCCCACCGACCGCGAGACGGCTGTGCTTCGCAATCGCCAAGGAGTGAAGCGAAACCCAGTTGGAGTGACCTGTGTGGAAGAAATCGACAATGGTTGGTTCCGATAGAAACAGCGCAAATGACAACAGCAGTGTGCACAAAAACGGCCAATAGCGACCCAGCGGTTCCCAAAACCGGAGACCCATCACATCCGCTCCAAGGTGTTGATGCCGAGCAGACCGAGTCCGGTTTTGAGCGTGTCGGCAGTGAGGCGACAGAGGGCCAGCCGTGACGGCAACGCCTCAGGCCCGGCCTTAAGCACCGGCACCTGGTCGTAGAAGCGATTGAACATCTGGCTGAGCTCAAACAGATAGCTGCAGAGCCGATTGGGGAGCAACTCCTCCTCCACCTCGGCAACCACTGCATCGAACTTGAGAAGTTCACGCACAAGAGCCCACTCCTGAGGCTCACTGAACTGCAGCTGAGTAGTCGATCGATCCAGGTCGCCTCCCTTGCGGGCGATACCGGCGATGCGCACCAGCGCATAGAGCAGATAGGGAGCCGTGTTTCCCTGCAGGGCCAGCATCCGATCAAACGAAAACTGGTAGTTGGTGATCCGGTTCTGACTGAGGTCGGCGTATTTCACCGCCGCAAGGCCGACGGTGACGGCTACATGGTTGATGAAGTCTTCGGGTTCCTGGCGCTCCTCCTCCTTGAGACGCGAACGCAGATCCGCTTCAGCGCGCTCCACCGCTTCATCCAGCAGATCGCGGAGTCGCACGGTGTCACCGGCCCGAGTCTTGAGCTTCTTGCCATCTTCTCCCTGCACCAATCCGAAGGGCACATGCTCCAGGCGGGCACCGTCGGGAATCCAGCCCGCCCGTTGCGCCACCTGAAAAACCCCAGCAAAGTGGTTGGCCTGGCCGGCATCCGTCACATAGATCACCCGACGAGCCGAATCCCCATCGGGAGCGGCCGCGAACCGGTAGCGAATCGCCGCCAGATCGGTGGTGGCGTAATTAAAACCGCCATCGCTTTTCTGCACGATCACCGGCAGCGGTTTGCCGTCCTTACCGCTGACCCCTTCCAGGAAGACGCACTCCGCCCCATCGTCGGTGACCAGCAGACCGACTTGCTTCAGCCCATCGATCACCCCCGGCAGAAAGGGGTTGTAAAACGACTCTCCCCGCTCACTCAGGCGAATATCAAGCCGGTCATAGATCTTCTGGAACTCGCGCCGCGACTGGTCACAGAGCAGACCCCAGGCCTTGAGCGAAAGAGGATCGCCTCCCTGGAGCTTGACCACCTCCTCCCGGGATGTGATCTGGAAGTCCTCGTCATCATCAAAACGCTTCTTGGCTTCGCGATAAAACGCCACCAGATCACCCAGATCCACTGCATCAGCTGTCTCCAGAGCCTCAGGTGCAACCTGCTTCAGATGGGTGATCAGCATCCCGAACTGGGTCCCCCAATCACCCACATGGTTGAGGCGGAGCACCCGATGACCGCGAAACTCGAGAACACGCGCCAGTGAGTCGCCGATGATCGTGGAGCGCAGATGGCCCACGTGCATCTCCTTGGCGATGTTGGGACTGGAGAAGTCGACCACCACCGGCGCTGCATCCTTCACCGATGGAACGCCCAACCGCGCATCACCTAGCCGGGAGGCCACCTCAGCAGCAAGACACTCGGGCCGGATGGTGAGGTTGATGAAGCCTGGACCGGCGATCTGAGGTTCAAGACAAAGGTCGGTGAAAGCAGCGTCGTTCTTTAGCTGCTCCACAATCGCTGCAGCGATCTGACGCGGGGCCTGCTTAAGCGGTTTGGCCAGGGCCAGGGCTCCATTGGCCTGAAAATCTCCGAATTCGGGCTTGCTCGCAGGAACAAGCTGGGGATCCAACGCGCGCCCGGCCTGCTGAGCCTCCGCAGCGGCCTCCGGGAAAGCCCGGTCCATGGCTGCACGCAACTGTTGATCCAGGGAATGGGCGATGCGCAGCATGAACGGATCAATGGGCTTGGCAAGCCCTGATCATCCCCCGGCAGGTGCGAAACGCATACTCAGATCCAACCAGCGACCACGCGTGACCGGCGCACTGGTGGAGATCAGATCGATGCCTGTGGCGGCATAGGCGCGCAAATCCCCGGGCTGAATTCCAGAGGCTTCAAGAATCACAGCCCTGGAGGCAGTTCGTTCAACGGCCAGCTGGCGCAACCTGGGCACCAGGCTGCTCAGCTGCTCAGGCGTGAACTCATCCAACAGCACACCATCGGCTCCGGCAATCACGGCCTCCGAGGCTTCTTGCTCGCTTTCCGCTTCCACAATCACCCTCGCCGGCCATGGAGCTGAAGCCCGCACTGCTGCAATCGCAGCTTCAATGCCACCCGCCCAGGCCAGATGGTTTTCCTTGAGCATGGCTGCATCGTCCAGACCGAGTCGATGATTGACACCCCCGCCCATGCGCACGGCGTACTTCTCAAGTTCGCGCAGTCCAGGCGTGGTCTTGCGGGTATCAGCCAGGCGCACACCGGTTCCCTTCAGTTCTCTCACCAGTGCCGCTGTGGCCGTGGCGATGCCAGAGAGACGCATCGCCAAATTCAGCGCCGTCCGTTCAGCACCCACCAGAGCAGAGGCCTGGCCGTCGAAACGGATCAGCGTGTCACCCGACTGCACCGCAGCACCCTCGGCAACCAGACACTCCACCTCAAGCTTGGGATCCAACAGGCGAAACAAGCGCAGAGCAAGGCTGCCACCGCAGAACACTCCCTCCTGCTTGGCGATCCAGCTCGCCTGAGCCCGCCGTCCACTCAGGGCCGGCGCGGTGAGATCACCGCGGCCAAGGTCCTCAGCCAGCCAGTCCTGGAGTTGCGCCTGAAGACGGGGGGTCGTTAGGGGCTGCTCAACGTTCATCACTCCGGAATCGCCCGCTCAACCGACTGGATCCATCATGCGGGCACGAGTGTTTGGACCAGTCCCGCAGCGCTTCATTTGCCGATGCAAAAGCGGGAAAAAATACGATCCAGCACTGATTCGGTGAGCTCTTCCCCCGTGATCTCGCCGAGGCTGTGAATGGCCTCACGCAGATCAATCGTCCAGAAATCCCAGGGCAATCCATCCGCGGCAACCTGCTCACTGCGATCAAGGGCAGCGGCCGCCACACTTGCCAGGTCAACCTGTCGTTGGTTGAGCGCAAGCAACAGAGAGCCGTCGCTGAGTGCGCCACAACGCTCCAGAAGCGCCTGCACCAGCTGCGCTTCCCCGACCCCTGTCACAGCGGACAGATGGACATCGGCGGGAACCTCAGCATCGCTGAGATCAGCCTTGTTTCCCACCAGCAGATGGGGCACATCCGCAGGGATCTGTTCACGCAGAACCTGATCCTCAGCGGTCCAGCCGTCAGCGAGATCAAACAGAAGCACGACCAGGTCGGCACTGGCCAAAGCGTCGTGGCTTCGGGCGATGCCCAACTGCTCAACGGCATCATTGGTGCTGCGGATGCCGGCGGTATCGAGCAGCGTGATCGGAACGCCCTCCAGCACGATTTCGCTTTCCAGCAGGTCTCTTGTGGTTCCAGGCAGATCGGTGACGATGGCTCGCTCGCGCCGACTCAGCAGATTCAGAAGTGAGCTCTTGCCCACGTTCGGTCTGCCGACGAGCGCCACCCGCAGCCCCTGACGCAAGGCGACACTACGCTCCCCATCCGCCACAAGTTGCAGCAACTCGTCGCGCACTGACTGCAAGACCTTCAGTAAGGCCGGGCCATCGAGAGCAGGCAGATCCTCCTCAAAATCAACTCTGGCCTCCAACTCACTGAGCTGATCCAGCAGACGTTCGCGCAACATCTGGATTCGACGCTGAATGCCGCCATCCACGCCTGCCATCGCCAGCTGCGCAGCTCGCTGGCTGCGTGCGGCCACCAGATCACCGATCGCCTCAGCACGCGTGAGATCGAGGCGCCCGTTCAGGACAGCTCTCTGACTGAATTCACCGGGCAATGCTCGGCGAATCCCAGGCTGTTCGAGCACACGGGCCATGACCCGCTGCACAGCCATCACTCCGCCATGGCAATGGATTTCCACCACGTCTTCAGCGGTGAAACTGCGTGGCGCCTTCATCACAAGCACCAACACCTCATCGAGTCGCTCCATTCCATCGGCTGCCATCACGTGGCCGTAAAGCACCCGATGGCTCTCCCACAGCTGTGTACCCGGGAAGCAGGTGATCTCGCTCACCGCCCGTTGAGCGTCAGGGCCGGACAGTCGAATCACTGCGATGCCGCCCTGCCCGGGGGCCACTGCCGTGGCCACTGCAGCAATCGTTTGCCTCTCCAGGTTGATCTCCTGCATCGCAGTGCTGCAACAGCCCCGAGCCCACTCCCTACGATCACATCCTCAATGCCATGCGAGAACCGCCGACACTCCGATGGGCCGGATGCTGAGAAAGGCACATCAACGCCTGCAGAAAGGGCTGCAATGGATCTGGCAACAGGAAGGCACTCCAGGACAGCGGGCCCGTGGGCTTGCCGCCGGCATCTTCTGCGGCTGCTTTCCGATCTTCGGTTTGCAGACACTGGTGGGAATCGCTCTGGCCAGTGTGGTGCGTGGGAACCATCTGTTGGCGGCCGCCGGCACCTGGATCAGCAATCCCTTCACCTACCTGCCGCTGTACTGGTTCAACTACCGGATCGGGGCTCTGCTGCTCGGCCCCGGCCGCGAATGGCCAGGCTTCGATGCCCTGCACCAGGAGGGCTTCAACCAACTGGGCTGGAGCGTGATCAGCCGCTTGCTGCTGGGCTCCAGCATCACTGGTGCCATCTGCTCGGCACTGGGCTGGTGGCTAAGCCTGAATTGGCTCCTACAGCAACAACGCAAACGCTGTGGGCAGTCGCGCTCGCAGTCAGGTCCCGCTGCTGCGGGCGATATCAATCACATCCGCCATTGAACGGATCTGGTGCATGGTGCGCTGCAGCTGCTCGGCACTGGCCAGCTCCAGACGCAGTTCAATGCGTGCTGGCTTTCCATAGCTGGTCTTCACGCGGGCATCACTGACGTTGATGCGTCCATCAGAGAGGCGCATAAGGATGTCCTTGAGAATCCCGACACGGTCGATCACCTCAATCCGCAGCTGCGCGGGAAAACGTTGGCTTCTTGCCGCCAAAGCGGGATTCCAGCGCACAGGCAATCGCCGTTCGCTCGGAATCGCCTCCACATTGGAGCAGTCCTGGCGATGCACGGTGATGCCATGGTTGCCGAGGGCTACCGTGCCCAGAATCGCCTCGCCGGGAAGAGGGCTGCAACAACCACCGAGGCGGTAGTCGAGACCCTCCACACCAAGGATGGGATCCTGCTGATCAGGACTGGAGCGGGGGGTGCCGGTTTCAGCCTGCTGCACAAGCTGGCGGGCGACGTCTTCGTTACTGAGCGGTGGCTCCTCGATGGTGGCCTGCAGGCGGATCTCCTCTCGCAGACGGTTGAGCACCTGATGCAGGGTGACGGCTCCGAAGCCGAGGGCCGCAAGCAGATCCTCGGTGCTGAGCAGGTTGCAGCGCTCGGCCACACGCGTCATGGCATCACTGCTGAGCAGAGCATCAAAACCGCTGCGTCCCAGCTCCCGTTCGAGCAGATCCTTGCCCCGCTCAACCGTTTCATCCCGATGACTGCGTTTGTACCACTGGCGGATGCGATTACGCGCCGTGGGCGTCGCCACGAAATTGAGCCAATCAAGACTGGGGTGTGCCGTCTTGCTCGTGAGCACATTCACAAAATCACCGTTCTGGAGCGGCGTCGACAGGGGAGACAGTCGATCGTTGATGCGCACGCCATGGCAGTGATTACCCACTTCCGAGTGGATGCGATAGGCAAAATCCACAGCCGTCGACCCTTTGCGCAAACCCAGAACGTCGCCTTTGGGCGTGAACACGAAAACCTCTTCATCGAAGAGATCTTCCTTGATCGAAGCGAGGTAGTCATTGTGATCATCAGCTCCCCCCTCCTGCTGCCAGTCAACCAGTTGCCGCAACCAGTTGAAGCGTTCAGTGTCTCCGCCGGCAGCGGGTGAACCGCCCTCTTTGTATTTCCAGTGCGCGGCAATTCCGAACTCCGCTACCCGGTGCATATCCAGCATTCGGATCTGTACTTCGATCGGACGGTGACGTCCGATGACAGCCGTATGCAACGACTGATAACCATTGGGCTTGGGCAGACCGATGTAGTCCTTGAAGCGCCCGGGAATGGGACGGAAGGTGTCGTGAACAACCGCAAGAGCCCGATAGCAGGCTTCAACGCTGGGGGTAAGGATCCGCAGGGCCGCCACGTCGTAAATCTCGTGGAAGGCTTTTTGCTGACGCTGCATCTTGGTCCAGATACCGAAGAGGTGCTTGGGCCGACCGCTCACCTCACAGTTCTCAAGCCCGACAGCCGCCAGGCGATCGCTGAGCAACTGAACGGTGACCCCCAGACGTTCCTCCCGCTCGCTGCGCTTGGTCGCGACTTCCTGCTGAATCTCCCTGAAGGCATCCGGCTCAAGCAATTTGAAGGACAGATCCTCCAGCTCCCACTTGAAGCGACCGATGCCAAGACGGTTGGCCAGAGGTGCATAAATCTCCCGGGTTTCCCGGGCAATGCGCTGGCGCTTTTCCTCACGCAGCGCCCCCAGCGTGCGCATGTTGTGCAGTCGGTCGGCGAGCTTCACAAGCACCACGCGGATGTCGCTGGCCATCGCCAGGAACATCTTGCGCAGGTTTTCGGCCTGAGCCTCAGTGCGATTGGTGAAATGCAGCCCCCCAAGCTTGGTGACCCCCTCCACCAGCTGCCGGACCTCCGGTCCGAAATGACTCTCGAGCTGCTCCGGAGTGACATCGGTGTCCTCCACCACGTCGTGCAGAAAGCCTGCAGCGATCACGCTGGCGCTGGCACCGATATCCCTCAGCAGATCAGCCACTGCCACCGGATGAACGATGTAGGGGTCGCCGCTGGCGCGAAACTGGCCCTCGTGCAGCTGAAAAGCAAAATCAAAGGCCGCTGCAAGCAGAGCCTCTGAATCGGTGGGGCAGCTGTGACCGATCCCTGGCGGCACGTGGTCGATGCACTCACGCAACCAGGCAGGGAGGTCGATGCCGTAGTCGTCAGCCGAACGGATGGGCCTGTCCCTCAGAGCCACCAGACCGCAAGCCGGTGCAGCGGATCCATTCCGGATCTGCACTGCGACCGTCTCGGAGGTGGCGTTGAGCATCCGAACCGACAGGTGAATCCATGGTATGTAGCCATGAGCACCTGCGCTTCGATTGCCATGACAACCGCGCCAGCGACTGTCCTGGAGCTCGAACAATTCAGGCTCCGTTACCCGGGAAGCCAGGCCTGGACTCTCGATGGACTTGACCTGCGCCTGCATCCCGGCGAACGCCTGGCCCTGGTTGGCCCCTCCGGCTGCGGCAAGAGCACAGTGGCCAGGGCAGCGCTGCAACTGCTGCCCCCAGGCAGCAGTTGCGAGGGAGAACTAAGCCTGAACGGTCACGATCCCCGCAGCCTCAACTTGACCGATCTGAGGAGATTGCGCGGCGAGTCGGTGGGACTGGTGTTTCAGGATCCGATGACACGCCTGAATCCACTGATGACCGTGGGCGGTCATCTGATTGACACCCTGCGTGCCCACAGGCCGACCATGCACGAGACAGAACGTCTCAAGCGGGCCGAGGAGCTGCTGGAGCAGGTGGGCATCGGCGCTGCTCGCTTCCGCGCCTACCCCCATGAGTTCAGCGGCGGCATGCGTCAGCGCCTGGCCATTGCCCTGGCCATCGCCCTGAGCCCCCCTCTGGTGATCGCGGACGAACCCACCACCAGCCTGGATGTAGCCGTGGCTGGTCAGGTGATGGCTGCTCTAAGAGCGCTATGCCAGGAACTGGGCAGCGCTCTGTTGCTGATCACTCACGATCTGGCCATGGCCAATCGCTGGTGCGAACGCATGGCTGTACTGGACGGTGGACGGGTCGTGGAGATCAACCGAAGCGACGTGGTCCTGACCTATCCCAGCTCCAGGGTGGGACAACGGCTGCTTGCCGCTGCCCGAGCACGAGAGGGAGGAAGCACCCCTGAAGCACCCGAGGCCGAAACGGTGCTGGCTGTGCAGGAACTGCGCTGCTGGCACAACCTGGGCGGTCCACCCTGGAATCCAACCTGGCTGAAAGCGGTGGACGGCATCAGCTTCCAGTTGCAAGCCGGCGAAACCCTTGGAGTGGTGGGAGGATCCGGCTGCGGCAAAAGCACCCTCTGCCGTGCCCTGATGGGACTGACGCCGATTCGTGGTGGCTGGGTGCAGTTACTCGGTCAGGATCTGCTCAGGCTGCGGGGACGTGAAGCGCGCCAGGCGCGGCGAACCATTCAGATGGTGTTCCAGGACCCCCTGGCCTGTCTGAATCCAGCCATGTCGGTGCTGGATGCCATCGTCGATCCACTGCGGATCCACAATCTGGCGTCACCGGCGGCAGCTCGGGAACAAGGCCGCCAGCTGCTGGAACGCGTGGGTCTAGGACCAGCCGATCGTTACCAGAATCGGCTTCCCCGCCAGCTTTCCGGTGGCCAGCAGCAACGGGTGGCCATCGCCCGCGCTCTGGCGCTGAAACCGAAGGTGCTGATCTGTGATGAAAGCGTGAGCATGCTCGATGCCGAAATCCAGGCGGAGGTTCTGGCACTGCTTCGGCAGCTGCAGCAGGAGCTTGGACTGGCCATGATTTTCATCACCCATGACCTTTCAGTGGCCGGTGGCTTCTGCCATCGACTGATCGTGCTCAACAAAGGACACGTCGTGGAGGAGGGACCCGGAGACCGGCTGCTGCATCATCCGGAGGCCGAGATCACGCGAACACTGGTCGAAGCCTGTCCTCGCTTGCCAAGTTGAGGTCATGGCCCGAAGCCGAAGTAAAACGAGCGATCTTGAAAAAGCACGCAGGATTCGTTCATTGATCCACGATCAGGATTTACTCATCTGCCTCTACCCACATCTGTTTGCAGTGAAGCAAATGCTGCGACTTTCAGGGATGCGAAGCAAAAGAATCAGACGCTTTTATGACTCCAAAACTGAAGCGATGATCTATCTGAAGAACGTCAAGTCCCCTCACTGGCTCCTCGTATCCGAGCAACTCAGTGACGGAAGCGGACTGGACTTGCTGCGTGAAAGCAAACGCTTCCTTAGCAGCCATCGCACCCTGCTCCTGATCAACCGTCCAGGCAAAAGCAACTTGCGCATTGCCCGAGGACTGAACGTGGATGCAGTCCTGAATGAAGTGAGTTTGGAGCAACGCTCCGGAGCATTGATCAATGCTCTGACTTCCATGAAACAAGGCCAACACTTTGAGGATCCAAGTCTCCTTGAGGGGGAAAGAATTGTTGGCCGGGAGAATGCAAAGGTGCTTTCAGAACGCCAGCTTGAAATCCTCGCCTTGGTCGCCGAGGGACTGAGCAATCGTCAAATTGCTGATCAGCTCAATATCTCCGTCAACACTGCTCGCGATCACCTCAGTGAGATCCTCACGCGCCTGGGTGTCAGCAACAGAGCCAGTGCCGTTTCCGCAGCCTTGAGGCTCGGGCTGATTCCCTGACCCGCGCTCCAGGAAACCCCCCATTTGCAGGATTGGCGTTCAAACGGTTTCAGCCGTGAATGGAACAACCAAGGCAGCGACCTTGCTTCCCTCAACACGAAATGATTCGGACACATCCCGACTTTCGCGAGACAGATCTGAATCACATCCCGTCGCTGCACTGAATCTGTACCTCTCATTCATGCCATGACGTCATCTGAGTCACTGCAGGTCTCCATCGGCGGGGACATCTGGTGGGGCGGCTTCACTGCCGCACTGGCCGTCACCAATATCAGCGATCAGGCGCTTGAAAGCTGGAGCATCAGCTTCACCAGTCCCCATCAACTGGATCCCAATGCCTGGGGAGTCGCCCTCGAAAGCGAACAATTGGACAACGGACTGACGCGCTACACCCTCTCAGGAACGGGTTGGGGCAGTCGCATCCCAGCTGGCGAAACCATCAATGTTGGCTTCAACGGAGCGCAGGGCACTGACCTTGGACGCGATGGCAACCTCACCGAGGGGATGTTGTTCTCAGCGACAGGCCTTGCCTTCAGCGACAGCTCCAACGCAGATTCCGGCTCCAGCATGAGCATGGACGAGGCATCAACTGCTGAGACATCAACTACTGAGACATCCACTGCTGAGACATCCAACGGTGGGATGGCCAACGGTGAGACATCGATCAGCGAAACATTCATAGGCGAAATGCCTATGGGCGAAGCATCCATGGCAGCTTCCAGCTCTAACGCTGCCGACATGGACGCTGCAGGAATGGGCGGGCATGCCGGCCACGATCACGCCATGCATCAGCACGCTGCCGCAGAGGGGGCATACACGGATATCAACAGCTGGGGAAGCTTCCACGGCTCCAATCACAATTCCGAGCACAACGAACTGGTCGGAGGCCGCACAGCGATTACCACCGAAGCCTTGGAGGCCTACAACGGCCTGCGTGCTTTCTCAGGTCTTGAAGCTGTTGGCATTGAGACTGTCGGTGAATGGGCTTTTGCCAACGGTCTGACCAACAATTCGCAGGCATGGGGCGATGACACCAAGGGGGTCGGCCTTTGGTACGCCATGCAGGGAGCGAAGGTGGGTTGGATTGCTGATCAGGCCTATGACCCTCAGATCCTCGCTGACATCCAACGAACGGCACGACTGGGATCCCAGGACGACGTGATGGGATTGGTCCGTGAGTTTGGCCATGAGGGATTCGCCGACTACATCGAGCAATCTGGATTGCGGGAGACCTTCATCAACACCTTGAAAATGGAGCCCCATTACGGAGGCTGGATGCATGGCCGCACCCATGGATTTTTGAACATCGAAGATGTCGCGATTGCTCACGACATCAATCACCTCACGGTTCTGGGATGGGATCAGGACCAACCCTTCATGAATGACACCTTTGACTGGCCGCAATGGCCGGCACTGGATGTTTCTGATTCCACGGTGATCAACTACTACCAGGGGATTGTGTCTCTGGGTGATCCGCTGGGGCAGAATCTCGAAGCGTTGTCCAACCCTGGAACCATCAAGCAGGAGCAACAACCCGTTCCTTCTCCAGAACCCATCCTCCCCGATTCACAGCCTGAAGAGACTGATCAGCTAACAGGCAAACCACTTGATGTAGAGGTCAGCGGCGATCTTTGGTGGGGCGGCTTGACAGCCTCCCTCACAGTGAACAACCAGAGCGAACAGCAACTTGATAACTGGTCGCTGAGTTTCAACAGCAACCACAGATTTTATGGCGAATCCTGGGGAATAGACGTGACCACTGAACAATTGGATGGAGAGCTCTATCGCTACGAACTCTCCGGAGCGGACTGGGGCTCATCCATTGGTGCTGGCCAGTCGCTGACGGTGGGGTTCAATGCCCTTTCGACTACGGATCTTGGCAGAGATGGAGTGCTAACAGAAGACATGCTGCTGGCTTCAGGGAGCGAAATCACACCGCTCTGAGCACGACGATCAAGCCGCAAAGAGTCAGATGCCTGAATCATCCTTGGCGATACCAAAAGGATGACTCAGGCCCCTGGACCAAGGGAACCTCAGCAGAAAACACATCGTGGATTTGACTAGTCAACACTGCGAAGTGGCCTGTGATGTCGAGACGACTTGGAACCGTCCTAATCCTGAGCCTGGGCACTCTCTGGGTTTGTGCGATGGGCGGTCTTCATCAGCCTTCCCATGCCAACAATGAGATCAAGGATGCTCAGGATCCTGTGGACGTGATCTGGTTTCCCAATCCTCCCTATGCCGTTAACCGTAAAGGCGTTCCCACAGGGTTTGAGATCGATCTTTGGCGCATGATCGCCGAAACACGCCAGATTCCTTATCGCATTCGCAAAGCGGACAGCTTTGAAGACTTGCTGGAAGCCATCCAAACCAACCAAGCTGATCTGGCCATTTCCGGTGTTCTGATCAATGAAAATCGCAGTAAACAATTTCGGTTTTCATTTCCAACTGCCAGCAGTGACCTGAAGATCTACACCCTGGACAACCAGGAACCCACCGCCATCAAAATGCTTCGCATTTTGCTCTCCAGGCAGGTGCTGTTGATCTTCCTTGGACTAGCGCTAATCGCCTGCATCTTCGCGCTGCCGGTTTGGTTCGTGGAGCGGAAAAGGCCTGATCTTGCGGATAAGCGCAAGCGGCACCAACTAGTCTTCATCCTTCAAAAGACCCTGCTGCTCTCAACTGATCACACACGCCATACACGTACCCGCTTGATCTCCATCGGCTCCCTGTTCGCAAGAGTTCTACTCACGGCCTATTTCACGTCGTTCATCCTGAAAGTTGCCACCAGCGAAACGAACGCGAACAGCGGCAATCAGATGGAAGACCTCAACTTCGAAATCCTGAAGAACAGCACATTTGCCGCCATCCCTGGATATATCCAAACGTCAATCCTGAAAAGCAGCGGCACCAAAACAGTGGATTGCGACGTTGCAGAAACCTGCATTGGCCTGCTGCAGTCAGGAAAGGCCGATGCCATTCTCGACGACATGCTGACGATGCGTTCAGCCTTGAAAACCATGCCTCCGGAACCAAAGGTGACACCGGCATCGGAGAAGCTGATGACCTTGTTCATGGCCTTCGCCATCTCCGACCAATTCGGCAAGGATCCGCGATCCCGTGAAATCAACGACGGCATTGCCCGCAGCTATTACGACGGCAGCCACGCCAGGTTGAGTCGCATCTGGCTAAAGCCCTGAACGCAGTCTGCTTCGTAGCACACCTCTTTCCAAAGACGAGTCGATGCCGTTGATCGATGCAACCAAGAAGACGTGATTTGTCAGCCCATGCTGCCTGATCGCTGAGGTCTGGCAGCTGAGTTACCGATCTTCAGAGAATGGCACAAGACATTTATAAAAATATTTTCTCACCAGAGCATTTCATGGCTAAAGCGAAGCCAGAGACCGATTCCCCATGACATCGCACGCGGTGATGACTGCACAGGTTTTAAGAGAAGCCACTGACCTGGGCGTGATCGGCCCGAATACCATGAGGACACTCACTACTGACTTGCAAGGCAGCAAAGAACGTTTTTTCAAGTTCAGGCTGGGAAGCCCTACGATTGACCTTTACACAACTCTCAGCAATCTCAATTATGACCTTGACCTCTATCTCACTACGGCAGATCTACTTTTCCAATGGCCCGTCTCAAACGGCCAGGCCGGTATTCACACCCATTTAGCGAGCTCAACACAGCGGGGAGTCGCAGACGACCAGCTCTTCAACAAACTCTCTAAAAGCTTCTCTGACAATGGAGAGCCGGTTGAATACATCCTGCGCATTGCCGATAACTATGCAGAAAACAGCGAAGGCTCCAAAACCTTCACGCTGGAGCTCGACACCGAAACATTCGCAAAGACCACAATCTTTCCCAATGATCATTATCTTGATCGGCAATGGTATCTCTTCAACAACAGCGATGTAGAACTGGGCCAAGCATTGCAGCGCCAGGCGGTGTCTAAACTCAATGTTGACATTGCAGCACCGGAAGCGTGGTCCAAAATCAATAATGCCTCAGACATCGCTGTTGCCGTGATTGACACGGGTGTCGACTACAATCATCCCGATCTGATCAATAATATCTGGATAAACCGTAACGATCCAATCAATGGAATTGATGACGATGGCAACGGATACAAGGACGACTACTACGGCTGGGATTTCTGGAACAACGACAACAACCCAGAGGATGACGCTTCCCATGGGACACATGTAGCTGGAACTATTGGAGCGGAAGGCAACAACCAGATCGGCATCAGCGGCATTGCCTGGGACACTCAGTTGATGCCAATCAAAGCGCTGCCAGGCAAGCAAAGTCGAGAAGGAGAGTCTATTGACGAAGGTATTAAAATAATCGCAGACTCAATCGATTATGCAGTCAATAATGGAGCAGATGTCATCAATCTTTCGCTCGGCTGGCAACACAAAGACCTGCCTGCAAACATGCTCTCATCTAGCACACTCAATAGCCTAAAAAAAGCATTTCAAAATGCGCTTGATAACGATGTTTTTATTGCTATAGCGGCTGGCAATTCAGGTACAGATATTTTTTCAACCAATAAGTGGAATGACATCGGCAATGTTGACTTCACGAGCACCATACCAACCCTTTTCAGTCGCTCATTCGGCAATATTGCAACTGTCAGCGCCACCAACGCCCGCGGCGCATTGGCTTCCTACTCCAATGGAGGCATCAATGCCAGCATTGCAGCGCCAGGTGGAGATGCAGGCGTGAGAATAGCCACCGAATTCGACAACGAGGGAACACCGACAAAATACGAGCTAATCCCGAGATCGATATTAAGCACCGTACCAACAGGAACAGGAAAAAACTTCGACAAGGATTACGATTTTTCCCAAGGCACGTCAATGGCATCTCCCATGATTGCAGGGGCTGCTGCACTCATTCGAGCAGCAAACAGGAATATCTCAGCAACGGAAACCCTCGCGATCTTAAGACGCAGCGCTTTTGTTTATCCAGAGATGAACAACATGGTTGACGGCAACCGCTCCCTGAATCTCGACGGTGCAGTCAGTGAAGCAATGGCCTGGGATGGCCTGACGAATTTCATTGGGCATCAGCTTCCAAGTTCTCCAGTTCTTGATTTCAATGCATTCACCAACGCCCACAGAATGCAGGTCAAGATGTCCACGAAGCATGGAGGGAATTCACCACTGGAGATTGGTTTATTTCGAGTTTTAGATTCAGAAGGAACACTGCTCAATCCCTATGGAATATCTGTAAGACCCGGCGACGAAGGGTATCAACAGCTCGCGCTTACTTCGACAAACATCGTGGATCCAATAAGCGGAGTTATGACCGCAAACGATGAGACAACCACCACCAAGACAACTTTGCACGAAACAGACTATTTGACCCCCTACATCATTGCCGGCGACCAGATTTTCTTTGCCTTTGATGAAGCCAATTTCGATGGCATGACTCACATCCGCTCAGATGGATTGAACGGGTTTGTCTTCGAAAATCAATTAAGCGGTGGTGACGGAAGCTTTGACGACCTCCTGATCCAGTTCACATTCTCTGATCTGCAATGAAACGAATCGAGCCATCACTGACGCCGGCGGAGCACCGTCAGTAATTTTTCCAGCACCGGCGGGATCGGTGCCTCAAACAGCATCCGCTTCCGGGTGATGGGGTGGTCCAAGCCCAGCTGAAAGGCATGCAGGGCCTGGCCCGGCAGTTCAATCGGCAATTTGCGGCAGCGGCTGTAGGTGGGATCGCCCACCACCGGGTGATTGATGTGCGCGCAATGCACCCGGATCTGGTGGGTGCGGCCGGTGTCGAGCTTGAAGCGCAACAGCGAATAATCGCCGAGCCGCTCCTCCAGGTTCCAGTGCGTGCAGGCATGACGTCCAGTCTCACCACTCACCACCGCATATTTTTTGCGATCGACGGGATGACGACCGATCGCCCCCACGATCGTGCCGCTGTCACCTGTGGGCACACCATGCACCACCGCAAGGTACTCACGTGAAGCGATGCGCTTCTGAATCTGACTCTGGAGGCGCACCAGAGCCTCCTGGCTCTTGGCAATCACGATGCAACCGGTGGTGTCCTTGTCGAGACGATGGACGATGCCGGGTCGCAACTTGCCGCTGATCCCAGGCAAATCGGGGCAGTGGTGCAGCAAACCATTCACCAGCGTGCCGTCTTTGTTGCCGGGTGCTGGATGCACGGTGAGACCAGCCGGTTTGTTGATCACGATCAGGTGCTCATCCTCATAAATCACATCGAGATCCATCGGCTGCGGCTTCAGATAGGGCAGCGGCTCCGGCGGTGGCATCCAAAGCTTCACCTCATCGCCCTGGCGCAGGGGTGTCTTGGCCTTGCCGGTCTTGCCGTTCACACGCACATAACCGGCATCAATGAACTTCTGAATGCGGGCGCGACTCTGCTCAGTGCGCTGACTCACCAGCCAACGGTCAAGCCGCATCGGCAGCGGTTTGGGATAGGTGAGCGACAGCAGCTCACCCTCGCCCTCGCCGAACCCGTCGGTGAACGTTTCTTCCGGCAGCGGAGGGCGACTCCAGACACGATTCATGCCGGCAACTCCAAAGCGATGCTGCCCAGCGCCGACTTACGAAAGTCATCCAGCAACCTCTGAGCCATTCGCGCCGTGTCACCGGAGGTGTGGCGCAGTGCCACGGCCTGAAGCCAGAGGGCTGGGTCTTCGGTCTCACCCGCAAGAGGTGTTCCATACCGCCCTTGCAACACAGCAAGCGCCACACCGGAAGACTGCTGCTGCTGCAGACCCATCAGCAGCCGCAAAAACGCCTGAGCGACGAGTTCACCGTCATAGGCCGCCTGGCCGATGTCATCACAGAGGGCCAGATGCAACGCGGCCTGCTGATCATCAAGCCTGGGTGGCAGCACTCCCGGTGCATCCAGCAGGTCGATGTCCTGGCCGAGGCGCACCCAGCGCAGGGTGCGGGTGACGCCAGCCCGGCGAGCACTCGCCACCACCTTCTGCTTCACCAGCCTGTTGATCAGCGCTGATTTGCCCACGTTGGGAAAACCCAGAGTGAGCGCCCGCACAGGCCTGGGGCGCATGCCCCTGTTACGCCGCCGTTCGTTCAGCTGGTCGCCGGCGCGAATGGCAGCCTGCTGCACCTGCTTCACCCCGGTGCCCGCCTTGGCGTCACACCACAGCGTGCGCTGACCCCGGCCTTTGAACCATGCCTCCCAGGAACTTCGCGCTTCAGCCGTGACCATGTCGCGACGGTTGATCACCAGCAGGTGTTGCTTGCCCTTGATCCAACGGCTGAGGTGGGGATGGCCGGTGGCCAGAGGGATGCGTGCGTCACGGACCTCGATCACCAGATCCACCTTGTCGAGATTGCGCCGGAGTTGTTGCTCCGCCTTGGCGATGTGGCCGGGGTACCACTGAATCGGTGGTGAACTCACGGCACCACCAACACAGGACAGGACACCAGCTGAAGCACCCGTGCAGCCGTGCAGCCGCTGTCGGATTCCAAGTTCACACCCCTTGTTCCCATCACGATCACATCCACATTCAACTCATCAGCCACATCAGAAATCACAGAGGCCGTTTGGCCACTGCGCTCAATCTTCTGGCAGCTGAAACCAGCCTGTTCAAAGCGTTCGCGGGTCTGGTCAAGCCTCCCTGCAACCGCTTCATGGTCATGCTTCTGAGAACGTTCTGACTGCAGCACCGACAGAAGCACCAATCGACTGCCGTAACGGCGCGCGAGCTCCAGAGCCTTGTCCACTGTCTCCAGGGCCTCATCGCTCTGATCGATCGGGAAGAGGACGGTCTTGAACATTCACACGACCTCCGGCCAATGCCCTTTAAGCCAGTCCTAGCGCTGGGCCTGCAGAACTCGGGTTAACCTCTCCCCGTTTTCTTACCGCACCACACAACCCTCATGGCGAAGCGTTCCCTGGCCAGCCTCTCCGGCGCCGACCTCAGCGGAAAACGTGTTCTCGTGCGGGTCGATTTCAATGTGCCCCTCAATGATGCCGGGGCCATCACCGATGACACCCGCATCCGTGCTGCGCTGCCCACCGTCAAGGACCTGATCGACAAGGGCGCCAAAGTGATTCTTTCCGCCCACTTCGGACGGCCCAAGGGGCAGGTGAATGACTCCATGCGTCTCACCCCCGTTGCCGCCCGTCTGAGCGAATTGCTGGGCAAGCCTGTCTCCAAGACCGAAAGCTGCATCGGACCTGACGCCGAAGCCAAGGTCAATGCCATGGCCGATGGCGATGTGGTGCTGCTGGAGAACGTGCGTTTCTTCGCGGAAGAGGAAAAGAATGAAGCCGGTTTCGCCGAAAAGCTTGCTGGACTTGCTGAGGTGTATGTGAACGACGCCTTCGGTGCCGCCCACCGCGCTCATGCCTCCACCGAAGGCGTGACCAAATTCCTCAAGCCATCTGTTGCCGGCTTCCTGATGGAGAAGGAGCTGCAATACCTGCAGGGTGCCGTTGACGATCCCAAACGCCCCCTCGCTGCGATCGTGGGTGGCTCCAAGGTGAGCTCCAAGATCGGCGTGCTCGAAGCCCTGATCGACAAGTGCGACAAGGTGCTGATCGGAGGCGGCATGATCTTCACCTTCTACAAGGCGCGCGGTCTCTCAGTGGGCAAGAGCCTGGTGGAAGAAGACAAGCTCGAGCTCGCTAAAGAGCTGGAGGCCAAAGCGAAGGCTAAGGGTGTTCAGTTGCTGCTGCCCACCGATGTGGTGCTGGCCGATAACTTCGCTCCCGATGCCAACAGCCAGATCGCTGATATCAACGCCATCCCTGACGGCTGGATGGGGCTGGACATCGGCCCTGACTCCATCAAGGTGTTCCAGGACGCACTCGCCGACTGCAAGACCGTGATCTGGAACGGCCCCATGGGCGTGTTCGAGTTCGACAAGTTCGCCGCCGGCACCAATGCCATCGCCACCACCCTGGCCGAGCTGAGCGGCAAGGGCTGCTGCACGATCATCGGCGGCGGCGACTCGGTTGCTGCCGTGGAGAAAGCCGGTCTTGCCGAGAAGATGTCGCACATCTCCACGGGCGGTGGTGCCAGCCTCGAACTGCTGGAAGGCAAGGTGCTTCCAGGCGTTTCCGCCCTCGACGCCGCCTGAGTAACAAGATTCGGTCAAGGGGAGGAGCGTCAGCTCCTCCCTCGGCCTTGCCTCCGGAAATCGGGCAAAGGTGTGAGGCCCAAGCGGCGACGCTCGGCATTCACAACCTGGCGTCCCTGCTCCATCAGGCGCCTGCGAGCCTGCTTCTGTTGCTTCATGCAGGTCTTGCCCGCCTCAGGAGTTTGCGCACGCTCAAGGCAGCTCTTGCCCGACTTGAGCAGCGCAAGCCGTTGGTCATAGCTGCGCAGTCCCCAGTTGCGGCGGGCCTGGAACAGCTGCATCTTCTGACTTTCCGTGAGCTTGGATTCCGTCATCCTTCGGCCTGGAGCCGCTTCCGCGACTCCGCCGGTGTGCTGCAGAGCAGCGGCTGTGAGTGCAACGCAGGGGATCAGCAATGCTCGTCGCCAGCGATGGGTGAGCGCCATGAAGACCATCAACAGTGAACAGGCCCAGGTTGCTGGGAGTGCCGGGCCAGGATCTGACTCAGATGGCCTCGAACCATGACTGGATGTGATCTCACGCCACAAACCCGACTGGCTTGTATTGGCCTCGGGGCTCTGGGTTTACCGATGGCGGTGAATCTCCAGGCAGCTGGCTACCCACTGCAGGTTCACACCCGCAGTCGCCTGGCGGAGTCCGACCCTGGCCTGAACGGAGCCTTTGCCGCAGAAAGTCCTGTCGAAGTGGTGCGTCGCTGCCGGGGTCTGCTGCTTTGCGTCAGCGACGATGCAGCTGTGCAGACCGTGCTCTGGGGAGATCAGGGCGCAGGGCCTGCACTTGAGCCGGGCAGCCTCGTGATCGACTGCTCCACCATCAGTCCCTCCACCTCCAGGGCCATGGCTCAACGTCTCGCAGAACGAGACATTGCCTACATTGATGCTCCCGTGACCGGCGGCACCGAGGGCGCAAAGGCCGGCACCCTGACAGTGCTCTGCGGTGGAGAAACTTCAGCAGTGGAGAGAGCACGACCAGTGCTGGAGGTGATCGGCGGCTCAATCCACCATTTCGGTGACGTGGGCAGTGGACAGCAGGTCAAAGCAATCAACCAGGTGCTGGTGGCCGGTAGTTATGCCGCAGTGGCGGAGGCCATCGCCCTCGGAGAGCACCTGCAGCTGCCGATGGAGCAGGTGGTGGATGCGCTGTGCCAGGGGGCTGCCGGCTCCTGGGCCCTGCAACATCGGTCGCAGACCATGCTCAATGACGATTACCCACTCGGCTTCAAGCTGGCCCTGCACCACAAGGATCTCGGGATTGCAATCGATGCGGCGTTACAGACGGGCCTGAAGCTGCCGATCACCGAGGCCGTGCACAACCAGGAGCAGGCCCTGATGGACGCTGGGCTCGGGAATGTCGATGTATCTGCTCTGCGCCGAAGTCTTCCTGCGAACCCCTACCGATCTCAGCAGATCAGGGATTGAGCTTGGTCTGATCGTCAACCACCTGCACACGCTTGCTCACCGTGATCACCCCATCGGGGTGCACCAACAGGGCCGCCCAGGTCTGAATCCCTGGCTGAAAGGGAGCCTGCACCGACTTGAACAACCCGCCACCGCCCAGCGGTTCCAACTGAACATCCGGGCTCTGTTGCGCCATCACTTGCTGAGGGGTCACCGCGATGAGCCCTCCGGCCAGCATTGCTTTGCCCAGCGGTTGATCCACCACCACATCCACGTCGTAACGACTGCCGGTGAGCACTTTGTCGGGGATCAGCAGCGAGATCGGCAACGCCTTGCGGGCACTGGTGAGCACCGATTGATCGCTGAGAACCTCCTGAGCTGTGATCAATCCTCCATCCGTAGAAAAGGCAACCCGCTGGTTGGCTTTGAAGGAGTAACTGAGACCATCCTGCTGACGGGTGCCGCTTACAGCCAGCTTCACGGTGGATCGGCCATCGTCGAGAGGCTGGCCTGGCCTGACGGACCAGCGGGTTTCAGGAAAACGCGTGCTGAAGCGACGAAAGCGCTCAATCAGGGTCGTTGCCTGGTCGGGCGCCATCAAGGCGGACAGGGCCTGAACACGATCCTCTGCATTGAGGGCAAGCTGCAACCGGGCACTGAGATCAGCTGCAACCCCGCTGACCGCCAGTGCCGGCATCGTGCTGATCAGCGCCGCACTCGAGAGCACAGTCGCCAAAGAGGCTCGCAAGAGCGGAACCATGAATCAGCCTCAACAGTCGAACTAAGTTAAGCCGCGTTTTCGTGGTCCGCTCCCATGTCCCGGCTTCTCATCGCCGCCAGTGGCACAGGTGGCCATCTGTTTCCGGCGCTGTCGGTTGCCGAAGCGCTCCCTCCGGACTGGGGCGTGCGCTGGCTTGGCGTTCCAGATCGCCTGGAAACGACACTGGTGCCTGCGCAGTACGACCTGGTGACGGTGAAAGCCGGTGGGCTGCAGGCTCGAGGCCTGCGCAAACTCATGCAGTTGTTAAGGCTTCTGGGGGCCAGCCGCGATGTGCGCCGACTGATCCGCAGGGAACGGATCGATGCGGTGTTCACCACAGGTGGTTACATCGCTGCACCGGCAATCCTTGGAGCCCGGTGGTGCGGTGTTCCAGTTGTGCTGCACGAATCCAACGCCATTCCAGGTCGGGTCACCAGGCTGCTGGGGCGCTTCTGCACCCGCGTGGCCATCGGTCTTGATGCAGCAGCAAGTCGCATCCCAGGATGTCTGGCCGTGGTTACAGGCACACCGGTGAGGGAGACATTTCTGCAACCCCAGCCACTGCCGACCTGGGTCCCGAGAGGTGAAGGCCCCTTGCTCGTGGTGATGGGAGGCAGCCAGGGGGCTCTGGGCCTCAACCGGATGGTGCGGGTGCTGCTTCCGGAGCTGCTCAGCCACGGCTGCCGGGTGGTGCATCTGACCGGCAGCAACGACCCGGATGTGAACAGCATTGAGCACGCCGCCCTGGTGGAGCGACCCTTCAGCGACGACATCCCCGGACTGCTGCAACACGCTGATCTGGCGATCAGCAGGGCAGGAGCAGGCAGCCTCAGCGAACTGGCCGTATGCGGGACCCCCTCCGTGCTGGTGCCGTTCCCACAGGCAGCAGATCAGCATCAGGACGCGAATGCAGCCTGTGCCGCAGCCCTTGGCGCCGCTGTGATCGTTCACCAGCACGACCCGAACCATCCTGCCCTGCGCGAAACGCTCTGGCGTCTGCTGGGCCCCAGGCTTCAAGGCAATGGACCGACTGAGCCCCCCCTGCTGACGATGAAACAAGCCATGCAGCAGCTGGCCGTGCGCGATGCCGATCAGCAACTCGCGACGCTGTTGCAATCACTGGTGCCTTGATGGAACGCGTCAGCGCAGTTCCTGCTTCAGGGCTCTGAGGATCCGCAGGTTGCCGCGGCGATCCTGCAAACCAATTCTCAGCCAGTCTTCCCCCAGGCCAGTGAATGAGCGGCAGTCGCGCAGAAGCACACCTCGTTGTGCCACACGCTCGCGCACTCCCAGCAGGGAGTCGACGCTATGAAGCAGTAAATAGTTGGCGCTTGACGGCATTGGCAACACAGCAGGCAGATGGGTCAGCTGGTGGTGAAACCAGGCCCCCTCCTGCGCCACCCAAACCTGCACTCGCCGCAACCAACGCTCCAGGCCGGATTGATCAGCCATCACAGACCGACCGGCAGCGAGCGCCAGACCGTTCACAGGCCAGGGATCACGCCATTGCTGCCACCGTTTCAGGCGTTCTGGTGAGGCCACGGCATAACCCAGGCGCAGGCCTGCAATCGCCAACAACTTGGTGAGACTGCGAATGACCACGAGATTGGGATGGGTCTCCACCAGAGGCAGCAGAGATTGCGCTTCTCCTGATGGCACCAGAGGCAGGAAGGCTTCATCACAGATCACCAATGCGTAGTGCTGCAGCAGCGGCTCCAGCGACTCGCGACTCCAGAGCTGACCCGTGGGGTTGTGGGGATTGGTAATCCAAAGCACCTGGCAGCTCGGATCAGGTGCTGGCTGAGAGGGCCATGGCTGTGGCCGGTTTGCCAACCAGCTCAGGCTGAGAGGCATGCTGCGCGCAGCTCCATCCCAGCAAGCCAACGCTCGGCGATAGTCCGCAAAGCCAGGTTCCGGAAGGCCACTCACACCACATACGGCCGCATCCCGTGCCGCCCAGGTGAACAGTTCGGCCGCACCATTACCGGGCAGCACGGCCTCAGGCTCGAGACCATGCCAACTCGCAATCACCTCGCGAAGTTCTTGCTGCTCGCGGTCGGGATAGTTGCGCAGTGCACTGCCACTGATCGCTCGCTTCAGGGCACGCCGCAGAACCCTTGGTGGCCGGAAGGGCACCAGCGAAGCACTGGCATCCAGAAGCTGCGACGGCTTCAAGCCGAGGCGAAGGGCCTCCTGGGCAAGATTGCCTCCATGCGGTGGAAGGCCGCTGCTCAAGATCACCGCAGGCGACACGCAACATCATCCTGCCCAGTCACTCTCGACGTCGGCATCAGAGACCGATACAACCAGACGGTTCAGAGCCGCCACCCATGAACGACTCCGAATGCAGCCTGATCAGGATCCAACAGCTCTCTGGAGTGATGACGCTGATCGCTCTGCTGAGCATGGCCGGCACGCAAGCCAAGGCCAGTGATGAGCTGATTCAGGTTCTGCAGGAACGCAGCTGCAGGGGCTGCCGACTGGCTGATGCCGATCTAGTCCACGCTGACCTTCGTGACGCTGACCTGAGCGACGCCAAGCTGATGCGAGCCAATCTGGGCCAGGCACAGCTGGATGGAGCCGACCTCAGCGGTGCCGATCTCAGCTTCACCAGCCTGCGCGGCGCCTCGCTGCGAGGGGCCAACCTCACAGGAACTCTTCTGTACGGAACGGATCTGCGCGACGCGGACCTCACCGGTGCTCAGCTGAACCCCAATGCCCTGGATGAGGCTCACTGGCAGGGGGCCAGTGGCATCTCTGCTGGCATCCGCAGCCATGCAGCTCTGCACAACGCAGGCGTGGAGGCTTTCCAGGCGGGCCGCTGGTCAGCGGCAGAGCAGCTGTTCAGTGATGCGATCAGCAGGCAACCTGGGCAACCTCTGAGCTGGGTGGCCCGGGGCATCTGCCGTGGCGAACAAGCCAAAGATGATGTTGCTGCGGCCGATTTCCGCTATGCCGCAGTGATTTATGAGAAAGAAGGTCAAGCCACCTGGGCGATGCAGCTGCGCAAAGCAGCCGAATCAATCCAAGGTCGGCGCTTGAAGGAGCAATCACCAAATGAAGGCAACGGTCTTGGAATTCAGCTGCTGAGCAACACGATTGCAGGCTTACGAATGCTCGCGCCAATCGCAGCAAAAGCACTCATTCCAATGGGACTAGGGTTTTAAATTCAAAACCCAAAACCCTTAGGCCTAAAAAGCAAAAAACTAAATAACAGCCAAATTCAATTCATCATGCGTCGAGCAGCCGGAAGATCAGGCCGATATCCATATCCATAATCACCACCTTGCTCATCATCAACAATCCGTGGGGTCACGAGGATCACCAACTCACTCTTGGCCCTGTCCCCGGTGGTTGACCTGAAAAACTGGCCGATCAAGGGAATATCACCAAGGATGGGCCATTTACTCACAACCCTTGAGTCAGCATCTGAAATAACGCCTGTCAATATCAATGTTTGACCATCCCTCACCCTCAGAGATCCAGTATCTAATCTCCGAACACTGAGAACGCTAATAGGGCCACAGCCTTCAACATTTTGAGAGCGCGTTACCGCAGATAACGAAGGAGAAAGGGTAAAGCTCACAAAACCATTGTCATCAATTTTCGAAACTCTTGCCCCGAAGGTCAGTCCTGCTGTTTGAAATTCTGGCTGACATGTATTAGCAGCACCATTTTGACCAGCTTGTACGTTGTAATCCACAATTTCTTGCGTTCCGACAGTCACAAACGACTCATTGGCCCGCTCGCGGCCAATCGTGCCGCTAGACAATGCCGATTCTGGATCAGAGACACTGGCAGATGACCCTCCCTGCAACTCCTCTGGAGATTCAGAAAGAAGCAGAGTGGGAGAAGCAAGTGTTTTTGCACTATTGGACTGAATCTTGGCCCTCAGGAAGTCTAAAAATCCATCGGTGAATTTGGCTTGATCTGAATCCGGAAAAGACAAGCCAGGGTTGACTCGCGCTGGCGCGAGAGGCTCCACCACCTGTTGCTCTTCGTCAGAATATTGTGGCTTTGCACTTTCAGCTTCGCCCGCAATGATATTGAAGTTTTCTGAGTTCGGCGGAAGCTTTGAACCAAACGCTCCGAGCAACTCTCCGCGATCACTGACAATAAAATTATACCCATTTCTGAACGCAAAACTATTAGAAATAGAGGTCTCATTATCGAGATTAATATCCAAAATCTTCACTGACAGAGCCACCTGCCTCTGGCGAAGATCAATTTGCTTCAGATAATTTTCAGCCACTTGAATCAGGCCTGAATCACCCACAAGCGTCAGCGTCTGCAACCTTGAATCGGTTGTGACCACAAGCCCGCGCAAAGGCCCAACAGAAGCACCAAACGACTCAGTAGCCTTCAATTCGGACTTCTCTTGAGAGGTTGTATTGCTGATTTCAGACGTGCCTTGCGAAGCCGGCTCTCCAGTCGTCACCTTAATCGTGTTCGTGAAATTGACTGTTGCCCCAAGGTTCCCCAGATATTCAGCTCCTGCATTCGCTCTGACCTGATTCAGCCGAATCACTTTTGACACTTGAGGGCCAAATGTCTTCGATGAAACTGATGTTCCCACAAGCAACATTCGTCCGTCGAGCTTGCCTTGAAGGCCCGAAGCCAGCAAGATCCCATTCAACGCTCTTGAATAGGATTCATTCACAAAGGCCATGGACACATCACGGCCACTGGGGTTCGCTGAGTCAGCTCCGGAATTGTCGCTGTCTTGATCGACAGCATCATCATCTCCAACGAAAACAAAGCCGTACCCCCCTAATCGAGCCAATGCCATCAGTGCATCCTTGGCCGGCGCATTGTTCAGTGTGAGTGTCACGGGTGGGCCACTGACATTCACGTAGCTGCGGTTCTGCAACACCATGGTCCCCACTGCCATATCCCCCAGCGGTGGTGCCACGGCCCGAGGTCGTAATGGGGGTGCATAGCTCGCCTGGGGCACCGACCCTGGCGTATTGAGATCCAGGAGACCTGTCTGCAGAGACGGGGCCACCCTCAACCCCGGAAACATGAGAATGAGGTTGCGCCCATCAGCGCTGACAACCGGCTCCTGCAGGGTCTGTCCTGGTTCGGGGACCACCTCCAAGCGGTAGGCACTGCCAGATCCACTGATGGCCACCCGCTGCAGGCCTGCGACTGAATCAGAGAGCTGTTGACGGCCATTGAGAATTCCAGGTGTCCCCTTGGTCTGCAAACTGCCCTGCCAAACCCGGCCGTTGAGCCGTTGCTTCAGCAACGGCTGCGGTCCTACCCCTTGGATCACCACCTCCACGCCCCCCTCTCCACTCTGAACACGCAAGGACATGGCCCCCTGAGCCAGTGCCGCGCGGGACCCGGATCCCATCGGTGGTTCCAACAGGCCCAGATCGACAAGGCTGAGGCCAGCGACCAGCAACAGTGCGCTCAGGCGAGAAGGGGTGAAAGTCATACCCTGGCCTGGACGCCACAGACATGGGCGGATGGTATCGATCGGAACCAGCCGGGGCCAGCCCTGATCTCAAAGTGACTGGCTCAATTCAAGAAGGAGCTTGGGAAGGGGGCGGGGGATTCCCCTCAGGCTTCCCCGAGTCCTCACTGGGGCCGCCAGCACCATTGACAGTCTTGGGGGACTGATCAAAGAAGGTCAGCCTCAACTTCAATCGAGTGCGAGGTGGACCGCTGATCACTGGCTGATCCTCACCTTTGTCAGGGGCTTCGAGAGCGGTGAGCTCGAGATCACTCGGCTGCACTAGAAGCTCAAGCAACTCCATCCGCCTCAGGAACTGCAGCAATCCCTGATAAGGCCCCTCCACCTGCAGCAGCACCACGCTTTTCTCGTATCCAAGAGCCTGCATGGGATCATTGCCCGCTGCGGCACTGTCACCACCCTTGCTCTGTTGATCCTGGTTGCCACTGGAGTTCGAAGCCTCCACTGAACTCACAGGAACAGGTTCATACCGATTGATCAACACTCCGCTGGCGGCGGAAATGCGGCTCAGCTGCGCCAGAAAGGTCTGAATCTGACCACGGCCTGCCACCAGGTCCACCAGCAGAGCCTGCTGCTGCCTCACCTCACCCAGGGTTTTGTCGCTCTGCTTGAGCTGAGCCTGCAGAAGAGGAAGAGTGTCTCGCTTGCTTTCGAGCTCCGCCATCCGCTGGCGTTGCTGATCAAGCCGGTCCAGTACTGGCAAGCCAAACGCGACGAACACACCACCAGCAAGAACCAGACCCAGCAGACCAGGAACGGCAACCAACAGGCGTTCCCTGGTGATTTGATGCTGCCAGGCAGGGCGATCTGGGCTGAGATTGGTCAAAGAGCGACCCCCTGCTGTTCCAGCAAGCGATAGCGCTGCACCAGGCCAGTCGCACCGAGCTGCTGAAGCCGCTGAATGGAGGGTTGGGCCTTGGGATCGAGAAACCAGTCGAGGCTGAAGCTCACCGATGTCTCCTCGCCGTCATCACGGTTGACCTGCAGCACCTTGACGCCGTTGGGGCGGGTGATCGGCAAACGCTCCAACGTGAGAACGAGGGCATTGATCCGCTCGAGCGGACCTGGTGTGCTGCCAAGACCAACCCTCCCAGACACTTTGATCTGGTCGTTCTGCACCGACACATCCTCCAACTGGATACCCACCGGCGTGACACGGCGCAACTGCTCCAACAGAGGTGAGCCGGCCGGGACAGCCAACAACTGTTCGGTGATTTGCTGATTGTCCTGACGCACAGTGACCAGTTCTTGCTTGGCAGTGCGCAAGCGGCCTTCAACCGATCTCACCCGCTGCTCAAAAGGCGAAAGCAGCTGCAACTGCTGCTGCTGCTCGCTTTCAATCCGCCCGATCACAACGATCGAACCAAGGGAAACAAGCAACGCCGCCCCACCGATCAATGACCCGCGCAACAGCAGCGGTCGCATGGGTTGCCATGACCCGGCAGGCTCGGGCAAACCCAGTTCGAGCCGACGCTCCCCCAGGAGATCAGGCAATCTCTGCTGGGTGGACCGCTCAGTCATCGCGATTCCTCCGTGACGCCGTCAAAGCCAACTCAAGCAATGACATCTCGGCATCGGAACGTAGAGGTCCTTGACACGAATCATGCTCTGCTGCCCAACGGCCCTGCCACTGAGACCCGGCGGTGACCCACCACCCCGGCATACCGGCTGGATCCCAGGCTTCAACCAGCTCCATCACCTCCTCTCTGAGCGCCGGATACTCCGAAGCCTGCAGGCTGAGATCAATCTCCGGACAGCCATGACTCGACAACAACAGTCGCCAGTGGCCCCCGTGCTCCACCAACCAGACCAGTGGCTCGTCAGCACCAGCCTGGGCATCACAAAGGCCACGCCAGGCGGCCGAAAGCAGCCATTCAACCCTCCGCAAGCAAAGATCCGCCGCCTCCAGGGTGCTCACCCAGGCCTGCAACAACAAACGATCCGTCCCCACGACGAGAGCGAGATCGTCTCGCGTCTGAGGGATCACATCCAGATAACTGTCCTGTAAGGCCAGCGACCAGCCCAGCTCAGGCTGCAGCACTCGCAGGTCAGCACCACAGGTCAACCCACTCGCGGCAGGCCCCTCAAGCAAACGCCACTGACAACTGGCCACAGGCAACAACAGCTCAATCTCAACCTGGGGTGGGCTCAGCCCCTGTTCAAGCAGCAGATCAGCAATCGTTTCCCCAAGAACATCGGAATTCAGCGGCTGACCGGAGCTGCATAAATCAGGCGGAAGCACAACATTCGATAACACCCAGTCATCCTGCGACCACCAAGCCAGATGGAGCGCTTGATCATCAGGAGCCAGAAGCACCCTGCGAGGATCCAGCAGACCCTGCGCCTGCATCCACCAGCCATCCAGTGCTGGGAAGCGATCACGCAGTTCAGTCAGCCCCGCCATGCAACTCCGAACAACTGGGTGCCGCGACTCTGGTGGCAGGGTATCGGCTACTGCCAGGGAGCGCCGCTACCCACCGCTTCACTGATATGACGGATGCCATGTCGGTCTAGCTGCTCGATCAGCCCTTCAAGCACCCGGGGAACCAGATCCGGACCTTCAAAGATCCAACCGGTATACAGCTGAACCAGAGATGCGCCTGCGACGATCCGCTCCCAGGCGGCCTCGGGCGTACTGATGCCGCCGACCCCCACCAGCGGCAGGGCAGGACCGGCCGTGGCTCGCAACCGGCGCAGCACCTCCAAAGCCCGTTGACGCAAAGGATCCCCGCTGAGGCCCCCGGCTTCCTGGTCAAGGCTGCGACCGGTCTGGCTGAGCAGCCGCTGACCCAGCCCGAGACGATCGAGACTGGTGTTGACCGCGATCACACCGGCGAGCCCCTCCTCATAAGCCAGACGGGCGATTCCGTCGATGGCATCATCTTCGAGATCCGGTGCGATCTTCACCAGCAGTGGCGGACAGCCAGGCAACCTGCGCAAGCGTTCCACCAGTCGGCGCAGCTGAGTGGCGTCCTGCAGATCGCGAAGACCAGGCGTGTTCGGCGAACTGACATTGATCACCGCATAGTCGGCCAGTGGCGCCAGCATTTCCAGCGAAGAGGCGTAGTCATCCGCCGCCAGCTCCAATGGCGTCACCTTCGATTTGCCCAGATTGATACCCAGCACGGCAGGCCGCTGTCCGCGAGGCGGAAGGGCCTGCCGCTCAAGAGTGCGACGCAGCTCATCCGCCCCTTTGTTGTTGAAACCCATGCGGTTCAGTGCTGCTCGCTCCTGGGCCAGGCGAAACAGGCGCGGCCGGGGATTGCCGGGCTGACCATGCCAGGTGACGGTGCCGACTTCGGCAAACCCGAAACCAAAACGATCCCAGACCCCTGCGGCGACTCCGTTTTTGTCGAAACCAGCCGCCAGCCCCAGGGGATTACTGAAACGGCATCCAAACAACACCTGCTCCAAGCGCAGGTCCCGGCGTGTCAGCTCAGACGCAAGACCATCAAGCACACCCGAGAGGCCCGGCCACTGACGGCGAAGACTGAGCTGACCAAGGGCCTGAAGAGCTGCTCGGCTGAGCTGTTCAGCATCCACACCTTCATCTTTGGCCAGCACAGGTCCCAGCCAGCGCCGATAGAAACCTGCGGTGGACATCACCCCGGACGATGACGGCTGGGTCATCTGGGTTCCTCGATCTATCTCGATCCTGCCTCGGCGCGGCGCAGCCGCCAGCAGTTGCCCTCCACCGGTTCCACCAGCCAATTGCGCCAGCTCCATGCCTGTTGGCGTTCAGCCAGACGCGTCAGCGGTTGCTCCACCAACTGAGCCAGCTCCACCAACGACAGGGCATATCCACCAGCAGCGAGACGGTCAGCCAGCTCAAGCCGAGTCAGCAGATTTTGCAACGATTCGGGCGCTGCATCATCTGCCTGGACCTGTGGCTTAGCAGCGGAGGGCCTCGCCCTGGAGGGGGCTGATTGGGAGGCTCGATCCAGCCGTGGCGGCGTCCCCTTGGAAAACGCCACAGCGATCTGATCGACCCGGTCGTTATCAGGGTCACCGCTGTGTCCTTTCACGTAGCTCAGCGGCACATCCAACAGCCGTGCAGCGTCGAGGGCCTGCCAGAGATCCTGATTGAGCACAGGTTTGCCCGCTGCGGTTTTCCAGCCCTTGCGTTTCCAGCCAGCCATCCAGGAGCCCAGGCCATCGATCAGATATTTGCTGTCGGTCCGCAGGGTGAGATCAGGATGAAGAGGCAACTCCGCCAGCCTTTCAAGCATCGCCAGCGCTGCCTGCAGCTCCATGCGGTTGTTGGTGGTGGCAGGGTCGGCACCGCCGAACTCCTCCACACTGCCATCCTCAAAACGGATCAAAGCCCCCCAGCCGCCTGGCCCGGGATTCCCGCTGCAGGCTCCGTCGGTGGCAGCGGCCACAACTCGGCCTCTCTGATCAGCCTCAGCCATTGGTCACCCCTCGTCTTCTTCGGTACAACACGGTTCTTAAACACCCAGGAGGACTGGGCCATGGGCCGAACCTACTTCCGCAGAGCTGCGCTGAGTGCCGGCGCGGTGGGACTAGCGGCCATCGCTGGAAGCCTGCCGGGATTGGCCCGGGCCCTGTTCGACAGCAGTCCGCTGCAAGAAGAACGTTTCGCGATCCTGGCTCAGGCGGTGGGACCAGATCGCTGGAAGCTGCTCGTGCTGGAACAGATCAAAGCCAGACCGCTCTGCTGGGAGGAGCGGCAGGACGGGCTGATGAACCCCTCTCTGAACAACTTCGATTTCACAGGAATCTGCAGCCGCTATCTCGACAGCAACGGCTACTCATTGCGCACGTCCGGCAGAGATGTGGACAAGCGCTATCGCCTGCGACTGAACCAGAGCAAAAGTGGGCTGGCGTTACAGGCAATGGACTCCGTTCACGGTGGCGGCATCACATTGGCGAGAGCCAGCAAAGTGCGCAGGGACAAAAATGCCTTTGTGAAACTGACACTGGAGCCGGGCTGGTCGCTCGAACGCCGCAATTACAAGGGTCGCAGGCTGAGCCACGTTTACTTCGCCCATTCGAAGTCGATGAACACCCTGATGGCAGCGAACAAGGCGAAACCCGTGGATCGAAGTCTGACCTTCACCGCAAGCCTGCCCAAACCCCCTTCACAGCCAGCCGGACAACGACTGAATCAGCAAAGGGGGCCGATCCGTCTGAAAGTGATTCCCTTCCGACCCTGAACCGCCTCCTAACTGAAGGACAGTTGAAAGAGCGCCCCAGCACGACGCGCATTCCAGAGGGCAATTTTTTACTTTGACGATGTGTGAGGAGTGGAAAGCGCCTCTTCTGGGTCGAAACAAGGACAGACTCCAGCAATGCGTTTCACTTCTGAGCCCTGCCAAAGGCAGGGCTTTTTTTTTGAGTGCTGAAGCCAGATTGTCTGGGATCGGCCAAAAATGAAAAAACCGACCCGAAGGTCGGTGTTCTCAAAGAGGAGGGATCGGCAAGCACAAGCCGCCGATCCAACAAAATCACTTGAGTGTGACCTTTCCGCCCACCTCTTCAATGGCCTTCTTGAGGGCCTCGGCGTCATCCTTGGAGACACCTTCCTTGATGGTCTTCGGAGCAGCTTCGACCATGGCCTTGGCATCGCCCAGGCCAAG
The DNA here is from genome assembly GCF_047497135.1 of Synechococcus sp. MIT S9504. Taxonomy (NCBI): domain Bacteria; kingdom Bacillati; phylum Cyanobacteriota; class Cyanophyceae; order Synechococcales; family Synechococcaceae; genus Synechococcus; species Synechococcus sp. MIT S9504. Next base: position 2,983,515 of record NZ_CP138942.1, on the reverse strand, counting down.
GCCGGTGGCTTCGCGCACAGCCTTGAGGACCTTGATCTTGGCGGAAGCATCGAAGCTTTCCAGCACAACATCAAACTCGGTCTTTTCTTCAGCGGCCTCGCCACCACCACCAGCGGCAGCGCCGGGGGCAGCCATCACCACACCCGCTGATGCGGCCGCGGAGACGCCGAAGGCTTCTTCGATCTGCTTGACAAGCTCGGAAGCTTCAAGCAGCGAAAGAGACTTCAGCGATTCGAGGATTTCGTCGGTTTTTGCAGACATGGTTGGGATTCAGCAACAGATCAAAAAAACAGTCGGGTCGAAGACGTTCAGCTTTCGCCGGATTCGGCGTGCTGCTTGAGCGCCCGAGCAAGACCGGAGGGAACCTCGTTGATGCCCACAGCCACCTTGGTGGCAAGGGCATTGATGGAACCAGCGATCTGGGCCATGAGCACTTCCTTGGAGGGAAGGTCACCGATGGCCTTGATCTCGTCCTGAGACAGGAGCTTGCCTTCGAAAAGGCCGCCCTTGGTTTCGGACTTCTTGGTGTCCTTCTGAAAAGACTGAAGAGCCTTGACTGCACCACCGACATCGCCCTTGACCAGGACGAAAGCGTTGGTGCCGCTCAGAAGGGGATCGAGGTTGGACCAGGCACTATCACCATCAATGGCATGACGCATCAAGGAGTTTTTAGTCACCTTGCAAACGCCGTTGCTGGCCCGAAGACGAGTCCTCAGATCAGACATTTCCTTGATGGAGAGACCCTGGTAATCCAGGACCAATGCCATTTCGGCCTCACCGAGGAGCTGCTTGAGCTCTTCGACGATCTGTTGCTTGCTCTCCAGAGTGCGGCCCATAGGATTTGGATCGGATCGGGGGAACAAGCTGGACACACGGCCGTTCAGTGCTCCCGAAGGAGACGAGGCCGCGTATCGATCCAATCCCATACGGGAGCAAAATCGTCGCGTCTGCCTCGGCAGGACTTAGGCATCAGAAACGGTTGAAACAACCGCTTGAAGCAACCTGCTGTCTTTGGCCGGGCGCGTGCCCGTTGTCTGGCTTTCGCCAGCAGACAAACCTACAACAAAGCCCCCACCGGGGCGGAGGCTGGCTGCAATCAGGCCTAGATAGGCTCGATCAGCCCTCTTTGTTGATGTCCTGAAGAGCTGAGATATCCACTTCCACTGAAGGGCCCATGGTGGAGGTCACATACAGGCTCTTCCAGTAACGACCCTTTGCACCGCTGGGCTTGTTGCGGTCAATCGTCTCCTGAAGCATCTTCAAGTTATCGAGCAGGTTGGCAGCGTCAAAGCTGGCCTTGCCGAAACGCACATGCACAATGCCGGTGCGGTCAGCTCGGAACTCGAGCTTGCCAGCCTTGAACTCCTTGATGGCGGCTGCCAGATCAGTGGTGACGGTGCCGGCTTTGGGGTTGGGCATCAGGCCCCGAGGGCCGAGGACGCGGCCCAGCTTGGCCACCTTGGGCATCATGTCCGGCGTGGCGATCAGCAGGTCGAAATCCATCTCCCCTTTGCTGATGGTGTTGACCAGATCCTCGTCGCCAGCGAGTTCAGCGCCAGCTGCTTTGGCTGCTGCAACCTTCTCACCACTGGTCACCACAGCAATGCGCACGGTCTGACCGGTGCCGTGAGGCAGTGCCACGGTGGTGCGGAGCTGCTGATCGGTGTACTTGGGATCGATCCCGAGACGCACATGCGCCTCCATGGTCTCGTCGAACTTGGCGTTGGCGTTGTCCTTGACCAGCTGGATGGCTTCAAGCGGCTCGTAAGCGCGCTCTTCAACCTTGGTGACGAGGCTGGCCAGGCGTTTGGAAAGTTTTGGCATGGCTTTAGACGGGGTTCAGACGACCACAAGGTCTCCCCCTGAAGAAATTGAAGTGAGAATGACCGGCGCAGAAGCGTCAGTCGCTGATAGCAACGCCCATGTTGCGGGCAGTGCCTTCGATGATGCGCATGGCCGATTCAACGCTGGTGCAGTTGAGGTCGGGCAGCTTGGTCTTGGCGATCTCCTCAAGCTGGGATCGCTTGATGGAGCCAACGCTTCCCTTGGCGGACTCTCCGGAACCTTTAGGGATTCCAGCAGCCTTGGTGATCAGCACGGACGCTGGAGGCGTCTTGGTGATGAAGGTGAAACTGCGGTCTTCGAAGACCGAGATCTCTACCGGAATCACGAACCCGGCTTTGTCTTGGGTGCGAGCGTTGTACTCCTTGCAGAACGCCATGATATTGACCCCATGCTGACCGAGGGCAGGACCCACGGGCGGTGCAGGGTTGGCTTTGCCGGCCTGAAGGGCCAGCTTGATCACAGCTACGACTTTCTTGGCCATCGGCGGACGGAGTTGAACATCTGCGGATCACCTGGCCCTCGGGGCAGGTGCGGCGGGGTGAGCAACCACCCCTTAGGCCGCCCTCCGCAGGGAGACGGCCGCCGCTGATATCAGTTCTGCTTGCTCACCTGAGCAAACTCGAGTTCGACCGGTGTCTCACGGCCAAAAATGGAGAGGAGAGCCTTGAGCTTGCTGCGCTCACCCGACACCTCGATGACCTCACCCTGGAAATCCTTGAAAGGACCAGCAGTGACCAAAATCTGATCACCCTCGGTGAGATCAACCTTCACAACGGCTTTCTTCTCGGCAGCCCTCTTGAAGATGCGGTCCACTTCCTGGCGGCTCAGAGGACGTGGCTTGATGTGACCCCGTGCTTTACCGGTGGCTCGGCGGTCTTCCGCACCGACAAAGTTGATGACGTTGGGAGTGCTGCGCACGGCCATCATCGTGTCTTCATCCAGCACCATGCGCACAAGCACATAACCGGGAAACACCTTCTCCTCCGTGGACTGGCGACTGCCATCCTTCTTGATTTTCACCGCAGGCGTTTCAGGAATTTCGATCTCAAGAATGCGATTACTCACACCGAGAGTCACAGCCCGCTGCTCCAGCGTGGCCTTCACCTTTTTCTCGCAACTTGATGCCACCTGCACCGCATACCAGCGGGCGACACCCGTGCGGATTGGAGGACTTTCGAGGGTGCCCTCTTCTCCGTCATTCGGCGCCGGAAGATCAAGCACCTCATTGGAGTCCGACTGGCTTGGATCGAGATCAGACACGAGGCAGGGCAGGAAAAAAGGGTGAACTGGGAAATTGCACCGGATCAGACCGGAGCAGGAGTCAACGGAACACCTGGGACGCAGCCCAGCCGTAGAACCGACTCAGAGCGGCAATGGCCGCAGCCGAGAGGCTCACCATCAGGATCACCGCGATGGATTCGCTGAACAGTTGTTGTCGGCTGGGCCAGACCACAAGCTTCAACTCCTCGAAGGTGGCCTGCAAGAAACCACCCTTTTTTTCAGGCTGTTCAGGGCCTGATGAGGGGGGCGTCGTCGCGGCGGTGGTGTCCTCGGAAGTGGGGCTGGTCACTGATGACGGGTCAAAAAGGCGTCTGGGCCGGTGCTGACGCCGGCTCTGAGGGCACGTGACAGCAATTGGATATCGTACCGGACGCCTCAATAAGACGTTATTCCGGTTCAAACAGGAAGGGATCGTTTGGTGTCGATCCAGCCCGCACACGAACCGCCTGAGCCCCGCTGAAACGGTCCTCCAGCAGTTCAGTCGCCAGGGGATTCTCCAGGCGACGACGCAGCACCCTTCTCAACGGCCTTGCTCCATATTCCGGCTCATAACCGAGGCTCACGATCGCTTCAATCACGCCTTCCTCAACGCGCAGCTCCAGCCCCTGTTCTCTCAGCAACGCGGCCAGATCAGCCAGCTGCAGGCGCACAATCTTGCTGAGATCATCGAGTCCGAGAGGCTGAAACCGGATCACTTCATCGATGCGGTTCAGGAATTCAGGTCGAAAATGATGTCCCAAAGCCTCATCCACAGCAGCATTCAGGGCGGATTGATCAATCGTTGTTCCCGCTTCCACGTCCTGGCGGGCTGATTCGAGAATGGCGCGGCTGGCCAGATTGCTGGTCATCACGACCACCGTGTGACGGAAATCAACCGTGCGCCCCTGTGAATCGCTGAGGCGTCCGTCATCCAGCACCTGCAGGAGCACATTGAACACATCCGGGTGAGCCTTCTCCACCTCATCCAGGAGCAGCAACGCATACGGACGACGACGTACCGCTTCGGTCAGCTGCCCTCCCTCCTCATAACCGACATACCCGGGCGGGGCACCGAGCAAGCGCGCCACCGCATTGCGCTCCATGAACTCACTCATGTCGAGGCGCACCATCGACTCCTCCTCATCGAACAGCTGTCCTGCCAGAGCCTTGGCCAGTTCTGTTTTGCCGACACCTGTCGGCCCCAGAAACAGAAATGACCCCACGGGGCGTCGCGGATCCTTCATGCCGGCTCGGGCCCTGCGGATCGCCGCGGCCACAGCTGCCACGGCATCGGACTGACCGATCACCCGATCCGCGAGGCGCTGATCAAGCTCCAGCAGCTTCTGACGTTCACCCGCCAACAGGCGCTGGATCGGAATGCCTGTCCATCGCGCCACCACATCGGCAATGTCCTCGGCCTCCACCTGCTCTCGTAGCAGTGCCGTTCCGTCTCGCTGCGCCTTGTTGAGAGCCTCCTCCAGGTCACTGCGGCGCTGCTGAAGACGATGCAGCTGGTCGTACTGAAGCCGCGCAGCCTCCTCAAGATCGCCCTGTCGCTCTGCTTCAGCAATGGCATGGCGGAGATCCTCATCTTCCTGCAACAGCTGGCGCAGTTCCTGCAGCTGTTCCCGCTCTGCCTGCCAGCGCTCACGCAGTTGAGTGAGCTGGGACGAGGCCTCCAGTCGCTGACGCTGAAGCTGAACACGCTCCGACTCAGGAGCCTGCTCTGCCGCGAGCACCGCCAGTTCCACTCGACGGAGATCCATTTCAGCGTCCTCCACCACCTGAGGCTTTGACGTGACATCCATCTTGAGTTGTGCCGCCGCTTCATCGATCAGATCGATGGCCTTGTCCGGCAGGCATCGATCACTGATGTAGCGGTCGGCAAGGCGTGCTGCAGCCGTCACCGCAGCGTCGGTGATCGTTACGCCGTGATGAAGCTCATAGCGCTCCTTCACTCCCCGCAGGATCTCAACGCTGTGGTCGATCGATGGCTCAGAGATCTGCACCTGCTGGAAGCGACGGTTCAGAGCTGGATCCTTCTCAACCGTGCGGCGGTAGTCCTCTGGCGTGGTTGCAGCAATACAACGCAGATCCCCCCTGGCAAGAGCCGGCTTAAGCAGACTGCCTGCGTCGGCGCTGGAGCGGTCGCTATTGACCACGGTATGCAGCTCATCGATGAACAGCACAACTCCTGCCTCTGGATCACTCACCTCCTGCAACACCTCTCGCAGGCGTTCCTCAAACTGCCCCCGAAACTTGGCGCCGGCGATCAGGGCACCCACATCCATGGCCACAAGTCGCAATCCCTGAAGCGATTCCGGGACTTCACCGGCAACGATGCGCTGGGCCAGCAGCTCGGCGATGGCCGTCTTACCCACACCAGGCGCTCCGATCAGAACCGGATTGTTTTTGCCCCGCCGCGAGAGCACCTTGATCAAGCTGCGGATCTCGCCATCACGGCCGACCACCGGATCCAGGAGCCCCTGCGCCGCGGCGGCAGTGAGGTCGCGGGCATAACGATCCAGGGCCCTCGGCTCAGGCTCCTTGGCAGGATCAGGCACCGGATCAGCGACAGATTCCGACGACCCAAGCCCGGACTGAACAGGCTCGGTTATGGGCTGAACGATTGGAACAGCAGCGGTGGGCGCTGCTGAACGAATGACGGGTGCAGGAGGACTGGGCGAAGCAGAGGCAGCGGATGCGGTCGGTCGCCGCAGCTCTGCCTCGAGGCGATCGGCAGGCAACCCAAAACGGGACAACAGATCAGCGCCGATGCGTGGGTCCCGGCCGATGGCGATCAGCAGATGCGACACCTCGATCAACCTGGATCCCCAGAGACCACGCACCCTGTCGGCCGCCTCGAGCAAGGTCTCCAGATCTTCACCGACATACAGCTCATCACCCCGGGCCATGGGCTGCTCCTCCAGAAAGCTCTCGAGCTGATCAAGCAACTGGTCCTGAGGCAGCGGCAATGCGCCTACGTCGGCCTCGAAGCGTGGATCACTGAACAGAGCCTGAAGCAGATGCTCCACATCCAGATCGCCGTGTCGCCAGCGACGGGCTCCATCCTGAGCGGAGAGCAACAGCTCCCAGGCGTCGTCGCTGAAACGGTCTGGCTCCACCGTGAGACTGGCTGGAGGTTGAGGTGTGACGCCGAAATCGGATGTCATCGCGGGCGAATCCACTAGGCGGTCGTCGATCGAGAGGGGAGCTCAATCAGCTCCACCTTGTAGCCATCGGGATCTTCCAGAAAAGCGATCACCGTGCTGCCGTGTTTCATCGGGCCCGGTGCACGCACGAGTCTTCCGCCTCGCTCAGCGATCCCCGAACAGGTGGCTTGGATGTCCTGCACCCCGAGGGCGATGTGGCCGTATCCATCACCCAGGTCGTAATGCTCTGTATCCCAGTTGTGAGTGAGCTCAAGCACGGTGTGGTCCTTTTCGTCGCCATAGCCGAGGAAGGCCAGGGTGAAACGACCGGAGGCATAGTCCTTGCGACGCAGCAGCTGCATGCCGAGGACATCGGTATAAAAAGCGAGGGATCTCTCGAGATCACCAACCCGAAGCATGGTGTGCAACATGCGCATGATCCGGGTTAATCGCTGATACCAGCATGGTGCATCCCCAAGATCAGCGGAAGCGGCCCCGCAGGGGTCGTGGCCTGTTGGCAGGGGTGGAAAATCAGCGATGCAGGGGGACCCATAGGATCGCCAGGTCTTTGATCCGCTTCACGTGTTCGATTCCCTCGACCTCGTCATCGACACCATCGTGGCCCGTGAGGTGCTTGACTCCCGCGGAAATCCAACGGTGGAGGCTGAGGTCTTGCTGGAGGGTGGTGCCAGTGGACGAGCCATCGTGCCCAGTGGCGCCAGCACCGGTGCCCACGAAGCCCACGAGCTGCGCGACGGCGGCGATCGCTACATGGGCAAAGGCGTCAGCCAGGCCGTGAATCACATCGAGGAACGCATTGCCCCCGCCCTCTGTGGACTCTCCGCACTGGATCAGGCAGCAGTCGATGCAGCGATGCTGGAACTTGACGGCAGTGACAACAAATCCAGCCTCGGCGCCAACGCCATCCTGGCGGTGAGCATGGCCAATGCCCGTGCAGCCGCCAATGGTCTGGGCATTCCCCTCTACCGCTACCTGGGCGGGCCGATGGCCACCCTGTTGCCCGTACCGCTGATGAACGTGATCAACGGTGGAGCACACGCCGCCAACAGCCTGGATTTCCAGGAATTCATGTTGGTTCCCCATGGCGCCCCAAGCTTCCGTGAGGCGCTGCGCATGGGCACCGAGGTGTTCCACACCCTGAAGGGACTGCTCAAGGACAAAGGCATGAGCACCTCCGTGGGGGATGAAGGAGGCTTCGCCCCTGATCTTGGCAACGTGGAGGCCGGCGAGATTCTGGTGGAAGCGATCACCAAGGCGGGATACCAGGCCGGTGAGCAGATTTCACTGGCACTGGATGTTGCCAGCACAGAGTTCTTCGACAATGGTCGCTACGCCTTTGATGGAGGCAGCTACGACAGCGCTGAGATGGTCGGCCAACTCGAACAGTTGGTGGAGAGGTTCCCGATTGTCTCGATCGAGGACGGTCTTGCCGAAGACGACTGGGAGGGATGGAAACTGCTGACCGAGCGTCTCGGCGGCAAGGTGCAACTGGTGGGTGACGACCTGTTCGTGACCAACACCAAACGCCTGCAACAGGGAATCGACAGCGGCACGGCCAACTCGATCCTGATCAAGGTGAATCAGATCGGCTCTCTCACCGAAACGCTTCAGGCCATCGATCTTGCTGGCCGTTCTGGGTATACCAGCGTGATCAGTCACCGAAGTGGTGAAACGGAGGACACCACCATCGCCGATCTGTCCGTCGCAACCCGGGCTGGTCAGATCAAAACCGGCTCTCTGAGCCGAAGTGAGCGCGTTGCCAAGTACAACCAGCTGCTGCGCATCGAGGACGAACTGGGCAGCCAGGCTGTTTACGCCGGTGCCGTCGGCCAGGGCCCCCGCGGCAAAGCCTGATCCAACGATCAGAGCTCAAAAAAAATGCCATCCAGCCAGGGATTACCCGCACTGAATGGCATTTTGATGTTGTTGAAAGCCAATGCTCTGACCACAGAGAATCAAGACTGAGAGCAGAGTCCACTCAAAGAATCAAGACAACGAATGAAGATACTGATCTATGAGAATTCACCGAAAGTGGATGATTACCAGGAGGAATAACTAGGCCTGATTCGTTCAAACACAAACCTGTTGGCTCAAACTCCTGGGGAACAACAACTCTGCCAACAAGGCGATTTAGCCTTTTGATGAAGACAGGGATTCCATGCGGGCATCCTTGCGTAACTTGACCTGGAGTTTGAGCCAACCCATCCCGACCGGCACAGCTGCACCGAGAGGCAGCAGGGCCCAGAGTGGACGTACGCTGGCACCCAAGACAGCCGCTGCCAAAGCCAGGCCTCCCAGAAGCACCGACTGACCGACGGAATGCTGAGCGGTGACCATGCGGCGGAACTGACGATCCGATTCACCCATGCGGATCTGCAACTGCAGATCCCCCTGTTCCAGGCGCTCAAGACTTTCATCCAATCGCCGGGGAATCCCCACGGCCCGGGAACTCAGGGCACCCACCTGACGGCCAAGTTCATTGAACAGATCATTGGAACCGGATCCACTGGAAGTCATGAGCGGCAGCAGATAAGGCTTGGCAATCCCCACCAGGCTAAAGCCGGGATCGAGGCTGCGGCCCACGCCCTCAAAGGTCGACAAAGCCCGCATCACGAAGATCAGCTCGACTGGCAGCCGAAACGGTTGGCCGTAAACCAACTCATAGAGATCTCCCGACAATTTGTCGATCACCGAAGCACTGAAGGGAGGGGTAAGTGCATCCCGCAGCATCAGGCGAACCAGACGTCGCACAGGCCCGAGATCCACATCTGCAGCGATGACACCAGCCACCTGCATCTCCTCCACCAGAGCCGATGCATCGCGGGACGCAGCTGCCCGAACCATGGAACCCAGGCGTCGTCTCAACCGCTCAGAAAGCTGCCCCATCATTCCGAAGTCGTAGTAAATCAGGGCTCCATCACTGGCAACCGCCAGATTTCCGGGATGGGGATCAGCGTGGAAAAAGCCAAAACGCACCAGCTGCTGCAAGTAGCTGGCAGCACCGATCTCAGCGACCTCACCCGGATCAATCCCGGCCGCAAGCAATTCGGGACGGTTGTTGATCTTGATGCCCGGCAGGTAATCAAGGCAGAGCACCTGACGAGTACTCAGTTCCCAGATCACACCAGGTACACGGATGCGGGGATCATCAAGAAACTGTTGACGAAAACGGGCCGCGTGCTGCGCTTCCAGCCGAAAATCCAGCTCACGCAACAACACTCGCCGGCATTCCTGAGCAATGGCCACCCAGTCACGACCGCGGCCCCATTGAGGATGACGCTGCAGCACAGAGGCCACCTGCTGCATCACCTCCAGGTCAAGCCGGAACAGCGACTCCAGGCCGGGGCGTTGAATCTTGAGAACCACCTGACGACCACTGCGCAAGCTGGCTCGATGCACCTGGGCCAACGATGCAGCCGCAAGCGGGTTCTCATCGAGATCAATGATCTCCGCACAGCGAGCACCCAGCTCTGCTTCCAACAGGGCCTGGGCCTGATCAAATGGGAAAGCCGGAACTTTGTCCTGCAGATCGGCCAGTTCAGCGACCCAGCCCGCAGGCAGCACATCAGGACGCGCCGACAGCAGCTGACCGAGCTTGATGAACGCCGACCCGAGCTGGAGCAATTCCCTGGTTAGCCAGCGGGCACGCTGCTGCTGACGGGTTTGGCGACGCTCGGGCGAAACCCCGCCCGGATAGGTCCAGCCACAGCTATCCCACCAGAGCAGAAACAACAGAGCCAGAACAGTGCGCCAGATGCGCAGTGCCCTGAGACCCCTGCGCCAAGGAAGAGGTCGCGCACGCCAACGGCTCAAGACCGTTCCTCCAGCCGCGTGCCCAACTCAGCAACCTTCGCCCGCAGCCGATCGATGCGCTGCTGCAGTGGCTCATGCTCTGTGCCGCTGCGGTCGGCTGCGGATGCAGAGGAGGGCTGGTCCTCCTGTTGCAAACGTTCGGCTTCCGCCTTCACTTCTTCCTGAAAAAGATCCCATTCCTGCCGAATACGCTCGGGCGCATCCTGAACAGCGACCGCGACTCCGGCAGCTGCATCGGCGACGCCTTCACCCACTCGGGCGATCAGACGATTCATCGCTGCTCTCAACAGGGCGTCCGGGGGAGTCATGGCCTGACTAGCAGTGCAGAAACTGTGGCAGATACGCCGACAGGGTTGCGACCTCCCTCAAGGAGCTGGTGGAGCAGCCGGTGGAGTGGCTGGTGGTGCTTTGAAGATGAGCGACTCATCGATGGCTGGTCGGGTTGGAGTCACCGCAGGCTCTGGAGTGGCAACAGCGGCAGGTCTTGGTTCCGGCGCAGCTTGAAGCGAAGGCTCGATGGCAGGGTCTGCGCCAGGCGCAGGCTCCGGGACAACCGGCTCAGAGTTGGGAGTCAAGACGGCAGCAGGCTGAGACCCATCGGGACCCTCCTGATCGCCGACGTCTGGAGCAGGTATCGCCACTGGTGCAGCCGTGGATACTGGAGCCTCCCGAACCGCCCAAGGCTCTGGCACTGCAGCCTGCTGCGCCTGCTCACGCTGCTTCGCTTTCTTAGCGATGGCCTCGGCCTGTTCATTGGCCTTGCGCTGCTCCGCATCAAGAACCTCCTTCGCGGCAACATCCCCCATCAACGGTTGGTCAGCGCCATAGCGTCTCCTCAAACCATCCAGGCTCTCTCCAGGAAAACTGTTCTGGCGAAACGTCGCCTGCTGAGGCTTTTCCCAGGCCTGCCGCATCAGCACCACCCGCTGAGTGATTCCATAGCCAAGGGCAAAGCAAGCGCCCGCCACTAAAGGGCCAACCCAGTAACGAGGTCGCCGGGACCGCTTCTGATCAGAGGTGGTCGTGGTCATCGCTATGGCAGATACGGACAACACCGAACAGTCGGTGCAAACCATCTTCGCGTCTGATCGCCGGTGCTGCATCACCTGCCTGGATTGATCAAGTCGTGTAGTCGGCATTGATGCGCACGTATTGATCGGAAAGATCACACCCCCAGGCACGACCTTGGCCCGGGCCTGAACCGATCAGCAAACGGATCACCACAGCGTCATCGTGTAGTGAACGGCCGGAAGCCCGCTCGCACAGGTAAGTCGACGCTGCCGACCGATCAAAGCCGAGCGGCTGACCGTTCTCCATCAATTGATGCTCTCCGATCCAGAGCGAAACCGCCTGCGCATCAAAGGTCGCTCCCGAGCGCCCAGCCGCCGCCACAATCCTGCCCCAGTTGGGATCACGGCCGTGCACTGCCGTTTTCACCAACGACGAGCCACACACGGTGCGGGCCATCTGCAAGGCGTCTGTTTCTGATGCAGCTCCTTCCACCTGCACCTCAATCAGGCAAGTCGCACCTTCACCATCACGAGCAATGGAACGCGCCAGGTGTTGAGCGACCAGGGTCACCCCCTCCTCAACCAGTTCAAACTGATCCGCTGGGAGAGGTTTCCCTGCGGCAAAGGCCAGAAACGTGTCATTGGTGCTGGTGTCGCCGTCCACGGTGATGGCATTGAAAGAGCGCTGAACAGCGCGACGAACCATGGCCTGCCAAACCTCTGCTGGCACTCCGGCATCACAGGTGAGAAACCCGAGCATGGTGGCCATATCCGGGTGAATCATTCCCGAACCCTTGGCCATCCCGCCGATACGCACGGTGCGGCCTGCAATCTGCGCCTCAACAGCGATCTGCTTGTCCACCAGATCCGTGGTGAGGATGGCGCTTGCAGCTGCCGAACCGCCATCAACGGCCAAGGCCTCCACGAGCGGATCCAGACCCGCCAACAACACCTGCATCGGGATTGGCACGCCGATCACACCGGTGGAGCAGATCAGAACCTGATCACACGACAGCCCCAGTCGGTCAGCCAGCACCTGAGTGGCGCGCTGGCTGTCGATCAGGCCCCGATCACCCGTGCAGGCATTGGCCTGTCCGGAATTGATCAAGACAGCTCTGCACTGACCGCCCCTGGTTTGCAAGCGCTCAGCACAGAGATCCACGCAGGCCGCACGCACCACAGAGGTTGTGAAGGTGCCGGCACAGATGGAACCCTGCGGAGCCAGCAGCAGAGCCAGATCCGGCTTTCCGGATTCCTTGAGACCAGCCGTAATACCTGCGGCCTGAAAGCCACAGGAAGCAGTAACCCCGCCTTTTGTCGGGGTCCAGCTGGAAGATTGCGCCATCGATGGCCTGAGCAAGCGATCCATACGACTTATTCAAAACGCCCATACCCCGCACCGAACCAGGCGGGAGTTACAGAGTGGAGTTAGTCATCGAGCACCGGCGCTTGAGTGCAACATCCCGCTGGCAAGGAGCGCAGAACCGCATCGGTCTGACCGGTGGGATTGCCAGCGGCAAAAGCACTGTCGCCCGCTACCTGAAAGAGCTTGGGATTGTGGTTCTCGATGCAGACACCTATTGCCACGAGGCGCTCCAACCGGAAACTCTGGCCTCGCAAATGGTGCTGAAACGCTACGGCTCGCGGGTGGAAGCTGAACCGGAATGCGACATCGAGCCGAGCGCAGGTCAACGCACAATCAATCGCCGTGAACTGGGCAGGATCGTCTTCAACAACCTGGAAGAAAGGCGATGGCTCGAGCAGCTGATCCATCCCATTGTCCGCGCGCGCTTCGAGCTTGAATTGGGGAAGCATCCAGAGACCGCACCCATCGTGTTGATGATTCCGCTTTTGTTTGAAGCTGATCTCACCGAGCTCGTCTCCGAGGTCTGGTTGGTTCACTGTCTGCCGACACAGCAGCTTGAGCGGCTGAAGCAGCGAGACGGTCTGAGTGCGGCCGAAGCGAAAGCAAGAATTGCAGCCCAATGGCCGTTGAGCCAGAAATGCGCAAAGGCCGATCTGGTGCTCGATAACCGCTCAGCATCGATCTGCTGGGAAAGACAGATCAAGGCAAGGCTCGCACTGATCAAACCCGGACGGCGCTGAATGCCTTGAGCTTTGAGCTCTGAACAGATTCCGTTCAGGCGACACCATTCATGCAAGGGATTGCAGCGGGCTCTGAGTCAGTGACGGCGAACGATGGCAGGATTTGGCTGATCAGATCGATCGAACCGATGAGCTTCTGCCGCCAGACCATCGCCTTCAGTGCCTGCCTGACAGTCTCACTGGTTGGAGCTGCTCCGGTTGTTGCCAATTCCGAGAAAGCCACGATTGAAGAGATCCTGGATGGAGACGAACTGTTCATCGATGATCAAAAGGCCAAAGTCGAAGAAACAGCCCAGTCACCGCAGGTCATCAGCACTGGAGTCAGCCGCGGCCAGATTGCCTTCAGCGGAGGTGCTGTTGGTCGAATCAATCGCCAGTCCCTGGTCAAACTCGGGAGCAGTTGTTTTCTTCTGAACAAAGGCCAGATTCTGATTTCAGGCCGTCAGGACGGTTGTACAGCCTCCAGTCGATTGAGCGTTCGCGGCACCAATTACGTTTTGAAAGTCAGTGATGACGGCAGTACAGATCTGGCTGTCCTGGAAGGCTCCGTTGAAGTCACGGATAACAGCGGGAAACAGGAGGCCGTCACCGTTGAAGCAGGCCAACGCCTTCGACTCAGCCCTACGGGTGTGGTGATCGGACTGCTGCAACTGGCGGCCGGCGACTACCAGAGGATTCTTGATGGTCCCCTTTTCATCGGCTACACAGCCCCATTGCCGGGATTAGCCAATCTCAGGCGTTATCTGAATCTGAATGTGCCAGGTCTACGCATCCCCAGCGTGCCGGGAAGCCAGATCCGAATCACTCCCAACCTGCCGAGCGTGCCCAGCCCGGTTCGTTTCTTCTGATGACCTGAGCATCCCAACCCCAAGCAGCAGCACGGATGAAAACCACCTCCGGCACAGCCAGAAGAGGCATCGCGATCACGCTGTTCGGCCTGTTCTGTGGTGGCCTCAGCGGCTGGCCACCCGCTCTGTGGCGCAGCTGGTCCAAAGACATCACCGATCAGATCACACTCTGGGCAGGGCCCAGCGGTCCTCCGGCAGAGGTGGTGGTCATCGCCGTGGATGATGCTTCCCTGCAGCAGGCACGCTGGGTTCTAGAAGATCCGGACCCCGCCCCCTGGAGCGAAGGGCTCGACCGCTGGCCATGGCCAAGAGTGACCTACGGACAGTTGATTGAACGCGTCATCGCCGCTGGCAGTCGCGGTGTGGCGATCAATGTGCTGTTTGCCGGGCCAAGCATGTATGGCCCCGAAGATGATGCCCGCTTTGCGCAAACGCTGAAACGACATGGTTCAGCGGTGGCTCTGGCCGCCGAAATGATGGAACCGGTTGATCGCCAGGGGGCTGGCGGGCTTTCCCTCGAGCCCCCCGCATCAACCTTGCTGAATGCCCTTGGCGGCCTACCCCATCTGGGCCTCACCAACATGCTCAATGCCGAAGACGGCAGCATCGGGCCACATCCTGAAGCCTATGGACAACGAGTGCTGCGGCCCTACGGCTTCCAGCTGCAGCAATCCCTCCCCTCTGCTCTGCTGAAGATCGCCGGGCTCCAACCACCCCCCGATCAGGCGGATCGTTCACTGCGGCTGTATGGACCGGAGGGAACCATCACCCGACTATCAGCCTGGGAGGTGCTGGACCCGCTCCGCTGGCGCAATCACCCGCTCCGGCCCAGGCTCCAAGACAGCCTGGTGCTGATCGGTCCAACCCTGGAAGACAACCAGAGCGGCCAGTCCACTCCCTTTGGCACCCTGTCGGGAGTCGAACTACTGGCAACAGCAACCGCCAACGACCTCGATGGCAGCGGCCTGCGGCAATGGCCTCAGCATCCCTGGCAGAAAGCTCTGTTGAGCGCTGCCTGCAGTTGGCTGATTGCCTATCTGGCCACGCGGCGACTGACCCTGCGCTGGCGGCTGGTCAGCTGCTCACTCGGCCTGATCGGACTCCTTCTGATCAGCATCATCACGCTGGTGCAACGCCAGACCGTTCTGCCTTTACTGGCACCAAGCGCCGGGGTTGTTGGCCTGGCTGCGGCACTCGCCATCAGCACGTTCTGGCGTGAGGAGCAGGAGCGCCGACGGCTCCGCCAGACCTTTGAGCGCTATGTATCCCCGAGCGTGGTCCAGGAAATCCTCAAAGACCGCGACAGCGCCGAAGGCATTCTCAGGGGCAAGACCCTCAACGTGACAGTCCTCTTCAGTGACCTTGAGGGTTTCACGGCCCTGACACGGGAACGTTCCCAGCAAGGTCGCAGCGAAGAACTGATCCACCAACTGAATCTCTACCTGGGCCGGATGGTGGAGGTGATCACCGTGCATGGGGGCACGGTCGACAAGTTCATCGGCGATTGCGTCATGGCCGTCTTTGGCTCACCCGTTAGTCGGGGGACTGAGATGGAAGCCAGGCAGGCCGTTCGGTGTGCCGCGGCAATGCGCGAAGCCCTGGAAGAACTGAATCAAAGTTGGACAGTGAGGGGCCTTGATCCGCTCAGCTGTGGAATCGGTCTGGCCAGCGGGGAAGCGGTGGTTGGTCAAATCGGCAGTCCACAACGCATGGACTTCACCGTGATCGGTGACACGGTCAATCTGGCCAGCCGCCTGGAATCACTGACCAGAAAGCTCAGGACGCCAATCCTGATGGACGAACAAACCGCACTGCTTGCTGGAACTAAGATCGCCACGGACAATCTCGGCGAACAGGCGATCAAGGGAATGGATCGATGCCAGGTCTATCGACCCAGGCTCAGCCCTTGAGTTTCTGACTGAGGATCTGGTTGGCGAGCTTGGGATCAGCCTTGCCACCGGTCTTTTTCATCAGCTGGCCGACAAAAAAGCCCTGAAGCTTGGTCTTGCCACCACGGAACGCCTCCACTTCATCGGGATGAGCGGAGAGAAGCTCCTCAACAATTGCCGTGATCGCCGCAGGGTCGCTGATCATCCCCAGACCGCGTTCCTCCACGATCGCCTTGGGTGAACCGCCCTTTTCCAGCAGTTCAGGGAGAATTTCCTTGGCGATCTTGCCGCTGATCTTGCCGCCGTCGATCAGCTTCACCATCTCCGCCAGCTGATCAGGACGGAAAGGAAGTTCTGCGTAGCTCAGACGATTGCTGTTCACATGGGCAGCGATATCACCCGTGATCCAGTTGGCGGCCAATTTGGGGTCGGCTCCCGCACCGACAACGGCTTCGAAGTAGTCCGCCATCGGACGCTCATCGGTGAGAACGCGGGCGTCGTACTGGGACAGACCCAAATCATCGGCGTAGCGGTGACGCTTGGCGGCTGGCAACTCGGGGAGCTCTGCTCTCCAGGCCTCTCGCTGTTCAACGCTCACCTCGACCGGGCCAAGATCAGGATCGGGGAAATAGCGGTAATCGCTGGCCCCTTCTTTGCTGCGCATGCTCTTGGTGAGCTGCTTTCCCTCATCCCAGAGGCGGGTCTCCTGAACGATCGGTTCACCGCTCTCATAAGCCTTGATCTGGCGCTGGATCTCGTATTCGCAGGCCTTCTGAATTGCGGAGAAGGAGTTCATGTTCTTGATCTCCACTTTGGTGCCGAAGGGGGCATCCGGCCCACGGCGGACGGAGATGTTCACGTCGCAACGCAACGAGCCTTCCTGCATGTTGCCGTCACCAACTCCGATGTAACGGATAATCCGGCGAATCTCCGACGCATATTCAGCCGCTTCCCGGCCCGTGCGCAGATCGGGCTTACTAACGATTTCTGCGAGCGCCACTCCAGCACGGTTGTAATCCACAAGCGAATGGGTGGATCCAGCCAGACGATCACTGCCCGCGTGCACAAGTTTGCCCGCATCTTCCTCCATGTGAAGACGCTCGATGCCGATCTTTTTGAGGTAAGTGTCCTTGCCCTTTTCAGCCACCTCCACCTCGATCCAACCGTCTTCCGCGATCGGCTCGTCGTATTGCGTGATTTGGTAGTTCTTCGGCAGATCGGGATAGAAATACTGCTTGCGATCGAACTTGCAGTGCTCGGCAACGTTCAGATTCAGGCCCATCGAAGCCTTCACTGCATATTCGAGCACCTTCTGGTTCAAAACCGGCAGGGTTCCTGGCAAACCGCAGACCACTGGATCGATATGCGTGTTGGGGTCATCCCCGAAGGTGGTGGAAGCAGCCGTAAAAATTTTGCTGTCAGTCCCCAGCTGCACATGGGTCTCCAAGCCGATCACGGCTTCCCAAGCACCCTCAGCAGACATGCACCTTCTCCATGAGTCCGCTGATCCTATGGAAGCGACACTTGAAACAGATCCCGTACCCCCGAGCGATGGCGTGCTTCGCTCGAGAAAATGTCGTTGAGACCTTGGATCGACATTGCTGAACTCTTGCTCGTCCTCTCCATCAACAGCGGCCGGAACACCACATGGATCGGAACTGGCATCCGAGCTCACCGCTTAGGGAGGATTGCCAAGATTTCAAGACGAAGCAACCAGGCTGATGACGATGGGTCCTGAAGCGTCAGCAAGCTTGACGAGAGCAGAAAGAATCCTGATTTTTGGTGGAGGCCTGATGGGTCTTTCCATCGCCCATCAACTGTCCCGCCAAGGGACTGCCGTGACCGTTCTGAGCCGACGACGAAGTGAAGCAGCAGGCTTTGTTGCCGCTGGCATGCTCGCGCCACATGCCGAAGGACTCAGTAGAGATTTGCTCAGATTGGGACAGACCAGTCTGAAGCGTGTTCCGAGCTGGGTGGCTCAGATCGAGGCTGACAGCGGCCTCTCGTGTGGCCTTCGCTTCACGGGCATCGTGGTGCCTTTTCAAAGCGAGGAGGACCGACACCATTATCCAACGGCAACCTTCGGAGAACCGCTGAATCGCCATGCATTAGCTCAGGAAATTCCCGGCATTCATCAGCAGTGGCGCTCTGGACTTCTGTTCAGCCAGGACGGCCAGATCGACAACCGACGTCAGTTGATGAGGGCCTTGGAGAGTGCATGTGTTGATCGCGGGGTGCACTTCCAGGAAGGAGTTGAAGTGTTGAAGCTCCTGCATGACAACAACCAGCTCAAAGGTGCCCGCATCCGCGACTCCGAAGGCACAGAGTTAACCGTTTCAGCCGAAACGGCAGTGCTTTGCAGCGGCGCATGGAGCGCCGAACTCATGCCGGAACTGCCTGTGTTTCCCGTCAAGGGACAAATGCTTTCATTGCAAACCCCAAGAGGCGCACTGAAACGGGTGATTTTCGGCCCCGGAACCTATCTGGTGCCAAGAGATGACGGTCTCGTGGTTGTCGGCGCCACCTCAGAACCTGACGCCGGTTTCAGCGAGGGACTCACGCCTCAAGGCCAGAAGAAACTGAAACAAGGCATGGCCTCCCTGCTCCCCGATTCGATTGACTGGCCCCCCATGGAGCGATGGTGGGGATTCAGGCCCTGCACACCAGACGAGGGGCCATTGCTTGGAGAGAGCCCGATGGCGGGTCTATGGCTGGCCTGCGGCCACCATCGCAATGGAGTGTTGCTGGCCGCCGTCAGCGCCGACCTGTTAACCGGAGCAATCCTCAAGAAGACACCATCCAAGTTGGACGAAGAACTGCTGAGAGCCTTTAGCTGGAGGCGCTTTCAGGACCAGACATTCAAGCCGTGATCCAGGTCACAACAATCATTGAGCAAGCCGTGAATCAGGCCTGATTGGCATCACAGGATCGGAAGAACTTTGCGCTGAAGGTGAGTCAGTTCGAGAGCAAAGGCTCCACTCACATCTTTAGTCATGAACTTCATCGCACGTGCTTTCCAACGCAACCGCGGCCCCCGAGCTTCCGTTTCCGTCACCACTGTGGACGGACGGACGATTGCCTCTGGAAACAACAACGATCGCATTGACATTCGCGCTGGTGCCATCAATCGAGGTGGCTACGCCGAAGCGACCGGACTCAACAATTCCACCGTTGCAACCGCAGCAGGCAATGATTCCGTGCGCATTCATGCCCATGCCCGCGGCATGAGCACCAATGCCTGGGCCATGCGCAACAGCACCCTGGATGTTGGTCCTGGTAACGACAAAGTTGATCTCCGTGCTGTGACCCGCGCAGGCGCCTTTGATCCCGCCTACGGCATGGACAACAGCTCCTTTACCTCCGGCCAAGGCAGAGACAAACTGCGCATCAATGCCATCGCTCGCGGCAACACCACTGACACCATCGCCGCCTACGGCGCTCTGAACTCCCAGATCAACACCGGCGCCGATAACGACAAGGTGCACATCAAAGCCTCCGCCAGCAATCGCCGTGGTTACGCCGAAGCCATCGGTCTCGACCATTCAGTGCTCGAAACCGAAACCGGTGACGATGTCGTGCGCATTCATGCCCATGCCCGCGGCATGAGCACCAATGCCTGGGCCATGCGCAACAGCACCCTGGATGTTGGTCCTGGTAACGACAAAGTTGATCTCCGTGCTGTGACCCGTGCAGGCGCCTTTGATCCCGCCTACGGCATGGACAACAGCTCCTTTACCTCCGGCCAAGGCAGAGACAAACTGCGCATCAATGCCATCGCTCGCGGCAACACCACTGACACCATCGCCGCCTACGGCGCTCTGAACTCCCAGATCAACACCGGCGCCGATAACGACAAGGTGCACATCAGAGCCACCGCCAGCAATCGCCGTGGTTACGCCGAAGCCATCGGTCTCGACCATTCAGTGCTCGAAACCGAAACCGGTGACGATGTCGTGCGCATTCATGCCCATGCCTGTGGCATGAGCACCAATGCCTGGGCCATGCGCAACAGCACCCTGGATGTTGGTCCTGGTAACGACAAAGTTGATCTCCGTGCTGTGACCCGCGCAGGCGCCTTTGATCCCGCCTACGGCATGGACAACAGCTCCTTTACCTCCGGCCAAGGCAGAGACAAACTGCGCATCAATGCCATCGCTCGCGGCAACACCACTGACACCATCGCCGCCTACGGCGCTCTGAACTCCCAGATCAACACCGGCGCCGATAACGACAAGGTGCACATCAAAGCCTCCGCCAGCAATCGCCGTGGTTACGCCGAAGCCATCGGTCTCGACCATTCAGTGCTCGAAACCGAAACCGGTGACGATGTCGTGCGCATCCATGCCCACGCCCGTGGCCAGAACAGCAATGTCTGGGCCATGCGCAACAGCATGCTGGATGTTGGTCCTGGTGAAGACAGCGTCGAGATCAGGGGCAATGCGCTCAACAGCACGGTGCGAACTGGCGAAGGCTTCGACAACGTCAGAATCACTGGCCTTCAGACCAAGCAATTGCTTGTGGACACTGGTGCTCAAGATGATGTATTGACCGTCGACGGCGGCACTGGAATCACTTACATCTCCGGTGCTGGCTCCGACAAGCTGCGACTAACCCGCAACTACTTCACAAGCCTGCTCCAAGCGAAAGAATCTCAAGAGCAGGTGGGTCCCATTGAGGAACCGATGGTTCAGGACCTCAACAGCCCAGTTGCTGAGACGGGCCCCAAAGCAGAAACCAACCAGTTCAAACCAGCCCTGGCTGACAACAGCACAAGCATGGATCAAGAGCCAAAGCTGAACAGCCAGCACTCATCTGAAGGATCTCGTCCGCAGACGAACCCAGGCGACCCATTGATGTTTGTGGACTTCATCACCGGTGAAAATGGTGACAGCGTCGACTGCGATGACATCCTGATCGGCCATGGGATTGGCCTCAATCGACAATCGATTTTTGAAGATGGCTTTTTAAGCTTCGCGCAAGAAGGAAACGACAGCACCCTGTACTTTGATTCCGATGGATTCAAGCAACAAGACAACGACAAAGTTGCCTTGGTCATCTTCAAAGATGTACAGGCCGCCGACTTCAGCCAACACAATCTGAGCTCGAGAATTATCAACAAAAATGATTTCCTGCTTAGCCAGGAAAATCAGCAAAACCAGTACCCACAATCCAACCTGGCTACTGAGACATTCACCAAAAGCGAAGGGTTCAATCAAGCTGAGATCAAGCCTTTGATTACAGGATTAGAGACTGATCCAATCCTGATGAGCAGCAATCTTCAGCCAGCCAGTTACCAGCTCAACCCATTTACGACCAATTCAGCCATTCCTGGATCAGAAACTAATCCCATTCTGAGCAACACGGATCTTCAACCTTCCACTCAGTTGATCTGACAATCCGTTTAATTCGCTTTCAACAACGGACCGCTTTGCGTTGGCAAAGCGGTTTTTTTGCGGCTTCGATTACCTCGCTCGTTTCCCGAATCATGAAATCAACAGGATTACATTCACAGAGCAATTTAGAAACAAAAAGCCCCGGGATCTCGTCCCGGGGCTTGTGTGATCCGAATCGATCGCTTGCCTATCAAGCCTCAACACGCCAACTCTGGTCGGAGGGGGACCAGTCATTGAGCTCAGAGGGCTGGAACCAGAGACCGATTTCAAATTGAGCCGTTTCAGCTGCATCGGAACCATGAATCACATTTCTGCCGATGTTCACTGCAAGGTCCCCACGGATGGTGCCTGGCTCGGCCTCTAGGGGCTTTGTGGCACCGATGAGCTTGCGAGCGCTGGCGATGACGCCATCGCCTTCCCAGACCATGGCCACCACAGGACCTGAAGTGATGAAATCAACCAGCCCAGAAAAGAAGGGACGTTCCTTATGCACTCCGTAGTGCTGTTCAGCCAGATCACGGCTGGGGGTGATCTGCTTCAGGCCAACCAACTTGAAACCCTTGCGCTCGAAGCGACCGAGAATTTCACCCACCAGTCCGCGTTGGACACCATCGGGCTTGATGGCGATGAACGTGCGTTCGGTGGCCATGAAGATCACAAGCAAGAAGCCTGCCATCTTCTGTGCTCAGCGGCCCGCTTGGCAAGCAAGACAGGCACCTGCCGGTTTCTGCTGCTCTGAAGCGGGCTCCTTAGATTTGCTCTATTAATTACTGCGCTTTCCCACGCATGGTGCTCGCCGACGCCAACCAACCAGGACGTGAGGAGACAGACGGACGATCAGCGGCGACCACTTCCTGGACTATTCAGGACAGTTCAGATCTCTATGGACTCCAACGTTGGGGGGATCCTTACTTCTCCATCAATCTGCGCGGCCATATGAGCGTGCAGCCACGTGGAGAGCGCGGCGGCAGTCTCGATCTGGTGGAGCTGGTGCAAGGCCTGCAGGGCCGCAATCTCAACCTGCCACTACTGATCAGATTTGATGACATCCTCGAAGATCGGCTGGAAAGCCTCCATGCCGCCTTCGAACGAGCGATCACTCAATACGACTACAGCGGTCGTTACCAGGGCGTGTTCCCTGTGAAATGCAACCAGCAATGCCATGTTGTGGAGGAGCTGGTGAGCTGCGGCAAGCGCTGGCACTTCGGTCTCGAAGCTGGCAGCAAGGCAGAACTGCTTATTGCCCTCTCGCTGATTGACGATCCCGAAGCCTTGCTGATCTGCAATGGCTACAAGGATCAGCGCTACATCGAAACGGCGATTCTGGCCAGGCGCCTGGGCCGACGGCCCGTGGTCGTGATCGAGCAAGCCGATGAGGTGCAACGGATCATTGATGCCAGCCGGGAACTCGGGGCTGCGCCTCTGATCGGGATCCGCGCTCGGCTGTCCAGCCGAAGCACCGGCCGCTGGGGCAGCTCGGTTGGTGACAAGGCCAAGTTCGGGCTGCCGGTCCCCGAGATCCTCGCCACCGTGGAAGCCCTGCGCGAGGCAGGCCTGCTTGCAGAGCTGCGATTACTCCACTTCCATGTCGGCAGCCAGATCAACGACATCGGTGTTGTGAAAGATGCTCTGCAGGAGGCATCACGCATCTATGTGGAACTGCACAAACTCGGCGCCCCGATGGGGTATCTGGATGTGGGAGGAGGACTGGGTATTGATTACGACG
Organism: Synechococcus sp. MIT S9504; assembly: GCF_047497135.1. NCBI lineage: Bacteria > Bacillati > Cyanobacteriota > Cyanophyceae > Synechococcales > Synechococcaceae > Synechococcus > Synechococcus sp. MIT S9504. The sequence continues at coordinate 2,960,452 of NZ_CP138942.1, read as the reverse complement.
GCAGTCGCACAGCAACAGCCGCCTCGACCAATTACTCGCTTCAGAACTATGCCAACGACGTGGTCGCCACAGTCAAAGAAGGCTGTGAACCCCACGATGTAGCCGTCCCGACTCTGGTGAGCGAGAGCGGCCGAGCCATTGCCAGCCATTTCTCGGTGCTGGTCTTCAACGTTCTCGGCAGCGGCGGACTTCCGCACTCCACACCGTCGCGCTCCGAGCAAGACTCTCTGATCGTGCGCAACCTGCACGACACGTTGGACGGGATCAAGACGCTTCCGAATGACGGCAGTGCGGATGTATCCCGACTGCAGGAAGCCTGGAATGATGCCCTCAAATTCAAAGATGATGCATTAGCCGCATTCAGACTCGGCTATCTCAGCCTCACCGAACGCAGCCAGGCGGAGCAGCTCACCTGGGCCTGCGCAAAAGCCCTTGTGGACAGGCTCCCTGAGCAGGCTGTGCTCCCTGAAGAACTTCAGGCCTTGCCGGCTGTCCTGGCGCTCACCTACTACGCGAACCTCTCAATCTTCCGCTCTGCCCCCGACACCTGGGCGATTCAGCAGCTCTTCCCTTTGATGCCAATCCACCGCCTGGGGGAAAAACCGACTGAGCTTGGCCATTTTGCTGATCTCACCTGCGATTCCGATGGTCGCCTCAACCGCTTCATTGCCGATGGGCGCAGCAAGCAACTGCTGGAGCTGCATTCCCTGCGTTCGGAAGAGCCTTATCTGATCGGAATGTTTCTGGGTGGGGCCTATCAGGAAGTGATGGGCAACCTGCACAACCTGTTCGGCACCACCGACGCGGTGCACATTCGTCTGGCACCCGGCGGTGCATACCAGGTGGATCACGTGGTTCGTGGCGACACCAACGCCGAGGTGCTGATGGCGATGGAACACAACCCGGAATCTCTGTTGGAACGACTGCGTATCGCCAGTGAGCGGTCCATCCGAGGGAATCAGCTCAAGATCGCCGAAGCACGACGACTCATGGACCATCTGGAGATCAGTCTGCGTCAGAGCACCTACCTGCAGAACTGAGCGCCATGACTCTGACTGTGAGCCTTCTGGTCATCGTGGCACTGCTGACGATCCATCGGGTTTGCAAACGCCAGAAACTCAGCCCACCGCCCTTGCGACTGCCTCTGATTGCTGCGATCGGCATCCCGCTGCTGAACCAACTGGCTGAAATCGTCAGCGACGCCGGGGCGACACTGCTGCAAAACTCACTGGAAGCAGCCATCACCCTGCTGTGGGCTCTGAGCCTGATCCGCATCCTGACCTGGGGAATCCTGCAGATTCCTGCAGAGTTGGGCTGGTGGAAACCGACCGCCAAGATCCTGCGGGACCTGCTCACCCTTGCGGTGATCACAGCCGTGGTGATGGTGGTGATTCACAGGGAATTCCGCGTCAATCTCGTCGGACTGGCAGCCACGTCAGCCGTCGTCACCGCCGTCATCGGTCTTGCCGCTCAGGAGACGCTGAAGAATCTGTTCGCGGGAATCTCCCTGCAAGTGGACTCTCCTTTTGAAGAGGGTGACTGGATTGATCTGGGCACAACCACCGGAGTCGTCACATCCCTCCGTTTGATGACAACCCGAGTACGTGGACTGGATGGCTCAATCACTGTGGTTCCGAACAGCCGCATCGCCGTGGAAGGCCTGCGCCGCTTCAAGCCTGAAGAACCCGTGGGTCAGATGATCGAGCTGGGATTGGATTACAGCTTGCCTCCGCGCCAGGCCATTCAGCTGCTGCAACGCATTCTTCAACACAACCGCAGGGTGCTGCGTCAGCCCACTCCCAAGGTGTGGGTGTCGTCCTTCGCCGACAGTTCCATCACCTACAGCCTGCTCACCTGGCAAACCACCGCACTGGAATTGCGCCAGTTGAGAAGCTCGGTACTTGAGCAGATCTGGTATGCACTCCATCGCATTGACCAGTCGATTCCCTACCCGGTCCGAGACGTTCGCACCAAGCCCAGCCAAGCCAAGTTGCCATCCAGCAACATCTCAACGGAGCACAAGCAAAAGCTCCTGGCCTCGACGGAAATCTTCGCTCACCTCAATGATCATCAGCATGAAATGCTGGCGGGTCTTGCAAGCTGCCAGACCTTCGCACCTGGTGAATCGGTCGTCAGGCAGGGAGAGCGTGGAGACAGTCTGTATCTCGTGGTCCACGGAACTCTGGAAGTGTTTCAAGCGAACACCAACAGCTCCACCGGACATCCAGGTCGGCACGTCGCCGATCTTCAGACCAGTGATGCCTTCGGAGAAATGGCACTCTGCACAGGTGAAGCACGTGCAGCGACTGTGATCTGCAAGAGCGAATGCGTCTTGATCGAGATCGAGCGCAAACACCTTCTGCCACTGCTCGAGGAACAACCAGACATTCTCGAAACCATGGGCTCGATCATGGCCGCACGACGACAGCAACTCAACGCGAACCAACAGCAACGTGCTGAATCCCGTCGTCGCGCATTGATCGCTCGCATGAAAAGACTGTTCAGTCCTTCCAGTCAGGAGCAATGAACTGGCCACGCCCGATTCACCAGGCCATTCCCTACGCCATAGCTGTAGGGCTGCTGGTGGGCCTGCAGCATTCGCCCTTGGTTGAGACCGCCAACCTGCTCGTCTATGACCTGGCCATCAACCTGCGCAACCGAGCCATTGATGGTCAAGCCGAAGACCTGAACTGGCCGATCACGGTGATCGGGATTAACGAAGCCGACATCGAGCGCTACCGCTGGCCCCTCGACGACACCCTTCTCTGCAGAGCTCTGAAACAGCTCGATACCCTCGGAGCCAGTGCCATCGGCCTTGACCTGTACCGCGATCAGGCCAAGCCCTGCCTTCATGACGAGATTCAGCGCAATCCACGCCTGATCTCGATACGCAATGAACACCTTGGCATCACAGCGATCCCTGGAGCACCAGCCAGGCAACAGGCCTTCAATGACCTGGTCATGGATGCTGACCGCGTCGTGAGACGTGATCTCATTCACGTCGGCGGGCAGGAGGAGGCAGTGCGAGCATTGCCACTGCGACTACTGGAAACGGCCAGCCAAACCAGAGACCTGGACAGACAGCTCGAACAGCTCAACGAGCGTCACTGGCTGAATGAACAATCTGGCGGTTATCAGGACCTCGATGCAGCCGGTTATCAGGCCATGCTCCCTGTTTATCCACCAGGACGCTACCCATCTCTGGACTTAGCAACTCTCCTGAGTGGCGAGGTCTCTCAGGAGATGATCATTGGCCGAGTGGTGTTGGTCGGCAACGTGGCACCCTCTCTGCGTGATCTGTTTGAAACTCCTCATAGCCGATTTGTCAGCAACTCTCGGTTTTTTGAAGTTTCTGGGGTGGAACTGCATGCTCAGCGCCTTGAAGCTCTGCAGCGTCTGTTGCAGAACCGTGCACCGGAAATCATCACCCTGCATGGTTGGCAACGCTGGCTGCTGCTGTTGATGGTGGTGCTGTTCGGTGTGCTGATCGCCGAACGTCCGGCAAGAATCCGCCGCAGTTTGGTGCTGCTCTCTGCCGCGGTCATCCTCCTGATCAGCTCAGTGTTCGGGCTGACGCTGAGTGGAGTCTGGGTCGGCCTGACCATGCCCCTCTCCGGCCTGGTGCTGTTCAGTGGTAGCGGCATCCTGAGGCGCGGGGTCCAGAGCCAAAGACACCAACAAGACATGCGTCGCCTGCTTGGCCAGACCAGCTCACCTGCTGTTGCCCAGCAACTCTGGGATCAACGCGAAGATCTGATCAAGGACGGGCGTTTCACGGGCAGAGAACAGCAGGTCACGGTGCTGTTCAGTGACACCTGCAGCTTCACGAGTGTGAGCGAACAGCTGACTGCTTCTGAATTGATGCAGTGGCTGAACCGTGGCATGTGCATCGGCGTTGATGCCGTCACCAGTCGCGGCGGAATCGTCAATAAATTCACCGGTGACGGCATGCTCGCCGTCTTCGGTGCACCTGTCTCCAAGGGGCCGGCAATGGATGCATTCCACGCCGTGACAGCTGCCTTGGCGATTCAGGAACAGATCTCAAGGCTGAATGAAGCTCTCACCAAAGAAGGGCAGCCAGCGTTGCGCATGCGGATCGGGATCCATTCCGGACCCGTTCTCACTGGATCTCTGGGCAGCAGCAAGCGGTTGGAATACGCCGTGATTGGCGACACCGTGAACTGCGCGTCTCGACTGGAAGGCCTGGAGAAGGATCGCCATGAAGGCATGGTGAGGATCCTGGTATCGGGTGAAACCCAGTGCCTTCTTGAAGCCTTGCCAGATCATGTGACCAGCGAACCATGGGGAACGGTCCTGATCAAAGGACGTTTAGAACCGCTGGAGGTGATCGAACTCAGAAGCACTGCACCGTGACCTGCTCCGGCCAGGAGTCATTGATGACTTCATCATCGAACTGAAAAACCGTCTTCAGATGCGCCAGGGGCATCGAGGTGCCGCAAGCAGCTTTAAGGGAAGCCAACTCCATCTCCACACGCTGGTTCTGAGCCTCTGGGCTGCCATCCGGAAGCAAAAGACTACGGGCCGGTGGAGCTGAGGATGTGATGAAGCCGAATTCATCGGCTCCGCCATCGGTACCACATCGGTAAGACGACTCCCAGAGCATGGGCACAGGCGCTGCAGGAATGCTCAACAGCACCAGGCGATTCACCGCAGCCGGAATCTGCTTCTGCATCAGCGGGCCGGCACCAGGGTCAGCGATCCCGTCCGCAGACGCCGATTGCAGGGTGACGTCTAAAGGTTGAGGATTCGCAGATGGGCCCTCCAGTACAGCAATCAGCTTTCGTGCCCCTGGGCTGAACACATTGGAAGCGGGGACCAGATGTACAACAGGGCGCGCCGCGCACTCGCCCCTTGTACCCCCGCCAATCCTGCGGCCAGGAAAAACATTGCGGGGAGCCGCCTCAAGGACAGGGCTGGAGAACACACTCACCAGCAATGCACTCAGCAGGGAAGCGCTAACGGCAGAGAAGAATTGAAAGCGAACCATCGAAGGGCGTGCGGCGGCACGGAGGTGCTGACTGCTCCAGATTGACGCCTACCTGAGGGGAAAGGGGTTGTGGCCGATCACAGATTGCTGTGATCTCAATCACAGCAATCTGTGCAATTCAGCCGTTACCAGGGTGAACCAATCAGCTCAATGCCGGCCCAGAAGAACGGGTTCTGCACTCCAGCGGAGATCCGGCGACGCTGCGCAGGAGTGAGATCCGTGAGCAGCGGTGACTCATTGGGACCGATCACTTCATCACCCTCGAGGCGAATCAGGCCAGAGACAAACAGTTGACGGGTACGTTGCAGAGCTTCCGCCTTGGGCAGGCCCTGATCGAGCAAGCGATAGAACTGCACAAAGAATGCCGAAGTCACCACGTCATCGACATACCAGAGAGTGCCCACCGCACTGCGGGCCCCAGCCTGCAACGCCAACCCGGCAAAACCGAGTTCACTCTCTTGATCGCCAAGAAGTGTGCGGCAGGCACTGAGCACCACCAAATCCAAAGGGGTCTCACCGCGCTTGCGGCGCAACTGGGCAAATTGGGACATCGACATTGGCCCAGTGCCGGTGTGCAGCACCGATTGGGCTGGCCCCCCAGGTCGAAAGTCGGCATGGGTGGCCACATGCACACGGGAATAGCGCTGGTCGGCTGCTCTGTTCAACAGGGCCTGAGGTGAAAACTCCTGGTTGAGATAACGATCGGCACCAATTGAGGCATCCAGCTGCTCGAGCTCCTGGGGCACGAGCGGTAGGGGTGCCATACCATCAAATTCAGAAGCGCCAAGGGCGAGCTGGCCTGTAGACGTCGACTGGGCTGGAGTCAGCGGCGTGAGGGCCAGAGATGGCGTGAGTCCGAAGGCGTAGTTCAGACCGAAGAACGAGGTTCCATCGTTGAGTGCTGCGAAGGGGACAGCCTGTAAGCCCTGATCAGCAGCAATCAGCAGCGTCTTGATGCCCTGGCCCTGGAGCGCATCCTGGATCGGCTCCACCAGCAAGGCATGCAGCTGACGACTCGGCGAGGCTGGATCATCAACAGCCAAGGGCTCCTGGCGTGACAGCTGGCGATACAAGGCCTTGAGCAAGCCAGCGAAGCGCTCGCGATCCACCGTTAAACGTCGAGCCTGAACTGAGGCCTTGGAACTAATCAGGGTCAGATCAAGAAAACTGTCCTGGGCGCTGTCAGACGGAGTCGAGGTGAAGCGGACCTGAAGCACCGCAGGACTGGTGCCGAAGCCTTGACGCTCGACCTGATCCAGCACGCCCTGCAAATCCTCAACAGTGGGTGTAGGGGGGAGGGCACTCTGAAGAGCTTGGTCCAAACCAAGCAACGATGCCGTACGGCTTGCGGCGGCCTGGTCAGACTGTTGCAACTGCGCGACCGCCTGTTCGGGAGCCATGGTCTGGGTGCTCTGAGCCATCACCGTGGTCTGAGGCACAACTGCTGTTGCAGTGGTCGAGGAATCGCTTCCAATGCCAAAATCAACCTGCAGACCTGCATCAAGGCTTTGCGGCTGGGCCGCGATCAGATCTGCCTGGCCGCTGACGGAGGTCTGCGAATCAGCATCGACAGTGGACCGTTGCTCAGCAGGAAGAAAGACAGGAACATCGGCTACCGCATTCTGCAACTCATCAGAGACGATGCCCGCATCGGACTCAGGCTGCGCATTGGTCGACTCCGATTCCGGGTTGGGGTCCGGTTCCGGTTCAGGCGTGGGGTCTGGTTCCGGTTCAGGGGTAGGTGCCGGTGCCGGTTCCGGTTCAGGGGTAGGTGCCGGTTCCGGTTCAGGGGTGGGATCAACACCTCCTCCTCCTCCACCGCCACCTCCGGCACAGAGGCTTGAGGAACCCGTACCGCTGCATGTAGCTGAGGTGGGCAAATTAGACAACACGTCAAGGGAGCCGCCCTTCACGAAGGTGGCACCTGTGTAGGTGATGTCCGCCGAAGCGGGGAAGCGAAGCGTCCCATCGCCAGCCTTGGTGAACGTCCCTGTCCCGCTAATGGGGGCATCCCAGACCAGCGTGGAGCTCGTCCCAACGCTGATGCCACCACCACCAGCGCCTAATTCAAGGCTGGTGCCAGTCACCGTTTCGGTCTTGTCACGGCGCAGCAACGAACCATTGTCCAAGAAGAGTGATGAGCCAGGCGGTATTACTGCTGGTGCTCCAGCCGGCTGATCCATCCAGAGCGTCCCGCCTCCAGTGGACTCCAGCCGCTCCACCAGCAAGTCGTTCTTGAAAAGGGCAACACCTGATCCGATCTGGCGGAAGTCGCCCTCACCGTCCTTGAGGTTGATCTTGCCCTCCACAACAAGGTCACCAGCACCTGTCAGCGTGAGATCAGAGTTGTCAGCCGGCGTCGCGACATCAACGGCAACCGCGTTGCCAGAACTGGGATCAAGCGTGAGACTGTTCTTTCGTGCATCAACAAAGGCACTGCTTTTCAGCAGCACGGGACTGGTGAGTGTGTTGTCCCCGGACCAGTTCGTCAGGGTGCCTCCCTCGAGCTCGATATTCGCCGCGAGACTGATGCCACCATCCAGCTCCAAGGTGGCGCCGTTCTGGACCTTGGTGAGACCGCCAGCACCCAATGCATTGGAACCACTCACCCTCAGCGTGCCGTTTTGCACATCAGTGCGGCCCGACCAGGTGCTGCTGCTGCCCGAAAGGATCAGTCGGCCTTTACCAGTTTTCGTGAAATCACCGGAGCCGGTGAGCGTTGCGGCTAGCTCAGGTGCGGAGAAACTTGGGGTACCGATGGTGGTATCACCGGTCGAAATATTCAACGGTCCTTGCAGATCCAGGGTGACCCCAGATGCAGCCTCCACGAACCCCACACCAGCCTGGAGAGAAAGACCACCTGATCCCGTCGTGATATTGGAATTGAGCTGGATATATCCAGCGGCATCAAGGGCGAGATTTCCTGAGCTGTCTGAATAATTCAGTGGTGCATCTGATTCCCAGGTGATGTTTCCTCCCTCGGAAGGATCCGCTGATCCGGTGAGAATCCGCACATCTGTTGCGGTGCCGAGTGCGGTCTTGATGTCAGCAACATCCACACGTGAAGCGGACGCACTGGATTCAAACAACCTTCCTCCGCCTGAAGGATCCGTTTGTTCAGTGATCGTTCCAGCTGAATTGCCAATCGTGATGTTGTAAGGATCAAGCAGCCATTCACCTGCTGATCCCTTCATCGCCGAGACATCTATGACTTCGGGTTGAGCACGCAAATAGGAACCTGATGTTTCAATCCGCCCTCCATCCCCAACAGCGGCCCCACCACGGGCCAGAAGCGCTCCCTCCGCAACCGTTCCTCCGGAAGGATGATTGAGATCACTCCAGATCACCACCGTTCCGCCGGAACCGGCATTCGTCGATGAAGCATCCACCAGAGAGCCACGTTGCATCCAGGTTTGAGTTGCCTGGCGCACAGCGGGATCGCTGTTCTGCCAACTGCCACCGACCTGGACAACCCCTCCGTTCCCGGAGCCAGTCGCCAGCAATTCAGCTCCATCTCCAACGCGAATCAGATCTGCAGCAAGCGTGAGCGTGCCGCCATCTCCAGTGGGGTTGCTGACTGAAAGACGACTCTGATCAACATCAATGCGCCCACCAGGAGCATCCACGAGCAGAGCCTCGTCGACATCGATGGAGATTCCATCCATGCGGATCCAGGGCCTTTTGTCTCCCAATTCCCCTGGCAGCAAGCCCAGAGCTCCAGGCAGAGGATCAGCTTGCAAGGCTGAAATGGCATGGTGCGGAGTGTTGAACACATCGAACACACCACCAGCGAAGCGCAGTTGGGCTGCTGTACTCAGCGTCAGCTGAGGGATCTGCTGAAAAGAAGCCCCAGGCATCAACTGAATCCCCCCTGGAGAAAGCAGGAACAGATGCGATGGAGATGTCAGTGAAACGCTTTTGTTGATGAAGCTGCCGTCTGGTGCTGTGACTCCCAGCACCAGATTGCGAACGCCATCACTATTGATCGACACACCCTGAATCGCACCGCGGGTATCGAATTCACTCAGCCGATGAAAGCGATTGCTGCCGCTGTCGATTCCACCATCGATCCGACAGAGACCACTGTTGCAGCGACCGTTCGCTGAACCGTTGACCAGAGTCCCAAGTCCATCAGCTGAACGACTTGCGACATCCGCCTGAACAGGAGAAACAACGATCAGCGCAACGAGTGGACACAGCACCAGACCTCGCATGACGTGCTGCCTCCAGGGAAAACTTGCAACGAATTTGGTGCCTGGAGACGAGGTTAGGCCAATTTTGTTTGTTCAACTTTAAAGTTCGCCTGATCTCACAGTTGCCAGATCAATGCTGCTTCTGCTGGCGCAACTGGTATCTCCTCCCCTTCAACCAGGCCCCGCTCGTGTGCCCGACCCGGCACCGGTTCAGCAACTTGAGCCGGAATCTCCCCAGACCAAACCGGACGTCGACGACCGACAGCTGGCTCCCAACAACGATTCATTCACAGAGCCAGGAGTCTCGCCGTCCGAACCAGCTTCAGAAGACAACGGTGATATCTCCGTTGAAATCAAGGGCACAACGCCTTACAGCACATCAGAACTCCGGAAACTGTTGCGCCGTTGCCAAGCCGACAAAAGTGCACAGACACGTCTGAAACGCTGCGCTGAAACCCTCAGCGGACAATTGCAGCAGGACGGCTATGTGAATTCGCGGGTTTTCATTGATGAAGAGCCCGCACCAGCCCATCTCACTGTCGTGATGGGCCGGCTGGTGGAGCTGCACGTCAACAGTGACGATCAGCAATTGCAGCAGAAGGTGCGCAAGCGCCTCGCAAGCCTCTTAAATCAGACCCTTCACCTGCCCAGTCTTCAACAACAGCTGCAACGACTCAAGCAGCAGTCTGTCGTCGGCAGCGTCTCAGGAAGCCTTGGGAAACTGGGAAGTGATCCAACTCAAGCCGTTCTAACTCTCACGGTCACCGCCGCCAGCCATCCCTGGAGAGGTGATCTGAGTGTTCGCAACGACGGCAATGCAGGCAGCGGTGAATGGCGAGCGCTCACTGTGCTGCAGAAACCAAAAGCTCTGATCGACGAAGACTTCCTTCAGATCTACGGCGAACTGAATGCTGATGGTGATCCAGAACTGGGAGCATCGCTTGGCTCCATCAGCTATACACTGCCCTTGGGGGAATCGGTGAACATCACCGGATCCTTTGGCGCCAGTCGCCGCAATCTGGTTGAAGCCCGAGGTCCGGCCCATGGCCTCAGCTTCCGTCAGTACCAGGGGCTGGCGCAGCTGCAATGGAACCTCAAAGATTCAGATCGTCAGCTCTGGTTCGCACAGGCTGGCCTGAGCGCCAACCGCAGCGACAGCTATCTGGATGGTCGCTCGGTTCCGCTGATCATCGGTGGCGGCCCGGACGGGCAGCTGAACACCGGCTACCTCCGACTTGCTATCGGACATGCGGGAAGCAACGACAACCTCGGATGGTCAGGGCAGATGTACTGGCTGCAAGGACTTTCAGGCTTCAGCAGCGCAGAGCAACTGAAGGATCTGGCTTACTTCGGCATCAACCCCGACCAATCGCGAGCCCTAGGTGGCATCACCTCCCTGGGTTGGCGCTTGGCGCCCAACCTTCAACTCAACTGGCGTGCAGCCGGGCAAGTGGCGTTCAACGAACTCACCAACGACATGGGTTTCTCACTGGGAAGCGATGTGGGGCTGAGAGGACTGCCAGGAACCCTGATCAGCGGAGACACTGGCTGGTTGAGCAGCGCTGAATTGAACTGGTCCTTCTGGCAAAACCAAAACAACACTCTCCAACTGGTGCCTTTCTTCGGCATGGGCGGGATTCAAACCAACCGCGACTCCTTGAGCTTCAACGACACGATTGGCACCGGCGGAGTCCTGCTGCGCTGGTTGCATGGACGCCATTGGTCAATCTCACTGGGCTGGACGGACCAGTTCAACGATGACAACAACATCGGGCTCTGGAACGACTGGCTGCTCGGCAGCGGTGTCTACGGCAAGCTGCGATATCGGTTCTGACCACTCAGCAAGGCTGCTTAGGACAGCAGACCACGCTTCTCCAAGGGCTTGAGATCAACAAGAGACAAGCGACCGTTGTCCTCAATCACCGTGCCGCGTTGACGCAACTTGCTCAGTGTGCGCGAGGCAGTTTCCCTGGCAAGACCTGCTATCAAGGCAATTTCCAGCTGGGCGAGAGGTGGTATCTGAGCCTGGAGATCGTCGTCGGCCGAGCTCTTACGGGCTAGATAGGCAAGGGCACCGAGAAGCCTGGTCGTCGCATCCGCAGTCTGAAGTGCAAAACGGCGATTAAGGTCACGCAGGCGGTTCGCCTCCAGCTGGGCGAGGGCGAGCGCAAAGCCAGCCTGTTGATTCAACAGTGCCGCAAAGGGTGGAATCCGTAGCTTCACCAGACGCAGATTGGTCAGAGCAACCACATCAGCAGACCGGGTGTCTCCGTCGAAAACCGCCATCTCTCCAAAGACATCACCAGCTCCCAACAGCGACATCACGACCTCATCACCATCGGTGGTGTAGGTGCGCACTTTGGCCAAACCATCGCAAAGCAAAAACAGGGACTCCCCCCAGTCCTGCTCCATCACAATGACCTGATCCGCTTCATGCACCAGCTCACGCTGTCGGTCAAGAATCTTGTCAAGCAATTCATCGTCAAGACTCTCGAAAAGAGCGATAGCCCGCAGATCGTCGCGACTGATCATCGGCAGCGAGGTCAAACTGAACGTGAGTCTCGATCCAGGGCAGCATGATCGCCATGGAAAAGACTCTGAATCCATAGCACGTCGAAGGTCTGGGTTAACGAACGCAGTGGATATCCACCCAATCTTCAGACCATGACTGAACATCGCAAAGGCCGCAAACTATGCGGACCTGCCCAGCATCAATGCAAATCAAACTCGGAGAACGACTACAAAGCCTGAAGCTGCTAGCCGGCTTGGCCGCCTTGCTCAAAAATCCGGGCTCCCTAGACAGCGTCCTTGCCATCGGAGCGAACGTCAAAGACAGTCCGATGGCCGAGCAGATGGCCCGCCATCTGCTGGAGAATCCCGACTTCGCATAATTAGTCAAGGATGGTTGGCGTCCGCAGCCGATCGACTTATCGGCACTGCAGAGCCTTCCGGAGGGCACACTCGGGCGTTGTTACGCCGATCAACTGATCAGCCTCGGCATCACTCCTGACACGCTGCTCGACCCTTCACCCATCAACAATGAGCGTGATTACATCTTGCACCGCCTCAAGGAAACCCACGACATCGCACATGTGCTGACCGGATTTGGAATCGATGGCGTCAGTGAACTGGGCCTGCAGGGATTCAATCTCGCCCAGAACCGATCCCCTCTGGCGGTGATGCTGATCTTCGGAGGCATGCTCAAGGCACTGCAGAAGGATGAACCTCTGGCTCCGATGCTGCGCGCACTGGCGAAGGGCTTCCAGATGGGACTGGATGCCGAGCTTGTGATCGCCCGCAAACTGGAGGAGGGCTGGGATCGTCCCCTCAATGAGTGGCGCAACGAATTGAGGCTTCCCGAAGCCATCACCGGCTGATCCTTCCATCTACGCAGGCATTCTCCCGCGATTGGATGTATCACGGAAAGAACAACCGTGAAGCCATGTGGGGAGATGAACCTCAACTACAGGCCTTCAGAGAACGACTGAGGCTCCTGCTAGTCGCGCACCAACAGGAGCTCAACCCTGAGAAGCTGATCGCAAATGAAGGAGACGTGCTGTTCCATCAAGGCGACTCCGTGGAGACATTAATGTTGCTGACCCAGGGCCATGTCGCGGTTGATGTCCATCACGGCGATCAGATCCACACTCTGGCCGAAGTGGAGGCCGTGGAATTACTTGGCGAAGTTGGATTCTTCGCCAATGGCAAGCACTACGCCGATTTCCGTGTGGTGGGAGGACCTGCAGAACTGCTGGCCATTCCGGGCCAAGCACTGCTACAGGCCATGTTGTTTGATACTGACCTCGTCGTGGAGATGCTGTCACTTGTCAGTGAACGCTGCCGCCGCGGCAATCAGGTCATCGCCATGCTGCTGAACGGGATCGAAGCCGTACACGACGATGCACAGGACCACCTCAAACAAACCACAACAGAGTTGGGTGGTGTCAAATTCTGCATTGCCAAGGCCAGTCGACAATTGCAGTACATCCATCAACAGCTGAAGAACTGACAGAGCGACTGATCAGTCCTAAACGAGGCTCAGTCAAAACAACCCAATGACGTCGATCACCCCGAACGTTTGGCTTCCTGTAGGACTGGACGTCACGCGTGACGGCTACCAGGGGCGTCTTGGGGTTTCATACAAAACAGGGCAAACGCTGGCAGCCGGAGCAACCAATGGCCTGGCCGTACTGCCAGACCCGCAAAGCGGAAACACGCTGATTTACGCCGGAAGTGTGAACGGCGGTGTGTATGTCCGTGAAGTCGACCTCAGTGGTAACCCCCTGGAATCGGACACCACCTGGCGATGGGTTTCGATGCCAGGCAGCGGCTACGTAGGCTCGCAATCCATTGGCCACCTCGCGATCTCCGCTGATGGGCGTTATCTCGCCGTTGGACGCGGCGACACCTCCAACTACGGCGGCATCAACACGCCTGGCGTAGGTCTCCAGGTGGGTGAAATCCTGCCAGGTGGGGACATTCGCTGGATCCCGATGGATACAGACTTGCTGAACAGACTTGATCAGAAGCTGGTCAGTGGTTTGCAGTGGAGCGGCCACAACCTGATTACAAGCTTCAAAAGCGACCCCACTAGTCGAAAAGGACCCTTTAACGCCAGCCTGAGCATTAACTCAACATTTTTGGAGGGCGATGATCTCCAGCAAGAAATACACAACTCGTTCCACCTACAAAATGATCAAAGAACACCCAGTGATTTTCGCTTGGGCGCTGTTGAGCTGGATGGTGATGAACTTTTCATGCGCAGTCGATCCTGGGGTTTCAAAGAGGAAGGCACTAACTTCTCTCCCGACCAGGGCGCGGAACTCCAACTCAGTCACAACGGCATTGAGTGGATCAATCTTCAAGGTGACGAAGCGCTCGTAGCCGATCTTCTAGAAAACAGGGATCAAAAAGGATTTCACCAAATTCAACGTCTAGCCATCCACCCGAATCCAGTAAACGGAAATGTTGTTGCATTTTTGGGCTCTTCAAAATCAGGACAAATCAGCCGGATTGATCGCTTAGAGATCGACCCAAATACCTTTCAACTATTAGACTATCGTTACGAGGAATTCAACGGCAAGGAAATTGGAACCAGCCAAGCAACAAAAAACTTTTCACTACAATCAAATCCTTTCAATCCTGTCGGAACAAGCGTCGTCTCCGGCGGCAACCATTTTGCAAATTCAAGCTTTGCTCCATCACTGAACTTCGCAGGCGGCCTCTTACAGGTCGACTTTGGTACCGAATCCAACCAACAAAACTGGACACCACTTTACGGACCACGCCTTGAGGACCTGCAGGACGATGCTGCCAACGCCCAGTTCGTTGTCGATAGAGGGCAGCCCCACGCCGACAGCCGCAGCGTGGTCTTCATTGACCAAGATGGCAAACAATTTGCGATCCAGACTGATGACGGTGGCATCTGGGCGCTTCAATTGTCCAAATCAAAAGAGGCACAACTTGATCCAGATTTCTGGTGGCGCAGTTTATCAACTACAGGGCTCAACAGCTTCGAGGTAATGATGAGCGACTGGGATCCGGTGAGTAACACCGTGATCTCTTCCTTTCAGGACAACGCCGCTTCCTTCGGACAATATGGCGACAAGACATTTACAAATTACTGGTCCGGCGATGGAGAGATCGCGATTGCACGAAGCAATCCTCAAACAGCCCTACAAGATATTTTCCTGTCTTCTCAAAGGTACTATGCCAGCGATGCAGGATTCTTGACAAAATTCAGCCTTAATGACAGCGGAGACATCGTCAAATACAATCCCACATTCTTTCAACTTGAAACAACAGACAAAACGCAAAGACCAAAACCATGGTCAGAAAGTGGCGAGCCGGTTTATCATGAAGCCGACAATTTTATTCTTCCCTTTGAAGCCAATCCTTATAATTCTGACAGCATCGTAATGACGGGAAGCCAGAACATTTACGAGACAGTCGATATAGGAAACAACACATGGACTTTCAAAAAACTCATTTCTGATCTTGACCTGAGTGATGAAATTGAATGGCTGCCAACAGCCATTGATAATCAAGGTTCTCCAGGAGAGCATCACGTCGACAGCTTGTACATTGCCACCCACAAAATTGACCAGATCACAAAAGAGCGCGTTGGTTCAACACAAATTTTAGGACGCACGCGTAGCAACGATGCAGACGAATATGAGCTCAAAGAGTTTTATTCTGTTGATGCAGAAATCATCACCGATATTGCCCACAAACCGGCTGGCAATAAGGAATCAGACGATACCGTTTACTGGATCGAGGGAGGAACATCAGTTCGCTTTCAACGCAAACAACCCATAACCAACATTCAACAATTTCTTTGCTGGAAAACAGGGCCAAGCGGAATACCCAGCCGTATCAGCCTGAGCGATCTCGGCATCGCAGGATCTCAGCAAGACACCTATGGCCTGCAATCCGTTGTTTTCATTCCAGGAAATCAGCAACGACCAGACCAGCTTGTGCTCGGAGGACTTCAAGGGCAATGGATCACGGAGCTGGATCCCACAAGCGGCAGCCCAGGAACGTTTCAAGCCATGCCATGGCAGCTGAACAAAAGCGAGGCCAACAACAGCAGCTTGAACAGCCCTGGTGCACACGTGAGTATGACTAAATACATTCCGGAAGACGATCTTCTTATCGCAGGAACAATGGGGAAGGGGAGCTGGATCTACAGCTTTTCTGATCATCTGGGCAAACCAGCAGACTCTAAAACCAAACTGACGACGAGCGAGGTAGGACTTCAACTTCTCGACGATGCAGCATACGACAAAAGAGGAAATCTGAAAAACGACTCCCTAGTTTTTCAGATCGATAGAAATCTAATCAACAGTATCGACAATTCTGTCGACCTTGAACTCACTCTACATGATGTCAGCCAATGGCGACGTTATCTCAAGCGACTCAGCGACTATGAGGCAGAGATGCGGATATTCGAGAATGACCTCTCCCAGGAGGCATCAGCGCGCTTCAACAACCTTTCTCCAGCATCCTGGCAATTGGAGCAAATCACAAACCTCTTATCTGGTATCTATCAATCAGATATAGACGATATCAATCCAGACAGCATCTTAATTCCGCTCGCACTGCCCAAAGATGTCTCACAGCAAATCCTTACAATCACTGCCAACGATTATCTCAATCTTCAACCTGATACAAGTTTACGCTACAGCATCGAGTTAGCTGACGGATCAGCAGCCAGCATCAACACCATCAGTCTCAACGGAGGCTCTGGATTCTGGCCTGAGATTGATATCAACCAGCTACTCAAAGACAACAGCAATCTCGCCAACAAACTCAGTGAAAACAGTGATTACACCTTGATAGATTCTGACCTAAAGTTAATCAGCCCGCTGACTATGCACGGGGCATATTTTCTCGACAATACAACTGCCGGAGTCCTCAGTCGCAACAGCAACATCGAGCTGTCAGGCATGCCCAGCCGTGGCCTGCAGATGGATCTCAGGTTGCAGAACACTGCCTTGCCAAGCATCGGCATCGGCTTCGAACTCGATGTATTACGCGATCAACCCGCTCCGGGAGACCCACAAGAAATCCTGACGATTCTCGACGAAGACCAGCTCGATTCCTGGGAGTGGTACGACCTCAATTACGACCCCCTGAGTCGCGAAGGAGCACGGCTCTACGACCTCGATCACGATGGCCGTGCCGACTGGGTCTATCTCGCCATGCGCGACAACCAGACCACCGATGCCGACCCCGCATCCAGCAGCATCCGTCTTGAGCAGGCCATCGCTGCAGACATGTCCAAAATCTTTGCAGGACAGGGCCTTGGAGACATCGATTTAACCCCAATATTCAGTGCCGGCGACAAGAAGGAGGCCGTACAGGTCACGACCAGAGCTCGCCGCGATGGGGTTCTGCAAAACACGGACATCCCCCTGCAATTGAGCGCTTCACTCCAAAGCCAGGCGAACAACGTCAACAGCTTCGGGATGGTGATCTTCAACGATGGTGAGCCAACCGATCTTGCATCTCTCAGTGATCTCGAGGAGCTGCAACAACGCTCCCAGATCCTGTTCTCCAATCTCCTGCAGGGCGATCAAACCCTGTTGAAAGACGATGATTTCAAGCAACAGCTCTCAATGGTCGACTACCAGCAAGTGCGGTTCTTTGAAGTCGAGGGAGCCGATCTCAGCGAATTGAACGATCTGGATGACCCACGCCTGAATCTTCTTGAGCCGAAGCTCTTGGATGACAGCACAGCAAGAATTCAATCCAGCAGTGGACTCATCGTCGACCTGGAGCTCAGCCACAGCACTGGTGACCTGGATGCATTGATCGGCCAGCAGCAAACCATCGCTCCCTTGCTGGATTTCACTGGCTTGAGCCGAGACATGATCGTTGATGCATCAATTGAAGTGAGCAGGGAGGCAGCTTTTTCCTCACAGGTGAGCTTCTATCGCGTGCTCGACACAAACGGCGCCGTTCATGACCCGCTCAGCGGCCAGATCCTGCAACCAGGAGACGACGGCTACCAAGCTGCCGCTCTTCATGAGGCGAATACCGTGACAGCACTCAAAGATCTCACGACTGAGAATGGCATCACCAGCACAAGCGAAGCCATTGTTCAGGAACAATCACTGCTCGCACCGGTCTTACGACTAACAAATCATCAGCTTGCGGGAGTGATTGACTATTTCGCATTCGCGGATGCCAATCCCAACGGCACCAATCACATCCGGATGCTGGGCAGCAATCTGATCGGCTTCGAAGGACTGGATAACAACAACCCAGACTTCAACGATCTAATCGTGAAATTGAATTTCAGCCTTAACAATCAGGCCTGACAACATCTCGGTCAGAACAGAAACTCAGCCCAGGGCTGCACTGAGCTGCTCGCGAGCCTCATCCAGGGCTCCATCCAGAGCGGCTCCATCCCTTCCACCGGCCTGAGCCAGATTCGGACGACCACCGCCGCCGCCGCCGCAGCGCTTGGCAATCGCGCCGATGAACTTGCCCGCCTGCTGTCCGTTGGCCACCACAGCTTTGCCGAAGGCTGCCACCAGAATCACCTTGCCCTGATCGGCAGGGTCCGGCAGGCCACCGATCACCACTGCTGCACCCTCACCCAGTTGATCGCTGAGGTTCTGGGCAGCACCTTGCAGACCGCTGCCATCCACACCATCAAGACGCTCAACCAGCAGCTGAAACTCACCAACAGCAACCGCCTTGGAAGCCAGAGCCGCTGATTTGGCCACCGCCAACTCCGCCTGAACAGATTGAAGAGCTTTACTCGTGGTCTTCAGCTCGTCCTGGAGTGCACTCACGCGCTCCACAATCTCGCCGGGCTGTGCCTTGAAGCGCTCTCCCAGCTGCTTCACCACAGCGTCGCGTTCGTTGAGGTAAGCGAGCACGGCTGGGCCCGCTACAGCTTCGATGCGACGGATGCCAGCCGCCACTCCACTTTCGCTGACAATCTTGAACAGACCGATCTCAGCGGTGTTGGCCACATGGGTACCACCGCAAAGTTCCATCGACACACCAGGCACGTCGACAACACGCACCACATCGGCATATTTCTCACCGAACATGGCCACCGCTCCGGCTGCCTTGGCCTGATCAATCGCCATTTCCTGAACCTGAAGCTCATGGGCATCAGCGATCCAGCTGTTGATCAGAACCTCAATACGCTCCAGTTCATCCGAGCTCACAGCCCTCGGGCAATGAAAGTCGAAACGCAAGCGATCGAAGTTCACCAGTGATCCGGCCTGACCGATGCCTGAATCCACCACCTGTTTCAACGCCGATTGCAACAGATGGGTGGCGGTGTGATTGGCCTGGGCACGGCGTCGGCAGCTGCGATCCACACGACCCTGCACCACATCGCCGACCGCCAGTATTCCCCGCTCAACCCTGCCGCTGTGCACGAAAACGCTGCGGTTTCGACTCACGGATTCCACGCTGACAATCAGGCCATCGCCGTCATGACCTTCACCTGCCAGCGTGCCGCGATCCCCCACCTGGCCGCCCCCCTCGCCATAGAAGGGAGTGGTATCAAGCACCACCTGCACGGAATCACCGGCAACGGCTTGTTGGGCGGGGTCCCCATTCACCACAAGAGCCTGCACACTGCTGCTGTGCTCCAGCTGCTCGTAACCACGAAAATCGGTTCCATCGATCCCTGAGGCCACCTGATCAATGGCGTCCTGGAGTGTGAGGTCGATGCTCACGGCAGCAGCTTTGGCACGCTGACGCTGTTGCTCCATCGCCACTTCAAAACCGGCCAGATCAACGGTGAGACCATGCTCTTCGGCAATTTCCTGCGTGAGCTCCAGCGGAAATCCATAGGTGTCATAGAGCTCGAAGGCCTGGGCACCGCTGATCTGCTTCGGCTGAGCGGCCAGCACATCCGCCAGCAGTTTCTCTCCCCGTTCCAAGGTCTCCAGGAATCGGGCTTCCTCACGTTGCAGCTCCGCCAGGATCACTTCCTTGCGCTCCACCAACTGAGGATGCACCGCCTGCATCAGCGCAATGGCCGCCTCACCCATGGTCTTGAGAAACGGCTTGTCGATCCCCAGCAGACGGCCATGGCGGACCACGCGACGCAGCAACCGGCGCAGGATGTAGCCGCGGCCCAGATTGCTGGCCGTGACGCCATCGCTGATCAACTGCGTCACAGCGCGGCTGTGGTCGCCGATCACCTTGAGCGAAGTCTTGCCCTTGTCGTCGAGCTGGTGGTAGTCGACACCAGCCAGATCGGCTGCCGATTCAATCAGCGGAAAAATCAGATCGGTTTCGTAGTTATTGGGAACCTTCTGCAGGATCTGAGCCATACGCTCAAGCCCCATCCCCGTATCGATGTTGCGATTCGCCAGCGGTGTGAGTGTGCCCTCCGCATCACGATTCGACTGCATGAACACCAGGTTGTAAAACTCGATGAAACGGTCGTCGTCTTCAAGGTCGATTCCTTCATCGCCGAGTTCGGGCTTGAAGTCGTAATAAATCTCCGAGCAAGGACCACAGGGTCCTGTTGGGCCTGAGGCCCAGAAGTTATCGGCTTCATCCATGCGGATGATGCGCTTCGGATTGACGCCGACAACATCACGCCAGATCTGCTCGGCTTCATCGTCTTCCCGGAAGACGCTCACCACCAGATTCTTGGGATCCAAGCCGTAGATGACGGTGCTCAACTCCCAGGCCCACTCAATCGCCTGCTGCTTGAAGTAATCCCCAAAAGAGAAGTTGCCCAGCATTTCGAAGAAGGTGTGGTGCCGGGCAGTGCGACCCACGTTCTCGATGTCGTTGGTGCGAATGCACTTCTGACTGCTGGTCGCACAGGGGGCAGGCCGTTGCTGCTGACCGAGAAAGATCGGCTTGAACGGCAACATTCCCGCGATTGTGAGCAGAACCGTGGGATCCTCAGGCACGAGTGAGGCACTGGCCATACGCCTGTGACCACGCTGCTCATAGAAAGCCAGGAACGCTTCGCGGATCTCCGCACCGGTGCGGGGAGCAGCTGCCTCGTTTCGCGACGATCGTGCAACAGCCATGGCGGGTTCGGGCTTGAACAGCAGGTCCTGCAGCCATGATCGCCTTTGAGCTGCCACCGACGTTGGCCGACAGCACCTCCGAGCAGAGTCGCGCAGTGTTGAGGCTGCGCTCCCTGAGCTGGGCCCTGGTCGCCGGATTGGCGGCGGGGCTGCTCAGCCTGCCCTTCGGGGTTGATCAGGCGGTGCGATCCACAGGCTGCGGCCTGTTTTACGGACTACTGGCCTTCCACCTTGAGCGTGTGGATCCGGAGGACTCCCACCTGCAGGCTGGACTGGTGGGAGCCGTCTGCGGAATACGCAGTTTGGGAATGTGCCTGCCACCCCCTTGGGCAGATGCTGATTCCCTGGCATCATTAATGCAGGATCTCGTTATGGGGTGGTTGCCGTTGATCGGCTGCTCGCTCCTGCTTCACGGAACCCAACGCATGTTGTCTGCGTCGCGGCCATGAGCCTGCTGCACGCCACCTGGCTTCCGGCCATTCGTACCCCCAGCAGCTCCGGTCGAGCTGCTCTGCTCGTGTGGGCTGACACCTGGCGTGTGGCCGAGCCGATGGGACCGGGCGCGACCCCCGCGATTCACCCCTTCACCCTCAGCACCGAGGATCTGCGCGCCTGGCTCACGGAACGCGACATGCTGCCCGGCGGAATCATCGATGCAACGGCCTGCCTCACCCTGCCCAGTCGCAGCGTTAAACCGAAACGCAAGCGCTCAGCGACGGCAGAGGCATCCTCCGAGGACGACCCACCGTGGTGCGGTCTGCCACTGCAGGCCGGGGAACCCATTCCCAAAACCACCGAATGGTGGCCCTGGCAGGTGCAGGGGTTGGCCATCGAACCCATGGCCGCCACTGAATGGCTGGCCAAGCTGCCTCTTTCAGGTCGTCATCCGGATCTGGCGGATGAGCTGCGCTGGTGGAGCCACATGCAGCGCTGGGCCCTGAGCCTGGTGGCGCGAGGCCGCTGGCTACCCCAGGTGGAGCTGAGCAAGGGCGAGGGCTACCCCCACCGAGCTCGCTGGGTGCCGCTGCTTAATCGCGAGGAAGACCGGCGCCGGCTCGAGGACCTGGCGGCGGGACTCCCCCTGGTTGCCACCTGCGCCCTGCCCTGGCGCGAACCGACAGGCCGACGCAGCAACCGCATGACCAGGCTGCGACCTGAAGCGATGCGAGCCGCCAATCCCGTGGCCTGCTGTCGACCCCGCAGCGGCCGGCTGCGCGTGGCCACCCTGCTGGAGGATCTGCTGGATGCGCAACTGCGCAAAGGCTTCGACCCTGCTCAGGAAGGCCTTGACCCACTGCTCTGCGCCTGGGAAGACGCTCTCAGTTCTGAAACCGGCGTCATCAATCTCAATGATGAAGACGCCGAGCGTCTGGCCACCGCCAGCCACCACTGGCGAGAGGGTGTGGCAGGCAATGTCGCTCCAGCACGAGCTTGCCTCGAACTGGCCACGCCGGCGGAGGGTGAAGATCTCTGGCCCTTGCGCTTCTTCCTGCAGGCCGAGTCGGATCCCACACTGAAGCTGCCGGCGAGTGCCGCCTGGGCTGCAGGCCCCCGGGGTCTTCAGCTGGGAGAGATTCCCGTGGAGCATCCGAGCGAAGTGCTCCTGGAAGGCATGGGCCGGGCCTTAACGGTGTTCGCACCGATCGAGCGAGGCCTCGAGAGCGCAACACCGGAAGCGATGCAGCTCACCCCTGCCGAAGCCTTCGTGCTCGTGCGCACTGCAGCACGCCAGCTTCGCGATGTGGGTGTTGGCGTCGATCTACCACCCAGCCTTTCAGGCGGACTGGCTAGCCGACTGGGACTGGCGATCAAGGCGGAACTGCCCGAGCGTTCCCGAGGCTTCACCCTGGGTGAGAGCCTCGACTGGAGCTGGGAGCTGATGATCGGTGGCGTCACGCTCACCCTGCGCGAACTGGAACGCCTGAGTGGCAAACGCAGCCCGCTGGTGCGTCACAAGGGAGCCTGGATTGAACTGCGCCCCAATGACCTCAAGAACGCTGAACGCTTCTGCAGCGCCAATCCCGAGCTCAGTCTGGATGACGCCCTGCGGCTGACTGCAACCGAGGGCGACACGCTGATGCGTCTACCCGTGCACGCCTTCGATGCCGGCCCCCGGCTTCAGGCGGTCCTTGAGCAGTACCACCAGCAGAAATCACCCGATCCACTGCCGGCACCCGAAGGATTCTGTGGACAATTACGGCCGTATCAGGAACGTGGGCTGGGCTGGCTCGCCTTCCTGCACCGTTTTGACCAGGGTGCCTGTCTGGCCGATGACATGGGACTGGGCAAAACGATCCAACTGCTGGCCTTCCTGCAACACCTCAAGGTGGAACAGGAACTGAAGAAGCCCGTGCTGCTGGTGGCACCCACATCGGTGCTGACCAACTGGAAACGGGAGGCCGCAGCTTTCACGCCTGAGCTCAACGTGCATGAGCACTACGGTCCCAGACGGCCCACGACTCTGGCCGCTCTCAAAAAGGCTTTAAAGGATGTCGACCTCGTGCTCACCAGTTACGGACTGGTGCAGCGGGACATCGATCTGCTGGAGAGCTTCGACTGGCAGGGAACGGTGATCGATGAAGCTCAGGCCATCAAGAACCCCTCGGCCAAGCAGAGCCAGGCCACACGCGATCTGGCCCGCACCCGCAAGGGCACCCGCTTTCGCATCGCCCTCACCGGCACGCCCGTGGAGAACAGGGTGAGTGAATTGTGGGCACTGATGGATTTCCTCAACCCAAGGGTTCTGGGCGAGGAGGAATTCTTCCGCCAGCGCTATCGAATGCCGATCGAACGCTATGGCGACATGTCGTCTTTGCGTGACCTCAAATCGCGTGTGGGACCGTTCATCCTGAGGCGTTTGAAGACCGACAAGGCAATCATCTCTGATCTGCCGGAGAAGGTGGAACTGAGCGAATGGGTTGGTCTGAGCAAGGAACAGAAGTCGCTCTATGCCAAGACCGTCGAGGACACCCTCGACGCCATCGCCCGCGCTCCGAGGGGTAAACGCCATGGACAGGTGCTGGGACTGCTGACCCGCCTGAAACAGATCTGCAACCATCCCGCCCTTGCTCTCAAGGAAAAGGAGGCAAGCGAGGATTTCTTACAGCGTTCCGCGAAGCTTCAAAGGCTCGAACAGATTCTCGAAGAAGTGATCGAGGCCGGCGACCGCGCTCTGCTGTTCACCCAGTTCGCGGAATGGGGAACGTTGCTGAGGGAATATCTGCAACGCCGCTGGCGCAGCGAGGTGCCCTTCCTCAGCGGTAGCACCAGCAAGACTGAGCGGCAGGCCATGGTCGATCGTTTTCAGGAAGATCCCCGCGGACCACAGCTGTTCCTGCTCTCACTCAAGGCCGGTGGCGTGGGCCTCAATCTCACCCGTGCCAGCCATGTGTTCCACATCGATCGCTGGTGGAACCCGGCGGTGGAGAACCAAGCCACAGACAGGGCTTATCGCATCGGACAAAACAACCGCGTGATGGTGCACAAGTTCATCACCAGCGGTTCTGTGGAAGAGAAAATTGATCGGATGATCCGCGAGAAGTCCAGACTGGCGGAAGACATCGTGGGCTCCGGCGAGGAATGGCTCGGAGGACTCGAAATGGGCCAGCTCAAGGAGTTGGTGAGCCTGGAAGACAATCCCTCCTGACGCAATGACCATCACCCCTAACAGCAGCGGCATCAACACCTCACTGAGTGACGAGGGGCTCGGGCAACAACCTTGGTGGGTTGAACAGTGGATGGAGCTGATCAACTCCTACCGCTTCAAAAAACGCCTGGAACGGGCCTGGACCTACGCCCGTGAAGGACATGTGACTTCAATTCGCTTCGAGGGGCGACGGGTTCATGCCCGTGTTCAGGGAACCGATGAAGACCCTTACAAAGTGAAGCTCTGGCTGGATGTGCTGAGCGATGAGGACTGGGGCTTCGTGCTGGAAGCACTCACACAAAAAGCCCGCTGGTCGGCACAGCTTCTGGCCGGAATCATGCCGGCAGACATCGAACGTGCCTTTGCGGCCAGTGGCCGACGGCTCTTCCCCTTCAAGCTGCAGGAGGTGCGCAGTGAATGCAGCTGTCCGGACAAGGCCAATCCCTGCAAGCACATCAGTGCGGTGTACTTCCTCATGGGAGAACGCTTCAGTGAAGACCCGTTCGTGCTGTTTCAGCTGAGGGGGCGCACGCGCACGAAACTGCTGGAAAACCTCGCAGAACATCGGCTCAAGGCCCTGCAGGCCAGGGCTGAACAGGCAAAGGCTGCGAGCAAATCAACGCCATCCGCGGATGGCGGCGGGTCAAACCCGGACGACACCATCAAGCCGCCGCATCCAGCGGTCCTGGACCCCACGCTCTGGTGGCGTTATGAGGCCAACCTCGACGGTGATCTGGTGGTGATCACCCCCGCAATGGAAGGAGACACAGGCCTTGATGCGGCAGGTGATCTTCCCCTGGCAGAAGAGCCACGCTTCCCAGAATCAAGACCTCGCTTCCTTCAGCACCTGCGCGATCAGGGTCAGGCCCTGGCACAGCGGGCCATGCTGGAAGCGATGGCAGCCGGTGGCTGAATCAGCGCCCTGGCAGACGCCGGCATCCCAGCGCCTGATCAGCAGGCTGATGCTGTCTCACCAACGGGCCTTCAAGCGGCCACTGCTGACCTGTGGCGACCCAGCCAAGGAACTGTTCAGCAGCGAGATGGCCGTTCTCGCTCACGACAACAGCCCTGATCCCCTCCTGATTTATGCCAATGCCACCGCTCTGCGCCTTTGGGAGCGATCTTGGCAGGAGATGATCGGCATGCCCTCCCGTTGCACGGCGGAGGAAGGAGCTCGCGAGCAACGAGCTTCCGCCCTGCAACGGGCGCAGCAACAGGACGCTTTCGAAGGTTATAGCGGCGTAAGAGTGTCACGAACAGGGCAACGATTCATGATCAACAACGCAAGAATCTGGACCTTCTGGGATGACCAAGGCCGCAACTGTGGCCAAGCGGCAGCATTCTCAAGTTGGCGCTGGCTGTAAGTGACATGCGTTGATGTTCGGTTGTTGCGACTGCCCTTTCGCAACAACCGAACCCGGTGGTCTAGACCGAACAGAATCGGGCGGTTGTCCCCCTACTAAGAGTCAATCAAACCGCACATATTGGCGATGTGGGTGATGCCAACACCCCATCAACATCACTCTTCAGGAGTTACCCATGATCACCCTGCGTCAATCACCATTTGATCTGTTCGAGCGTCTCGACCAACAGCTTTCACAAGTCGAGCGTGTACCAGCCGCCGAAATTCACGAAACCGAAGATCACTACTCCATTCGCCTGGAACTGCCTGGCGTGACTCACGACAGCATCGACGTGAAAGCCAGCGATCGCAGTCTCAGCGTCAGCGCTGAGCGTCTGAATCCTCAGGCCAATGCAGCCGATGAGGCCGAAGCGTCGACAGACAACACCCTGCTCAGCGAGTTTCGCTACGGCAACTGGAGCCGCAGCTTTCGCTTCGCCCATTCCCTTGACCGCGATGCACTGCGGGCCAGCTACCGCGATGGCATCCTCACGATCGAGGCTCCCAAAACGGACAACCGCACCACCGTGTCGGTGAAGGTGGAAAACTGAGACCCAAGTCAGCACCAGGATCAAGAGAACGATTCAGCCCCCTGCCAAGGCAGGGGGCTTTTTTTGATTGCGAAAACAGGGTCAGGCAGAGACTGATCGATAGCCTTCCCTGGATCAGCGTCGTCTCATCGGCGACCAAAGCAGGAGCACGTCATGCAACGTCGGCAGCTGCTCCGGACCAGTGGGCAAGCGCTCGCCGCTGCAGCCGGAGCCGGAGCACTGAGCGCCTGCACGATTCGTCGTGCTGAAACCGGTCGCGGCAGTGGCCTTCCCCAGGTGCGCTGGCGGATGGCGACAAGCTGGCCGGTCTCACTCGACACCATCTACGGAGGTGCCGAAACCATCTGCGAACAGGTGAAGGCGATGAGTGGCGGAGGGTTCACGATCGAACCATTTGCCGCCGGTGAAATCGTTCCCGGGCTCGAAGTGCTGGATGCGGTTCAAGCTGGCTCCGTGGAATGCGGCCATACAGCCAGCTACTACTACGTGGGCAAGAATCCCGCGTTCGCCTTTGGCACCGCCGTGCCTTTCGGGCTCACCGCCCAGCAACAGAATGCCTGGCTTTATCAGGGAGGCGGCAATGAGGCGATGGACGCCTTGTTCGCCGATTTCGGCGCCAAGAGCTTCCCTGCCGGAAATACGGGCGGTCAACTTGGCGGCTGGTTCAAACGACCTGTCGACAATCTCGGGTCCCTGAAAGGCCTGAAGATGCGCATCCCAGGACTGGGAGGCAAAGTGATGGCCAGCCTTGGGGTGAACGTTCAGGTCTTGCCAGGTGGCGAGATCTATCTGGCACTGGAACGGGGAGCCATTGACGCCGCAGAGTTCACCGGCCCCTACGACGACGAGAAGCTCGGCCTCCCCAAAGCAGCGAAGTACTACTACTACCCAGGCTGGTGGGAACCTGGGCCGAGCCTGACCGCGCTGGTGAACCGCAGTGCCTGGGACAAACTTCCTGAGGAGTATCAGGCCATGTTCAGCACGGCTTGTTATCAGGCCAATCTGGGCATGCTCAGCAAATACGAACAGCGCAACAGTGAGGCGCTGCTGAGACTCAGGCGACAGGGAATCAAACTTGAGGCCTACGGCAACGACATCCTCGAAGCAGCCAAGGAAGCCACCAGCGTCCTGTTCGCGGATCTTGCAGCTGGCGATGCCGGCTTCCGAGATTTACTGGAGCGCTGGCGTCTGTTCCAGAAGGAAACCCTGAACTGGAATCGCATTAATGAACTGCCGCTGGTGAAGTTCAACACCAGCGCCGAGGGAGGTGAAGGATGAGCGAACCTCTCTCCGGTGTGGTGCGCCTGTTGGATCGCATCAATGCCGCAGCGGCCTGGCTGGCGCGCTGGTCCGTGCTGCTGATGCTGGCCATCGGAATCTGGAACGTTGTCGGCCGCTATCTCGGTTCAGCCATCGGCATCAATCTCAGCTCCAACGGTCTGATCGAGGCCCAGTGGTATCTGTTCGATCTGATCTTCCTGCTCGGCCTCGGCTGGACCCTGCAGAAACAGGGCCATGTGCGTGTGGATGTGCTGCAGAGCCGCTGGTCACCCCGCCGTCGCAACCGTCAGGAGCTGAACAGCATCCTGCTGCTGCTGCTGCCCTTCGCCTTCGGGGTGATGGCGATCTCGATTGCACCCGCGCTGCGCTCCTGGAGCATCGCCGAGATGTCCCCCGACCCGGGCGGGCTGCCACGCACCTGGGTGAAATCGTTGATTCCCCTGGGCTTTCTGTTGCTCGGGCTGCAGGGAATCGCCGAAGCGCTGCGCCTGCGGCTGGCACTCGCTCACCCCGAGGCCGCCCAGGCTGCCGAAGAGCAGCGCCAGGAGGGAGGCACCACGCTGTGATCGAAATCGAAGCCCTCGGCTGGGTGATCAGCTTCGACCCCTCCACGGTGCTGGCTCCAGGGATGTTTCTGGCGCTGATCGTGGCGTTACTGAGCGGGTTTCCCGTCGCGTTCTGTCTTGGTGGTATCGGGGTGATCTTCGCCCTGCTGGGCATGCTCAGCGGTGAGATCGAACCACAGTTCGTCACCGCTCTCCCCCAGCGAATCCTGGGGATCATGGCCAACTTCACCCTGCTGGCCATCCCCGCTTTTGTGTTCATGGGTTCGATGCTGGAGAGTTCCGGCATCGCTGAACGCCTTCTGGAAACCATGGGCAGGCTGCTGGGGCGTCTGCGTGGCGGCCTGGCGCTGGCCGTTGTCCTGGTGGGTTCGCTTCTGGCAGCGACAACCGGTGTGGTGGCAGCGACCGTCACCACCATGGGGTTGATCTCCCTGCCCGCCATGCTGCGGGCGGGATACGACAAGAGCCTGGCCACAGGGGTGATTGTGGCTTCTGGCACCCTCGGTCAGATCATCCCCCCCAGCATTGTTCTGGTGGTGCTGGGCGATCAGCTCGGTATTTCAGTCGGCGATCTCTTCATCGGGGCGCTGGTTCCAGGCCTGCTGATGTCGACGGTGTTCGCCATCTACGTGCTGGTGATCAGTTCGCTCAAGCCGGAACTGGCCCCCGAACTGAAGCCCGAGCTCACCGGCTCCGGTCATCCTCTGCAGTTGGTGCAATCGGTGCTGCCACCGATCGCTCTGATCGTTGCGGTGCTCGGCAGCATCTTCTTCGGCATTGCGACACCCACGGAAGCGGGCGTGATTGGCGCGGTCGGCGCCATGGTGCTGGCAGGCATCAATGGCGGTTTCAGCCGTCAGCAACTCTCGAATGTCTGTGAGAGCACCATGCGCACCACGGCCATGGTGATGGCCATCCTGATGGGATCCACCGCGTTCAGCCTGGTGTTCCGCGGTGTGGGCGGCGATCAGCTGATTTCCGATCTGCTGCTCAACCTGCCGGGAGGGCGAGTGGGTTTCCTGGTGTTCAGCATGCTGATCATCTTCCTGCTGGGCTTCTTCATCGATTTCTTCGAAATCGCGTTCATCGCAGTTCCGCTGCTGCTTCCCGCCGCCCGGCAGCTGCTGGGTCCCGAAGCTCTGGTGTGGTTTGGCGTGATGATCGGCGCCAATCTGCAGACCTCCTTCCTCACACCGCCGTTCGGCTTTGCGCTGTTCTATCTGCGCGGCGTGGCACCCGATGAAGTCAGCACGCGCGACATCTATCGGGGCGCACTGCCGTTTGTCGGCCTGCAGGTTGCAGTCCTGGCCTTGATCATCGCGGTACCAGGTCTGGTGGACTGGTTGCCTCGTGTCGCCGGAGCCCTCAGCCCGGGTCCGATGACCTGAAGATCTTCGTAAAGTTGGTTACAACGCGCGATTCAGTCATGGTCACGGCGAGCCTGAACAGCACGAACTCCACTGCTGTGACCCCCCGACTCACATTGCAGTGCGAGCCGATCGCGGCTGACAGCACCACCATCCGTTCCCTCGACTGGGAACGCAGCCGATTCGATATTGAATTTGGGCTACGCAACGGCACCACCTACAACGCATTCCTGGTGCGCGGCGAACGCAACGCCCTGATCGACACCAGCCACGCCAAGTTCCGCGACACCTGGGTGCCATTGCTCAAGGAGCAGATCGATCCGATGGCGATCGATCATCTGATCGTGAGTCACACCGAACCGGATCATTCCGGACTGATCGGCGATCTGATCGACCTCAATCCAGACATCGAGATCGTGGGTTCCAAGGTAGCGATCCAGTTTCTGAAGGATCAGGTGCACCGCCCTTTCAAATCGCGAGCTGTGAAAACCGGCGATGAACTGGATCTGGGCACCAGTCCCGACACAGGCGTGCAGCATCGTTTTGAGTTCCTGAGTGCCCCGAACCTGCACTGGCCCGACACGATCTTCTCCTTCGATCACGGCAGCGGCATCCTCTACACCTGCGATGCCTTCGGACTGCATTACTGCTCCGAGGAGTTGTTCGATACGGACCCCGGTGCCATCGCCCCGGACTTCCGCTTCTACTACGACTGCCTGATGGGCCCCAATGCCCGCAGCGTGCTGCAGGCGCTGAAGCGCATGGATGCACTGCCCGAGATCAACACCGTCGCCGTGGGGCACGGCCCCCTGCTGCGCCAACACCTCAGCCACTGGTTGAACGACTACAGAGAGTGGAGCAGCCAACGCAGCAAGGGCGACAGCTACGCAGCCGTCTGCTACCTGAGCCAATACGGCTTCTCGGACCGCCTCAGCCAGGCCATCGCCCACGGCATCGGCAAAGCCGATGCACAGGTTCAGCTGGTGGATCTGAGGGCCACCGATCCGCAGGAACTCACCGCTCTGGTCGGGGAAGCCAAGGCGGTGGTGGTTCCCACCTGGCCAGCGGAACCGGATGGTGAACTGCAGGCATCGATCGGCACCCTGCTGGCCGCTCTTCAGCCCAAACAACTTGTTGGGGTCTACGACGCTTTCGGTGGCAATGACGAACCGATCGATGCTGTGGCCGAGCAGCTGCGCAATCAGGGGCTGAAGCCGGCCTTTGAACCGCTGCGCATCCGCCAGCTGCCCCAGGGCGGTGATTACCAACGCTGCGAGGAATCAGGAACCGACCTCGGTCAGATCCTGACCCGCAAGAAGTCGATCGAGGCGCTGCGCAGCATCGACGCCAACCTCGACAAGGCGCTGGGCCGCCTCACCGGAGGGTTGTACATCGTGACGGCGAGCCAAGGCGAAGGTGATGCGCGCCGCAGTGGCGCGATGGTGGCCAGCTGGGTGGCCCAGGCCAGTTTCCGCCCCCCAGGCCTGAGTGTTGCTGTGGCCAAGGATCGGGCGATCGAAGCACTGATGCAGGTGGGCGACAGCTTTGTGATCAACGTGCTGCGGCAAGAGCGCTACAAGCCTCTGATGCAGCACTTTCTGAAGCGTTTCCCCCCCGGAGCCGATCGCTTCGAAGGGGTCAATGTGCTGCATGGAGCCGCTGAGGGTGGTCCTGTGCTCACGGATGCGCTGGCCTATCTGAGCTGCCGGGTGGAACAGCGGATGGAAGGGCCGGATCACTGGATTATCTACGCGCTGGTGGAGCAGGGAAACGTCGCTGACATCGATGGGAAAACAGCGGTTCATCACCGCAAGACAGGCAACCACTACTGATGGTTACAACTGTCGCTGCCAGCTCAGCGTCCGCTGACCGGCAGGTCATCACCCTGCCGGTTGATCGAGGCCTTATCTGCCTGCGGGGGCTCAGCCCCCAGCGGCTGCGCTTCGAGCTGGAATATGCGCTGGAGCGCGGCAGTACGGCCAACAGTTTTCTGTTCGAGGCAGGCGCTGATGCCGCAGGAGTTGAGCAACCCGCCGTTCTGGTGCATCCACCGGGGATGGCCTACAGCAGCGTCTTCCTGCCAGCACTGCTGAACGTTCTGCCAGCCACGGATCAGCCCCTGCTGATTGTGGTGGGACATGTGAACCCCAACCGTGTGGCGTTGCTTCAGGAACTGGCCCGGATCTATGCAGGCCTTGAACTGATTGCGTCCAATCCTGGCGCCAAACTGCTGGAAGAGCTCTGGAGTCAGCGCAAGCCCTCGCCCCCGGGAGTGGAAGAGGACCAACCACCACCACTGCCTGATTTCCCGCCGTTAAGAGTGATTCGACGGGAAGAGACACAGGCGCTGAGCCATGGGCGCAACCTGCTGCTCCTGCCTGCACCAACGCCGCGTTGGCCGGGTGGACTGATGGCCTTCGAACAGCGATACGGGCTGTTGATGAGCGACAAGTTTTTCAGCGCCCATCTCTGCACCACCGCCTGGGCGGAGGCCAATCGGAGCAGCACAGAAGAGGAGCGTCGCCATTTCTACGACTGCCTGATGGCGCCGATGGCCCGCAAAGTGGACCTGCTTGTGGAGCGCCTGGAGGAACTGAGCATCCGCACGATTGCGCCGGCCCATGGTCCGGCCATCGATGCCAGCTGGCGCAGCCTGCTGAACGATTACCACCGCTGGGGGGAAAGTCACCAGCAATCCAGCCTGAATGTGGTTCTGCTGTTCGCCAGTGCCTATGGCAACACCTCGGCGATTGCCGATGCCCTTGGTAGGGGCGTCAGTCGCACCGACATCCGGGTTACCAGCCTCAACTGCGAATTCACACCGTCGGAGGAGCTGGTTGCCGCCATCCAGTCTGCGGATGGAATCCTGATCGGCTCACCCACGCTTGGCGGCCACGCCCCCACGCCGGTGGTCTCCGCCCTGGGAACATTGCTGGCGGAGGGTGACCGCAGCAAGCCGGTGGGAGTCTTCGGCAGCTTTGGCTGGAGCGGCGAAGCTGTCGATCTGCTGGAAACAAAGCTGCGCGATGGCGGCTTCAGTTTCGGCTTCGACCCGATCCGGGTCAAATTCAGCCCTGATCGCGCCATGGTGAAGGAGCTGGAGGAAACCGGCACACGTTTCGCCCGCAAACTGCTTCAGGCCGAAAAACGTGCCCAGCGCCGCAATGCCGGAAGCATGAGCGAAAGCCGCAGCGATCCGGCTGTGCTGGCGCTTGGACGCGTGGTGGGATCCCTCTGCATCCTCACCACCCGCAAAGGCGAACTCAGCGGAGCCATGGTGGCGAGCTGGGTCAGCCAGGCCAGCTTCACGCCTCCTGGACTGACGGTGGCGGTGGCCAAGGACCGCGCCGTGGAAGCTCTTCTGCACAAAGGCGATCGCTTTGCGCTGAACGTGCTTGCCGAGGGACGCGAAAGCGGACCAATGAAACAGTTTCTGCAACCGTTTAAACCAGGTGCCGACCGGTTCAGCGGTCTGGAACTGGAGACCAGTCCGAATGAACAACCGCTGCTTCCCGATGCGCTCGCCTGGCTGGAAGGGCGAGTGAGCCAGCGGATGGAATGCGGAGACCACTGGCTGATCTATGCCGAGCTTGATCACGGCGGCGTGTTGGATCAGGAAGCCTCCACAGCCGTCCACCACCGACGCAGCGGCGCTAATTATTAAAGAGAGCAGCCCACACGACAACGACCACTCGGCACGCACAAGCTTGAAAGAGTCGTCACAATTCATCCTCTGAGGCGAACGCAGATCATGAGCAAGGCGCACAGTGCTGATGTGCTGGTGATTACCGCCAGTAACGGCGAGAACCTCAAACTGGCTCAACGCTTTGTGGACCAGACACGAGCGCTGGGCAGCACCGCCGACCTGCTCGACCTCACCACACTCGAACTTCCCCTGTTCACACCGCGCGTGAAGGAGCAAGGCATGCCGAATGGCATACAGGCATTGCAGCAACGACTGATGGCAGCACCGCGGTGGGTGATCTGCGCGCCGGAATACAACGGTTCCATTCCCCCCGTGCTGACCAACGCCATCGCCTGGCTATCTGTTCAGGGAGAGGACTTCCGGGTCCTCTTCAATGGGCGGCCGATCGCCATGGCCAGCTTCTCCGGTGGCAATGGGATGGAGCTGCTGGTGGCACTGCGCATCCAGCTCACCCATCTCGGCGCTCAGGTTGTAGGGCGCCAGCTGCTCAGCAATTACGCAAAGCCGGCGAAGGATGAAAGCATTGCCGACCTGATGCAACGCCTGATGCAGATGACACAACTGGAGCTCTGACACAGTTCATCAGCGCATCAATCAAGAACAGCCTATGAATCAGGAACAGCCTTGAATTAAGAACAGCCCTACATGAACAACAGCCGAGGAATCCAATTCGAAAGAGAATCGGGTTTTCGCACACACACCACATCTAGAGCACTGAAATAGCGAGGTCAGTACACAATCTCCATTCCACGAATGGGCATGACCCGGGATCCTCAGTACGCGATTCGCTATCGCGGCTTTGTTCTGTTGAAACAAGGGAACAACAGTTGGCTGGTCAGACCGGAACGAAGCCCGATGCGACTTTTACCCTTTCGCACACCGACCTGCTCGCTGGCGGATGTGAAAGCATTGTTGGACTGGCGACTGGAGCAGGACACAAGCCTGATCTCAGTCGCCTGACCCCTCAGGCGGCCTGAGGTGGTGGCGTGGGCGATCCCTGAGACTGAATGGGGATCACCAGAGTTGCCCAGCGCTCAGGACGCTCTGGGCGCTGACGTCTCGCCTGACGAATTCCAAAAGGAACCCTCAGCACATTGGTGCCTTCGATCGGCAAGGTGTGTCCTCGACCGAGGGCTGCCTGAAGGCATTCGGGGATGTCGGGAAGCTGGAGCGAGTCTGGGGTTTGCTCAGTGGATTGTTTTTGATTTTTGGTGTCGCGACTCATTGATTCCCTTTTTGCGACGGTGAATGCTGTGCAGTGTGATCAAAGTTTCCTTTGCACAATTAAAAATCGAAGATTAATTTCCGATTTCGGTAAAATTTAACTCATTGGCTGAGACCCAGAGGGCTGAGCCGCAGCCATCTCCTCAACACTGGGGCAGGTGCAGATCAGATTGCGATCGCCATAGGCGTTGTCGATCCGGGCCACAGCTGGCCAGAACTTGTTGTGCCGCTGATCCTGCAACGGAAATGCTGCCTGTTCACGGGAATAGGGGCGATCCCAGTGATCGGCCGTCACAGCACTCAGAGTGTGGGGAGCACGGCGCAGTGGATTGTTCTCACGATCGCTGAGACCATTTTCAATCGCAGCCACTTCTGCACGGATCGCGATCATGGCGTCGCAGAAGCGATCCAGCTCTTCAAGACTTTCGCTTTCCGTGGGTTCAACCATCACAGTGCCCGCCACCGGCCAGCTGACTGTCGGAGCATGGAAGCCGTAATCCATCAGACGCTTCGCCAGGTCATCCACCTCAAGACCAGCGCTACGCCTCAGATCGCGCAGATCAAGAATGCATTCATGGGCCACCAGTCCTCCCTCTCCCCGGAACAGCACCGGGTAGTGCGCATCGAGCCGATGCGCCAGATAATTGGCTGACAGCAAAGCCACAGCTGTGGCCTGCCGCAGGCCAGCTGGGCCCATCAAACGCAGATACATCCAGCTGATCGGCAGGATGCCAGCACTGCCCAGGGGGGCTGCAGACACCGCTGAAATGGCCTGATCACCGCCGCCGATCATCAGTGGATGACCGGGAAGAAACGGCCGCAGATGCTCTCCCACCGCGATGGGACCCACCCCCGGGCCACCGCCGCCATGGGGAATGCAGAACGTCTTATGCAGATTGAGATGGCAGACATCCGCCCCGAACGCCCCTGGCCTGCAGACACCGACCTGGGCATTGAGGTTGGCGCCATCCAGATACACCTGACCGCCATGGTCATGAACGAGGCTGCAGATTTCACGGATTCGGGTCTCGAACACCCCATGGGTTGAGGGATACGTGACCATCAGAGCCGCCAGGCAATCGGCGTTCTCCGAGAGCTTGCTGCGCAAATCGTCCACATCGACATTCCCCTGCTCATCACAAACCACAGACACCACACGCATCCCAGCCATCACGGCACTGGCGGGGTTGGTGCCATGGGCACTGGTGGGAATCAGACAGACATCACGATGGCCCTCACCGCGTGACTGATGCCAGGCGCGAATCACCAATAAACCGGCGAACTCGCCCTGAGAACCAGCATTGGGCTGCAAGGAAACGCCCGCGAAACCGGTGAGCTCAGCCAACCAGCTCTCGAGGTCCTGGGCCATGCGCTGATTGCCCTTCAGCTGGTCAGCGGGAGCAAAGGGATGGATGCTCCCGAACTCCCTCCAGCTCACCGGTGCCAGCTCCGCTGCAGCATTCAGTTTCATGGTGCAGCTGCCCAGAGGAATCATCCCGTGCACCAATGAGAGGTCTTTGCTGACCAAACGCTGGATGTAGCGAAGCAGCTCAGTTTCACTGCGGTAATGGTGAAACACCGGTTGCTGCAGCCAGGGGCTGGACCGCAGCGGCAAGCCCGCCAAGGCCTGATCGTGCATGGCTGTGTCGGACAGTTCTGGCAGCTGGCCTCCGGTGGCCTCCGCCACCAGTGCCAGCAGCCGATACACCTCTTTGCTGTCGCTGAGCTCATCCAGGCTGATACCGAATCCTTCGGCCTGTTCGATCGCCGCACCATCGGGCAGGAGTCGCAGGTTGAAGCCGGCTCGAGCTGCCAGTTGATGCACTCGCGGGGCCTGAGCGCAGATCACATCAACACTGTCGAAGCGTGATCCCTGCGGAAGAGCAAGTCCAAGCGAACGCAATCCCTCGTCGAGCTGACAGCGCAGCTGGAGCAGACGTCGGGCAATCGCCTCAAGACCTTCGGGCCCGTGGTGCACGGCGTAGAACGAGGCCATCACCGCCAGCAGAACCTGGGCTGTGCAAATATTGCTAGTGGCTTTGTCTCGGCGGATGTGTTGCTCACGGGTCTGCAATGCCAGGCGCAGTGCGACATTGCCTTCGGCATCTCTCGACTGCCCAACAATGCGTCCGGGGACCTGCCGGCGGTAAGCATCGCGCGTAGCAAAGAACGCCGCGTGGGGACCGCCTCCACCCATCGGCACTCCGAAACGCTGGGCACTGCCCACAGCGATATCGGCACCGAGAGCACCCACCGGCTCCAGCAGCACCTGCGCCAAAGGGTCAGTGGCCACGGTGACCAAGGCGCCATGCTCGTGGGCCCTGGCTATGCAGGATCGAGGGTCCCAGAGCCGGCCGCAGCGTCCAGGGAGCTGCAACAGCACTCCGAACACATCGTCACCCCACACGAACTGATCAGGCTCCGCCAAGTCGAGCTTCACACCGATCGGCTGGGCCCTGGTGCGCAGAACCGACAGAGTCTGTGGCAGCACGGCGGCATCAACCAGAAAGCGTGTTGCTTCAACTCGCTTGCAGACGCTAAAGCTCATCGACATGGCCTCCGCCGCCGCGGTGGCTTCATCCAGAAGTGAGGCATTGGCAATCGGCAGACCGGTCAGCTCGCTGATCAACGTCTGAAAATTGAGCAGTGCCTCCAGACGTCCCTGGGCGATTTCCGCTTGATAAGGGGTGTAGGCCGTGTACCAGGAAGGGTTCTCCAGCACCTGCCGCTGGATCAAAGCAGGCGTGACGGTGCCGTAGTAACCAAGACCGATCAACGACCGATTCACACGGTTCAGCCCGGCAAGCTGGCGCAGTTCAGAGAGAGCTTGCTGCTCTCCGATACCTTCGGGAAGCTGCCCCTGCGGCTGGCTTGAATCAAGAATGTCTTGTGGCACCACGGCCTGCAGAAAGCGCTCTAGATCGGCAAAACCAAGCCGATCGAGCATCAGCTGATTGGCTGCGGATCCCGGGCCGATATGGCGCTGCGCGAAAGGCGGAAGCTTCCTCGCTGAAGCCGTTTCCACCATGCGCTGGTCCAGCAGGGTCATGGTGCAGCAACAGAGGTCGCCGACTTTAAGCAATTTGAGCCGGTCGACGATGTGATATCAGGTCGCGGCAACCTTGGCGGAGTAGGTCGTGGCATCCATCAACTGCTCAAGCTGCGTCACATCGCTGGGTCGGATCACGAGCAACCAACCCTCACCATGGGGATCCTTCTGGAGTTCTTCGGGATTGGCCAGCAGAGCTTCATTGCGCTGCAGAACCTCACCACTGAGGGGGGCATACATCTCTTCAACAGCCTTGACCGACTCAACGGTGCCGAAACTGCTGCCACGGCTGAGATCAGAACCCACCTCGGGGAGGTCCACAAACACGATGTCGCCGAGTTGATCCACGGCATAGGCACTCAGGCCAATACGGATCAAATCAGCGTCCTGCCAGGCGTATTCATGGCTGTCGGCGTAGCGGTAGGAGGCAGGGAATTCAAAGGCCATCGGGCCGCAACAGCGTCTCTCAGTCAGTGTGCGCCAGATTCAGATGTCCCGCCGCAGCCAGGGCTTGCAGCGCCTGGATCAGAGCCAGCTCGACATGGGCGTGATGGGTGCCTCCCTGAACGTAGAGATTGAACGGCTCCCGCAATGGCGCGTCAGCGGAGAACTCACTGGTGCTGCCATCGATAAAGGTTCCACCAGCCATCACCAGATCACTGGCATAGCCGGGCATCGATGCCGGCACTGGATCGAGGTAGGAGCCCACCGGGGAACAGGCCTGAAAGGCGCGGCAGATCAGCTTGAGGGCCTCAGGATTCCCCAGCTGCACAGCCTGGATCAGGTCACTGCGCGACGCGCCGGCAACGGGCTGCACGGGAAACCCCAGATCAGCGAACACACCGGCCACCAGATCAGCGCCGATCAAGGCTTCGGCCACCATCTGGGGAGCCAGAAACAGACCCTGCAGTAACAATCGATGCAGGCCAAAACCAGTCCCCCCTTCACTGCCGATCCCTGGTGCGGTGAGACGGCAGCAGGCTTGTTCCACCAGATCGGCGCGTCCGGCGACGTAACCACCGGCGGGCGCGATCGTTCCGCCCAGGTTTTTGATCAATGAACCTGCGACCAGATCCGCACCCACCTCTGGTGGCTCCTGGGCCTCAACCAGTTCTCCGTAGCAGTTGTCCACGAAGCACACGCAGTCGGGCTGCCGTTCGTGGATGCGGGCACAGAGCCGACCAATGGTCTGCACGCTGAGCGATGGGCGCCAGCTGTAACCACAGCTGCGCTGGATCAGGATCAGGCGAAGGGGCCGCGCCAGGGCCTGATCCAGGGCCTTCTCATCCACAGCCCCGGCTTCGTTG
Source organism: Synechococcus sp. MIT S9504 (assembly GCF_047497135.1). Classification (NCBI taxonomy): domain Bacteria; kingdom Bacillati; phylum Cyanobacteriota; class Cyanophyceae; order Synechococcales; family Synechococcaceae; genus Synechococcus; species Synechococcus sp. MIT S9504. Next base: position 2,921,624 of record NZ_CP138942.1, on the reverse strand, counting down.
AGCTTCAGCTCTTCGTAGTCGATACCGAAATCCTTGAGGGATCCTTGCCCCTCTCCACGAAGACCGATGACCTCTTCGAGCGTGTCGTAAGGACGCCCGGTGATGGACAGCAAGCGATCGCCTGGCCGCAGCACTCCGAACAAGGCTGCAGCGATGGCGTGAGTACCGCTCACGAACTGAAGTCGCACAGCCGCTGCTTCCGCGCCGAGCACCCGAGCGAAGACCCGGTCGATCACCTCCCGGCCCTGGTCACCGTGCCCATAACCGCTGACGGAGGCGAAATGCTGAGTCCCAACCCGTTCAGCCTTAAAGGCCGCCAGAACCTTTTGCAGTCGATCAGCCACAGCAGCGGTGCGCTGACGGGCAAGAGGCTGCTGACGCTCTCGTACAGCAGCCACTTGCCTGCAGGCAAAGTCCTTGGCATCACTGAGATTCATCCCCTGTGCACCGGTGCTCTCTGCATAGCGATTTGAAGCCTGTGCCACGGGAGAACCGCAAAAAGCCTGCAGTTTTCTTTTACATTCACACTCCCAACCAACTGTTTTGGTCTCGGCTGTAGCCGTACCGACCGCGACAGAACTGGTTCAAGGAGAAGCTTCTTGGTTACAACCACTCCGGCAGCCACCACTTCAAACCGCGAATTGCGTATGCGCGCAGCGGTGATGGCGCCCCGTGAACGGCTGCCGCGTAAACAGCGCAAATTCAAAGGTGGCACCACCTCCTTCATGGTGGCGATGCACGTGCTGGCCACCATTGCACTGCTGCCAAGGTTCTGGAGCATTCAGGGAGTTGTGGCCTTCGCCGTTCTCTACTGGGCCACGGTGCTCGGAGTGACACTGGGCTTGCATCGTCTTGTGGCGCACCGCAGTTTTGAGGTTCCCCGCTGGCTTGAACGGGTGCTTGTGATCATGGGCACCCTGGCCGCACAGAGCGGACCGATCGACTGGGTGGCCTTGCACCGTCACCATCACAAATTTTCTGATCAACCCAACGATCACCACGATGCAGGTCGGGGGCTGTGGTGGAGCCACAGCGAGTGGATGCTGCACGAAATCCCCGCTCTTGAACACAAAGAGCGATTCGGTGGCGACCTGCTGAAGGATCCCTTCTACGTCTGGCTTGATCGCTGGTTCCTGGTCCTGCAGATCCCGATCGGCCTGGCGCTTTACTGGTATGGCAACGCTGCTCAGGTGCATGGAGGAGGCGTTGGTCTGGTGCTGTGGGCCATTCCCTTGCGCCTGGTTGTCGTCTATCACGTCACATGGCTGGTGAACTCGGCCACCCACGCCTTCGGCTATCGCAATTTCGACTGCCCGGATCTCTCACGCAATTGCTGGTGGGTGGCCGTTCTGTCCTTCGGAGAGGGTTGGCACAACAATCATCACGCCCATCCAGGTAGTGCTCGCCACGGACTGCGCTGGTTCGAGTTCGACATCACTTGGATGCACATCCGGATGCTGCAGAAGCTTGGACTCACCCGACGCGTGCGTCAGGCCCGCTACCCCGGCTGAGCAACCGTTCGCAATTCGGCCAGAAATGCCTCAGCGCTCTGCCCCTTGCTGCCTTCGAGAGCCAGATGCGTGGCATGAAGATCGAGGAACTCACCATCGAGCTCCTCGGCGCTGTATTCCCTGAGGCCTGCCATCACTTCGGCAAAACGCTCGCGGCGTTGGTTTTTGGTGACCGGATAGGCCTCCATCACCTGATCGCGACACTGTCGCCAGGCCTGCCCACGGCAAAGACTGTCGGCGATCGCCGCACTCAGGGCAGCTGCTTCCGTTTGATCAATCCGCCAATCGAAACCTGGCGGCAAGGGGCCTAAGCCGACAAAGATTTCCAGCAGCTCACCGGCACCGAGGGGCTCACCATGGGCTGCGAGCAGGGGCACGGAACTGTCGCTCAACACCCGCAACAGATCGGGGTGAACTTCCGCCAGCTGATCTCGGATCGGATCCAGGCCCTGATGCAGCACTGCATTCGCCTGGCCGAGTGCGAGAAAAACCTCCGGCCCCGGAGAGGAGAGCTTGCCGTTGCGGAGATTGGAGATCTGGGAGTTGTGCACACGACCGAGGTCAAGAGCATCGGCCAGGGCGGGCAACACCTTGTGGGACCAGCCGTTGCGCTCATGCCACACATGAATGAGGTGAGCCATCGCCTGGCGCCCTTCCTCAAGGCGCTGGCGATAACCCTTGGTCACATGATCAGAACCGCTTGCCTTAGCCATTGGTTGATACGTATCCGTATCGCGTGTAGTGTGCAGAGATCAACCGGGATCAAGTCATGGCACCAAGCGCGATTAGAACGCCTTCGCCACCCAGCCGGAAACCAGTTTCGCATCGTGGTCCCAGGCTGGCAATCAAGCCCTACCGGCGCCCCAAGAGCAAGACGCGCATCGCTCCCAAGAGCGAAAAAAGCTGGGTAACGATCGGATTCATGATCGTGATCCATGTCCTGGGACTGCTGGCACTCGCTCCTGCCTTCTGGAGCTGGGAAGCCGTCACCAGCCTGCTGGTGCTGTATTGGGTCACCGCCTGCCTTGGCGTCACCATCGGCTATCACAGGCTGCTCTCACACCGCTCGTTCCGAGTGCCGCTCTGGCTGGAGCATTTCTTTGCCACCTGCGGCGCCCTGAGCTGCCAGCACGGACCAATCGACTGGGCCGGACTGCACAGGCATCACCACAAGTATTCCGATACGGATGCGGATCACCACAACAGCAACAAGGGCTTCTGGTGGAGCCACATGGGCTGGATGTTCAATGCGATTCCAGCGATGCAGGAGGTGCCCCGCATGACCGGTGATCTGGCCAAGGACCCCTACTACCGCTGGCTGAACAACTGGTTCCTGGTTCTGCAGCTTCCGCTGGCCGGCCTGCTGTTCTGGATCGGCACTGCGACCGGTGCAGGCGGCTGGGCCCTGGTGCTCTGGGGGATTCCTCTGCGCCTGGTGCTCGTCTACCACGTCACCTGGCTGGTGAATTCCGCCACCCACTGCTGGGGCACCGTGGCCTTTGAAAGCGGCGACGATTCGCGCAATAACAAATGGGTGGCCGCCGTCACCTTCGGCGAGGGCTGGCACAACAATCACCACGCCTTCCCGCATTCGGCGCGTCATGGTCTGCAGCCCGGACAAATCGATCTCACCTGGGAGCACATCCGTCTGATGCGCGCTCTGGGCCTGGCCACCAAAGTGCGACTGCCCGTGAAGTCGTAAAGTTACCGATCGCTAATCCGTCGTCGTCAGGATCCTTCTCCCATGGCCAAGCGCGTACAAGTCGTTCTGAATGAGGACGTCCTCAGCCTCGGCCGGGACGGAGATCTGGTGGAAGTTGCCCCTGGCTATGCCCGCAACTTCCTGCTGCCCTTCGGCAAAGCTGTGCCTGTGACCCCTGCCGTGATGAAGCAGGTGGAGCATCGTCGCGCCAAGGAAGCCGAGCGCCAGACCGCTCTCAAGGAGGAAGCCGTCGCCTTCCGCACCGCACTCGACACCATCGGTCGCTTCACGGTGAAGAAGCAAACGGGAGAGGACGACGTCCTGTTCGGCACCGTCACCAATGGTGATGTGGCCGAGGTGATCGAAGAGGCCACCAAGAAAGAAGTGGATCGCCGTGACATCACCGTGCCCGACATCCATCGGACAGGAAACTACAAGGTTCAGGTCAAGCTTCACAGCGAAGTGACCGCTGAAATCAACCTGGAAGTGGTCAGCTACTGAACACGGATCAAAATTGACTCTGATGTCACCGACAAGGTGCGTCAGAGTGATCATTCCTTCTGAGCGGCTGCCGCCATGGTGAGCGTTCCCTTGTCAGAGTCCGGTGGCGAGTCCACCGAGGGGGAGCGCCGCGGTTTCGGCCAAGGTCGCAGGCGTGAAGAGCCCAGCTTCGAGGCTCTGCCCGATTCGATCCCGCCGCAAAACCTGGAGGCGGAAGAAGCGGTTCTGGGCGGCATCCTGCTCGACCCGGATGCCATCGGTCGCGTGGCCGACGTGCTGCAACCGGAAGCGTTTTATCTCAATGCCCATCGCGAGATCTTCCGCACTGCAGTGATGCTCCATAGCCAGGGCAAACCCACCGATCTCACCGCAATGACCGCCTGGCTGGCGGACACCGGTGCACTCGAGAAGGTTGGAGGCAGCAGCAGGCTGGTGGAGCTTGTGGATCGCGTGGCCTCCACCGCCTCGATCGAGCAGGTGGCACGACTGGTGATGGATAAGTATCTGCGCCGGCAGCTGATCCGCTCAGGCAACGAAGTGATCCAGCTGGGCTTCGATCAGGGTCTGCCGATGGAGCAGGTGCTCGACAAGGCCGAGCAGACCATCTTCGCCATCAGTCAGGAAAAACCATCGCAGGGTTTGACGCCCACCGCCGAGATTCTCACCAGCACCTTCAACGAAATCGAAAGCCGCTCGCTGGGCACCTCGGTGGCAGGCATTCCGGTGAATTTCTACGACCTGGACGCCATGACCCAGGGCCTGCAGCGCAGTGATCTAATCATCGTGGCCGGACGCCCGGCCATGGGCAAAACATCGATCGTGCTCAATCTGGCCAAGAACGTGGCTCAGTTGCATGACCTGCCGGTGTGTGTGTTCTCACTGGAGATGAGCAAGGAGCAACTCACCTATCGGCTGCTCTCAATGGAAGTGGGCATCGAAGCGGGCCGGCTGCGCACAGGCCGTCTCCAACAGGAGGAGTGGCCGCTGCTTGGACAGGGCATCAACACCCTGGGCCAGCTGCCGATCTACATCGACGACAAGCCCAACTCGGGCGTGCTGGAGATGCGTTCGCTCTGCAGGCGACTGATGGCCGAACAGGGCAAGGAACTCGGTCTGATCGTGATCGACTACCTGCAGCTGATGGAAGGATCCAGTCCTGACAACCGAGTGCAGGAAATTTCAAGAATCACAAGAGCTCTCAAGGGGATGGCCCGTGAACTGAACGTGCCGGTGATCGCCTTGTCCCAGCTCAGCCGTGGCGTGGAGTCACGCACCAACAAACGACCGATGCTGAGTGACCTGCGCGAATCGGGCTCGATTGAACAGGACGCCGATCTGGTGCTGATGATCTACCGCGACGAGTACTACAACCCGGAAACTCCCGATCGGGGAATCACGGAAGTGATCGTGACCAAGCACCGCAACGGCCCGGTGGGCACGGTGAAGCTGCTGTTCGAGCCACAGTTCACTCGCTTCCGCAACCTGGCGGCCTGAACCAGAAATACACAATGTGGATTGGCCGGATTTTACTCCTGGGTGTTGGCTCCTCCTATTTAGCCCGGTGGATTCTGAGTCCTGAAGATCATCGCAATTATGTGGCGAGATGGTTGACAGCCTTACGCAAAACAACCAGCTGGCTGCCGCGGGGACGGCACAAAATCCGTCGCTTTGGCCGCCGAACTTTTCTGGCAACCCTGAGGCGCTCGAATCGTCGCTGACGCTTTTCAATTGGGGAAAATGATTTGCCACTGGGTACGGATGGTCCAATCTCCCAGCAATTCTTCACCAGCCAACTGCAGCTTCACCGCGTTGTAGTACGCCTCTACAGACACCTGCATCGGTTGACCAGCCAGCTGGAAGAATCGACCCAATCCACCACCCAAGGGAACAATCCAACCTTGGCCATCAGGAAGAGTCCAATCCGCGGCGATGATTGGCGATGAGATCAACCACCAGTCGGGATTGAGCTGATATCTGATAAGACCCCGCACCACCATGCGGTTGACGTCATCGCGATCTGAATCACCAGACACAGACCACACGTTTCGCATGCGGGCTCCAACGACCCTAGGACCGCGGTGAAAGAAGGCCAGGAGCGCAGGCCCAACGGACAACTTGCCGTTATCAAGGGCTCCTTCACCCACCGGGACCACGAGTGACGAGCCCAGGCCGATGGTGAAGTCAGGGCCAATATCTGGAATGAGAAAGGCCGTGGGGCTGATGTCAGACAAACCGGCCTGATTGCGCTGATCCCAATTGAGGAGTGTTGGGTCACCCATTGGTGCAAGACCAAGGATGGGGTCTGCAGCAGGTAGAGAAACAAAGCGAAAGTCGTGCGCGTCAAAACAGTCCAATCGTCATTGTGACGAAAGGGGACGACTGGCTGAAATTTGAAAATCTGAACGGAACGCTCGGGACTAGCCGATGGATCGATAGCACTGGGCGACCACTCTGTGTTCGGGAACACAGACGAAGGAAGGCATAATTACATTACAACTTATTGCGGTATGTGGACATTTTTGACAGTCCTTTCCTCAGCTGTCACTGCCTGAGAAAACTATTTCGACCACTCTCCCCAGACATATCTGGTCTGCAGTTGAGTCGTGGACCTTTGAAGGGCCGCCTTCGCGTCATCAAGTTCGGCACGCTACGCGTCAATTTTTTAGAGACAAATCAAAGTCTTTTTTTAAGCGGAGCTCACCGTCCAGAGAACTGCACAATTGCTATTCCTCTTGAGGATGCAAGAACGTCGGATTATCGTGCACAGGGCATTCCGGTAATTTGGCCCGCCTTAATGGGATACAACCTGCACCTCACAGACTTTGACCTAAAAATTCCTTCAGAAGCAAAGCTGGCCACAATCGTTATTGATAAAGAAGCACTTGTTGAACAGTTACTTCACAAAGGGAAGCACCGACTGTCAATGAAACGCTTGGAAGCGACAAATCAACTACAACTGCATCCTGAGCTCCACAAAGCCTTGCGAGATCAACTCAACGAACAATTTCAACGGGGCCAACAGGGATGGAACCCCGAAGAACACGACCAGCTGATAGAAACCTTGATTCAATGTTTTGAACAGCCAAATACCTGCACAAGACCCGTCGCCAAGCGCGAAGCGCGGCATGAAACTGCGATTGAACTGCTGCACTGGTGCACTAGGAACCCGATGAAGACGCTCACCGTTGAAGAGCTCAGCCATAAACTATTCCAATCGCGAACCACATTGTTCAAAGGGTCCCAGGAACATTTCGGAAGGACACCGCTGGAGTTACAGCGCTCCATTCGTATTGACCGCGTCAGGCATCTTCTGCTGTTACCAGAGTCTCGCGCCTCACAAGGGCTTACAGGTGTTGGCGACAGCGCTGAATCAATGGGCTTCACCAGCCGTAGCCACTTTGCCAAGCATTATTTGGAACAGTACGGAGAACAACCACTGGATACGCTCACCAGAAGCCAACAAGACAAGGCCTGAGAAGCATCCGACACCGACACGCCTATACAAATGACCTCAAAATCCCGTACGATCGGGCTCACTCAGAAACAACCAACAGCTGAATTCCTTTCCATAATTGCATAAGTGTTCCCTTTGAGGAAGATGCATTGCTGGAAGCAACACGCCACTTAAGAGACTTTGCCGACACAGGCCTTCCAAGTCAATTTCTACTTTTCAGCCTGTATACCTGGATAATCATGCTGCCTCGTAGCATTTTTGCAGGCATCTATTACTTCAACCAGCCCGGGTTTACTGTTAAACCCACTAATAAATATATTTACGCGGCATTTTCCTCCTCTAGTATCGCTATCATCACAATTCTTTTAGTCCGGGCAGTAGAGGGTACATCAAATTTGCTAGAGCACATCGCATTACTAACGTCAATCATTCTATTAATAATAACTACTATACCACTGGCGAGCAGATCAACTATAAAAAAGCTATTTGAATGGACACCTTACTTCAATCACATAAAAAAAATCAAAACAGATCCAACATTAGTACATCAGATAAACCAGCATCTTGTATTTATCACAATTTTCAACCCACCTTGTGTTAAAGAATTAGATGAAAATTTGAAGAGAATAAAAGATTGCTTTCTCAAAGCAAATGCAAATTTTCTTATTTTCGCTGTAATTGATGGCGCAGGAATTTATAAAAATTCAGATGATGCTATCAACGTAGCTCAAAAACACTGCGCTTTTGTAGGAGCGGGCAATATGCAAAGAAAACGAGCCAATTTAAAATGGATGATAGATTTAGCATGGGATCGACAAATTATTAATAATAGTAACAAAACCAACACACTTATACATTTTATAGATGATGATACCTTTCCAGGAAACGACGATTTAGTGATACGCTTAACCGAACATTTTGACGATCCAAATATTGGTGGTGTTACCACTTCTCAATATGTACGAGAACCCAAATATTTCTGGCAACATGTTATGCAGTTATTTGAGATGGCAAGGAATTATGGATCTCAAGCATGCTTGAGCCTATTTGGCTCTGTCGGTTGTCTTCCAGGGAGATGGTACTGTGTGCGCGCAAACCATATTACTCAAGAATTTGGCAAAAGATTGAGCGAAGAAACAATAAGCTTCTTCGGCTATCTTTCAAGAATCAGAGATCCTGGTGATGATAGATATATAACCATTGAAGTACAAAAATCAGGAAAGTTAACAATAATGGAACCCTCGGCACGAGTTTATACATTGTCTCCGAAGAGCTTTAAAAAATTTTGGGGAATGGTAACAAGATGGGCTAGATCTTCAAATATTTACACAATTCAAAATACATCTTGGATGATAAGAAAAATTCAAGCTTACCCTACTTTACTTTTATATTGGTCCAATATATTTTTAGCGTTTGCTACTGTTTACATTACTGGACCATATCTATTATGGTCTTTAATTACAGGGACAAGACAAGAGCCGTTGTATCTGAGTATTGCTTTGGCTTTACTTAGCATGTTTTTAACAATGTCAATTAGGCAAATCGCTGTTATTTGGACAACACCAAAATATATATCATTTATATCTATCCTGGGCCTCTTGGGTATATTAATGCAGGTGGCCCAAATATGGGGAATGATGACCTATTTGGAATCAAAATGGACTGGAGTAAGACCAACATCTTCAGAAACAAAAAAAGTAACAAATCAAATCAATCTCATACATGCAACTTAGATATGATCGATGAATTTTCTTGTCAAAGAAAATGATGCAAAATTAGCAACTTTGAGCCCTAAGAGATTTAGCCTTTTAACTTTAATTATTTCATTGTTTTGTGTGAGTACCGGTGTAGGTGCAAATGAAATAGCACCAAACAACAAAAATATTACTACCAAGAAAAAATATACATTTGGTCTTAACAAAGGCGTTTTATTCAATAACGCTTCCCAAGACAAGGTATCTAATTGGAGTTCAAGCTATCATAAAAAATACATGAATGAATTAGGCATTAGAAATGCTGTATTACATTACAATATCAACCTAAGCGCAAACAAGAAACAACCCCTTGACTGGATATACAAGAACTACATAGACCCGGGAATTGACACAACAGTTACACTGTTGCTTAAACTAAACAATCAAGATCCAGAAGATATCAAAGCAAAAGCCAAAGAAGAGGGATTTCACTCTTTAATATTGGATGGATACTATGACCAGCAATTAATTAATATTGGCAAAATAATAGCAAGCAAAAAGAAAAAGATAAGATTGTCATTGTTTCACGAAGGAAATGGTGGCTGGTATGAATGGGGTATGTGCGCGAAAGGGAATACGCAAAATTCGCTCATCAAATCGCTAAAGCACACAATTAAACTAATAAATTCTACAGGAGCTGCTCAATACATTAAATATGATTTTAATTTTAACAGAAGTGGATGCGATGGAGTATTTAAGAAAGCAGATCAATATCTACCTCAGATAGCCGATATTGTAGATAGAATTACCGTATCAACTTATAACCGCTGTGGAACAGCGTCAAGATACAAAAAAGAAAAGCAGTTTGCATCTGAGTTTTCCCCAGCGTATGTAGCAATTGCAAAATATACAAATAAACCTATTCATATTGCAGAAACAGCTACCTCAGGATTATGTGGTGACAGAATAGAGTGGTATAAATCTTTGTTCAATAGCCTAAAAAAATTCCCACAACTTACAGGAATAAACTTCTTTTTTGGCGATGTACCTAAAGGTCTTGCATCTAACGACGTACCAATTAGGTGGGGCCTTAACAGTGAGCAAGAAAAAAAACAGTTCAAAGCAATTATTGCGAAATATACGCCGAAACAAACAGGCAGAAACCCCCTAGAAAGCAATGAGAATACTTTCTTGAAATTTAGTTCTATGCCATGGGGTGTATGGATGGAAGTCGCAAACGAATTCAAGGGACCTTACACTAAAAGCTTAAATCCCATAACAATGCGTCCCTTTGGAAAAAAAGATTTTACGATAATGACCAATGCAAATCAACGATTTTATTGGGGAGAAAAAGGAACATTCGAGCATGGTCCTGGAATCAGTTTTCTAGGTGCATATTCATCAAACAAAGACAGGTGGTGGTTCAACCAAGTATTTCCACAATTAACTTACGGCATTAGGCTGAGCGCGCTAACAAAGCACTTGGGGCAATATGATGCGAGTCGAGTTGAATTATATTTAGGTTATCGCAAATACTATGTAGCTGCACCTGAGGGATCGGAGGGAATTGAAGGCGGCATTAGAGCCTTATTTATTTTCGGCGGTGATCATGTGAAATAATAAATGCTCATCACTGAAAACATAGCCCTGAGCATGGAAACAACAAAGCTATTAATTGGATTATGAGCGCTAGAATAAGGAGGTCAGGAAAAATCAAATTTTTAAAATATGGCATTAGAGTATCAGGCATCGCCATCATAGTATTAATTGAATCTAGAGATTGTCTGTGCCATAACAGGCTAAATCTACAAAACAATCAATGAGCAAGGTGGCACGCAACTATGTGGCCGCTTGACTCAAGGCATTGCACAAGACAAGCCCGTTGGCTGCCGCGCGATCGGCACACAGTTCGACGCCTCAGTCGACGAACCTTCCGCACCACGCTCAAAGCCTCCAGCCGGAAATCAATGCAATCAGCACAGAGCCTGAGTGCACGTTAAGGGTGGAACCGTGATCAAGCACTCCGACAAAAACTCGTTGAAGCGGCTGGATGCACGGTTTCAGACGTGTTCAGAACTGCAAGATCTGTTTCACCCACTCTCCCCCGATCTGGTCGCCGTTCAGCTCAGCCAGAGTCCTCTGCATGGGCGAGTACGCGTTTTTGTGCTGGGGAGCTACCGCTTCAAAGTGCTCGAAACCAACCAGAACCTGTTTCTCAGCGGGAAGAGGCGGCCCAAGCCCTGCACGCTAGCCATCCCATTGACGGACGCCATGGAGGATCAGCCTTATCGCGCCCAGGGAATTCCCATGCCTTGGCAAGGCTTGATGGGATACAAACGATCGCTGAGTGATTTCGATCTCAGCGTGCCTGCCCGGGCGACACTGGCAACTTCGGTGATCGGCAAAGAAGCCTTGCTGGAACGCCATGCACAGCATGGAGGTGGACCGCTGATGCTGAAGCGCTGGGAGAGCACCAATCAGCTGGAAGTGCAGGTGGAACTGCGACGCTGCCTGCAGCAGCAACTCAACAGTCTGGTGGAACGAGATCAGGACACATGGAAACCCGAAGAACCCGATCAGCTGATCGACACTGTGATTCGCTGCTTTGAAGCGCAAAACAGCCAAACCATGCCCATCGCCACACGGGAGGATCGCCATCAAGCTGCGATTGAGTTGCTGCACTGGTGTGCAAAGAACGGAAGCAAGTCTCTATCCATGAATGAGCTCTCAGCCGAGCTGCATCAATCGCGGACATCACTGTTTAAAGAACCCAGAGAGCACTTCGCCTGCACCCCTCTTGAGCTGCAACGATCGATCCGCATCGACAGGATTCGCCAACTACTGCTCGATCCAAGCCGACGCCGTGAGCCGGGGCTGACTGGAGTCGGAGCCATCGCATCCGCTATGGGGTTTGCCAGCCGCAGCCACTTTGCACGGCGATACCAGCAGCAGTACGGGGAACAACCTCAGGAGACGCTGAGCCGCAGCCGCGATGCGACGGACACCTGAACGGTCAGGGATTGGAAAAATCCCGCACTTTTGGGACCACGGTGCCCTTAAAAATTATGGTTTTTCTACCAGAATTTGCTGAGACTTTCCTGAGTTGCTCCAGACGTGACCGACACCACGCCTTCTGAAGCACCTGATGCCGTCGAAAGCTCAATCACATTGACGAACCAATCAATGTCGAACAAGCAGAAGACATCAACATTGGAACAAGAATCAAGATTTTTTGCGGACGCAACTACAACAACCAAATTTATTAGAGCAGACATTTCGACGCTTCCCAAAGATCAATCCAATTTCTGTTTTGAGTCAAAATTAATTCACGCCAATATTTCTATAGCCAAAACGTTTGTTGATACCACACGCAAACCATATCCCGCTGACTGGGCAACATTATTTTCAAAAAATCCAGGCAATCCGCCACTTTGCCTGTTGAAGAAATAAAGCGAGGGAATAGATGCCATGTCTTTAGTTACGGCAAACAATCTGATCAATACCTGGAACCTGAATGGCGGAAGCCTTGATGCAGCTTTTGTTAGCACAATTCAAGGCAGTTTTGCAGACATCAATTACCTCTACAACTTGCCCAATCTGACAGGGCTTGGCGATGAAGCACACATCCTTGAGGACATATCCCTGGCCGTTGTGTCTCTCAACACACTGGACGGCAAAACCTCCGGCACCATCAATGCCAGCTCCATCAACACGCTCACCGGTAGCACCGCTGACCTGAACACTGCCTATGCATCAGGAGGCATCAGCAATCTCGGCAACGAGGCCGTCACCATCTCTGACACCAGCCTTGCTGTCTCTGTTCTCAACACACTCGATGGACGCACCTCTGGCCCCATCAATGCCAGCTCCATCAACACGCTCTCTGGCACTGCCGCTGACCTCAATACTGCTTACACATCAGGCGGCATCAGCAATCTCGGTAATGAAGCCGTCACCCTCACGGACACCTCTCTTGCTGCTTCCGTTCTCAACGCCCTCGACGGACGCACCTCAGGTGCCATCAATGCCTTCTCAATCAACACACTCACCGGCAGCGCCGCTGATCTGATCACCGTCTATGACTCTGGTGGTATCACTGGCTTAGGCAATGAAGCCGTCAATGTCAACAGCGGCAGTGCTTCCACGTCCCAAGCCAATGCCCTTGCCGCCGACACATCCGGGGTCGTCACCGCCACCATCTCCGATGGCGACATGGCCACCCTCGCCGGGCTCAGCGAAACCGGTAACGCCTACACCATCACCATCACCGACAACAGCGTTGCGGCCGCTGCTCTCAACACGCTCGATGGCAAAACCTCCGTTGCCATCAACGCCAGCAACATCACCACACTCTCAGGCAGCGCCGCTGATCTGATCACCGCTTACGACTCCGGTGGCATCAACGGCCTGGGCAATGAAGCCGTCAATGTCAACAGCGGCACTGCCTCCACCTCACAGGCCAATGCCCTCGCCGCCGACACATCCGGCGTGGTCACCGCCACCATCTCCGATGGCGACATGGCCACCCTCGCCGGCATCACCGAAACCGGTAACGCTTACACCATCACCATCACCGACACATCCGTTGCTGCTGCTGCTCTCAACACTCTCGATGGCAAAACCTCCGTTGCCCTCAACGCCAGCAACATCACCACCCTCACCGGTGCAGCCGCTGACCTGATCACCGCCTACACCGCTAATGGCAACGGCTCCATCTCTGGTCTCAACAACGAAGCCGTCACTCTTTCCGACACCAGCCTCGCCGTCTCCGTTCTCAACACCCTCGATGGCAACACCTCCGGCACCATCAATGCCAGTTCCATCAACACTCTCTCTGGTGCTGCAGCAGATCTCAACACCGCTTACGCCTCTGCTGGGATCTCAGGTCTGGCCAACGAGGCCATCACCCTTTCCGACACCACCCTCGCCGCATCCGTCCTCAACACCCTCGATGGCCACACCTCCGGCAGCATCAATGCCAGCTCCATCAACACGCTTTCAGGCAACGCCGCAAACCTGATTACCGCCTACGCATCAGGAGGAATCACAGGTCTTGGTAATGAAGCGGTCAACGTCAACAGCGGCAGCGCATCCACCGCCCAGGCCAACAACCTCGCTACTGCCACTTCCGGTGTGGTCACCGCCACCCTCGCCGATGGCGACATGGCCACCCTTGCCGGGCTCAGCGAAACCGGCAACGCCTACACCATCACCATCACCGACAACAGTGTTGCTGCTGCTGCTCTCAACGCCCTCGACGGCAAAACCTCCGTTGTCATCAATGCCAGCAACATCACCACGCTCACGGGCACCGCAGTTGACATCAACACCGTTTACGCCGCCAATGGCTCCAGCATCGCCGGCCTCGGTAATGAAGCTGCCACCCTCTCCGACACCAGCCTCGCCGTCGCTGTCCTCAACACCCTTGATGGCAATACATCAGGCGCCATCGATGCCAGCAACATCAACACACTCACTGGCAGCGCATCAAACCTGATCACCGCCTACGACTCTGGTGGCATTACTGGCCTGGGCAATGAAGCGGTCAACGTCAACAGCGGCAGCGCTTCAACCTCCCAGGCCAATGCCCTCGCTGCTGACACATCCGGAGTCGTCACCGCCACCATCTCCGATGGCGACATGGCCACACTCGCCGGGCTCAGCGAAACCGGCAACGCTTACACCATCGCCATCACCGACACATCCGTTGCTGCCGCTGCTCTCAACACACTCGATGGCAAAACAACTGTTGCCATCAACGCCAGCAACATCAACACACTGACAGGTGCTGCAGCTGACCTCAACAGCGCCTACTCATCAAGTGGCATCAGCAATCTCGGCAATGAGGCCGTCACCCTCTCCGACACCAGCCTCGCCGTCACCATTCTCAACGCCCTGGATGGACGCACCTCCGGTGCCATCAACGCCTCCTCCATCAACACACTCAGCGGGGCAGCGGCTGATCTGAACACCGCCTACACATCAGCCGGCATCAGCAATCTCGGCACTGAAGCCGTCACTCTCTCCGACACCAGCCTCGCTGCTTCCGTTCTCAACATCCTCGATGGACGCACCTCCGGTGCCATCAATGCCTCCTCCATCAACACGCTCACCGGTAGCGCTGCTGACCTCAACACCGCCTACACCTCAGGCGGCATCAGCAATCTCGGCAATGAAGCCGTCACCCTCTCCGATACATCCCTCGCAGTCTCCGTTCTCAACATCCTCGATGGACGCACCTCAGGTGCCATCAATGCCAGCTCCATCAATTCCCTCTCAGGCAGCGCCGCTGATCTGATCACCGCTTACGACTCAGGTGGCATCACCGGCCTGGGCAATGAAACGGTCAACATCAACAGCGGCACTGCCTCCACCTCACAGGCCAATGCCCTCGCCGCCGACACATCCGGCGTGGTCACCGCCACCCTCTCCGATGGCGACATGGCCACGCTTGCCGGTCTCACCGGAACAGGTAACGCCTACACGATCAATATCACCGACACAAGCGTTGCCGCAGCGGATCTCAACACACTCGATGGCAAAACCTCCGTTGCCATCAATGCCAGCAACATCACCACGCTCTCAGGCAGCTATGCCGATCTGACCACCGCCTTCACAGCTAACAGCAACGGTTCCATCTCTGGTCTTGGCAATGAAGCTGTCTCCATCACTGAAGTTGTCACCACCTCCCAAGCGAACACCCTCGCTGCTTTCACCGCCGGCGTTGTCACCGCCACACTCTCTGATGGCGACATGGCCACCCTCGCCGACATCACCGAAACCGGCAACGCTTACACCATCACAATCACCGACAACAATGTTGCTGCCGCTGCTCTCAACACACTCGATGGCAAAACCTCCGTTGCCATCAATGCCAGCAATGTCACCACGCTCTCAGGCAGCTACGCCGATCTCAATACTGCCTTCACGGCTAACAGCAACGGTTCCATCTCTGGTCTTGGCAATGAAGTCATCTCCGTCTCGGGAGCTGTCACCACAGCGCAAGCCAACACGCTCTCGGCTGCCACCTCCGGTGTCATCACCGCCACCCTCTCCGATGGCGACATGGCCACCCTCGCCGGTCTCAGTGAAACCGGTAATGCCTACATCATCACCATCACCGATAACAGCGTTGCTGCCGCTGCTCTCAACACGCTGGACGGCAAAACCACTGTTGCCATCAATGCCAGCAACATCACCACGCTCACGGGCGCAGCCGCTGATCTCAACACCGCCTACGCCTCATCGGGGCTCTCAGGTCTGAACAACGAAGCGATCACGCTCACTGACTCATCCCTCGCTGCCTCAGTCCTCAATACCCTCGATGGCAATACCTCCGGCAGCATCAATGCCAACTCCATCAACACGATCACCGGCACTGCTGCTGATCTGATCACGGCCTACGCATCAGGCGGCATCACCGGCCTTGGCAATGAAGCGGTCAACGTCAACAGCGGCAGCGCGTCCACCTCCCAGGCCAACACCCTCGCTGCTGCCACATCCGCTGTCGTCAGCGCCACCCTCTCCGATGGCGACATGGCAAACCTCGCCGGTCTGAGCGAAACCGGTAACGCCTACACCATCACCATCACGGACATATCCGTTGCTGCATCAGCTCTCAACACGCTCGATGGCAAAACCTCCGTTGCCATCAATGCCAGCAACATCACCATGCTCACCGGTGCCGCTGCTGACCTCAATACCGCCTACGGCTCATCCGGCATCAACAATCTCGGCGACGAGGCCGTCACCCTCTCCGACACGACCCTCGCCGTCTCCGTTCTGAATGCCCTTGATGGACACACCTCCGGTGCCATCAATGCCTCCACCATCAACACACTCACCGGTGTAGCCGCTGATCTGAACACCGCATACACCTCAGGCGGCATCAGCAATCTCGGCAATGAGGCCATCACTCTCAGCGACACCAGCCTCGCAGCGTCAGTACTCAACACCCTCGACGGACACACCTCCGGTGCCATCAATGCCTCCTCCATCAACACACTCACCGGGGCAGCGGCTGATCTCAATACCGCATACACATCTGGCGGCATCAACAATCTCGGCAATGAGGCCGTCACCCTCTCCGACACCAGCCTCGCCGTCTCCGTCCTCAACCTCCTCGATGGCCATACCTCAGGAACCATCAATGCCTCCTCCATCAACACACTCAGCGGTGCAGCCGCTGATCTGAACACCGCCTACACCTCAGGCGGCATCAGCAATCTCGGCAATGAGGCCGTCACCCTCTCCGATACCAGCCTCGCCGTCTCGGTTCTTAACGCCCTCGATGGACGCACCTCCGGTGCCATCAATGCCTCCTCCATCAACACACTCAGCGGTGCAGCCGCTGATCTGAACACCGCTTACGCCTCTGGCGGCATCAGCAATCTCGGCAACGAGGCCGTCACCCTCTCCGATACCAGCCTCGCCGTCTCCGTTCTCAACATCCTTGATGGCCACACCTCAGGAACCATCAATGCCTCCTCCATCAACACGCTCACCGGTGCGGCCGCAGATCTGAACACCGCCTACACCTCAGGCGGCATCAACAATCTCGGCAATGAGGCCGTCACTCTTTCCGACACCAGCCTCGCCGTCTCCGTTCTCAACGACCTCGACGGCAACACCTCAGGCACCATCAATGCCAATTCCATCAACACACTCTCAGGTACTGCCGCTGATCTCAATACCGCCTACGGCTCCTCCGGCATCAACAATCTCGGCGACCAAGCCATCACCCTCTCCGACACCAGCCTCGCTGTCTCCGTCCTCAACATCCTTGATGGCCACACCTCAGGAACCATCAATGCCTCCTCCATTAACAAACTCAGCGGTGCAGCCGCTGATCTCAATACCGCATATACATCCGGCAGCATCAGCAATCTCGGCAATGAGGCCGTCACGCTCTCCGACACCTCCCTCGCCGTCTCTGTTCTCAACACTCTCGATAGCAATACTTCCGGCACCATCAATGCTGGTTCCATCAACACACTCAGCGGTGCAGCAGCAGATCTCAGCACCGCTTACACATCAGGCGGCATCAGCAATCTTGGCAATGAGGCCATCACCCTCTCCGATACCTCCCTCGCCGTCTCCGTTCTCAACATCCTTGATGGCCACACCTCAGGAACCATCAATGCCTCCTCCATCAACACACTCACCGGTGCAGCGGCTGATCTGAACACCGCTTACACATCAGGCGGCATCAGCAATCTCGGCAATGAAGCCGTCACTCTCTCCGACACCAGCCTCTCCGCTTCTGTTCTCAACACCCTCGATGGACGCACCTCCGGTGCCATCAATGCCTCCTCCATCAATACCCTTTCAGGCAGCTATGCCGATCTGACCACCGCCTTCACGGCTTACAGCAACGGTTCCATCTCTGGTCTTGACAATGAAGCTGTCTCCATCACCGAAGTTGTCAGCACCTCACAGGCAAACAACCTCGCTGCTGCCACTTCCGGTGTCGTCACCGCCACACTCTCCGATGGCGATCTCGCAACACTGGCCGGGCTCACAGAAACCGGCAACGCTTACTCGATCACCATCAGCGACGCATCGGTCGCGGTATCGGCGCTCAACACCCTGGACGGCAAAACCACTGTTGCCATCAATGCCAGCAACATCACCACACTCACTGGTGCAGCCGCAGACCTCAACACCGCTTACACATCAAGAGGTATCAGCAATCTCGGCAACGAGGCCGTCACCCTCAACGACACCTCTCTCAACGCCTCCGTTCTCAACGCCCTCGATGGACACACCTCAGGTGCCATCAATGCCAACTCCATCAACACACTCACCGGCAGCGCCGCTGATCTGATCACCGCTTACGACTCCGGTGGCATCACCGGCCTAGGCAATGAAACGGTCAACGTCAACAGCGGCACTGCTTCCACCTCACAGGCCAATGCCCTCGCTGCCGATACATCCGGCGTGGTCACCGCCACCATCTCCAATGGCGACATGGCCACCCTTGCCGGTCTCAGCGAAACCGGTAACGCCTACGCCATTACCATCACCGACAACAGCGTTGCTGCTGCTGCTCTCAACACTCTCGATGGCAAAACCTCCGTTGCCATCAACGCCAGCAACATCAACACTCTCACCGGTGCAGCCGCTGACCTCAACACCGCCTACACCGCCAATGGCTCCAGCATCACAGGCCTCGGCAATGAAGCAGCCACACTCTCCGACACTTCCCTCGCCGTATCCGTTCTCAACGACCTCGACGGCAACACCTCAGGCACCATCAATGCCGGCTCCATCAATTCCCTCTCAGGTACAGCAGCTGATCTAATCACTGCTTATGACTCTGGCGGCATCAATGGCCTGGGCAATGAAGCCATCAATGTCAACAGCGGCAGTGCTTCCACTGCACAGGCCAATGCCCTCGCCGCCGACACGTCCGGTGTAGTCACCGCCACCATCTCCGATGGCGACATGGATACTCTCACCGGACTTACTGAAACCGGTAACGCCTACACCATCACCATCACCGACAACAGTGTTGCGGCCGCTGCTCTCAACACACTCGATGGCAAAACAACTGTTGCCATCAATGCCAGCAACATCACCACCCTCACAGGTGCAGCAGCTGACCTGATCACCGCTTATTCCGCCTACGGCGGCGGCTCCATCACAGGCCTCGGCAATGAAGCAGCCACACTCTCCGACACTTCCCTCGCCGTCTCCGTTCTCAACACTCTCGATAGCAATACTTCCGGCGCCATCGATGCCTCCAACATCACCTCACTCTCCGGCAGCGCAGCTGATCTCAATACCGCTTACGCCTCTTCCGGCATCTCTGGCCTCGGCAATGAAGCAGCCACACTCTCCGACACTTCCCTCGCCGTCTCCGTTCTCAACACTCTCGATAGCAATACTTCCGGCACCATCGATGCCTCCAACATCACCTCGCTCTCCGGCAGCGCAGCTGATCTGATCACCGCCTACACCGCATACGACAACGGCTCCATCACAGGCCTCGGTGACGAAACCGTCAACGTCAGCAGTGGCACTGCCGACACTTCCCAGGCCAACACTCTCTCAGCTGCCACTTCCGCCGTGGTCACCGCCACCATCTCCGATGGCGACATGGACACACTCGCCGGGCTCAGCGAAACCGGCAACGCCTACACCATCGCCATCACCGACACATCCGTTGCTGCCGCTGCTCTCAACACACTCGATGGCAAAACAACTGTTGCCATCAACGCCAGCAACATCACCACCCTCACAGGTGCAGCAGCTGACCTCAATACCGCTTATGCCTCTTCCGGCATCTCTGGCCTCGGCAATGAGGCAGCCACCCTCAACGACACAACCCTCGCTGTTTCCGTTCTCAATGACCTCGACGGCAACACCTCAGGCGCCATCGATGCCAGCAGCATCAATACGCTGACAAGTGATGACTACAACTCACTCAACACTGCGTACACAGCAGCAGGCAGTGGCGCAATCACAGGCCTTGGCAATGAAGCCATCACCGTTAACAACCGGATTCGCGCTTCAGAAGCAAACACACTGAATGGCCACACGTCGGGAGTCGTTACTGCAACAGTGACAGACTCAAATGGAACCAGCGCTCTGCTTGTTTCCAACGCCCTGACCCTTAATGGCACAGGCAATGCTTACTCAATTTTCATACGTGATAGAACCGTTGCCACCACTGATCTTTTAAGCATTGATGCGTTGACGACTGTCACGATCAATGCAGCACGAATAACGAGGCTAACCGGAACTTATGCAAGCATTATTTCAACGTATGCGGCCGAAACTGCCGGAACGATTTCCGGCTTAGGCAGCAATTGCAGCTTCACAGCAAGCGGGTCAATCACTGTTGCAGAAGCCAATACTCTTTCAGGATTAATTTCGCATGGCAGTCGAAGCCTGACGGCCACAATCTCCAACGGAGATATGGCCACATTGGCAGGAATCAATGAGAGCGGACACAACTTGAGCATCACCATCACCGACACATCCGTTGCTGCTACTGCTCTCAACACCCTGGACGGGAAAACAGACACCACCATCAACGCCAGCAACATCACCACCCTCACCGGTGCAGCCGCTGATCTGAACACCGCCTACGCATCCAGTGGCATCTCCGGTCTCAATAACGAAGCCGTCACCCTCTCCGATACGTCGCTCTCAGCCTCAGTCCTCAACACGCTCGACAGCAACACCTCCGGCACCATCAATGCCAGCTCCATCGACACCCTCAGCGGTGCAGCAGCTGACCTCAACACCGCCTACACCTCAGCCGGAATTTCTGGCCTCAGCGACGAGGCCATCACACTCACAGATACATCCCTCGCTGCATCCATTCTCAACGCGCTCGACGGACACACCTCAGGCACCATCAATGCCGGCTCCATCAATTCCCTCTCAGGTACAGCAGCTGATCTAATCACTGCTTACACCGCCTACGGCAACGGCTCCATCACAGGCCTCGGTGACGAAACCATCAACGTCAGCAGTGGGACCATCACCACAGCGCAAGCCAACACGCTCTCGGCTGCCACTTCCGCCGTGGTCACCGCCACCATCTCCGATGGCGACATGGACACACTCGCCGGGCTCAGCGAAACCGGCAACGCTTACACCATCGCCATCACCGACACATCCGTCGCTGCCGCTGCTCTCAACACACTCGATGGCAAAACAACTGTTGCCATCAATGCCAGCAACATCACCACCCTCACAGGTGCAGCAGCTGATCTGATCACCGCTTACACCGCCTACGGCAACGGCTCCATCACAGGCCTCGGCAATGAAGCAGCCACACTCTCCGACACTTCCCTCGCCGTCTCCGTTCTCAACACTCTCGATAGCAATACTTCCGGCGCCATCGATGCCTCCAACATCACCTCACTCTCCGGCAGCGCAGCTGATCTCAATACCGCTTACGCCTCTTCCGGCATCTCTGGCCTCGGCAATGAAGCAGCCACACTCTCCGACACTTCCCTCGCCGTCTCTGTTCTCAACACTCTCGATAGCAATACTTCCGGCACCATCAATGCTGGTTCCATCAACACACTCACAGGCACAGCCGCTGACCTCAACACGGCCTACACATCAAGCGGCATCTCTGGCCTGAACAACGAGGCCGTCACTCTCTCCGACACGACCCTCGCCGTCTCTGTTCTCAACACTCTCGATAGCAATACTTCCGGCGCCATCGATGCCTCCAACATCACCTCGCTCTCCGGCAGCGCAGCTGATCTGATCACCGCCTACACCGCATACGACAACGGCTCCATCACAGGCCTCGGTGACGAAACCGTCAACGTCAGCAGTGGCAGCGCTTCCACCTCACAGGCCAATGCCCTCGCTGCCGCCACTTCCGCCGTGGTCACCGCCACCATCTCCGATGGCGACATGAGCACACTCGCCGGGCTCAGCGAAACCGGCAACGCTTACACCATCGCCATCACCGACACATCCGTTACTGCCGCTGCTCTCAACACACTCGATGGCAAAACAACTGTTGCCATCAATGCCAGCAACATCACCACCCTCACAGGTGCAGCAGCTGATCTGATCACCGCTTACACCGCCTACGGCAACGGCTCCATCACAGGCCTCGGTGACGAAACCATCAACGTCAGCAGTGGCAGCGCTTCCACCTCACAGGCCAATGCCCTCGCTGCCGCCACTTCCGCCGTGGTCACCGCCACCATCTCCGATGGCGACATGAGCACACTCGCCGGGCTCAGCGAAACCGGCAACGCTTACACCATCGCCATCACCGACACATCCGTTACTGCCGCTGCTCTCAACACACTCGATGGCAAAACAACTGTTGCCATCAATGCCAGCAACATCACCACCCTCACAGGTGCAGCAGCTGATCTGATCACCGCTTACACCGCCTACGGCAACGGCTCCATCACAGGCCTCGGTGACGAAACCATCAACGTCAGCAGTGGCAGCGCTTCCACCTCACAGGCCAATGCCCTCGCTGCCGCCACTTCCGCCGTGGTCACCGCCACCATCTCCGATGGCGACATGAGCACACTCGCCGGGCTCAGCGAAACCGGCAACGCTTACACCATCGCCATCACCGACACATCCGTTGCTGCAGCTGCTCTCAACACACTCGATGGCAAAACAACTGTTGCCATCAATGCCAGCAACATCACCACCCTCACAGGTGCAGCAGCTGATCTGATCACCGCTTACACCGCCTACGGCAACGGCTCCATCACAGGCCTCGGCAATGAAGCAGCCACACTCTCCGACACTTCCCTCGCCGTCTCCGTTCTCAACACTCTCGATAGCAATACTTCCGGCGCCATCGATGCCTCCAACATCACCTCACTCTCCGGCAGCGCAGCTGATCTCAATACCGCTTACGCCTCTTCCGGCATCTCTGGCCTCGGCAATGAAGCAGCCACACTCTCCGACACTTCCCTCGCCGTCTCTGTTCTCAACACTCTCGATAGCAATACTTCCGGCACCATCAATGCTGGTTCCATCAACACACTCACAGGCACAGCCGCTGACCTCAACACGGCCTACACATCAAGCGGCATCTCTGGCCTCGGCAATGAAGCAGCCACACTCTCCGACACTTCCCTCGCCGTCTCCGTTCTCAACACTCTCGATAGCAATACTTCCGGCGCCATCGATGCCTCCAACATCACCTCGCTCTCCGGCAGCGCAGCTGATCTGATCACCGCCTACACCGCATACGACAACGGCTCCATCACAGGCCTCGGTGACGAAACCGTCAACGTCAGCAGTGGCACTGCCGACACTTCCCAGGCCAACACTCTCTCAGCTGCCACTTCCGCCGTGGTCACCGCCACCATCTCCGATGGCGACATGAGCACACTCGCTGGGCTCAGCGAAACCGGCAACGCTTACACCATCGCCATCACCGACACATCCGTTACTGCCGCTGCTCTCAACACACTCGATGGCAAAACAACTGTTGCCATCAATGCCAGCAACATCACCACCCTCACAGGTGCAGCAGCTGATCTGATCACCGCTTACACCGCCTACGGCAACGGCTCCATCACAGGCCTCGGTGACGAAACCATCAACGTCAGCAGTGGCAGCGCTTCCACCTCACAGGCCAATGCCCTCGCTGCCGCCACTTCCGCCGTGGTCACCGCCACCATCTCCGATGGCGACATGAGCACACTCGCCGGGCTCAGCGAAACCGGCAACGCTTACACCATCGCCATCACCGACACATCCGTTGCTGCAGCTGCTCTCAACACACTCGATGGCAAAACAACTGTTGCCATCAATGCCAGCAACATCACCACCCTCACAGGTGCAGCAGCTGATCTGATCACCGCTTACACCGCCTACGGCAACGGCTCCATCACAGGCCTCGGCAATGAAGCAGCCACACTCTCCGACACTTCCCTCGCCGTCTCCGTTCTCAACACTCTCGATAGCAATACTTCCGGCGCCATCGATGCCTCCAACATCACCTCACTCTCCGGCAGCGCAGCTGATCTGATCACCGCTTACACCGCCTACGACAACGGCTCCATCACAGGCCTCAGTGACGAAACCGTCAACGTCAGCAGCGGCACTGCCGACACTTCCCAGGCCAACACTCTCTCAGCGGCCACTTCCGCCGTGGTCACCGCCACCATCTCCGATGGCGACATGAGCACACTCGCCGGGCTCAGCGAAACCGGCAACGCTTACACCATCGCCATCACCGACACATCCGTTGCTGCAGCTGCTCTCAACACACTCGATGGCAAAACAACTGTTGCCATCAACGCCAGCAACATCACCACCCTCACAGGTGCAGCAGCTGACCTGATCACCGCTTACTCCGCCTACGGCGGCGGCTCCATCACAGGCCTCGGCAATGAAGCAGCCACACTCTCCGACACCTCCCTCGCCGTCTCCGTTCTCAACACTCTCGATAGCAATACTTCCGGCGCCATCGATGCCTCCAACATCACCTCACTCTCCGGCAGCGCAGCTGATCTCAATACCGCTTACGCCTCTTCCGGCATCTCTGGCCTCGGCAATGAAGCAGCCACACTCTCCGACACCTCCCTCGCCGTCTCTGTTCTCAACACTCTCGATAGCAATACTTCCGGCACCATCAATGCTGGTTCCATCAACACACTCACAGGCACAGCCGCTGACCTCAACACGGCCTACACATCAAGCGGCATCTCTGGCCTGAACAACGAGGCCGTCACTCTCTCCGACACGACCCTCGCCGTCTCCGTTCTCAACGACCTCGATGGACGCACCTCAGGCACCATCAATGCCAATTCCATCACCACCCTCACTGGCGCAGCAGCTGACCTCAACACCGCTTATGCCTCTTCCGGCATCACAGGCCTCGGCAATGAAGCAGCCACACTCTCCGACACTTCCCTCGCCGTCTCCGTTCTCAACACTCTCGATAGCAATACTTCCGGCACCATCAATGCCTCCAACATCACCTCGCTCTCCGGCAGCGCAGCTGATCTGATCACCGTCTACACCGCATACGACAACGGCTCCATCACAGGCCTCGGTGACGAAACCGTCAACGTCAGCAGCGGCACTGCCGACACTTCCCAGGCCAACACTCTCTCAGCTGCCACTTCCGCCGTGGTCACCGCAACCATCTCCGATGGCGACATGGTCACGCTCGCCGGGCTCAGCGAAACCGGCAACGCTTACACCATCGCCATCACCGACACATCCGTTGCTGCCGCTGCTCTCAACACACTCGATGGCAAAACAACTGTTGCCATCAACGCCAGCAACATCACCACCCTCACAGGTGCAGCAGCTGACCTGATCACCGCTTACTCCGCCTACGGCAACGGCTCCATCACAGGCCTCGGCAATGAAGCAGCCACACTCTCCGACACTTCCCTCGCCGTCTCTGTTCTCAACACTCTCGATAGCAATACTTCCGGCGCCATCGATGCCTCCAACATCACCTCGCTCTCCGGCAGCGCAGCTGATCTGATCACCGCCTACACCGCATACGACAACGGCTCCATCACAGGCCTCGGTGACGAAACCGTCAACGTCAGCAGTGGCAGCGCTTCCACCTCACAGGCCAATGCCCTCGCTGCCGCCACTTCCGCCGTGGTCACCGCCACCATCTCCGATGGCGACATGAGCACACTCGCCGGGCTCAGCGAAACCGGCAACGCTTACACCATCGCCATCACCGACACATCCGTTACTGCCGCTGCTCTCAACACACTCGATGGCAAAACAACTGTTGCCATCAATGCCAGCAACATCACCACCCTCACAGGTGCAGCAGCTGATCTGATCACCGCTTACACCGCCTACGGCAACGGCTCCATCACAGGCCTCGGTGACGAAACCATCAACGTCAGCAGTGGCAGCGCTTCCACCTCACAGGCCAATGCCCTCGCTGCCGCCACTTCCGCCGTGGTCACCGCCACCATCTCCGATGGCGACATGAGCACACTCGCCGGGCTCAGCGAAACCGGCAACGCTTACACCATCGCCATCACCGACACATCCGTTGCTGCAGCTGCTCTCAACACACTCGATGGCAAAACAACTGTTGCCATCAATGCCAGCAACATCACCACCCTCACAGGTGCAGCAGCTGATCTGATCACCGCTTACACCGCCTACGGCAACGGCTCCATCACAGGCCTCGGTGACGAAACCGTCAACGTCAGCAGTGGCAGCGCTTCCACCTCACAGGCCAATGCCCTCGCTGCCGCCACTTCCGCCGTGGTCACCGCCACCATCTCCGATGGCGACATGAGCACACTCGCCGGGCTCAGCGAAACCGGCAACGCTTACACCATCGCCATCACCGACACATCCGTTGCTGCAGCTGCTCTCAACACACTCGATGGCAAAACAACTGTTGCCATCAACGCCAGCAACATCACCACCCTCACAGGTGCAGCAGCTGATCTGATCACCGCTTACACCGCCTACGGCAACGGCTCCATCACAGGCCTCGGCAATGAAGCAGCCACACTCTCCGACACTTCCCTCGCCGTCTCCGTTCTCAACACTCTCGATAGCAATACTTCCGGCGCCATCGATGCCTCCAACATCACCTCACTCTCCGGCAGCGCAGCTGATCTCAATACCGCTTACGCCTCTTCCGGCATCTCTGGCCTCGGCAATGAAGCAGCCACACTCTCCGACACTTCCCTCGCCGTCTCTGTTCTCAACACTCTCGATAGCAATACTTCCGGCACCATCAATGCTGGTTCCATCAACACACTCACAGGCACAGCCGCTGACCTCAACACGGCCTACACATCAAGCGGCATCTCTGGCCTCGGCAATGAAGCAGCCACACTCTCCGACACTTCCCTCGCCGTCTCCGTTCTCAACACTCTCGATAGCAATACTTCCGGCGCCATCGATGCCTCCAACATCACCTCGCTCTCCGGCAGCGCAGCTGATCTGATCACCGCCTACACCGCATACGACAACGGCTCCATCACAGGCCTCGGTGACGAAACCGTCAACGTCAGCAGTGGCACTGCCGACACTTCCCAGGCCAACACTCTCTCAGCTGCCACTTCCGCCGTGGTCACCGCCACCATCTCCGATGGCGACATGAGCACACTCGCTGGGCTCAGCGAAACCGGCAACGCTTACACCATCGCCATCACCGACACATCCGTTACTGCCGCTGCTCTCAACACACTCGATGGCAAAACAACTGTTGCCATCAATGCCAGCAACATCACCACCCTCACAGGTGCAGCAGCTGATCTGATCACCGCTTACACCGCCTACGGCAACGGCTCCATCACAGGCCTCGGTGACGAAACCATCAACGTCAGCAGTGGCAGCGCTTCCACCTCACAGGCCAATGCCCTCGCTGCCGCCACTTCCGCCGTGGTCACCGCCACCATCTCCGATGGCGACATGAGCACACTCGCCGGGCTCAGCGAAACCGGCAACGCTTACACCATCGCCATCACCGACACATCCGTTGCTGCAGCTGCTCTCAACACACTCGATGGCAAAACAACTGTTGCCATCAATGCCAGCAACATCACCACCCTCACAGGTGCAGCAGCTGATCTGATCACCGCTTACACCGCCTACGGCAACGGCTCCATCACAGGCCTCGGCAATGAAGCAGCCACACTCTCCGACACTTCCCTCGCCGTCTCCGTTCTCAACACTCTCGATAGCAATACTTCCGGCGCCATCGATGCCTCCAACATCACCTCACTCTCCGGCAGCGCAGCTGATCTGATCACCGCTTACACCGCCTACGACAACGGCTCCATCACAGGCCTCAGTGACGAAACCGTCAACGTCAGCAGCGGCACTGCCGACACTTCCCAGGCCAACACTCTCTCAGCGGCCACTTCCGCCGTGGTCACCGCCACCATCTCCGATGGCGACATGAGCACACTCGCCGGGCTCAGCGAAACCGGCAACGCTTACACCATCGCCATCACCGACACATCCGTTGCTGCAGCTGCTCTCAACACACTCGATGGCAAAACAACTGTTGCCATCAACGCCAGCAACATCACCACCCTCACAGGTGCAGCAGCTGACCTGATCACCGCTTACTCCGCCTACGGCGGCGGCTCCATCACAGGCCTCGGCAATGAAGCAGCCACACTCTCCGACACCTCCCTCGCCGTCTCCGTTCTCAACACTCTCGATAGCAATACTTCCGGCGCCATCGATGCCTCCAACATCACCTCACTCTCCGGCAGCGCAGCTGATCTCAATACCGCTTACGCCTCTTCCGGCATCTCTGGCCTCGGCAATGAAGCAGCCACACTCTCCGACACCTCCCTCGCCGTCTCTGTTCTCAACACTCTCGATAGCAATACTTCCGGCACCATCAATGCTGGTTCCATCAACACACTCACAGGCACAGCCGCTGACCTCAACACGGCCTACACATCAAGCGGCATCTCTGGCCTGAACAACGAGGCCGTCACTCTCTCCGACACGACCCTCGCCGTCTCCGTTCTCAACGACCTCGATGGACGCACCTCAGGCACCATCAATGCCAATTCCATCACCACCCTCACTGGCGCAGCAGCTGACCTCAACACCGCTTATGCCTCTTCCGGCATCACAGGCCTCGGCAATGAAGCAGCCACACTCTCCGACACTTCCCTCGCCGTCTCCGTTCTCAACACTCTCGATAGCAATACTTCCGGCACCATCAATGCCTCCAACATCACCTCGCTCTCCGGCAGCGCAGCTGATCTGATCACCGTCTACACCGCATACGACAACGGCTCCATCACAGGCCTCGGTGACGAAACCGTCAACGTCAGCAGCGGCACTGCCGACACTTCCCAGGCCAACACTCTCTCAGCTGCCACTTCCGCCGTGGTCACCGCAACCATCTCCGATGGCGACATGGTCACGCTCGCCGGGCTCAGCGAAACCGGCAACGCTTACACCATCGCCATCACCGACACATCCGTTGCTGCCGCTGCTCTCAACACACTCGATGGCAAAACAACTGTTGCCATCAACGCCAGCAACATCACCACCCTCACAGGTGCAGCAGCTGACCTGATCACCGCTTACTCCGCCTACGGCAACGGCTCCATCACAGGCCTCGGCAATGAAGCAGCCACACTCTCCGACACTTCCCTCGCCGTCTCTGTTCTCAACACTCTCGATAGCAATACTTCCGGCGCCATCGATGCCTCCAACATCACCTCGCTCTCCGGCAGCGCAGCTGATCTGATCACCGCCTACGACTCCGGTGGCATCTCCGGCCTGGCCAACGAGGCTGTCACCCTCACCGACACGACCCTCGCCGTCTCCGTTCTCAATGCCCTCGACGGTCGCACCTCAGGCACCATCAATGCCAACTCCATCAACACCCTCACCGGTGCAGCAACAGACCTCATCTCCGCCTTCGCATCAGGTGGCATCCACAACCTTGGCGCTACTGCCGTCAACGTCAACAGCGGCACTGCCTCCACCTCACAGGCCAACGACCTCGCCGCCGCCACGTCTGGTGTGGTCACCGCCACCATCTCCGATGGCGACATGGACACACTCGCCGGGCTCAGCGAAACCGGCAACGCTTACACCATCGCCATCACCGACACATCCGTTGCTGCCGCTGCTCTCAACACACTCGATGGCAAAACAACTGTTGCCATCAACGCCAGCAACATCACCACCCTCACGGGTGCAGCAGCTGACCTGATCACCGCTTACTCCGCCAACGGCAACGGCTCCATCTCTGGTCTCAACAACGAGGCCGTCACTCTTTCCGACACCAGCCTCGCTGTCTCCGTTCTCAACACTCTCGATAGCAATACTTCCGGCGCCATCGATGCCTCCAACATCACCTCGCTCTCCGGCAGCGCAGCTGATCTGATCACCGCCTACGACTCCGGTGGCATCTCCGGCCTGGCCAACGAGGCTGTCACCCTCACCGACACGACCCTCGCCGTCTCCGTTCTCAACACCCTGGATGGCCACACCTCAGGCTCCATCAATGCCAACTCCATCAACACGCTCTCCGGAACGGCTGCAGACCTGATCAGCGCCTACGCCGCCAACGGCTCCGGCATCTCAGGCCTTGGCAATGAGGCGATCAACGTTAGTAGCGGCACTGCTTCCACGTCCCAGGCGAACAGCCTTGCCGCCGACACATCCGGTGTCGTCACCGCCACCATCTCCGAAGGAGACATGGCCACCCTTGCCGGTCTTACCGAAACCAGCAACACCTACGCCGTCACCATCACCGATACACGCGTCAATGCGGATGAATTAAATACTTTAAACAGCAAAACAACCGTCAATATTGACTGCGAAAATATCACCCAAATCGTTGGTGCAATTAGTGATATCGCAACTGCTTACACATCTGGAGGTTTTACCGGTCTAGGTGACGAAGAAATCATCTTTACGTTCGCCAACATCCAGGCAGATCTTTTAAACGCTATTGATGCGGCCAACAGCAGGGTGATCAATGCATCAGGCGTTGCCTCTCTAACGGGCAGTGCATCAGATCTCAACACCGCCTACGCCTCCAGCGGTGTTTCAGGCCTTGGCAATGAGCCCGTCACGCTCACTGACAGCTCTCTGTCCGCATCGGTCCTCAACACACTCGATGGCAACACATCCGGCACCATCGATGCCAGCTCCATCAACACCCTCACCGGTACGGCCACGGACCTCAACACCGCCTATGCCTCGAATGCGGCAGGTGGTATCAGCAACCTCGGCAATGAGGCCGTCACCCTCACCGACACCTCCCTCACCGCGACCGTTCTCAACAACCTCGACGGCAACACTTCAGGCACTGTCAATGCCTCATCCATCAACACACTCTCCGGCACTGCCGCGGACCTCAACACCGCCTACACCTCAACTGGCATCTCTGGCCTGAACAACGAGGCAATCACCCTCACTGACACCTCTCTCACCGCATCCGTTCTCAACGCCCTCGATGGACGCACCTCAGGCACCATCAATGCCTCATCCATCAACACACTCACAGGTACAGCCGCGGACCTCAACACGGCCTACACGTCAAGCGGCATCTCTGGACTGGACAATGAGGCCGTCACCCTCACTGATACCTCTCTCACTGCATCCGTTCTCAACGCCCTCGATGGACGCACCTCAGGCACCATCGATGCCAACTCCATCAACACACTGTCCGGCACGGCCGCTGATCTCAACACCGCCTACGCCTCCTCCGGCATCAGCAATCTCGGTGATGAAGCCGTCACCCTCACCGATACCTCACTCGCCGCATCCATCCTCAACACGCTCGACGGACACACCTCAGGCACCATCGATGCCAGCAACATCAACACACTCTCAGGCACGGCCGCTGACCTGAACACCGCCTACGCCTCCTCAGGCATCAGCAATCTCGGTAATGAGGCCGTCACCCTCACCGACACCTCCCTCACAGCGACCGTTCTCAACACGCTCGACGGCAACACATCCGGCAGCGTGAACGCCAGTTCCGTCAACACACTCTCAGGCACGGCCGCTGACCTGAACACCGCCTACGCCTCCTCAGGCATCAGCAATCTCGGTAATGAGGCCATCACCCTCACCGATACCTCACTCACCGCTTCGGTCCTCAACACCCTCGACGGCAACACATCCGGCAGCATCAATGCAGGCTCCATCAACACGCTCTCAGGTGCTGCAGCAGAGCTCAACACCGCCTACGCCTCCTCCGGCATCAGCAACCTCGGTGATGAGGCCGTCACCCTCACCGACACCTCCCTCACAGCGACCGTTCTCAACACGCTCGATGACAACACATCCGGCGGCATCGATGCCAACTCCATCAACACTCTGTCGGGCATAGCGGCAGATCTGAACACCGCCTACGCCTCCTCCGGCATCAGCAATCTCGGCGATGAAGCCGTCACCCTCAGCGATACCTCTCTCACCGCTTCCGTTCTCAATACCCTCGACGGACGCACCTCAGGCAGCATCAATGCCAATTCCATCAACACTCTGTCGGGCACAGCGGCAGATCTGAACACCGCCTACGCCTCCTCAGGCATCAGCAATCTCGGCGATGAAGCCATCACCCTCACCGATACCTCACTCGCCGCATCAGCACTCAACACGATCGATGGACGCACCTCAGGCAGCATCAATGCCAACTCCATCAACACACTCTCAGGCACAGCGGCAGATCTGAACACCGCTTACACCTCCTCCGGCATCAGCAATCTCGGCGATGAAGCCGTCACCCTTACCGAAACCTCCCTCACAGCCTCCGTTCTCAATACCCTCGGCGGGCGCACCTCAGGCACCATCAATGCCAACTCCATCAACACCCTGACGGGCACAGCGGCAGATCTGAACATCGCCTACGCCTCCTCAGGCATCAGCAACCTCGGCAACGAGGCCGTCACCCTCACCGACACCTCACTCGCTGCATCCGTCCTCAACACGCTCGACGGCAACACATCAGGCAGCATCAATGCCAACTCCATCAACTCACTCACCGGAACGGCCGCAGACCTGATCAACGCCTACAGCTCATCCGGCATTTCAGGCCTCAACGACGAGGCGCTCACCCTTTCCGGGGCTTCATTTACCGCTTCAATCCTCAACAGCCTTGATGGACACACCACGGGAGTCATCAATGCTGCCTCCATCAACACCCTCATAGGCTCGGCCTCAGACCTGATCAGCGCCTACTCCTCCTCCGGGATCAACACACTTGGCGATGAGGCAATCACCCTCATCGACACCTCGCTGTCTGCATCCGTTCTCAACAACCTCGCCTCAAAAACCTCAGGCAACATCAACGCGTTCATCATCAACACGCTCTCAGGTGCTGCAGCAGAGCTCAACACCGCCTACGCCTCATCCGGCATCAGCAACCTCGGCAACGAAGCCGTCACCCTCACCGACACCTCCCTCACTGCCTCCGTTCTCAACACGCTCGACGGACACACCTCAGGCAGCGTCAATGCCAGCTCGATCAACACACTCTCAGGCAATGCCACTGACCTGAACACCACCTACGCCTCCTCCGGCATCAGCAATCTCGGTGATGAGGCCGTCACCCTCACCGACACCTCACTCACAGCTGATGTCCTCAACACGCTCGATGGCAACACTTCCGGCAGCGTCAATGCCAGCTCCGTCAACACGCTCACGGGTGCTGCAGCAGAGCTCAACACCGCCTACGCCTCCTCCGGCATCAGCAATCTCGGTGACGAGGCCATCACCCTCACCGATACCTCACTCACCGCTTCGATCCTCAACACCCTCGACGGACGCACCTCAGGCACCATCGATGCCAACTCCATCAACACTCTGTCGGGCACAGCGGCAGATCTGAACACCGCCTACGCCTCCTCCGGCATCAGCAATCTCGGTGACGAGGCCATCACCCTCACCGACACCTCCCTCACTGCCTCCGTTCTCAACACGCTCGACGGACACACCTCAGGCACCATCGATGCCAGCAACATCAACACACTCACCGGCACGGCCGCTGACCTGAACACCGCCTACGCCTCCTCAGGCATCAACAATCTCGGTGATGAGGCCGTCACCCTCACCGATACCTCACTCGCCGCATCAGCACTCAACACGATCGATGGACGCACCTCAGGCAGCATCAATGCCAACTCCATCAACACACTCTCAGGCACAGCGGCAGATCTGAACACCGCTTACACCTCCACCGGCATCAGCAATCTCGGCGATGAAGCCGTCACCCTCACCGACACCTCCCTCACAGCCTCCATTCTCAATACCCTCGACGGGCGCACCTCAGGCACCATCAATGCCAACTCCATCAACACCCTGACGGGCACAGCGGCAGATCTGAACATCGCCTACGCCTCCTCAGGCATCAGCAATCTCGGCAACGAGGCCGTCACCCTCACTGACACCTCCCTCACAGCGACCGTTCTCAACACACTCGACGGAAACACATCAGGAAGCGTGAACGCCAGCTCGGTCAACACACTCTCAGGTGCTGCAGCAGAGCTCAACACCGCCTACGCCTCCTCAGGCATCAGCAACCTCGGCAACGAAGCCGTCACCCTCACCGATACCTCCCTCACGGCCAGCATCCTCAACACGCTCGATGGCAACACATCCGGCAGCATCAATGCCAACTCCATCAACACGCTCTCAGGTGCTGCCACTGACCTGAACAGCGCCTACGCCTCCTCCGGCATCAGCAATCTCGGCAATGAGGCCGTCACCCTCACCGATACAACCCTCGCTGCCTCAGTTCTCAACACGCTCAACGGCAACACATCCGGCACCATCAATGCCAACTCGATCAACACACTGTCCGGCACGGCCGCTGATCTCAACACCGCCTACGCCTCCTCCGGCATCAGCAACCTCGGCAACGAAGCCGTCACCCTCACCGATACCTCCCTCACGGCCAGCATCCTCAACACGCTCGATGGCAACACATCCGGCAGCATCAATGCCAACTCCATCAACACGCTCTCAGGTGCTGCCACTGACCTGAACAGCGCCTACGCCTCCTCCGGCATCAGCAATCTCGGCAATGAGGCCGTCACCCTCACCGATACAACCCTCGCTGCCTCAGTTCTCAACACGCTCAACGGCAACACATCCGGCACCATCAATGCCAACTCGATCAACACACTGTCCGGCACGGCCGCTGATCTCAACACCGCCTACGCCTCCTCCGGCATCAGCAACCTCGGCAACGAAGCCGTCACCCTCACCGATACCTCCCTCACGGCCAGCATCCTCAACACGCTCGATGGCAACACATCCGGCGGCATCGATGCCAACTCGATCAAAACGCTCTCAGGTGCTGCAGCAGAGCTCAACACCACCTACGCCTCCTCAGGCATCAGCAACCTCGGCAACGAAGCCGTCACCCTCACCGACACCTCCCTCACAGCGACCGTTCTCAACACGCTCGATGACAACACATCCGGCGGCATCGATGCCAACTCGATCAAAACGCTCTCAGGTGCTGCCACTGACCTGAACACCGCCTATGCCTCCTCAGGCATCAGCAATCTCGGTAATGAGGCCGTCACCCTCACCGACACCTCCCTCACAGCGACCGTTCTCAACACGCTCGACGGCAACACATCCGGCAGCGTCGATGCCAACTCGATCAACACACTCTCCGGCACGACCGCTGACCTGAACACCGCCTACGCCTCCTCCGGCATCAGCAACCTCGGTGATGAGGCCGTCACCCTCACCGACACCTCACTCACAGCCAGCATTCTCAACACGCTCGACGGCAACACATCCGGCAGCATCGATGCCAACTCGATCAAAACGCTCTCAGGTGCTGCCGCTGAACTGAACACCGCCTACGCCTCCTCCGGCATCAGCAATCTCGGTGACGAGGCCGTCACCCTCACCGATACAACCCTCGCTGCCTCAGTTCTCAACACGCTCAACGGCAACACATCCGGCACCATCGATGCCAACTCCATCAACACACTCTCAGGCACAGCGGCAGATCTGAACACCGCTTACGCCTCCACTGGGATCAGCAATCTCGGTAATGAGGCCGTCACCCTCACCGATACAACCCTCGCTGCCTCAGTTCTCAACACGCTCGACGGCAACACATCCGGCAGCGTGAACGCCAGTTCCGTCAACACACTCTCAGGCACGGCCGCTGACCTCAACACCGCCTACGCCTCCTCCGGCATCAGCAACCTCGGTGATGAGGCCGTCACCCTCACTGACACCTCCCTCACAGCGACCGTTCTCAACACGCTCGATGGCAACACTTCCGGCAGCGTCAATGCCAGTTCCGTCAACACACTCTCAGGCACGGCCGCTGACCTCAACACCGCCTACGCCTCCTCCGGCATCAGCAATCTCGGTGACGAGGCCATCACCCTCACCGATACCTCACTCACCGCTTCGGTCCTCAACACGCTCGACGGCAACACATCCGGCAGCATCAATGCAGGCTCCATCAACACGCTCTCAGGTGCTGCCGCTGACCTGAACACCGCCTACGCCTCCTCCGGCATCAGCAACCTCGGTGATGAGGCCGTCACCCTCACCGACACCTCCCTCACTGCCTCCGTTCTCAACACGCTCGATGGCAAGACATCCGGCGGCATCGATGCCAACTCGATCAAAACGCTCTCAGGTGCTGCAGCAGAGCTCAACACCACCTACGCCTCCTCAGGCATCAGCAATCTCGGTGACGAGGCCGTCACCCTCACCGATACAACCCTCGCTGCCTCAGTTCTCAACACGCTCAACGGCAACACATCAGGAAGCGTGAACGCCAGCTCGGTCAACACACTCTCAGGTGCTGCAGCAGAGCTCAACACCGCCTACGCCTCCTCAGGCATCAGCAATCTCGGTGATGAAAATCTCAACGTAAGCACAGGAACAGCAACCACCTCGGAAGCCAACACTCTCGCGGCTGCCACAACCGGTGTGGTCACAGCAACCATCTCAGATGGCGATATGGCGACACTCGCTGGACTTAATGAAACCGGAAATGCTTACTCCATCTCCGTTACCGATTCATCCGTTTCAAGTTCTGCGTTAAACAGTATTGGCGACAAAACCACAGTCGCCATCAATGCCACCGATATCAACAAACTTACTGGAACTGCGGCAGACCTCATCACCCTCTATGCCTCCTCGGGCTTCAGCAATCTCGGCAGTGAAATGATCACCCTTACCGATACATCGCTCGGTGCGTCAATTCTCAACACACTCGATGGCAACACAAGCAGCAGCATCGATGCCGGAACCATTAATACACTCAGCGGCACAGCCGCAGATCTCAACGCAGCCTATACCTCGTCGGGCATCAGCAATCTCGGCGATGAAGCAGTGACTCTCATTGACACCAGCCTTGCAGCGTCAATCCTCAACACATTAGATGGACATACGACGGGCATCATCAATGCCAGCACTATCAGTGAACTCACTGGTAGCGAAAGTGATATCGCAACATGCTACGCATCAGACAGCATCAGCAATCTCAGCAAGGACGCAGAAACTCGTACACCTTCTATTGCACTGTCATCGGCGGTGAGATCACTCAAGCGAGGACAGACAGCCAAGGTCATCTTTACCCTCTCAAGTCCATCGAGTGATTTCACCGAATCTGATCTCACCTATTCGGGCGGCTCTATCTCAAACTTCTCCGGCTCTGAAGCAAATTACAGCGCCATATTCACACCAGCCATCGACAGCACAGACGATGGAATTATCTGTGTTGAGTCGAATAAATTCTGCAATTCATTCGGCAACTTCAATCGAGATGGATCAGAAACAGACAACGTTCTCGTGTTTTCAGTTAACACCATAGCCACTGACGAACAATCAGAACCCACAGAGCCAGACAACACAAGCGCTTCAAGAAAAGGAGCCAACCCAGGAACCTCGGGGAAAAGAACTGACTCGGCTGACCTGGAATCTTTACAAAGCACACTCGATTCAGATAACGACGGCGTCGAAGATGTAATTGAACGCGAAATCGACCCCGTGAGTCAACAGCCCTGGGACCATAATGATGACGACATTCCAGACTTCAGACAAAGTGATGTCGCCACCTTCCCATCCTCTAACAATGGGAGATCAAGCCTAAATTTGATCAAGAACACACTGCTTGATCAAGCGACAAAAGCTGGTGGAGCACTAATCTCACGCATCGCACTTCGCTTCCAGGGAATCAAAAGAGAAGCAGAGCGCATTAAAGGAGATAGCATCAACGCTCTGAATCAGCTCACCCGAAGAAACAACAACAGTCAAACGCAAGAAAGAACGAACTCAGTCCTGAATACAACCGATCAAGTGGGATTCCGACTCGTCCCTGAAGTGATCATCGATGGGGACGTTCCCAAATCTGAAAGTGCCGCCTACAGAGATACCGCTAACCAACAATTTGCAAATGCCATTCATCGCGTTGATTATCGCTTCGACAACGATGAATCCCTATGGAACGCACTGATCAAACCGGATGCCTCCGGTCAACTTCGCTTCTTTGGTTTCGACCCGATCACAGGCCTCGGAGGGATCCTCATGGATCGAGATGGCGATGGCAGGCCAGATGGGGCAACACTGTTCCTTCGAGACAACGCCCCCGGAGACCTCAACCCCGACCCATTCATCATCGAAGACCCGATCGGGGCGGCTGAGCTGCAAAGTCCGCCCAGGCTGACCACCACAGCAGATGGACTTGGCCTCACCGTTGAAGGACCGGAGGGGCTGGGCCTCTGGGTCAGACTTAACACTGAAAGTGCTGACGAAGAATGGCAAGACAGCCTCCTATTGATCAGCAATGAACGAAACCGAATTGGTGAAATCGGAGCAACCATTGATCATCAAAATCTCGGTCGTAGTGAGATCTACTTACAGGCTGGAGAAGAACTGCGATTCCAGAACTCAAGCAACGAGAACACAGACCAAACCTCTCTTGCGGTCAAGCTTCAAGAGAGCACTGAGAATGGAACTTGGTCGTTACTACTCAATAAAGAATCTGGATTTTCGAACCAGGAGCCCAACAAACTGGAAATCTCCATCAGCGGCCATCTGACGCCGGAAAACCTTGACAACTACCTGATAGCTGGCTCGCAAAACTCTCTACAAACTGGCGTTTTTAACCTGCAGGCTCTACACCAAGATATGGTGACTCTGAGAGTCGAAGCAAGCAGCGAATCCGAATCACAAAACCGACTCGCCTTCGTACGCTTCGATGAGGATAGCGACGTCTTGAGTGTCAACGGAATCAAGGCTGATGGAAGTGATGCCTTCCAGAATATGGTTCGACAATCACTCATCAATCCCAACGAAGAACAAATTGATCTCACTGGAAACGAAACAACCAGTCTGGAATGGACCATCAAATCCAACGAATACGGTCTTTACGCCCCTGTCCTGATTACCAGCGATGGATTGATCTATACAGCTAACAATGCTTCCGCTAACAGCACGCCAAACAATCTCAAGATTTTAGGTATGAATCACTTCGGCTTCGAAGACAATCAGCAAAGTGGAAGCAGTGACTGGGACTACAATGATCTAACAGTTCAAATTTCTGTAATTTAATTCGCATTAAATCCAAATTATTCATTAAAGATGGAACAGCCATAAGCCTGCTTCACTTCAACGATTTTGCGCGCCAGGAGAAGCAATAGAAGCCTGGAGCGCTTGAAAAGCATCAATCCGCTGGGCAGTTGAGCCAGAACCGCGATGCTGCCTGTATCAGCAACTCAACGATACGGGTGAGAGAGAATAGGCAGGCTGGAAAGCAGAAAAACCCGATCAGCTCACCAATACTTTGTTTGCTGCTGAGAAACTCAAAACAGACAAAGCATGACCATTGGCAGACGGAAAAACCTCCACCAAGCCAGTATCGAATGCCTGCCTAAGGGTGTGAACAACACAGCAAACCAGCACCCACAAACCGCTTAATCCAGGGCGAGATCTGGGGCTGAAACCTACAAAGTTGAGATCAATCGCCCCCACAGGGATCACCGGTCGTGGGCCATCGGGCAGAGCGATCCCAGCAACGACAAGGCGACCTGAACAAATCTGCACATGAATTTCTCGCACGATCAGGCCCATACAGACGTTGGCAATGCTTAGAAATAGCTAAAAATTAGGTGAGTGATTGATGAGACGATCGAGGATGCCCATAGCTGCAGCTGGTTACGTCGTGATCATGAGGAGCTTGCTGCGCCTTAACAGAGGGAAGGTGCAATGAGAAATCCAAGCGATGCGTCATCAGGCGAGAAGCCAGAAGTTGCGACTGGGAGAAGCAAAACAGAAAACACAATTAACGAAGACTGTGCGTATCCTTACCAACCGACCGGAATTCAGCTCAACCCAGCAGAAGCCACTCCACCAAGAGCTACCCAGAATTCCCCCCAGCAGATCTCAGAGCAGACAACCCACCCCATTGATGTTGACAGCGGAATAGGCCACACCCTTTCTGAACATGAAAACGCATGGCAAAGCAGCCTGCACAGAGCAGCAAAAAATGGCGATCTAATTTTCTCAAGCAAAACAGCCTTAGAACTACTAGAGGTACCCACAAATCTTCAAGAAATCAACGCCCAGCTAACGGAAAAGAACTATTCATTACTTCCTGAGATTGCTCTACTTCCAAGCCAAAAGATGTACGGCCGTAGAGGCGCGTATTCTTCGACAAATGGCAAGATTTTTCTGAACCAAGACTGGCTCAAAACGGCGTCATTTAAAGATACCACCAGAGTGCTGAATGAAGAGCTTGGCCACCACTTTGATCAAATACTGAACAGCAAAGATACAAAAGGCGACGAAGGGGAATATTTCGCTGAATTGCTTGCGCGAAGCGATCAAGACCAACCAATTGATGATTTAGTCCGGGATGAAATACAAAGCGACGATGACCATGGAGTGATCATCCAGGACGGTAAACACCAAGAAGTTGAATTCTCAGCCTGGAATGGAAAAAGAACAAAATGGGTGAAGGCTGGAATAGTTTATATAGATGACAACAACAGTGCAACGAAAATCGTTGGAACTGCCGGCAGGGACAGCATCAATGCTGGCTGGGGTGAAGACTGGATTTACGCAGGAAAGGGCGACGACAAACTGATCGGTGGGTCACACAAGGATCAATTATTTGGTGAAGATGGCAATGATTACCTTGTCGATAAATCAACCAACAGCCGAGATAATAAGTCAAACCATATGTTTGGCGGCGATGGAAATGACATCTTTATCGGAGGCAATAAAGCAGACATTCTTCGAGGAGATGGCGATAACCAAGCAAGGGAGAACTCGCGCAACAAGGGCAGCGATTGGATCAGAGGCAACAAAGGAAATGATCTGCTGACTGGCGGAATTGGCAATGACGTCTTAGAGGCAGGGGCTGGGCAAGACCGACTCCATGGTGGACCTGGAGCTGATTCCCTTTCCGGTGGGACGGTTTCCGGCAAAGGACCGCATGGCCTCAACCCATATGCCCACATTTTTCAAAATGATGGCGATTCTCATATCTGGACGAATGCGGGCGGCTTAGAGACCAGTCCAACACTTTCACTCGGATCGACCATTGAATTCAACAACGGCGTTGATGTTATCTACAAATTCAACCATCGAAAACACAAGCTCTATTTACCGAATAATTCATACAATGTCCTGTCGGCAGGCGATTCTCTTTCCAGCCTCACTATTGGCGATAATTACTTTATCCAAGGATCTTACTCAAGAGATACATTTCAATCAAAAATCAATCCCACTGTTCATGGGACGTTCACCACAGGCATCGGAAATGGTCACATTTCCTACCTTACTCTATACAACGCGCAATCAACCAACTTTTTTGACAGGAAAAATACAAACTTTCTTGTTATTCAATTCGACACTCTCAATGGCTCAGACCCTGAGGATCTCGATAAGAAATTGACTGACAATACATATGCCTTACAAAAAGCTCCAGTCCTGATACAAGGACCTTCCGGCAGAGCAGGGGATCATGCTGTTGCACTCAATCTCCTAGAAAATACTCAGCAAGTTCATACCTACACCAATGCATCGTCCGATTACTTTGGACCTAATGTTGCATCCAAAAACAGAAACAAAACAACCTATTGGTTCATCAGAGGCGGTGATGACGCAGACAAGTTCACCATCGACCGATCAACTGGCTTATTAGAGTTCTCATCAGCTCCGACCTACGCCAACAAGACAGATACCAATGGAGATGGCATCTATGAAGTCAATGTTCATGCCACACATAGCCCAAAAACACTCAATGATTTCGACCTAAAGAGAAATATCAATAGCGTTGATGTTTGGCAATCTTTATCGATAACGATTGCTCAGCCTAGTGATCCTGATATTGCTGATGTCACTATTGCCAAAGATGAAAACATCCCTGCTGGCTCTGAAATCACTAACCTGAGTGATGCCTCCGGTGGTGATACCGACGCCGATGGCAGTGCTCTCTCCTACACCATCACAGGTGGGAATGGTGATGGCCTCTTTGCCATCAATAAAACAACAGGATCCATCACCCTCGCTTCTGGGCAAGCTCTCGATTACGAATCCAAGTCTTCACACTCGCTCACCATCTCCGCCACCGCAGCTGATGGTGGATCTCCTGATACAGCCAGCGTCACCATCAACGTCGACAACGTCAATGACAACAATCCCAACGTTGCTGATGTCACTGTTGCCAAAGATGAAAACATCCCCGCTGGCTCTGAAATCACTAACCTGAGTGATGCCTCCGGTGGTGATACCGACGCCGATGGCAGTGCTCTCTCCTACACCATCACAGGTGGGAATGGTGATGGCCTCTTTGCCATCAATAAAACAACAGGATCCATCACCCTCGCTTCTGGGCAAGCTCTCGATTACGAATCCAAGTCTTCACACTCGCTCACCATCTCCGCCACCGCAGCTGATGGTGGATCTCCTGATACAGCCAGCGTCACCATCAACGTCGACAACGTCAATGACAACAATCCCAACGTTGCTGATGTCACTGTTGCCAAAGATGAAAACATCCCCGCTGGCTCTGAAATCACTAACCTGAGTGATGCCTCCGGTGGTGATACCGACGCCGATGGCAGTGCTCTCTCCTACACCATCACAGGTGGGAATGGTGATGGCCTCTTTGCCATCAATAAAACAACAGGATCCATCACCCTCGCTTCTGGGCAAGCTCTCGATTACGAATCCAAGTCTTCACACTCGCTCACCATCTCCGCCACCGCAGCTGATGGTGGATCTCCTGATACAGCCAGCGTCACCATCAACGTCGACAACGTCAATGACAACAATCCCAACGTTGCTGATGTCACTGTTGCCAAAGATGAAAACATCCCTGCTGGCTCTGAAATCACTGACCTGAGTGATGCCTCCGGTGGTGATACCGACGCCGATGGCAGTGCTCTCTCCTACACCATCACAGGTGGGAATGGTGATGGCCTCTTTGCCATCAATAAAACAACAGGATCCATCACCCTCGCTTCTGGGCAAGCTCTCGATTACGAATCCAAGTCTTCACACTCGCTCACCATCTCCGCCACCGCAGCTGATGGTGGATCTCCTGATACAGCCAGCGTCACCATCAACGTCGACAACGTCAATGACAACAATCCCAACGTTGCTGATGTCACTGTTGCCAAAGATGAAAACATCCCTGCTGGCTCTGAAATCACTAACCTGAGTGATGCCTCCGGTGGTGATACCGACGCCGATGGCAGTGCTCTCTCCTACACCATCACAGGTGGGAATGGTGATGGCCTCTTTGCCATCAATAAAACAACAGGATCCATCACCCTCGCTTCTGGGCAAGCTCTCGATTACGAATCCAAGTCTTCACACTCGCTCACCATCTCCGCCACCGCAGCTGATGGTGGATCTCCTGATACAGCCAGCGTCACCATCAGCGTTGGCAACGTTGATATCAATGCTCCATCCATCAACAACACCAGCAAAAATGTCCTTGAAAGCCAGGCCGAAGGCATCACAATCATTGATATCAATGATGACAACGGCACTGATACCGACAATGACGGCGATGCCATCTCATACAGCTTCGCGACAAATGGCAATCCAGATGGATTATTTACAATTAATTCATCCACTGGTCATCTCTCAATTGCCAGCGGAAAGAAACTTGACTATGAAAGCAAACAAAGCCATAGCGTTACTGTCTTAGCCAGTGATGGCAGTAAATCGGATACTGCTCTCATCAATATCAACGTCGTCGATGTTGATGAGTTCGATCCCTCTCTCTCTGATAAGAATTCAGCAGACAACTCCATTGCTGAAAATGCTGCCGCTGGAACCTCCGTTGGCGTGACCGCCCTCGCAGCTGATGCCGATGCCAATACCTCCTTCTCCTACGCCTTCTCCGGTTCTGGAAACCCAAACGACCTCTTTGCCATCAACTCTTCAACAGGCGTTGTCTCCCTCGCCTCAGGCAAAGCTCTTGATTACGAATCCAATACCTCCCATTCCTTCACCGTTGTTGCCACCTCAACAGACTCCAACAGCAACACCAAAACCGTCTCCAAGCAGTTCACCGTCAACGTCGTTGATGTTGATGAGTTCGATCCCTCTCTCTCCGATAACAATTCAGCAGCTAACTCCATTGCTGAAAATGCTGCCGCTGGAACCTCCGTTGGCGTGACCGCCCTCGCAGCTGATGCCGATGCCAATACCTCCTTCTCCTACGCCTTCTCCGGTTCTGGAAACCCAAACGACCTCTTTGCCATCAACTCTTCAACAGGCGTTGTCTCCCTCGCCTCAGGCAAAGCTCTCGATTACGAATCCAATACCTCCCATTCCTTCACCGTTGTTGCCACCTCAACAGACTCCAACAGCAACACCAAAACCGTCTCCAAGCAGTTCACCGTCAACGTCGTCGATGTTGATGAGTTCGATCCCTCTCTCTCTGATAAGAATTCAGCAGACAACTCCATTGCTGAAAATGCTGCCGCTGGAACCTCCGTTGGCGTGACCGCCCTCGCAGCTGATGCCGATGCCAATACCTCCTTCTCCTACGCCTTCTCCGGTTCTGGAAACCCAAACGACCTCTTTGCCATCAACTCTTCAACAGGCGTTGTCTCCCTCGCCTCAGGCAAAGCTCTTGATTACGAATCCAATACCTCCCATTCCTTCACCGTTGTTGCCACCTCA
This sequence comes from Synechococcus sp. MIT S9504, assembly GCF_047497135.1. Classification (NCBI taxonomy): domain Bacteria; kingdom Bacillati; phylum Cyanobacteriota; class Cyanophyceae; order Synechococcales; family Synechococcaceae; genus Synechococcus; species Synechococcus sp. MIT S9504. Next base: position 2,876,672 of record NZ_CP138942.1, on the reverse strand, counting down.
ACAGACTCCAACAGCAACACCAAAACCGTCTCCAAGCAGTTCACCGTCAACGTCGTTGATGTTGATGAGTTCGATCCCTCTCTCTCCGATAACAATTCAGCAGCTAACTCCATTGCTGAAAATGCTGCCGCTGGAACCTCCGTTGGCGTGACCGCCCTCGCAGCTGATGCCGATGCCAATACCTCCTTCTCCTACGCCTTCTCCGGTTCTGGAAACCCAAACGACCTCTTTGCCATCAACTCTTCAACAGGCGTTGTCTCCCTCGCCTCAGGCAAAGCTCTCGATTACGAATCCAATACCTCCCATTCCTTCACCGTTGTTGCCACCTCAACAGACTCCAACAGCAACACCAAAACCGTCTCCAAGCAGTTCACCGTCAACGTCGTCGATGTGAATGACCTCGGACCAGAGCTGAAGGACGTCTCCATTGATGTTCAAGACTCCATTACAAGCGCAAAGGAGATCACGGATCTCAATGATGACAACACCAAGACTGATCAAGACGCTGAAGGAAGCTCGATTCAGTACTCCATCACAGGAGGAAACGACAAAAATATTTTTACCATCAATGAAAGCAGCGGCAAAGTCAAACTAAAGCCAAACAAAAGACTTAATTTCAATAAGTCAGACCTGCATATTCTCGAGATTAAGGCCACAGACGGCGTCATAGCTGACACAGCCAAAATAACGATCAATGTTCAGGATTCAAACACCGCTCCAACTGCTGTTGAAGACACAATCACTCTCATGGAGGGTGGCACGGCTAATGCCAATAAAAGCAACGGGCTGATTCAGACTAATGACAGTGATGTCCAAAATGACCCACTCAAAATCTTTAAATTTTTCACTGGAAGTAAAGAAGATAGTAGCAAAAAAAGGGGATTCTTCGGTCAGTCCATTCAGGGAGATCTGGGGGAGCTGACTTTAGAAGAAGATGGTTCTTATCAATACGTTGCCAATCATTCCGACGAGCTGGCAACAGCTGAAACAGGACTCGATTCGTTTCACTATATCCTGAGTGACGGAAAACTAGATAGCACAGCCAACTTTGAATTTGAAATCACTGGGGTCAACGATGCTCCCTTTCTTGTGGATGCAATCAGAACCAAGAAATACATCGAAGGCCAAGGAAATATCACTGTAATCGATGGCAGCCTAGACATTATTGATGCCGATGACACCAATATCGAAAGCGCTTCCGTATCCTTCACCCAAGGAACTTACGAGTCAAGTGAAGACGTTCTTGGGTTTAACGATGCTTTTGGAATCACAGGAGCCTGGAACTCATCCAATGGCACCTTGTCACTCACAGGCTCAGCAACACTATCCAACTATATCAATGCTCTGCAAACAGTCACCTATAAAAATAGCGATGACATCAACCCTGTCATCGGGTTAAGAACCATCGAATGGTTGGTCAACGATGGTGAAACAAACTCAATTGCTGTAAACTCACAACTCGACGTTGGTGGCAGAAACGACTCGCCAACAAGTGTCGATGAAGCAGAAGAAGTCGATGCGGGTTCAAGCATCAGTGCAGCAACTAAATCAAACCTTCTAGCCAATGATGCTGATCCAGAAGGAGATACCCTCACGATTCAATCATTCCGACTTGGGAAAGAGCAACAAAGCAATGTTGAATTCCTAGCAGGAAGCACGCTGACCGGTACATACGGGAAGATAACCATTGAGGCCAATGGATCATACGTCTATACAGCAGACCAAATAGCCTCCAAAAGATTACTCATTGATCAGACCCGCACAGAAACATTCACCTACACTATTTCTGATTCACAAGCAGTCGATACTGGAGAAATCGAAATCACCATTAGAGGAATTAATGACAAGCCAAAAGCAAACAATGACGTGTTTCAGATCGAAGAAAACAGCTCTAAGTTCAGGCCAAGAGTCATCGGTTTGCTGTCTAATGATACTGATATTGATGGAGATCCACTCTACATCAAGGCTGTCAGAGCAGGACGAAAAACAGTCTCTACTGCACACGTCATTGCAACACCCCTACAAACTCAAAGCAATCCAACAGAGGCCGGAGTCCAGGACAATCAAGTCCATTCAGAAAATCAGAATAATTCATCAGACCTGAAGAATCGAAGCCTCAAATCGACAGACAGTGCCCAAATCACCAGTGCAAGCACTAAAACTCAGAGTATTGACCTAAATGCAGGAGAACAAAACAACAATTCTGAGCATGAAACACAAAGCAATCAACCTACAACAAGAACTCAAAGAAGTGGGATAAACACAGACAGCCAAATCAATACCAAAAACAAGAGCAACACACCAGATCCAAAAACTCAGAACCTCAAAAAAACAGACGCATCTCAAATTAGCGGTGCAAACATTAAACCTCAGAGCATTGAGACAAACGCGGTAGAGAAAAACAACAATTCTGCGAATGAGGCTCTAAGTAATCAATCAAATACAGCCACTCAAAACAGGCAAATTACGGTTACAAACCAAAATCTAAGCACCACTAGCCTCGGCACAGAAATACAAGGAACCTATGGCAATTTAACTGTTAACCAAGATGGGTCATATCGCTACACAGCCAACCTGGCTGATGCTCTTGATAGTGGTGACAGAGAAATCGACCGCTTCACCTACACGCTCACCGATCTCGGCAGCGATGACAGCGCTGAAATGGCGATTGAGGTGACGGGCATCAACGATGCACCCGTCTTAGCTGCCGTCACAGCGGGGACCATTACTGATCAAACCAATTCATCAGCTCTGACAAGCAGCAACATCTCAGGTCAATTGTCAGCAACGGATGCCGATGCATCTGCGGTTTTGAGCTACGGAATCAATGGCAACAGTGGTTCAACCGCATCAGGTAATTACGGCACATTGAGCCTCAATCGCACAACTGGAGCCTATGAATACATACCCACCACCGCTGTGATTGAAGCCCTCAATCAAGGTGAAAGCGTTTCCGATTCCTTCGAACTGTTCGTTTCGGACGGCAGCCTTACAGCGACGAGATCCTTCCAGGTCAACATCACCGGCGCCAACGATGCCGTTAGCGGTGGCCGAGGAGGAAGTGGTGGTGGCAGTGACAGTGGTGGTCGTTATAGCGACAGCAACAGCCAAAACAACATCAACACTGCTCAGCCACTTGCAACTCCCAGTGAACTGGTCAGAAACACCGATGACACTGGCTTCCGTGTCACAGGAGAAAGCGGTGTTTGGGTCCAGCTGGAAGTTCTCAGAAACGACTCTGACTGGCAGAACAGCCTGCAAATCGTGAATGCTGATGGAGAAGCTATTGGATCCATTGGCGCCACCAGAGATTCCACCAACATGGGACAAACTGAACTCTTTCTCAGCGGCGGTAGTGAGATCAAATTCCATCAATCAAGCCATAATCAGAAACTCATTCAGTCCCCAGATCTACAAATCGATTCACAGCTCGACAACAGCTTCATGCTCCATCTTGAAGACACTGACAATCAAGAAAGGGATTACGACGATTTATCCTTAAAAATCACCACCTCTCAACAGTCCCAGAACATCAACGCTTTCAAACTCGCCTCAGAGCAAGATCACGTCAACGATTCAATCCTGAACATGACGGATCTCAATCCAGGTGCAACCAAACTTCGTTTGACATTCAAAAGCGACTGCGGCGACACCAATCGAGTGGCTTTTGTCAAACTCACTGCTGACGATGTCAACGGATTCACCGTTGACGGAATTGCTTCGTCAGACGAAAACGCCTTTGAAGCAGCTGTTCGTGACAGCCTGATCAACCCGAACAACACAGAGATCCTGATGAGCGGAGACAAGACAATGCAAATCGATTGGACATTTGATCAAGCTGATGAAGGTTTTTATGCTCCTGTTTTTATCAATCAGGAAACAGATCGTTTGTTTGCATTCGGCATCACCAACACGTCGGACAGCCAGGGCTCCATCAAAAACCTGGGCAGCAACTTTTTCGGATACGAAGACAAAATCTCATCGCCAAGCTCGGACTGGGACTTCAACGACATCACCATGTTGGTGGAAATGATCTGAGCCTTTGGAGCCAACCCGGTGGCATTGGAGAATGAAGAGATGACGGCCTCCAAAGCTCCCACTGAAGTCTTCGACGTGATCGTCGTGGGAGGAGGCCATGCAGGCTGTGAAGCGGCCATCACGGCTGCACGCCTGGGGCTGAACACAGCACTCTTCACCCTCAATCTCGACCGCATCGCCTGGCAACCCTGCAATCCGGCCGTGGGCGGACCGGCAAAAAGCCAGCTGGTGCATGAAGTGGATGCTCTTGGCGGCGTGATTGGGCGCCTCGCCGATGCCACAGCCATCCAGAAGCGCATCCTCAACGCCAGCCGCGGCCCTGCCGTCTGGGCCCTGCGTGCCCAGACCGACAAACGGCAGTACTCGCGTCAGATGCTGCAACTGCTACAGCACACTCCCAACCTGGCTCTGCGCGAAGCCATGGTCACCGGTCTGGAGATCGACGGTGATCCGAACGGCGGCGGCGAATCCTGGGACCCAAGCCAGGGACCCAAGGCACGCATCAGCGGCGTACGCACCTATTTCGGCAGCATGTATGGGGCTAAAGCCGTGGTGCTCACCGCCGGCACATTTCTGGGTGGGCGCATCTGGGTCGGGCACCAGTCGATGGCCGCTGGACGCGCAGGGGAGCAGGCTGCCGAGGGGCTCACTGAAGCCCTGCAGCAGCTCGGATTCCACACCGACCGGCTCAAAACCGGCACTCCAGCACGTGTCGACCGGCGCAGCATTGCCCTTGATCAACTGGAGGAACAGCCCAGCGACGCTGCAGACCGCTTCTTTTCCTTTGACCCAGGTTCCTGGAGCAGCGGTGAACAGATGAGCTGTCACATCACCCGCACCACCGCTGCAACCCATCAACTGATCAAGGACAACCTGCACCTCACGGCGATCTACGGCGGCGTGATCGACAGCAAGGGGCCTCGCTACTGCCCCTCAATCGAAGACAAGATCGTTCGCTTTGCCGACAAAGACAGCCACCAGATCTTTCTGGAACCTGAAGGTCGCGACACTCCGGAGATCTACGTGCAGGGATTCTCCACCGGGCTCCCTGAGCCCATCCAGCTGCAATTGCTGCGCAGCCTTCCAGGACTGGAACAGTGCGTGATGCTGAGACCCGCTTACTCAGTCGATTACGACTACCTACCAGCCACACAGCTGCTGCCATCACTGGAAACCAAGCGGGTGGAGGGGCTGTTCAGCGCAGGCCAGCTCAACGGCACCACTGGCTATGAAGAGGCCGCTGCTCAGGGCCTGGTCGCCGGACTCAACGCGGTTCGGCGCGTCCGCAGTCAGGAAGCGGTGCACTTCTCCCGGGAGAGCAGCTACATCGGCACGATGATCGATGACCTGGTGAGCAAGGATCTGCGTGAGCCCTACAGGGTGCTTACCAGCCGCAGTGAATACCGGCTCGTGCTTCGCGGTGACAACGCCGATCGACGCCTGACCCCTCTTGGCCGGCAAATCGGTCTGATCGATGACCGCCGCTGGCAATTGTTCGAGCAGAAGCTCGCTGCCATGGAGAACGAAAAACAACGGCTGCAGTGCCAACGGCTCAAGGTGAGCGACCCTGTGGCAGCAGCTGTGGAAGCGGAGACCGGCGCACCGATCAAAGGATCCATCACCCTGGCCGACCTGCTGCGCCGGCCAGGCATGCACACAGCAGACCTGGTACGCCACGGCCTGGCTGATGCCGATCTGCCCCTACCGGTAAGAGAAGGCGCTGAGATCGACATCAAATACAGCGGCTATCTGCAGAGGCAACAGCAGCAGATCGATCAGGTGAGACGCCAGGGCAAACGCAAGCTGCCCGCCGGGATCGATTACGCCAACATCAGCACGTTGTCGCGTGAAGCCCGCGAAAAACTGAGCGATCTGCGGCCGCTCACACTGGGCCAGGCCAGCCAGATCCCCGGCGTCAGCCAGGCTGATCTCAGCTCCCTGCTGGTGTGGCTGGAGCTGCAGCAGCGTCGCGACCAGAAGCGCACATCCCTCGCCTCAAGCGCCAACGCTCGATAGCGTTGGCGCACTCACTGGTCTGCATTGCCCTCTCGCATCCCCACGTCCAGTGCGTACTGGAACCTGCGCGCCGAGCAAATTCTCGACCGCGTTTTCAACGATGACGACAACATCCTCAAAACCGTGCAGCTGCAGGTCAATCCGCCGTCAAAACAAAAAGAAGCGAGTGATCAAAATCAAGCAGGTTTGTCCTGGCCACAGGTCGGCTTGGCTGCGCTAGGCCTAATTGCTGTTCTCGGCAGCAGCGGACTGACACTCCATTGGAGGCTGACTCAGCAGGCGCTGGAACGGGAAGGGAACCTCGCCTTAATCGAACGACTGCGCAACAACCAACCATCTGAACGCAAGAACGCATCAAGCAAGCCTGCTCCAGAGACCACATCGCAGACAGCTGCTGAGACATTGACCGATCAATCCACAACAGCAAACGCACTGGACATCACTGCATTACCCAACGCATCGGCAACACAACTGGAGCCGATCACGATTCCACTGCCGACAGCCGAGGCCAACAGCAATCCCTCAATTGCCGATCAGGGATCAGCAGTCACTGCGCAACCTCAGCTAGTCGGTGTGGTTCACGCCGGTAACGGCGAAGGCTCAGCCATCTTTCAACTCGGCGGGCTCTCCCTCTCCACTGTTCCCGGTGAATCGATCGGCAACAGCGGTTGGACGCTGCAAAGCGTTAGCGCCCATGGCGCCGTGATTGAGCGATCAGGTGCAAGCCAATCACTCAGTGTTGGAGGTGCTTTCTAAACACTGTGAGCTCCCTGATCCCTTCTCCTTGCGTGCTGTGGGAAGCCCCCACATCCTCCGTGCTGGCGGGAGAGGAACCAGGCTGGCTGCCAGGCCCATGGCGACTGATGCTGCTGGGAGATGGCAGTCCCACCAGACACCTGCGCTTGCTCACTGGCCACAGCGTGCAAGTGCGTCTGATCGCGATGGACGCGGACGCCAACCTCAGCAATGCAACCGGAGGACAACGGCCAGCGGAAGTCCAGGAACTGGAGCCACCCCTGCTTCGCCGCCAGGTCTGGCTTAACTGTGGCGAAACCACGCTGGCCTGGGCCGAAAGCTGGTGGAACCAGGATGAAGCGGAGCGCAGTCTGAGCAATCGAGAACAGCCGATCTGGCTCAGCCTCACCCAGGGACGATCGGAACTGTTTCGTGAAGTGGATGGACTGGCACTCGTCACAGAGCCTTGGCTGGAGCAAGGATTTGGCGAACGAGGGCCGTTCTGGAGCCGCCACTACCGCTTCTTCCGCCAAGGCAGGGAGCTCACCGTGATCCGAGAAGTGTTCAGCCCAGCTCTCGAACGCTGGCTGGGTGAAGCGCCACGACGACCGCTTCATGCAACGTCATGAAGAAAGCCAGCGTTTGATGCGGATTTTCACTTGACAACTTGCCTGCTCTTGTGCTGAAGCAATCATGGCCACATCGGCAATGGTTCCATGGCGACTTCCACCTGGGTAACCCTCAACGATCTGGGCCGCAACTTCGGTATCTCCTCGTTCCACTGCGGACGAGCCCTCGAACATCAGGGATGGCGGGACAGGCATGGGCGCCCCACAGAAGCGGCACTCTCAGCGGGTGCGGTTGATCAACACATGCCACACATGAGTGGACGTTCGGTGCTCTGGAACGCAGATCTGTGCGCAGAGTTACTGGAGCGACAGGGGTACCAGCCGGTATCCCGCTCTCAGCACATCGGCCAATGGACAGATCTGCTCGAAGCCATGAATGCCGGCTCCCCGTCGATCTCCACCACAGCGGATCAGATGGCCGAAGAGCTACCAGCCGATCTGGTGGAAGACGTGAACCGCCAGCTCAGCCAGCGCGGCTGTCGATATCAGGTGTGCCGGCCATTGAGCAACCGGCACTGAGCTGATCAGGTCAGGCCATCCGCAGCGCTTCGGCTTGCTTGCGGGCCTGCTCCAGCTGTTGCTTGAGCTTCTCCTCATCCGTATGGCTGAGGCTGGTATGTATCAAGCGGGCATTGGGCAGATGACGACGCAAGCGCTCAATCACACGATCAGGCGTTGAATCCCGCACAAGCAGAGCCAGTGCTGCACTTCCCTGAGGCAGGGTTTCGGTCAGCTCCTTGAGGAACTTGTCGTTGATGCCAATGTCGCTGAGGGCTCCCGAAGCCGCACCGGCACCGGCACCCGCTGCCACGCCAAGCAGCGGGTTGGCGAAGATCAGTCCGATCAGCAGTCCCCAGAAGCTTCCGCCCATGGCACCTGCGGCGGTCATGTTGATGGCCTGGCGAAGATGCACGTGACCGTCACTGCCATGTTCGAGAACCACAGCGTCCTCGAGGGTGATCAGATGCTCTTCCTGGATCGCAACCAGCTCAAGACGAACCTGCTCAGCTTCCTCAACCTTGGGGAAACCAATCACCACAAGATTGCTCATGTTGTTGATGCAACGACCCTAATCATAGGTAGAAATGCTGTCGCTCAATCCCGCCGGCGACTGGAACGCGGCAAAGGTCGACGGGACGACGCCCGAGAGGTTGACGAAGAGCCGGAATCCGCCTCGACATCACGACTGGCGGAACGCTTCCAGCGCTCCACCCGGAAACTATCGTCTTCCGGCCAGACATCATCGTCATCGGACGACCTCACAGACGATTTTGAGACCACTGGCGGAGGCAACACCGGCTGGCGACGGGAGAGAGCCTGGAGTGGACGTTTACGTGGTGAAGGCGTTGATCGTTCCACTGGTGTTGAGACGTCGGCACGCGCAGGGCGTGCGGACTGAAAACTCTGCGGCCGCTCAGACAACTCACGCCAGTCATCCTCTTCATCCAACAGCCAGTCGATTCGGTCACCAACCCAACGACCCATTGCATCCAATCTGGAAGACCCATCCAGACGGTCATGACCGCGTCGGCCTGGTCTGGCTCCGGAGACACCATCCACCAGCTGACGTCCCGTGTCTAACCAGCGGTCAAGCCGCCGGTCCAAGGGGTCAGGACTGCGCTGCGAGCGTTGTCGACGTGAATCCATGACCCGACGTTACCGACGTCTGTGCTGCAACCAACGCTCCCGTTGCAGACCAATCAAAACGATCGAAACTCCACCTGCTTCCAACACCCAGAGAAAAACCTCCATCCCGCTCAGCTGTCCTCCGCTGCAGGTTCGTAGCGAAGCAGACAACTGGCATTCCAGCGACCCCCATGATGCCGATCGCAGCACAATCGACAGGCCGCTTGACGCATCCTGCGGCGATAGGGAGTCTGGCGTCCGCAACGAGGACAGATCGCGATCCAGCGCGGGGAACTCTGCGGAACGGGAAAACGATGGCGAACGCTGACCTCGAAGCGTGTCTGGGCCGCGTTGATGACCTCCATGCGCTGCCGAAAGCAGGGTCCGTGACCCTCCTCACGCTTCAGCACCAGATCCACCCAGGCATGGATCATCTCGTGACAAAGGGTGCTTTCAGTGGCCTCTCTCGGCAAAGGATCCAGCAACGGTTTGGAGAGAACAATTTCACGCCCGAACGGCGGAGCCACCGCAGGCCCTCGCCGGTAGAGACCAGCCGTTCGACGCAGGCGACCATCACTCCAACGCAACGCAAGCAGTGGTTGATGTCCTCGGCAGAGAGCTCCCTCGAAATGCTCCCGATTCAGGCGATGAAACAAAGGGAGCAGCGGCTCGAGCGGCATAAATGGCGGAGGCCTTGAACAATGACGTCGGCCCAGTCTGCCTCCATCTCGCAGTTCGTCAGTCAGACTCAGCACTCACTTGGAAACAGCTGATGGATCTGGGTCTGGTGCGGGAGATCGGGAGCAAGGCCCTGCTGGCCGGTGGTGGAGCCCTGCTTCTTTATTGGACAGTCACCGCCGTGAAGCTGGTGCTCAGCGCCCGCGGCATCAACCCGCTGATCAAGCAATTTTTCACTCAGGTGGCAGCGGGCCGTGTGGATGCGGCCTATCTGCTCACCACCAAGTCCTACCGGCAGCATGTCAATCGACAGCAGTTCATCCGCTTCCTCGCAGGTCTGAAGCTCAATCGCTTTCGCAACCTCAAATCGGGCCGACCACGCCTGCAGGAAGGAAGCATGATCCTCACCGTGAAGCTGATCGCAGAAAACAAAGAGGAAATGCCACTCGACTTCACCTTCACCAAGGTGGAAGACACCTGGAAAATCGAGCGCATAGCCACCATCAAGAGTTGAGTCGTCCTGCCCGTGACAGCGCCAGCTCCCGACAACGCGTGGAATCAGTTCAGCGAGCGCGCCGCTGAACTGAGACAGCTCCTCACCCGGGCCGCCCACGCGTACTACGTATTGGATGCTCCCGAGCTGGAGGATGCTGTCTACGACCAGCTTTACCGGGAACTGCTGGATCTGGAGACGGCTCACCCCGAGCTGGTGTGCGCCGACAGCCCCACCCAACGGGTGGGTGGGAAGCCCTCCGAGGGATTCGCCAGCGTCGCCCACCGCATCCCGCTGTTCAGTCTCGACAATGCATTCAGCGCCGAAGAGTTGCGCAGCTGGTACGCACGCCTGCTGAAGGTGCTCGACAGAGAGCCGCAGGCGGGTGAACCCCTGCCGGCACTGGCCATGGTCGGGGAACTCAAGATCGATGGCAATGCCCTCGCTCTCAGCTACGAAAACGGAGTCCTAATCCGAGGCACCACCCGCGGTGACGGGGAACAGGGAGAAGAGATCACCACCAATGTGCGCACCATCGCGTCGATCCCTCTGCGCCTGCAGCTCGACCCCCCACCGGCCTGGGTGGAAGTTCGTGGCGAGGCTCTGATTCCCGATCGCACCTTCGCTGCCATCAATGCCGACCGGGCAGCGCGGGATGAACCGCTGTTCGCCAATCCACGCAATGCCTGTGCCGGCACCCTGCGCCAGCTCGATCCGAAAGTGGTGGCGGCACGTCGACTGGATTTCTTCGCCTACACACTGCACCTACCGGACAACTGGGATGGGCCACGCCCGATCAGCCAGTGGGAGTGCCTCAGCTGGCTGAGCAACGCAGGCTTCCGGGTGAATCCCAACGCAGCCCTGCTGCCGGATCTTGCTGCGGTGGAGACCTTCTTCAACAGCTGGGACAGCCAACGTCACGACCTTGATTACGCCACTGACGGAGTCGTGGTGAAACTGAACGATCTGCGTCTTCAAGACAGCGCAGGCTTCACGCAGAAAGCACCACGCTGGGCCATCGCGCTGAAATACCCAGCCGAGGAAGCTCCGAGCCGGCTGCTCCGCATCACCTGCCAGGTGGGCCGAACCGGCGTGATCACCCCGGTGGCCGAATTCGAACCGGTCGCTCTGGCTGGCACCAGCGTCAGTCGCGCCACCCTGCACAACGCCGACCGACTGGCGGAACTGGATCTCCACAGCGGCGACACGATTGTGGTGCGCAAGGCCGGAGAAATCATCCCTGAGGTACTCCGCGTGCTTTCCGAACTCAGGCCTGAAGGCGCTCGACCGCTTGATCTTCCCCATCAGTGCCCCAGCTGCGCCTCGGAGCTTGTTCGCGAAAGCGGTGAAGCCGCAACCCGCTGCGTGAACAGCAGCTGCCCGGCAATTCTGCGAGGCGCTTTACGTCACTGGGTCAGCAAAGCAGCCCTCGACGTGGAGGGAATGGGCGGGAAATTAATCGAACAGCTGGTTGAGAGGGGGCTCGTACGTTCAATCTCCGACCTGTATGGCCTTGATGCCGCGCTGCTGAGCAGCCTGGAACGGATGGGTGAGAAAAGTGCTGAGAATCTCATTTCAGCAATGGAGGCTTCCCGTTCCCAGCCCTGGGCACGCCAGCTCTATGGACTTGGCATCCATCATGTGGGCGAGGTCAACGCCAAAGGCCTCGCAGCAGCCTTTCCAGACATCGACACGCTTACCCGCACTGCCGTTGATCACCCTGAAGCGATCAGCGAGCTGCACGGCATTGGTCCGGAGATCACCCAGAGCCTGCAGCAATGGTTCAACACCCCTGCCAATCAGACGCTGATTAAGCAGCTTCAGGACGTCGGCCTCTCCCTCGCCAGCAGTGAGCAGGAGCGCCAGGAGTTGGCAAGCCGCAGCAGCACGAATGGAGTGCTCTCCGGTCAAACCGTCGTCCTCACAGGCACGCTTCCCTCCATGAGCCGCACTCAGGCAAAAGAGCTGATCGAAGCCGCAGGTGGCAAGGTCAGTGGATCCGTGAGCAAAAAAACGACCTTCCTGCTCGCTGGAGAAGAGGCCGGCAGCAAGCTGGAGAAGGCCAACAAACTGGGGATCAGCGTGATCGATGAAGCGGGACTGGTCGCCTTGCTCCAATCAAGCCAAAGCTAAAAAGCCTGGCCAGCCATTCTTGGACCGGTTCGCAGAGGCGATGACGCAGAGATGCGTCTACTGCCCGAAGCATCTGCTCGCTTGGAGTGATGGCAGAGACTGAACAAGCATTCATGTCCAGCATCCAAACCAAGTGGACTCTGCCTCTCCCTTTCGAAGCGTTCTGAACAATCTGTCCGGCGAATGGCAGATCAACCTCGAGAACCGGATACCGCGCAAGGAGCTTTACCAGGCCCGAATCGCATCATCCAAGCCCTCACTTGGTTTTTTCGTGCTGCTGCTGTGCGCGGCGGTGATCGCCACTCTGGGACTGATCTCCAACAGCCCGGCAGTCGTGATCGGAGCCATGATCGTGGCGCCACTGATGGATCCGATCCTCAGCCTCGCGTTTGCTCTCTCCATCAGCAACAACAAGCTGGCGAAACGCTCACTGCTGACGGTGGTGATCGGTGTGATCGCTGTGGTTGCCACCGCAGCACTGCTGGCGTCACTGCTGGATGTGAGTGAGGTGAATCGCGAGATGACGTCTCGCACAGCGCCCAATCTGATTGACCTGGGAGTGGCAGTGGCGGCCGCTGTCGCCGGATCCTTCAGCATGACCCGCGAACGTCTGTCCAATTCCCTGGCCGGCGTCGCCATCGCTGTGGCTCTGGTTCCACCACTGTGCGTCTGCGGCATCGGCCTGAGCATGGGCAATGAGGTGGTGGCGGTGTTTGGTCGCGGCACGGTGGCCGGCATCACCAATCAGATCTCCGAAGGCTCCTTCCTGCTGTTCCTGGTCAACCTGATTGGGATCACGGTTGCAAGCCTGTTCATCTTCCTCGTGCAGCGTTACGGCAGCGTCGTTCAGTGCTGGCGCAATCTGCTGTTGTGGCTGGCGCTGCTGGGACTGTTGTGCATTCCCCTGTCTTCGGCTCTGCATGACTTCAATGTCAAGCAGAAGATCGTCAGCAAGTTCGACACCTTCAAGGCAGGTCAGGTCAATCAGCTCAAGATCACCAGCAAGAACGCCTATTTGTGGCAAAGGGTGCGGCTGCTGTTCAGCAATGTGCGGGTGCTCAACAGCAAGGCCAGCGTGGATCTGGTCTTGAGCGCACCACGGGGGGTTCTCAACGAAGACCTGGCCAATGAAATCTCCGAAACACTTATGAACAATGCGAAACAGGAGTTCCAACTTGATGACATCAAGATCACGATCAGCGTGATTCCCAATCAGATCAACAAATTCAGCGACACCTCAGCACTTCCGGCCTCGCAATGAGCAACCTAAAGAGAGATCATCCGCCCATCTTCCGCTGGATCAAAACAGAGTGCGGTCGGGCCAAATATGCCGACCTCAGCAACCGCAGTGGCTTCACAGCCAAAGCCAGGCTGGGTTGGTTTGTTGTGATCGCCGCTGTGCGTGACTGGCGCCTGCCGGATCCTGATCAGAGCTCAGAATCCTGAGCATCAGCGCCTGCTTCCTGTAGGGCTTTGCGAGCGGAACGTCCCACCAGCCAGACCACTCCCACCGTGGCCAGCACTCCCACGACCCGAAGCACCCAGGCCTGCGCGGAGGTCTCCCCGGCCAACACTTCGCCAAATCTGGCAGCACTGCCGGCCAGAGCACCAAGAGCGCAGAACAGAATCGTTCCAGGAATGATCCCAATCAAGCCGAGGTTGTAATCCCGCAGACTCACCTCACTCAGTCCATAGGCCAGGTTCAGCAAAGAGAAGGGGAACGCTGGTGAGAGACGCGTCAGCAACACCAAGCGAAACCCCTCCCGACTGACGGCCTTCTCAATCGCCAGCAGCTTGGGAAAACGGCTAAGGCGCTGCTGCGCCCAGCCCCTGAGCCAGTGCCTGCCCAGCAAAAATGCGGCCTCAGCTCCAAGGGTTGCCCCGGCAAACACGATCAGGCTGCCCCACCAGGTTCCATACAGCGCACCCGCCAGCATCGAAGCCCAGATCCCTGGCAACAGCAGGGTCACCCAGATGGCGTAAAGGGGCACAAAAAGCAGAACTCCCGCGGGCGACTCCAGCCATGCCAGAACCGCTTCGGTGTCAATCAGATGAGCGATCGCGTCCATCCTTCATCCATCGGTGCCATCACCGTTCCATGGACCACAACAACAACGCAACTGCAACAGCGAGAGGTAGGCCGCTGATGGAATCAGAACCCTGACCAAATCCTTATCAGGCTCTAGCGTCGTGGTATCGAGCGGGATACCAGTCAACTGATTGATGAGTTTCTGGCCGGCTGAAGCAATGCCTCCCCGTCTAATCCGAAACCGACCGGTGAGATGAACGGCTCATGACCCTTCCCCTCTCAGGACAACCAGTCCGTCATCGCCTGGTGCTACTTGGTCTTCTCTGCACAGCTGGGCTGCTGAGCGCCTGCAGCAGCAACGGTCGAACCCCGATCAAATTGCTGCGTGTGGCCCGCATCCTGCCGACCAATGAAAAAGTCACCCCGGCTGACAGTTCCAGGGACCGTCAGCGTCTGCGCAGTTTTCAAAACAACCTTTGGGATGTGGTTCCAGGGCTGCGCATCCAACCCGCTCTCTATTCAGAAGCGGCTGTCGAATCTGAACTGGAACGCCAGACCTACAGCGGGCTTGGGCCGGATCTGGTGATGGGCGATGCCCGCGTGATCCAGGAACTCTCCGTCGCAAATCTGCTGGACCCAGTGCCCATCACGCCAGAGCAACGCAGCGCCATCGCACCAGGCCTGCTGCAACGCGTCACCAATTCCCGTGGAGAAGTCACAGGTCTTCCGGTCTCCCAGTACATCCAGCTCGCCTGTTACGACAAAAGCAAACTCAAGGAGCCGCCAACAACGCTCGCACTCATGGCCAAACAGAGCAGCGAAGGTCAGGTGTTTGGCATCACCCAGAACTTTGAAGACCTGTACTGGAGCATGAGCGGATTCAAAGCCGGCAGCGCACTGGCGAGTTCCCTGCGCGGCAAACAACCCACTGCACAACAGACCCAACGATTAGTCAGCTGGCTGAGCTGGCTACGGGATGCCAGCTATCAGCAGAACGTGATGTTCTGGAGGGATCAGGCCACACTGCGCAAGCAGCTGATTGGTGGAAAACTCCACTGGATCAGCTGCTGGACCTCACAGTTACCCCAACTGAGAGAAGCCTTGAAAAACAATCTCGGCGTTGCCTCGTTGCCGGCTGGACCCGCAGCCCCTGCCATGCCCATCACCAAACTCCAGGTGTGGGGATTGGGCCGCAACTCCAGTGCGCGCCAGCGGGATACCGCCGAAGAACTGATGCAGTTCATCGTTCAACCATGGGCCCAGAAGACCTGGTCACTGCGCTACCGCACCAACTACCCAGTGAATCCCGCAGCCGCCACGATTATCAACCGGCAAATCCCTGGTATCGAGAATCTCTACTTATTCAAAGGCAAGGAAGAAATTCAAATTGGCGATGAAATTGTTGGTGCCATCGATGCCCAGCCAAAACTCGCTCGAGCCATCCAACAGATCCTCAATGATGTGATCTTCGGGGCGAAAACTCCCGCCAAGGCAGCTGAGCGACTGCAGACCGTGTTGAGCCAATCCTCATGACGACCACCCTCTCCGATCTGCTGATCACGGTGGCGCCTGGAGACATCCTGGTCGAAATGCTCAGCTGGCTGTCATTTGTGCAGCGCTGGCCTGTTCTCATCCAATTGATGTTGGTGTTGATCGTGCTTCTGATTGCACGCACACGCAGCATCCTTCTCAAGCGCAACCAACGTCTCCAGCGCCTTCTCAACCGAGCAGGCCTGCATCAACGCTTGCCTGATTCAATCCGCGTCTTGCTGGGACCCGCCCTGGTGCTGCTGATGGCAGGGGTCTTTGCACTGATCCAGGTTCCCTACGGTCTGCTGCGTTACTTCGGACTGCTCTGGCTGGGCTGGAATCTGTTCACACCTTTGAAAACATTGGTGGAAAAAACCAATCCCCGCTTCCCGATCGGAGAAGTGGAGACCACGCTGTTCAAGCCCATCTATGTGTTCACAGCCACTTTGTCGCTGCTGAGCCTGCTGGGTAGTCGAGAAAACCTGTCGAGGATCGGAGTTGCCAATCTCTTTGGAGTTGAGATCACTCTCGGCAAGATGTACACCGCCATCGTGGCGATTTACCTCATCGTGACCATTGCCTCCAGACCGGCGGCACTGATGGCCTGGCTCAGCGGTGTGATTTTCGGAGTACAGAAACGCAATCAACGAGGCCTTGAGTTGCTGTTCCGCTACAGCGTGATCGGAATCGGCATCATCGGTGTGGCTTACTACATCGGCATCAACGGAAACGCGTTTGTAGCCATTGCCGGTGGATTGTCAGTGGGGATTGGTTTCGGCACCAAGGAAATCATCTCCAACTTCATCAGCAGCATCTGGCTGCTGTTCGAAGGATCAGTCCGACCAGGCGAGATCCTGATGATCAACGGTGATCCATGCACCGTGCGAAAACTGGGGCTGCGCGCCACCCAGCTGAGACGAGGTCGCGATGGCGCCGAATTGCTGATTCCGAATCAGAACTTCTTCACTCAGGAGGCCGCGTCGTACACAGCGACAGAAACCTCAAGGCGCGACAGCCTGTTGGTTGGAGCTGCCTATCAACACGACCCAGACCAGATCATCGACATTCTGCTGGAGATTGCGGCAGAGCATTCCAAAGTGAAAAAGTATCCGCCACCAGCGGCTTTTGTGATGGATTTCGCAGAATCCTCAATCATCTACAAGATGTCGTTCTGGGTTGCAGATCCTCTTGATGCATTCAACGTGGGCAGTGATCTTCGTCGCGCGATCTGGAAGCGCTTTGAGAAAGACAACATCACCATTCCCTTCCCTCAGCGCCAGATCTACTCGATGGAGTGGCCGCCCAGCACAGGCAAAGGCCTCACGCCGCAGTTACAAGCCGAGCAGGTGATTGAACCGGAAGCCACAGAGGACATGGGCTAGGTTCGCGACTGCGACACACGAGTCTCATGACTGAGCCGCATGCGGGTGTGAGGTTCCACCTGCAATTCCTGCAGACCAATACAGGATTGCTGGTGGGCACCCTGGCGCTTGTGGCGGCCTGGCTCCTGCTTCAGTTCCTGAGCCGCCATGGCCGCAACATGGGCAGCCATCTCGCGGCCGCACTCCGCCGGCCGGTGCTGTTTGGCCTCGGCATCTCGCTGTATGCCAGCTGGATCATCCATCAGGTGAACGAGGTACTTGAACTGGGACTGCTCGCTCAAGCTGAAGTGAACAGAATCTCCACAACTCTGGTGATCGCCAGCATCACCTGGGCTGTGATGAACATCGGCCAGACCGTACTGGGGTCTGCATCCGTGAGGCGATGGATCCAGATCGAGGATCAACAGGATGAATCCATGCTGATCAATGTGATGAGCAGGCTCTTCACCATTGCAGTGCTGCTGGTCGCCACTGCAGCACTGATGGTGACCTTTGGGGTTCCATCGGGAGCCATCGCGACCATGCTCGGCGGAGCAGGAATCGGCCTCTCATTCGCGACCCAGCAGATCAGCCAGAACTTCCTCTCAGGCTTCATGCTGTTTTTCAACCGCCCATTCCGAGAAGGCGACTGGATTAACGCCAATAGCCTCGAGGGAACTGTTGAATCCATCGGCTGGTATTACACACGAATTCGCACTTTTGACCGCAGGCCGCTTTATATCCCGAATTCCGTATTTGCTACGAACCCGATCGAAAATCCAGGTGAAATGTACAACCGCAGAATCCGTGCAAATATCAGCTTGCGCTATGAAGATTTAGGCAAAATCAACGGCATTACCAAGGAAGTTCGCAATCATCTTCAGCAACACCCAGATATCGATCAAAGCCAGACAATTCTTGTGAACTTCAACGAATGGGATGCATCGTCCATCAACATGATGATTTATTGCTTCACCAAAACAACCGTATGGAAAGACTGGCTCGACATCCAGCAATCCATTTTCCTAGACATCGCCGGAATCGTTCAACAAAGCGGTGCTGATTTTGCCTTTGACTGCATGACTCTTTATCAGTCACCAGGCACAGATTCAAAAACCTGAGCCCAATAGCTGGCCAATCAAGATGGGAGACACGATCACCAATCGAGCAAACATCCATACTTCCAGAACCAGCAACCAGCAACCAGCCACCAGCCACCAGCCAATCGATGCCGACCAAGAGCTTCCAGGAAGAAATCCCTTTGCCACTCAACCGAGATGCAATAACGGTAAATCAGACTAATATTGAAACATTGAAGCCCTGCCCGCATAATGTCTGCACATTGGCTTAGGACTTTCAGCAGTGCAATCGCGGGCACCTTGGCGTTCTCACTAAGCAGCTGCAGCAGCTTAAAAGCGCCAAATACACTATTCATTACTTTCGGAGTAAACGACAACAACATAAAAAACGATAAGTCACAAGTTGAATTGTTTATAGAAACAAACACAGCAGCATTCCAACGCTCAAACCCAGAAACTCGAATCATTTACATCATCTACCCACTTAGTAAAATTGTTGAACAAATCTCACTAGACAGCAAACTTAACCTAGGGCCGGATCTAATCATAGTAAGCGGAATTTCTGGAATCAGACCACCTGAGCTGCAGACTGACAATCTGATATCAATACTTCCAGATAAAAAATACTTTGATGCGATTTATAATTATCAAATTCAATCCACAGCCAAGGAAAATGGTGATTACACCTTTGCGCCATGGATTGTCAGCACACAACTTGCATGCTTCAATAACACAAAAATAAAAAAGTCTCCGAATACAATTCAAGAACTCGAAGAGCTCAGCGCCAGTGGTTACAAAGTTGGGCTTGATTCTAGACCCGGTAATTTAATTTGGTCTGCTGGAACTCAAGGAGCAATTACTGAACTAAGTTCTATAGGCAGGCAATTTGGGGGCGACGAACAGAGATATCCAGCCATACGGGGATGGTTAGAATGGCTACGCAGGGCTGCACTTTATCAGAATATTTACTTCGAACCCGAAGATCTCCTATTTGAGGACCTTAAGAATGACAAGCTGGACTGGATTACATGCAAGAGTTACCAAATCGGAAATCTCAGGGAAAAAATGGGGAATACTCTCAGCATCGCAGCGTTACCAAACGGATCCAAGGCAAAAGCAGCTCCAGTTATAGAGACTTATGGCTTCGCACTAGGGAAAAACTCCAGCCCATCCCAACGACGAATGGCATTAAAATTTATCAAAACAAACGTGAACACGATCGCCCAGAGAAAATTTCAACTGAGCAATACCGGATTCTTGGCAGCCAACCAGAATGTATCGATTCCTCCCAAAAGCTCCAAGGAACTCAACGCTCTCAATACGGCTCTAAATGAACAAAACAAATTCTATTCAAAAGAATGGCCGGGAATATATAGTTGGTTTGTCGCCCTAGGTTCTAAACAATTAATCAGTACTTTCAGCGAACTCTTAGATGGCTACCTGAGCGTTAATGAAGCATTCAAAATAATCACCTCAACAACAGACTGATCATTATGGAGGCTTTACAGACTGAATTCACTGGTTGGCTGGGTTATCTAGACCGATGGGCTGTGAGCTGGCAGGTGGCTTTCATCTTCTGTGTTGCGATTGCAACAGCCATCACACGCCGGTACACACAAACCTCCAACAACAATAAAATTCTTGCCATTCTGTTCGGCCCACTAGCCCTGCTAGGCCCGGGCATGCTGCTTGGGCTCATAACAATTCCGTCGGGAATTATCATTCAAGTTGGGTGGTACTGGGCACTCCTCAGTCTTATTAATTGGATTGAATTAAGACTCAAAATCAGAAATTCTAAAAATCAACTTGCCTTCTGGCTTGGCAGGATTGTGAGGCCAGCTATCATAATATATGCCATTATCTATTTTATCGAGAGGCTAAGCAGCCTTGCAACTATAAGCTTAATTAGTTTAGGAAATTTTTTCAATACTGATTTTGTCGTTGGAGGTGCATTCCTGCTAATTGTAGGTCTTTACTTGATTTTAGTCACTAGCCAAACTCTCTCAGCGTTTACAGCATACTTAATGCAATTCATACTTAAAACTAGCGATCAGAGTCGCCAAATACTTGAACCTCTGTTCCGTTATTGCATCGTTGCCATTGGATTTCTAGCTCTTGCACTCGCAGCAGGTGTTAATGGAAATGCCTTTTTGGTGATCTCAGGCTCCATAGGCATAGGCTTGGGATTTAGCCTTAAAGATACACTTGCTAATCTTTTCACCGGAATATGGCTGCTTCTTGAAGGAAAAATCAAACCTGGCGAAATACTGATGATCGACAAAGAACCGAGTCAAGTTATAAGCCTGGGCCTAAGAGCAACCGTTTTAAGAAGAAAACGTGACGAAGCTGAACTGCTGATTCCCAATCAAATATTGTTCGCGACGCAAGCAGAATCATTCACAGCTGGAGAGAATTACAGAAGAGAGTCAGTTGTGGTTGGCGCTGCTTACCATCACGACCCCCAGCAAGTCATTGCATTACTGGAACAGATTGCGCAGTCCCACAAACGCGTGTTGAACAAGCCAGCGGCCCGGGCGTTTGCAATTGATTTTGCCGACTCATCCATCACCTACAAGCTGAAATTTTCTGTACGCAATCCCCTTGAGGCCTTAGATGTAGGCAGCGAACTTCGTCAGCAGATCTGGAGCGCTTTCGAAAAGAACAACATCACCATCCCCTTCCCTCAGCGCCAGGTGTATCCCATGGAATGGCCACCGAAGGATGAGAACAGTCTTCATTTAACTGGAGGCCGAAGTGTAATGGCGGAGCGCGAACAACCAGAAGCCACGGGCGGCCGCGAAAAATCCAGTGGCCAGGACGAGTCCTAAAGCCAACAACGGCAGTGATGCCCTCCCCAAGAGCACCTCAGCTGGCACTGTGGTGAGGAAAGCGACGGGAAGGACAAGGGTGAACAGCAGCCTCAGCGGCGCGGGATAAGCCTCAAGCGGATAGCGCCCTGAAGCCAGCAACGCCCTCAGCACTTCCGTGGCGTTCCAGGTTTTCACGAACCAGATGCTGGTGGCAGCGATCAGAAACCACAGTGAATAAAGAATCAGCGCAGCGACCATCAGCATCAGCAACACCGTGACCAGCACAGCTGGGGTCAACACCACACCGGATTGATGCCCGCCCCAGGCGGCCAGGCCAAGGCCCAGAACAACCTCCGAAAGACCCGCCGGAGCGAAGGTGCGCAGTGACACCCAGAACTGACTATCGATCGGTTTGAGCAGCACGAAATCAAGCGTGCCCTCGCGCACATAGGTGACGATCGCTCCCAGGTTGGGCCTCAGCCAGGCGGACGTCATGCCATCGAAGACAATGTAGAAGCCCTGCACGATCAGGGCCTGATTCCAGTTCCATCCCCCCAGCTCCCGACCGGGGCCGAAAAACAGTGAGAGCAGCAACAGGCTGCCGCCCAGGCTGAGAGCCACCGCCAGCAGCTCCACCACCACATTCAGCTGATACTCCAGCTGGGTGGCCAGAGCGGTGCCCCAGAAACGGCGCAAGGTTCGCCAGTAGCGCCCCATTTCAGGCCCCCATGGCGCTGTAGCGCCGCACACCGGCTCGCCAGAGCACGAGCACCAACGGCAGCAGCAACGCCACCCAGGCCAGCTGTGCGGCGAAACCTGCTGCCAGATTCACGGGATCACCGGACAGGACCCGGGCCGGAAAATCAATCAGATAGGGGAAGGGAGTCCAGCGCACCCACTCCTGCACAGCGGGCGGAAAGGCCGTCAACGGAGCCAGCAATCCAGAGAGGAACAGGAAAGGCAGAAACAGCAAACGCTCCAGCGCGGTGGCCTTCTCGCTCCAGAAACACAATGAAGCAATCAGGCTCTGCAGCAGAAAGGTGATGGCAAAGGCCATCCAGGTGGCGAGCCAGGCCAGCAGAAAGCCACCAAGGGATGGAATCCAGAAGGCCTGCGGCTGAATCAGAAAGAAAATCCCAGCGATCCCTGCCGCAAAGGGCAGCCGCGTGAGCTGCTCGCCGAGATGCGAGGCCACATAGCGCCAGAGGGGATGCAACGGTTGCAGCAGATAGGGCGACAGCCTGCCCAGTAGGGCATCTTCCTCGAAGGCGTAGACCATCCAGACCACCGAAAACTGACGCACCAGAAAGGCGCTGAGGAAGTAGCGATCGAGAGCAACCCCGTCCAAACCCAGCTGGGAACGGGCATCACTGCCGCTCCAGAGGCTGAGCATGATGAACGGCAACACTCCCGACAGCGCCCAGAGTGCGATCTCAGCGCGGTACTCGAGCATGTGGGCGTACTGACTGCCCAGCAGAGCACTCACGATGCGGCGGTTGAGCCCAAAAACGCGCATCAGAGGCTTCCCTGGCGGAACAACTCGCCGATCAGCTGATCAATGGGTGGATCATTCACCTCCAGGTCGCGCACCTCAAAACGGTCCAGCAGCTCTGCCAGCACCCTGGTGAGTGAGGCCGGGTCCACCCGCAGGTTCACCTCACAGTTCTCGAGGCTGTCGAGGCAACCTAACCCGGTGAAGGCTTCTGCAGGAGCGGGCTGTTTCAGTTCAAGGCGCACATGGCGCTCCGGCGCCAGACGACTGGCGAGGCGATCCAGGGCACCGTCGTGAAACAACTGTCCCTGATGAATCAACAGCACCCGAGGGCACAGCGCTGTGATGTCAGCCATGTAATGACTGGTGAGCAGGATGGTCGCACCGGTGCGGCGGTTGTACTCAGCCAGAAACTGGCGCACCCGCAGCTGGGCATTCACATCAAGCCCCAAGGTCGGTTCATCCAGAAACAACACCTCGGGTTCGTGCAGCAAAGCAGCCAGCAGCTCAGCCTTCATGCGCTGACCCAGCGACAACTTGCGCACCGGACGGGTCAGTTCCTCACCAAGCTCCAGCAGATCCGACAAGTCGGCGATGCGTCTGCTGGCAACGCGATCAGGAATGCCATAGACCGCCGCATTGACACGCAAGGAGTCCATGGGCGGCAGGTCCCAGATGAGCTGTTGCTTCTGGCCCATCACCAACGTGATGCGCCGCAGAAAATCGGGGTGCCGACGCTGGGGTTGATGACCGGCCACCAACACCTGACCGGAACTGGGATAGATCAGGCCACACAGCATTTTGAGCGTAGTCGTCTTGCCAGCGCCATTGGCCCCAAGAAAGCCCACCATCTCGCCGGGAGCGATCGCGAACGACACATCCCGCACCGCCGACACGTCACGCTGCCGGCGACGCAGAAAATGCTGCAGGGTTCCCGTCAGGCCAGGCTGTTTGTCAGCGACGCGGTACGTCTTGCTGAGCTTTTCAACCGTAATCAGCTTAGACGCCAACACTAAAGTCCAGGACCCATATAAAAAGCAATCTAACCAATTATGCTCAGTGAAATCCCATGGGAATTGCACAACCTGCAAAACAAATCAATGGAGGAGATATTTGCCAAAACCAATGGCATTGGCAGACTAGAATATAAATTGCAAAACTTCCATTGGACTAAGACCTTGGCAAAAGATAGTAAACACAGACAACCAATCAATCAACTGACATGCTAAACATGGAGGAGAATTTACTCAAAATTGTAGTAAAAAAGACAATTATTCTTTCCCTGATTTTTTTAGCAGGTGGTTGCGGCCAGCGGATTACGACGCAACAAGAAACTGAATTTGACCTTAAGAAGAATCAAGGCACTGTCATAGGTAACTGCGCAGGAAGCAATTCAGCAAAAGCGAAGCTACGCACGTTATCAATCGTGCCTCAATTCTCTGCATCGAGAATTCATAGCGATTACTGGCCCCTCCTCACAGAAATCGGGAAGCGAGCAAATATCTGCTTCAAACTCGATCAACAACAATCAATACCGTCGTTTGAAAGAGCATTAAAAGAAGGATCAATAGATTACGCCTTCATGAATCCATATCACCAAGTAATGGTAAATACTAAATACCAGCCTATCATAAGAGACAAGAAACGCTTGCTCACGGGAATAATTGTCACTAACAGACAAAGCGATATCTCTTCGATAAAGCAACTTAACGGAAAAACATTATTACTTCCAGCGCCGAACGCGTTTGCCGCGTCACTACTTACTCGCGCATATCTTGACAAAAAGAATATTTCTTTTAAACCAAAATACGTTAAAACACATCAAAATGTTTATCGCGGAGTAGCAAGGAACTCGGACTTCATGGGTGGAGGCGTTAACAATACCTTCAATCGCGAAAACAACGAACTACGCTCCAATCTTGACATTTTGTTCGAAACGCAAGGATATCCAGCACATCCATTTTCTGCACGCAGAGAACTCCCTCTTAAAGAAATTCAAAATGTTCAAACCATATGGCTTGAAATAGCAAAGGAGCCTGAACTGAGCAGTCTTTTCGATAAAGTGCAGATTAAAATCCCAATCGAAGCAAATTATGCAAAAGATTACGCACGTCTCCAACATCTCGGGTTAGAAAAATTCGTGCAATGATTAAACATCTGAAAAACAAAATCAACCTCAAAAGGGCTCTTAGAATAGTTCGTCACAGCAGCATTCCACTTGCAGTTGTTGCTTCCTGTGGCCTGATCACTTTATTCGGCGCAGACCGATGGATCCTTCGCAACCTAGAAGAGCAAAGAGACCTTAATTTTAGACAAGTAGTGAGCAACATTTCACTGCAATTAAGTGAAAATGTCCTACTTTCAAGTTACAACAATATTGACACTCTTCTCTTGAGAATTCTTGACGAAGACATTCACATAACTTGCCTGGCAGTTGCAGACAATAATGGCAAATTTTTATCAATAGTAAGCCGAGAAAAGCCAGGCTCTAAAGCCTCAGTCAGGTATGGATTGCCACCAAAAAACTGCAGAGATAATGTAGAAAACAGATCAACGCAAACTATTTCTAATGGCAATTTTTACGCGAGCAGCAAAATCAAAAATAACAATTTAATTTTAGGAAGTATTACCGGACATGCTGTTAATGATGAGCATGGCTTAGCACTAATCCGATCTATTGAACTTATCCTTTTTGGGGCTTTTGGAGTTGCTTTTCTACCAGCTTTTGGAGTTCTCAGTTGGTCCAGCAACCGCCAGCTTGAACTCGAACAAGAAAAGACAGGACGTGTTTCCGCATTAATCAGTCAGCTGAAAGAAGCACAGGGCCGAACACGCGCAGCGTTCGAAGGAACCAATGACGGCTGGCTTGAATGGAATGTACAAACAGATGAATGTATTCCGTCACAAAAATTGCGACAGCTTTTAGGTTTTCACACGGACCTTAAAAAAACGAAAAAACAAACCTGTAAGCTTGAGAAAGTATGGAAACGCTGGGTCATCAAAGAAGACCAAGAGAAATTAAAATTATTTTTAGATAAATTCAAACAAACAGATTGTAAAACTCAATCAATTAAAGTTTCTGGAATTGAGTTGCGTGTTAATCCGGATGAATCCAAGAAAATACTAACTCTAAAAATTGAAGCTGTAGTCACAGAATCAGTTGACGGCCAGAGTTCAGTAGTAGCAATTGTCGCCAACAACGTCACACATGACAAAGAACAACAAGAACGAATTAATCATCTAGCCTTTTATGACACACTGACTGGATTACGCAACAGATTCTCCTTTTCAGAAGAGCTCAAAAATGCTGAAAATGGTTTAAAAAGAAATGAATTCAGACTAGCTATTTTTGCGATTGATGTAGACAATTTTAAATTTCTAAATGATTCTCATGGACACGCTTCAGGCGATCAATTTTTAATTGAGGCTGCTAATCGGATTCAATCCTGCACTCGCAAAAATGATTTTGTTGCACGTCTTGGAGGAGATGAATTTGTCATCATTTACAGACTCCCAGTTAGGAGCAATAGCGAGACCGAAGCTTTGGCAAAAAAAATAGCAGGAAAACTTCTAATCGAATTATCCAAGGTATATAATCTAAAGAATTGCACCACTCATAATACTTGTAGCATAGGAATTTGCATTGACAGTATTGACCTAAAATCAACAGCAACACTTTTAGATAAAGCTGATATAGCACTCTACAAAGCCAAAGACATAGGCCGTAATTGCCTTTTTGTCTACCAAACGGGAATGGCATCCGAAGTAATTTCTAAAGCCACAACTGCAGAAGACCTGAAAAAATCAATTGAAACAGGCGAAAGCACTGTCTACCTACAGCCAATTGTCAGACTCGACAACTCTCAAAAACTTAAAGGTGATAATCAAAAAGTTGTTGGATACGAGGCACTTTTTCGATGCAAAAACCTCAATAAAAGCGTGCAATACTTGATATCCTGCGCAGAAGAAGCAGGAATGATACACTTAATCACAGAATCAATACTAGATGGCATAGAAGCGGAATTCAATAAACACAGTCACAACAAAAATACCTATATATCAATCAACATAAGTCCTGTTCAATTCTTAGAATTTGACTTCCCCAAAAAACTTTTGCATCAGCTTCGTAAAAGACAAATAGACACAAAAAGAATCTATATTGAAATCACAGAAACAGCCGTCCTGGAAAACACAGCCGGTGCTTTAGAACGTATGAATTCCTTGAAAATGGAGGGCATTCGTTTTTCTCTTGATGATTTTGGAACTGGCTATGCATCCATCGAGTTACTCAGGAAACTGCCATTCACATCAATAAAAATTGACCGGTCTTACATCCAAAATATTCATCAAGATTCAGGAATCGAGCTGGTTAAATCCATCATAAGCATGGCAAAAGCTTTTAACATGACACTTGTCGGCGAAGGAGTGGAAACTATTGGACAAAAAAACACTCTTAACGCTCTCGGATGTGAATATGCACAGGGGTTTCTTTTTGACCAAAATGGCAATGACCGCAAAAACTTATAATTATAAGTTTTTAAATCGACATTTGATAAATCTCTGGTTCATGATCAAGTAAATAGGAGATTCTCATCAGAGCCAAATCTGCCGGTGCCGGCTTCAAAACGAAGTAGTCCTTGCATTAAGCCACCACCTTGAACGGCACCTTACCAGCAAAATTGTTCTAAATGACCCTGAATCTCCCATTCGTTATAGAGGATGGCCTTCTCCAAACGTGCCTTCAAGTCATCGAAGACCACCAAGCCATCGATCGAAAGCAGCACCGGAAACTCACCACGGGCGTCTATCAAGGCTATTAACACCGATGCTGCATCCACCTCAGACGGCATCATGAACTGAACCGTTTCAGCTTTGATGAGCAACATGATCTCGGCCATCCGCTGCTTCAGCGAGTGCGCCAAATTGCCAAGGTTACTCACAAAACGAACAAAAGCGATCTGGGACGGTTTCAGGCCAGCAACTGTCCGGAGATTGCGCACCAAATGAATTGCAGCAATCAACTCCGCGAGCGTGAGTCAAGTTTGCCATCGAGGCCTACTTGATGACGCATAGGCCAGCCCTGAAACGCCAAAAACGTCGTCACAGTCTTGACTGTAAGGCTCCACGACAACACCTTAGTGAGATGCGATATCAGCAGATTCAGCCTCAGGTTCAGGTTCATCTGACTGATCACCTAAACCACCATAGCCTGAACAAGCAGGTCAGTTTATTGATAAGAGCGTGCTCTAACCATTATATTCTCACCTGAATTCAACCTGCGGATGCTCAGCTCGAAATACCAATCGACAACATCGTTCCAAGTGAACACATAGAGCCCCAGATAGAAATCAAATTAACACTGACAAAACTTTGAATAACTTAAACACTGCCGAAAACAATGAATACAAGGCAGATGGAGGCAAAATAATTGATAAAAACATTGACCTTCATCCGTCGCCTAAACTAAACAACATGATGGCTTAATCCAAAAAGACTAATTAAATTGGAGCTTCAATATTGACTGAGCCCAAGGCAAGTAGCGAAGTGAAAAAGTAGAAGCTGGATGACAAGGATCGTAATCCGCTGGTGGTGCATACTTAGCACTAAAAGAACCACCCTGATTTGGAATTCTGACAAATGCCTCGCTAACTACTCCTACCGCACAAGGAAGAGCTTTATAATAGGCCTGTAGAATCAAAGGTGAAAGATCACCAACACCAGAGCCGTCCTGCCACCAAACCTTTAAACCAGACTTTTCAAGACTAGAAAGCCAAGCCGCATTGCCCTGAGGCGAAAGGTAGCCTAGATTGTAAGCGCTTATATGCAATGGGCGATTTAAATTTTCAGCCATCAAAATCAGTTGATTGCGAACAAATTGTCGGCGATAAGAATTAGTAAAGAGGATATCAGATAGCTCTGAAGGAAAATACCAACCATCAATAGAAATATCACGAGCAGAGAGCAAAGGCAATAATCTCTCTTGCTGAACCAGAGACTGACGCTGGAGACTATTCCAATATTCTTCAAAACGACTCTCCCAACCAGCCTGCAGAATAGTTTGAGAAAAATCTGGATCTGCATGCAATCCTATGATCAATTGCAATCCCTCTTGACTAGCAATTTCGAGACTATTTAATAACCAGTTCTCCGGATCAATAAGCTGATCGCCAAAGGCTGTCCACTGAACAACAATTTGCCTAAAATCTTTTTCATAGGCTTTACGCCATAGATGAGCCCATTCGACCGAATCGATGTTACGGTCACGGTTGAGAGGTTGGTAAAAAAGCGTACTGGACTTCGATATGGAAGGTGAAAAAAAACTAATTACAATCGCCAGCAAAAGTCGAACGTGAAATTGGAACGGATAAGTTTTCATAAGTCAATCTGAAAGCTGAATCTCACGCCAGGAGTCTGCTGATATAGGTCACCAGACAAGGGTTGCTGATACTCTAATCGAGTCGTTAGTTTGTGACGAAACGCACGAAGCTCATCCTCGTTCAGCCAGATCTGCCATCGCAAGCCAATTCCTATACGAAGGTCATACTCATAGTCTTGGTGAGCCATCTGGGAAAAAAAGTATGGGCTTAATGTTTGAGCAACGTCCCCGGGGAGTTTCCAAGTTCTTCCCTGAGAATAACGATACAAGCCAATTAGCTGAGATTGCTGAACAAAATAAGCAGAGTCAAAATAGAAAAATCTCTCGTTCCATACATCCCGATCTGCTTTCCATTCGGCACTCCAATCGCCTTGATCTAAAACAGAACCATTAATACGGAGTAAAGCGTCATCCGAACTCAAATCAGCCAAACGCGACTGGAAATATTCGGCAAATAAGTTTATGTTCAAATCGTAGAATGGTTTATATCTAAAACCAAAGCCACCAGATGACTGGAAATCTGGCTGAGACAAACTAGAAGATGCTATGAATCTAGTATAACTAAAGATATCTTGATCAGACAAACGACGCTCGTACTTTAAAGTACCGACAATGCCTTGCTGATACTCAAGAAGAACATCGTCAATAAGCAAATCATCAATACTTTGAGCAGAACCATAAGGGGAAATAGTAAAATCAATTTGTAATCGATCATTTCGAGAGAGAAATTCAAAATTTCTTTTGAGCCCGTAAAGACGTTGATGTTGTGAAGGCAATGTCAAAGGTTCGGTGGAACTCAACGCGTCCTGCTCAAGCCGAATAGCACGTTTATAGTGTTTCAATGATGAATGGTAATCACGACGTTCTTTAAAGAGCTTCGCAATCTCAGCCTCGATCTCAGGTTTTTCATCGCTAATCTGACTTGCGCGCAACAAGACTGGAAGTGCCTGATCTTGGATTTTTTGGCGAGGGTCTTGTCTTAAAGTAAAACCATAATCGCTAAGATAACGAAAATTATTTGGATCTAATTCATTAGCTTTCCCAAACCATTCTAGCGCTTTATCAGAATTACCAATATCTCGAGCGATTAAAGCCCCCTGATAAAAGTCTGAGGCATTCTGGCTTTCATAAAGAACAATTTCATAACGCTCATATGCAGAAAATAACTCACCACGCTTGGCAGCAATTAAAGCTCCTAATCGCCAGTTGTCAACACTTTTTTCGGTAAGACGTTGCCAATGTTCGTTTGCATTCTCCAATTGATTAAGTTGCAGAGAAACTTGTGCCATTCCTGCTTGTATTGAAGATTGATTCTTCTCAGTAGAAGGTAAGCTCTCAAAAAGTTCATAGGCACGCTCGGGTTCACCACTAGCAGCGAGAGCAAATGCCAAAAGGCTGCGAGAATCCTCGCGTCCCAATAACAACGCTTGATCCAAGTAAACAGAAGCTTCGCCTGGTGTTTGCTGAATTGCACACTGACCATACGCTAACCATTCTCCTGCAGATGCTGTTTCAGAAGAAAGTATGCTCATCTCAGGCAATATGGCACAGTCGCCTGAAGAAGCGAGTTGTTCAAACAATACACCACGTTCATAGACAGGAAGGCGGGTAGATAGAAGTTTTAGGAAGGAAGCTTTTGGTGCGCCAAGTTGAGCGTAAAGATTAATTAGACGATTAGCTAAACTTTTAGGAATTAAACTCACAGGCGAATAATCTTCAACGAGACGTTTTTCCAAGAGTTCCAATGCTTGTTGAAGATTACCGGAGGCAACAAGATTGAAGCTCAGCTCATCAAGCGTGGGTGGAGGGGGAAGAGTAGGCAAATTATTTATTGGCAACTCCCTTCTATTAGTAGAGTTTAAAGGTTGTTGGTTTAAAGTTGCTCTAGCGAAACTCAAACGTTGTTGAAGTAGAGGTGACAATTCAGAATCGTTTTGCGCCAAAAGAGATAGTTCTTCGACAATAGCTAACCAATCATGAGCTAATTCAGCAAGACCACTACGATAAACAACATCGCCTCCACGTTTACGAAGCCAATCCCAGGCTTTTTTCGCTCCATACAATCGTTTTAATTGCTCAGATCGCGCCTTAATCAAAGACTCGCGGTGCAGACCCGACGAGTGCTGTTGAAGCCATTGCTCAACCCTGTATTCAGGTACAGGAGTTGATTGATTCAACCAAATCAATTGAATTTGCCGATAAAGAGGCTCTTCTATGGACATTTGTAAGGCATCGAGCGCATTTCCATAACGACGTTGAGCAAGAAGTGCTTCAGCGAGTATTAACCTGGCTTGATGAGAATTAGTGTCAATTTGGTTGAGAACAAATCGAGCTTCACGTTCAGCATCAGAATATCGACCTTGGGATAATGCTCGAGAAGCTCTTGCCAAAGAAGGGTAACTGCTGAAGTCTTTCCAATCACGAATCAAGTTAGTGAAAATATTTGCTTGAGCAGTTTTATTTGAATCAATGCAAATAAAAAGAAAAACCACCAAAACAAGCGAATTAAGCCAACTTTTAGACTTGCTACTTGCCCAACTCATCAAGAAACTCCGTCAAGAATTGATAGGCCTAATAAACGTTGACGTTTTTGCTCTTCAAGCAAAATCTGAAGACTATCTACACTCAGTAGATCTAATTCAACTAGGTGGTTACCTAGCTTTTGGTACAAAGGATCAAAACTTATCAACGCTTGACCAAGAACAGACTGACTAATCAAGCCCATTTCCACAGCTAAATCACCAAGAAGCAGCAAGTGACTACAAACATTATCAAATGCAATAATATCGTGTTCGAACAATGACTTTAAGCGAGGTAAATTTGAATTCAACAAATTCGATTCATCAGATCGATATGAATTAATAAGGCCAATTTGGACACGGCCAAGAGGCGCAATGACTTGTCGGGTAGGCAATTTGAGTTTCCGGCTAATGGCGCCTAGAGCGACTTTGCTCAAAGCGCTCTCACGTGCAAAAACCAAAACACCAGAGACAACACATAGAGGCAAAATTGAATATTTAAAAGCTAATCCTTCACCTAAAAGCTCTAGTAAATAGAAATCTGTTTGAAAAGGATTAAAATTGTGGAATTTCAAGTTCTGCTGTTTGGCAAGAGCAACGCCGAGTTGCACTGTCGTCAACATTTTAAGATCAAGAAGGGTTCTGCCAATTCGACGGCGTCCACTACTTTCAAGACACTTCTGTAATTGTGTAGGTGTAATTACTCCCTGCTCTAGTAATATTTGACCCAATTGTCGACGTCTTGTAGAAGATTCAATACTTGGAAATACATGAGTTGTTTTATCCCAAGCAACTTTACGAATGCTGTCGATTGCCAGAGCTTGACGAATGGCCTTTAAATTAGCAAGAAAGTTTATCAAATTTGCCCAGACCATTCTGGGAATCGCCATCAAGCCGGACCAAAAACCATAAAAAATCGTAGTAAAATAAAATCTTTGAATAATTCGGTTGCATAGTAGTAATCCATTTAAAAGAAGAAGAGTAGATAAGATTTGGCTATTTCCCAATACAGAAGGAAAATCCCATCCTCCAAGGTTGAGATAACCAATCATCCAGATGATTAAAAGCTGCAATGTAAGCATTACCGCCAAAAAGCCAATCATGTTACTAATTCCACCTCTTCTATCACGCCAAAGAAAATAATTTATGAGCCAATCGTCAGACCAAGGGAAAGATAAAGACCCTTGAAAAACAATGCCTGTTATCCAACGAGCTTTTTGACGGACAGAAGTTGATATTGTGTCTGGGAAATTTTCACGAACGCATATGACTTGACCTGCTCGCCTCTGAACACCAAGTCGACGCTCCCTCAAGGGCGCAAGAGACGGATCCCGCGGGCTGTAGTGAACAAATATTTCGCGCATACCAGCCTGACGCAACCGAATTCCAATGTCATAATCCTCAGTAAGACTTTGTGTTGAAAAAGCTATTCCATCACCTTCATCAAGAAGCAAAGTCAAAGCTCTTCGGCTAAAGCAAGTTCCAACTCCAGCACTTGGAACCAAGCCAGCAAGTGCTTCACGGATCACAACCTCTTTTCCATGCCATTCAGCGAACTCATCAGCATAATGATTGGCTGTAAAACTCCACCAATTACGACGAAGATATGGATAAACCGGTATTTGAACTAAATCATTTTGTTCAATCATAAGATTGAACAAACGTAGCTCTAATGGTGAGATCACATCCTCTGCATCATGCAAAATAAAACCAGAAAATTTGACTGCAGCAGCCTTTTCAAAGGCTAAAACAGCTGCAAGAATATTATTAAGACAGTCAGCTTTATTGGTCGGCCCTGGTAACGCGCATATTACCTGATGAACATTTTCGAAACGACTACAGGCTTCCATAGCATCTGACTGAGTCTCAGGATCGTTGGGATATGTTCCGATAAAAAATTGATAATTTTCATAGTCAAGCTCAGTGACAGCAACGTTAACCATTTGAGCTATGACACCAACTTCTTTCCATGCAGGAACCATAATCGCAAGAGGTTTTTCTTTTTTAGAAAAGAGAAGTTGTTCGTCAGCGTAGCGGTGTCGAGTATAAATGAAGCATTTTCGCCAAATCCATCGAATCCAATATATGAGGTCTACGATCAGGTCTTCAATTCCCAAAAAAAGTAATATACAAGCTATCAAAAAGGCAAATATGCGTAAGCCGTACAAATAAATTATAAACAAATCAATTCCAGCCATTTAATTAAAATCAGCCCAAAAGACCAGCAATCCAAAATGATTCATTCAGTAATTACATGCATAATTTTTGAAGGTCACGCGTCAAGAACAGCTAATACTTACAGCTCACGTGAAGACATTATTTTAAAAAAATAAAGTTTAATTAACTTACATTACCGGCCGAGTGATCGGTCCGCAGGTCTTCTGGTATACATAAGCTTCAAGATGTAGCATTTTAGACACATAAAACTTGCCGATAAACCCAGCATCCATCTGCTCATTACCCGCTAATGCCGGTCTGATAAAACTTGCTGTATACACCTACTTAAATGTTCCAACCAATAAATGAACAAAAACACATTGCAACTCCGATCAAAATACAACTGACTGCTTTTAAACAATGAGAATCTCCACAAACGAAAGGGAACAAAGACAACACATAAGAGCTGCGGTGATAAAATTATCGCAAAAACAATCAACTCTAGAATTAGTCACAAAACGACGTAATGATCATGCCAAGAAATTAGATAAAAGAAAATTCATGCCTAATTCTTGATAAATAATTTTTCTAGTATATTAGATGCAATCGGTTTTGTAAAAAAATAACCTTGGAAGTAGTCGCACCCAAGATTATTTAGAAACCTAAATTGTTGTTCATTCTCAACGCACTCCGCGACTACATTAATTCCTAACTCCGAAGCTAGAGCAATAGTAGCTTTGACTATTGCTCGATTAGATACTGAGTCAGGCAACCTCACTAAAAAAGATCGATCAATTTTGATGGTCGAAACAGGAAGAAATCTCAACATAGAGAGTGACGAAAAGCCCGCTCCAAAATCATCAAGACATAATCTTACACCAATCGATTTTAGATCATCAAATAAATCTATAGCCGCAGCATAATCTTTTAATAAGGGAGTTTCAGTCAGCTCAATTAAGAAGTCTCGACTAGAAAAATTATAAGATTTGCACCAATTTTTAATTTGTTCTGCATAAGAGAATTGAGTATTTCTAGAAAAATCTGTCTGTGACGGTGAAAAATTAAACGAAAGCTTCGGCAGTTGATAGGAGTCCGTACGCCACTCCTGCAATTGAGCAAGAGCAGTTTCAAAACTCCAAACCCAGATATCATGTATCCTATTATTAGTTTCAGCAAGTGGTATGAAAATCTCGGGTGGCACAAGCTCTCCATCCTTCTTTCTCTGCCATCGCACAAGAACCTCACACCATATAATTTCATGCAATGAATTATAAATCGGCTGATATGCAAGAGAAAATTCTTGTTTTTTAATTGCAAAATCTAAATCAGCTGCTAATTCAATTTCACATTCAAATTTAGATATTTTAGTCGGCAATAGCCGCGAAAAACTGTGTGAACCAGCAAAAGCTCGATCATTGACTGTATGGTTCTTGTTTGCAAGCAGTAAAAGCTCTTCTTGACAAAAAATATCGTACAAAAGTTCAGATTGACTTTTCCACGAGATAGCAATCGAAGCATTTATTCCTTTATCAGAAAATTTGGCGCTAATCCGAGTTTCTAATTTTTTGATATATCAGGGTAAACCGGACTTAGTCCAAAAACAATTCACCACTGGTCTTGTACACTTTGCAAGCTTTCCTCGCAACTGAAAGCAAAACATCACCAGCTATTCCAATAAGTCTTTCCCCCTCTTCTTGGCCCAATCGATTATTAAGCAATTTCAGATTATTCAAATCAATTACTGCAACACAACTTTCTGAGCAAATCCCGATTGAGCTGGCATTTCCCACGCCTGATAGCAACTTATTCCACATTTAAAGCTTTAAACCATATGATCAATCACAGCGAATTTGTTCAAACATGAGGCATCTATGTTAACGAAATAAACCCAAATTGTCTATTGACGCATTTAAAACAAGTTTTTTTATCGATAAGGTTCTTTATTACCAATATGAAGACACAAACACGAAAGCATGATCGTCTTTCCGGCGCGATTGGCTCTGAGGAACACCACCATCTCATTAGGAGCGATGGCAAACAACACATCCCATACCGCGGACACATCACGCTGCATGCAGAGCAAAAAAATGCCTCATGGTGCCAGCAAGGCCAGGCTGTTTTTCAGCGACGCAGTACGTCTTGCTGAGCGTTTCAACCATGATCAAGAGAGGGTCGAGCGTTCAGAGGCAGAGCTGGTTGAAGGTTAGGGATCTGAACAGCGCGAGCGACTCAGCTGAGATCCCCTAAACGCCTGCGTGCCAGATCAGCCTGTGCCTCAGCCTCGGCCAGGTTGGCCCTGCACTCCGCCACCACAGCGGCCGGTGCCTTGTCAGCGAAATTGGGATTGGCCAGTCGACCGGCCAGACCCTTGATCTCCTTCTCGGCCTTGGCGATGTCCTTCTCGAGCCTTGCAGCGAAAGCATCGAGATCCACCAGTCCTTCGATCGGAAGCAGCACCTGCAGCTCACCGCTGACGCCAGCAAGAGCCTTGGTCACCGGGGCTGCATCCGCCTCAGAAGGCGTCATCACCTGAACCGTTTCAGCTTTGGTGAGCGCCGTGATGTCGGCAATCCCCTGCTGGAGCACTGCGACCAGATCGCCGCGGCCACTCACAAAACGGACCGGGACGGTCTGGGATGGCTTGAGACCGGCCACTGCACGCAAATTGCGCACGACGCGGATCGCAGCAATCAACTCGGCGAATGAGGCTTCGAGATCGTGATCAAGGGCTACTTCATCGACGGCCGGCCAGGCCTGCAGCGCCAGGAAGGTTGTCTCTGGCTCAGCGGTGACGCTGTGCCACAACTCCTCGGTGAGATGCGGCATCAGCGGATTCAGCATCAGGTGCATCTGACTGATCACCTTGGCCAGCACCTGCCTGGCCGTGCGCTGATCCACGAGAGCGCCAGCGCTGGCGTTTTCACCTGGATTAAGCCTGCGCTTGCTGAGCTCCAGATACCAGTCGCAAACATCGTTCCAGGCGAACTCATACAACCCCTTGGCCGCTTCCCCCAGGCCGTAGCGGCTGTATCGATCCGCGGTTTCACGATTGACCCTGGCCAGGCGCGACAGGATCCAGCGATCCGCAAGCTGCAGGGCAGCAGGATCGGCTTCTCCCAACTGAGCAGGCGTCATGCCATCCAGATTCATCAAGGCAAAACGGGTGGCGTTCCAGAGCTTGTTGGCGAAATTCCGTGAGGCCTCAACGGTGGCGGAGGTGTCCTTCTTGCGGTCGTAATCCAGGCGAATGTCCTGACCGGCACCAGCCACTTCCCTCACCAGGGCAAAGCGCAATGCATCGGTTCCGTACCGCTCGATCAGCAGCAGCGGATCGATGCCGTTGCCGGCGCTCTTGCTCATCTTGCGGTTCTGCTCATCCCGGACCAGACCGTGGATGTAGACGTCCTTGAACGGCATCTCAGCCGTGAAGGCGCCGGCCATCATCGTCATCCGGGCCACCCAGAAGAAAATGATGTCGAAGCCCGTCACCAGGGTGCTGGTGGGATACCAGCGCTGCAGGTCAGCGCTGTCAGCATCGGGCCATCCCAGGGTGGAAAACGGCCAGAGACCGCTGGAGAACCAGGTGTCGAGCACATCCTCATCCTGCTCAATCTCCGCAGCTGAACCAAACTCAGCTCTGGCCTTCTCCAGGGCATCAGCTTCATTGCGTGCCACCACATAAGGCGTGGTGTCGGTGTATTTGCCATCGGTCTCACTGATCACGAACCAGGCCGGAATGCGATGCCCCCACCACAACTGACGGCTGATGCACCAGTCACGGATGTCGGTGAGCCAGTCGCGATAGACCTTCTCCCAGCGCTCGGGAATGAAGCGTGGATCCTGCTGCTCCAACGCTTCACGACAACGGGCTGCCAGAGGCTCGGTCTTGACGAACCACTGGGTGGACAGCAACGGCTCAACAGGGACCTTGCCACGGTCTGAGTGAGGAACACTGTGGCGATAGTCCTCCACCTTCACCAGCAGACCGAGTTCCTCCAGACCGGCCACCACAGCCTTGCGTGCTTCAAAACGATCCAGTCCCTTGAACTGCCCGGCCTGCTTATTCATCGTGCCGTTCTTGCGCATCACCGTGATCTGGGGCAGACCGTGGCGCTGGCCGATGGCGAAATCGTTGGGATCGTGAGCGGGCGTCACCTTGACGCAACCGGTGCCGAAGTCCTTGTCCACATGATCGTCGGCAACGATCGGAATCTCACGGCCCACAAAGGGCAGGGTGAGGGTCTGGCCCACCAGATGGGCATAGCGCTCGTCGCTGGGATTCACAGCAACAGCTGTATCGCCCAACATCGTCTCGGGTCGGGTGGTGGCCACCTCCAGATGACCGTCGCCGCTGCTGAGCGGGTAGCGGAAATGCCAGAGATGACCATCCACCTCCTTCATTTCCACCTCCAGGTCGCTCACCGCCGAACCGGAAGCGGGGCACCAATTCACCAGATACTCGCCTCGATAGATCAGGCCCTGCTCATGCAGGCGGACAAAGGCTTCTCTGACGGCCTCGCTCAGCCCTTCATCAAGGGTGAAACGCTGCCGACGCCAGTCAACCGAATAGCCAAGCCTGCGCAGCTGATCGACGATGCGGCCGCCGCTCTCCGACTTCCACTGCCAGGCCCGCTCCAGAAACGCCTCGCGGCCTAGCTCATGACGGGTCTTGCCCTCCTGCTTGAGCTGCTTCTCAAGGATCGTCTGCACAGCGATCGAGGCATGGTCAGTGCCAGGGAGGCAAAGCACATTTTTTCCAGCCAGACGCTGGTAGCGCACGATCGTGTCGATCAGGGCCGTGTTGAAGGCATGGCCCATGTGCAGGCTGCCGGTCACATTCGGAGGCGGGATCACCACCGAGAACGGATCCCCAGGCGCCTGGGGATCGGGATGAAAAGCTCCTTGGTCCTCCCAGGCCTGCTGCCAGCGGGCCTCGGTGCCCACCGGGTCATAGGTCTTGGCCAGTTCGGACACGGGACGCGCTCAACAACAGCGATCCATGCTCGCAAAACAGCTGTCTGAACCAACACTCAGGCCGCAAGATCAGCCTCCCGAGACAAACGGGGCAGCCTGATGGCCGTTGAACCAGCTGTGGCGAGACAGCAACGAAATTGATTATCAGAATGGATTGACCAATCAACTCTCGATCGTGCGTGCTCGGCTGGCAGCCAGCGTCTTGCTCTCCACCCTGGCGCTCAGCGGTTGCAGCCGCCTCGGCAATGAGCTTCCGGTGATGCTTTACCTGGCGATGGTGATCGATCAGGACAGCAAGATCGATACCGCCACACAGACCGACTTCCGCCAGCGGATTCAGCTCATCATCAGCGATTTCCGCAAGATCAAACCCAACGTGGAAGTGCAGGTCGCGCTGTACAAGCGCGCCAATCTCAAACACGAACTCCAGCGCCGCAATGCCTCTGATCTGGGGCCCGATCTGGTGGTCACGGATGCCCCTCAAGCCAATCAATTGCTGAGCGAAGGACTCACCGATGAGCTTCCAGTCAAGTCATTCAATCGTTATCAAACTGATCAGGGCCTGTGGGAAAGGGTGAAGCTGGACGATGGGCGAATCACGGCCCAGCCGATGGTCATCTACCCGCAGATCGCCTGCTTCAACCGCGAAATCGTTCAGAACCCTCCCACCACACTGCAGGAATTGCTCCAACAAGGCGCATCCGGTACACGGGTGGGGTTGGCGGTGAACTTCTCGGAACTGCTTTGGACCGCAGGCAGCCTGGGGGCCATTCAAAGTCTGGCCAAGGCCAACGATGACCAGACACTGACGCCAAGGAACACTGAAGCGATGGTGGAGTGGCTGGCCTGGTTACAACGGGCCAGTGCCCAGCAGAACATCACCTTTTTCCAGGACCAGGGGCAACTGGAAAACCTGCTCAACGATGGGGAACTCGACTGGGTGAGCTGTAACTCCAACAGCCTGCTGCGGCTCAGAAAGCTGATGGGCGACAACCTCGGGGTTTCGCCGCTTCCCAGCGGTCCTGCTGGAACTGCAAGCCCCATGAATGCCGTGAGGGTGTTGGCGCTCGGAGCCAATTCAAGTCCAAGGCAGCGGAACATGGCTGTGAGCCTGGCCCAGTTCATTACCAACCCGATGGTGCAGCGGAATCTGTCGCTGCGATCCCTCGCATTCCTGCCAGTCAATCCCGCCGTGGCTGTGCCGGTGCGCAGTTCCCGCACGCTGGCCACCCTGGTGCAGTCCAGAGAGGATTCGATGCTGCATGAATCAGCACTGGCTGGGCTGGCTCACCATCGCAGCATCGATCGCGATGGGTCGCAGGTTCTGGTTCAACTGGTGTTTGGAGCCTCCAACCCGCGTTCCAGCCAGAAATCCCTAGTCAAAGTCCTGGAGGGGGGAGCATGAGCCAGCTGCTCTGGGAAATCCTCGGCTGGCTGGGTTACCTGCAGCGAAGCGCTGTCGTCGCCCAATTGCTGCTGATCCTTGGACTGAGCGTGGGATGGCACCTGATCAATCCACAACGGCGGCTTGGAAACCTGCACCCAGCACTGAGATTGCTGGTGGCGCCCATCGCCATGTTGTTGATCGCCTGGCTGATCGAACTTCCCGGCGGAAAGACTGGTCTGGTGAGCTATGCCGGCCTTTGCTGGCTGGGCTGGAATCTGCTCAACCTGTTGAACCAACTGCTGCTGCTGCTGCTTCCCACCTCAACAATCCATCAACTGGAAAGTCGACTGCTGAGGCCGCTGTTCCTGGTTCTGGTGGGCCTGAACCTGATCAGCAAGTTCGACAATCCCGCAGATCTCGGCGTGATCAAGCTGGGCAGCCTCTTCGGCGAGATCCTCACCGTCAACAATCTGGTTATCGCCATGCTGGTGACCTATCTGCTGCTGGTGGGCACCAAGCTTCCGGCCGCGGGGGTGGCCTGGATGCTGCAGAAACTGCTCAGCTGCAGTGACAGCAGCCGCAAAGCTCTGGAGCTGATCCTCCGCTATGTGGTGATTGGCATTGGCATCACGGCCGTGGGGTTTCACATCGGTCTGAACTCCACGGCTCTCGTGGCAATCGCAGGTGGATTGTCCGTGGGCCTCGGCTTCGGCATCAAGGAGGTGTTTTCCAACTTCATCAGCGGCATCTGGCTGCTGTTTGAAGGGTCAGTGCGTCCGGGAGAAATCCTGATGGTGGATGGAGATCCTTGCGAAGTGCGCAAGCTGGGCCTGCGCGCCACTCTGCTCTGGCGAGATCGAGACAACGCGGAACTGCTGATTCCCAATCAGATGTTTTTCACCGCGCAGGCCACCAGTTACACCGCCACAGACCGAATGCGGCGCAGCGAGATCCGAATTGGCGCCGCCTACAGCCATGATCCCCAGATCGTCCTGAAGATCCTTGAGCAGACAGCTCTGAGCGTGCCCAGAGTGCTGAATCATCCAGCGCCAAGGGCGCTGCAGGTGCACTACGGAGACTCCGCCATCGAGTATTCATTGCGCTACTGGATCTCCGACCCGATGAGCAACATCGGCATTGTCAGTGAAGTGAATCAGGCGATCTGGACAGCATTCAAACGGGAAGGGATTGAAATTCCTTTCCCGCAACAGGTCAACACAGTCCGTGAGATACCACCGCTCAAGAGCGAGCCAGGCGCCGCAGATAACCCTCCTTTGTCCCTGCATTGATCCACCCGGTGGCGATGGTTTTGCTGTGCTTGCAATTCACCCGACCGCGGTGGATGTGACTTGGGCCTGCAGGGAAGATCACCAGTTTTCCCCGCACGGCCTCCTCGTGATGCTGCTGCCAGTGAAACTCCGTACCGGCTTCAGCCACGGTGTCGCAATAAAGAATCCATGCCAGCACGCGATGAACGGGTTCCGTGGCCTCATCGCTGATGGTCCAGTCGCAGTGCCATTTCCGAAATCCCTCGCCTGGGGCGTAGCGCTGAAGGTTGAAAATCGGCACAACGAACAGTTCCCGGTCAGGGCAGACCTCACGAAACAAAGGTCGCTCCTCCAGGTAGCGATCCAAACCGGCAGTGACACCCCGCACAATCACCTCCGACAAAGCACAAGACTCAGGGTCACTGCGATCAATGGCCACCAGGCTGATATCCGTGCTCAGCTTCGACGGTTCCTCATCTGTGGAGGAACCGAAGGCAACGCCAGGACGGTGGAGGTCAGTGCGCCGATCAAAAAAGGCCATCACGCCATCGGCGACCGCTTCAAAACCGGCATTGCCGTAGCGACCGATCAGGCTCAGGTCGTTCAGCTCAGACATCAGCCCTTCCAGGGAATCGTTACCACGGCCTCCAGCTGTTGCCAGCGACTGCGATCAGCGACAACCAGGTCGGTGAGTTCCACCCGCTCCAAAGCTCTGGCCAGGCGCTCCGGATCCAGCACAGCGGGATCCGTAGGTGCCTGTGACAACAACAGCACCTGCTGCTCAGCGGGATCCGCCAGCACCTGAAGCTCCAGATCCGCCAACTCCCGCTCAAAGAAGGTTCGACGCAGCCGCGAGGTGATGCGCTCTCCGATGGCAGCAGCGAAATGTTCAAGGCTGTCGCGCTCTCCCGACAACCCGCAGTTCAGCGACAGCCAGATCATCAGCTTGACCCAGCTGTCAACGCTCCAGAGCGGCTGAAAGCTTTCGCGGTGCTGGCGAATCAGTTCCAGCAGGGCGAAGTCCACAAGCGTGCCCTGCAACTGTTCGGGATCCGGACGGCTCATGCTGACCCTCACTTGAAGACATCCTCTCCCCAGGAGGTCAGACTGGTGTTGCGCGTCTACGCCTGACCATGACCCTGGATCTCAATGATCCCGAACTCGAGTTCTCGGATCTGGTTTATGCCTATCAGAGCTGGGTGATGGCCATCATCAACGACGAAAAACTGGATTCCGAGGACATCCTGCTCAGCGACGAGATCGCTGAAGACGCTCTCAATGCCATGCGCTTCCTGCCTGGTGAGGTGACAAGCGCCATCGAAACTTCGCTGGCGCGCGTCTATGACGTGGATGCCGACGAACTCGCTGGCCTGCTCTTCCCCGAAGACTGAGCGAACCCGCGAGACTGGATGGGCGCTGACATCGCCGCATGGGCTGGACCATCGACGACATGCCTGACCTGCGAGGACGAATAGCCCTCGTCACAGGGGCCAACAGCGGCCTTGGCCTGGAGACCACGCGGGCCTTGCTCCGGTCCGGGGCAACTGTGCTGATGGCCTGTCGCAGCCGCCGCAAGGGAGAGGCGGCTCGCGCGGAACTGCTGGAGCAGGGGTCCTCTGGTGTGGATTTGCTCGACCTGGATCTAGCTGACCTCGACAATGTCGATGCCTGCTGCCGAGAAGTTCAGTCGCGCTACGACCGATTGGATCTTCTAATCAACAACGCGGGACTGATGGCGCCTCCACGGCTGCTGAGC
Organism: Synechococcus sp. MIT S9504; assembly: GCF_047497135.1. Classification (NCBI taxonomy): domain Bacteria; kingdom Bacillati; phylum Cyanobacteriota; class Cyanophyceae; order Synechococcales; family Synechococcaceae; genus Synechococcus; species Synechococcus sp. MIT S9504. Next base: position 2,833,586 of record NZ_CP138942.1, on the reverse strand, counting down.
CAGCAGGGACATGAAATGCAGTTCGCCGTCAACCACCTTGGCCACTTCGCACTGACCCAGGCGCTTCTGCCTCTGATGGAGGGCCGCGAACAGGCTCGAGTCGTCACCGTCACCTCGGGAGCACAGTATTTCGGGGCGATCGCCTGGGATGACCTGAACGGTGAAAAGCGCTACGACCGCTGGAAGGCTTACGGCCAGAGCAAGTTGGCCAACGTGATGTTTGCACTGGAGTTGAATCATCGTCTCGAGCAGTCGGGAAGCAGCGTGAGATCGCTGGCAGCCCATCCAGGGCTGGCGCGGACGAATCTTCAACCACTCTCGGTGGCAGCCAATGGCGCCTGGCAGGAAGCCCTGGCTTACCGATTGATGGATCCCATGTTCCAGAGCGCAGCCCAGGGGGCACTGCCGCAGCTCATGGCGGCAACCTCTACAGCCGTACAAGGTGGAGAGCATTACGGCCCCAGTAAATTTGGAGGTATGCGTGGTGCTCCCAAACGGCAGCCCGTGGCTCGCGCCGCTCGCAGCCAAGAACAACGATCACGTCTTTGGGCCGTCAGTTCCGAACTGATCCAAAACAGAAGCGCAGCAGTATGAGGTCAGAATTCACCATGAAGCAACAGGGATCTACGGGGACGCAACGGCAGCAATTGCTGCTGGAAGAACTGCAAAACAGTGAGGCCGAAATGACCGGCCAGCAGCTGCATCGCTGCCTGGAGGGGCAACCGGGAGCCATGGGGCTGGCAACGGTGTATCGCAATCTGCGCAAACTCCATCAACAAGGCAAGATCCGCTGCAGACATCTGCCGACGGGCGAAGCTCTCTACGCACCAGTGGAGCGTGATCAGCACCATCTCACTTGTGTGAGCTGCGGCACCACGCAGACGTTGCAGCAATGCCCGATGCATGAATTGAACGTGCAGGCCCCGGAGACAGACAACTTCAAGCTGATCTTTCACACGCTGGAATTCTTCGGGCTTTGCAACATCTGCCGAACCAAGCGCTGAATCCCTCCCGGACCTCACACTTTTCCATTCACTGGAATCCATCACCCATTAGGTCCGACATTTTTTGAACAGGGTTTGATCAGACTGCTGAGCATGCCAAGCCGCAATCGGATCACCAAAGAACCTCCAGTGAAGTCCGGAGGAGAAGGGTGGTTGGTCAATGCTGCGCAAAAGTTGCTGGTGCAGTTCAAACCCAACACGCCAGCAGCTCAGGAGCAGTGGATATCCATAAGAACCTATGGATGGGTCGTGCAGCATCCCCCTGAGCCTCAGTCAAGACGACCTTGCTCAGCTCAAACGCCATCGAAACCTGGGAGACGATGCTCAAGACCGGCTGGCGACGCTGCTCACTGCCGGTGCACTAGAGATTAAAAATGTGAATCTCCACAGGAAGCATGACTCTCCAGTGACTCTCCACAGGCGCAGGCAGGGGAGTTAGCGATGTCATGGCACAGGAGTCGCTTCGGAGAACTCAACGCGATCCAGCGCAATGTCCGGTGGCAGTCTGGAGCTGGTGGCCTGCGAAGCAGTGACAAGCCAGACCACCACAGCCACAATGCTGACCCCTACCAGAACCCCAAAAGCCCGAAGCAGATGGTGTGTGATGTCGTCGGGATGCCGCTGGGGAGAGCTCGGTGCCATCAAGACTGCGCGGATGGTTCAGTTCTGGCCAACCCAGATCACCTAGGCCAGCAAATGCGCAATTGTTTTCTGAATTCCGGCAGCATTTGCAGGCCTGTCTAAACCAGGGTTAAAGCAAAAGGACGGCATCCATCCCCATGACAAGCAGCACAGACCATTCCGAATCCCTGCTGGAAGATGTCGTGGCAGAGGAAATTGCCCTCCAGATTGATCACATCGCGGAATCCCTGCAGCGCGAGGGTTGGCCAATGCCGCTGGTGAAGCGTTTCATGCACCGCGCAGTCGAAAACTTGCCTGAGTAACCAGCGTGAAGTGTCCCGCACTTGGGACGACTCAACGATCGCTGATGTTGAAAGGGGCCACAGACTGCGCTTTGAGCTCACTGCAGGCTGTTAGGGCAGAGCCTGCACACGCATCAGGGCAGCATCAAGCCAGAGCAGCCAGTGGGTGAATGTGCTCCCGTAGAACCCGTCTGGGAAGGTCCTGAAACCGAACCTGCATGGACGGCTGTCAGGCCTTCCAGGAAGCCAACAGCTGGCATAGACCAAACAGGTCCCACTCGGAGACATCCATGACAGCAACCACACTTCAGGCACCAACCGGACTGGTGACTCACGATCTTGAGGGGCATGACAACGTCTATGCCAAGGAGCCACCCATGGAAATGGCTGGACCCGACGCAGGCTGGGGGTTCCACGAGCGGGCAGAGAAGTTGAACGGTCGTCTGGCCATGCTCGGCTTCATTGCAGCGATCGCAACAGAATTGATCAGTGGCGAAGGATTGCTTCACACCATTGGCCTTTAATCAGGATCAATGCCAGATATCGATACTGCCAAGATGTCTGGCTGATCAATGGTGAAGGGCAATCCTTCGATGCGAAGAGATCATTGAATTGATTGCAGCGTGATGAAACTGCCGCAAGTCGTCATTTGAATGGTTCACCAGCTCCGGGACATCCGATTGAATAGGGCCAGGTATGACCTCCCTGGAGGACAAACTTCGCCAGAATCAACACTTCCCCAGACTTTTTAAGCCAACTCACGATTTTGATTGTGGCGTTCACGTCATTAAGAAAGATAAGGCAGGCCTCGACTCTGTTTTGTCAAAACCCTCAGCGCCAGAGATCACAGCGGAGCTTGCTTGATCGAGGGTGAAGATGTGATCTGGCAGTGATGCTTCCATCTCGCGTTGATCTGGGTCGAAGCATCAATGCAGCTCGCTGTGCCGAGACTGGTGCATCAGCCAGAAGCATCACAGCGCTGGTGGTAGTCGAGATACTCCCTCACTTGCAGGTCTGACATCTGCATGATCTTTTTCATCAAATCCTGCTTGTAGTTGTAAAGCCCTTTGCAGCCTTTCAGCGGCTCTAGCAACAGCTCAAGCAAATGGGCTTTAGCACTAGTTCCGGTCATTAATTTCCTCATTCAAATCATCCTGTTGTTTGAAAGGTTTTGCCTGGAGATGGATGAGCACGACTTGACCATCCTGCTATTCGCTGAAAGGGCTATGTATGACTTTCAACCAGCTCATCATGGCTTCAGACTCCAGAACCCTCGATCAGCGGCAGTCGCCGGAATGGCGAAAGGGTCGGCGCTAATGAGTGGCTTCCGCTTAGTCCTCTGCTGCTCGCAAAGAGGCTTCTGAAGCAATCAAGGGAATGACTTTCATTTGTTTGTCATCAGTCGTGAAGATGATCTCTGTGATGATTCCACCATCGCTGAAACAAGCCGAACTCACATAACCCAAAAGTGTGATTGCTCGGACCGTTGAATCCCCCAACAGGGGTCTCCACTGCTGACCAGAGTCTCAGGCACTCGCGAGATCTGGCCTCGCTCCAGGCGATCCAGACTCGGCTCAACCTGCGGACCATCAATGGATAACCCTGCTCAGCAATTAAGCCACGCCCCATTGCGTTGAAATCGAAACATAATGAATGGCGCGATTAACCACAGATCTCAACATGCGCATCGCCATCAGTGGATCCCACTCCCTCGGGAAAAGCACCTTGGTCTGGGACTGGGTGAAACGGCATCCCCAATACAAACGCGAAGAGGAGCCGTTCCGTGCCCTCGATGCAGAGATGTATGACATCCGCTTCCGCCAAGAAAGCAACCGCCTTCACAACGGCATTCAGATGTATTACAACGCTAGCCGCGTGAATCTCTATTCATCAATCAACGACTGTGTGATATTCGATCGCGCACCCGTGGATTACATTGCTTACTCTCAATATACAGCTGACAAAAAAACAACCGATATTGATAATGCATTTGTGAACGCAATGGCACCAAGAGTCAGAGAAACTCTGCAGAAGCTTGATCTGGTGGCTTTTGTTCCAATGACTGATCGCTGGCCAGTTGATATGGAGGATGACGGCATCAGACCCGTCGATCTTGCTTACAGAGCAGAAGTCGACGCAATCTTTAAACAGATTTACCGTGATGATCGCTTCTCCGTGATGCCAGAAATGAACCGGCCCAAGCTGATTGAACTCTGGGGCTCCCGTGAGCAAAGGCTCGACCAACTCCAGCAAGCAGCGGCGTCATGCATGCACTGATCGCATCCGCACATCCATGGGCACTGCCGCTGAGCGTTGCGAGACATGTGTCCCCTGCTTGACAGACACAGCGACAGATTTCCGTGATGGTGGCTTGAACCGCGATGGATCCAATGTCCAGAAGCAGTTGGCTGAAGAGCCCAACACGTTGTTCAGCAGCCTCAACCTGGCAAACATCTCATCCACACTCACCAGAGAAACCACAACAACGGGTCGAAATGATCTGGTCGATGCCTTCATCAACTCCAAAAGAAAGTCATGATTCTGCTCTGTGAACCAGGTGCAGACTGCACTAGCAGGAACCAGCGGTTAACAACAGTGGCAGCATTGATCAGCAACGTTGACTAACCCGACGCTGCAATCCGCACTACGCCGCCGGGTTTGTCGAGACGTGCGTGGGCCTTTCATTTCCCCGCGACGAAATGATGGCAATCTAATGGGGACTTTCGTGGCTCCCGATTACTGAACTGACCCCCTTGAATCCGACGGGAGAAGGTCCTAAATCCGAACCTGCATGGGCGGCTGTCCCTGCTACCGAGCCAGCTCCGGTGGGCATAGACCTGTCTGGTCCCACACGGAGACACCCATGACAACTGCAACCCTTCTGGCTGATGAGCGCTACTGGCAGGACCTTGCCGCAGCTCAGATGCGCCGTGAGCGACTGGCGAAAGCTGAACGTCTGAACGGACGTCTGGCGATGCTCGGCTTCATTGCGCTGATCGGTACCGAAGCTTTGGTTCACCAGGGACTGCTGATGGCGCTGGGTCTCTGATCCATTGCCATCAGACCGTTGCCCAGGCTCTCAGCCATGCCGAATCGAAAGCGCGAAGCTGACACACCCCCGCCCAATAAGGTCTGCACACGAGCAGAAACAAGCGGCAGCTTCCGGGCTGGGTGTCCTGATTGTCCGGTTCGAGCTTCCCCATCGGTCTTGTATCCGTGTTGAGTCATGGTTGGTCATCAATGACTGGCTGGACAGCGCAGAGATTTGACGTTGAATGCAATGGTCACGGACCTCACTTCACGCCCCCTTGAGAAAGGGGCGTTTTTTTTGGTCCCCAATCTGCCCTTTCAAGAGGTGAACGTCCTGCCGAGGGCACAGGCGAGTAGGGTCAACGTCCTCAATTGATAAGGCAATGCTGCAAAGCCTGTTTTCAGTCGTGCTTGCAGCTGTCATGTGGGTTCAGGTTCCCCAATGGCAAGCCGACTGGTCACAATGCTCCGTCGATGCGCCGGACGTGAATTGCCATTGGTATGTCGTTGCTCCAGACAACACCTTCGGCGAAGGCTTTAGTTGGGAAAACTCTCCATGGTTCAGTGCTGAAGGGCTGCTTGATGTTGCCGAGCTCAAAGACACCATGAACGGAATCCAGCAGCCAACACCTGCCTTGGCTACTGCTTAGACCAGTCTCGATAAAGAAGAGTATGACCCCTTCAGTACTGCGTTGTTACGTGGTGTCTAAGGATGGACGATAGGAGAATCGATCCAAGGTCAATCTCCTAAAAAGGATAAAAATCAAAGTCAAAGAGTGAGCTTTTAAGCTGTCTCCGATTGCTCAGACCGGATTGATCAGCTCAATCCGATCAAGACAAGTCACACAGTCCAACGGGACCACTGCTCGGGGACATAGCTGATGAAGGGGCTCATGCGCTGGCCTCTGGAGCGATCAAATCCATGGAGGCTCGCATCACAGGTGCGATAAACCAATTCCTCGTTTTCAGCGGTTCCCTGAGGTGCCTGCTCGATCAACAGCGTTTTTGCATGAGTGACAGCAGAAATGCCCAGCGTGAGGGAAAGGGTGTAGACGAAGGTGGACTTGATGAACATGACTGGTGAGCGTGAATGTTTGGGGGTTCTGCCCCCTCGACTCCTTCAAGATCACAGTCCTTCTGGTGAACCAAGCTGCACAGCTTTGGTGCACGACCGGATGATTTCTGGTGAAGGGCTGGTGAAACCCAGACACCAGGTAACTCAACGGGTCTTTGGCCGACCAGCCTGATTCACGATTGAGAGCATCCCCCTCTCCAGCGGCCTTGATCAACAAGTGCGATCAAACGCGCAAGCACAGCTGATCTCCGTGCCTTTTCACTCGAATGCCGTTGACATCTCGGACCGCTCAACAGGCATCATCCTGTCTCATGGACACAACAAAACTTCCACTGAACAAAGCTATTGAGTCACCGCAGCATCATTGATTTCAGGGATGCAGCAAAAGAAGCATGCTGGATATTAATCATGTCTGATCATCCAGCCTCAGGGTAAAACCGATGCCACGGATTGTCTGAACGATGCGTTCAGGCTTAACGTCTTCGAGTTTTTTACGCAGATAACGCACATACACATCGACTACGTTCTCGTCTCCAAAGTAATCATCGCCCCAAACATTCTGGATTAACTGAGATCGACTCATCGCTTGACGCGGGTTACGGATGAAGCATTCCAAAAGGTCAAACTCTCTGACGGTCAGGTTTAAAGGCACCCCTGCGTAATTGCATCGGCGCTCTGGTCCATTGAGATGAAGATCTCCAAAGCTGAGCTGATCGGGGCTAACAGCAGCGCTACGCCTCAGTAAGGCCTTAACCCTGGCCAGAACCTCACGGATATTGAATGGCTTGGCAATAAAGTCATCTGCACCAGCTTCCAAAGCAGCAACGCGATCGTCCATTTCATCCCGTGCCGTGATCATGATCACGGGCAGGCCATTACCGGTATCTCTCAGCCTGCGGCAGACATCAAGCCCAGTGATGATGGGCATATTCCAGTCGAGCAGAGCGATCGCCGGGGCGGACTCCCTGATCTGCGCCAAGGCTTTAGCACCGTCTTCGCAGACGATGGTTTCAAACCCTTCGGCTTGAAGCTCCATTTCGAGAAGCATGAGAATGTTGGCTTCATCATCAGCGATGAGCACCACATCATTTTTTGCGTCCATCTCTGCTCACCAACGGTTTCAGTCTGAAAGGATCTGAAGCATTGTGGCGAATTAACTCTTTTGATTTAATGAAGAGCGAAGAAGCAGTAAGCCACTGTTACTACAGTAAAATTTTGTAAGGTCGGCCTTGGGCTTACGGCAAAAACATATAGTTGGCCCAATCATCGCTGGGCTTCTTTTATTTGGCTGCGGTCAGAACAGCTCAAGAGTCGCAATTGAGCAATCGAAGTCAAAAGCAAAACGAGCAGATCTACGCATCACAGAAGAGCCTAATTATTCACAGGACAAGATGTATGAAAAAATGAAAATATTTACTGAATACCTTCACAGACAAACCGGTCTTAATATCGAATACATCCCCGCAATTAACTATTCCCATGCTTATGAGCTATTCGCCTCTGGGAAGGTGGATTTGTTTTGGTCGGGATCTTTGAACACCGCAAAGATTTTAAATGCAGACCCAGACGCGAAGCCAATAGCAATTGAGGAAAAATCTTTCGCCAATATACTGCTTGTAAATCGTCAAATTTTAGATCAAGTTAAAAGTGGGCTTGATAGCAAGCAGCCACTTCAGGCATTGAAAGGGAGAAGTGTTGTTTTTGGAAACAGCTCTTCTGGCTCTTCGTTTCTGACACCTCTACTGGAGATGAAATCTCAAGGAGTTACTTTATTGGATTTGAGAAGCTGTACGCATGAGCAAAAACATGAGCTTCGTGCAATGTTTCTTGGTGACAGTAATGATCAAGACTTTGCATTTGTTCCTGGCACTGTCGATAATCCTCTGCAGCATGTTCCTCCAGCAGCACAATCAGAAGTTATTGTTGGCTGGGCCAGTGACAAGAAACGGAATAACTATATCCTGGCCTCTTCCAGGCTGTTAAAGCCGTCAGTTTCGCCAATGGTTATACAAATACAAGAAGCTCTATTGGCGTGGAACAAAGAGTCTCGATCCAATCGAGAACTTTTAAAAGATATCTGGGTCACCGGCTTTGAGTTACCGAACAGCAAGGAAGACCTTAAGTCGTTTCAGGAGATGAAGGAATTTGTAAAGACCTTGGGAGCGCGAACACGTTGCACATCGAATCAAAAGACCTAATCCTTTCTGGAGCATCTTTGTGTTTGGCAGCATTTTCACCAGAAATTCACCAGAAAAAACTGCTTCCACTGGCTATCTTTCCGTTAGAGGGGCATTCTTGTTGTGGGGTCATCAGATTTAGATTCATCGCAATCGCTTTCTGGTGACCGTTCATGGTCCATCGCACGCCGCTTTTTTCTTACGTCTTTTATTCTGATTGTTGCCCAGTCTGGACTCAGCCTGGCAATTTCAGGAAAGCTTTGGAGAGATTTCACCGCTTCGCACTTGAATTTTGCCCTTTCCAGGGAGCTCCTGCGTCCATTAAATCTTGTTGATAACAAATTAGATTCTCTTTCTGCTCAAGAAGCAATGGAATGCTGCACTAGAGAGGATTACGAATATTTTTTGTCGGATATTGATTTAGCAGATGGCAAGGCGGTCATGATCTCGGGAAGTGCTGGTCTTGTTCCGGGGAAAGGAGCCCAATCGCTTTATAGCCCCGAACGCCTGCGTGAATTTGCTCACCTAGCAACGACCAGCAAGAACCGCTTTTCGCTGGTTGATTTTCGGGATAAAAACGCCGTCGCTGTGAAGTCTATGAATCTGTCTGGTGGTCCAGAGACCGGATCACTGATCTATATCAGACCTATCTACAACATGTCATTGTTTAATGCACTGAATAGGGTCAGACTTTTTTCTGAGATTGTTTTAATGCTTTCTTTGGTCGTTTTACTTGCTATTGCTCTCACCTATATTCTCAAGCCAATTCGGTCATTGCGTTCTCGGATATCCAATATTCAACCAGACAACCTTGATACTGCACTGATTTCTTTGGAAGGGCAGCCAGTTGAGCTTCAGCCCATTCTCACTGAGTTCAATCGCATGGTTCAGCGATTAGAAGCTTCTGCCAAGAATCAAAAGCAATTTGCTTCAACCATATCACATGAATTTAGAACACCACTTACGGTAATCTCCGGATTTATTCAGTCAGTCTTAAATCGCGCCCAAGACCTGGATTCGCGATATCGCGAGTCTTTATCGATTGCTGACAAAGAAGCTTTTAGACTGAATAGAATGCTAAGCGACTTATTAGATCTTAGCCGTGCAGACAATCATCAACTCAAGGTCTTGCGCGAACCCTTCGAATGTATTTTGAGCTGTCGCGAAGCACTGCGTCTCGCACAATTTGCCTTTCCGAATAATCCAATTAGATTTGATGAAAGTGGGTTCGAAGACTCTATCTGGGTCATAGGCGACCCAGATTGCCTTGTTAAGTGCCTTGAAAACCTAATTGGAAATGCAGTGAAGTACTCAGAACCAATGAGCGCGATAGATCTTGTCGTTAATGTCAAGGATCAGTGTGTTTTATTCGCCGTTCAAGACTATGGCCAGGGAATTCCGGAAGATCAACAGGAAAGAATCTTTGAGCGCTTCGTACGTGCAGATGGAGTCGCTTTGCGCCGTGGCGAGTCCAGCTCAGGGCTAGGTTTATCGATCGTCAAGATGTTGATGGAAGGCATGGGCGGCAGTGTGAGTGTGCAATCAGAAATCGGGGTTGGCAGTCGCTTCACTCTTACCTTGCAGCGCTCGCTGAGCTAAATCGCGCCAATCAATTGCGACCACTTTAAAGCAAATCTTTAAGCAAAAAATTCATTGATGTTGGTTTTCATCGGTGGCTGGGCTCTCTCTGGTCCTTCTGGGTTGTGACTCGCAAAGATCGCTAGGACGAACGGGCTACGTCCCTTCCGGTTTGCAATCAGCTGAGCCCACACGCCGGTCTTGAGCCGCTTGCATAGTTAAGTGGGAACACCAATAAACAATCCGCCGGCTGGCGGGTGGTGGCGCTGAGATGCATTGAGGTGACTGATGGGCGATAGGAAGATCGAACCTGTGACAGTCTGCTTGTACGCGAGAAAAAATTACAGTCAGCGACTGCGTTTTTGAATCTGTGGCTGGGTGGCTGGATTCAGAGAGCGCCCTAGGCATTCCCCTGAAATGGCGAAACTGGTCCCGCTTTAGAGGGCGGGCCACTTTGCAGATGTGCACCTGCCTCGAAGGAAGGAGCTCCCTTGCGTGAGAACAAGCAAACAACGTATTCCCGAAGACATGAGTAAATGTACTTAAGCGTTAATACTCATCGGATTGGATTCTTCTCTAGTCCTGTGTTCTTAGCTCTTGCTCTTTTCCTGGGTATTGGCGTCGCCTTAAGCGCTGTTGCCGTTCTGGATGGCGCTTCCTCATAGTCCGGTCGACTGCATCGACACCAGCATCAATCAACTGTTTGCACCATGGCCTGGCTGCGTCGTCTTCAGCCTGGGTGTGCAGTGATTCATTGGCGCGCAACTGAGTCCCCCGAGCCATTTCCAGCACTTCCGCTTCTGCCATCGGCCTTCATCCGTCACAACTCGTGCTCAGAGACGTGTTCAAATGTGAACCAAAACGGTGCGTCAAGCCACTTCAAGCGTCAGGGACGGTCGGTGACATGAACCCCCAAAAGCCACTGAAAAAATTCGTTTTGGAGTGATGGTCCGAAATGGGCGATACGGGGATCGAACCTGTGAAAATCTCCTTATAAGGCAACACCTCGCTTTTGTCAGTCACTCTGTTCTCAGCAATTTGATGGGCTGCGTGCGCAGATATGTGAGTAAATGTGACCCATGACCACCTCTTTGCCTGCGCACAGACCAAAAATCGATCAGCAGGTTCCGCTGGAGGAGATGCAGGCCTGCGGCCACAGCCACCGTGGCGGCCCCTAGATCCAGCTCACCGATCGATGCAGCGCAACAGGCCAGCTCGAGGTGCTGCCGCTATCTCAGCAATGGGAGCGCCAAACAAAAGCCGAGCGTCAGGCAATGGCAGCCCGTGCTCGGCAGTTGATCAGTGGTGAACCGATCGATTGGGTTGGATAGTTCTAGGGCTTTTCTTTCGCTGGCTTGTCATTTTTGTGATGGTCAGCGTTTGGGTTGTCGCAGCACATGGGCTTCTCCTTTTGGATGCCATCAGCCTCGGATTAGTGCTTTCCATAGTCATCCCCCATATGAGTGAATTCGCCAAGGTGGTGCCATGCCAAACAAGGACCGACCACAGGTTGAACGGCACCCACCAAAGCAGGGTGTCGGCTGGCTGGTGAACAATCAGCAGGGGAAGGACTGCGCTGCAAGAATTATTGACTTGTAACTGGTGTTGTTCCTTAACAGCCCTGATATTCAAGTATTTCTATTTTTGTGATAGCCATTAAATTCACTATCTTTTCCAGCTCTACTTCTACCACCCTTTTAGCGTCAACGGTCTTGCCTCCTGAATATCCATCTATCCAGGTATTGGTCCACCACACATGAAATTGCTCAAGGCATGTGCCTGGTTTTTTTTAATTTTGTCTCTCTCCATACAGGCAGCATTTGTGAAAGATAATATTGATTTCATCTTCAAAGACTGCGCTAAATATCACTTCTGCCTTAAGCCTGTGTTCGCTGTTTCTGTTTTCCATTAAATACGAAACAGTTATTTTCTTTAGCCTGTGTTCGGTGTCATTCATTTTTAACCGGCTTTGATTTAATATTAAATTGTCCCTTTGTTTTCCACATCCCCCAAATGGGGGGTTGCGGGAATAGCTGAGGGTGGCGACTATTGCTTTGAGTGTTGAGTAAGCAGATATTCGGCGGGTGGAAGCGTTGCCCGCCAAGGTGGTGATCAGCTTGTTTCAGCAATTCAGTCGATAAAATATAACTTGTTACTCTTTGGTTGGCGCATCAAGCATGCAAATCACTTGTCCAGGAATCCGGTGTAATGCGCAATAAGGGGTAGAATAAAAAAGCCCCCAAAGAAAGATACTAGACTCAACAACATGCCTAGCTCCTCAGGAAAAGGCATTATTTCAATCCAAAAACGCGTAACTGTAATTAGCCATAAAATCATTCCATCTATAAAAAGCAAAAGAAAGGAGCAGCAATTACCAGAGTGCCGATAAATTCAAATAAAAAATCTATTTCCTCTCCAACCGCATTCCCTGAATTTCTTGAGACAGGCTTTCTGAGCTTTACATAACTGGACAGAGCGTATCTATCCATTATTTGCTTGCATTCATTGATCTCCGCGTCAGACAAATCAAACATTTCTGACTGCGGGACTCTTAATGAAGCGAATTTTCTATGCAAGCTCTTTTCAAGACTTCGCATGTCTGCCGTTTCGACAAGCTTCAACACGTCGGTTCCATGGACCTTTAATGCCTTAAAGCGATCACTTGGATAGAAAGTTAGCCCAATTTTGCATGTACCTTTTCCGTTATGCACTCTGATTGAATAGACATATTGTTTCATTTCATATTCCACCCAATTTTTGTTTGATATACCTAGACACGTTCGCCGCGACGAACGATGCGGCATTTAGAAGAACACCAACGGCAGATCCGACAGCCACGCGGCTAAGAGTTTTCATCTGATACGCGACTTGCTGTCAAACGCTACAGATGGGTGTATGTGTCAGCGGACACATTTGCGCTGAAGGCTGAACAGCAGCAGAACCGACTGCAGACCCGTTTTCCCATGCATGATTGCGAACCCAAGCACCGTCGCTGAAAGGGTGGTGAAGGCGCATCACCCAAACGAGTGAATGTCCCATCTGCGGGCCGTTCACCAGACCGAGACGGTCTCGCTGCTTCCGACTGTCCAGGGTGTGAGGCCCTTGCTGATCGCGATCGCCATGTAGGCCGTGGCCTCGGCCATGTGGCTGTTGTCGTCATCCGTCGGCTCGGCTTTTCCAGGTTTGAAAGTCAGGTTCCGCAGTGAGCGGATCAAACGTTTGCAGGTTGGGTCCACGTGGAGTCTGCGCTGGATATCCGCCGACAGGATCTACGCATCAACCTCGTTGACATCAATCTCTCCTGTCAGAATAGTTGCATGGGAAAGAAATGCACAAAGGCTGAGAAGACAGCACGCGTTGAAGAGCTGGCTGACCTCATCGTTAAAGGCAACTCTCAGCGGTGGCTGCAGCATCACGTCTGGGATAGCTGGGGGGCGTGCAGAGAAACAGCACGGGTTTATATCTACGAAGCACGCGCCATCGTCAGAGAAGATCTGGCTGACGTTGACCGCACCGACATGCTTGCCAGCAAGGTTCAACTGCTTGAGCAGATGGCAGCTGATGCAGCCGCCGATGAGCGTGAAAGCAACGCGATCGGTGCAATCCGTCTCCTGAAAGTTGGTTGGCTTTGGGGCAGAGAGGAGCCACTAGTTCGCCAATACGACTCGTAGAAATTCAGCACTAAAATATAAGAACTTGACGGATTCCGCAAAATCGCTAATTTAAATTAGTGTTTTTAAAGAATCCATGGAAAATGAAAAGCTAAACCTTATAGCTACTTCAGCAGAGGGGAGACTATATAACATTAATGGATTTTTGATTGTCTTGGTATCAGGAAGCGATTACGAGATGGGGTGTCAATATGGTGAGCTGCTCAAAGATCATATTAAAAAATCATGGGATACATTAATAGAGCCAGGGCGGAAGAAGGGAAGCATTACGGATGAAGACCTCAAGGTTTGGTTCAATAGGGGGTATTCATACGCTTCAAATCGAAATAAGAATTTTTACCAGGGCATAGCGCAAGGTTCAGGAATCCCTATAGAGAATATTTGCTTGTTAGATCAATACATGGAGTATGGAATGTATGAGTCTAAATTACACTCTTTTTCGGGATGTTCCTCAGGCTTGGCTTGGGGAAATGATTCTGTAGACGGGAATATGTATACTTCTCGAAATATGGATTGGGCTGAAAGTTTTTTGCCTTTGCCGATTACCCTATTAGTTAAAAAACCAGAAGGAGGCGACTATAAATCTGCATCAGTTGCTTGGCCGGGAATGATTGCTGCTTGGACTTCCATCAATGAAAATGGAGTCTATTTTGATCTTCACGATGGTACGAGCATGGGAGGTCAGATAATCGCAATTAACAGACCTTCAACACTAGGTGTAACTGTAGATTTAATTTCCGAATCAGATTCTTTGGATACCTTGTTGGCAAAAGTCAACGGAACAGTTGCAAGCGTATCGCATATTATGACTGTTGCTGATGAAAAAAGAGCAGCCTCTGTTGAGCGGTCATCTTTAGGAGGTAATCGATATCGAACAGAGATTGGAGACTCAATTACCGTAGTCAATACTTTTTTAAGTCCTGATTGGGGTATAGGCGTGAGAGAGACACTAAGCAATTCTCTTAAGCGATATAAAAACATTAAATATCACCTTGATAAAAACAAAGGCAAGATCAATGCCCAAATGTTGAGAAATATTTTTGACTTGACTCTCTTTAATCAAGATGGCACTTTTAACGAAAATGGTGGGCCAACTAAGCCGACAGTGCAAGATGTTGACTTAACGAATTACCAGGTCGTATTCGACATTAAAAAGCGTAAGATATGGATGAAAATACCAGTACCAAACTATTTTATAGACTGGACAGCAGTCGACATAGGTCAGTTGTGGAAAGCAAAGAACTAACTGATAGTCAACCTTTCGCAAATAAAATACTAAAATGAAGCTATTGTCCTGCTTGCTGTTCACGCAAAACTAATCATGCAGCAAATATCGATTGCATTAGAAGTTTTAGGGACTATCGCATTTGCGATTACAGCTGTTCTGGCTGGTACTGAAAAAAAGATTGATTTGCTGAGCGCATGTGTTTTTGCATTAGTAACTGCTGTTGGTGGAGGTACAATTCGTGATGTAATTATCGATCAGCCTGTCTTTTGGTCAACAAATCAATTCTATATTTGGGTCCCAATCTTGTGCGCCATAATCGCCTTTTTTTGGAAAAAAATATTTGTTCAAAGAAGAGTCAATAAGTTACTTTTATATATGGATGCCGTAGGTATTTCCTTGTTTGCCATCCAAGCCTTTGAAAAGGTGTGGAACTTAGATTATGCCACTCCCTTTGGGCCAATTATTTTGGGGGTCATAACGGCTATTGGTGGAGGAATAGTAAGAGATATTATGGCAGGCCGGTCAAATTTATTGTTATCAAAAGAATTATATGCCATACCTATTTTGATAGGCTGTATTGCATATGCTTTTATTCTTAATTATGCCCCTGGCCATAGCTTATATGGTGGCATTTTTTGCATGATATTGATTTTTGCATTTAGATGCATAGCTATTGAAGAAAGACTTGCAGTACCTAAGTGGCTTGTTTCAACTTAAGGTAGAGATGTTGATTTGCATTTTCAGTGCAAGCTATTCATCATTTTTGATCTTTTAATAGGTCATCCAAGCTGGTAACGCTGATTGCTTAGGGTTTATCTCAAAATCAGTCCATACTTCTTTTGACCGATGCATGGGGGCTTTCTTCAGGCATCCCGATATCTTCACAAAGCGAGGGACGTCGTTCAGAGTGACCTAAGCGACATCGATTTCGTTGACAAGCTTGCCAGCTAGGTCTTGATGGTTGAGCAGATGGCAACTGATGCAGCCTCCGCTGGATGTGAATCAAACGCGATCGGTGCAATACGCCTCTTAAACGAACTTGTGGGCTTTGGGGCAGGACAGAGGCCTGGATCAGGCAGATGAATCGATCTCAAGCACTTCAGTACATCGAGCAGCTATGAGGAAAGGGAGAACTGGAAGCAGCAACGCATCGCTACGCACTGATTGTCGTCGACCAGATAAGCGATGCTGCGTCCGAAGAGCTGCTGCACTGCCATACGCCGGAAGAGCTCTCGGCTTGGATACGTCGAGATGCACTCGCCTGGCAAGCAAAGCTGAGCGAGGAGGCATTCGCAGAGCAATTTGAGGTTGGGCACGGCAATGCCTATGGATGCATCAAACAGATGCTGAGCTGTGTCAACTATGAGTTTGTGCTGAATCTGCTGGTCTCAGTACGTCAGTTGGGCTAGCCACCGAAAGCTTGTGCCTTAAAGCATCCCGAAACTTTCGCTGGCAACTGCCTCTAAAACCTGCAAAGCCTGAAAGTTCTCAAGACGCTTCTGAGCTTGAATCAGCATGGCTCGGCCGTGTGGGCCACAAGCATCAAGGGGTGCTGCTCCTTCTGATGCATCTGCTTTTACCCGCTCAATAGCAAGGTTGATCTGGGCTCCGACCTCTGTCGCTTGGGCATCGGCCCTCGAGCCAGTATCCGTTACCTCAGAAAGCAACTTCAACAGTGCCTGGCGAGTGACTTCAGGAGTGGGCTGCTCAGCAGGCATTGGGTGTCACCCCATGGGCACAGACGCTAGGTACGCTTCAGCGGCCGGGCCTGATCTTGTAGTGATTCCCCCGAGCGGGTGAGTTGAGGATCTGCTGTTTCACACCTTTAGGTGATGTGAATTTGATTGATTTTGGAGATGGTGAAAAGGTCCAGGAGGGATGAACTCCACTCTCTAAATCACTCAAATGAAACTTTCTACTTTTGCAGCTGCCGCTGCTGTTATCGGTGGTTCGTTTTTAATCCCAGTTCCTGCTGAGGCTAGGGATGATTGGATATATATTGGCACAGTAAAAGGGAACCAGGGCTACATCAAGCCGTTAGGAAAGCAGGGAAATATAGCTACTTATATGTCAAATTGGTCTGTCATGGATCCCTTTAAAGTCACAGTTAATTGCAGTAGTTGGGAGCAAAAAGGTTCGGACGGAATTTGGAGGCCAATCATGTCCACATCGGTCTCTGACGATGTTGCAAACAAAGCCTGCTAATCACTGTCGGGAAGCCAGATGCCTATGAATGCGGGGCTGAGAGCAATACAAAACCCGAAAGGGGAAAGCAGAGGGCGTCGAGTAGTCGCCATCGATCTCCCGACAAAACAACCTCACACCAATCACACCCCGCCACAAGCGGGGTTTTTGCTGCCATGGAGCCTTGGCATCACCTGCGAATCCTTGCTGATGGCGCGTGAGCCCCACTGAATCATTCGGCTCTCCCCTCTGGTGACTACTTCGCCACCGACTTCTGATGATTACAGAACAACTCTGAGGCAGAGCTATGTGGTGGGACAGCGATTGGGCTCATGTCATTGAACTGTTGACAGTCATCAGTTCACTCGCGCTGGCGGCTTATCAGAACAAGGATTCAAGTCGTGATGGAGATGAGCTTTGACGGCAAACCGGTTCGAGCCAGGTCGGCTCTGATCCATCGGTACCAACCTGGCCCTGCTGTCTTCTTCCATGGAGCTGTCACTTGTGGGCTGACTCTTCGTGGTCTCGAAAGCCTCGACGATGAAGTCGAACATAAATCCCACAACAAATGGGATTGATATGAGAATTGCGTTAGTAACCATAGAAATATTTTTAAGTCTTTTTAAATATTGGCCTCTAGATCTCAGTGTTGTTATTAGTTTCCAGCAAAGGTTTGGTGAATTCTTGGTGAGTTTTGTTGCCTCGGAACGACCCAAAGCTTGTTCTGAACTAATCGGTAGCCGCAAAAAGCAGCTCCAACTCTCCAATTCCGCAATTACAGCCGTTCCGCTCGCCATCACATGGCTCCATGTTGGGATGCCCCTTGGCACAGGACTCAGAGCAGAAATGCTGCCCGCCAACCCTGATTGATCGCGATTCTTCAACGCTGCGCTTGCAAAGTGAGCAGTCGCATAAAAGTAAAACTGCAGTCATCACACAACTCTCGGTAACAACTCATCCGGTCTATTGCATTCAGGGCACCATTTCTTTGGTGGCTAACCGAACACTTAATATCGATCTATCGAAACTGATTCTCAGCAGCAGATTGCACTCCTGATTGTGATTCTCAACAACATATTTGGGGCTCCTGAATGTGATTCTCAAAAGCATATTTTGATCCACTAATGTTCGGTTTTTACGCATATCTTTCGCTCTTTTGTGATGTAGAACTGATGCATCCCTCCCAGAGGAAGAGACATGACAGCTTCACAAATCCAAGCCCCCATCAATGTCCCCACCGGTCCTGCAGGCCGTGCCATGGCTGAGCCCATGTCGGCTGAAATGCTCGACCTGATGGAAGCGCATCTCAACCTTGAGCGTCAGTCAGCTGCTGATTACTTCGCTGCTGCTGTCTGGTTCGCTGAACGTGAGCTGACCGGCTTTGCTGAACATCTGCGTGATGAGGCCAAGCAAGAGGAGCAGCACGCTGCCAAGTTTGCTGACTATCTGATCTCCAGAGGTCAGCGCCCTGTGCTCGACACTCTCGAGCCATGCAGAACGGAGTGGACCGACGTGGAGCATGTCATTGCCAACGTCTTCCGCATGGAAGCTGATGTCACCGCTTCGGTGCTGCAGCTTTACAACACTGCAGAAAAGGACATTGATCGCCGCACCACGGTGTTCCTCGATGCCATCGTTGACGACCAGCGTCTCTCTGAGCACGAGGCCGCTTACCTGCTGGGTCGCGTCAAGTTCGCCGCAGAAAACCCTGCTGCCGTGATGATCATCGACGCTGAACTGAGAGAAGGCGAGGCCGAACCCGCCAAGCTAGAGGGCTGATCAATCAGCGCAAAGTCCCACCTCCCAATCGACCTCAACAGCCCCGCCCAGTGCGGGGTTTTTGATTGACCGGGAGCCTTGGCGACACCGGCTCCCGGGTGAACTGATCCCCGATTGGGGGAGCCTTCAGCCATCACGTTCACCCATCCGGGCGATGTGAATCCGATTGATTCCGGAGATGGTGAATATATCGAAGGGGAATGAATCATGTTGACCCAACTAATTAAAAACTTCTTCAATCGTGACAGCGTTTTTGAGGCATTCAACGAAACAAATACTCAGAACATAGATAGATTAGAGTGCGAAATTCCCAATTACAATCACTTTGAGGTTTCTTGTGTTGACGGAGTATTCCATGTGAGCACTTCCACTGACCGTCCCTTTAATCAGACAATGGTTATGAAGAGCTATAGGTAAGGAACATGGAAGCCGAAAGCCATTGGGAGCTAGCTGAAAGCAATAAAGATTTTTACAGGAAAAAGCAGGGCGGTCTAGTTGTGCTGATCCATCTCCCGGCGAAACAACCCACTTCAATCACACCCCGCCTAGAGCGGGGTTTTTTATTGAGATGGTTGGTGAGCTCATGGCTGAAAAGCTCTATTACGCAGACGAGCGTCTTCCCGATCGAACGGGATCAGAAACCAATTTGACTGAGGATTCCCTGGCCAGTGACTAGCTCGGTGGCAAGGCCAATTACAAAGCCAAGCATTGCTAGACGACCATTCCAGGTCTCAGCGAAGTTGCTGAAGCCGAATCGGGTTTGGGTTTGAGTTGAAGGAGTCATGTTTTTAATTGGGTGGGTGAGCCTCACAGAGGTGAGGCTTTGATCTGCTGTGATCAGCCAGCTACAGCCGAAATGCTGTACGGGGCTTCTGGGAAGCTGGTGGGCATTGGGTCGAACTTTCCTGCTGCCAATGCTTTGGCAAAGATATACATCTGACTTGATGTGGCACCAGCGGCTTCCATCGCTTTGGCGACGACATCCCAGTTGCAGATTTCATTGACATTGCTGTTCGTTTTACGGTGCGGAAACCATCGCCAGCCAGCTGGGCTGCTCGTGACGGTGAAACCCGCCAAGGGACCGAACACGCGAAACGGGATATTCCCAGCTTGTGCCAACCTGATCGAATGGGGAGGAGATCAGCGAAAGCTCAGTTACGGAGCTTGGGGAGCCTCGATCGGTATCGGTGACTCAATAGGAACTTGCTTGATTCCGTCTTTGACTGCATCTGCCGTGATGAAGCCGCCAACGATCACCACCACCAAGCAACCCAGACCACCAATGACTCCAACTGCTGTGATCACATCGGTGATTTGATCACCTGTGTTCCGTGGATCAGTGCTTGGAACCATTGAGTCAATCCAGCTGCATCTGTTCTGGCTGGTGCCGATCCGCGAAGCAAGAAATCATCAAATTCCCTCAAACCAACCGTTTTCGATCTCTGGAGCGAGATCAAGAAATCACAGGCACTGATTGATAACTGCTGAAAAACCTCGCTCTTATCTGGGCCAAGGTGTTAAAGCTCAGACCATTGCCTCGAGCTTGCGGCGGGCCACCACGGCCTGGGCCTGTTCGAGCGCCGTTTCGAGAATCTCCTGATCGATCTGACTGCCATAATGACGGCTGTGGGTCAACAAGCTGTGGCCCATCAGGCCAGCTGTCTTCCGTGGGCTGAAGCCGTAATCCTCATGAGCTCGGGCGGCATAGGCATGCCGCATGGAGTACGGCACCAGATCGTTGCCTGCGTTGCCGGTGGGAGGAAGTTCAGCGGTCTCCACTTTCAACTGCTGCCAGACACTGTTGCGGGCCAGGTACTGAGACAAGGCATGGCCAGCCGCCAGCATCTCCCCCTCCTCATTGACCCGGAAGCAGGTGGACGGCAGACAGGCATTCCCCTGCTCCTCGAGCATCGCCAGCAGGTTGGCCGAGAGGCCCTCAAGGCCGGCTGGATCCAAGCCAACGATGTCTCGGGGGTCGGTGCCCTCTTCCTTCCTGGCCGTCCGCTTCCGATAGCGGCAATGCAAGAACCCACCCTTCGGTGAGAGGTAGGCCAGCTCCACTCCGCGGAGGCCGAAGCAGGCCACAAAACCAACGGCATTCCGCCACTGCGAATTGTCGATGCCCTCCAGCAACCGAACGATCTGGTCGTCCTTGGCAAATGTCGTCAGGGTGGTGCTCTTCGGCTTGCTGCCGACAAACGGCTTGAGGTTCGAAGGTGGCTCCCAGCGGGGATCGGCCGCACATTCGTTGACCGCATGCCGGAGCAGCTGCGCGGCGTACTGGATCCGGTGCTTGCGGCCATCAGAGCCAGGCTCACCACCGACACCCACCAGGCGCTGGAGCAGCGTCTTGCTGTTAACAGGCTTGGGCTTGGTGGCCAGGGCCGTTAGCAGATGATTCATCTCTGGCTGATACATCCGCCGCCAGGTGGTGGCCTTGATGCTTCCTGACTCGACCTTGGCCTTGCGAAAGTCTTCGACAATCGCCGTCCAGTCGGTGTCGCCTGCGGTGGTGGTGCTGACGGTGGACTTGGCCAGCAGCTGGTGAGCTTCCTTCAGGCCGCGGCCTTGGCTCATCAGAGCCTTAAGTTTCTCGGCCGTGGTTAGCAGCGCAGCCTGGCTGGTTCCCGCCCAGGGGAGCTCGAGCACCACACTGCTGCGCTGGCCATCGTCGAAACGAACGGTCAGCTGGATCCGGCCGCGGATGTCTCTGACGGTCCACCCCTCACCGGCCAGGCCCGTGAGCGCCTGCCGCATGCCCTTCACCCATGCCGGGGCTTTCGCTGGCCTCCGAGGCGTCGCGGCCACGAGCATCTCCCTTAATCCGTCTTGCCATTGTGCGCACAAGCGTGCGCACAGGTCAATCAAAACGCTGCACCAAGCTAGTTCAAGCGTCACGGACGCTTGATGGCATGAACTCCCAAAAGCCAGTTCAGAACTGCTTTTTTGAGTGGTGGTTCGGAATGGGCGATACGGGGATCGAACCTGTGACAATCTCCTTGTAAGGGAGAAAAATTCACAGTCGGCGACTGCGTTTTTCAAGCTATAGCTCGATTGTTGGTTTCGGAGGGTGCCCTAGGTATCCCCGAAAAAGGGTGAAAGTGGTCCCGTTTCAGGCAGCGGGACCACTTTGCAAATGAGTATCTCCCTGCCGCAGAGATGCTCGCTCCACGGCATCGGTTTCAACATCCAGCCGATCGAGCACCATCGCTCCCAGCAGCCGCTTGCTCGTCGAAGCCATGTGGGCCAGCAGCAAACGCAGAATCACCGCCACTCCCTCTGGGTCATCGCCGGCGATCAGTTCCAGCCATGGACCCTCGATTCGTTCCAGATCAGCCAACCCTTGCAGACATGTCATCTCAACGCAGGTCGTGGTGATCTTTGGCATGAGCGGCTGATGTCAGGTTTCAGTTTGGCGATTAGTTTCCGTGCTCATTGGGAGTCCGCGTGGCCAAGCAGGAATCCACCACGCAGCCGAACGCCCGTTGCTGGGTTTGGTTCCGCGGTGGACTGAATCAGGATCCGCACTGGATGAGCGGGTTCTATGGAGCGCCATCAGTGCTGGGTGGCGTCCGGATCGAACGATCGGACTATGTGCCGTCCAGGCTCCCCGATTGGCGCGTGGTGTTCCAGGAGCCCACAGACATGAAGGTTGGGCCGGTGATGCCAGAAGGTGGCGACTGGGCGAAGTTGGTGCCGGTCGATCCACGCTGACCCGGATTGACGCGGGTAGCCAGACAGCAAAAACCCCGCACTTGGCGGGGTTGATGATCAGGTTGTGAACGAGGAGTCTGACTGCTCCGCAATCATTGCCAGGGAGCACGACCACCGCCAAACCATTCCAGAAGCGCAAGCCCCGGATTTTTCTTCCGGGCGTGGTTATACATGATCTCAGCGGCAACTCGCCCGAAATTGCCTCCTTGAGCAGCTTCGAGTTGATCGTCAGTCAGTTCAATGATTTGGGCTTGGTTCTTGAGTGCAGTCATGGTTTTGAAGTGAGTGAGTGATGTGTGGGGTGTTGCCCCCTCGACTCCTTCAAGGTCACAGCCCTTCTGGTGAACCCCTCTACACAGCTCTGGTAGAGAAACCGCGAAGTTCTGGTGAGCTTCTGGTGAATAGCTCAGAACTAAGTCAACACCTCGTTGGGCAACGCTTTGACCAGCCTGATTACTGCTCAACTACGCTCAATCGTGCCAGGTATTGAATGCTGATTTATGGGGTCAGTCAGACCATTGAAGCAATAAAAAACCCCTGTCAATGCAGAGGGTTTGAGTGTGTAAGCTATGCTTGTTTCATGCTAATTAATCCTGACAAGCCCACTCATCGAAAGGTAATTCCTGTGTCTAACCGACATGCAACCGAAAAACAAAAACAGGTGCCGCCAGCCACGCCTTCCAGCTCCTCTTCACTGAGCTGACTCAGCTTATCAGCAGAGAATTCATGACCGTGTTCTTTAGCGATGCCCACAACATCTTCAGGTGACTTAGCTGCTTTTAGCTTGGCTTGAAGATTGGAATCACCTTTCACTTTTTCCAGGAACGCTTTAAGTTGCTCTTCTGACATAGCTATCGGGAGTCTTTAATGGTTATAGCAACGGTCTACTGCAGTGTCTTTGGCTAATACTTACTTCGCTCAATCGTGCCAGGCATTGAAGGCTGATTGATGGTCTTTTTGGGGTGATTGAAACAATAAAAAACCCCTGTAGTGGCAGGGGCTTTGCAATGAGTAGGCTCAGAATCCATCACCAAATAACAGAATCATCCCAACCCACTAGAGGAAGGAGCCAACTTCGCCATCTAGGAAAGGGCTGTCACCCAGGACACAAACAGTAAAGGGACCCAGCAGACACCTTGGGCCCAAGTCCACCAGCCACGCCTTCCAGTTCCTCATCTGAAAGTTCTGATTGAGCCTTCTTCAAGTCATCAGCAGAGATGCTAAACCCAGCGTCTTTCGCAATCGCAGCAACAGCATCATTGTCAGCCGCTGCTTTGAGCTTTTCCTGAAGGCTGGTGTCGACTTGGACCTTTTCTAGGAAGGCTTTGAGTTGCTCTTCTGACATGGTTATCAATTCTGTTCAGCAGTTATAGCTACGGTCTGCTGCAGCGTCTTTGGCTGAAATTTACTGCGCTCAATCGTGCCAGGTATCGGATGCTATTTGGGTCTGATTAATGGTGGGTATGGGGTGATTGAAGAAATAAAAAACCCCTGTCAATGCAGAGGGTTTGAGTGTGTAAGCTATGCTTGTTTCAGTCTAAACCTATCGCCTTCTAGCTCTTAAAAATCTCCTCCCTTCATTATAGCTCTACGCCTTCTAGCTCTCCTTCATCATCTCCATAACCTCTGATAATTTCCTTCATCTCATAACCTCTAAAACCGCCAGCCACGCCTTCTAGCTCTCCTTCACTGAGTTGAGTAATCTTATCAGCAGTGAATTCGTGACCGTGTTCTTTAGCGATGCCCACAACCTCTTCGGGTGATTTCGCTGACTTTAGTTTCGCCTGAATGGACTGGTCATCCTTCGCTTTGGCAAGGAACGCTTTGAGTTGCTCTTCTGACATTGCTTGCATCAAGTCTGTTGAGTAGTTGTAGCAATGGTCTGCTGCAGTGTCTTTAGCTAATAATTACTGTGCTCAATCGTGGCAGGCATTGAAGGATGATTTATGGGGTTAGTCCGACCATTGAAGCAATAAAAAGCCCCTGTCAGTGCAAGGGCTTTGAATATGTAATTTTAAAGCATAGAATCTAATCAGCGTATCATCTGGGAATTAGCGTACTACTACCCTGGACCACCTATTGAGAGCTTGCATGGGAATGAACATTCGAAACCGCCAGCCACGCCTTCAAGCTCCTCTTCACTGAGTTCAGTGATCTTATCAGCAGTGAATTCGTGGCCGTGCTCTTTAGCGATCCCTACGACGTCCTCAGGATTCTTCGCTGCCTTTAGTTTCTCCTGAATTGTCTGGTCATCTTTGGCTTTGGCGATGAACGCCTTGAGTTGCTCTTCTGACATGGGTATGAGGTCTGTTCAGCAGTCATAGCAACGATGCTTTGAAGTGTCTTTGATTAATACTTACTGCGCTCAATCGTGCCAGTTATTGAAGGCTAATTTGTGGGCTATTTGGGGTGATTGAAGAAATAAAAAGCCCCTGCTAATGCAGAAGCTTTGAGTGTGTAGGTGCTGCTAGCCAGTTACCAGTTAGTAGTCTCTAGCGCTCTTCCAGTTATAACAACCCCCAGCAGCTACACCTTCCAGCTCATCATCTGAAACTGATGATCGAACGTCATCAGAAGAAATCGTAAACCCAGCCTCTTTCGCAATTGCAAGAGCTGCGTCAACATCAGCGGCTGCTTTCAGCTTGTCCTGAAGGCTGCTGTCGCTTTTGACCTTTTCCAGGAACGCTTTCAGTTGCTCTTCTGACATGGGTATGAGGTCTTTTCAGCAGTCATAGCACTGGTCTGAATCACCACCTAGGCGGGCACCTCTTCCACCCGCCTGACTCCCCCGTTGGGTTAGCTCCTAGGAATTTCATCCACACCAACAGTCCAAAACACAGGTGCAGCAACCTTGCTCGCCTTGCCTTCCCTTTCGTCACTGACACCCTTTAATGCCGCTGCATTAGGCCATAGCCTCGCTTCCTCGTCCAATACTTCCAGCACTTCCCCACGTCGTACTGCCCGCCGAATTGCACCTTCAATCGGTGCAGCAAAACTCACTGTTTTCAGCATCCTTTTAATTCGTACATCCACCCACTGCGGGAACACCTTCATCACCACACCATCGATCTCCAACATCTCGCCGTCGTCATCACATAACGCCAGCCCAAACTCAGCCAACGTCACACTTCCGGCCAACCTCACAACATCGCCCTCCTGTAATTCCATCAGTGCCACATCAATGGGTGGGGTGCACTCTTTCTCCCCACCTTCCACTTGGCACGCCACCACTGCACGCCGTACCTGACCGCATCCAGGCTGTGATTCGCGCAACCGTCAGCAATTCGCTCAACATCCCGTGGATGCCTCGGCAACGTCGGCCATGTCGCCATCAGTCCCTGGCACGCCTGCGTCCACATCAGCCATGGCGTCTCCGGATCCCTTCCAGCTGCCTGCAACATCGTTCTGACCAGCGCCAAGCCGTTGGCTTCCCGTGCGTTCATCTTTCCCGCACGCACCAGCGGACACCCAGCAGCTTTGAAGTCACCAGCAGTGCTGCCCCTGTCGCTGCCAGTGGCGTTGAACACCGCATCGTCGGCCACAACCTTTGTGGTGCCTGGCCTCAGGTTCCACCTGGACAGCCACTCGATGATTCCCACCGCCTGTTCGGCATTGCTCAGATAAGTGCCGCGGGTCCAGTCGCGCTGGCCGCCAGCCGTAGAGCTCGCCACATAAAACTCATCCAGCAGCCAGATGCTTCCCCTCGGTGCACCCTCCGGATCGGGCAGACACAGGTAAGCCACCGTTGGTGCGCTGCAGCCCCAGTCCATGCAGACGAACGCTCGCTTCAACTCCTGCTGGGGGATCCCGCCAGGCCGCACATCACGCTGGCTGCGCCTCACACCAAAGCTGCTGCCGAAAAACGCTCCTGCAATGTCGACATCCAGCCGTCCATGCAGCCAGGCATCCAGTAGTGCAGGGTCGTCGGCCGCCGCAACCTTGATGTTCCGGATGTATTGATCCAGGTCCAGGTGCTGGTTCGAGCCCGCCGTGAAGCTCGCAAAGATCGTGTGCTTCCCCAGGTCTTCTGACCAAAAGCGGCTTGCCTTCCCTGGTTCTGGATAGCCCGCAGGGATTCCATAACGGGCCTGCAGCCATGGATGGGCAGGGCCTCCAGGGTTCCCCAACAGGATGGTCCGTGTCGGAACTCCAGCAGGGCCTCTCAACGTGGCCGCTGCCATGTCGATGAACTGCGAATCAAAGTGATTGCCGCATTCGTCGTGGATCGCGCAGATGAACGATCGACCCTGCAATCTGGCCAGTGCCTTCACCTGCTCAGCTGGCCCTGCACCGGTGTAAGCCAGCTCGACCTTGCCGAATGGCATGTCCTTCCCGCCCAGGCGGAATGTCATGTCCGCTGAGCTGTAGGTGGTCCCAGGAAAGGCCACGGTCAGGTAACGCCAGAGCAGGCCCTGGAGCTCGGTCAGTCCCTGGAATGTGGTCCTAGTGATCAGGCAGCTGTATTTGCTTTTGAAGTGGGCTGCATCCCTGGCCACCACGAGTGCAATGCCCCAGCTCTTGCCGGTGCCGCGTGCACTGATCACGCAGAGGTCATCACTGAACGGCGCATCGAGCATCAAGCTCTGGCAAAGCGTCGGTTCGCGGATCTCAGGCCCGGTGGCCGTGGGTGCTGTAGTGGTGGTCATGCACTCACCTCAGCTGGACTGGTGGCGCGTGCCTTCATCTGCTGAAAGGCCTCATTCACAGCCTCTTCAAGGGCAGCAGCTTCAACGTGCTCGATGCCCAGCTCGAACAGAGCAGCCAATGCAAGGCGCTGCAACTTCAGATCACTGACGCTTCCACCCTGGGCCTGGATGGCCACCTGCAACATGGCTGCGGCGATGGGTACGAGGTTGTCGAAGGGCAGCGGTTCATCAAATGGCGTCAGCAGGTCGGCAAGTTGCTGGTGGTCACGATCAGGACCGGAAAACATCATCAGAAAAGCTCCGTTTAAGAGGCGTTTGCCCCGGTGATCTGCTTAGTAAGCAGGTGGTCATCAAGTCCCTGACTGGGGTTGTCAAGGGCACCCTCTGAAGTGGGACCACTAGCGGGACCACTTGGTGTCACATCGACCGTTTCCCCTGAGCTCCAGCGATCGGTGAATGACGCACCATCTGCAGGGGCACTCAGCTGGATCACCGTGGCCTGCTGATTCACCTCATTCGCTCGATCGGTGATTCCCAGGAATTGAGCCCATCGGTCAGCAGAGCGGGCTAACGCCTCCGCGGTGCGGGGATCGATGCCCTTGGTGCGACGGATCTCTTTTGAACCATCGCTGCGTTCGATCGTTTGAATTCGACCTTCATCTGCTTGGCGTTGGATTTCACCGGCGAGGTGTCCAAGCGTGTTGTTGAACAGCTGATCAATTTCGATCCGGCGTTCATCCAGATCAATGCCGCGTTCTTTAACCAGTTCTTTCCCGCGACCGATTGCGAGATGAACAGTCTGCGTGGATTTGATTGAGAACTCGTTTTGAATCGTGCGGACAGAGTTACCAGCCATATGTGACTGATAAATGGCGATGTCTCTGACTTCTCTGGCCTCAGATTTCCTCTGACGAGACCGAGGGTGTTTGCTAACTGTTTGACCCATGCACACATTATGCCGGGACTAATTGAGCAAGTGTCTCAACGTGCTCAACCTATTTCCCAACTTTCGCTTCTACCCATAAAACAGCTAAATAAGTAAAAAAATACAATTTCCTTTTTATGGTTGAGACGTTGAGACAAATTCCTGAGAGTGGTTGCTATCAGACGATTTGAGGTGTCTCAACCCCTTTGTCTCAACCCCCTCCTGAAATGTCTCAACCTATGGGACAAAAACCATGAATTAGGGCCGAAATGTCTCAACCCCCCTAAATGTCTCAACCCCCTGGCCTTAGGTTGAGCCACCTTCTGGGGTGCTGGCCTTGCGCCAGAAACGTGCTTTTTGCCCGTTGTGTCGCGTTGGAATGCGATCTTTGATCCAGCCTCCGATTTGCTCCATGGCTTTGGGCAATTCAGTTTGCTGTGACCGATCAGGAGCGCGATCGATTGGAATGATTCCAGCACCACGCAGGATGTCATTGGTGTGATGTGGCCCTGCTCGATTGATGGGCTGATCAAGCCAGGTTGCGATGGAATGCGTCCACGGATGTTCATCCTCAGCGACTTCAAGATTGAGCCTGCTGGCGGCTGCCGCAGCGTCTGCATCGAGGAAGCATGGTTCCCCTGCGCGATAGGCCAAGACGGCAGCCTTCCAGATGCGATCGCGATCACGGCGCACCTTGTCGATGTCAATGCGTTCACCGGCGTCGAATGACTGCGGGCATTGGATGACTAGGAATCTGCGGCGGAGTGCAGCATCACCGCGAAGGAAGGGACCGTTAACGGTGCCGACCATGATCCCGGCACGATCCTGCTTTTCGGTGCCTTTACCGAAGGGAACGCGCAGATCATCACGTCTGGTGGTGATGAGGTTTTTGAGCTGCCCGACGGCTTTCTTGCCGGCGATGTAATCGAGCTCAGCCTGTTCGTAGATCCATGCCCCATGAAGGATCAGCAGGAAATCCTTTTCCTGTTCGGCATCACTGCTGGAGTGCCAGTCAGGGGAGGCCAGAACGATCCAGAACTCTGACTTGTAGATGCCGCCATCACCATCGAGAGTCACGACGGTGTCGAACTTGCAGCCGGGTTCGAAACGGCGTTTCACCGCACCGATCAGACCAACCTTCAGGTAGCGATCAAACAGCGGTTCAGTGGTGCCGAGATAGGTGCTGCTGAGCTTGTCGATGTCCGCTGGCTCGATGCTGGGATCGTCCACTACGACATTCAGAT
This sequence comes from Synechococcus sp. MIT S9504, assembly GCF_047497135.1. Classification (NCBI taxonomy): domain Bacteria; kingdom Bacillati; phylum Cyanobacteriota; class Cyanophyceae; order Synechococcales; family Synechococcaceae; genus Synechococcus; species Synechococcus sp. MIT S9504. The sequence continues at coordinate 2,804,408 of NZ_CP138942.1, read as the reverse complement.
AATCCTGAATTGGATCGAACCGATTGGTGGATGCCAGCGCATAAACAGCATCGATGCAGGATGCCTTTTGGATCTTCCAGCCAGCCTGTTGTGCCTTGCCATAAAGGCGTTCCATCTCAGGTTCAGGGATGGGATGGCCACCGGCTTCAACCAGGCGAGTGACGGTGTTGAACCGCAGGAACCGATCCGGGAGTTTCCACTGAAGGGAAGTCAGTGCATCACCGGTGCAGAGACTGGTGCGCACCTTTTTGCCTTCATCAGTGAGCGCCCAACCGGACCCCCACTGATCGATTAGTGCAACGTCGCCGGGGGTGTCGCTGTCGTCGTCGATGGCGATGGTGGCCACTGGTGCAGCGTCTGCTTTGGACGGGCTGGTTTGCTCTCTCCATGGGCAGATCCATGGGTTGCTGGGATCGGCGGGATCCTCCGCTGCAATGGTGAAAACGGTCCAGATTTTGCTGCGCTTGCCGGCTGCAGGTGGATCAGCTTCCAAGGATGCTGCGACCTTGTCGATCTCCCAGTCGCTGTCTTGTGACCAGTCAGCTTGTGCTGCCAGATCGCAGGCTTGCTCACTGCCGAATTCATGCACGAGCGCGGCAAGGATGCGCATGGCGGTGGGATAACCACCAGTGCCTTGCTTCCCGCGTTCAGGGCAATGCTGCAGGGCGTCAATGACAACGGCATGACGCTGCGCTGCGGTCATGTCTTTGTAATGAGTGCCATCACCGGCCGCGGCAGTTTGCACCCTGTTTCGACGTGATGGTGCCGCAGTGGTGCTGGGCTGAATGTTGAACCGTGCTTCTGCGGCGGTGAAGTATTCCTCGAGCTCAGCGAGGCTGAACTGCTCGGCGGTGGAATGGCGAATTTCGGCACGATTGCCGGTCTTCGGATGAATGGCCCCCGCGACCCGCATCACTTGGCATGGGTCATCCAGTGAGGTGTCGGCATCACCGCCTGGATGGGCGGCCTGCATGATCGCCGCGAGTCTCCGCTGAGCAATGGTGAACTGCTCAGGAGTGATGGCCTGCTGCAGTGGCCAGTAATGGTGAATCGACTTGTTTCCGGAGAAAACGGACAGGCCTGGTTCAGGCATGACGCCCTGCCAGGAGACCATCTGTTCGTCGAGTGATGCGCCGCTGTCGTCTTCGGTGAAAAGAGCAACTGCGGATGTGATGTCAGCCTTTTTGCCGCCACCAGGATTCACGACGAATCCCAGCGCCATTTCCGGCCGTTTCTCCAGCAGTTCATCAACCGCCTTGCTGATGGGCTTCCCGTTTTTCAGAAAGTCCTTGCCGAAGCCTTTGCACCAAGCGCGGAACAGGATTGGCGATTCATCTGGATCAAGACCCAGAAAATCCAGGTGTTCCTGAACTGCTTCCCAATCAGTGGTCACAGCTTCACCTCCGGATCAGCAATGACATGAACGGCACGCTGTGCCCGGGTAGCCGCGGTGTACCAAAGGCGACGGCGTTCGTTGGCACCACCGGCTGCACGATCTAAATCGCGCCCTTGGATGAATACGTTGCGGAACTGAGAACCCTGGGCCTTGTGGCAGGTCAGGCACCAATAAGGCTGTAACTGCGCGAAGGAATCATTCAGATCCCAGAAATCATCCCAAGCGTGTTGGCCGGAGCCACGCTGCATATTTTCAAAGGCCTGCTCCCTTAATTGCTTGAGGAACACCTGCATCCGACCTTCATGGGTGGGATCAATCGCCCTGATTTTTCGCGGTGGTTCACCGTCGTCGGTTTGAGTGATCAGCTCCCAGCTCAGAAATGGTTTGCCGTCGGTGCAGGCCGGATGGAGAAATTCAACAGGTGTGGCGTGACGAATCAAAAGCTCACGGCTCGAGCCATAGATCAGTTCGGTGTGATCATCAGAAGCCTTGACCCCTGAGTGAGTGACAACACGTTCCCCAACGAGGAACGGAGCAGCCTTGCGGCCATAAACATGACGACGAATGCCGGCATTGAGCCGATTCACCTCATCGTTGGTCCAGGCAATGACGCGAAACGCATCAGGATCATCTTTCTCGTGATGTTCGGCTGCCATCTCAAGGAAGGCATGTTGCCATTCCTTTTTGTCGGCGTAGGTGAAGATCGAGCTGGAGTCACCAATGATTGATTTGGTGAATGGGATTCTCCATTTGCTGCCGGTGGTTTGCCTGATGGCGGTAGCTGCATCAAGCACTGCACCGTCGTGGCGCATCACTTTGGTGAGATCAAACCGTGGAGTGCAGCGCAATGCAGGCGAAACCCTGCCGAATTTGACGGGAGAGAGCTGGGCTTGATCACCGATGAAGATGATCTTGGTCCAGAAATCAGCTGCCTCCTCGATGTACTTGAGCAGCTTGGGGTGCATCATCGATGCTTCATCCGCTAGCCAGATGTCGTTTTCATCCAGGCGCGGCTTGGAGCCAGGCTGCGGAACAAAATCAACCTCGTCTTTGGTTTTCTTTTCACGCAACCCAAGCAGCGAAGCAAAGGTTGCAGTTTCAGATTTGTTGACCTTGCAGGCATCTGCCAAAACTTGGCAGGCCTTATGGGTTGGAGCGCATAGCCCAACCGTGTAACCGGCATTGATCAACGATTCACGAATCAACCGTGACGTTGTGGATTTGCCGGATCCTGCGGGGCCATTGAATGAAGCGAATGTTCCAACACCTGATTGGCGGCAAAAAGCAGCGATGCCACTGATGGCGGATTGCTGTTCAGAAGTGGCTTGAAATCCAACCGGCTTGGACGCTTGCAGGCAGAGCTCGTCTGCAGCGTCACGGAGAGTTTCAGCTTGGATTTGCTCGATGCGAGCAGCATCCTGCTGATGTTGCAGGAGTTCAGAAATTGACGACGCATTAGCGCCATCGGGGTCGATGCCCCTAAGTTGAGGATGCTTCAAGGTTGAACCTTTTGCGGGGTTTGCTTTGAGGGCAGGGATCCAGCCGGTGCTTTTCCGGGCGTGGCTGAATCCCCCTGTGATCAGTTGTTGGCCAGTTCAAATTCGCCAGCGGCGATCAGAACGATTTGGCGAAGAGCTTCAGCGTGAGAACGCAGGCCATTAGTGCGGCGATAGTTTTCAAGGAACTCTTTTGTTCCGGCGTGAAACTTGGTGCTGATCAACTCCCTATCGACGACCGGACAGTGCTTGTCGATGGTGGAAGAGGTCATGATTCGATGGGCAATGAATGCAACAAAGTCACCCTAAGAGTTAAAAAGTGACTCGCAATTACTCTGTTTTGAGTGATCCTTTCGGGGGGTGGTGTAGGGCGCCCCGGTGAGTCAAATGATCAGAACTCTTAATCATTCTTGCTGAATCTGGTCTTGGTCAAGCAACAAAAAAGCCCCCGTGATTGGGGGCTGAAAAGTCGATTGCTGCAAGGAAATCATCCTTGCTCACGCTCTTGCAAAGTTCGGCTGTAGTGATCAGCCAGCACTCTGCATTCTTGAACTTGCCCGCGATAATGATCACCGCGGGATTCAAAGTAACCAGCGCGAAGTAGCTCCCACCGTGCAGCGTCGTAGAGCTCAGCGGTGTCGAGTGTGCGTCGTGGCATTAGGCAGCCTCCAGAACACGACGTTTCCAGTCGTCCATGAGGTCGGAAACGACAAAGCAATGGCTTGCCAGTTCCAGTTGCCCTGCCTTTTTGGCTTCCACAGCAAGTGTCTGAATCTGCTGCTGCAGCGAGATGAAGGAGGTCAGGCGCATTGGAAAGCGCTTTGGCTTTTCAGTCATTCCTGGCCTCCGTCCGACGTTGCCAATCGTCGGCATGCACGATGCGTTCGATCTGATCGAGACGGTCAGTGACCTCAATTAGCTGATCAAAGAGGCAGCCGGTTTCCTCCCTGAGCTTTTCTGGCAGTTTGTCCAAAAGCACCTTTTGGTTGTCAGCCAGAACCTGGAACTGCTCCATCAGATGTTTCTGATTGGCGGCAATCGTCACGATCGGGTTCTCTTCAAACCCTTCAACGGATTTGAGATCAGCCATTAGGCAGTCCTCCGCTGGATGTTGTGAGCTCGGATTGCTTCGAGCAGCTGCACCTTTCGTGCATGGGCACGCCACTTCGCGGTCCCGATCTTGAGATCACGGGCGTGCTTCAACAGCTCCATCCTGGTGAGTTTCAGGCTGGGCTTTTTCGGACCGAAGGTGGTCCGCACCAATGGTGTTGATGGTGCTGGTGCTGGAGCGGAGGCCTTGGATCGAGCGATGGCTGCGGCCATCTGCAACACCAGGCTGAGAGTGGCCAGGCCGAAGGCGACCTGGCACAGCGTGATGGCGGGGATGCTCATTTGCTCCCTCCAGCCCAGAGGCATTCGAGAGCCACACCAAGGAAGCCCTGATGGAAGGCTTCGCAGTGGTCCTCCTGCCATTCACCAGGACCGGTCATCTGCCGATGACGGCTGAACTGCTCGCAACCGTTGCCGAGGAATGCAGCGGTTGAGGCATCTTCCAGACAGAAGTCGTCAGCGCCCCAATCCCTGGCATCACCGGCACCAACTTCGTGGGGAATGTCCGGATTGATCCGACCATCAGCCACCATCTCGGCCGCGGCTCTAGCCCCGTCGAGGCGTGACATGGCCACGCTGATCACATCGGAGGTTTTCATGCCGTCACCCCCATGCCGCGAAGCGCGACCCTCTCCTCAAGCTTGAAGCCAGCGGTGAGGATCTCACTGATCAAGCGGTTGCACTGCTGCTCCCGTTCGTCCATAAGCGCCCAGCACTGGGAATCAGTAGACCTGGACATGCGGACTGCTTCATCACGTAGGCACTGAACGATCAGTCGGAGATCGTCGTGATCTAAATAGATGTAGGTGCGAATGCAACCACCATCCACAGACAGGTGATGGCTCTTGTCGGCGTGAGTGCTCATGACTCCACCTCCTTCAGAACACTGCTTGCGGCCAGCAGCAGGATTCCTGCCACCTTCAGGTCAGCGATCCAGGCCCAGTGGATTCCACCGTTGTGGAGTGAGCCCTTTGGGTCGGCGTAAGCCTGGTGAGTGTCAAAGCAGCGGTTGGCCTGCATCTTCAATTCACCAATGACCCATGAGCGTTCCTCGGGGGAGCTGGGACCATCCCAGAACGCATCAAGCCGCGGCCAATCGGTTTCACCAGGCAGATCCCATTGATCCCGGCTGACGCGCCCAATGGTGATTTCGAGGATGCCCATCGCATCGCGAACAAGCAATCCGGCAGCATCAACTGGATCGCCTTCATGAATGGCATCACAGATGTGGCGCACCACGTCAGTGTTATCCACCAGAGTTGCGAGATAAAACTCGCCAAGTGGCTCGAGTTTGGTGGTGGTCATGAGTCACCTCCGCATTCGTGGACGTTGATGGAGTGAGTGCCATCAATTACGTCGTTCAATGCCTGAACGAGCAGAGCCAAACCGGCGGCCTGCTTGTCGCCATCCATCAGCTGAGCCAGGCGGTTGACCCTTTTGGCAATGGCGATGTCTTGATCTGTCCAGCCTTCAAGCTCAGCCGCACGGGCTTCCTTGCTGGCTTCCACAAGTGTTTTCTTGGTGGTCATTCGATCCCCTCCTGCAGTTCGTCGTTGATTTCCTGGTTGAGAGCCAGAACGTCCCGGTGGAGCTCTGACCAGTGATTGATGAGATCGACCGCTTTGGCTTTGCGTTCAGGCGACATGGCACTGATGCGCTTTGCATCGCGTTCGCCCTGGAACATGTGCGAACCGAAAGCCACCAGTCCGGTCAACACCTGACTGCCGTGCCAATCGGGTGAAGACTTGCGGGCCTCGATCATTGCGGTGCTGTTGATGTCGAAGGTGGAGCTCATGCCTCACCTCCATCGTCAAAGCGACTGCGGTTGATCTTTGTGGCTTCAGTCCAAGCGCGGACCGCTAATTCTTGATCCCAGACAACCTGCGGGCTGGTGGGTGATTTGCGGCGGTAGTGAACACCCAGCTTGAAAATCTGAGTGTCGGGATGAATGGACTTGTCGTTGTAATCCTCGCGGCGACGATGGAGGGTCTTGGCGTCGTTGACACCAAGCGCCTGCATCACCTCTCGCGTTGAAGCGTTGAAAGACATTTGCGGGGGTCACATCAAGTGGGATGTGGCCGACCAGCCGCTAACCCTGCGTCGAAACTTCTTCCGGAGCCCAGCAAAGGGTTCTCAGGATGTCTGGAGTGTTCTCATCAGGGAGCTTGGGATCCGAAGGATCTTCCTTGACATAAACAACACCAGCGGGCCTCGCCAAAAGAGCATTCAGATGCTCCCAAGTTCCACGCTCAACAATCCGCATGGGCGGAAGATTGACCGTATTGGGATGAACGTCAAAAGCTAGTTTGTACGCTCGCATCACTGCTGGGGACATGAAAACCTCCAGCGGAACCTCTTTGCCCGTCTTTGGATGAACAGGCAACGGAAGGTCGAAACCGCATGCAGCGTCTTTATCGATCATTTGCTGAACGAGTGACGGTGAATATGAGGTCCCTTTCGGGAGCCGTACTTTGCGATTGCGACGTGACAAGGCTGTCTCGGAATAACAGAGAAAGCGGCTAATCACAGTTCCGATTGCCACTGGTTCCAGAAGGAAAGCCATCCAGTGGGTTCAGGCAAAGTCTGGGAGGGTCCGAAGACGGTCGCCAGCAACTGATAGGCGCACCTTGACAGCCAAACACCGCCCTTGTCAACCCTTTGACGGGGAAATTGCCGTTTTTGGTTGATGCAAACTCTGTATACAGTGGATTTGACAGCATTAGATAGGCGCTCCGTATACGGGGTCTAAGTGAGAAATAGGCTCAGCTCGCAGAGCTTCCGCAGCTGTCACAAGTCGGTTGCATCAGCCGCCCCCATTTCTCCAAATGCCCTGGCTGTTGCCTCAGCCGTGGTCACCAGATAGCTGGCACTGTGTGTGCGCTCGCTATGGCCCATCGCGTCACTGATCGCCGCAGTGTTCTGGCCACGCTCATGGCAGCGGACGCTGTAGCTGTTGCGGAAGCTGTAGGGCCGCAGGGTCCTGCCTTGCTCTTCAGTCTCAACCTTCCACTGCTTCCACAGCGGCATGCGGGCCAAATACTGAGCAACCGCACGACCTTTCTCTTTCAGTGGTGGCATCGGCAGCAGGCCTGCCTCCCAGGCCGCAGTGAGATCACCGCTAGTCAGATTGCCGTCTGCATCCTTCAGCGGGGCTGCATAAAGGAATCGAGGCTCAGTCTCGAGTTTTTCTGACTTGCCGCCGCATGCTTTGCGATAGGTGCAAAACAGCTGTTTTCGCTTGGTTGCCTCGTTGAATTCCACCGTGAGATAGCTCAGCTCGATCGGCCGCAGCCCATAGGTGGCCATCACCCGAAGAGCGTTTTTCCAATCGTCTGACTGTGCTGAATCAATCAGCTGCAGGAGCTGCAGATCAGAAAGTGCTGCGATCGGTGGTGAATCCGACGCCTTGCCGCTGCCAGCGAGCTTGGCCTTCTGTCTGGCAGGAATCTCCCAGTCAGAGCTCAAACCGCAGTGATCCATCCCAAAAGCCAGGAAGCGGCAGATGGCATCAACAGCAGACTTCCGCGCTGCTGGCTTGGTCACCCATCCGCGGAGCTCAAGCGCTGCATCCAGCAGAAGGTATGGCGTCGATGGTGGGCGCTTGCCGGTGAGCACCGTGATGGCCGCTCCCACGTAGCGCTTCTCTTCATTCAGGGTGCGCTGGCTGATCTTGGTGCCGTGCTTGCAGCGGTCGGCATAGAACCTGTCAGCGATCGCCTGCCAATCAATGCCGGTGATGACTGCTGGGACACCTGGGGCTGGCTCTTCGTCGTCATCTTCTGGATGAAGTTCCAGCCAGGCCTCTGCCAGTGACTTGGGAGGGTCGCCCTGTGTTGATTGATAAAGGCTGGCCAGGGTGTCGGTGACGGGACCGATGCAGCCGACCTCCCATGCGATCGGGAGCGTTTTTGTCCACGACGCCGCGGTGCCGCCAGATCCCTGCCGAACTCGAAGTTTCACCTTGCCGCGGTGCTCGCTGACAGACCATCCGCGGGGCACGCCGGCTTCCTTGATCGACTGCTTCAGGACGGGGCGAAAATCAAGCACCATGACTACCTCTTTACTGGGACCACTTGGCCAATACTGCCACAAAAGTGGTCCCGAAGTGGTCCCGCCAATAAAAAACCCGCCGAGTGGCGGGTGAGGATTCGCTAAGAAGCGTTGCGGTGACTGATGGGCGATACGGGGATCGAACCTGTGACAATCTCCTTGTAAGGGAGGTGCTCTACCGCTGAGCTAATCGCCCGGTAAGACAATTCTGCCTGATGGAGGCAGGCTGGAGCAGCTCAACACCCATTGATGTGGCCTCAGGCCAAGACCATGACCGGGCCACCCTGGCCTGGTGCCTGCCCGTTGGCCTACTGACGAGCTGCTGGCTGGGATGGATCAACGGTGCTCTAACAGCGCTGGCCTTCCTGGTGGGAGGCCTCTGGCTGTCACCAGACCTTGACGTGCGCTCGACCGCCCTCAGGCGCTGGGGAGTACTGGGTGGAATCTGGTGGCCCTATCGGCGGCTGCTTCAGCATCGATCCCTCTTATCCCACGGCCCCCTGATCGGCATGACACTGCGCTTGGCATGGCTGTCAGCCCTGATGTTGCTGAGCTGGACAGCCACTGCATCGCTGTTATTCCCTGCCATTCCAACTCCATCCCAGGCATGGCCAGACCTGCTCACAACCTTGAGAGAACATCCCCGAACTTGGATCGGCGTCCTGGTGGGTCTGGAAAGCAGCGTTTGGCTGCACCTGATTCTGGATGGAGATCCACTGCCTGCGGAGTGGTCAAAACCATGGCGCAGGCATCGACGTCGATGAGAGGGTGTCCACAACCTTTTGTGGTTTCCATGGCCTCAGGCTCCGAAGTGACCCAGCACCAGGACCCCCTGCGCCAGCTGGAGGGCTTGGTGGCACGGTTACGCGATCCTGAAGAAGGTTGCCCCTGGGACCTCGAACAGACCCACCAGTCATTGACCCCCTACGTGCTGGAGGAAGCCCATGAGGTGGCCGATGCAATCCGTCATGGCGATGACAAGCACTTGAAGGAGGAGCTCGGTGACCTGCTGTTGCAGGTGGTGCTTCATGCCCGCATCGCCGAAGAAGACAGGCGATTCGATCTCAATGCTGTGGCAGTCGGCATCAGCGAGAAACTGATTCGCCGCCATCCCCATGTTTTCGCTGACGCCGAAGCCCGCGACAGCGCAGCTGTTCGCATCAGCTGGGAGGCCATCAAGGCGCAGGAAAGAGCAGAAGCAAAAGCTGCCGCGAACTCGACCTCTCCCCTCAGCGATCAGCTCGCCGAAAAGGTACGTGGACAGCCGGCCCTCTCTGGAGCGATGACCATCTCCAAAAAAGCCGCAAAGGCCGGCTTCGAATGGTCGGACATGACCGGTGTCTGGAGCAAGGTGAACGAGGAACTCGAAGAGCTCAAGGAAGCCGTTGCCTCAGGCGACAGGGCCCATGCCCAGGAGGAGCTTGGGGATGTGTTGTTCACCCTGGTGAATGTGGCTCGCTGGTGTGAGATCAGTCCGGAGGAAGGACTGGCAGGAACCAATCACCGCTTCCTGGATCGCTTTTCACGGGTCGAAGCAGCCTTGGGCGGTGATCTCCACGGGCACAGCATTCAGGAACTGGAGGGGCTTTGGCAGCAGGCCAAAGAAGCCATCCGGAGCCAGAGCGCGTCTCAAGATCAGGGAAGCTGATCAGCTGAGTTCCCTCTCCAAGAAACCAGTGAGCTCTGTCCAGGCCTGATCAGCGCACTGCGGATCCCAGCGCTCGCCGTCATCGCGCATGAAGGTGTGGTTCGCCTCATAAACAATGGATTCGTGCCGCAGATGAGGGATCGCCGCGAGCGTCGCAAGAATCACTTCCCTGGCTTCGCCAGGAACATGGGGATCGAGCCGGCCGAAGATCGTGAGCAGAGCCCCCTGGATCTCTGCAGCCCGTTGCAATGAATCAGCCGCTTCCAGACCGAGTTTGCCGTCCTGAAGACCAGTGGGATAGATGCACACACTGGCCCTGACCTGCGGCATGAGCGCAGCACGAAAGGCAAGATGACCTCCGATGCAGAAGCCGACGGCCCCAAGACGACCGCTATCCACATCCGCATTCTCAGCCAGCCAGGCCAATGTCGCCGACGCATCGGCGTCATAGGCCGCAATAGACGTGTGCGCAGCGTTGTCGTTGCCTCGCAATCGGCCGATGGGATCAGGCTCGATCACTGAGCCGATCGGCTCACGGCGATGGAAGATCTCCGGCGCAGCGACCACATAGCCATAGCCGGCAAGACGATCAGCAAGACGGGTGATCGGCGCACCGAGCTGATAGATATCCGAATAAAACAGGATGCCCGGCCAGCAACCATCGCTCTGGGGCCGCACAACGTGCAGTCGCATCAGGCTTTTGTCGACGGTCAGGCCCACAGTGTCTTTGCGTATCTGCACGATGATCAGCGACGTTGCGCGGACCGTAGACAGAAACCAGCTCGGAGGCCTGGATCAATCGTGAGCAGCGATCGTGCCTTCCGTTGTGCCCCAGAGATGGCGCTTGACCTGGTCGGCTTCGTGGATGATGGCGCGCGCCTGATCACGGGTTGTGCAGCTCCGCGCCCCTTCTTCCAGACGCATCAGGTTGACCAATTCCGCTGCGGGGTGTTGATCATGAAATTGATTCATCAATCCACCTCCAAGACAGCTTGGTTAACCGCACCTTAACCAAGCAATCCATCTGAACCAACCCTTAGTCATCCAGTGAGGGCCGGCCTTGGCGACGACGTTTGAGTTCGCTGCGCCTGCCTTTGGCCTCCAATCTCCGTTTGACTGCAGCACGTCCTGGACGTGTGGGCCTGCGCTTCGGCGGCGGCGGCTTGAGCCCCTTCCTCAACAAATCGGCCAGTCGCGCCATGGCCCTCTGACGGTTCTGCCACTGCGAACGCTCCTCAGCCGCAACCACCCGCAGGCAATTCCCCTCCAGACGCGACGCCAAATGCTCACGCAGGCGGGCCTTGCGAAAGGGACCCAGAGCCTGGGAACTCTCCAGGTCAAATCGCAACTCCACTCTGGAATCGGTGGTGTTCACAGCCTGCCCACCCGGACCAGAGGACCGGGAAAACCGCCACTGCAGCTCAGCGGCTGGGATCACCAAACGGTCGTTGATCGGCAGATCCTGAATCACGCGCCGACTCCGACGAGCATTGGAAGTGGTAACAGCAGTCTGCGTCCGCTCCGCGCAAACGATGAGCCAACGCTGTTCTTAGCTGGAGGAAGGATTCCTCCACAACCTTCATGACCAAGGCATCCCCGGCCACAGGCCGCTGGATCGATGAACACCATGAAGGAGTTCGTTATGGACTCACTGGACAGGTGCTGGTGGATGAAGAGAGCAGCTTCCAGCGCATCACCGTGATCGAGAGCGAGCGCTATGGCAGAGGCTTGCTGCTGGACGGTTGCTGGATGACCGCCGAGCACCAGGAACGGCACTACCACGAAGCACTGGTGCATCCGGCTCTTTGCAGTGCCGCGGCCATTGAACGCGTCCTGGTCATCGGCGGTGGCGACGGCGGCACTGCTCGCGAATGCCTTCGCCATCCGGGCGTGCGACATCTCGACATGGTGGAGATCGATGGCCGGGTGGTGGAACTCAGCCAGAAGCATCTGACTTGCATTGGTGGAGGCTGCTGGCAGGACCCCCGCTTTCACCTGACTGTGGGAGATGGCATTGCCTGGGCAGCAGACTGCACTAAAGCCAGCTACGACGTGGTGATCGTGGACGGTTCCGATCCGGCAGGTCCGGCCGAAGGTTTGTTCAACCGCAGCTTCTTCGAGCACTGCCGGCGCATCCTCAGGCCGGGAGGCATCTTCGCCACCCAGAGCGAATCACCTGAGGCCTTCCGGCAGGTTCACATCGATACCGTTCGGCTGCTGAGGGATGTGTTCGGCCATGCCGATCCCCTTTACGGCTGGGTGCCGATGTATCCCAGCGGTTGGTGGAGCTGGACTTTCGCTGCGGTGGAGGGCCCCCGCTACCGAAAAGCCATTGTGGAGCGAGCGGCCAGCATCGCCGCAGGCTGCGAAATCTGGAGCCCTCGCTGGCAAGCCGGTGCCTTTGAAGCGATACCTGCCTTCATCGAACGGGAGCTCTTGGCGTGAGCATCCCGGTCCATTCACTGTTTGATCGGGAGGGAGCGGTCTACATGGGCGCGAGCCGGGATCCGAACGGCTGCAAGGTAGGCCTGTTCGGCGTGCCCTACGACGGCACAACATCCTTCAGGCCAGGCACCCGTTTCGGACCCTCAGCAGTACGGGAGGTGAGTGCTGGCCTTGAGACCTACTGCCCCCAGCTTGACCTTGACCTCGAGACCATGGCCTACGCCGACCTTGGAGCGGTTGATATCCCCTTTGGCGCCGCTGAACCCGTGGTGGAGGCCGTTCATAAGGCCACGATCCATGCCTTGGACCTGCAGCTCAAGCCCTTGATGCTGGGTGGTGAGCACTCCATCAGCTCCGGAGCGGTGGCTGCTGTCGCCGAACGACATCCTGATCTGGCACTGGTGCAGCTGGATGCCCACGCAGATCTCCGCGATGAATGGCTGGGATCTCGCTTGAGCCACGCCTGCGCCATGCGACGCTGCCTGGAGGTGCTTCCCAGTCGGGAGCTGCTGCAGATCGCCATTCGCAGCGGTACCAGGGAGGAATTCTCGGAACTGCACAGCAGCAACCGCCTGGTCCCCTTCGCTCAGATGGGTTCCCGTCTGCAGAATTTGCGCGGCCAGCCTCTTTATCTGACCGTTGACCTTGACTGGTTTGACCCGGCCGTGATGCCTGGCACAGGGACCCCTGAACCAGGTGGCTTTCTCTGGCAACACTTCGCCGAATTGATAAGCGAATTACGCCATCACAACCTCGTCGGAGCCGATGTTGTCGAACTGGCTCCTCAACTGGACCCGAGTGGCATCAGCAGCGTTCTGGCAGCCAAGGTGACCCGCAGCCTGCTGTTGCTGATGGCTCAGTAGAAGTGAGCAGCTTCCAGACGCTGCTGCCGCAGTCGTCGGTGCTGACCGCTGAGCAGGCTGAGCACGAGTGTGGGATGCCCGTGAATCAACTCCAGAAAACTGTTGCGATCCAGTCGAAGAACGTGAACCGGAGTGATCGCTCGCGCTGTTCGACTGTGATGGGTGTCTTCCGCCACCAGGTCTTCGTAGAAGAACACTTCTCCATCGCCATAGCGGAGGCGGTCACGACCACCGGTCGTGAGCTCCACCAGCCCGCGTTCAATTGCGTAGAGAGCAGTCGCCGATTCACCCCGTTCAAACAGGATGCTGCCCGTGGGCAACAATAACTGATCAACGTTGCGATGCTCAGCGATTAGCTGAACAGCGGTCGGCATGGATGTGGAGACCGACAACGGAGACGCAAATAATCATTCAGTCTCTTCATTGTTGCGACCGATTCAAGGGGTGTTGTAACTGAAACGACACACCATCTTTATTCACAAGACCTGGGCTGGCTCTTCGGATTGACCAAGACCATCCAGGGAAGATCCCAGGTCCAGCTGTCGATCACCTCCGACTAAAGGCTGATCGGAGGACACGAGGCCAGGAAGCACCGGAGCACGCGCTGTCCAGTGATGGCACCAGATCACCCGTGCAAGCTCAACGTGCACCGTCAGATTGCGCAACCTGCACCATCCACCTCCCCCACCACCCTGGGCAGGGATGCAGTGCTGACAGGACTGGCAGGAAGACTTGACAGAAGGCACTCTGAACGGAGAAGTTCAAGCTAAGGACGCTTTCCGTAGCGGTCGACGCTGATGACTCAATCTGCGGCTTTGCTTCCACTTCCAACGCAAACCGGAACTGCATCCATAGGATCCGCTGTGAACGCCTGATCTCTGTCATGGATCTGCAACGCACGCCGCTTCATGACCTCTGCCGAGAAGCCAAGGGTCGCATGGTTCCTTTTGCCGGCTGGGACATGGCGGTGCAATTCTCGGGGTTGATCGCCGAACACAAAGCCGTGCGCGAAGGCGTGGGCATGTTCGACATCTCCCACATGGGCGTGCTTCGGATCGAAGGCAGCAATCCCAAGGACGCACTCCAGACTCTGGTGCCAACAGACCTGCACCGGATCGGAGTGGGGCAGGCCTGCTACACCGTGCTGCTGAATGACAACGGCGGCATCCGTGACGACCTGATCGTCTACGACCAGGGGGAAGCTGCATCCGGCGACGGCACCGTGCTGGTGGTGATCAATGCTGCCTGCGCTGATAGCGACACGGCCTGGCTGAAACAGCAGCTGGAACCGCGAGGTCTCAGTGTTCAAGATGAAAAGCGGGATGGCGTGCTGCTCGCCCTGCAGGGTCCAAAGGCGATTGGGATTCTCGAAAAATTGAGCGGAGAGTCACTGCACGAGCTACCCCGCTTTGGCCATCGCCTGCTGCAACTGCAAGGGCTCAGCGAACAGGTGTTCTGCGCCCGAACCGGCTACACGGGAGAAGACGGTGCTGAACTGCTGCTGAACCGGGCAGACGGACGCAAACTCTGGGCGCAACTGCTGGACCTGGATGTGGTGCCCTGCGGCCTGGGAGCACGCGACACCCTGCGTCTTGAGGCCGCCATGCACCTTTATGGCCAAGATATGAATGCCAACACCAACCCGTTTGAAGCAGGCCTGGGTTGGCTGGTCCACCTCGAGATGCCTCAGGACTTCATCGGCCGAGACGCTCTGGAGCAGGTGGCAGCCAATGGAGTCACCCGGCGGCTGGTGGGGCTGAAGCTGCAAGGACGAGCCATCGCCCGCCATGACTACCCGGTGCTGCACAACGGTGAAAAGGTGGGAGTGGTCACCAGCGGCAGCTGGTCACCCACCCTGGAGGAGGCCATCGCCCTTGCCCTCGTACCCAAGGAACTGGCGAAAGTCGGCAGCGAACTTGGTGTGGAGATCCGAGGGCAGGTGCAACCGGCCACCGTGGTGAAGCGACCCTTCTACCGACGTGGTTAAAAGGGCCCGGGCTATGGGAAACTCGCCTGTCACCAGCTGATAAATCCCATGCGCAGCAACGGTTGCGGCGACCTGCGCAAGCAGCACATTGATAAGCAGGTGCAGCTGTGCGGCTGGGTGGATCGACGCCGCGACCACGGCGGTGTGATTTTCATTGACCTGCGCGACCGCAGCGGCACCGTGCAGATCACCGTGGACCCCGACCTGGGTGCTGAGGCTTTTGCTGTGGCCGAACATCTGCGCAGCGAAACCGTGCTGCAGGTGAACGGCAAGGTGCGAGCCCGGCCGGCCGAATCCCTCAACGACAAGCTGGCGACGGGCTCAGTGGAAGTGCTGGCCAGCGGCATCACGGTGTTGAACAGCGTGAAAGGAAACCTTCCCTTCCCCGTCTCCGTGCACGACGAAGAAAACACCCGAGAAGAGCTGCGACTGCGTCACCGCTATCTGGATCTGCGCCGCAAGCGCATGAACGACAACCTGCGCCTGCGGGCCCAGACCATCCAGGCCGCCCGCCGCTTCCTGGAAGACGAAGGCTTCATCGAGGTGGAGACACCGGTGCTCACGCGCTCAACCCCCGAAGGGGCGCGTGACTACGTACTCCCAAGCCGCGTCTGCGGCGGCGATTGGTTCGCCCTGCCGCAATCCCCCCAGCTGTTCAAACAGCTGCTGATGGTGGGTGGCATCGAGCGCTATTACCAGGTGGCCCGCTGCTTCCGCGACGAAGACCTGCGTGCCGACCGCCAGCCGGAGTTCACCCAGCTGGACATCGAAATGAGCTTCATGGATCAGGAGCAGATCCTCGAGCTCAACGAATCACTGATCTGCGCCATCTGGAAGGCCGTGAAGGGCATCGAGCTGCCGCGGCCCTTCCCCCGCATGACCTGGCATGAGGCCATGGAGCGCTACGGCACCGATAGGCCCGACACCCGTTACGGCATGGAGCTGGTGAGCGTTTCGGACATCGTCAAGGACATGGGCTTCAAGGTGTTCAGCGGTGCAGTGAAATCCGGCGGATCGGTGAAGTGCATCGCCGTCCCAGGCGGCAACGATGCGGTGAGCAATGTGCGGATCAAGCCCGGCGGCGACGTGTTCAGCGAAGCCCAGAAAGCCGGTGCCGGTGGCCTGGCCTTCATCCGCGTGCGCGACGGTGGCGAAATCGACACGATCGGTGCGATCAAGGACAATCTCAGCGATGCGCAGAAGCAGGAGCTGCTCAGTCGCACCGGAGCCCAACCAGGCACGCTGCTGTTATTCGGTGCCGGTGACACCGCCACGGTGAACAAGGCCCTCGACCGGGTGCGTCAATACCTCGCCAAAGAGCTCGGCATGGTCCAACCCGACAGGGAGAACGGCCAGTGGAACTTCCTCTGGGTCGTGGATTTCCCGATGTTCGAGTTCAACAGTGATGAGAATCGTTTTGAGGCTCTGCATCACCCCTTCTGCGCTCCCAACGCCGAAGACCTGGGCAACGACCCCTCGGAGTGGGCCCAGACACTGCCGGAAGCCCGCGCTCAGGCTTATGACCTCGTGCTCAACGGGCTCGAACTCGGTGGTGGCTCGTTGCGCATCCATGACTCGGCCCTGCAGCGACAGGTGTTACAGACCGTTGGTCTGCCCCTGGAGGAAGCCCAGGAGCAGTTCGGCTTCCTGATGGATGCCCTGGATGTCGGAGCTCCCCCCCACGGAGGCCTGGCCTTCGGCGTCGACCGGATGGTGATGCTGCTGGCAGGCGAGGAATCGATCCGCGACACGATCGCCTTCCCCAAGACCCAGCAGGCGCGTTGTCTGATGACCAACGCTCCCGGCGGTGTTGCCGACAAACAGCTTGAGGAGCTGCATGTGGCCAGCACCTGGGTGGAAGAGAACGACGAGACCGCGAACTAGAACCCGAACAGAAACCAGCGGTTCGGAGCACTGGGCTCTCAAAGCATCAACCCTGGAAGGACTGTGAGCCATTCAGGGTTTCCTTGGCCAAACACTCCCGATCGACGGGGCATGCCCCGATCCGCTGGAGCGGTGGCAACGACCTGCTGCGCCTGTACTTACAGGACATCGGTCGAGTCGACCTGCTCACCAGCGAAGAAGAAGTCACCCTCTCTCGTCAGGTCCAGGCGCGGGAAAAACTGCTCGTGCAGGAGCGGGACCTCAGCAATCACCATGCGGCAATCCGGATCCTGCTGGATCTGGAGGAACTGCAGTTGCGTGAGGCCAATCAGGTGAGCCACTGGCCCACACGCCAGGAATGGGCTCGGGCGGCTGAGTTGCCCCTCGAGGAACTCAATCGACAGCTGAATGAGGGCTACAGCCTCTGGGCCGAGGAGGTGGGCCTTGAGGCCAAGGAATTGCAGCGACGGCTTCGGGAGGGTCGCAGGGCACGCGACCGGATGATCCAGGCCAACCTGCGCCTTGTGGTGGCAGTGGCCAAGAAATACCAGCAGCGGGGCATGGAGCTGCTGGATCTGGTTCAGGAAGGCACGCTTGGCCTCGAGAGGGCGGTTGAAAAGTTCGACCCCACCCGAGGCTTCCGCTTCAGCACTTATGCCTACTGGTGGATCCGTCAGGGAATCACCCGAGCCATCGCCACCCAGAGCCGAACGATTCGTCTGCCGGTGCATGTCACCGAAAAACTGAACCGCATCAAGCGCGTTCAGCAGGAGATCGCCACCGAAAAGGGACGACTGGCATCGGTGACTGATCTGGCCAGGGAACTGGGGCTGAGCGAAGAAACAGTGCGCATGACGCTGATGCGGGTTCCTCGCTCGGTCTCCCTGGAGACCAGGGTCGGAAAGGATCAGGACACCCAGCTGGGAGACCTGCTGGAAGACGGCAGTGCCACACCTGAGCAGACCCTCACCCGCGACTCCCTCCATGACGATCTGGAGCACTTGTTGGATGAGCTGACACCAAGGGAAGCGGAAGTGATTCGCAGCCGTTTCGGCCTTGAGGACGATCACCCGCGCACCCTGGCGGAAATCGGAGAAGCGATGGCGCTGTCGCGGGAACGGGTTCGCCAGATCGAGACGCGCGCCCTGCTCAAGCTGCGCCAACCGCAGCGGCGATCCAAGGTGAAGGATTACATCCTGGGCCTGGATTCCTGACCTCAACCACCGTGATCCAAACCAATTGCATGGCCAGCGCACCCCAGATCAACATCGGTATCCCTCAGGAACAGCGCGAGCAGATCGCTGCTGGGCTCAGTCGATTACTGGCTGACACCTATGTGCTCTATGGAAAAACGCATGGCTTCCACTGGAACGTGACCGGTCCGATGTTCAACACCCTGCATCTGATGTTCATGGACCAGTACACCGAGCTGTGGAACTCCCTGGACGAGATCGCCGAGAGAATCAGGGCTCTTGGCATCGTGGCCCCCTATGGCGGCGCGACCCTTGCCGGACTGGCATCGATCAAGGAAGTCAGCCAACCACCTGCTGCTCTCGACATGGTGCGCGAACTGGTGGCTGGCCATGAGGCCGTGGCCAGAACCGCTCGCAGCATTTTCCCCCTGGCGGAGGCCGCCAGCGATGAACCCACCGCTGACCTGCTGACCCAGCGGCTGCAGATTCACGAGAAAACCGCCTGGATGCTCAGAAGCCTGCTGGAGGACTGAGCCTCGGCCAAAACCGGACCCCTTGGTGCAATGGGTACATTGAAGAATCGACCAGGGGTTCATGGCCAAGTTCGTCTTCGTCACCGGTGGTGTCGTCTCCAGCATCGGCAAGGGAATCGTGGCCGCCAGCCTGGGACGCCTGCTCAAATCGCGTGGCTACAGCGTTTCGATTCTGAAGCTGGATCCATACCTGAATGTGGACCCAGGCACGATGAGCCCGTTTCAACATGGCGAGGTCTTCGTCACCGAAGACGGGGCTGAGACCGACCTCGACCTCGGTCACTACGAACGCTTCACCGATACAGCGATGTCGCGCCTCAACAGCGTGACCACCGGTTCAATCTACCAGTCGGTGATCAACAAGGAGCGCCGCGGTGATTACAACGGTGGCACGGTGCAGGTGATCCCCCACATCACCGGTGAGATCCGCGAACGGATCCACCGTGTGGCCGCCAACAGTGGCGCCGATGTGGTGATCACCGAAATCGGCGGCACCGTGGGTGACATTGAGTCGCTGCCCTTTCTGGAAGCCATCCGAGAATTCCGCGGCGATGTGGGTCGCCATGACCTGGCCTACATCCATGTGACCCTGCTGCCTTTCATCGGCACCTCTGGAGAACTGAAAACCAAACCCACCCAGCACTCGGTGAAGGAGCTGCGATCGATCGGCATCCAACCAGATGTGCTGGTGTGCCGAAGCGACCGTGACATCAACCAGGAGCTCAAACGCAAGATCGGCGGCTTCTGTGGAGTTCCCGAACGAGCTGTGATTCCTTCCCTCGACGCCGACAGCATCTATGCCGTGCCCTTGACCCTCGAGGACGAAGGCCTCTGCCGCGAAGTGCTCGATGTTCTGCAACTGGAGGACCATGACAGCGACATGGCTGGCTGGGCCCAGCTGGTGCACCAGATGCGCAACCCAGGACCGACCGTCAAGGTGGCGTTGGTCGGCAAGTACGTGCAACTCAACGACGCCTACCTCTCGGTGGTCGAAGCCCTGCGCCACGCCTGTCTGGCGCAGAATGCCTCCCTGGATTTGCACTGGGTCTGCGCTGAGCAGATCGAGAACGACGGAGCCGAAAGCCTGCTGAAAGGCATGGACGCCGTCGTGGTACCGGGCGGCTTCGGCAATAGGGGTGTTGACGGCAAGGTGGCCGCCATTCGCTGGGCAAGGGAACAACGGGTGCCCTTCCTGGGTTTGTGTCTCGGCATGCAAACGGCGGTGATCGAGTGGGCTCGCAATCAGGCCGGTCTCACGGATGCATCCAGCGCTGAGCTCGATCCCGACACCCAACATGCGGTGATTCACCTACTTCCTGAGCAGCAGGACGTCGTCGATCTCGGCGGCACGATGCGTCTGGGGGTTTATCCGTGCCGGATCGCAGAGGGCTCGATGGCCGCACACCTCTACGGCGATCAGGTGGTCTACGAACGACACCGGCACCGTTATGAGTTCAACAATGCCTACCGCAGCCTGTTCCTCGAATCGGGTTATCGCATCAGCGGCAGCTCACCCGATGGCCGGCTGGTGGAACTGATCGAGCTGCCGGGTCATCCCTTCTTCACGGCCTGCCAGTACCACCCGGAATTCCTGTCGCGCCCGGGCAGACCACATCCCCTGTTCCGCGGTTTGATCGAGGCAGCCCAGCAGCGCCTGCCCTCAAGTCCCAGCGAAGCTCTGCGTCAACAGGGTTCTGCCATCGGAGGCCGCGACCTCCCCGAAGCCAGCCGCAAACCTTGAGCATTGCCGAGTCCCTGAACGGCCTGCCGTTGGTGGAAACCTTCCACTCCCTGCAGGGGGAAGGTCTGCATGCAGGTCGCAGCGCCTTCTTCATCCGCCTCGGCGGCTGCAAGGTGGGCTGCAGCTGGTGTGACACCAAGCATTCCTGGTCAGCAAACGTGCACCCGCAACGCAGCGTCGAAGACCTGGCGCAGGATGCCTTGCAGGCCGCGAAGGAAGGAGCAGCATTCGTGGTCATCACCGGCGGAGAACCACTGCATCACCAGCTTGAACCGCTCACCAGCGCCATCCGCAGCAGCTGTTCACTTCCGATCCACCTTGAGACCAGTGGCGTGGATCCCCTCAGCGGCAGCCCCGACTGGATCACGCTCTCGCCGAAACGACACAAACCACCCAGGCAGGATCTGCTCTCCTGCTGCCATGAACTGAAGGTGGTGGTTCATGAAGCTGCAGATCTGCTGTTCGCCGATGTGGTGGCCTCTCAGGCTCCTCAGGCTCATTGGCTTGTACAACCGGGATGGGAGAGCCAGGAAGGCCAGGAGCTGGCAGTGACCAAAGCACAGGGAGACGGACGCTGGCGGCTGAGCCTGCAGAACCACAAGTGGCTTGGCGTGCGCTGAATCGATACAACAGCGGAATCAGATCCTTCTGCCATGCGCCGCAAAAGTCTGCTGATGCTCGCAGCCACGGCGATTGGGATCACATGGGCTTTTGCAGACATGGCATCGACCATCGATGCACAACCTCTTCCTCCTGAACAGGTCCCTGAACGCACTGGTGTTTCCAATCTGGCCTTGCTGAGCCAATCCCGCCCGCGACGGCTACCCGACACCCACCGTCCTTTCCGCAAAGGCGAAACTCTGCGTCTGGTTTATCCACTCGCTCAGCCTGCGCAGGAGGTTCAGCCCTATGGCTGGCGCTACTCAGACCGTCGCCAACGCTGGCGCATGCACGTGGGTCATGACCTGATCGCTCCTGCAGCCACCCCGGTCCTGGCCATGCTTTCAGGACGGGTCCATCTGGTGCAGTCGATCAGTGGCTATGGACTCACGGTGCTGCTGGACCATGGCCGGGGCTGGCAGACCCTGTACGCCCATCTGCAGAGCGCGGACGTTCATGCCGGTCAGCTGCTGCGTGCCGGTGACCGCATCGGCCGCGTCGGCCGCAGCGGCTCCGCCAGCACCGACCATCTGCATGTGGAGTTGCGACGACTGGAAGGACGCCAGGCCTTTGCGCTGGATCTTGGTCCATTACTGCCGCCAGAATCCACACTCTCTGAGACCACTGGCCCGCCAGCTAGCTTCTGATGCATGGATGACTTCCGGCCCGCTGTTCAGGCCTCAATGACCAACCTGGGTGCCGACACCCTCGACCTGCTGCGTCGCAATGACCTGCTGCATTCCTTGGTGAGAAAGCAGCTCATGCACGAGGCCACCACCGGCCTCAACCCCTCAGCAGAACTGATTCAGAAGGCGCTGGTCAGCCACTGCCAACAGGCCCAGATCAAAGATGAAGCAGCTCTGAAAATCTGGTTGGAAGAGCGTTGTTTGAGCAGGGATGAGCTGCTTGTCCAGTTAAGTATGCCTCTCAAGCTCGCTGAACTGGCGTTGAGCAGTTTTGGCATCCAAGCAGAAGCACGTTTTCTGCAGCGAAAGGAATCGCTCGATCAAGTGACCTACAGCCTGCTGCGGGTTAAGGATTCCGGAATGGCCCATGAGCTGTATCTGCAGTTGGAGGCAGGTGAAGCAAGCTTTGAGAACCTGGCCACAGATCACAGCGAAGGACCTGAAAAACGCAGCAGCGGCAAAATCGGCCCAGGAAGCCTGATGCGTGCGCATCCTCAACTGCGCTACCAGTTGCGTACAGCCACCCCTGGTGTGGTGTTGGAACCCATACTCATCGATCAATGGTGGGTGGTGAGCCGCCTTGATGAGCGTCATGAAGCCAGCTTCGATGACGCGATGCGTCAGCGCATGGCCAGCGAAATGCTTGAGGATTGGCTGCGGATTGAGACCAAGGAACTGGTCAAATCTCTCTCAAGCATGGAAAATGATCCGGCCGTGCCCTAACGATTCTGGAATCCGCAATGTCGATCGGGCTCGAAGCCCTGCGTACCAGATTCCGCGAACAGGGTGAATCCCAGCGGTATGCCCTGGGTCAGCCCCTTTGTGAGAGGCAGTTCATCCCTGGTCGCGTGCTGCTGATCGAGAGTGGCAGTGCCCGACTGCTCGGAGAACAGGGGGGTCGACTCAGCACCCTGATCCGTCTTGAGGCTGGCAGCTTTGTGGGTGTGGCTTCACTGCTGCGTGCCGCTGCTTGCGAAGAGGTCAGAGCTGCCTCAGAGCTGGTCGCCATCAGCCTCAGCGACGAACAGCTGCTTGCACTTGTGAACTGTGACCCAACAATCGCTGCTGCTTGCCGCAATCATCTGTGGGAAGCGGAGCTGGCAGCGCTTCTGCAGCAGCAACTCGATCGTGTCGCCAAGCAATCACTGTCTCTGAGCGAATTGCTCACGGAGCTCCTGCCCACAGCACAACTGTTGGACGCCTCGAACGAAGGCGCCATCCGCACCTCCCTGAACCAAGGGGAGCGACTGTTCCTTGCCAGTCAACCCCCTGAGGGAACTGAGGCTGCGCTTGGAGATGAGCTCATCGATCCTGGTCTCATCGCTGCGATGCCAGTCGATGTGCACGGCTTGCCGATGCGGGTGATCGCCCTTCCAGGCGGGGCTTTTGCAGCGATCGACGCCGAAATACAAGAGCAAAAAGTCGAACCCGAGGCCGTCAGCAACCTGACTGACAGCCTCCAGTCTGGTAGTGAGATCACGCAGGCCCCTCGGCACGTGCCGGTGAGCCGCTTCAACCAGACCAATGAAGACAACCGCGACTTCTTCGTGGCGGGTGAAGGCGTTGTCGAAGAGACATTGGCCTGCTTCCAGATGCTGACCAAGCTGATGAAGCTGCCGTTCCGGCGCGATGCCATTGAACGGGTCCTGCGCGATCAGCTGCGCCGCAACCAGGCACCCACATTGCGACTGTGTGGCCAGATGGCAGCCGGTTTAGGCCTGCACGTGTCGGGTGCCAAGGTGGCGGCGAGCATGGGCCTGCGTCTGCAGACGCCAACATTGGTGCCCTGGGGACAAGCCTTCGCCCTGGCAGTGCGGAGCGATCAACGTGGCCTTGTGCTGGCGTCGCCGAGCCAGGGCTTTGTGGAACTCGATTTAACCCAACTGGAAAACGCTTTCCCAGAGGGAATCGATCTGCTGCTAATCGACCGCACCAGCGCCACACAAGAGCAAAATTTTGGTCCCTCCTGGTTTTGGCCTGCTCTCAAGCGCTACCGCGGTGTACTGGCTCAGGTGCTGATCGCCAGCTTCGTGGTGCAGTTGTTCACCCTGACCAATCCTCTGCTGATCCAGGTGATCGTCGACAAGGTGATTGCCCAGCGCAGCCTGGACACCCTGCAGGTTCTTGGCATCGCCCTTGTGGCAGTGACGCTGCTTGAAGGAGTTCTGGGCAGTTTGAAGACCTACCTATTCACCGAAACCACCAACCGCATCGACCAGCGCCTCGGCGCGGAAGTCATTGACCATTTGCTCCGGCTCCCCCTCGGCTATTTCGATCGCCGCCCGGTAGGTGAGCTGGGATCCCGAATCGCCGAGCTTGAAAAGATCCGCAACTTTCTGACTGGTCAGGCTCTGACCACTGTTCTTGATGCGGCTTTTTCAGTCATCTACATCGTGGTGATGCTCTTCTACAGCTGGGTGCTGACATTGGTCGCCCTGGCCGTACTGCCGATACAGATCGCACTCACCCTTCTGGGCGCTCCCCTGTTCCGGAGGCAGTACCGCAAAGCGGCTGAAGCCAATGCTTCAACGTCAAGCCATCTCATTGAAGTGCTTACCGGAATTCAAACGGTGAAAAGCCAAAACGTTGAAATGGTGAGTCGTTGGACCTGGCAAGAACGCTATGCCAAGTACATCAGCCGCACATTTGAACAGACCATTACTGGAACAGCACTCAGCCAAACATCACAGGTTCTGCAGAAAATCTCCCAGCTCTTGGTGCTCTGGGTGGGCGCCATATTGGTTCTCTCTGGAGATCTCACCCTCGGTCAGCTGATTGCCTTCCGAATCATCTCCGGCTATGTGACTCAACCACTTCTGCGCCTTTCAACGATCTGGCAGACGATCCAGGAATTAAGGGTGAGCTTCGAGCGATTGGCTGATGTGATCGACACCAAACAGGAATCTGACGATCAGGACAAAGCCAAGGTGCCCCTGCCCCCCATTGAAGGTGCAGTGCACTTTGACAACCTCACTTTCGCCTTCAATCCAGGCTCAGCTCCGGTCTTGAACGATGTATCGCTGCAAGTGAAACCCGGCACCTTTGTCGGAATCGTTGGACAAAGCGGAAGCGGCAAAAGCACGCTGATGAAACTGTTGCCACGGCTTTACTCGCCAAACAAGGGCCGGATCTTGATCGATGGATATGACATCGACAAAGTCGAGCTTTACTCGCTGCGGCGCCAGATCGGCATCGTTCCCCAGGACCCTTTGCTGTTCTCGGGAAACGTGAGCGAGAACATCGCTCTGACACAGCCGGATGCCACCAGCGAACAGATTGTGATGGCCGCAAAAGTGGCTTGTGCCCATGACTTCATCATGGAGCTACCGGCTGGGTACAGCACCTCAGTGGGTGAGCGTGGAGCCTCTCTCAGTGGAGGACAACGTCAGCGCATTGCCATCGCCCGCACACTCCTGGCCAATCCAAAGCTGCTGGTGATGGATGAGGCCACGAGCGCACTCGACTACGAAACCGAGCGCAGGGTCTGCGACAACATGATCCAGGCCTTGCACGACTGCACGGTTTTCTTCATCACCCACCGCCTATCCACCGTGCGTCGGGCAGATCTGATTGTGGTGATGCACCAGGGCGCGGTGGTTGAAAAGGGTTCGCACGACGAACTGATGAGCCAACGCGGTCGTTACTACGCCCTTTATCGCCAGCAGGAGGCCAGCTGAGATGACGAACGATTCCAACAACAACAACTCTCAGAACGACACTGGCAGTCAGGAGAACGGAAGCAATAAAGAAAGTGCTCCCGGAAAGCTTGTCAGGCAGGCACGCTCAGCACTGGAGAACCGGATCACCCTGGTCAGCGATCAGGAGAACGTTCTGCAGCAAAGTCGCTTGTGGATGAAGACAGTCACCTGGGGGCTGATCGGTACCACCCTGCTCGGCATCGGCTTCCTGGCGGTAGCTCGTACCGAAGAAGTGGTGGTTGCTAAGGGCAAACTCGAACCGATCGGGAACGTCAAGGAAGTTCGGGTCCCACCCGGCGGAGTCGTCGAAGAAATTTTGGTAAAAAGTGGCGAACGCGTCACGAAGGGACAGGCCCTCATCCGCCTCGACCAGGAAAGCACAGCGGAGCAACTCAAGTCCGCGATCCAGGGGGTGGAAGAAAAAACCACTGAAATCAACCAGAGAGAACAACAGCTCGTTCTGAAAAATCAGGAAAAAGAGCGCACCAAGGATTTAAACCGCGAACAGGTAGCCACCACGCGTGCCAAACTTGCTCTTGAAGAAGATATCCTGAGACGATTAAGTACCCTGGCCGAAGAAGGAGGCATCAAAGATATTCAATATCTGCAGCAACGCAATACGGTAGAGGAGGTGAAAGGTGATCTCATCAAATTGAAGCTCGATGGTCGCCGTGAAATGAATCAGCTCGACCAGGAAACCAAATTAATTAATGCACAGCTTGCAGGCCTACGCAGCGATAGAGCTCGGCTCAATTCCGAGCTGACGAAAGTCAGGGTTGCGAACAAAAATCAGATCCTGCGAGCACCTGTTGACGGAATTGTTTTTGATTTGAAACTGAACAATCCCGGTTTCGTCTCCCAGGCCATGTCGTCCGATGTGATGTTGAAGGTTGTGCCTTTCAACACCCTGGAAGCCGACGTGATGATCCCAAGCAACAAGATTGGTTTCGTACGAACGGGTCAGCCAGCAGACATCAGCATCGACTCCTTTCCAGCCACTGACTTCGGCGTACTGGAAGGGACCGTTCAGTCGGTGGGATCAGACGCACTTCCTCCTAACCCACAGCAGATGGAACAGGAGTACACCTACCCAGCAGTGATCAAATTGGACAGCCAGCAACTCAAACTCAAGAGCGGCAAACAGTTGCCACTTCAGGTGGGCATGTCACTCACCGCCAACATCAAGTTGCGCAGTGTCAGCTATTTGCAGCTGATGCTGAACACCTTCCGAAGCAAGACCGACTCACTGCGACAGATTTGATCAGAGCCTGACCCCAGGCTGCTGGCGGGTCTCCGCTTTCCAGATCCGCCAGCGCAGCTGCAAGGTCTCGGGCAGATCCACAACGATCGGCCAGGAGGTGTTGTAAGGAACGAGATAGGGTTGCTTGCCGAGCGATAGGAAAGAAGTACCGGTGGACTGATCATCAGGACAGGCCATCTTGGTGCTGATCACAGCCACTGGAGCCTTCACTTCAAAAAGGGCCTTGCCAGATGCCTTGGGCAGCATGCGCATGGTCATCCCAGGACCTGAAAGGCGCTTGGTGTTGCAATCAAGACTGACCTTCTGGCCCACGATCAGCTGAATCCGCCAGTCGATCGGTTGTGCAGAGATGAATGGATCTGAACTCTTAGGCAGCAGACCCGACGGCTGAATCACCCAACGTTTGAGGCCAGGGGCTGGCTCCGGGTAGCCGGTCAGATTCAGCCGCGGAATCGCAATACCGGGCAGCGCAGAAACAGCGGAGAGCGACAGAGCAGCTCCAAAGCAGGTGATTGGCTTCAACAGCTGATGCGAAGGCTTCGTCATCACCCCATGGACAACAGAATGCACAGCATGACCGATTTCACAGCGATTGCCCTCTTATCTGGCGGCCTGGATTCCGCCACAGCGGCAGCACTGGCGATGGAAGCAGGTGGGCGGGTGATCGGGCTCTCCTTCGATTACGGCCAGCGCCATCGGCGGGAACTGCAGGCAGCCAACACGATCGCCGAAGCTCTGAACCTGGCCGAGCACCACACCATCAGCGTGAACCTGGCCAGTTGGGGTGGATCGTCGCTGACTGACCAGCAGCAGGCCTTACCGACACATGGGGTGCAGGAGGGAGTCATCCCCAACACCTACGTCCCAGGCAGAAACACTGTTTTCATCAGCATCGGCCTCAGCCTGGCCGAGGCTCGCAACGCCGAGCGAGTGGTTCTTGGGGTCAATGCCGTGGACTACTCGGGATACCCCGATTGTCGGCCCGACTATCTGGAGGCTTTCCAGACCCTGGCAAATCTCAGCAGCAAAGTGGGCCGGGAAGGACATGGTCCTCGACTCTGGGCACCACTGGTGAAATGGAGCAAGCAACGCATCGTGGAAGAAGCCCTGCGCCTGGGGGTACCGATTGCGTCCACCTGGAGCTGCTACAGCGGAGGAAGCAGACCCTGCAGCGTCTGCGACAGCTGTCGCATCCGTGATGCGGCTCTGCGCGATGCCGGTCGCCCCGATCTATGCAGCAGCGCAAGCCAATGACCCTGCTGCGCAGGCGTCTGCCCTGGCTCGAGCCGGCCTTGGTCGCTGAAAACCTGGCTGACCTTCACGGTGAAAGCGGCCTGATCTGGCTCGATGGAGATGGCAGCGACCTTGGACGGCACATCACCCTGGCGGTTGATCCTCTGGAGCAGTACTGCTGCAGAGGGCTGCCGGGTGACCCAGGAGCGTCCAATCCCTTCACAACTCTGCGGAAACTCCAGGGCGGCCACTGGACTGGATGGCTCAGCTACGACGCTGCAGCCTGGACGGAACCCGGCAACCCCTGGCGTCGCGACGTAATGGCAACCCTCTGGATCGCACGCCACGATCCTGTGCTGCGATTTGATCTCAAAGCCAGAGAGATCCATCTGGAAGGCGTCGACCCCGTACGCCACGCCGGCATGGCCAGGACTATGGAACGCCTGAGACCAACCAAGACCACTTCGAGGCAAGGGAAGAGGCTTGGATGCAGCTGGCATCGGCATAGTGATCGCGCCACATACAAAGCAGGCGTCAGCACAATCCGTGAGCTGATTGCCAGCGGCGATCTGTTTCAGGCCAATCTCACCAGCTGCGCAAGCAGCACACTCAGAAACAACGTCAACAATTTGGAGCTGTACGGACGGTTGCGCGATCAATGCCCTGCTCCCTTCAGCGGTCTGCTGGTTGGCAGCGGTTCTGCCACAGGTGAAGCGGTTCTCTCCACCTCCCCCGAGCGCTTTCTACAGGTGGAGGCCAGCGGCGCAGTCCAGACACGGCCGATCAAAGGAACCCGGCCGCGCCATGATGATCCGCGCATCGACGACGACCTTGCGGCGGACCTGGTGTGTAGCGCCAAAGATCGCGCCGAAAATGTGATGATCGTGGACCTGCTGCGCAACGACCTTGGTCGTGTCTGCCGTCCTGGATCCATCCAGGTGCCAGACCTCGTACGGCTCGAGAGCTATGCGCGCGTGCACCATCTCACCTCTGTTGTCACAGGTCAGTTGCGTCCGGACGCGTCTTGGGTGGACCTGCTGGAGGCCAGCTGGCCAGGGGGGTCGATCACAGGAGCACCCAAGCTGAGAGCCTGCCAACGGCTGCATGAACTGGAAGCGCAGGGTCGTGGACCCTATTGCGGCTCGCTGCTGCACCTCGACTGGAACGGCCGCTTCGACAGCAACATCCTGATCCGCACCCTGCTACGTAAAGACGCGCAGCTACGACTGCATGCAGGTTGCGGAATTGTGGCTGACTCCGACCCCGAAGCGGAAGCTGACGAACTCGACTGGAAGCTGCTGCCCTTGCTGGAGGCACTGACATGACGGCAACAATCCTCGGCTGGCATAACGGCGAGTGGGGCAGTGCCGATGCCCTGCGAATGCCGCTCACGGATCGAGGTCTGCAGCTTGCGGATGGATTGTTCGAGACAGTGCTGGTCCAGAACGGAAGTGCCCAGCTGCTAAGTGAACATCTGCAGCGGTGGCAGCGCGGCGCATCACTGCTCGGAATGGCAGCTCCTCCTGCTCGCCCCTGGCTAGAGCAACTAACTGATGAAGCCATCTCTCGAGCAGGCCTGAACACCGCCGCTACAGCAGGGGCGATGCGTCTCAACTGGAGCCGCGGCAGCAGTGCTGGCCGAGGAATCGGCTTAGCAACCGGTGATCCAGATCCAACTCAGCACCGCTTCTGGCTCACCCTTCAACCCCATCAGCTGGATTTTGAACCCGCTCAGGCCTGGATCAGTGTTCAGGAACAACGCAACGCCAACAGTGTTCTCAGCCGTTGCAAAACACTCGCCTACGGTCAGGCGATACAGGCCAGGCGGGAAGTGCAGGCGCGGGGAGCAGAACTGGCCCTGCTGCGCAACACAACTGGTGATCTCTGCTGCGGCGACAGCTCCAACCTGCTGGTGAAACGACAAGGCGCCTGGATCACCCCACCGCTGAGCAGCGGTTGCCTGCCAGGTGTGATGCGAGCCAGAGCACTGGAACAGAGACTCATCAAAGAAAAGACAATCGGTCCAGAGCTGAGAGCCAATGACCAGGCGCTATTGATCAACAGCCTGGGCTGCAGATCACTGAAAACCGTAAACGGAATGGACCTGGATCCATATCCCGAGCCAGAACAGCTGTGGCAACAGCTGCTCGATGGCTGAAACAGAACTGGCTTTCAGGCAAGCACCGTGTCGTTGTCCTGCAACCCTGGGATATAGCGCAGCACAGCCGCCGACCAACCCTCGCCATGGGGTGCAGGCGCCAGTTGATAACGACCCTCGGCCACTCCGTTCTTGAGCTCGGGATGCGGTCCGGTCGGTCCTGGAACCACCACAGCACAGTCGCCGGCATCCAGCAGCGGCTGGTCGTTGGGCGAATCGCCCAGAGCCAGCACTTTCACGTCCGGAACTCCCTGGCGTTGTTTGAGGGTCTTCAGTGCCTGGCCCTTGCTGACGCCAGCACCCAGCAGATGACCGAGACGATTGCCCTGCACCACGCCCAGATGGCGCATCTCAGCCAGCACCTGAAGACGATGTCGAGACTCAGGGGTCTTCGGCGGAACGAAGGGAACACTGCACTGACGGCACTGTGCTTGCCGTAAGGCCTCACCGCTGAGGCCTAAAAGCCGATCAGCCTCGCTTTCACTGAGATCGTCCAAGGCCTGGAGCGGTTCGCCGAGCTCACGCTCGAGATCACCAAGTTGCGGTCTGAGCTGTCTCCAGGATGGACCTAAGTCATGGTGCCAAAGCTCACCAGTCGCGGATTCTCCATAGATGGCTCCACCATTCTCGACGATGAACGGATCGTGCAGATCCGCCAACTCACGAAAGCGGAGCACCTCCTCTGCTGTCTTGCTCGTGCAGGGGATCACAGGAATGCCATGACGCTGCAGACAACGAATCACGTCCATCGCGGCGGACCAGTCGTAATGATGATCCATGAGCGTGCCGTCGAGATCTGTCACAACCCACCAGTTGGAGTGTGGAGTCTCCGTCATGGCTGCACCAGCCAGAGCACGGCATACGGCTCCAGTGAATGTCTCCTCCGCGGCGCGAACTGCTGATCAGTGAGGCGATCGACCCAGACCCGATTATCTCGACCGCCCAGAACGGTGGGATCAAACGTGAGGCGAGAGGCTGTGAAATTGTGGACAGCCACCAGAATGTGGCCCTGATGGGAGCAGCGAAGGACGACACGATCCACACGATCCACACTGAGCACATCCAAAACGCTGTCCGGATGCAGTGCAGGCAGCTCAGCCCGCTGCGTAAGCGCATGGCGCAGAGCCCTCAACACAGCGGTGGCATCACTGTCGGGATCATCAAGGCGCCGCTCCAGAGCCACTGCTTTGAATTGAGGACGGTTGAGATCCCTGCGATGACCACTTTGACGAAAGCGAGCCAGATCGTTTGGACTGGCCAGCAAAGCTGGTAAATAAAAAGCGGGAATGCCAGGAAGCACCAACTTCAGCATTTCGGTGAGCAGAAAACGCTGGCGCTGAAGATGAGCTGGGTCGAGACCGCCATCGGCCATGGCGCTCCACCAGCTGATGTTGATCTCATAGGGAACGTCCTCCCCATCAGCGAGACGACGATGACTCACCAAGCCACCTCGCTGCTCACAGGCAATCAGCAGATTCAACAAACGCCGCTGGGGCATTAGTCCCTCCAGTGGCCTTAACCCCACACCGTCATGGCAGGCCGTGAAGTTGAGCAATGCAGTGGAGTTTGGCAGTTGGGGCCAGCGCGAGAGCCAGCGATTGAGCAAATCAGCAGAACCGCTCATCGCGGCCTCCATTAACAGGGGAGGAAGCGGGAAGTTGTAGGCGAGATGAGCTTCCCGACCACTTCGTAAGTAAGAGAGGTTCTCCTCCTCCGGAACATTCGTCTCCGTCACCACTACGCCTCGACCCGCACAGGCATGCGTGAGCAGATGACGCAGCACCTCAACGAGCCGGTGAACCTGAGGAAGGTGAATGCAGGAAGTATTCGGCTCCTTCCAGACGAAGCCAACAGCATCGAGTCGAATCCAGCGCACACCATGGGCGAGCTTCTGCTTCAACAAACGCGTGAAGCCCAGCAGAACTTCAGGACAACGCCAATCCAGATCAACCTGATCCGGTCCGAATGTGGTCCACACCTGACGCTGACCCCCAGAGCTCTGCAGATGGGTGAATAGCGCTGAACTACGAGGGCGGACCACGTCGTCCCAGCAGGGATCAGGGGCAGCCTCAAGCACACAGGAGCAACCAGGCTCCTCATCTCGCAGAAACTGACGGACCCACGGATGGGATGCAGAAACATGGTTGAGCACCAGATCCGCCATCAAGCAACGCCCCTCTGCCAACGCAGCAAGGTCAGTCCAGTCGCCATGACGTGACTCCAACTGCTCATGACTCGAAACGGCAAACCCCCCATCACTGGTGGACTCAAGAAACGGAAGCACATGAATCACAGGTGCAAAAACCTGCAGATGGCGGTTCACAAAGCTGCGAAGCCCCTGCAATCCAGGTTTTGCATCATCGACGACAGAATCCGCATAGGTGATCAACACCACATCGTCTCCGTTCCAGCAGTGATTCACGACTGCCGGGTCGGCATGTGCTGAAGCCGGTCCGAGAATTTGCAGCAATTGCGACGACAACTCTTGGAGATCGACGGAAGAATTATTGGGGTAGAGATCTCCTAGCAGGGTTCGCAGCGTTTGATCGCGCGGAGGCTGCATCAGGTTCCACCAGAACGTCGTTCAGGTATGGAACAGGTTCTTCTCCTCTGTTGTCGCATCGAACACCGCATGGATTTTCAGCAAAGCCTGATCACCACGGTTCATGATTACAGCCTTGGCAATCTCGACGCCATCGACTTCAACAAGGAGCTGCGGCAAAGGCCTACCGCCCTGCTGATTCCTTGCCTGATGGAGGAATTCAAGCGGCCGGCCCTGAGCCTGATTCGCGACACGCTGTCGACGCTCACAGGATTATCCAGCCTGGTGATTGCCCTCTCCGCCGACAGCATCGACGACGTCAATACAGCCGAAGCCTTCTTTGCAAACATGCCTTTCCAAGTGCAGGTGCACTGGACCAACGGCCCTGCTGTGCAGGACGTGCTCTCCTCCATGGCCAGCCTGGGGCTGGATCTGACGGGCCCACCCGGCAAAGGCTGGGCTGTCTGGCAAGGTCTGGGAGTGGCCTGCCAGCAGGCGGAAGTGATCGGCTTGTTTGACGCAGACATCCGCACCTTTGGTTCCGGCTATCCGGAGCGAATGCTGCGACCACTGCTCAACCCATCCCATGGAATGGCCTATGTGAAGGCCTTCTACAGCCGACTCTCCTTAGAGACACAGGCGCTGCAGGGGCGCGCCACACGACTGTTCGTCGGCCCCTTACTGGCAAGCCTGGAACAGATTTTCGGCGCACTGCCCTACCTCTGCTACCTCCAGACCTTCCGTTATCCACTGGCTGGTGAATTCGCTTTCACGCGCGATCTAGCGATGAACCTGCGGATCCCTTCAGACTGGGGACTGGAGATGGGACTGCTCTCCGAGGTTTATCGACACGTTGCACCCAGCCGGATCACGCAGGTGGATCTGGGGTTGTTTGATCACAAGCACAAAAGCCTGGGAAACAAACCAGACGAAGGCCTGCAACGCATGGCCAGCGAAATCTTCTGCACCGTGCTGCGCAGCCTGATGGAACACGAAGGCTGCGTGATCTCGATGGATCAACTGCCCACACTGGAGGTGCTTTACCGGCGTGTCGGAGAAGACAGAGTGCGTCAATTCGGGCTCGACTCCGCCATTAACCGTCTTCCCTATGACCGTCATGGCGAGGAGCTTGCTTTACACCGGTTTGCAGACCTGCTGCGCCCAAGCCTGAGCGGTCTGCTGGCTTCTCCGATCGCCCATCAGCTCCCCAGCTGGTCGCGACTGAACAGCTGTAATCCATCCTTTGCAATGGATCTGGCAACAGCTGGCAGAGTCGGGCGCCAGTCACCGAGCTACACACCCAGCGCCATCAGGCTCAGACGACCGAACCATTCACCAGCAAGACACGAAGATCAGGCCAAAGCAGCAACAACCGCAGCAGCGTGAGGCTGACCGTGAAGCAAGACCTTTCTGCCTATGAGTGAACAGAAGATAATGGGTGTGACACAGCGAAC
The DNA here is from genome assembly GCF_047497135.1 of Synechococcus sp. MIT S9504. Taxonomy (NCBI): domain Bacteria; kingdom Bacillati; phylum Cyanobacteriota; class Cyanophyceae; order Synechococcales; family Synechococcaceae; genus Synechococcus; species Synechococcus sp. MIT S9504. The sequence continues at coordinate 2,770,370 of NZ_CP138942.1, read as the reverse complement.
TGTGAGCAATGTTGCGACAACTACCAAATCGAAGGATTTGGTATCAAGTGCGCAAAATTGAAATATTGCCGAGGCTGCTTTTGTGACGAATCAGACATTTGACCTGTCAGATTTTGACGACATTGGATGAATGAGTTTTCCAACAAGATGATCGAATGCGTTTACCGCAACAACACCAACAAGATGGTGATTATGAAGTGCATTGGGGAATCGCACTTTTACCTGGAAAAGGTTGTCATGCCCAAAGAGATGTTCTGGTTTCAAGCCCCACAAGAGGCTCGATTGGAGCTCTGGCTAATGTCGCCACAAGGCCAAATGCTGGATGTGCGAGCCTATGCAGCCGACTACGCGATGGACAATGATCAAATCCCCGAATCAGCTATGGCAAGTTAATGGAGGCCAATACCATTGAACTCTTTGATCAAACACTGAGAAACTGATCAACGACTGATTGACTCAGCTCTTGCGTTGGGCCACTGGCAACAATGTCGCCACGTTGCATGGCGTAATAACGATCTGCCTGACGAACAAAGTGCAAATGCTGTTCCACCAGCAAGACACTGATTCCAGCCTGGGAAATGATCTGTCGCACTGCCGATTCGATGTCAAGAACGATATTGGGCTGGATCCCTTCGGTGGGTTCATCCAGTAGGAGCAATTTGGGTTTTCCAAGCAGCGCGCGTGCAATCGCCAATTGCTGTTGCTGACCACCACTGAGGTCCCCACCCTTGCGAGTAAGGAAATCCCTCAGAATCGGGAACAAGTCGTAAACGAAGGGATCAATCCCTCGTTGGCGGTCCAAACCTCCCGGCAGCGCCTCCATACCGAGCATGAGGTTCTCCTCAACTGTGAGCTGCGGAATGATTTCGCGTCCCTGAGGCACATAACCCAAACCAGCATGCGCCCGCTGATGCGGAGCCTGACGATCGAGGGGGATGCCGTTGAAAACGATCTCACCACGACGTGGTCGCAGTAACCCGATCAGAGATTTGAGCAAGGTCGTTTTGCCGACCCCGTTGCGACCAATCAGACAAACCATCTCACCAGCCTTTACGGTTAGATCGACATCGCGAAGAATGTGACTCTCCCCGTAGTAGGTGTTCAGACCGCGCATTTCCAAAAGCGTTGTCATCCGTTGTCCTCCTCTGTGGTTCCGAGATAGACCTCAATCACACGTGGATCGGCCTGCACCTGATCCATCGTTCCTTCACAAAGCACATGCCCCTGGTGCAACACCGTCACTGGGCTCTCCAAACGACGGATGAATTCCATGTCGTGCTCGATCACCAGCACGGTGTGATCCCCAGCTAATGACTTGAGTAGATCTGCGGTGAGATCAGTCTCCTCATCAGTCAGACCAGCAACCGGTTCATCCACCAGTAAGAGATCGGGATCCTGGCCAACAAGCATGGCAATCTCTAGCCACTGCTTTTGACCATGCGACAACGAACCGGCAACCCAGTCGGCTCGGTTTTGCAGGTTGACGATACTCATCAAGTGATGCACCTGATCCCTCTTGCTGGCATTCAGGCCGCCAACCAGCAGCGACCAGGGCTGCTTCGGCTGATTCACAGCCAGCACAAGGTTGTCCTGAACGCTCAAGTGTTCAAACACCCTTGGACTCTGGAACTTGCGACCGATGCCCATGCGAGCAATGCGGTGCTCTGCACGTCCCAGCAATGAACAGCCTTTGAAGACAACATCGCCTTCCGTTGGTGCCGTCTTGCCCGTAATCACATCAAGGAATGTGGTCTTGCCGGCGCCATTGGGGCCGATCACCGCCCGAAGTTCGCCAGGAGCAAGGCTGAGGTTGAGGTCTCTCAGAGCCAGAAAACCATCAAAGCTGACAGTGATCTGCTTCAGCTCCAACAGAGCTTCGCCTCCTGTTGAGAGCATGGTCATGGCTGCACCTCCTCCTGACCATCGAGCTCAAGCCTTGGATAAGTCGCACTAGGTCGAGAGAGTCCTACACGATTCAAAAGATTGCCTGGACCCTCCCCTCGGAACCAACCAATCACCCCTTCCGGGAGCGCGGTCACCACGAGGATGAACAAACCGCCCTGAATGAAGAGCCAACTTTCAGGCATCGCCTCACTGACGAGACTCTTGGCGAAATTAATCACCACAGCACCGAGAATCGCGCCCACCAGAGTTCCGCGACCTCCAACCGCAACCCAAATGACCATGTCAATCGACATGGGCACTTCCATGAACTGCGGCGACGCACTTCCCGACTGAACGGTGTAAAGCGCACCGCCAATGCCAGCCAAAGCACCGGCGAGTCCAAACACAAACGTCTTGAACAACGTTGGGTTGTAGCCGGCAAAGCGCAATCGCGGTTCGTCATCACGGATCGCGATCAACACATCACCAAAACGACCACGCACCACCCACCGCAACAAAGCCCAGATCAGAATCACCACCACAGCGGTGACCCAGAAGAACCAACGCTGCATCAAATCGGAGCCAACGTACTGGCCAAACAATTTCGTGGCCGGGGTTTGCAAACCGTTCGTGCCGTTGATCAGCTTCTGCTGGCCGTTGAAAAAGTTGTAAAAAACAAGCAATGCTGCCTGAGTAAGGATCGAAAAGTAGACACCTTTGATCCGATTACGGAACACAAGGCCACCTAGCACAGCGGCAAGAATCCCGGGAATCAACCAGATCGCCATCAGCGCGAACCAAGGCGAGGCGAAGGGGTGCCAGAAAAATGGCAGCTCCTTGACGCCATAAAGACCAAAAAACTCAGGGATACCGTTGGGCAGATCACCTGCGTTGCTGAGCTGGAGGTACATCGCGGCGGCATAGCCACCGAGGGCAAAAAAGATGCCCTGACCAAGGCTGAGCAGACCGGTGAAACCCCAGATCAGATCGATCCCGAGAGCCACGATCGACAGAGACAGAAATCGTCCCAGCAAGTTGAGCCTGAACACAGGCAAGACAGCGGGCGCCGCCACGATCACGGCGATGATCAGCACCCACAAGCAGACGATCGTCCAGCGACGATGAGAAAAGGAAGAAAACATCGATCAGACCTCCACCATGCGTCCCTTCTGCGGGAAAAGACCGGCAGGACGGAACTGGAGGAACACAACGATCAGAGCGAAAATCATCACCTGAGCCATGCTCGTTGTGGCGAAAAAGCTCACCAACTGCTCCAGCGGTGCCGGCATCTCGGGCCAGAGCGTGAGCAAGCGACCAGCACCGATCAGATCCGTCAGCAAACCGATTGAAAAGGAAGCAAGAACAGTGCCAAGCAGGTTTCCGACCCCACCCAGCACAACAACCATGAAACAACCAACGATGTAAGACGTCCCGACGTTGGGGCCAACCGACCCCAGCAGAGACACGGCCACTCCAGCCACTCCAGCGAGACCGGATCCGATGCCGAAGGTGAGCACGTCAACAGTGTCGGTGGGGATTCCGAGGCAATCACTCATCGAGCGGTTCTGGGTGACGGCACGGATGCGCATTCCCCAGACACTACGATTCAAAAACAAGCTGACACCAACCACCGCGAGAACGGTCATCACGATGATCACCAAGCGAGGGACAGGAAAGGTCAGGTCCATCCACTCAAGTCCGCCACGCATCCACTGCGGAGCCGTGACATCCACATTGCGTGCATCCGCTCGGGCTATGCGATTGATCTGCGAAGCCAGAACCCCTGCAAGACAAACCCCAAAACAGGCCGACAGAGCCCAGGAGCCAAAACGAATCAAACGCGCACGCTTCGCGATCAACCACTGAGCGGGAAGCACCAACGGCAAACCAAATCCGCTCACCAGAGCGAGGACCAATCCTGCGGCATAAGCCATCGGCACACTGCGCACAAACTGCTGCAAAATCAAACTGACTCCCCAGGTAGCCAGCAGTGTTTCCAGAGGGCTGCCGTAAAGACGACGAATGACGGTTCGCTCTAAAAGGATGCCGACGACACCGCTGACGACAAAGGCCAGGGGTATCGCAACCAACACATAGACGTTGTAGAAGGGCTGCATTGCAGGCAGCTTGAAGATGAGCTGCACCACATAGGTCGTGTAGGCCCCGAGCATGATCAACTCACCATGGGCGAGGTTGATCACGCCCATCAGGCCAAACACAATCGCCAATCCAAGTGCAGCCATCAGCAGGACCGAACCGATGGCGACACCATTGAACAGGCTTTCAAAAAGCATTTGCACGGAAGTCGGGACTGAAACAGTCGGTGGAACAACAAAAGGAGGAGTCCCATGAGGAACTCCTCCAAAGACCAATCAGTGATCAGTCAATGAATGAAACTGAATCAGAGCTTGTACTTACCGCCTTTAGAGGAATCGGTATGGTCACAGGCATAACCACTGGAATCAGGGTGAATCTGGTTCCAAGCCTGCGGTGACACAGGACCATTGGTCTCTTCAAGGATCGCGAACTGACCGTCTTTGGTGATCTGACCAATCCGAACCGTCTGAGAGAGGTGATGGTTTGGCATCACTTTCACAGGACCCTGAGGTGCATCAAACTCAATACCAATCAACGCTTTACGCACTTTGTCGTCGTCAAAGCTATTGGCTTTTTCGACAGCAGCTTTCCAGAGATACACCATGTTGTATGCCGACTCTTGCGGGTCAGCAACCATGCGATCGGCGCCGTACTTGGCCTTGAAGTCTGCAGCAAACTTCTTGGAAGCAGGTGTATCGATCGACATCATGTAGTTCCATGCGCCGTAGTGACCCTCAAGAAATTCAGGTCCAATCGTGCTGATTTCTTCTTCAGCGATGGAATAACTCATCACGTAATAACCATTGGCCGGTGTGATCCCAGCGTCTTGGATCTGCTTGAAGAAAGCGACGTTCTGGTCGCCGTTAAGGGTGTTGATGATGACGCCACCATCCGGGAGGGCTTTTTTGATCTTGGCGATAATTGGAGCCACCTCTGTATTCCCTAGAGGCAGATAGTCCTCGCCGACAACCTTGCCACCGAGCTGCTCAACCTGAGCCTTGGTGATCGTATTGGACGTGCGGGGGAACACATAGTCCGATCCAACCAGGAAGAAGTCCTTACCGGCAGCAGGTGACTTCTCATACATGAATTTGGTGGCCGGTTCCGATTGTTGATTCGGGGTTGCGCCTGTGTAGAAGATGTTGCTCGAACACTCCTGGCCTTCGTACTGAATCGGGTAATACAGGAAGGCATTCTTCGACTCATAGACCGGCAGCATTTCCTTCCGGCTGGCTGAAGTCCAGCCACCAAAAACAACTGGCACCTTGTCTTGGTCGATCAGCTTCTTCGATTTCTCAGCGAAGGTCGGCCATGTGGATGCACCATCTTCAACGATGGTTTCAATGATGTATTTCTTGCCATCAACCTCAACGCCCCCGGCAGCGTTGATTTCTGCGATGGCCATCTTCTCGGTATCAACGAGGGTCTTCTCCGAGATGGCCATGGTGCCTGTCAGAGAATGAAGGATGCCAACAGTGACAGTGCAATTGCCATCGTCATCACAGGTGGCGTTGGTGGCCTGACCGCCACCTGCACATGCCGTGACACCGAGACCTAGAGAGGCAGCAGCCAAGCCAGAAAACAACCGCTTGGACAAAGAATTACTCATGAAATCCTCAATTCAGGATGCTCGCCGAATGGCGGAAGTGACTGAGTAAGACTGATTCAAAATCAGTTTTGTATTAACGAAAACATAATGACGTTAAGGGTCCTGAACAGTGCCTAAGCAAAGTAACTATTGCGACAAATGTGCATCAAGCAAGGGATGAGCTTGCATCCACTTACACCAAAAATAATTCGGTATCAACGACAGCAAAAGCAATAACAATTATTGAATACGTCTTGAATTTGGTAGCTGTTGCATCAGAAATCCAACAACAGAATCCAGGCCTTCTCCGCTTTGGAGATTGGTGAAGCACCAGGGACGGCCTGCACGCATTCGTTGGGCATCACGCTCCATCACCCCCAAGTCGGCTCCAACGAAAGGTGCCAGATCGATCTTGTTGATCACAAGCAAGTCTGAGCGGGTGATGCCTGGGCCGCCCTTGCGCGGGATCTTGTCACCAGCAGCCACATCGATCACGTAGATGCACAAGTCCACCAGCTCAGGACTGAAGCTGGAGGCCAAATTATCGCCACCGCTTTCCACCAACACCACATCCAAGTCGGGAAACTGGGCTTCCAGCTCAGACACCGCAGACCGATTGATCGAGCAATCCTCCCGAATCGCCGTATGCGGACATCCTCCAGTTTCGACTCCACGGATCCGCTCTGGCTCCAAGGCCCCTGCCTGGGTCAGAAACTGAGCATCCTCCTGGGTGTAGATGTCATTGGTGACAACAGCCAGCTGCAACTGATCGCGCAGCTCTCTGCAAAGAGCCTCCACCAATGCGGTCTTCCCCGAGCCCACCGGTCCGGCAACACCTAAACGAAGCTTGCTAGCCATCAACTTCGAAACAAGCGGGAATACAACTCAGCATGGGCCAGCTGCGCCATCGAGACGCCAACACCACTGTTCCAAAGCTCATGGGGGTGAACAGCAGACAACTGTTCAGCCACATCCACTATCTGGGGGAGCAGGCGTTGCTGCAGAATCTGGGCTCTTGTTGGCCCCAATGGCACTAAACGCACAGCAGCACTGAGTTGATTGGCAACCCAGCCGTAGAGATAGCCCTCAACCATTTCCCGCTCAGCGACCTGCAGAGCAACGGAGGCCCATGCCCATGCAGCAGGCCATGCCAGAGGAAGCGCTTCTGGAAGAGGGTGACCCAGGTCTGCGAGCAGCACAAGCAACGAACCACCCATCTGACGCTGTTGGGCACGCAGCTCTGCAGCTTCGCGCGTCGCCAACAGCCAGCCATCCAGATCAATCACCCGGGTTCGCGCACTGGCATCAGCACTGGCCTGCCAATGCCTCAGATCAGCTGCCAACTCCGGGAGCGCTGCGGCTTCGAGGCGCAAGCCACCCCGCTGAAGCTCTGCAGCAAGCCACAGCTCAATCCCATGTTCATCCCTGAGAGCACCGGATTGAATCAACACCTCCAATCCCTCGGAATAACTGAATGCACCCACGGGCAGCGCCGGACTGACCATCTGCAGCAAGGCGAGCGATGTCATGCAGGAGCGAGTCCATGAGGATGCGAATGAACTCCGCCATAGGCACCACCATCGGGAACAAACGGCCGTTCACAGGTACCCACCTGAAGTCCACGACTCGTCAACATCACGGCCAACACCGAATCCTCAAGCAGCAGAAGCTCCTGTTCATGCAACTCAAGCGGAACATGACGGTTTCCAAGGTGATATGCAGCCTGCAGGAGCTCAAGCGGCGAAGCCGCGCGAACCCGCAACAGCCGTTCTGGCGCTGCGATCACTTCCACCTGCAAACTGCGCAATCCATCCAAAAGCAGATCTCCCGGCTGGAGAGCACCATCACGAGGCAGCTGCAGCAACAACTCCCTGCCGCAGCGGGTGCGACGGCGGCCACGCAAAACCGTGCGTTCGTCTGCGGTGAGCGGCAGTTGCAAACGACCGACCGCCTCGGCCTTGGTCGATCCGCCGGCTAATTGGCGGTGCTCCAGCACGATCACAGGTTCAACCACCACCCTTCCTTGTCCGGCCCTGAGCCTGCCTATGACCCAAGCTTTCTTTTCGTGTGCATTGCTACAGAGTGATCGCTGAGAGCCATCGAGCTTGGTGTGATGCAACGCCTCGATCCCTGGCAGGGACACTGCCGGCTGAAGTTTATTCAGCAAGATGAGAGCACCATTCACCAGGGCGGCTGCAGTGCTCCCTTCAAACTGCTGCGCGCAGAAGACGGCACTGACGGTCGCCGTGAAATCCCACTTCTGCACACTGCTGGCGGACTGGTGGGCGGGGACCAGCTCAACATCAGCCTTGATCTCGAGGCCAACAGCCGCAGCCTGATCACCAGCGTCGCAGCTCAAAAGGTGTATGGCTCCATCGGTCGCAGCCGCCTGAATCCTCAGGGATCCTGGGCTCGACAAGAAGTGAATTGCCAACTCTCCAGCAACAGCGATTTGGAATGGCTTCCCCAGGAACTCGTGGTCTACGCCAACGCCCTCTATGAGCAGCAACTCAGCGTGCGACTACCGGAGGATGCCTCATTCCTGGGAGCCGAGATTGTTCGCCTGGGCCGAACAGCCGCTGGCGAAACACTGCAGCAAGGCCGCTGGCGGTCGTCGTTGAGCATCCAAAGGGTGAGCGCAAACGAATCGGAGCCGCAGTCCTGGGAACTGGTGGACAGGCTTGAACTGGGGGACTCAAGCCTCCAGGATTTGCACGGCCTGCATCACCAACCAGTGTTCGGAACTCTGATCTGGGCCGCTCCCATCCCGCTGTGTGCCCACATCCTCAAGGACTTGGTTGCTGCTGCGCGTGACGATCGCGAGGGGCTTGAAGGCACGATGCGATGCGGAGGTCTCCAGCAGGGATTCATCGCCCGCTATGCAGGTCCATCCAGCAGAGATGCCCGTTTCTGGTTCAGCCGCATCTGGAGACGGACCCGTTTGTTGAGAAACCTGAACGAGCCAAAGACTCCACGGGTTTGGCCACTGCAGGAACAGCCCTTACAAGCACAGCCTTTGCAACGATCACTGTTCACAGCGAACCATGCGCTCGGACCAACGGCGACACACTGAAGTTGACCCAGGCTTCCCATGCAACTCAGTCCCCAGGAAAAAGACAAACTCCTGATCGTGACCGCAGCACTGCTGGCCGAACGACGCCTCAAGCGCGGCCTTCATCTCAATCATCCTGAAGCCGTGGCCTGGCTCAGTTTTCTGATCCTCGAGGGTGCCCGTGACGGTAAAAGTGTTGCCGATCTGATGCAAGAAGGGACCACCTGGTTGCGCCGCGATCAGGTGATGGAAGGGGTCTCCGAACTGGTGCAAGAGGTGCAGATCGAGGCTGTCTTCCCCGATGGCACCAAGCTCGTGACGCTCCACGACCCGATCCGCTGAACACTGACCAATGACCCCCTTGATTCCTGGCGAACTTCTCTGCGAACCCGGCGAGATCGAACTCAATGCGGGCCGACCCACCACCACCATCAGCGTTGCCAACAGCGGTGATCGACCTGTGCAGGTGGGCTCTCATTTCCACTTTGCCGAAGCCAATGCAGCCCTCCAGTTCGATCGAGCCGCGGCCCGCGGCCAACGGCTCGACATCCCTGCAGGAACCGCGATCCGCTTTGAACCGGGAGACAGTCGCGACGTCAACCTGATTCCGTTCGCCGGTGCCCGTCGGGTGATCGGTTTCAACGGCCGCATCAACGGACCACTCGACGCCTGAACCATGCCCTACCGCATTTCCCGAGAGGCTTACGCCGAGACCTACGGCCCCACAACCGGTGACCGCGTGCGTCTTGCTGACACAGATCTGATCCTGGAGGTGGAACAAGACTGCACCGTCTATGGCGATGAGGTGAAGTTTGGCGGCGGCAAGGTGATCCGCGATGGCATGGGCCAGTCGCAGACATCACGAGCTGCAGGAGCCGTTGACACGGTCATCACCAATGCTCTGATCCTCGACTGGTGGGGAATCATCAAAGCCGATGTGGGTCTCAGAGATGGCCGCATCGTGGGCATCGGCAAAGCCGGCAATCCCGACACACAACAAGGTGTCACCATCGTTGTGGGCCCAGGCACCGAAGCGATTGCGGGCGAGGGCCACATCCTCACGGCAGGTGGTATCGACACCCATATCCACTTCATCTGCCCCCAGCAGGTCGAAACGGCGCTGGCCAGCGGCGTCACTACCCTCATGGGCGGAGGAACGGGTCCGGCCACAGGCACCAACGCGACCACCTGCACCCCCGGAGCCTTCCACATCGGCAGGATGCTCCAGGCCGCCGAGGGGCTTCCCGTGAACTTGGGATTCTTCGGCAAGGGCAATGCCAGTACTCCGGAAGCCCTCGAAGAGCAGGTGCGCGCCGGTGCCTGCGGTCTCAAACTGCATGAAGACTGGGGCACCACACCAGCCACGATCGATGCCTGCCTTTCCGTCGCTGATCGGATGGACGTGCAGGTCTGCATCCACACCGACACGCTCAACGAAGCCGGTTTCGTTGAAGACACGATTGCCGCCATCAAGGGGCGAACGATTCACACCTTCCATACCGAGGGCGCCGGTGGCGGCCATGCACCGGACATCATCAAGATCTGCGGCGAAGCCAATGTGTTGCCGAGCAGCACCAACCCCACCAGGCCCTACACCACCAACACGCTCGAGGAGCACCTCGACATGTTGATGGTCTGCCACCATCTGGATCCGAAGATTCCCGAAGACGTGGCCTTCGCCGAGTCACGCATCCGTCGCGAAACGATCGCCGCTGAAGACATCCTTCACGACTTGGGCGCCTTCTCGATCATCGCCAGCGACTCCCAGGCCATGGGCCGTGTCGGCGAGGTGATCATACGAACCTTCCAGACAGCTCACAAGATGAAGCTGCAGCGCGGCGCACTGCCGGAAGACTCCGATCGCAACGACAACCATCGCCTCAAGCGCTACATCGCCAAGGTGACGATCAATCCCGCAATCGCCCATGGCATCCGCAACGAAGTGGGATCCATCGAAACCGGCAAGCTCGCTGATCTGGTGCTTTGGAAACCAGGCTTCTTTGGCATCCGACCTGAGCTGGTGATCAAGGGCGGCTCGATTGTGTGGGCCCAGATGGGAGACGCCAATGCCTCAATTCCGACTCCAGGGCCCGTGCACGGCCGCCCGATGTTCGGCGCCTTCGGCAGAGCCCTGGCTCCCAGTTGTCTCACCTTCGTGAGCGAAGCCGCGATGGATGCCGACATCCAACGCCAACTAGGTCTGGAACGCATCTGCATGGCGGTGAAGGAGACCCGGAGCGTGGGCAAGAGTGCGCTCAAGCTGAATGCGGCCCTGCCCAAGGTGAATGTGGACCCGCAGACCTATGAGGTGTTCGCCGATGGCAATCTGCTCACCTGCGAGCCCGCCGAGACTCTGCCCCTCGCCCAGCGCTACCTCTTGTTGTGAATCACTCCCTGCTGGTGGTTCAGCACGTTGATCATGAGGGTCCTGATCTGATTCGTGAACTCGCGATTCAACGGGGAATGAGCATCCAGACGATCCGTCCAGATCTCGGCGAAGTCCTGCTCGATCCAGCCAGCCTCCCGGACACGATTGCTGTGGTGCTTGGCGGCCCGATGGGGGTGAACGACCGCAATGAGTCGCACATGAAGTGGCTTCAACGCGAGCTGGAATGGTTATCGATCTGGCATCAGCAGAAAAAACCCGTGCTGGGAATCTGTCTGGGTGCCCAGCTGCTCGCTGTGGCGGCTGGAGGATCGGTGGGAGCACTCGAGGTGGGCGACCCACCACAAGCAATGAAAGAGCTGGGTATTGGCGCCATTCACTGGCTGCGGAATTCCAAAGAAGAACCCCTGCTTGATGGCCTTGATCCAAGTGCACTGGTCCTGCACTGGCATGGCGATCGCATCCGACTACCCCATGACGCCACCTTGCTTGGTTCGTCGTTGCACTGCCCCGAACAGGTGTTCAGGATCGGCCGGCATGCCTTTGGCCTCCAGTGTCATCTCGAAATCTCAGGGCCAAACCTGGAGCGATGGATACAATCCGACGCCGCTTACATCGTTAGCGCGATGGGGAGGAACGGAGCCAATCGACTCCGCAGTGACTGGGAGCGACTCGGCGGATATCTGCAACAGAGTGGAAGCCAGTTGTTCAGCAATATGTTCAACGAGCTACAAAACATCAGCAGCCACTGAATCCAAAACCTTTCGAAACTGGTATCAACACGAACACCAGAGCAACAAGCCAATCAATCACAATCATTTGGTAGTCACAGCTACACATCGTTCACTTCATCCTTGAATGAAGCGCAGTACGACTCAGGCCATGGAACGGGGACCTGAGCTTGCTTCGGAGAACCGATCATGAGCGCACTTCTCTATCGCGGTCACACCTACAATCAGCACAAGGATTTTGTAAAAAAGCCAACTGTTCAACTCACCTATCGCCGGCAGACTTATCGGGCACGTCAGGCAGAGGCTCGCCCGATTGTGGTCGAGCTGAAATACCGGGGCGTGGCTTACAGCCACTGAGCAATCCACTCTTTTGAGTGCGGCCAAATCGAAAGATCTGAGTGGCTAAAACTCAGTTTCTACTTGGATCAGAGTTGATATGGTTCAATCGAACATCGGGCAAAGCTGCAAGCGATCCCTTTCAAGCGCCAGGGAGTCCTCCGGCTGCAAACAGAAAAACTATCCGGTTTCGACTGCCTGGTCATCAGCTCTCTTTTCACTGCAACAGCTGAGAACATTTCAGCAACGCGTGGTGATCTGCTGATCGAGCTCACATCAGTGAATTGCGTACCGAGCACTACACAAATTTTGTGATCTTTGGAGATCAGATCACCCTCAACAAGGATTCGTAGCAACAGTCACAAGACGTGGCTGGAGCGAGCTCTTGGATGAAGTAAACCCACCTTGAAGGGATGTTCACCGACTACAGACCATCGGTCGGCTACGACGAATATTTCTGCAGTGGTACAGCCTGTCCCCGTAAGAATCTGGCCCCCCTGCTCAGTTCACTGGGACAGATTGGCCTGCCGGAACTGAAACGCAACCATGCTTCTGCAAGCAACTTGCTGCGCCGGCTTGGAGCCACCTTTCGCCTCAATGACTCTGGCCAGGAGGGTAGCGAACGGATTCTTCCATTCGATCCCCTGCCTCGACTGATTGCCCTTAGCGAATGGAAGGCCCTGGAGCAGGGACTGCTGCAACGATTGGAGGCCATCGACTGCTTCCTCGCCGACGTCTATGGCTCTCAGCTGATCATTCGTGACGGCGTCATCGACCGCGAGGACGTGGAGAGTTCATCAGGCTGGCTCCCCCAGATGCAGGGCATTGAACTGCCGTTCAATCGTTGGTGCCACATCTCAGGCCTGGACCTGATTCGCGATGGCGACGGCCACTGGCGTGTACTGGAAGACAACCTGCGCTGTCCGTCAGGCGTTGCCTACTTCCTCGAAAACAGACGGGTCATGAAACGCCTTTTCCCCAGCCTGTTCGAGGGGCGCACCGTCAAACCCATTGACGATTACCCATCCCACCTGTTTCGAACCCTCCAGGACCTGGCTCCCTGGAGCGATTCACCACAGGTTGTGATCCTGACTCCAGGGGTTTTGAACAGTGCTTACTTCGAGCACAGCTACCTGGCCCAGCAAATGGGCATCCCATTAGTCGAAGGACGGGATCTGATCTGCGAGGACAATAGTGTTTGGATGCACAGCACGAACGGTCGCACGCGAGTGGATGTGATCTACCGCCGCATCGACGACGACTTCCTCGATCCAACCGTTTTTCGCAAAGACTCCATGCTGGGAGTCTCCGGCCTCATGGATGTGCTGCGTCAGGGCAGGGTCTCCATCGCCAATGCACCGGGAACAGGAGTTGCCGATGACAAGCTCATCTATGCCCATGTGCCGGCAATGATTCGCTACTACCTCGGTGAGGAGCCAGTCATTGAGAACGTTCACACCTTTCTGTGCGCACGGTCAGAGGATCGCCAGTTCGTCCTCGACAACCTTGAACATCTAGTGGTGAAATCCGTTGCCGAAGCAGGGGGCTACGGGATGCTGATCGGACCGCAGGCAAGCCGCTCAGAATTGGCCGACTTCGATTCGAAGATCAGGGAGAATCCACGCAACTTCATCGCCCAGCCAACGCTTCAGCTCTCCACCGTGCCATCGCTCAGCGAGGGGGAGCTTTACCCATGTCATGTGGATCTTCGCCCTTACGTGCTGCGTGGAAAAAGCAATTGGGTCAGCCCAGGTGGACTCACCCGTGTTGCCCTAAAGCGAGGTTCTCTAGTGGTGAATTCCTCCCAGGGTGGCGGCTGCAGAGACACCTGGATTCTTGATGAACAGCGGGTCACAACGGAGCAGAAAAGGGAGGCCGTCCTGTGCTGAGCCGGGTCGCCGACTCCCTCTACTGGATCAATCGCTATCTGGAACGAGCAGAAAACATCTCGTGCTTTCTCGAGGTCAGCGAAGCGATGGCTCTCGACTGCCCTCCGGGCAGTGCCGAACCGTGGCTGCCTTTGGTGGATGCCAGCGGCGACCGCCGCAGTTTCGACAAGCTTATCCATCTGGATCATCCAAAGATGTCATCCACTTCCTGCTCCTGGATCAGGACAACCGCAACAGCATTGTGAGCTGCATCGCGATGGCTCGCGAGAACGCACGGCAGATCCGCGACGTCATCACCACGGAGATGTGGGAGCAGATTAATGATCTTCACTGGAGCCTGCAGAAAGGCGAAACGATCTGGGAGGAACCACCTCAGGAACAATTAAGGATCATCCGACGAGGCTGCCAGATCGTTTATGGCATCACTGATGCCACGCTCAGTCGCGATCTGAGCTGGTTATTCAGCCAGCTGGGACGACTCATGGAACGAGCGGATAAAACCTCTCGGATCCTCGATGTGAAGTACTTCCTGCTGTTGCCGATTCCCGAAGAGATCGGAGGAGTGCTCGACGAGCTGCAATGGATCACCCTGCTACGCACCGCCGGGGCTTATCAGATGTACAGACAAAGTATGCAGAAGGGAATCACACCAACATCCGTCGCCCAGTTCCTACTGCTCGATCCGATCTTTCCGCGATCGGTCCGGTTCTGCCTGCAAGGGATCAGCGACACGTTGCAACAGATCCAAACCCAACCGGTCTTGAAACAACCGGATGACCTGGATTGTTTGCGTGGTCAACTGCTTGCCCGCTGGAGCTACGTCCGAATCGACAACCTCATCGAAAACGGTCTGCACGAAGCGATCGATCAACTGCAGCAGGACCTCAATCGGCTCCATGGCCTCATCGAAAAGCGCTATTTCATGAGCACTGACTTTCCTCGCACATCAACTGAATCGGCATGCGCGCTTTCATCATTCACCGCTTGAGCTATCGCTACGAGGCGCCAGTCAATCTCGGCGATCACAGGCTTTGCCTCAAGCCCCGGGGGCAGGGTTTCCAGACATTGCTGCACCATGAACTCATCGTTTTGCCTGAGCCCCATCTGCAACGTGAGGTGCTCACTGCCAGTGGCGATGAGGTCCAGCGACTCAACTTTGTCGGCAGCACCAATCAGTTGTGTTTCGAAGCCCGAAGCCGAGTGCAGACACGCCCTGCTCCATCTCTGGAACTCTGCTTTAACGACCTCGAGCCACCGCTGCCCTATCCCCGTGGCCAGCTGAATGTTGACCTGCTGGGAGCGCTGGAGGGCTGGCTGCCCAATGGCCAGCACGAACCCTCTGCCATTGACCTGACCCAGGAGGCACTGATGGGTAGCAACCAGCAAATGCTGGCCTTTCTCAACCATTTGCTGGAGCTGATTCAGGAGCGGGTGATGTACACACAACGGCACGTTGGTCCGGCATGGACGGCAGGCCGCACACTTCGGGAACGAATCGGTTCTTGCCGTGATCTGGCGATGTTGATGGTGGCCTGCTGTCGCGTTGCGGGACTGCCGGCTCGCTTCGTAAGCGGTTATCAGATTCAGCAACCGGCACCGGAGAAGTACGACCTGCATGCCTGGGCTGAGGTCTACCTTCCTGGAGCAGGGTGGCGAGGATTCGACCCAAGCGCCGGTCACGAGGTCAACGAGCGCTATGTGGTCTTGGCCACATCGGCGAAACCCGAGCTCACGGCAGCAGTGAGTGGAACATTCAGTGGTCCACCTAACACCGACAGCGAACTCAGCTGGACGATCAACGTCGAGGAAGAGACCAGCGAAAAGACTTCGCAGTCCTTGGTTCAGGCAGCTTGAGGCAAGGGTATGACCCCATGCAGCTGCGGTTTCGGAGCCGAAGTCGTCGTTGCGTCCATCAGCGAAGGAATCCGTGCACTGTTGTACACGCGGAATTCCTGCACCAGAGACACTCCTGGCTTTCGAACAGCCTGGTTCAACACCACAGAGCCCTCCTGATCGGAGATGGATCGGTGAAACGTCCTCGGCGGGATGCGCAGGATGTCACCACCGCTATCAAGCCGGACGATATGAAAAGGCTGATCCCAGGCAGGATTGACCAGATAAAAGGTTCGTCCGCCACTGGCAGCCAAAAGATTGTCTTCCTGATTGGGATGCATATAAAACTGCCAGGCTCCCGTCTCCGGGTCATCCGGGGGACTCACGGCAGGCCCTGAGTGAATGACCAGATCGCGTGCATTGGACGTCTCGACCGTCACGTCAAAAAAACGCACGGATGGCGTATCGCGAAACCGCTCGAAGGACAACAGTTCGAACATCACCAATGGGCCGGATCCTGGCCCGAACTCTGCACTCTTCTAGCGAGCTATCTCTGCTGAAACGGTGGCATCGATAACGGTTCAACCACCCAGATCCGCCATCTCTGCATGATCTGCACTCCCGGAAGCCGCCCGGCCCTCTTCGCTGTATTGGTCAAGTCTCTGTTGCCAGAGAGAGCTGATTGTTGGCTCCAGCTCGGCGTCACTGGTCAAAGCCGGTTTCAGATCTGTTCCACGGGATGTAAACAGACAAATGAAGGCTTGCCCATCAGCAGTGATGCGCAGCCGGTTGCCGTCTCCGCAGAACGGCTCACTGATTGAGGCGATCACACCGATGCCTGCAGCACCGACGTCACAAAAAATCAACTGATCGTCGTTGACGAACCATTGAGTCAACTTACGGATAGATCCCAAAGAGGTGCTGCAGCCTTCTGGAAAACATGCGATGTAAGGCTCCGCAGTACAGCACAACTTCAACACCGATCAAAGAAGTGATTGAGGAAGGTAAAGCGGCTGACCTGTCAAAATCTTTCGATCTTAGAATTGATCAACAACTACAGTACTAATGGCAAAAAGAAAGAATGATCTGAACAACCGAAAGAAGGAAGACAGAAAGGCGGTCATCAAAAAATACAGACTTACTCAATGCATCAAGGAACAGATATTGTCAAACCAACCAGAATCATCTAGCGGCTGATGCCAGGGTCATTAACCAGCCTATGGAAATTGTTGAATCATTCAATTCATAACGGCGTCATGAGGGAATTGATAGAAGTCCATACTTACAAAGCCAACTAAGCGTCAGCAAAACGTGTTCACTGCGCGATGGCAGAAACAGATCCTTCAATTCACGAACAGAACAACAGGGCTTACGATGCAAATGTGATCTCAGGAGCATCAGCTCTTGCTGATTTAAACGAAAACTAGGGTAAACGTTGTTGAGCTTCACATCCTGAAGCTGATCCCAAACGAATAACCACTGATCAGGTTCAACACTACATTGAACAAAATCATCATCACCCAGACTGGCAGAAGCGAACGCCAGGAAGTCAACAAATGGATTTCCACGGGAAGGATGAACTCTGGCAGGCCTGGACTCTGAATGAGCATGTTCGAGCTGATAATGTTGACGACATGCGTCAAGCTCTGAGAACAATTCTCTATATTGACCAACAACCACAGGCCAGGAAAAAGTTGTTTCGACCCTGGCACGACCGGCTTCTCCCATCTTTTTACGCAATGATGGTGATTCAATCAGAGAAAGAAGCGCACGAGAAGCAAGCTTCACATCGACAGAAGTGTGCTGCGCTAAAGAACCAACATAATCTTGATATGCCATGAGCTCAAGCGCATGACTGTTTGCCAGTAACACACCCAGATCCTGCAAATCTGGAAACAACGTAGGAATGAGAAAACCATCAACTCCATCACGAATTGTCATCCGATAGCCATCCCAGTCGCTGGCAACTACTGGCAATCCTGAAGCCATCGCCTCAAGGGGAGTTAAACCGAAAGTCTCCTGAATATTGTCAACGAGAGACAAAAAGATATCAGCAAGATTCCAGGCAGCAGAAACGACTTTTGGCTGATTACCATCAAGAAATGATACTTTTACATTGGGTGCTAATTTTTGAGCAGCCTCTAAATAAAGATTGTAGTCACTATCACCTCGAGGAAACCATCCAACCATCAAGAAATGCACAGTCTTAGATGTCTGCGATGCTGCTTGTTCAAGGGCAAGAAACATACTCTGAGGAAATGCCTTTTCGAAAAAAGAAAGCCTTCCAACCCACAACACAACAATATCATCGGATTCAACCTGCAATTTTGATCTGAACAGAGAAGCAAACTCGAGCGACACACCTGAAGAACGTTCGGGAAGATCAACGGCCAGAGGAATCAATGGCAACTGAGGACGTTGAATGCAACGACCTCCAAACCGCTCAAGAACATATTCCTCATAGGCATCAAAAAGACGCCCAACATTGTCCTGCACTGCAGGTGATGTGCAGATCAAAGCATCCCATGACTGAACAGGCGCAAACAACGACTGACCAATGCGCTCGCGTATCTGAGCTGGTGCAACCGTATGAATTAAGCCCGCAAGACTAAAATCTGAATCTGAACATTGAGATCGTCTCAACCAGGCAAGCTCACTGAGATAGGGTTGACCGCGAAGCAAAATTCCCGATGATTTAAGCGCTTCGATCTCACTTAATGGTGCCGAGAGAATATCAGTACTCTCGAGATCACGAGCATACAAATCCTCACGAAGATCATCCGAAGAAACATTAATCTGGTTAAGGATATGAACTTTTTCGAAATCTCCCCAACGCACCAAAGCTCGATACAAGGCTGCGTTGGCGATATCCTTACCAAAAGGATTATTGACATCCACCAAGCGCCCTGGAGGATGAAAAATGGCTACATGATTCAACGACAAAGAACCCTTTGGAAGCTTTACTTTAATGTAATTATGCTTGATCAGCACCAGATCGGCCACACTGAGCAACCTTGCAACATTTTTAAATCGAACCCCACTACACCCTGAGATCTGATCAAGTCAAACAATCAGCGCGCAAGGAGAATATCTTTTTGATCCAAGCTAAACTTGATTAAAAGTCCACGTCAACTCCAAGATTCACCATGCCCCAACGCTTGAGAAGCTTAGAACTATACCGCGTGAACGCTTTCCAAGCTCACTGCCAAATCATCAAAATGCAGTTTCTCGAGCCTTGGGTTCAATCAATACAAAACAAACCGACCGAGGATATAAATATGCTCCCAGAAATTTGGTCCAAAGAGAACATTGGAGCAATCATCATTGATGATCGACCGACACCCCAATTAAGAGCCTGCGTTCTCAATACTTTATTAATGGGGATACGACGGTGGCAAGTCTCTGTTTACACGACTTCCAAGGCACTGGATGCCATGAAGACCTTATTCAAGGATCTCGAACCATTCGTGAAAATCAATTGCCTTGAGCAAACTGATTCTGAATTTGGCTGGAACGGATACAATCAACTTTTGAAAAACGCCGATTTCTGGCAAAGCCTCGATCACGATAAAATTCTTATCTTTCAAACCGACACTTTGCTCATCAAACCTGTCGATTTCGAATATTTTAAATATGACTATGTTGGATCCCCTTGGGCTAAAAATCGCTATGACTCGCATTCATTCCCAAGATATTCAAAGACATTAAATCGAATTGAAGCGGCTATAGAATCTCGTATCTATTGCAATTCCGTACCTGACGGACTGATCAACGGCAATGGTGGATTAAGCATCAGGAATCCAAAGCTTATGGCTGAGATATGCATCAAACACTCCAACAAATCCCCCTCGGATGAAGCTGAAGACATCTTTTTTGCACAGCACATCAACTCCCATAGTCGTGCCATTGCTCCACCAGAGATTGTAGAAAGCTTTTGTTGCGAGACGGAGTATCGGGGCACATGCGGAGCCCATGCAGCATGGCGATACATCGATGCAAGAGACTGCGCTGCTCTTTATGAAGAGCATTGCAAACATGTCATGGCACTGGTCGAAGCCTCGACAACCACGACAGAGAATTAAACAATCGACGGATAACATCGCTAATTAATAATCACAGCATGGTGAAATTACCCTCCAGCTCAACTGTGAAAGAAAGTTAGTAGTAAACCAATCTCGATGACTTTCGTGGCTTCGGCAGGGTTACTGAAAACATCACCTATGAGCCGGATCATGGCCCGAACTCTGTAGTTTTCACCGAGCTTTCTCTGCTGAAACGGTGGCGTCGATAACGGTTCAGCCCCCCAGATAAGCCATCTCTGCATGAGCTGCGCTCCCGGAAGCCGCCCGGCCCTCTTCGCTGTACTGGTCGAGTCTCTGCTGCCAGAGAGAGCAAATTGCTCGCTCCAGGTCGTCGTCACTGGTCAGAGCCGGTTTCAGATCTGTTCCACAGGATGCAAACAGACAAGTGAAGGCTTGCCCATCAGCGGTGATGCGCAAGCGGTTGCAGTCTCCACAAAAGGGCTCACTGATTGAGGCGATCACACCGATGTCTGCGGCGCCATCGCGATAACGCCAGCGCAGGGCGGTGCCACCTGGGGAGCGCCCGAGTGACAACAACGGCCAATGGCGGCTGATGCGATCAATCATCACGGCGGCAGGCAGAACCTGCTCCATGGCCCAGCCGTTGCGATTACCCACATCCATATATTCGATCAAGCGCAGCTCCAGCCCTTGCTGACGCGCCAACATCGCCAGAGGAATCAACTGATCGTCGTTGACGCCCCGCTGGATCACCGCATTGAGCTTTAGGGCCCCAGAAGCAGGGTCAAATCCTGCAGAACGAGCTGCCTCAAGACCAGCCAGCACCTGCTGAATCAGGCGGGCTCCGGCTGGTTCCCCACCGCGCAGACCCGCCATACGCGCCACCACCACAGCCTCGACCGCATCGAGACTGATAGTGATCCGATCAAGACCAGCAGCGCGCAGAGCAAGAGCCCGTTCCTGCGTCAGCAACACACCGTTGCTGGTGAGTGCCACCTGACGCAAACCCTGCAAGGGGTCTCCAGGAGTGGCACGCCCGCAAGCCACCTGCTCAAGTAGCGGCAGCAACCGATCACTCAGCAACGGTTCGCCTCCAGTGAGCCGAAGGGTGTGTGCTCCCAGCCTGGAAGCAACCCGGATGAGGCGCAATTGCTGCTCAAGACTGAGCAGCCCAGGAGGATCCTCAGCATCAGGGCAGCAATAGGGACAGGCCAGATTGCAGCGGGCCGTGAGCGACAACCGCAGCACCCCGAGCGCTCGAGCCCGCTGGTCAATCAGGGGAAATGCGGCAATCATCCAGTCAACGCTTTCAGATCAAGGGGCCTATTGACATTGACCAACTGATCAGGAGGTAGTTTCAGCGTGTCATGAGGAATGCACCCAAGCCACTCGCGCCAACGGCCCTTCCCCTCCGTCAGCTCGTCATCAAGCGCCTTGCGATACGAAGCACCGCACGGATAGATCCCAAAGAGGTGCTGGAGCCTGGAGCCGTCATCGGCAACAAGCGCCCTGGCTGGCTGCTGTCTCCAGCGAAGGATCAATTGCTGCAATGCATCCAGACGTAGGCCCGGCATATCCACAGGCAGTGTGAGCAGCGCTTCATCATCACGATCATGCAGAACACAGCTCAAAGCCCAGAGGGGGCCTGCAGGCTGCCAGGGCTCCGCTTGAACAGTCACTCCCTTGCGCGTGCTGAGCAACGCGTGATGCGTGTCATGACCCGTCATCACACACACATCAAGACCCGCTGAGCGCAGCAACTGGACCTGAGCCTCAAGCCAGCTCGATCCATCCGGATGGGTCAGCAAAGCTTTGTCGGCACCCATGCGACGACTGGCACCACCGGCAAGAACAACGCCCAGAAGACGACGAGACATAGGACCGAAGATCTTGGGCCTTGGTAACACCTCAAGCCAACGACTTTGCAGTTACAACGACTACCAAAAAGACTCAGATCGCTGATGCACGAAAGAAATGCTGAGGGCCCAACACTGCAATTTTGTAGCCAATGCAACGATTCATGTAGCCACCAAATGGTGCAATTATCAGGCGGTCTGCATGAGCGCCGCACTTTGAAATCCTGAGTGCCTTCGTTTCGACACCGGGGTTTGAATCTCCACACCAACAAACCCCATGCTTGGCGAACTCTGGTCATTCCAGGGGAGATATCGAACACTCCATCTCACCTGGTTTGCATTCTTTTTAACTTTTGTCGTTTGGTTCAATCTGGCGCCACTGGCCACAACAGTGAAAGCTGATCTTGGCCTAAGCGTCGGCCAGATCCGTACGGTTGCAATCTGCAATGTTGCGCTCACCATTCCGGCTCGTGTGCTGATTGGCATGTTGCTGGATAAATTCGGGCCTCGACTCACCTATTCCACCCTGCTGGTGTTCTCGGTGATTCCCTGCCTGATGTTTGCATCAGCACAGGATTTCAATCAACTGGTGGTGGCCCGTCTGCTGCTTTCCATCGTGGGCGCCGGCTTCGTGATCGGCATCCGCATGGTTGCCGAATGGTTCCCTCCCAAAGAGATCGGCCTGGCAGAGGGCATCTATGGCGGTTGGGGCAACTTCGGCTCAGCCTTCTCAGCACTGAGCCTGGTTGCGCTTGCTGGCTTTCTTTCCTTCTCCGGAGGATTCGAACTGCCAACTGGTGCAACCCTGAACTGGAGAGGAGCGATTGCTTTAACGGGAATCATCTCCGCCGTTTACGGAGTGATTTACTTCTTCAACGTCAGCGATACCCCGCCAGGAAAAGAGTATCAACGTCCCGAGAAGACTGCAGGTCTTGAAGTCACGTCGATGAGGGATTTCTGGGGACTACTCGGCATGAATGTTCCCTTCGCCGCAATCCTCTGTGTTCTGTGCTGGAGACTTCAGAAAGTTGGATTCCTGAACGCCGGAACTTATCCACTGGCCCTGCTGGCTGTTCTCATCTGGTTCATCTTTCAAACCTGGGGAATCATCCGAACCAACCGTGATCTGATCATGGGAACCAAGGTATATCCCAAGGAAGATCGTTATGAGTTCCGTCAGGTGGCCATTCTCGAACTCACCTACATCGTGAACTTCGGTTCTGAGCTGGCTGTTGTTTCGATGCTGCCAACATTCTTTGAAACCACTTTCGACCTGCCGAAAGCGACAGCTGGAATCCTGGCCTCCTGTTTCGCTTTCGTGAATTTAGTGGCGAGACCGGCCGGCGGATTGATTTCCGACAAGCTCGGCAGCCGAAAAAACACCATGGGCTTTCTCACAGCCGGACTGGGCATCGGCTATCTGGTGATGAGCCTGATCAAACCAGGCACATTCAGCGGTTCCACAGGCATCTTCATTGCTGTGGTGATCACCATGCTTGCTTCCTTCTTCGTTCAATCCGGGGAAGGCGCAACATTCGCCCTCGTACCGCTGGTGAAGCGTCGCGTAACGGGTCAGGTGGCAGGCCTGGTTGGTGCTTACGGCAATGTCGGCGCCGTGACTTACCTCACCATTTTCAGCCTGCTGCCGCTCTGGATGGGTGGAGGCAAAGATCCTTCCCCTGAGGTGATTGCAGCCTCCAACAGTGCCTTCTTCCAGATTCTGGGCATCGCAGGACTGATCGTGGCTTTCTTCTGCTTCTTCTTCCTCAAGGAACCCAAAGGATCCTTCGCTGAGTTGCACGAAGGCGAAAGTCCATCGCCATCCGCGCCTGCGATGGCTCGCTGATCAATCAGCACTCTCGACTGAGATCACGGATCCCTGGTGCTGTCTGCACCGGGGATCTCTCATTCCATCGGACTTCTTTGATGACCAGTCCCTGCACGAGCGTTAAGAGTCAGTGTCCGTACTGCGGCGTGGGTTGCGGTCTGGAACTGATGCCACCGGGAGAAGCGGGAAAATCCGTGAAACGGGACGCCGAAGGCAACCCGATGTGGACTGCGCGAGGCAACAAACAACATCCATCGAACCTAGGACAGGTCTGCATCAAGGGGGCCACGGTGGGTGAGACCCTGGCCCGGGGAAGGCTCACTCAGCCTCTCTACCGGCCGACATTCAATGATGATTTCCAGCCGATCAGCTGGGACAGTGCCTTTGATCTGCTGACAAGGCGCATTCGCAGCACCCTCAGCGGCAAAGGTGCCGATGCCATCGCTATGTACGGCTCCGGCCAGTTCCACACCGAGGATTACTACATGGCCCAGAAGTTCTTGAAAGGAGCTCTGGGCACCAACAATTTCGATGCCAATTCACGCCTCTGCATGAGTTCAGCCGTGGCCGGGTATACCCGCAGTCTTGGCTCGGACGGTCCTCCTTGCTGTTACGAGGATCTCGATCACTGTTCCGTGGCATTCCTGATCGGCACGAACACGGCCGAATGCCACCCCGTGCTGTTCCAGCGCCTGCTCAAACGCAAAAAACGTGATCCCAAGGGCCTCACCATCGTGGTGGTTGACCCTCGTTGCACAGACACGGCCAAGATTGCCGATCATCATCTAGCCATTACCCCGGGCAGCGATCTCGCCCTGCTCCACGGGCTGGCTCGTCTCGTCATTGAAGACAACGGCTTCGACAGCGATTTCATCGATGCCGCCACTGAAGGATTCTCGGACTACGCCAAGACCATCAACGCCTGGACAGCTGAAGAAACTGCCAAACTCTGCGGAATCACGGAACAACAACTTCGCGACGTTGGCAGGCTCTGGAGCCGCAGAAAAGGCATCCTCAGCCTCTGGTCCATGGGCGTGAACCAACGCAGGGAAGGCACCGCCGTGGTGAGTGGACTGATCAACCTGCATTTACTCACCGGTGAAATCGGTAAACCCGGTGCTGGGCCCTTTTCACTGACTGGCCAGCCCAATGCCATGGGCGGCCGCGAAGCTGGAGGCCTGGCCCACCTGCTGCCGGGTTACAGGCTTGTGACCAACCCGGATCATCGCGCCGACGTGGAGCAGGCCTGGGGATTTGCCGGCGGATCCATCGCTGCAGAACCGGGACTGAGTGCCTGGCAGCAGGTGGAAGCCATGGAGCGTGGCGAACTGGATCTCTGGTGGGTCGCTGCCACAAACCCCCTTGTGAGCATGCCTGATCTGGAGCGGGTGAAAGCAGCCATGGAGCGCTGCCCTCTGGTGGTGGTAAGCGAGGCCTACGCCGACACGGAAACGTCGCACTACGCGCATCTCCTACTGCCTGCATCGCAGTGGAGCGAAAAGTCAGGCGTCATGACCAATTCAGAGCGTCGCGTCACGCTCTGCCCGGCGTTCAGGCCGCAGCATGGCGACAGCCGACCCGACTGGGAGGTCTTTGCCGAACTCGGACGCCGTCTTGGGTACGTCGATCAGTTCACCTATGCCACATCAGAAGAGGTGTACAGCGAATTCGCAGCTCTCACTGAAAGCCGTGTCTGTGATGTCTCAGGACTGAGCCACCAACTGCTGAACGAGCATGGTCCCCAGCAATGGCCTTTCCCCTTCGGCCATGAGCCGACGCAAGCAGCCAAGCGTCTGTACGTGGGCAAGCGATTCCCTACAGCCAGCGGTCGCGCCCGCTTTCAGGCGGATGCGCCTCTCGGACTGGCGGAGCCACCCTGTGAGATCTACCCGTTGGTGCTCACAGTTGGTCGCTATCTCGGCCAGTGGCACACGATGACGCGCACTGGAAAAGTGAAACGACTGAACAGCATGCATCCGGAACCTCGCCTGGAAATTCATCCCAGTGATGCCGAACGATTCGCCATCGAGGATGAAGGACTGGCGGCGATCACATCCAGGCGAGGCACACTCACAGCACGTGTCAGCGTGACTGACCGGATCCGCAGGGGCTCAGTTTTTCTCCCAATGCACTGGGGTTTCACGCAACCTGAAGCCTGCGAGGCCAACACGCTAATGCACGATCAGGCCTGCCCGATCTCCAAACAACCTGAACTCAAGGCAACGGCAGTGGTTGTCGCCCCTGCCGTCTTGGTGATGCAACCGGTCGAACAACAGAGCGGACGACTGGAGAGGCTGCGCAGGATGCTCATCCCAGCACTTCGCTGAACGCAGCATCAAGGTTGTGATGATCGTGGCCCGGGCGCGCCAGCTTGCAGAGTGCGAAGCGATCCAGCTCACGCAACCTCATCCAGGCCTGAGAGGTCAGGTCGATCCCACGAAGCCGAGCAGCCTCAAGAAGCTGATCCGGAAGCCGAGCCGGCAATTGCCAGGGTTCCATCTCGGCAGGGGGCAGATCTTTGACCATGCCATCAGGCATCGCAGCGGTGCAGGCGCGCAAGTGATCGCGCATCTGAGCCAGGTGCTCGGGGGAATCATTCCAGTCGACCAGGTCCTGACGTTGCTCGTGACTCATCGCCAACCAGTGACTGAGCTTGAGCTTGATTCCCGCCAAATCAAGTTTGCGGCGAACACATAAAGGAATACATCGCCAGGAGCCGATGAAGTCCTGTTCGAATGCAAAACAGTGCCGCGACTGATCCAGCTGCGGATGCATTGGTAGTAATAACAACGCTTTGCCTATCTCTAGCTGGAAACAGTGGCAACAACGACCAACGACATGGCGCAAAGCAGAGATGCTCAGCCCAACGTTGTTCATTGCAATGCGTTTCGCCCTTTGTCTGGGAATGATTTTCGGCTCGGCCCATGGCTGGTTGGCCTCCGAAGGACTCGCTTCCGGCCTCCTAGTGATCAACTCCCCGCAAGAAAAGACATCACTGCAAAGTTTCAGTGAGCTCAGTAGCGGTTCTTACAGTTTTTATCCATAGTGAAAGGAGATCGTTCATTCCCGAATGGGCCCTTCCTACTCAACCAGCAGCTCAAGCCGAAGCCCAATCACCGTTGCAGCAGGTTTCATCGGCGCCTTCATCGTGGCCTCCCTGGCCGTGCAGATGGTCCGCAGTCAGCGAGCTGCAGTCGCCCCCGTGATGACGTCAGCGTCATCAACCCAGGTGGAGCCCGTGATCACCTCCCAGGCTGCAATGTGGTCGGTGCTGGGTGAGCGCTGATCAACACTGACGACCTCAGTCAGCACCTCATTCATCGATGTCTGAACAGCTTTCGCACCTCACCAATCAGGGTGAGGTGCACATGGTTGAAGTCGGTGATCGCGCCATCACCAAACGCGAAGCGACCGCGACGGGTTCGCTGGTGATGAACACATCCACATTGGATCTGGTCCTTAGCGGCCAGACATCCAAAGGCGATCTGATGGCGGTAGCACGCGTTGCTGCCATTCAAGCGGCCAAGCGCACATCAGAGCTCATTCCGCTGTGCCACCCTTTGCCCCTGAGCGGCATCGACGTAACCATTGAACCGGACTCCTCGTTGCCTGGTCTGACTGTGCAGGTCAG
Organism: Synechococcus sp. MIT S9504; assembly: GCF_047497135.1. Classification (NCBI taxonomy): domain Bacteria; kingdom Bacillati; phylum Cyanobacteriota; class Cyanophyceae; order Synechococcales; family Synechococcaceae; genus Synechococcus; species Synechococcus sp. MIT S9504. The sequence goes on along the minus strand of NZ_CP138942.1, from coordinate 2,743,216 downwards.
CTGTCGCACGACCGGTCAAACCGGCGTGGAGATGGAAGCAATCACAGGGGTCTCGCTCGCGCTGGTCACCCTCTACGACATGTTGAAGTCGGTTGAACCAGGCATGACGATCAATCGAATTCAGCTGCTGCATAAAGACGGAGGTCGCCATGGCAGCTGGAGCTGCTGACCCCTATGGCCGCGAGGGGCTGCATCTTTCAGAGGCTCAACAACGTGTCCTGGCAGCCATCCAGGCGGGCAAAGCTCAACGTGCTGAAGGGTCGACTGAAGCAGTTCCACTGACAGAAGCTCTGGAACGCGTGAACGCAGCCCCGGTGCTGGCAAGAGCCGATGTTCCCGGCTTCAGGGCCGCGATCATGGATGGCTATGCCCTGGGCCAGAGTCAGCAACCAGCCGTTGATGACACCTGGCGGTTGGTGGGCCGCTCCGCACCAGCCGCTCCTTACCCCGCGGCGCTTGCCCACGGTGAAGCCATCCGAATTCTCACCGGTGCACCTTTACCTGAGGGGGCTGACTGGGTTCTCCCCCAGGAACTGGTGCAGAGGCTGAACGACACTCTTTGTTTGAAACACAAAGCCTCCGCCAACCCATGGATCCGGCCGGCTAACGAGGAATGCAGCCAAGGATTCACCTTGCTGAATCCTGGCCAGCGCCTCGGACTCGCAGATCTTGCCCAAGCTGCCAGCTGTGGCGTGGAGCAACTGCGTGTTCATAGGCAACCACGAATTGGACTGCTGATCAGTGGCGACGAGCTGGTTACTCCGGGTGAACAGCGACCTGAGGGAGCCATCTGGGAAAGCAACAGCACCTTGCTCAAAGGTTTGCTGATGCAACTTGGCTATCGAGCATGGGATTGCCGAGTGGTGGCCGATCAACCGCAGGCACTGCGAGAGACAATCCTTGAATTCAGCGCTTGCTGCGATGTGTTGGTGAGTACAGGAGGTGTTTCCGCAGGTGACAGCGACTGGATCCGACCGTTGATGAAGGAGCTGGGTCAGGTCGACTTTTGGAAACTGTTCCTCAAACCAGGGCGGCCCTTCGCCTTTGGCTACGTGGGAGATCAGCTTCCGTTCTTTGGCCTTCCAGGCAATCCCGTTGCAGCAGCCATCACGGCATTGCAACTGCTCTGGCCAGCCCTCCAGCTGCTGGAGGGCCAGCAGGAACCGGAGTTGTTACCGCGACTGCTTGTGAGCCTTGAAACGCCTTACCGGCGCAGGCCAGGACGGCCGGAACTGGCCAGGGCTTCGCTGATCTGCGCTGACGACGGACAACTGCTTGCCCGTATTGATGGATCCCAGGCCTCCTCACGAATCGGCTCACTGCGGAATGCAGATCTGCTGTTGGAGATCCCTGCAGAGTCAGGCGAAATGGAATCTGGTGATCAGGTCTGGGCACAACTGTTACGACGGCGAATCCTCTGAGCCACCGTTCAGGCTCAAAGCGGTGTGTTCTCCGACAGCCAGGTCCCCTCTCCATGACACCATTCCCGCTTCCAGAAGGGAGCGTCATGCTTGAGAGCCTCAAGCAACGCGGCACAGCAGCGTTGTGCGGGCCCACGGCGATCAGCACTGATCGCCACCAGAACGATCAACTCACCTGGCAGCAACCGGCCAACGCGGTGCAGCACAAGCGCAGAACGAGCACCGTGTTGCTGCAGCAACTGGCGGGCGGAAGTGTCAATCAAACGTTCACACAAACCCGGATAGTGGCTGAGCTCAAGGACCTCCAGCGCTCGTCCATCCATGGCGACATCACGCACGCGCCCCATGAACATCGCTGTGGCGGCACCCATCTGGGAACGCAACCAGGCGTCAAGCTCCAAGACACCCGAAGTGGGTTGGTCAAGAATGACAAGCTCCAAGTCGACCGACTTCGACACCACGGTCAACCTCCGGTGAATGGCGGCAGGAAAGCCAGTTCATCACCTGCATGCACAGGATGATCGGCGCTGACGATCTCCTGATTGATGGCAACAAGCACCACTCGAGGTAAGTCACCAAGTTCAAGCTGATTCCAGATCTCTCTGGCTGTCTGCACGACTGGATCATTCAGTGGAAAACAACGATCAGACCAGCCCGCCTGGTCCCGCAATGAGGCAAACAGCAGCACTTGCACCGAATCAACCGGACCGGACTGCCTCCCTTTCATGCATGCCATGCGAAACCATCACGGTTCTAGCGTTGCTGATCACATCCCCAATCAACGCTGCGTGCTGTCCATTGCCCTGCTGACGATTTCAGACAGTCGGACCCTGGAGAACGATCCAAGCGGAGATCTGCTTCAGGAACGCGTGCTTGGAGCTGGTCATCAGTTGCACAGCCGCGAAATCTGTCCGGACGACCGCTATCGGATCCGAGCAGCGGTGAGCCAATGGATCGTGGATTCCGCCGTTGACGTGGTGATCACCACAGGCGGCACAGGCCTGACCGGACGCGACGGCAGCCCTGAAGCCATCGCCCCCTTGCTGGATAAGACCATCGATGGATTCGGTGAACTGTTCCGGATGCTCTCCTTCCAGACCATCGGCACGAGCAGCCTGCAGAGCCGCTGCATCGCCGGAGTGGCCAACGGCACGTTTCTCTTTGTTCTGCCTGGATCTCAGGATGCCGTCACCACAGCCTGGGAGCGACTGATCTCAGCCCAGCTGAACAGCGAGACACGCCCCTGCAACTTGGCGCAGCTCAAATCGCGGCTGAAGGAATCCGCAGAAAGGCCGGCAATCTGATCGTCAGAAGGGGATCGGCATCGTGACATCCGCCGGCCGAGGCGCACAGGACTCCACCTGCTGATTGACCACTTCTCCCACCACAATCACGGAAGGGGAAGCAAAGCCTTCGCTGCGAGTGCGTGCAGCCACATCGGAGAGAGTTGCCTTGAGACAGCGCTGCCCGGCGACGGTCCCCTGCTGAATCACAGCCACTGGAGTCTCGGCACTGAGACCACCTGCCTCAAGCTCAGCAGCGATCCGAGGCAAGTTATGAAGGCCCATATAAATCACCAGCCCATCACTGGCTGTTGCCAGAGACCGCCAGTTCACCTTGGGACGTCGCTTGTCGATCTCCTCATGACCGGTCACAAAGGTGACGGAAGAACCGGCACGACGATGGGTCACTGGAATCCCTGCGTACGCGGGTGCAGCGATTCCGGCGGTCACCCCTGGCACCACCTGAACCGACACGCCGTATTTAACAAGATGCGCAGCCTCCTCACCACCGCGCCCGAACAGAAAAGGATCTCCACCCTTCAAACGCACAATGCAGCGATGCCGAGCTGCCAACTTCACGAGAACCGCATTGGTGCTTGGCTGTGGAACGGAATGGTGCCCACGACGCTTGCCAACGAAATGGCGCTCGCAGTTCTCGGGCACCAGATCAAGAACCTCTCGAGGAACCAGGGAGTCGTAAACCAGTGCATCACAGCGACCCAAAAGGCGATGGGCCCTCACCGTGAGTAGATCGGGGTCTCCAGGGCCTGCACCAACGAGATAAACGGTTCCGATGAGTTCAGCAGTCTTCACGGCAGAGCGGCAAGCAAGTCGATCAGGCCCTGACGAATCAGAGCCAGATCAAGAAGCGGTGGAATACTCCCAGCCTCGCTCAGTGCCTCCGTCATGCGATTGGGGGCGAGCGCAAGCATCAGTGGATGTGCCTCCGGGTGCCTCTTGCGATAGTCAGACCAATGGTCGAAAGACAGCAGCGGTAGCCCCATGCGATCGGACAACTCCAGGAGAAAACGATCCGCCTCCTCGGAACTCAACGGGTGATGAACGAGAACCGAGCCTTCAGCAGCGAAGGGCTGAAGCGCTTCAGCCACGAGAACCCACCAACATGGCCAGGAGCCGAGAAAAGGAAGCAACTCAACGTCCGCACCTTCACGCTGCATGCGACTTTTAATCTCAGGCACATCCGCGCGAGCATGAGAACCCGGCCATAACAACAAAGGGACCAACCAGCTCGCTTGATCTGGGCATACCGGAGGTGAATCGGCCGTGAGCACTTCAAGCTGCACAGGAGCCTGACGGCGCTGCTGGAGCGCCTGCTGGAGCTCGAGCAAGGATTCAGGAACAACACCACCTGAACGTCCATGCACAACCAACCTGATCGCCCGCTGACAACCCAAATCACGGTTCCGTAGCAATGGCCACGGATCGATGGCCGAGCTGGCTGTTGTCATCGGTTGTTCATCGTTCCCCCTGGTGCCATGTCCCGCCGTCGATCCCTTGATCGCACTGTCTCTGAAGGTCGATTCCAGCGCGAGAACACTGTCCAAAGCTATCGCTCGGCAAGGGTTCTCCGTCAGAGGCATGGCGAAGGAAGACGGAGCGTTCGTCGGGGAGATGGACAACTCAGAAGTGAACTCGACAGAGATTTCGCCGCCATGAAACGCGTCTGGCAGATGCTTCGCTACGGAGCGATACGAATGATCGGCGAAGTTGGACGTCAATACTGAGTCCGCGAAAGCAAGCCTTCTAGGGCTCCGTCGGGCGGATGAGATGTAGTCACAGTCACCAATTCGCCCATCCCATTTGATTTCAAGAGTCAGCAGGGGAAATTGTTTGATCCACTACGGACAACCCCCTGACAAGCCTCTTAACTGCTGCAAAAGCGCTCCCGTTCTTTTTGAAGCGCTGGTCCTCCGACCACTTTGATTGACCAATACCAATTCTTGATCAATCATCCACCCCTCGCAGAACAAGATCATGACAGTTAGCTCTCCTTCCAGGCCTTATCTGGACGGCAAGAAGCTGAATAAGATCGAGCAGAACAAGTCGGCCAAAGATGGCCTTCTTGTCGGCAGTGAAATTGAAAAATTCGCCAAAATGGGTTGGGAGCAGGTTGATGAAACCGATCTTCAACTTCGCCTCAAGTGGTATGGAATGTTTTGGCGGCCAAAAACTCCAGGCAAATTCATGTTGCGCCTGCGAGTCCCCAATGGTGTGCTCTCAGCTCAGCAATTGCGTGTGGTGGGCTCCATTGTTGAACGCTACGGCGATAACGGCAGCTGTGACATCACCACAAGACAAAATCTGCAGCTAAGAGGGGTGCTGCTTGGCGATCTGCCGGAAATTCTGAAGCGGCTTGAGGAAGCTGGTCTGAGTACGATTCAATCAGGATTTGACAATCCTCGGAATGTCACCGGAAACCCAATTGCTGGAATCGATCCCAATGAAATTGTCGACACCAGGCCTTACACAGACGAACTTGAACAGTTTTTAACAAATAACCGCAAAGGAAATCCTGAGTATTCCAATCTGCCTAGAAAGTGGAATACCGCCGTCGCCGGCGCAAAAGACAACTTCCTGCTTCACAACGACATTGCCTTCCACCCGGTTGAGAAGGATGGAGTGATGGGCTTTGGTGTCTGGATTGGCGGCATTCTTTCATCCCAGATGAATGCCTATGCAATTCCCCTGAATGCCTGGGTGAGACCTGAGGAAATCTGTCGAATGACAGACACGGTGATTCGCCTCTGGAGGGATAACGGCGAGCGCAATAAGCGTCCCAAGGGTCGATTCAGGATGTATCTCGATGAAGTGGGTCATGAAAACTTCCGTAATCAGGTTGAAGAGCTTTTTGGACCGCTGACACCCGACCCCGGGTCTGTCTTCGACACCACACCCCGATCGCATTACGGCATTCACCCGCAGAAACAGGAAGGGCTTGTTTTCGCAGGTCTGCACGTGCCGGTTGGTCGCCTGACAGCACAGGATCTCCATGATCTGGCCACAGCGAGCATCACCTATGGAGGCGCAGAAGTGCGACTGACCGAAGATCAGAACGTGATCATTGTCGGATTGCCACAAGCAAAAGTCGAATCGTTTGAAAGTGATCCGCTGCTCAAACGATTTCCACTGGAACCCGGCGCAATTTCTGCAGGCACCGTGTCATGCACAGGCAGCACCTACTGCGGATTTGCACTGACCAACACCAAGGATCAGGCTCTGGCTGCCGCCAAGGAACTCGATCAGGAGCTGGAGCTTCCTGAGGAATTGAAAATCCACTGGACCGGATGTCCAAACAGTTGCGGACAGGCCTATATGGGGGCAATCGGCCTGACGGGCGCCAAGGCCAAAAACAGTGAGGGCAAAACAGATGATGGGTACACGATGACTCTTGGAGGGTCCCAGGGTCCCAATCCAACAGTGGGTGAATTACATCAGAAAGCAATCCCTGCGGAAAAGATCAAAGAGGTCCTAAAGGAAGTTCTCATTGAACGCTTCGGTGCAAAGCCACGGCGTGAAATGTCGAACACATAATCAGTTCAGGAATGACACAAGTGTTGGTGCTGACTTTTTGAGACCACCACGGCGCAACTGATCTGATTACCAATCTGTACGAGGTTATTTATGCCTGGCAACAAAGACTTCTTCTCACGTTTTGTCAACTGGTTCACAAAAACCGGTCAAGACAAACAACCGATTTCACGTACAGAAAGTCAACGAGATCCATTCTCCAAATTAATGAACAAAATAAGCGGCTAGCCGTTGATCATTGCGCTTCAACTCATTCCTTATCAAAAGAATTGAAATCATGAGTGTTACTGCTTCGCAGATGGACTACGTCCTACCCAATGAACTTGTCGACGGCATGATCGGTGCCGGAGGCAAAAAATCCACCGTCAGCGTCAAAAACCTGTTGCTGAGAGGATTCTATTCCGGCGCAATTCTCGGCTTGGCTGTGATCCTTGCGCTCACGGTTGGACTCAAAAGCGGTCAACCTTGGCTCGGTTCTCTTCTCTTCCCATTTGGTTTCGCCAGCATCGTGCTGTTCGGCATGGAACTGGTGACAGGCAACTTTGCCCTTCTGCCGATGGCCACCTGGGCAGGCAAAAGCACCTGGGGGGCAACCTTTCGAAACTGGGCATGGGTATGGCTCGGCAACTGGATCGGAACTGCCGTTGTGGCAGTGCTGATGGCAATCAGCCTCACGAGTGGAGGAACTGTTGAGCCAGCCTCGGCTGCTGACGGTGGTGGTATGTGGCAGCAGGTGGCAGCAAAAATCGTCGGGTTAAATCAAACCAACGTTGTTACCAAATATGAGAATCTTCAATCTCTTGGTTTCTTCCTGGCCATTGTCAGGGGCTTGATTGCCAACTGGCTGGTCTGTCTGGGTGTGACGATGGCCCTGGTCAGCAAAAGTGTTCCGGGCAAGATCCTGGCTTGCTGGTTACCGATCACCGCTTTCCAATCAATGGGCATGGAACACATTGTGGTCAACCAGTTTCTGCACACCGCCGGGCCAATCCTCGGATCTGGGGTTCCCTTCTGGAAATGCATTTTCTGGAATTTCCTGCCCGTCACCATTGGCAACATCATTGGTGGCATGGTGTTTATCGGAATGCTCTTTTACAGCACCCACCGCACCAACATCGGCAACGTACTGCCCAGCGAGCACGATGACAAACTGGAACGCGAACTAGCCGCTGAGCTCGGCGCCCGCTGATTGACGTTCTGTGTCACAACCGGTGAACGAAGCCGCTCTCTGGGATCGGCTTTCCAGATCACGCCGTGCTCCGTTGGAGCCCGAATGGCTGGGGGAGGTCTACTCCCCCAGCTTTTCTGTTGAGCTTCGCCGTGCTCTCTGCGAAAAACTGGGAATGCTGGCTGAACAAGGCTGGCCAATCATTGAACAATTGATTCAGCAGCATGGCCCTCTACCTGATCTGGTGCTGGCGGCCGGGCTATGTCACCAGCCAGAAGCAAGGGATTGGCTTCTGGACCAACTGAGGAACAGCTCCGAATTAGCTGAAGTGAACCTCTGCATCATTGAAGCCTTGTCCTGCTGGGGCGCAGATGTTCCAGAACATGTCGTGCAGGAGTGCTTACATCATCCGGGTCAGCACCATCGCTTAGCGGGATTACAGCTACTTGGTTTCCGGTCTCACTGCCTGAGCGACGACGCATTGCTCACATTGTGCACAGAACCGCTGAACGATTTCCGTGATCCAGTGGTGATTGCCGCAGTTCGGGTGTTGCAACGCCGGGATGGCGCAACGATCAGTGAACGCTTGTCGGATCTATGCAAAACCGGATCCGACAATGTGGCCATCGCAGCGCTCAGAGCCCTCGGCTGCATCGCAACCCCAGTCAGTCAACGTTGCCTGAAAGAGCTCAGTGAAACGCTAAACAGTGAATCTCGCAAACAACTTGCCTGTCAGCAATTGGAGCAACAGTTTCGAAGCTGAACATGCAAAAGCCCGACAGATGTCGGGCTTGAAACTTGATCGAAAAATATCAGTTAAAATAAATCGATGAGATCACCATTTCTTGTATGGCAGGAATTTGCCACACATTATGATTTCCACACGATCACCTTTGGAATCTTCAACCTTCTCCACATCCAGAGTGAAATCGATGGCGCTCATGATTCCATCGCCAAACTTTTCCTGAATCACATCTTTCAGTGGCATTCCATAAACCTGCATAATCTCGTAAAAACGATAAATCAGGGGATCAGTCGGAATCACTGGCTCCAGGCTGCCTTTGGTCGGAAATTCCTGAATCGCAGCTGTGATCGCAGGATCCAACGCCAGCAGGGATGCCAGCTTCTCGGCCTCCTCAGCTGATGCTGTGGCCTGTCCATAGAAAAGCGAAGCGATCCACACTTCATCGAGTCCAAGGGCCGACTCAAGATCTGCAAAACTCATACCTTTTGCCTTCTTTGCAGCCATCAACGAAGCAGTCAGCGTGGCCTGCGAAGGAGCCGCCAGAGATGGGGTGGACATCGACGAAACAGTCATAAAAAACACTGAAATCTGAAAAAGCCTGTCGCGCTTCACGCCAGAAAACAGCAACAAAGACAACCAAACTCAAAACTGAGTTTGGAGTCATTGACTACAACTTCCCGAATACAGAACTGCTCTATTGAATTGATCGATTGTGGACGCAATGAGCACCATTTTCCGCAGACTCACTTCACTTCTGAACAACCCGACTCTTTCCTCCAGCGTGAGCACCAGTCTGGTACTTGAGCGCCTCTATTACGCCGATGGCCGCCACAACCCCAGCCATCCAAAACATGGAAGCTTCCAGGGTCTTTCCGTGCTTGCGTGAGCTGATCGGTAGCAATGACTACCCCTGAAGGTGACCCCACTGCTGAACACTGCCCTAAGCGGGGGTAACGCTCTTGACAAGTCATGTCTTAAGCGGTCGCGACCGCTTCAAGCAGCACCTGCGCAAAGTCGGAAGCGGTGAGCACACCAGCAAAGGTCTGAGTCGAGAGGAAGCTGCCGATGCTCTGGCACTGATGCTTCGGGAGGAAGCCACTGCGGCACAGATTGGGGCCTTTCTGATCGCCCATCGCATCCGCCGGCCTGAGCCCCAGGAACTCACCGGCATGCTCGACACCTACAGAACGATGGGGCCCGTTCTTCACAGTCCTGCTGATCAGAAAAGACCTCTCTGCTTCGGCATGCCGTTTGACGGTCGCACAAGAACTGCGCCCATCTACCCCCTGACCAGCCTGGTGTTGGTGGCCTGCGGTCAACCGGTCGTCCTGCAGGGAGGTGACCGGATGCCGATCAAGTACGGCATTACCGCCCTCGACCTATTCCGCCTTCTGGATCTCAATCTGGGTGGACTGCCCATGAGCACTGTTCAGGAAGGGTTCAACACGCATGGCTTCGCGCTCATCCACCAGCCTGATCACTTCCGTATCGCGGAAACCCTGATTGATTACCGGGAGCAGCTGGGGAAGCGGCCTCCGGTTGCCAGCCTTGAGCTCATGTGGACAGCCCACCGGGGAGAGCACCTCCTGGTGAGTGGATTTGTGCACCCTCCAACCGAAAGCCGTGCCTGGGAAGCACTCAGGCTCGCCGGCGAAACCGACCTGCTCACCGTGAAAGGCCTCGAAGGGGGGACGGATCTTCCCATCGGCCGAGCCTGCATCACGGCCCGTGTCCGCAATGGGAAGGCGGAACGCATGATCCTTCACCCGCGCGACCACGGATGCCACAACGCAGATGTGGAATGGACATCGGAAAGCACCTGGCAGAACCAGGCCTTCGAGGCACTCAGAAACCGTGGGCCCCTCAGCGAAGCTCTGCGCTGGAATGCCGGCGTCTATCTCCGGAACGCTGGCCTGAGCGACAGTCTTGACTCGGGCATAGAGATGGCCACCACAGTGCTCGAACAAGGTCGAGCACTGGATCAGCTGGATCAGCTTCGCAGCTTGCCCAGTGCTTTGTGCATCCGATAGCGCTCAAAGGGCACTCCGGCGATCGTGATCGTTTCCGGAGCATCGAGCCTCCAGCCATAGCGCTCGAACAACGGGCGACTGAACTGACTGGCTTCGGTGCGCAGAAATGAAACTCCATCCGCGATCGCATCGGCTTCAATCCTCTCCAGGAGTGTTTTGCCGTGGCCCTGACGCGCCGCGCGGCCCCGGCAATACAGAAGAGCAAGCCTGTCCAGCGGATAGCGAATCGCAAAGGCGGCATCCTCGCCACTGATCCAACCGGATCCCTCCCTCAGGGTTTGATCCAGCACACCTGGCAACCAGGCAAGTGCTGCCCAGGACTTCACTTGTTGATCCGAATACAACTGGGGAGCCTGACTCTCGATGGCATCGGCATAGATCTCCCTCAGGAGAATCTCGTCAGCTGAAACGATCAAACGCAGGACCATGGCCGATGCCTATGGGAATGTGAGTCTCACCTGCCCTGCGGCTGCCTTGCAGCGACCACGCATTCCCACCCTGCTCAGCGCCTTTCTGACGCTACTGAATGACCGACTCAGCGAAAGCATCGTCTTCCCACTGCTGCCGTTCCTGTTGGCAAGCTTCAACGCCGACGGGCGCACACTGGGTCTGCTTGCCGGCAGCTACGCACTCGCGCAATTTGCAGCCACTCCCCTGATCGGAGCCCTGAGTGATCGCTTCGGTCGCCGGCCCGTGATCGCTACCTGCGTTGCCGGCTCGGTGCTGGGTCTGGGCCTGTTTGCCATCACCGTCAGCATGGAATGGCCCAAGGGCGCCCTTCTGCCGCTCATGCTGCTGTTCGGCGCTCGCCTGATCGATGGTTTCAGCGGCGGTACCGCCGCAACAGCTGGAGCTGTCCTGGCAGATATCACCCCGGAGGAACAACGGGCACGAGCCTTCGGTCTGATCGGGGTGGCCTTCGGTCTCGGTTTCATCATCGGGCCGTTCGTGGGAGGACAACTGGCCCGTATCAACGTGACAGTACCGATCTGGGTGGCTACAGGCTTCGCCCTGGTGAACCTTCTGGTGGTGCTGGGTTTACTGCCGGAGACCCATCCCCGCACAGCCCGTCAGGCCATGCCGCGCAAACGGGACCTCAACCCCTTCGCCCAGATCGCCAAGGTGATCGGCAACCCCGCCGTCGGCCGACTCTGTCTCGGCTTCTTCCTGTTCTTTCTGGCCTTCAACGGCTTCACCGCCATCCTGGTGCTCTATTTCAAACAGCGCTTCAACTGGGGGCCAGAGCTGGCAACAACCGCTTTTCTGATTGTGGGCGTAGTCGCCACCGTGGTGCAGGGGGGCCTGATCGGCCCACTGGTGAAACGGCTGGGAGAGTGGAAACTGACGCTGACCGGTCTGGGGTTGGTGATCCTCGGATGTCTGCTTATTCCCTCGACCGATCCTCAACAGGCCCAGGCCGGTGTGTTCAGCTCCGTGGCAATCCTGGCCACTGGCACTGGCCTGGTCACCCCGAGCTTGCGCAGCCTTGTGTCACGCCGCCTTGACTCCGAGGGACAAGGCACGGCATTGGGCAGTCTTCAGGCACTGCAGAGCCTGGGAAGTTTCCTGGGACCACCCTTGGCGGGACTGAGTTACGACCTGTTGGGACAGATCAGTCCCTTCGTTGGCAGTGCCTGCCTGCTGATCATGGTGATGCTGCTGGTGGGAGGCAGCCCGCTGCCCTCCAGAACGCAATGACTGAACCAGCTGGGCCACATCGGGCTGACTGCAGTCCTGCCTCAGGACGATTGCTACGTTGCGCGAGTCGGTTCATGCACACCTGGTCACCCGATGAGTGACAACGTTCTTTCCACCGACCTCTACATCAACCGAGAGCTCAGCTGGATCGCCTTTAACGAGCGGGTACTGATTCAAGCGCTGGATGAACGGACCCCTCTGCTGGAGCAGGCCAAATTCAGCGCCATCTTCAGCAACAACCTCGACGAGTTTTTCATGGTGAGGGTGGCCTCCCTCAAGGCCCAGGTGGAAGCAGGAATTGACAAACGCAGTGAGGACGGTCGCACTCCACTTGAACAACTGCAGGCGATACGAGACCGTCTCACTCCTCTACTTGAACGCCAGCAAGAGCACTACCGCAGGCAACTCAGGTGTGAACTGCTCAGCCATGGCGCCCATCTGCTCGATTACGAGCAGCTCAACGAACGCCAGCGACTTTGGGTTGACAACTACTTCCAGACAGCGATCTTCCCAGTGCTAACTCCCCTGGCAGTGGATCCGGCTCATCCATTTCCATTCGTGAGCAACCTCAGCCTGAATGTGGCGGCTCTGATTGATGACCCGGAAACCGGTCAAAGACTGCTCGCCCGCGTGAAGGTGCCCCAGACCATCCTGCCCCGATTTGTCACTATCCCGATCGACCTCGCAGCTGAACAGTCAGAGCCTGTACACACAGCTGTTCCTCTGGAACAGGTGGTGGCTTTCAACCTCGGCCTTCTCTTCCCGGGCATGAGCATCGAAGGGCACTACTTCTTCCGGGTCACCCGAGACGCGGATCTGGAACTGCGCGACCTGGAAGCCGACGATCTGATGATCGCCATCGAGCAGGGCCTGCGCAAGCGCCGTATGGGCGGCGAAGTGGTGCGGCTCGAGGTCGCCGATGGAATGCCGCAGGACGTTATCGAAATGCTGATGGATGGCATGTCCGTTGAAGAAGCGGATCTCTACAGAGTTAACGGTCCACTTGGCCTCGATGATCTGTTTGGTCTGATGGGAATCCCATTGCCCAATCTCAAAAACGAGTCCCACTCAGGCCAGACACCCTCGGTTCTGCGTCGCGCCCAGCGCAACATGCTCGAAGACGGCTCCATCAAAGAGGAGGAATTTGAAAGCATTTTCTCGGTGGTTCGCCGCCGCGATGTGCTTCTGCATCACCCCTATGACCTCTTTTCCACATCGGTGGAGGAATTCATCAACCAGGCCGCAGACGATCCTCTTGTGATGGGGATCAAGATGACGCTCTATCGCACCTCCAAGGATTCACCGATCATCGCCGCGTTGATCCGCGCTGCGGAAAACGGCAAGCAAGTGATGGCACTGGTGGAACTCAAAGCACGCTTCGATGAAGACAACAACATCCAGTGGGCCAAACACCTGGAGAGCTCAGGAGTGCATGTCGTCTATGGGGTTTTGGGCCTCAAAACTCACACCAAGATCGTGCTGGTGGTCCGTAAGGAAAAGGAACGTCTCCGAAGTTATGTCCATATCGGCACCGGCAACTACAACTCGAAGACATCACGTCTTTACACCGATCTTGGCCTGCTTTCCGCACGCCCCGAACTCGGCCAGGATCTGGTTGAGCTGTTCAATTACCTCACCGGATTCTCCAAACAGCAGGAATTTCGAAAGTTGCTGGTGGCACCGGTATCACTGCGTAAAGGCATGGAAAATCTGATTCGTCGAGAGATCGAACACGCGCAGAACGGCAGTGGCGGCCATATCCGGGCCAAGATGAATTCTCTGGTGGATCCAAGCATCATCGCCCTGCTGTATGAAGCCTCTCAGGCAGGTGTGAAGATCGAACTGATCGTGCGCGGGATGTGCTGCCTGTACCCCGGGCGCGAGGGCGTAAGCGACAACATCAGCGTGGTCAGCATCATCGGTCGCTTCCTTGAACACTCTCGCCTGTTCTGGTTCGCCAATCACGACGAACCTGAGGTTTACATCGGCAGCGCTGATTGGATGCCAAGAAATCTGGACCGACGCGTTGAGGCAGTAACACCCGTTGAAGAACCTGCACTTCGCGAACAACTGGAACGTTTGATGCAGATCTATCTCGATGACAACCGTGGATCATTTGATATGCAGGCCGATGGATCCTTCAGCCAGCGCCATCCGGAGGGCGAGGAGCGCAATTCGCAGCTGAGCCTGATTGAAACCTGGAGAAAAGGACTGGTAGCGAAAAACTGATCCGTCGAGACCCGTGTTCATCGATACAGCGAAATCGTGCTTTTTGTCTTTATTTCATATTCGATCCATATGACTTAACACTGCATCATTGATTCGTAAAAACTTTCGATTTAATCAGCTCACTCTTTGCTCTGGGTGCTAAATTTTTCCCAAATCTAATTTTCAGGAGGCCAGGGTGATGGGGATCCCTCTGGAATCTGAAGGAGTAACCCAAAAGGTTGCTTCATCAGAGCCTGTGTTGCCGACCACTGGTCGTCGTGACAGCACTGCACGTTCACGCTCAACTTCCAATCGTTCAACACGTCAAGGCGGGCGCTTGGCGACCGACTCGATTGGCTATTACCTGAGCAGCATTGGACGAGTTCCATTGCTCACTGCGGCTGAAGAAATCGAACTTGCACATCATGTGCAAGCCATGAAGGAACTGCTGGAAATTGCCGAAGAGGATCGCACTCCCAGGCAACGTCACCGCATCCGCATGGGTAAGCGTGCCCGGGATCGGATGATGGCCGCCAATCTCCGCCTGGTCGTGAGCGTTGCCAAGAAGTATCAGAACCAGGGCCTGGAGCTGCTCGATCTGGTTCAGGAAGGAGCCATCGGCCTGGAGCGAGCGGTTGACAAGTTCGACCCGGCCATGGGCTACAAGTTTTCGACCTATGCCTACTGGTGGATTCGCCAGGGCATGACTCGCGCGATTGACAACAGCGCACGCACCATTCGCCTGCCGATTCACATCAGTGAAAAGCTCTCCAAGATGCGCCGCATCACACGTGAGCTCTCCCACCGCTTCGGTCGTCAGCCGAATCGACTGGAACTGGCGAACGCGATGGGAATCGAACCACGCGATCTCGAAGACCTCATCGCCCAGAGTGCGCCCTGTGCATCCCTTGATGCCCATGCCCGTGGCGAAGAAGATCGCAGCACGCTCGGCGAACTGATTCCGGACCCCAATGGTGCTGAGCCAATGGAGGGAATGGATCGCAGCATTCAGAAGGAGCACCTGGGAGGGTGGCTCTCTCAGCTGAATGAGCGAGAGCAAAAAATCCTCAAATTGCGCTTCGGACTGGATGGAGCCGAGCCACTGACACTTGCCGAAATCGGACGTCAGATCAATGTGTCGCGTGAGCGGGTGCGACAGCTGGAAGCCAAGGCCATCTTGAAGTTGCGTGTCATGACCAACCATCAGCAGGCAGCCTGAGTTTTTGCTCTCGTCCCTGCTGATCATCGGAATCTGGATGCTGCTGGTGCTCTCAGCAGCTGTGATCTGTCGGAAGCAATGGCCGGACCAACAAGAACTCAGTCGCAAGATCGTGCACATCGGCACCGGTCCAATTGTTGTTCTGGCTTGGTGGCTCTCCATTCCAGCATCGATTGCTGTGCCAGTGGCCCTCACGGTCACTGTGATCACAGCTGTCAATCGCCGCTTGCAACTCCTACCTGCAGTTGAGGATATTGACCGCAACAGCTACGGAACCGTGGCGTATGGACTGGCGATCAGTCTGCTATTGATCTTGTTCTGGCCCGACCAAGCGGTTGCAGTTTGCGCCGGAGTGCTGGTGATGGCCTTTGCCGACGGGCTTGCGGGGCTTATTGGCCGTGGCATGACATCTCCCAGCTGGACCGTGTGGCAACAGCGAAAATCCGTCGCTGGCACCCTCACGATGGGCTTGGTCACCGCCTTGGTGTTGCTTCTGCTGGTGCTGATCAGCGAGAGTCCCTTGCACCCTCTGCGGCTGATCGCTGTCTGTGCTCTGGCCGTCGGCCTGGAGCAATTGGGACGCTGGGGAATCGACAACCTCAGTGTGCCGATGGCGGTAGGCCTGAGCTGGACGTGGATGACCGTTTAAGCAGCCTCCACCTCACTCACAGCTCAGGACACCGGTATTCCGGATGCAGGAATGCCGGCTTTGCTCACGGATTCAGCCAGCTCGGCCAGCAACTCAGCCGTTGATTCAATACTGATGCAGGCATCGGTGACACTCTGCCCGTAGGTGAGTGAGGAGCGATCAGCACTGATCTTCTGATTGCCTTCAACCAGATGGCTTTCCAGCATCACACCCATCACATGGGTTGATCCCTTCTGGACTTGAGCAGCCACAGCCCTGAGAACCTCCCCCTGGCGGCGATAGTCCTTGTTGGAATTGGCATGACTGCAGTCGACCATTAAACGATCCGGCAGGCCAGCTGCAGCCAGTTCCGCGGATGCCTCCTGAATCGCTTCCAGGTGATAGTTGCTGCCGCTGTTGCCTCCTCTCAACACCAGATGACCATCCGGATTACCGGTGGTGCTCACAATGGAGGCATGCCCCTGGCAGTTGATCCCCAGAAAGTGATGGGGACTCGAGGCTGACTGCATCGCATTGATCGCGATGGTGGCACTGCCATCGGTGCCGTTCTTGTAGCCAACGGGCATGGAAAGTCCTGAAGCCATTTCTCTGTGGGTCTGACTCTCTGTGGTGCGGGCACCGATGGCAGCCCAGCTGATCAGGTCGGCGATGTACTGCGGAACCACAGGGTCGAGGAGTTCCGTCGCAGTAGGCATGCCGTCACGAGCGAGATCCAGCAGCAGTGAACGCGCCAGACGCAGGCCCGTGTTGATGTCGTAGGAACCGTCGAGATGGGGATCGTTGATCAATCCTTTCCAGCCCACGGTCGTTCGGGGCTTCTCGAAGTACACCCGCATCACGATCTCAAGCTCCCCCGCATGACGGGCCCTCAGGGGCGCGAGCTGGCGGGCGTAATCCAGGGCCGCATCCACATCGTGCACCGAACAGGGCCCAACGACCACCAGCAAGCGATGGTCCTGGCCCCGGAGAATGGCCTGAATGCGATGTCTGGCGCTGGCAACGGTTTCTGTGGCCCTGGCATCCGTGGGTAGATCACCCTGCAGCAGGGCGGGAGGGACCAGTGGTCGGGTATCCACCACATGCAGATCGTGAGTGGTGGTCATGCCCCGACTGATCAGTGGCTTCAGGTTACGCAAGCTTGTTCAGAGCGCATGCCGTCGGCACGGAACGGTGACGCAGGAGAATGAAGTGAGTTTGCCGTTCCTGCGCCGATTCCGATGCTGAGCACCTACCGCGAGAACGCTGCAGAACGCCTGGCCCAGGGGATCCCAGCGCTGCCACTCGATGCCAGCCAGACCCAAGCGCTCACTGAGCTGCTGCAGGACCCGCCTGCCGGGGAAGAGCAGGAACTGCTGCATCTGCTGAGTGAACGCATTCCACCTGGGGTGGATGAAGCCGCCTACGTGAAGGCAACTTGGCTGAGTGCTGTGGCGCAGGGCGAAGCGACCAGCCCATTGGTATCACCGCTCGAAGCGATCCGCCTGCTGGGAACGATGGTGGGGGGCTACAACGTGGCCGCCCTGATTGAGCTGCTCAAACACAGCAACGAGGAGCTGGCTGGATGTGCCGCTGAGGGCCTGAGCCGCACCCTGCTCGTGTACGACGCCTTCAACGAACTGATGGAGCTGGCGGCAGACAACCGCTTCGCCAAACAGGTGGTGGACAGCTGGGCAGCTGCGGAGTGGTTCACCTCCAGACCGGAGCTGGCTGAATCCATCACCGTGACCGTCTTCAAGATCGAAGGCGAAACCAACACCGACGATCTGTCTCCGGCAACCCATGCCACGACCCGTCCGGACATTCCCATGCATGCCCTGGCGATGCTGGAGACCCGAGACCCTAATGGCCTTGAGACGATCACAACACTGAAGCAGGGTGAGCATCCCGTTGTTTACGTAGGAGATGTTGTTGGTACGGGAAGCTCACGCAAGAGCGCCATCAACTCGGTGCTCTGGCATACGGGTGAAGACATTCCCCACGTGCCGAACAAACGGGCCGGCGGAGTGATTCTGGGCGGCAAGATCGCCCCAATCTTCTTCAACACTGCGGAAGACTCGGGTGCACTGCCGATCGAATGTGATGTGACCGGTCTGAACACCGGTGATGTGATCACCATTCGCCCCTACCAAGGCACGATCGAACGGGAGGGTGAGCTGGTGAGCCGCTTCGAACTGAAGCCAGCCACGATCAGTGATGAGGTGCGCGCCGGTGGCCGCATTCCATTGATGATCGGCCGGGCCCTCACCGACAAGGTGCGCGCCAAGCTTGGTTTGCCCCCTTCCGAACTGTTCATCCGCCCCAGTGCTCCGGAGGACACCGGCAAGGGATTCACCCTCGCGCAGAAAATGGTGGGCAAGGCCTGCGGCCTCACGGGTGTGCGCCCCGGCACCAGTTGCGAGCCGCTGATGACCACGGTCGGATCCCAGGACACGACCGGGCCGATGACCCGTGACGAAATGAAGGAGCTGGCCTGTCTGGGCTTCTCCTCCGACCTGGTGATGCAGAGCTTCTGCCACACCGCGGCCTATCCCAAGCCTGTGGATCTTCAGACCCAGAAGGACTTGCCCGACTTCTTCGCTCAGCGCGGCGGCGTTGCGCTGCGGCCCGGCGATGGCATCATCCACAGCTGGCTGAACCGCATGCTGCTGCCCGACACGGTGGGCACCGGTGGTGACAGCCACACCCGCTTTCCCCTGGGCATCTCCTTCCCGGCCGGTTCAGGACTGGTGGCCTTCGCTGCGGCCATTGGCGCCATGCCGCTCGACATGCCGGAGTCGGTGCTGGTCCGATTCAGCGGCTCCCTGCAGCCCGGTGTGACCCTGCGCGATGTGGTGAACGCCATTCCCTGGGTCGCCATTCAACGCGGCCTGCTGACGGTCGAGAAAGCCAACAAAAAGAATCTGTTCAATGGCCGGATCATGGAGATTGAAGGACTCCCTGATTTGAAGCTTGAGCAGGCCTTTGAACTCACCGACGCCAGCGCCGAGCGCTCCTGTGCCGGCTGCACGATCAAGCTCTCTGAAGCAACGGTGAGCGAATACCTGCGCAGCAACGTGGCCCTGCTCAAGAACATGATTGCCCGCGGGTACAGCGATGCGCGCACCCTGGCCCGCCGCATCAAGGAGATGGAGGCATGGCTGTCCAATCCCCAGCTGCTCAGCGCTGACGCCGATGCCGAGTACGCCGAGGTGCTGGAGATCAACCTCGATGAACTCAGCGAACCCGTTTTGGCCTGCCCGAACGATCCCGACAATGTGAAGCTGCTCAGCGAGGTGGCTGGAGCTCCGGTGCAGGAGGTGTTCATCGGCTCCTGCATGACCAACATCGGCCATTACCGGGCCGCAGCCAAGGTGCTCGAGGGAGCCGGTGAGAACAAAGCGCGACTCTGGGTGTGTCCCCCCACACGCATGGATGAGGAGACCCTCAAGACCGAGGGGTATTACGCCACCTTCGAAGCGGCCGGCTCACGGATGGAGATGCCGGGCTGTTCCCTGTGCATGGGCAACCAGGCCAGAGTCGAAGACGACACCACCGTGTTCTCCACCAGCACCCGAAACTTCAACAACCGCCTCGGCAAAGGCGCCCAGGTGTATCTGGGCAGTGCCGAACTGGCAGCGGTCTGTGCCCAGCTGGGCCGGATCCCCACAGCGGAGGAATACCGCAGCATCGCCTCCGAGAAGATCGATCCTCTCTCCGACGAGCTCTACCGCTATCTGAATTTTGACCAGATCAGCGGCTTCGAGGATCAGGGTCGGGTTGTGAGTGCGGATGAGGAGGCCCAGATGCTTGCCGGGGCCTGATCCCGCACAGGCAATGCAATGGTCGCTCTGAGTGAACTGAAACAACGCCGCCACCAGCTCGGCTCCAGCCGCAGCATCCGACGCCTGCTGGAGCGACGCTGGTGGGTTGTGGTGATGGCCCTGATGCTCACAGGCCTGGGCGCTGCCCTGACCGGTGTGCTGTTCAAGGCCGGTATCAAAGTCTTGAGTGGCTGGCGACTGGAACTGCTGGCGGATCTGCCGGCCTGGGCCGTTCTGCCTGGACTTGGAGCCTTGGGTGGCCTGATTTCAGGGCTGATGGTGGCCTACCTGGCCCCAGCGGCTGGTGGCTCAGGCATCACCCACATCATGGGATTCCTGAAACACCGAGCGGTGCCGATGGGGCTCCAGGTGGGCCTGGTGAAGCTGGTGGCGGGGATCGTGGCCATCGGCAGCGGCTTCCCGCTCGGCCCGGAAGGACCTGCGGTTCAGATGGGCGGCTCCGTGGCATGGCAGATGGCGCGCTGGTTGAAAGCACCTGTGGCCTTTCGCCGCTTGATCGTGGCCGCCGGCGGCGGAGCCGGTATCGCAGCCGTGTTCAGCGCCCCCATCGGAGGCTTCGTGTATGCCGTGGAGGAATTGCTGCACTCCGCCAGACCGGTGGTGTTGCTGCTGGTGATTGTCACCACATTCTGGGCCGATGCCTGGGCAGACGTTCTGGGTCTGGCCGGCCTCAATTCCAGTGGAGGGGGCCTGGATGCCACGCAGGGATTCCAGCTGGAACGGGAATACACACCACTGGTGAACTTCCTGCCGATCGATCTGGGCTACCTGATCGGGCTTGGCGTCGTGGTTGGGGTGCTGGCGGAGCTCTACTGCCGCTATGTGCTCGCCATGCAACGCAAGGGCAATGCCTGGTTCGGTGATCACCTGGTGATGCGCATGGTGATCAGTGGTGCTGTGCTGGGAGGCGTGTACGCCTTTCTGCCCGAGGCTTTTCACAACCTGGAAGGGCTGCAGCACCTGATCGCTGATGGCAAAGCCGATATCCCCATGGCGCTCGGCACCTTCATCGTGCTGTTCTTCAGCACCGGCCTGGCTGCAGCGTCGGGAGCTCCAGGCGGATTGTTTTACCCGATGCTCACCCTTGGCGGCGCCATCGGTCTGGCCTGCGGCATCTGGGTGGAAGCGCTCACCGGACACGTGCCAAGCACCTATGTGTTCGCTGGCATGGGTGCCTTCGTGGCCAGCTGCTCGCGCACACCGATCACGGCCATGTTTCTGGCCTTTGCACT
Source organism: Synechococcus sp. MIT S9504 (assembly GCF_047497135.1). Taxonomy (NCBI): domain Bacteria; kingdom Bacillati; phylum Cyanobacteriota; class Cyanophyceae; order Synechococcales; family Synechococcaceae; genus Synechococcus; species Synechococcus sp. MIT S9504. Next base: position 2,722,193 of record NZ_CP138942.1, on the reverse strand, counting down.
CACCAAAGATCTGCTGATCCTCAAGCCGATCCTGGTGGCCTGCCTGGCCAGCTTCCTCGTTGCACGTCTGTTTGATGACCGCTCGATCTATGAGCGCCAGCTGGGCATGGAGCTGCTGGAGGAAGATCACCTGGAGGCCCGCAGGGAACGACGGGGCGGCATTCACCACGCTTGGGAGGGATCGATTCGACGCAGAAAGTTTGACCCTCCCAAACCATCAACACCTCCTAAAGGCAAAACCAAAAAACCTGATCCATAGGATCATTCTTCATTCCATGGCTAGGACGAAGAGGAGAAATAGCTGATCAAACCATGCGTCCAATCTTCGATATCGCCATCGACATGGCCACAGTATCGGACCCTGGCAACGCATCGATCGGCATCATTGGCTTTGAGAAACCTAGCCAACAAAATGTACCGGCCACAAACACCACAAGCGACGGCTATCAGCAGATTGGCGGTGTTGCTTACACATTCGAAATCGGTCAATACGAGATCACAGCATCGCAATATGTGGCATTTCTGAATGCCGTTGATCCAACAGGCATTAACCCCACACAACCATGGACAGGGGTCAAACTCTATGAGAATCGTTTTTCACCTGTCGTCAATCCATACCAGGGACAGATTATCAACATTCGCAATGCCGATGATGGCGAGCACTATGTACTGTCGGACGAAGACTGGAAGAATAAACCAATGATGTGGAACACCATGTTCCAATACCTTTATTTCATCAATGCACTGAGCAACGGCAACATCATTGCCGAAAACAACATCACCGAACAAAGCCCAGAAGGTTTTTCTGTGGAGCTATCCAAAAAATATGTGCGGTTTTCAGATGATTACCTCACGGGCGCTTACAACCTGAATGATTCGAAGTATGCATTCGCAACGCGCCAAAATAGATCCGGATTCTTCCTGCCGAGTGAAAATGAATGGGTGAAGGGTTCTTATTACGCTGGCTCTGAGACAGACAACGGCACCTTTTACTACTACTATCCAACAAGTACAAATTCCGTCCCCCAACCGCTCAAATCAGCAGCCTGGCTGATCGAACAGGGCATTCGCCCAGATGCTGCTGAACTGGCTGCCAATGTTGATCAAGACGGAAACGTGATCAATAATCGCCTCCAAGAAAGCATTTTAAAGAATCAGGGTTATGCCAACTACAACAAGCAGACTTACTGGCAACCTGATTACGCTCAACCAAACCTGAACAAAGCCAATGTCACCGACGTGGGTGGCTCAGCATCACCTTCACCATGGCTGACGTATGACCAAGGCGGAAATCTGGTCGAATGGACGGATACGCCCACTTCACCGCTGCAGCAAATCGGCAGTGAAAATCTCGAGAATGTTCCCGTGTATTTCAAGGTGCACGGTGGTATCGCCAATGCAGCTGACTATCAACTTTGGTTAACAGCCACCGGCACCAGTAATCCATACGGGCAGGTGTTGGGCTCGATGTATCAGTACAACGGTGCTCGTGTGTCCTACATCCCAGATGCAGACAACACAGACCTGCCCGATCAGGCGACTCCGTCGGCCATCGCCGATCCCTTAACAGGAGAAGGTGTTGTCACACGCGTGGATTCCCTGAACACCTACGACACCTTTTACACCACGAACAATGCTCAAGCGACTGATGCGCTGAACTCTGATGGCGAATACATCTTTATGGCCGCTTCATTCCGTGAAAAACCAAAGAATGCGCAGGGCTCCGTCGCTTACTACAGCTTTGTGGACCAGCAAAATCAAACGCACTACTACACCGGCAATGAAAGCGAAAGAGAGCAACTATCCGCCAATCCTCGCTACATCGGGGGCGACCTGGCCTTTTATGCCCTAGCCCCAGGCGAAGGGTCAACGGATTTCATTCGGTACTACAACAGCTCAACAGGTGCGTACGGGTTTTCTGCTGCAGCCGGGGATGAGCAGTTCTTCACTTCACGGGGATACAGCATCGATGGCATCGGCTGGAGCATCTGAAGCATTGATCCTTCAGGATGAAGATGTACATCTGAAGCTCCTGCCCTCCTGAACCAGGAAACGCTGCTGTTTGATCCGGCCGTGCCGGAAACCGGAGCCCTGCGCGCGGTGATGGCCTTTCCCAGCACTTACACGGTGGGGATCACCAGCCTGGGCTATCAAATCGTGTGGGCCACCCTGGCCATGCGTTCTGATCTGGATGTGCGTCGCCTGTTCACCGACCAGAGCGATCCACCGCATCGGCAGTGTGATCTGTTCGGACTTTCCCTGAGCTGGGAACTGGATGGTCCTGTGCTGCTTGATCTGCTGGAGCAGCAGCGGATTCCCATCTGGAGCGAGCAGCGCTCGGATCAGGATCCGATCGTGTTCGGCGGCGGTCCGGTGCTGACGGCGAACCCTGAGCCGTTGGCCCCTTTTTTCGATGTGATTCTTCTGGGAGACGGCGAAGAGCTGCTGCCCAGCTTCATCGACGCGCTTCAGGAGGTGCGCTCTGACTCACGCTCCGTGCGCCTGCGGCGACTGGCTCAGGTGCCTGGGATTTATGTGCCATCGCTGTACGCACCTCGCTACGGCAATGACGGCTGTCTGCAAAGCATCGACCCGATCGAAGCAGATCTGCCAGCCACGATCAGCAAGCAAACCTGGCGCGGCAACAGCCTCAGCCATTCAACGGTCATCACCCCCGAGTCCGCCTGGCCCGATATCCACATGGTGGAGGTGGTGCGCAGCTGCCCGGAACTGTGCCGTTTCTGTCTGGCCAGTTATCTCACGCTTCCCTTCCGCACGCCGTCTCTGGACGACGGCCTGATCCCTGCTGTCGAGAAAGGTCTGGTGGCAACGCGCAGGCTGGGACTGCTGGGTGCATCAGTCACTCAGCATCCACAGTTCGCAGACCTGCTGAGCTGGCTCGGCCATGAGCGCTTTGATGACGTGCGGGTGAGTGTGAGTTCAGTGCGGGCAGCCACCGTGACCACGGAGCTTGCCAGTGGACTGGCAAAACGGGGCAGCAAATCACTCACGATCGCCATCGAAAGCGGCAGCGAACGCATGCGCGAGGTGGTGAATAAAAAGCTCAGCAACGAGGAGATCAGCGCCGCTGCGCGCCATGCCAAGGAAGGGGGACTGCATGCCCTCAAGCTCTACGGAATGGTGGGGCTGCCCAGTGAACAGGAGGAGGATGTGGAAGCAACCGCTGATCTCTTGCTTCAGCTCAAGAAGAGCACCCCTGGCTTGCGTTTCAGCCTGGGCGTCAGCACCTTTGTTCCCAAGGCTCAGACCCCGTTCCAATGGCAGGGCGTTCGACCTGAAGCCGACAAACGCCTCAAACGACTGGCCAAACGACTGAAGCCAAAGGGCATTGATCTGCGCCCCGAGAGTTACGGCTGGAGCGTGATCCAGGCTCTGCTCTCCCGCAGTGATCGCCGCCTGGCGCCGGTCATCGCCGCAGTCCGAGGATCACAGGAAAGCCTCGGAGGCTGGAAGAAGGCCTACAGAGCTGCCGTGGCAGGCAAGCTTCCTTCAGCGCAGAGCGGAGGTGTCACCTTGCCCTTACCGCCAAGCTGGGAGCATGTGGTACACGACGTTTGGGACACTGAATCAGAGCTACCGTGGGGTCATCTCAAAGGTCCTTTAACCAAGGAGCGGCTGATCAAGGATCGAGAGAAGTCGTTCGTCTAAGGGAAACAACAGGTACAAACACTCAGAAACCTGATGAAATTTGCAACTCAAAACGAGGCACCGTCTGTAAGACGATGTTTTTGTTTAGTAAGCCAGTTAAAAAATGGTTTGAGAAGTCTCGCGTCAAAACCATACCCAGCAAGTTCTAAGCGTTTTTTCAGCCTGAGCACAGGGAAATTTCAACAAATTGCGCAATCCAGGAGCAAACTAACGATTACACTGAAAGTGTGATCAAGATCACAAAAACGATTGATCTCGCTCACAGATCACAATCAGTGATTAGGCCATCATCAATACATGGAAATGAATTGAATTCTCAAAATTTTCAACTATGGAAGACCTTAATACACCTCAATTATCTTCGAACACCGGACAAACGGGCGATATTATTAGTGTTTCCTCGTCCCCAGCTCTTAGCTCGAATTTAGGATATGGATTTGAGCGAAATCTCAATAATAACTCAGAAAACAATGCGGCCTTGCCCCTGATTAGCAGTCATACAGACATTGTCCTTGACAGCTCTTGTAATGAGCAAGCCTCACTAAGTATCGAAGGGTACGTGGGCATAGGTATCTCATATGAGATCAATCAACTCGTCTTCGAAAAAATCTTATCTGATGAGTTTTTCAGATGCAGCACGGACAATGATTGCGTTTCAAATGTTGAGGATTATCTTACGGGAATATCCCTTTACCAAGCTGAATCTGACATTAGTCAAGATTTCAATGCTGATGAAATTATAGGCGCTAATATTGATGAAGACAACAACGGAATTGTTGATGGCTCAGAGCAGTCGGCCTACGAGCTCATCAGAGAAGCTGTCAATAATCAACCTGTAACGCTCAAATCAAGTGGCGGTCAAACTTGGTCCGATGCTTCCAGATCCAATTGGAATATCACTCACGCCAAACAGACTGAAAATGGATTTAAAGCACTTCTCGATGGCACGGGGCACAGTGAAGGACAATACGTTGTCTGGGAAACAGATACCGATGGTTTCATCACAACAAGTTCTGGTTGGATGAGTACTGAACAAGGCGTCAACACTGGACTAGAAAATATTTTTGGCGTTGACCTTGATAATAACGGTCTCATCTTTGGGAGTAATTCCTATCAATTCGCTAGAGATAATCAACCTGTAACGCTCAAATCAAGTGGCGGTCAAACTTGGTCCGATGCTTCCAGATCCAATTGGAATATCACTCACGCCAAACAGACTGAAAATGGATTTAAAGCACTTCTCGATGGCACGGGGCACAGTGAAGGACAATACGTTGTCTGGGAAACAGATACCGATGGTTTCATCACAACAAGTTCTGGTTGGATGAGTACTGAACAAGGCGTCAACACTGGACTAGAAAATATTTTTGGCGTTGACCTTGATAATAACGGTCTCATCTTTGGGAGTAATTCCTATCAATTCGCTAGAGATAATCAACCTGTAACGCTCAAATCAAGTGGCGGTCAAACTTGGTCCGATGCTTCCAGATCCAATTGGAATATCACTCACGCCAAACAGACTGAAAATGGATTTAAAGCACTTCTCGATGGCACGGGGCACAGTGAAGGACAATACGTTGTCTGGGAAACAGATACCGATGGTTTCATCACAACAAGTTCTGGTTGGATGAGTACTGAACAAGGCGTCAACACTGGACTAGAAAATATTTTTGGCGTTGACCTTGATAATAACGGTCTCATCTTTGGGGGTAATTCCTATCAATTCGCTAGAGATAATCAACCTGTAACGCTCAAATCAAGTGGCGGTCAAACTTGGTCCGATGCTTCCAGATCCAATTGGAATATCACTCACGCCAAACAGACTGAAAATGGATTTAAAGCACTTCTCGATGGCACGGGGCACAGTGAAGGACAATACGTTGTCTGGGAAACAGATACCGATGGTTTCATCACAACAAGTTCTGGTTGGATGACTACTGAACAAGGCGTCAACACTGGACTAGAAAATATTTTTGGCGTTGACCTTGATAATAACGGTCTCATCTTTGGGGGTAATTCCTATCAATTCGCTAGAGACAATCAACCTGTAACGCTCAAATCAAGTGGCGGTCAAACTTGGTCCGATGCTTCCAGATCCAATTGGAATATCACTCACGCCAAACAGACTGAAAATGGATTTAAAGCACTTCTCGATGGCACGGGGCACAGTGAAGGACAATACGTTGTCTGGGAAACAGATACCGATGGTTTCATCACAACAAGTTCTGGTTGGATGAGTACTGAACAAGGCGTCAACACTGGACTAGAAAATATTTTTGGCGTTGACCTTGATAATAACGGTCTCATCTTTGGGGGTAATTCCTATCAATTCGCTAGAGATAATCAACCTGTAACGCTCAAATCAAGTGGCGGTCAAACTTGGTCCGATGCTTCCAGATCCAATTGGAATATCACTCACGCCAAACAGACTGAAAATGGATTTAAAGCACTTCTCGATGGCACGGGGCACAGTGAAGGACAATACGTTGTCTGGGAAACAGATACCGATGGTTTCATCACAACAAGTTCTGGTTGGATGACTACTGAACAAGGCGTCAACACTGGACTAGAAAATATTTTTGGCGTTGACCTTGATAAGGATGGTGTAATTGGTGAGGCAATTAAAATACAAGGCATCTCTGATGAATCAATTCAAAACAATATTAATAGTTTTCTTAGCGACAACCTCTTCACCCACCAAGAACTGAAATCACTTCTAGTGGATGTCGCAAGTGGAGGAGTCACGGCAACAGAACTAACAGACCTGCAAACCATTGAAACCAATCTCAGCGGCTACCTTTCAGCGACTGACGATTCATACCAAAGCTATATCTTTGACGCAGTAGTCAATGGCAACACCGCAAACCAGTGGTGGACCGGTGGCGAATCAAGCCGCATCAGTCTCGGCAACCTCTCTGAAGGCGCCAGTGAAGATCACCTCAATTCACTCGTTGACAAGTGGTATGGCGGCCTTGATCGCCCCACGAACTTCGTGCAGGGAGATTCTGCTGCCAGTGCAAGCGCAATGACGTTCGATTACTACGAAATGGTTGGTGATCTCTTTGTCGATGGAGTTAATTTCGATGATGTCAGACAAGGACAGGCAGGAACTTGCTATGTCTTAGCGGCTGCTTGCTCCTATGCAGATGCTGATTCCAGCATCATCACAGAGATGTTTAAAGACAATGGTGATGGCACCTATGGTGTTCGTTTTTATGACAACAGCCTCAGTGAAGTCTGGGTGACCGTCGATTCCTACGTACCAAGCACAAACGGCTACAGCACAGCACTTGCAGGCAACGCATCTTGGGGCCTATCAGGCGAGAAGTGGGTGTCCTTGCTGGAGAAAGGCTATGCACAAGCCAATGAAACAGGGGCTTTCTCGAGAGGGAGCGACAGCAGCAAAAACAGTTATGCAGCGGTAGAAGGGGGTTGGATGGATGCACTGACACACCTCTCTGGAAACACGACCACAACTGTTTCTCTGAACTACACAGGAACTGGCGGTTCTGGAACAGGCCTGAATGGCTGGACCAACGCTTGGGGAAGTCAAACAAGCTGGAATGCATTCGAATCTCAAGCGATTGCTGCAATCAACAACAACAAAGCACTTTGGCTGGGGTCATTCGGCAATACCTGGGGGAGCAACGGCCGAAGGGATTTCGTCGCTGGACATGCTTTTGCAATTACTGACTACAACGCCAGCACTGGATTATTCACGATCGTGAATCCTTGGGGATCCAGCAGTGGCAGCAGTAATCACACCTTCACAGCACGCTGGAGCGAACTTGCCACTTATGGACTAGACCCCATCGTGAGCTGGGCTTGATCATTAGAAGAAACAACTAGTCCCTCTTTGTTCTGATCGTGTAAACACAAACTTCACCTACTGAACTAAGCCAGAGGTCAATGTTGGGCATGAGTCCGCCCGCCAAAACTGCTGCGCAGGCCGGCCAGCAAAATCCAGCCGGCAATATTCAACCGACTGTCAAAAAAGGGCAGATCTGTGCCGTGCAGAACCATCAGCACGAAGAACGCCGTCCACCAGGCCCGGTCGAACAGGCCGGAGAGTCCTCGCCGCAGGCTCACCACCAACAGAGCCAACACAAAACCCACCAGCAGCACTGCCACCGGCAGACCATGACTGATGGCCAGCTCCAGCGGCAGATTGTGAGCATGGCCATGCCACTGACCGGTGCGCAGTGGATAGATCACTGAGAACGCTGCAGCTCCCCAGCCCAGCCATGGCCGTTCAGCAATTAATTGCAGCGCAACGTTCCATTGACTGATGCGCGTGGAAGCTAGGACCCTTTCCCCCCCGTACTGACTGTCGTTTAGGCGGGCCCAGAGACTTTCAGGCACCAGTGTCCGAGCGGGATCCTGAAACATCAGCGGCACCCCTGGAAGCACAGACAGCAACACCGGCAGAAGTGCCAGCGCCAGCAGAGGAATCAACCAGGGCCAGCTGAGTGGACCCAGAACGAGCGGCACCACCAGCACCAATGAACCCCAACCGTTGCGCGATTCCGTGAGCACCAACGCCACCACTACCAGCACGGCCAGAGCCACCACCACAACCCGGCGCCAGCGGTTCAACCCCTGCTGCACCAGGGCAGCCAGGGTCAGCGGCCAGACCAGGGCCAACCAGGCGGAGGCGATGTTGGCGTAATCAAACAGTCCGGAAAGACGCCCCTCAGGACGACCCCCTGCTGCCATGAACCACACAATCAATCCACCCATCAACTGCCAGGGTCCCTGCCATCCCCACCACAGCTGACCAAGACCGGTCACCACCACAGGCACACTGCCTGCCACCAGCCAGAGAGCAGAACGGCGCCGGGCCTCTGAACTCATCACGTAGGGCTGAAAACCCCAGAAACCCCAGAAAAAAGGAAGCCAATTGGCCAGACCCACCCAGGCGAGTCCCTGGTCATAGGCCCCAAAGCAACCAAGAATCATCAGGCCTGAAGCCAGCAGCAGCGGAGCATTCCAGGGGTCACGCCAAAAGGGCCGGTCACGCCCGGCACAGCCGAACAACAGCGCTGGGAACAGCAGCAGACTGCCCAGCAGAGCTGACGACGGCAGCAGAAACAAACCGAGCTGAAAGCAGCGCCAACCACGTGAAGATGCCAGGGAGGGACGGCCCTGATCCAGCCAGGCGATCATGCGAACACTGCCGTACGGCCGCGATAGACCATCACCTGACGGCAGAGGTGAAGGCGTAGAGCCCTTGCCAGAGCAAGTCGCTCGGTGTCACGACCCTTGCGGATCAGGTCCTGCACCTCATCGCGATGGCTCACATGGGCGATGGTCTGCTCAATGATCGGGCCGTCGTCCAGTTCCTCGGTCACGTAGTGGGACGTCGCACCGATCAGTTTCACGCCCCGTTCCCAGGCGCGGTGATAGGGCTGTGCACCCTTGAAAGCGGGCAGAAATGAGTGATGGATATTGATCACATTGGGAAAGTGCTCGAGGAAGGCACCGCTGAGCACCTGCATGTATTTGGCCAGCACCGCCAGCTCCACCCGATGTTCGATCAGCAACTCAAGGATGGTTTGTTCCGCTTCAGCCTTGGTCTCGTGGGTCACGGGCACATGCACAAACGGCACCCCGAACTCCTTGCAGCTGCTCTCCAGATCAGGGTGATTGGCAATCACGATGGGAACCTGCATGGGCAGTTCCCCACTGCGAGCCCGCCAGAGCAGATCAAGCAGGCAGTGACTTTGCTTGCTCACCAGAATCGCCACACGGGGATGCTCATCAGAGAAGTGGAGCTGAGCCTCGCCCCCGAGCCGTTGCGCCAGTGACTCCACCGCTGGTGCAATCGCCTGGCGCGGTAGACCAAAGCCCTCCAGATCCCACTCAATTCTGCTGAGAAACAGGCCGGCACCGGAATCGGTGTGGTGATCGGCATGACGGATGTTGCCCCCGTTCGCAGCCACCCAGCCAGCGAGCTCACTCACGAGTGCCGGACGGTCGGGACAGATCAGCTGAAGGATGACCGAAGCGGAGGACAAGACTCTGAGAAAGATGAAAGCGTTGATTCTGCGCCCGAATGGTTGCTTGCCTATCAGCGAATATGCAGGTTCAGGTCCCTGGAGGTGGCCTGTCCGATCCGGGCTCGGATGGTTGGCAATCCAAAACGTTCATGGGCCGCAAACCTGTGACAGTTGTTGAACCCCCAGAGCTGACCATCCACCTCCAAGAGATCGATCGGTTCGTGCAATCCCTGTTCACCAATGGAGGCCACCAGGGCTTTCAGCCTGATCTTCGTCAAGACATCGCTCAGGGGCCTGCGGACGGAAGCCAACGGCGCCCTGTCCACCCACATGAGAGCACTCGTGACGATGAGTGTTTCAATCAAATTTAGATGGCGGTTAAAATCGCCACGATTCTTGTGAACCCCGATGCTGAGCGCCCTGCGCCGCGTGGCCGCCTTCTGCCTCTGCCTCGCCCTCTGTTTCGGCCTCGCAGCTTGTGATGGCAGCGCCAATGCCAATCCCGCAACCATCAGCCCTGAAGATATGGCTGTGATCCGCCGCCAGGTGGAAGGCTTCACAGCTGCCAGGGACCGACTGCCTGAACTGGCCAAGCTTGTTGACGAACGGGACTGGACCTTCACACGCAACCTGATCCATGGCCCCATGCAGGAAGTGGGCCGCGAAATGCTGTACATCAATCAACGGCTGCTCCCCCAGGACAGAGCAGAAGCCAACAAATTGGCGACGTCCCTGAAGGACGCCATGGCTGATCTCGATGAAGCCGCTCGTCTCCAGGACGACGGCAAACTTCAGAAGTCATTCGACGAGCTGGAATCAGGCTTCACCAATTACGCAGCAGTCATCCCCGAGCAGGCTTTGAGCTGATCGCCTCCATCGCCGTCATTGGTGCAGGAGTCACCGGCACAAGCACCGCTTGGCATCTTGCTGGGCAAGGTCACAGAGTTTTGCTCTCGGATCCATTGCTGGCCAGGCCGATCCCATCCAAGCCAGCTGATCGTGATCTGAATGGCAGCACCGCATCTCTGGGCGTGCTGATGGGCCATGCCTTCCGGCGTTCGAGCGGCCGGGCCTGGAGGCTGCGTCAACGCAGCATGACGCTTTGGCCGTCGTGGGTTGAGCAACTGAATCATCCGGAGTCGCCGCTGCAGCTGGAGACTCCGTTGATCCAACTCGCAGGCAGTGCCGACGAGGCACTGCGGATGCAACAGCTTGCGGATGCAAGACCCGATTCAGGACTGCAGTTCATCACCAACGAGAGGCTGGAGCAGGCTGATCCGCCATGGCCACAGGCTGGTCATGGGGCGATGCTGTCGAAACGTGATGGACGGATCGATCCGCTACAGCTGCTTCGGGCCCTGAGACGAAGCCTGGTTGAGCACAACATCGAACTTCGAGGGACAGAGGTTGTGGAACTGCTGCGGCAAAGCAGCTCAGATCAGAGCAAGTGGCGCCTCCTCACTGCAGACGGAGGGATCGACGACTTCGATGTGGTGGTGATTTGTTCTGCTTTGGGCAGCACCAAACTGCTGCAGAGCCTTGGGCATCAACGTCCCATGGATGCCGTGCTCGGACAGGTGCTTGAACTTCAGCTCAACAAGCCAGCCAGGCCATGGTCAGGGTGGCCAGCAGTGCTCACCTGCGGCGGCATCAATCTGATTCCGCACGGACAGGATCGCCTGTGGATCGGAGCCACGCTGGAGCCTGGCGTGAACGCGGATCCCGCTGCCACAGAGACCATGAAACGGCTCAACGAACTGGCGCCGGCATGGCTGAACGACGCCAGAGTGATCGGCCAGTGGCGTGGCTTGCGTGCACGACCACGAGAACGGCCTGCTCCACTGCTGGAAGAGCTGGAACCTGGGCTGCTGCTGGCATCAGGGCACTACCGCAACGGCGTGTTGCTGACACCCGCAACCGCTGAATGGGTTGGCCAGCACGTTGATCAACAATCGATAACCAACCGTTAAATCGGGTCTCCTCGCATTGCAATAAGTTCAAACCGGGTGTTCTTCACTCTCCAACGATTTTTCTAGAAGAGTTCATGCAACGCTCTTTTCTCACGAGAACGCTGACTGTCATCTTGGGTGTGGCCGCAGGACTCAGCCTGGCTGCTTGCTCCACAGGTGGTGGTAGTGATGAAAAAGTCCAGGGCCAGCTCTCCGCAGCAGGCGCTTCCTTCCCTGCGGCTATTTACCAGCGATGGTTTCAGGGATTGTCGTCCCAAGGTGTGAATGTCAATTACCAGTCAGTGGGTTCGGGTGCTGGAGTCCGTCAATTCACCGCAGAAACCGTCGATTTCGGCGCATCCGACAAGCCGATGAAGCCCGAAGCCATCGCCAAGGTGAGTCGCGGTGTGGTGCAAATCCCCATGACCGCCGGGGCGATCGCCGTGGCTTACAACAACCCTGGCTGCGATTTATCACTCACCCAAAAGCAACTGGCAGGCATTTTTCTCGGGCAGATCACGAACTACAACGAACTCGGATGTGATGACAAGGCGATCAACGTTGTTCACCGTTCCGACGGCTCCGGCACCACCTACAACTTCACGAAACATCTAGAAGCCATTAGCCCTGAGTGGAAAAAGGATGTTGGTGCAGAAAAGTCGGTCAAATGGCCAACCGGTGTTGGAGCCAAAGGCAATGAGGGTGTCTCCGCCCAGCTGAACCAAATCGCTGGAGGCATCGGTTATGTGGAATTGGCCTATGTGAAGGGTGATCTCCAGGCCGCTGCGGTGCAGAACGCTTCGGGTGAACAGGTGAAGCCCACCAATGCTACGGCCAGCGAAGCTCTGGGTTCCATTGACCTCGGCCCCGATCTGATCGGAGGTAATCCCAATCCCAAAGCGGGCTATCCGATCGTCACCTTCACCTGGGTGCTGGCCTACCAAACTGGCAACGACGACAAAACGACAATGTTGAGGAAGACCTTTAACTACATGCTGTCCGAAGAAGCACAGTCGCAGGCTCCCGAGCTGGGCTACGTCTCATTGCCACCTGATGTGGTGAACCAATCCAAAGCCGCAGCCGATTCCATCAACTGAACGATCGCAGCCTCTAGATCAACTGCGTCTAGACCAACTTGCAAATCAAGAGGGAGCGAATGCTCCCTTTTTGATGCAACAAAAAACCCCGTCTGTGATCAGACGGGGAAGAAAACACGAGGATTCAGACTACGTGTGATTGGCCTTAAAAATCACTTGGATTCCGTGAATTCAGCATCGATCACATCATCGCCGGACTCACCAGATCCAGAACCCCCTCCGGGAGTCGCGCCTGAGTCGCCACCAGGAGCAGCGCCGGCTTCAGCACCAGCCTGCTGATACACAGAGGCTCCCACGGTGTAAAGCTCCTGCTGCAGTTCCTCAAGCAGGGGCTTCATCGCGTCGTAATCCTCCTTCTCAGTGGCTTCCTTGAGCTTGTTGCGCTTCTCCTCCACCTTGGTCTTGGCATCTGCATCGACCTTGTCGCCCAGCTCCTCCATCTGCTTTTCAGCTTGATAAACGAGGGTTTCAGCCTGGTTCTTGAGATCGATCCGCTCGCGCTTCTCCTTGTCAGCGCTGGCGTTGGCTTCAGCATCCTTGACCATGGTTTCCACCTCGGAGTCGCTGAGGGTGGAGGCTCCGGTGATGGAGATGGATTGCTCCTTGCCGCTGCCCTTGTCCTTGGCGGTGACGCTGAGAATGCCGTTGGCATCAATGTCGAAGGTCACTTCGATCTGAGGCACGCCGCGGGGAGCAGCGGGAATGCCATCAAGACGGAAGGTTCCGAGGCTCTTGTTATCGGACGCCATCTCGCGCTCACCCTGGAGCACGTGAATCTCCACGTTGGTCTGACCATCCACAGCAGTGGAGTAGGTCTCAGACTTCTTGGTGGGCACCGTGGTGTTGCGGGTGATCATCTTGGTCATCACACCGCCGAGGGTCTCCACACCAAGAGAAAGAGGGGTGACGTCCAGCAACAGGATGTCCTTGACTTCACCGGCGAGCACACCGCCCTGGATGGCAGCACCCACGGCCACCACCTCATCGGGGTTCACGGTTTGATTGGGATCCTTACCAGTGACTCGCTTGACCAGCTCGAGCACAGCCGGAATCCGGGTGGAACCACCCACCATCACAATCTCGTCCAGCTCACCGGACGACAGCTTGGCGTCCTTGAGTGACTGCTCAACAGGAACGCGGCAGCGATCAATCAACTTGGAGGCCAGCTCCTCGAACTTGCCACGGGTCAGGGTGAGGTCGAGATGCTTGGGTCCTTCCGGGGTGGCCGTGATGAACGGCAGATTGATCTCGCTCTGGGTGGCGCTGGAGAGTTCAATCTTGGCTTTTTCAGCCGCTTCGGTGAGGCGCTGGAGAGCCTGCTTGTCCTGACGCAGATCGATGCCTTCATTCGACTTAAAGGTGTCGGCCAGGTGATCGACAATCACCTTGTCAAAGTCATCACCGCCGAGGTGGGTGTCGCCCGAGGTGGACAGAACCTCAAAAACGCCGTCGCCAACCTCAAGAACCGACACGTCGAAGGTTCCACCACCGAGGTCGAAGACCAGGATCCGCTCATTGCTCTTTTTGTCGAGCCCGTAAGCCAAAGCCGCAGCGGTGGGTTCGTTGATGATGCGCAGCACCTCAAGGCCGGCAATCTTGCCCGCATCCTTGGTGGCCTGACGCTGGGAATCATTGAAATAGGCGGGAACGGTGATCACCGCCTGGGTCACAGACTCTCCGAGGTACTTGCCGGCATCCTCTGCCAGCTTGCGCAGCACCTGGGCGGACACCTCCTCAGGGGCGAACTGCTTCTCGAGAACCGGACACTTCACCTTCACATTGGAGCCGGCTTTCTCAACCGAATAACTCACTTCCTTCGACTCTTCGTTCACTTCATCGACCCGACGGCCGATGAAACGTTTCACGGAATAGAACGTGTTGTCGGGATTCATGACCGCCTGACGCTTGGCGATCTGACCCACCAGTTGATCCTGGTTCTTGGTGTAGGCCACCACCGACGGCGTGGTGCGGAAGCCCTCGGCATTGGCGATCACGGTGGGCTTGCCGCCCTCCATCACCGACACACAACTGTTGGTGGTTCCGAGATCGATGCCGACAACCTTGCCCATCCGTGCCTCCTTGCTTCGCGTAGTAACTGATTAGATCCTCTGCATCTTCGGCAGAGGCAATGCCTCCAGGCGAGGTGTGGTTCCCGAACAGGCCGATGAGGCAGCAGGCTGGTGCGCAGGATTGTGCGACTCGCAATGATCAGCGGAACCACAGAACTGATCGGCTTGCTCGGACAACCCGTGAGCCATTCCCTGTCACCGGTGATGCATAACGCTGCGCTGAAAGCGATGCATCTCGATTGGCGTTACCTGGCGTTGCCCTGTGAAGCGGATGATCTGAAGACAGTGCTCAACGGACTGCAAGCCGTGGGTTGCCGCGGGCTGAACGTGACCATTCCGCACAAGCAACAGGCAGCAGACCTCTGCCGGGAGCTGAGTCCTCTGGCCAAGCGACTGGGGGCCGTAAACACGCTCACGCCTCTCAAAGAGGGTGGATGGCATGGCCATAACACCGATGCCGAGGGTTTTCTGGCACCGCTGCAGTCGTCTCCAGAGCTGTGGCAAGGGGCTGAAGCTGTGGTGCTGGGCTGCGGTGGCAGCGCCCGAGCCGTGGTGGCCGGGCTGCAGCAACTTCCTCTGAGCGCAATTCATGTGGCCGGGAGACGCCCTGACGCGCTGGAAACCTTTCTGAACAACCTGACGTCCGCCCAGAGCAACGACAGCGTGCCGCTGATCGGCATGGCCCTCGAAGCGGACACGCTCAACCGGATCTTGAAACGAACGAAGCTTGTGGTGAACACCACTCCCGTGGGGATGCAGGGTCACGGGGATGACAACGCCATGCCGCTGGGCAGAGATCTTTGGACAGGCGTTGATGCATCCATGACCTTCTATGACCTGATCTACACACCACGACCAACGCCATGGCTGGTGCTGGGGCAACAGCTTGGATGCCACAGCATCGATGGCCTGGAAATGCTGATTCAGCAGGGAGCTGCCTCCCTGCGTCGATGGTCGGGCCGCCCGGATGTCCCGGTTGCGCTGATGCGCGAAGAAGCGCTTCGAAGCCTGAATGCGGATTAGGTTCTAACTGAAGGATCCACGGACTGAAGCAACGTTCTGAGTCACACGACCTACGCTCGGGCCACTGTTGAGGCTGCGATGCCCATTCCCGCCTGGCAACGGTTCCTGGGTCTACTGGTGTACGTCCTGCCCTGGAGCAATGCGATTCCGTTCGGCAGCCATCTGATGGGTCAGTTCCCCTGGATGCAGTGGCTCACCCTGCCTGCATTGCCTCTCGTACTGCTCGAACGGGGCATCCCCTTCGGAAATCTGCTGGTGTTCTTCCTGCTGTTCCTGGCTGTGGTGCGCAATCCAAACGTGCCCTACTTCCTACGCTTCAATACGCTCCAGGCCCTGCTGGTCGACATCATCGTGGTGCTGCTCGGCTACGCCTTTGGCATCCTGCTGCAGCCACTCAGCAGTGGTCTGATGCTGCGCACCCTGTCAAGCACGGTTGTGGTGGCGGTGCTGGCTGTGGTGATCTTCGCTCTGATCGAATGCATCCGCGGCAGAGAACCTGATCTACCAGGATTGAGCCAGGCTGTTCGCATGCAGCTCTACTGAATGTGTCAACCCCAAGGAGATAGGCTGTTGGATCCGTCGCTCACGCTGTGAGCCTTCAGTCCCTGTCGGATCTGTCTCCATGACCCAGACGCCTTACTACGAGACCATGTACATCCTTCGTCCGGACATTCCGGAAGAGGAAGTTGAGTCTCATCTCACCAAGTACCGCGACATCCTGGTGGAAACCGGTGCTGATGTTCTGGACAACCAGATGCGCGGCAAGCGTCGTCTCGCCTATCCGATCGCAAAGCACAAGGAAGGCATCTACGTTCAGCTGAGCCACAACGGTGATGGACAGCAAGTTGCTGTTCTCGAGAAAGCCATGCGCCTCAGCGAAGACGTGATCCGCTATCTCACCGTCAAGCAAGACGGACCTCTGCCGGCTCCCCGCGTGGCTCCAGGCACTGAACCCGCTGCACAGCCCGAAACAGCCGAAGCTTCCGCCTAAATCCAAGGCATTGTTCAACTGCTGACCGAGCGATAGCGTTCGGTCATGCAGCCTCCCGACGCCAACCATCAGGCACCATTACCTCTCTGGGATCCATCACCGGAGCCGGTTCAGGCTGATCCATACCAGGAAGACGACAACGATGCTCTGCGAGCGCGCATCGTTGAACTTGAGCAGACGGTTGAACACTATGAAGCACTGCTGAGTGAGCTCCCAGACCTGTTTGAGCGCAAGTTTCAGCAACGCCTGGAACCACTGATGGAGCGTTACCGCCTGCTGGCACGAGCTCAACAGATCCTGGGCGAACCTGCTCTGCCCCTGATTGAAGAGCCCTCGAAGCCGCTGCCAGAGATCCCCATTCCCCTTCTGGAACGCTGGCGCAGCACAAGACACAACAATCGAAGGCGTGCCGATCGGCACGCCGCCTGATTCAGCCGGCAACTGCCTGACTGCTAACGTCGTCGGGCTGCCGACCAGATCCGGATGGGCAATCCCCAGATGTAGATGAAACCCTCTGCTGCACGGTGATCGAATTGATCGTCACTGCCGTAGGAGGCCATCTCAGGAACGTAAAGGCCGCTGTCGCTGGAGCTGCGCCCCGTGACAATGGCATTGCCCTTGTGCAGACGCAGGCGGACCGTGCCATTCACGTGGGTCTGGGTGCGATCCATGAATCCATCGAGCGCTTCCTTGAGCGGTCCGAACCAGAGGCCCTGATACACCAGGTCCGCCCACTGCATCTCCAGCTGACGCTTGGTGCGAAGCACATCGGCTGCCAGGGTGAGGCTCTCCAATTCCTGATGGCCCTGGATCAGCAACAGCAGACCGGGGGTTTCATAGATCTCACGGCTCTTGATGCCGACCACTCGATTCTCGATCATGTCGAGCCTGCCGATGCCATGCATTCCAGCCAGTCGGTTGGCTTCACGGATCAGCTCAACCGGTGCCAGCCGCACGCCATCAATACTGACCGGATTACCAGCCTCGAAGCCGATTTCAATCTCTTGAGCCTGAGACGGTGCCGCATCCACGGACACGCTCATGGCAAACACTTCTTCGGGAGGCGCAACCATCGGATCCTCAAGCGGACCCGCTTCAACGCTGCGACCCAGCAGATTGAGGTCGATTGAATAGGGAGACTTCTTACTCACTGGAGCGGGAACCCCGCAACGCTCGCCATAGGCGATCGTTTCCTCACGGCTCATTCCCCATTCACGGGCAGGTGTGAGCACCTTCAGATCAGGAGCCAAGGCAGCGATCGCCACGTCAAAGCGCACCTGATCGTTTCCCTTGCCGGTGCACCCATGAGCCACGGCATCGGCGCCAACCTCCCGTGCCACCTCCACCAGACGTCGGGCAATCAGCGGACGCGCGAGTGCTGTGGACAGTGGATATCGACCCTCGTACAAAGCATTGGCCCGGATCGCTGGAAAAGCGAACTCCTCG
Organism: Synechococcus sp. MIT S9504; assembly: GCF_047497135.1. Lineage (NCBI taxonomy): Bacteria > Bacillati > Cyanobacteriota > Cyanophyceae > Synechococcales > Synechococcaceae > Synechococcus > Synechococcus sp. MIT S9504. The sequence continues at coordinate 2,703,950 of NZ_CP138942.1, read as the reverse complement.
ATGAAGGGTTGAATCAGGTCACCAACCAGGGACTGACTTGCACCAGCGTCCAGAGCCTTGAGACGAATCGGCTCCAGCTCATCGCCCTGACCGAGGTCTGCAGCAAAGGTGATCACCTCGTCGACTCCCCACTCCTGCTTGAGGTAGGGAATGCAGACACTGGTGTCCACACCTCCGGAATACGCGAGCACAACCTTCTTGGCGCGTCCCATCAAGCGGACTCCTGATCTGTATCGGAACTATTCCGATTCTCCACTCCCGCGGGACGACCACAGCAGCCATCCCGCCATCAGTCCTGAAGGCATCAACAGCAGAACCAGGATTGGAATGGCACTGGGCTCAAGAGGCTGAGGATGTTGCTGTCCCCAAAATCGCAGTAACGCACTGATCAGCAGAGAGATTCCCCAGACAGAAGCGAGAATCGCCGCTTTCTTCAAGAGCTGGAAATGCGCGGTCTTCTATGATGAAGGATTGGCTCTGAAGATTTTGTCCTCAGCTCTCACGGACTTGAGCGCCCTCGACAACGTCAACCCGGCCCTGACCCGCTACGGACGCAAGGAGCCTGCACCAGTGCTTCCGCTTCGCGAGGAGCCCGATCTGCTGAGCTGGCTTGAAACCAGTGGTCGCCTGGTGGAGGACGAAGAGTCCAATTCACCCGAGGTGAGCACGGTGGAAGAAGAGGAACTCTCCGCGCTGATGGGTGAAAAAGAGGACTACAAGGCTGACGAAGAGAACGAAGAAAACTGGGAAGACTGACCTAGTGTCCCAGCGATTCGTCTTCGGGACTTGAGCGCTTCTGCGGACCGATCCACCCATCTCGACGGCCGGGTTCCCGCTGCTGTGTTGATCACAGTGGTGATGATGGCAGCTTTTGCGTCAGATCGCTGGATTCCCAACAGCCTGCTGAGCCTGCCCCTGCTCACGGCCACGCTGATCTCTGCCGTTGTGACCTGGTGGGGAGCACCTCGGCTGCGAGCTCTGAAAATGGGCCAGGTGATCCGAACAGAGGGTCCTGAAGCACATCAAAGTAAATCCGGCACTCCAACCATGGGAGGCCTTCTCGTCGTCCCCGTTGGAGTGATTACGGGATGCCTGATCAGCTGGGAAGGACGCAGCGCCGAGCAGCTGCTGGCTGTTGGACTGGTCACGCTGGCTTACATGGTGATCGGTGGCATCGATGACTGGAGCAGCCTGACCAAACGCACCAACACAGGCCTAAAACCCAGAGGAAAAATTGTGCTGCAGAGTGCCGCGGCCATGCTGTTTCTTGGTTGGTCAGCCTGGCAGGGGTGGATCCCTGAGGCGGTCGTTCTGCCCCTCGGGATGGCCATTCCTTTCGGCTTACTGATCTGGCCACTGGGATTGTTCGTTTTCCTTGCGGAAAGTAATGCCACCAATCTCACCGATGGACTGGACGGCCTGGCCTCAGGCTGTGGCGCCCTTGTGTTCACGGGTCTGGGACTGCAGTTAATGCTGCGCGGCAACGAGGGTGACCCTGCGTTGGCAGCGTTCTGCATGGCGATGGCCGGTTGCTGGCTCGGCTTTCTCATTCACAACCGCAACCCAGCAAGGGTGTTCATGGGAGATACGGGCTCCCTGGCAATGGGTGCCTCACTCAGTGCCGTGGCCTTGCTGTCCAACAGCCTCTGGCCCCTATTGGTGATGGGTAGCGTGTTCCTCGCTGAATCACTGTCGGTAATCATCCAGGTGTGGGTGTTCAAAGCGACCAAGGGGCCGGATGGTGTAGGTCGCAGGGTGTTCCGTATGGCCCCACTCCATCACCATTTCGAACTGGGTGGAACATCCGAGCAGATTGTGGTGCCGATGTTCTGGCTTGCGACAGCAGCTCTGGTCATTCTTGGTATCGTTCTCCGCCCTACCTGAGCCGGCCAACCATGAGTTATTTCACCTGGAAGGAAGCAGGTCTGACCTCCGACTGCTCCAGCCTTGAGGCGATGGCCTCGCGTTTCGAAGAGGCCGCCAGCCTGATGCGGCGCATGGCCGACAGAGGATTTGTGCTGGAACAACGCAATGGCGCACAACACATCACCCACAGAGATGCCGACATTTTCCAATCGTGGGGATTTGTGAACGAAGAACCGGCGGAGCGCCAACTGACCCTGATGCACGAACTTGAATCCTGAACTGGTTGCACTCAGACCCTCGTGCGCAAGGCTCCAACCAACCAGACGATGACAAAGGCCAAAAGCGACGCACCCAGATAAATCAAAGCCCATTTCTGGACTGTGGCGATCTCCCAGCCAAAGATCAGCCCATCAGCGGCATCTCCAGCCGTCGTGAAGGCGACGGGAGTGAAGCTCAGTGATGGGAGCATCAGGCGTGGAGCGAGGATCAATCCATGCTGCCCTGAAAAAGGCCATGACGACGTTTCCCGCCACAGTGATGCTGTTAGGCAGTGGTGAACTGGGCAAAGAGGTGGCCATTGCCGCCCAGCGCCTTGGCTGCAGGGTGATCGCCTGTGATCGCTATGCCGGGGCACCGGCCATGCAAGTGGCAGATCTGGCGGAGGTGCTGCCAATGACTGAGCCTGAGGCACTGCTGGAGGTGGTGCGTCGCCATAGACCCAGCGTGGTGATTCCAGAGATTGAGGCTCTGGCCGTGAATGCCCTGGCCGAACTGGAGGCGGAGGGCATCACCGTGATTCCCACGGCCCGCGCCACTGCCGTGACCATGAACCGTGATCGAATCCGCGACCTGGCAGCAGAAGAGCTCAAGCTGCGCACCGCTCGCTTCGCCTATGCGGCTAGTGCCGAAGACCTGCATCAAGCGGCAGCACCATTGGGCTGGCCGGTGGTTGTCAAACCGGTGATGAGTTCCTCCGGGAAGGGGCAGAGCGTGGTGAGAAGCGCCGAGGATCTTGATCAGGCCTGGGAGGCGGCAATCGCCAACGCACGTGGCACTTCCAACCAGGTGATTGTGGAAGAGTTTCTGCGCTTTGATCTGGAGATCACACTGCTCACCATCCGCCAAAACGACGGTTCAACACTCTTCTGTCCACCGATCGGACATGAACAGGCCAACGGTGACTATCAATGCAGCTGGCAGCCTGCCCAACTGAGCGAAGAGCAGTTGCAGCGTGCCCAGACCATGGCGCGCACGGTGACAGACAACCTGGGAGGAACAGGTTTGTTCGGGGTGGAGTTCTTTCTCTGCGGCGACGAGGTGATTTTTTCAGAGCTGTCTCCTCGTCCCCATGACACGGGTCTGGTTACTCTGATCAGCCAGAACCTCAGTGAGTTCGAACTGCATCTGAGAGCTGTACTTGGTTTGCCCATCCCAACGATCCGCTGTGCCGCGGCCGCAGCCAGCAGAGTGATCCTCGCGGACCGCCATGGCAGCCAGGTGAGCTACAGCGGCCTGGAGTCAGCCCTGAGCGAACCCGACACCAGAGTGTTGTTGTTCGGAAAACAGGAGGCCCGACCGGGTCGGCGCATGGGTGTGGCCCTGGCTTGCGGCGACCAGAGGGCTGATGCTCAGGCCAAAGCCGATCGCAGCGCTGGTGCTGTGACGCTTGAGATCAAGGACTAATCCAGCCGGGACCGTGCGCTGAGGAAGCGGTAGTGCTGGAGACCCTCCAGTACGCCCATCAGGCGGGAGCGATTGGCGAAATAAACACGCTGCTGATGGCGACAACCATCCAGGCAGGGGTCATGGTCAGCGGTGACCACCGCCGCCGGCAGTCCTCGGAGCAGCTCCACATCGCCCTGCTGACTGGCCACCACCAGAATGTGTTCCAGAGGCAAACCCCAACGCAGCGAAAGAAAGCGAATCGCCTCGCTACGTGATGCCCGCATGGGCAGCACATCCAGGAACCAGTGGCAGCGCAGTTGAGGCCTTGCAGGCAAACCGCTCTGACGCAAACGCTGGCGAATCAATGGCAACACGGAAGGGCCCGGTTGCTGCAGCAGATAGCTGACCTTGAACTGACCCTGATGCTCTCGTTTCTGCAGTTTGATGTGATCCCCAAGATCGGAGAGGGTCCGCTCCACAGACTCGCGTTGCCAGTCAACACCGATCTGAGCCTGCCAGAAGCGATCCGCCTGCTCCTCCTGGCCGTAGTGAATCTGAGTGCCCGCCTGGGTGATCCAGACCTGCGGGTCAGGCAGATGAAGCTCGGCAAAACGCTGCCGGGCCGCAGCGAGAGGCCGTCCGGTCACGATGCCGAAACCTGTCTGGGCAGCCCGGGCAGAGGGTGCCATCAGCTGTTGACGCAGATTCTGCAGATCATTGAGATCCGGCTGTTCAAGACTGCTGTCGAGATCCAGCAGCAGCAGACGGGAACCGAAAGGACTCAGACCCGCTGGTGTCGCCAGCAGCTGCGAGGAAACAGTCACCGTGTTCGAGCCCTTCAGACGCTCCTGCATCAGCGCCAGGTAACTACAGACATGAGCATCCCAGCTGTAGTGACGGCTGACAGCCTCCACGCCGTTGTCACTCCACCGCCGCCAACGATCGCGATCAGCACCGGCGCGCTCCAAACCATCCTGGAGTGATTCCCTGTCGGTCACGTCAACCACAAGCCCGTTATCGCAACGGCTGAGAATCTCTCGAGGACCACCGTCATCGGTGGCCACCATCGGCAGACCTGATGCCGCAGCCTCTAGCAGCGTGAGACCGAAAGGCTCCGTCAGTGCTGGATTAACGAACAAGCCGCGTTGGGTCGCTGCCCAGCGATAGATGGCCGGAACCTGATCACGGCGATGGTGCTTGGGGTAGGCAACGAAGCCGTAGAGGTCGTAACGGTCGACCAGATCAAAGATCTGTTGAAACACCTCCCGTTGCTGACGGTCCATCTGGCGGGAATCATCACGATTGCCCAGCACGAGCACCAGGTTGTGGCGCTGCCGCAGGACCGCAGATCGACCAAAGGCTTCAACCAGCGCAGGAATGTTTTTGCGCCGGTCCGCACGGCAGATGGCCAGCAGAGGTGGACGCTCAGGCTCTCTTAAAAACGAACTCAGCAGCTCTGACACCTCGGAGAATTCATCCGGGTTGCCGTGAGGGTGAAAACGTCTGCTGTCGACACCCGGTGGCACAACCTCAGCATGCTCAGGCTTGAAGCATCCATAACGGGCGTATTGCTCATCACGTTCCTGTCGCGTGCTTGTAATCACCAGATCGGCATGGGCGAGAGCCAGCTCTTCGGCATCGATGCGCCGACTGATCGAATAATTCTGCTCGATCTGTTCATGCTCTCCACCCGCCGCAAGCAGACGACGCAATTTCTCACGTCCCAGGGAATGGCCCGTGTAGGCAAGAGGAATTCCCAGACGTCGACTGACCAGGGCCCCCACATAGCCGGCATCGGCGTAATGGGCATGAATCCAATCGGGGCGATTGTCACTTTCCCGGAGATGACGAACCAGCTGATCGGCCAGCTCATCCAGATACGGCCAAAGCTGTTCCTTACGCAAGTAACGCCGAGGTCCAAAACTGAACCGACGGATCGATGCACCAGGTGCAATCGGCTCTTGAGATCTGGAATAGTCGAGGGACACGCGCCGGTCCTGGATCAGACGTGTGACGACCTCGACATGATCCACCTCGGCTCTGTTGGCCAGGCTGCGGGCCAGTTCCAACACATAGAGGGTCTGACCTCCGGTGTCTGCGTCACGGCCAAGCTCCAGATCCTGGGAGCGAAACAAGCCGTGGAGATGAAGATGCAGCAGCTTCAGTCCCACAAGACCTCCAACACGTTCAGGAACAGGTCCTGGTGTCCGATCAAGGGTTAGGTGATATAGAACTTGGAAAAGATGAAAACAATCTGATAACTGAAAAAGCTCAACTCGGTGGCATGCCCAGATTGCTTGACTTCAACAGGCTTCAAAGCAGACCAGGACTGCTACTTGCGATTTTTTTAGATGAAGAAATGCGGACAAAATTGGATTGGTTACAACAGCGAAATGCCGTAAAGAATTTTCATAATTGACCAGTGACATCAATGAGTGGCACACGTTGATGACCCCAACCGCCGCCCTTGAAGCTGAGCGAATCGGTGATTCCGAGATGGTCATTAATCCAGGCAAGAATCAGGGGCCCCAGCACCGGTGGTTGTTCGGCACCCACTGGAGCCCAGAGATTGAAGTGATCACCGCCTGAGGCCAACACGATGCGATGACCATTCGCCAGAGGCTGACCATTGCGAAGTGGAACGACCGCTTCAGGATCCGATGGAACAACCCAATCACGGGTGCCGCTCACCAACAGCGCCTTGGCATGCATCGAAGGACCGCTGGATTCATCAAACAACAGACGCAGAGGCGGACTGACCACAACCACGGATCGAACTCTCGTGTCACCTAGCGATCCCTGATCAGCACCTTTGAGCCAGCTGCACTGCAGAACCCAGCTCAGGTTGCGGTCTGGATCACGAGGATCCTGACAACGGGAGCTCAGCTTCCGGCTCGTGGTCTGAAGACCTCCTAACTGCAAAGCCGCGGTGGCACCCCAGGAATGACCCACAACCGCTACAGAATCGGTTTGAACAGACGAACCAGAGAGCAAGCTGCCCGTTTCGACCGCATCAATCACGGCAGTGACGTCCAGGGGGCGCAAGCGCAGTTCCTCGGATGCCGGCGGTGGCTGTTTACCTTCAAGCAGTGACTCCTGCTGTTTGGAATCACTACCCGGGTGACCTGGGAGCACTACGGAATAACCATGGGCAGCGAGCAGATGGGCCCAGCCCTCGAAACTGGAAGGTGCATCCCATAGCCCATGGGAAATCACCACCAGTCGACCATTGGACAATCCGGTCGGGGAAATCACCGTGACCTGCAGGGGCTGCGGACGATGGTTCACCGCAATGGAACGTTGTCGGCGGGTCCAGCCGGATGCGGCCGCAGCGACGATCGTTGAAGCAACAGGCTCGGCTGCGCTGCCCTTTTGCACCAGGGCCCTTGCATCGTCCTGATTGCTTCTCAGTCTCTTGGCGTAAAAAGCGAGCTCCTGGAGATTGATCGACAGCTCATCTCCAGGAACATGACGCAGGAATCCGAGCAGATGGGGCTCATCATCGCGATAGGCCGCGGCCAAAGCCTCAGACACCATGCGCCCGCTGGTGTCGACCGGAAGACCCTTGACCTCCACCAATTCAGAGGCAGTGAGAAGAAGCTGCTCAAACAGAGGGTGCCCGAGGGATTGGCGGACAATGCTGCTGGTCTCTTCAGGGAGCGGTGCCGTCAGCAAAGCCTCAATCAGCTTCTGCACTGATCCATCGCCTGCCCAATCCAGCTCCTGAAGATCTGGATTGGAGTCGATCAACTGCTGGGCATTGGTGGCCTGACTCAAATCCAGGCTGATGCTCTCATCCAGCAAAGGCAAGGTGAAGGTGAGGCGCTCAACTGCAGCCACCGGTTGAGCGACCAGCAGCGAAGCCAAGGCTGCAACCAGGCCACGCAAGCGGAAACACGGGAAGGACGTCATGCCGCCAGAGAAACCGTCTGAGGGGGATGCTGCTCCAGAACCCTGGCGAGATAGCGACCGGTGTGACTGGTTGGGTGCTGGGCCACCTCTTCCGGCGTTCCGCAGGCCACCAACTGTCCACCGCGATCACCACCCTCTGGACCAAGATCAATCAACCAGTCGGAACAACGGATCACATCGAGATTGTGCTCGATGCAGATGATCGAGTTTCCTTTATCCACAAGACGCTGCATCACATCCATCAGCTTGTGCACGTCATAGAAACTCAGGCCTGTGGTGGGCTCATCGATCAGGTAAAGCGTCTTGCCGGTGGCCCTACGGGATAGTTCAGTGGCCAACTTCACCCGTTGCGCCTCACCGCCGGAGAGCGTGGGTGCCGGCTGACCAAGTTTCACGTAACCGAGACCCACATCCACCAGGGTCCGCAATCGGTCAGCCGCCTGCGGAATCGCAGAAAACACGTCGGCAGCCTGCTCAACGGTCATCTCCAGAACCTCGGCGATGGTGTGCCCCTTGTAGGTGACCTGAAGAGTCTCCCGATTGAATCGGGCGCCCTTGCAGACATCGCACTGCACATAAACATCCGGCAGGAAGTTCATTTCGATCACGTTCACGCCCTGGCCGCGGCAGGCTTCGCAGCGACCACCCTTGACATTGAAACTGAACTGACCCACCTGATAGCCGCGGGCCTTGGCTTCAACCGTGGCTGCAAACACCTGACGGATCGGATCAAACGCACCGGTGTAGGTGGCGGGGTTGGAGCGGGGAGTCCTGCCGATCGGTGACTGATCGATCACGATCACCTTGTCGATCGACTTGAGTCCACGCAGCTCACCGAGGCCGTTGGGGAAAGGAACCTTATGGCCGAGGCCATGCTCAAGGGCAGGATGAAGCAACTCATTCACGAGCGTGCTCTTGCCACTGCCGCTCACCCCAGTGATGGAGACAAGACGTCCGAGCGGAAACTCCACGCTCAGATCTTGGAGGTTGTTGCGATTGCAGTTGAGCAGCTTGAGGCTGCGAGTGCCTGCTGAGCGACGTTCCGAAGGAGTGGGAATGCTGCGCTCTCCACTGAGATAGGCACCGGTGATCGATTGATCGGCATCCAGCAAATCTTGCAGGGAACCCTCGGCCACGATGTGACCGCCATGCACCCCAGCTCCGGGGCCAATGTCCACGAGATGATCGGCTGCGCGGATCGTGTCCTCATCGTGTTCGACCACAACCAGGGTGTTGCCTAGATCACGCAGCCGTTCAAGGGTGGCCAGCAGGCGGTCATTGTCCCTTTGGTGCAAACCGATGCTCGGCTCATCGAGCACGTAGAGCACTCCGGTAAGCCCAGCTCCGATCTGAGTCGCCAGACGGATCCGCTGTGCTTCACCGCCGGAGAGGGTCATCGCCGGCCGATCGAGGCTCAGATAGTCCAGACCGACATCCAGCAAAAAACGCAATCGCATGCGGATCTCCCGCAGCACGAGATCTCCGATCTGAATCTGACGGTTCGTGAGCAGTGGTTCACTGCTCTCAAAGGCGCCCACGCCCATCAACTGCTCAATCCGTTCAAGGGTCTGGCCCACGCTCACAGCCGTGAGATCCGTAATTCGGAAGCAGCCCATGCGCACGGCCAATGCTTCCGGCCGCAGTCGTTTGCCGGCACAACTGGAACAGGGAACCAGTTCCAGAAATTTCTCCAGCTTCTGACGCTGGGCCTCGCCACTGGCATCACGCAACTGGCGCTCAAGAATCGGCAGAATTCCCTCAAAGGGACGTTGATATCCGCCATTTCCCTTGCGATAACGGCTGTCAGCCTGAATCAGGATCGGTTCGCGACTGCCATTGAGCAGCACATCCTGCTGGTCTTCAGTCAGTTCCTTCCAGGGAGTCTTGATCTCGAAGCCAAAGGCCTCCCCGACGGAATAAAGCAGGGAGAAGTAATAGGAGTTGTCTTTTTCAGCCCAGGGAGCCACTGCGGCATAAACCGGCAGTGACGGATCCGGAACCACGCGCTCCGGAGTGAACTTGCGCAGGTGACCGATGCCATGGCAGGCCTCGCAGGCACCGTAAGGACTGTTGAAAGAGAACAGTCTCGGTGAAAGCTCTTCGATGATTGCCCCATGTTCGGGACAGGCGAAATTCTCGGAATACAAACGCTCCCGGTCGACTCCCTCAGGAAGTTGCTCATCCTTTTTGGGCACCACCTCAACGATGGCTAAACCATCTCCGCGTTTCAGGGAGGTGCGCAAGGAGTCGGTGAGCCGTTCCTGAATTCCCTCGCGAGCAACAAGCCGATCCACCACCACTTCAATGTTGTGGCTTTGGTTCTTGTCGAGTTCGATGTTGTCGGCCAGCTCGCGCACTTCTCCATCGATCCGCACCCGGGCAAAACCCTCAGCGGCCAACCCGCTGATCAGCTTGGCGTGGGTGCCCTTTTTGCCACGCACAACCGGAGCAAGCAGTTGATAACGCGTGGATTCAGGCAACGTGAGGATCTGATCAACCATTTCATCAATGGTCTGGGGCCGGATCGGCCGATCACACTTCGGGCAATGGGGATCGCCGGCCCGACCGAACAACAGGCGCAGATAATCCTGGATCTCCGTGACGGTTCCGACAGTCGAACGAGGGTTGTGACTGGTGGATTTCTGATCGATCGAGATCGCCGGGGAGAGCCCCTCGATGGCATCAACATCAGGCTTGTCAACCTGGCCTAGAAACTGACGGGCATAGGCGGAAAGACTCTCGACATAGCGACGCTGACCCTCAGCGAAAATCGTGTCAAAAGCCAGGGAGCTTTTACCGCTACCGCTGACTCCGGTGAACACCACCATCTTGTTGCGAGGGATGGTGAGATCAACGTTCTTGAGATTGTGCTGACGAGCACCACGAACGCGGATCACGTCCTCTTCTGATCCAGTCGTTAGTTTCACCGGCTCTGCCGAAGACGAGGCCTTTGATTTGGGAGCGGGTCGCCCCATACGGCTGGATCTCAGGAACTGGTGATTCTACTGAGATCAGATGATGCTCACGCTGCTTTTTGATCCAGAAGGCTGGCTGCATAAGCCTCAGCTTCGCGGCGGTCACCGCCAGCCAGTTCAGCCAGCTCATGCTGACGCTCCTGAGTGTCCCGCAGATGGGATACTCGCGAATGGGTGACCCCATCACAAACGTCTTTGCTAACACGGAAATGATGGTCAGCCGCTGCGGCCACCAGCGGCTGATGGGTGACACAGAACACCTGTCGATGGCGCGACAACATACGCAGCAAATCGGCCATGGCACCGCTGACACGGCCGCTCACTCCGGTATCGATTTCATCGAAGAGCAGGGTGCTGGATCCATCCACCTCCGCAAGGCAGGTCTTGAGAGCCAGTAAAAAACGCGACATCTCACCACCGGACGCCACTTCAGTCAGCGGAGCCATGGGCTGACCAGGGTTGGCTGAGAACAGGAAGCAGACCGTATCCGCACCGCTCTCTCCAGGTTCAGACGGCTCCACAGCAACCTCAAATCTCACATTGGCTAATCCCATGGGCCTGAGATGGGCTATCAACCGCTCCTGCAGCTCAGCCGCCACAACCAGACGCTTTGAACGCAGAGAAGCGTTACTGCGATCACGGGCCAGACAAGCCGTCTTCTCCTGGCTGCGCAACTGCTCGAGCAGTGCATCAACACCGCCGGACTGATGACGCTCACGCAGCTCATCACGACGCTGGATCAGATCGATCAGATCCTGACCATGACGGCGTTCCAGGCGCTTGAGCTCGGCCAGACGCTCCTGAAGCACCGCCAGACGATGGGGATCACTGTCCAAGGAAGCGCCATAACCCTCAAGCTCTCGGATCAGATCCTGAACACCTGATTCAAGGTCGAGACATCGTTCGCTCAGAGACTGCAGCGATGGATCGAGACCCTGCATCTGCCGTAGCTCATGGCTGCAGGCCTGCAGATGATCAAGCGTTGAGGGTGCCTGATCCGCACCGTCCTGAAGACGCCCGATCAACAGACCCAGACCCTCCTGCAGGCGCACACCATGAACAAGACGGTCCTGTTCCCGTTCGAGCTTCTCAACTTCTTCAGGGTCATCAAGCTCGGCTCGATCGAGTTCAGCCAACAGCAGGTCCAGCTCCTCTCGCTGTTGATCCAGTTGCAGCCGATCGTTTTCAACCCGCTCAAGCTCGGTCTGACAGCGAAGCCAGTCGCTCCAGTGCGCACGAACCTGACGGAGCTCGGCATCGAGAGAGGAACCCCCGAGACGGTCAAGCCAACGTTTCTGCTGACCCGGTCGAGCCAGCTGCTGCGTCTGCCCCTGAACGGTGAGATCGATCAGCAGGGGACGCAGCACCAACAGCTGCTGACGATTCACCATCACGCCGTTCAGTCTTGAGCGACTACTGAAACGTTCCTCCTGACGACGCCATTCGCGGCTGACCACCAAATCTTCCTCACCACCGCTGATTTCCTGCTCAAGCAGCCAGCGGCTGGCGGCTGCACCGGGACGGAAACTGGCCTCGATCACACCACGGTCACAGCCGGAACGCAACAGGCGCGCACCTGCTCCTGTTTGCAGACCTCCAAGGACGGCATCCAGAGCATCGAGAAGGATCGACTTGCCTGCGCCCGTCTCGCCGGTCAGCACAGAGAAACCCTGATCAAATGCCAGATCAAGGCGGTCAATCAAGGCTATGTTCTCGAGTCGCAGACCGGTTAGCACGGCAGACCCCGGTGTTGGATCAGACCGTAGCGGCGGCTCAGCTCGTTTAGAAGGGGTGCACATGGCATTGAGGCCAGTGGCCCCTCAAGAACTCGGAGATTTCATCGAAGCCGCCGGTCTGCTCACGTATGACCCGGCAGCCATCACCCGCATCTATGCGGGCCATCCTCAGCGATTGCTGCGACGTCTATGGCAGACGTTGGTGCCAATTGGATTGCTGTTGATCGGCATCGGTTTCGACTGGATCTTCCAGTTGCTCAAGGATCCAAAACGGGCACGAAGCAGAGCCAAGGAATGCGCGGAACTGCTGGTGGAGCTCGGCCCGGCTTTCATCAAAGCCGGGCAGGCGCTCTCCACACGGCCAGACATCGTGCCCCCTGTTCTTCTGGAGGAACTTGCCCAGCTGCAGGACCAGCTACCTGGCTTCGACAGCGCTCTGGCCATGGCGTGCATTGAAGAGGATCTGGGCGCTCCCGTCGACAGCATCTATGCGGAACTGGAGCGCGAACCGATCTCCGCCGCCTCACTGGGCCAGGTGCATCGCGGAACGTTGCACGACGGTCAACGCGTTGCCGTGAAAGTGCAGCGACCGGGTCTGCGCGAACAGATCACGCTCGATCTCTACATCGTGCGCAACATCGCCGCCTGGCTCAACAGCAACATCGGTCTGATCCGCAGTGATCTTGTTGCCCTGATTGATGAACTGGGCAGTCGGGTGTTCGAAGAAATGGATTACCTCAACGAAGCCTCGAATGCGGAGAAATTCAGCGAGCTGCATCAACAGAATCCCCGGATTGCCGTTCCCAAGATCTATCGAGAAGCCACCAGTCGAAGGGTGCTAACGATGGAGTGGATCGACGGTGTCAAACTCACCAATCTCGAAGCGGTGAGGGATCTGGGAATCGATCCCGACGACATGGTGAATGTGGGCGTGAACTGCAGCTTGCAACAGCTGCTTGAGCACGGCTTTTCATGCCGATCCACACCCAGGCAATCTGCTGGCCCTCGCTGATGGACGGCTCTGCTATCTGGATTTCGGAATGATGAGCGAGGTCTCGCGGGAATCACGCACCGGTTTGATCCAGGCCGTGGTTCACCTGGTGAATCGCAATTTCGGCAAATTGTCCAAGGATTTCGTCAACCTCGGATTCCTCGCGGAGGACGTGAATCTGGAGCCGATTGTTCCGGCCTTTGAAACCGTCTTTAGTCAAGCTCTGGAAGCTGGTGTGAGCCGCATGGACTTCAAAGCGGTCACTGATGATCTTTCTGGCGTGATGTACAAGTTCCCGTTCAGAGTTCCGCCCTACTACGCACTGATTATTCGCTCACTGGTGACCCTGGAGGGGATTGCTTTGAGCGTGGATTCCGATTTCAAAATTCTCGGAGCCGCCTATCCCTATTTCGCGCGCAGGCTGATGGAAGACCCTGATCCACAGCTGCGACAGAGTTTGAAGGAGATGTTGTTCGACGGCGACATCTTCAGCTGGACACGACTGGAAAATCTTGTAGCCAGTGCAGCCAGTCAGGAGCAACTGGACCTTGAAGTCCTGCTGGATCAGGTTCTGGACTTCCTGGTGTCCACCCATGGGGGGATGTTGCGCCATCAACTCGTTGAAACCGCAGCCGATCGCATTGATTCGCTTGGATGGATGACGCTGCAACGCATCGGGCGGCGTCTGCCTCGTCAGTTGCAACCGACCCGGTTGATGACATCAGGAGCCGAGTTGAATCAGGACTTCTACATGGACCTTGAGCCGGTCCGTCAACTCATCCAGGTGCTTCAGCAGCTGCCTGGATTCAGTCCGGATCTGCTGTTCAGCCGCTTGCCCAGATTGATGCGTGAACCCGACGCCCGTCGGATGGGAGTTGAACTTGCACAGGGTCTGGCCGAACGGGGAGTTGTCCGACTGGTCAAAGCAGCAGCAGGAGTCTCCCCCTAGATTCCGGTCACCTCGATCTGCCCATGTCTGCACGATCACGCCTTCGCAGGCACGCTCTGGCAACAGGCTCGGCGATGGCTCTGAGCCTGCTGAGCAGTTTCCAACCCGTTCACGCTGCCAAAGACGTTGCCCTCGTCAGTGGAGCTTTCATCCGTTCGATCAGTGTTGCGGACCTGGCCTACCTGGCTGAAACAGGCAAAGCCCGAGGAGTGTTGGTCGACCTCCTGAAGCTGAGCCGTCAGGATCCTGAGGAGGTGGCAAAACTGCTCAACCAGGAACTGAATCTGCCACTCGTGCTGACCAGCAGGCTGATGTCCACAAGGATCGGAGACGTGATTCTGACCAGAGTGGCTCGGATCATTTACCCACTGAAAGTGCCCGCCCCGTCCGTCAGTGTTCCAGCCCTCCGCGCTGGGGTGATCAACGGACTTCAGATCGGCGAAGGCGGCTTGACTGCCATCAAATTTCTTGAGGCCTATCCATCAGAGGTGATGGAGGTGAATATTCCGGCATTGATCGCCGTGATCGAAAAAGCGGAATCGATCGCGGGCCTGGTGCAATTCTTCTCAGATTCCCCCCTGGACGGTCTGAAGGACGGCAGCAACTGAACCAGGCGGCAGTGCCTGCCACATAGATTCCTGAGGAATATTGCCCTGCGCAGGTGTCACTGCTCAACAGCTTCCGTCGCCGCTTCTCCCCGGCACCTGTCATGCAGGACTGGCCGGGGCTGATTGAGGCTTACAGAACCTGGTTACCAGTGAGCAACTCCACTCCGGTGGTGACCCTGAGAGAAGGCGCAACACCGTTGATCCCCGTCCCTTCGATTGCTGAACGGATCGGAAAGGGGGTGAGGGTCTACGTGAAATACGACGGGCTGAATCCAACCGGTTCGTTCAAGGACCGTGGCATGACCATGGCCATCAGCAAGGCCAAGGAAGCTGGCTGCGAAGCCGTGATCTGTGCCAGTACAGGCAATACATCCGCGGCTGCCGCGGCCTATGCACGACGAGCAGGGATGCGTGCCTTTGTGCTGATCCCTGATGGGTATGTCGCCCAAGGAAAGCTGGCTCAGGCACTGGTCTACGGCGCCGAAGTGCTCGCCATCCGCGGCAACTTCGACAAAGCACTCGACATCGTTCGTGAGGTGTCGGATCAGTACCCGGTCACCCTGGTGAATTCGGTGAACCCGTATCGTCTGCAGGGCCAGAAAACAGCCGCGTTCGAAGTGATCGACGCCCTGGGTGAAGCCCCTGATTGGTTGTGCATTCCCATGGGCAACGCCGGCAACATCACCGCCTACTGGATGGGATTCCAGGAATATCACCAGGCGGGCCGAAGCCGCACTCTGCCCAGGATGATGGGTTTCCAAGCCAGTGGATCAGCTCCGTTGGTCAACGAGACCACCGTGACCGATCCGGAAACGATCGCCACGGCCATCCGCATCGGCAATCCTGTGAATAGGGAGAAAGCTATTGCCGCACGGGCAGCAAGCAAAGGCGCCTTCCTGGATGTCACAGATGAGGAAATCATTCAGGCCTACAAGCTGCTGGGAGGACAGGAAGGCGTGTTCTGCGAACCAGCCAGCGCTGCTTCTGTGGCTGGCCTGCTCAAACGCAAAGACGAAGTCCCTGCAGGAGCCACGGTGGTCTGCGTCCTCACCGGCAACGGACTGAAGGACCCCGATTGCGCCATCAATAACAACGACGCTGCTTTCCATACGGATCTGGATCCTGATCTGGGCACAGTGGCCAAAGTGATGGGGTTTTGAGTCATCACCACGGTCGGACATGACCTCAATCTCAAAACGGCCCCTTCCAGAAAGGGGTTTTTTTGATGCCGACAGACAGAAGAAGACGACCAACCAGATGACGAACTGCCTGCGGAAGCCCGCAGAAAACCATGCCTTGAAGCTGTGGAGAGCCAGACACAACAGCCCCCCTCAACAAGCTTTCGGCTTTCCACAGACTGTTGATTCTGTGAGAAACAGCAGTTTCTCCTCATCGACGAAAAAAGATTCCCCAGGGCTGTGTGATCAGAAAAGCATTGGCAGAGCTGGGGTTGAATGGTTTTCCACGGTTTCCACAGCGTCTACTACGGCTGTTTTGGTTGTTTGTTTTTAAAGACTTCAACAGCCAGTAAGCACCAAGCACGGCATGTTCGTTTGGACCATTGCGCTTCGTGCGTCCCTGTGAAACCGTGGGTGACCTCAGGCCTTGCAGCGGACAACGTCGCCATGAAACTGGTTTGTTCCCAAACGGAACTCAACGCTGCCCTGCAACTGGTCAGCAGAGCGGTTGCAGCACGACCAACCCATCCGGTGCTTGCCAACGTGCTGCTGACCGCGGATGCGGGAACGGATCGTTTGAGCCTCACTGGTTTTGACCTCAATCTGGGTATTCAGACGTCTCTGGCCGCGACTGTTGAAACCAGTGGTGCGGTGACCCTGCCGGCGCGACTTTTCGGCGAAATCGTGTCCCGTCTTTCCAGTGATTCACCCATCACCCTTGTCACCGATGAAGTCGGAGAACAGGTGGAACTGACCAGTTTGAGTGGCAGCTATCAGATGCGCGGCATGCCTGCTGATGATTTTCCGGAGCTGCCTCTGGTCGAGAACGGCACAGCGCTCAAACTGGATCCAGCAGCCCTTGTCAAGGCACTGCGCAGCACGCTGTTTGCCAGCAGTTCCGACGAAGCCAAGCAGCTGCTCACCGGGGTGCATCTGCGTTTTGATCGGACCAGTCTTGAGGCGGCTTCCACCGATGGGCATCGTCTGGCCGTGCTCAGCGTTGATGATGCACTTCAGGATCCTCTTGCCCTTTCCGACCAGGAAGCTTCCGAAGATCCTGGCCTCGCTGTCACCCTGCCGGCTCGTTCTCTGCGGGAGGTTGAACGTCTGATGGCGGGATGGAAAGGAACAGACGCTGTCAGTCTCTTTTGCGAAAGCGGTCAAGTGGTGGTTCTGGCCGCTGATCAGATGGTGACCAGTCGCACGCTCGAGGGCACCTATCCCAATTACCGCCAGCTGATTCCTGACTCCTTCAACCGCACGCTGGATCTTGATCGTCGGGCCTTCGTGGCTTCACTCGAACGCATTGCTGTCTTGGCTGATCAGCACAACAACGTTGTTCGCATCGGCAGTGATCCTGAAAAGGGTCTGGTTCAGATCAGTGCCGATGCTCAGGATGTAGGCAGTGGTTCAGAGTCTCTATCGGCTCAAATCGAGGGTGACCCCGTTCAGATCGCATTCAATGTGCGTTATGTGCTGGATGGTCTGAAAGCAATGGATTCGGAACGCGTTCGCCTTCAGTGCAATGCCCCAACAACGCCAGCCATCCTTTCACCGTCCGATGATGCTTCAGGACTCACCTATCTGGTGATGCCTGTTCAGATTCGCTCCTGACCTTGACGCTGCCTGATCCACTGCTGCTCAGTGATCTGCTGAGACACCGTGTGCGCTGTGATCAGGGACTTGATCACGGCATTGGGGTGATGGCCTGGATGCATCCTCCGGTGCATCGCCTGTTGGGTTGGGTCAGCCGTCCTTCCGCCCTGCGCAACTCCCGCACGGTCTGGAGACTTGATCAGTGTCGTGGCCTTGATGATCAGCAGGTGTTTGTGAAGGGTGCACCTTCAGAAATTGATCAGCTCACCCTTGAGCGACTTCCAACCCTGCTTGATGCCGACTTGCTTGATGCCGATGGAGCGCGCCTTGGCCAGGTTGCTGACCTGGCTTTTGTGCCCTCCACCGGTGAGATTCTGCATTACCTGGTGTCTCGCAGCGATCCACGTCTGCCAGGAAGCAGCCGCTGGCGGCTGACGCCTGATCGCATCGTTGATCAGCAGCCAGGCCTGGTCTCGACGGGTCTCCGTGATCTGGATGATCTTCCCGAAGCACGCGCCAGTGTTCGTCAGGATCTCGTCCGCAGGTCCCGTCACTGGCGTGAGCAGTTGCAGCATTTCGGTGATCGTGCCGGCGAACGGCTCGAGGGTTGGTTGGAGGAACACCCATGGGATGAACACCCCTCTCGGCGTGATCTGGATGAGCCTGATGTTCGCTCCCAAGCCGTGGATTCAGATCCACTGCAGGATTGGGATGACGATGACTGGATCGATCGTGAGCCGGCCATACGAAACCGCCGGCCTGTGGAATCAGATGGTGATCCCTGGATCTGAGCTGGTGAGGTCGGGCCGTCGGCAACACTGGGAGCAGATGACCTGTTGACTGTGGTCCAGTCTTCTTCTGTGGCCGAGACGTTTGATGTCGCCGCCGCCCTCCGCCAGGAAGGGCTCACACAGCAGGATTACGTCGAGATCCAGCGTCGGCTGGGGCGGGACCCCAATCGGGCTGAACTCGGCATGTTCGGAGTGATGTGGTCAGAGCACTGCTGTTATCGCAATTCCAGGCCGCTGCTCAGTGGTTTCCCGACGGAGGGGCCTCGCATCCTGGTGGGGCCTGGTGAGAATGCTGGTGTGGTCGATCTTGGAGAAGGCCATCGGCTTGCCTTCAAGATCGAGAGCCACAACCATCCCTCAGCCGTGGAGCCCTTTCAAGGAGCAGCGACAGGTGTTGGTGGAATTCTGCGGGACATCTTCACCATGGGTGCCCGTCCGATCGCTCTGCTGAATGCCTTGCGTTTCGGTCCCCTGGATGAGCCCGCCAACGTTGGACTGATGCAGGGCGTGGTAGCTGGCATTGCCCACTACGGCAATTGCGTGGGTGTCCCGACCGTGGGTGGTGAAGTGGCTTTTGATCCCTCCTACAGCGGCAATCCTCTGGTCAATGCGATGGCTCTCGGTCTGATGGAGACCGACGACATTGTCAAATCAGGAGCCTCAGGGGTTGGTAATCCCGTGGTTTACGTGGGCAGCACCACCGGTCGTGATGGCATGGGTGGAGCCAGTTTTGCCAGCGCTGAGCTGAGTTCCGCCTCTCTGGATGATCGTCCAGCTGTGCAGGTGGGAGATCCCTTTCTGGAAAAGGGGTTGATTGAAGCCTGTTTGGAGGCTTTTCAGAGCGGTGACGTGGTCGCCGCTCAGGACATGGGTGCTGCCGGCCTCACCTGTAGCTGTTCGGAGATGGCAGCCAAAGGAGATCTGGGAATCGAGCTTGATCTCGACAAGGTGCCTGCCCGTGAGCAGGGCATGACTGCTTATGAATATCTGTTGTCTGAATCGCAGGAGCGCATGCTTTTCGTGGTGCGTGCTGGTCGCGAAGAGCCTCTGATGGAGCGTTTCCGGCGCTGGGGTCTGCAGGCGGCTGTGGTGGGTCGCGTCCTGGCTGACCCTGTGGTTCGGGTGCTTCAGGCAGGCGTTGTGGCTGCTGAAGTTCCTTCGAGGGCTTTGGCGGAAGACACGCCGATCAATCACCATGATTTGCTCAGTGAGCCCCCTGCTGAGATTCAGGAGCTGTGGAGCTGGTCGGAAGCGGATCTTCCCCTCCCAAGCCAAGGCCATGACTGGAGTCAGAGTCTTCTGCGTTTGTTGGATGATCCCACGATTGCGAGCAAACGTTGGGTGCATCGTCAGTACGACCAGCAGGTTCTGGCGAACACCGTGGTGTCTTCCGGATCTGCAGACGCAGCTGTGGTCAGATTGCGCCCGCAGCAGGGTGAAGGATCACTGGATGCCTCAGCCAAGGGAGTGGCTGCAACGGTGGATTGTCCCAACCGCTGGGTTGCACTGGATCCTGAACGGGGTGCTCAGGCCGCTGTCGCCGAAGCAGCACGCAACCTGAGCTGTGTTGGCGCTGAACCTCTTGCCGTCACAGACAATCTCAATTTTCCTTCTCCTGAAACCCCAGGGGGCTACTGGCAGCTTGCCAAGGCATGCCGCGGTATCTCGGATGCCTGCAGAGCTCTCAACACTCCCGTGACCGGTGGCAATGTCTCGCTGTACAACGAGATCAAACAAGATGACGGCAGCCTTCAGCCGATCCACCCCACACCCGTGATCGGCATGGTGGGTGGTGTCGACGACATCGCGACCGTGATTGGTCTGGGATGGCGACAGGCTCAGGATCCCATCTATTTGATTGGTGTCGGCGCTGACGATGCCGAGTCTCTTTGCCTGGGCCTGGCAGGTAGTGCCTATCAACAACTGATGACAGGGACTCTGGCTGGTCGCCCACCTCTGACGGATCTTGCGATGGAGGCCAAGGTTGGCCGCCTCGTGCGTGAGGCCATCACTCGCGGTCTGCTGGGCTCAGCCCATGACTGCAGCGATGGCGGACTCGGCGTGGCTTTGGCGGAATCTTCCATTGCTTCGGGTCTCGGAATCGAGATCGACCTCAGGGTTCAGGGTGTGCGTTTGGATCGCGTTCTCTTTGCGGAAGGCGGGAGTCGGATCGTGGTGTCGGTGAAGGTCGATTGCGTTGGGCAATGGGAAGCGCTGTTAGCTGAGACGGACGATCTGCCAATCACTCGGATTGGTGTTGTGACTGAACATCCTGGCCTGCGGGTTTGTGTTGATCAGGACCCTTGCCTGAATCTGGACATTGAGCAATGTCGTTCTGCCTACAACAGCGCACTACCTCGACGAATGGATGGCATCGCGGAGGTTGCTGAATGATCATCCGCCGCTTTGCTAATGTTGAAATGGTTTTGTTTGTTGTCTTGTTTATCTTTTCCGGCGAGCGGATTAGTGATTTACTAGTGAATTCAAGGGGCATGTTGAATTCATTTCATGACTTGGTTGGCGGGGCGTAGTTATGTGTGGAATTATCGGAGTCTTTTCTGCTGATTCTGTTAATCAGCAGATCTATGACAACCTTCTGCTGCTTCAGCATCGTGGACAGGATTCTGCGGGAATCGTCACGATGGATAACTATACATTTCACGTCCATAAACAACGTGGCAGGGTTCGCGAAGCATTCCGAACGCGTGACATGCGCAAACTTCTTGGCAATGTCGGCATTGGACATGTTCGCTATGCCACCAGTGGGGCTGCTGCAGCTGAAGATGAAGTTCAGCCTTTTTATGTCAACGCTCCTTATGGAATCACCTTTGTCCATAATGGCAATCTGACCAACACCAGTCAGCTCGAACAAGATCTTTTCAAGATTGATCGACGACATACCAACTCGTCCAGCGACACGGAGATGTTGGTGAATGTTCTTGCCACTGAGATCCAATCCCATCTAACTGGTCCTGATCTTTCTCCAGATCAGCTGTTTGATGCCGTGTCATCTCTGCATCGCAGGGTGAAGGGCTCATACGCAGCCATTGCTCTGATTTCAGGCCGCGGCCTTCTTGCTTTTCGTGATCCTTTTGGAATCAGACCTTTGATTCTTGGTCGCAGGTCTGCAAAAAACGGACGGGATGAATGGATTGTTGCGAGTGAGTCACTCGTGATCGAAAACAGTGGTTATGAAATTGTTCGTGATGTTGAACCTGGAGAAGCGATCTTTATTGATTTTGATTTTAATCTCCATCAACGTCAGTGTGCTCGGTCTTCTCAGCTTGTTCCCTGTGCTTTTGAATACGTTTATCTGGCAAGGCCAGATTCTGTTATGAACGGAATTTCTGTTTACGAAACTCGTTTGCGTATGGGTGATCTGCTTGCAAAAACAATATCTGATGCATTACCAGCTGGTGACATTGATGTTGTAATGCCAATACCAGATTCAGCAAGGCCTTCTGCGATGCAGGTTGCTAAACAGCTTGGTATTGAATATCGAGAAGGATTTTACAAGAACCGCTATGTGGGTCGTACCTTCATCATGCCAGGACAGGCAGAAAGGAAAAAATCAGTGCGTCAAAAACTGAATGCGTTAGGTACTGAATTCGCGGGAAAAAATGTTCTAATCGTGGACGATTCAATTGTTCGTGGCACGACCTCGAGGGAAATTGTGCAGATGGCACGAGATGCTGGAGCGAATCAGGTCACGTTCACATCGGCTGCACCCCCTGTTCGCTTTCCCAATGTGTATGGAATCAACATGCCCACAAGAGGTGAACTCTTGGCTCATGGTCGTACGATCGATCAAATTGCAGATGTGCTTGCTGCGGACAATGTTGTTTATCAGAGCGTTGATAATCTCAAGAAAAGTATTGTTCAAGGGACTAATATCGAGGATCTTGAGATGTCCTGTTTTGACGGTTACTATGTGACTGGAGATATTGATGAGAACTACTTTGAGTGGTTGGAAGGAAACTGCAGTTCCTGAAATAGAAATTTAATTTCAGCTTTGATTTTAAGCCCTGAAAGCATTCAACTAAGAAGAGGAACAAGCTGGACCAGTGTCTCGTCTCCTTTGAAGGTTAGCTGCGTGGGTTGATTGCAATCCGTGCTGATAGTTGTGTTCTGGATCCGGGCATGCCGTCCTTTGTTGGTGACCACACCGACCAGATCCGCGCTTTCACAGACTGAGACAAGGCGAACATTTTCCTTGCCGTCGCCACTGACCTTCACAGCGATCTCTCCAAGATCCCCGCGTTTGCATCGGCGCACGTCACTGAGGGAGAGGCGAATTAGATCTCCGTTGTTGGTTCCGATCAGCACTTCTCCGCTGTTGGTTGATTCGGAGTTGCTGCTCGCGGCCGGTTGGCTAACGGCTCCCACAAGGTTTTCTCCAGGGAGCATGCGCATGGTCATTGGACCCTGGGCCAACTTGCCCATCAAGGGCAGGCATTGCTCTTCAACCGGCAGGCAGAGAATTCGACCGATGTCACTCAGCACAGCCACCGTTCCGCCTTGCTCGCAGATCGCTGCTGAAAGCAGAGATACGCCTTCCTTCAGTTTCAGGATGGTGGCGGCGCGACCTGAGAGCTCCTGAATCTCATCCAAGGGAAGTCTCTTGAAACGGCCATCCGTGGTCAGCAGACCTAGAGACATGCGGCTGTTGGTGTCTTTGTCATCGACTTGGGGAAGCCGAAGCAGGTTGATCACTGTTTCGCCTTCCAGGGCGGTGGGCAAGAAACGCTCCAGTCCACCAGGTTGCTGACCTGCAAACTCCCAGCGCACAAGGGCAATGCGACCACTGGCGGTGAGTGCAAGCAGTCTCGGTGCAGGGTTGATCGGCAGGATCAGTCGTGCCGGAGAAGGTTCATCGCCCAAACCAACCGGTTCGTTCAGATGCAAGCGGCCAAGCAGCTGGGGGCTCACGACCTTCACCTGACCGTCGGTCTGGATCAGGATTCGCGATTCAGGTGGCAGGGCGTCAAGGGCTTGACGGCGTTGCAGTTCGGCATTGGGGCGCTGGTTTGCAGCTCGTTCCGCCAGCAGGTGATCGCCTCCCTCCACGAGACGTGTTCGGCGTGGAGTGGCAAAACGTTTTTTCAGTTGGCGGAGCTCCTGAACCAGGGCATCCAGCAGCTGCTCACGATTGTCCAGTAAGAGCCTCAGTCTCTGCCGTTCAGCTCGCAGTTCCTCAGCTTCCTGGCGCAGGCTCTCCTGCTCCAGGCCCGTCAGCCGCCGCAATGGCATGGCCAGAACTGCGTCAGCCTGACGCTCGCTCAGATCCAGCTGCACCATCAGGCTCGCTCGTGCTGTGGATGCATCGCGCGCCTCCTGAATCATGGCGATGACCTTCTGCAAGGAAGCCAGCGCTGTGATCAGGCCCTCCACGACCTCGAGCCGGTCTTCTGTTTTGCGCAGGGCATGGGTGGTCCGACGAATCAGCGTCAGTTCCCGATATTCCAGGAAGGTCTGCAGCATTCGCCGCAGTGACAGCTGCCGTGGTTGACCGTCCACCAATGCCAGCAGGATCGCTCCGAAATTGCTTTGCAGGGACGTGCGGCGTTGCAGGTCTTTCAGAACGGTGTCCGTCTCGGCGTCTCGCCTCAGTTCCACCACAATCCGCATTCCTTCGCGGTCGCTTTCATCGCGAATGTCGGCAATGCCACCGATCTTTCCGTCGTTGACCTGTTCAGCAAGCTTTTCGATCCAGCCAGCCTTGCTGAGTTGATAGGGCAGCTCAGTGACAATGACCGCGTTGCGCTTGTGTTTGCCTTTTCCTGGCTGCACCTCCTCCACATGGGCGACGCCGCGCATCGGAATGCTGCCTCGACCACGGAGATAGGTGTCGCGGATTCCACTGCCCAGCAGCACCTCTCCGCCTGTGGGGAAATCAGGACCTGGTATCAGAGCCAGCAATTTTTCATCGCTTAGGTCCGGTTTTCGCACCAGCGCCACCAGGCCATCCACCACTTCACCCAGGTTGTGAGGAGGAATGCTCGTGGCCATCCCCACCGCAATGCCGGCACAGCCGTTCAGGAGCAGAAACGGCAGCTGTGCCGGCAGGACAGTCGGTTCCTGTTGGGATCCATCGAAGTTGGCAGCGAAATCGACCGTGTCGTCGCCGATCTCATCGAGTAGTGCCTCGTGGGCGATTGGTGCCAGTCGCGTTTCGGTGTAACGCATGGCTGCAGGAGGGTCATCGTCCACGGAACCGAAGTTGCCGTGGCCGTCCAGCAGCGGGTGGCGGCTTGAAAAGGTCTGGACCTGTCTGACAAGGGCGTCGTAAACCGCCTGATCACCATGGGGGTGATATTTGCCGAGAACGTCGCCGACGACGCGGGCGCACTTGCGGTAAGGGCGATCCGGTGTGAGGCCAAGCTCGTGCATCGCGTAAAGGATGCGGCGTTGCACCGGTTTGAGACCGTCACGGACATCCGGCAATGCCCTGCCCACGATCACGCTCATCGCGTACTCGAGATAGGAGCGCTGCATCTCGTGATGCAGGGCGATCGGTTGAACGCGCTCCTCGGCCATCCGCTCCGGAATCAAGAAGGCAGAAGGCGCTTAGCCTACAGATCTTCCTTCAGAATCACTCAGCCGATTTGGGATCGGCGTTGGCTTCAGCGCGTTCGACGGCTGCTCTGAGGCTGGGTGTCGTCAGCAGAACATCAGTCGCCTGGCGAAGTTTGGGGCCCCAGAGTTGATTCTCTTGATGCCCTGGAAGCACGTAGTTGGGGTCTTCAGAGAGCGCCTTGCGTGCCAGTTCAATCGACTCAGCATCGCCGGGAGTCTGTTGATTCAGTGCAGCGGCCAGAGCCAGCATCGGCTCTGGGTTGCGTTTGATCGACAGCACAGAACGCCAGCGTTTGATGGCTTCGGGTGTGTTGCCCATTTCGAACAGCACAAGAGCCTGGTTGTTCAGGGCTTCCCAGAAGCTGGGCTTGATTGATGTGGCCTGTTCGAAAGACTTCAGAGCTTTTCTCAGGTCCGACTGCATGACGTGGGCATTACCGAGATCAAAGTAGGCACCGGCATTTTTGGGGTCCAGTCGCAGACCTTCATCGAGAAGTGAGATGGCGTCTTCCGGACGCTCGTCGCGCAGCGCAATCGAAGCTTCTGCGAACCACAGTCCTGCTTTTCCAGGTTTCAGTGCTTTGGCCTTGGCCAGCGATCCAGCGGCCGCTTTGAGCTGGTCACTGCGCAGCTGCGCTTCAGCCAGAACCGACCACAGTCGTTCGTCATTGGGCTGGAGCCTGACGGCCAGCGCAGCGAGACTTGCTGCTTCCTCCGGTTGCCCCAGGCGCAGCAATTGGGCAGCCGTACGACCGATGCCGACGCCGGCACCTTCCAGTTCCTGGGAGCTGGGTGTGTACACATAGGGAGTCAGAGCCCTGACCGGTGCAGCACTCAGAGCTCCAACGGTTCCTGTCAGCATCGTGATCATCAGAGCTTGATGCCAGCTCCGTCCCCAACGAGCTTGAACTCCCATCACTGATCCAAGAATCAGCTCACACTAGGGGGATTGTCTGGTCTAGCTGCAGCTGCATTGCGTCTCCACATCCAGGGTTTGATCCGGCGCAGAGCCGATCCCCGCAGCCGCTCATCCCAGTCTTCATCCGTCCAGCTCTGGATCTGCTCGGCTTTGAGGTCCAGTAACCAGGGTCTCGGCTGCACATCGGGATCATCGCTGGATGGAATCACGCCCTGGTTAAACGGGCACACGTCCTGGCAGATGTCACATCCTGCGACCCAGGGACCCATGGCTTCCACCATGGCTGCGGGCAGGTCCGGATTGCGGTTTTCCAGAGTGTGAAAAGCGATGCAGCGACGTGCATCCACAACAAAGGGTTCCGTGATCGCACTGGTGGGACAGGCTTCGATGCAGGCGCGACATTGCCCGCATCGTGCTTTGGCTGGTTGATCGGCCTGGAGTTGTTCCGTCGTGATCAGATGACCGATCACCATCCATGAGCCCCTTCTGGCATGGATCACGTTGCTGTGTTTGCCGATCCAGCCAAGCCCTGCCTCTTCCGCCCAGGCTTTATCAAGCAATGGTTCAGCATCCACGCAGACGCGCCAGAGACAATCAGGTCGGATTGTTTCCAGCCAGCGGCCGACCCGTCGAAGTCGTTGATTCACCACCCTGTGGTAATCCCTTCCCCATGCGTAGCGGGCGACCGCCAGACGCTCTGGTTGGCGCTCGGCAGCAACGTGATAGTTCAAGCCCACCGCCAGGATGCTCTGGGCGCCTTCCAGCAGGCTTGCTGCTGAAAGCCGCCGCGGTGCCGCCATCCAGTTCATATCCGCCTGGTGGCCCGCTTCCAGCCAGCGCTGCAATGCGGCGGTCCGCATTTGCAACCGTTGGCTGCCTGGCAGTGAGGCGATGCCAACGGGGTCGAATCCCTCTTCCCGGGCCCGCTGCTTGAGGGCCAGGCTCAGCTCTGCAACGTTGGCTGGAACATTCAAAAACCTGACCTTAAAGTGGGCAACCTTTTGGCATCGTGCCGTGTCAGCTCCCTCCCAAGACTCCTCTTTGCGTGCCGCGCCCTTGTTGCGCTGGTTGGGAATCACGTTGGTGCTTCTGCTCGCATTACAGATCGGAGTTGTTCTGAGTGCGGCGGATTGGAGCGATGGTGTTTTTCAACAGCTACTGATTGAACGCCTTGTGAGCCAGGCTCCGATGGGTTTCGTCGGTTTGCTGTTGATGCTGATTGGGTCCCGTCTGGATCACCCGCAGCAGCTCCGCACACCGATTCGCTGGGTCGTCTGCATCATTTCCGCAGTTCTCGCCGTGGTGATGATCGCAGTGGTTCCGCTTGGAATCACAGGGAATCAGTCTTTGATGGGAGAGGCCGATCAGACCCTTGAGCAAAGGCGCAGTCAGCTGGAAATGGCCCGTCAGCAGTCGGCGAATCCAGACAATGTGAAGGTTCTCGGTGAGCAATTGGCCCAGGCAGGTCAGCTTCCAGCTGATGCCACCGAGGAGGACAAGATTCAGGCTGCCCAGACGTTCATTGATAAACAGCTCTCACAGATGACTGAGCAGATTCAGCAGGCTGAACGCCAGCGTGATCTCACGATCAATCAGCGTTTCTTCGGCGGCACCATCAGTGCTGCAGTGCTTGCAGTGGCACTGGTCTTGCTTGCTCTCGGCGCTGTCCTCTGACCGCTGGTTAGGTTGGTGGGACTCGTTGGCTCTCGGCCCCCGGCGTTCCTTGGTTCAGTCCACTCCAAGACCTGACCTGCCGCTCAGCGCCAGGCTTCAGAATGATCTCAAGAACGACCTGATTGCGGGTCTTCTGGTGGTCATTCCGCTTGCCACCACCATCTGGCTTTCCACGATTGTCAGCAAATTCGTGCTGGCTTTCGTCACATCGATTCCAAAACAGTTCAATCCATTCATCAATCTCAATCCTCTGCTGCAGGATTTGATCAATCTGGCGCTCGGGCTGACCGTTCCCTTGATGGGAATTCTGTTGATCGGGCTGATGGCGCGAAACATCGTTGGTCGATGGCTGCTCGAATTCGGAGAGGGAACTCTGCAGCGCATCCCTCTCGCCGGTTCCGTTTACAAGACCCTCAAGCAACTGCTGGAAACGTTTCTCCGCGATAATTCACGGCGCTTTCGTCGCGTCGTGCTGGTGGAGTACCCGCGAGAAGGTCTTTACAGCGTCGGTTTTGTCACAGGCCAGGTTGGACCTTCCCTTCAGTCAGATCTTGGTCAGAACCTGCTGAGTGTGTTCATCCCGACGGCACCCAACCCCACCACAGGTTGGTACACCCTTGTGCCCGAAGCGTCCGTCAGAGAACTCGATATTTCCGTTGAGGATGCTTTCAGAACGATCATCTCCGCTGGCATTGTGAATCCGGATGAACGCGAAGCACCGGTGAATCGCAGTTTTTCCAGTCTGATCGCCCAGCTCAGAGCATCTGTGGCACCCTCATCATCCTGAGTCGTTCGTTCGATACTTTTCGCTGCTTATGCAAACCCGAACCCTCTCCCGTGAGCTTGCACTGTTTGTTCTCGGTCAGTGCGCTGAGGGAGAGCGATCCTCGACGGCGCAGGACAATCTTGAGACACTGCTTCAGAAAGCCCTCGACAGCCTGATGCAGCACTGGCGCGAGGTGCTTGATCATTGCGCTGGGGATTTGGAAAAGGCTCAGCAGTCACTGCTCGACAGCGAGTTGCAGGACGGCAGTGCCTCCACCGATATCGCCGCTGTGCGTACCCATCTGCGCGACACGCTCACTGGAGCCGAACAGGTGCTCAATGGTCTTTCGGCCAGTCTTGAGTTGCCTCGTCTTCTGGCGCTTGCTGATCAAGAACAGGTTCGACAGGAAGCCATGCGTCGAATTCAGCTCGTCCTGAAGTCTCGGCAGGACATCGACAATCAACTGGATGGAGTCATGGAGGGTTGGAGACTCAGCCGACTGCCTCGCATTGATCGCGACATCCTGCGCCTGGCAGTGGTCGATCTCCGTTCCATGAACACGCCGGCTTCCGTGGCCTGCAGTGAAGCCGTGGAGCTGGCCAATCGCTACAGCGATGAACAGGGCCGTCGCATGATCAATGGAGTTCTGCGGCGTCTTCAGAACGCCACCGCTTAGGCGCTGCCTTTATTCGAATGGTTTACGACTGGTTCAATCGAAGCCGCGAGGCTCCTCAGCCGCCTGAGCAGCCATCGAAGTCTGAGCAGACCATCGACCCTGCAACCACTCAGGACAGCTCAGCAGAGACCACATCAGTAGAAGAATTATCCCAGTCCGAACTGGAGCCAGCTGGAGCTGAATCCGCTCAGGAGTCAACGGATCAGTCCGCCGATGCTTCCGCTGAGGATGACCCGCTTGAGTGGGCACGGCAGGCCTATGCCCGTCTGAAAGCCCAGAAGGAGCTTGAAAAGACCACGCAGTCAGTCGCGACGGAATCATCCGTCAGTGCTGAACCGGTTGCGGTGTCTCCCGAGCCACCTGCGCCCGACTCTGCGGTTCCAGTATCGGAACCCGATTCGCCCAAGCCGTCTGCTGAACAACAGTCTTCTGCTCAACAACAGCCGTCTGCACCAGTTGCTGTTCCTGTTGAAACGCCTGTACCCGGACTGTCTCTGCTTGAGCAGGCTGCGGCTCAGCGGCAGGAACGACAGCAGCAGCTGGAGCAGGCTTCAGCCCCAGTTGCTGCTGAACCAGCAAAGGCCGATTCTGTTCAGCCTCAGCAGACCGCTGATCAGTCCGATGAACCCAGTCTTGGTGAGTTCGATGAAACGTTCACCTGGTCAGCAGAGGTCCTTGCTGCCCAAGGGGTTCGGGCTGATCAGATCACCCTCGAAGAGATCGACTGGCTTGGCCGTCTGCGTCAGGGTCTCGAAAAGACCCGTCAGGGCTTTGTCACAGGTTTGCTGGAAAATCTTGGTGACGACCCGCTCTCACCGGAGGTACTTGACGACCTCGAGACGTTGCTTCTGCGCGCAGATGCTGGAGTTCAGGCCACCGATCAGGTGCTGGATGCTTTGCGACGGCGCATGAATGAACAGGTGGTGGATCCCACTGAAGGCATCCGCTTCCTCAAGGAACAATTGCGTGATCTGCTCGACCAGCCCACGCTTGACAGTGGCGTGAAGTTGCTGGCTCCTCAGCGTGATCAGCTCAATGTGTGGCTGATGGTTGGTGTGAATGGTGTCGGCAAGACCACTACGCTCGGCAAACTCGCCAACCTCGCGGTCCGTAGTGGTTACTCGGCGATGATCGCCGCAGCCGACACCTTCAGGGCTGCGGCGGTTCAGCAGGTGCAGGTCTGGGGAGACCGCAGTGATGTGCCGGTGATTGCCAATGCCTCATCCAACGCTGATCCGGCAGCTGTGGTCTTCGATGCCATTGGAGCCGCCCGTGCCAAGGGCACTGACCTGGTGCTGGTGGACACGGCCGGTCGCCTGCAGACGAAGCACAACCTGATGGAGGAACTGGAGAAGATTCGTCGTGTTGTGGATCGACTGGCTCCAGAAGCTCAAGTGGAATCCCTGCTCGTGCTCGATGCCAGCCAGGGACAGAATGGCCTTAAACAGGCGATGGCGTTTGCCAAAGCCGCTGGACTCACAGGGGTGGTGATCACCAAGCTCGACGGCACGGCCAGAGGCGGGGTGGCTCTGGCGGTCGCCTCTGAGGCTGGTCTGCCGATCCGCTTTATCGGAGCCGGTGAGGGGATCCGGGATCTGCGTCCGTTCAACAGTTTCGAGTTTGTTGAAGCCCTGCTGGCGGGTCGCTGACGTTCATCCCTCAACGGCGGATTGAGGGGTTCAGCTTTCTCCGGTCAGAGTTGCTACCTTGCGGTTCCTGCCAGGGGTTGCCGTGAGCAGCAATCCATCACGGCGCCATCCGGCTTCCCCGCTTCGTCCCGGGCCTTCGTCTCTGACAGCGACAACATCACTGCGTCAGTTGTTGGACAGTCTGTCCAAGGAACAGCGCGCCAATCAGGAGCTGCTGGTTTCGATTGGTTTTGCTCTGCGCAGTTTCACCAACCTCAATCGGTTTCTTGAGCTTGTCCCAGTGGTGGTTGCTCGTCTGGTGGGGGTTGATGGAGCACTGCTCATCCCATTTCAGGCCGACGGGCGGCTGTGGACTGACCAGTTGCAGATGCTGTCCGTGTTGCGCTCGGAGACGTTGCTTCAGGCGGTGATCAACCATGAGCCTGGACGTTCGGCCGGGTTTGGCTCCGATGATGCCCTTGTGCTCGGCCTGGATCGACTGGTGCAGAGTCACCTCGGATCGGCCGGTGTTTTCGCCACTTCTCTGGTGGCTCGAGGTCGCCAGCGCGGACGTCTCTATGTGTTCAACACGTCTGGCTCGCTGGTCTGGAGTGATGCCCATCGGCGCAATGTGCAGCTGGTGGCAGATCTCACAGGGGTTGCGATCGAAAACGATCAGATGCTCCAGGAGGCCCGTCTGCATGAGCGAATGGATCGCCAGCTCAGCATTGGTGCCGAGATTCAGGCCCAGTTGTTGCCGGATCATTGTCCGGTGATTGAGGGTGTCGAACTGGCGGCCCGTTGCCGTCCGGCTTTTCAGGTGGGTGGTGATTACTACGACTTCATCCCCACGCGCCCGGAGTTGATCGGTCGTCGTCGTGAGCGTGGTCGCTGGTCACTGGTGATGGGCGATGTGATGGGCAAGGGTGTTCCAGCCGGTCTGTTGATGACGATGCTGCGCGGCATGTTGCGTGCGGAAGTGCTGAGCGGATTACCGCCGGACCGCATCCTTCATGACCTCAACCAGCTCGCGCTCGAGGATCTGTCCCAGTCGCATCGCTTTGTGACGCTGTTCTATTCGGATTTTGATCCGCGAACGCGTCGACTTCGCTTTGCCAATGCTGCCCACAATCCACCGTTGATCTGGCGGGCTCAGCAACGCTGCATCAGTCGTCTGGATGCACCGGGTCTGTTGATCGGTCTGCAGCCTGAGGCGGAATACGGAAGTGGTTCCACGGTGCTCGAACCCGGCGATGTGTTGTTGTATTACACCGATGGCGTCACCGAGGCTCCGGGGTTGACCGGTGATCGTTTCGATGAAGCGCGTCTGATCCGTAACCTTGAGACCGCCTGCCGTTCGGGTACCGGTTCGCAGGGAATCCTTGATCAATTGTTCGGTCGTCTTGATCGCTTTGTAGGAGCCGACAGACAGCTCGAGGATGATGCTTCGATGGTGGTCCTAAAGGTTCGGGAAGAGGTGATGTTGCCATCGGTTCCACGGTCTCCTGCCTGACAAGCTGAATGAATCTGTGTTGAGAGTCGTCCATGGCCGGTGGAGTGACGGGCGGAGGCTCCGCCACCTGGAGTGACCGGTTCGAACAGGGACTGCATCCCGCGATCGAACGGTTCAATGCCTCGATCGGGTTCGACATCCATCTCCTTCAGGAGGATTTGGATGGTTCAGTGGCCCATGCCCGCATGTTGGCCGAGTGCGGCGTGATTGAGTCGGTGGAGGCTGATCAGCTCTGCAGCGGCCTGGAACAGATCCGCGCAGAGGCGGCTGCCGGCAGCTTCAATCCCGGCCTCGACGACGAAGATGTGCACTTCGCTGTCGAGCGCCGGCTGATTGCTCTGCTGGGGCCGGTGGGAAAAAAGCTGCACACCGGCCGCAGTCGCAATGATCAGGTGGGCACGGATCTGCGTTTGTGGCTTCGTCGTCGAATCGATGAGCTCGACCCGCAGGTGCGGATGTTTCAGACGGCTCTTCTGCGTCAAGCGCTTGAGCACCGCAACACTCTGATTCCTGGTTACACCCACTTACAGAGGGCGCAGCCCGTTTGTTTGGCGCACCATCTGCTTGCTTACGTGGAGATGCTCGAGCGGGATCGTCAACGGTTTCAGGATGTGCGCAAGCGTGTCAACTGCTCACCTCTGGGTGCTGCAGCTCTGGCTGGAACGCCAGTGCCGATTGATCGTCGCAGCACCGCCGCAGCCTTGGAATTCGAGGATGTTTATGCCAACAGCCTTGATGCTGTGAGTGATCGCGATTTCGCTGTGGAGTTCTCAGCTGCTGCATCCTTGTTGATGGTGCACCTCAGCCGTCTGGCCGAGGAGGTGATCTTCTGGGCCTCAGAGGAATGCGGCTTTGTGCGCCTGAGTGATCGTTGCGCCACTGGCAGCAGCCTCATGCCGCAGAAGAAGAATCCTGATGTTCCTGAACTGGTCCGTGGCAAGTGCGGTCGGGTCTTTGGTCATCTACAGGGGCTGCTGACCATGATCAAGGGCCTGCCGCTGGCCTACAACAAGGATTTTCAGGAAGACAAGGAAGCGCTGTTTGATGTGGTGAACACCAGCGTTCAGTGCATCGAGGCGATGACGATCCTGATCGAGGAAGGGCTGAGTTTTCGTCCTGATCGGCTGGAAGCCGCCGTTGGTTCTGATTTTTCCAATGCCACCGATGTGGCCGACTATCTGGTGTCCCGACAGGTCCCATTCCGCGAGGCGTATCAGATCGTTGGTTCGGTGGTGAAGCAGTGTCTGAGTGATGGACTGTTGCTGCGTGATCTGAGCCTTGAACGTTGGCAGCAGTTTCATCCTTCCATTGACGCCGATCTTTTTGATGCCCTGGCGCCCCGTCAGGTTGTTGCCGCTCGTCTTAGTGAAGGTGGCACTGGCTTTGAGCGGGTCGAGGAGCAGTTGGCGCTCTGGAGCGAAAGGCTTGGTCTAGCGAATCAATGATCATTTCGCGAGACCGGGTCTACGCTGAGTGCGCCAGAGGTTATTGATCCTTCGTTGGATCCTGTACCGATGGCTTGTCTGATCCGATTGGGTCCTTTCTCTTCAGGTCCAGCAGTCAAGTGAGCATTTTTGTCGGCAATCTGCCCTTCCGCGCTGAGCAGGAGGACGTGATCGAACTGTTCGCCGCTCATGGAGAGGTCACGAACTGTGCCCTTCCTCTTGAGCGTGACACCGGTCGCAAACGTGGTTTCGCTTTCGTGGAGATGGTCGATGAAGCGGCGGAAGCCGCTGCGATCGAAGCTCTCCAGGGCGCTGAGTTAATGGGTCGTCCCCTTCGTATCAACAAGGCTGAGCCCCGCGGGAGTGCACCTCGTCGTGGTGGTGGCGGCTACGGCGGCGGTGGTGGCTACGGCGGTGGCGGCGGTGGTGGCTACGGCGGTGGCGGCGGTGGTGGCTACGGCGGTGGCGGCGGCGATCGTCGCTCCGGTGCACGTGGTTGGGAAGATCGCAGCTATGGAGGCGGTTCCTCCGGTGGTGGATACAGCGGTGGTGGAGCTGCTGGCGGTGGCGACCAGTCCGGTTCTGCTTACGGAGGTGGTGTTGAAGAGGGTCGCCGCAGTCGTCGTCGTGGTGGTGCTTCCCAGACCGATGGTGGTGGAAGCGGTTATGGCAGTGGTGGCTATGGCGGCGGCGGTGATAGCGGTGGAGATGACTACGGCGGCTATGGCGGCGCCGAAGGCTGATACACCGATTTGTTCAGTTCACTGTTTAAAGCCCGGCATCTGTGAGTTGCCGGGCTGAACGTTCCAGCACCCTGAGGTCTGCCCCTGGCCGCTGGGCTTGCTCACCGAGCTCGCGTCGCCAGTGGCGGGCACCCGGCACTCCTTCCACCAGTTGCACCAGGTGGCGGCAGAGATCCCAAAGACGTCCACCCCGTTCCAGGTGGCGTTCGGCATGGGGCATCAGGCCTTTGATTACATCTGAGGCTTTCACGGCCCGTGCAGCCTCGCCATAGATCAGGGCATCCATGGTTGCCCAGCGCAGAGGATGGGCATAGGCGGCCCGGCCAACCATTGCGCCGTCGCAATGATTCAGAGCGGACAGGCACTGCTCCGGGGTGTCGAGTCCGCCGTTCAGCTCGATCATGAGCTCGGGCCTTCGTTGTTTGAGCGCGATCACCCGCTCATGCTGTAACGGAGGGATTGTGCGGTTCTGTTTGGGATCGAGGCCATCCAGCCAGGCTTTGCGAGCGTGCACGCTGAAGCGGCTGGCACCGGCCACGGCCAGCTGATCCACAAAAGCAGTGAGCAGGGTGTCGCTATCGAGATCATCGATACCCACCCGGTGTTTCACCGTCACCGGCAGGGCAGTGGCGGACACCATCGCTTCCACACAGCGGGCCACGCGTTCGGGTTCTGCCATCAGGCAGGCTCCGAAATTGCCGGCCTGAACCCGAGGGCTTGGGCAGCCCACATTGAGGTTGATTTCGTCATAGCCCCAGTCCGCTGCCATGCGAGCGGCCTCTGCGAGCAGTTGTGGCTGATCACCGCCAACTTGGAGGGCGATTGGATGCTCCTCCACATCGAAGTCGAGCAGGCGTTCCCTTCGCTTGGTGTAGTGAAGCGCCTGCGCCACCACCATTTCGCTGTACAGCAGTGCATGACAGCTGATCTGGCGCATCAGCTGGCGAAAATGCCGGTCTGTGCAGTCCAGCATTGGAGCGATGCTGAAGCGCCAGCAAGGTTCCCGATCGGTTCTGGTGTGGGAATCCATCCCTCCATGCTGCCTGGTTCCTGGTTCCGAGTTGTCTAGAACGGTCTCAGCACTAACTCGCCATCAGTGATGCCCTCCACCATCGAAAAGTGGCTGTTGAGCAGACGCTCCATGCTGGTTGCAATGGTTTCAGGTCTGGTTGGTGTTTTCCGGGCTCCGAAGCAGGTTTCCGCGGCCTCTGATGCGTCGGATTCCCAGTGGAATCTCTCCGATCAGGAGTGGAAGAAACGTTTGTCGCCAGAGTCCTATCAGGTGCTTCGCAGGGAAGGCACCGAGCCCCCGTTTACCAGTGCGCTGAACAGCGAGAAGAGAGCGGGCATCTATCACTGTGCTGGTTGCGATCTTTCGCTTTTCTCATCGCAGGCTAAGTACGACAGTGGCACTGGCTGGCCAAGCTTCTGGCAGCCCCTGGCAGGTGCCATCGACACGAAAGTAGATTTCAAGTTGATTGTTCCGCGCACGGAATACCACTGCAGCCGCTGCGGCGGCCATCAGGGTCATGTGTTCAATGACGGTCCCAGGCCCACCGGCAAGCGCTACTGCAACAACGGCGTCGCACTGCGCTTCCAGGCCGCTTGACCTGATTGTGATCGGCGGTGGTCCGGCCGGCTACATGGCAGCGATCACCGCGGCGGAACAGGGTCTGCGCCAGGTTGTGGTTCTGGAAGCCACGCCGGAGCCACTTCAGAAGGTTCGCATCAGTGGTGGAGGCCGCTGCAATGTGACACATGCCTGCTGGGATCCGGCGGAACTTTCCAGCCATTACCCCCGTGGCAGTAGGCCTTTGCGTGGCCCATTCAGTCGTTTTGCCTGTGGTGATGCGATTGCCTGGTTTGATGAGCATGGCCTCACCCTTGTTGAGGAACCTGACGGACGCATGTTTCCGCAGCAGAACCGTTCGGAGGCGGTGATCCACTGCCTGCAGAACGCTGCCACTGCGGTGGGTGTGCAGCTGCGGACCAAAGTGTTGGTGCAGCAGGTTGCGGCGCAGACGGATGGTGGTTTTGTGGTTGAGGGCCGTGGGCTAGAGCAGCCATTGAAGGCTCGCAAGCTGATGCTGGCCACCGGTGGTCATCCCAGTGGTCGACAGCTTGCGGAGTCCCTCGGTCATCAATTGGTGCCGCCGGTTCCCTCTTTGTTCAGCCTGTCGCTGAGTACCAAAACACTTGCTGCCTGCAGCGGCATTGCCATTGATGACGTGAACCTTGATCTGAAGCTCGGGGATCAGCGTTTCCGTCAGACCGGTCGGGTGCTGATCACCCACCGCGGACTCAGTGGTCCTGCAACGCTGCGCCTCTCCGCTTTTGCGGCCCGGGCGCTTCATCAAAGTCACTACAAGGGAGAACTGAAGGTGGACTGGAGTGGCGGCCTGGGCCGCCAGGGTGTTGAGCAGAGGCTGCGGCAGTGGCGGTTGGACAAGGCTCGACGCACCTTGATTGCGGCCAATCCCTTTGAACACTTGCCGCGTCGCTTGTGGCATGCCTTTCTGTCTTCCGTTGCTCTGGAGGGTGAGCGCCGTTGGGCGGATCTGCCCTTGAAGGCTGAGCGTCATCTGGTCGACATTCTCTGCGCTCAGCGGCTGCTGATTCAGGGCCGGGGCCCATTTGGTGAGGAGTTTGTCACTGCTGGTGGAGTGGCCCTGGGTGAAGTGAACCTGGCCACGATGGAAAGTCGTCGCTGTCCGGGGCTCTATGTCGCAGGCGAACTGCTGGACGTGGATGGTGTCACCGGTGGATTTAACTTCCAGGCCTGCTGGAGCGGCGGCTGGCTGGCGGGACAGGCCATTGCAGCTGTCGAAACCTCAGGAGCTCGCTACTGAATCTGATCAAAAACACTGAACATCGGCAGATACATCGCCAGCAGGATCGAGCCAACGATGCCTCCCACCACCACGATCATTGCCGGTTCCAGCATCGAGGTGAGTGCCTTCACGGACGTGGCCACCTCGTCTTCGTAGAAGTCGGCCACCTTGCTGAGCATTCGGTCCATTTCGCCGGTCTCCTCGCCGATCGAGAGCATGCTCAGGGCCATGTCTGGCAGAACCTTCTGCCGCGTCAGTGCCGCGCTCAGCAGAACGCCTTCCTGAACCATTGCTCTGGAGTCGAGGATCGCATCGGAAATAATCGAATTTCCCGCTGTTTCACTGGAGATTTCCAGTGACATCAGGATCGGCACACCGGCTTTGGTCAGTGAGCTGAAGATCCGGCAGAACTGGGCGGTTGCGGTTTTCATGATCAGATCACCGAACAGCGGCAGCCTCAGCATTAAGCGATCCACCACGCGACGGCCTTTATCAGTCGCGTAGTAGCGGCTGAACAACCAGATAGCCACAAGCAGCCCACCGGCGAAGACTAGAGCGGCTGAAGAACGCAGAAGCTTGCTCAGATCCACCATCAGCTGGGTGAACAGAGGCAGCTCTGCGCCCAGATCTTCAAAGATGCCGGCAAAGGTCGGGATCAGAAAAATGGTCATGCCCAGGAACACCAGAATCGCGATCACCAGTACGGCCACGGGGTAGCCCATTGCACCCTTGATCTGGTTCTGCAGGCGGGCGTTGTCCTCCAGAAGTTTGGACAGCCGTTTTAGGGATTCATCGAGAACTCCGCCAGCTTCTCCGGCCTCCACCATGGCCACCGTCAGTTGATCGAACACCTTCGGCCACTGGCGCATCGCTGCTCCCATCGCAGTTCCCTGGTTCACCTCCATGCCCACAGCGATGAGCGCTTTCTTGAACATCGGCAGCTTCTGCTGCGTGGCCATCAGATCGAGACTGCGCACGATCGGCACCCCTGCATCCACCAGCGCCGCCAGCTTGCTGGCCCAGACCGCTTTCTCCTTCACTCCCGGAGGTTTCTGGAAGGCTTCTCCCAGATCCATGCTGAGAAAGCTTCCGCCGGATGCTTCATCGGCTTTGGCGGCAGGTCCTTTTT
The DNA here is from genome assembly GCF_047497135.1 of Synechococcus sp. MIT S9504. NCBI lineage: Bacteria > Bacillati > Cyanobacteriota > Cyanophyceae > Synechococcales > Synechococcaceae > Synechococcus > Synechococcus sp. MIT S9504. Next base: position 2,665,783 of record NZ_CP138942.1, on the reverse strand, counting down.
TTCTGTTTCGTCCGGAACCGGTTTCGCTCGCTCGCAACTCGGTGGCTTTGATGCCCCGCCGCCTTAACTGACGCTTCGCTGTGGTCACATCGTTGGCTTTGACCGTTACGGTCCGCTCCTGACCGGTCGCGGAGGTGTAGGTGGCAGTGAAGGTGGCCATGGCGTTGCTCTTACCGTCAGCTGCTCATAAGTCGTTCCAGCTCTGAGGGCTTGCTGGCTTTGGCCAGTGCTTCCTGTTGATCGATGTCGCCATCTGTCACGAGATCTGCCAGCGCTTTCTCCAGGGTCTGCATGCCCAGTTCACCGCCGGTCTGGATCTGTGAGTAGAGCTGGGCCGTCTTGCCTTCGCGAATTAGGTTGGCGATGGCAGGAGTGTTGATCATGATTTCCTGCGCCATCACCCGGCCGAACTGGCCAGGCGCGGGATTGCTGCGACGGCAGAGCGTCTGGGAGAAGACCGCCACCAGACTTCCGGACAGTTGCACGCGGATCTGGGTCTGCTGTGCGGGCGGGAACACATCCACCATGCGGTCCACCGTCTGAGCTGCGGAACTGGTGTGCAGAGTTCCAAACACCAGGTGACCAGTCTCTGCGGCGCTGATCGCCAGTTGAATCGTCTCCAGGTCGCGCATCTCACCCACCAGAATCACGTCCGGGTCTTCCCGAAGTGCTGCCCTGAGCGCATTGCCAAAGCTGCGGGTGTCTTCATTGAGCTGGCGCTGGTGGACAAGACTTTGGTCGCTTTTGTAGACGAACTCGATCGGGTCCTCAATCGTGAGGATGTGCTCGGCGCGGGTGTGATTGATGTGATCCAGCAGAGCCGCCAGGGTGGTCGTCTTGCCTGAGCCTGTGGGTCCGGTGACCAGCACCAGACCCCTTGGTCGCTTGCTGGTTTCCACCACCACCGGTGGCAGGTTCAGCATCTCAATGCTTGGGATCGAGCTTCCGAGCGCTCTCAGACAGGCCGCATAGCTGCCTTTCTGGCGATAGACGTTCACCCTGAATCGGGCCACTCCCTTGAGGCCGTAGGCGCAGTCGAGTTCCCATGTCTGCTCCAGCGTCTTGCGCTGGCTGTTGTTGAGCATTGAGAAGATCAACCGGTTGCAGCTCTCCTCGAGCAGGGCTTCATCACGCATCGATCGCAGTTGACCGCTGAAGCGTCCGTAGGGGGGCTGGCCGCTGGCGATGTGCAGATCACTGCCCCCGCCTTTCACCAGCTCTTCCATCAGGTCTTCGATCATCAGCTCCATCGCTCGCTCCTCAGTGACGTGGGGTCAGGCAGTACGGACATTCCAGCCAACCTTCCTGGAGTCCGCCACCACAGCCGCTGCAGGTGAGCGTGCTCAGGGCTCTGGCCCGTCGCTCCGATTCGAGGCCGGAATCGGTGAGCACCATGCGGCCTACTTCCTCCAGGGTCGTGTGTCCCTCCCTCACCAGATCGAGGCTGTAGCCCAGAAGGGTCTTCATGCCTCCCTCAAGGGCCAGCTGGCGCACCATGTCAGTGGTGGCACCTTTGGCCACGGTGGTTGCCAGCGCCTCATTCATGCGCAGCACTTCGTAGACCCCCACTCGCCCTTTGTAACCACTGCCCTGACACTGGGGGCAGGGATTGGCCTCGCCTTCATGGTGGTTGGCTCTAAAAAACCTGACGTTTGCCTCGTTGCTAGCCATCAGGCCGAAGCGACCCAGTTCCTCGGAATCAGGCCGGTAGGCGATTCGGCACTTGGAGCAGACCCGCCGAAGCAGACGCTGGGAGACGATCCCGATCAGTGAGGCACTGACCATGAACGGCTCCACGCCCATCTCGTCGAGGCGGGCGATGGCGCTTGGAGCGTCATTGCAGTGGAGGGTGGTCAGCACCAGGTGACCGGTGAGTGCCGCTTCGATGGCTGTTTTCGCCGTTTCCAGATCGCGCGTTTCACCCACCAGCAGCACGTCCGGGTCCTGACGCATGAAGGCCCTCAGTGCCTGGCTGAAATCGAAGCCTTTTTCTCGGTTCACCTGACATTGGGTGATCCCCGGCAGGGCGTATTCGATCGGATCCTCCACCGTGGAAATGTTGATCCCCGGTTCGTTGCGTTCCGCCAGCAGGGAGTACAGCGTTGTGGACTTCCCTGATCCGGTCGGTCCTGTGACCAGGATCATTCCGAAGGGTTTGGACCCCAGGGTGCGCACCAGCTTTAGGGCATCAGGATCGGAAATCAGCTTGTCAAGCCCCAGCTGCGTGGCGGAGCTGTCCAGAAGCCGCAGAACGATTTTCTCCCCGTAGCGGCTCGGCAGACTGTTGACCCGGAAATCCACGGTCCTGTTCTGGAAGCGGCGTCGGATGCGGCCGTCCTGAGGGAGCCGGCGTTCAGCGATGTCGAGTTCCGCCATGATCTTGAATCTGGAGGTCACGGCCGGTACCAGCCGGCTCGGAAGCGGTTCGATCTGTCTCTGCAGCACGCCGTCCTGACGAAAGCGCAGTTGGAGGCCGGCCTGCTGAGGCTCCACATGGATGTCGCTGGCACCCAGTACAAGGGCCTGCATCAGGATGCGATCCACCAGATCGATCACCGGTGAGCGTTCTGCATCGTTGAGCCCGGATTCCAGATCGACCGGTTTCGAGGAGTCGGCGTCCGCCTCATCGGGATCAGCCTCCAGCACCCCGTCAACGCTGAAATCTTTGAGGTAGGAGGTGGCGGTCTCCGCCACAGTTTCGGTTTTTGAATTTTCCGGAGCCGTGGGCTGGCTGTTGGTCGCCACTTCAGCCTTGGATTGCTGCGATGTTTCCGTGATTGCCGGTTCCTGGTAGGGCGCAGCAGCTTCATCGCTGACAGCGGGTTTCCTGCTGAGCAGTTCCGTCAGGCTCTCCGCAAGCGCGGCATGACGAATGGGATCAAATCCCATGGTCTCCAGTTCTTCGAGCAGAACCGGTTCATCAGCGATGCCGAGGTTGCCTGGAAGGGTCCTCTGAAGGAGCAATTCCAGTTCCAGAGGCCGGCTTTTGTCGCTCACGGATCAAATTCACAGAAAGGTGCGGGCTTCCCCCGCTTGTGGGAGGACTGCCTCACCTATCAACATGTCTAAACGTGAATTCGCAACCGGTCAGCATGAGTGGCGATGCTTCCACCCCAGCGCAGGATCCGTCATCGGCTGGTTCCGACGGCCAGCAACCTGCCGTGAATCCAACCGAAACTCAGGACAAGACATCAGTCGTGGATGAGGCATCGTCTGCTGAAGGCGCAGCCGCATCGGAGTCAACTTCCCAGTCCGTGGAGAACGAGGCCCGTCTTGAGCAGCTCGAGAAGGAACACTCCGCGCTCAGAGAGGAGCATGAGGTGTTGCGCGGTCAGTACGTTCGTATCGCTGCCGACTTCGACAACTTTCGCAAGCGTCAGAGTCGTGACCAGGACGATCTCAAGCTTCAGCTCATCTGCAGCACTCTCAGTGAAATCCTTCCCGTCGTGGATAATTTCGAGCGTGCCCGTCAGCAGCTCGATCCTCAGACGGAGGAAGCCCAGGGGCTCCACCGCAGCTACCAGGGGCTCTATAAGCAGCTGGTTGAGGTGCTCAAACAGCTTGGTGTTGCTCCGATGCGAGTGGTCGGCCAGGAGTTTGATCCAACCCTGCACGAGGCGGTGCTGCGTGAGCCCAGTGAGGAGCATCCAGAAGACGTGGTGATTGAGGAGCTGCAGCGCGGCTATCACCTCGACGGCCGCGTTCTGCGTCACGCCATGGTCAAGGTGTCGATGGGGCCTGGCCCGCAACAGGCTGCCGGCAGCGAGACGTCCACCTCTGATGCCGAGGTCGCGTCTGAAGGGGAGGCTTCGGGAGATGCCAACAGTTGATCAGACCCCTGCTTTTACTGTGATCTTCGGGACGTCGAGCTGATGGCCGATTATTACGAGCTGCTCGGTGTCAGCAGGGATGCCGATGCCGACACCCTCAAACGGGCCTATCGGCGACTGGCTCGCCAGTACCACCCCGACATCAACAAGGATCCGGGCGCAGAGGATCGCTTCAAGGAGATCGGTCGCGCCTACGAGGTTCTTAGCGATCCCCAGACCCGAGGCCGCTACGACCAATTCGGTGAGGCTGGGCTCGGGGGCGCTGCTGGCATGCCCGACATGGGCGACATGGGTGGTTTCGCCGATATTTTTGAAACCTTCTTCAGTGGGTTCGGTGGGGCCGCCGGTGGTGGTCGTCAGCAACGTCGCCGTGGTCCTCAGCAAGGGGATGACCTTCGTTATGACCTCACGATCGACTTCGAGCAGGGGGTTTTCGGACAGGAGCGGGAGATTCGTGTTCCTCATCTGGAGACATGCAGCACATGCTCCGGCAGTGGTGCCAAGAGCGGCAGTGGTCCCACCACCTGCTCCACCTGTGGTGGAGTCGGCCAGGTGCGCCGGGCAACCCGGACCCCTTTCGGCAGTTTCACCCAAGTGGCTGAATGTCCCAGCTGCAATGGCAGTGGTCAGGTGATTGCTGATCCTTGCAATGCCTGCGGCGGCCAGGGCGTGAGTCAGGTGCGCAAGAAGCTGCGCATCAACATTCCAGCCGGTGTTGACACCGGTACCCGTCTGAGGGTGACCGGTGAGGGCAATGCCGGTCTTCGCGGAGGTCCTTCTGGCGACTTGTACGTGTTCCTGACCGTCAAACCACACCCCTCCTTGCAGAGGGATGGATTGACGGTCCACTCCGAGGTGAAGGTCAGCTACCTGCAGGCGATCCTTGGAGACACCATCGAGGTGGACACCGTGGATGGTCCAACCAGCCTTGAGATTCCTGCTGGGACTCAACCCAATGCCGTTTTGACTCTGGAAAACAAAGGCATTCCCAAGCTGGGTAATCCTGTGGCCCGCGGCAATCAGCGCATCACGGTCAATGTGAAGCTCCCCACCCGTCTCAATCATGAAGAAAGGGGACTGCTTGAGGAGCTTGCCGGTCATCACTCCGCCAGGGGAGAGCAGCATCACCACCACAAGAGCGGTCTGTTTGCACGTCTGTTCGGACAGCGTTGACCATGACGGAACGTCTCCCCGATCGTCAGCTCGATCTCTGTGGGACGCCCTGTCCGCTCAATTTCATTCGCTGTCGGCTCACGCTTGAGAGCATGACCTCCGGTCAGTGCCTTCAGGTGGATCTTGATCCTGGTGAACCTGAAGAGATGGTGGTTCCGGGACTGCGTCGTGATGGCCATCAGGTCCATGTGGAGCGCCTCTCCGATGCTCAGGTGCGGCTGAAGGTGATCTGTGCCGGTGATTAGCCATCAACTGCATCCGGGCATGGTTGTTGCACTTCAGGCCAACTACCTCGATGTGGAGCTTGAGGCCCCGCCTGTCGATGTTCCTCCCCGTCTTCTCTGCACACGTCGCACCCGACTCAACCATCGTGGTGCAGCGGTCCATGTGGGTGATCGTGTACGGGTGGAAGCCATTGATTGTGATCACGCCAGGGCCGTGGTTGCCGATGTGGAACCTCGGAGCAGTTTTCTGGTTCGTCCTCCCGTGGCCAACGCCTCCTGCATCCTGGTGGCGGTTGCCGTTGAGCAACCTGCTCTTGATGCCGATCAGGTCAGCAGGTTTCTGCTCACGGCTGAGAAGACCGGATTGCAGGTTTTGCTGGTGCTGACCAAGTGCGATCTGCTGGATGCCGATGCTCTGTCACAACTACGCAAACGTCTGCAGGGATGGGGCTATGAACCGATTCTTGTTTCCACGCGTTCTGGCATGGGGCTTGAGGAGCTGCGCGCGCAACTGGAGACCGTTCCGATCTCTGTGCTTTGCGGCCCCTCGGGGGTGGGAAAGAGTTCGTTGCTGAATGGTCTCCTGCCAGGACTGGCGTTACGGGTGGGTGAGGTTTCAGGTCGCCTGCAGAGGGGGCGTCACACCACGCGTCATGTGGAATTGCATGCGTTCTCCCCTGGCTCCAGGGTTGCCGACACTCCGGGGTTCAACCGCCCGGAGTTACCGGATGATGTCTCCAATCTGGAGGTGCTGTTCCCAGAGCTGCGTGTCCAGCTTGACCAACATCCCTGCCGTTTCCGTGACTGCCTGCACCGGGATGAACCAGGCTGTGGCGTGACCCGCGACTGGGAGCGTTATCCCATGTATCGCAAAGCTGTGGAGGAGCTTCTTGAGATCAGCCGCCCATTCCGGGCAGGTTGAGGTCGAGGCCGCCGGTGAGTTCCTGCATCCGCTCCTTCATGGTGCCAGTTGAGCGTTCGTAGGCCGATTGAAGCGCTGCGAGTGTGGCGGCTTCAGCAGCTTCCTGCCCTTCACTCAGCAGGCTGGGATCCAATTTCACACGCAGTGGCTGCTGGTTGCCGGAGAGCCAGATGCAGGCTCGTCCGTCTTCGCTGCTGCCTTCGATCTCCATGGCATCGAGCTCTTCCTGCAGTTTCTGAGCGTCTTGCTGGATTTGCTGTGCCTTGCGGAAGGCTTCGGTGAGCTGTCCAAAATTGGGAAGTCCGAACCCGGCCATGGCATCGCTGAAGGAACAGAAAGGTTAGGCCGCCATCTCGAATCCCAGTCGTTTCACTTCAGGCTGGAGATGGATGCCGTGGGCATCGGCCACCTCCCGTTGCACCAAGCCGATCAGGTTGCGGATATCGGCAGCTCGGGCTCCACCGGTGTTGACAATGAAATTGGCATGCACTTCAGAGACCTGCGCCCCACCGACACGTCGGCCTTTCAGGCCAAGGCCCTCGATCAAACGACCGGCCTTGGCAGGTTCTGGATTGCGAAAGACGCTGCCACAGCTCGGTTGTTTGTAGGGCTGGGTGCTGGTGCGATGGTTGAGATTTCCGCTGGTGCGTTGTTGCAGCTCGACCGGATCATGACCTGCTTCAAGCTGAAATTCAGCGGCCACGACCAGTAACGGCTGGGTTTGAAGAGCACTGTGGCGGTAAGCGAAATCGAGCGATTCCCGCTCAAGCCTCCTGATCCTGAAATCGTTGCTTTCTAGAGGAACGACATCCACGCTGATCAATCGTTCAGCCGTACAGCCACCCTGAGCACCGGCGTTCATCACAGCGGCTCCGCCCACCGTCCCAGGGATGCCCACGGCCCATTCCAGCCCCTGCAATCCTTTTCTCGCGGCACGCCTTGCCAGGGTTGGGATCGGTTCACCGGAGCTTGCCCGCACCCTGCCGCTCTGGGCATCAAGATCAAGTCCCTGCAACCGTCGCAGGCAGAGCGTGAGTCCTGGAAGCCCTGCATCAGCAATCAGCAGATTGGAGCCTGCACCGATCACGCGGAGGGGTAACCCTTCATTGGCTGCCCAATGAAGCAGGGTGGGAATCTGCCGGGCCTCATTCGGTTCGGCCAGCCATTGCGCCGGTCCGCCCACTCGCCATGTTGTGTAGTGGGCCAGGGAAACCTGCTCCTGCAGGATTCCCTGGTCCTTCAGGTCTCTCAAGCTGTCAGTGTCGACTGACATGACGTCTGCTCCTGCAATGCGTTCGGTGAAAGCCGCGACCAGAGACTGTTCACATCACCGGCTCCCATCGCCAGGACGAGGTCATCAGCACAGCTGTGTTCCCGAACCAGATCAGCCAGCTCGTCCATGGTCTCGGCCACCAGAACCGTCTGATCGGCACTGTGTTGCTGAATGCATGACGCCAGGCCTGAGCTGCTGACACCGGGGATGGGGTCTTCACCAGCTGAGAACACCGGAGCCAAGACAACGATGTCGACGTTGGAGAGCGCCAGCGCGAACTCATTCTGAAATTCCTGCGTGCGGCTGTATCGATGGGGTTGAAACACGGCCATCAGTCGTTTCGGGCTGCGCGGCAGCGGGCTTCGCCCACTGGACACCATGAGAGTGGCCATCGCAAGGGTCGCAGCCACCTCACTGGGATGATGGGCGTAGTCGTCGACCACCAGACGTCCCTGCCAGTCGCCGCGATAGTCGAAGCGGCGACCAGGTGTCTTGAGCTCGTTGAGGTGTTTGACCAGACGCTCGAGAGGGATTCCCTCCAAACGGCAGGCAGCTAGAGCTCCCAGGGCATTGCTCAGGTTGTGAAGGCCTGGCAGCGGCAACGTGATTTGACCGACGTACTCAGATTGTTCATAGAGATCTGCAACCGTGTGGTCGCCTTCGAGGGCTACCGGCAGAGCGGCGAAATCAACGTTGTCGCTGCGTTGCACTGACCACCAGGCATCAGCTTGGAAGTGTTCGCTCAGGATCGGGTCGTCCTGATTGGCAAGCAGTCGACCGCAACCGGCTGCGAAGCGCCGCATGGTGGTGATCAGATCATCCAGATCCCTGTAATGGTCAGTGTGATCCAGTTCCAGATTGGTAATCACGCCCAGGGTTGCGTTGAATTTCACCAGGGAGCCGTCGGATTCATCGGCTTCTGCCACCAGCAGACGGCCTGAACCTGCATGTCCATTGCTTCCGTAACAGGGAACGATGCCACCGATCACAGCGGTGGGATCTTCTCCAGCACTGTGAAGAAGTGAGGTAACCACCGTGCTCGTGGTGGTCTTGCCATGACTGCCTGCTACCGCGATGGAAGGCTGTTGATCGATCAGGGCAGCGAGCAGATCGGAGCGGTGCCAGACAGTCAGTTGCGATTGGCGGGCTGCAGCCAGTTCCGGATTGCTGTCCGGGATGGCGCTGCTGATCACCACCAACGGCGTTGCTAGACCTCGTTTTTTCAGTTCATCAAAGTTCTGTGCCGTCTGGGAGGCGAAAGCAACCATCCCAAGCGACTGCAGCGCTTCCATTGCGGGAGACATCCTGCGGTCGGAGCCACTCACTCTGTGACCGCGGCTGAGCAGAATTCGAGCCAGGGCAGACATGCCAATTCCGCCCGCACCGATGAAGTGCACTGAGGAAGGGCTGTCAAGCGATCTGCTCAAAAACAAATGCCATGGACGCGCACCATAAATCAGCATTTCCTGCTGACCACTAATTGGCGCAGACTGTCGCGCTCGCCCCCTCAATCATTCGATGAAAAAGCTCATTCATTGGAAATTAGCGATTTCTGTATGATCAGCGGCCATTCCCTGCGGATTGTCCGCTTCTGTTATGACCCTGCGCGTTGCGATCAATGGATTCGGCCGAATCGGTCGCAATGTGATGCGCGGTTGGATCAGCCGTGGCGCAGACACCGATATCGAGATTGTCGGAGTGAATGCCACTTCAGACCCCAAGACCAGTGCTCACCTGCTCACTTATGACTCCATCCTGGGCAAGCTTGATCCCAGCGTGAAGATCGAAACCACTGACGACTCGATGATCGTCAATGGCAAGCAGGTGAAGTTCTTCTCCGACCGCAATCCCCTCAACTGCCCCTGGAAGGACTGGGGAGTCGATCTGGTTCTGGAGTCGACCGGTGTCTTCAACACCGATGAGAAGGCCAGCATGCACATCAAGGCCGGCGCCAAGAAGGTGATTCTCACCGCTCCAGGTAAAGGCCCCAAGGTCGGCACATTCGTGGTGGGCGTGAATGAGGATCAATACCGTCATGAAGATTTCGACATCCTCAGCAATGCCAGTTGCACCACCAACTGCCTCGCTCCCCTGGTGAAAGTGATCGATCAGTCGATCGGCATCAATCGTGGCCTGATGACCACCATTCACAGCTACACAGGCGACCAGCGGATTCTCGATAACAACCATCGCGATCTGCGCCGTGCCCGCGCTGCTGCTGTGAACATGGTTCCCACCTCCACAGGTGCAGCCCAGGCTGTTGCTCTGGTTTATCCCGCTGTGAAGGGCAAATTCACCGGTATCGCGATGCGCGTTCCCACTCCGAACGTTTCAGCCGTTGACCTGGTGTTTGAGTCCAACCGTGCCTCTTCCGTCGATGAGATCAAGTCGATCCTCAAGGCTGCTGCTGATGGTCCCATGAGCAAGATCATCAAGTACGGCGATCTGCCCCTGGTGTCCAGCGACTACGCGGGTACCAATCAGTCGACCATCTTTGACGCGGATCTGACCCTTGCCATGGGCGACAACTTCTTCAAGATCGTTGCCTGGTACGACAACGAGTGGGGCTACAGCCAAAGAGTCGTGGACCTCGCCGAGGTGGTGGCCAGAAACTGGAAATGATCAGGATCTGATCTGATGGCTCATCCCTCCCTGCGGGAGGGATTTTTTTTGGTCATGCATCATTCAGTGAGGAGCCGAAGTGATCAAATCCTGCAGCGGCAACAGGACGTCTGGTGTCACTCCACACAATTGCATTGCTGTCGCCCGTGATCGAGCCGATCCGGTGGCTGCCCGGTTGATGGTCAATCCAGCGTTGTGCCCAGGCCGGTGGAAGACTCAGCACCAGCTCGAAATCCTCGCCGCCGTTGAGGCACCATTCGTCCCACCGGCTGCCTGAAGGCCAGTCCGTTGACTTTGGCAGCCATTCCCGCGTCAGCTGAGCACCGCAATGACTGCTGCTGCAAAGTGCCTGCACCGCTGCCAGAAGGCCATCGCTGCTGTCTGTGCCGGCGGCTCGCCAGGGCATGTCCTTGGGTTTTTGATCCAACAGAGTGTTCAAGGCATCCAGCCGCGGAATGGGTCGTTGATGCCGGGAGATGGCCAGGTCCCGCAGGCTGACCGTCAGCGTCTCGTTCTCATCAAGTGCTGGATCGCCCTGCAGAAGTGCAAGCCCCAGCCGGCTCAGGCCATGGGCTCCGCTGGTCACGAGCCAGTCACCTGGACAGGCATCAGCGCGGTGCAGACGCAGGGGGCCGACACGGCCCAGTGCAGTGACCGAGATCAGTCTTTGGCTGCCTGCGGAGCAATCCCCTCCCAGCAGGATGCCTCCGAAGCAGCTGAGAGCTTCGCTGATCCCGCGGTAAAGATCCTCCACCCAGCTCCAGTGAGTGTTTCCAGGTGCCACCAGAGCAACCGTGATCCCATCCACAGCAATGGCACCGCTGGCTGCCAGATCCGACAGGTTGGTCGCGACGGCCCGCCAGCCCACATCCTCAGGGCTAGTCGTGCGGTCACTGAAGTGAATGTCTTCCACCAGAACGTCGGTGTTCACTAGCAGCTGCCGGGTGTCGGAGGCCAGGGTGCACGTGTCATCAGCCAGCTGGCCTGGTGGAGCAAAGCAGGCCAGCCGCCTGAGCAGCTCCGCTTCACCCAGCTTCGCCAGTGTGAGCGTCACGGAGCTCAGGCGTGCTGCTGGAGTCGATCTGCACCTTCAACAACTCTGATCTTCTTGATCTCATCGTTGACGCCCAGTTCTTCGAGTACATCGAACCCGTCAACGACATAGCCGAAGGCTGCATTGCGCCCATCCACAAGATTCAGCCCTGCTGGCGTCAACTCCGCTTCGTAGAGAAACAGAAAGAACTGGGATGAGCCGTCATCGAGGGCCTGATCGGAGTGTGCCCAACCCAACGTTCCCAGAGTGGCGAAGGGAAGCACTGGAGTGGCTTTGAACAGACCCACGTCTTCGAAGGTCTGGTTGTAAAGGGTTTCCGGCTCATCGGGAACACGGATTTCGAGGGGCACGTGACGTTCCTGCTTGGTTTTTGGATCCACATAGCCGATGTCAGGGCCTTTGGGATCGCCGCTCTGCAGGATGTAGAAGTCTTCGGCACGGTTGAAAGGCAATCCGTCATAGAAGCCCTTCAGGCTGAGATCGATGAAAGCACCGGCGGTGAGCGGTGCGTTGTAACCATCCACCACGGCAGTGAGATCGCCTTCCGTGGTTTCGATCACCACAGTGGCTCGGCCGGCCAGCCTTGGCAGGGCATCGAATTCCGATGGGATCGCTGGCAGTCGGTCATCAATCAGCAGTGCTTCCAGATCACCGATCTGGCTGAGGGTCTGGCGCCGTGACTGGATAAATCCCGATTTGTCTTTGTCTTCAACGCGTTCCTGCAGAACGTTCAGGTCATCAGCTACCGCATCAAGGATCTGTTCAGCCTTTGATTGATCGTCCATGGGCATCGCGGCGATGATTGCGCTCCTCCTATTGCTCAGCTGGGACTGGGTGCGCTTGAGGCCGCGTCCGAGAGCGCTCCAGCGCTTGGCACGCAGGTCATCACTGGTGCTTTCAAGCTGATGCTGAAGATCGCGCAGGTCCTGCTGATTCATGGGTAACGAATCGCGCAGGATCGCCGCTGGATCCTGCACGGCGTTTCCCTGGGGGAGTCCCGCCCAGGCCGCTGGGGTCCAGGTCACCCCAACCAGCATCAGCAGGCTGATAAGCCATGCGCTCAAGCGCTGAAATCCCAACCGAATCGCCAAGGAGAACCCCAGGTGCTGAAAGGACTTTGGCACAGCCGTATGATCCCCTGAACCGTTCGGCGGGAATGATCTCCAGCAACGACTTTCGCACCGGCACCACGATTGAGCTCGACGGTGCCGTTTGGCGCGTGGTCGAGTTCCTGCACGTGAAGCCTGGCAAAGGTTCGGCCTTCGTTCGCACCAAGCTCAAGGCTGTCCAGACCGGCAGCGTTGTTGACAAAACCTTTCGCGCCGGAGAGATGGTGCCTCAGGCTTTGCTGGAGAAAACCACCCTCCAGCACACCTACATGGAAGGTGAGGACTATGTCTTTATGGACATGTCGAGCTATGAGGAGACCCGGCTCACCGCTCAGCAGATTGGTGACAGCCGCAAATACCTCAAGGAGGGGATGGAAGTGAGTGTGGTCTCGTGGAACGAGAAGCCCCTTGAAGTTGAATTGCCCAACTCCGTTGTGCTGGAGATCACCCAGACCGACCCTGGCGTGAAAGGTGACACTGCCACTGGTGGAACCAAGCCTGCGATCCTCGAAACCGGTGCTCAGGTGATGGTTCCTCTGTTCCTTTCGATTGGCGAGAAGATCAAGGTGGATACCCGCAACGATTCCTACCTGGGTCGGGAGAGCAGCTGATCATGCAACTCGATCACGATCAGCTGCACAAGCTTTTGGATGCCCTGGGTGAGAGTGATATCCAGGAGTTCCGCCTTGAAGGCGACGACTTTCGCCTGGAGGTTCGTCGCAACCTGCCGGTCACAGCGGTGGCTGCCCCGGTGGCCCCTGCTGTCCAGGCTGTGCCCCCGGCCCCTGTCGCTGATTTCCCTGCCCAGGGGGAAACAGCTTCAGCAGCCCCACCGCCTGCGGCGGGTTCCCGTTCTGATCTGGTTGATGTCACGGCACCGATGGTCGGGACCTTCTACACCGCTCCTGCTCCGGGGGAAGCTCCCTTCGTGGAGATCGGTAATCGGATCAATGCCGGTCAGACGATCTGCATTCTTGAGGCGATGAAGCTCATGAACGAGCTGGAAGCGGAGGTTGCAGGCGAGGTGGTGGAAATCCTTGTGGATAACGGCACTCCAGTGGAATTCGGTCAGGTGCTGATGCGCGTCAAGCCCGGCTGAGCTCCCAGGCCGCCTGGATGGCGGCCAGCATGCTTTCTCCCCTTGCCACTCCTTGTCCGGCGATATCAAAGCCTGTGCCGTGGTCTGGAGAGGTTCGCAGAAAAGACAAGCCCAGAGTGGTGTTCACGGCCTGATCGAAGGCCAGCAACTTCACCGGAATCAGGCCCTGATCGTGATAAAGGGCCAGGATTCCATCAGGTCCGATCTGACCAGAATCGTTGCTCCAGGCCTTAGCCGCACTCAGCCAGCAGCTGTCTGGCGGTAGAGGGCCTTTCAGCTGAAAGCAGGGATGCTCGCTCGCCCACCGCTCCAGCAACGGCTTCAACCACAGCTGCTCCTCTTCTCCGAGTTGCCCTTGCTCTCCGGCATGCGGGTTGAGGCCGGCCACCAGCAATTGAGGAGCAGGATTGAAGCGCAGGCAGAACCCTGCCAGTTCATCGAGCTTGCGTTCAACCAGGTCTGCCGTGAGCACTGCTGGAACCTGACCAAGCGGGATGTGCGTGGTGGCCAGCAAAGTGTTCAGCCTCCATCCGGTTGCCGGGGAGACAGCCGTGAACAGCATGGAGGCAGTTTTGCGTCCATCGAGTTCCGCCAGACGTTCGGTCTGACCGGGATAGTGATGTCCGGCTTGATGCCAGGCATGTTTCGCGATCGGTGCTGTCACCAGTGCCCGTGCTTGTTGTTGTTGGACCAGCTCCACAGCTCTGCTCAGCCATCGGAACCCGGCTTCTCCGCTTCTGGCTCCTGCATCGCCGGGAAGCAGAGGCCCTCCAGGTACCGGTAGATCCTCAATCGTCAGTACATCTGGATCCGCGATGGGGTCTGGCGTGTGCAATCTCAGATGGTCAGCGGTCTGTTGCAGGCTGGCCCTGCAGCCCACAAGCAGAGGCATCGGCATGTCCGCTGGTCGCCTGGGATCAGCCAGGGCTTTCAGCGTGACTTCCATGCCGATTCCAGCAGGATCACCGAGTGCGATCACAAGGCGCTGTTTAGCGTCATGGCATTCGATGGATGAGGTCATGCTGCGTTGGCTGGTGATCGGCCTGTTGCTCTACGGCCTGGGAACGGCGCTTCGCCAGGGCTGGCTGGAAGTTCAGTGGAGTCGCATGCTGCATGATGCAGGTCTGAACTTCATTGATCCTGATCAGCCCTTGAGGCTGGATCGGATTCCTCTGCTCAGTCCGGAGCGCACCGAGTCGGATCCTCCGTGAGTCTCTCCGCTTCCAGGCAGTGGGAGAGTCCGCTGCGGAAGTTGGGATGAATCAGGGTGTAGCCAAGTGTCTTGCAGAGAAGATCGTTGCTCACCCTGCGATTTTCGGCCCAGAAGCTACGGGCCATGGCACTCATGTCTGCCTCGGCATCCACGTAATGGCGAGCTTCCGGCAGATCGCAGTCCAAAAGGTCTGCGGCATGACGCTGCATCACATGACTCGGAGCTGGCTCGTGATCACAGATGTTCACGACAGGAGGGTGCTGCCCTGCCGCAGAGCAGTGCATCAGGTGCAGGCAGGCCGCGGCGATGTCGTCGACGTGCACCCTGCAGAACACCTGTCCTGGCTTGTGTACGGGTTTCAGGGTGCCAGCCTTCACTGCGGCCAGAGGTGAGCGACCCGGTCCGTAGATCCCCGGTAAGCGCAGAATCTGTACGGGGAGTCCGCTGTTCAGCCACTCTCGTTCGCAGATCAGACGTCTGCGGCTGCGATCCTGGCCTGGTCGCGGTGCATCCGTTTCACTGACCCAGGCCCCTCCTGTGTCGCCGTAGATGCCGGTGGTGGACAGATAGCCGGCCCAGCGAAGGGGCAGTCGACTGAGCTGAGACCCCAGTGTCCGCAAAACAGGGTCGGTCTGATCACGGCCTGGGGGAATGGTGCTTAGCAGATGGGTGACACCATGCAGCTCTGAGTCCGATGGCAGCACGTTCTGGTCAGTGTCAAAGCGCAGAGCTCTGCTTTCGGGATCGGGGTTTCTGCGGGTGGTGAGCACCCTGATGTTCAGTGCTTCAGCCAGGGCCGCGACCCGACGCCCACTGAAGCCAGCTCCAAGGACGCACAGCGTGGATCCAGCGGGCAGCGATCGGCAGCGGTTGACAAGTGATTCCGGCATGAGTACAAACGTATCAGTGGCAATGCAGCCGTGACCAGTTCCTGTCTTCCCCTGATGTCCTCATCGGCATCCATGCTGCCTCGAAGCGCCGATAATCGCAGCATTGTGATCTCGACTGGCGAGAATGCTGCGTTGCGTCGCTTGGCTGCGACCTTGTTTGCCTCGGTCTTGGTGAGTGCGGCCTTTTTGCTGGCACCTGAGCAGCCTCAACAGCAGGCATCAATCTGTCAGCAGCATCATTCAGCAGAGGCTTGCAGAGTCTGGTGATCAGGAATCGGGCTGTGTTGGTTCAGGCAGCCTCAACGCCCCAGTCCTGATGTCCCTGATTGCTGAGAGATGCATCCGGTGCCATCGATGCATTGGTGGTTTGATTCAGTTCCGGTTGTGCCCATTGCAGAAGTCTTAGTGCAAGGCGCAAATCACCATCCATCCAGGCACGGATCGCCATGGCTCGGCGCGGATCGTAAAAGCGCTGGCGACGATACCAATCAAAAACATCGGAATCTGATTTGTGTCCATTGCATGAGAGGCAGGCGGGAACACAATTTTCTGTAACGCTTAAACCACCCTTAGCTCTTGGAAGTATATGGTCAATAGATTCTGATTGTTTTCCGCAGTAAATGCAGCTTTTACCGGTGTGAGTGTGTAGCGATTGACGCCATCTTCGGACTCGCAGTTTAGGGCATAGATCTTCAAGGAAAACCGCGTCCCTGTTATGCATCCGAATGGTTCGGTTGTGATAATTCTGTCGCTTTCGCTGGGTTCGTCAATGTGTTCTTCGCTGCATTTTTGGCACTTTTTCAAGTGTGATATTTGAGGTTCAAGCCCCTTGTGGCGCTCAGAAGAAGCAATACAATTTCATTTGCTGAGTTGTAGTTACGGCTTCATCAACGTCCAGCTGCAGCCTTGGGCTCACCCCTTCAGGACTTGTGAGGGTCACCTACCCCTTTGATGCCGTGACCCACGCGCAGATGGGTCGGATCAGGCCTCGGGGACTCTGGAAAGGCTCGAAGCATGGCTGGGAATTTCCCCTGGCCGCAGCAGAGTGCCTGCTCGACCGTTTGGGCTCACGTTTTCGGGTTGAAGAGGAACTGGTGCGTTGGCTGGACTGGCACCGTCATCCACTGCCGCCTCTTCCTCATCACCGGGAGCTGATGGCCAGTGCCGACCTGGATCGGCCTCTTTCTGATGGTCGTACACCGCTTCCTCATCAACGCTCGGGTGCGCGCTGGCTGCTGGCTCGTCGTGGAGCCTTGTTGGCTGATGAGATGGGTTTGGGAAAGACGCTCACATCCCTTCTGGCGGCTCGCGCCTTGCTGCGTGTAGTGCCTCTGCGCCTGATGGTGATCGCTCCTGTGGGACTTCACCCGCACTGGCAGCGTGAAGCGAAGTCTCTTGATCTCGAGTGCACACTGCACAGCTGGGCCCGCTTACCGGGCGACCTTCCGGAAGCGGGAACACTTCTCGTGGTTGATGAAGCCCATTACGCCCAGTCACTCCAGGCTCAGCGGACCCAGGCCCTGTTGCGCTTGGCCCGCCATCCGCGGCTGCGGGCGGTCTGGATGCTCACGGGCACACCCGTCCGCAATGGTCGACCGATTCAGTTTTTTCCTCTGCTGGCTGCCATGGATCATCCACTGGCTCGCGATCAGCGTTCATTTGAGGAGATTTTTTGCCAGGGACACTGGAGTGAGCAGGGTGGTCGGCGCCGTTGGCGTGCTGATGGTGCAAGTCGTCTGGAGGAGTTGCGGCGCCTCACCCGGCCATTGATTCTGCATCGACGCAAGCAGCAGGTGCTGGGTCTTCCAGCCAAGCAGCGTCGCTGCCATGGCGTTTCACTGGCTGCTGATCAGGCGCTTGGATTCGATCACCGCCTGCGTCTTGTGGTGGAGGACTATCGCCGCCGTGTGCAGATCGGTGAAGTGCGTTCGGATGCTGAATCACTTGCCGTGCTCACCTCCCTGCGCATGATTGCGGCGGAATTCAAGCTTCCAGCTGCTCAGGCGCTGGTGGAGCAGTTGCGTGTTGATGGTCAGGCGATCGTGCTGTTCAGCTCCTTCGTGTCACCGCTTCAGCTCCTGCAGCAGCGGCTGGGTGGTGAACTGTTAACCGGTCGGCAAAAACCAGAACAGCGACAGGCTGCTGTGGATCATTTTCAGGCTGGTGGAACGGATCTGCTTTTGGCGACCTATGGCTGCGGAGGGTTGGGATTCACACTGCATCGGGCACGTCAGGTCGTGCTTCTGGAGAGGCCCTGGACCCCGGGCGATGTTGACCAGGCGGAGGATCGTTGCCACCGCATCGGCATGGATGGCGGGCTGACCAGCCATTGGCTTCAGCTTGGTCTGGCCGATCAGCTTGTGGATGGTCTTGTGGCCAGCAAGGCTGACAAGATCGAGTTGCTCCTGGGCCCACGTCGTATCAGCGTGGATCGTCAGCCGTTACCAGCCATGGTGGCCCGTTGTTTGCAGGATTGCTGACGCACGTCCAGCTCGTGCTCGAGCAGAGGATCTCTGGATTTGTTCTGGTCTTTGAGCAGGGATAAGGCCTGGCTCACATCAACACAGGCCTCTTCATCACGCCCCATCAGTGTCTGGATCAGTGACCTGTCGGTCAGCGGCACTGGATTGCCAGGGTGACTCACCACAACCGCATTGCAATGATCAAGGGCTTTGTCCAGTCGCTGCAAATTGAGATCTTCAAGGCAGCTGGATGCTTTCACCTGGGCATCGGCTGAAACAGCTTGGGGACTCTTGGCGTTCCTGCAGGCCTGGATCGTGAGTAGCAGAGCACCAATCAGGAGAAGCGAATGCGGCCATCTGGACCGCCAATCGGCTCGCGCAGGCCTAAGCAATGTCAACGGTTTCAGTAGCTGTATCGATCATCAGCATCCCAGTCCGTTGAAGTTGCACCGTTGGAGCTGCTGTTCGTGATTGTGCTGGCACTGCTGGCGCTTGAAGACTTCTTGGAGCTTTTGCGTCCAAACAGATCCCCCAGATATCGACCGCAATCCGGATAGCTGCCGGGTTCCTCCACCACTGTTTCGGTGATCATCACAGCCGCATGCTCTGGGGATGTCTTGAACACGCCACTGCTCTGACGTTTGATCAGGGCATAGGAGGCTTTGAAGCTCACAGAGTGATCATTGCCGTTGCTGCGCATGTAGCAATACACCTGAGCGCCCTTTTTGGAGTCGGCGCTCGCCGCCTCAACAGGTGCAGCTGCGAGCAGCATCCCCGCCAGTGGCAGCAGGACGGCGAGGCGGGTGCGGAGGCTGGCCATTGATGGACAGAAAAGGCGATCTGCGTCAACGTATCGGCTTGTGTTTGGCTGTCCAGAGGGGAATCAGGAATTACCAAGCCCGAGAGGTGTGAGCAGTTTCACCACCAGTGGCAGGACCAGAAGCACGGTGATCAGTCGCACTGCATGGAGTGCCGCAACAGCGGCACCGACGCCGTAATCCTCTCCGACCAGGCTCATGCCGCTGATTCCACCGGGCGCTGCTCCCAGCAGGGTGATCAGAGGATCAACGCCAAGCAGACGACTGGCCCATAGACCAACCACCAGACCTGTCATCACCAGCGTGAGCGTGATCAGCACCGCTGGCTTCCAGAGATTTTGCAGCTGCTCGAGAGATGTTTGCGTCAGTCCGGTGCCGATCACCGTTCCGATTCCGATCTGAAGAGCAGTGCGCGTACCGGGCGGCCATTCGGCAAGCTCAAGACGCCCGCTCATGCTCACCACTGCAGCACCGATCAGTGCGCCCGCAAGCGGTGCAGCTGGAATCCCAGTTTTCAGAGCGAGTAGTCCCATACCAGTTCCGGCCAGGGCATACACCAGCAGGATCATCAGAGAAGGCATGGCAGCCGCAGGCAGCAGATCTCTCAGTTTGAAGCCAGAGAGGGATCGCTTCGATTGACAGCTCTTGAGACTTGGTCACCCATGTGTTGTCATCAGGCCAGCACTCGCCCGTCTTCGGATGACTCAGTCCGTATCCTTCCGCATCACTCGTACGGCGGAAGATGTCGCCCAGATGCTCAACGCCCTTTCGCAGCGTCTGGTCAAGCTTGAACAGCGCCTGGAGAGCCTGGAGCTGCAAGTGCGTCAGCAGCGCAGTGAGGCTGAAACCATGCCGGCTGAACAACGGCAGCGTCTGGATGACGTGGATCAACTGCTGCTCGATTGCCAGGAGTTGTTGAACAGCACTGAGCTTTGTTCGGATGCGGTTTCCAATTCAGCTGAAATGTTGTCTCAGCCTTCAATGAGTGAGTCTGACCACGAGGCTGCGGCCGCGTAAGGCTGGTCGGAGGTGGCAAAATAAAAAGAAAGCCAACCATGGCAGCCACCACTTTCTCAACCTCTGGTCCTCGCAATGCCGGCAAGAGCCGTTGTTCCCTTGCTTCAGGCTCATCGGGATTGTCGTCCGCCGGCTCCAGCGGCTTCTTCGAGGGTGGTCATCAGCTTGAAAAGCTTGAATTCGCCTTGGCCGTTGCCATCACCCGCGGCGATCAATCCAAATCTGATCAGTTGCGTGCTCAGATTGCTGACCTGGGCGGTAATATCGAAGAACCAGGCACCTGAGGTGTCATTTGATCGCTGAATGGAGCGCTGTTGAAATGCATGCTTGAGGTCTCATAATTCTTATGTGAGCTTTTTTATGGATTGATATTTTCCGCGGTCATTTGTTAATATTAATGCAATGGTTTATTTGTCGCTGTGACGGCGTTGTTGAAATCTCCTGTACCTTTTCAATCCGTGGAGCCTGACCGAGAGCAACTGCTCAGTCGCGCAAGACAATGGTTTGAACAAGCTCGCGCCCAGGCAAGTGAAGGAAACACCGCTGGATCAGCTCAACTGATCTTGAAGGCTCTCAATCACGAACGCAGGGCTGGGAGTGTTGGGCCCCAGGTGGTTCAACTGATTAAACCCAGGGCTTCAACGTCAAGCTGGGGTAATCGAAGTTGATCATCTACTGATCATTGTTGATCAATCAATTCAAGCGGGTGACCGGATTTGAACCGGCGACGTTCAGCTTGGGAAGCTGACATTCTACCACTGAATTACACCCGCATTTTAATAATGTTACCCTAGTTTGCCTGTTTTTCGACGGTCATTCTGGCATCTCACTGATTCAGGATTTCCGAAGCTGCGCTCAATCCAGCACCCATGGATCTCTTGTGCAGGCCGAGAGACTGCAGAACTGATTCGATTGCTGCCACCGCCATCAGCAAATCTCGGTCGCAGACAAATCCAAGATGTCCGATGCGGAACACCTTGCCTTTGAGATGGTCTTGGCCACCAGCGAGCAGAATCTGATATCGCTCTTTCACAGCCTTACGCAACTGTTCGGCATCGATGCCATCGGGTGCTACTGCGGTGATGGCAGGGCTGCTGTGGCCTTCTGCGGCGAACAGCGGCAGACCGATGGCCTTCATGGCTGCCAAGGTGGCATTGCTGTGCTTTGCATGCCTGGAAATAATTGATTCCAGACCTTCGGCTTGCATCATCTCCAATGCTGCTTCCAGAGCGAAATAGAGATTCACTGCTGGGGTGAAGGGATTGCTGTTTTTGGCAGCCGTTTTCCTGTAAGGGCCAAGGTCCAGATAGAACTTCGGCAGATCGGAACGTTCGTAGGCCTTCCAGGCTCGTTCGCTCAAGGCAACGAAGCTCAGGCCGGGGGGCATCATGTAGCCCTTTTGGGATCCGGAGGCAACAACATCCAAGCCCCAGGTATCCATCGGCACATTGGCAGCTCCAAGACTGGTGACGCAGTCAGCAATGGTGAGGGCCGTGCCGTGGGCTCTTACATGGCCACTGATGGCCTCAAGGTCATTGATCACTCCGGTGGAGGTTTCGGAGTGGGTGAGGATCACAGCCTTGATCGATTTGGCAGTGTCGGCTTCCAGTGCGCTGCGAAATGCGTCTGGATCGAGGGGTTGACCCCATTCGGCTTTGATCACTTCCACATCAAGGCCGTAGGCCTTTGACACTTTCACCCAGCGTTCACCGAACTTGCCGTTATCACCACAGAGCACCTTGTCTCCACGGCTGAGCGTGTTGATGATGCCCGCTTCCATGGAGGCAGTGCCGCTACCGGTGATCACGAGCACATCGCTGCTGGTCTGATGCAGCCAGCGCAGCTGCGCATTGGTGCGTTCCACCACGGCCTGGAATTCGCTGCTGCGATGGCCGATCGGGTGGCGGCCCATGGCCTTGAGCACTGTTTCGGGCACCGGGGTAGGTCCCGGGATCATCAGGGTGAGCTTTTCCTGCACGGGCGCAAGGGGTGCCAATCGTTCATCCTAAAAAATGATCTGCATGGCCTCCCATCGCCACAACACATGCCTTTTCAGGAACCGGGTTGACTCTGCCTGTCTGGGTGGCGGCGGCGGCGCGCGCTGCGGCGCTTGTACTGGCTGGGTCTGCCGTACCCAAGAGTGTTGACCTCAGGATCCCTTCTGAGCAGGGAGTTCGTCGGGTGGAGGTGCATGCGGCATCGCTGCTGGATGGCGGTCAGAAGGCACTGGCGATCAGCATCTGTGATCCCGGTACTGGATTGGATCTCACCCGCGGCCTGGAGATCTGGGTGCTTGTGAGCCGAAGCTCCTCCAGAAAGGGATTGCAGATCCACGCCGGCCAGGGCGTTGGTCGGCTGAAACAAGACGGTTCACTTTGTATTTCTGGTTTCGCTCGAGAGTTGCTTGAGCTCAATCTCAGCGATCTGTTGCCGGTTTTGGGCGGCCTGGACGTGGAGGTGGTGTTGCCGCGTGGGCGGGAGTTGGCACTGCGAACCAGCAATTCCGCTTTCGGTGTGGTTGAGGGTCTCGCCTTGATTGGCACCCAGGCGGAGGTGCAGACCAGTGCTTCCCCTGATCAGCTGCAGTTGGCTCGTGAGCGGTTGCGTGAGCTCACGGATCAGACCGGTTTCGCAGGTCGGTTGACGCTTGTCATCGGTGAAAACGGTTTGGATCTGGCGCAGCAGCTGGGACTGTCCGATCAGCAGCCGCTATTGAAGTCAGGAAACTGGATCGGGCCCCTGTTGGTGGCTGCTGCCGAATCCAGAGTGCAGCAGCTGCTCGTGCTCGGCTATCACGGAAAACTGATCAAATTGGCAGGAGGGATCTTTCACACCCACCACCACCTCGCTGATGCACGCCTGGAGGTGTTGGCTGCTCTGGCCGTGCAGCAGGATCTCAGTCTGGAATCCATTCGTGCCCTGCTTCAAGCTGCCTCGATCGAACAGGCCTGGGGTTGGCTGCAAGCCCATGATCGCGAGCAGGCCATGGCGCTCTGGATGGCCGTGGCTGAGGCGGTTGAAGGGCGGAGTGAGGCTTATCTGAAGCGCTATGGCTGCACCGGCATGCACGTTGGGGCAGCCCTGTTCAATCGCGAGCGTCAGCTGCATTGGGCAGGCCCTGAAGGACGACTGATGCTTCGGCATTGCGGCGTTCAACTCCATCCCGTGGCTGCTGATTCAGGTCAAGGCCCTTCTCTACGCTGAACCATTGGCGGCCGATTTCCGCGGCCTACCGTTCCACGGCTTTCGTGTGAGATGTCCCAGGTTCCGATTGAAGGTCAGCGACAGCCGGCAATCGTCATTCTTGATTTCGGCTCCCAGTACTCCGAACTGATTGCCCGCCGGGTGCGAGAGACCGAAGTGTTTTCCGTGGTGCTGGGATACAGCACCTCTGTTGAAGAGCTACGCCAACTTGCGCCTAAGGGGATCATCCTCAGCGGAGGCCCCAGTTCGGTGTATGCCGATGGTGCTCCTCTCTGTGACCCACAGATCTGGTCGATGGGGATTCCGGTGCTCGGCGTCTGTTACGGCATGCAGCTGATGGTGCAGCAGTTGGGCGGACGTGTGGTGGCAGCCACCGGTAAAGCGGAGTACGGCAAAGCACCGCTCGAGGTGGACGATCCCACGGACCTGCTCACCAATGTGGATAACGGCTCCACGATGTGGATGAGTCATGGGGATTCGGTGGAAGCTCTTCCGGAGGGCTTTGTGCGTCTTGCCCATACAGCGAATACCCCCGAGGCGGCCGTCGCTCACCATGAGCGCCAGTTGTATGGGGTGCAGTTCCATCCCGAGGTGGTGCATTCCACCTGCGGCATGGCGATGATCCGCAATTTCGTTTATCACATCTGCGGCTGCGAGCCTGACTGGACGACAGCAACGTTCATTGAGGAAGCTGTCAAACAGATTCGCGATCAGGTTGGCGAGAAGAGGGTGTTGCTCGCTCTCTCAGGTGGCGTGGATTCCTCAACCCTGGCTTTTCTGCTCAAGAAGGCCATTGGTGATCAACTCACCTGCATGTTTATTGATCAGGGCTTCATGCGCAAGGGTGAGCCTGAGTTCCTGATGGACTTCTTCGACCGCAAGTTCAATATTCACGTTGAGTACATCAAGGCCCGGCAACGATTTCTGACCAAGCTCAAGGACGTCACAGATCCGGAGCAGAAGCGCAAGATCATCGGCACCGAATTCATCCGTGTTTTTGAAGAGGAGAGCCGTCGCCTCGGTCCCTTTGATTATCTGGCCCAGGGCACGCTCTATCCCGATGTGATCGAGAGTGCTGGGACCAATGTCGATCCCAAGACCGGTGAGCGAGTGGCTGTGAAGATCAAGAGCCACCACAACGTGGGTGGTCTCCCCAAGGATCTTCAGTTCAAGCTGGTGGAACCGCTGCGCAAGTTGTTCAAAGACGAAGTGCGCAAAGTCGGTCGCTCGCTCGGACTTCCTGAGGAGATCGTGCGTCGTCATCCCTTCCCTGGTCCGGGTCTGGCGATTCGCATCCTTGGTGAAGTCACAGCGGAGAAACTTGATTGCCTGCGTGACGCGGACTTGATCGTGCGCGAAGAGGTGAAGGAAGCCGGTCTGTATCACGACATCTGGCAGGCCTTCGCCGTTCTGTTGCCTGTGCGGTCAGTGGGAGTCATGGGTGACAAGCGCACCTATGCCTGGCCGATTGTGCTCCGCTGCGTTTCCAGTGAAGACGGTATGACCGCAGATTGGTCAAGATTGCCCTACGACCTGATGGAGACCATTTCCAATCGCATTGTCAATGAGGTGAAAGGTGTGAACCGTGTGGTTCTGGACATCACCAGCAAACCGCCTGGCACGATTGAGTGGGAATAGTTCAGGGGGGTAAATTCCCTTTGCACCGCCTAAATATGGACTCAAACATAATATCTGAGACTGACTGAAAAGTATTTTGATTATGCGGCTTTGAAGTTTCATTTCGTCACTTTCTCCTCAGAGGAATGGGTATATTCAAGCTATTAGTCTCCAAGCGATTTTGAAATTTCATCGAATACCACTACGGGCATCCACTGGTCTTCTGTAAGCGGTGTGATTAAGTGCAGGCGTAACTCTGATAAAAAGAATTGCAGAATGATGTCGCTATAGTTCAGTTTTCGTTGCAGGAAGATGATTGTAACGAACGGCGACATGACCTAAGAGGCGGCTAGAGGAAGGTGTGGTCGACAGCCAGAATTTAGCGGTCTCGATGCTTCCGATATTTGCGAAGTCTGATGATGTGTGGGTTATGGAATTAAAAAAGACTTTGAAAGTTTTAGCAGCTGAACTTAGCAAAGCGACATGCAGTAAGTTTTCCATAATATTTCGCTTCATGTGGAACAAATAGCGAAAGATCCTGGACTGGGTTTGCATAACCCCTTTTCATTCACCTCTCAACGCTCTTTGTGGCTGTCTGGTGTGGTGGTGAATCGATTCTGGATATTCATCAAAGCTTAGTAAGGCCAGTATTGCAGTGAAATATTAATTGAGATAGCTATTGGTTTCTCTGCTTAATCAATTTTGAAAGTTCAGGAGAAAGCATATCCTCTGCCCATTGATAAGAGAGGTGGTCGTCATCTCGGTAAATGTCCACTTTACCATCATTGAAATTGCAAGTTTTTTCTGGACAGACAATTGAATATGTATCAAGCAGTCGAATATTTTTGCGAGATTTTGATAGTTGATTTATTTGTCGGAATAAATGCCTGTAAATACCCGTTTCTTTGTTGTTAAAAAAACTGCTTTCAATGTTACAGGTTTCTTTTTGAAGTGAATTGAACCACTGTAAATCTGGGTTAGAGCATTGTTTTGCTTTTTCTCTTTTCCATTCAGGAGTTGGAGTTTGAATGATAAGCATCGCTCCACGATCTTGTGCCAAGGCGGCAAGCTTTTTCACTGAGGAGACCCACTCGTTGAAATACTCTTTCTGAGATCCAAAAGAACCATCTCGTCTGGGAAACATGAAGTCGGAGGCTGGCCGCTCATAATATGTTCCGCCAAAGTGATAGGGCAGTCTCATAGATAGTAAGACAACATCGCCACTTTTTAATTGTCGTTTGAGTGTGTCCTCAATCAACCTAAAGTCATCTAGCGTTTGAAGATCTTGTTGCTTTTTTGATTTTCTATAATGGCCAACCGGGGGGAAAGGCGTTCCTTGAGCTGTATATAACTTCAAATTCATATTTTGAATGCTTGCTGTCTCTTCTGCTGCCATGTAAAGAGCACCTGCATGACTGTCGCCCAGGACCCAAAGAGTTTCATTGCTTTTGTTATCAACATAGTAGCAAGAGGACAATTCAGAAATTCTTGGCTGGCATTGTTTTCCCTTGATAAAGGGTGTGCTTTTTTCAAAAGTTTCTTTTCCAACGAATAGTTGGCCTCTCAAAGGTTTTTTAAGTGCAAAGAGACCTCCGGAAAGAGCTACCAATACTCCCCCACCAAGCGTCAAGGTCTTCCATCGCCTTCCAAGCCAGTTGCCGGTTCGTAGTGGCGTCTCAATGTATCGATAAGAAGCGATTGCCAGACCCAGCATCAGGGCGACCTGGATCGGCACAGACCACCAGTGGACACCAATGGTCCAGCGACTGATAGAAAGTACTCCCCAATGCCATAGATAGAGTGAATAAGAGATGACACCGATATAAATAACTTTTGAATTAGTGAAAATTCTGAATGCGGCTGTTCCTTCCTTTAAGGACGCCATCAGGATGGATGACAGAGCTACCAATACAACTGTCGATGATGCTGCCATCGACATCGGTCGATACATCACACCGATCATCAACGCAACCAATAGAAGTGGTGGAAACTTCGCAAGGAATTGCTCGAGGGATGTATGTCTGTGAAATACGATAAAGATCAGACATCCCGCTGCCATCTCCCAGAACCTTGTCGGCATCCAGAAATATGCTGCCGGTTGATTGACTGGATACAGATATAGAAATCCAATCAATGATGTCATTGTCAGCACTCCAACGGCCAGAAAAAGATTGCGAGCACCATTTTTAGTTTGCCTTCCAAATCCTGAAAACCAAATTAGAAAGGGAAAGATGACGTAGAACTGCTCTTCAACTCCCAGGGACCATGTGTGCGTGAAGACATTGAATTCTGTTGATTGAGCAAAATAATCTGTTGACTGCTTTAAAAGGTAGAGATTGGATAGGCCGAATAATGAAGTCAGGCCAGTTTTTAATGATGCATCTGGTGATGGATCGAATAGGCAGATTGCAATACTCGTGATCAGTACAAAAACTGATAATGCTGGCACGAGTCGTTTGATCCTTCGTTCATAGAAACCACTGATGAAGTCCTTGAAATCTTTGCTAGGTCTTCCGAGCAGTGATGATGTAATGACATATCCAGATATCACAAAAAAGATATCTACCCCAAGGTATCCTCCTGGAAGGATGTCCTTGTTGAAATGATTGATAATGACTACAATAACTGCAAATGCCCTGAGGCCATCTATCTCAGGTCGATACCGACTGCTTTTAGATTGATAAATAGACTTACTGTCGCTCGCCCTCGATGTCATTTCTTCAAAGAGTGAGGGCTTATAGGAACTTATATTTTATCACGCATATCGTTTGAAAATGATTTGAATGGTTGTCATCAATCAATGGGGTATTATTTATTTTAAAAAACGGTTGTAGTTGCTGGCCATTCAGTATCTTTACTGAACAGGCTTTACTAGCGTTGATCTGGTGTTTCAGTCGCTACAGCCCTTGTAGGATGAGCCTGGCGTCATGGTATGACCCATTTGCTTGGAGAGTTTTGCGTCTTTCCATTATTTCTCTAGCCATGGTTGTGGTTGCTCGGCCATCGATCCTAGTCTCGACATCCATTAAGTTCACCTTGTATGCCATGCTCCCATCTCAGAATGCTGACCCAATTCAGTCGATGAGAAAGGTGATTCACTGCTATGTTTAGGTTTGTTGCCATGGCCAGAATCTCTCTAAGTGGTTAGGCTAAAAGTTTTAGTGTTTCGCTCTTTGATTGCCAGCGCCATCCAACCCTATATCCAACACAATCACGGACGGTGTTGCTCCGGAAATGAAGACCAGAAGGCGGACTTATAAATTATTTCCTGTCAGATTGGATTCGTGTTACGAGGTCGATATATATATTTCTAGGCTAAACGCGATTTTAGTGTATCAAATCAATGCCAATTAAAGTCTCGTTGATACATTCTAGCCTGTCTCTTCTAGCCTGTCTCTTCTAGCCTGTCTCTTCTAGCCTGTCTCTGAAGTTGATGTAATTTATTTTACTTGTCCAGTTGTGGCCTTGTGTCTACGTTCAAGTTGATATTGCTTTTTGCAATGAATTACCTGAAGAACATCCGTCTTGTTTCGGCTTCTGCGGCCCTGGTCGCCGGAGGTCTTCTGGCAGCCTCAATCGCGACGAACACCCATTCGGCGAAAGCGGCTGTTGAGGATTACGAAATTAACGCCGCGACGATTTCCGGAGATCAGCGAAACACCGATTTCATTAATCGTGTAGGTGCCAAACAGCTTGCCAACGATCTGCGCCGCGGTGGATATGTGATCTATTTGCGTCACGCAAGGACCAACAAGGACTGGGGTGATCAGGTCAGTCCAAATCTGAATCTTGCCGATTGCAACACGCAGCGTCGTCTGAGTCCGGACGGCAAAAAAGAGGCTGTTGAGATTGGTCGCGGCGTTAAGGCCGCAAGAATTCCAGTTGGCGATGTGATTTCCAGCGATTACTGCCGTGCTTACAACACCGCTCAGCTTGCCTTTGGTAAATACTCAAAAAATTCAAATCTGAATTTCCTGCCTTGTGTGGATTGCACGCCTCAGGATTACAAGGAATACGCGAATAGGGTGGCTCCGCTCCTTTCGGCAAAGCCGGCCTCAGGCACCAATACATTCCTCGTTGGTCATGATGATCCCTTCCAGGGAGTCACCATGGGAGTGGTGCCACCTGATGGGATTTATCCCGATCCAATGGGAGTTTCCTATGTGGTGAAGCCGATGGGCAACGGTCAGTTTGAATTGGTGGCCAAACTTCTTCCCACGCAGTGGAGAGCACTGTCTCAATTCTGAGTCAGACGGTTCGTTGCACGGATCAGTTCGGCGTTGGTTCTTTGAAAAGAGCCAACGCTTTTTTATGCCGTTCAACGTTGGGTGGAGAGTGGAGTGTCAATGAGTCCTTTAAGGGGGCTGGTAGGTCGATGCCAGCACCGATATCCTTGGTCCCCGGCATCAAGGATGTGACCGCTGCCCAACAGCAGGACCAACAACTGCAGCGACGTCTCCAGCAGGACAGCATCCAGCTTGCTGGTAAGACCATTTACATCAACCCTTTCCTCTACTGGCGACGTTTTGACAGCAACACTGATCGGTGGCTGCGAGAACCCGGACAGTTGAATGAGGATCAGATCCAGCAGAACCGTGGTCGTTTCTATCCAGAGTTGGAGTGGCCTCTGCTTGATCCCACAGATCAGGAGATCAAGGATGGCGCCGTGGAGATGTTCCTGAAAAGCCTGGAACTGATCGGAACCTTTCACCCTGAGCTCACTTCCGGCCAACTGCTTGAGGTCGAGCGCAAGATGGCGATCACCAAAAAGCGCTCCTTCGAACGTTGGGTGGAGAAGTCGTACCGAAGGCGGTCTCGACTTCAAACGAGGGAGAAGCGGCGGTTCGAACGCGATCGCTTCTGGCGCGGCTGGTCCGAGTGGATTGCCCTCGACACCACGCATCATGCTTTGGTACCGATCGTGGCGATTGTTGTGTTGTCAGGTGTGATCGGCTGGACATTGGGATCATCTCGTTCAGCCTGTCCGACACTTGTTCTCCCTGCGGAGCAGACTGGACTTCGTTGAATCATCAGGCTTGCCTCTATGGCTGAAAGCCAACCACTCGATTCGTTGCGCCTGGCGCTGATGCAGGAGGTTCTGCCGATGGGACTGGCCTTTGTCGATCGCGTCCGCAGCGATGGTCCTGCCAAGGCGGTGGAGTCTGTTGCCAGGGGCAATGATCCCCTTGGTGATCTGCGCCAGCAGGGTGAAGCAGCGGCACGGGAGGTCCGTGAACGTTTGGATCAGATCAGCCCTGGGCTAGGCAATCCTGTGGTGTCAGTGCAGGTGGAGGTGGATGATCCTATGGAGCCGCAGGTCCAGCTGGATTCGGATCAGGGAGACTCTTTGCAGCTGCAGGACGTCCTGGAAAGGATTGATGGGCGTCTCCAGCGCTTGGATGCGCTGATGAACAAGGTGAGTTGACTGGGATGGCGGGTTCCGGCTTCTCGCAACGAGATGGTCAGCGTCAAACTGGTTTGCGCCAGCAGCCACTGGTGTTTCTGGCGCTCGTGCTGTTGGTGAGTGCGGCGATGGTCTCTCGTCTGGTGTGGCTTCAGCTGCTTGAGGGTTCCCGCTACCGCCAACTGGCTGATGAGAATCGCATTCGCCTTGTCCCTCGTTCACCCACGCGAGGACGACTGCTGGATCGCAAAGGGCGGGTCTTGGCCTCCAGCAAATTGACCTATTCCCTCTATGTTGAGCCACGCTTGGTGGATGATGCCAGCTGGCCCGACCTGCGTGATCGTCTGGCCCGTTTGCTCAGCCTTGATGCGGCCGTGCTGGATCAGCGCCGTGGCAGCGGACAGGCGCGGGACGGTTATCGCATCAATCTGGCTACGGACCTCAAGCCTGAACAGGTTCTGCGTTTCCGTGAGCAGTCGCTGGGATTGAAGGGTGCCCAGGTGGATGTGGACATTCTGCGCTTCTACCCCCATGGAACCCTGGCAGCCCATGCCCTGGGTTACACCCAGCCAATCACGGAGGAGGAGTACAAGACCCTTGCTGAAAAGGGATACAAAATTCGAGATCGCATTGGACGCATCGGCGTGGAGGCGGCCTATGAAAGTCATCTCCGCGGTGCCTGGGGTGGGCAGATGCTGGAGGTGAATGCCATGGGTGAGGTGCAGCGTCATCTCGGGGATCGTCCTTCGGTGGCCGGCAAGGACCTCAAGCTCACTCTTGATCTGGATCTTCAGAAGGCTGCGGAGCAGGCCTTAGCTGACAAGCCTGGTGGCGCGATCGTCGCCATGGATCCCAGTAATGGGGCCATTCTTGCTCTGGCCAGCAAACCCACGTTCGATCCCAATTTCTTTTCCAAGCTCGTCACCACCCAGAAGGAGTACGACGCACTGTTTTCCAATCCGAAAAAGCCCCTGCTCAGCCGGTCCATGAATGCCTATGACCCCGGCAGCACATGGAAGGCTGTTACGGCGATGGCCGGCATGGAGTCCGGTAAGTTTCCTGCCGATACGAAACTCAACACCACCGCCTGCATTACCTACGGAGGTCATTGCTTCCCTGATCACAACGGTGCAGGCTTCGGTCGTATCGGCTATGCCGATGCCTTGCGTTTTTCCAGCAACACCTTTTTCTACCAAGTTGGTGTTGGCTCGGGATCCCTTGCGCTGAAGAAAGCTGCAGACGCACTCGGTTTCCAACAAAAGACCGGAATCGAGATCGGCTGGGAGGAAAGTGTGGGCCTGGTGGGTGACGAAGCGTGGGCGGCGGCGGGTCGGGGCTGGGCCGACCCCGGAACAACCCCGTGGATTCCTGAGGACATGGCCAGTGCTTCCATCGGCCAGTCGGTGGTGCAGATCACTCCCCTGCAGTTGGCCAGGGCTTATTCGGTGTTCGCAAATGGTGGTTGGCTGGTCACGCCTCATCTGGCTGATCAGGGGCTGGACTGGACTGACCCTGCCAGGCGCTCCAAGGTGGATATCAAACCCTCCACCCTCAACAAGATCCGAGAGGGTTTGCGCAAGGTGGTGTCTGATGGCACCGGTTACGGATTGAATGGTCCTGGCATTCCACCGGCCGGGGGCAAGACGGGTACAGCTGAAGACAGTACCGGTGGACCGGACCATGCCTGGTTCGCTACGTATGCGCCCTATCCGGAGGGGAAGATCGTGATCGTGGCGTTCGCTCAGAACACACCTGGTGGAGGATCCGTGCACGCACTGCCGATGGCCAAAAAGGTGATGGAGGTCTGGAACCGCACGCGCGGCAAACCATGATTCAGGCGGCAGCGCTGAGTTGCTGCTTCTGGAGAACCTTGCGGTAGTAGTCCCGCAACTGCTCAGTTGCACCAGCCCAGCCCCAGCGTTCCGCTTCGTCCCGGGCAGCTCTCCGCAGCGACTGGCGTTCGATGTCATTGCCTAGCAGGCGACGCGTGGCTGTGATCAGGCTGGCAGCACCTCCATCAGTGCCGTCGGGTTCATACAAACAGCCATTGACGCCGTCGGTGATGATGTCTGGAATGCCGCCGCGATTGGCTCCTACCACAGGGCAACCAGCTGCCATCGCTTCCAGCAGGACCAGTCCGAGAGTCTCGGTACTGGAGGGGAAGAGGAAGGCATCACCGCTTGCATAGGCGCTGGCCAGCTCTTCACCGGCGAGATAGCCCACAAATGTGGTGGCCGTGCCTTCGAAATGCTTTTCCAGCTGCTGGCGGTGGGGTCCGTCGCCGACCAGCGCCAGACGAGCATCGGGAAGTGCTTCGAGCACGGGTTTGATGCGCTCGATCTGCTTCTCGGCGGAGAGCCGGCCCACGTAGAGCAGCAGAGCACCGCGGTCGTCTTGATCACCAGTGAGGCGATGACGCATGGCATTGCTGCGCAGTTCAGGACTGAACAGTTCGGTGTCTACCCCTCGCTGCCAGAGATCGGTGTGCTGAATGCCCTTTTCACTCAGCTCCTGAACCATGGCGGTGGAGGTGCACAGATTCAAAAGGGCCTGGTTATGGGCGGCTTTCAGGAGTTCCCACAGCAGTGGTTCGAGCATGCCCATGCCGTAGTGCTCGAGGTACTTGGGCAGATGGGTGTGATAACTGGCAACCAGCGGGATGGATTTGGTCTTGGCCAGCCAGATACCCCCGAGCCCCAGCACCGCTGGATTGACAACGTGGATGAGGTCAGGCTGGAAATTGTCAATCGCTTCGGATACAGCCGGCCGCGGAAGAGCCAGCTTCAGCTCCGGATAGAGCGGCAGAGGCATCGCGGGCACACCGATCAGGCGGGCACCCATGTAGTCCTCTGGACAGCCTTCCGGGCAGAACACCATCACCTCATCGCCGGCGTCCACCAGGTGCTTCACCGTTTTGGTGAGGCGGGTCACGATGCCGTCGACCTTGGGCAGGAAGGTTTCGGTGAAGAAGGCGATTTTCAAGGGAAGGGCCTGATTCAGGAGGCGGAGCCGATGGCTTGTGCCTGGGTTTTGGTCCAGGCAGAGGTGCAGAGGATGCGGTTGCGATCGCAGCGATCGGCGTAACGAGTGGCGATTTCCACCACTTCTTTCAACAGACCGTCGTCGAGTGTTGTGGGGTTGAGCCCCAGCTCAATGAAACAACGATTGTCCACGATCAGGTCGTTTTCAACTGCTTCATTGCGAGGGTTGGGCAGGTTGTTCACCTTGGCTCCGGTGAGGGCGGCCACTTTGTTGGCCAACTCGCCCACCTGATGGCTTTCGGTCATCTGGTTGAAGATCTTGACCCGTTCGCCTTGGTCGGGGGGATTGTCCAGGGCCAGCTGGACACAGCGCACGGAGTCGCGGATGTGGATGAAGGCACGGGTCTGGCCTCCTGTGCCGTGCACGGTGAGTGGATAGCCGATGGCCGCTTGCATCAGGAAGCGGTTGAGCACTGTTCCGTAGTCTCCGTCGTAATCAAAACGATTGGTGAGTCGTGGGTCGCGATCCGTCGCCTCTGTGTTCGTGCCCCAGACGATGCCCTGATGCAGGTCTGTGATTCGCACCTTGTCGTTTTTGTTGTAGTAGAGGAAGAGCAGCTGATCCAGCGTCTTGGTCATGTGATAGACACTGCCGGGGCTGGCTGGATGAAGGATCTCTTCCTCAAAGCGACTGCCATCGGGTTGGGGGACCTCCACCTTCAAATAGCCCTCAGGGATGGTGGCGCCTCTGTGCGAGCCATACCCGTAGACGCCCATGGTGCCCAGGTGGACCACATGAATGTCTTGGCCGGATTCCACGATGGCGGCCAGCAGGTTGTGGGTGCCATTGACGTTGTTGTCGACGGTGTAGCGCTTGGTTGCGCTGCTTTTCATCGAATAGGGAGCTGCGCGCTGCTCAGCGAAGTGCACCACAGCTTCGGGTTTTTCCTGGTTGAGCAGATCCACCAGGCGCTGATATTCATGCGCAATGTCCATATGGACGAAGCGCATGGGCTTGCCGCCTGTCTCCTGCCAGGCTTTGAGGCGATCACCGATGTTCGCAATTGGTGTGAGTGATTCAACCTCCAGATCGATGTCGATCTTGCGCCGGCTCAGGTTGTCCACGATCACAACATCGTGGCCCTGATCCGCCAGATTCACGGCGCAGGGCCAGCCGCAGAAGCCGTCACCACCGAGAACGAGAACTTTCACCCCAAACTCCTGCTGAAGCGTGCGAGCCGCCAATGAGGTGCAAGCTACTACAGGGTTTTCAGCTGATCGCCACGGTCAGGGCCATCAGTGCCACCACCAGTACTGAGCCGCTGATGATCAACACTCTGGAGGCACTGCTGCGGCTGGTTTCCTTGGCAATCACCTCCATGCGCGGTTCCTTGGCGAAGGCATTCAGACGTCCACCGTCTTCGGTTGTGACCTGCATGGGTCCTTTGTGACTGGACGGACCTTATGAGTGCAATTGCTTAACGACCTCTTTTATGTCGCTTGCTTCATGTCACTTCACCACTCTTTACTTGACCAGGCCGGTGGTTGGAGAGCTGGCACTGGCTTGTTCGAGTTTCGGAAGTCGGCCTGAAAGGTAAGCCGTGCGACCCGCTTGAACGGCCTGACCCATCGCTTCAGCCATGGCCGCTGGGTTGCCCGCCAGGGCAATGGCGCTGTTCACCAAGACCGCATCAGCACCCATTTCCAGGGCCGCAGCGGCTTCACTCGGTACCCCGATCCCTGCGTCCACCACGACTGGAACACCGGCGTTCTCGATGATCAGCGCAATGTTGGAAGCGTTGCGCAGTCCCTGACCGGATCCGATCGGTGAGCCCAGAGGCATCACTGTTGCGCAGCCCACCTCCTCCAGCCGTTGTGCAAGCAGCGGATCGGCATTGATGTAGGGCAGCACCGTAAATCCTTCCTTCACAAGCTGTTCGGCAGCCTCAAGAGTTCCGAAGGGGTCAGGTAACAGGTGACGGCCGTCAGGAATCACCTCCAGCTTCACAAACGTGTTGTCCTCCTGACCTGCAAGCTTGGCCAGCTCGCGGCCCAGCCTGGCTACGCGCACGGCTTCATCAGCATTGGCACAGCCTGCGGTGTTGGGCAGCATCCAGATCCGTGTCCAGTCGATGGCCTCCATCAGGCCGGCATGTCCGGCTGCCACGGTTTGCACGCGCCTGACGGCCACGGTCACCATGTCGCAATCGGAGCGAACGAGGCTTTGCTGCATCGCTTCCAGATTGGGATATTTGCCCGTGCCGGTGAACAGCCTGCTGTTGAACTGCCGACCACCGATCAGAAGTGGGTCGGTGCTGGGCGGGGTCGATGCCATTGAAGGAGCTGCGGACTGGTGGGGAACCGGATCGGAAGTCGAACAGGCCACGGTTGAGGGACCTACCCTGCGGCAATCATCCGTTCTCGTCATGCCCATCACTATGGACATGAACGCGCCGATCGAGATTCCGGCGACGTTCGAACCGTCCTTACCTCTTGATGCCTCCACCTTGGAGGATCCACTTGAGATTGAAGGTTTGGTTCAGCGTTTTGATCCGATCGCCAGGGCCGCCAATATCGCAACGTCGATGCCCAGAGAGTGGTGCGGCAGTTATATGTCTTTCACAAGCGGCAACAGCGTCGATGTGAAGCTCACCCTGGCGAGTGTTCAGCCCATCGGACAGATGGTTGATCTGAGGGGAAACATGCAGATCGGCGAGATCAGCACTCCGGTGCAGGGCAATCTCAATGCCTCATCTGACCAAGTGGATTTATTGCCTCTCGCTAGCCAGCTCACGGATGAACTCGAGCCGGGTGGCAGTTACCTCGGTCTTCAAGGGATGACCCTTTCGAGTTGGCAGGCTCCACGAATCACCAATCGTGGAGGCAGCCTCAGTCTGGCTCCAAGCTGCCCTGGTTCAGAAGCCCCTGCCGTCAGGGCTCTCTGGTGAGTTCTTCTGCGGTTCGATGAATGAGCTGCTTGTTCGACCTTTGGCTGTCCGCTCCAAACGTTTCAGTCGGTTTTTTGCTGTTTTGTTCGCGGGGTCAAGCGTTAGCACTTTGCGGTACAGCTCAGCTGCCTCCTCCCTGTTGAGAAGTCGCTCCTGTGCAAAGGCGAGATTGTTGAGGGCCACTGGATAATCCTGCTTCGCCTGCAGAGCGAATTTGTAATGACGCACAGCGCCAGAAAAATCCTTCTGAGCAGCCAGAGAAAATCCCAGTGCGTTCTGGATCAGTGCCCGTGCTTCCTGGGGTTCTTGGTTCAGGCGTTTCACGGCCTGACGCAATGTCGCTGTGGCCTTCGGGTACAGACGCTTGCGTAGTTGGACACAGGCGAGCTCATAAAGATCGCCGGCATCTTTGGAGGATCCGGCTTCGGACTGCTCGAGACGAATGAGCTCCAATTCATCACGACGCACTCGTAGAAGCTGACGACCTGCAATGACGGCAGCAATTGCAAGCAAGCCGATCAGCCCAAGCAGGTAGGTCTGCGGCAGGAAGGAATTCATGAAGGCTGGTTGAGCGCCCGTGAAGGGACGCTATTCAAGCCTGAGTTGCATTCACCACATTGGCGAAGCTGGAGGGGTCCGCCACTGCCATTTGTGCCAGCATTTTGCGGTTCAGGCGCACATCCGCTTTTTTGAGGCCACCGATCAAACGGCTGTAACTCACCCCATTCAAGCGAGCTGCAGCGTTGATTCTGGCAATCCACAAACGGCGAAAATCACGCTTACGCCGCCGCCGGTCACGGTAGGCGTTGCACAAAGCCTTCATGACCCGCTGATTGGCGGTGCGGAAGAGGGTTCCGTTGCTGCCGCGGAAGCCGCGAGCCAGGCGGAGGATCTTGTTGCGCCGCTTACGGGCGACGTTGCCTCTTTTAACGCGTGCCATGGGTCTTGAGAAAGGGAGTTAAGGGAGATGTGTTCAGATCCGTCACTGCTCTGAAAGCGAGCTAGGACTCAGGCGTAGGGCATCATCAGGGCCACGCGCTCTTCGTCAGTGCGATCAACGACAGCTTTCGTTTTCAGGTGTCGCTTCAATTTCGGACTTTTGTGATCCAGGAGGTGATTGTGAAATGCGCGACGTCGCAGGAATTTGCCTGTGCCTGTTGCTTTGAACCGCTTGGCGGCTGCTTTGCGGGTCTTGAGCTTGGGCATTTCTCTGGCGACGCGTTGCACAAACGACAAACATAGAACCTCACCCCCCCTTCAGCCAAACCCTTTGTCCAGCTTCATGCTCAGATCCGCTGTCAAGCCCGCTGCCATGTCTCGTTCTGCACCAGATGCAGTCTTCAGACTCCTCCCCTGGATCTGGCTTCCGGTCTGTGCTGCCCTGGGCTGTCAGGCCGAGGTCATTGAGCAGCAGGTCATTGAGCAGCCTTCTCCTCAGTCTGAGGTTGTTGCGGTTCCGACTCATCGACGCGTTCCCTTGCCGCCCTCGGCCAGGAATTCCGTTCTCTGGGTATCACTCGATGATCATCTCGGGGCGGGAACGCGGCCCGATCGATCGGCTGCTCAATTGACGTTGATCAGCGCGGGAGCGGCTCCTCTGCAACTGCGGGATCGGACCGGAAAGCTTGTGTCGTCGGCTGACCGGCTGCGCTTCAGCTGGCGACTGGTTGCTCTTCCGGAACCTCTCGACGTTGCCCGACGTGTTGCGGGACCCTTCGCGAGTTTCGAGTCTGCGGACCAGATCGCCCAGCGATGGGGTGCTCAGGGGGTGAAGGCTCAGGTGGCCCATCCAGGCGAATGGGAGGTTTGGGCTCCTGCTGATGCGCAGGATCTTTCAGGTGTGTCATTGCGCGATGTCAGTGAGCGCATCAGCAGTGTTGTGATGCCCGTGCTCGAGGGCCCCACGGGTGGTCGAACCCTGCAGGGGCCTCTGCAGGTGCAAGCTTCCGACGGCATGCGCTGGAAGGGTGGGGTTCTGCGTGGACCGTTCCGTCTTCAGGCGGATGCCTACGGCAGCTGGACGTTGCTGGAGAAGCTTCCGCTCGAGCGTTATCTCGAGGGTGTGGTGCCCCATGAGATCGGAGCCGGATCCCCAGCGGCGGCGTTACAGGCCCAGGCCGTGCTGGCCCGCACCTGGGCTTTGGCCAACAGCCATCGCTTTGCTCTGGATGGATATCACCTCTGCAGTGACACCCAATGCCAGGTGTACAGCGATCCACGGATGGCCAGCCCATCGGTGCGACAGGCCATCCGTGCCACGGCTGGTGAGGTTTTGTTGTGGGATGGGCAGCCGATTCATGCCGTGTATCACGCCACCAATGGCGGAGTCAGTGCTCACGCTGAGGAGGCCTGGGACATGGAGCCACTGCCCTACGTGAGGGTGCAGGCGGATGGCCTGAGCTCCTGGGGTCAGTCGCTCTCCCTGCCTCTGAGCAGCAACCAGGGTGTGCAGTCTCTGCTGAAAGGCGGGGATGGTGCTTATGGAGCAGGTCATCCCCGTTTTCGCTGGAGTCGCGTCTACACCGCAGGACAGCTTGGTCAGGCACTTGCCGCTGCCGGTCAGGGGAATGCTGCTCCCACATCGATCAGCGTGCAGAAGCGCGGGCCCAGTGGCCGGGTGCTCTCGCTTGAACTTGACCGGGATCGTGGAGCGGCGCCTGTGGTTCTGAAACTGGATGCCATCCGGCGCACCCTTCGCCGTTTGCCCAGCACGTTGTTTGTTGTTGAAGCTGAAGGGGCGGGGGTCTGGCGCTTCCGAGGCGGAGGGTTTGGCCATGGAGTGGGGCTGTCCCAGGCAGGTGCAATCGATCTGGCCGATCGCGGTTGGAGTGCTCAGCGGATCCTTCAGCACTATTACCCCGGAACGCAGCTGGGGCCTTTCACAGTTCCTGCCGGGTCCGTACCTGCTGAGGCCCCCTAAAGTCCCCATGTTTCGTCGTGGTGGGAGGGCTGTGGCCGCAGGGACTGGAGATCACCGACGCGGCAAGACGGTCTTCTTCCTGGCGGCCTGTGGCTGGGCCGGTGCGGTGCCCCATTGGCTGGATCCATCCCGGAGCCTGATCCCTGCCTTCACTCTGGCGATGCTGCTCGGGGGGTATGCCCTGCGCACCTTGATGCGAGGTCATGATCAGCAGACCACGCAGAACAACGGCAGCGATTCGGACGATTCCCCTTCAAAGGCTGCAGAGTTATTCCCCACAGTGGATGTGGTGGTTGCTGCCCGAGATGAGGAAGCGGTTGTCACCCGGCTTGTAGAGCGGCTCAGTGCCTTGCGCTACCCCGATGGTCGTCTGAGCTTGTGTGTGGTGGATGACGGCAGCGAAGACCGCACTCCTGACCGCCTCGCAGAGCTTCAGATCCGATTCCCGTCCCTACAGGTGATCAGCCGCCCTCGCAATGCCGGTGGAGGAAAGTCCGGTGCTCTCAATGCCGCCCTGGCTCAGACCAAGGGTGAATGGCTGCTGATTCTTGATGCGGATGCACAGCTGGGTTCTGATCAGCTGGAACGGTTGATGCCCTTCGCAACCAGCGGCGACTGGTCAGCTGTCCAGATGCGCAAGGCAGTCACCAATGCCAGCAGCAACTGGTTAACCCGTGCTCAGGCCATGGAAATGGCATTTGATGCCCAGCTTCAGGATGGACGGCTTGCCGGTGGTGGAGTGGCTGAACTTCGTGGCAATGGTGAGCTTTTGCGCCGCGATCTGCTGGAGGCCTGCGGTGGTTTCAACGAGGACACCGTCACCGACGATCTGGATCTGAGTTTTCGTTTGATCTTGCAGGGAGCTCGGATCGGCATCCTCTGGGATCCACCCGTGCAGGAGGAGGCTGTTGAGTCGCTTCAGGCACTCTGGAAGCAGCGTCAGCGTTGGGCCGAAGGAGGACTGCAACGCTTTCTCGACTACTGGCCTGGCTTGATTTCGTCGCGTCTGACCCCTGCCCAGCGCAGCGATGTGGCTTGTTTCTTCCTGCTTCAGTACGCCCTTCCCGTGGTCTCCTGGGCGGATCTGCTCACGAGTGTGATCAGCCGCACCACGCCCGCTTACTGGCCTCTGTCGATCGTGGCCTTCAGCGTGTCCGGTGTTGCCTACTGGCGTGGCTGTCGACGCCCCAGCGAAGGGCCCGATTTGCCTTCGCCAGGTGTTTTCAATCTTCTGCTTGGTATCGCCTATCTCAGTCACTGGTTCCTTGTGATCCCCTGGGTCACCCTTCGCATGGCGTTTCTTCCCAAACGACTGGTCTGGGCCAAGACCACGCACAGCGGAGAGGGAGAGACACTTCAGGCTTCAGAGCCTGGGATCTAGCTGTTGAGGTCCACGTCCAGAACCTGACCGTTGAAGAAGTCAGCGAAGCGTTTCACTTTGTCATCCATGGCGGAAGGCTCAGGGCGGACTGGTGGAGCCGTTGTTGGTTGAGAAGACACCGTCGCATGGCCTGTCTGAACGGAAGGAGCCTGGCCGCTTGCCATCGAGGGAGCTGCAGCTGCAGGCGGTGGCTGGGCAGGAGCCGATGTTGATGGGGGTGCTGCAGATGCTGCATTGTTCGGAACAACAGCGGCCGACTGAGCGGTTGAAGGAAGCTGAGCGCCATTGCTGGGAACTGCTGCCGGCGCTGGTGCAGGTTTGGGTGCAGGTGCGCTCGGCATAGCTGCCATGGGTGCTGCTCCTCCATGGTTTTCGAGGACCAGTTGACGGTTGCCTCCCATGGCACTCGCAATCGCCTTCTCCAGCAAGGCTGCGCGGCTCTGCACCATGCCCATCCAGTTCCCGGACACCTGCACCACAGCGCGGTGGCTGTCGATCCGTGTCAGTCGGGCTTGCTGCGAGAGCAGCATTCGCGTGGAGGGAAGTTCCAGGCTGGCCAGAATTTGCTGCCAGAGCTCGCCGAGGTCTTGGCTTGCAGCAGGAGTCGTTGCAGCTTCTTGTGCCTGCGGTTCGGATGCAGTAGTGGACTGCTTTGGTGGCGAAGGGGTTGTGGATGTGTCGGGAAGGCTCACCTCTGGCACAGCTGTTGAAGCACCGGCTTTTGAAGCAACAGCTGCTGCAGCAACAGCTGGAACCTGGGCAGGAGCTGGCGGTGGAACAGCTGATGAGGACACCGGAGCTGCAGAGCTCACGCGAGTTGCTGCCGGTGCTGAGGTTGCTGCGACTGTCGAGGCGGCTGGTTCAGCCAGCAGACCGAGCAGCAGCACCTCCAGCCAAAGGCGAGGCTGCACGCTCTGACGAAGCTGTTGTTCAGCACCTCGCAACTGGCCCTGCCATTGCAGCAGTCGTGTCCGGCCAATGGATTTGGCCAGGGGAGGCAGTTGATCGCGGAACTGTGGAGAGACACCTGTGAGCTCAGGTCGATCTGGAGCAGCGGCCATCAGCACGAGATCCCGCAGGATCCCTGCCATTCCCTGCAGCACCGATCCGGCATCGCGGCCGCGGTCAAGCAGTTGCCGGCTGGCTTCCAGCAATGTCACCGGCTCACTGGTGCTCATGGCTTTCACCAGCTCCAGCAACTCCTGCTCAGGAACCGCTCCCAGCAAATCCCATACCGCTCCGGCTTCGATCGGTCCAGGTAGAAGGCTGAGCTGATCCAGCAAGCTCTCTGCATCGCGCAGCCCCCCCTGGGCTCGTTGGGCCACCACATGCAGAGCTTCCGGTTGGATCGGAATCGATTCCTCCGCAGCGATCCACTGAAGGTGCTGCTCGAGTGCATCGAGAGGAATGCGCCGAAAGTCAAATCGCTGGCAGCGGCTGAGGATGGTGGGCAGAACCCTCTGTGGGTCGGTTGTGGCCAGCACGAACACCACCTGTGGAGGTGGTTCCTCCAGGGTCTTGAGCAGCGCATTGAAGGCTGCGGTGGAGAGCATGTGGCACTCGTCAACCACATAAACCTTCCAGCGCGCCTGCACTGGAGCGAACCTTGAGCGCTCGATCAGGTCGCGGATGTTGTCGACGCCGGTGTTGGAGGCGGCATCGATCTCGATCACATCCAGTGCTGTGCCTGCGGCGATTGAGTTGCACAGTTCGCAGTTGCCACAGGGTTCCGGCGTCGGGCCGTCGTTGCTGAGGCAGTTGAGTGAACGGGCAAGGATGCGGGCGCTGGAGGTCTTACCCGTTCCTCGAGGTCCGCTGAACAGATAAGCCGGTGCAATGCGTCCGGTTCGCAGGGCATGGCCGAGGGTGGCCGCAATCGCTTCCTGACCCACCAGCTGATCAAGCCGTTGGGGCCGGTACTTGTGATGCAGTGGCTGGTACGGCTGGCTCATGCACTGCCGGCAGGATGCTGAGGCTACCGAGGTTCTGGTCCTGAAACTGTGCCTTCTTCTTGAGAGGTCTCATCCAGCAGTGAATGCAGCTTGTCTTCCATGTCTTCGACGGCTGCCAGTTCATCGGCGATGCCCCGGCCCGTGAGCAACAGCTGCCGACTGCGTCGATCGACCCGTTCATCGGCTCCCTGACCAGGCATGCCTTGCATCCAGGTCTCCGCCTGCTCGAGGGTGCTGTCCAGTTTCTGCATCAGGCGTATTCGCAGTTTCTGCAGGTGTTCCAGAGCACGCCGGGCGCGTTGGCGTGACTGTTCATCGACCACCCCTTTACGCAGCAACACACCCAGTCCGGTGAGCAGAGCCGCAGGCATCAGCTGGCCGAATGCGAGTGCACCGAGGCTGCCTGTGTGGAGCCAGTCCTCCACTTGACCGCTCCTGTGCCGACCCGTTTTGCACCAGTTGGCGAAGTGCTCGCAGTTGTTGAACAGCAGGTTGTAGTTCTGTTCGCCAATCCTGCTCATGGCCCTTCTCAGGGTCACCCCAGCAGGTGAGGCCTGTTCATGGCTGACCATGCTCACCTCCTCACCGCGGCTGAAATCTTCCAGGGAGCTGCGCAGGATTTCACGACCCTCCAGGTAATGGGCGACCGTTCCATCGCCCAGATCGATCCCGTGGTGCAGAAACAAACCGTGCTGACGAGGGACCCTCAGATGGTCGGCGGTGGCCATGGCCGTGAAGAAGGGCTCGCTTGAGTCTGTCGCGGAGTTCCTTCTCAGGAACTGGGGGGCTTCCGAACCGCAGTGGTTGGGTCTGAATGAGTTGTGTTCAGAACCCTCAAGAGTTGGCCATGGCGATCAGGCTGATTCCTGCTGGCGATCCTTGCCGGGCAGAGACAGCACCTTGCCGCCTGTGTGTTCCTCCACCATGGCGCGGGTGATCGTGAAGTCAGGCACGTTTTTGCGAGAGGGCAACTCGTACATGAGATCGAGCATCAGCTCTTCCACAATGCCGCGCAAAGCTCTGGCTCCGGTCTTGCGACGATGCGCCTCCTGAGCGATGGCTTCGATGGCTCCTGCCTCGAAGTCAAGCTTCACATTGTCCATGCTCAAGAGGGTTCGGAACTGCTTGACCAGGGCATCCCTCGGTTCGGTGAGGATGGATTCAAGAGCGTGTTTGTCCAGCGGATCCAGGACAGCGCTCACGGGCATGCGACCGATGAATTCGGGGATCAGCCCGTACTTCACCAGATCATCCGGTTCGAGGTGACGCAGCACCTGTGAAGCCTGAAGATCGCGAGTGGCCTTGCCGCGACCGCGGCTGTCGCTGGGCACGAAGCCAATGGCGTTCCGACCCATGCGTTTCTGCACCACATCGTCCAATCCCACGAAGGCACCACCACAGATGAACAGGATCTGGCTGGTGTCGATCTGGATGCAGTCCTGATAGGGATGCTTGCGGCCGCCCTGGGGGGGAACGTTGGCCACAGTGCCTTCAAGCATCTTGAGCAGAGCCTGCTGCACTCCCTCACCGGAAACATCCCTGGTGATCGATGGGTTTTCGCTCTTACGGGCGATCTTGTCGATCTCGTCGATGTAGATGATCCCCCGTTGGGCGAGATCCACATCCATGTCGGCCTTCTGGAGCAGCCGCAGCAGGATGTTCTCCACGTCCTCACCGACGTAGCCCGCTTCCGTGAGGGTGGTGGCGTCGGCCACGGCGAAGGGCACATCCAGCATCTCCGCGAGGGTTTGGGCAAGCAGCGTCTTGCCACAGCCCGTTGGGCCGATCAGAAGAATGTTGGATTTGTGCAGCCTGGTGGCGGTCTGTTCAGTCTCCCCTTTGCCGTCTCCCTGCCAGGCCAGGCGCTTGTAGTGGTTGTAAACCGCCACCGACATGATTTTCTTGGCAGCGTCCTGTCCCACGACCTGCTGGTCCAGGAAACCCTTGATCTCCTGTGGTTTGGGAATGGAGGCGAGGGTCGGCGCAGGCTTGGAGGTCTTGCGGGGCTGGTTTGAGCCGCTCTTCCTGGTCGGCTCATTGCCCTGCCGGCTACCACCCTGAGCATCGATCAGCTCCTCATCCAGGATCTCGTTGCAGAGATCGATGCACTCATCACAGATGTAGACGCCAGGGCCTGCAATCAGCTTGCGCACTTGCTCCTGGGACTTTCCGCAGAAGGAGCACTTCAGATGGGCGTCGAACTTGGCCATCGGGCGCTTCGCAGGTCAGTCGGAACACAGAGCTGGATCGAATGGAACTCGGCCCAGGTACTGAGGATCGCGACAGAACGGGCTGATGTCAGCCCTCCGTAACGATTTCTCCGTCTCCGAAACTGTCCACGACGCGATCAATCAGGCCGTAAGTGACGGCTTCGGCGGGAGACATGAAGTTGTC
This sequence comes from Synechococcus sp. MIT S9504, assembly GCF_047497135.1. Classification (NCBI taxonomy): domain Bacteria; kingdom Bacillati; phylum Cyanobacteriota; class Cyanophyceae; order Synechococcales; family Synechococcaceae; genus Synechococcus; species Synechococcus sp. MIT S9504. The sequence goes on along the minus strand of NZ_CP138942.1, from coordinate 2,621,276 downwards.
ACGGTCCGTGTCTTCAGCGATCTTCTCCAGTGGCTGTCCGGTGTGATCGGCCATGAGACCGTTGAGGGTTTGTTTGAGGAACAGGATCTCCTTGGCCTGGATTTCAATATCCACTGCTTGCCCCTGAGCACCACCAAGGGGTTGGTGGATCATGATTCGAGCATTGGGAAGCGCCAGTCGCTTGCCTTTGGCACCTCCGGACAGCAGGAAGGCTCCCATGGAAGCTGCCAGGCCGTAGCAGATGGTGACAATGTCAGGCGCCACTTGCTGCATGGTGTCGTAGATCGCCAGGCCGGCAGTCACAGAGCCGCCTGGGGAATTGATGTAGATCTGAATGTCCTTCTCGGGATCCTCCGCTTCCAGGAACAGCAGCTGAGCCACCAGGGCGTCCGCCACCTGATCGTCCACACCGGTGCCTAAGAAGATGATCCGCTCGCGCAGCAATCTGGAATAGATGTCGAAGGCGCGGTCACCTCGACCGGACTGTTCAACCACTGTCGGCAGCACGCCAGGAGCTGCCTGAGGATGCTGCGAGACAGGCTGAATCCCCCGCCAGCGGTTCTGAATCGGATGGTGAATGCGGTCGTCGATCACTCGGCGGCTAGCGGGCTTTGCAAGCAATCTATGGCTGCAGATCAGGCTTCGGCGCCATCACTGTCCTTCTTGGCGCTTTTTGCTTTGGTTGTTTTTTTCTTTGCAGCGGGTTTGTCGCTCTTGGCTGCGGCCTTCTTGGCTGATCCCTTGTCATCTTTCTCAGAGTCTTCCGGAGCTTTGTCGGTGATGGTGCTGTTCTCTTCCAGCCAGCCCAGAAGCTTCTCTTGAAGCAGATCATCAAGCACAGCCTGACGAAGCCGCTCGGGGTCGATGTCGCGCTCGCCGGAAAGCTGTTGCTTCACATCCTCGAGTTTGGCCTCAAGCTCGCTGTCCTCGACAGTGAGCTTTTCACTCTCTGCCAGGGCTGTTAGAGCAAGGCTTCGGCGCAGGCGCTCCTCAGCTTCAGGGCGTGAGGAGTCCATCAGGTTGCGGACCAGTTCGGGAGTGAACAGCGATTTCACATCCATTCCCTGCTGGGCAAATTGTCCAGCGGTCTGTTCCACCAGATTGCGAACCTCCTGTTGGATCAGGCTTTCGGGAAGTTCGACTTCCAGTTGTTCCACCAGAGCGGCCAGCAGAGCGTCGTGGCGGTTGCTGCGTGCGCGGCGTTCGGCGTCATCCTTGAGACGTTGTTCAAGGTCGCTGCGCAGATCCGCCAGGGACTCCTGCTCGCTGGCCTGCTTCGCGAACTCGTCGTTCAGCTCAGGCAGCTCGCGAGTCTTGAGGTCTTTCAGTTCGATGTCAAAGCTGGCCTTGCGTCCGCGTGCATCTTCCTTGGGATAGTCCTCAGGGAATGTGCAGTCCACCGTCTTGCTGTCTCCGACTGCCATGCCCACCACACCTTCAATGAAGCCTGGGATCATGCGCCCATGCTCGAGATCGACATCCATGGAATCGGCGCTGCCGCCCTCGATCTCACTGCCGTCATCGCTGTAGATGCCCTTAAAGTCCACAACAGCGATATCTCCCTTCTCCGCCTTGCGTCCTTCAACGGGAACCACGGTGGCCAGTTGGCGGCGTGAGTCCTCCAGCATTTCGTCCACGCGCGCCGGGTCGTAGCTGACGTTTTCGGCCTCGGCCTTCAGACCCTTCGTGCTCTTCAGCTTCGGTGTTGGGGCGACGTCGGTTTCCAACGTCAGAGTGAGGCCTTCTCCAGGCTTGAAGCTCTCGAGCAGTTCATCGAAGCCGCCGCTCAGTTCGGGCTGGCCGAGAGCTTCAATCGTTTCCTGTTCGAGGGCATCACGCCAAACGCTGTCAACAAGTGTTTCCAGTGCTGTAGCGCGGATCCGCAGAGCACCCAGCTGCTGAACCAGAACGGTGCGGGGAACTTTGCCCTTGCGGAAGCCCGGCAGATTGACACTGCGGCTCAGCCGCTTGATTGCTTCCTCGTAACTGGCCTCACAGCGTTCTGCAGGAACAGCGACCTCCACGGCCAGTCGGCTACCGGGACGGGAGGAGGTGGAAACCTTCAGGCTGGCGGCACTCATCGGCTGGGTCGCAGGTACAAGCAGCCCAACACATTAATTAAGTGCCTGACCATCACCCCCGCGTAAGCTTCTTTGTAGGAAAAGCCACACCCTGTCTTCAAGTGTTCAGGGTTGTTGCAGCCGGTGGTTGCACCACCTGCCCGTCTGTATCTGAGTCCCCGTCCGTTTGACCCCTGTTAACCAGTTACCGAATCGACCTCTGACGGTGGCCGTCCTCGGTGCCAGTGGTGCGGTGGGGCAGGAGTTGCTTCAGCTGCTTCAGGAGCGCAATTTCCCAGTGGCTGAGTTGCGTCTGCTGGCCTCGGCCCGTTCAGCAGGGCAGGTCTGTCAATGGAACGGACAGGCGATCACGGTTCAGGAAGTTTCTGAGTCCTCATTCCAGGGAGTTGATCTGGTGCTGGCATCCGCTGGCGGTTCGGTGTCGCGCCAATGGCGAGAAGCGATTGTTTCCGCCGGTGCCGTGATGGTGGATAACTCCAGTGCCTTCCGCATGGAAGACGGCGTGCCCCTGGTGGTTCCTGAGGTGAATCCGGAGGCTGCTGCTGAGCACAAGGGGGTGATCGCCAACCCCAACTGCACCACGATCATCCTCACGCTGGCTCTGGCTCCTCTTGCTGCCAAGCGTCCGATGCACAGGGTTGTCGTGAGCACCTATCAGTCAGCCAGTGGTGCCGGTGCCCGGGCCATGGAGGAACTGAAGGATCTGTCCCGGGTCGTGCTCGATGGCGGCACCCCCAAAAGTGAAGTGCTTCCCCACTCGCTGGCCTTCAATCTTTTTCTGCACAACTCACCACTGCAGTCCAACAGTTACTGCGAAGAGGAAATGAAGATGGTCCATGAAACCCGCAAGATCATGGGTTTGCCGCAGCTTCGGTTCACGGCAACCTGTGTGCGGGTGCCGGTCCTTCGTGCCCATTCAGAAGCGGTCAATGTGGAATTCACTGAGCCCTTTTCCGTGACTGAAGCCAGGGAGCTTCTCGCTGCTGCGCCGGGTGTGGAACTGCTTGAAGACCCTGCCAGCAACCGTTTTCCCATGCCCACGGATGTGACTGGTCGTGATCCCGTTGTTGTGGGGAGGATCCGACAGGACATCAGTGAAGAGAAAGCACTCGAATTCTGGCTTTGTGGAGATCAGATTCGTAAAGGTGCGGCGCTCAACGCCATTCAGATCGCCGAATTGCTGTTGCCCGCCGCCTGAACGTTATGAGTACCGCTGCAGAACTCTCTCCAACTCCTTTCGGTCGTTTGGTGACGGCCATGGTCACCCCCTTCGATGCAGAAGGCGCCGTGGATCTGGCGCTCGCAGGTCGTCTGGCCCGTCACCTGGTTGATGAGGGATCGGAAGGTCTCGTGGTGTGTGGAACCACCGGAGAGTCCCCCACGCTCAGCTGGAGCGAGCAACTGAAGATGTTCGAGGCCGTGCGGCAGGCCGTTGGTCCCGGTGTGCATGTGCTGGCAGGAACCGGCAGTAATTGCACCCGCGAAGCGGTTGAGGCCACCCGCGAGGCTGCGGCAGCCGGTGCTGATGGTGCTCTAGTGGTGGTGCCCTACTACAACAAACCCCCTCAGGACGGGATGGAAGCCCATTTCCGCGCCATCGCTGAGGCTGCTGCTGACCTGCCGCTGATGCTTTACAACATTCCCGGCAGGACAGGTTGCAGCATGCAACCGGACTCAGTTGCGAGGCTGATGAATTGCGCCAATGTGATGAGCTTCAAGGCCGCCAGTGGAACCACGGAAGAAGTGTCCCAGTTACGACAGGCCTGTGGTCACCGCCTGGCGATCTACAGCGGTGATGATGCCCTCACACTGCCGATGCTGTCTGTGGGCGCTGTGGGTGTCGTGAGTGTGGCCAGCCATGTAGTGGGGCGTCGACTGCGCAACATGATTGAGGCTTATCTGGCTGGTCAGAACGCAGTCGCTCTTTCACATCACGAGCAGTTACTGCCTTTGTTCAAGGCCCTTTTCGCCACCACCAACCCCATTCCGGTCAAAGCCGCTCTCGAATTGAGTGGTTGGCCGGTGGGTGCTCCCCGACTTCCCCTCGTTCCGCTGGAGCCTGCCATGCGCGCTGCCCTCTCCGAAGCCCTTGATGCCCTGCGTCAGACCTGACGCCAAGGCTGTTGACCAGCGCTGAAGTGCGCCTCCCTGATTGATTTTCTCCATACCCAAGCGATCCCATGACCGTCACAACTGCCCAGACCAAGCAACCAACCCTGAGAGTGATCCCTCTCGGAGGACTGCATGAAATCGGCAAGAACACCTGCGTTTTTGAATACGGCGATGACCTGATGCTGGTTGATGCCGGCCTCGCCTTCCCCAGCGATGGCATGCACGGCGTGAACGTGGTTCTGCCCGATACCAGCTTCCTGCGCGAGAACCAGAAGCGTATCCGCGGCATGATCGTCACCCATGGTCATGAAGACCACATCGGTGGGATCGCCCACCATCTCAAGCACTTCAATATTCCGGTGATCTACGGGCCGCGACTGGCTCTTTCGATGCTCACCGGAAAGATGGATGAAGCCGGCGTCGCCGATCGCACCACCCTGCAGACCGTCGGACCTCGCGATGTGGTGAAGGTGGGTCAGCACTTCTCAGTGGAGTTCATCCGCAACACCCACTCGATGGCCGACAGCTTTTCGCTTGCCATCTCCACGCCTGTCGGAACGATCATTTTCACAGGCGACTTCAAGTTCGATCACACCCCTGTTGACGGCGAGCACTTCGATCTGGCCCGTCTGGCTCACCATGGCGACAAGGGAGTTCTCTGTTTGTTCAGCGATTCCACCAATGCCGAGGTGCCGGGCTTCTGTCCTCCCGAGCGGTCTGTGTTCTCCAACCTTGACCGTCACATCGCCGAGGCCGATGGGCGAGTGATCGTCACCACCTTTGCCAGTTCAATCCATCGTGTGTCGATGATCCTTGAGCTCGCCCTCAAGAACGGGCGCAAGGTTGGCTTGCTGGGTCGCTCCATGCTCAATGTGATCGCCAAGGCCCGTGAGCTGGGCTACATGCGTGCTCCGGATGAGTTGTTTGTGCCGATCAAGCAGATCAACAATGTCTCCGATCGCGAGACCCTGCTGCTGATGACCGGCAGTCAGGGTGAGCCCCTTGCGGCACTGAGCCGCATCTCCCGCGGTGAACACCCGCAGGTGAGAGTCAAAAGCTCCGACACGATCATCTTCTCGGCAAGCCCGATTCCAGGAAACACCATTTCCGTGGTGAACACGATCGACAGACTGATGATGCTGGGCGCCAAGGTGGTCTACGGAAAGGGAGAGGGCATTCATGTCTCTGGCCATGGCTTCCAGGAAGACCAGAAGCTGATGCTGGCGCTCACCCGTCCGAAATTTTTCGTGCCCGTGCACGGTGAGCACCGCATGCTGGTGCGTCATGCCAGGACCGGTCATTCCATGGGCGTTCCCGAGAACAACACGCTGATCATTGATAACGGCGATGTTGTTGAGCTCACCGCAGACTCAATCACCAAGTCTGACCCTGTGAAGGCTGGTATCGAGCTGCTCGATCAGTCGCGGAACGGCATTGTTGACGCTCGCGTGCTCAAGGAGCGTCAGCAACTGGCGGAAGACGGCATCGTCACGATCCTGGCTGCAATCAGCACCGATGGCGCCATGGTGGCCCCGCCTCGCGTGAATCTTCGCGGTGTCGTCACCACTGCCGATGCCCGCAAGATGTCGCTGTGGACGGAACGCGAAATCAAGTGGGTGCTCGAGAATCGCTGGAAGCAGCTGACCCGCAACACCGGTGGCAAAGCCCCTGATGTGGACTGGATGGGTGTACAGCGGGAAGTGGAGGTTGGCCTCAGCCGCCGAATGCGCCGTGAACTTCAGGTGGAGCCTTTGATTCTCTGTCTGGTGCAGCCCGCACCGGCAGGAACACCTGTGTACAAGGGTCGAGCGGACTCCGAGCCCGATGATCGTCCGGCGCCGCGGGGTCGTGGTGGTCGCCATGGCAGTGGTCATGGAGCTGGTCGCCACGGTGGAGGTCGTGACGGTGGTGGTCGAGATCGCAACCGGGAAGTCACGCCAGCGCGGGTGATCACGACAGCTCGCTCAGCTGCTGTTGAGGCCAAGTCGGCTGCAGCGAAGCAACCTGTGGTTGCAGCTTCAAAAGCCCCTGAGCCAGCCAAGGTGCCTGCGCCTGCCGCTCCAGCCCCAGCAGTCGATCAGGACATGCCCGCTGGCCGCACCCGTCGTCGTCGCTCAGCGGCTGCGTAAGGTTGTTCGCAGCCACGACCAACGGTTTTTGGGTTGGTCGCCCACCGAGCTTTTCTTGGTGGGCTCCAGTGCCTTATCTGGGAGCGTCACCAGCAAATTGCCCGCTTCCAGCCGTTTGATGATGGCTTCCCTGATCTCCGGATCGGCTTTGGGCTTGGTTGCGATGGTGACGACTTCAATTGTTGTTCCATGGGCGAGCTCACCGCTGGGTTCAGATTCGCAGTCAGGCTCAGGTTCCAGTTCAGTGATGGGCTGAGCTTCCGCTTCGGGCTCAGGGTCAGCCAGAGCGCTGATCTGGTTGGAGGGTGTTTGGTCACGAATGCTGTCTGATGGCTCATCGTTGATCACAGTGTTGATCTCGGTGATCGTGGATGTTGTCTCAGGCTTAGGTTCCAGTTCAGTGATGGGCTGAGCTTCCGCTTCGGGCTCAGGGTCAGCCAGAGCGCTGATCTGGTTGGAGGGTGTTTGGATGTGGCTGCCCACGATTTGCTCGTCCTTGAGCCAGGGCATCGCGGTTGTGATCACCGTCGGCTGCAGAGAGTCCTCCTTGGCGGATGCCGCGCTGAGAAAGGGGTCTGCGATCAAGGCCAGGGAGCCCGTTGTTTGCGCAGGCTGCGTGCATTGATCCTCATCTTGATCAATCACCTGCTCCGATCCGGTCACCAACTCCGGCGTGCCACGGGTCCGTTCAAGGCCTTGTTCCGCCAGTTCCCGCAACGTGTCTTGGGGGTTGCTGGCCAGTACCAGTTGGTAAAACTTCCGAGCCTGAGCAGGCTCCTGAAAGCCATACAGGACAATGTGACCCGCCAGCAGAGCCACGAAGGCTCGCCATGCCAAAACCGCATCCCGTTCAGCACCCTCTTCCGGTATTGGTTCCAGCTGACTGAGCAGTTCAAGGGTGATCGATTGCGCAGCCTCGAAATCACCAGCGCCATAGGCTTTTTCAGCGGCGAGGTACTTGCTTTGGAAGTCGCCGTCCAATGGGGTTCAGCGGTTGTTCTCCAGTTGTACCCAGTTCCGGCACCAGTGGAGTCGCTTCTGACCTGCCAGATGGCGCTCGCCGGGCGGTTGGCTGGGACCGATGGCACTGCTCAGTTCTTCAAGCTGTCGGGCCGAGAGTGCTGGCATGCCCTGGGCCTGAAGCCATCCGTGCAAAAGCAGTCGTCTTGCCGAATCGGGGAGTTGTTGTAAGGGCGTTCGCTTCAAGGCACCGTCAGCACCCTTCAGATTCTCCAGACTCAGCTTCACTAGTGCGCTCTGGGTGTCCTGCAGCTGGGACACTCGCTCGCTCAGCTCAGCCATGCGCCTGCTGCAGCCGGGGTGCAGGGCCTCCAGCACCGGTAGGACCTCCTGACGGATGCGGTTGCGATCGAAGCGTGGATCGCTGTTGCTCGGATCTGTCCAGATCGGCAGTTGCAGGTCCCGGCAGATGGCGGACGTGTCGTCACGGCTGAAATGCAGCAATGGTCGGACCAGTTGAATGTCATCCGTTGCATCCGCATTCAGGGTCCGTTGCCAACGCATGTTGCCCAGCCCGGCCAGATCCGTTCCTCGGCTGAGTTGTAACAGCAAGGATTCGGCTCGGTCGCTGGCGGTGTGTGCGGTCACGACAGTACGGCACGGTTCGCCTGTCTTGTGGAGGTTGAGCTGTTGACAGGCCTGATGAAGCTGGGCGTAACGCCATGCACGGGCTTTAGCTTCGCTGCCGGTGGTGCTGAATGTGCTGGTACTGACCAGCAGGGGCAGTTGATGCGTCTGGCACCAGCTGGTCAAATCGGCGGCAATGCGAGCGGACCTTGGATGCCAGCCATGGTCTCCATGCCAGAGCTGCAGAGTCCAGTGATGTCTACTGGACAGATCCCTCAGCAGCCCCAGCAGAGCCATCGAGTCCTGACCGCCGGAAATCGCCAGTAAAAGGGTTGCCCCTTTGGGCAACAGCTGGGGATTTTGTAGAAGTTGGCGGTGAAGCCTGTCGTGCCAGTTCAGCCAAGGCTCGCCGGCTGTCATTGCTCTGGTTGGGTGTGGCTTCGATCCTGGCTGTTCATGCGGTGGGAGAATGTATCCATCTGATGTCAGCTTGATGTCCCGCCTTTCTCTGCTGCCTGCTGCTCTCCGCCGCAGCCTGGAACAGCGTTCCTCGCTGAAGGTGATTGCCGGTCTGATGAACTTCGACGCGGACTCGGTCGCTCGTGTGTCCCGCGCCGCTGGTCTGGGTGGGGCCAATTTGATTGATGTGGCCTGTGATGCGGAACTGGTAAAGCTGGCGGTTGAGGCATCCGCTGGCCTGCCGGTCTGCGTGTCGTCTGTTGAGCCCGAGCAGTTTCCCGCTGCTGTTGCTGCAGGAGCTGTGATGGTGGAGATCGGTAATTTCGATTGCTTCTATCCCCAGGGGCGCATCTTCGGAGCCGACGAGGTGCTGGAACTCACACGCCGCTCTCGTGGATTGCTGCCTGAGGTGGTGCTGAGCGTCACCGTTCCCCACGTGTTGCCGATGGATCAGCAGGAACAGCTGGCCGTGGATCTGGTGGCGGCCGGTGCCGATCTGATCCAAACCGAGGGTGGTACCAGTGCCAAACCATTCAGCGCCGGCAGCCTTGGCCTGATTGAGAAGGCAGCTCCCACTCTGGCCGCGGCTCACAGCATCAGTGCTGCTTTGCAGAATGCCGGTGAGACGGCACCGGTGCTGTGTGCATCGGGTCTTTCAGCTGTCACCGTGCCGATGGCGATCGCAGCTGGCGCAGCGGGTGTGGGCGTTGGTTCCGCGGTGAATCGCCTCGATGATGAGTTGTCCATGGTCGCTGTGGTGCGTGGTCTGCGTGAAGCCTTAGGTCGTGAGGTCACCAGCCGCGTCTGATTGCTGCGGACACGCGCGCGCCAATGGGCCCCGTAACGTGAGTGCCCAATTCAGGGTTTAAAGCGCGAGGACCATGCCTGCCTACGACCTGACTGCGCCCTATGCCCCCAAAGGTGATCAGCCGATGGCGATCACTCAACTGGTGGAAGGTGTGAATGGTGGTCGTCGTTATCAGACTCTTCTGGGTGCGACCGGCACGGGCAAAACGTTCACGATGGCCAATGTCATTGCTCAGACCGGACGTCCTGCCCTGGTGTTGGCTCATAACAAGACTCTGGCGGCACAGCTTTGCAATGAGCTGAGGGAATTCTTTCCCAACAATGCTGTGGAATATTTCATCTCCTATTACGACTATTACCAGCCGGAAGCGTATGTGCCGGTGAGTGATACATACATCGCCAAAACAGCATCGATCAACGAAGAGATCGACATGCTGCGCCACTCAGCGACGCGATCGTTGTTTGAAAGGCGCGATGTGATTGTTGTGGCTTCCATCAGTTGCATCTATGGACTGGGAATCCCCAGCGAATACCTGAAGGCATCGGTGCAGTTTCGGGTGGGCGAGTCTCTTGATTTAAGGGGCTCCTTGCGCGAATTGGTAAATAACCAGTACAGCCGTAATGATATGGACATCACTCGCGGTCGCTTTCGCGTGAAGGGCGATGTGTTGGAAATCGGTCCTGCTTATGAAGATCGTCTAGTGCGGGTGGAGCTGTTCGGTGATGAGGTGGAGGCGATCCGCTATGTCGACCCCACCACGGGCGAAATTCTGCAGAGTCTGGACACCATCAATATCTACCCGGCCAAGCACTTTGTGACGCCGAAGGATCGTTTGGATTCGGCGGTGAAGGATATCCGCCATGAGCTCAAAGACCGACTGGAGTTTCTGCAAACCGAAGGAAAGTTGCTGGAAGCTCAGCGCCTGGAGCAACGCACCACCTACGACCTGGAGATGCTGCAGCAGGTGGGCTATTGCAATGGCGTTGAGAACTACGCCCGTCATCTGGCCGGACGTGAACCGGGCTCCGCGCCGGAATGCCTGATCGATTACTTCCCCGACGACTGGCTGCTGATTGTTGATGAGAGCCATGTCACTTGTTCACAGCTTCAGGCCATGTACAACGGCGATCAGGCCCGTAAGAAGGTGTTGATCGATCACGGTTTTCGTCTTCCCAGTGCAGCCGACAATCGGCCGCTTAAAGGCGAAGAGTTCTGGACGAAGGCACGCCAGACCGTGTTTGTGAGTGCCACGCCTGGTGACTGGGAAGTGAAGGTGAGTGATGGCCAGGTGGCGGAGCAGGTCATCCGTCCCACGGGAGTGCTGGACCCGGTTGTGGAGGTGAGGCCGACAACAGGTCAGATCGACGACTTGCTGGGAGAGATCCGCACGCGGGCCGAGAAGCAGCAGCGCGTGCTGGTGACCACACTCACCAAGCGCATGGCGGAAGACCTCACGGACTATCTGGCCGAGAACAAGGTGCGGGTGCGCTACTTGCACTCGGAGATCCATTCGATTGAGCGCATCGAGATCATTCAGGATCTGCGCCTGGGTGAGTACGACGTGCTCGTTGGTGTGAACCTGCTGCGAGAAGGCCTGGATCTGCCCGAGGTGAGCCTGGTGGCAATCCTGGATGCTGATAAGGAAGGATTCCTGCGAGCGCAGCGATCACTGATTCAGACGATCGGCCGGGCTGCACGGCATGTGGAGGGGGTTGCGCTGCTGTATGCCGACAACATGACGGATTCGATGGCGAAGGCGATCGAGGAGACCGAACGGCGGCGCAAGATCCAACAGGTCCACAACGAACAGCATGGAATTGTGCCGACGGCGGCCGGTAAAAAGGCAAGCAATTCAATTCTTTCGTTTCTGGAGCTCTCGCGAAAACTCAAGACCGATGGCCCCGACGCAGACCTGGTACAAGTGGCCGGCAAGGCCGTGCAGGCATTGGAAGATGACACTGATGGCCTGGCTCTCGATGCCTTGCCCGAACTGATCGATCAGCTCGAGGTCAAGATGAAGGACTCGGCCAAGAAGCTTGATTTTGAGGAGGCTGCCAACCTTCGTGATCGGATCAAGAAGCTGCGTCAGAAGCTGGTGGGTCAGAGCTGAGCTGCTGAGGCTCCTCCGCTAGGCCACCAGGGGTGATTCGCTTCCCTCGGCTGCATGGCGGGTGCTGCCGCCCAGCTGGAAACCGGCATGCACGGCCTGAAGTGCTGCCACACCATCGGCCTCAGCGACCACGCAGCTGGTGCGGATCTCACTGGTAGCGATCATTTCGATGTTGACGCCTGCTTCCGCCAGAAAACGGAACATCCGCCCTGCGGTGCCCGCCGTTGCAGGCATGCCCGCGCCCACGGCACTGACCCTGGCAATGGCTGGACCGTCTTCGAGCAGGGCTCCAGGCCACTGAGCCAGCAAAGCACTCAGGGCGCGATCTGCCGCAGTGCGGTCCTCACGTTTCAAGGTGAAACTGATATCTCGGCTGCCATCGGCGTGCTGGCGTTCCGACTGGACGATGGCATCGAGGCTGATGCCCGCGTCGGCCAGCGCATTGCAGAGGGCTCCGGCGGTTCCGGGTTTGTCGGGTACATGGCGCACGCTGACCTGGGCTTGGTCACGGTCGAGGGCCACGCCACGCACTTCCGGCTCAGCTTCGCCGCTCGCGCTGGGATTGAGGCTGATCTGACCGGCCTCCAGTTCGAAGGCTTCCTGGGTGGCCTGCAGGGCTTTGCTGCCCACGTCGGCGTTGATCACACAGCTGACCTTCACCTCACTGGTTGCGATCACACGCAGATTGATGCCCACCCGGGAGAGGGTCTGGAACAGACCGGCGGCAATGCCCGGGCGACCCATGATGCCGGCGCCGCTGATGCTCAGCTTGCTCATCCCGGACTGGGCGACCAGCTCACCGCCTAGCTTCTGGATCAGGGATTCACAAATGCTGCGAGCCCTCTCCAGGTCGGTTTCAGCCACGGTGAAGGTGATGTCGTTGCTGTTGCCGTCGTGGGTGGCCTGGATGATCAGGTCCACATTCACGCCTCCCTCAGACAGGCTTTCGAACAGCTGGGCGGCAACGCCGGGCTGATCGGACACGTGGGAGAGAGCCAGCACGGCCTGGTGCTCCACCAGTTCGGCGCCGTCCACCGGCCTGCCCAGTTCAAGACCCTCGCGTCCGATGGGCCGGGAGTTGCGGCTGGTGAGGGTTGTGCCGGGTTCATCACTCCAGCTGGAGCGCACCACCATCGTGACGCCGTAGTTGCGTGCGATCTCCACGGCACGCGGGTGCAGCACGGCAGCGCCGAGACTGGCCAGCTCGAGCATTTCGTCGCAGCTCACCTGAGCCATCAGCTGGGCGTCTTCCACCTTGCGCGGATCGGTGGTCAGGACCCCTGGCACATCGGTGTAGATCTCACAGGCCGCGGCACCCAGGGCTGCCGCAAGGGCTACAGCAGAGGTGTCGGAGCCTCCGCGCCCCAGTGTGGTGATTTCGGCGGTGCCGCCGCTGCTCTGGCTCGTGCCCTGAAAACCGGCCACCACCACCACGCGGCCTTCGGCCAGTCGGCTGCGCAGTCGATCGGTGCGCACATCGAGGATGCGTGCCTTGCCATGGGCGGATTCGGTCACAATGCCCACCTGGGTGCCGGTCATGGAGATGGCCGGGACGCCCAGCTCATGCAACGCCATGGAGAGCAGCGCAATCGACACCTGTTCACCGGTGGCCAGCAGCATGTCCATTTCCCGCTGGGGTGGATTGCTGCTGATGGCGTTGGCTTTGGCGGTTAATTCATCGGTGGTGTGACCCATGGCCGAGACCACGATCACCAGATCGTGCCCCTCCTCCTTGCAGCTGGCGATACGCCTGGCCACGGCCTGGATGCGCTCCACGCTGCCGACGGAGGTTCCGCCGAACTTCTGCACCAGAAGGGCCATCCATGCCGCCTCATGTCGCAGGAGATTGTCTCACTGTGCTGCTCCCAGCAGCCCATCGCGGAATGCGTCTCCCGGCTGGGTGCCGCGTTTGAGAGCTGCTTCCACATCCAGCAGGCGGCCCAGCAGGTTGAGGCAGCGCTGGGGTGAACGCTCCTGCAGCTGTTTGCGCATCACATAGATGCGCTTGGGGTTGCCGATTCCTGCCGCTTTGGCGATCACCCCCACGTCCCGCTCTCCCTGTTGTTCGAGCAGCATCACCCAGAGCCACCCCCTGATCTGACCGGTGAGTGTGGCCACAATGCGCAGGGCCGGTTCGCCGGCATCGTTGAGGGCATCCAGTAAGGCAATCGCCTCGCCGGGATCACCTGCTAGCAGGGCATCACCCACCTGCAGAGCGTTGGTGCTGAGACCCTCGATCAGGCTGTCAACCGAGCTGGCACTGATGCGTGCCTCTCCGCTGCTTTCAGCATGCAAAGCCAGCTTCTGCAGTTCCATGGTCAACCTTGCGCTGTCGTTGCCGATGGCATCGATCAAGGCATCCACTGCACGGGGCTCCAGCCTTAGGTTCAGTTCCTCAGCAGTTCGCTCCACCAGCTGGCGCTGGCCGGCGCCGTCCCAGACCGCCGGCAACTTGAAGCTGCGCTCGCAGGCTTCTCCCGCCTTGATGCGTTTGATCAGGGCTTTGGTGGTGCGCAGACGACCGTCAGGTTTGGAGGGATGGCAGAGCAGCAGTTGGGTGCTTTCAGGGATGCCATCCAGAGAAGCTTCGAAGCGATCGGCCAGCTCGCTGGGACAGGTGTTGCAGAAGGGAGACCGCTGCAGCAGCACGACCCTGGAGCCAGCGCCGAAGGGTGGCGTGCGTGCTTCTTCCAGTGCCTGCCTGGCTTGTCCCGCTTCGCTGCCATCCAGTCGACTCACGTTCACGCTCGCCCAGCTCGGATCAACTGCCTTCTCGATCAAGGCCTGAACCGCCCGTTCCAGCGCGGCGGAATCATCGCCCCAGAACAACTGGATCGGCATTGAGGCGTGTCGTCGCACAATGTCGAAGTCTGCCCTGACTGGCAGCCCCCGTCAGAGGAACTTGCTGGAATGGCTGATCATCCGATCTTCACGGAAAGCATCCGTCGAATTCGGGCCTTGCTGGGGGACACGGGACTCGATCCTCTGCAGCAGCAGGTGTTGGAGCGTCTGGTGCACAGCAGCGGAGATCCAGGCCTGCAGCCGTTGCTGCGGTTCAGCGAGGGGGCCTGCGAGCAGGGACTTGCGGCGTTGCAGGGCAGAGCAGCGATCCTCACCGATACGGCCATGGCTGCAGCTGCCGTGACGCCGATGGCCATGCGCACACTGGGCACGACCGTGCGCTGCCTGCTCGACTGGGCTCCTGAGGTTTCACCGCAGGAGTCCACTCGTTCCGCTGCGGCCATGCAGAGGGCCTGGCCGGAGCTCACACAGGCGGCCAACGCGAGCGGGCAGCCCATGCCGGTGCTGCTTGTGGGCAGTGCGCCCACGGCTTTGGAACAGTTGCTGGATCAGCTCGATGCCGGGGCCGCGGCCCCTTCGCTGGTGATCGGCATGCCCGTTGGTTTCGTTGGTGTCCCTGAAAGCAAGCGTCGTCTGGCGGCGACGGCTCTGGCTCAGATCCGCCTGGAGGGAACCCGTGGCGGAGCAGGTTTGGTGGCGGCGGCGGCGAATGCCCTGCTGCGAGCGGCTCAGGCCGCCAGCTGATCGAGCACCTGCCTGGCCCGTTGCACAACGGGGGAGGGGACCCCTGCAAGGCGGGCCGCTTCGATGCCGTAACTGCGGCTGGCACCGCCGCTCTGCACCTGATGCAGGAACACGAGATCCTCGCCGGTTTCTTCCACCATCACCTGGAAGTTGGCCACGTTGGGCCGCTCCTCCGCCAGGTTGTTCAGCTCGTGATAATGGGTGGCGAACACCGTGCGCGCCTTGAGATCGCTGGCCAGATGTTCGCTCACGGCCCAGGCGATCGAGAGGCCATCAAAGGTGGCTGTGCCGCGGCCGATTTCATCAAGAAGCACCAGGGAGCGGTCGCTGGCGTGGTGAAGGATGTTGGCGGTTTCGGCCATTTCCACCATGAAGGTGGACTGGCCCGCGGCCAGATCGTCCACGGCTCCCACCCGAGTGAAGATGCGATCGGCTATGCCGATCTGAGCGGCGGAGGCGGGCACCCAGCTGCCGATCTGAGCCAACAGCTGGATCAGGCCGATCTGGCGCAGATAGCAGCTTTTGCCGCTGGCATTGGGTCCCGTCAGCACGATCAGGTCGGTGTCACGTCCGAGAGCCAGATCGTTGGGGGTGAAGGGCGCTTCCACCAGCAACTGTTCCACCACTGGGTGACGGCCAGCTGTGATGGCGAGCTCACGGTCGTCGCTCAGTTGGGGGGCGCACCAGCCTGCGGTGGCGGCCGTGTCAGCCAGGGCACAGAGTGCATCCAATCCGGCCGTGGCGCGGGCTGCTTCGCGGATAGGTATGGCCATGCTGCCAACCTGGTCGCGCAACTTGCAGAACAGCTCGTATTCGCGCTGAAAAGCCCGTGCCCGCAGCTGGAAGATGCGTCCCTCCCGCTCTTTCAGTTCAGGAGTGATGAAGCGTTCTTCATTGGCAAGGGTCTGGCGGCGGATCCAGTGGTCGGGCACGGAGGACGCTTTCGCTTTGCTCACCGCCAGGAAATACCCGAAGGTGCGGTGGTACTGCAGACGCAGGTTGCTGATGCCACTGAGCTCTTTCTCCAACCGTTCCTGCTCGGCCAGCCAGGCGTCCTGGTCATCGAGTTGATTGCGTAGGCCATCCAGCAGCGGGTCCACTCCGTCATGGATGAGCCCGCCTTCGCTGAGGGAAAGGGGCGGAGCGTCCACCAGGGCATGGCGAATGGCGGAGGCCAGTTCAGCGAGCGCTGGATCTGGCTGCAGCAGTGCCTCAAGAACGCGTGGCCATGTTTCCAGGGTTCCCACCAGGCGACTGGCAAGGCGGGGAAGCCGCTCCAGGCCATCGGCGATGGCCACCAGATCACGGGCGCTCGCATGTCCGGCGCCGGCCCGACCCGCCAGCCTTTCCAGATCCCCCATCGGCCTGAGCAGACGCCGCAAGCCCTGGCGCAGGGGCCTTTGGCTCACCAGCAAGCTCACCACGCTTTGTCGCTCCCGGATTGTGGTGAGAGCCATCAGCGGCGCCTCCAGCCAGCGGCGTAGACATCGCCCACCCATGGCCGTGAGGGTCTGGTCGATCGCCCAGAGCAGCGAACCCTGGAGTTGTCCGTCGCGTTGGGTGGCCGTCAGCTCCAGATTGCGGCGGGTCTGGGCATCGAGCACGAGGGCATCACCGGCCTGCACGATCTTCGGCACATCAAGGGGGACTCGCGCTGCCTCCTCGAGCGGTTGCGTGTCATTGACGTACTGCAGCAGCCCACCAAAGGCCCGCAGGGCCAGGGGTAGTTCCTGCAGGCCAAGGCCATCCAGCCCAGCCAGCCGGTAGTGCGTTTTCAGGGCCTGTTCGGCCTGGGGGCGGCTGAAGGGTGTGAGCGCCATCGGGCTGAGCATCAGCCGTTCAGGACACCAGGCAGGTCGCTGCGTGCCGGCGTCGTCCGTGGCTGCCCAGAGCAGTTCCGAGGCCTCCAGCTGGGCTAATTGCTGATGCAAGGCATCGCTGCCGCTGCGTTCCAGCACCTGAGCGTCGCCGGTGCTCACATCGGCGCTGGCCAGACCCCAGCGCAAGGGTTGCTTGCCGCTGGCAGGTTCCACCACCACTGCGGCCAGCCAGTTGTTGCGGCGGGCAGCGAGCATGCCTTCCTCTAGCACCGTGCCCGGAGTGAGCACCCGGGTAATGCCCCGCTTGAGCAGGGCTCCCTTGGCGGGGGTGGTTTCCAGTTGGTCGCACAGCGCCACGGAGTAACCACGACGGATGAGCTCAGCGCAGTAACGCTCGGCGGCGTGATGGGGAATTCCCGCCATCGGCACGCGTCCGATCGCCTTGCCCCCTTCCTTGCCGGTGAGGGTGAGTTCCAGCACTCGCGAGAGCTCGACGGCGTCTTCGAAGAAACATTCAAAGAAGTCGCCCAGTCGGTACAGCAGCACGCGTTCAGGGTGTTCGGCCTTGAGCTCCACGTAATGGCGCAACATTGGCGTCAGCAGGATCGGATCCACCTGGCTGTGGTGGGCCCAGGCCGGGGCGTCGCTGTCGTCGTTGTCTGAGCTGGTCAGGTCGTCGTCCGGGTTGGAGGCCTGGTCGGGATCACTGCTGTTCTGACGCTGTCTGGGGCGAGAGGCTGCATCAGCGCTGAGGTCGGCGTCACTGACCTCTGACAATGCATCGCCTGCCAGTGCCTGAGAGGCATTGGCAGGTAAGAGCGAGGGGCCTTTGGTCGGTTCCGGAGCCCCGAACAGATTCCCCTGCAGTGACTGCTCCTCGGGCTGGGGGCAGGTGAGGGGCATGGGACATCCGGAAGTGGCTGGATCGTACCGATCCTGTTCAACACAAGCTGTGAAGCTTGATGCGCAGGCAACGGAGAGGGCTCTCCCCAACGTGTGAGAATCCCCGGGAACGACCTGGCGTCGACCGATTCACCATGCAAATCCTTAACACCCTCACCGTTCTGGCACTTGTGGTGATGTCCTTTGCGCTGATCGTGGCTGTGCCCGTCCTTTACGCCTCGAATGAGGACAGTGGCCGCTCAAACCGCCTGATCTTGCTTGGTGGCATCGCCTGGGTGGCCTTGGTGCTCGTGAACTGGGGCATGAGCTTCTTCGTGGTCTGAAGCCAGGTCGGCGAGCATCTTTTTTGTCTAGTTCACGTCGGCTGGGTGTGAACATGGAATGAACGGATCAAGGCGTCATGGCCACCTTTGAAGGACGGTTCACTGATGTGCAGGGCCTGCGCATCGCCGTTGTTATTGCTCGATTCAACGATCTGGTCACAGCCAAGTTGCTGAGCGGCTGCCTTGATTGTCTTGGACGCCATGGGATTGATACCGGAGCAGACAGCAACCAGCTCGATACGGCCTGGGTGCCTGGTTCCTTTGAGTTGCCGCTGGTGGCCCAGCAGTTGGCTCGCAGCGGTCGCTATCAGGTGGTGATCACCCTTGGCGCAGTGATTCGGGGCGACACGCCCCATTTCGATGTGGTGGTGGCCGAAGCCAGCAAGGGGATTGCCACCGTGTCCCGCGACACCGGTGTGCCGGTGATTTTCGGTGTGCTCACAACCGACACGATGCAACAGGCCCTTGAGCGGGCAGGGATCAAGAGCAATCTGGGATGGAGCTATGCCCTGCAGGCTCTGGAAATGGGGTCTCTTGTTAAGGCATTGCCAGCGGCTTGAACGGTGGATTGACCAACGGCCCCTTGGTGGTGCATGCTTCTCGGGTCGTCAGGTGATATCCACCTGCAGGCCTGCGGATGTAGCTCAGTGGTAGAGCATCTCCTTGCCAAGGAGAGGGTCGAGAGTTCGAATCTCTTCATCCGCTTGTTGAATCATTGTTTTCGGATCAGCAGCTGCTGAGAGGAAACGGCTCTGAACCCCATTTGTTCGTAAAACCCGTTGCTGTTGGTGGTCATCAGATACACCCTCTCCACCTCACGCAGTTTTGGGGACGCCAGCAGCGCTTCAACGACCCGCCGTCCAAGCCCGCGTCCCTGAAGGTCTCCGGCCACCACCACATCCCAGAGCACGGCCCTGTAGATCCCATCGCTGCTGGCTCGGCCAAAGCCCACCATGCGTTTGCCGCGCCAAAGGCTCACAACCACCGGGCTGCCTTGCAGCATCCGACGCAGTTGTTGACGGCTGCGGCCCTTGGCCCAGAAGGCGTGTTTATTGAGTAAGCGCCGCAGTTTGAGCAGACCGCGCGTCGGGCGTAGGTTTGGCCCCAGCCCCATCAGGCGCAGGCCTGGGGCTCCTGGTGCATGTTCAACCAGATGGATGCGGGCCATCGTCTTCTGATGCAGGCCTCATCATCCGTCTCACTGCGACCTCACTTGTTGTGTGCAACAAAATTCATTTGTTCCAAGGCTTTGATGCGCCGAGGTCATGACGTCAGTGCCTGGTGAACAGTGGCTTCTTGAACAGCGGCCCCAGACCATCCAGCAGTTGTTGCGCGAGTGGCCACCGGGTTATGGCGGTGTTGAACGGGTGGCTCATGAATTGGCGATGGTCTGGGGAGGGGCGGTCTGGAGCCTGGATGCGCAAAACCGCAGCCTGAGCGAGCACGACGCCATCCCTGCCCACTACCCGCGCAGACGACTGGCGCGCACGCCAGCCCTTGGACGTCTGGTCTTGCCGCTGCCTTCGCCTGAGCTGTGGTCGTTGTTGCGTTCGCATCAGCCTCTGCATGGCCATCTGCCCTCCATCGGGGTGCTTCTGGTGCTGCTGCTCGCCCGTTTGGGCCGCCCCCGGCGTCGTGTCACGGCTCACTGGCACTTCTTTTTCGAACCTGCTTCAGGCTTGAAGGGACGCTTTTTCGGCTTTTACGAGTGGCTGGCACTCAGGGTTGTGTCCTGGCTTCCGGGGGTGATCACCACATCGCCGTTGCTGAAAGCGGAATTGGTGCGTTGCGGTTGCCGGCCTGAACGCGTTGCGGTGCTGAGCTGTTGCCTCAGCCACGACCAGGAAGCTGCTGCTCTGGTGGCGAAGCGGTCGTTGTCCCAACCGCGAGCCAATCGGCCCATGCGGGTGCTGTTCATCGGCCGCTTAGGCAGCTACAAACGACTGGATTGGCTGTTGCACAGTCTTGTCAGTGTCAAGGGCCCCTGGTCGCTGGATGTTGTCGGTGATGGGCCGCGGCGGGCTGAATTTGAAGCCCTCAGTCGTGAGCTGACTTCATCTCATCAAAATGGGGTGGTGCGATTTCATGGCCGCTTGTCGGAGGCCGAAAAACTGACTCAGCTGCTGCAGGCCGATCTGCTTGTTCTGCCCTCAGAGAGTTCCAATGAGGCGTTTGGCATCGTGCAACTGGAGGCGATGGCTGCTGGTTTGCCTGCTCTCGCCTTTCAGCGTTGGCGTTCGGGTATGGGTTGGGTCTGTCAGCTGGCTGATCTTGACTGGTCTCAGACGCCGGAGGATTTACCGCGGGTGCTGCAAAAACTTGCTGATGATCCTTCTCTGCTGTGTCATCTCGGAGTGCAGGCGCGCCTTCGCTACGAGCAATTGTTCTGCCGCAGCATCTGGCTGGATCAGCTCAACCACTGGAGCAAACCCCTGAATCGTTCCCAGACCCCGGTAGGCTTTCGGGCCCGAGGGTAGTTGTCGACACCATGCTCAAGCTCCTGCTGGGTGACCCCAATGCCCGCAAGCTGAAGCGGTATCAGCCGATAGTTTCTGACATCAATCTGCTGGAGGAGGAGATCGCCCCGCTGACTGATGATGAGCTGCGTGCCAAGACGACTGCGTTTCAGCAACGTCTGGCCGATGCCGGAAGCCTTGAGAATCAGCGCCCGATTCTCGACGAGATCCTGCCCGAGGCGTTCGCCGTGGTGCGCGAAGCCGCCAAGCGGGTGCTGGCCATGCGTCATTTCGATGTGCAGTTGATCGGCGGGATGGTCCTGCACGAGGGCCAGATCGGTGAGATGAAGACCGGCGAGGGCAAGACCCTGGTGGCCACGCTGCCCAGCTACTTGAATGCTTTAACGGGTCGTGGGGTTCACGTCGTGACCGTGAATGATTATCTGGCCCGTCGTGATGCCGAGTGGATGGGTCAGGTGCACCGTTTCCTGGGCCTTTCAGTGGGCCTGATTCAGCAGGATATGGCTCCTGCTGAGCGTCGCATCAACTATGGCTGCGATATCACTTATGCCACTAATTCCGAGCTCGGGTTTGATTATCTGCGCGACAACATGGCCGCAGATATCAGTGAAGTGGTTCAACGCGAATTTCAGTATTGTGTAATCGATGAGGTCGATTCCATTCTGATTGATGAAGCCCGTACGCCTCTGATTATTTCCGGTCAGGTTGAACGTCCGCAGGAAAAATACCAGAAGGCTGCTGAGGTGGCATCAGCCCTGGCGCGTGCTGCTGAAATGGGCAAAGATGGTATTGATCCTGAGGGTGATTACGAGGTGGATGAGAAGCAGCGCAGCTGCACTCTCACCGATGAAGGCTTCGCCAAGGCCGAGCAGATGATCGGCGTCAATGACCTCTATGACCCTCAGGATCCCTGGGCTCACTACATCACCAATGCTCTCAAGGCCAAGGATCTGTTCACGCGCGATGTGAATTACATCGTGCGTGATGGTGAAGCGGTGATCGTTGATGAATTCACCGGTCGTGTGATGCCTGGTCGCCGCTGGAGTGATGGCCAGCATCAGGCGATTGAAGCCAAGGAAGAACTGCAAATCCAGCCTGAAACCCAGACGCTGGCTTCAATCACTTATCAGAACTTCTTCCTGCTCTATCCGCGACTGGCGGGCATGACCGGTACGGCCAAGACGGAGGAAACCGAGTTCGAAAAGACTTACAAGCTTGAAACCACGATTGTGCCCACCAACCGGGTGCGTGCCCGTCAGGACTGGGTGGATCAGGTGTACAAAACTGAAGAGGCCAAATGGCGTGCGGTGGCGCAGGAGACCGCTGAGGTGCATCAGCAGGGCAGGCCCGTGTTGGTGGGCACCACCAGCGTTGAAAAAAGTGAGTTGCTGAGCTCCCTGCTGGCGGAACAGAACATTCCCCACAACCTGCTCAACGCCAAGCCGGAAAACGTGGAGCGGGAGGCTGAAATTGTGGCTCAGGCCGGTCGCTCCGGCGCCGTCACCATCGCCACCAACATGGCCGGACGTGGCACCGACATCATCCTTGGCGGAAACAGCGATTACATGGCCCGCCTCAAACTGCGCGAGGTGTTGTTGCCTCGGCTTGTGCGGCCGGAAGAGGGGCATCGCCCGCCGGTGCCGCTGCAGCGCAGCACCGATGGTGGTGATGGCTTTGCAGCTAAAGCAGCGCCGGCTTCCGGGCCCCATGGCAGTGCCCCCAGTGAAGCCAAGGCCATCGGCAGCCTCTATCCCTGTCAGCTCACCGATTCAACCGACCAGGCTCTTGCCGGCTTGGCCAGGGATCTGGTCAAGGCCTGGGGCGACCGCGCTCTCAGCGTGATCGAACTGGAGGATCGCATCGCAACAGCTGCTGAGAAGGCTCCCACCGACGATCCCCAGATTGCGGCACTGCGTGCTGCCATCGCCATGGTGAAAACCGAATACGACGAGGTCGTGAAGAAGGAAGAAGGCCGGGTGAGAGAGACGGGTGGCCTGCATGTGATCGGTACCGAGCGTCATGAGTCGCGCCGTGTTGACAATCAGCTGCGCGGACGCGCCGGTCGTCAGGGTGATCCAGGTTCCACCCGCTTTTTCCTCTCTCTGGGCGACAACCTGTTGCGCATCTTCGGCGGTGAGCGCGTGGCCGGACTGATGAATGCCTTCCGTGTGGAGGAGGACATGCCGATTGAATCCGGCATGCTCACCCGCTCTCTTGAGGGAGCTCAGAAAAAGGTGGAGACCTACTACTACGACATCCGCAAGCAGGTGTTCGAGTACGACGAAGTGATGAACAATCAGCGCAAGGCGGTCTATTCAGAGCGCCGTCGCGTGCTCGATGGTCGCGAGCTCAAGAAGCAGGTGGTGGGCTATGGCGAGCGCACTATGAATGAGATCGTGGAGGCCTATGTGAATCCCGACCTGCCGCCCGAGGAATGGGACGTGGCTCAGCTGGTGAGCAAAGTGCAGGAGTTTGTTTACCTGCTGGAGGATCTCAAGGCCGAGCAGTTACAGGGTTTATCGATGGAGGAGCTCAAGGCTTTTCTGCAGGAACAGCTGCGTAACGCCTATGACCTCAAAGAGGGTCAGATCGAGCAGCAGCGTCCAGGCTTGATGCGTGAGGCCGAGCGCTTCTTCATCCTTCAGCAGATTGACACGCTGTGGCGTGAACACTTGCAGGCCATGGATGCCCTGCGCGAATCGGTGGGTCTGCGCGGCTATGGACAGAAAGACCCCCTGATCGAATACAAGAACGAGGGGTACGACATGTTCCTGGACATGATGACCAACATGCGCCGCAACGTGATCTACTCCATGTTCATGTTCCAGCCGGCACCGCCAGCTGCTCAGCAGACAGCCACCGCCTGAGGATGAGCGTCATGCGAAGCTTTCAATGCTTTGAAGGCTTGTTTGTGTCTGCTGTTGGTGAGGGAGTGTTCCTTGCGAGCTGTAGTCTCCGTCTCTCCTGATCAGCCTGGTTCCGGAGATGACTTATGGCGGCTGAAACTCTGAAAACCGTCTCTGGAGAATCGATTCATGGCCCGTTGCTGATCACTCCCCAGATCTTTGGTGATCGCCGTGGCTATTTTTTTGAGAGCTGGAATGAGCGAAGTTTCCGTGCTGAACTGATCGCTTCAGGCTGTTCTGCAGATGAGGTTCAGGCCCTCCGTTTCCGGCAAGACAACCACTCTCGCTCAAGTCGTGGTGTTTTGAGAGGCTTGCATTTTCAGTTACCTCCCGAGCCCCAGGGCAAGCTCGTGCGATGCAGCTTTGGCAGCATTTTTGATGTGGCGGTTGACCTACGCCTGCATTCCTCAACGTATGGGCAGTGGGTGGGAGCGACTCTCAGTGCCGACAACCACCAGCAGCTTTGGGTGCCAGTTGGTTTTGCCCATGGGTTTTTGACCCTCAGTGAGGTCGCTGAGGTGCAATACAAGGCCAGTGGTTTCTGGAACCGCGAGTGTGAACGCTCTCTGCGCTGGGACGATCCAGCCCTGGCGATTCAGTGGCCTCTGGAACAGCTCTCTGGAGCTGCACCGTCTCTCGCTGAAAAAGACGCCGAGGCTCCAAAATTGGCTGTCTTGGAAGCGGCAAACGAGGTGTTTGCTTGAAAGTTCTGCTCACTGGTGCCAGTGGTCAGCTCGGCCAGGCGCTGATTGCATCCAAGCCTCCCCGGGTGCAGTTGATCAGCACGAGCCGCAGTGGAGGCCAAGGCCTGGAAGCTCTTGATCTGGCGGATCACGATGCTTGCCAGAGAGCGGTGCAGGACCATCTCCCCGATTGGGTTCTCAATGCTGGTGCTTACACCACTGTGGATCAAGCTGAATCGGAACCTGTGCTGGCGCAGGCCGTGAACGCGGGTGCACCGCGTGCTCTGTCGCAGGCCCTGGCCTCGTGTTGCCCAGGCGGTCGTCTGTTGCAGCTGAGCACGGATTTTGTCTTCAACGGAGAGCAGGGTCGTCCCTATCAAACGGATGATCGCCCGGATCCTCTCGGGGTTTACGGCGCCACCAAGGCGTCTGGTGAACAGGCTGTGCGTGAGCTGCTGGGCACAGAAGGGGATGGCCGTGCCGCGATTTTGCGGACCAGTTGGGTGTACGGCCCGGTGGGACAGAATTTTTTGCTGACCATGTTGCGTTTGCACCAGCTGAAGTCCGAAGCCAAGGAACCGCTTCGGGTTGTTGCTGATCAGGTGGGCTGTCCTACCGCCACGTTTGGTCTGGCCCAGACCTGCTGGACTGTCATCGCCCGTCAGGCCGCTGGAATTCTGCATTGGAGTGATGCTGGTGCTGCCACGTGGTTTGACTTTGCTGTTGCGATTGGGGCTCAAGCCGCAGCACGGGGTCTGATCTCGGCAGCTGCTGAGGTGAAGCCGATACGCACCAGTGATTACCCCACCCCAGCCCATCGGCCTGCGTACTCCTTGCTCGATTGCACGTCGACTCACGAACGCCTGGGAGTGTCCCCCCGCCATTGGCAATCCATGCTTGATGACGTGCTGGGGGCTCTCAATGAATGATCCCCGCACGCTGCTCGTGCGTGCGGTGATGTTCGACTGGCTCGGGCAGCTGTTGATTCTGGCGCTGGTGATGCTGTTCCAAGGCCTGGCGGGGTTACCGAGTGATGGCATCACGTTGTTCAGCCAGACAGGCTGGTTGCTGTTCATGCTGTTGCTCTATCCAGCCCTGGGATGGTTGTTTGGCAGCTACACCGTGTTGCGCTGGCGCCGGCTGACATTGCCCGTGCTTCTGCAGCGTTTGCTGCTCACCGCTGTAGCGACACTGATGGTTGTTGCCATCGTTCGTTGGCTTTTGAACCCTGGCGTTGAGGTGTGGCTCGTGCATCGCAGGGTGCAACTCCTTTGGATGACGGGAGTCAGTGGCTGGGCGTTTGCGGTTCGGCTGGCGATGCGCCGTGGACTGTTGTTACCCGAATCACCTCGCTTGTTTTTGTTGGCGGAGCCCGATGAAATTGCGCAAGTCATGTGGGCCTGGAAACGCGTTCCTGAGCGGCAGAGACTCTGGCCTACTCAGCCTGAAGTGTTACTCGAACGGATGAAGCGAATGGACGAGCCTTTGCTGCTTGCAATCACTCCAGCGCTGCGTCAGCACTCTGAATTGCTGCCGTTACTGGAGTGCTCCGAGACCAGTGATCCCCGTGAAATTCGGATGTTGTCGCTGCTCAGCTTGTTTCAACAGCAGCAGGAGCGCTTGCCTCCAGCCTTTATCGGTCAGGACGGTCTGGCCTATGACGACCTTCCCTGGGCTGCCACCTTCAGCGTGCAGGCTCAGCTCAAACGCATGGCCGACCTGCTTGTGGCAGCAGCCTTGCTGCTGATCACATTTCCCTTCGTTGCGATCTCCGCTCTGTTGATCTGGATCGAAGATCAGGGGCCAGTGTTTTACACACAGCAGCGCAGTGGCTGGCTGGGTCGCCCTTTCTGGGTGATTAAGTTGCGCACAATGAGCGTTCAGCCCAGTCACGAACCGCCGTCCTGGACCAAGCCTGGAGACCATCGGATTACATCAGTGGGTGGGTGGCTGAGACGGTTTCGCATTGATGAACTGCCTCAACTGTTCAATGTGCTCAAAGGAGAGATGAGTCTGATCGGTCCGAGACCTGAGCGACCAGAAATGGAGCAGGAGCTCGAACGACAAATCCCGCATTACCGAAAGCGCCACTGGATGCGACCGGGGTTGAGTGGTTGGGCTCAGGTCTGTGCTCCCTATGCCAGCAGTGTCGAAGACTCTGATCTCAAATTGTCCTATGACCTTTATTACCTTTTGAATTTCAGCACCTGGCTGGATCTTGTGATCCTGTTCCGCACGATCAAGACGGTGCTTAAAGCAGGAGGTCGCTGATCGCTCAGAGGATTCTCATTTTCCAATCATATTTGAGTCACATCCTGCTCAAATCGTTTGGTTAGGTTCAATTTATCAGGATTTTATATATAAATCTTCGTGTCAAGTTATTTCCACCCTAATCAGTCATTAGGGCCTCAGGCAGTTTCCGCTCAAGCAGCTGATCCCAGTTTTTGGAGTGGGCCTTCGATTGCTCCTGCACAATTAATCGATGAGTTGAGTGCCAGGATCACTCGCTGGGCAGTGGCAATCGACGGTTTTCTTGATTTCTACATGCATTCTGCGGGTGGTGTTGTCAGCGTCTCAGGCGGAAGTCTTGGTGGGCAAGTGATTCAGTCTGTGCCCATTCCTTCGGTCGATCAGGAATTTGTTCGCTCGGTGATTGCAAGGCTTGATGCGGTCATTGATCTGGATTTTCGTTTTGTTGATCGTGCCGCAGCCGCTGATATTGATCTTTTTTACGACGCTGGAATCGATTTAGGTGATCAAGAAACAACACTTGGTTTGGCGGTCTCATCCGGTCGAGATTGGGAGTTATTCGTTAACTACCCCCCACTCCAAGATGATGAAGCATATCGTCGTTATGTGTTTCTTCACGAGCTAGGCCACGCACTTGGTTTGGAGCATGCCTTCAATTCTTCCGATGGTGATGTTACGCAAGGGATTACAGATCCATGGAGTAGTAACTATCCAGAAGAAACTGTGATGGCTTATCGATCTCCATTGTTTGGGCGATGGCCCGATTTCTTTACTGCCAATGACCTCAATGCACTGGCAGCCATTTGGGGGCCTGAGCAACAGCAATTATCAAGCTTGGGTGAAGTTCGAGAAGGTGGTGATTATTCAGAAGCCTTTCTTGGTGGTTTGGGTGATGACATGATCCGCTCCAAGGGCGGAGATGACGAAGTGAGCGGTGGTTTAGGCGTTGATGCTTTATTTGCTGGTGAGGGGGATGACTGGATCAATGGTGATCAGGGAGATGATCGCCTTGATGGTCAGTTGGGTGATGATCTGATTCATGGTGGCTTGGGCAATGATTGGTTGAATGGTGGATCAGGTAATGATTGGCTTTCAGGTGGTGTTGGTGCTGATGCATTTGTTCTGTCTGAAGGGTTCGATGTGGTGACAGATTTTGATTTTTTCTCTGGAGATCGTGTGCTGGTTGCTTCAGGATCCGAATTCAAGATTCGTCAAGTTGGGGCTGATTTGCAAGTATCCGCTGATTTTGGTTCCTTGAACTTGCAAAATGTTGATGGATCGATGATTCCAATATCTTCATTAGTCCAGCAGATTTGACTTAATTTTTGACTGATTAATTGGATAATATTCGACTCATGAGTTGATTTGTGTTGTGCGGCTTCGTTTTTGGCTGTCTTGCCATTCTTTCAGTTTTAAATGATGCAAGAGCTTGATATGCACCCTTATTTCAGATTCGTTGTCACCAGGTTGCCTTTGGGCGGCTTTTGATATGAGCCGTGGAGCAATGATTTGCTCCAATGCATCAGATTTTAATGTACTTTAGACTTTGCTTCCAATACTTTGAGATCATTTTTGCTCATTTTTTCGATGCATAAAAATTAAGTGTCATTCACTTTCCAGTCGATCCACTGATTTGTTTCTGGCTTCCATCTGGCCATCGTTGTGGCAGTATTCATGCAGAAAGGATGCATAAGTTGGCTCGGTCTCGAAAAGGCATCATTCTTGCGGGCGGTAGCGGCACCAGGCTGCATCCGATCACGAAGGCCGCCAGCAAGCAGTTATTGCCGGTTTACGACAAGCCCATGGTGTATTACCCACTGAGCACTCTGATGTTGGCAAAGATCAGGGACGTGTTGATTATCACGACCCCTTCAGATCAAGCGGCATTTCAGCGCTTGCTTGGTGATGGACGTCAGTGGGGCATGCGTTTGAGCTATGCGGTCCAGCCGGACCCTGACGGTTTGGCTCAGGCTTTTTTGATTGGTGCTGATTTTTTGGACGGTCATCCAGCAGCATTGGTGCTCGGAGATAACCTTTTCCACGGCCAGGATCTTGTCCCTGATGATTTATCTGATCAGGGTGCCACCGTTTTTGCTTATCCAGTGCGAGATCCTGAGCGCTACGGGGTCGTTGATTTTTCTGATGATGGACGCGTCATCAGTATCGAAGAAAAGCCGGCACGACCCAAGTCGCGTTACGCCGTGACTGGTCTCTATTTTTATGACAGCACTGTTGTTGATCGCGCCAAAAAGGTCAAACCTTCTGCCCGTGGTGAATTGGAGATCACGGATCTCAACCGTGATTATCTCAAGGATGGTTTGCTCAAGGTTGAGCTGATGGGTCGTGGGATGGCTTGGTTGGATACTGGAACCTGTGATTCTTTGCATGAAGCATCCAGCTACATCCGTACACTTGAGCATCGACAGAGTTTGAAAGTGGGGTGCCCTGAAGAGGTGGCCTGGAGGCATGGCTGGATTTCTGATGATCAGCTACAGGCTTTGGCTGAACCATTAAAAAAGAGTGGTTATGGTCATTATTTAATTCAGCTTCTGGAAAACGGATGCTGAATATGTTCAATGGCAAGTCTCCTTGTAGCTTGAGCTGAAGATCTGCTGCTAATATTTTTAAAATCCTCTGATACTTTATCTGCTTCTAGAGAGTTCAGCCCATGAGTGTTTACTTAATTCTTTGAGAAGTTGTGAGCCTCTTTTATGATTGCCTAATCATTTTTCAATTGTTGCTGGGAGTCCGCGGCCAAAATTATTTGCCGCATGACCTTTTCAGCATTTGAAATTGTGTTCAGACTTTCTCAGGATTTTTTTGACTCAACCTCTGCATTTGAGTCGAGGCCTTTCCAGCTTGTTGCGAATCCTTGCTGTGATCACTTGTCCAGCACTGCACCCATTCGATCCATTTCTTGGCTGAAGTGAGCATCAAGCTTGTGGGAGTGAATCACAAGAAGGATTTCGTCATTGATGTAGGAAGCGACGGGTGGCTAGTTGAAGCCGGTCGTGGTCACGGTTTTATTCTCAATGAATGCGAACTTGTGATGCAGCTTGGCTCCCCTTGCCAGTTCCGACGGTTCGTGATGCCGCTATGAGGAGTTAATTAATCATTTTAGTTTGCAATAGCGGTCTGGTGGTCGCAATTCGAGCAGATCCAGTATTTTCGAAAAGTAGTGGCTTGCGAAGCTTGGATCTGTCAGCAGTCGAATATCGACACCAGTATTCATTCGTTTCGCCAGAATATTGTTCATTGTTTAAGATGTAGACTTCACAGCGCCAGGCCGATTCTTCGCTTTACTGCAGCCAGCTGCTCAGCGATTATGTTCAGTCCATGCTCCGGGAATTGATTTGAGTGTGAAGCGAAGAGCACTTCGATACGCTTATGCCGTTGACTTGAATAGCTTGCATTCCTGGGCTATTTTGCCGCGCCCGAATCGACTGTTTCGTTCGCCGTCAGTACATCTCCCCGAAGCTGACTGAATTCCAACCGTAACAGTCATGCCAGTTCGGGACTTCTACTGGTGAGCAGTTGATTCACAGAGAAGGGTAGTGTAAAAGCGAGATGAGCTCGAGTTATGAGCATTGATGCTATGCTTTGTGGATAATATTTGATCAATAATTGCATCTTAGGCGTTGCTCTGGCAATTTGTTTAGTAAGACTTCTGTGCCCAAAACTGATACATGCCTACGAAGGTTGAGGGATGTGTTTCTTCAAACTTTCCCCAGTTAGCGAATGAAACCATATCACTATCTTCTGGATATTGCTCTTGGTAAAGATTCTTTATTTTTTTTGATATCATAAAACCACAGAAAGTTAGACCGTGAGAATCTAAAAGTCTTCGGAGTGTTTCTATTGTATAGCGACGTTCTTGAACGTGAAAGCAGAGGTCCCGGCACCTCGAGAGTGAATAGAAATCACCCCCAAAGTTAGGCAGATTTGCTAGATCTTTGAATTCTCCCTTTAGGACCTTTTGGCGAAACTCTCTGATGCTGTCTGCTGTACTTTTCAGGCCTAGCTGCTTAATTCGTTTTCGTGCAATCACAATCTCTTTCCTGGCGATATCGCTATACAACCCAAGCTTGATATAGCCCCCAGGCTTCAGTTTTTTTGTTAACGCTGAAAGCCCTTTTGCGGGATCTTCCATGTGATGTAAGACACCACTGCATTCAATTGTGTCGAATGTTTCGTCAAGAGCTGCTACATCTAATAAATCCATCTTTCTGAAGTCAACGTTTTTCATTCCGTAATCTTTGGCTTTCCTAATAGCGTATGTCAGGCTGCTACTGCTTAGATCAATAGCTGTAATCTGTGCATTCTTGTAGCGACTAGAAGTAATGACTTGGCTGCCAGTACCGCAGCCTGCAATCAGCACCCTTGGTAGCGAATGATTGCTAGCGAGTACTTCTGAGAATTGAAGATTCTTCTTAGTAGATTCGTATTCAATTGCTTTAGATATGCACTTTGCTGATGTCTTATCGGTAAAGTCTGCATACCGATACCTAGGATATGGGTTCTCTTCATACATATCTTGTACTTTTCTTGAGACGGTATCGGATATCTCTGAAACACCTTTGATTGTGGCTTTAATCCTCTTCTCTTCTTGAGGTTGCTGCAGTTGGCTTTCGATGAGCGTTCTGCTTTCATATGTAGAAGTTGGGTAATTTTCTAGCCATCCTTGATCGAATCTTAGCTGATAGATAGGCACATAGCAGGCGACAATGGCTAGGAATTGATTGAACACCTCCTCCTGGCTTGAGCTTAAGCCAGGTATCAGTTGATTTACCAGATCTTCTTCTTCTGGTGATTGCTCGTACACGTATTCATTCAGGAAGCACTGGGTGGCTAATGCTTCCGTGAGTCCTTTTAAGTTATCTGGAATCTTCTTCTGATTAGATGCTAGTCCTACTAGTTCTTTTCTCAGGCGTGTCAAAAAGTGCTCAATAGCTTGATGAGGCGGAATAAGCATTGTAAGGGACTTTCTCAGCCGCCAATCCGCAGCGAGATTGGTGAGAGCATTATTCTCCGTTGAGATGATAGGATCAAATTTTGCAGCTTCTTGGATGGTTGGTAGGAAGACTTGAATGAAAATTGTTGAAAGTTTGGAGTGGGAGATATTCTCTAAATTAATCAGTAATTCGTAAGCTTTTATAAGATTCTGCGCATTGGATGAGTTGAGTGTGAGCTGGTCTATAAACCCTTTTAAATTGTTCAAAGCGCCGGGATTATCAGGTTTGAGTTCTAGGGACTTTATGGTTGCTGCAAGGGCTTGATCGAGCTGCCCGAGACCTAGGTAGATCCCTCCCAGGTTCGTATGGGCATCGGGGTTATCAGGTTTGAGTTCTAGGGACTTCAGTGTTGCTGCAAGGGCTTGATCGAACCGCCCGAGATCTTGGTAGATTCCGCCAAGGTTCGTATGGGCATTGGGGTTATCAGGACTGAGCTCTAGGGACTTCAGTGTTGCTGCAAGCGCTTCATCGAGCTGCCCGAGATTGCCATAGATCCCGCCCAGGTTCATGTGGGCATCGTGGTTATCAGCTCTGAGCTCTAGGGATTTCAGGGTTGCTGCAAGGGCTTGATCGAGCTGCCCAAGATCTTGGTAGATCCCACCCAGGTTCATGTGGGCCGTTGAGCTATCAGGCTTCAGCTGTAAGGACTTGAGGGTTGTTGTAAGCGCATTATCGAGCTGCCCGAGATCTTGGTAGATCGCGCCAAGGTTCATGTAAGTCATTGGGTTATCAGGTTTCAGCGCTAAGGACTTCAGCGTTGAGGCAAGAGCTTGATCGAGCTGCCCGAGATCTTTGTGGATGACGCCCAGGTTCATGTGGACATCTGGGTTATCAGGCTTCAGCTCTAAGGATTTCAGCGTTGAGGCAAGGGCTTGATCGAGCTGCCCAAGATCTTTGAAAAGATTGCCTAGATTTGCATGTGAATCTGCATAGTTTGGATTGGCGGCTACCGCACGCTCGTATATTGAAACCGCTTCCTTGCTTCTGTTTGTGTTTTTGTAAATCACTCCAAGGTTGGAGAAGGCTATTTCATGGTGGAAGCCACTGTCTATGGCGTTTAAATATAGTGCTTCTGCATTTTTAATATCCCCTGCTTTATGAGCTTTGATCGCAGCTTCGAGAAGTTGAGGACCATTTTTAGAGATCTTTTTCTTCTTCGTATTTGGCTCGCTTTTTTTGAATCCTGCCATTTGTTGATGTAGCAATTCATTGACTCTAAGACATTTATGAGATCTTCCACCTGTTCTCGTTGCAAGCTGCTTTCTAAGCCATTCTAAATTTCCCTCGACCCGCCCCCGCACTTGCCTCGTTACCAGTCAAACCTGCCGTGCATTCGTGCGGTGATTGACAGCTCAGCCCTCCGCCAGATCCCATTCATCTCCCGTATGAATGATCGGCGAGCTTAGGTGTGTGAACTATCAGCACCGCTCGTGGTTGGAGTGAGTGGCAGCCTGAGACCAGTTGAAACTGCCGGAGATGACTGTTTTGCAGTCGATGATCGCGAATTTGCGGTGAAGCTAGTCGTCGTAAGCTAAGAGTGAAGCCTGGAGGCATGGCTGGATTTCTGATGATCAGCTACGGGCTTTGGCTGAACTTTGAAAAAGAGTGATTGTGGTCGTTAATTAACGCAGCTTTTGGAAAATGGACGCGGGCCATGTTCATTTGCAGGTTTCTTAGGTCCTTGAGCTGAACATATGCTACAAATTTTTGTAAATTCCCTGAGATTTAATCTACTAGCAGAGAGCTGGTTTGAGCTAGCTTATATTATGTACCTGTTTATTGTGACATCAATTCGTGTAAGTTGTCGTGCTCTACTGCTTATTTTGACTGTCGATGTATTGTTATGCTTTTAACATGGTCAAATGGCATAAGGTTTTGATCACCGCTGGTGATCTTGTCCATTTTAGCTGAGTAATGTGTTAGTTCTTGTTGTCTGATCTGAGCGGGAGTGGTCTGTTCTATTTGATTGTTTGTTGGAAAATCGATTGATTGGCGTTTGCAAAAGAGTTCAAGCTTCTATAGCAGCCCGCCCCTAGGGGCGTTTGGGGGTTTATCCTTCCATCAGGATTTGAATTGTGATGTCTTTTTCCCTGCCAGCTGATTCCCGTGTGTTGGTGACCGGGGGAGCTGGATTTATTGGGAGCTCCGTCGTGCGCAGGCTTTTGCATCACTCAGATGCTCAGGTCTTCAATCTGGATAAAATTGGTTATGCCAGTGACCTCACAAGTATCGGTGAGCATCCCAAGCACCATTTACTCAGGGTGGATCTCGCAAGTGCTGAGGCTACGGAGGAAGCTGTCCGAATCGCGGATCCGGATCTTGTTATGCATCTTGCTGCAGAAAGTCACGTCGATCGTTCAATCGACGGCCCAGGCTTTTTTATTGAAAGCAATATCGTTGGGACCTATAATTTGCTTCAGTCTGCGCGTCGACACTGGGAGCAGCTGGCGCCACATCGCCGTGCTCGTTTTCGCTTTCATCACATCAGTACGGACGAAGTGTTTGGTTCTCTTGGAGATCAGGGTCGCTTTTCTGAAACCACTGCTTATGATCCTCGCAGTCCGTATTCTGCGAGTAAGGCTGCTAGCGACCATCTAGTTAATGCATGGCACCACACTTTTGGTTTGCCTGTCGTTCTGACCAACTGCTCTAACAATTACGGTCCTTGGCAATTTCCAGAGAAGCTGATTCCTGTTGTCATTCTCAAGGCCATTGCAGGTGAATCGATTCCTCTTTATGGGGATGGTCTGAATGTTCGTGATTGGTTGTATGTTGAAGACCACGTTGATGCGTTGTTATTGGCTGCAACGCGTGGACGAATCGGTGATCATTATTGCGTGGGAGGTGCCGGTGATCATGGCTCTGCGAGTGAGCGGAGTAATCGCGATGTTGTTGAAACGATCTGCTCAATTCTTGACCGGATCAGGCCACAGAATGAGCCCTATGCAAGCTTGATCAAATGTGTGTCTGATCGGCCAGGGCATGATCGCAGATATGCCATTGATGCCAGCAAAATATCCAGGGAACTCGGCTGGAAGCCGCAGCACAGTTTTGAGGAGGGCTTACAGGTCACGGTTGAGTGGTACCTACAGAATCTTGAATGGTGTCAAGCGGTGCGTGAACAATCGGGATATGACGGTGAGCGGATCGGAATAGCTGATCAGAGTGCTGTTTCGAGTTCATGAGCGAGGCTGAAGCGCCACTGCGATCTTTGATCTTGCTCTTGGTGGCGTTTCATCCTTCCAAGCAGGAGGTGAATTGTTTGAACACATGCTTGAGATCCCTTCCTGCGACTATTGGTTATGCAGTTGTTGTGAATGATTATCTGCCTGGTGAACCGATCGATCTTCTGGCAGAGAATGCAGATAGTTGGCTATGCAACTCAGATAACCCAGGTTATGGAAGAGCCGTTAATCGCTTGGTTAAAACATTGCCAAACATTCCTAAGTATTTAGGCGTTCTTAATACTGATCTTCAGTGGACTAAAGGTACTTTCGCGACGATGACGTCCTGGATGGATCAAAATCCAGATGTGGTCCTCGCCGCGCCTCAGATCCTTGACCCGTTAGGCAATGAACAGAAGCTCTGCAAGAGAAATCCCACCGTATTGGGATTGTTGAGCAGGCGATTCATTCCTGATTGGTTCAAGCCTGGTTGGTTGAAACGATATGACCGATGGTATGTGATGGCTGATTCTTCTTATGACGATCAATTCGATGTTCCTTATTTGAGTGGGTGTTGCATGGTGATGCAATCCAAGCCTTTTTTGCAGAGTGGTGGCTTTGATGAGCGCTATTTCCTTTATCTGGAAGATGCGGATTTAACCCGTGAGATGTCCTTATGGGGTCGTTGTCAGCATTTTTCATCTGCGTACGTTGTCCATTCCTGGGGACGCGGAAACTATAAAAGTCTCAGGTTGATGGTCGTGAATGTGCAGAGTGCCTGGCGTTATTTTTGCAAGTGGGGTTGGACGTTCTGGTGAAAAATTACGAGGTCGTCATGGCCACTTGCAATGGTGAGCGCTTCCTTGATCAGCAAATTGCATCCATTCTCAGGCAGACTATTTTGCCTGAGCGTTTGTTGGTTGCTGATGATTGTTCTTCGGATCAGACATTGGAATTCCTGCATCATTGGCAGGAAAAGAGTGATGTTCCGTTTGAATTTTTAACAATAAGGGAATCTGGGCGCCTGGGAAGTTGCCGTAATTTTGAACGACTTCTCTATGCGAGTGAGGCGTCTTACGTGATGTTGTCTGATCAGGATGATGTTTGGGATGTTGATAAAGCCGAACGCTTACTGCAGCAGATGGATGCTCTGGAGCATCGGCTTGGTGCTGACCGGCCCCTTCTCGTGCATTGTGATCAGTGCTTGATTGATGCTGAGGGTCATCAGATTCACCCTTCCTTTCATCGTTGTCAGGGTTTGCATCCTGGGCGTGATGGTCTGTTTGAGATCGGATTGCAGAACGTGGTGACGGGTTGTGCGTTGTTGCTGAATCGATCGGCGGTTGAGCGATCTCTACCCTTCCCACCAGAAGTGGTTCTGCATGATTGGTGGCTTGCTCTTGTGGCCGCCCAGGCGGGTGGTTTGTACTATTGGCCCGAATCCTGTTCCAGTTACCGGCAGCATCAGACCAATGTGGTGGGTGCACGAGGATGGCGCCGGCAGTTGATCACACGATTTCGGGATGTTGATGTCTTCCACCTCAGGCGTTCTGCTCAGCGATTGATTAGTCCAGGTTTATTGCAGTTGCGGGCTTGTCTGAACCGTTTTGATTCGCCAGAGAGTGCAGCGCAGTTGGAACGGTTGTGGAGTGCTTCCGTTTGCGTTCGTTTGTCGACTGCATTGAGGCTGGGGTTACGCAAACATGGCTGGTGGCGTACAGCGGGTTTTTATGCAGCATTGTTGTGCTCCAGGCCATCACGACATGAGCCGTCTTGATGCGAATTCTTCTCGCTGTTCATCAGTTTTTTCCTGATTTCCGCGCTGGCACGGAAACGCTCACGAGGCGAACGGCGGAAGAACTGCAGAGACGCGGCCATCACGTCTGGATCCTCACCGCTGGTCCTCATAAGCCTGGTTGCCCAACCTGGCGGCGTGAGAGCTGGGAAGGGCTTGAGTTGGTTCGCATGAATCCACCTCCTGAGGCTTCTCCTTTTTTGGGGGGAGTCGCTCAGAGTTATTGGAGGCCTGAACTGGAAGCTGGCTTCATTGCTTTGCTTCGGGATCTGCAGCCCGAGCTGTTGCATGTGTTTCATCTGCGTCGGCATACTCTCACCCTTGTTCAGGCTGCCCGGCGTTGCCGCGTGCCGGTGTTTGCAAGCCTGACTGATTACTGGATGGTCTGTCCCTCCGGCCAACTGCAGTTTCCTGACAACTACCTCGCTCGGCGCTTCAGTCCTCCACTGGCCTTCATCCTGCTTTGGCTCTGGCGTTGGCTCAACCCCTTGTTGTCGTTGATCCCGAGGAGTCCTTTTTCGGCTCTCAAACGTCGTCCTTTGTTGATGGCCCAGGCCTTTGAGCAATTTGAGCAGGTACTGGTTCCTTCTCAGTTGATGTGGAGAACGTTTGAAGAGATGGGTGTCTCGACCCATCATTTCGCGTTGTGCCCCTACGGCATTTCTTTGGAAGGACTTGATGTACTGCCACAGCGGAAGCCCTGGGCCGGGCCGGAGCAGCGATCACTGCGTGTGGGTTTCATCGGTAGTTTCAATCAGGCCAAGGGTGCCCATGTGTTGCTCGAGGCCCTGGCATTGGTGGGCCGGCATCAGTCTCTGCAAGCTGTGTTGTATGGCAACCCTGCCGATGATCCTGAGTACTGGCAAAGCTTGCAGCGTCAGGCTGATGCACTGCCTCAGGTTCGCTTTGGAGGCGTATTCGCTTCAGAGCAGGTGTTTGAGGTGTTGGCGTCTCTCGATGTTCTCGTTGTACCTTCGCTTTGGCGAGAGAATTCGCCCTTGATTGTTGAGCAAGCCAAGGCCAGCGGACTGCCGCTCTTGCTTTCAGATGTTGATGGGATGGCAGATCGGGTGGTTTCCGGCGTGAATGCCATGCTCTTTCCGCCGGGCGACAGTCGAAGATTGGCTGCTGATCTCATCCAATGTGTACGTGATCAGGGGGTTCTGGCGGCCTTTGTGAATCGTGGAGGTGTTCCACGAACGATTGCTGATTACGGCGATCAGCTCGAACAGATCTACGCTCGCGTGATCAGGCGTTAAGGCATGCAGGCCGTTGTTACCGGTGCCAGTGGCTTCATTGGTTCCCATCTGGTGGATGGTCTGCTTTGTGCGGGGTACAGGGTCAAGGCCTTGGGGCGACAGCTTCCAGGTCTGATCAGTGCGGAGGCGCAGGTCCATCCCGATCTGACGCTGTCTTCCGTGCCATTGGCAGATGGTCTGGCTCTGCAGCAAACGCTGGAGGGTGCGCAGGTTGTGTTTCATCTGGCTTGCGGGAGTCTTCCCCAGACCTCCAATCACGATCCACAGGCGGATGTGCAGGTCAATCTGCTCGGATCATTGAATTTGCTTGAAGCAGCGCGTCTCACCGATGTGAAGCGCTTGGTGATGGTGTCGTCGGGCGGAACTGTGTATGGAGTGCCTCGAGAGGTGCCGATTCCGGAAACCCACCCCACAGATCCCATCTGCTCCTACGGCATCACCAAGCTTGCAATCGAGAAATATGTGGCTCTTTATCGCCAGTTGCACGGCCTCGAGGCGGTGGTGTTGAGGGTGGCGAACCCTTTTGGCCCGCGTCAGCGCTTGGATGCAACACAGGGTGTGGTCCCCGTGTTCCTTGGACGAGCGTTGAGAGGCGACCCCCTGCAGATCTGGGGTGATGGAACAACGGTGCGCGATTTCCTGGATGTGTCTGATGTGGTCGAAGCTCTGCTGATGGCGGCTCGCTTTCAATCGGATGAGTATCTGTTCAACATTGGCTCCGGTCAGGGTCTGAGCCTTAACCAGCTTGTAGGTCTGTTGGAGACCCAGCTGCAGCGATCCCTGAATGTTGAGTATCTGCCTTCAAGGGGATGTGATGTTCCCACCAACGTTCTCTGCATTGCACGAGCAAAGCAGGCTTTGGGTTGGACGCCCAGGGTGACTGTCGCTGAGGGGCTTCAGCGTCTTTGCAACAGTCTTATCGACTAAGCCCAGGCACATGTGTCATGGCATAGCGCTTGCCGTTGGCCATGCAGATCTGAGGGAGCAGCCGCTCGATGGCATGCAGCATGGTGCCGTCATAGCCCAGGGGTTCTTCGGGGTAGTCGTTCCAGTTCAGTCCAAGGTTGTAGAGGTTGCTCAGGGCTCCCTGACGTGCCCAGAACATCGTGCCCACTGGAAAGTTGATCGCTTGCGGCAGTTGTTGAATCCCAAGACGCTCAGCCAGTCGTTCAGCATGGACGCGGTTTTCAGTCCAGCCCAGGCAGCCGGGATCATCGGGAAAAACCAGGCCAAGATCGGCATCGCTGTTGATGGCGGCAAGGATGATATCGGCCATGGGTTGCTCGGCATCACCGAGCAGATTGGCGAGAATAAAATCACGCCAGCGTTCGGCTGTGCCGCTATTGATCAACACACTTTTTTTGGTGTGCAGATGCCCGTGGATGGTGTAATTGCGATCGAGCTGTTGGCCAAGTTCGCTCAGCAGGGGGCCGATATCGCGACCTCGGTTCGGTACGGGGTGAAGGCTGGCTTCCTGCTGATTGTTGTGCAGGATTTGGCGGATCTTTGATTCGAGCTGCGGATCGCTGAAACTCAGAAACAGATCTGGCTTCACTGTGCTCTGACCAAGGCGCTCCAGGATGGGGGCCAACAACTCTGGATAGAACACGTGAATGTGCAGGGCGACCTCGCTGGAATCAGGCAGGCGTGTAATCGCATCGTGCGGTTGAATCAGTGACACCAGCCAGGGTCCTTTGGGTTGTCCCTGTTGCTGCCAGTGAGCCAGCGGATCACGGCGTGCATCGTTTGCAAGCTGATGTTCTCTGTAAATTCCTGGATGGAAGCCTGGAAAGGGTTTGCGTGCGCGGATGTTGCTGCCCCAGCTGAGCAGGTAACGCTGGTTCAGGGCTAAATCCGTGAGGCGTTGATCCGGGTAGGCAAAGTTGGCGTTCACCAGCTTCTGTTCAAGCAGCAGCTTCAGGTCGGATTCCTCCTGCCGGACTTCAGTACGGCTGATGCCAGCCAGCTTGATCAGCTCCTTGATGTAGGAAGGCATGTGGAACCAGCGGCTGGCGTGTTCGCGGGTGAGAGCACCTAGCTGCTTCATCCGCTCAGGAGAGCGCAGAAGTGCCACCGCTTTGCGAGCCATGACGGTGTAGTCGAAGTAAGGAGCCACGCCGGCTGAGTGAAGGAGTGGTTGCTGTTCCAGCAGGTTGGCGATGCCGCAGGCTTCTTGAAAGCAGAGCACAGGAGTTGCGGCCAGCATCGCGTCGATCGCCACATTTGGCAGTGGATCGAGACGTGAACTCACGACAAAGAGGTTGCTGCGATTGATCAGGTCCTGATAAGCCGGTGATTCCTCCAGCATCACCAGGTGGTTACTGAGGCCGCTGCGGCTGATCTGATCCTCCAGCCAGACAGACACACTGAAGTCGTGATCAGGCTCATAACCGCTGCCGATCCATGCAAATCGCATGTTGAGTTCAGGAGCTTGTTGGACGATCTGAGCGGCCATCGCCACGAACAGATCGACTCCTTTGCGGGGTTGCACGGCTCCGGCCCCCAGTACCAGCAGTGTTTCCTGCGGCAGTTGGTTCAGAAAATCACTGGCTTCAACCTTTGATGGCCGTTTGAGATCATTCTCGCTGGTGGTTTGGCTGGCTGCAGGAAGTTGGCAGCGGCCCTGCGGGAGCACCGCCAGACGCACATCAGCGAGATGGTTGCAACGGCGGAGCACATCGCTCCAGGTGAGTGGGGTTGAACACACCACGCGCGAGGACCACAGTCCCACTTCTGCAAAGACTTCCAGTGGTTTGACGTAGGTCACGAATTCATGCACCAGGCAGAGGCAGGCAATCCCCTCTCCGCGCAAGGGCTCCAGCAGGGGGGCCGAGACCACCGAATTCACCAGTGCAAATTCAGGATTTCCCTGCGGACAGGCTGCCTTCATGGCACGTCTGACAAGTTTGCGGTTCACAAACATCCGTTTAGCCTTGATCACCGCAGTGCTGTTGGCCTGGAACTGGTGGAGCAGCGGCCCGCCTTTCAGCAGCAACACGACCACGTTGTGGGTCTGGCTGAGTTGCTGCACCAGGTTGAGAGCCAGGATCGGAGCCCCCGTGGCTGAGGCCTCGTGGCTCACGACCATCGCGGTCGGCCGACTGCGATTGAAGGCTTGTCTGCCCTTCTGCACATCCATGCCAAGACTGGTGAGCAAGCGGGCGTAGCTCCAGCGCGCCAGCGGCTTGATCTGGCGACCAAGCGGTGAGTTGATTAATACTCGAACGGTCTTGAAGCGCGTCATCAGCGGTTCTCAGCGGCAAAAGCGAGTTGCAGCCATGGATGGCGATGCTGCAGCAGTCGGCTGAGTTGTCGTTGGCGTTGATTGGTCTGGCTCTGCAGCATCGACGCGCCGTGCTGGGTGTAGGTGCCGAGGGGTCGCGGGTACAGCACCCCATGCCAACCGGCCTCGATCAGCTTGCACCAGAAATCGAAATCCTCCCAGCCTCCGGGGATGTGGCTGTAACCACCAACGGCTTCCCAGGCGCTGCGTCGCACCAGAGCCATTGCATCAATCACGTTGCCGGCTCGCAGTTGCTCGCGCTGCCAGGGATGACCGCCTCCCACCAATCCCAACGGCTGCCCGTCGTCATTGCAGATCCGGATGAGCGGATGCACAACAGCGGTTTTGTCAGGGCTTGCTTTGGCCAGTCCAAGGCAAAGCTCGCAAGCCCTGGCATCGATCTGGTTGTCAGCATCCAGCACCAAGCACCAGGGCGCCGAGGCGGCGGCAAATGCGGTGTTGCGTGCAGCAGCCAGGCCTGAATTCTTGTGGTGTTTCAGTAGTTTCCCGCTGCAGAATCGATGCCCGTGTGCGTCAAGCCATTCATGGCATCGTGTGAGGCTGTCATCGGTGGAGGCGTCATCGACAATCAACAACTCCACGGCAGGCAATGATTGAGCAAGACAGCTCTCCAGGGCGGCAGAGATTCGTTTGGCGTAGTTGTAGGAGCTGATGCAGATCGAGACTTCGGGCGGCAGGTCACTGGCGTGCTGCCAGAGCACCTGCGCGGTTGGTGACGGTGTGTGAATTGTGCCCGGAGCAGGTTTGCCTGCTTTGTGCCAAGCCAATTCCTCGAGCAGTTCCTCGGGGTTGATTGGATTTTGAAAACAGAGAACACCCAGGCTCTGCCAGAGCAATGGCTCTGATGATTGGGGATC
This sequence comes from Synechococcus sp. MIT S9504, assembly GCF_047497135.1. NCBI lineage: Bacteria > Bacillati > Cyanobacteriota > Cyanophyceae > Synechococcales > Synechococcaceae > Synechococcus > Synechococcus sp. MIT S9504. The sequence goes on along the minus strand of NZ_CP138942.1, from coordinate 2,579,691 downwards.
GATGCGCACCAGATTGAGGCCGGCGCTGCAGCAAGCTTGAATCCATGCCGCAAGCAGCCTGGCTTGCGCTCGAGAGAGGGCCGGTGCGGGGGGAAAGACAGGCAGATGCAATAGAGCAGCAGGGAGCCTTTGCCAGCTGTCATCCGTTTCGCTGCTGCCCAGACAGAGCCACTCCCCGCCAAGCATCACCAGTGCTTCTGGGCAAGGCAGGCCTAACTGGGTGGAGGCGTCAACGTTGTTGCTGTTTAGCCAGCCCTCCTTCGCTGCGTTGTGGAGGGTGTGGTGAATACTGAGCTGTTCAGCATTCACGCCGAGAAGCCGTAACAGCTTCACCTGATCGGGGTCGGGATCGAACACCCTCTCCACCTGGGTGAGATGCAACAGCAGTTTTGGATCCTGCGCTGTGACCTCGAGTCGTTGCAGATGCAACGCCGCGTCGCTTGTGGCTTCAGCAGAGCAGATCTCAGGATTGCTCCCCGGGCTGAGTGGCAGGTGGTGGATCCACAGGTGTGTTGTCCAGTCCTCCAGGGAGCCCCCAATCAAGCCAAGCTTCAGTCTCTGAGGGAGAGGCCCTCCCTGGTCGGCACTGGGGTCATCGCCGGGGAAGCCTGGATGGTTGAGACATCTCAGTTGAGCAAGGCTGATGGGAGCAATGCCGCTTTGTGTCCAGGCTTGGATCCCAGCAGCCTGGAGTTCGCTTTGATCACTGCCCAGAGCCTTGAGTGCTCGGCTCCAGGGGTGCTGATTGGGCGTTGACAGGTTCCGGGGGTTGAGATGCGCCGATGGCCCCGGCTGTCGTCTGGCCCAATGCCGCAGTGCTCCCACCGACCCGGCTGCGGCTTGCTCCAGTTGTCGATGCCAACGCCTGACCTGGCGCTTCAGGCGGGGGGCTTGGCCGTGGGTCTGGCTGCGGCGATAGTCAGAGCAGATGCAGCCCAATGCCGTTTGCACGGCCGTTGGATCGTTGTTGTCTGGCCGGCAGAACGTTTGCAAGGCCTGGATCTGAGTTTTGGGCTCGTCAAACCACCTGCTGTAACTCACCACATGCAGAGGCAGATCACCCGCGTCGACCAGCAGTTGCTGCTGATGGCGAATCCACAGAGCCTGCGCTCGCGCGCTGGTCATCTCGGTGGCTGCTGCATCGCGGTTGACGAGCGACGTAACCACCTCTGCTGGGTGCCGAAAGGCGAGCAGCAAGCGTAAGGGCAGATTCAGCTCAGCTGCCACAAGTCGCCAGAGCGGCAAGAGAAGCGAACTGCGCGGATCCTTGATGGCCCAAGGCCCTCGTTGTTGTTGCAGATCGACCGTCAGCAGTCGTTTGAGGCAGATGGCGGCGCGCTGGGCGCGCGGCGTTGTTAACCAATCCTGCGGAAGCGCCAGGGTGCCCTGTTCGCTGGGCCACCAGCGCTGGAGATCAATCAGCAGCTCTTCCTGCAGGGCCCTGATGTCTGATCGCTCGAAGTAGCCAGCGGGATTGTGAGTATCAGCGGGGATCAGAGGCCCGGGCAAGGCGACGCCGAGGGCCTCGAGAATCGATCCCAGTAGGGACGTGCCACTGCGGTGCATGCCCACCACCAGGATCAATGGCGCACGATTCATGCTGCGATTCCTGCTCCATAGACCCGCTTCTGCCAGGCGTTCCAACGTGGGTTCACAGTCGCGATGCGCTGTCGCTCGGCTGAGCTGAAGCCGGGGTGTTCGGCTGGCTTTGTTGGCCGTGCATTGTCCCGCGGTGGAGCTTGAAAGGGTGCTGTGCCTTCTGGCAGCAGAGGCAGCAGCAGGCGGTTGAGATCGTCCTGCAGTGTCTCGAGACGCAACGCGGTGACCTGCTGATCGATTTCAAAGTATTGGAGCCACCAGTCGGCAGCCACCCAGGTTCCGCCCAGTCGTAAGGAATAAGACAGACCACTGCGCACGGGTTCGAAATCCAGATCCGGCAAGTTCATGTGCCGGCGTTTGTGTTCCCAGTCGCTGATCAACCAATCTTCCAGTCGGCGGCTGGTGATGAACCGTTGGCGTGCGTTGGCACGCCATGCTCCTCGACTCTCTCGCAGGGCCACGGAGTCATGCTTGAGGGGCGTCGAATCATCGTCCACGTCAACCCCGCTGAGTTGCCTTTCATGAAAAAGGCGGTTCATGGAGGTTCCCCCGGTTTTCGGGAGATGAAGCCAGAGGAAGGAATCAGCGATGATCATGACGCGATGAGCCCTCCACCAGGAGCAGTGTATGGATGGCAGGCTGCCGGACTTTCTAGGAGTGGGCGTGCAGAAGGGGGGCACCACCACCCTGCAGGCCATGTTGAAAGAGCATCCTGGAGTCTTTCTGCCGCCCGTCAAGGAACTGCATTTTTTTAGCCTTCACTACGGCGAGGGAGAGGGGTGGTATCGCCAGCAGTTTGTGGCGGCGCAGCCAGAGCAGCGCTGCGGCGAGATCACTCCTTACTACCTGTTTCACCCCGAGGCTCCAGCCCGCATCCGGCGAATGCTGCCGGCAGCGCGCCTGATCGTGCTGCTCAGGGATCCGGTGCAGCGTTGTCTTTCGGGGTTGTTCCACTCTCGCCGGCTGGGGCTTGAGCCGTTGCATGTCGAGCAAGCCCTGGAGGCTGAGCTTGGCAGGTTGGAGGGGGCTGAGGCTGTTCTGGCGGCCAACGATGGTCGCCACTTGTCCCATCAGGTGCACAGCTATCTGAGTCGTAGCCGCTATGAGCAACAGCTCATGCGCTACGAGCAGTTGTTCCCACGGGATCAACTGCTGCTGCTGCGTAGTGAGGATCTGTTTGGGAACCCTGAGGGCCTGTGGCAACGAGTGCTGGCGTATTTGCAGCTTGAAGATTGGCCTCTACCCCATGAGGTAGGGCGGCTCAACGCTGGTGCCGGCGAAGCTGAGCATCTTGATCCAGCTCTGGTGCAGAGGCTGCGCTGGCAGCTGGCTCCCACATATGAGGCAATGGAGCGGCGATATGGGTTGCAATGGTGAGCTGTTAAGGTCCCTTTCGTCAGATCAGTGATCAATGGGTTGGTGGTGGCGTCGAGGCAACCGGATGGCTGACGCGACTTCCTCGGACAAGGCCCAGGGTCCTGAAGGCATTACCCAGATCGGCCATCGAGATTATGTGGGTGGAAAGTGGGATGAGATTGGTGATCTCCAGTTCAGCTTTCTCAAGCAGCAGGGCTTGCGGCCGGAGCAGGTGCTGCTCGATATTGCTTGTGGATCCCTGAGATTGGGTGTCAAGGTGATCCCCTATCTGCAACCGGGCCATTACCTGGGGATGGACAAGGAGCAGCAGCTGCTCGATGCCGGCATTCACCAAGAGCTGGGGGAGACGCTGCTGGCGAGCCAGCGCCCAAGGTTGCTGTGTTCCGCTGATTTTGCCTTTGAGCAGTTTGCAACGCCGGTTGATGCAGCGATCGCCCAATCCTTGTTTACCCATCTGCCGCCGCCGCTGATCGGCTGTTGTCTCGAGAAGCTGCGGCCGTGGCTGAAGCCGGATGGTCGTTTTTTTGCCACATTCTTCGAGGTTGAGCAACAGCGGGATAATCCAAGTGATCCCCACGACCACGGCTATTTTGCCTATACGCGCGAGCAGATGCAGACGTTTGGCTCGGATCAGGGCTATCGGATGGACTACATCGGTGGCTGGGGCCACCCGCGCGACCAGGTGATGGTGGTCTACCGCCACCCGGATGGTTGAAAGCCCTCAGCCGCAGCCATTCATCGATCCTTATCTGACATTGGGCATTTCTGCTTTCGAGAGGGCAATGTGGCCTGAAACGCTCACACCTGCAATGGATGGGGTCTGTCCAGAACAACCAGTTCAGTTCAAGGCGCCAATCGAACCGCTGGCCACCAGTTCCATCAACGCCAGCTGGCGCTGCACGCAGTTGGCCAGCCGGTAGTGCTGCAGCATGGTGGCCCGTGCCGCCTCGCCCAGCTCCTGGGCCAGTTTGCGCTCGCTCAGCAGTTCGGCAATCGCTTCCGCCAGCTGTTTTGGTGCAAAAAAATCGACCAGCAAGCCGTTGTGGCGATCCCGGATCACCTCCTGCACCGGCGCCGTAGCCGAGCCCACCACGGCGCAGCCGCAGCTCATCGCTTCCAGCAGGCTCCAACTCAGCACAAAGGGATAGGTGAGATACACGTGCGCCTGGGAGAGCTGCAGGATCGGGATGAACTGCTCGTAAGGCACCTTGCCGGCGAAATGCACGCGGCTCGGGTCGTATTGGCCTTCGATTTCCGCCAGGAACTTATCCTTCCATTCGCCATCGGGGCAATCGGCGCCGTAGCTCACACCACTGGTTTCACCCACGATCAGCAGCTCTGCGTCCGGATTGAGCTGCTGCAGATGCGGAATCGCTCGGATCATCGTGTGGCAGCCGCGATAGGGCTCCAACCTGCGATTCACGAAGGTCACGATCTTCTGGCCCGGGCTGAGCACGGTGCCGTCGGCGAGGGTCACAGCCTTGGGATCCTTGCTGGGACAGGCCTTGTCGGTATCGATCCCGTCGTGAATCACGCTGATGCGATCGTGCCAGGCGGCCGGATAACTGCTGCGCTGAAACTGGGTTGGCGTCACACACCAGCTGCTGGCTGCCAGATTGACTAGCTGATTGGTGGTTTTCATCCGCAGCCGCGCGCAGCCGGCCCAGTCCCGCTCGCCCTGCAGTTCAGGATCGAAGTCGTAATCGAAGCCGCGCGGGTTGTAAAAGAATTCCTGGTAGGTGAGCAGCGGCACCTGGGGCCAGACATCGCGCAGGAAGAGCAGTTCACCCCAGCCGGGGTGGCCGCAGATCAGATCCGGCGTGAAGCCTTTCTGTTTGAGCTGGTTGGCTGCGCGAGCGCAGGCTTCGGCGCGCAGCACCTTGCTTTCGGTGTCTTGCACCCATGGATGGATACCGGGCTGATTGCCGCGCGCCAGGCGGTAGCGGAAGTAATGCATGCCGCTGGGCAGCACCTCGTCGCTCTTTTCGATCCCCAGCCCCACAAGCTGATGGCCCCCCAGGGCCTCCAGTGCCCGCAGGATATGGATGTATTGGCCTGGGAAGCCCTGGTGCACGAACAGCAGCTTCATGGCAAGCGCTTCTGGCGTGGCTCATTATGGTGCCGCAGCTTTAAGGCTTGATCGTGTCAGCTCTGCGCCTGCGGGTGGTGATTCCCCATTTCTTCCGGGAGGAGGTCAGCGAGGGCAGCGACGGCTACGGCTCCGGGCGCAGCGGCAATCGCCTTCCGCGCTGCCTGGCGCTGGCACGCTGTCTGGGAAGTGTTCTGGCGCTGAACCGCGCTCCGCGTGACTGGATTCTCAACATCGCCGAAGAGCAGATGGAGCTCACGCCGGTCTCGAGCCTGGCCGGTCTGGCGGAGCTGCAGGTGGAACTGCATTTGTTCGTATGCGGGGAACACTGGCTGCAGGAGGTGGTGGAGCTGTATGCGCCCCGGCTGCAGCTGCACCATCTGGAGCTGGAGGATCCGCGCCAGCTGCCCCTGGCGGCGGTGCGCCAGTTGCTCGACATGCCAGCCCCTGCGGATCTTTCGCTGTATCTGGAAGATGATCTGGTGATTGAGGATCGGCAGTATGCCGACAAGCTGGCCTGGTTCCACAAGCGCACGGAGCACCGTGGCGTGCTGATGCCCCATCGCCGCGAGCCCTCTCAGGCCAATGCACCCCAGCATCTGTATGTGGATGGGCCAATCAAGAAAGAGGGAGAGATGCAGCCGGTGTGGGCCAGTGATGAAGCGGTGGTGGCCAGCGGTCGCTTCTGGGATGGCCAGGAGCTCAGCTTTGTGGAGGCTTCGAATCCCCATTCCGGCAGCTTCTGCGTGAGCGCCCCTCAGCTGGAGCAGCTGCGCAGCGCCGCCTGGCCACCGCCAGATTTTGTGGGCCCACTGGAGACAGCGGCTACCGGCACACTGCTGGGTCACTTCCCTGTGCTCAAACCCAGCTGGGCCTGCCGGGAGTTTCTCACACTTGAGCACGGCGATCCATCCTTCCTGCCGCTACTGGATGAGCTGCCCCAGCGGGAGCTGCCATCAAGATCGTGAACAGGGCGGACGGTTTTTGTCTACGACCTTATGGGTTGTGAAATCCTTGGGAATCTCAATTGTGGCATCGCCTGATCAAACCTGCGGATGAAAATCAGATTTTCCAGCGACTATAGTTCTATTCATAAAAGTTAAGATTAAGCTCGGTGCATTTGCGTCTTGCTCGTTGTCTGTCGACCTCAAAGCATAAGAAGTTTAAATTTATCATTTCTCAGGCCTACAGTAAAAAAAACGGCTTAAACATTGCAATTCTGGTTGCTTATTTCCGTAATTCTGTAATGGTTGTCTCATGTTTCAGAATACCTCGATTGCATTGGCTTTAATAAACCGGATCTCCCATTCTGGTAAGTCTCTTCATGGTTCTAGGATTTTGACATTCTTTGACAGTGGTTTTATTGCTTGGCTTGGCTGATTGGGTTGAAGAAAGTAGTTCATTGGTCGTATCTAAGACGTTGCTACATAAGATTTTTTATTTTGCTATTCGATGTTGTTTTGAGGTCATATTTACTTATGCCTGTAAACTATTGACAGAGCTTTCTTCTTCTGTAATATCTTAGGTAATGGTCAGTCTGGAATTAATTTTCGATTGCTAACTTTTGATGGCTGGTAAAGCTAATAATATTTTTTGATGAACTATTGACTCAGATCTTTGCAAAACTCTGCACTTATTTCATTGTTGTTCGGCTTGAGGCTTCATTTGTACACAAATAAATCTTTGCAAATTTGTACAGTGAGGGTTTGACTGTTTGTTTGCATAGAGCATCATTTTCTATCCAATAAAAAAGACCCCGCAATTGCGGGGTCTCAGTCTTTATAGAGATGAAGCTATCAAACGATAAGATCGTTAATAACGACTGCTCTTTGTGCTTGAGCAACTGTTGCAAAGGCACCAGTTTCTCCAATCTGGATTGCCCAGGCCGAACCATCATTACCAGCGGCGAACAGGTAAGAGGTCCAGGAACCAGCACTACCAACTGCAGTCATAGCGAACCGATCATTACCTTGGGCCTGAATGCGGTTGGTGGCAGCAGTATTAGCGAGAGCGTAAGTGGCATAACCATTCGCTGCGCCAGCAAGGTTGAAAGTTTCGTTAACAGCGTTGAATCTCTGTGCATTGGTCGTCTGAATTGCGTCAGTACCGCTTGTAAAGTCGGTCAACACATCAACTGTTCCAGCGGCCAGTGAGGCATCATAAACAGCTTGCGCTGAATTGGAATTGCCGTTGAAGACTTCATTGTTATTGGCGTAATTGAATATGTCTCGGCCACCGCCGCCTGTCAGTTGATCATTGTCAAAACCGCCAGTGATGGTATCGTTGCCTACACCACCATTAACGACGTCTTCACCTGAGCCTGTAGTGAGGTTGTCGTTACCCTTTCCACCTGTAACGGTGACCGAAGCAGTGGTTGCTACGTTCATGGCGAGGGTGTCAGCGCCATCACCACCGTCAATGGTATTTCCGTTAAGAAAACCATTTGCTACACCTTCTGTCAAGGTGTCATCGCCAAGGCCCAAGAGCCATGAAGTTTGAGCTGTGGTACCGACAGCAGTAAAGCCAAGAGTATCGTTACCCTGACCACCACCAATTGTAGAAGCGGTAACGACTCCAGCGATGGTGACGGTGTCAGTTCCTTTGTTGCCATTAAACACAGTTCCTGTTCCGTTGCCGGTATTGACTGTGTCGTCTCCCTGGCCACCCTGAATTGTGGAATTGTTGGCATTTACGCCTGCAACCCTGCTTCCAATGAAGTCGTTGCCCTTGTTGCCGTTGTAAAAAGCGCCAACGTGATCAGCACCAGCATTCAGTTGAGCAATGGTGTCATTTCCTGCACCACCTCTGATGGTGCCATTATGTAAATGTGCCAGTTGACAGCGCATTTACGTTGTTAAACGCGATGAAATCGTTGTTAGGCTCAGCACCTAGGAAAAAGTCTGAAGCATTTCCCTCGAAAACGATGTTATCGACTGAGTCGGATCCCACATAGGTTGCACCGATGCGATCTGAGCCGCCGGGGCCCTTAAGAGTTTTGAAAGAAGCCAAGGTTCCTCAAGAAAAGAGAAGAGTCGTCAGAAGTCTAAGAACTCGTCGAGAACTGTCAACTCCATCACGTAAATAATATCCGGATGGGCTGCAGGTTGAGTAGGATGAGGCCAGTCCAGGCAGTGTCACGTGCTTTCAGGATGCCTGTGCCGGAAGGGATGTGAGCATTCAATTTAACACGCATCGGGCCGTATGTATGTCAGCAGTTGCAAACTTGTTCGGATGCAGCAAAGGAATTGACCTTGTCTTCAAAGTTGCCCAACAGCGACTGCTTTGAGGTCAGTTTGCCCAGCTGGATGGGCCCAGGGCTTTGGTAGACGTTTGGTTTTGAGCGTGGGTCGGGCGGCCGAGTCGGTCGTCAGCCTTTACCAGGTTCTACTTGGATTATTCTGTAAGTATGGTGCCAGTGTCAGTAGGCGACCAGCTGAAAAGCAGCTTCGTTGGCATTGGTATCTAATGCTTTGCTTGAGGATTTCAAGTTAGATCTGAGTAGAGGAGCCTATCGATGCAGTAGCTCAGGGCCGTGTTGAAAAATCAGCTATGTAATGTCTTTGACGTCAAGTAGGGTCAGATCGAACAGCAACGCTTTGGCCTCATCGGCGTATAAGTCGATCTGAGCGCCGATGACCCCAGACCCCCTAATTCAATTTCGCCATGTGGGCTAACACATGTGCTCGAGATGATGATCAACATGCGTCGTGTCGCGTCATGATTTCGTCGATGTTCATGTCTTAGCTCGCACCAGCCGCTTCAACAGCCGCCGCAGTTTCCATGTTCGGGAGCTGGCCATCGTGTTGTTCAGCTTGTTCAGCTCTTCAGTGGTTGTGATCAGCTGCTGAATGGTCGCCTCCGCAGATTCCAGTTGTTGGGTGCAGCGATCGAGATTCAGCTGGGCGCATTGCAGTTGTTCGTCTTGCTGACGCAGGTGTGCCGCAAGCAGAGCCGTTGCTTGTTCAAATGTTTCGGTCTGGGGCTTCAGCACGCTGATGGTTGTGGGGCCTGTTGTTGAAGGAGCGCTTGGGTTCTCGCAGAACAGTTGCCAGAGATGGCCAGAGGCTTCGCAGGCATGGGCCACCACCCGTTCCATGGCGTGCAAGCTGCTGCCGTCGATCGGCAGTGGTTCCGGAGGGAGTTCTTGAAGTGACTGAAAGCACTGAGTGAGGGGGGCCAGGGCTGCGGGGCGCGCCCAGAACATTCCACCGGCTGGAAACATCAACACAGCATCGCGGTGAAGGCGTCGATCGAGCGGCTTCAGCAGTTGATGTGCCAATTCGAAATTGTTCCCCCAGTTCAGGTAAGGGCGGATCAGCTCAGGCGGTTGCGGCATGACGAGCCCAAGCTGCGGATCCTTGTGGAAGCGTTGTCGCAGGGCCTGAATAGTCTTTCCGTCAGGGAGCAGTCGCTTCAGCAGTTGCGCAAGCCAGGCTTCTCCGATGTCGGTTTCAAGCGAGCGTTTCCCGTGCAGATGCAGCACCAGTGCTTCCTGCTGAAGCTCGGGCCAGAGATGTTGTAACAGTGGCCCAAGGTTGCGGCCGCGATTGGGACAAACCCTCACCTCAGTGGATCTGGCTTGTTCAGCGATAGGGCTTTGCAGAAGCGTTTTGGTGATGGAGTCAGCTTTGGCTGAAGTGTCCGTGCTGATCCAGAGCCGCAGATCTTCAAGCCCCGACTGGCAAGCGCTCAGGGCGTCAAGCAGCGTTGGCAGGGTTTCGAGGTAGTGCACATGCAAGTGCACGGCCAAAGGTGGCAGGGGGCTTTTGTCTGTTTCAGGCTCACTGTTTCTCCCCTTGCGCGTTGGTTCCGATTGCTTGTGCAGTCTCCAATCCAAGCGCTGCTCGAGCCCTGGTGATGGCACGAGGGTGGGCATCCCATTGGGATGCATGATGTTCAGTTCGAGATCTCCGCAGGCAAGCGAGCTGAGCATTAGAGCGATACCTGCTGCAATGTTGGAGATCCGGAGCTGAGATCGCAAAGGCCAAAGCCTTTTACCGCTGTATCAGTGGTGATCCTTAATGCACAGGCATCGACGACGCGATGCAGGAAGTCGCCGGGGCGATTGCTGGGCCAGATCCCGCCTCCGATGAAATACAAACCCGGCAGCAGGCCGCCGTTGAAGTGAAACGTCAAGCTGAAGGTGTCACCGGCGGCGCAGATAGGCCCCTGGTGCTGCTGACCGGTGATGCGCAGGCCGGTCTGGTTGGCGATGTTGCAGGCAAGACTCAGATCGCTTTGCGGTTCGTCGGCTCGGTAGGAGAAGCGCAGGCTGAAGTTTTCTCCAACGGGGATCAAATTGGCCGCTTTCCCGTCTTGATTGAGCACTTCCACCGCTTCGATGCAAATGCCGCGGGCGTCGTAGCTCACGCTCGAGCTGGGCACCAGGTTGGCGTCATGCTCCGCGTTGCTGAGATCAGGCGATCCTGTCTCAGGCCCAGGGTTATAGCCTTCATCAAGTCGATCGGCGGCCTGGGCCAGTAGGGAGCTCCACTCAGCAGCTGGCGCGTTGTTGAGTCGTTGGTAGGTGCTAGTGATCAGTTTGGGCGACCCCATCAGCTTGAGTTCTCCGCCGCTGAGAAGCAGTGCCTGATCACAGTGTTGAAGGATCTGCGGACAGCTGTGGGTGACGAGCAGGATCGATGTGCCGTTGTCCTTGAGTTGCTCCAGGTGGGTGTAGCACTTCTTCTGGAACATCTCATCGCCGACCGCCAGGGCTTCATCCACCACCAGAAGATCAGGCTGAACATGCGCTTGTACGGAAAAAGCCAGGCGCACAGCCATGCCACTGGAATAGGTCTTCACAGGTTGATGGATGAAATCACCGATCCCCGCAAACTCAAGAATCGTGTCCAGCCGTGCATTGATCTCGCTTTTTGTGAGCCCTAACAGGGTGCCGTTGAGGTAAACATTCTCCAGGCCCGTGAATTCTGGATTGAAGCCACTACCCAGCTCAAGCAGAGCTCCGATGCGGCCTTCAACCCAGACCCTGCCCGTTGTTGGCGTGAGCGTGCCACAGATCAACTGGAGCAGTGTGCTTTTGCCAGAGCCATTGCGGCCAACAACACCGAGAGTTTTCCCGCGTTTGAGCTGAAAACTCACTTTTTCTAAGGCCCAGAATGGACGATACAGCTGTTTTCGCTTTCCCCAAAGGGCTTGCAGCAGCCTGTCGCGAGGATGCTCGTAGATGGGATAAAGCTTACCGAGCTCTTCCACTTCAAGGGCCAGATCAGAGCACATCGGCAAACCCCCGGCGAGCTTTGCAGAAGAATCTGTAGCTGAATTCACAGACCCCCAGCATCAGCACTGAGCCAAACACGACATAGCTCAGACTCGGCATGTCTCCCTGCACCAAAACACGCCTGCTCTGTTCGATCACCACAACGAGTGGGTTCAGTCCCATCAAGGCTTGCAATCTGGGAGGCAGGGCCGACAGCGGATAAAACACAGCGCTGAGAAACATCAGCATGCTGACGGCGACACCCATCAGTTGCTCCAGATCGCGCAGAAAAACTCCTAATGCTGATAACAACCAGCTCATCGACAGACAACCAAGCACAAAGGGCAACCAGACAATCGGAAGCAGCACAATGGTGAGTGGCACCTGTTGAATGGCGATGAGCTCGAAAACAATCAGCACGAGGGTGCTGGTGAACGCGTGAAAGAGAGCGGCGGCCACGGATACGGCACCCAGTGATTCCAAGGGAAAAATCACCTTGGTGACGTAATTCACATTCTTGAGAATCAGTGTTGGTGCCTGTGTGGCGCATTCGGCAAAGAGGCTGAATGTGATCAGGCCGGCAAACAGATTGATGGCAAACCCGAATGATCCTGCTTGTTCTAGATCGCCCCAGCGTGCTTTGAACACTGTGGAGAACACAAAGGTGTACACCGCCAACATCATCAATGGAGTCAGCAGACTCCAGCCCCAACCGAGAATTGAACCGCGATAACGGCCAGCGATTTCGCGCTCACTCAAGCGCAGCCATAACTCTCGATGATGCAGAAGACTCCTGGCAAAACTCAGGCCGCGTGGATGCCGTGACTTGGGCCGGATGTGTTCTGCTTGGCTCATGTGTCCTCACGATCACCAAGAAATTCAAGGATCTCTCGGTCCTTGAGATTCTGGGATTCTCCAGGTTGCACCTCACTGATCGGCCGACCCGTTGAGAGTGCTTTCAGGCATGCCTGGAGCGTGCTCACCTGGTTTTCCAGTTGATCGATCCGTTCCATCAGATTGCGGATCACGTTGGCCTCGGCGTCTGGCAGTGCTGAGTGGGCCAGGGGATTGATGCGCACGCCGCTTTGATGAATCACGCGTCCGGGGATGCCGACCACCGTGCAGTTCGCTTCCACATCACGCACCACCACAGAGCCAGCTCCGACCCTTGTATTGCTGCCCACCGTGATGGCGCCAAGCACTTTGGCGCCCGCGCCAATCACCACATTGCTGCACAGCGTGGGATGACGTTTGCCGCTTGCTTTTCCGGTGCCTCCAAGGGTGACTCCTTGGTAGAGCAGGCAGCGATTTCCCACTTCCGCCGTTTCACCGATCACCACCCCCATCCCGTGGTCGATGAACACTCCGCTGCCGATCTGGGCTCCTGGATGGATCTCGATTCCTGTCAGGCCTCTGCCCAGTTGGCTGAGCAATCTGGACGCAAGCTTGAGCGGCAAGCGTGAGTGCCACATGCGGTGGCTGAGGCGATGCAGGGTCAGGGCCTGAAACCCTGGATAGCAAAGCAGGATCTCGAGGGCGCCGCGGGCTGCAGGATCGCGTTCACGGATGAGGGCCAGGTCGGCTCGGATCGACTTGAACATGACTCGGTCCGGACCGCACGCTTGCCTGGTTCAGGCATCATCACCTGTCGCCGGCACCGGTTGCGCTGGCTAGCTGAGTTGCAGGCCGATTTCCTTGCGCAGCAGTTCGATCGTGTCTCCACTGAGATAGCTCTCTGCGCAATGCAACTGAGGCATGCGCATCAGCTGGGATCGGTTCTGGCGCAGGCTCTGCTCAACCAGAGGCATGCTGGGGCGATCGCAGAGCACATGGCTGGAGGCTCGGAGCAGGGCCAGCAGCCGGCTGCCCACATCAGGAGTGGCCGTCATCAGCAGCAGCTCGTTGCCGCGCATGCTGTGCAGGATCACTTCCGCAGCCCGCAGGATGCCGGGGCTGATGCTCACGAGCCCCACGCAGCTTCCCTGTCGCAGCTCCTTGAGCATGGCCAGCTCCTCTCGGAAGTCATTGAGGTCCACGGCCACGGCACGCACCCCATGTCGCTTGGCCAGTTCCTCCACCGGTTGAAGGAAATAGCGGCTGGTCACAACGGTGCCATTGCTGGCGCTTTCCAGAACGCTTTCCAGTTCTTCCATCGGCACCACTTCCACCGGTACATCGAGGCAGGGTTCGAGTTCTTCAGCGATCAGCATCGAAGCACCGATGTCTTCCCGCGGGGTGCTCACAAGAACCCTGGCACCGCAACGCAGGCGCCAGTCAATCTCCCGGGTCAGCAGATCCCTGGTCTGCTGCAGGGTGCAGCCCGCATTCAACAGGCCATCCACACACTTGCGCACTTCGCGGTCCACATCGGTGACCCCGCGGTTGCGCATGTTGGTGGGTGTCCGCAGTTCTCTTGGCTTTTGCTGATCACGCACGTAAATGCCGGAGCCGGCCATGGCTTCCACCACGCCATCGGTCTCCAGTTGGCGATACACCTTGCTGATGGTGTTGCGGTGCAATCCCGTCTGCATGGCCAGCTGCCGTGTGCTGGGCAGTCGGTGCCCCGGCGGGTAGTGCCGTGCTGCGATTGCGAAACAGATTTGGTTGTAGAGCTGGGTTGAAGCCGGTATGTCGCTTTCCTGTTGGATGTGGAATCGCACGCCGGTGGGCCAGATCAAGATGCGGCCACCTTAAAGACTGATTGGCTCGGTGACAATTGCTGGTGTGGTTGGTGTCCCTATGCCAATTCTGTTTCGCTGATCAATGTCTGCTTGTGAGTGCCTTTCATACGAGCTTTTTGCGTCTCAGAGGTGTGGGCTTCAGTCCCTTTCAAGAGCTCACTCAAGCTTCTTCCTCGTTCGCTGAGGGTCTCTCAACCCAGTTTGAGATGACCTCCAGCCAGCTGATTGGAGTTTTGAAAGGGTTTGCTGGACAGTTGTTTGGATCAGTTGTCGCAAACTCTCCGGTTGGGGACGAAGACAGCAGGTCAAACCAGACTTTTCTGCGCTCATGGAGCAATGCCACGGCTCAGGCGTCGTGATTTCCAGACACAATTTCAGCTGTAAGCGTTATTGCAAGCTCTCGGAGCTTGTCGCTGGTTTACCCGTTCGTTCCTGGTTTGCTGATCTGCCGCGCTGCCGCCGTGCGCGGCGGTGCAGTGATCGTGCGCACCGCTTTGTTAGCCGCTTCTTCCTTTTCGTCCTGCTTGGCTAGAGGCGTCTTGCGCGGCGTGAGGAACATGATCATGTTGCGACCCTCGCGTTTGGGAGGCTGCTGGATCTCAGCTGGCTCCTCGAGATCCTTGGCCATGCGCCTGAGCAGAACCTCAGCAAGAGCGGTGTGTTGGATCTCGCGGCCGCGAAAGATCACAGTGCATTTGACTTTGTCGCCTGCCTTGAGAAAACGCTGAGCCTGGCCGATCCGCACGTCGTAATCGTGCTGATCAATTTTGTATCGCATCTTGACTTCTTTAACTTCGGTCTGATGCGATTTTTTCTTGGCTTCCTTGGCCTTTTTCTCCTGTTCGAATTTGTACTTGCCGTAATCCATGATCCGGCAAACCGGCGGATCAGCTTTTTCGCTGACCAGAACAAGATCCAGTTCCCGTTCTTTGGCCACTGATAGCGCTTCTTCCCGATCAATCACTCCAAGTTGAGTGCCGTCTGCATCCACCACACGCAGCTGTGGGTAATTGATGCGATCGTTGATGTTGGGGAGCTCCCTGACAGGAGCACGGCGGTCAAAACGGGGACGTGGTGGCATTCAGTGATGAAGAGGCTGCCGGAGAACAAACGGGCCCGGCGGGGTTTCAATCCTCACCCTAGACCGGCTTCGATCAGCTGACTGGCTTCCTTGAAGGGATCGGTATCACTGAGCCAGTGAGGCTGGTGTTGACGTCTGAACCAGGTGCGCTGGCGCTTGGCGAACTGTTGCGTGCGCTTGGTGGTTTGTGCGATGGCGCCGGTTCGATCGAGCTGACCTGCCAGCACCCGCAGTGCTTCGCCGTAGCCGATGGTTTGCAGTAACGGCAGGTCAGCTCCGTAGCGTTTTTTCAGTTGCTGGGTTTCTTCAATCAACCCCTGCGCGTAGAGCTGTTCGGTGCGTTGGCTGATGCGCTGGCGCAGATTGGCTGGATTGAGGCCGAGTTCGAGCACACGCCAGGGAGGTGGGCTGGCACTGGTCTGCGAGCTCATCGTCCTGCCCGTGGCATAGAGCACCTCCAGGGCGCGTTGGGTGCGAACTGCATCCGCCGCGGCGATTCGGCGACCTGCCTCAGGGTCTGCGTCCATCAACAGTTGATGACAGGTTCCCTGGCCTAGTCGTGTGAGTTGCTGTCGCAGTGACGGCTGAGGGGCAACCGAGGGTGGCTTCAGGCCATCGGTCAGTGCTTTGAGATAAAGGCCGCTTCCACCCACCAGCAAAGCCGCAGCCCGTTGTTCCAGGTTGCGGTTCACCGCTGTCAGGGCCTCGTCCTGAAACTCGCGCAGGGTGATTGGCTGATCAGGTCGGCGCAGGTCCAGCAGGTGATGGGGTACCCGTGCTCTCTGCTCTGTGGTCGGCTTGGCCGTGCCCACCGTCATGTCTTTGTAGAGCTGCCGTGAATCAACATTCACTATCTCCAGCTCAAAGCGTTCCGCCAGCTCGAGGGCCAGAGCCGTTTTGCCACTGGCGGTGGGTCCCAGCAGCACCACCACCAGTGGTGGAAGCTGCGCTGATCCTGGCGCTGCCGGTGGGCTGTGTTCAGACATGAAGCGGAATAGGGGGTGGACCCCCTGAAAAAATGACGTCTCAGAGGCCTCTGCAAGCGCCTCTGGCATGCCGGTGGTAGATTCAGCCTGACAGGAAGCCTGGCCGACCCAGATCGCATGAGCGAAGCCGCGAAAGTACAGGCGGCCTATGGCGCCGAACAGATTCAGGTGCTGGAGGGTCTCGAACCCGTCCGTAAGCGTCCTGGGATGTACATCGGCACCACCGGGCCGAGGGGATTGCATCACCTGGTCTATGAGGTGGTGGACAATTCGGTCGATGAGGCTCTGGCTGGCCACTGCACCGAGATTCAGGTCTTGCTGGGCGAGGACGGCTCTGCCTGCATCACTGATAACGGTCGTGGCATTCCCACCGACGTGCACCCCCGCACTGGCAAGAGCGCCCTTGAAACAGTGCTCACCGTGCTGCATGCCGGTGGCAAGTTCGGCGCCGGCGGATACAAGGTTTCAGGAGGCCTGCACGGTGTTGGCGTCTCGGTGGTCAATGCTCTGAGCGAATGGGTGGAGGTCACCGTTCGCCGCCAGGGCAAGCTGCACCGCCAGCGCTTTGAGCGTGGCGCTCCCATCGGCAGTCTTGAGTCTGAAGATCAGCCTTCCTCTGAGAAGGGACTGACCGGCACCAGTGTGCGCTTCAAGCCCGACATTGAAATTTTCACTGTTGGGATCGAGTTCGATTACGCAACACTCTCGGCTCGTCTACGCGAACTCGCCTATCTCAACGGAGGAGTGAAAATTGTCTTCCGCGATGAGCGAGAGACTGCTCGTGATGCCGAAGGCCAACCTCACGAAGAGATTTATTTCTATGAGGGCGGCATCAAGGAGTACGTCGCTTATATGAATGCTGAAAAAGATGCATTGCACCCCGAAATTATTTATGTGAATGCCGAAAAGGATGGTGTTTCGATCGAAGCAGCGATGCAGTGGTGCGTTGATGCTTACTCCGACAGCATTCTTGGATTTGCCAACAACATTCGCACTGTGGATGGTGGTACCCACATCGAAGGTTTGAAGACCGTTCTCACTCGTACACTCAATACCTTTGCGCGCAAGCGAGGCAAACGCAAAGAGGCTGATAGCAATCTTGCCGGTGAGAATATTCGCGAAGGCTTGACGGCAGTGTTGTCGGTCAAGGTGCCAGAGCCTGAATTTGAAGGCCAGACCAAAACCAAGCTGGGCAATACGGAAGTTCGCGGCATTGTCGACAATCTTGTTGGTGAGGCTCTCAGCCAGTACCTGGAATTTAATCCGGGTGTGATCGATATGATTCTCGAGAAGGCCATTCAGGCCTTCAATGCAGCCGAAGCTGCTCGCCGTGCTCGCGAACTGGTGCGGCGTAAAAGTGTCTTGGAAAGTTCAACGTTGCCTGGCAAGCTGGCCGACTGCAGTTCCCGTGATCCTGCTGAATCCGAGATCTACATCGTTGAGGGAGATTCTGCTGGTGGTTCTGCCAAGCAAGGCCGTGATCGTCGTTTCCAGGCAATCCTGCCCTTGAGAGGCAAGATTCTCAATATTGAGAAGACAGATGATGCCAAGATCTATAAAAACACTGAAATTCAGGCTCTGATTACTGCTCTTGGTCTGGGCATTAAAGGTGAAGATTTTGATGCCAAAAATCTGCGTTATCACCGGGTTGTGATCATGACGGATGCTGATGTGGATGGCGCCCATATTCGTACGCTAATTTTGACATTTTTCTATCGATATCAGAAGGAGTTGGTGGAAGGTGGGTATATCTACATTGCATGTCCTCCCTTGTATAAGGTTGAGCGCGGTAAAAAACATTCGTACTGCTACAACGAGCAGCAATTGCAAAAAACGTTGGATGGATTTGGTGAAAAAGCTAATTACAATATTCAACGATTCAAGGGCCTGGGCGAGATGATGCCTCAGCAGCTTTGGGAGACCACAATGGATCCTTCCACTCGCATGATGAAGCGCGTGGAAGTTCAAGATGCATTGGAAGCAGATCGTATCTTCACCATTTTGATGGGCGACAAAGTGGCACCCAGGCGCGAATTTATCGAAACTCATAGTGCTGAGCTCGATATGTCCGCCCTCGACATCTGATGAATCACTCCGCAACGGTGATGCTGCGTTGGAGCTGGTTGCTTGGCGTGTCGTTGTTCGGTCCTGTGGCACTGCCGGCTGGCGGGGCGGAGCGTCGCTTACCCCAGATTCGCCGCCAGCAGGGCAGTGGCCCTCTGCTCAGTGGCAGCGATTGTGTGCTCCACTCCAGTCCGCGGGTAGCTGCTCCTGCTTTGCGGCGACTTGAGATCGGAACACCGTTGCAGTTGTTGCGTCGTTGGCGCAGTGATGACGGCAGTGACTGGATCCAGGTGAAGGTCACTTCTGGACCTGTGCTCAATGACTCTCTGGAGCAGCAGCGAGGTTGGATTCATCACTGAGTTCAGTTCCTATCAGGCCCTGATGGTCGGTCTGGGTGCCATTCCTGGAGCCTGGTTGCGACTGAGGGTGGTCAACCACTTTGAACCGTTGGTTCCGCGCAAGCACTGGGGAACCTTTGTGGTGAATCTCGTGGCGGCATTCGCCCTCGGTCTGGTGCTCGGTCTGGAGCGCACCGGCCGTTGCGTTAATTCCGCAGGCGCTACTTCGCTGATCTTGTTGGTTGGAACGGGGTTTTTTGGAAGTTTGAGCACCTTCTCCACCTTTGCGGTTGAGGTTCTTGACACGTTGCGTGAACGCCGCTGGGGCGAAGCTGTGCTGCTCACCGCTGGCTCGGTGATCGCTGGTCTTCTGGTCGCTGCTGCAGGTTTCAGTCTGGGACACGTTGATGCCTGAACAGTCGCCTTCTCTGGGTACGGAGCTGCAGGAGCTGATGCTTGTTGCGATCGGTGCAGTCCCAGGGGCGTTGTTGCGCTGGCAGTTTGATGTGCTGTTGCAAGACCGAGATGTGCTGGTCAACGTGCTCGGTTCTCTGATCTTGGGCCTGTTGCTGGGCCTGCCATATCGACCCAGGGTTCAGCTGCTGGTTGGGATTGGTTTCTGCGGTTCGTTGACCACGTTCAGCAGCTGGATGGTGAGCAGCGTGGATCTGATCTATTCGGGTAACACACTTGCGGCCTTTGGGCTGATTGGCATGACCCTGGGGCTGGGCCTCGGTGGCGCAGCCCTTGGTTTCTGGATCGGCCGCAGGGTCTATGCCTTGTCGATCAAGCCTTCAGAGCCGCCTCGATAGCACTGCTCAATTCAGCATCCTCGGGTGCAACTCCGCTCTTGTACCGGTTGAGAACGGTACCGTCCTTGCCGACCAGGAATTTTTCGAAGTTCCAGGCCACATCTCCAGCAGGTTCTGTCCGATTGAGCGTGGTGTAAGGCTCCGTGGTGCTGCCTGTGGCATGCACCTTGTCGAACAGTTCGAAGCTGGCGCCGTAGGTGGTTGAGCAGAAGCTTTTGATTTCATCCAGGCTGCCGGGCTCCTGGGCTCCGAAGTCGTTGCAGGGAAATCCCAGAACGCAAAGGCCCTCTGCGCCGTACTTGTCTTGCAGGGCCTGGAGGCCGGCATATTGCTTGGTGAAGCCGCAGCGGCTGGCCACGTTCACGATCAGCAGCACCTTGCCGGCGTAGGCGCCAAGTGATTTTTCGCTGCCGTCTGGTGTGCGCACGGAAACGCTGCTGATGCTGGTAGCCATGGCTTTGGATGAGGATTGGCGCAGACGATAACTGGCTTGCATCGGCATACACTTGAGTGCGCTGGGCTCGGGGCATGGATCAGGCACCGGATTCCAGTGAAAGCCTTGCTTTGAGCGATGTGCCTTCCCATCAGAAGGTCGTGGAAGTGGTCGCTCGCCAGTTGGAGTCCATGCTGAGTGTGGGCAATTACGACGGAGTCAAGATTCTTCTGGCACCGGTCCAGCCCGTGGATGTGGCTGAGGCGATTGGCAGCCTGCCCCGCACGATGCAGGCCCTGGCGTTTCGTTTGCTCGGCAAAGACGAGGCGATCGAGGTTTATGAGTATCTAGAGCCGCCCATTCAGCAGAGCTTGCTGGAGCGCTTGCGCTCCAGTGAGGTGCTGGAGCTGGTGGAGGAGATGTCTCCCGATGATCGGGTACGGCTGTTTGATGAACTGCCTGCCAAGGTGGTGCGTCGTCTGTTGACGGAGCTCAGTCCGGTGGAGCGCCGTGTGACTGCTCAGCTGCTGGGTTACGCCAGCGAAACGGCTGGTCGTCTGATGACGACCGAATACATCGATTTAAAGGAGTTTCAAAGCGCGGCCCAGGCACTCACGATCGTGAGACGCCGCGCCCGCGAGACGGAAACGATTTACAGCCTCTATGTCACGGATGGGCAGCGCCATCTCACTGGGATCCTGTCGCTGCGTGACCTCGTCACAGCAGACCCTGAGGACCGGATTGGCGATGTCATGACCAGGGATGTCGTGAGCGTGAACACCGATACCGATCAGGAGGAAGTTGCCCGTGCCATTCAGCGTTACGACTTTCTGGCTGTGCCGGTCGTGGACCGGGAGCGCCGTCTGGTGGGCATCGTCACCGTGGATGACGTGATCGATGTGATCGAGCAGGAGGCCACCCGCGATCTTTACGCCGCAGGTGCGGTGGAGGCCGGTGATGAGGACGATTATTTCCAGAGCAATCTGTTCACCGTCGCTCGACGCCGGGTTGTTTGGCTGTCGGTGTTGGTTGTGGCCAGCTTTGTCACTTCAGAGGTGATTGCTCTCAATGAAGAGGTGCTCAAGCAGGTCGTGCTTCTTGCGGCGTTCATTCCGCTGTTGGCAGGAACCGGCGGCAATGTCGGTGCCCAGAGTTCCACCGTGGTCATCCGGGGCTTGAGCACGCAGAGCATCACCTCCCTTGGCCAGTTCAGGGCTGTTGCGCGCGAAGCCACAGCAGGGTTGTTGCTGGGCCTGTTGATGATGCTGCTGGTGGTTCCCTTTGCCTGGTGGCGTGGTCAAAGCCCGCTGGTGGGGTTGTCGGTGGGGACCAGTCTGTTGGCCATCACAACCTTGGCGGCGACAGCCGGTGCTGCATTCCCTCTGCTGTTCAACCGTCTGGGCTGGGATCCGGCGCTGATGTCCACGCCGTTCATCACCACCTGCACGGATGTGGTGGGCACTCTCATTTATCTGAAAACCGCTGAGTGGCTGTTGCTGAACATGCCCCAGCTGCTGGCAACCACAGGTATTTCTACCCAATTACTCGTTGCAACCCATTTCTGAGAGGACGTTTACGTTTCTTAGGAGTACGCTTTACACAACTCAATGAAGCGTCATGGCATCTGCTATCGCCGCTGCGCCTGTAGCGACTCCTCTCAAAGCTGTTCCTTCAAAAGCAGCTCCCTCTAAGGCTTCTGTCGGTAAGCCTGTAGCTGTTCGTTCAGCAGGTGCCGACGTTGACCTGGTGCGTTCCTACTTGCGTGACATCGGTCGTGTGCCGCTGCTGAGCCATCAGCAGGAGATCACGCTGGGTCGTCAGGTGCAGGAACTGATGGATCTGGAAGCCCAGGAAGCGGAGCTGAGTGATCAACGCGGCGGAGAGACTGTGCCAGCGGCGGAGCTAGCCAAGGCAGCAGGGCTGAGTGCGGCGCAACTGAAGCGCAAGCTTCAGGCCGGTCGCCGCGCCAAGGAGCGGATGGTGGCGGCGAATCTGCGCCTGGTGGTGAGTGTGGCCAAGAAGTACACCAAGCGGAATATGGAACTGCTGGATCTGATCCAGGAGGGAACGATCGGCCTGGTGCGTGGTGTGGAGAAGTTCGACCCGACCCGTGGCTACAAGTTCAGCACCTATGCGTACTGGTGGATCCGTCAGGGGATCACGCGTGCGATTGCGGAGAAGAGCCGGACGATCCGTTTGCCGATCCACATCACGGAGATGCTGAACAAGCTGAAGAAAGGTCAGCGTGAATTGAGCCAGGAGCTTGGCCGGACGCCATCGGTGACGGAACTGGCTGGATTTGTGGAGCTGCCTGAGGAGGAGGTGAAGGATTTGATGTGCCGTGCGCGTCAGCCTGTGAGCCTGGAGATGAAGGTGGGCGATGGCGATGACACCGAACTGCTGGACCTGCTGGCGGGTGATGGCGAACTGCCGAGTGAGCAGGTGGAAGGCGAGTGCCTGAAGGGAGATCTGCGCGATCTGCTGGGCCAGCTGCCGGAACTGCAGGAGCGTGTGTTGCGGATGCGCTACGGGATGGACGGAGAGGATCCGATGAGCCTCACCGGCATCGGTCGGGTGATCGGAATTAGCCGCGATCGGGTTCGCAACCTGGAGCGAGACGGTCTGGCGGGTTTGCGTCGACTCAGCGATCAGGTTGAGGCGTACGTCGCCTGTTAAAAAGTCCGGTTGATGCGATTCTGGCTTGGCTTGTAAGAGCCAATTGACCGAATGCACAACAGTTACAGCGATGTTAATCAAGACCTGTTAAGCAGAATTCCTCAAACGGCTTCCAGAATTCTGGAAATTGGTTGTGGTGAAGGTTTGCTTGGGTTGGCTTTTAAAGCGCTCAAGCCAGATTCAATTTCTGTTGGAGTTGAAGTTGTTCCGGAAAACGCTCAAATAGCAAGTCAGAGCTTAGATCAAGTCATATGCGGGGATATTGAAGATTTAGATCTAAGCATTCCATTGATTAATGGAAAAAAGTATGATTGTATTATTTATGATGCTGTACTCGAGCATTTAAAAGATCCATGGTCTGTTCTTGTAAGGCACCTGGACCTCCTTGCTGATGAAGGAACAATTCTCGCTTGTATTCCCAATGTTCAGCATTGGAGTGTTCTGGCGGATTTATTGAATGGTAACCGGCCCTTGAGTGATCAAGGTCTGTTCGGCAGAACTTACTTGAGTTGGTTCACGCGCAATACAATTCTGGAACGGTTTCGATCGCTAAATCTTTTCATTTATGAGCTTTACCCCAGAATTTTTGATCTCGATCAATCCAAAGAATTTGTTTCAAAGCTTTTACCTGCTTTGAACAATCTGGAGTTAGACCCCCAAGTCGTCCATGCGGGTATGGCCCCGTTGCAATATGTGGTTACCGCAGGCCGCTTGCCAAAAATTCCGCTGTTTGTAGAGGGCTTCAGTACTCTTCAGCCCACATCAATGGCGGAAGTTCGCCTGGCTCAGCCTCTGCGCTCTCTTTGCAGCTGTCCCGGTGTGCAGGCAACAGTTCATATGAATCAAATGCAGTTACCTTCAAATGCTAGACATGTGAAACGTATTCTGATCTGGCAACGACCAATTTTTCGTTTGCGGCAGTTTGATTTTGACAATATACAAAAATTACTCAAAAGTGATTATATCTTGGTCATTGATTGGGATGATGATCCAGATCATTGGCCAGTTCTTGCTCAAGATAACTATGTTAGTTTTCAAATGGTGCATGCTGTTCAGGTCTCCAAGCCTGAACTGGCTGAAATGATTAAAAAATGGAATCCCAATGTAGCTGTTTTCCCCAATATGATTGAGCGTTTGGCGCCTTTGGCGTCGCCTGGTGTGAAGAGTGCTGGTTCGGGTCTGAGAATGTTTTTTGGAGCCCTTAATCGTGAAAATGATTGGGAACCGCTTATCGAAGATTTGAATAAAGTTTTGCGTTCAGATCATGATTTTTGGAGCGTTTCTGTTGTTCACGACAGGAAATTCTATGATTCGCTTGAACTGCCCGATTCTCGAAAGTCTTTTGTTCCCATTTGCCCTCATTCCAGCTATATAGAAGAGATGTCGCGTTGTGACTTTGCTTTTTTACCCTTGCTGGATAATCGTTTTAATCAGTTTAAATCTGATCTCAAAGCCTTAGAAGCAGCTGCAAATGGCCTGGCGGTCTTGGCAAGCCCTGTGGTCTATCAAGCTTCCGTGCGGCCTGGCATCACAGGTGAATTGTTTAATTCACCTGGTCAAATGGTTGCGCATCTCTCAGCTTGGAGACGAAATCCTGACCTCGTCAAAGAAATGGGTTTCAATGGTCGTAAGTGGGTTGCAGAAGAACGGATGTTTGCCTATCAGGTGGCTGAACGTGAAGCCTGGTACCGCCAACTTGCCGATCGGCAGCAACAGCTCAATCAAGAGTTGCTAGCTAGAGTTCCTCAATTAAAGGCCCCAATATCTTCTTGAGCGCGGCATTCACTCGATCTGGTGCTTCATCGTGAGGACAGTGACCTGCCCCGTCGATGATCTTTAATGATTGAATGCAACTATATGTTTTAGTCCAGCGTTCAGCCTCTGCGAGTGGTTCCCAGGGATCTTTTTCTCCCCAGATCAGATGTACAGGAATAGGCAGGTTTGCCATGAGCTCGGGTGCTAAGTAGTCATCAAACAGATTGATGAAACCTCGGAAAGCTTCCGCTGCTCCAGAGCGTTGCGTTGGCTGGTAGAGAAGCTCAACGAGCTGATCGTCCACGTTGTCGCCACTGGGGTAGGCCTGTCTCAAAACACTTCTGATCACCCTTGGGCGTGCCGCATTGCGGAATAAAGCTGTGCTCAGCCAGCGCTGGCTGACCAGTGTCTTCAAGAGCGGCCTGATCCAGGCCATCCAGGCCGGTTGGGTTGCCAGTTGCTTGTCGTCCATCAGCCGTTGAGCGCAGTCGATCAGCACCACTCCTTTGCATTGCTCTTCAAGCAGCTGTGCGGCCCGTAAGCACACGACTCCGCCAATCGAGTTGCCGACCAAAAGCACCGGACCTTGCACCATGGCCTTGCAGAAGTCGGCAACCTGCTTGCCCCAGAGATCGAAGCTATAGACCAGGGCTTGACTGTGATCTGCTAGGTCAAAAGCAGGTTGTTCGCCTGGCAGCAGTGCCTGAGGTTGGCTGCTGCCGCCAAAGCCGATCAGGTCGAGGGCATACGTAGGGGTTTGCTTCCCCAGCACAGGCAGATTGTGACGCCAGTGATTGCTGCTGGCGCCGAAGCCATGCACCAGGACGACAGCGGGAACAGTGCTGTTCTGTTTGTGCTCTGAAGTGTCTGCATGGCACTGCCAGGCGACCTCAAGGCTGCTGCCGTCGGCTTGTTTCCAGGTCCAGATTGAGTCAGCTGGCACCAGCGATTGATGCATCGTCGCTGCCATCCTGCTGCTTTTGCTTGAACAACCGTGCCTCCAGACCTTTGATCACAACATAAAAAGGTGGCACCACACCCAGAGAGAGTACTGTGGCAACCAATAGGCCACCGAAAATCACAGTTCCCAGCGACTGCTGACTGTGAGAACCGGCTCCATTGGCCACCACCAGTGGAAGAAAACCGGCGAGGGCCGCGATCGCTGTCATCAGGATCGGACGAAGACGCGATTCAGCGGATTCGATGACCGCTTCAACAGCAGACTTGCCCTGTTGAAGTCGCTGTTCGGCGACCTCAACGATCAAAATTCCGTTTTTGGCGGCCAGGCCGATCAGGGTCACAAGCCCAACCTGGGCGTAAATATTGAGATCAATCGAGCGCATACTCAGGAAAGCCAGTGCTCCGAGCATCGCCAGAGGAACCGTCGCCAGGATGATCACTGGGGTCACGTAGCTTTCGTACTGGGCTGAAAGCACGAGGTAAACGAACAGCAGGCCGAGTCCAAAGACCACCAGGCTGGCGTTTCCGGAGGAGAGTTGAAGTGCTGCGAGACCTGTAAAAGCAGAACCGATGTTGGTGAAATTTTCCTGCTTGAAGATCTGCTGCATGGTGTCAAGCGCCTGACCGCTGCTCTTGCCGGCGGCCTCAGAACCCTGAATCAGAATCGATCGGTACAGGTTGTAGTGATTGATCACAGGTGGGGCGCTGCTGAGATCGATGCTGGCGAACTGGGATACCTGAACCAGGTTTCCTTCTCTGTCGTGAACGTAGATATCAAGAATGTCGTCGAAGTTCTTACGCTGATCAGGAGTTCCTTGCACATAGATGTTGCGGACCTGTCCGCTTTCGTAGGTGAGTCCCGAATAGTTGCCACCAGTCACAATTGCGATGGTGTTCATTGCCTCCTGGTAGTCGACGTTGAGTGCACCCATCACATCGCGGTCAATCGACAGACCGACGGCGGGAGAACTTGGATTGAACTGGGTGAAAACGCTGGAGAAATCACCGCTGGTATTGGCTGTCTTGATCAGCTTTCCTGCCATCTCGGAGAACTCGTTGAAACCGAAGGTGCCGTTGCTGAGATCGTTGAACTGGAAATAGAAACCACCCGATGGAGAAAATCCAGGAACTGCCGGTGGCGCGATGGCAATGGCAAGACCGCTGCTCAGCTCGATCAACTGCGCATTCAGACGTTCAATAATCGCGTCGGCACTATCTTTGTCGTTTCTCCGCTCCGAGATAGGTTTGAAACCATAGAAAAACAGACCTTGGTCGGGACTTGAACCGTTGAAGCCAGCCCCGTTGATCACTGATGCGTTTTCAATGTCATCTTCTTTTCGGAGAATTTCAGCAATCTGAATGCCGACCTTTTGGGTCTCGACCAGGGATGCACCGTTCTGCAACTGGAAAATACCCATCCCATACCCCTGGTCTTCTTCAGGAATGAATGCACCCGGGATGGCGTTGAAGGCCAGCAGAGTCAGCACCATGCCGGCCACCAGAACTGCCATCACAAGTTTTCTGGCTTTGATCAACTGTTGAAGAAGATTGGCGTAAGCCTTTTGAAGTCGACCAAATCCAGCATTGAAGCTTGCGAAAATCCTGGACAGATTGGCGCCGGCGAAGCCACCAATCAGCACTCCGGCGACATAGGTCCAGCTCCCGAAGGAATTGGCACTGAATTTGCCGAAGGCCAGCCCGACGATCACTCCGGCGACGATCCAGCCCCAGCCCTTCGGTTGTCTCGGCTGCTCCTTTGGAAGGATCAGACCCGAAAGCATGGGTGAAAATGTGAGGGCATTGAACGCAGAAATTCCGATCGAGAAAGCGATTGTTAAAGCAAATTGCTTGTAGATGATGCCGATACTGCCCGGATAGAAGGCCACGGGAACGAACACGGCCATCAACACCAGGGCTGTTGCCACCAGTGCGCCAAACAGCTCCCCCATGCACTCCATCGCTGCCTGTCGTGGCCGCATTCCCTTCTCGATGTTGCTTGAGACCGCTTCGATTACAACGATGGCGTCGTCCACGACCAAACCGGTGGCAAGCACCAGGCCGAGCAGAGTTAACTGATTGATTGAAAAGCCGAAGACCTTCAGAAAGCCAAAAGCGCCCACCAGCGAAATCGGGATGGCGAGGCTGGGAACGATGGTTGCCCGCCAGTTTTGAAGGAACAGAAACAGAATCACCAGCACCAGGATGATGGCCAGGCCAAGCGCATCGATCACACCATCAACGGAGGCTTCAATGAACTGGCCGATGTCGTAGATCTGATC
This sequence comes from Synechococcus sp. MIT S9504, assembly GCF_047497135.1. Lineage (NCBI taxonomy): Bacteria > Bacillati > Cyanobacteriota > Cyanophyceae > Synechococcales > Synechococcaceae > Synechococcus > Synechococcus sp. MIT S9504. The sequence continues at coordinate 2,552,341 of NZ_CP138942.1, read as the reverse complement.
AACCTTCACGCCCGGAGGAACAGTTGCAGCAAATTTGTTCATCTGTTCAACGACAGCCTTGGAGACGTCCAGGGCATTGCTGGTTGGCGTCTGAAACACGGCCACGGTGAGAGCCGGTTGGCTTTTTTTGTCGGTGGCCTGAATGGTGTAGGTGTTGGTCCCGTAGCGCACCTCTCCGACATCACGGAGCTTGAGAAGATTTCCGGTTTCTGTACGGCTAATGATCAGATTCTCGAACTGTTCAATCGTGATCAGATTGCCGTTGTCCTCAACCAGGATTGGATAGGTGAATGTCTGATCGCCAGAAGCTGGTGGTCCTCCGATGAGTCCGCCGATCGCCACGCTGTTTTGTGCTTTCACCGCTGAAATCACATCCTCGGAAGTCAGCCCGTTGGCGGTCAATTTGTCTGGATCCACAAACAACCAGAAGGCAGGAGTGGCCCCGCCGTAAACGGTCACCGTTGCCACGCCTTCGACTCTGGAAAGGGGGTAATAAAGCTGCTCGTAGATCAGGCCATTGAGATAACTGATATCGAACTGGCCTTCGGTCGAGCCCACCTGGTAAGCCAACAGAATGGATGGGGTGCTCTGCTTCACAGAGACACCTGTGTCAGACACCTGTTTCGGTAGCTGGGGCAGCGCCAGGCTCACCCTGTTCTGAACATTGACTTGGTCGATATCGATGTCTGTTGTTTCATCGAAATAGACACTGATCGAGCTGTTTCCCTCCATGTCGCTGTTGGAGGTGATGTAACTGACCCCGGGCGTGCCGTTGATTTGTTGCTCCAGTGGATTGGTGACGGCCTGCTCGGTCACCTCCGCATTGGCACCGCTGTATCCAGAGCTCACCTGGATCACTGGGTTGGCAATGTTCGGCAGGCTGGCGATCGGAAGCGTAGGGATGCTGATGACACCCACCAGCACGATCAGAATGCTGCAGACCGTTGTTAGGACCGGTCGTTTAATGAACTTGTCTGAGAAGGACATCGCTGGTTCAGTCCTTCGTTGTGGTTGTCTTTGTTGTGGTCGGGGCGCTTCGCTGCGATGAGCTGGCAGGCGCCACTTTCACTGGCATACCGCTGCGCAGTTGACTGGTATTGCTGACCGCCACTCTGTCTGCTCGGTTCAGCCCCGATTGAACGGGGTAGAAATTGTTTTGAAGTTGACCCAGCTTCACCTTGGTCTGCATCACGATTGGTGTTGCGGGGGGGAGCTTTTCCAGTGTTTTCTTTGTTGCTTCTGGAACATTCGCTGAGGCTTTGATCCCCGGCAGGGCTCTGCTCAGCGGAATCAACTTGTAGACGAAAGGTTGTTCCGCTTGCATCATCACCGCCTGAACAGGCACAGCGAGAGTTTGCTTGCTTCCAGTGATGATTGCGCTTTTCACGAATTGTCCGGTCTTCAACTGTCCGGTCAGATTGGGGAACTCCGCTTTCACGAGCATGGTGTTGGGTGCACTGGAATTACTGCTCGTCCCGAAGTAGGGGGAGATGAACACCACCGAACCCTCTCCTTGCACAGGGGGATTTCCCTGTGAGACCACCTTCACGGTCTGGCCGATCGCCACCTCTTCTGCATGAGTGGCTGGGATCTCCATCAAGGTCCATAGGTTTGAGTTATTCACGATGCCGGTGATGTTCTGCCCGGTCTCGATGTAATCGCCGAGCTTCACCCTGTCGAGGTTGCCGATGACTCCGTCGATTGGTGAACGCACAAATTTGTATCCGAGGTTTGCGGCAGCGGTGCGTGCCTGATCGCGAGAGGTGATCGCCTGGGTGGCGTACTGGTCTCGCAGTTCGGCTGAGGTCGCTCCGTTCTGGAAGAGGAATTCGTACCGTTCGGCATTGAGCCTGTCGGTGAGGGCTTGTGCCTTGGCGGCATCCAATGCAGCGCTTTCCTGCACGTTGTCGAGCACGAGAATCGGCTGACCGGCTTTAACTTGCTGACCCTCCTTGGCCAGCACCTGGACCACACGACCCTCCGTCTCAGGCTTCAGAGTCACAGTGGTGGTGGACTCCAGCATGCTGATGGCCTGGATGTTGGGTTCAAAGGTGGCGTCGCTGATCGTTGCCGTCTGCACTGTCAGCATCGATCGCGCAGCTTGCTTGGGCTTGCCACAGCCTGTGACCAGTGCCACGGCGGCAAGAGTGCACAACACGGTTCGCCGCACAGAAACCCACTCGGATAGGTCGGACCTTACCGGTTTTTGCTCAGTCCGCACCGCATCAGAGGGCATGCGTGCACATTTCTGGTAGCCGGTGATCGGTCAGGAAGAAATGGATGATTCTGTTGATCCGATTGGTATGGATCAGCAGACCTGAGCAGAGGTTGTTTTCGGGTTGACCAGAGTGTTTTGCACAGTTTTTCCACAGGGCTGTAGGAGCAGATCTCAGCTGCGGGCCTGGCTTTTGGTTAAGCCAGGGGAAAAGTCGTTAACCCCTTGAGGACAGCTGCGTCAGTCGTTTCTGCGTGTGAACTGTTGCGTGCGTATTCAGGCAAAAGCCAATGCAGTACAGGCTTCTTGCGGTCCGTATGTTTTTGCTTGCAAACGATCGTTGTTTTCACCGCTTCTTTGTTGGCGTGGCCTGGTCGGTGGGTTGACAGCCCATGGCCTGAGTTGCGCGAGACCCCGGATGCGATGTCCGTCCTCGTCAGTGTGGAAAATCAGTGGGCGCCCGCTGGTCATCACGCCAGCGGGTTTTTCTTGAAGAGCATCCCCAGTGATCGATACCGGCTGGTGCAGGCTGCCATTGCAGGATGCTTGTTTCATCAGGGTTGCAACCGTCGGTGGTGCGTCACGATCTCGGCGTTCTGTTCGGTTGCGAGTCCTGCATTCTTTGAAGGATCGATCCAACACCTAGCACATGTTGTGTGTTGCTCTGAAGCGACCCTCCGTAGCCGAGCGGGAGAGTGGAATCAGATGGAGTGCCTTGCTCATCCCCCCTCCTGTGACTTAGGGGTCTTGCTGCGGGTATCGGAAGCATCAACGAAGCAGCAATCAGACGGTGATAAGCGTCACCGCCAGCTTTGATCAAGATTAGCCTGCACAGCGCGTACTGTTGTAGATCGATCCGAGGACCTTCTTGCCATCGTCGAGAGCAGCGTGAGGAATCACCTGGAAGCCGGCAACGTTCTCCAAGGGCGTGAGCTCCCTTCTGTGATGGCCGCGGCCTGCAAGGCCTTGGAGGGTGCCATGAATATCGAGGCGACAGCTCTTGGGGTCGCAGGGCTGGTTGAAGATCTTTCTATCTAATGAAAACTTTCGGGCGACGGATTGAAACGGCACGCCTTATTGATCAATTGATAGGGAGCTGATTCCTTTAATCAAAAACGCTTATAACTCTTGTAAACCTCACTTTGAACACGAACCCCGTTGAACGCCAAGGCCAGAAAAGGGCTGATGATTAATCTAGAATTATTTGTGGGTGGTGACCCGCGCCAGTAGCGATGATGAGTTCAAGGAGCTGATCTCTGAATGGCCCTTTTCTTATTGCCGCAGGATCGATCGGAAGTGGGTTGGAGAAGGGCTGGAGAACGCACGAGAGATGTTCTGCCTACTTTGACTCAGCTATGAATTACCAGTAATATTCTGTTAATTCGATCATTGATGATGTGACAGATTTGATCACAATCCAAGAGCTCTCAGCGGCTGGTCGTCATCAGGAATGTCTACAGGCTTGCCAAAATGCTTTGCAGCTCAAACGAGAAGAAGCTTATCTCTACAAATACGCAGGCAAGTCCTTGCTTGCTTTAGGGCAATTCGAAAAAGCACAGGAATGCCTGGTTAAAGCTCATCAACTCGATGGCAGTGACCTAGAAATAATTAAAGATATTGGCAATATATTCTTGAATGTTGGCAATCAAGGTGCTGCCCATGAATGGTACGAAAAAGCCCTAAAAATCAACAATAACTATGCTCCTGCTATTAATAATATTGCCAACCTCAAGCGGCAGTCAGGTAACACCAAAGAAGCTATCAATCTATTCAAGCGAGCCATACAGGCAGACTCAAAGTTTATCAAGGCATACGTGGGAGCAGCAGCAAGCCTTCTGGCGATAGGTAATCTTGATCAAGCCGAATCATTCGCACAGCAAGCCTTAGCAATCAACGAAAACACCCGAGGACTCAACGAAATCCTCGGTATTATCTTTCAAAATAGAAGCAAGCCCGAACAAGCCGTTGAGTGCTATCAAAAGGAATTAGGAATTAATCCCAAAGCTAGCAACTCATTGCTAAATTTAGGGCTTCTGCTGTTAGAGAAGGGACAGGCTGCTGCAGCGGCGGAATCACTCTCAAAGGCATCAGCTCTTGCGCCAAGCGACCAGTGCTCACTTCTTTTAGCGCAGGCCTATCAAAACCTCGGGCAATTCAAAGAATCAATTGTCGAATACAAAAAGCTAGACATCAATAACTCTCAGAATAAGATGATTCCATTCAATCTTGGACTATGCCTACTTCAAACCGGCAACAATAATGATGCCATAGAGGTGCTCAAGATCGCCATTCAGCTTGATGAGACATTTGTTCCCGCATGGGGGAATATGGGGATTGCTCTGATGAACGAAGGACGGCATCAAGAAGCCCTACCTGCAACACAAAAAGTTCTTGCTTTAGCCCCTGATAATCCCGCGGCCCACATGAACCTGGGCCAGATCTACAAAGAACTCGGGCAGCTCGATCAAGCACTTGCAGCAACGCTGAAGTCCCTAGAGCTCAAGCCTGATAACCCCGCGGCCCACATGAACCTGGGCCAGATCTACAAAGAACTCGGGCAGCTCGATCAAGCTTTTTCATCGACCACTGAATCTCTGAGGCTGAGATCAAAAAAGTCGAAAACAACGGCAAATATTTCAACCTTAACAAGTTCACTTGGCCAGAAGTTGACGAGGCAAGATTTTATCCCAACTTTTTTTGATAATGCCGTTATGCGATCCCTCGACGATGACAAGATTTGGGAAAACTTAGATATCCCAAAAATATACGAAGAACTCAACGATTCCAGAGAAAATCGCTTTATAACTTTTGCTGAGAGAACTACAAGAACCAACGGCCTTAGACTACCTAGTGCTTTATCGGTGACAGCCTCACAGGGAACTCATTCTCTGATAAAATGGAAAAATTTTGAGATCTACAAAAGCAGCAACGATTTAGTCATTTATTGGATGCTACTTAATGAGATAAAGCCTGATCTAATCATTGAGTTGGGGTCTGGCTCTGGAGGAAGCGCTATTTGGATGTCGGACATCTGCAAAGCACTCGGGCTGAAAACTGAAATTTATAGTTATGACCTCAATAAGCCTAGGGTTAAGCACGAAAATGTCACATTCATCGAATACGATTTAACCAAGCTAAATCGCTCCAGCTGTAGACTTCCGATGGTCGACAAATACAAGAAAAAGAGAAAAGTAATAATTGAGGATGCGCACATTGACATGAAAAGTGTGCTCTTAGAATTGGACCGCTACTTGTGCGATGGAGACTATCTGATTATAGAAGATAGCGGCATTAAGCAAAATGAAATCCTAGAATTCACCAATTCAAGAAATAAAAAATATCAGGCAGATCAGTTTTACCTCGATTTTTTTGGAACCAATATGGGCTGCTGTATTGACTCTATCTTCAAGATCTTTCCCGATTAATGCGGATCGAAAGAAAAACTACTTTACTTTAATAGTGAACTGACGCCTCATAAACTTTTTCTGCGAAAACTGTTTGAGAATCAGAAGCCAATCTACCGAGCTGATCTCTCTAAATCTGATTCACCAACTTTATGAGAATACCCTCCGGGCTCTATAAATGCATGCAGCCCTAGAAAGGTTTTATTCACTTGTTCTTTTCTGTTGGAAGTGCGGAGGGTCAGGGGGGTCCGGAATGTGTTTTTGCAAAGTCTGGCAGTGACGTGCTGACTCTTCCAATCAAAAAAACGCTAATTCCTCCTTTAAGAGCCACCTAAAAGTTGATCTCCATTAGGCACCAAGGCCAGAGAAGAGCTGATGATGATTCAAGTGTTATTTGGATGTGGTGAGCCGCATCAATAGCGATGGTGAGGCCCAGGGGCGGCTCTCTCGAGTTCTGCATTGCTTATTGAAGCCTGATTGATGCGGGTGTAGATTAAAGAAATGCTAGTGATTGCTTGAGTGAAGTTCTGAGCTGGCTTGGGTGATGGCTCTAACCTCCGGTAAAATATTGTCAATACAACCATTGATGACGTGTGATGGATTTAGCGACCATCCAAGAGCTATCAGCCGCTGGTCGTCATCAGGAATGTCTACATGCTTGCCAAAATGCTTTGCAGTTCAATCCAGAGGTGACCTCTGTCTATAAATACGCAGCCAAGTCCTTACTCGCTTTAGGTCAATTCGAAAAAGCACAGCAATGCCTGGTTAAAGCTCATCAACTCGATGGTAGTGATTCTGAAATAATCAAAGATATTGGCAATATATTCTTGAATCTTGGCAATCAGAATGCTGCTCTTGAATGGTACGAAAAAGCTCTAAAAATTAACAGCAACTATGCTCCTGCTGTTAGTAATATTGCCATTATCAAGCGGCAGTCAGGCAACACTCAAGAAGCAATCGATTTATTCAAGCGAGCCATTCAGGCGGATCCAAAGTATATCCAGGCATACGTAGGAGCAGCAGCAAGCTTTCTGGAGATGGGTGATTTTGATCAGGCTGAATTATTCGCACGTCAAGCCCTGGCGATCAACGAAAGTATCCGAGGACTCAACGAAATCTTCGGCATTATCTTTCAAAATAAAAGCAAGCCTGATCAAGCCGTTGAATGCTATCAGAAGGAATTAGGAATCAATCCCAAAGCTAGCAACTCATTGTTCAATTTAGGGCTTTTGATGCTACAGAAGGGGCAGAATGCAGCAGCTGCGGAATCACTTTCAAAGGCATCAGCTCTTGCGCCAAGCGAGCAGTGCTCACTTCTTTTAGCGCAGGCCTATCAAAACCTCGGGCAATTCAAAGAAGCAATTGTTGAATATAAAAAATTAGATATTGATCAATGCAAGAACATGATGATTCCTTTTAGTCTTGGGATCTGCTTGCTCAACATTGGAAATAATATTAATGCAATAGAAGCGTTTCAAATCGCCACTCAGCTTGATGAGTCATTTATTCCCGCATGGGGGAATCTAGGCACTGCTCTTAAAAGAGAAGGTCGCCTAAAGGAAGCAATACAAGCAACACAAAGAGTTCTTGATCTAAGCCCTGATCACCCCCCTGCCTACATGAACCTGGGCGGGATCTACAAAGAACTCGGGCAGCTCGATGAAGCTCTTGCCTCAACGCTGAAGTCCTTAGAGCTCAATCCTGAAAACCCAGATGCCCACAAGAACCTGGGCGGGCTCTACCAAGATCTCGGGCAGCTCGATCAAGCCCTTGCCTCAACGCTGAAGTCCTTAGAGCTCAAGCCTGATAATCCAGATGCCCACAAGAACCTGGGCTGGATCTACAAAGATCTCGGGCAGCTCGATCAAGCCCTTGCCTCAACGCTGAAGTCCTTAGAGCTCAAGCCTGATAATCCAGATGCCCATATGAACCTGGGCGCAATCGACATGGAGCTCGGCCTGTTTGATCAAGCGCTTGTATCAACGCTGAAGTCCCTAGAACTCAAGCCTGACAACCCTGATGCCCACTTGAACCTGGGTGGGATCTACAAGGAGCTCGGTCGATTGGTAGAGGCTGAGAAAAATTCTCGGAAAGCACTATTTTTAAAGCCAGATTTTGCCGAGGCGCATTTACTCTTAGGTGATATTCTATTAAAATGCGGTAAATACGTCGAGGGTCTCAAAGAGAGTCTTGCAGGCGAGGGCGCGATAGTCTTTAATCTAAGAACAGGCCTTTCAGTAAAAGATAGTTAACTAATGTTGCGACTGAATTCGCCGGTAAAAAATGAATGTCCGAACTTTATTGGGTCTTGGGCAATAGAGCCTCAGTCAGTCTGCGACGAATTAATAGCCTATTTTGAGGTAAATAAGAGAAAACAAAAGCAGGGAGTTACCGCGGGAGGGAAAAATTTAAAAACGAAAAATACCATTGACGTGCATGTTTCGCCAAAAGAACTATTGCTTCCAGAAAATAAGTGCTTTCGAAACTATTTCACAGCTTTATTTGAATGCTATGCTGATTACACTGAGCAATGGCCTTTTTTAAAGGAGTTTGTGGAAGAATTGCACATTGGTGGATTCAACATTCAACGGTATGAAGAAGGTCAGCACTTCCAGAAAGTTCATACAGAGCGAAGCTCTGTTTCAAATCTTCATCGCTTATTCGCTTGGATGACATATTTGAACGATGTAGCAGTTCAAGACGGAGGCTCTACAATTTTTACCCACTATGGTTTGGAATTTCAACCCAAAAAGGGTCAAACTTTGATTTGGCCAGCAGAATGGACTCATGCTCATAAAGGAAGCTTATTGACCGGCAATTCAAAATATATAATTACAGGATGGATGCATTTTGCTTCTTAAAGAAGAGAGAAAAGCCGCTTATTATCTCATTGAAGCTGGAGGAAGGCGAGAATCGCCTGGCGAGTTAAAATATCTATTTCTGCCTAATATTTATTATACGCAAGGCGCTTGAGCTGAAAATCACTAAGTAAGATCCAAGAAGGCCCCCCCCCCCTTTTTTTTTTAGGCAAGGAATCGAGCACTGTCCAAATGCTTATCAACTGGAGCTAATGCCAATCGAAGTGTTGGGATTTCGATAACAACAAAGAGCTTTAGACTCAACTTTTAGGCCAAAAGCAGTTTTAGGTCGTTTAGCGATTCCTTGAGATCCTTTGTTTTGACATGACTGAAGGGGGCATTCCACCCCCAGCATTCACTTAGGTGATAGGACTGTTTTCTAGTGCTTCCCTTGAAGTTCCAGTGGCATCAGCGATTTTGTTTCGCTTGAAGATTCCATCTTTTTAAAACTTGAGGTATTGCTGTAGGGACTGGATTGCTGTAGTTGCCGGTTTAACCAACGCTGACTTGTGGAACAAGTGGCTGGATGCATATTTTCTTCGCCTGACCGTACGCTGAGTCCTGTTCGTTGGCTTGCCTATTACCGGGTTAGTACAGATCGACAGGAACAGTCCGGACTGGGCCTGGAAGCGCAGCGGGCCAAGGCGGAAGCCCTGGCCACCGAGAGGTACGCAGTGATCGCAGCTGAATTCGTGGAGGTCGAAAGTGGTCGTCAAAGCGATCGCCCCAAGTTGGCAGCGTCACTGGCCAGATGAGTTCGTTTCGGTAAGTACAGGCTAGGTGCTGCTGAGAAGGCGTCAGAGCGTAAGCAAAAAGCCATTGCTGAGGCAAAGTGTCTGTGTAGCCCTTGAGCCAATGCAATGGTTCGTGCAGGCTTTAGTTACAGGGCCATGGCTGATGCGCTTGCAGGTGTTGGCAAGCTGAGCAATACAGGGCGTCCTATCGCGCCGGCGCAGATGTGTCGGATCCTCCAACGCTTGTGCTTGTCGGCAAAGCTGTTGGGCAGTGACCAGGCTGGGGTTGCTGCCTGATGGTTCAACGAAGAAACGCCGAGCATCGCGGCCTCAGTGCGCTACTGCCTGAGCTCAGTCAATCCCTGCTGGCCTGGTGGGAAGTTCATGGCCGCAAGGACCCAGCTCTGAAGCCCTGGATGTTCACAAAGGACGGCAGGTGGCCTGAGCCCGATGAACAGCTCAATGTCCTGGAGTGCTGGATCGCCGAGGTGATGCTGCAGCAAACCCAGCTGCAGGTGGTGCTTCCTTACTGGCAGCGTTGGATGCAGGCTTTCCCCAGGCTTGAGGTGCTGGCGGAAGCGTCGGAACAGCAGGTGTTGTTGCTCTGGCAGGGCCTCGGTTACTACTCACGGGCCCGTCGTTTGCATGCCGCTTCCCGGTTGCTGCTCGCTGAACTGCGCCGTCACCCAGGGGATGTGAACGATTCCACGCCGTTCAGCCGTTGGCCTCTTGACCCGGAGACCTGGCTGGCATTGCCCGGCATCGGCCGCAGCACAGCCGCTGGAATCCTGTCCTCGGCTTTCAACAGCCCTCTGGCCATCCTTGATGGCAATGTTCGTCGGGTGCTGGCCCGGGTTTATGCCCATTCCGAGCCCCCCCAGCGGGCGCAGGGTCAGTTCTGGGCCTGGAGTGAACGGTTGATTGATGCCGTTCCAGGCTTGAGCCGCAATCTCAATCAGGCACTGATGGATCTGGGCGCCACGGTTTGCACTCCCCGTCGCCCTGCGTGTGAGCTTTGTCCCTGGGATGCACAGTGCGCTGCTTACGCTTCCGGTTCTCCTCAGCAGTACCCCGTGAAAGAGGCACCACGTGACATACCCTTCCAGGTGATTGGTGTGGGTGTGGTTCTGAATGAGGCTGGTGAGGTTCTGATCGATCAGCGCCTGAACGAGGGACTGCTTGGCGGTCTATGGGAATTTCCAGGCGGTAAGCAGGAGCCTGATGAAGCCATTACCGACACCATCCGCCGCGAGTTGCGCGAAGAGCTGGCCATTGAAGTCAGTGTTGATGAAAAGTTGATCACGGTGGATCACGCCTACAGCCACAAAAAACTGCGCTTTGAAGTTCATCTTTGTCGTTGGTTTTCAGGAGATCCTCAACCCCTCGCCAGTCAGCAGGTGCGCTGGGTGAAGCCGTCCGACCTTGCTGATTACCCCTTCCCTGCCGCCAATGTGCGCATCATCGCCGCACTGCGTGAGCGGCTTGCTGGATCTCTGAACGGACCTTGACGCTGAACAGCGATTGCGCTGCCTGACGTTGGTGCAATTTCTGGCCACGCTGCTGGTAGCCGCTGCAGATCTGATGTCTGATTCCGCTCCGCAGGTGCTGTGTCTTGGCGAGGCCCTCGTGGATCGGCTCGGACCACTGGGGTGTGACCCTGCCTTGGCTGCGCCACTGGATTGTGACGACCGTCTTGGTGGCGCTCCTGCCAACGTGGCCTGCGCGTTGGCCCGGCTTGGCACACCGGTCGCCTTCATCGGTCGGCTGGGTGCCGATGTCATCGGCAACAACTTTCAGGAGATGTTGGCCAACCGCGGTGTTGATCTGCGCGGCCTGCAGATTGATCCTCAACGGCCCACCCGGGTGGTGTTGGTGCGCCGCGATTCCACTGGTGAAAGGGTCTTTCAGGGATTTGCTGGCGACCGCGGCGAAGGCTTTGCCGATCAGGCCTTGAATCAGACCGGCCTTGATCCGATCTGGTGTGCTCTGGCAGCAGAATCTCGCTGGCTTTTGATCGGCACCATTCCTCTGGCCACAGAGGCCTCTGAGGCAACCTTGCGCTCTGCGGTCAGTCAAGCCGAGCGGGATGGTGTGCGGATTGCCCTTGATGTGAACTGGCGCCCAACGTTCTGGGATCCGTCTGCGGACCCGGTTGCAGGTCCTTCCCCGCAGGCGCTGGCTCTGATGCAACCCTTTCTTGAGAAAGCCGCATTGATCAAGCTGGCCAGGGAAGAAGCCGAGTGGCTGTTCAGGACCAGTGATCCAGCAGAGATCAGTGCTTCATTGTCGCAGCAGCCCGATGTTCTGGTGACTGATGGCGGTCAGCCGGTGCGTTGGTGTATGGCCGGCCATCGCGGTTCGATGGCGGTTCTGGCACCGCCTCAGATTGTTGACACCACTGGTGCTGGAGACGCTTTCACGGCAGGACTGCTGCATCAACTGGTGACATTGACCCCTTCAACCGGACAGCCACTTCAGCTCAGTGCTGCGGTTGTGGAACAGGTTGTGCGCTATGCAGCCGCCTGTGGTGCACTTGTCTGTGCTGGTGCCGGGGCGATTGATCCGCAGCCTCTGCCAAGCATGGTGATGGAGTTTCTCGATCAACTCGACTCCTGATTGTTCAGAGCTCTGATCTGATCCTTCGTTCATCAGCCTCTTAGCGAGCATCTGACGAGTCGCTTTTGTTCAGAGTTGCCAGCCTGCCTCCTTCGCTCCGGTGAGACAGCTTCAGCCGCCAGGCATCCGGAAGGTCCAGGCTGAGTCGTTCCGACCATTCCACAACCAGGATGGCGCCCATCTCCACAGCTTCTTCCTCTTCCTGCAGGAACAGGTCATTGGCTGCTGCTGGCAACTCCAGCCGGTAGAGATCCAGGTGAACAAGTGGTGGTTTGCCCTGGGGGTAGTGCTGAGCAAGGGCAAAGGTTGGGCTGGTGATCGGTTCGTCGATGCCCACAGCCGAGGCAATACCTTGCACCAGTGAGGTTTTGCCCGCACCGAGAGTGCCCTCAAGCAGCAGCAGTGATGGTCGTTCAGCTTGTTGCACGAGATACCTGCCCAGAGCACGAGTGGCCTCCAGGTCCTTCAGGGTCCAGCTCCAATCGGTAGATTGCTTAATCAGCGAGCCCGAAGCCTCGGAGTCTCCGCAGATATTCAACTCCACATTCTTTTAGGGAGCACCCAAACCATGGTGGCAGCGCCCACGTCCGCGGCTGAGCTGAAGCTTGGCGTCGATTGCGTTATTGCTGATATCAACCAGGCTGATTTCGGCCGCAAGGAACTCGATATCGCTGAGACCGAGATGCCTGGCTTGATGGCATTGCGCGAGAAATACGGCAGCGAAAAGCCCTTGAAGGGCGCCCGCATCGCCGGTTCACTGCACATGACCATCCAGACTGCGGTTCTGATTGAAACCCTGGTCGAGCTAGGCGCCGACGTGCGTTGGGCCTCCTGCAATATTTTTTCGACGCAGGATCACGCTGCAGCTGCTATCGCAGCCAAGGGAATCCCCGTGTTCGCGGTGAAGGGCGAAACTCTGGAGGAATACTGGGAATACACCCACCGCATCCTCGAGTGGGGCGATGGTGGTTCACCCAACATGATTCTCGACGACGGTGGCGATGCCACCGGTCTGGTGATGTTGGGAAGCAAAGCTGAGCAGGACATCACAGTTCTCGACAACCCATCGAATGAGGAAGAGACCTATCTCTTCGCTTCGATCAAAAAGAAGCTTGCACAGGATTCCAGCTTCTACAGCCGCACAAAAGCGCAGATTCAGGGTGTCACTGAGGAAACCACCACAGGTGTGGCTCGTCTGTACAAGATGCAGAAGAGCGGCGAGTTGCCTTTCCCTGCAATCAACGTCAACGACTCGGTCACCAAGAGCAAATTCGACAACCTTTATGGATGTCGTGAATCGCTCGTTGACAGCATCAAGCGTGCCACCGACGTGATGGTGGCTGGCAAGCAGGCGCTGGTGATTGGCTATGGCGACGTGGGCAAGGGTTCAGCCCAGTCCCTGCGTGGGCTGGGTGCCACCGTCTGCATCGCAGAGGTGGATCCAATTTGTGCTCTTCAGGCTGCCATGGAGGGATATCGTGTAGTCCGTCTGGAAGATGTCGTCGGAGAGATGGACATCTTCGTGACGGCCACCGGCAATTACCAGGTGATTCGTAATGAGCACCTGGTGAAGATGAAGGATGAGGCGATTGTCTGCAACATCGGTCATTTTGACAATGAAATCGATGTTGCTTCACTCAAAGATTATGAGTGGGAAAACATCAAGCCCCAGGTCGACCACATCACCTTGCCCAGCGGTAACAAGATCATTCTTCTCGCCGAAGGACGTCTGGTGAACCTGGGTTGCGCCACGGGTCACCCCAGCTTCGTGATGAGTAACTCTTTCACCAATCAGGTGCTGGCTCAGATTGAGATCTTCACCAAGGGCAAAGAGTATGGAAAGGAGGTCTACGTTCTTCCGAAGCATCTCGACGAGATGGTGGCTCGCCTGCACCTGGGTCGTATCGGTGCCCAGCTCACCGAGCTCAGCAAGGATCAGGCCGATTACATCAATGTGCCTATTCAGGGTCCCTATAAGCCCGATCACTATCGTTACTGATCTGCTCTTGACAAGCACTGCTTTGTTCTTTCTTTCAGCCAGGGTGCTTCGGCGTCCTGGCTTTTTTTATGTTCATTGTCTGAGCAATGGCACAACAACGATTTTTTGATCATTGGCCTGGAGTTCTCCGGGATGATGCGCTGCAGCGTCAGTGGTCGGCTGCCTTTGTGGCGGGAGTGCTGGCGCTCTTCCCGTTGCTGATCGCGATTGATCTCTACATCGATGACATTGAGCGTGCGATGCAAGGCAGTTTCTCTTGGGTGCGGGTGGGGCGCCCTCTAGCGGATGCTCTGGTTGAGTCCTTGAACTTCGGTCGGCCCGCAACGGCGGTGGCACCGCTCTACACACTGGTGGCCATTGCTGTGCTGTCTGCTGTTGGTGTGGCTTGCGCTCGTGCTTATGGCATCCGTTCTCCGTTTTGGACGGCCATGGCCAGCTTGCCCTTGATGGCTCAGCCTTATGCCCTGCAGGCCATGTCGTATGGCTTTGATTCACTGTTCATGGCGGTGTCTCTGGCCTGCGCGATCTCGGCCGCATTGCTTGTGCATCGAGGCAGCGGTTGGCGATTGCTTCTGGCTGCATTTGTGCTGCAGCTGTTGTCGTTCGGTCTGTATCAGCCGGGCGCCAATGGCTTTTTGGTAATGACCGGTTGTCTCTGTGTTGCTTCGGCGTTGGATCTTCTTGCGTGCCCCACGCGTGCTTTCTCGCTGCGTTTGCGTTTGTTGATCAGTGCTGTGATTTATGCAGGGGGGTATGGGCTTTATCGCCTGCTGATTGCACTGTTTTTTGAGCAACGATTGAATGGTTACGCAGCGAATTCGGCAACGCTGACGCCTCTTGATGCAGCTTGGCCAGGCACAGTGCTCAACTTTGCCATTGAGCCATTTGAGCAACTGTTGGAGGATTTCGGTCATTGGCCCGTGGTGCTGCCTTTTTTGGTTCTGGTGGTGAGTTATGCGGTTGTGTTGATTCAATGGCGCTCATGGAACGTTGCTGTCATCGCGATTGTTGCCTTGCTGGTTGTGCTTCTTGTTGCTCCGGGCGGGATGCTGTTTTTGCGTGAATCGTTTGTTCGCCATCCGCGTGTGTTGTTGTATTTCGGGCCGTTTGTAACAAGCCTGATTCTTCAGCTTCTGGCGATCTCACGGCGATTGCATCGACCTTTTTGGAGCTTGGCAGTTCTGCCAATGATCTGGTTGATGGTGGTGTTTTCCTATGCCTATGGCCATTCATTTTCTGCCCAAGCTGATTTTGAGCAGGTGCGAATTTCAAGAATCGTGGCCGCGGCATCCTCGCTTCAGGCGCGTGATCCAAAGCAGCCTTTCCGTTCCGTGGCTGTGAAAGGGACCATGCCTCGCTCGCCGATTTTGCAGAATACGGTCCGTAAGTTTCCGCTGATCGATCGTTTGATTCCTCCTTTGCTGGATGGCAATCAAACCTTCTCTGTGACTCAGTTGCGTCACCATGGTCTGGAGCTCACTGAACGCAGGCCTAAAAAACTGAAGGATTCATTTCCCGCTGAATGTGTGCCTTCTGCTGATGCGATTTGTGCCGGAGAGTTTTCACTTTATAAGGTTGATCATCATGATTTGCTGCTTCAGCTCAGCACTCCTGTTGCTCCGAAGCGTTCTCGCACTTGACTGGGCTAATAGGGCTGTTGAGGTTTGAATTGAGTTTTTATTTTAAGTCAATGATCTTTTGTAATCAATCAATATTGAGCCTCATGTTCGAGTAAGTTTTGCTTCTGATTGTCAATTGAATTCCAGGCATGTATGGAATGTGGCTTCTAGGGTCTCTTTATGTCCAGCCTTTGTGCTTTTGGGGCCCTCTTTGTTCCTTTCGGACTGAGCTGCACCACTACATGGAAGACTTGCCTCGACTTCAGCGCGGTCCATGGGGCTCACCGAATTTGTTTCACAGCTGCCTGATTGGATTGGCCAGGCAGTGGAGTCCAATCCCTGGGCGGGATACGCCGCAATCTTTGCGGCCATGTTTCTGGAGAACCTGTTCCCTCCGATCCCCTCAGAGCTGATCATGCCTCTTGGCGGTTTTTATGTTCAGCAGGGCCAGCTGCAGTTGCTCCCTGTTGTGATCGCGGGTTTGCTGGGCACCGTCCTGGGCGCTCTGCCCTGGTATGGCATTGGCCGTCTGATCAATGAAGAACGCATCGAGCAGTGGCTCAGTCGCCATGGTCGCTGGATCGGGATCAGTCCTGAGGAGTTGTCTCGCAGTCGCCGTTGGTTCAGCCGTTATGGAACGGCTCTGGTGTTCTGGGGGCGCCTCGTGCCAGGCATTCGCACTCTGATCTCGGTGCCTGCTGGTATTGAGTTGATGCCGATTACTCCGTTCCTGATCTGGACGACTGCCGGCAGTCTGATCTGGACCTTGTTGCTGACTGTTGCCGGCATGGTGCTTGGTGAGGGTTACAGCAATGTGGAGGCCTGGATTGATCCGGTCAGCAAGCTGATCAAGGTGCTGCTGGTGGTCGCTGTGCTGGCAGGGGCTATCTGGGTGGGACTGCGGATTTGGAGGCGTCGTCAGTCCGCCGATTGATGGCGGACTGATCTGATCAGACCAACATCAGAAGGGCACTTCCTCTTCGCTGGGGCTGCCGCCTCCAAAACTGCCGCCAGCTTCCTGGTTGTCTCGCTTCGAGCCCAGAAGTTCAAGCCGATCAACCCGAACCACGGGTTTGCTGCGCTCTTCTCCACTGTTGCGGTCGTTCCAGCGATCCAGTTTGAAGCTGCCGATGATGCCGAGCAGGGATCCCTTCTTCACGTAGTCCGCTGCCACCTGAGCCTGTTTTCCCCAGATTTCAAGATTGAACCAGTCGGGCTCGTCGTCGCGACTGCGGCGGTTCACGGCGATGGTGAGATTGGCCACCATGCTTCCCGATTCGAAATACCTGACTTCTGGATCTCGGCCGGCACGGCCAACCAAAGTCACGGAGTTGACACCCATTGAATCTCTCCTGTTTGTGGGTCAATGATGCGCCACGGCTGTCAAAACTGACGGTTGTCGTGGCTGCCTTCTAGAAGTTCCACCGTCAAACGAATCTGTAACAGATGGGGCCTGAGACTGCCCCTATGATTCGCCGAAATGTGTTCTCGCCAGTGCTGTTCCGCCGTTTCCAGCTGTCCCGCGATATCGGCATCGACCTGGGTACTGCCAACACCCTGATTTACGTCTCGGGCAAGGGGATCGTTCTGCAGGAACCCTCCGTTGTGGCGCTTGATCTCGAACGCGGTGTGACCATGGCCGTTGGCGACGAGGCCAAGCTGATGCTGGGCCGCACCCCTGGAAATATCCGTGCTGTTCGCCCCCTCCGCGATGGTGTGATCGCCGATTTCGATGCGGCTGAGCAGATGCTCAAAACCTTCATCCAGAAAGGCAATGAAGGCCGCGGGATTGTGGCTCCTCGCCTTGTTGTTGGGATTCCCAGTGGGGTCACCGGTGTGGAGCGCCGTGCCGTGCGTGAGGCCGGTCTTGCTGGAGCACGTGAAGTTCACCTGATTGATGAGCCTGTCGCTGCTGCGATCGGTGCCGGTCTGCCGGTCACGGAGCCTGTCGGCACGATGATTGTGGATATCGGCGGCGGCACCACCGAGGTGGCGGTGCTCAGTCTCGGTGGAACAGTACTCAGTGAATCTGTGCGGGTTGCTGGAGATGAAATCAGCGACTCCATCGGCGTTTACCTCAAGAAAGTGCACAACCTCGTGGTTGGCGAGCGCACCGCTGAGGAGATCAAAATCCGTATCGGTTCGGCGTTCCCCGACGATGAGTTCGATCAGTCGGTGATGGATGTGCGTGGCCTTCACCTGCTCTCTGGGCTGCCGCGCACCATTCAGCTGCAGGCAGGGGATTTGCGTGAGGCCATCGCTGAGCCTCTGAACGTGATTGTGGAGGCTGTGAAGCGCACCCTCGAGCGCACTCCGCCCGAACTGGCCGCCGATATCGTTGACAGAGGAATCATGCTGGCCGGTGGTGGAGCCTTGGTCCGTGGTATCAGTGATCTGATCAGCCATGAGACAGGGATCTTCACCCATATCGCCGAAGAGCCACTCCTCTGTGTAGTCAAGGGTTGTGGTCAGGTGCTTGAGGATTACAAGCGCTTGCAGAGGGTGCTCGACACTCCTGAGTTTGTTCGATCCGCTGCTGCTCTCTGATCGCCATGGGCTCCTCCCAGAGGCCCCAGGGCGCAAGGCTGCGTTCCATCCAGCAGCTGTGGCCGTGGTTGCTGTTGTTGCTGGCTCTTGGCTTGGTGCGACTGAGTAAAGGGGCTGGATTTGCTGATGCCTTCGCCTTGTTGAGCCGGCCTTTCTGGCCAGGCTCTGCTCAGAGCGAATGGATTAAGACTGCCAAACAGCAGGAGCAGCTCTCCCGTCTGGAGCTGTTGGAGCAGGACAACGCACGCTTGAGAGGGCTTCTGGCGCTGGATCAACAGTCATCCGGTGACTGGCTTCAGGCTGCCGTGATCTCACGCACAGCATCGGGCTGGTGGCAGCAGTTGCTGCTGGGCAAAGGCTCCGTTGAAGGTGTGGCGAAGGATGATGCTGTGATCGGTCCCGGAGGGCTGGTCGGCAGGGTCCAGAGCGTGACACCCACCACCAGCAACGTCCGACTGCTCACGGCTGCTGGCAGTCGCATCGGCGTCTGGCTGCCGCGCACCCAGCAGCATGGGCTGCTGGTGGGTCTTGGAACAGCCCGGCCACAGTTGCAGTTTCTCGACAAGGACATCCAGGTCCGTCCAGGTGATCTGGTCAGTACCTCTCCGGCCAGCACTTTGTTGCCCCCCAATCTGCCCGTGGCAGTGGTGCAGTCGCTCAATGCCAGATCAGTCCCCGCACCAACCGCTGTTGTGCAGCTGATTGCCCCGCCGGATGCCATCGATTGGGTCCAGGTGAAGGTGCGCTGAAGGATGATGCGCCTGCACCGACAACCAATCTGTGTGGCATCCGCCCTTCTGGTGCCGATGTTGCAGATGGCAGCACCCTCCTGGATCAATCTGGATGGGGTTCCGCCCAGCTGGGCGATTCTCTGGTTGCTTCCCTGGTCCCTGGTGGATGGTCCGCTTGCCGGTGCTGTTGCTGGAGCTGCGATTGGGCTTGTGCTGGATGGTCTGAGCCTCGGGGATGTCAGCCAGGTCCCGGCTCTTGTCTTGATGGGTTGGTGGTGGGGGCGTCTGGGACGCCGCGGTCCGCCGATCCAGCGCAGCCTCAATCTGGGACTGCTTGCCTGGATCGGCTCGCTTGTGCTGGGTCTGTCTTTATGGCTCCAGTGGCTGGTGCTGGGACCATCCGCTGGACTGATCCAGTCGTGGGCGCTGCACACCACCCTCGCCCAGGCTTTGATCACTGGACTGCTGGCTCCGTTGGTCGGATCCTGGCAGTTGCTTTTGTGGCGTCGTCGAGCATCAGCATGATTGTTTCTTTGCGTCGGCGACGGTTTCTTGCCGGCCTGGCTCTCTCCGGACTGTCGGTGTTCATCTGGGGCTGTCGACCCATTTCGGCTCCCGAGGGGACTCTCCAGCTCTGGACATTGCAGCTTGCTCCAAAGTTCAATCCGTATATGGACGACGTGCTCGGGGCCTGGGACACCCTCCATCCAGAGGCGCCGGTGCGATGGACAGACCTTCCCTGGGGATCGGTGGAGCGCAAGTTGCTGGCGGCAGTGTTTGCACGCACCGCTCCTGATGTCGTGAACCTCAATCCCCCTTTTGCGGCCAATCTGGCCAGCAAGGGAGGCCTGACCGATCTCACACCCCTACTGCCACCTGATGCACAGCAGAGCTATTTGCCATCGGTCTGGGAGGCAGCCAGGGATTCTGAGGCGGGTCAGATCGCCATCCCCTGGTATCTGACCGTCCGTCTGAGCCTGGTCAACAATGACTTGCTGCGTCAAGCCGGCATCGCCAGGGCTCCGCGTCGATGGGAGGAGGTGCCTGACTATGCCCGCAGTATTCGAGAGCGCACGGGTCGTTACGGTCTCTTTGTCACCGTTGTTCCCGACGATTCCGCAGAGCTTCTGGAGTCGTTCGTGCAGATGGGTGTGAGCCTTCTTGATGCCCGTCAGAGAGCCGCCTTCAACACGCCGGTCGGTCGCAAGGCCTTTGCTTTTTGGACGGATCTGTATCGCGACGGCTTGTTGCCTCGGGAAGTGGTGAGTCAGGGCCAACGGCGCGCCGTCGAGCTGTACCAGAGCGGTGAACTTGCATTGCTCGCCAGCGGTCCTGAGTTTCTGCGCAGCATTCAGACCAATGCCCCTGGTGTGGCAGCTGTGACCTCGCCTCAGCCCCCTCTGACCGGCTCGGACGGTACGGCCAATGTGGCCTTGATGACCCTGGCCGTGCCTCGTCAGAGTCAGCATGCCGATGCTGCTGTTGAACTGGCCCTGTTTTTGACCAACGGAACCAATCAGGCTCGTTTCGCTCGCGAGGCAAGAGTGCTGCCGTCTTCTCTGGAGGCATTGGCGGTTATTCGTGCGGAGCTTGAGGCGGAGCAGCCATCCGATGCGGCCGAAGCGCAAATCCGTGATGCGCGTTTGTTGTCGGCAGAGACCCTGAACAGTGCCCGGGTGCTTGTGCCTGCGACCCCGGGGGTGAAGCGTCTGCAGAGCATCATCTACACCCAGTTGCAGCGGGCCATGTTGGGTCAGATCAGCAGTGATCAGGCCGTGCTTGAAGCCGAGCAGCAATGGAACCGTTACGCCAGTGCCCGTTGGCCCTGAAATCAAGGGTTGGCCACTGCTTCAATTCTTAAAAGAAGCGAAAACCTCTTCCCGGTTTGGATCCCAGAGCTCGATCGGTTCCCGTCGAACGGTAGGGTTGCAATTCTTACTCGATGGAGTGTATGCCCGAAGCCCCATCCCACCAATTTGATGGCGATGGGCCTCTCCAGGGAGCTCCAGAGTCCGTCAAAGCCACTTTGCTCGTTGTGGATGACGAGCCAGCTGTCCGTCGTGTCCTGGTGATGCGACTTCAGTTAGCCGGATATCGTGTTGTCTGTGCAGAGGATGGTGAGGAGGCCCTGGAGGTCTTCCATCGCGAATCGCCTGACCTCGTCGTTCTCGACGTGATGTTGCCGAAACTGGATGGTTTCGCGGTGTGTCGACGTCTTCGGGCCGAATCCTGTGTGCCGATCATTTTCCTGTCGGCACTTGAAGCCATCTCCGAGCGAGTGGCTGGTCTGGACCTCGGTGCAGATGACTACCTGCCGAAACCTTTCAGCCCCAAGGAACTGGAAGCCAGGATTGCCACGATTCTCCGTCGCGTGGGCCGAGGTTCAGCTGCAGCTGAACCTCGGGAATTGCCCACAGGTCAGGGCGTTGTTCGCGTCGGTGACCTTGTGGTGGACACCAATCGACGCCAGGTGACTCGTGGCAGTGAGCGCATTTCACTCACTTACACCGAATTCAGTCTGCTGGAGCTTTTGTTCAGGGAACCAGGGCGGGTTGTTCCTCGTGCGGAAATTCTTGAGCAGCTCTGGGGTTACCCGCCGCGTCGTGCTGCGGACCTGCGAGTGGTTGACGTTTATGTTGCGCGCCTGCGCGGCAAACTTGAACCGGATCCTCGCAATCCTGAACTGATTCTCACGGTGCGCGGCATCGGTTATTCCTCCCAAAGGATGGGCGATAACGCTCCTGCTGCCATCGCCAGTTGAGATCCTTCTGTTGATGTTCTGACGCCGATTGCTCGCTTGTCGGCACCATCGAGCGGCAGGATGGCGCCCATGTGAGTTCTGTGCCGTGTCTGAACTGCGAGAGACCCGCTTGGAGAAGGCGCATGCCCTCAGGGATCAGGGTATGGAGCCCTACGCCCTCCATTTCGATCCAACCGATCGGATGGCTCAGTTGCAGGACGTCCACGCTGATCTGCCCAAGGGGGAAGAGCGAGATCTCAAGGTGGCCGTCGCGGGTCGGGTGATGACTCGACGGGTGATGGGCAAACTGGCTTTCTTCACCCTGTCTGATGAGACCGGCACGATCCAGCTGTTTCTGGAGAAGTCGACTCTGGGTGAGTCATTTGCACAGATCACGGGGCTTGTGGATGCAGGCGATCTGATCGGTGTGCGTGGCATCCTGCGCCGAACCGATCGCGGTGAGCTTTCGGTGAAAGTGGCCGAGTGGACCATGCTCACCAAATCGCTGCAGCCTTTGCCTGATAAGTGGCATGGCCTTGCCGATGTGGAAAAGCGCTACAGGCAACGCTATCTCGACCTGATCGTGACCCCTCAGGCGCGGGAAACGTTCCGGCGGCGTGCGTTAACAGTGAGCGCCATCAGACGCTGGTTGGATGATCGCGACTTCCTGGAGATAGAGACACCCGTTCTCCAGAGCCAGCCTGGTGGGGCTGATGCGCGGCCCTTTGAAACGCATCACAACGCTCTGGACCTGCCACTGACGTTGCGAATCGCCACTGAACTGCACCTCAAGAGGCTGGTGGTGGGGGGCTTTGAGCGTGTGTACGAGCTCGGCAGGATCTTCCGCAACGAGGGCATCAGCACTCGACACAACCCTGAATTCACCACAGTTGAGGTGTACCAGGCTTACTCCGATTACCTGGGGATGATGGAGCTCACGGAGCAGATGATCAGTGCTGTCTGCCAGGAGGTTTGCGCTTGTCAGACCATCACCTATCAGGGCACCGAGATTGATCTGACCCCTCCCTGGAGGCGGGCAACCATGCATGAGTTGGTGCAGGACGCCACCGGCCTTGATTTCCATGGCTTCAGCACTCGGGAGCAAGCCGCAGCGGCTATGGAGACCAAGGGTCTGCATGTTCCTGCGTTGGCCGATTCGGTGGGACGCCTTCTGAATGAGGCGTTTGAACAGGCGGTGGAGCCCACCTTGATCCAGCCCACGTTCGTGATGGACTATCCCCTGGAGATTTCGCCTCTGGCGCGTCCGCATCGCAGCAAGCCTGGGTTGGTTGAACGTTTTGAGCTGTTCATCGTCGGCAGAGAGCATGCCAATGCTTTCAGTGAGCTCACGGATCCTGTCGATCAGCGTCAGCGCCTGGAAATACAGCAGCAGCGCAAAGCTGCTGGCGATCTGGAAGCGCAGGGTTTGGATGAGGATTTCGTCAATGCTCTGGAGGTGGGTATGCCTCCTACGGGTGGCCTTGGCATCGGCATCGATCGATTGGTGATGCTGCTCACGGACAGCCCCTCCATCCGCGATGTGATTGCCTTTCCGCTGCTCCGTCCCGAGGTTTGAATGTGAGGGGAAGGTTGCCTTGTTCCCTCAGGGTGGATAATGGAACACAGTGGCATGGTCCCTTTCCAATGAGTGGTGAGCGCGTAGGTTTCCGCTTCAAGCACGCCGATGCGGTGGTCAAGCGCAATCCCCAGGGGCGCTCCCGACGCGGCTGGGTGATGGAGCCCGTTGAGCAGACCACCAGCCGAGGCACAAAGATGCCCGCCTATCGCATTCGCTGGCGTGACAGCGAGCGTCCTGAGATCGTTCTTCAGCACATGCTGATTGCTGATCCTGATCCGACTCCACCGCCCGAGAACGTCAGTCTTGAGCCGCCGGCTCCCAAGGCCTGATTGCAAGCTGGATCAGCTGAGTCCCTGGCGACGCCTCAGATCCTCCAATTCTTGATGGGCTTCAAACAAGGCCCAGTCTTCATCCAGGCTGCGACGTCCGCGTTGCTGTGAAGCCTTCTGATTGAGATTGGAAATCTGTTGATCGAGGTCTCGGAAATTCCGACCCAGCTCATCGAGCTCGTTCCAGAGATCCCTGCCCTGATCCATCAGGCTGTTCACATGCTTTTCAGCGCGCAATGCCAGGTCATCAGCTCCGGCGTTGTGAGCCTTCTTGGTGCGCTCTCCCCAGGCCTGAACCTGTTCTGCCAGTGAAAGCAGCTGGCGTCGTAGGTCTTTCGCCTGGATCTGCATCTGATCGCGTCGACTGTTCAGATCGCGCTGTCGATCCTGCAGATGTTGCTCCCGCACGAGACGATCCTGGTTGGGATTGGAGCGCAGAAATGCATCCAACCGCTCTTCCAGGTTCCGTTCAAGCTGATCCAGCCATGTAAGCGACATCAGTGACCCCTGCCCGCTCTGAAGTCGCCAAGCGTGCCCGCGGAAGGCGAGTAGTTGCTCACGTTCATGCTGTTGATCAGGACTTGACGGGTCTCTGCTCAGTCTGCAGCTTCCAGCCAGTGCAGGGAGAGGTCATCGGCAGGATCGTGCCAGCGGTGGCGCCAGTGCCAGCTTGCGTCTTTGGCCAGTTCACGGGCCATCTCTGCTGAGTATTTGACGCTGTATTCGGTCACAAGGGGCTGTCCCAGGCTGAAGGTCCATGGTTCACCACCCACCGAGACCGTTTGATTGACTTCGCTGATCAGGGCCATGCGCACACGGCTCTCTGTCTCCTGCCAGACAGCCTCATAAAGGAAGTTGTCTGGATTGAAGTCGGCGCCTAAATCATTGTTCAGTCTCTGCAGCAGGTTGTGGGCGAAGGCGGCGGAGATCCCTGCGGCATCGTTGTAGGCGGCCTCCAGCCTGGACCTTGATTTGGGCTGATCAAGTCCCAGCAAAAGCGGTCCCCCATCGAGCAGTCGCCGGAATCTGCGCAGCAGCGCAATGGCCTCAGCGCGAGTGAAGTTGCCGAGGGAGCTTCCGGGAAAGAACCCCACTCGCCTTTCACCACGGATCAAGGGATGGTCTGGAAGAGCATCAAGCTGACTGTGATCGCAGCAGATTCCCAGCATCGGCACGCAGGGATGTTGGGCCTGAAGTGACGCCATCGACTGGCGCAGGTGGTCCGCGCTGATGTCGAGAGCCACATAGGCGGAAGGTTGCATCGCCTCCAGCAGCGGTCCCACCTTGCGGGCGCTGCCTGCTCCGAATTCAACGATCACCCCTGATCCAATGGCACGGGCGATGTCTGCTGCTGATGACTCCAGCAGGCTGATTTCTGTTCGGGTGAGGCTGTACTCCGGTTGCTCGCAGATCTGGTCAAACAGTCGCGATCCCTCTTGGTCGTACAGAAACCATGCTGGTAGCTGGCGGGGTTCGCGTTGCAGACCGTTATGCACAAGTCGCTGCATGTCTGCATTGGGTGGATGCAGATCGATCAGTTGAGGACGCGCAGGCGTTTGGGTTGTCATTGGGCCAGGCGTAAACCTGCCGCCATCCAGCGGCTGGCCGGGGTGAAGAAGTTCCGGTAAGTGTCGCGGGAATGCCCTATGGGTGTGAGCTGGCTGCTGCCACGCAGCACGAACTGGGAGGTCATGAATTTGCCGTTGTACTCACCAACCGCACCTGCCGCTGGTTGAAAGCCCGGGTAGGGGCGATAGGGGCTCGAGGTCCACTGCCAGAGATGTCCATGGCTCTGTTGAAGTGATTCGCCGTGCTCAGAGCTGGCCAGCTCCCATTCCGCTTCGCTGGGCAGGCGCCCACCGGCCCAGCGTGCATAGGCATCGGCTTCGAACCAGCTGAGGTGACGCACCGGCAGGTGGTCTTCCAGTGGGCAACGGCCAGCCAGGGTGAACTCCCAGCGCCAGGGACCCTGGCCATCGTGGTCTCGTCGCCAGTAGCGGGGTGCTTCCCAGTTGCGCTGACTGCGCTCAGCCCAGCCCTCACTCATCCAGAGCTCAGGACGCTGGTAACCGTCATCGTCGATGAAGCAACGGTAATCAGCATTGTTCACCAGTCGAGCCGCGATGCTGAAGGGTTCCAGCCAGGTTCGATGCCTGGGTCCTTCGTTGTCGAAGTGGAAGGAATCACCGTTGTGGCCCACCTCCACCAGGCCTCCGCGGCACTCAAGCCAGGATCCCTTGCCCTCTGAGTCTGATGTCCTGCAGCTGGTGATGGGCTGATGATCAAAGTGTTCACACCAGTCGCTGCGGTAGGCCGGTTCGAGTGGCTGACGGCTGAATCCATCCAGCAGGTCCATCAGCATCAGTTCCTGATGCTGCTGCTCATGGTGAAGGCCCAGTTCCACCAGATCCAGCCAGGGTGCTTCGCTGTGGAGCTCCAAAAGCTCTGCCAGAGCAAGGTTCACCCGATGGCGCCAGGCTGAGACTTCCTCCATCGGTGGTCGGCTGAGCAGTCCTCGCTGTGGTCGTGGCTGTCGCGGGCCAACAGCTTCGTAATAGGAGTTGAACAGATAACTCCAGCGAGGGTCAGCGGGGACATAGTGCGGATGATTGGGCTTCAGCACGAAGGTTTCGAAAAACCAGGTGGTGTGAGCCAGGTGCCATTTCGGTGGACTGGCATCGGCCATGCCCTGCAGGTTGAGGTCTTCGGTATTGAGGGGCTCAATCAGCGCTTCACTGGTACGACGCACCTCCATCAATCGGTTCAGCAGTGAGCCGGAGGCCATGCAGGGGAATCATGCTGGCGGTGACGTTAGTGGGATCCCGGTCGGGTGTCAGCGCTGGACTGCCCCTACCATCGGCCCACATCGCAACTCCTTTGTGATCGGCACGTTGCTGGCCGACAGGTATCGCCTGGACTGTTGTCTGTCCTCTGATCCTGACCATCCCCAGGGGACTCTCTGGCGTGCCGCTGATCAGATGGCGGCCAATGCGCCCGTTGCGTTGCGGCAACTCAACGATCAGGCGACTCAGGATCGCTTTCGCAGTCTGTGGCCGGCGATGCAGTCCCTTCTGCATCCGCAGATCCCGCGCTTTGGAGGGTTGCTTGAAGAGCAGGGCAGTCTCTGGCTGGTGCGGGAGTGGCAGGAGGGCTCAAGTCTGAGCCAGATCCAGAATCAACGCCTGCAGCGTCAGTTGGTGTTTGGTTCCGGAGAGGTCCTGCTGCTGATGAGGCAGCTGCTGCCACCCCTCGCAGTGCTGCACGGTCAGGAGCTGGTCCATGGCGATATCAATCCCCGCAATCTGCTGCGGCGCGATCAGGATTGTTTGCCTGTGCTGTTGGATTTTGGCTTGCTGCAGCGCTGCGGTCAGCAGCCGCTGACGGCAGCGTCACCGGTCTTTGCGCCTCGCTCCCAGGTGCGGCAGGACCCTGCAGCGGCCTGGATGGATCTGCATGGTCTCGGAGTGTCGGCTCTGACCCTGCTCACCGGCCGTCCTCCCGCGCAGCTGTTGCAGGCTGATGCACAGGATTGGCTGCTGCCCAACGATCTTGATCTGGATTCCTCCTATCGGGAGGTGTTGGAGCGCTTGCTGTCTGAACAGCCTGGACAACGCTTTGAGCTCGCTGCGGATGCCCTCCAGGCTCTGCAGGCTGTGTCGATGCCTGAAACAACAGGACCTCAGGCGCGGGCTGACCGCACTCTGGTACTGGCTCCAGCGGTGTCGGATGACTCCCCGCCCGCAGCGAGTGGGTCTCCGGATCTGCCAAGGATCGCCAACCCGTCTCGGCAGGAAGCCCGGCGTCGGCCTTCGGCGGAGCAGCGCCAGCTTGCGGCGGAAGGCCGCTTATGGCCCGTGGTCGGTGCCTTGTTGGTCTCGGCTCTTGTGGGCACAGCCATCGGTTGGTTTCTGCTGACTCGTGGTAACCCCCCCGCTGGCGCCCCTTCCACGGATCGTGATGTGATCGGGCGTTCCCCTTCCGCGAGCCTTCCACCTGCGGAGGTTGATCAACGTCAGCAGCTGCTCAGTCGTCTGCGAGCCCTGCAGGTCGATCGCAGTTGGTTTCTGCAGTTGGTGGATGCAAGCCTGATGGCCCGTTTCCCGGAGCGTGGCGGTCGCCTGCCCAGCGACTCTCTTGAAGACGCGCCTTTGAGAATTGTCTGGAATGAACTCGCTGAGGAGTGGCTGGCCAGGGTGGAGCAACTGCCGCCGGCGCTGCGCAGTCGGCTGGGACAGCTCAAGCCCGGCGACTGGCAGACGCAACGCCAGGCCCTTGTGTCGCAGGGCGTGAACAACAAGGTGGTGGAGCAGTTGGTCAGCGCTTCGGCACAGGCGTTGCTGCCCGGTGTGCCGGCAGGGGTGAAGCCGCCTGAGCCCTTCCGTCAGCTGTGGATCGCAGCTGCATTACGCAGCCTTGAGGACGTGCGAATTGAACAGGTCAAAGCGCGTGTGCAGGAGCCCACGGTTCTGTCCAGTCGTGTGTCCGCTGGTGGTGCTCGCCTGATCTCGATCTCGGTTCCAGTAGGGCGCCGCCTGGTGTTGGGCATCAACGGCACGCCATTGATGCAGATGACTGTCTATGGCTCCGATGGGGAGGTGGCTGCCGATCGCGGACCGCTGCGCGTTGTGACCCTGCCTGTGGAGGCAGGATCGCCAGTGCAGGTGCTGGTCACCAACGACGGCGTGTCCTCCGGTTTGTTGACGCTCTCCTGCCGTGCCGATGCGCCGGCACCGAAGCCCTTGCCGGAGGTTGATCTCAATCCGATCCCCGATCCGGCCACAGGGGCTGAAGGCCCTGTCGAGGAGCTTCCGGAACCCCCCGGCCCCCGTCCCGCAGGTGCTCAAGACCCTCCTGGTGAAGAGGCCGACGCAGCCATTGCACCGACCGGTGAATCAACCCCTGAATTCACCGCACCTTCTCGACTGGATAGCAATCAGGCCCCTTGAAGAGGTCATGATTAAGGCGGTGCTGATTCAGTAGCGGGCGATGGCAGCCCGTGTCTCTTTCTTGATCTGCTTGTCCTTTTCGGCAGCGCGCTTGTCATGCAACTTGCGGCCTTTGCCGAGACCGATGGTGAGCTTGATCCAGGAACCCTGCAGATGCATGTTGAGCGGGATCAGCGTCAGTCCTTTCTGATCAAGTTGCCCGCGCAGTTTGTCGATCTCGCGTCGGTGGGCCAGCAACTTGCGCACACGCAGGGGGTCATGGTTGTAGTAGCCGCTTGCATGGGTGTGCGGTGAGATGTGCACGTTGTGGAGCTGCATTTCGCCGTTGCGGATCAGGCAGAAACCATCCCGGAGATTGGCCTGGCCGGCTCGGATGGATTTCACTTCAGTCCCCACCAGTTCAATGCCGGTTTCCAGCGTTTCCAGGATGTCGTATTGATGCCTGGCCAGCCTGTTGTCGGCCAGTAGGCGGTTCGCCGCCGCGCGAGCTGCCGCGTTTTTCTTGGCTCCACCTTTGGCCATTGCCTGTTTGGCCTTTCGGCCGCTTGATGCTCCGACCCTATCCAGGTCTCGGTACTCTTCCCACATGGCCATTGTTTCCTCAAGCGCAGGATCCCCTCGTCCACGCAAGGAGCGTGGGCCCAATCGGGTGATTGACGCAGCCCGGCAGCCAGGAGACGATCTAGATCCTGCGGCGATGGCCTCTCGCGACGACGGCTTAAGGCCCAAGTGTCTGCAGGACTACATCGGTCAGCGTGAGCTCAAGCAGGTGCTCGGAATTGCGGTGCAGGCCGCCCTTGGCCGCGGTGATGCTCTCGATCATGTGCTGCTCTACGGCCCGCCGGGTCTGGGCAAAACGACCATGGCCATGGTGCTGGCAGAGGAGTTGGGGGTGAAATGCCGCATCACCAGTGCCCCTGCTTTGGAGCGCCCCCGCGACATCGTTGGTCTGTTGGTGAATCTGCAGCCAAGGGAGCTGCTGTTCATTGATGAAATCCATCGCCTCAGTCGCGTGGCCGAGGAGCTGCTCTATCCGGCCATGGAGGATCGTCGACTCGACCTCACCGTGGGGAAGGGAAGTACCGCTCGAACCCGCACACTGGAATTACCGCCGTTCACACTGGTTGGCGCCACAACCCGTGCAGGTGCACTGAGTTCTCCGCTGCGTGATCGCTTCGGCCTGATTCAGCGGCTTGAGTTCTACGGCTTGGATGACTTGAAGTCGATTGTGGAGCGGGCCGCAGGTTTGCTTGACCTCGATCTCACGGCGGATGCGTGCGCTGAGATTGCACTCCGCTGCAGGGGGACGCCTCGCATTGCCAACCGACTGTTGCGCCGGGTACGAGATGTGGCCTGTGTGCGTGACTGCTCCGGACCGATCGACCGGATGTTGGTCGATGAGGCCCTCACCTTGCATCGGGTGGACGGCCGTGGTCTTGACGCCAGTGATCGCAGGCTGCTGGAGCTGCTGCTTCACTCCCATGGAGGCGGTCCCGCCGGACTGGATACCCTTGCCGCAGCCCTTGGAGAAGATCCCACCACCTTGGAGTCAGTGGTTGAACCGTATCTGCTTCAGCTCGGCTTCCTGCAGCGCACACCGCGTGGCCGGGTAGTAACGGCTGCGGGCCGTGACCATCTCGCTGCTGCTTGATCGCTTCTGTCCATTCCCGCAGACCGACCTGGCCGATCAGGGATGACGTTTGGATTGCTCCCTGACGGACCGCTGAACAACCCCATCTGCATCTCAATCCAGGTCAAAAACCTCGCGCTCCAGCCCAGGAGATCCGAGCTTTCCCTGGCATCCGATCATTCCGTTAAGAGGAGTAACTGCGACGGATCTGGTTCCCCACCCGGTCGCGTTCCTGTTGGGCTTTTTGTCTCTGCGCTTTTGCCAAGCTGCGATTGGCCGCGGCGCGTGCTGTCTGTACACCACCATCGAAGAAGTTCCAGTTGAAGCCGAGGCCAATCGCCAGATCGGTGTCGGTTGAGTTGCCACGGTCTCCGGAGTTGCTGTTGCCAATCGGGCCATCGATGATTCCTTCTGAATAGGTTGCGTATCCATTGGCTGTTAGGGACAGCACAGGTAGGTAAAGGTTGAGAAGCCGCCTGGCCTCCCAATCATCTGCTTCCGCTTCTGCCAGAGAAAGGCGAATCTCCTCTCGCAGGGCTAAACCCTCATCAATCGTTTGCGGCAAGGAGAGCTCCCAGCTGGCAAAATCGTTGCTGCTGAGCTCCGCTGGAATCACAGAACTTCCTGGAGGCCGCCCCATGATGCGTGCAAGATTGGATGCGATCTGCAGTTGTGACCTGTAAAATCCGTCCAGCTCAGTGAGCTGGCTGAGCAGTAGCGTTTTCTGCTGAGATACATCTACAATGTGAAGTAAACCGCCTTTGAATTGCTCCTCAATGATGTCAAGTTGCCTTAGGTTGCGTTCATATATCTTTTCATAAATCTGAATCAATCGTTGATTTTCTTGTAGCTCGTAGTAGCTGATTTGGGTGTCGAGGACAATGCTTCGAGCAATCGCGTCAAAAGTAAATTGTTCTGCCTTAAGCAAGGAGTTAGAGCGATTGATCGCCGGCTGGCGAGTTGGTTATAAAAAGCTCCAGCTTACCTGCAGTCCAAGAGATCTTAGGCTGTAATTATTGAATTCATAGGTGGAACTTTCATCGCTGCCTTGGGGGTAGGAAATGATGTCAGTCTCGAAGTATTGACCTAGTAGTGGTGTTGATTCGCTGTATGTGAAAAAGCCCGCTGTTGGAGACCAGCGGCGTTGTTCGGAGGCGAGCAGAGAGCGGCGAGCCCTGATCGTTTCCACAGCTGCCAAGAGTTGTGGGTTGTTACGCAGTGTCGCCTCGATCGCATCGGCGAGATTGATCTGTTCTGACTGATTCAGCAGTTCCCGTGCAGGCTGCAGTTCTGAGGGTACTGGAGGTTGCGAGTGCCCAAGTCCCAGCACGGCTGCACACCCTCCGAGACACAATCTGAAGACAGATTTTTTCATCCGCGAAGTGAGGATCGGCTTCCGGACAGTCTCTGGAACTTAATGGTTGCTTTATGAGCTGGCAAGACGCTCCATGATCACTGTTTGAGCCTTGTGACTCTCTTGGTTTCGAACTTCAAGATCGCCAACTCACTTTCACCGGGTTGATCTCGATACGCTACTGAGACCTTTGGAATGTCTTCCTGCAAGAGGTTTCCTTTCGCTGGCAGCTTGACGTTCTAAGGCGCATTTTTTGACAGAGCGACGGTCATGGTTCGGGGGCTTGATCATCAGCAGTTATTGGATGAACAGGGGCTTTTGAGATGAGGTGGAAGCAACTCCTGCTCGGCTGGTGCCTGTCTCTGCTGGTGGTTTTGTTTCCCATCTCCGCAGAAGCCACTGAGGTGGATTCGCTGCCGCAGCTGTTCGATCGTGCTCTCGCGCTCAGCCGTGCCGGGGATCCGCAGCATGCACTTCCGGTCTGGGATCAGGTGCTGGATCTCGCTCCTGATGATGCTGCGGCCTGGAGTAATCGCGGCAATGTGCGTCTGATGCTGGGTGATCCAGAGGGGGCCATCGCCGATCAAACCCGATCGATTGAGCTTGCTCCTGAGGATGCTGACCCCCGTCTCAATCGCGGCACAGCGGAAGAGGCTTTGCAGCGCTGGTCTGAGGCAGCAGCCGATTACGACTGGATTTTGGAAAGAGACCCGAGCGATGCCTCAGCCCTTTACAACCTCGGCAATGTGCGTGGATCCGAAGGTGAATGGCAGGAAGCCCAGCGTCTCTATCGTTTGGCTGCCGACGCCAGGCCAGGATTCGCGATGGCTCGATCGAGTGATGCTCTGGCTCTTTATCAGCTCAATGATCTGAAAGAAGCAGAGCGAAACCTGCGCAATCTGATCCGGCGCTACCCACTGTTCGCTGATGCGAGAGCGGCTTTGAGTGCTTTGCTCTGGAGTGAAGGTTCGCGTGGTGAAGCGGAAAGCCATTGGGCCGCTGCCTCTGGTCTTGACCCCAGTTATCGCGATGCCGCCTGGCTGGCCGAGGTCCGTCGTTGGCCGCCACGGCCGATTGCTGATCTTGAGCGCTTTCTTGCTCTGGAGGTGTCATGAACCTCACTGCCACCTGGATAGAGCGTCTGGATGCCCTGTTGCCGGAGTTGATCGAGTTTCGCCGTCATCTGCATGCCCATCCTGAGCTCAGTGGGGAAGAGCACCAAACCGCTGCATTGATCGCGGGCGATCTGCGTCAGGCCGGTTGGCGCGTTCGTGAAGGCGTTGGCCGCACGGGTGTGGTGGCTGATCTTGGCCCCGAACAGGGTCCCAAACTCGGCTTGCGCGTGGATATGGATGCACTGCCCATTGAGGAGCTAACGGACTTGCCTTATGCATCCATCCGGCAGGGAGTGATGCATGCCTGTGGGCATGACCTGCACAGCACGGTTGGTCTGGGGGTGGCCCGACTGCTGGCGGCTGAGCGGCAATTACCTGTTGGGATGCGCCTGTTGTTTCAGCCGGCTGAGGAAATCGCTCAGGGCGCTCGCTGGATGCGCGAGGCGGGAGCCACCGATGGCCTTCAAGCGTTGTTCGGTTTGCATGTGTTCCCCTCTTTGCCTGTGGGTAGCGTGGGTTTGCGCAGCGGCAGTCTGACGGCCGCGGCGGGTGAGTTGGAGATTGAGATCAACGGTCAGGCTGGCCACGGTGCCAGGCCTCATCAGTCGGTGGACGCGATCTGGATCGCTTCGAGGGTGGTCACTGGCCTCCAGGAAGCCATCAGTCGCAGGCTTGATGCCTTACAGCCAGTGGTGGTGAGCTTCGGGCGTATCGAAGGAGGCAAGGCGTTCAATGTGATTGCCGATCGGGTCATGTTGCTGGGAACGGTGCGCTGTCTCTCCAACGAGCTGCACGACCATCTGCCCGATTGGATCGAGCAGACGGTGCGCGCTCTTTGCGAGGGTTTCGGTGCCACGGCAACGGTTCGCTATCGCTGCATTGCTCCACCGGTTGATAACGACCCCAAGCTCACGGCCCTGCTTGAGCGCTGTGCCATCGAGCAACTGGGCGCTGACCAGGTTCTGCGCTTGGAGCAACCCTCTTTGGGGGCTGAGGATTTCGCAGAGTTGATCAGGGATGTGCCGGGCATGATGTTTCGCCTCGGTGTTGCGGGTCCTGATGGCTGTGCGCCGCTGCATAACGGTCATTTCCTTCCGGATGAACGCTGCCTGGGGGTCGGGATTCGTGTGCTCACCGCGGCGATGCTGGCTTGGGAACCATTGAGATGAACCGTCCTCCCCGCACCCGTTTACATGTTTTGCTGTCCTTGGCAGCGCCGCTGCTGGTGTGCCTTGGGGTGCTGGCGCTTGTCCAGAGGGAGGGCACGGAGCGTTGGCAGTCTGTTCCTGCCATCCTGGTCGGCTCCGGCTTAGTGATCCACGCTGTAGTGGGTCGCCGCCGCCGCCGCTACAGGCTGCTGGTGGCTTTGCGGAGCAGTCGTTTTCAGGAGAATTGAGTTCATGGCTTCCACACCAGAGCAGCCCCAGGGAGGTGCACCTGATCTCAACGCCCTCAGGGAGGCGATCGGTTCTGGTGATCCATTGCAGGCCATGCCGGCTCTCACCCAGTTGCGATTCTGCAGTGATGAGGATGCGGTTCCTCTGTTGGTGCTGGGTAGTGAGCAGGAGGCCTTTCTGGTGCGCTCCCTGAGCTGCAGCGGTTTGGGCTACAAGCGCACCGAGCAGGGTTGGTCTGTCTTGGAGCGGCTTCTGCGCAGCGATGCTGATGCCAATGTTCGCGCTGAAGCAGCCAATGCCCTCGCCAGCTACGGCGTTGCCCGAGCCTGGCCCTTGCTGAGGGCAGCCTTCGAGGCCGACAGTGCATGGCTGGTGCGCTGCAGCATTCTTTCTGCTCTGGCCGAACAGCCTGAGATCGATTTCGAATGGCTGCTCGACCTGGCCAGTGCCGCGATCACAGATGCAGATGGCACGGTTCGCGTCAGCGGTGCCGAGATTCTTGGAAGGATCGTTCGCGAGCGTGCGGCTCAGCCGATTGGTGAGCAAGCCAGAGCTTTGTTGCAGCCACTCCAGCAGGACAGTGATCACCGGGTTGTGGCAGCGGCACTGAACGGATTGCAGCTGCGTTGACGGTGTGTTCTCAACGGCGTTGCTAGTAATTGGACACCACTAGGGGTGCCTTGGATCGTTCGCGATCCTCTTGGCTGAGATCACACCCTCTGAACCTGATCCGGGTTATTCCGGCGCTAGGGAAGTGACCAATGTGATCCTCAGTTAGCAGGCCGGCCCCTGGCAGTTCCTTCGCTGTATGGATCATGCGTGCTTCCTGGGTTCAGTCCCGTCGCGGACAGGCCAACGTGTCCCAGATGCATTTCGCCCGTCAGGGCGTGGTGACCGAGGAGATGGTCTATGTGGCCAGGAGAGAGAATCTGCCTGAGACCCTGGTGATGGAGGAGGTGGCACGGGGCCGCATGGTGATCCCTGCCAACATCAACCATGAAAATCTTGAGCCCATGGCGATTGGGATCGCCAGCAAGTGCAAGGTGAATGCCAATATCGGCGCATCTCCCAATGCCTCGGATGCCGAGGAAGAGGTCAAAAAACTGAATCTGGCGGTGAAATACGGCGCCGACACCGTGATGGACCTGTCCACCGGCGGCGTCAACCTGGATGATGTTCGCACCGCGATTATCAAGGCCTCTCCGGTGCCGATCGGCACCGTTCCCGTCTACCAGGCGCTGGAAAGTGTGCATGGTT
Source organism: Synechococcus sp. MIT S9504 (assembly GCF_047497135.1). Lineage (NCBI taxonomy): Bacteria > Bacillati > Cyanobacteriota > Cyanophyceae > Synechococcales > Synechococcaceae > Synechococcus > Synechococcus sp. MIT S9504. The sequence continues at coordinate 2,517,271 of NZ_CP138942.1, read as the reverse complement.
CGATCGAACGCCTCTCTGAGGATGACTTCCTTCACATCATCGAGAAGCACTGTCAGCAGGGTGTCGACTATCAGACCATCCACGCTGGTCTGCTGATTGAACATCTGGTCAAGGTGAAAGGACGCATCACCGGGATTGTCAGTCGTGGCGGTGGCATCCTTGCCCAGTGGATGCTTTATCACCACCGTCAGAACCCGCTTTACACCCGTTTCGACGACATCTGTGAAATTTTCAAGCGCTATGACTGCACGTTTTCACTGGGTGATTCTTTGCGGCCGGGGTGTCAGCACGATGCTTCCGATGCGGCTCAGTTGGCTGAGCTCCACACGCTTGGTGAACTGACGCGTCGTGCCTGGGAGAAAGACATTCAGGTGATGGTTGAGGGTCCAGGTCATGTGCCGATGGATCAGATCGAGTTCAACGTCAAGAAGCAGATGGAGGAGTGCAATGAGGCACCCTTCTATGTGCTCGGCCCCTTGGTGACCGATATTGCACCTGGTTATGACCACATCACCTCGGCGATCGGTGCGGCCATGGCCGGCTGGCATGGCACTGCGATGCTCTGTTATGTGACTCCGAAAGAGCACCTGGGTCTTCCCAATGCCGACGATGTGCGTGAAGGCTTGATTGCTTACAAGATCGCAGCGCATGCTGCTGATATCGCCCGACATCGCCCCGGTGCCCGTGATCGTGATGATGAGCTCAGCAGGGCTCGTTATGCCTTTGACTGGAACAGGCAGTTTGAATTGTCACTGGATCCCGAGCGAGCCAAGCAATATCACGATGAAACTCTGCCGGCAGATATCTATAAGCAGGCTGAATTCTGTTCGATGTGTGGCCCCAAGCACTGTCCTATGCAGACCAAGATCACCGATGAAGATCTGGAAGGTTTGGAAAAAGTGCTTGAAGTCAAAGGGGGCGCAGAATTATCCGGGGTGAAGATGGATAAAGCTGAATGATTGAGCTCCGCTCTGCATCACCACCAAAGGCAAGATTGATTGCTTTTGGTGGTGATGTATTAGGTTCGTGGTTTATTCGGCTTTCTTTTCGAGTGCCTTTCGGAACCAGTTGATTGTGGGTTCGAGACCTTCTTCAAGAGAAATCTTGGGTTCCCAGCCCAGTTCCTGTCTGGCAAGGGCAATCACGGGTTGACGTTGCAGTGGATCGTCCTGGGGTAGGGGCTTGTTGATGAGTCTCAGGTTGGGATTGATTTGATCGCGCACGAGCTCCGCTAGCTGGCGGATGGTGAATTCATTGGGGTTGCCAATGTTGATAGGCCCTGTGTTGTCCCTATTCATCAGTCGGATCATGCCTTCAATTAGGTCATCCACGTAGCAAAAAGATCTGGTTTGACTGCCATTTCCATAGAGCGTCAGAGGTTTTCCCTTCAGAGCTTGTACGATGAAGTTGCTGACAGCCCGCCCATCATCTGGAAGCATGCGCGGGCCGTAAGTATTGAAGATGCGCATGACTCGAATCTCCGTTCCGTGCATGCGCTGGTAGTCGAAACAGAGGGTTTCGGCAATGCGTTTGCCCTCGTCGTAACAGCTGCGAATCCCGATGGTATTCACGCAGCCTCGATAACTTTCCGGTTGGGGATGAATCTCTGGATCTCCGTAAATTTCGCTTGTGCTGGCCAAGAGGAAGCGCGCTCCTACGCGTCTTGCCAGGCCCAACATGTTGTAGGTGCCAAGGAAACTTATTTTAGCTGTTTTGATTGGGTTGAATTGATAGTGAATTGGAGAGGCAGGGCAGGCCAGATGCCAGATTCGATCAACTTCTAATCTGATGGGTTCTGTGACGTCGTGGCGAATCAGTTCAAAGTTGGGATGGCCAATCCAATTGCTGATATTTGCCTTTCTGCCTGTGAAGTAATTGTCCAGGCAGATCACTTCTTCACCAGCTTGCATCAAGCGATCAACTAAGTGAGAGCCTAGGAATCCGGCGCCGCCTGTGATGAGATTTCGCATTGGATCAAAACTTCAATGGTTCTAAGCATAAAAAAGCGGAGGCATTTCTCCTCCGCTTTTTAAATTCAATGTGAGCGTTTTTAGCTCAGCAGCGCTCTGGATTTGGCGACAACATTGTCGACCGTGAAGCCAAACTTCTCCAGGCATGTGGGGCCAGGAGCGGATGCTCCGAAACGGTTCATGGTGACACTGTCGCCATCGAGGCCGATGAAGCGGTGCCAGCCGAAGGATTCGGCTGCTTCCACAACGATGCGCTTGCGAACAGCACTAGGAAGCACTTCTTCCTTGTAAGCGTCGCTTTGCTCATCAAACAGTTCGACGCAAGGCATGGAAACGACCCGCACTTTCTTGCCATCAGCTCTGAGCTGTTTGGCGGCTTGCACGCAGAGGTCGAGCTCGGTTCCGGTACCAATCAGAATCAGATCAGGAGTGCCGTCACAGTCTTCGAGGATGTAGCCGCCGCGTGCCACTTTCTCAATGGAGGAATTGGCCTGGTTGGCCATGCCCTGACGGCTGAGGCAAAGTGCACTGGGGCGCTTACGGTTTTCGATCGCGATCTTGTAGGCACCACTGGTTTCGTTGCCGTCACCAGGGCGAAACACCAGCATTCCTGGCATGGCGCGAAGAGAAGGGATGGTCTCAACCGGCTGGTGGGTGGGACCGTCCTCACCAAGTCCGATTGAATCGTGAGTGAGAACGTAGATCACACCCAGTTCATTCAAGGCCGAAAGGCGCATCGAGCCGCGCATGTAGTCGGCGAAGACCAGGAAGGTGCCGCCGTAGGGAATCAAGCCGCTGTCGTGATAGGCAATGCCGTTGAGAACAGCTGCCATGGCGTGCTCACGCACACCGAAGTGCAAATAGCGCTTCTCGGGTGTTTCGGGTTGATAGGAGCCGGTTTCACCTTCGATATCGGTGAAATTGGAATGGGTGAGGTCGGCAGAACCACCGATCAGCTCAGGAATCTTCGGGCCTAAGGCACCTAAGCAGAGCTGAGATAACTTGCGAGTTGCTAATCCCTTGTTATCTGGGGTGTAGGTCGGCAGTGCCTTCTCCCAGCCCTCAGGAAGCTCGCCTCGCAGCATGCGCTCGAATTCGGCTGCCTCATTGGGATAGTTACTGCGATAGCTGGCCAGCGTTTGGTTCCACTCGGCCTCAAGCGTTGCGCCACGGTCAACGGCTTGACGGTATTGGTCGTAGGCCTCTTGTGGAATCTCAAAGGGTCCGTAGTTCCAACCCAAGTTTTTGCGGGTGAGATCGGCTTCTTCCTCGCCAATCGCGGCACCATGGATTCCGGCGGTATCGCTCTTGTTCGGTGAGCCGAAACCGATGGTGGTTGTGATCTTGATGATCGAGGGCTTGTCGGTGACAGCTTTGGCAGCTTCGATGGCCTTGGCAATGGCATCGACATCGGTGTTGCCATCAGGCACATGCTGCACGTGCCAGCCATAGGCTTCGTAGCGCTTAAGCACGTCCTCGGTGAAGGACACGTTGGTGCGTCCGTCGATCGTGATGTGGTTGTCGTCGTAGAGCGCGATCAGTTTGCCTAGCTTCAGGTGTCCGGCCAGGGAACAGGCCTCAGAGGACACACCCTCCTGATTGCAGCCGTCACCCATGATCACGTAGGTGTAGTGATCAACAACAGCGGCATCAGGCTTGTTGAACTTGGCTGCAAGGTGAGACTCGGCGATGGCCAACCCCACAGCATTGGAGATACCAGCGCCAAGAGGGCCTGTGGTGACTTCTACGCCGGGAGTTTCGAAGGTTTCAGGGTGCCCCGGGGTCTTTGAACCCCATTGCCGGAACTGCTTGATGTCATCGATGGAGACCGAGTCGTAGCCGGTGAGGTGCAGCAGGGCATAAAGCAGCATGCAGCCGTGGCCAGCTGACAGCACAAAGCGGTCACGGTTGAACCACTTGGGGTTTTTGGGGTTGTGCTTTAGGAATTTGTCCCACAAGGTGTAACCCATGGGGGCGCAGCCCATCGGCAGACCCGGGTGGCCACTCTTGGCCTTATTCGTCGCATCAACGGCCAGCATACGGATGCTGTTGATGCAGAGGGTGTCGAGAGAAGCGGGCGCGGCAACCATGGCGTGAGGTAGGAGAAGCAGTAAGGAGTGCGATCAGTCTGAAACAGCGTGGTCAGCGTCACTGAGGTGAATCTGACCTCAGGATTCAGTCCATGCGCTGAAAGGCAAGGCAGACGTTGTGGCCGCCGAAACCGAACGAGTTGGATAACACTGTTCCCAGTGTGTGCTCGCGGGCGGAGTTAGGCACCACATCCAGATCACAGTCGGGATCGGGATTGGAGTAGTTGATGGTGGGAGGTACAACATTGTGCTGCAGCGCAAGCACACAGGCCACGGCTTCGATGCCGCCGGAGCCACCCAGGAGATGTCCTGTCATCGATTTGGTTGAGCTCACGGGAATTTTGAAGGCGCGTTGGCCAAGAGCAGTCTTGATCGCCGCGGTTTCGTTGCTGTCGTTCGCCGGTGTGCTGGTGCCGTGGGCATTGACGTAATCGATGCGGTCAGCACTGAGCCCTCCGTCCTCCAGAGCCAGGCGCATGGCGGCCGCTCCACCCACACCTCCGGGTGTGGGCGAGGTGATGTGGTGTGCATCACAGGTGGTTCCATAGCCAACGATTTCGGCCAGGATCGCGGCGCCGCGGGCCTTGGCATGGCTGAAGGTTTCAAGCACCAACACGCCTGATCCTTCGCCGATCACAAAGCCGTCGCGTTCCTTGTCGAACGGTCGGCTGGCGCTGCCTGGATCATCGTTGCGGAACGACAATGCCTTGGCGCTGGCGAAGCCGGCCACTCCCAGCGGGGTGATGGCCGACTCTGCGCCGCCGCAGATCATGGCGTCAGCCTTGCCCAGCTGCAGCAGACGGAAGGCATCGCCGATGGCATTCGATCCAGCTGCACAGGCCGTTGCGACCGCAGAGCTTGGCCCTTTGGCGCCGAGGGCAATTGCCGCCAGGCCTGTGGCCATGTTGGGAATCATCATCGGCACAGTGAAAGGGCTCACCCGACCCGGTCCCTTGCCCTCAAGCACGTGGGCCTGGGTCTCCATGGTGAGCAGCCCACCAACGCCGGAGCCGATGCTGACGCCGATCCGATCGGCGTTGGCTTCGCTGATCTCCAGCCCTGCATCGGCAAGAGCTTGTTTGGCGGCGACAACACCGAATTTGCAGTACCGATCCCAGCGCTTCGCTTCCTTGGGCTCGAGGAATCCCGTCGGATCGAAGTCCTTCACTTCCGCTGCAAATCGACAGGCGTGCCTGGAGGCATCGAATAGTGAAATCAATGCCACCCCGTTCCTGCCGGAGGTGAGCCCGGACCAATAGTCGGAAACGCTGTTGCCGATCGGTGTCACCGCGCCGAGGCCCGTGACCACGACGCGTTGGAGACCCTCCACCATGCTGCCGATCCTCAGGCCTGCTTGTCTTCGATGTACTTGACGGCGTCGCCGACGGTGGCGATGCCTTCAGCGGCTTCGTCTGGAATTTCGATGTCAAAGGCTTCTTCCAATGCCATCACCAGCTCGACAGTGTCAAGGGAGTCAGCACCGAGATCATTCTGGAAGTTTGATTCGGGCTTGACTTCGCCGGCGTCGACGCTGAGCTGCTCCGCCACGATCGAACGGACTTTTTCGAGGATCGCTTCCTGGGACATGGCCGTGAAGACGGGACGCCGCATCTTACGGGCTGGCCTCGGCCTTTCCAATCTCTGAGCCTTTACATCCGCCTGGAGTTAACAACGGTGACGGCGTGGCGCGCGCTCGGCCTAAGTGTCTCCTAGCCCCGGTAAGTTGTTTCGAAGTCACCTGTTCTCAGAGGGATTCATGTCCCACGCCGTCAAGATCTACGACACCTGCATCGGCTGCACTCAGTGCGTGCGGGCCTGCCCTCTGGATGTGCTCGAAATGGTTCCCTGGGATGGCTGCAAGGCCGGCCAGATCGCGTCCTCTCCACGCACGGAAGATTGCGTTGGCTGCAAGCGCTGTGAAACCGCCTGCCCAACAGATTTCCTCAGCATCCGCGTTTATCTCGGTGATGAGACCACCCGAAGCATGGGCCTGGCGTATTGATCGCCACCTTCGTTTTCAGTTCAATAACCCATAAGCTCAGCCCGGCAATGCCGGGCTTTTTTGTATGTGCGGAATCGTTGCGGTGATTGGCTCCAGAGAGGCAGCGCCGCTCCTGCTTGAAGGGCTGCGGCAACTGGAATATCGCGGTTACGACTCCGCCGGAATCGCCACCATCGAAGAGTCGGTGAACGAGGCGAGGGCCAGGCTGCACTGCCTTCGCGCCAAGGGCAAGCTGGTCAATCTCAGCGAAAGGGTCGAGCAGGAGCGAGCACCCGGTTTTTGTGGAATCGGCCATACCCGTTGGGCGACTCATGGCAAGCCCGAGGTGCATAACGCCCATCCCCATTGCGATGGTGCTGGCCAAGTGGCCGTTGTGCAGAACGGCATCATCGAAAACCATCGGGCTCTGCGTGAAGAGCTCAGCGGCGCAGGGGTCAGCTTCCGCTCAGACACCGACACCGAGGTGATTCCGCATCTGGTCTCTGCGGAGTTGCGCCAACGGTGTGCTGCTGGCCAGCCTGCTGATGGCAATACGCTGTTGCAGGCCGTGCAGGCCGTGTTGCCAAAGCTTCAAGGCGCCTATGCCCTGGCGGTGTTGTGGGCAGAGGCACCAGGGGCTCTTGTGGTGGCTCGAAAGGCAGCACCCCTGCTGATCGGTTTGGGTGAAGGCGAATTCATGTGTGCAAGTGACACGCCTGCACTGGCAGGGTTCACCCGCACCGTGCTGCCCATGGAGGACGGAGAGGTGGCGTTGCTCAGTCCGCTTGGCATCGAGCTCTACAACGATGTCGGTGAGCGTCAGCAGCGCAGTCCCTCGTTGCTCAGCGGCCAGGAGCATGTGGCCGACAAGCGTCAGTTCCGCCACTTCATGCTCAAGGAGATCCATGAGCAGCCGGAGACAGCACGTCTGTGGGTGGAGAGGCACCTGCCGTTGAATTTGCAGGCTGCCTATCCGGTGGCCTTGCCCTTCGACGATGCGTTCTACGCCGACATCGAGCGCATCCAGATCCTGGCCTGTGGGACGAGCCGACATGCGGCGCTTGTTGGAGCCCATCTGCTGGAGCAGTTTGCGGGGGTGCCAACCTGTGTTCATTACGCCAGTGAGTTCCGCTACGCCCCCCCACCGCTGGCTGCCAACACGCTCACGATTGGCGTTACCCAATCCGGTGAAACGGCGGATACCCTGGCGGCTCTTGCCATGGATGCCGATCGGCGACGGGACCGGAACGACCCCGCCTATGCCCCGCGTCAGTTGGGCGTGACCAATCGGGTGGAGAGTTCTCTGGCTCGTCAGGTGCCCTACATCCTTGACATCGGTGCGGGCATCGAAGTGGGGGTTGCAGCCACCAAGACCTTCCTGGGTCAGCTTCTAGCGTTTTATGCGCTGGCTTTAGCCTTTGCGGCACGGCGCGGCAACCGAAGCGAAGCCGAGATTGCTGCATTGGTGAACGAGCTGCGCGGTCTTCCCCAGCAGCTCGATGTTTTGATCGAGCAGCATGACCAGCTTTCGGAAGCCATGGCCCACCGTTTCGCTGAAACCCAGGATGTGATCTTCCTCGGGCGTGGCATCAACTATCCGATCGCACTGGAAGGGGCCCTGAAACTCAAGGAAATCAGTTACATCCATGCGGAGGGCTATCCCGCAGGGGAGATGAAACACGGCCCGATCGCCTTGCTCGATACCCATGTGCCGGTGATCTCCATTGCTGTGCCAGGGGCGGTGTTCGAAAAAGTGCTCAGCAATGCCCAGGAGGCCAAGGCCCGCGATGCCCAGTTGATCGGTGTTGCCCCCATCTGCGCCGACACGGAATTGTTTGATGAACTGCTGCCGGTGCCTGAGGTGAGCGAATGGATCAGCCCTTTGCTCACGGTGGTGCCGATGCAACTGCTCAGTTATCACATTGCGGCCCATCGAGGCCTGGATGTCGATCAGCCGCGCAACCTGGCCAAGAGCGTCACTGTCGAGTGAGTGCAGCCCGAGCCGCTGCTTCCACATCACTGCGGCCATACACATCGTCGAAGCGCACGATGTCGTCTTCGCCCAGATAAGCCCCGCTCTGGACTTCGATCAGCTCCACCGGAATCCGGCCAGGGTTGCTGAGTCGGTGCTTGCAGCCCATGGGGATGTAAGTGCTCTGGTTCTCACCGAGCAGCTGAGACTTGCCGTCGCGCTCCACGACCGCAGTGCCTTTCACCACGATCCAGTGTTCGGCTCGGTGATGGTGCATCTGCAGGGAGAGGCTGGCGCCTGGCTTCACTGAAATGCGTTTCACCTGCCAGCGGCTGTCTTCCACCACGCCTGTGTAGTGGCCCCAGGGGCGATAAATCTTGCGATGCGCCTTGCCTTCCCGGCTGCCAGCGGCCTCCAGTTGCTTCACGATCGTCTTCACATTCTGTGCCTGGTCGCGTTCCGCGATCAGCACGGCGTCGTCGGTTTCGACCACCACCAGATTCTCAACACCGAGACCCACTACCAGCCGGTGTTCGCTGCGCAGATAGCAGTTGCGGCTGCCCTCGCTGATCACCCTGCCGCGCAGCACGTTGCCGTTGTCATCGCGGTCTGCTGTTTCCCAGAGGGCACTCCAGCTGCCGACGTCACTCCAGCCTGCAGCCAGGGGAATCACAGATCCAAGCTGGGTCTGCTCCATCACAGCCACATCAATGGCCACGTTGGGACATTTGGCGAAGGCTTCACGCTCCAGTCGCAGGAAGTCGAGGTCTGCCACGTCCTGCTCGAGTGCGGCCCTGCAACAGCTCACCACTTCCGGTGCCAGACGTTCCAGCTCCGAGAGCATGGCGCTCGCCCTGAACAGAAACATCCCGCTGTTCCAGGTGAAGCGTCCGCTGGCCAGGAACTGTTCGGCGGTGGCCTGGTCTGGCTTTTCGACAAAGCGGGCGATCGGCACCGGTGTGAGCGTGTCTGTCTGCAGGGAGTCGGCGGCCTCGATGTAGCCGTAGCCGGTTTCCGGAGCCGTGGGCACGATGCCGAAGGTCACCAGACGCCCTGCCTCAGCGGTCTTGCGACCGGCCTCGATGGCACTGCGGAAGTGTGCGGCGTCGCGAATCACATGGTCAGCCGAGAGCACCAGCAGCAGAGGATCCTCGCCGTCGGCTGTGGCTTGCAGTGCGGCAACCGCCACCGCTGGAGCCGTATTGCGCCCCATCGGTTCCAGCAGGATGGCACCCGGTTGGATGCCGATCTGGCGCATCTGTTCGGCCACGATGAAACGGTGGTCGTCGTTGCAGATCAGCAGAGGATCACCCAGCGCTTTGATCCCTTCCAAACGTTGCTGGGTCTGCTGCAGCAGGGTTTCATCGCCATTGCCGCCCAGAGGCCAGTACTGCTTCGGGTAACTGGCTCGAGAGAGGGGCCAGAGGCGTGTTCCTGTGCCGCCACAGAGAATCACCGGAATCAGTGGGGTGGTCACGGCACACACGCGGTGTTCGGCGCCATTGTTGCGCAGCTTTTTCGTTGCTGACACCCGGCGGGTATCACAGGTCCAGCAGTCCCGGCGGAGGGGTGAGCAGCAGCCAGCCTTCTTGCCGATGCACCTCTGGAACGATCTGCTCCACAAAAGGAATCAACAACTTTCGCCCATCTGGCCGCGTGATTTCCAGCAAGTCGTTGCCTCCGCTGATCAGATCGCTCACGCTGCCGATCACAGCGTTGTCGTTCGCATCCAGACGGGCTTCCAGGCCCACCAGGTCGAGCAGGTGGAACTCTCCCTCCTCAAGCTCGGGCCTGTCATCGGCACTCACCAGCAGCGTCTGACCCACCAGCGCTTCTGCAGCGCTGCGGCTGTCGATCCCCTTGAAACGCACGATGAACAGACTGCGGCCGGGGAGTTGCCGACCGCTGGTCAGCGTGATCTCCTGTGGTGCTGCGCCCTTGCGCTGCAGCCAACGAGGCCCTGGCTTGGTGAAGCGTTCGGGGAAATCACTGGCTGGGTTCACGCGCAGCTCGCCGCGCAGCCCCTGAGCCCCCACAACTTTGCCCACGGTCAGCCACTCTTCAGCAGTTGATGCTGTCTGGGAATCGGAGTCTGGGGCCATGGATGACAGCTGTGGAGGCATTTGTCGATAATGACCCCACGACTGCCCTGCGATTTCATGGCTTCCGCCGCTCCGATCCTGCCCGGTGCCACGGTGACGGTGGTGGATCAGCGTTCCATCTACAACGGCTACACCGGTTTCGTGCAGCGCATCAGTGGCGACCGGGCCGCCGTGTTGTTTGAAGGCGGCAACTGGGACAAGCTCGTCACCCTGCGGCTCAAAGATCTCAGCGCAGACTGACGCCGATGGAGGTCGCTCTACGCCAGCGGCTCCGGCGAGTCGTTCTCGATTCCGATACCCGTCCAGGCAGGATTTACAACCTGGTGATTTTCGGGACGATCCTGCTGAGCGTGGCAGGACTGCTGGTTGAACCGCACCCGATGCGCGTGGCAACGCCTGGGGAAATTCCTGTCTGGGTGGAAACACTCGAAAACTTCTGCCTGCTGGTGTTCATGGCGGATTACCTGCTGCATCTGTGGGTGTCGCCGAAGCCATGGGTGTATGCGCGCAGCTTTTACGGGCTGATTGATCTTTCAGCGGTTCTGTTTTTTTTCGTGCCGCAGATCCGCAGTGGCCTGGTGCTGTGGGTCTTCAAGTTCGCCCGCGTGCTGCGTGTGTTCAAGCTGCTGCGCTTTCTCGATGAGGCACAGATGCTGGGCCGTGCCCTGCGCGCCAGTGCTCGCCGCATCGGCGTGTTTCTGTTTTTTGTGGTGATGGCCCAGGTGGTGCTGGGTTATCTGATGGTGTTGATTGAGAGCGGTCATCCCGACACCCAGTTTCAGACCGTTGGTCAGGGTGTGTACTGGGCCATCGTCACTATGACCACGGTGGGTTATGGCGATTTTGTGCCGCAGACCGTTCTCGGCCGTCTGCTGGCGGCGGTGGTGATGTTGCTGGGTTTCGGGATCATTGCCATCCCCACTGGCATCGTCACGGTGGAATCGATTCAGCAGGCCCGTCTGGACAGGCGACTCTGCAGCAGCTGCGGTCATCGCGACCATCGCCGCGAGGCCAGCCATTGCGACCAGTGCGGGGCTGAGCTGCAGGGCTTCGCTCAGCTGCCGGTCAGCTGATTCAGAGCAGCCCGGGCGGCCTGCTGTTCAGCCTCACGCCGTGAGCGGCCCCATCCTTCTGCTTTGATCCGCGGCGGCAGGGTCACGCTGCAGCGAAAGCGGCGCAGGTCACCATGGCGTTGGCTCATCTCTTCGCTCCTGTAGGTGGGCAGCCCCACTCCCTCACCCTGACTCCATTCCTGAAGGGCGGATTTGCAGTTGCCGCGGTGGGGGTCGGAGAGAACGGCCTCAGCGCTGCGCTGCCAGTGTGGGGTCAGCCATTGCTGCACGGCGGTCAGCCCATTGATTCTGTACAGCGCCCCGATCAGCGCTTCGCTGAGTTCTGCTCGGATGGTGGCTGCCGCTGTGCTGTCGCCACTGGCTTTGGGGCCGATCCGCCACCAGCGCTCGATCTCGATTGTTGAGCCCAGCTCCGCCAACCAGCGGTCACTCACCAGTTGGGATCTGAGGCTGGAGCGTTCACCCACGGGCATCTGGGGATAGGCGGAGGCGATGAATTCACTGGCGGTGAGCCGCAACACCGCATCACCGAGAAATTCCAGCTGCTCGTGATGAGGTTTCAGGCCGCTGGAGGTGTGGGTGAGTGCTTCCTGCAACAGGGCAAAGTCCGCCGCTTCAAGGTTCTTGGAGGCCTGATTCAGCGTCTCCCAGAGCTGCTGCAGTGGCCGAGTTGGTGGGCTCATGTGCTCTGAGCAGTTCCCTTAAAAGTGTGAAAGCAGGTCGTAAGCCGGGTTCTGTTCTCCTTCCCGAGGGAAGGGGGCAATCATCTATCTGGGACCGTCGTCTCCGGCGGCCTCTAGCGGCTCACACATCGGAACGGGACAGATGGCCAGTCGTCGTTCCTTGGCCTTGCTCCCGGCCGGGGTTTACCTAGCCAGCACCTCTCGATGCTGCTGGTGCGCTCTTACCGCACCCTTGCACCCTTGCCTGTGCCGGCGAACCGGCCATCGGCGGTGTGTTTCTGTGGCACTCTCCTCACGGTCACCCGCACTGGGCGTTACCCAGCAAGCCTGGCCATCGGGGAGCCCGGACTTTCCTCAACCGCAGCTCAGCACGAGGCTGGTCTTCGGTTGCGATCACCTCTCCTGCTTTCAAACCCCATAATGACTTTTGATGGGGCTGTAGCTCAGCTGGATAGAGCGACGGTTTCCTAAACCGTAGGTCGTGGGTTCGAGTCCCGCCAGCCCCGTTGAGTTATCGCAAGGGATTTCAGGAAATGGGCACGGCGTGCCCACTGCAAACCCCCCCCCCCGAGCGTGCCCACTCTGTGCCCACTTTCCATGCAAATGTTGATCCTGCTGAGGGGTTGATCCCTTGATTCGCGACCTCCGCCCGCGTCAGTGGTGAAGACACGACCGGACTTGATCCGGCCCTGTTTTATGTCTCAAGCCAAATCACCCAAGTGGGTCGCAAGACTCCGAGGGGCCTGCCTTAAGGGCTGGTCCGTCAAAGAATCACGCGGTTCCATTCGCCTCTCTGTTCGTTCCGGCGCCGGTGGTGCCAACGGTGTCACCAAGACATTGCCCATTGCCTGGGCTGCTGACACCGTGCCTGAAGCAACAGCCTTGATCACCCGCCTGCACGACTCCGTGAAGTCCGGTGTCGATCTCGCTGATGCACTGGATCGTGAGCTTGGTTCCGCCAAACAGCCCAAGCCGACATCCGCAACGATCTGGCCTGATCTGCTCAAGCTGTTCCACGAGGACCTGAAGCTCACCCGCAAGCTCAAGCCGGTGACCTGGCGCGATAACTATCAGCCGTTCCTTGAGTACGGCGTTGAGCTGCTGAATAGCCCTGGCGGCCCCGTGAACGTTGCTGGCGTTGTCGAAGAGGTGGTCAAGCGTTGGGAGGGCAAATCACGCTCCCGTGAGAAAGCGGTCGCAGCATGGAACAGCTTCCTTGAGTTCGCTGTGGAGGATCACAACATGCCTGCAGCCAGCTGGACATTGACTGATTGCAAGGCCCGGAGACTGCGTGGTGAAGGTTCGACCCGGCGTGAGGATGCCTGCCTTACCGACGTTGAGATCTTGGATCTGATCGCCAGCCTGCCCAAGACACCTTCCGGTGAGCGTTGGTCCAATGCGATCAAGCTGCTCGCCCTGTTGGGCTTGCGACCGGAGGAGCTGCGTGAGGACAACCTTGTTGTCCAGGCCCACCCACAGACGGGCAAGCCTGCCTTGAAGTGCACCTATCTGAAGGCAGCACAGAAGCGCAACGGCAAGCCTCGGTGGCTGATGCCCATGCCGCTCACCAATGCTGCCGGTGAGTTGGAGCAGTGGGACCTGGCCGGTGCAATGTCCATCAGTCAGCTGCCGCTGCCGTCACTGGCGGATAAGTACGCCCTGCGCACCTTCCTGATGCGTCAGCCGAAGTGGAAGGAGCTGATTGCAAAGTACGAGGCAATTGGCCTGTGGGTGCGGCCCTACAGCTTCCGCAATGCTTATTCAGTCAGAGCCCACAACGCAGGCCGTCACAACGATGTCATTTGTGCCGCGATGGGCCATGAGGTGGATTCCCACTCCTCCAGTTACGAGTGGGGTTCGGAAGATGCTGTGCTGGAGCACGTCTGAACTAATCAATCCAGCGGCCCTATTCCGGGGTCTTTTTGTAATGCCTGTGGAATCACTAAGCATTTCTATTTAAAAATACCGCTATGTGGTTGCAAGCTGATGGTGAAGAGAATTGACTGGATACCAGAGCTGTTAGAAAGTCTTCCTAAGACAAGAGAGGATGCGATTGCTGAGGAATCCAGACATTGCTTTCCAAACATTGAATGTAAAAATGGGCATATCACCTGTTGGCTTGTAAATGGTGGATGCTTTTTTTGCAAAAGGGAAAGGACCAAAAATGTGCTGAGAGAAGAAGGAGAGCAAGTAATGTTCCATCGAAAAAAGAAGCATTAATACCACCAGCAGGAGTCAGATGCGGATCCCTTACAACCTTGGGCAAAATAAAACGAGAGTTCAACAAAAAAGGAAGAAATATATTAAAAATCAAAGTTAGATGTGATTGCGGTAAATCCTTTTGGATAAGGCACGATATGCTTAAGAAACAAAAAGGATGCAAGACATACTCACGTTCATTAAATACTCAAGCCAATACAATCCACGGTTTTTTTAATGGGAAAGCACAATGGCGAACCAATCCCAAAGCTTGCGTTAGCTTGCAAGCCTGTATATAGCGCAAAGAAAAGATCTAAGGAAAGTTGGATTGAATTTAATCTAAAAGTAACTGATTTGCAGTTGTCCAATCATTGTCCTATTTTGGTTTTGAGCTTGACTGGGCTGAGCGCATGGATTCTGGGAATCGCAGACCTAGAGAAAATGCCCCAAGCCTTGATCGTTTAGATTCCAACAAGGGATACACCAAGGAAAACACAGTGGTGATCTCTTATAAGGCAAATGTATTAAAGAAGGCAGGAAAGGCTCAGGAGCATGATCTCGTTGCTGATTGGCTTGATGTGGTTAGTCATGCCTAGTCGAATAGTTTGGACACAAGAAATGTTAGATGAGCTGCCAAAAACAATTGGTGAAGCTATAGCCACTGACTCTATTTACTATTTTAATAATTCCCTTTGCCCTAAAGGTCATCTATGTGCGCGAAAAGCCGCAGATGGCAAATGTCATTATTGTGCCAGGGAGCAAAAAAAGATACAACAAGCCAAAATTAGAGAACGAATTAGATCAGGCGAATATCAAGTCCGATCCAAAAGTGAGAACTACTTTCACGGAAAGTCAAGGTCTCTTGAGGCATGGATGCTGAGATTAGCAAAGAATAGAGCCAAGAAGAAGAATTTAGAATTTGATGTTAATGTCACCGACATATCAATCCCTACTCATTGTCATATTCTTGGCATCAAGCTTGACTGCACATGGGGAGGCGTTGAAGAGACAGATGCCAATAGGGCCAATAAACCGTCCTTAGACAGAATCGATTCAAGCAAAGGGTATATAAAACGAAATATTCAAGTCATGAGTTATCGTGCAAATCTCATTAAAGGAGACGGGACCGCCGAAGAGCATAGGCTTATCGCAAAATATATCCTAAGTGAATACGAAAAACGAGGTTAGAAATAAATTAATTCAGCAGGCACTAATGCGTGATGCTGCCGATCGAAACTGCGAGCTGGTCTCTGATCGCTACCGAAAGATGGCCTGATTATGCCTTAACAGTTGCAGCATCACTCGCTGCCAAGCAAGGGGTTTTTGATTGCTGATCAGTGGATGGGTTCAGGAAGCTTGTCCGAAGTTGCTTGATCGCCTTCAAGCTAAACACATGCATATGTCTCGTCAAACTTCGTGAATCGCAGTCTTCAAGTTCTCATGAAGCTTTCAATATGGGGACCCACTTTTGTTGTTAGTGAATATACAGAAGTGCTTGCTGTCACAAATAATGTATGCCAATCAGGTCCGCCCCAATGAAGGTTGGCGGTATGCTCGGGGATTTCAATTATTCCAAGCTGCTCTCCCTTTGGATTGAAAATCCAGAGCCCTCCTGGTCCTGTGACCCAAATATTTCCGTTTTCATCACACTTCATTCCGTCCGGTACTCCTCCTTCGAAAGTGCCATCACCAATGTTCCTTGCAAAAGCTTTCTTATCGTATAGGCTTCCATCAGTAGCTACTTTGTAGACATCTATTAAAGCTCTAGGTGAGTCATTAATATAGAACAACGATTCGTCTGGGGAGAAGCACAATCCATTTGGCTGCTGATAGCAATTTTTATCAACTAGAAGTTCAAGTTCTCGATTTGCGCTCACACGAAAAACACCTTGGAAGTCCAGATCCTGAGGTCGTTCCTCGCCTGACCAAGGCAATCGTCCATATGTAGGATCAGAAAAATAGATTGAATCATCTGATCGACAACAAATGTCATTTGGGCTGTTGAGCTGCTTTCCTTCAAAATGTGTCGCTAAAACTTCTCGGCGCCCATCTTCACCTTCCAAGACCACTGACGCACTAAGATGCTCACAAACTAAAAGATTTAAACCTGAATTGTAAGTCATTCCGTTGCATTTGCTGGAAGGTTTTCGCATTACTCTTATCGCTCCGTCCGATGAGTATTGAAGACGTGAATTTCCAGGGATATCAGAAAAAAGTAGGTGGTGATCGCGAGGATGCCAGATTGGCCCTTCGGTGAAGTCAAATCCGGATGCAACACGCTGAATTTGAACCTCTGTGTCAACAAGCTCTCTCATTTGGTTAGAAAAAACCTTGATCATGCAATTGACTCCTGTCTGAATCATATTGTGACGTTGTTCTCTTGATAGCAAATAAGAGTGCATTTGGCTTTGCGATCCGTAAAATATATGTAATCGAAAAGGTTTCTAAAGATCAGAAGATTGACGATAGAATCACTAGGCAGGAGCTTTTTAACCTCGAATGGAAAAACTCTAGGTGCTTTCTCTATTGGAAATTACCTGATTGGGGGATTTGGAGCGGAAGGATTCAGGAGAGGTTGGTTTTAGTTGGAAATTCTCGATGGACAAACCAACTAAAAACACAGGCTCTTGGGCTGGTGGCATCGCTGTCGCCTCTCTGTTGGCACTGGTCTCTGCCGCATCAATTGCTGCTGTGGAATACGACTCACAGAAATACAGAGACTGCATTACGGGCGGTGATGTGAGCAGCGACCAATGCAAACTGCACTATCCTGCACAGCGATGAACACCGCAGCGATTCAACCCGGATCAATCCGGGTCAGCTCACCATTGCTTGCGTTGCTTTGGGTGCCGTGAGATAAATCGTTGGCATCTCTGAGTCAATGAACCAATACCTGCTCCGTGATGGATCTAGGGTCCATCTTTTGACCGATCCGGAAGGTCATGACGTCCTCAGTTATGAGGCGACCTCCGGTCGCTGGGTTCATGCGGCATTGTCAGTTCAAGCAGAGAAGGGCCTGATCAGAAGCGTTGACTTCAATGGCTCCGTAAATCGATCCCAGGCAGATCTGGATCTGGTTTGAGTTGACGGTCTTCCCGATCGAACGGTGTCAGCGTGGATCTACCGGAACCCGCTTGGCCCAGTCGCCACCTTCTGGTATCACTGAGCCAATCTTCATGTCCGCAATCTCATCGATGGTGGTTCCGATTTTATTAAGCGTCTACCGAACTAATCGGTGGCCGGTAGCCGCTAGGAGCAGTTCCAGCGCTCCAATTCCGCAGTAACAGCCCCCTCGCTCGCCATCACATCGCTCCATGTTGGGATGCCCCTCGGCACAAGCCTCCGAGCAGAAATGCCCGCCAGCCCTGATTGATCGCGATTCTTCAAAACTGTGTTTGCAAGGTGAACAGTCGCACAAAAGCAATGCTGCAGTTATCACAACACTCCCGGAAACAACTCATCCGGTCTATGACCTTCAGGGCACCATTTCTTTGGTGGCTAACCGAACACTCAATATCGACCAATCGATACTGATTCTCAGCAGCAGATTGCACTCCTGACTGTGATTCTCAACAATATATTTGGGGCTCCTGAATGTGATTCTCAAAAGCATATTTTGATCGCTTAATGTTCGGTTTTTACGCATATCTTTCGCTCTTTTGTGATGTAGAACTGATGCATCCCTCCCAGAGGAAGAGACATGACAGCTTCACAAATCCAAGCCCCCATCAATGTCCCCACCGGTCCTGCAGGCCGTGCCATGGCTGAGCCCATGTCGGCTGAAATGCTCGACCTGATGGAAGCGCATCTCAACCTTGAGCGTCAGTCAGCTGCTGATTACTTCGCTGCTGCTGTCTGGTTCGCTGAACGTGAGCTGACCGGCTTTGCTGAACATCTGCGTGATGAGGCCAAGCAAGAGGAGCAGCACGCTGCCAAGTTTGCTGACTATCTGATCTCCAGAGGTCAGCGCCCTGTGCTCGACACTCTCGAGCCATGCAGAACGGAGTGGACCGACGTGGAGCATGTCATTGCCAACGTCTTCCGCATGGAAGCTGATGTCACCGCTTCGGTGCTGCAGCTTTACAACACTGCAGAAAAGGACATTGATCGCCGCACCACGGTGTTCCTCGATGCCATCGTTGACGACCAGCGTCTCTCTGAGCACGAGGCCGCTTACCTGCTGGGTCGCGTCAAGTTCGCCGCAGAAAACCCTGCTGCCGTGATGATCATCGACGCTGAACTGAGAGAAGGCGAGGCCGAACCCGCCAAGCTAGAGGGCTGATCAATCAGCGCAAAGTCCCACCTCCCAATCGACCTCAACAGCCCCGCCCAGTGCGGGGTTTTTGATTGACCGGGAGCCTTGGCGACACCGGCTCCCGGGTGAACTGATCCCCGATTGGGGGAGCCTTCAGCCATCACGTTCACCCATCCGGGCGATGTGAATCCGATTGATTCCGGAGATGGTGAATATATCGAAGGGGAATGAATCATGTTGACCCAACTAATTAAAAACTTCTTCAATCGTGACAGCGTTTTTGAGGCATTCAACGAAACAAATACTCAGAACATAGATAGATTAGAGTGCGAAATTCCCAATTACAATCACTTTGAGGTTTCTTGTGTTGACGGAGTATTCCATGTGAGCACTTCCACTGACCGTCCCTTTAATCAGACAATGGTTATGAAGAGCTATAGGTAAGGAACATGGAAGCCGAAAGCCATTGGGAGCTAGCTGAAAGCAATAAAGATTTTTACAGGAAAAAGCAGGGCGGTCTAGTTGTGCTGATCCATCTCCCGGCGAAACAACCCACTTCAATCACACCCCGCCTAGAGCGGGGTTTTTTATTGAGATGGTTGGTGAGCTCATGGCTGAAAAGCTCTATTACGCAGACGAGCGTCTTCCCGATCGAACGGGATCAGAAACCAATTTGACTGAGGATTCCCTGGCCAGTGACTAGCTCGGTGGCAAGGCCAATTACAAAGCCAAGCATTGCTAGACGACCATTCCAGGTCTCAGCGAAGTTGCTGAAGCCGAATCGGGTTTGGGTTTGAGTTGAAGGAGTCATGTTTTTAATTGGGTGGGTGAGCCTCACAGAGGTGAGGCTTTGATCTGCTGTGATCAGCCAGCTACAGCCGAAATGCTGTACGGGGCTTCTGGGAAGCTGGTGGGCATTGGGTCGAACTTTCCTGCTGCCAATGCTTTGGCAAAGATATACATCTGACTTGATGTGGCACCAGCGGCTTCCATCGCTTTGGCGACGACATCCCAGTTGCAGATTTCATTGACATTGCTGTTCGTTTTACGGTGCGGAAACCATCGCCAGCCAGCTGGGCTGCTCGTGACGGTGAAACCCGCCAAGGGACCGAACACGCGAAACGGGATATTCCCAGCTTGTGCCAACCTGATCGAATGGGGTCAGCATGGATCGCCGACACCAGCTTTGCCCAGTCGCCCTGAGCAGCAGGATCAGGTGGAGCGTGATAGCACCGCGGCCCAGGCGAATGACATGAGTTGTGAATGCTTGTGGTTGCCGGTGACGACCCAAAGCTGAAAGCCAAGCTGCTCGCTAGAGAGGAGCAAAGGACACTCAAACAGCAACAACAATGGTCCGAACCACTCTCACAGCAGCAGCACTTACACTTTGCAGTGTGGTTTCACTAGTAGTAGCTGGAGAGAGACGATTAATACCTTATCAATACAATGGTGGTAAGTGGATCCAGGTCGATTACATCGATAACATGGGTAGAAATGATACATTCACTCTCGAATGGGACGACGGTCCCCGCATGACGTACAGATGGCAAAGTCCAGATGGGCACTTTAATGTCACAGATACGCTTGGTGGAAGGTGGGATTACACCAATCATGGCCCCGGCGGTTTTACCCTTAATAATCGTGATAACGGGAACACCATCAAATACCTCGGAACGAGGCAATGATCCGCACCACACTTATCTCTGTAGCCCTAACCCTCGGAGCCATGGCTGTAAAGGCTGAGGTCATCAATCGGCGCATTCCCTGCCAATACAACGGGGGCAAGTGGACCGAGGTCCATTACACCAATCAAAGTGACGGTGATTTCACTCTGGTATGGGATGACGGCCTACGAATGTCATACGTCTGGGATAAGCCTGGGCATGGAACTTATTCATTCATGGTCACTGACAAGTTAGGTGGAACGTGGGAGGTGGATTATGCCGGAGATCACAGCAAACCTGGAGAAAGTAATATTGGCTTCATCCTAACAAACTCTGA
This sequence comes from Synechococcus sp. MIT S9504, assembly GCF_047497135.1. NCBI lineage: Bacteria > Bacillati > Cyanobacteriota > Cyanophyceae > Synechococcales > Synechococcaceae > Synechococcus > Synechococcus sp. MIT S9504. The sequence continues at coordinate 2,496,945 of NZ_CP138942.1, read as the reverse complement.
CAACAATAATGTAATCAAGTGCCTAGGTATAAGTAGGAACGCAATGTTCACGCGACCCTAATTTGGGGAAGAAAGAACAGATCTAAAAGCGACCGCGGCCCCACAAGCCACTAATGATCAACCCTTTTAGTAATCAACGGCGCGCACCATTTAAGGGTCTAGACCAACAAGCCGCTGGATGAATTCCGTTGCTCTTCTGACCAGAAGGACACAGCGGATCCACGACCGGCGAGGAGTGAATCTACTGCCCTCGGATGTGGCCAACCCGCTCGACGTATGATTGGTGCTACGGGTGAGGGTGACCTCCCGGATCGGTCAAAAGATGGGCCGGAGATCCATCACGAAGCAGGTATTGGTTCATTTACCTTGGCCCATAACCTCCCTCAAATGCTTCGCAATCAATATTAGACGACAAATATAATACTATATTATCATTCTCTGGATTATAAAGAGCTTTCCAGTTGTTTCGGTAACCACTGCCCCAGAGGCATGCCATTAACCATAATCCACCTTGCTCGTCAATTAGCCTTGGCTTATCCTGGACGTAAAGGCTCCCAGTATGATTTTTCGATGGAAAGCCTGTAAATACAATATTAGATTGTCCCCCAGGCACAATCCTGTATGTATTGCTTCTGCCGTCAGACCAGACAATTTTATAAGCCAAAATCTTCTTAGTTGATTTTTGCTTGATTGTCTCAAAATTGCATTGAATTTTTTGTTTATTGAAGAAGCATGCATTAAATTTATTGGATACACCTTCCGCTGAGGGCGGAGCAATAAATAGGCTAAGAGCGAGAAAGACAATTGCGAGCATAATTTAAAAATCTCTCGAATTGATGAGGATTAGTTCGGAAAGGCTTTGAAGGTAACTACTAACCCATTGGCACACACTCGGAATTCTGGAATCGAATTGCATTCCCATTTCTAGGGTTGTAAAGGCTATCCATTCCTCGAGTATGTCTACCTGCTATGCAGGCATACAGCCATCTTCCTCCTTGCTCATCTTCAAATGTTGAATTTGAGGTTAACCAAACAGTGCCAAACTTTAGTTTCACTAGCTTTATTGGCTCATTTCCTGATTTCCAAGGTATTCCTGTCGAAGGATTATCAGATTTCATGAATGGCACGCTCCTGTAAGTATTGCTCTTGCCGTCTTTCCATTGAATGCGGATAACTTCTTTACCCCCATTCGAATCGCCAGTAGATTTATATGTGCATGGAATTTTTTCCTCATTAAAAAAACAATCTGAGAACCCAAGGCTTGACTCTTGTGATGAAGCAATGGAGAGACCTATGCCGATAAAAAGTGCCGCTATCGAGGGATACACCACAAAACAATTTACGTAATATTCAATTCCAATGTAAAGCTTTTTTGCACGTGCCGGCAATGATTCATGATTTTTTTATTCGTGTGTGATACGAAGCAGATTTCAACGCTGCTATTTTTATTCATGTCCCTTAACTTTGATGCAACTTATCGCCACTCGCCGCAATTCCATCCCCTAACGGATAGGTGCCCTGATGTTCAACTCCATAAGGCGACCCCACAGCAGCCATAGCGATCCACATCCCTGCGAGGAGTGAATCTGCCGCCCTCAGCATTTCCGCCACTCTCGACGCCTGACGGTGTTGCAGCGAGGAATGCTGCAACTGTTAAAGCATAGTCAGGCCTTTTTCTGAATCGATCAGAACCCAGTTTACATTTTCGATTAGTGGTGAAATAAGTATTTCGCTAGTCAAGGAAGTTGAAATGAAAAATTTACTCTTTTGGTTCCTCCAGTTGCATTATTGTCTGGACTATACCGAGTTCCATTTAATCTGTTTCCAGTTAAATTGATCTCTAAAAAGCTTCCACTAGCGCGATCTCCGCCCCAGATTTCCCCTACGTTCAGCAATCCAATAAAGTTTTCTTCGTCCCACTGATGCCCTAATTTTTCATCAAAATTGTATCTCTTCATCGGGATTCTTTTTACAAGTATAATATTGCTAAATTGGCCTGTTCCGCCACCAAAACTTCTTACGTGCAGGACGTCAATTCCACTTTTAGACTTCCCTATATATTCATAACTAAGACAACCCTTTCTTTGGTTCATGTCGTAGTTATCATTTGCCCCCCAAGGGAAGGAATAAGACGCAAAGTCCTTGCCGCCTTTTTCTAGAGTGCGCGGGCATCCAGCCTCTTTGGGATTAACGGTCATACTTCCTTTTGTCGTGCTTACATTGCATGCATTGAGGTCTAGAACTCTGTTGATATTTAGATCGTCAGGCTCATCAAGATACGGAGTAAAACTTGAGTCATAGGTAAGTGCTAAACAAAGTGGATTTATTGGCATTCCATTTGCTGTAAAATTATTATTATTAGCTTCACCGCAAGATGAGGTAGCGGCTATTCCTGCCAGCAAAGCAGTGATACATGAAAGACGTTTTGGCATAAAACTAGCAACAAATAGTAGCATTCTGATTGTAATTAATTGAGCCTCTGGTAGGACAACTCTCTAGTTTTTGGCATACACGCAAAACCTCATGTCGTGATCAATCGTCGTTGACTCGCTCAAGAAGAATATTGTATTTTTGAGCTATTTATATATCCCAATTCTTGTTGGCTTTGATAGCTTCGAATTCATGATGATTGTCTTCTTTGTCTTTGTCGATCACTTTATAACCTTTGGCGGTTAGCTCTCTGGAATACTCAGAGATACTGCGAGGTGGTGCAGAGACCTCTATTCCTGAAAAGGCCCCTGCCGCCATCAAAATTGCAATGCTGGTAAAACTTTTCATGAGGCCTTTGATGACGCTGATTATTGCCTAGCAAGAGCTTTGTGAACTGAACAGGATCATTTGATCATCGGAGCGTAATGAATGATGACGCAAGATTAAGCATTTTCAACTGGCCTCCTGGATCCAGCCAGGCTTTGAGTGTGGCGGCGCTGTAGATGAGGGTTTCTGCTGATTGTTGGTTTCAGCATTGGCAGCGTTATGGGTGCCCTGTACTTGATCGAACGACAGGCCATCGAAGACTCAGGAATGCTGGAGCGAACTGACCTGGATAGGTGATGCCTGCAGTGGCACAGGTTGGTGCCAACTGATCCGTAACCCTGCAGCGAATCAGCCGGAAACAGACTGCACATCCTTCAGTGCTTCCTGCAACTGATCCAGCATTGTCTGCCTGGCAAACATAATTACGTTCAGTTTGTCCTGGGCCATTCGCAGCTGAGTTTCAGCAATCTGCAAGCCATGCACCATTTCCTTTGCTTGGTCGCTGAGGGAGTCGATTGCGTATTGCTTGTCGCCAAGTGTGAGCAGTGGCTGCTGGGCGGAATCAGTCACGAAGCGTTTGCGTGTCGGCTGATTTTGCAGGGACCACCGCAAAGCGAAAGGTGCTGATCACCGACAGCTGACCAGCAGTGGCTGCCATGGGTCCGCCAACGCGGCGTCATGCCAAACAGGGACCGACCACTTGTTGAAAGACACCCGCCAAAACAAGGTGAGGGTTGGCTGCTGAGCACCCAGGAACAAAAGGTCTGCCGGTTCAAAAACGACATGCAGATTCAGCATGCGCAGTGGGTCGTTGTTGAAAACAGGCCATTACGCGGCGGAGGTCAGCCTGTGGTCAGAAGGATGCTGCGCCATAACGCCATCGAAGCCTGGGAAACAATGGAGAAGTCAGGCGGTTGGAAACGCTGTCAGCCCAGGTGGTGTTCATCTCGGCATCGCTGATCACCACCAACGGATAACGCGACCAACGGACGGACGGCCCGGCTCACTGGGCACCGTCACCACCGACAGCCGCTGCAGATCTCGGCGGTAATCAAAGCGGCAGAAGCCAGCACCTGTGGCGGAACAGGTCGAAAGGCTTTCGAGCGATACAGAGGCCAAGCGCCGCTCCTCAGGCGTTGGCGTTTTTTGCGGCGCAGGACGCCAGCCATTGGCGATCAGGTGGCGGTTCGCCTCCAAGATGGTCTGGCTATCACTGAGCTCCCGCTCATGCTTGAGGATTTTGGCAGCGGTGTGAGCAGGTGCCGCTTCGGCTTGTTTCGGCAAAACCGCTTCAGTTGTGAAAAACGCCGCCGCACCCAGAAGACCGCCAACAGCAGAACCGATAACAACACGCCCGAAACCTTCCATTGACTGATTGCTCCTGTTGGCACAGTCGCCGAAAGGGTGGTGAAGGCGCATCCCCCACACGAGCGAATCACTCACTGTCCAGCTAGACCCGGAGAGCACATTCAACAAAAGCCTTACGGATATTCGCCTTACATTCCGCAATGAACCGCTTAACATTTGTTCATTGGCAGAAAGCTCATGTTCGGCACCTCTGATCTCCTAGTTCTGATCCTTAGTTTCGGAGCTGCTTGCTTCACGCTCAGCCTCCTCAAAGCAGCTCGCCCCGCTCAGTAATTGGCTGACTGTCCAGGTTGAGGTGGACAGTTCGGATTAAACCTCTGCGAGAGTATTAGCGCTCCATTCGCGGCGAATGACCATAGACAGCCTCGTAATTCTTTCCATCAGTGGTTTTTCCCTGATGCTGATGGCGATCAGTTCGAAGCTCTACAGCCGCCAGATTGAAAGCTGAGAGTTCCCATAAAGAAAGGGGCATTTCTGCCCCCTCCTACCCATGAGAACTCTGTCCACTCCAAAGGGCAGGTGTTCCTCAGGCTTCTTGATTTCTAAGCAGATCCAACCAGCAGGGATGTTCTGGGGAATACAACTCAAAGAATCGAGACCGAACTCATATTCCGTCAACCGATGCCGACCGTGTGGCGCATGGTGCTGTGAATTGGGACTGAGCAAACTGCTTAGGAGTCACCACCCGGCAGCCCCATGCTCTGCGTTGAACAGTTCTGTCTCAGGGTGCTGTGGGAACTGGATCAGCTGGAGGAAGACTGGATGGGCTGCATGGCCACCGGCGATCCAGAAGCTGTGGCCCATTCCTATCGGATGCTGGGGCATCACCTGCAGATCACAGCGGATCAGTTGATTCCCATGATGGTGATCTCAGACGCCGAGATGGCCGCCGTCAACACTGCCGAACCTAGCTGATGCTAAGGCTCTTGAGATTGGGCACGCGTGCCCACTTTTGCCGTAAATCACGCCGGCAAGCTCCGGAGAGGTTGAATAAGGTTCAAGACATAGCTGGATTCTTCGGTCCCTGACAGGGGTCTTGCACGGCTTCCAAAACCGTAGGTCGTGGGTTCGAGTCCCGCCAGCCCCGTGATTCAGTATTGTCTTCCCTGCTTTAGTGATGATCCCAGGTCTGTTCCCAAGGTCATTGGATGTTGGTGGTGCGTTGGTCGATTTTGATTGTTGGTCAGACGCTATATCTGGGCTAGTGCAAACTCTTGGCGGTAGTTAACACTGCATTTAGTGGGGTAGCCATGCTCGACGCCCTCGCTAGCGTTGGTGTAGTGAATCCGGCTCCATGACCCAGCTTCACGATCTACGGCTTCAGCTTCTGGTGCAGCAGGAAAGCGAGCGCATTGCCGACTCCCAGCCCACTGAACTCGATCTGTCAGTGGTTCAGGCACGATGCCTCTGTTGGCTGGCTCTTCTTGCAGAAGCCCATGATGATCAGGCCAGTGACGCTGAGCGTCGTGGTGATACGGAGCAGGCCATGGGCTGGTTTGCCGATTCCATGCGTTTGAGGGATGTGATCCAGTTGGTCACCTCGATTGAAATCCCTCTGCCAGGTCTTACAGAGGGAGATGGTGACAACCGTTTTGACGGAGGTGGCGACAGCGACGGTGGATTTTCGTCTGAACCGCCGCTTGCAGCCTGATTGGATGTCATGATGGTCAACGAGCTTCGGGTTCCACGTGCCAGAAGAGCCCTGCCAATGTCCTGACTGTCAACGCTTTTACCGAGAGCACGACAGGTTAATTCGCGAGAATCCCACGCTTCGTCAGCAGCAGGAGCTCAGTTGGGCCGCTCTTCAGGCATTTCGAACACTCTCTGGTCGTGTGCTCGAGGATCTACAGAAGCAGCATGGTTCTCGTACCGGCGACGCACAGGTGCATGCAACTCCAGTGGGTAGTGCTGACGAGCCTACGGACGCTCTCCAGCAGGCGATGGCCGATATGGAAAACATCAATGCCCACCTCTTCTCGATCGAGGCGTTGATGGAACGCATTTTTGATGTTCGTGTGCCCGAGGAAATCGAGCAGAAATTCCGTGAGCTTGCCGGTGAGCTTGCGCCAGATCCCCTCAATGCAGATCGTTTGCGTCTGAACCGTCTGTTGCATCAGACCCCGGATTTGCCTGATCGAGGTTGACCATTCGCTTATGCCGATTGGCGTCTGCACAGCCTGGCAATCATTCCTTCTTCGTCCGCTGGAACCACAACGATCTTCAGTTGCGGCAACCATCCCAAATCATTATGAAGTTCTGAGAGCAGAGCTTTGTCGTGCTCACCGATTCCACCGGTAAGAGCCAGCACATCCACGCCTTTCAGGCTGGTCGTCATCGCTCCGATCAGCTGAAGCAGTCGGTGCCGAAACACATCAAGAGCCAGTTGAGCGCCTTCATGTCCCTGGACGGCCTGATGGCGTATCTCCTGCATGTCGTCGCTGAAACCCGATAACCCCTTGAGCCCGGCATGGTTCTGAAGTAGGTCGCTGAGCTGTGCTTGATCCCACCCCTGCCGCAGCAGCTCCAGCATCAGGCCTGGATCGATACTGCCGCTGCGGGTTGCCATCACCAGCCCCTCCAGTGGGGTAAATCCCATCGTGGTGTCAATGCAGCGGCCGCCTTGAATAGCCGCCAGAGAGGCTCCAGCTCCCAGGTGAGCGCTGATCAGGCGCAGCTGCTCTGGGTGTTGGCCTTCTACCTGCGATTGAGCGGCGACCACTTCAGCCACGTGTTGATGGTTGATGCCGTGGAAGCCGAAACGGCGCAAGCCGCGCTGCCTCAGTTCCTCTGGCAAGGCGTAGGTGCTTGCCGCAGCAGGCAGTGTGCTGTGGAAGGCGGTGTCAAAACAGGCCCACTGCGGCCTGTCGGCTGCCCAGTGCCGTGCCCATTTCAGCCCTTGCAACGCGGGTGGATTGTGCAGTGGTGCCAACGGCACCAGGCTCTCCAGCGTGACTTCAAGATCCGTCGTGATCAACGTGGGTGCAGTGAAGTGCTCACCGCCGTGAACCACGCGATGGGCAATCAGCTCGATGCGCTCCCGCAGTGGTTCCAGTTTCGGTTCCAACCAGCTCCGCAGAACCTCTGACCGATTTTCAGCAGCTGTGAGCCTGTGACCGCCACGCCAGAAAAAGGCCCCGGTGGAATCCACCAAGGCGGCCTTGAGGCTGGAGCTGCCCAGATTGATCACTAGGGCCAGATCCTTCATCCAGCAGGCCTCAGTGGATGTCGCAGGTGATCTCCACAGGCATCGCTTCCACGTTCCAGATGTCTCTGCAGTAATCGCGGATGGAGCGGTCGGAGGAGAAGAAACCGGTGCGAGCCACGTTCAGAACACTCATCCTGTTCCAGTGCATGCGATCCGTCCAGGCGCGGCTGACCGCATCCTGGGCCCGCAGATAGGCCGCGAAATCGGCCATCACGAAGAAAGGATCGTTGCCGGTGAGATTGTCCAGCAGTGGCCTGAATAGTTCGCCGTCACCATTGCTGAAATGACCCATCTCAATCAGCCGGATGGCTTCCGCCAGCTCGGGAATCGCTCCGATCACTTCACGGGGGCGGTAGCCACTTGTTTTGAGCTCCGCGATTTCCTCCACCGTCTTGCCGAACAGGAAGAAGTTTTCTGCACCCACACGATCGCGGATCTCCACATTGGCCCCGTCGAGGGTGCCGATGGTGAGGGCCCCGTTCATGGCGAATTTCATGTTGCCGGTGCCGGAGGCCTCCATGCCAGCGGTGGAGATCTGTTCTGAGAGATCTGAGGCTGGATACACCTGCTCACCCAGCTTCACGTTGTAGTCCGGCAGGAACACCACCCGCAGGCGACCATCCATGTCGGGATCTGCGTTAATGGTGTCGGCGATGCCATTGATGAAACGGATGATCAGCTTGGCCATGTAGTAGCCCGGTGCTGCCTTGCCGCCGAAGATCACCGTGCGCGGTGCCAGGCCATCAGCCTGGCCGTTCTTGATGTGCAAGTACTGAGTGATGATCTGCAACGCATTCAGGTGCTGTCGCTTGTATTCGTGGATGCGCTTGACCTGCACATCGAAGAGGCTGGAGGGATCCACCAGCACGCCGGTATTGCGGTGGATGTAGCCGGAAAGTTTCCGCTTCACCGAAAGCTTGGTGTTGCCCCACTGTTCGAGGAATCCGCGGTCGTGCTGACGTTCCTCCAGGCAGCGCAGCTGATCCATGTCGGTGATCCAGTCCGGCCCCACGTGCTCGTCCAGCAGCGCTGCGAGCTCGGGGTTGGAGAGAGCCACCCAGCGACGGGGCGTGACACCGTTGGTCACGTTGGTGAATTTGTCGGGCCAGAGCGCGGCAAATTCAGGCATCAGCTGGTTCTTGACCAGGTCGGAGTGCAGCGCAGCCACGCCGTTGACATGGTGCGCGCCGATGGTGGCCAGATGGGCCATGCGCACGGCCTTGCCGCCGTCTTCATCAATGATCGAGAGTCTGCGCTGGATGGCGTCGTTGCCCGGGTAGCGCAGGCGCACCTGCTGCAGAAAGCGGCGGTTGATCTCGTAGATCAGCTCGAGGTGGCGTGGCAGCAGGCTGCTGAACAGGTCAAGGTCCCACTTCTCCAGTGCCTCGGGCAGCAGGGTGTGGTTGGTGTAAGCCACCGAACGAGTGGTGATGTCCCAGGCCCTGTCCCATTCGAGGTGACGATCGTCGATCAGCAGCCGCATCAGTTCCGCGACGGCGATGGCGGGGTGCGTGTCGTTCAGCTGAACGGTCCAGTGCAGGGGGAAGTCCTCCACGGGCAGTCCGCGGCTGTCGAGGCTGCGCAGCATGTCCTGCAGTGAGCAGGACACGAAGAAGTGCTGCTGTTTCAGACGCAGGCGACGCCCTTCATCAGTGCCGTCGTTGGGGTAGAGCACCTTGGAAAGGGTTTCGCTTCCCACCTTCTCCTCCACGGCGCCGTAGTAATCGCCGATGTTGAAGGCATAGAAGTCGAAGCTTTCGGTGGCATCGGCTCGCCACAGGCGCAGGCGATCGCAGGTGTTGACCCGGTATCCGAGCACCGGGACGTCATGAGGTACGCCGATCGCATGCTCGGAGGGGATCCAGCGGGAGCGGTAGTTGCCCTTGTCGTCGATGTAGCTTTCCGTGCGCCCGCCGAAGCCCACGAAGCAGGCTTCATCGGGCTGGGGCAGTTCCCAGGGCCAGCCTCCCTTCAACCACTTGTCGGTGACCTCCACCTGCCAGCCGTCACGGATCAGCTGATCGAAGATGCCGAACTCGTAGCGGATGCCATAGCCCGTGGCGGGAATTTCCAGGCTGGCCAGCGATTCCATGTAGCAGGCTGCCAGACGACCCAGTCCGCCGTTGCCGAGACCTGGTTCCTCCTCGACCTCGAGAATCGGCTGCAACGACTCGACCCCGAAGCGCTTCAGGGCTTCCTCAGCTTCCTTCTGAATGCCCAGGTTGAGCAGATTGTTCGCCAGCTGCGGGCCGATCAGGAACTCAGCGGAGAGGTAGGCCACGGTTTTCTGAGGCCGGGCACGGATCGCCTCCTTGCTGGCGAGAAACCGGGTCATCAGGCGGTCACGCACCGCGTAGCTCAGTGCCATGTAGAGGTCATGGGGGCTGGCTGAAGGTGCGAGTTTGCCGAGCGTGAAGAACAGGTGCTCTGTCATGCCGTCGAACACGGCATCGGCATCGAGACCGGCCCGTTCAGGATCAACGGAGCATCCCGGTGTCGGTAATCGCAGGTCGAGGGGCTCGGAGGTGCTCATCGCGTCTGGGGAAATGAATTGAGGTTGGCCGGGATCGCACCGGTCATGCAGGAACTTCAGGATTTCCGGTCAATCGAGCAGGCGCTGTGGCCGAGGCTCCAGCGCCATTCGTTGATTTCCGGTGCGTCAATGCCGTGCTCATGGGCATAGCCAACGTGCCTGAAAATTTCATCGCGCATCTGCTCCTTCACATGGGCAGCGCGTGAACCCAGACATTGCACCCTGTCGATCACGTCGATCACGAGGTTGAAGCGATCGATCTGATTGCAGATCGCCAGTTCCAGCGGCGTGTTGATGTTCCCCTGCTCCTTGTAGCCGCGCACATGGAAATTCACGTGGTTAGGGCGGTTGTAGGTGAGACGGTGGATCAGCCAGGGATAGCCGTGGAAGTTGAAGATCACTGGCCTGTCCGGTGTGAACAGGCTCTCGAAGTCCTTATCGCTCAGTCCGTGCGGATGATTTGTCGGATCCGCCAGTGCGAACAGTTTTACGACGTTCACATAACGGATTTTCAGGAAGGGAATCTCCCTGCGCAGAATCTCGATGGCCGCCAGACATTCCTTGGTGGGGATGTCACCGGCCGAGGCCAGAACCACATCCGGTTCATCGGGTTCGGTGCCGCAGTTGTCATTGCAGGCCCATTCCCAGATTCCGGCTCCCTTGGCCACATGACGGCGGGCCTGATCCAGCGTCAGGTACTGCAGGTGTTTCTGTTTGTCTGAAACGATCAGATTGGCCACGCTTGTTTCAGTCAGCGCCTGTTCAGACACTGCCAGCAGACTGTTGGCATCGGCAGGCAGGTACACGCGGGTGATCGTTCCTTTCTTGTTGCCCGCAAGATCGATGAAGCCCGGGTCCTGGTGCGTGAAGCCGTTGTGGTCCTGGCGCCACACCGTTGAGGAGATCAGGCAGTTCCAGGCGCCGATGGGTGCTCTCCAGGCGATCTCCTCACAGTGCTCCAGCCATTTGCAGTGCTGGTTGTACATCGAGGCCACTACATGGGCGAAGGCCTCATAGGTGTGGAAGAAGCCGTTTCTGCCCGTCAGTAAGTAGCCATCCATCATGCCAACCAGCGTGTGCTCGGACAGCATCTCCACCACGGCACCGTCCTGGGAGAGCTCACTGCCGTTCAGGTCTTCGGGCAGGAAATTGGCCATCCAGGCTTTCTTGGTGGTGTCATACACCGCCTGAAGCCGGTTTGACGCGGTCTCATCAGGGCCAAATAGCCTGTATCGACCTGGGTTGTTGTTGATCAGATCGCGGATCAGTTCGCCAAGCGGGAAGGTGTTCTCCATCTCGCCGGTTCCCGGCACTTCAACCGGCACCTCGTAGTCGCGCAGATCCGGGAACAGCAGTTCCCTGCGCCGTTCGCCGCCATTGGTGTGTGGGTTGGACCCCATTCGCCTCTCCCCTCGGGGAGACAGGCTGCGGATCTCCTGACGTACCGCTCCGCTTTCATCGAACAGCTCCCAGGGCCGGTAGCTCTTCATCCATGTCTCGAGAAGGTGAAGATGGCTCTCGTTGGTTTTCACGTCAGCCACCGGCACCTGATGGGAGCGCCAGAAGTTCTCGATCTTCTTACCGTCGATCGACTCAGGCCCTGTCCAGCCTTTGGGTGAGCGCAGCACGATCATCGGCCAACGGGGACGGAAGGCCTCACCGCTTGATCGGGCCTGATCGCGAATGGCCTGAATCATCACCACCGCCTGCTCCATGGCCACAGCCATCTGCCGGTGCATGGCCATCGGCTCGGAGCCTTCCACAAAGATCGGTGTCCAGCCGTAGCCACGCAGCAGGTTCTCCAGTTCCTCCTGATCGATGCGACTGAGGATGGTGGGATTGGCGATCTTGTAGCCGTTCAGGTGCAGAACCGGCAGTACAGCACCATCCTTGATCGGGTTGAGGAATTTGTTGATGTGCCAGCTGGTGGCCAGTGGTCCGGTCTCAGCTTCGCCATCACCCACACAGGCGAGGGTGATCAAGTCTGGATTGTCGAACACCGAGCCTGCAGCATGCGACAGCACGTAGCCGAGCTCTCCTCCCTCGTGAATGGAGCCAGGCATCTCGGCGGTGCAATGGCTGCCGATGTGTCCCGGGAAGGAAAACATCTTGAAGAAGCGGCGCAGACCCTCCTCATCGAAAGACTTGTCGGGGTAGCGCTCGCCGTAACTCCCGTCGATGTATACCGGCCCTCTGGCGCCGGGAGCGCCGTGTCCCGGACCGGACATGTAGATCATGTCCAGGTCGTATTTGTTGATCAGCCTGTTGGCGTGGGTCCAGATGAAGGCTTGTCCAGGGCTTGACCCCCAGTGCCCGAGCAGGCGGTTCTTGATGTGCTCCGGACGCAGCGGTTTGCGCAGGAGCGGGTTGTCCTGCAAATAGATCATCCCCACCGCCAGATAATTTGCGGTGCGCCAGTAGGCATCGAGTTGATTCAGCTCATCATCAGCTGGCGCCTCAATGGGTCGCGTAACGGAGGGAGTTTCGATCGGTGTCGCGGTCATCAGCGACCAGTGGCGGACGGATACGCGGAAAGTAGCCAACGTCATCAACGTCTGAATGACATCGGGCACTTGGAGCTGCACTCTCAGGAGCAGCTCGCTGCCTGATGGTGTCCGTGAGCGGTCAGCCTGAGCATTGCGAAAACCCGTTTAGGGATAAGGTCCCACCGAGAGGAATCAACATTGCTGATGCTCGCTGCTGCGATGCCGCCACTACTCACGACGCTGTTGGCCGAGATCTCGCCTCACGATCTGGAGATGGCAGACACCCTGATCGGGGTGGCCCGTTTCGTGCTGATCTTTGTGGCAGCCCGCATTCTTGCGGAGGTGCTGGTGCGCCTGCAGTTGCCCACGATCCTCGGTGAGCTGCTGGCCGGCGTTCTGATCGGTGCCTCAGGACTGCACCTTCTGGTCCCTCCGGAAACCCAGGTGGAGCTTAGTCAGGGCCTCGTGAGCCTGGTGAGTGGTCTGGTGAATGTGCCTCCGGAAGCGGTTCCTGAGATCTACAGCGAAAGTTTTCCCTCGCTCGAGTCGGTGGCTGAGCTTGGTCTTTATGCGCTGTTGTTTCTCACTGGCCTGGAGAGTGAGTTGGAGGAACTGATTGCTGTCGGTGGTCAGGCCTTCACCGTGGCCGTTGTTGGGGTGGTGCTGCCCTTCGCTCTGGGCACCTGGGGACTGATGGCGATTTTCCAAGTCGATGCGATTCCGGCGATCTTTGCCGGAGCCTCGATGACCGCCACCAGCATCGGCATCACTGCCAGTGTTTTCGGTGAGCTGGGATTCCTCAAGACACGCGAAGGTCAGATCGTGATCGGCGCTGCCATTCTCGATGACATTCTCGGGATTGTGATTCTGGCCGTTGTGGTGGGCCTGGCTTCCGGCGGCTCTCTGGAGATCGGTCCGATCGTGAAGCTGGTGGCTGCTGCCGCCGTGTTCGTGGTGGCGGCCATTGGCCTCAGCCGTAGCGCTGCGCCAGCCTTCGACTGGTTGATCGACAAGCTGAAGGCCCCCGGGGAAGTGCTGGTGGGATCCTTTGTGATCCTGGCCGTCAGTTGCTTCACAGCAACAGCGATCGGCTTGGAAGCTGCCCTGGGCGCATTCGCTGCCGGTTTGATCCTGAGCAGCTCTAAGCACAACCGCGCCATTCAGGAGGCGGTTCTGCCGATTGTGACCCTGTTCGCCACGGTGTTTTTTGTGCTGGTGGGCGCCGGGATGGATCTCTCTGTAATCAATCCCTCCGATCCCTCCAGCAAAACGGCTCTGATCGTTGCCAGCTTTCTGCTAGTGGTGTCGATCATCGGCAAGATCGCCTCGGGCTGGGCTTTTGTCAGCAAGCAACCCACCCGTCGCCTGGTGGTGGGCCTGGGCATGATGCCCCGCGGTGAAGTCGGCCTGATCTTCTTGGGTCTTGGCACCAGCGCCAAGTTGCTGTCTCCTTCCCTGGAGGCGGCAATCCTGTTGATGGTGATCGGCACCACTTTCCTGGCTCCGATTCTTCTGCGTCTGGTGATCGGTGGCGACAAACCAGACGACGACGACAAGGTTGATGATGAGGTCGCCGCTGATCCGGTGGGTCTGCTCTGAGCTGATGGGCCGTTTTGGCGCGAAGTTCAGTCCTTACGCCCCAACGTCAGAAACAGACTCCAGCCGATGGTGATCAGCGCCAGGCTTGAAGCCCAGCCAGGCCCGAGAGCCCATCCCAGCAGCAGCTGAACCAGCACACCAACGGCGAGTGCCAGCAGCAGACTGCTGATCACCAAAGCCGCCTGTCGCCATGGTGCGCTCAGGGGTCCACTTTCAAGGCTCGCTTCAAAGCGGCTGAGTGGTGCGCTCAGCGGCAGATAGAGGGCAATAGCCCAGAACAGGCCACCGCTGAATGTGCTGCTCTGCAGAAGCAGGCCTGTGGTCTGATCGAGCATCGCGGCGAAATCGGCCCGGCAGGGCGCTGGCTAAAAAGGATGCTTAGCATCGCCGCCACAAGCGGAAGGTGTGGTGAGCGAGACACAGCAGCCCTGGTGGCAGTTCCAAGGTCATGACGTGCATGGTCTCTGTGTCGGACCTGAATCGGACTCGGATGCGGTTGATCTCAAGCGTCCCGCTGTACTGCTCGTGCATGGTTTTGGCGCTTCCACCGATCACTGGCGCCACAACATTCCTGTGCTGGCTAGCACCCATGAGGTCCATGCCATCGATCTGCTCGGTTTCGGCCGTAGTGCCAAGCCAGCTGGTTTGTCCTATGGCGGTGCTCTCTGGCGGGATCAGCTGGTGGCCTACGTGCGCGAACGCATCGGCCGGCCCACGGTGATCGCGGGTAATTCTCTGGGAGGTTTCGCCGCGCTTGCTGCAGGTGCTGAGTTGGGGGATGAGGCGGCCGGCGTTGTGTTGCTCAATGCAGCCGGCCCTTTCAGCGACGAACAGTCCGCGAAGCCCAAAGGCTGGTGGCCGAGCGCACGTCGCTCGATCAGCTCGGCACTGCTGAAAAATGCTGTGTTGCAGCGCTTGCTGTTTGAAAACCTCAGGCGCCCCGCCACGATTCGACGCACCCTCAATCAGGTGTACATCGATAGGACCAACGTCGATGACTGGTTGGTCGAGGCAATTCGCCGCCCCTCTCTCGATGCCGGCGCTTTCGGAGTGTTTCGCACCGTCTTTGATATTCCCCGCGGCCAGCCGCTGGATGAATTGTTCGCATGTCTGAAATCACCCTTGCTGTTGCTCTGGGGGATCCGTGACCCCTGGATCAATGCCGCCGGTCGTCGTGCCAGTTTCCAGCGTCATGCTCCTGAAGCCACCACGGAGGTGGTTCTTGAAGCCGGTCACTGTCCACATGATGAAGTCCCCGATCAGGTGAACGCGGCATTGCTGGAGTGGTTGACCACTCTTGCCGGTGAAAACAAGCAGGATCTGCAGCCTTCTCGGTAGTTTCTGGCCAATCTTGGGTGTCCCGGTCCTGTGGCCATGACCTTTCGCCAACAGTCCGCTCCCTATCCCCACTGGGAGTTTGTGCATCCCGGCAGTGGTGATCGCCTGCGAGTGGTGCCCGAGCGCGGTGGCCTGGTCACCGAGTGGTTATGCAATGGCCGCGAGATGCTCTATTTCGACCAAGAGCGCTTCGCTGACCCAGCCAAGAGCATCCGCGGAGGCATTCCAGTGTTGTTTCCGATCTGCGGCAATCTGCCCAATGATTGCCTGCCGCTCGCCAGCGGTGACTTCACCCTCAAGCAACATGGATTTGCCCGTGACCTTCCCTGGCAGATCGCATTGCTCGGTGATCAGAGTGGCGTGATGCTCACGTTGAGCGATGGTGCCGAAACCCGGAAGGCCTACCCCTTCGGATTCAGGATCGAAATGGCGATTCGACCGCTCAGTGCTGCGCTCGAGATCACCATCACCATCAGCAATACCTCCGAGTCTGAGAGTGAGCCGATGCCGTTCAGCTTCGGCCTCCATCCCTACTTCAATGTGACTGATCCCGCTCGCACGGCTGTGGAAGGTCTGCCTGGCCGTTGCTTCAATCATCTGGAGATGGCCGAAGCGCAGACGGCAAACCAGTTGAATCAGCTGGCTGAGGGGGTCGATTTCCTCACGCACGCGGCAGGACCGGTGACGCTGGTCGATGAGCAGGCAGGCACCAGGGTGCAGCTTCAGCATCAGGAACCGATGGATCTCACTGTGGTGTGGACCGACCCTCCACGAGCCATGGTCTGCCTTGAGCCCTGGACAGGCCCTCGGCAGGCCCTGATCAGCGGTGATCGCAGGCTGGAGTTGCACCCTGGCAAGAGCACCACGCTGTCCTGCCGCTACAGCGTCAGCTGACGCATGTTCATGCACACGAACAGGCTTTGGCCAAGTCCAAGTCCGATGGCCACTGGCAGAACGCTGTTGTGAGCGCGGCTCAAGCTGCAGCGGCTGAGGCTGCCCGCAAGATTGTGGTGATCGACGACGATCCCACCGGATCTCAGACGGTGCACAGTTGTCCGTTGCTGCTGCGCTGGGATGTGCAGACTCTGCGTCAGGGACTGCGTCATCCTTCTCCGCTGCTGTTCGTGTTGGCCAACACCAGGGCTCTGTCACCGGAGGCCGCAGCGGAGCGCAATCGTGAGATCGTTGCTTCGCTTGAGCAAGCTCTGGCTGCGGAGGGGATCAGTGATCAGCAGTTGCTGCTGGTCAGCAGGGGGGACTCCACCCTGCGCGGTCATGGGGTGCTTGAGCCCGCTGTTCTGGCTGAAGAGCTGGGTGACCGCTTCGGTGCGGTGCACGCCACGCTGCATGTGCCCGCTTTTCTTCCCGGTGGACGTACCACGGTGAATGGAGTCCATCTGCTGAATGGTCAACCGGTCCATACGACCGCTTTCGCTCGCGACCGCAGCTTTGGTTTCAGCACCAGTTGTCTGGACAACTGGCTGGAGGAAAAGAGTGACGGTGCCATTCCAGCTGCTTCAGTGCTGCGTTTGCAGGGAGAGCTGCTCGATCGTGCTGCTGAGCAACGCAGTGCGGATCTTTTCGCTGACGGATCAAGCGGCTTCACAGAGCTTGTGGTCTGGCTTGAGGCGCTAGATGGCAATTGTTCAGTGATCGTGGATGCCGAGAGACAGGAGCAACTGGATGCTCTTGGTGCGGCTGTGCAACAGCTGCAGGGAAGGCGTCGCTTCCTGTTTCGCTCAGCTGCGAGCCTGATCAACGGGTTGGTTGATGGCGGCTTGAGACCACTTGGTCCTCAGCCCATCAAGGCCGAGGATTTAGTGAAGCTTCGGCGCCGTGATTCAGGTGGCCAGCCTTGCCCTGGACTTGTGTTGGTGGGTTCTCACGTGCCTTTGGCCGATCAGCAGCTGGAGAGGTTGCTCAGCGAGTCACGTTGCGCCGGCCTTGAATTGCCGGTGCGGCGTATTGCGAGGGTGCTTGAGGGTGGCATCCCGGATGTGCTTCTGGCTGATCTGGAGAACGAGTGGGTGGAGTGGATGCTGGCAGTGCTGGATCGGAATCAAACTCCTGTGCTGTACACCAGCCGCGGCGAACTTTGTTTTGGTGAGGGGCCAACGGCTGACCGTCGCCGCTTGGACTTCGGTCTTGCCCTGGCTCAGCTCACCGCCCGGTTGGTGGCTGCGGTGGTCCCTCGGATTGGCTACTTGATCAGTAAGGGTGGTATCACGACCGGCTCTGTTCTGGCTGATGGACTGGGCCTGGGGACTGTTCTGCTGGAGGGCCAGTTGATGCCCGGTCTTTCGATGGTGCGTCCGATCGCTGGGCAAGGCATTGCTGGTGTGAATGCCCTTCCCGTGATCACCTTCCCCGGAAATCTTGGCGACGCAGAAACTCTTGCTAAGGCGTGGACATTGATGGAGCTTGATGAAGCGGAGTGAGCCTTTTCGTTATTAGTTATTGATAATTCTTCAGTTTTGACGTCTTCCCGATTCCAGGGTTGAAGCTGTTGGTTGGATCAATCTTTTTGTAGAAGTTTGATAGATCAGTTTCAGCTTTGTATAAATGGCCAACGTTGTGTTCGGCAGGGTACTTGGCGCCGGATTGATCGAGCAGATCGAGAATCTTCCGCTTCAATTGATCAGCATCCACTCCTTTTTTAACGACAAAGTCCCAGTGGAAGACCATGCAAAGGAAGTGTGCCATCTGAAAAGATTCGGCCATCTGAGCAAGAATTTCTTCGGGGAGAATTTTGTGCCACGTTTCGCAGTTGCGGGGCAGTGCAATATCCAGTGGGAGCAATTCTCCAGAGTCATTTTGGTTTAAAATCTGATACCGCGCTGGTGCATTTCCTGCAACATAGCGATGGAGTAATGCAGCTTTTCCTTCGGATTCGCTACATTCAAAATAAGCATGATCGCCATCGCTTTCCCAGTTTTTTTCTAATAACGCCCGTGTTTCTTGGATTGATTGATCGCTCGCCAGAATGATCATGTGGTGTTCATATTGATCGCGAAAAGCTCTCATCCTGGCTGGTAGATGGTCTGGAACCATCTGAGAGATGCACTGCAGAGTTCGGTCGGAAAAGTGATCCTGAAAAAGTGGTGTCGGCCACTGCGAGACGATTCGATCAACATTCCGCTTGATGCCAAAAAGTTTGGGGATGAAGCCCGTGCCGAAATATTTGATGGCTAGATAAGCGTCTTTACAGTAAATATCTGCACCGTCAAAATAACTGCGATGCATATATTCGCCCATGTCAGGCAGGTGTTGAAATCCTGTGAGAATCTGCTTGCGCAGTTCCGTGAGCTGTTCCGGTTTGTTGGTGCCTAGATAGAAAACTTTTTCTGTTTTTGGTTTTGGAAACGTGTCAAGTCTGACAGCAAAAACTGCCAGCTTGCCTGCGCATCCACTGGCTTCACGCAAGCGTCGTTGATCGGCATTGAATCGAGCAGGAATTGGTGATGTGACATCCCTGACCCGCTTCTGATAATCATGGTCTGATGCTAATCGCTCACAAGGCGCTAAATGATCAGTCTTGAAATCAGACTTCTGAAGTGTGGTTAATATTTCTTCCGGACATGAGCCAAGTTCAATCCCGAGATGATTGACCAGCTCAAGCTGCCCGGTTTGATTGAGTTGGGCAAAAAGTGAATACTCCGTGTATGCAGGACCGCGATTGACCAAATTACCGCCAGAGTTGTTGCAAATGCCCCCAACAACGGACGCACCAATGCACGATGAGCCGATCACGGAGTGAGGGCCTCGTCCAAGTGGTGATAACTTTTCCTCCAGCTGATATAAACTTGATCCGGCGAAAGCAATCACTTGATTGCCGCCATTGAGTAAAATTAATTGATCTAAATTGAGAGTATTAATGATGACGACATCCCTGTCGTAGTTGTTTCCATCAGGTGTGGAACCTCCTGTCAGCCCAGTATTGGCTGCTTGGAGAATGATGATTTTGTCGAGCTTGACGCATAATCCAAGCGTTTTCCAAAGCTGCAACAGAGTCTTCGGCATGACCACTGCACAGGCCATGCCCTGACCGACGCGTATGCCGGTTGTGTAGGGCTTGGTCTGCTCACTGCTGGTTAAGACCTGCTGCTGCCCAACCAGGGCCACCAAGCCGTTCTCCAGTTCCTGCAATCGGTCCTGTCTCATCGTGATGCGGCTTCTGTCCGCAACTTGAGCCTATGAAGAATCTATTGGATCAGCGTCAGTGTGTTCTGCACTGCTGCTCGACCGGGGTCTTCAGGTCTCATCAGACGTACAGGTTTTTTTGGGGTGAATCAGTTTTGCTCAGGACAGACCCCTGTAGGGGCTGCAGCGTGCCCTTCGTTCTGATTTGTTGGAGCTTTGCCTG
Organism: Synechococcus sp. MIT S9504; assembly: GCF_047497135.1. Classification (NCBI taxonomy): domain Bacteria; kingdom Bacillati; phylum Cyanobacteriota; class Cyanophyceae; order Synechococcales; family Synechococcaceae; genus Synechococcus; species Synechococcus sp. MIT S9504. The sequence continues at coordinate 2,477,296 of NZ_CP138942.1, read as the reverse complement.
TAATGCTCAATGTTTTGGATTTGTTGTTTTCACTTTGAGGATCATGCCTGTTTGCTCGCTCGAATTGTGTCGGTAAATTATGGTCGTTTCGACATGCTCAAGGATTGGAGAAATCAAGCTGATGTTTTTGTCGAGATTGGCAATGATATCGCCCTTTTGTGGGGTGTAACTGTCTTTTTCACTGCCGCCATCTTTGATCACGAATGAACCAGTGTTGTGTTCGTATTCAATCAATGTGCGATAAGGGATTCTGTAAAGGTGTCTTCTCGCTGAGAGTCTTGATTTTCTGCTGATAATAATGTTGACCGGCTTGCCGTTTTTACGCCCTTGCTTGGCTAAGTCGTAAAGGGTATTGTAAGTCATTTGGATGGAGTCTTGCTCTTTTTTCATTTCTATGATTGTGTTTGTAAATGTTTGTTCTGATGCCAGATGTTCGATTGAGATGAACATTGCTGCAGCTGCAATACTTCCACTGATGAGCCGTTTGTTTTCGTTAACTCGATGGATTTTGGAGTCAAAGAGTGTCATCCAGGCCCAGCCAATGTTAATCGCGGTAATCAGGGTGACTGGCAGCGTGAGGTAGCTTGCCGAGTTGAATTCGTAGAGGCTGGTGAGAGCAATTGTGTAGCCAATGGCGGCGATATTGATGGCATCCAGGAGATTGAATTGAAGATGCTTTGAAATGATGGCGACTGCTCTTATCGTGATCATGAGCATCAGGATATAAAATCTCAAATCAGGAGCGAATCCCTCAAGTGTGTCGTTGTTGTAGGCTCCCTCTCCTGCATAAAGGCTGGGTATGAGAGACAAGAAGGTATAGCTTGTCAGAAATGCGATGCTCAGTAAGCAGATCCAGATCTCTAAATCACAGTTTTCTCTGAATTCTTTCCATCGGGCTTGGTTGCTGATCTGATGTTGATGCCAGAGTCGGATGGATGAAATCGTGAGTGTTGCTAGTGCGGGCGTCGCGAAAAGAATAATTGCAGTATCTTTCGTGAAAATTCCAAGAACTGCCCATAGTAAAGCGAAATAAAAATCTTTCTTCTGTTTGCTATGCTGGTAATTGATATATGAGTTGATATACAGGATAAATGTCATGCATAGAATGCGCTCCGAATAAATCACTTGAAAGAACGTTGTTCCGGTGGAGGGGTGGAACAGCAAGAGTGAGGCAAGCAGTATTAACGTTGATTCTTTTGCTCTTTTGCGACTGCATAGTTTGTTGAGAAATTTGAGGCTTAAAAGTGTGATGGCAATCAGTTCACCAGCATTGAACAGCATCCATGTTTTGATGTTGATGCTGAACCAGCTCAGAATGTGGATGTCCTGATGGGCTAAGGGGAAAAAACGAAAATCTGTTCGACGCATTGTCTCTTTGACAAAGCTTTCTTTGATTGAAAAATTATCCAGATAGTGACCATTAATGAGATCTGGATACCATCCGATCAGGTCTGCATACAGATAGGTGGTACCCGCCACCATCGCAATGCTGTAGGCAATAAACAGAACGGTGACGAATGGGTTATTTCTGGTAAATAGGATGATGCTTTGATGGAAGGGTTTGTTCCGTACCTCTGTCGTCGAATCATCGTCTTGCTTGCTGTCGACTCTGATGATATTGAGTAGCAAGCAGCCTGCTGTTGCGATCAGTGCGAGCAGCCATAGTTGATGTGAAATTCTCAGATATTGTTTGAGGACAGATTCACCTGCTGCTGAGTCAGCTGCGGGAAGCATGCCTGGGTCGCTGTTGATCCACAGGCTGATCGCCATCCCCATGATGAGTGCGATCAACAGCCCGATCCCCAGGTGTATCTGCCTGTGTTGATTGACGGGAGCAGTGGTTTTGGAGTCGCTTTGACTCATCTGGTCACCATGGTTTGATGCGTTGAGGAGAATTTATTGACTGGTTCGATTCACCTTGTATGGGATGGCTGATGGTCTTGAAGTCTTGATTGGCTAAGCGCCTCTTGATTCTTTCATTGTGGATCAGATTTTCCGTTACCCAATCGAATGGTCTGCTTTCGCTTCTCTGGGTGTGCTTGGGGTGAGGAACGCGCAGGAAATCAGCAGGAATGCCGCCAGCCAAATGTAGTACTGCGCGAAGATCACAGCATTGAATTGCAGAAAGATCAATAATGTAATCGTGCTGGCAAACCAGAAGTTGATCTTTTCCTTGGCCTGCGCGACCCAGTTCATGATGATCAAGCCAATCATGATCAGTCTTGTCCCATCGACTCCAGTCAGAATCATTCTGGTGCCTGTGGCTTTGCCGTGATCTCCGAAGTCACGTGTGGTTGAAAACAGAACGTTGAGCAGGAATCCTGAGGGCTGATCCAGCAGTAAAGGCAACGAAATGATCAGTGGTATGGCGAGTGCCACTGCGCTGTAGACCAGGATCCATTTTTTGTTCGCAGAGCTCTTGGCTGATGAAGTGCTAGCGGTTAGCCCCAGGAGAAAGCTAGGTAAAAGAATGATGCCGACATGCTTAATGCAAAGCGATAAACCGAACATCAGTGCCGATAAATTCGGTCTGCGATTGAGCTGTTGGCCAGCAAGCAAGATCGGAAGAATTGCCGCAAATTCCAGGTGCTGAACATTGATGATATAAGCGCTCCAGCGTCCCAACAGAAGGATGCTGCAGGCAATGATCCCGGAAATTGGTTTGCGTTGTTGATTGTAGATGCTGAAGGTTAAAATGCCAATTCCCAGGTGGCAGATAACATTGAATGGCCTCCATATGCTGATGAATTCAATGAAGCTTTTGATGCCAAGGTGATTCAGAATGGCAGCAAAGTAGTAGCTAAGGGGTAAATAGGCTGGGTATTTGTTATTGTCACGCAGTGACTTTCCAATAATTCTCGCGTAGGGGTTGATTCCATCGGCAATTTTTTTGCCTTCTTCCCAGACGTAAAAAATGTCTTTACTTGCCAAGCGTTCCGCTCCTCTCAAACCCCAGAGGTGATGGATGAGGATGGTCGCGACGATCAGGGCAATTCCCAGCAGAAAAAGAACCGTTCCCTGAGACTTCATTGCAGCTTGGCACCGTTCGTGGTGATGCTCATGCCTAAAAATGTTTAATGACCGCTTCGGCGAAGCCGCTGCAGCTCACAGGTTCCACTCGAGGTTCCATCAGACGGGCCAGGTCGTAGGTGACTTGTTGATCGGCGATGGCTGCACTCAGCCCCTTGGTGATCAGATCAGCGGCTTCCTGCCATCCAAGAAATTCCAGCATCATGACCCCACTCAGAATCACCGAGCCCGGATTGATTCGGTCCAGCCCCGCATGCTTGGGCGCTGTTCCGTGGGTTGCCTCAAAAATCGCAGCCGTTTCACCGATGTTGGCTCCCGGGGCCATTCCGAGTCCGCCCACCATCGCTGCGGCTGCGTCCGAGATGTAGTCGCCATTGAGATTCAGTGTGGCGAGGATGGAATATTCCTGAGGCCGGGTCTGAATCTGCTGAAAGATGCTGTCGGCGATCCGGTCATCCACCATCACCATGGAGCGCCATTGACCTTTGCCATGGCTGCTGCCGATGGAGTCGATCACGGCTTGCACTTCTGCATCGATGTCGGCCTTTTTTTCAGGAGTGAGGCCGTCGTAGCCGGGTTCGATCATGCGGGCATTGGCCTGCACGCTCATCGCCGGATCCTTGCCCAGGTTGCCGAGGATCCAGCTTTCCCGTTCCGTGATGCAGACGTCTCGAAATTCAGTGGTGGCCAGTTCATAGCCCCAGTCGCGGAAGGCGCCTTCCGTGAACTTCATGATGTTTCCCTTGTGCACCAGGGTTACGTGGCGTTTGTCGCCCTCAAGGCGCAGGGCGTGCTGGATCGCCTTGCGGATGTGACGCTGGCTGCCGTGTTTGCTCACCGGTTTGATGCCGATGCCTGAGCCTTCCGGAATCTGGCGTTGGCCCAACTTGCCGTTGGCGGGGATCACCACCTCGTTGAGGTGTTTGCGCAGCTCCTGGCCCACAGCATCGTCAGCTTCCCACTCCACTCCCATGTAGATGTCTTCGGTGTTTTCCCGGTAGACGATCACGTCCAAGTCCTGTGGACGTTTGTGGGGACTCGGAGTGCCTGCGTAGTAGCGGCATGGGCGAACACAGGAGTAAAGATCAAAGATCTGACGCAGAGCGACATTCAGCGAGCGGATGCCTCCACCAACAGGTGTGGTGAGGGGGCCTTTGATGGCAACGCCATAGGTGCGGATGGCTTCGAGGGTGTCCTCGGGCAGGTATTGGTAGGTGCCGTAAAGATCGCAGGCTTCATCACCGGCGTAGACCTTGAACCATTCGATTTTTCTGGCGCCTGCGTAGGCCTTGGCCACGGCTGCATCCAGCACTTTCTGCGTCGCCGGCCAGATGTCGACACCTGTTCCATCTCCACGGATGAAGGGAATGATCGGGTTGTCGGCCACCACGGGCTGTCCATTCTCGAAGCGAATCGGCGTTCCCTCTGTGGGGGCAGTGAGCTTCTCGAACTGAGCCATGGCTGGGTTGCCGCAGGGCGACATCACGTTGCCGCGAGCCTATGACTCGAAGGGTGATCCCTAAAGTCTTTTTGATCCGACCTCCATCCCATGCCGAAGTCAGAGGGTGTCTGGGTCGTGGCGGCCTGTTTCAACGAACAGGATGTGATCACGCGCTTTATCGAGCGTATTCTGGCGGTGCCCGGCGTCGACAAGCTGGTGCTGATCGACGATGGATCGTCGGATGCAACCGTTGAGCGCATCCGGGCCTGGATGCAGGGTCATGCCGGCTCAGCGGTGACGTTGCTGGAACTCACGCGCAACTTCGGCAAGGAGGCGGCGATGCTTGCGGGCCTGGATCATGTCAACGGTCGTTGCGGCGCAGCCGTGCTCATTGACTCCGATCTTCAGCACCCTCCAGAGCTGATTGAAGCGATGGTGAGCGAATGGCATGCGGGAGCTGAGGTGGTCACGGCAGTTCGTGATGACCAGGACCAGGAATCGCGCCTGAAGGTGGCCAGCGCTCACTGGTTTTATCGGGTGTTTAACAAGGTGGTGGATTCGATTGAGCTTCAGGAGGGAGCTGGTGATTACCGCCTGCTGGATGCCGCTGTTCTCGATGCGGTGACCCAGTTGCGAGAGTCCAGTCGTTTCTCCAAAGGGCTCCTTCCTTGGACCGGCTACACGAGTGTGGAGCTGCCTTATCAGCGGGTCAGCCGGGTTGGAGGGCAGACCTCATGGAGTCCTCTCAAGCTGTTTGGTTATGCGTTCGATGGCATCTTTTCGTTCTCTGTGCTGCCACTCAAGATGTGGACAGGGATCGGCGTTTTGGTGTCGTCGCTCAGTTTGTTCTATGCCTTGGTGATCATCCTGCGCACAGCCCTTTTTGGCGTCGATGTCGAGGGTTATGCCTCCTTGATGGTGGCCGTGCTGTTCATCGGTGGGATTCAGTTGATCGGTATCGGTGTTCTCGGGGAATACGTCGGTCGCATTTATGTGGAAGCCAAGTCACGCCCTCATTACTTCATTCGTCGGGTTCACAAGTCATGAAGAGCACGCCATTCGCGTTGTCGCCATGTTGAGGCAGCGAATGCCTGGGAGACGGAGAAGCCTGCTTTCACGAGATCGATGTCGAGAGGGGCGCCGGGGTGGGCCAGGAGCAATGGCGGGGTGGCTCCTTGTTGTGGTTCCCCGCTGCTGAGTTCTCTCCAGGCCGCTCGGATTGGAGCGTCTGCCATCTGGCCAGTGAAGAGCACGCCCGCGAAGCTCTGGTTGCTGGCCAGGCCGCAGCGTCGCAGCGCTGGACGAGCTCTGTAGCTGAGCAATCGCAGGACCAGCCACTTCAGTAGGCCTAACTGACGGATGGCTGTTCCCCAGCAGCGCAAGGGCAATCCAGCGGGGAGTGGTTCCTCCGTCAGGCGCATCCAGGTGATGCCGTTGTCAGCAGCTCTGGAGAGCGCGGCCTTCAGCACAATCGGCACCAAGTGAATGTGCTGATGGCCATCCAGATGAATGGGTGCGTCGCCGCAGAAGTTGCGGAATTTTTGAATCTGGGCGTCGATTTCCAGTCCAAGTTGCTGTTCGATCCGGAGGCGGGAGGGATGGCGGCGCGGCAGCAGCGACAGCAACAACCACTGTCCGAATGATCGCTTCAGGTGACCGTGTGAATCCACAAGGTCAGTGACCAAAGCTGGCTCAGCGCTTGATGGCCCCTCGGTCAGGCAGAGGTGAAGACAGATCTGCAGCTGTGAACGAGAGTGTGCCAGCGTTTGCCAAGCGTGAAAGCCCTCGGCAGCGACCGGGCCATTCACCAGCAGACTGCTGCTATCCAGTCGTCCCTCACCGGCCAGCTCGAGAATGGCCTGGTTGGTGGCCGGGCTCAGGCCGAGATCATCGGCATGACGCAGGGGAGTGATGAGGTGATCCCGCCGACGCTGGCTGAATCGCGCGGCCTTGGACCAGATCAGTGCATTCAGTGCCGTGGGGGTGAAGACCAGAATGGCAACCCGCACCAGCTCTCCCAGAGCCTTTGGCAGAGCGAGAGGCAAAACGCCGCTCACCGTGAGGTTGATCACGTACTGAACGAGCAGCCAGCGTCGCGCAAAGCGTTGCCCGCCGGTTTCCGGGCGGAAGGTGAACCGTGCATGCCCCAGATAGCCGGCCAGCGATGCGGCCAGAAAGGCCAGGGGATTCGCCAGCCAGAGGGGCATGACCAGGCCCAGTGCCAACAGCACCAGGGCGTGTACGGCTGCGGCGACCACTCCCACCAGTCCGTAAAGGCTGAGTCGGGAGCTGAGAGAGCTCGGAATCATGGTCGCAACCGTAACGGTCACTGGCGCTTTGGGTCAGCAGCCTTCAACCTGTGGACATCGACGATGAACTGGTGAACGCAGGCGAAGCGATTGACAGCGTGCAGCTCGCTCAGGCTCTGGCCTCGGCTGTGACCCTGGTGAGGGATCGCTTCCCGGCCGCGAGCGTCAATCTCAATCCCTGGCGGGACGATCCCCAGACGCGCCGCTGGCAGGAAGATCAAACCCTTGATCTGGCCTTTCATTTCCCCGGTTGGAGCCCCCGTCTTGAGTGCCGAAGCCTGCTGCTGCAGTTACGGCTTCAGGAGAAGTCTGATGTGGGTGAATCTCCGGCCACCCCAGATCTGCTGGGGGTCTTGATGCGCGGCATGACCTACGAGGGTGAACGCTGGCGTCTGGTGACGATGGGCGATTGGCAGCCAGAGGGTTCGCACTTACCGCAGCCCGAGCAGGTTCAGCAGCTGCGTGGAATCTGTCGGGAATTGTTTGATTTGTTCGCTAATCCGGCAGCGACGGGCACAGCTGCGTAACCCTTCGCAACCCTTCCGACTCGCAAGCGAAGATCGATTTTATGGTTGCTTTCATCGATCAAGTGTTCAACCCATGTCCGTAGCTCTGGCTGCTCAGCTCCGTGAAGGCACCAAGAAGGCTCACACGATGGCCGAGAACACCGGTTTCGTTAGCTGCTTCCTCAAGGGCGTTGTCGATAAATCCAGCTATCGCAAGCTTGTTGCTGATCTGTACTTCGTTTACTCCGCCATGGAGGAAGAGGTGGATCAACTCAAGGACCACCCCGTGGTCGGACCGGTCGGTATGGAACAGCTGAACCGACGTGAGTCCCTCGAGAAGGATCTTGCTTACTACTTCGGTGAGAACTGGAAGGATGAGATCCAGCCTTCACCGTCTGCTGTGGCTTACGTCGAGCGGATTCATCAAGTGGCGAAGGAATCTCCCGAGCTGCTTGTTGGCCATCACTACACCCGCTACATGGGTGACCTCTCCGGTGGTCAGATCCTGAAGAACATCGCTCAGAAAGCGATGAACATGGATGGAGATGATGGTCTGCGTTTCTACGTTTTCGACGAAATCGCTGACGAGAAGGCGTTCAAGACGACCTATCGCGCCACCATGGATGAGCTGCCGATCGATCAGGACACTGCTGACCGCATCGTGGAAGAGGCGAATAACGCTTTCCACATGAACATGCACATGTTCAAAGAGCTCGAAGGAAACCTGGTGGCAGCCATCGGCAAGGTGCTGTTTGGCTTCCTGACACGTCGTCAGCGCAGCGGCAGTACTGAAACCGCCGCTGCTTGATGTCTTCGACTGAGCCTTCGCCTGGGGGGTTCAACTCCATTCGGGTTCTGGTGCCTGGCACCGGAACTCGTTTTCGTTGTGGCGGATTGAGTGTGGCCCTGCAGACGGCTCGTCTGCTTGCAACCCTCCGCCCTACAGAGGTGGTCACCTACCGGGAACGCAGTGATCGCCATCCCTATCTGGACGACTTGCTGCAGGCGGAAGGGTCTCCCGGCCAGTCTCTCTGGGTTGTGAGCTGGGGCTTTGATGTGCCTCGTTCACTGGTTCGTCTGCGAGGACGACCCGTCGTCTACCAGGCGCACAGCAGTGGATACGGTTTCGATTTGCCTCCGGGGGTGCCCGTGGTGGCGGTCAGTCGCAACACGCTTGGCTACTGGGGCGACCGTGCCCCACGCAACCCGCTGTTCTGGGTGCCCAACGCACTGGAGCCTCAATGGTTGGAACGGGGTGCCCGCCCATTGCCCTCCGACCAGGATGCAGTCACCGATCGGCCGATTGATGTGCTGGTGCAGCGGCGCAAGAGTAGTCCATATGTGCTGAAACAGTTGGTTCCAGCGCTGATCGCCAAGGGCCTGAAGGTGGAGGTGCAGAGCGGCTGGGTGGATGATTTGGTTGATCTGTTCAATCGCTCCAAGGTCTATCTCTATGACTCGGCGGAGTACTGGCGAGGCCATGGTGTGAGTGAGGGCTTCGGGTTGCCTCCCCTGGAGGCTCTGGCCTGCGGTTGCGTGGTGTTCGGCAGTTTCAATCATGCTCTTGCCGACACACTCACGCCTGGTGTGACCGCCCATCAGATCGGTCAGGGCACTCTGGAGAATGATCTGGTGCGGATCTCCGCGGCCGTTGCCAGCCCCAAACAGTGGCTCCCGCCTGCTTCGACGGTTGAGGAGCTTCTGGCGGAATCCAGTGAGGCCAGGTGGTGCGAGCGCTGGAGAGTGGTTCTGTCGCAGCTGGATGATCTGGTTGCACACGGCGCCATCGGTTTGTCGTCGGCGCATGTGTTGCGATCGCCGTCGACCCGGCGGCTGCGCTGGACTCTGCGCTGGCATCGCTTGCGCGACAAGGTGGCCAATCGGTTGTCCGGCTGACCTTGGCGTCAAGGCTGACTGATGGCTGCGAATTAAGGTTTCAAGTACGTGGATAGCGCCTTGAACGCTCAAGGTTGAAAGCTGAGGGCTTCAATGCCGTTTCAAAGCCAGACCTTGATCAACCTGCGCAAGCTGCTGGCTTATCTGCCTCGCCGGCGGAACCAGCAGTTGATTGTGGTGATGGTGGCCGCCTTTTTTCAGGGGGTGATGGATGTTTTTCTGGTTGCTCTGCTAGCCCGCCTTGTTGGATTGCTTGCCGGTAACAACCTGCAGGACAAGATTCCTGGCATCAAGGTTTTTGGTGGCGCCTTGCTGGACCAGGCGGGCTGGATCGTTGGATTGTTGATTCTGACCTTCTGGCTTGCATCCGGTGTGCGCTTCGGGGTCTCACTGATGCAGAGCCTGCTCAGCGCAGAAATCTGGAATGACCTCGTGAACCGTGTCTACCTCACGCTGATGCGTCAGGAGTACGAGTTTTTTGTAGGGGGGAAATCCAAAGGGATTGCTCTTCAGTTCAATCGTATTTTCAACAATGTCTCCACTGGAGTGATCGCTCCCTTGATCACCAGTGCTGGAAATCTTGTTTCAATTCTGTCGCTGATCACGGGAATTGTTCTCGTTTTGGGGGTTAAGGCATTCATCATTTTTTCATTGATGGTGTTTTCTTATGTGGTTGCGTCAAGGCTGATTACCCCCTATTTGCGTTTGGCGACGAAGCAAAAAATACGTTATCGCAAGCGAATATCGATGATTTTAAGTGAATCAATTGGCTCCATGCGCGAGGTTCAGCTTTATGGGGCTGAAGGGTTTTTTGCTTCGAGGTTCGCCAGAGATGGTGGTATTGCAAAGCGTTATGACCGCATCAGTCGTCTCTTGCCGGATATTCCACGCTTGGTGATTGAGCCTGCGGGGATCACAATCTTATTTGCTGTCTTTATCAGCCCCTCGTTGTTGACCGGAGATCTGAATTCCTTCCAGGACACGTTGCCGGAAATCTCGGCAATTTTGATTGCGCTGTTGAGGATTTCGGGGCCTTTGCAGTCTCTGTTTCGCAGCGTCAATAAGCTGCGTGGTGGTCTTCCCCAGATGGAGGAGGCTCTTGATCTGCTGGAACTGAATCCTGACCGTTTGCTGCTGGATTCTGCTGATGTTCCTTCCCCCAGTGGCTTGATGCCCCAAAGGTTTATCCAGCTCAAAAAAGTTAGTTTTTCCTTCAAACAAACCGAAACCGATGTTATTCATGATGTTGATCTAACGATTCCGAGTGGTTCAAGAATCGCCTTCGTCGGTAAAACCGGCAGCGGAAAAACCACGCTGGCTCATTTGATCCTTGGTTTGTACAACCCCACTAAAGGAACCTTGTGTATTGATGGCATTCCTGTCACGGCTCAGGAGCTGCCGGCATGGCAAGCCAATTGTTCGTTTGTGCCACAGAATGTGAGGCTAACCAGTGGTAGTGTTCGAGACAATGTTGCCTTCGGCCAGCACTCGGACTCCATCGACGACGCCCGCGTCTGGACCTCTCTGGAAGCCGCCCAGTTCGATGATGTGGTCGGCGGAATGCCCTACGGGCTCTACACGATGGTGGGAGATGATGGAGCCAAGCTCTCCGGCGGACAGCGTCAACGATTGGCACTCGCTCGCGCCTTCTATCGCGAGGCCAAAGTGCTCGTGCTTGACGAAGCAACCAGTGCCCTTGATAACAAAACTGAGCATGACGTCATGCAGGCGCTCGATATCGTCGGCCGTCGCTGCACGACGATTGTGATCGCCCATCGTCTGTCCACGGTGAAAAAATGCGATCGCATTTACGAAATCGTCGATGGCCGGATTGTGGCCAGTGGAAGCTTTGACGAGCTTTGTGAACGATCCGAGAGTTTCCGTGAAATGACTCTGTTCGGTGCCACCTGAATCAGGCATGGCTGATTTCGTCGTTCTGTCGACCGCCGACTGGGATCATCCACTCTGGACGAACAAACAGCATGTCGCGACCGCCCTCGCAGATCTCGGTCATCGGGTGCTTTATGTCGATTCACTCGGCGTGCGTGGACCACGCGTTGATCGTTCCGATTCGGGAAGGATTTTCAGGCGCTTGAGGCGTGGGCTGCGTTGTCCCAGACAGGTGCGTCCTGGGGTCTGGGTGGTCTCGCCGCTGGTTCTGCCAGGACAAGTCCGCGGCCTGGCGGGTTTGTTGAATCGCTGGAGCCTCAATTTCAGCCTGTTTGTGGCTGATCTGGTTCTCGATCTTCGTCGTCCGTTGTTGTGGACCTTCAATCCCCAGACCCGGGCTTATCTGCGTCTGAGCAGGTTTCAGGCTGTGATCTACCTGTGTGTTGACCGGATTCAGGCCCAGCCGGGCATGCCGGTTGAAGTGCTGGAGGCGGCCGAGCGCAACCTTTGCGCTGCCGCCAACGCGTTGTTCACAACGTCCCCCCAGCTGCACGCTGCTCTAGGTCCTCTCAATGCTGGCAGCCATCGTTTCGGCAATGTGGCTGATGCCAACCACTTTGGCCAGGCACTTGCCGGTGATCTGTCACGACCGTCTGACTGGCCTCAAAGCACTGGTCCGGTTCTGATCTTCATCGGCGCCATCGATGCCTACAAGTTGGACCTGAGGATGTTGGAGCTGCTGATGGAGCGCACTCCGCAGTGGACCTATCTCTTCATCGGGCCCGTGGGTGAAACAGACCCCAGCACGGATGTCAGTGGTTGGCGTCGCCTGGCCAATGTGCATCTCCTCGGCACGAGGGACTACAGCACCCTGCCGGCCTACCTAGCCCATGCCGATGTGGCATTGCTGCCGTTGCAACTCAACGACTACACCCGGCATATGTACCCGATGAAATTTTTCGAGTACCTGGCTGCCGGATGTCCTGTCGTGGCGACGGCCATCCCTGCCCTTGCGGATCAGGCTGATGTGGCCATGCTCTGCCCGCCGGATGCTCCTGCATTTGAAGCCGCGATCCATCGTGCCCTTGCGCAACAGGGTCCGGCTCTGGGTCAGCGTCTGGAACGATCGCGACTCAACACCTACTTCACGCGGACCAGGGCCATGCTCGATTGCCTGGATCACCACGGCCTGATGCCTGATGAACCACTGGCGCCGCAGGCACCCTCATACCACGCGGTGCGCAGTCAATGGAGTCGATCTCGGCTTTCGGCGCAGCTCTTGCTGGCAGGGCTCACGCTGCTTGACCGCTGTGGACAGCAGGCCTTGTCCGAGCGAGTGCTGAAGGGCTGGCTGAACAAAAATCCAACCAACATCACCCTGTTGAGTGATCTCGCCAGTCGACGCCTGGCGGTGGCTGACAACGTTGAAGGTTGTCGTCTGATCGAACGGATCTGGCAGCAAGACGGCGTTGCGGAAATTCTTCATCAGCTGCTGTTTCGACGCAGTGCCCGCCCTGGCAGTCGCATTGATCAACTGGCCCTCTTTGATGTGTTGGCCTCCAGCACTGCGCTACCCCTTCATTACTCGGGCTACTGCAGAGTCGTCAGAACCTATAGGGCGATTGATGCCAAGGATGGCGAGGCCTTGCGTCGGGGTGTTGCGGGGCTGGAGATGATCCTTGCTGTTCTGGAGGGGGATCCCGACACCTATCGCTGTTTGAAGCCCAATCGTGAGAACCGGGCCAAATTGCTGATCTCGGCACAACTCACCCGACTTCGGGCCCTGATGGCCCTGAAGGACACCCCAGCCCTCGAGCAAGCCTCCTGCGAACTGCTGGCGAGTGCTCGTCGCTATGACCCTTTCGCCATCGATCTCACCACGGCAACGCGCATGACCCGCAACATCATGCGCAGCCTCACGATTGCTGCTGTGATGGCCTGGCATGCCGAAGATGCTGATCGCTTTGATGCCGTTGTCGTTGAGATGGAGCGTTTACGCCAGGCCTGCCATGCCGATCGTTTCGACCTGATCGCCAACGAGACCCATGAAGACCACCGTGGTTTTGCTGAAGCGGTGGTCACCATGCTGCAGCAATGCCGCTGGTCGCCGGAGCAACCGCAGGCCCGTCCAGATTTGGAGCGGTTGGTGGATCCTGTGCTGCTCGTCTATTTCCCCGACCTTCGCCGCCAGCGTGCCGAGAAAGCGCGGCGTTTTCTGCAGTCGCTCAAGCCACTGTGATGGCAGGGATCCGAGTTGCGTTCACGATTGATTCTCTCAAGCTCGGTGGCGCCGAACGGGTGTTGCTGCAGTGGGCACGTTGGTGCAGGGACGAGGGCTGGCAGGTGGTGGTGATCACGCGCCAGGGTCCGGAGCTGGATGCCTATCCCGTGCCGTTGGGGGTGCAGCGTTGGGTGGAGCCACCGTTGGCGCCGTTGCTGCGTTGGCTTGGCTGGTTTGCCTTTCCTTTTCGTGTGCTGGCCTTGCGTCAGCTGCTGCGTCGCCACGGCAGCGATCTTGCCGTGGGGGTGACCACCCTGCCGGCGGTCAAGCTGCTGCTGGCCAGTGCCGGCCTGCCCTTGAGAACCTTGATCTCAGAACGCAACTACCCCCCCGCCAAACCTCCTGCTCTGCCGTGGCGCTGGTTGCGTCGTTGCACCTACCCCTGGGCTGATCTGCACTGGGTGCAGACCCGGGTCACCGGCGATTGGCTTCGTCAGCACTGTGGAGTGCGCAGGCAACAGCTGGTCCCCAATGCCGTGAGCTGGCCACTGCCTGATCGTGATCCTTTGCTTGAGCCCGATGACTGGCTGGCGCCTGGCGCGCCGTTGATCCTTGCGGCCGGCACCAAAGCGCGTCAGAAGGGTTTTGATCGTCTGATGCCTGTTTTCTCAACGCTCGCCCGCCGAGATTCAAGTCTGCATCTGGCGCTGCTTGGTCTCGCTCCCGGGCTGTACCAAGGCCTTGATCAGCAGCAATGGTTGCGCCAGAGGCTCGGAAACAATTCAGCTCTGCAGCAGCGTTTGCTGATGCCAGGGGTCAGCGGCAGCATGGCGCGCTGGTATGCCCGGGCGACGGTGTTTGTTTTGCCATCGCGTTTTGAAGGTTTCCCGAATGTGCTGCTGGAGGCCATGGCTGCCGGTTGTGCCTGTATTGCCAGTGACTGTCTGACGGGTCCTGCTGATCTGATCCGCCATGGAGAGAACGGGCTGCTGCTGCCGGCGGACGCCACTTTTGACGACTGGGTCGAGGCAATCTCTGGCCTGTTGGAGGATCCGGGTCGTCGCCTGTGGATGGGCGAGAGGGCCCTGCTGGTGCGGGAGCAATACGCCGAGCAGCGTCTGCGGCGTGATTGTCTAGAGGCCATGCGGCGGTTATGCCATGGATGATCTCTGGGTGGTGCTGCCTCATCTCGGCGCAGGCGGAGCCCAGAAAGTCGGCTTGCTGGCGGCTGAGCACTTTGCTGCTCAGGGTTACAAGGTGCGGGTGCTTTCGCTGCGCCATGGTCATCCGATCAAACACCGTCTGCCGGAGAACATCACGACATTTGACCTTGGCCCAGACAACGATCTCAATGTGCATCCCTGGTTGAGGGACGTCTGGAATCGATCGTTGCTGGCGCGCACTCGTCGGTTCTGCGTGGCGCAGTGCATCAAGCTGCGGCGCCTGGTGATTCGGGTGACCATGGCGCTGGTGCTGCGCTCCATGCAATGGACCTGGCCCCTGATCGAGGCCAAGATTCAGCCTGGTTCCGATGCCATTCCCATTCGCTTGCTCAACTGGTGCATGCGCGGGAGTGGAGGGGTGATCTATCGCCGCCTGCGCGAGCTGATGTTGGAGCATCGCCCCCGCCGCGTCCTGGCGCTTCTCACCAAGACCAACATTCTTTGCTGCGCTGCGGTCTGGGATCTGCCGATTCATCTGGTGGTTTCGGAACGCAATGACCCCCGACTGCAGCGTCTGGATCGACTCTGGAATCGCCTGCGCTGCGTGTATTACCGCCGTGCCGACGTGGTGACGGCCAACACCGAAGGTGTTCTGCAGGCTCTGCAGGAGATGGGGCACTGGCAACGGTTGGACTTGCTGCCCAATCCACTCCCCGCGGGTCTCAGTCTGCGAGAAGGGGATGGATGCTCCTCTCAGCGGCAGCAGGAAGTGCTGGCTGTGGCGCGGTTGGTGCCGCAAAAAGGACTCGATGTCCTGATTCGCGCATTCGCCCTGCTTCCGGGATCCGTCCGGCAGGGCTGGCGATTGACGCTTGTGGGGGATGGGCCGGAGCGTGATGCCTTGGAAGACTTGGTGGATCAGCAAGACTTGCGCTCGAAGGTCTGCTTCGAGGGCTTCCAATCCGATCCGCTTCAATTCATGCAGCGGGCCTCGATCTTCGCGTTGCCATCACGGTTTGAAGGAATGCCCAATGCCTTGCTGGAGGCGATGGCTGCGGGTCTGCCTTCAGTGGTGAGTGACGCTTCACCCGGTCCGCTGGAGATGGTTCGTGACGGCAGGGAGGGTCTTGTGGTGGGAACGGGCGACGATGTTGCTTTTGGGGCTGCGCTGGAACGTCTGATGCAGGATGCCCATCTACGCCAGCGCTGTGGCGACTCGGCTAGGGAGACGCTGCGCTCTCTTGACTGGGCTGTGGTCGAGCCCCACTGGCGTTCGGTGCTGGCTTTGCCCGCACAGCCATGATCAGGGCCGCTCAGCGCCGTCAGGGGGAGAGGGAACGGGTGTTGGTGCTGGCACCCACGGCACGGGCCTCCAGCGAAACCTTTGTGCGCGCCAATCTTCAGGGCCTGCCGTTTGCGGTGACGGCCTACTTCGGCGATGAGCGACCCCTCAAAGCACCCTGGCGACTGGCCTATGGCATGGCGATTGGGCTGAGCAAGCTGTTCACCCGCCTGCATTGGCTGCGTTTAGCTGGCTGGCCTGCGGCACTAGTGGCGCGCGCTTTGATCAGGCGTCATCAACCGGATGTGGTGATGGTGGAGTTCGGCTTTGAGGCGGTGCGGGTGATGGAGGCGTGTGCCTGGAGTGGTGTGCCGTTGGTGGTGCATTTCCGTGGTTCCGATGCCTCGGCCCAGGGTCGCTTGGGTCTTCTGCGCGAGCGATACAGGCGACTGCTGGCCATCGCTTCGGGTGTGATTGTTAAATCCAGGCCGATGGCTGACACCCTGCTGAGCCTGGGTGCACGATCCGATCGACTGTTGATCAGTCCTTCCGGAGCCAACAGTGATCTTTTTCATAGCAGCGACCCTGCGCGGACACCGCCGCGGTTGTTGGCGGTCGGTCGCTTTGTTGCCAAAAAAGGTCCTCTGCACACGATTCGATCCTTTGCCCTGATGTGCCAAAGCCTTGGGCGAGTGATGCCTCAGCCGTCTCTCTGGATGGTTGGCGAGGGGCCTCTGTTGATGCAGGCCCGTTTGCTGGTGGGTGATTTGGGGCTGCAGGATTGTGTGCGCTTCTTCGGAGCGCGCCCTCAGGATCAGGTGGCTGATCTGATGCGACAAGTGCGGGGTTTTGTTCAGCATTCGCTGGTGGCCCCCGATGGCGACAGTGAAGGCAATCCCGTTGCTGTGATGGAGGCACAGCTCAGTGGACTGCCCGTGGTGGCCACCCGCCACGCCGGGATTCCTGAAGTGGTGTTGGACGGACAGAGCGGTCTGCTTGTGGAGGAAGGTGATGAGACCGCGATGGCCCAGGCGATGGCCCAGTTGGTGCAGGATCCAGCTCTCGCAGCACGTCTGGGAGACTGCGGGCGCCAGCGTGTTCAGGAGCACTTCACCATCGAGCACCACCTTCAGCAGGTTTCGCAGCTGTTGCATCAGGTCATGCAATACCGGTCGGAGCCGCTGTCATGACAGGTGATGTGCTTCAAAGGCGCAGGTTGCTGTTGATCCGCGGTCTTGGCCACAGCGGTACAACGATCCTGGATCTTTCTCTGGGAGCGCATCCTCAGCTGGTGGGCCTCGGGGAAGCTGCGCGAATCCTGGAGCGGCCTGCGCCAGGGGATGAGAGTCGTGGTCCTGCTCAGCTCCGCCGTGAACTGCGTTTCAAGCGCAGCTGCACCTGTGGTGCGCTTGCTGCGGAGTGTGCTGTGTGGGGCCCGATACTGGACTGGCTGCCTGCCCATGACGAACGCTCACTTGCAGAAAAAACGATGCGCCTGCTGGATGGTGTGAAGACGCATCATCCTGAGGCTCGCTGGGTGGTCGACTCCTACCAGGACGACATGGTTCTTCCTTTTTTGGAGGATCCTGATCTGGAGATTCGTATCGTTCATCTCACCAGGGATCTTCGCAGCTGGGTTCATTCCCGCTCCCGTGATGGTCGTCGTCGCCAGCAGTGGTTGCCTGGTCTGAAGCCGCTGCTGCGTTGGTGTCGCGTCAATGCGCGGCAGGCCTCGAGACTCGACTTCACAGGGCGGCCTGTGTACCGGCTTGGCTACGAGCAGCTAGCTCTCGATCCGGAAGGAAGCCTGAGGCGGCTGTGTCGGTGGCTGGACATTGACTTTGATGCTCGGATGCTGGCGCCAGCACAGCATTCCAACAGTCACATTCTTTCTGGAAATCGGATGCGCTTTGATGCCAAGCAGAGTGCATCGATCCGTTACGACAGTTCCTGGTTGAATCAGCCGGCAGGTCTGGCGCAGCTGGCGTTGCTGATTCCCTGGGTGGCGCGCTTGAACGGGAGACTTGTCTACTCAGACGATTGAGAATCCTCAGGATGAGCGTGCAAAGTCATTGGTTTATTGATCGATGATTGGATCTTAAATAGATTGGTGGTTGATTGATTGGGACCACCTTGTTTTAGAGATGGCGAAAGATTCTTCCGTATTGACGATTTGGTCTTTCTTCGTAAAGAAGCTCATATTGGCTGAGATCAATGCCGTATCGCGTTAGCTTTTTGCCCGTATCAATGTCAATCAGGTAATCACCTTTTTTGGGGGAATAAAGCATTCCTTTGCCTGCACCCTCTTTGACTTTGTACTCTCTCGTGTCAATATCGTAATAGACAAGTCGGTCGTAGGGAAGCGATTTCATTTGATCGGAATGTTGAAACCAGCCTTTGGAGTAAATGAGTGTAATGGACTCGCCTCTTCTTCTTGCTTTGATGGCGAGTTTCTCGGTTTTGTTAAATGTTTTGCGCCATGATCTTTGCTTTCTGGTGATAAATTCAGTGCTTTGGCGAAATGTTTCGGATTGACGATCTTCGAATGTCAGGATTAGCATTGTGGCGCCAAGAGCAATGGCCTGTGCTTGGCGGGAGTTAACCATCTTGTGGAGTCGAGGAGCGGCCAGACTTTCCCAGATCATCAGGATGTCCAGAACGGCGACGAACTGGATCGGCAGTGTCATGTAATTGCTCCCATCGAGGCCAACTAATCCGAAAAGTGCAAATCCATAGATCAGTGCTGCAAGGTTGAGACCATCCAAGGCCGTCACTTCAACCCGATTGCGTTGGATGAGCCAGAGGCGAGTGGCGAGAAAGGCGATGAAAATAATGAGGCGTGTATCGAGTGCAAGAGATGAGAAGCCCAAATGTGAGTCGTAGCGCTGAACTCCCACGGCAATGCTTGGAAGGGCGCTCAAAATCACAAAAGTTGCAAGGAAGAAGGGGATTAGGCTGCAGATCGCGATTTCCAGCGAATACGCTTTTGCCCACATCGATGGGCTCAGTGAGTTCCAGCGAGGATAATTCTTGAGTTTTCCAAAGCTCCCCAGGGCGATTGTTGTGATTGCTGGAATGGTGACCAGGATAATCGCTGTGTCTTTAAAGAAGGGAATGAAAAGTGCAAACAGAAGAGCAGCTCTTCCATTCTTGGAGCTGCCTTCTCGTTGATAGGTGCAGTATTGATAGGTAAATAATGCAAGTAGGCAAGTCAGTATCCTTTCGCTGTAAATGAATTGGAAATAATTGAATGCGGTTGCACTTGTGAATAGGAACAAGAGCGTTCCCATGATCATTAATGAAGCGCTGGATTTGCCTTTGTTTGACGCCTCCACAATTTTGCAGCCAAGCACAATGGTCGCGATGAGCTCAACTCCGCTGACAAGTGACCAGATTTTTGTGTAGGGAGTGAGCCAGCTTAAAACATGAAGATCTTGGTGTGATAAGGGGAAGAAGCGAAAGTCGTTTCTTCTCATTGTTTCACTGATAAAGCTTTCTCTTAGGCGGAAGTTATTGAGTAAATGGTCTGTGTAGATATCGTCATACCAGGTGAGGATTTCCTTGTAAAACCAGCTGCTCTCCTGCACCATTAAAACAATATAGACCGTGAGTATGATGGTTACTGCCGGATGACGCTTCACTGCGCTAACCAAACTAAAAGACCAGTTTCTGTGGTTTTTTGTTTTGTTCTTTCTGTCAGGACTGCGTGCTATTGCTTGCAATAGGACCGCAGCTAAAAACACTAAAATAAAGATGAATATTGCGTGAGAAGTATTGTTGTAATCTCTGGCGCTGTTGGCGAAATAAGTGGTGATTGCCTGGTGAAGCTGACTTGTTGCATTTTGGCTTGAGCGAAGCCAAAGCGATAAGCCTGTGCCGATCATCAAGGCAATACAAGAGAGCCCCGTTAGCCAGAAGCTCCAGCATTGTTCAAACACAACAGGTTGTTTTGTTTGCATTGTTAGTGAATGACTAGCTCGGGCATGGCCTTGACAACGTCATCAATTGTTTTCACTTGAGTCAGAAAGCCCTCGAGTTGTGAGAGTGGTAATGCGCTGGGGCCATCACAGCGAGCCTGATCTGGCTCAGGATGAGATTCCAGGAAAAGCCCTGCGAGTCCAATCGCCATACCAGCCCTGGCGAGATCGACGATCTGGCTGCGACGGCCGCCGGAAGCTGCACCACCAGGATCGCGGCACTGCAAGGCGTGGGTGACATCGAAAATTAGAGGAAGTTCATCGCAGCAGCGCTTCATGACCCCGAACCCGAGCATGTCCACCACAAGGTTGTCGTAACCGAAGTTGCTTCCCCGCTCGCAGATCAGCAGTTGTTCGTTGCCGCACTCACGGAATTTCTCCACAAGATTGCCCATTTGGGACGGACTTAGAAACTGTGGTTTTTTGATGTTGATCACGACGCCAGTGCGGGCCATGGCTTCCACCAGATCCGTTTGACGGGCGAGAAAGGCCGGCAGCTGGATGATGTCGCACACCTCAGCTGCAGGTGCGGCTTGTTCAGGACTGTGTACGTCGCTGATCACGGGTATTCCGTGGGTTTCCTTCACCGAGTTGAGGATCTTCAGTCCTTCTGCTAGTCCAGGCCCGCGAAAGGAGTGGATCGAAGAGCGATTGGCCTTATCGAAGGAGGCCTTGAACACCAGCGGGATGTTGAGCTTTTGGCAGATCTCTTTGTATTGACCTGCCACTTCCAGTGCAAAGTCTTTTGACTCCAAAACGTTGACGCCGCCAATGAGCACAAACGGAGCGTCGTTGGCGAAGGTGATCGATTGGAGGGCGACCTGCCGTGTGGCCATGGTGACTCTGCTGAGGGCGGAAGCTTAGATCTCACTCTTCGGTTGGCCGTAACCTTCGGTCCAGTGTGTGCAACCTGTGGTGACGGTGAGACCGATTCCGATTTTCATCGGTTACGACCCAAGAGAGCGGGCTGCCACAAACGTCCTGATTGACAGCCTCTACCAATCCAGCTCAGCACCTTTGGCGATTACTCCTCTGGTGACTCCACAGTTGGAGGCTCAGGGGCTGTTTTGGCGGGAACGTGACCCAAAACAAAGCACTGCTTTCTCATTCACGCGGTTTTTGGTGCCGCACCTCATGGGATATCAGGGCTGGGCCTTGTTCATGGACTGCGACATGCTCTGTCGAGGAGATATCAAGGCTCTCTGGGATCAACGTGACGATGGCTATGCCGCAATGTGCGTTCAGCACGAGCATGTCCCTGGTGAAACGGTGAAATTCCTTGGTGAGGTTCAGAGCGCTTATCCCAAAAAGAACTGGAGCTCGTTGATGCTGCTCAACTGCAGTCGTTGCACACAACTCACTGTGGATTACGTCAACACTGCCACCGGTCTGGAGTTGCATCGCTTCCATTGGCTTCAAGGCGATCATGAGATCGGCGCTCTTGATTCGGGCTGGAATCATCTTGTTGATGTGCAGGAGGCTCCAGCTGCTGCTGTGGATGATGGTGGACCACGCCTGCTGCACTGGACGCTCGGTGGGCCTTGGTTCCGAGAGCAGCGCTCCATGGGCGGTGCTCTGGCTGCTGAGTGGTTTGGCGCTCGTGATGACGCCATGAAACTCTGGGACTAGTCGGTCATGGAGTCTTTGGGCATTCAACGGTCGGTGGTTGCGGTTCCGGCCCGGCTCTCGTCGTCGCGCTTACCTGCCAAGGTGCTGGCTGAGATCGGTGGTCTACCGATGATTCAGCGGGTCTTGGAACGGTGTGCTCAGGCGAATGGGCCTGCTGCAGTTGTGCTCTGCACTGACAGCACTCGTTTGCATGATCTCGCCACAGGCTGGGGTTATTCCGTGTTGATGACGTCGAAGAACTGCAGTTCCGGCAGTGAGCGCATTGCTTCTGTTGCTGATCAGCTTGCGGGGTTGGCCTGGGGCGAAGAGTCTGAACATTGGGATGCACCCCTACTGCATCAACGACTTCAGAGCACTGCTGTGATCAATGTGCAGGGGGATCAGCCTTTCCTTGATTCGGCTGTTGTGTCGCAGATGGTTCATGAGTTTGCAGAGCGTGATCCTGTGCCGGCGGTTGTGACTCCCGTGTATCGGCTCAACCCCGACACCATCCATAACCCAGCTGTAGTGAAGACTTTGCTCGCTCATGATGGACGGGCTCTCTACTTTTCTCGTTCCGCAGTACCTCATGTGCGGGATGTTGATCCCGCCGATTGGTATCAGCACACGGATTACTGGGGGCATGTCGGGATGTATGGCTTTCGCGGTGATGTTCTTGCTGCTTGGGGGCAACTGCCGGTCTCACCGCTTGAGGACTTGGAACGTTTGGAGCAGTTGCGTTTGATCGAAGCGGGCCACACGATTTCCACTTTTTCTGTCGCGGGAACATCTTTGTCGGTGGATACACCCGAACAGTTGGAAGAGGCCCGCCGCCTTGCGGTCGTTTCCGACTAACTCCCCATGCCGAGACTGTTCATCCGCCGTTTGCTCAGCTTCTCAGCAGTGGCAGTGATTCTGCTGATTTTATTCTTGTTGATTCAGGATTTTTACCTGCTGGATTCAGATCCTATTGGTGGAGATGCAGTTCAGAATGTTCGATCAGGTTTGAATCTGGCTAAGTATGGTGTTTACAGTGAATCTCAGGTTTCTGAGGTAGTTGTTCCAGGGTATAGGCGAGAACCATTCCCTAATTTTTTGCTTGCAGTTTATTTGAGAGTCGCTGAGGTTGTTCGGCCCGGTTTTTTGGATCAAGTGGGAGAGCCTTTCAGCAAGTCTTTTCTACTGTTTTTAAAGACCGTCAATTTGTTCTGGGCGGGTTCTCTGTTTCTTGCGCTTTGGTTAAGCTCTCGATTGGTTTTTGCGCCGATGTATGCAGCTAACTTGTTGGCTGCTGCGCAAATCGCTGTAGTGAATCATTTCTTTGTGATTGGACAGATCCGGCGAATGAACACTGAGTTGATTGCCGCATCGATTCTTCTTTGGTTGAGTGTTGTTTTGCTGATGGCATCTCGCCAAAAATCTGCAAGATGGATGCTGGCTGCTGGAGTAGTGCTTGGATCGATGGCATTGACTAAGTCTTCGGTTGCTTATGTGGCGCTGTTGGTTTTGCCATTGGTTGCTTTTGTGATTTCAGGAATGAGTCATCGTTTTTGGAGGTTATTGGTTGCTTTTTCGCTAGGTTTTTTGTTGATTGTTGGGCCTTGGGCTGTTCGTAACCAGGTTCATTTCTCCAAGTTCGCCATCGCAAAAGGTGGTGGAGACGTGCTGCTCATTAGGTCTGTTTTTAATCAGATGAATCTCCAGGAATTCCGTGACTCTTTTTATTTCTTTTCGCCAAATGTGATTCGCCGTGATGTGTTGGGCCCCTTGATGGAGCTCTCAGATGAGGAGCTGTCATGTGATGGAAAGTTGGCAGTATTTGAGCGTTACCTGGAATGCGATCGTGAGGCCTTGAAGCAAAAACGTTATGGGGATGTCCGTTCTTTTTACCAAAGAGGAAAAAGGGCGTTGCCTTACCAATTTTCTCTTGATGACAGTGAGAGAAAGGCCTATGCCCTTCGCCAGTTTAGGAGTAATCCACTCAGTGTTTTGACAACGACTATTCCCTTCTCCTGGAGGGGTTTCTGGGGTTTTCGCTCTAGATATTGGAATGGGGTCTTTTTGAATGCAATTGCTTTTCCTGCGCTTTTTCTGGCTCCTCTTTTGTCGATTGCTCAGCGACGTTCGTCGTGGTTGATGGTCTCTGTTGTTCCTGTCTCGCTTTTTGGATTTTATGCTTTAGTTAGTCACTTTTTGCCGCGTTACTCATTGCCGTTTGCACCGGCTTCGGTGCTTTGTCTCGCGATGGTGTTGGTGAGTTTTTATGGTCATCTTTTTACTCGCTTTCGCCCTGGAGTGCTCCCTCCAGTGAGGCTGATTTAGGGATCTTTGCCTTTTTCGAGCTTAGTTTGCGCGTTTATCAATCATGTCGGCAAGGAGTGCAAACATGGCAACATTCAGGCTGGCAAATCCAAGCAGTACAGTTTTGTCAGTGAGATTGTTCAGAATTGCCAGGTCATAGGTTCCGCTCACGATGAATAGGATTCCGAGTGCGATAATCAATGGCGACAGAAGACGCATCGGTGCGAAGTACATGCCAGTGCGCAGGATTAATTGAGTGAATCTCAACGTATCTCTTACTGGTTTGATATGGCTTTTGCCGACTCGTTTGGCGTAGCTGATGGGCATGAATTCAACGCCATATCGATTTCTGAGCAGACAGATGGTGATGGTTGTCGTAAAGCTGAAGCCATCAGGAAGGAGCTTGAGGAAATCCAGAGATCGATCGCGTCTGAAAATTCTCAAGCCTGAGTTCATGTCAGGTACGTCAGTGCCGCACAGGAAAGACACCCATGGGACCAGAATCATTTTTGGAATCGAGCGGATCTTGGAGTAATCAACATTGGGTCCGATGCGAGCACCAACAACCATGTCAAGGTCGTTCTTCGTGATTTGTTCGATCAGCTCGGGAATGCGTTCATTGGGATAAGTTCCATCAGCATCTGTGATGCAGATATAGTCTTTTTGGCTGCGTCGGATGCCTGTTTTTAAAGCGGCTCCGTAGCCCTGATTTCGTTTGTGATGCACGACTAACAAGTTTCCATCTCCTTCTTCGCATGCCAGAGCATTGAGAACATGCTCGGATCCATCTGTTGATCCGTCATTGACGCAAATAATCTCGACGTCTTCGATCTTTGTGTTCTCAATTGTCGAGCGAATTAATTCAATGGTGTCACGAATTGCGTTTTTTTCGTTGTAACAGGGAATGATTATTGAGGTCGACATCGATTGCTTCTAGTCGTTTTACCGTAATGCACCGCTGCTCGTTGAGTGTCTTGCTCTCCGAGGGTGAACTCTGTTGGGCTCCAGAGACTTG
This sequence comes from Synechococcus sp. MIT S9504, assembly GCF_047497135.1. Classification (NCBI taxonomy): domain Bacteria; kingdom Bacillati; phylum Cyanobacteriota; class Cyanophyceae; order Synechococcales; family Synechococcaceae; genus Synechococcus; species Synechococcus sp. MIT S9504. The sequence goes on along the minus strand of NZ_CP138942.1, from coordinate 2,452,657 downwards.
AGTTGGACTGGTGGTCATTCGCGAGCTGCTGTTTGATGGATGTGGTTGAGGGCTCTGTTGATTGGTCATTTGTCGTGATCATGTACCCAGCTACTTCTCCTTTGGCTGCTGCCTTCCTTTAAAAGCTTTCCCGTCGCTGAGCACAGATTTCATGAAGGTAGGAACGGGTTTCGCGTTTCCGGATTTCTATCAGCCTCTCCTCCAATCGTTGGCACAGCAGGCTCATGCTCAAGGCTCAGGGCATCTGGCGCTTGTCGGTGGCGCAGTGCGTGATGCACTTCTCCACCATCAATGTCGCGAACCAAGGCGTGCACCTGTCGACCTTGATCTTGTGCTTGAGGGATCCTGTGAAGATCTGGTGAGCCGTCTTCAGGAGACTCTTGGTCCTAGGCGTGTCACCAACGTGGTCGTTCATCAGCAGTTCGGTACGGCGGAGTTGCAGATCGATGGAGTGCCCATCGACCTTGCAGCAGCGCGAATCGAGACCTACCCAGCCCCAGGGCAGAACCCACTTGTTCAGGCTGGTGCACTGGATGAAGATCTGGCCCGTCGGGACTTCACGGTCAATGCCATGGCGCTGGTGCTCGATCCAGATGGCAGTCAGCTGCTGATGGATCCTCATGGAGGTCAGGTGGATCTGGCCCTGCGCCATCTCGCTTTCCTGCATGACGGCAGCGTTGCGGACGATCCCACCAGGGTGGTTCGAGCAGCGCGGTATTGCGCCAGGTTGGGTTTTTGTCTTGCGCCGGAAGCGTTGAGTCAGGTGGCGTTCACACTCTCTGCCTGGCCTTGGTCTTGGCACCTTGGTGATCCTGTTGATGCTGTTCCGCCGGCGTTAGGAACCCGGTTGCGCATGGAGTTGGATCTTTTGCTGGAGCGGGAACCATGGGCTGAGGCTGTGGTTCTTCTTCAGGCCTGGTCCGCCATGCCGCTCTTGGACCCCTGGCTGCAATCTGAGGCGAGGCTGATCAGGCGCCTTGGCTGGGCTTCCCGTCTTGGACTTCCAGCTATGGCTGCATTGGTGGCTTCAGCCTCTGATCCGATCGCTTTGGCTCAGCGCCTCCAGATTCCTCTCCAGCAGCAGCGCTGGTTGGCGGAGCTGCTGGAGTTACGGAGCTGGTTGTTGATGGAAGTGTTCTCGCACTCTTGGGCTGAGTGGGACGTTCTGCAGTGGACCCGAAGCATCGAAGCAGGTCGCTGGTCCGTTGAGGCGGTTGCGCTTGCTGTTTTGGACAACCCACCCTGCTGGCGACCGCTGCTGCGCTGGTGGGGGCGCTGGCGGCATGTGGCGTCACCTGTCAGCGCGCGGGAGTTGATGGCCGAGGGACTGCGTCCTGGCCCTGAGCTGGGGGAAGCTTTGCGTCAGGGGCGTGAACAGGTCTTGGCGGGGATGCGTTGAAAGCGGTTGTCGGGGTTTAGTCGTTGCGATCCCGCCAACCGTTCTTGCGCAGAGAGTTCCAGTTTCCACGGGCCTGAAGGATTCTTTCCGCCAGCTCGCGCACGGCTCCACGGCCACCACCATGATGAAGCACTGCATCGGCCTTACGACGTAGAGGACGACAGGCGTCGCAGGGTGCGATCAGCAGGCCAACAGAGCTGCGCACCGCAAGGTCATTGAGATCGTCGCCGAGGAACGCGGTGCGCTCTTTGCTGACCCCCAGTTGCTGCTGCAGCTGCTTCAGCGCGGGTGGTTTGTCCTTGATGCCCACCAGGCAGTGCTGGATCTTCAGCTGGCGAGCGCGTGCCTCGGTGGCCCCGCCCCTACCGCCGCTGAGGAAAGCCAGCTGCAGGCCCTGTTGCTGCAACAGACGCAGGCCGAGCCCGTCGCGTACGTCGAACCGTTTCTGCAGTTCTCCGTGTGCATCGATCCAGAGCCCACCATCGGTGAGCACGCCATCCACATCCATCACCAGCATTTCAAGTGCGGCGAGGGGTCTGCGTTGCCTGTACCAGTTCCATTCGCGCAGCAGTCGTTGCACTGGATGGTCTCCGTTCAGGCCAGCCCCGCCTGCACCAGGTCATGCAGACGTAGCAGGCCAAGCAACAAGTCGTGCTGATCCACCACTGGCAGCACCGAGATTGGTTTACGCCTGTTGTGCTCCATACGTTTGATGGCATCAACCGCCAGCAATTCGGTGGAGACTGTGATTGGGTCGGATGTCATCAGATCACGTGCGTTGAGACTTGGCCACCGTTCAGGGCCGTGATCGCGCAGAGCGCGGCGCAGGTCGCCATCGGTGATCAGGCCCAAAAGGCGTCTGGGAGTTTTCGGATCTTCGACCCAGCTGCTGCCCATGGCTCCCTGGGTCAGTCGGCTGATCACTTCGGGTAGAGGTGTTTCAGGAGCGATGGGTTCCAGGTTCGACACCGGCACCATCAGATCGGCCACGGTCATGGTGAGCTGCTTGCCGAGGGATCCGGCTGGATGATTGATGGCGAAATCGGCAGTTGAGATTCCTCGCCTTTGCATCCAGACGGCTGCCAGGGCATCCCCGATGGCCATGGCAACCGCCGTACTGGCGGTAGGAGCCAGGTTCAGAGGGCACACCTCACGATCCACCGATGCCTCCAGCACCACATCGCTGCGGTGGGCCAGAGAGGAATCAGCACTACCCACCAGGGCAATGCGTGCGGTGCCGCGTCGCTTCAGATGTGGCATCAGTTCTAGCAGCTCAGAGGTTTCGCCACTATTCGAAAGCAGTAAACAGACATCCTCAGGAGCCACAACGCCCAGGTCGCCATGGAGGGCATCCAGTGGATTGAGGTAGAGGGCCATGAGCCCGATCGATGAGAAAGTCGCGGCGATTTTCCTTGCCACGATTCCGCTCTTGCCAACACCGGTGATCACGAGCTTTGCCTTTTGATCGGCACAACGCTCAAGCAGTTTTAGAGCTCCCTCAACCTGAACAGCACTCAGACGCTCTGCTGCCGCTGCGATTGCAGCCGCTTCTTCCTGCAGGCAGCGGGTGAGTGCCGACACGCTCAAACCGGAAAACTTGAGGCATTCTCAACCACGAAAGGGCTCTCCCCATTTCGGTTCTGGCAATCTGAGGACTCTCATGACTCGTCTGTCTTGGCAGGATTGACTCATCGTCTGGCATCTCCCTGGGTTGATCTGCTGCTTCCCCTTTCGCTCTCTGGTCTGTTGTGGGAGCGCAGCGGAAATCCAGCCGGGATGGTTTTGATCCTGGCCATCTGGTGTGGATTCAAATTTCTGCGCTGGTTGCCTGCAGAACCGGTGTATGGCGTGTTGATCGGCGTCCTCGTTGTGAGCCTTAGTGCCGTGATTCATCCCATCAGCGGGTCTGCTCCCACTGATCTCATCCTGGTGTTGCTGGCCTTCGCGGCTGGTCTGCAGCAGTCAAAAGCTCAATGGAGGGGCGGACTTTGGTTGGTGCTGGCCACGGTGATCGTCTCGCTGCCCTTTGTGGAATTCGATCGGTTCAACAGCAATCTCGAAGCGATCCCCTGGTCGGTTTTGCGTGATGCTTTGCCACAGGAGGCGGTCCGCATCCAGAAGATCACCATCAATCGCTCTGGATATCTCTACGGTCTGTTCGCTTTAGTTGGCTATGGGCTTTATCGAGCCGAAGTGCTGCCCTGGCTGCGTCGGGTGGCCGCAGTGGTCGGGGTACTGAGTTTCGTTTTGGCCCTGGGGGCGGCATCCCGTGCGGCATTTCTGTTTCCCATCGCAGCGCTGATCGTCACTGAGCTGTGCTGGTGGAATCGATATTGGGTGGCGAGGCGAGCCACGTCACTGGCCGTAACGGTATTAATCCTTGCTTTGGTGTTCAACCTGACCCTTTATTGGCCTGGAAGTCCCATGGTCGCTCAAGAGCCAAGCGATATTGGGCGCTCTCAAGTGGCTCAGTGTTTTGTCAGCCGATCGCTGCGTTCATTGCCCGAATTCTTGGTGGGCCAGGGTTATGACCGGGTCTCCCATCACTGCGCAGGCAAAGTGTTTCTTCCCGGTCGCACCAGCGGCATTCCCCATGCGCACAACGTGTTTCTGCATGCGTTGGCCGATCAGGGTCTGATGACGCTGAGCTTGATGCTCGTTGCAGTGAGTTTGGTGTTTCAGCGTCTGTTTTCGGGTCTCGCAGGTGACGCCGGATCGCTCTGCAGGACAGGCTTGGCCTGTGCTTTGTTCATTCTGGCCTCCTCATTGGTGGAGTCCACACTGCTCAAAACATCGCTGCAGCAGGTGATCAGCGGATACTTGCTGGCCATTGCCTGGGTATCTCCAAGGGCGTCGAAACAGGAGAACTTCCGTACCATCGGCTCATGAGTTTTCTTGCCGGCCTCAATGACGCCCAGCGCCTGGCGGTGGATCACCATGAGGGTCCGTTGCTGGTCGTGGCCGGTGCGGGCAGTGGTAAGACCCGCGCCCTCACCCATCGCATCGCCCATCTGATCGGTGAACACGGAGCGGATCCGTCTCAGATCCTTGCGGTGACCTTCACCAACAAGGCAGCCCGGGAGATGAAGGAGCGTTTGGAGTTGCTCCTTGCTCAACGACTGGCGCAGAGTCAATTCGGGCAACCCTGGAGCACGTTGCCTCCTGTTGAGCAGCGACAGCTGCGATCGCGGATCTATCGCGAGGTCACCAAGGAGCTGTGGATCGGCACCTTTCATGCGTTGTTTGCGCGCATGCTGCGCTACGACATTGACAAGTTCAAAGACAAGGAGGGGCTCACCTGGACGAAGCAGTTTTCGATCTACGACGAGGCCGATGCGCAGAGCCTTGTCAAGGAGATTGTGACCCAGGAGCTGCAGCTCGATCCCAAGCGTTTTGAGCCCAAGAAGGTGCGCTGGGCGATCAGCAATGCCAAAAACCAGGGCTGGCTTCCCGATCAGATGGAGTCCAATGCCGAAGGGCAGCGCGGCAAGCTCGCAGCGGATGTTTACCGCCGCTATCGCAAGGCCCTGGCGGCCAATAACGCACTCGACTTCGATGATCTGCTGCTGCTTCCCGTGCAACTGCTGCAGCAGAACGAGCAGGTGCGCAGCTACTGGCATCGCCGCTTCGCTCACGTGCTGGTGGATGAATACCAGGACACCAATCGTACCCAGTACGACCTGATCAAGCTGCTGGTCACCGATGGCAAGGATCCCCAGGGTTACGACAACTGGTCGGGGCGTTCGGTGTTTGTGGTGGGCGATGCCGATCAGAGCATTTATAGCTTCCGGGCTGCCGATTTCACAATTCTGATGGGCTTTCAGGATGACTTCGGCGACCAGGCGCCGGACGACGCCACCCGCACGATGGTGAAGCTGGAGGAGAACTATCGCTCCACCGCCACGATTCTGGAGGCGGCCAATGCCCTGATTGCCAACAACAGCGAACGCATCGACAAGGTGCTGCGTCCCACGCGCGGTGAAGGCGAGCTGATTTCACTCACCCGCTGCGATGACGAGATTGCCGAGGCTGAAGCGGTGGTGCATCGGCTGCGCATGATGGAAGCCGCCAACCCCGAGCTGAGCTGGGGGGATATGGCCTGTCTGTATCGCACCAACGCCCAGTCGCGGGCCCTTGAGGAATCACTGGTGCGTTGGCGGATCCCCTACGTGGTGGTGGGTGGTCTGCGTTTCTATGACCGGCGCGAGATCAAGGATGTGCTCGGCTATTTGCGCCTGATGATCAACCCGGCAGACACCGTCAGCCTGTTGCGGGTGATCAACGTGCCCAAGCGGGGCATCGGTAAAACCACCATCCAGCGGCTCACGGATGCCGCCAACCAACTGGGCATTCCGCTCTGGGATGTGGTGAGTGATCCCGAAGCGGTGCGCTCCTTGGGAGGTCGATCGGCCAGAGGGCTGTTGCAGTTCTGTGAGTTGATCAATGGTCTGCGCGAGCGCATTCACAACACGCCGCCTTCGGAACTGATTCAGCAGGTGATGGAGCAGAGCGGCTACGTGAGCGAGCTGATCACTGAGGGCACCGATGAAGCGGAGGAGCGTCGTCGCAACCTGCAGGAACTGGTCAATGCGGGTTTGCAGTATCAGGAAGAGAACGATGAAGGCGATCTCGAGGGCTTCCTGGCCTCGGCTGCTCTGGCCAGTGATGCCGACAGCAAGGACACGGCAGCTGATCGGGTGACCTTGATGACCCTGCACAGCAGCAAGGGGCTGGAGTTTCCAGTGGTTTGCCTGGTGGGCATGGAACAGGGTTTGTTTCCCAGCTATCGATCGTTGGACGATCCAGCGTCTTTGGAGGAGGAGCGACGCCTTTGTTACGTGGGAATCACCCGGGCCAAGGAGCGTCTGTTCCTCTCCCATGCCAGTGAGCGCCGTCTCTGGGGTGGCATGCGCGAACCGGCAGTGCCGAGTGTTTTTCTCTCCGAACTGCCGGAAGGACTGGTGCAGGGTGAGATTCCTCGTTCGGGAGGAGCAGCCATCCGCCGGGAACAGCGCCTTGATCGGCTCACCCGCGTGGATCGCGATAAGCCCAATGGCAGCAGTGCGCCCGCCAACGCCGTACGTCGCCGTCAGGCGGGCCCTGCACCTGGAAAGAGCTGGAGTGTGGGCGACCGGGTGATGCATAGCAGCTTCGGGGAAGGCGAAGTCACCCACACCTTCGGCAGTGGCGAGAAGGTCTCGATCGCTGTGAAATTTGCCGGGATGGGGCCCAAGATCCTCGATCCCCGCCTGGCCCCGATTGAAGCCCTTGATCAATGAACTCGTTCTGGATCAGCGTGTTTGCACGCTGCCGATTTCCGTCCAGGGGCTTTGGAGTCGAGTGGTCAGCACCTGAGCGATATCGGCCTGAACGCTGATCAAAAGCGGTCCGCAGGTCTGTGGATCCACCAGCAGCTCAAGCAGGGCTTGATGCCTCTTGCTGCCGGGTTCCAGTCCGGTCAGTTGCAGATCCACCCCGCCGTTGTCGAGCAAGCTCCAGGCTCGTCGGTTGGCGGGAGCCAGGCTGCTTGCGAAGCCTTTGGCCAGTAGGGAGATGGATCCAGCGAGCGCAGGGATATGGGCGCCGTTGAGCACCACTTTGAGGGCCGGATTGCGCAGCATTTCGCCCAGATGCCCCAGCAGCCCAAAGCCGGTGATGTCGGTCGCCGCATGAATGCCATTTGGATGCTCGCTTTGCAGATCCAGAAGGCCTTCCAGCAAGACGTGCTGGCTCGTGCCCATTTGTGCGAGGGCTAAATCCAGAGCAGGAGCTGGAGTAGCACCGGCCATGGCCGCGGCGAACAGCACTCCTGTCCCCAGCGGACGACTGAGCAGCAGTCGGTCTCCGGCCTGAAGTCCTGCCTTGGGCCAGAACGGTTCAAGGGCTTGGCCGCTGACGCTCAGCGTGACCTGAACAGCCCGGCTGGGCGGCGGCTGGGCAAGGCCATCGCGGGCCTCCAGCGTGTGACCACCGATCAGCTGGGCGCCCTGGGGATCAAGGGCGGAGCGGATGCCCGCCAACGTCTGGGCCAGCAGGGTCTCTTGGGTGGATTCAGTGGCCTGAGGCAGGGTTACCACCGCCTGGGCAGCCAGCACGCGGGCACCGCAGGCCCAGAGATCCGAGCATGCATGCAAGGTCGTAAGACGTCCATTCAGCCAGGGGTCACTGACCAGGGCTGGAAAGCCATCCACGCTTTGCAGCACAGGCGTGGAGCCCGCGGCGGTGTTCATCGGCAGTATTGCGGCATCTTCGGGTTGTGTCCCCAGCGTTGCCATGCCGGCCTGCTGCAGAGCACTTTCCAGGGGCCCAGCGGCAAGCTTGGCGGCACAGCCCCTACATGCCATTGTTTCGGCGCTGTCCATGGATCTGCTGCGCCGAAACATCGCCATGAAGCGCGCATCAATGGCCGCTTTGAGATGCCACAGCAGGGGGTGAGGGCCGATCAGGCGTGATCCTCGTAGTGCCCAGGCTGTGGGGTGCCCCTTGTTGAACCCGCCCAGCAGTTGCAGGGCCTGGCGTTGGGGACGCCAGCGTTGTAAAGGTCGTCCTTCGCAAGCGGCTTCCAGGTTGTGGGCCAAAGGTGCGGCGGCCCGCACAGCCCAGACTCCCGATGGGGCGCGGGGCTGCGCATCGATCACAGCGCAGTCGCCTGCGGCAAAGAGTTTGGGCTGTCCGATCACCTGAAGGCTTGCCTCGGTGCGGATCCGGCCGCTGCTTGGGTAGCAGGGCAGTCCGCTTTCGGCCAGCCAATGGGGTGCACGGCTGCCGGTGCAAATCAGTCCTGGAGTAGTCATGAACTCGCCTGTTGGATCCAGTTCGCTTGTTTCAAGGATCTGGATGGAGCCTTCCCGTAGGGCTCGGATCAAGACTGGTTGTAGATGCCTGGGCCGGATCTGCAGCACCAGAGGTCGCCTGGGCCAGCGTTTTCTGAGTGCCAAGACCGTCTCCACTGCAGCCAGGCCGCTGCCCACCACCTGAAAAGGGGAGGTCGCAACAGCCGGTTCGTCCATCTGTCGGTCCTGCTCCCCGAGAAAGTCCAGCGCTGGCTCCAGCGGTTTGATTGGCACCAGTCCGGAAGTCGGCACTGGGTTCGCTGAAGTCACCGCGCCCAGGTTGAGGCTGAGGCGCACGTAAGGCAGTGCTGGCCGCTGATCCACCCTCAGCAGTTGGTTCTGAAGCTCCAGACCGGTGATCTCGGCCACGACCAGTGCCACGCCCGCTTGATCAGCCAGGTCGCGTAGATCCACTGCCACCTGGTCGTGTTGATAGATCCCTGCGATCAGGCCAGGCACCATGCCTGAATACAGGGCTGTGCTGGTTCGGCTCACCAGCGTGATCAGCCCGCTGGGGCGTTTGCTGGGTTGCATGGCCCAGCGGTGCAGCACCAGAGCATGGCTGTGGCCCCCACCGGCCAGTACAAGACCACTCATTCGGGGTCGTCGTAGCCAGCTGGATTGGCCGATTGCCAGGCCCAGCCGTCGCGGCAGATGTCGTCGAGGCCGCGTTGCGTTCGCCAGCCGAGCCGTTGCAGAGCCAACCCGGGATCGGCAACCGTGATGGCAGCATCTCCATCGCGTCTGGCCACCAGGTCGTAGGGCACTTGGCGACCGCAGGCGCGTTCAAAGGCATGCACCACCTCCAACACCGATGCTCCCTGACCACTACCCAGATTGAGGGTGAGCAGTTGAGTTGGTTCAGCAAGCAGGCAGTCGAGGGCAGCGCGGTGGCCTTCCGCCAGATCCATCACATGGATGTAATCGCGGATGCAGGTGCCGTCGCTGGTGGGCCAGTCGCCTCCGAATACCTGGAGAGATTCGCGCCTGCCCACGGCCACCTGACTCAGAAACGGGAACAGGTTGTTGGGTGTGCCCAGGGGATCTTCTCCAATCTTTCCGCTGGGGTGGGCTCCCACGGGATTGAAATAACGCAGGCAGGCAATGCGCCATTGATTGGCAGCGCTGACGGCAAGGTCTTGCAGCAGCTGTTCAACCGCAGCCTTGGAGTGGCCATAGGGGTTAATCGGCTGAATGGGCGCTGTCTCCGGGATCGGTACGCGTTCCGGGTAGCCGTAAAGCGTGGCGCTGCTGCTGAACACCAGGGTGTGACAGTCATGGGCGTTCATGGCATCCAGCAGGCATCGGCTGCCTGTCAGATTCACATCCCAGTAGCGCAGCGGTTCACGCACCGATTCACCGACGGCCTTCAGTCCGGCGAAGTGGATCACAGCATCAATGGGTTCGCCTGCTGAAGCTGCCTTGGAAAACAGCTCGTCAAGGCAGGCCTGATCGCGGATGTCTCCTCGTCGAACCTGCAGGCGGACTTGGGAGGACTGGGAGTCAAGCTGGGCGAGTGCACATACGCGTTCCAGGGCCAGTGGGGTGCTGTTGCTGAAGTTGTCGAGCACCAGCAAGTTGTGACCTGCCTGTAAGAGCACGACACAGGTGTGGCTGCCTATGAATCCAGCCCCGCCCGTGATCAGCAGCCGTGCCATCGATCACGCCCTTCAACCAACTGAATCTATTGGCCATGGATCAAGAGCACTGCGCGTATGAGGCACTGGATTTGACTCTGGCGGTGGTTCATTAGCCAGAGACAACAAGCATGAGACTCTGATCGGATGAGGGTTTTGATTTTTACGTCCAGCGGCGGCACAGCCCATGACGCGGCTGCCTATGCGCTTCAGGCCTGGCTCAAGCGTTGGGATCCAACCGGTGAGGTGTGGGTTGAGCATGTGCTGGAAAATGCCAGCATTTTTACCCGCGCAGGAGTTGCTCTCTACAACTGGATTCAGCGCCATGGCCCCTGGATGCATCAGATCTATTGGCGAGTCGTTGAGTGGGAAGACGTCACCAAGCCGGGAACTCTCCTGGCTGGCCGTTTTTACGTGATTCGTTTGTTGCGGCGTCTGCAGCCGGATCTGTTGATCTCCACGCACCCCCATATCAACCGCGGTCACTTCGATCTGGCGAAGCGGGTTGTTCCTGGTCTGCGCTGCATCACCTGTTGCACGGAATTGGAGGGTGGCTTTGGCTTCAGTCGCAACTGGCTGACGCGACGGGCCGAAGCGTTCTGGACCCTCTCTCAGGAAGTCAGCGATGACGTTCGCCGACGTGGCTACCGCGCGTTGCCGACCCCGGCGCTGGGTCCGTTGTTCGACCCCGCGTTTGAGGAGGAGCTGGAGCGTGACATTTCGGAGAGTGACGTCGATCTGCTGCCACTCCTGGTACTTGGAGCTGGGGCCAATGGTGCCAACAACCACATTCGTTTGCTGGAGATCCTGTTGCCCTTGGCGGGGAAGATCAGGGTTGTCGCCCTCTGCGGCCGTCGTCAGGCGGCGTTTCGGCAGGTGCAGGACTGGGCGGCGCAGCATTCTCAGCTGAAGGTTGAGCCGTTGGCATTTCAAGGCCCAGCAGCGATGGCATCGCTTTACAGAACTGCCTGGGCCATGGTGGCGCGGCCAGGGGCACGAACATCCACTGAAGCTTTGGCCTCTGGTTGTGTGCTGATTTTCAATGGTTTTGGCACAACAATGCCTCAGGAATTATTGGCCCGCCGCTATTTCCAGGCTCGCGACATCGATTGCTGTATCCGTCAGCCCAAAGACCTTGTTGCACTGTGTCGAAGCTGGCTTGAGCAGCCGCACCTGTATCAACAGCTCAAGGCAAGAATGCAGCGTCACCGACTCAGCGCCGATCGAGAAGCGATTCGTCAGCTTCTCTTCCATGGTCCAAAGGCACTGGTCTGATGTGGTTTCAGTCTTATTCGTTGCTTCTCTAATTCTTCCAAGATCTTTCCAGTGGTCAAGAGATCGAGTCGACTGTTTCGCTACCTCTGGGGCGGCCAGCTGATTTCCAATCTGGGAACTCAGACGAGTCTCTATGGAATCGGGCTTTGGTTGTTTGCGCAGTCGGGCCAGTTACTCGACTTTGGCTTGGTGGCGATGGTGGTGCAGGCGGCGCGTTTGCTGGCGTTGCCGCTGTTTTTGCGCGTTTTCCCGGCATGGCCTCCAGGTCGTTTGATGATGCTCTGCCATGCCACTGGAGCAGTGTGCACTGCTCTGTTGGCTGTTGTGTTGCTCGGCTCTTCCGCTGATGAGCCGCCTTGGTTGCTTGGGGTTTTAGCGATTCAAGCCTTGGCCGCTGTGGCTGAAGCCATGTTGGTGGTGCGTCTCTCCAGCCTGATTCCGCTGCTGATCTCCGATCAGCAGCGTTTACAGCGAGCCAATGGATTGTTCGCCACCGTGGACGGCTTAGTGATCACCATGGCTCCCTTCCTGGGGAGCTGGCTTGTCGCCAGTCAGGGCCTGGGAGGGGTCTTGCTGCTCGATGGCATCAGTTTCTTGTTTGCCCTGCTGAGTGTTGTGGTGGCTCCCTGGTCGCAGGCCAGGCAGCAGCTCGATTGGGTAGCTCCTGGGGCGTCGAATCAGCTCATGGCTCCTCGCACGTGGCATCGTTTGCTTGCACTCTGGCAGCGTTCATGTCCAGCTCGCTCAGCTCTGGTTTTCACTGCGCTCACGGCATTTGTGTATGCCTCTTTGGAAGTGCTGTTTCCTGCTTGGGTGGCGCTGGCCTATGCGCCTGAGCGGATGGGTTGGGTTCTGATTACAGGCTGCTTGGGCTATTTGATCGGGTTTGCTGGCTGGCGATGGAGATTGGGGCAGCACTGGAGAACTGTTCTGCCCTTGAGCCTGATCATCCAGGCGTTGATCTTGATGGGTACAGGCTTGCAAGCTTTTGCGCATCGACACTTGGTTTGGTTTGGAGCTGTCTTGGTGTTCAGTGCAGCGTTGCCCGTTGTGATGGCAGCACTTCACCAAGCCTGGGTGACCCTGGCTCCCCGGGACGCACTGCCTCGCTACTTTTCACTGCGCTATGGCTGCGAATGGGCAACCCGGTTGTGTGCCTTTTTGGTTGTGCCGCTGCTGGTTGACTTCGGATTGAGCCCGGCACTCGAATGGCCCGTGTGGCCAGCTTGGTTAACAGAGAGTCTTGGCACCGGGCAGGGGCGTGTGATGGCGATTGCCATCGGGGCTCTGGGCTGGGTGATTGCCGCCGGCCTGTCTTGGAAACAGTGTTGTTTGGGTGAAAACCGATCCAATGTTCAGGCGAAAGGTCTTTGAAGTTGATGCAGCATCTGCATCAGCCTTTGTGGCGGCTCAGTGTTTGAGATTGCCAAAATCGCCCTTCCCATCGACTGTTTTGGTTGCATGTGAAGTGCCCTTGAGCAAGGGCAGTGACCAAAGCAGGGGCTGCGGGGGGCGTGCTGGTTTTCAATGGGGTCGGATCTACTAGGTCGTAACAACGTTGGCTCTTCAGTCTTTGCCAGTCAGTGGGTTCGTTTGCTGCATTGGCAATATCGAGGAACCAGCACAGCTTTGGCTTCGCTGGCTCCACCCACTGAATGGCTTCCGTGAAGGTGTTCGGGCCCTGCGCGTGAATGGAAAGCAAGTGCCCGGCGCATGAATCAGCAGATCCGTCCGGTTTCACCAACGCAAGAGCCCATTGCCGTTTTGGGGATGGGTTGCAGACTCCCTGGCGGGGTCGAGAGTCCTGAACAGTTCTGGCAACTGCTGGCTGAAGGACGGGAGGCGATCGCTGAGATTCCCTCAGACCGCTGGGATCTTCAGCTTCACCATCATCCTGATCCGCGCACGCCGTTGCACCAGCATGTGCGCCGAGCGGGCTTCGTGGATGGGATCGACCGGTTCGATCCAGCCTTGTTTGGCATTAGCAGCAGGGAAGCCCAATGCATGGATCCTCAGCAGCGCCTATTGCTTGAGGTGTGCTGGAGGGCCATGGAGGCGGGTGCCCAGCCCATGGAGCAGTTGCGTGGACGCTCAGTGGGAGTGTTTATGGGCATTTCCAGCTCGGATTACCGAGCTCTGCTTTGGGCCTCTGAAAATCAATACCTCACGCCTGATAACGAACCCTTCATTCTCACCGGCAACACCGGTTCCATTGCGGCTAACAGGATTTCTTACGCCTTTGATCTGAAAGGGCCCAGCTTCACGGTGGACACGGCTTGTTCTTCGTCCTTGGTGGCGTTGCATCTGGCTTGCGAGAGCTTGAGGCGTGGTGAATCGGAATTGGCCTTTGCAGGCGGCGCTCAGGCGTTGATTCACCCCGCCATTCAGATGAGTTTCTGCAAAGCCGGTTTGCTGTCGCCTGAGGGGCGTTGCCGCAGCTTTGATGCCGCGGCTGATGGTTATGTGCGTTCTGAAGGGGCGGGGGCTGTGCTGCTGAAGCCGTTGGCGGCGGCGTTGCGTGATGGTGATCCGATTGAAGCTGTGATTCGTGGCACGGCGGTGAACTCCGATGGGCGCAGTAAGGGCCTGGCGGCACCCAGCAAAAAAGCTCAGATCGCTTGTGTGCAAGCCGCCTATGAAGGCTCTGGCCTGTCACCGGCTTCAGCGCAATTGGTTGAAGCCCACGGCACCGGCACTCGCCAAGGGGATCCCATTGAACTCAGGGCTCTTGGAGCGGTGCTGGGGCAGGAGCGGCCAAGCACCGAACCCTGTTTGCTGGGCTCGGTGAAAACCAATGTGGGTCATTCGGAAACCGCTGCAGGCATTACGGGTTTCATCAAAGCCGTGTTGTGCCTCAGGCAGCGCATGGTGCCTGCCAGCCTTCATTACACGCGGCCTAATCCAAGCGTGGATCTGCCTGCTCTAGGTCTGAAGGTTGCGACAACCCTGCAACCTTTCCCTAGACCTGAGCAGGAACTGGTGGTCAGTGTCAGCTCGTTTGGATTCGGTGGCACCAACGCTCATGCTGTTTTGTGCGGTGCTCCTGTTGAGCTTTCTCAACCCACGTCAACGTTGTTATCAGCGCCTTCATGGCACCTGCTCTGGTTGAGCGCGCGCAACGAGGAAGCACTTGATTTGCTTCGTGCACAAACAGCGGATTGGCTTGAGGATCATGCTGCTCTCGGCTTGCAGGACCTCTGCGCCAGCATTCATCTGCGACGCACCCAATTTCCCTATGCAGTGGGCTTGATTGCGAGCAGTCTTGAGGACCTGGTACGCCAGTTGCGCGGGCAAGCCCCTGCGGCGTGGACCGGTGTCGTTGCTGCGCGTGGATCTGGGGAACTGCCAGAGGCCTTGAGAGATCTAAAACAGCAGACTCTTGCTGAGGGTGCTGTTGGTTTTGAGCAGCTCCAGAAGCTTGTCCAGGCTTTGGCTCAAGGAGCCCCAATGGATTGGGTGGCATGGCATCAAGGTGCCTCCTGGCATCAGCTGCGGCCTCCAGGTCATCCCTTTCTGCGTTCACGTTTCTGGTGGACGCCACGGGATCAGGGTCTCGACCAAGACAAAGCCAGCCTTTGGTTGGATCACGTCGGCTTTGGCAGCACTGTCACCGCTGAGCAGTCTGGACTGGCTTTGCAGAAGTTGGACCTTCCAGGAGCGGCAGAGCATTGGCAGACCGTGTTGGATCCGGCTGACGCACGCGACCTACCTGACCATGCGTTGTGCGGCTATCCCCTGTTTGCGGCAGCGGGTTATCTCGCCCTTCTCCTGGATTGGTTGAACGATCAACAACAGCCACTTCAATGTGCTGATCTCAATCTCGATCGTCCGCTGTGGCTCAACGCCGGTTCGGTACAGCTCCAGGCTTTACGCGACGGTGATGCGTTCAGCTTCCATGCCCGCTCCCTTCAGGGCGAAGACGGCGGCCGCTGGCAGCTCCATGGCCAGCTTCGGCTAACCACAGCTGCTGAACAACCCATTCACCCCCTCCCGGCATTGGCGTTTGACCCTGGTGCTGGCTTTGATGTTGCCAATTTCTACTGCTCCCTGAAGAATCTTGGGCTGGATTACGGCAACTGCTACCGGCCGCTTGTTGCTTTGCACGCGAACGCCACAGGGGCAGAAGCACTGCTGCAGCGTCCGGAGGCGGCGCCTGATCGCAGCCTGATCGATGGTTGTTTTCAACTGGTGGCTGCGGTTCTTGCCCAAACGCACGCTGATGGTCAATTGCTACTCCCTGTGGGAGTGGAGCAGGTGCAGATGTTGCGATGGCCATTGCCTGACCAGCTGCGTTGTCGCTTACAACTGCGCCGGGACGATCTCAGCCAGGGAGATGACGGAAGTCGCGCCCATGTGACCGCTGACTTGGATGTTCTTGATCTCTCCGGCGACCTGATCGGTGCGATCCGTGGCTTGCAGTTCCGGCGTCTGACGCGAACGTTGCTGGAGTTGATGCTGCCTGAGGACCCTCCCAGACCTGCCGCGCAACTGCTGGAGGAGAATTGGCAACCCCTTGCGGCTCATGCACTTAGCGACTGGAGCCCAAGAGCGGCTGAGCCGATCAGCCTGATTGCGATTGGGCCATTGCCAGATGCTGTTAAGGAATGGAGCGAGCAGCAGGCGATCACGCCTTTTGAACTGGATCCACAAGCGGATCCACAATCGGTGACTTCAGCGCTGGTGCAACAACTCCAGGCGCTGCCTCTCACTCAGCCGCGCCAGGTGCTGTTGTGGATGCCTGCTTTGGCCTCACCTGCGGCTGAGGCTGTCCAGGCGGCAGTGCGTTCCCTGGCCCAGGACTGTTCCGCATGGCGTTGCAGCACGATCACAGCTTCGCTTTCTGCCCTAGCTGCAGGACTGTCATCCGCTGAGTGGCAAAAGCTTTTGGCGGCCACCGCCGGTGATGCTGAGGTCCGCTGGTGTGGTCCTGATCGCATTGAAACCCGCAGTTTTCAGCCGATTGATCAAGAGCGGTTTCGCATGCTCTCCGATGGAACTGGTCGACTTGAGGGGCTGCTGAAGGCGCCCTTGCCGCTGGCGCGTCTTCTGCCAGGAGAGCTGGAGTTGGCGGTGGAGGCCACGGGGCTGAACTTTCGCGATGTTCTCAACGCTTTGGGGCTTCTGCAAAGTCACAATCAATCTCTCGGGCTGAGAGCCAATGCTCAATTGCCCTTCGGTGGCGAAGCCGTCGGGCGGGTGGTTGCTGTCGGTCCCGGGGTGGATACCTCGTTGGTGGGCCAGCGAATGCTTGCCGCGCTCACCCTGGGAAGCCTGGCAAGCCATGTGACGTGCAGGGCAGTGCTCTGTGTGCCTTGGCCGGAAGAGTTGGATCCTGTGCTGGGGGCGAGCCTTTCAACGGCCTATCTCACGGCGGAGCATGGGCTGGAGCAGCTGGCCCGGCTTCAAGCTGGAGAAACGGTGTTGATTCATGCAGCTGCCGGTGGCGTTGGGCAGGCAGCTGTGCAGGTGGCCTTGCGCAGCGGTGCTCGCATCCTGGCCACCGCCAGTGAGGGCAAACAGGCTGGATTGTTGGAGCAAGGTGTGGAGGCGGTCTTCGATTCCCGCTCCACTGATTTCGCTGAACAGGTGCTCAAGCACACCGAAGGCCGCGGCGTTGATGTGGTTTTGAACAGCCTGAAAGGTGAGTGGGTGGATGCCAGTTTCCAGGCGCTTGCTTCCGGAGGGCGCTTTGTGGAGCTTGGCAAGCTCGAGATCTGGAGCGACCAGCAGGTGCGCGAACGACGGCCTGATGTGGGCTATTTCCGTTTTGACCTGCTGGAAGTGGCCGCTCGCGACCCACAACCTTTGAGGCAGCGATTGCTGCAATTGGTGGCGGCTGCCCAGGACCAAACCCTGCCCGCTTTGCCAGTTTCGGCCTTTGCTGTGGAGCAGTGCAAAGACGCCTTCCGGCAGATGGCGCAGGGCAAGCATGTGGGCAAGTTGGTGATCACCCTGCCCAGCCAAGCCCCTGCTTGTGCCATACGCACCGACGGCACCTATCTGGTAGTGGGTGCTTTTGGTGGGATCGGGCAACATCTGCAGTCCTGGTTGCTGGATCGGGGTGCGCGCTCGTTGTTGTTGGTGGGCCGACGTTTGCCCTCACCAGGCTCGGAAACGGCCGAGTGGTTGGACCGGCTCCGTTCTCAGGGTGTGCAGGTTGAGGCGCTCTGCTGGGACGACCTTCCGCAAGCACTCGTGCAGTTACCTCAGGACATGCCGCTGCGGGGCGTCTTCCATGCTGCTGGAGTGCTGAAAGATCAGCGCGTTGGTGAGATTGAACGTTCCAGTCTTGATGCCGTGTTTGAGGCAAAACTGGGCCCCCAGCAGCAACTGGATAAGCTTCAAAGGCTGCAGCCAGCAGCTTTTCAACACCTCGACTTCCAGGTGGTGTTCTCGTCAATCGCCGCGGCACTGGGTTCGCCTGGCCAGTTGGTCTATGGCGCTGCCAATGGGGCCGTTGAATCCAGCTGCCGCCATGCGGACTCTGAGGGGCCCGTTCAGCTGGCGATTCAGTGGGGGCCTTGGGTGGGTTCAGGCATGGCTGCAGGGTTGGAGCGGCGCTTTGAATCTGTCGGCTTGCACTTACTGGCTGAAGACGAAGCGCTGTCGGCTCTGGAGTCATTGCTGCAACGAGGCCGCAGCGGAGTGGTGACGGTGATGGCAGCCGATTGGCCGCGGCTCGTCAGTCAGGCCTTGCCCCGCCAGGCGGCTTGGTTCCGGTCCCTGATCCATGAAGTTCCGGGCCGATCAGAAGCCCAGGTTCGCGCTCAATTGGAGGCCTTGGCAGCGGATCAGCGCAGGCCCTGGCTGCTGGCGACGCTTCAACAACTTCTGGCTGCAGTGATGGAAGAACCGGAAGCTCAGCTCGATGCCCAAGCCAGCCTGTTTGATTTAGGGCTCGATTCGTTGATGGCGGCAGAGTTTGCTGCCGAAGTGCAGCAAGCATTGGGCTGGCGCCTTGATCTGGCTGCGTTCAGCGACGCCCCCTGCCTGGATGATCTGGCAAGCATGGCTCTCGAGCGCCTGTTGCCAGATGGCTCGGCAGCGGCACCGGAAGGATTGGATCTTGATCAAGAGGCTCAGCTGAATCACAGTTGGTCATTGCCGGAGGGCCCGTCCGTGGAGGCTCCTGGAGAACGCGTCCTGCTCACTGGCGCGAGTGGCTTCCTCGGTGCCTATCTCCTGGCGGGGCAACTCCGCCAATCGCCGGATTTACGGATTCGCTGTTTGGTGCGAGCGGCCTCCGAGCAGCAAGGGATGGAGCGGTTGGAGCAGAACCTGCGCCGTTATGGGCTTTGGCAGCACGCCTGGCAAGAGCGCTTGGAGGTGGTTCTTGGTGATCTCTCCCAGCCTCGGTTGGGCATGGATGTCAATCAATTTGCTGCCCTTGGCAGGGGCATTGGCGGCATCCTCCACAATGGTGCCCAGTTAAGTCAGATGGCGAGCTACGCCCAATTGGCGGCCACCAATGTGGGCGGAACGCGCGAGCTTCTGCGTCTAGCAGCTTCGGACACACCAAAACGCTTCGCCTTGATCTCCAGCGTGGCGGTGTTTGAGGCCGATGCCTGCCGTGATCAGTTGATTCTGGAAGACGATCCGCTTGAGGATTGGCGAGGCATCCAGCTCGGCTATTCCCAAACCAAATGGGTCACGGACCGGATGGTGCGGCGCGCTTCAGCAGCCGGACTGCCTGTTTCCATCTACCGGCCCCCGTTGATTGCAGGTCCATCCTGTGGAAGTGCCTGGCACCAAGGTGACTTGCTGCAGCGCTTGCTGCAGGGCTGTTTGGCGTTAGGGGCCTCGCCTGATTTGGCCTGGGAATTGGATGTGGTGCCTGTTGATTACGTTGCTGATGCCGTGTCGGCTCTGGCCTGGAGTGATGAGGCCAAAGGGCGTGCTTTCCATCTCCAGCATCCTCAACCGCTCCTGCTCACCACTCTGTTGAGGCAACTCACCGATGGCATGGACGGTTGGCGCGTTTTGCCGATGCAGGAATGGATCGCTGAGATTGAGCGGAGTTCCGGCAATCCTCTCCAGCCTTTGCTGCCCTTCCTTCAGCAGAGCTGGGGTGAAGATGGGCTGACCTATCCCGAGCGCAATTGCGTGGGTCAGCGGGCTCGCCCCAGTTGTGTCTTCACGGCTCAGGTGTTGGAGACCCATGGTGTGCGCTGCCCCCCCTGGCATCAGTTAATTGGGCCCTGGGCCTCAGTGCTGCTTCAGCAGGAACAACTGGCTCGCTGATGCCAGCCTCGTTGTTGCTGTTGGCCCTTTGGCTTGGGCAAGCCCTGCTTGTTTTTGCCTTCAGCAAACGTATGCGGGGTTTGCGTGTCTCGTCCGATCCAGCATCTCTTTCTGAAAGTGCGTGGCCTCCCTTGGAAGTGGTGTTGTGTTTGCGGGGTGCTGATGCCTGCCTGCCGCGGTTGCTGGAGGCGTTGGCTGCTCAGACCTATCCAGCTCCCTGGCTGTTGCAGGTGGTGGTGGACAGCGATCACGATCCAGCCTGGGCTTTGCTTGAGCCTTGGAGAGCCCGTGAAGATGCGGCCTGGACTGAGTTGCGCTGCTGCACCCTGCTTCAGCGCCCTGGCCAGGGGTCGCTGAAATGCGCAGCACTCCGCCAAGCGTTTTCACAGCTTCACCCCAGCAGCACATTGGTTGTGCTTCTGGATGCCGATATTCGTTTCCCAGCCAACGGGCTGGAACGTTGTGCGCTCTCTTGCCTCCAACCAGGAGTGGGTGCCATCTCTGGGAATCGTTGGTTTCGTCCCTCTGCCCCCAGCTTTGGAGCTTTGGGTTGGAGCAGCTGGACGCGAGCCGTTTGGAATGCCGGTGCCGTGGTGCTGATGACCTTGTTGCAGATCCCCTGGGGCGGCACCCTTTGCGTTCGCCGTGAGCTGGTGGAGGCCGGTGATTGGAGCGAGCTTTTAGGGCGTGGTTTGTGTGAAGACACGGGTTTGCTCGGTCCATTGCGGCAGTTGGAATTGAGCTACCGCTTTGAACCAAGCCTGTTGATGGTGGATCCCGATCCAGCACAGCCCATGCTGCCGTTGGGCCGCTGGATCACCCGACAATTGCTCACAGCTCGCCTGCATCACTCCGCGTGGCCACTTGTGGCCTTCCATGGTTTTGGCAGCATGCTGTTGTTGCTGGTCGCGCTGTTTCAAGGAGCCTGGCTGGCAGTGCTTTTCTATGAGCTGGGATGTGTGTGCCTGCTCTGCTGGATCCAGGTTCTGCTGCGCCCACAGGACCCTCTTCGTGTTTGGGGTTGGCTCGTAGGACTTCTCCCTGGCCAATTGGTGGATGGACTGGCCACCTTGTCGGCATTGTTCAGGCGCCATGTTTCATGGCGTGGTGTCGATTACACCGTGCAGTTCAGGCCTTCGCGCGTGGTACTCCGCAGGGATCGGGGTGTTGAGGTTTAGTTGTTGGCCTGCATCAGCCCACTCAGGCGTTGCATCGATTCACGCAAGCTGTTGCGAGTCAGTTCAGCGAAGACCGGTTGCAGCATGCCTGGCAGCTCTGGAACCAGGGTGATGGTGTGGCGCAGACGCGTTCCCGTTGGTGTTGGCGTGATCGTCCAGCTGCCATTGAGCTTGCGAATGCGATCGCCTTTCAGCATGTGAAAGGCGATGGCCGTTTTTGGGCTTTCTTTCACGGCCAGGGTTGCGCTGATCTTCAAGCCAAAGGTGTAAGGCGCTTGATAGGTCTGGCGCATGCGAATCAGGTTGCCTTGACGGCTCAGTAGCTGCACCTTGCTGATGTCAGGCATTGCCTCTCCCGTGGCGACATAGTTTGTGAGCACTGTCCAGGCATGCGCTTGTGACACGGGCAGCGTCATCTCAGCCGTACGGGTGTTGCCTGACTGTTGGATCTGGATCTTTGTTGCTTGCGCAGCGTCCGCTGGCGTTGCTGGTAAGTGTGTCAGCACGATCCCCAGCCCGAGCAATGTTGATCGCAGGTGAAGCTGGATGGACATGGCAGTGAATCGAGTAGACGAGTTGAAGAAGCCCGGATCATCGTGCAGGCGACGCACTTACTTCCTGAGCGGGTTTGACCCCCGTGGCGTAGCGCATTATCAGCGTTTATTTGCGCGGCTGATGAAACAGCGTGGTTGGCGCTTGGGGTCTCGTCAGGAAGGTGAAAGGATCACCCGCTGGCCTTTGTTGGATCCTGAGGTTGATCAACAGTATGAGCTTGCTTTTTTGCATTGGGATGACATTGCCCGTGCCAACTGGCCAAAGCACCCCTGGCCGTTGCTGACCCAGTTGCTTGGATTTGCGCGGGCCTATCTGCTGCAGGGAGGAGTCGTGCGTACGGCGCGGTTGTGCCCTGGTGTGGCGCTTTGCGGGCTTTACCCCGTCATGGTTTTGATACTGGTCACGCTTTCAGCGATTGCCGCTGGAGTCTTGGCTGGCTTTCTCTGGCTTCCGTTGGTGCCGTTGGTGGTGGCTGTTGTGCTCTGGCAGGGCTGGCGGCTGGCGGATCGTTTGGGTGTGGTGTGGCTTTGCCGGTCCATTTTGTTCACCCATCGCCTTGGCAGCCTGAGAGACACGATGCTGCGCCAGCGGGTGCGGGAGTTAGTGGGGGCATTGCTGGCTTTGGAAGACAAAAATCCCGCTGATGAAATTCTGTTAGTGGGTCATAGTTCTGGATCGTTTGTCTTGGCGATGGTGGCAGCTGAACTGCGACGCCATCCCAATTCGATGGCAATGACGTCCAGGGTGTGTTTGCTGAGCCTGGGGCAGAACCTGGCCAATCTGGGCTTGTATCCAGGTGCAGGGGCTTTTCGCGATGATCTTCAGACGCTGGCGATGGAACCCTGCTTGCCCTGGCTGGATGTCACCTCCTTCGATGATTTGTTGTGTTTTGCTGGCGTGAATCCTTACCAAGCCTGCGGTTTGCCTGTGCCCAAGAGAGGTGGCAGTGACTACCCGCTGATGCAGCTGTTGAATCTGCGTCAAGCCAACGGTTTACAGCGCAATCGGCAATGGTTGGCCCAGCTGTTTGACCTTCATTTCGATTATTTGACCAATCCCGCTGCGGGCCTGGATCTCTGCGGGCTGATGACTGGAGAAATCACGATCTGATGGCCATCACACCCCCCTGGCCAAAGCCTTTGCCCTACACCGCCAATGTGCTGCGTCGCCTCAAGCGGGGATGGAGCAGTTGGTTTGGTTTGCTCAATGAATGGGATTTCCGCATCGCTCTCGGTGAGCTCAATCTTCTGGGCCTGAGAGTGTTTTTGGTGAATGATCGAACCCTGCTGAGGCGCGTGCTGGTGCAGGAGGTGGAGGCCTTCCCGAAGCACCCCTACACGCTTTGGATTCTTGAACCTCTGATTGGCCGAGCCATCTTTTCTGTCAATGGAGACGAATGGGCACGCCAAAGGCGTTTGGTTGATCAGGCGTTTCAGGTGGCGCAGTTGGAGCAGGTGTTTCCTGCAATGGAGGCTGCAAAAGACGCCATGTTGGAGCGCCTTGCGCAACAGCTCTCTGAGCAAGCCGATTGCAGCCAACAAGGAGCTGAAATCGATATCGAGGCTGCGATGACCTGGGTCACCGCTGATGTGATTGTGCGCACGATCCTCAGTAGACCGGTGCAAGAGGGAGAGGCCCGCGAGGTGTTTGAGGCCTTTGGGCGCTATCAACGCAAGGCTGCCCGGGCACTCATCTTGCGCTTTGCGCGTTTGCCACGGCGTTGGGTGCAGCGCTCGCTGGCACGCGATGCACTGGTGATTCGTCAGTGGATCCAAGGCGTGATCGAGGAGCGGCTTGCGCAGCCTGAGGCTGGTGTGAAGGATCTGCTGGGGGCCCTGCTTGCCGCCGTGGATCCACAAACAGGTACTTCCTTCACGGCCGAGGAATTGGTGGATCAGATTTGCTTTCTGTTCCTGGCGGGCCATGAAACTTCAGCCAGTGCCTTGAGCAGTGCCTGTTGGCTGTTGGCTCTGGATCAAGAGGCTCAGGGCCAGTTGCATGCAGAGGTGGCATCTCTCCCTGAGGTGTTGACGCACCAAAGCTTGAGGCAGCTGCGCTATGGAGCTGCGGTTTTTCAGGAAACCTTGCGCCTCTATCCGCCGGTGAGTTTCTTCATTCGTGAACGCGTTCACGAAGACACCGACCTCTCGGTTCCATCGATCGAATGCCCGCAGCAAGCACCAGCGATCAGCCGATGTCCGGTGGGATCGTTATTGACGTTCTCTCCTTGGGTGATTCATCGCCATGACGACTACTGGCCGGAACCTCATCAATTCCGCCCGGAACGTTTTCTGGATGGCACCGCTACGGACCAGGAGATCCTCTGTCGCAAAGAAGCATGGCTTCCCTATGGCTTAGGTCCGCGCAAATGCCCCGGAGCTGCGTTTGCCCAGCAGGAAGCCTTATTGGTGCTGGCTGAACTCATCAAGCACTTTCAGTTTTTTCCTGGTGATGACAGCTCAGGCCCTGAATGGACCGGACGTCTCACGTTGCGCAGTGCTTCGGGTGTTGCGTTGAGGCTCGTGCCGAGATCCGTCGTTAAAAACCGATGAGTAATCGTCCACCCCAGCGCACCTGTTCAGCATTGATCAACTGACCAATATCCAACAGGGAGGCGGCAGTACTTCCGTAGGCCTCTAGCGCAATGCTGTCAGTGGCATGCCAACGAAGACCCAGGGTGCCGTTGCTTTGGGACAGTTGATTGATGACGACATTGCCTTCGGGTACTAGCTCCCAGCCTGGGAAGAGTTGCAGATTGGAGCTGATCCCTAATCCCCAGAGGTTGCCTGCTCCGCTCAAGGCCACTTTCGGGTTGAAGTTGAACGCCAATCCCTCGGTGGCTTCCCAGGTGGCCATGGTTTCTGCAAACACATAGCCCTGGCCGCTGCTGCTCTCTTGATTACTTCTTCCCAGGGTGATCCGCCCACCTCCCCAGAAGGGAGCACCACGAAGAGGGCTGAAGGCGACGGCTTTGCCGCCGATACGCCAGTTCCAGGCCCCATCGTTGGCGTAGAGGCGGGCTTGGGGCGTGGTTTGGGGCACGTTGTTGTAAAGCCCACCACTGAAAAGAGTCAGCTGGAAGATGTTGGAAAGGGAATAGCCAACGAAACCATTGACGTTCCCGCCGCTATCGGCATTAATCCAAGCCTCTGTTTTGGTGTCCGGTGGTACCAGGGCGGTGTTGACTGTGAGCCCGCCTTTGGCGAGTGAATCCTGCCTTGGTGTGAGCGGCGCTTGTGGTGTGTCTGCAGTGCCGGGGGTGAACACGAAGCTGGCGGAGTAGCCAAGCCGGTTATCGGAGGGCAAAGCGAGCAATGCCGTGGCCGGTGTAGCCCCGAAGCCATTGGTGATTAAGCCTTTGAGCCCGATTCGTGGATTGAGATCCCAGTTGATCCCAGCGGACAGAATGGGTACGCGAGAAAAGACCAGATCTGCATCGAAGCTGTTGGTGCCGCTGCCGATTGGTTGGGCGATGCTGGCGGTGAAGCCCAGCTCCGGGAACGGTTGGAACAGAACTCCGCCGCTGACGTAGGGGTTGGTTCCATAGAACTTTCCAGCGCCACCCTGGCCAGAGCCTTGCGTTGCAGGCAGGAAGCTCACACCAGGGGCAAAGCTGAATTGCCACTGTTTGCTGGCTTGCCAGGTCGCCGGAAGGCTGAGGGACCCGACGAAGTTTCGGGTGAAGACTCGGCTGCCTGAGTCATTGAAAATGTTGGGGCTGGCGTTATCTCCCGAGTCGGAGAACGAGTCGTCTCCGCCACTGCCCACTTCCCAGGCTTCAAGTGAGCCACTGATTGCCAATTTCCAGTTGTTTTGGTTGAGAACTTGCCACTGGGCCGCGGCACCATAGCTTTGCCAGAAATTGGCTGGTTGTACTGCGAAACCCGTGAGTGGGGCGTTGAGCGGGTCATCGGCCTGACTTATAAAAAATGACAACATCAGGCTGTCGTTCAAGCCAATATCGAGGTTGATCGAATAGTTCTGATTGCCTGTGCCTGCAGCACTTTCAAAGGGCGAAATGGTTCCAAACGAGATGCGCCACTGATCAGCAGGCAAGGTTTCTGCTGTGGGGACGGAAGGTGAGAGTCGCAGCAGCGGTACGTAATCGCTGGGTGTCAGAGGGATGGCGCTGAGCAACGCTTCAGCTTCTTCCACGCTGGCGGGTGGATTGATCTCAGTTGTCGACGCAGTCTCCGACGTTGGGAGATTGGTTGCATCATCTGCATCAAGCAATTCCCAAGCCACAACCGTCGATGGTTGATCTTGTTGCTCCGATCCAGGCACAATTTGCCAAGAAACAGCCGTCAATGATGGATCTCGCTCGTCTGCCTCAGAGACGGGTTCCCAGACCACAGGAGGAGGGGCGATGACAGGAGAGTCGATGGCCTTCCACACGATCTGCGCCTGTGTTGGTTGAGGCAGCCCGCTTCCCACTCCGATTGTCAAAACGGAGCTGGAAAGCAGAAGCCTGCGCACTCTGCTTTGGAAAGAAGGTGTGTACTTCACCCCAGATCGAGTTCAGGATCCAGCAGCACCCAACCAGCAAGGGGAGCTCCCTGAAGAGCAAGTTTCTGGCTGAATTGTGAGAGCTGGGTGCGAGTGGCAACTCCTGGTGCAGCGAGCAGCAGTTGGGTGGCGCAATCGCTTGTTTCTCGCAAATCGGTACTCACAAGCAGCTTGCGTCCCTTAAGGGCGCGACGCAGTTCTGTACTGAAGACTTCGAGCTGATCGCTCGGCATGTTGCCCAAGGGGATCAGTGCGATGTCAGTGTTTCCACCGGTTTCTGCCAAGGGGCCCGAGGCGAGCAGGTCTGCTGCATCGGTCCAAGTGTCTTTGGCCATGGCTGGCAAGTGCTTAAGAAGCGGACATGGCAGCAGGCTTTGTAGTTCATCGGTGCTGAACACAAGGCCCGTACGGCGATCCACAACAAGAGAAGCGCCGCTGCCGAAAACGATTCCAGCTAGCAAACCAAGAGCCATAATCTTCTTTTTATGAGGGGCTACAGGGTTGTCGAGAAGCGTTGGTGTTGAGATCAGCTCCCAGGGTTCTTCGTTGCGTGCTTGCTCAAGAGCAAGAAGCTGACGTCCCCCTTCTAATCGAATTAAAGTAGCTTCATCTCGATTTGCAGTACGGAGCAATTCTCTGTAGTTAATCAATACACCTTTGGGTCGCTCTGCTGCCGCGAGTCGCGCCTTCGCTGCAGTGCGCTTGGCATAGAGATAGCCGTAGGTCTGACGTTTAAACAATTCAATGAGCAGCCGACGACGTTCTAAAAGACGACGAATAGAATCTTCCTTGTCGGTATATTTGGTGCGAAGTGTGGCTAGCTGCGTATCGAGTTTATCAAGAGCTTGGGGAAGGCCCTGAGATGCTAGTTCTGGGATATTGCGCCCCATGTACATCAAAGTTTCAGGATCATCATTGAGTGAATCAAGTTGTTTCAGCTGTTCATTAACACTACGGATTTGGTTAGCTGCTTGAATTCGGATTTTTTCAATGTTGATTGAATTTTTGATTTCATTATCGTCCTCTCCATTGCCTTGGAGAGCTGTGAGGTCTTGTTCGACAGCGAAATTCTGAGCCTCCCTGAGAGAAGTAACACTTTTTGTTTGATAGATATTGATTTGCTCGTCGAGATATCTGATAGCTTGGCTAATCCCTTTTTCTCGGTCTCGGCCCGAGTAGCTTTGATAAGCTTTGGAAATGCGATTGATTACAGGCAAAATAAGTTGTCTGTCAGTGTCGCGATATTCAAGATTAAGTACTGAAGTGCCTTTTTCAAGCTCGATGGATAAATTGTCTTTAAACCATTCTGCATATCGCCACTTGCTGGTGTCTTTGCCTGACTTGGCTTTTTGGGTTTTGACGAAATCGAAAATGGGTTTCAACACTGAGGGACTCTCAAGAATCTGCACTTCAGTCTCCAAGTTGCTGGAACCAGCTCCCGCACCAACAAGATTGGCTAGTCCTGGATTGGACTGCAGCAGACACATTGCCCCGCTTGATGATTTTGACTCGCTTTGAAGGACGATTTGAAACTGACCTTCCCAAACAGGTTTTCGAGTAAATGCATAAAGGCCCGACAGCACAAGAGTGGCCACAGTGATTTTTGCAATTAAAAATTTGTGGCGCAACAATGATTTTCCAGCTTGCGTGAGATCAATCTCGTCGTCGGCTTGCGCGCGTGACATGTTTACAGCTTGCTTTGACGAATCGCTTATTGTCATTTATCAATTTAGTTGAAAAGTGAATAAACGGAGTAAAGTCCGACGAACGGTCCGGTTAATTCATTCAAGACACTGACGCTGCCGCTAAGGAGAGAGTCTTGGACGCGAATTAAATCACCGGCTGCGAGGATAGGGTTATTTGGTGCGTCGGCAGCCGCGGCAGGTTGGTACGCAAATAATCTTCTATCGATAGTGCCATCTCGGTTGAATCGTACAAATTCGACTTTTCCCTTAAGAAGCTTGGCGCCGCCAGCTAACGAAATCGCTTGGTTAAGTGAGCTGCCTTGTGGTACAGTTATGCCTCCAGGTATATTAACTCGTCCCGTAACAAAAACCTCCAAAAATTGCGGACTTAAATTTGACTGTCCAGCCTTAAGTAGTTGTTCGCGAAGTACTACAGGGCTTTTTGCAATGTTTAGTACGTCGCCATCAAAAAGTCTTATGTTTTGTGACTCGTTTCCTTCTGTTATTAGAGAAAGAAAATCTAGATTCGTTCTGATCCGCCCTCCTCCAAGCCCTTGGGCGCGTCTTCGTGTGACCTGTACTTCTGAAAGTTTGGAGTAAGGCGTAATGCCCTGGGCAGTGCGGATGGCGTCAAATACTGTCGGGAAGAGATTTCCACTACTGCCTCCACTCGTCAATGTTGACCTTTTCGAGGTTACGCCTTCTCCAAGAGCATTTATTCCTGAGTCGACATCACCTAAATTGGTTGATGTCACGTCTTCGGTTATCGTCTGTACACCGCTGAGAGTGTAGTAGCCAGGTCGCCTAACTTCTCCGCCCACATAGACACGGATTGGTCGGTACTTAATGGGGCGCACGTACACCTGGGGGTTTCGAACATAAGTTCGAAATTGCTCAGTGAGGAAGTATCGAAGTTCCTCGACAGTGAGCCCTTCGACGTAAAGAGCACGCAGGCGTGGTATGTAAATGGTTCCGTCAGGACCAATTGCAAACGTTCCGCTGAGCTCTGGCAGATCAAGCAGCTCGATCCGGAGCCCATCTCCTGGTCCAAGAATGTAGGCATCGTAGGAGATCTGAGCTCGTTGCTCTAATGGGAGGGGTTGCTCCTGCGTAGTCGTTGTCTCTTCAATTTCAAAGATCTGCTCAGCATTCACCGCGACTGCCGGAAGAGCTATCAAGGCGCTTGCAGCGATTGTCGATAGGAAACGGGTATTCAGCAATGCTGAACCGATCAAATGCCGTGCGAATTTATGTCATTCCGACCCCAGATAAAAGTTGGTTGTGGCCAGGGGTGGAATTGGGTCAAGTGGAGGTGGTGATGCGACCATGCAAAATGGTGTTATCGAAGAAACAACAGGTGTGAGTCAACTGCAGAGCCTTCGTGGCATGGTCGATCTCCTTCCGGACCAGACTCGCCGTTGGCAGGTTGTGGAGGGTGTGGCTCGTGCTCATTTTCTGCGTTCTGGGGTTGAGGAGATTCGGACGCCTTTACTTGAAGTAACTGATCTGTTCGCAAGGGGGATCGGTGAAGCCACTGACGTTGTTGGTAAGGAGATGTATTCCTTCCTTGATCGTGGTGACCGCTCCTGCACGCTTCGTCCAGAAGGTACTGCCTCGGTTGTGCGAGCTGCCTTACAACACGGCCTATTGAGTCAGGGTGCTCAGAAGCTCTGGTACGCGGGGTCCATGTTTCGCTATGAGCGTCCTCAGGCCGGGCGTCAGCGTCAGTTTCATCAGATCGGAGTTGAATTTCTGGGCGTGAGTAGTGCACGCAGTGATGTTGAGGTGATTGCCTTGGCTTGGGATTTGCTTTCTGACCTGGGTGTATCCGGCCTGAAACTTCAGATCAACAGTCTTGGCACCCTTGAGGATCGTCAGCGCTATCGGCAGCAGTTGGTGAATTGGCTTGAAGCCCGAGTCGACCAGTTGGATGCTGACTCCCAGCAGCGCCTGAAATCCAACCCTTTACGCATCCTCGATAGCAAGCACTCAACGACTCAAGCATTGCTTGAAAATGCACCCACATTGCTGGACGCTCTAACCGACGACAGTTCTCAGCGTTTTGAGGCGGTCCAGCGTTTTCTTAATCAGCTGGAAATTCCGTTTCAGCTCAACCCACGGCTTGTGCGTGGGCTTGACTATTACGGTCACACTGCTTTCGAGATTACCAGTGATCAACTCGGCGCGCAGGCAACTGTATGTGGCGGCGGTCGGTATGACGGTTTGGTGCAACAGCTGGGCGGTCCTCACACGCCTGCAGTGGGCTGGGCACTTGGAATGGAGAGGCTGATGCTGGTGTTAGACGCTGCAGCTGCAGCTGACGCTGACGGAGCTGCTGCCACGCTCATCTCTGAAAAAGCTCCGGACCTTTATCTGGTGAATCGTGGCGATCAAGCTGAGGTCGTCGCTTTGAAGCTGGCCAGGCAATTACGAGCAGCTGGAGTCTCAGTTGAACTTGATGCCACTGGTGCTGCCTTTGGAAAGCAGTTCAAGCGAGCTGATCGAAGCGGTGCTAGTTGGGCTGCGGTGATTGGTGATGAAGAAGCTAAAGCAGGAGAACTACTTTTGAAGTCCCTGCTTGTGAACGGCGAAGAACACCGAGTTTTGCTTGATGATCCTGCTCAATTAATTGCTGTCTTGCAGGCGACCACTTAGTGCTATTTCGTTGATTATTGTGAACGGGCTTCAAATGAAAATTACGTGTTTCGAGATGGAGCCCAGCGACCACACTCTCCCAATTTTGGCTTAGCTTGATCAATACTAACTTATTTTGCCATGTCCAGCCATCTCGGCTGATCTATTCAAGGTTTCGCTTGGTGCGCCATCCCAGCCGCTGAGCAGATTTGCTGGGGTCGGCGACACTGATGCCGGCTCGCCAGGCCAACGATCGAAGATCGCAAAGGTGATGGAACGGCCGTTTTCGGCTTTCATGGCCTCAACAACCTCCAGAAAGGACTGTCCCTGGCTGCTGCCCAGGTTGTGTGTGAGCAGCTGCCGTGCTTCCGCCAGCAGGCAGTGAGTGCCATTCGCATTCACATCCCAATAGTGAAGTGGCTTCTCTGCAGACTCGCCAACAGCCTCTGGGTCGGCGTAATGGATCACCGCATTGCTCCCGGACGGGGCCTTGGTGACGGCTTGCTTAATTGAAGTCACGTCTGTCCTCGTAATTCGATTCGTTCGCCTCTATTGATCTGTTTGCTCTTGCCCAGCAGCATTGATTACTGATGGATCGTGCATGGGCAGTATGTTTTGCTGATGGATTTTTCGACTGTTACCCCGAACTATCAAGTTGTCATTCCTAAGCGAGTGCGTGAAGAATTTGATCTCAAGCCAGCCCAGGTATTGCAGGTTATCGCGATGCCTGGGGTTATGGGCTCTGCTCTGCTTAGCGGCGCAGCTCTTTCTGAAAGCCCTGAGGTCCTTTGCCATATGGATTAGCAATAAGTTGTGCAATCTCTCTAGCAAGAGCTGGGTAGTAGGTATGGCTGTTGAGTTTGTGGCTGCTGATCATCGCTATCCAGGTGCTTTCCGTGCAAGTGGGCAAAAGATCTCTCACAATTGCTTACCGCAATACATCTCGTGAGCCAGTGATTCCACCCACGCCTTGATCTGCTCAAAAATCTTTGAGCAGAAGCCAGCTGAGCTTGTAGGTGAACAAACCCCTGTTAATATTTGGGTTCAAGCTCGCTGAGTGGGCGGCTGGCAGTAAGAGACAGTGCTCATTAGAGCGTTGCCAAAGACTATTCGTAGTTCTCTAAGCATTGAAGCCAGCGCACATCGATGTCTGCCATTGAAGCCAATGCGCCTACTCCACATTGCTAAGCAGCTGTCGCTCATGAAAGCTTAAATCAAAAAGAGGACATCCCCCCCCCCCTTTGCAATAGCTGCGGACAATTGGCGAGGGTTAAGGCTTTCTTGGGCACAGTGCTTTGAGGCTGCTTTGCCCCTCGTTCAGAAACTGCTCCGGAATCAAGGTGCTGCTGAGTCCGATGTTTTCACCCTCTCAGTTAAATCAGGCGGATTTGCCCTAAGACACTGGCTGTTCATCGATCTCAGGGCACGCCTTGAGCTGTTGAGAGAGGAAGCAGGTCAGCTAAGGGGAGAAAGTGGCGCGTAGGCGTGTCGTTGCTGTAACGGTATTGTGTCAATAGTGACGGTAATTGCTTGTCCTCCCCAGCTTTTTTGGGCTGCATAGGTGGCTGCGGTGGTTATTCGAAAAGTGCATTGCCTCCAAAACGCGTTCAGCTGTGCAGCGTCGCCGTGGCAAGCTAAACGCCATCACGTCACAGCCGAGACGGTTGAGCTCAGCTCCTGTCCGCAGTGACCGCAGGCAGAGATGTTGTGCCTGCACGTCATTCTCAAGATTCAATGCCCCCCCCCTATTGCTGCCCCGCCACCAAAACCGCCCTAGTCACCGGCCAAGATGGTGGTTATCTAACGGAGTTGTTGCTGGAACGAGGATATGTGGTCCATGGGATTAAAAAGAGCAAACAGTTTTAAATACAAGCCGAATTAATCATCTCTATCAGGATCTTTACGTGGATAACCCTCGGCTGGTGCTGCATTTCGGCGATTTAACGGATAGCAGCAATTTGAACAGGATTATTCAGCAAGCGCAGCCTGATGAGATTTACAACCTTGGCGTTCAGAGCAATTTGGCTTGAGATGCTGTCTTGCAGGAGCCTGAGGGTTACGCAGCGGCTTGATACACCGGCAATCCCTAAGCGTTAAAAACTCTGAAAATTATGGAGTCGATTCAGGTATTGGATTTAACAAGTAAAAATCATCCGTGATGAAGAATTGCTGCAATTTTGTTGCTTTATTTTTGGAAGTGCTGCGAAGTACTCATCCCCTTTCTTCTGTTCGGCGCAGTCCCTAAGATGTAATGAATCTCTACCCTTGCTGAGTCATGTTGAGCTACTGCGGGGCTTATTGGATCTATACTTGTAAGGACATGCAGTTCGATTATGAGAGCTAGCGCCGAGGCGAACCCTTTGTGGCTCTGAGGATCCTCTTGGTCTGGTCCGGATCGATGCAGGTAATAAACAATTTATGTTCATAGAAATCTCGATTCGCTGAGGACTGGGTCGACGTCCGCTACCACGTGGAAATGCAGTGGCGCATACCTCAGCAGCAGTTACTCAAGAAGATTTTGTGATCTTTACGGGCTATCATGCAAGTTCCATTGAGACTCCATCAAACTCGACGGCATCCCTTAGAAGCAGCTGGAAGTGAGTTGTCTGACCGCCCTCGGCTGGCGGTCTCATATTCCCTTGATGAAGGCCTAGAGAGCCCGGTAATGTACTTTCGTCAGAACCTGGTGTATGAGTTGCTTCAGTCGTCGTGAAAATATCAATCTTCTATAGGCTAGTCGCGCTTCTAATCGTCTATTCAGAGGGTTGTGCCTGTTCTTTCTCTAAAAGTTTTTTTGATTAGTGACTATTCTCGTAACCGGTGCTGCCGGCTTTATCGGATTTCATCTGTGTCGCCGTTTGCTGGAGCAGGGAACGCCCGTTGTGGGGTTCGACAACGTCAATTCTTACTATGATCCAAATCTCAAGCGGGCGAGGATTCTCCAACTCGAAGACACAGCATCGTCAACAGGTACATCTTTCCTGCTGATAGAGGCTGATCTGGAAAATAGTGATGCGGTGCAAGCTGCCTTCGCTCAACACAAGCCTACGAAGGTGGTGAATCTGGCTGCGCAGGCAGGGGTTCGTTATTCTATTGAGAATCCTGCTGCTTACATACAGAGCAACCTGGTGGGATTTGGTCACATTCTTGAAGGTTGTCGCCAAAATGGCGTAAAGCATCTGGTGTATGCGAGTAGTAGCTCTGTTTATGGCGGCAATACGCGTATGCCCTTTTCCGAGCTCCACAGCGTGGATCACCCTGTGAGCCTCTATGCGGCTACTAAGAAGGCCAATGAGCTAATGGCCCATACTTACAGCCATCTTTATGGCCTAGCGACCACTGGCTTGCGCTTCTTCACGGTGTATGGACCCTGGGGCCGGCCAGATATGGCGCTGTTTCTGTTTACTAAGGCGATTTTGGGAGGTGAGCCGATCAAGGTATTCAATAACGGCGAGATGGTGCGCGATTTCACTTACATCGATGACATTGTCGAAAGCTTGGTTCGATTACTCGAGAAGCCTGCGGCCCCAGATCTGGCCTTCGATCCTGCCAACCCCAACCCGGCCACCAGCTGGGCACCGAGCCGAGTGTTCAACATCGGTAACAGCAACCCAACACCGCTGATGGATTACATCGAAGCAGTGGAAAGTTCTCTAGGCATCAAAGCCGAGAAGCAATTCTTGCCTATTCAGCCAGGCGATGTGCCGGCCACGGCAGCTGACACCTCCGCCTTAGAGGCATGGGTCGACTTCAAGCCCAACACGCAGGTCAAAGACGGCGTTTCGCGGTTTGTTTCTTGGTATAGGGAATTTTATCAAGTGTAATTCAGCACACTCATCCCCTCTTTTTCCACATCGTTCCAATCTTGTTCAGCCCACTCCCTAGCCCCGAGTTGTCCGGTGGTTTTTTATGAGTAGCACCACCCAGTCCGTTCCAGATCCAACTCTTGCTCCCCTTCCATCCCTCGCTACCTGCACAGTGGCGGTTATAGGCCTTGGTTATGTGGGGCTGCCACTCTCTGTTGCCTTCGCTACACCTAGTTCTTGCGTCCGCACCGGAACACCTCTGAGGCGTCGTGTAATCGGTTTCGACATAAATCAGCAGCGTCTGAGCGAGTTAAGCGCAGGTCACGACAGCACCCATGAGACCAGCTCTCAGGAGCTGGAAGCAGCAACAATGCTCGAGTTCACTTCTGATCCGTCCGAATTGGCGGTAGCGGATGTGTTTATCGTAACGGTTCCTACACCTATCGACAGCGCAAAGCGGCCCGATCTCACCCCCTTGAAAAAGGCTAGTAATACTGTGGGCTTGGTTCTGAAGCAGCGTTTTGAGCAGCAGCAGAGCCGTTGTGAAATATCGTGTTTTCCTCTGGTGATCTATGAGAGCACTGTTTATCCCGGCGCTACAGAAGAGATATGTGTGCCAATCCTGGAGAGAGCATCTGGTCTTATTAACAACAACGATTTCTTCTGCGGCTACAGCCCCGAAAGGATCAACCCTGGCGACACTGAACACCGACTTTCCACAATCACCAAGGTGACCAGCGGTAGCACTCCAGAGTCTGCGTCCTGGATTGACGCTTTCTACGGTTCAATTATTCAGGCCGGCACCCATAAAGGCGCAAGCATCCGAGTTGCTGAGGCTGCTAAAGTGATAGAGAATACACAGCGTGATTTGAATATAGCCCTAGTAAATGAGTTGGCTATTATTTTTCGCGAGATGGGTATCGATACGCTCGATGTGCTGGAGGCAGCGGGCACGAAGTGGAATTTTTTGCCATTTAGGCCCGGCTTGGTGGGCGGGCACTGTATCGGTGTAGATCCTTATTATTTGACTCACAAAGCTGAGCAGTTGGGTTATTACCCACAGGTGGTACTGGCGGGGCGGCGCATCAATGACGGAATGGGCCGTTGGTTGGTTGAACAACTTGTGCTGGAGATGGCCCGAGGTGGCCAAGTCATCTCCGGTGCCCAAGTCTTGGTTTTGGGGCTGAGTTTTAAAGAAAATTGTCCAGATCTTCGCAACACAAAAGTGGTGGATGTGCTGGAGGCCCTCCGGCGTTATGGAATGGAGCCTTTGGTTGTGGATCCGTGGGTCGATCCAACGGAGGCCGAGAGGGAGTATGGCCTTAAGGTCCTGGGCGAAATCCCCATGGGCTGCACCTGGCACTCGGTGGTTGCTGCTGTAGCCCACCGGGAATTTACTGCCCTGAGCGCCGAAAAATGGAGCCTTTTGCTTGAGCCGAATGGTGTGCTGGTAGATCTGAAATCAATCGTGCCAAGGGAGCTTGGAGCATTGCGGCTCTGAGAATGTGTCAATCACTTCTTACTTTCGAATTAAGAACTAGTGAAATCAACTATGAGCCATATCCACCCATCAGCCACGATTCACCCAACCGCTCTGGTGGATGATGGGGCCACAGTTGGTGCCGGCAGTAGGGTCTGGCATTGGGTTCACATAAGTTCAGGAGCTGTGATTGGTGATCGCTGCTCTTTCGGCCAGAATGTGTTTATAGGCAACCATGTTCGCATCGGGAACAACGTCAAGATCCAGAACAATGTTTCGGTATACGACAACGTGACCCTGGAAGACGATGTGTTCTGCGGTCCCAGCATGGTATTTACCAATGTGTACAACCCTCGCTCAGCTGTAAGCCGTAGGGATGAATACCGCGATACTATTGTTGAGACGGGAGCAACACTCGGCGCGAATTGCACGATTGTTTGTGGTATTCGAATTGGACACCATGCCTTTGTGGGTGCGGGTGCAGTGGTGAACCGCGAAGTTAAGCCTTTTGCATTAACTGTGGGAGTGCCGGCCAAGCAAATCGGTTGGATGAGTGCTTACGGCGAGCGAGTCGATTTACCGCTTGAGGGCAGCGGTTCCTGGACCTGCCCCCATTCGGGTGACGTCTACCAACTCCTCGATCAACATCTCACCCAAACACCCGTTTAAGCGATGCAGTTCATTGACTTAGCGGCGCAGCAACGCCAGCAACTGCCAGATGGGCGAACCATTCGTGAAGCCGTAGATGCGCGCATTGCTGGGGTGCTCAACCATGGTCGTTACATCCTCGGCCCAGAGGTAGAGGAGCTGGAGCACATCCTGGCTGAATATGTAGGTGTAAAGCACTGCATTGCGTTGGCCAGCGGTACCGATGCGCTATTAATCGCTCTTATGGCCCTGGGTGTTAAGGCTGGGGATGAGGTAATCACCACACCCTTCTCATTCATTTCTACATCAGAAACGATCGCCCTGTTGGGTGCAACGCCGGTCTACGTGGATATCGATCCAGCCACTTACAACCTTAATTCCATCAATCTGGAACCCGCGATTAGCGAGCGCACCAAGGCGATCATTCCGGTGAGTCTGTACGGTCAGCCGGCTGATTTTCTTGCCATTAATTCGATTGCCGAGCGGCATGGCTTGCCTGTGATTGAAGACGGTGCGCAGAGCTTCGGCAGCGAGCAGCACGGCCGGCGCAGTTGCGGGCTGAGTACCATCGGCACCACAAGCTTCTTCCCCTCGAAACCCTTCGGGGGTTATGGGGATGGCGGAGCTTGTTTTACTGATAGCTCTGAACTAGCGGAGCGCATGCGCCGGGTTTCGCGGCATGGCCAGTCGCGGCGTTATTTTCACACCGATATCGGTGTGAATGGCCGCATCGACACTCTTCAGGCTGCGATTTTGCTCGGCAAGTGGCCCAACTTCGCTCAAGAGGTTGAAGCGCGTAGCCGCATCGGCGCTGCTTATAGCCAAAAACTCCAGTCTGCAGGAATTGTCACAACTCCCCAGTTGAAAGCTGGTAACACAAGCGTCTACGCCCAATACACAGTACAAGTGGATCAGCGTACTGAAGTACAGGCTTCGCTCAAAGAGATGGGGATTCCTACTTCTGTGCACTATCCCACTCTCCTCAGCCAACAACCAGCTCTACGTTGTGTAAATGGCCGTGCCAGAAAATGTTGGCAAACGCCCTTGGCTCAGGCTGCTTGTGAGCGAGTCTTAAGCCTTCCCATGCATCCTTGGCTTAGCGATGATGATCAAGGCCGTGTAGTGAATGCCCTGAAGAATGCACTACAACAAACTTCTTTTGCTTCCTCTGCATGATGCTAATGGAATCTAATGGCTCGTCTCTTTTCAAGCTCTGTTTCAAGAAAAGTTGCGTAGCCGCCAATCCTTTATTAGCTGTCTTCAAAAGATTTGACAAATATGTCGTAATTTGTCATTACTGATCTCTGTTTTAATCCACGCTATCTGTCGCTTGAAAATTAATTATGCTCCACTCAATTACCCCAATTAATGGGCGTCGAATACGCATTGCAATTGTCGGTTGTGGTCGTATTAGCCGCAATCACATCAAAGCCATCGCTATTCACCATGACCGTGCAGAACTTGTGGCTATTTGTGATACTCAGCAAGAATCTCTTAGTCATGCACAGCAGTACATAGACGAAGTTTTTGAAGAGAACTCCGGAGCTCGATTGTATCCAATTCAATTCACTAGCTATAGCGATCTTCTTTCTGCTTCCGGTGCCGCCGGTACTACTCCTGTCGACTTGGTGCTGCTGGCTACTCCAAGCGGTCTGCATTCAGAGCAGGTAATTGCAGCAGCTAAGGCAGGGCTGCATGTGTGCACAGAAAAGCCAATGGCCACTCGCTGGGCTGATGGGATTGCAATGGTGAAGGCTTGTGATGAAGCTGGGGTGCGTCTTTTTGTTGTTAAGCAGAACCGCTTTAACAGTACATTGCAGCTGGTTAAACGACAGATTCAGGCTGGACGCTTTGGAAAGATCGTGATGGTGGCGGTAAATGTATTTTGGCAGCGGCCGCAGAGCTACTACGACCAAGCCCACTGGCGCGGCACTTGGGAATTTGATGGCGGCGCTCTGATGAACCAGGCCAGTCATTATGTGGATCTGCTTGATTGGTTGGTTGGACCATTAGAGAGCGTTAGCGCTTCTATGGCTACGTTAAGTCGCAATATTGAAGTGGAAGACACAGCAGCGTTGCAGTTGCGTTGGCGTAATGGTGCACTAGGAACGATGGCAGTGACAATGCTGACTTATCCCAAAAATTTGGAGGGCTCGATCACTTTGCTCGGCGAAAAAGGTACTGTGAAAATTGGTGGGAAGGCGGTTAATCAGATTGAGCACTGGGATTTTGCCGATGAAAGCCCTGATGATTCTCTCGTAGAAAAAGCTAGCTACGAGACAACGAGTGTTTATGGTTTTGGCCATCCTGTTTATTACGCTAATCTCCTCGATGCTCTTCAGGGGAAACAGGCGGCTCAATGTGATGGCCGTGAGGGATTGCGTAGCCTGGAGCTACTCATTGCTGCCTACCGGTCAGCACGTGATGGCAGCACCGTTCATCTGCCGCTGGAGTACTGAACATTGCAAATCGACGATAAGAATCCTGAAAAGAAATCACCAACTACCAAGGTACTTCTCTTTGGCATCTGGTCCCATTTAAATAGACGTCGCCGAATCCAACTTGGATTGCTCCTAGTAACCATGTTAACTAGTGGCATTGCTGAGCTGGTATCACTTGGTGCGGTTTTGCCTTTTCTAGCTTTGCTAAGTGACCCTACTAGTATGTGGCAACAGCCAATGATTCGTGGTCTCGCGCTCTTGATGGGCTTCAGAGCAGCGAGCCAACTTTTAATACCCGCCACTCTGGTATTTGCATCTGCGGCTGTGTTAGCTGCTTTTATAAGATTAACAAATCTTTGGCTGAACCTGCGACTGGCTGCTGAAGTGGGCTCAGACTTAAGTTGTGAGGCGTACCGACGTGAGTTATATCAGCCTTATGAAGTACATGTACAGCGCAACACCTCCTCTGTAATCGCAACTATTACTAGCAAAACGGACCTAACAGTTGTAGGGTTGAATTCGTTTCTTCAGCTCCTAACATCAGCTTTCGTATCAATAGCTTTGTTTTTAGGGTTGTTATTAATTGACGCGTCTGTTGCTTTATCGGCTGCTGCTCTTTTTTGTGCTGCCTACTATTTGCTCTCAATTACAGCGCGTAAAGAGCTCCATAGTAATAGCAACAAAATTGCTGAAGCTTTAAGCAAGCAAATTAAGGCATTGCAGGAAGGATTAGGTGCTATTCGCGATATTTTGCTTGATGGCAGTCAGCCCACCTATCTCCAAGTCTACAGGCATTCAAATCACATTCAGCGAATACTTACTTCCAAAAATCTTTTTTTGGGTGTATTCCCTCGGTATGCGCTAGAAGCCTTAGGAATGGTGGGGATTGCTCTTCTTGGTTCGATACTAGTTTTGCAGAGGGGCAGTGGCTCAAACGTTATCCCTCTTCTTGGCGCTTTGGCCTTGGGTGCTCAGCGGTTGTTGCCAGCCTTGCAGCAGATATATAACAGTTGGGTCACTTTGAAAGGAGTTAGTGCTGCGATGGAGGCAGTACTTTCCATGTTAAATCAGCCTTTGGAATTAAGTTGTATTTCTCTCCAGCCTGTAAAAAGTTTTAAAGCTATTTTTTTGGAGAATATCTACTATCGCTATGGATCAACTCAGAAAAATGTTCTGAGAGGATTGGATTTAGTGGTCCATCGTGGTGAGCGTCTTGGTATTATTGGAAGTACTGGTAGTGGTAAGAGTACTTTAGTTGATGTGCTCATGGGTTTATTGCCTCCAAGTGATGGGCGACTGATGGTGAATGGTCTTGATTTGCACGACCCAGCCCATGCAGAGCTTTTGGCAGGTTGGAGGGCTGAGATTTCTCATGTGCCACAAAATATTTATCTGGCTGACAGCTCTATTGCACAAAATATTGCCTTTGGTGTACCCCCTAGCCAGATCGACATGGCTCTCGTAAAGCATGCTGCTGCTCAAGCCCATATCGCAAGCTTTATTGAGGAGGCTCCAGAGGGCTATAGAAGTTTTGTTGGAGAACGTGGTGTTCGCCTTAGCGGCGGTCAGCGTCAGCGCATCGGTATTGCTAGGGCGCTATACAAGCAGACACAAGTGCTAGTGCTCGATGAAGCTACTAGCGCCTTAGACATCGCCACGGAAGCGGCGGTTATGAATGCGGTAAAGAGTCTTTCCCACAACCTTACTATTGTGATAATTGCTCATCGCCTCTCTACTGTCAGTTCATGTGACCGTGTAATACGCCTTGAGAAGGGGCTAATCCAAGCCGAGGGCCCACCAGGGGCTTCTCCTTTGATGATGCAATAATTAAACGATTCTCACCTGCTTTTGCATGCCTGAGCTACAATGCAAGCTTTCTGCTTCTCATCGTTAGCAAGCTTAAATCTTTATTTTTGATTTGAATTCTTTTATTCAACAATGATTATTTATCATTATCCTCAGCCTATTGATTTAGCAGCTTTCAGAGCTGCGCACTCCACTAATGCTCTTTATGGACTACCACTAGAAGTCAAATTTTGCCGCTCATGTGTTATAAGTAATCAGCGGCCCTCAAGTACTACTGAGTTCAAAAATGATGGAAAGACTCCTAAGCAAGCTATTTACTTTGACGAAAACATTATTTGCGATGCTTGTCGTGTCGCTGAGCAGAAAGCAGCTATTAATTGGAATGATCGCGAAAAGGAACTTCGAGAACTATGCGATCGCCATCGTCGAAACGACGGGAGTTACGATTGTTTAGTGCCTGGGAGCGGCGGTAAAGATAGTTTCATTCAGGCACATCTTTTAAAATACAAATATGGAATGCATCCTCTCACGTGTACATGGGCGCCACATGTATACACTGATTGGGGCTGGAAGAACCACCAAGCATGGATCCATGCTGGTTTCGACAACATTCTTTTCACGCCCAACGGGCGTGTTCATCGGCTCATAACTCGTTTGGCTGTTGAAAATTTATTCCACCCATTCCAGCCATTCATCCTTGGGCAAAAAAACCTTGCTCCGAAAATTGCTGCTCAATACAATATTCCTTTAATTTTTTATGGTGAGAACGAAGCTGAATACGGCAACCCTAAGGCAGATATGAGTTCTGCGAAACGCAGTTGGGATTACTTCACCTCATCGAGCCAAGACGAAATCTTTTTGGGTGGAGCTTCGCTTGCTACCCTTCGAGAATTGGGGTTAGAAAAAATCGATTGGGAGCCGTATATGCCAATCAATCCCCAACAGATCGAGGAAAAAAATATTGAAGTCCACTATCTTGGGTATTACGAAAAGTGGCATCCGCAAAATGCATATTACTATGCAGTTGAGCATGGTGGTTTCCAATGCGCACCAGAAAGAACTGCCGGAACTTATAGTACCTATAATTCTATTGATGATCGGATTGACGATTTTCATTATCATACGACCTGGATTAAATTTGGAATTGGAAGAGCTACTTATGATGCTGCTCAAGAAGTACGTTCCCGAGACATTACCCGTGAAGAAGGAATTGCTCTTGTCCGTAAATATGACGGCGAATTTCCTCAGCGGTGGGCTAATGAGATTTTTGAATACTTGAGTCTTCCTGCTAGTCATTTTCCAGTAGCTTCTAAGGCTTTTGAGCAGCCAATTTTTGATCGTGCTTATTACGATCTCCTATCCGATCGTTTTCGCTCTCCACACCTTTGGCAGTTTTCTGATGAATCTGGATGGCAGCTTCGAAGTCGAATTTTTGATGAAGAGCATACTAGGCAAGAGTTTTCTGCTGCTTCATGGCAGGGTAATAAATAGGCTTATAATATGACACTTTGCAAGCGTTTAATTGCTCGACTCGATATCAAGGGTAGTCGCCTGATCAAGGGCGTGCGCTTCGAAGGATTGAGAGTCGTTGGTGATCCCTGTGACGCTGCAACTCTATACGCTAATAGTGGAGCTGATGAGTTGCTGTACGTCGATGCTGTTGCCAGTCTATTCGGTCGCAACAGTCTCTCTGACTTGCTCCGTCGCACTAGTCGCGAAGTTTTTATCCCAATCACTGCTGGTGGTGGTGTGCGATCAGTTAAAGATGCTGCGGATCTTCTGGCTGCCGGTGCGGATAAAATCGCTGTAAACACAGCTGCTCTTGAAAGTCCAGAGTTGATTACAAATTTGGCTGAGGCATTCGGCAGACAGTGCGTGGTTGCGTCAATTCAGGCCAGGCGTACGGCCGATGGGGCTTGGGTTGCAATGAAAGAAGCTGGCCGTGAACGGACAGGCCGAGATGTTGCTGATTGGATTAAACAACTCAACCAACTCGGTGCTGGTGAGATCTTGCTTACCTCTGTGGATCAGGACGGCACCTGTTCTGGACCTGATGAGGATTTGATAGCAGTAGCTTCCTCTATTGCTCGCGTTCCGTTGGTTGTTGGGGGTGGTTTTGCTGAAGTCGATCAACTAAATACGGTTTTGCAGCACCCCCAGGTTTCAGCTGTGAGCTTGGGCGCGGCGCTTCATCAACGTCGACTGAATCTTGAGACCGTCAAGTATAAATTAACAGGTTCAGTGTCAAAAATTCCTCTTCGTCATGTTGCTCATGGAGTCTCTACCTCTTCGAGGCTTGATGAGTTGAAAGAAGATTATTCTTTAGCAGAATTATGCATTGGTGTAATTGATTATGGAATGGGTAATCAGCAGAGCCTTGTCAACGCTTTGCAATGTCTTGGCGCTGAGATCGTTCTAAGCGATCAAACCAACCAGTTGAGCTCTTGTGATCTATTGGCTTTGCCTGGGGTTGGGGCTTTTCCTAAGGGAATGTCTTCTTTGCGAAGTCGTTGTTTGGATACCTGGTTATGCCAAGAGTGGGTGGCTTCAAAAAAACCTTTGCTTGGTATTTGTTTAGGAATGCAGATGTTGTTTGAATCCAGTGATGAATTTGGTGAGAGTTATGGGCTTGGTGTTCTCCAGGGTCAAGTAAAATCGCTTCCAGCTTTTGATGTTGATGGACAATCAATAATTTTGCCCCATATGGGCTGGAACAGATTGATTGAAGGCTCTGCTAGTCTTTTCGATAATTCTTTTGAGGTCATTTATCAATACTTTGTGCATAGTTTTGTGGCTACCGAAGTTGATCCAGCTTCGGTGATGTTCCACTGCAACTATGGTCATCACCCCTTTGTGGCTGCAGTTCGGAATGGCTCAATAGCCGGATTTCAGTTTCACCCAGAGCGTAGTGGATTGGATGGCTTGAGATTACTGGCGATGACATGCAGAGAATTGATTTCTCCGGCAGACATGCTTTTGGAATGAATTAACTGTGACTACCGAGATTGTAGATTTTTTCGTAGCTCCCGATCTATCAATTCAGGATGCTATGAAAGTTATTGATCAAGGAGCTGCTCAAATTGCCTTGGTCGTAGATGATGATCAGCGTTTGCTCGGCACGCTTACAGATGGAGATATCCGTCGTGGTTTGTTGCATGGCGCAAGTCTTGACTCGCCTGTTCACCAGTTGATGAATCACAAGTTTCGCTTCGTGCGTAGCAGCGACAATCAGGGTGTAATACTTGAAATGATGCGTCGGGAGGTTTTGGGGCAGATCCCTGTGCTTGATGAAGATGGGTTGGTTGTCGAATTACTGTTGTTGCAGGAGCTTCTGAATCCCCAGAAACTCGACAACTCCGTCGTGATCATGGCCGGTGGGAAAGGAACTCGTTTGCGGCCCTATACAGAAAATTGCCCCAAGCCGATGATCCCAGTTGGAGGTCGTCCTATGCTTGAAATTTTGCTCGAGAAATGTATCGCAGACGGTTTCTCTGATTTTTATTTTTCGGTGAATTACCTTAAGGAGCAAATCATCGAGCATTTTGCTGATGGAGCTCGCTGGGGAGTTTCGATTCGCTATTTGATCGAAAATGAACCACTAGGTACTGCCGGTTCACTGCAGTTGCTTCCTGTTTCGCTTACGAAGCCATTCTTGGTGCTCAATGGGGATGTGCTGACGCGCCTTGACTTCAGCCATCTGCTGAACTTCCACACCGAACATCGAGCTCAGGCTTCTCTTTGTGTTCGCGAACAAGAGCTCACAGTTCCTTTTGGTGTGGTGCAAACCAAAGGTATTGAACTCGCCGGCTTCGAGGAGAAGCCAACATATAGGCATCAGGTAAACGCCGGGGTTTATGTGATTGATCCACAACTGCTGACTCTTCTACCTCCAAATCAATTCACCGACATGCCTAGCCTGTTGAAAGCTGCTCAAGAGGTTGGTCATCGGGTGGCTGTATGTCCAATCCATGAATATTGGCTAGATGTAGGCCGGCCAGAAACTCTGCAGCAAGCCCACCGTGAGTGGTGTGTTCAGGAGGAGCCATGAGCCTTGTTGCCTTGATCCCTGCCCGGGGAGGCTCTAAGGGGATCCCCCGGAAAAACATTCGACCTTTTTATGGCAAACCTCTGCTGCAATGGTCAATTGATGTGGCATTAGCAGCACCGAGCGTGGATAGAGTGGTGGTGAGCACCGACGATCATGAGATTGCCGAGATCGCACTCGCAGGCGGGGCTGAGGTACCTTTTCTCAGGCCCCTAGAATTGGCCACCGATACTGCGTCCGGAATCGCTCCTGTGCTGCATGTTCTTGAGCAGCTGCCAG
Organism: Synechococcus sp. MIT S9504; assembly: GCF_047497135.1. Taxonomy (NCBI): domain Bacteria; kingdom Bacillati; phylum Cyanobacteriota; class Cyanophyceae; order Synechococcales; family Synechococcaceae; genus Synechococcus; species Synechococcus sp. MIT S9504. The sequence goes on along the minus strand of NZ_CP138942.1, from coordinate 2,408,209 downwards.
ACGTTAGTGATCTTTTGCTTTTGCAACCCACTTCTCCGCTACGACGAGTGGAGGATGTTGAGAAGATAGTAGCCCTATATCGGCAAGCTGGAAACGATTCGGTTGTGTCAGTGTCGCTTTCTAGCAAGCACCCAGCATGGATGTTTAGCATGTCGCCAGACAAAGTATTGCAGCCTTTGCTTTATCGCTCGAATGTTGCCTGCCGCCAACAGCTTCCACATGCGTATGAGCTTAATGGCGCTCTTTATCTGGCATCTCGTTGTTTCTTGGAGCGTGAGAGCAGCTTTCTTAATAAACAAACTTTGGGTTATGTGATGTCACCAGAGCATTCTGTTGATATCGACACTCTGCTTGATTGGCAATGGGGTGAATTTCTGATGCAACAAACAGGTTGAGATACACACAATGATGAGTAAAGTTCTGGTCACCGGTGCGGATGGTTTTATTGGCTCCCACCTCGTTGAAGCGTTGGTGGAAGCTGGCCATCGGGTATGTGCATTTTGTCTCTATAACTCCAATGCTAGTTGGGGTTGGCTCGATACTCTCCCGGAATCCACCAAGGCTGAGCTGGAAGTGGTGTTGGGTGATATTCGCGATCCCCTCTGTGTAAGGGAAGCGATGCGAGGCTGTGATCAGGTTTTTCACTTGGCGGCCTTGATTGCCATCCCCTACAGCTATGTGGCTCCATCTAGCTACGTGGATACCAACATTCACGGTACGTTGAATGTTGTACAAGCTGCCCGTGACCTTGGGGTAAGCCGCGTGGTTCACACCTCCACTTCAGAGACTTACGGCACTGCCCAGTTTGTGCCTATTACGGAAGATCATCCCCAGGTGGGTCAGTCGCCCTATGCCGCCAGCAAGATCGGTGCAGATCAAATTGCACTGAGCTACTGGCGCAGCTTTGAAACGCCTGTTTCAGTCTTGAGGCCATTCAACACCTACGGTCCTCGCCAGAGTGCCCGCGCCGTGATCCCTACGATTATCACTCAGGTCGCTGCAGGCCAACGTCAGATTCGTTTGGGGGCACTGTCACCAACTCGTGATTTCAACTTTGTTGCTGATACCTGTGCTGCCTTCGAGAGCATCGCTGGTTGTGATGCTGCGCTAGGTCAGGTTGTGAATGCAGCCAGCAATTTTGAGATTTCGATCGGGGATACGGTTGCTCTCATCGCTGAGGTGATGAATGTTGAGCTGGAGATCGTTACGGATGAACAGAGAATGCGGCCTGAGGCTTCCGAGGTGAATCGTTTGTTTGGCGACAACACCCGCCTGCGCCAGCTCACCGGATGGCAGCCTGCCTATGGCGGTCTTGAGGGCTTCCGTCGCGGGCTGGCCCAAACCGCTGATTGGTTCAGTGATCCTGACAACCTGTCACGCTATCGACCTGGTACTTATGCGGTCTGAGATGTGAAAGCTGCTGCAAACCCCAATGTGGAGTCTGTACTGCAGGGAATTCAGCAAGTGGTGGGTTCCTGCTCTAAGGAGCATCCGATTAGCTTGCATGAGCCTGATTTTGGTGGCACTCAGGCCTGGGCCTATGTGAAGGACTGCCTTGATAGCGGTTGGGTGAGCACGGCAGGCAGCTGGGTGAGTCGCTTTGAGCAGGAGTTGTGCAGTATTACCGGCGCTAGACATGCGGTGGTAGTGAGTAACGGCACTATCGCCCTCCGGCTGGCCCTGCATCTGGTGGGGGTGGGCCCTGGCGATGAGGTGCTGTTGCCGCCGCTGAGCTTTGTGGCCACGGCCAATGCCGTCGCTCACCTTGGAGCGGTGCCTCATTTCGTTGATGTGGAGCCCAATTCGCTAGGCCTTTGCCCCGCTGCCTTGGCTGCACGCCTGGAGGCCATTGCTGATCGACGCGAAGACACCCTGGTCAACAGAGAAACAGGCCGGCGTATCGCTGCGGCACTGCCAGTGCATGTTTTTGGCCATCCAGCCGAGGTGGATCAGCTGCGGACGTTGGCTGATACTTGGGGATTTCCCCTGGTTGAAGATGCTGCTGAAGCACTCGCCAGCTGGCGAGGAGCGACCCATTGCGGCCTGTTTGGGTCAGTGGGCACACTCAGCTTTAACGGCAATAAGCTGATTACGACTGGTGGCGGCGGTGCCCTGCTCACTAATGATTCTGCCCTAGCTAAGCGGGCACGGCACTTGTCGACTACCGCCAAGCATCCTCACCCTTGGGAGTTTGTGCACGATGCCGTTGGCTGGAACGACCGCCTTCCCAACCTCAATGCCGCCCTTGGTGTTGCCCAGCTAGAGGATTTGGATCGTCGTCTTGATGCTAAACTCCTTGTAGTCCAACGCTATGCAGAGGTCTTTGCTGAGCTGGACGGCGTTGAGCTTGTAGGGGAACCTACTGATTGCCGAAGTAATCACTGGTTGGTGAGCTTGCGCTTCACTGCAGAGGATCCCCTCGTCGCTCAAGCTGCGCGGCTGCAGCTGCTGGAACGCGCACACTCGATCGGTTTATTGCTTCGCCCAGTATGGACACCATTACACCAGCTTCCGATGTATATGGCTTGCCCTGCAGGATCGCTCGGTGTGGCCGAGAATCAAGCGTCGCGTTTGCTTAATCTGCCTAGTAGTCCTCAGCTCGTGGAGGGATGGGAGGAATGTAGCCATTTCTCCTGATTGGAGGTGATGATCGAATTCTGATTAACCTCCTGTTCTATACCTTCCTTGCAAAAATTTAATTCAAGCTTTCACGTATTATTTGCCAAACATGGGTTTATCACATTTGAAAATAGGGTATTTTGCCGATGGCCCATGGTCCCATCGAGCTCTTGATTTAATTGCTTTGGATACAGGTTTGGAGGTTGCTTTTATTTGCGCTAGGTTTTCAAATCCTGATCAATATCTTAAGAAAAAAGCGGATGACCTCGGGGTTCAATTCTATATATCCGAGAATGTAAATTCTGATAGTTTTTTGGATTTGATAGCTGATCATAAGTGTGATTTGTTCGTTTCAATGTCTTTTGATCAAATTCTTAGAGCGCGGCTTTACTCTTTCCCTCCCTTGGGGACTATAAACTGCCATGCTGGAAAGCTACCGTTCTATAGAGGTCGCAATATTCTTAATTGGGCGCTAATCAATGATGAGAAAGAATTTGGTATAACAGTTCATTATATTGATGATGGAGTGGACACCGGAGATATTGTGCTTCAGCGCATTTACCCTATTGATGGCAATGATGACTATGGATCTCTTCTTGCCAGGGCACATCGCGAGTGTCCTTCAGTGTTATATGAAGCAATCCAACTTATTAGGTCAGGGAACGCATCTCGATTAACTCAAAATTCTGTCCACCCTGTCGGGAGTATTTTTAGCCAAAGAAAGCCAGGGGATGAAACAATTGATTGGAATTGGACCTCAAGAGAGGTCTTTAATTTTGTCAGGGCTTTATCACACCCGGGGCCATTAGCCCAGACAAAAATAAAAGATAAGACCGTCTATATTGTAAAAGCTGAACTTGTCACCGATGCTCCCGCATATAAGTGCATACCGGGGGCCCTTCTTGCTAAAGATGGTGTTGGTTTTTTAGTCAAGACCGGTGATACTTATATTCGTATTGTTGAATGGATTTCTGAGGCTAAACTCTTTGCAGGTGGGAGGTTTTGTAAATGACCATCATTATTGCTGAAGCAGGTGTGAATCACAATGGTGATCTACAGCTCGCCAAGAAGCTTGTCGATACTGCTAGCGATGCTGGAGCCGATGTGGTGAAGTTCCAGACTTTTCAAGCAAGTCAACTTGCTACACAGCATGCAGAACAAGCGGCTTACCAACAGAGGGCTTTGGATTCTTCGGAGGGCCAACTGGCGATGTTGAAGCGCCTCGAACTCCACTTTGATCAACATGTAGAGTTAATTGAATATTGTCAGCAGAAAAATATTGAATTTTTCTCCACTGCATTTGATATCTCAAGCATTGAGCTGCTGGCATCCCTGAAGCTTAAGCGCTGGAAGGTTCCTTCCGGTGAAATCACTAATCTCCCCTATTTGCGCCACATCGGAAGTCAGGGCCAGCCTGTGATTCTCTCCACAGGTATGGCCAATCTTGGTGAGATTGAAGCTGCACTTGCGGTGCTGGAACAGGCTGGGACATCTCGCAGCAGAATCACCGTGTTGCACTGCACTACTGAATATCCTGCTCCACTAGATGAGGTTAACTTGCGAGCGATGAACACCATCGCCCAATCTTTTGGAGTTGCGGTTGGTTATTCCGATCATACAGATGGAATTTCTGTGCCGATTGCCGCGGTGGCAATGGGCGCGACCGTTATCGAAAAGCACCTCACCCTCGATCGCAAACTCCCCGGCCCTGATCACAAAGCTAGCCTTGAACCCGATCAGTTTGCTGCCATGGTTCGTGGCATCCGAACTATTGAGCGGGCTCTTGGTGATGGCATTAAGCGGCCAACACCAAGTGAGCAGAACAACCTGCCGGTGGTGCGTAAGTCGTTAGTGGCGGCTCGTCCTATTTGCGCTGGTGAGCTGTTCAGTGAGGTAAATCTCACTGCCAAGCGCCCCGGTACAGGTATCTCGCCAATGAACTGGGATGCCTGGATCGGCCGGAAAGCTCTCCGAGACTTCGCTGCAGACGCATTGATCGAATGAGCACGACCTCGCGCAAAATCTGCGTTGTGACAGGCACCCGTGCTGAATACGGGTTGTTGCGCTGGGTGATGAAGGGCATTCAAGACTCTGAGCTGCTCGAATTGCAGCTGATTGTGACTGGGATGCATTTATCCCCGGAGTTCGGGCTCACAATCGAAGATATTTTAGCTGATGGCTTCTTCATTGACCGCAAAGTTGAGATGTTGCTTAGTTCCGACACACCCGTTGGGATAACAAAGTCGATGGGGTTGGCCATGGTTGGATTCGCAGATGTTTTGGCAGAACTTCAACCTGACCTTCTTTTAGTGCTTGGCGATCGTTTTGAGATCTTCACCGCTGCGGCTTCTGCCATGATTGCCCGTATACCTATTGCTCATCTCCATGGTGGTGAGCTTACTGAAGGTGCTTTTGATGATGCGATTCGCCATTCGATCACCAAGATGTCACATCTTCACTTTGTTGCCGCTGACGAGTACCGAAAAAGAGTGATTCAGTTAGGTGAACAGCCTCAGAGTGTGTATAACGTTGGTGGCTTAGGTATAGACAACATAATACGTCTTGAGCTGCTTAGCCGCTCTCAATTGGAGAAAGAACTTGACTTTAAGCTGGCAAAGCGTAATCTTTTGATTACATATCATCCTGTCACTTTGGAGAAGACTACTAGTAGTAATCAGATGAAGGAGCTATTAACAGCTTTAAATGAGCTGAATAATGTCGGTTTGATTTTTACTATGCCCAATGCAGACACTGATAGCCGCATTTTGGTTCACCAGATCAGGGAGTTTTGTTTATCGCACCCAATGGCATGTGCCTATACTTCTCTCGGTCAGTTGAGGTATCTCTCGTGCATTAAGCATGTGGATGGAGTAATCGGCAACTCATCTAGCGGACTTGCTGAAGTTCCTAGCTTTTGCAAAGGCACCGTTAATATTGGTGATCGGCAAAAGGGTCGCCTGCGCGCAGAAAGTGTTATTGATTGTCCGGCTGATTATAGATCTATCGCCAAATCTATTAGACATTTGTTTTCATCCTCTTTTCAGGCTAAACTCCCTAAGGTCAGTAACCCCTATGGAAGTGGTGGTGCAAGTACAGCCATTGTGAAGATTCTGGAGAGTCAATCACTTGAAAATCTTCTTAAGAAGCGCTTTTTTGACGTTACTTATCAATGAATGATTGGTGAAAGCATCATCTCAAATGACCTACGTCGTCTGTACTCGTACTAGTTTTACTTATTTTGTGGCACACGCTAATCTAGTTTTTATTTCTGAGGCCTTTGTGCAGTTTATTTTCTTGATAAAATATCTGATTAATTCAACCATTTATTTTTAAGCAATTTTATCTCTTTCTGTGTGAAATCAGCCTTCAATCTGTATCCAGTATTAACCATGAAATGCCAATTAAATGCCCTTTCTTCACGGGTTAAGTTCTCAAATCAAATCTTTTTACAGTCTTCCATGAAACCATTATACGGGCTTGTGACAGATTCTTTAACTTTTTGTACACACTAGTTTTTTGCATTCATAGTGATATCGAAAAATATTATGATTTTTTTACGCTTTTTCCGAAAGTTTATCGATATTTTTTGGGCGGCCGTCTTGTCTGGCCCAGACAAATACCCTTCGAAATGTGATGTATTGTTCTTCTGTCATGATAGTGATCGTGGTTTACAGCTAGATGGGCGAGCGTATTCACCCTTGATTGATAGCTTAAGAGAAGAATTTGAAATACTTGGTTTAGTCTCTTCGGTTGTAGCTCACCCTTTTTCGAGGTTAATAGGTAGTAAAGCATGGGCTAACCCAGTATCCCTGAATAGAAAGCATTTCGCCGTAATTGTTCTTAGCTGTTTTTTTAACAAAGTGATGCTTGATACTTTGCTTTTTAGCAAGGTTTTTAAATCCTGCCGCGCAAGGGTTGTAATAACGATTGGATGCTCAGAGGGCTTATGCCTTGCTGCCAGAAAACTTGATATTTTACATCTTGAGCTCTTACATGGTTATGGTTATGATGTAATTCCTTGGGGTTTGAACTCTCGGAAGACTTCCCATTTGCCAAAAGCTATTCTGAGTATGGACTCCGTGTCTACAGAAACTTTTCTGCCGATCGCTCAGCGAGGGATCAAAATTCTAGAAATACCAAATCCTTTTATCAAAAAATTTGTCGGTAAAAATTCATCTTACCAGCCACTTCCTTCGAACGATATATATCCAATAGCCAAGTCTTACGTAAAGAGAATTATCGTGCTTCTTCAGTGGGGTTATGACGGCGATCACGGTAAATATACTCATCTCGCAGGAATCTTGGATAATGGCTTGTTTCCTAAAAAGCTTGAGCAAGTTATAATTGAAATGCAAGAAGTTTTTTGGCATTTTCGACTTCATCCCGTCCAACATCGAGGTCAAAAGTATAGTGCTATCCGAGAAAGACTTCATGCATTCTGCTCAATTCATTCTAATTGCGAATGGCAGACCGCTTCTTCGCTGCCTTTGCCATCATTAGCCAGGATATGTTCTGGAAGCGTATCTATGTCTTCGATGGCTAGTTACGAATGCGCTAATTTTGGATTGAAGTCTTTATTGTTATGTCCAAGCTTACGAGATGGAAATACTAATGCAGGTTTGTTTGAAGACTTAGTGTCTTCTGGCTATGCAGTTAAAAGCTCGGCTGAAACAAGTTATATTAAGTCTTGGATTGATGAGGCTGTTCCTTTAAAATCTAATTTGCTGAATACATCTAGCTCGGCATCATGGCAAAAAGCAATTGAATGGATTTTAGCAAACAGTGGTTTAGATCGGCAGGTTAGTAAAAACTGATGACTACTAGCAAATCCATTGCTGTAATTGATGTTGGCCTGGGGAACATTGGTTCAATCGAGCGGATGATCCAAAAGGTGGGTGGTAAGGCTGTTACATTACAGACGCCTTCACAACTTCAAGATTATTCAAAAATATTACTTCCTGGTGTTGGTCATTTTGACGAAGGAATAACTCGGCTAACGGATATAGGGTTTACCCAAACCATTATAAATCTCGTTAACAGTAAAAATATTTACATACTCGGTATTTGTCTCGGAATGCAGATGCTTTGTAGAAGAAGCGAAGAAGGTCAACTTCCTGGCCTAGGTTTAATCGATGCAGATGTCAAAAAGTTTCAGTTTCCTGCAAGATCATGTTTAAAAGTACCCCACATGGGTTGGAATGTAGTCAATTCGACAGTGCCTAATTTGTTGCTACCTTTGAGTGAAATTGAGCAGCGCTTTTATTTCGTCCATTCTTATAGGGTTGTTCCAGACCATTTTTCAGACGTGATTGGAACTTCGAATCATGGAGATAGCTTCTGTGCAGCTTTCCAGAAAAAAAGAATTTATGGTGTGCAGTTTCATCCTGAAAAAAGTCATCGTTTTGGTATGGAACTCATGCACCGATATATCAATCTGTGATTTATGCTTAAGCATCGTGTGATACCGTCCTTACTACTAAGTGAAGGAAGTTTGGTTAAAACAATTCGTTTCAAAAACCCTGAATATGTTGGAGATCCTATCAATGTTATTCGTATTTTTAACGATAAAGAAGTAGATGAGTTGGCTATATTTGATATTGTGGCGAGTAAGAAAGAACGTGAACCAGACTATGACTTAATTGAGCAATTTGCTGCTGAGTGCTTCATGCCGTTATCTTATGGTGGAGGGATTAGAAATATAGATCAAGCGAGAAGAATTTTTTCTTTGGGCGTAGAAAAAATATGTTTGCAATCATCAATTCTATCTAATTCTGCCTTTATTAGAGAACTTGTCAGTCAGTTTGGGAGTCAAAGTATCATGGTATCTTTAGATATAAAAAAAAATTGGCGAGGTAATCCCAAGCTTTATCAATCATCATCCGGCAAGTTGATTGATGTCGATTGGTTGGAGGAGATGCAGAGGCTTGTTCTGGCTGGTGCAGGAGAAGTGGTGCTTAATGCAGTTGACAAAGACGGTACGCTTGCTGGGCCTGACTTGTCATTGATCAAGCAGGCTAGTTCTGCGATTGGAGTTCCTTTAATTTGTCTTGGCGGTGTATCTAGCCTGGCAGACATCAAGGCTTGCGTAGACGCTGGTGCCAGCGCTGTTGCAGCGGGGGCTTTTTTCGTATATTATGGAAAGCATCGAGCGGTATTAATTACTTATCCTAGTTATGATGAATTAGAATATCTCTTCAATCCATCTAGTATATGAATTATGACTGCATATAAAAACAATAGGCCTTATCAGCAATGCACGCGTTGTTTGATGGACACTTCGGCTTCTGAAATTGTATTTGATAGCAACGGTACTTGCAATTTCTGCTCTGAATTCCTTGAACGTTCGAGTCATATTATTGACGAAGCTCCGGATAAAAAGAGAAGACGCCTAGAGAGGCTTGTAAACCAAGTTAAAAAGGATGGAAAAAGAAAAACGTACGATTGTATTGTTGGAGTGTCAGGTGGAGTTGATAGCTCCTGGACGCTTGTCGAGGTTAAACGACTTGGTTTGCGCCCGCTTGCTGTTCACATGGATAACGGTTGGAACTCTGAACTTGCACAGAATAACATCGCTAATTTAGTTAAAAGCTTTTCCGTTGACCTTTACACCCATGTGATTAATTGGCATGAATATCGCGGGTTAATGCAATCCTTCTTTGATGCTGATGTTATAGATGTTGAGTTGCTATATGATAATGCTATGCTTGCCGTATGTTATCAGCAGGCGCGTAAATATGGCATAAAGTACATTATGTCTGGGAGCAATCAGATTACAGAAGGTATGCGTATGCCACAAGGTTGGAATTGGTACAAGCGTGATGCGCGAAATATCAGGGCATTAGCTAAAACTTTTGCGGGTATTCGAATCAAGTCTTTTCCACTTTACTCTACAGTTGACCTTGTTGTAGATAGCTTTATTCGCGGTATTAAGTGGATATCTTTTTTAGATTATTTGCCTTTCAATAAGTTTGATGCTTTAGATGCGTTAGAAACTCATTATGGTTATAAACGTTATCCATTTAAACATTATGAATCAATTTTTACGCGGTTCTATCAAGGCTATCTCCTTCCCGAGAAATTTGGTGTTGACAAGCGTTTGTTGCACCTAGGGACGGTTGTCGCTTCAGGACAAATGTCTCGGGCTGATGCTTTGAAAGCATTGGAGGGTATTCCTTATCCATCTCAACAAGATCTAGACAACGATATTTCGTATTTCCTGAAAAAAATGGGTTGGAGTCGTATTGATCTTACTAATTATATTGATAGGCCAGAAGTAATGCACGATGCTTATCCTAGCGAAAAGAAATATTTTATTTTAGCAAAAAAAATGTTTAATATTGTTCGACGTTCATTCGGATATTAGCTTCTGACATCCCTGCTACAATATACTTGATTAGCAATGCTGTTAATTATCTCCAGTCTATGAATAATCTGATCCAATTTATAGATGAACTTTTGTTAAGTAGCTTTTTGATGATTTTGTTCTTTCATCTAGATTAAAATTTTAAGTTTAAAGCTGATTGTTTATTCTTTTTTCTTTTGGCAACGATGAGTCGCTCTTAGTCATATGTTGTGTCAAAGTACTTTCATCCTGTGATTTCAATTAAAAGCTGTGTGGCCTCAAGAGATCTCAATAAAAGTTCTACCCCTTTAAAGTGTTGTATGTCTGGTAGATTCCGTGAATTTTGTACGATCTAAAATTGCTTATACTCTTTTTGGCTTATCACTGAGTGCTCAAGTTATATTGCTGCCTTTAATTGACTCTATAATTGTTAATTCAATAATTCTTCTGTTGGTTTTGGGCGGCTTTCTTTTTGTTTCACAATATAAATTGCTTGGTGGATTTGGGAAATTAATATTCATCGTTGGCTTGTTTTCCTCCTTACTTGATGGTGGTGTGTTGGGTCCCGCCATATCTTTTATTCCATTTGTTGGTTTTTTGTTTCTTCCTTTGTCATTGACTAGATTGAATCTGCATAGCAATTATTATCAAAAAATAGACATTTTGGTGGTTTTCTCGATATTGGTAGGTGCCTGGATTGCGTACTATCAATTTGGCTTGCACGTGGTCAATCTGCTTTCGCAACTCTATTTATATCTTATTATCCTGAATTTTATCTTCATTGGAAAAGCCAATCAGCTTACAGTTCTTTTATGTGTCTCAGCTGCACTTATTAGTAATCCAGGCGGCATAGGTTCTAATAGGTCATCCGTATTTTTGCTTTTGTCGCTTATAAGTAATGAGAATTTTCTTTGGTTAAAAAATAAAGTTTGGGGTATTAGTGCTTCCAAAATTTTTAAGTTTATGGTTGTTATCACACTGCTCTTCTCTCTTGTTTTTATAATCTATAGCAATCCAAAGTTTCATACCGATTATGAAGAGGTGAGATTCCTTTGGTGGCAAGAAATCATAACCTTTGATCCGGAAATGATTTTTTATAATTTGTCTAATTTGGGCCCATTGCTTTACCCTTTCAACCCACATAATAGTTTTTTATATATGCTATTATACGAAGGAATCCCAGGATTAGTTAAAGTTGTTCTGTTTGCTATTTCATCTTTTTCTATACCTTTTGGTTTGTGGTTGGCAATCTTTCTAAGGTCATTTTTAGACAGTTTCTTTTTGGTTGGCGGGCATGGTATTATATTTTTTCTCTTTTTAAATTCTCAGTTTTTCAGACTTAAGAATCTCCGTGGTTCTAGAACCTTCTGATCTTTCAAAAGACTTTTTGCTCGGTTCTCAATCCCCATATTTCTTGTATAGTTGAAGTTTTTTAGTGCAATTAGTGAGCTATAGTCATTCTTATCCTCAGATATTTTGCTCACTTTGCAAATAACTTAACTAAGAAAATAGTTTCGATTTGAGCTATAAGCCGTGTTCGATTTGCACTAATGCTTGACCTTTTTCTTAGATGGCATAATTTATTGTTTAGGATTTTGCGCCCCATCATGTCTTACCTGAATCATTGTGTATTGCCTGTAGGAGAAATACCACATTTGAAAATTGGTCAACTACTTGTATATCAGGTGTTGTCTTTGGATCTAGCCAATACTTGTTTTTCTAGTTTATACTTAGTGCTATAGTTGTGGACGATTTATTCTAGCAAGTGAAAATTTGACTGAGTTGAAGGCTTGATATTTTTGCTGCCATGCTTCACTTGACAAGCTATCAAATGAGAGGATATTAAACCATGAAATCACAGTCTTGTTGGCTTTGATATTAAATTTATGAAAATATCGAGAATTTACTCCTCTCTGTCAATTTGGCTGCATAGGACATCTGATTTACTCGATATTCCTAGATAGAAAGTTTTCGAGACACTTGGCATTAAAGTTTGATCAGATCTGCGTTGGATTCAGATGTAATTTAATTGGATTAAATTGCTTTTCCCGTATATTATATGACTTTGCATTTTATCCCTTTACCTCATATTTTATAGTGTGCTTTTTGTTTCCGTTCCCTTTTGACTTTTCATAAGTGCGACATAGTTGAAATCACCAATTTCTCTGGCTGGTTATGTTTTTTCTAGAGTAGATTTCATGCTTGTTCTTTTGCTGCATCCACTCTAAAGGCGTATATATTTATATAATAAATCATGCTTCAACTGATATGTTTAAGGAGCTATTCTTTTGCAATTCACTGGTAGTTGCTTGCCCTATCAATCCGATATAAGCCGCATCAATTTACTCAAAGCTTAGAGTCGTTGTGTCCTATAATTGCTTGCATATGGTTAGGAGTTCTTCCAGAATGATCTTTAAAGACATTGCTTCATTTATTAAGTATTCCATAGATCTCTTTCGTGACGACGCTTCCCCGGAAGGATTGACTTTTAGAAGCTATTATGCATCCTATATGGACTACTTTGGTAATGCTATCTCGTTTCAGTTTAACAAGCAAACTGAACAGGTTTGTTCTTTAATCAATAAATTTAAGACATCTCCATCTATTTTGGAAGTTGGGTGTGGGTGCGGTACTGAAACTCTTTGGTTTGCATTATCAGGGGCTGTAGTTAAAGGCATTGATCTAAGAGAGGATCGTCTAGAAACTGCTAGATACAGGAAGAACATGTTAGAACATAGTTTTGGCATAAACCTAGATGCGACTTTTGAAAATGTAGATATATTTGAATACGCCAGCGCTTCCTGTAGTCAAAAGCGTGTTGATATTATATGGATGGAACAAGCTTTCCATCATATTGAGCCACGAGAAGAGTTGCCTGGCGTTATATACAATCTACTTTCTGACGATGGATTTTGTGTTATTTGCGAATCCAATGGTTGGAATCCATTTTTGCAATATATATTATTTAGAGAGCGAGGATTTGAACTTGTAAAGACTTTTTTAGATGATAACGGTAAAGAACACTTGTATGGAAATGAAAGAATAACTCGCCCTTTTAAGCTCATCAGGCTTTTTGAGAAACACGGATTTAAGCTTATTTTTAAGGAGTACTTCCGTATTTCCCCAAACAAAAAGTTTGCTGATTGGTTTTATTCTTTTGAGAGGTATATTCCTGAGTATTTGCTTCCGCTTTTTGTTCATTATACAGTCGTTCTTCAAAAATGCTGATTTATGCCATCGGTTAGATCTTTTTATTCCGTTGGCGCCATTGGACTTTATTTTTTATTTTTTATGATTTCAGTTCCAATCACTAAAGTACTCGTTGTTATATACTGCCATTCTATAAAGGCAGGTGGTGGAGCTGAGAGGAGATTTGCAAGGGTAATTCAATATCTTGGTAGCAGGAAAATATCTACAATACTCTTCGTTCCTTCAAACCTTTTCTCCTCATTCCGTTCGTATGATTTGCTTGATGCTTCTCAGGAAGTGATTAAAATTCCAGGCAGGGGTATATTATGTATTTTGCATTTTAATGCGTCTTTGATTTTCAGGACCCTCTTTCTACGCCAATTTGATGTTGTCCATAATGTTTTAATTCAAAAATCTCTCCTCCCTTACTATATATTTCTTTATCTATTTAAACGCCTTGGATTCAATCGTCCCCGCGTTATCAATACAGTTGCTAATTATCCTTTGGCTTATGGTTTGCCATCTCCGGTAGAAAACCGTCTTTTATTCTCACTATATCTTCAATGTGCAGACCATATTGACTCTCTGTACGAGTTAAAAAAAACAAATGTTCAATGTCCTGTAACTATAACACCTTGTTCTTTTACTGACTATAGCCTCTTTCGTCCTGGGAAAAAAGAAAACCATGTCGTGTTTGCTGGAAGAATGGAAGTATCAAAAAATCCATTGCTTTTCGTTTTAGCAGTAGCACAGGTTCAGCGATTATGCCCTTCGAGTATATTGAAGCATTGGAGATTTAGTATTTATGGTAATGGTTCTCTTTCTGGAGAAGTTAATTCATTAGTTTCTTCTCTCTCTCTTCATAATTTTACGTTTTCCAAATGTGCAGACTTGAGGACAATCCTCCCTACATCCAGAGTTTTTCTTTCATTGCAGCAGTATGAGAATTACCCTTCTCAATCCTTGATGGAGGCTATTTCTTGCCATAATATCATTATTGCTACAAACGTAGGGCTTACTTACAAGCTTCTACAACCTGAGTCCTCTATTCTTGTTAGCCCCTCTCTTGATGATGTTTACAAGGCTCTTCTTGACGTGATAATGGGCAACCTTAAGATTAGTGACGAACAATTACATGCGTCAGCAGATTGCTTGCAAAGATTTCATACTGTAGAAACATTCGGCAATTACCTTATGCAGCTTTGGCAGAACTAGTGGCACAGTGCCTCAATTAACGATTTTGTGGATTGATAGGTTGTGCTCTCTTCCGCAGCCTGTGGGTATTATATTCTCATGTATCGTTAATAATTTAGACTTTCTGCTATCCTGCTAATGAGCTTTAATTTTAATTGCTTTCTCTTAGCCAAGGAAACACTTATTTTCAGGCTCTCCCCACCTGTGAAGCAGGCCTCCATGCGCTTTCCCATTTGCTGCAATTTTATGTGTTCAGATTAGAACGCTTGAACCTGAGCGATTTATAGTTTTTTCTCAATGCTATCTATGTAAGCTTCATCATTCTCGTACTTCTCGAATATGTTGGCTGCATGTTCCATTTTCATCGATTTATGTAGTTCCTGTATTTATCGTCATTGATCGATTGCGAATTAATTTTCTTGATCTTTATTTATACAAATGAAAATCTTTGTTTTAGCTGGCTTTTCACGATCTCTAGTTAATTTTCGGGGGCCTCTCCTCACCGCACTACGCAATCTCGGTCATGAAGTTATAGCAGCTGCTCCTGCAGATAATGGTACAGATTATGCTCGTAAGGTCCTTGCACGGCAAGGTATTCGTTTCGAGGTGGTGCCGTTTGCGAGAGGAGGTATCAATCCTTTTTGCGATTACCTTGCCTTTCTCGAGCTAAAAAAGCTACTTCGAAATTATCTTCCAGATATGCTTATTTCATATACAATAAAACCTGTGATTTATGGTGGATTTGCATGTAATTCTATTGGTAATATCTCATTTGTCCCCACGATAACAGGTCTTGGCTATGTATTTACTGAGGGCAACGAATTTAAAAGGCGTTTGATTCGGGCTTTGGTTCAGAAGCTTTATCGTAAGTCACTGAAGTCAGCAAAAATTGTGATTTTTCAAAATCCTGATGACGAGCGTTTTTTTCGTGATCGCAGATTAATTGCAAAGCAATTGGACAGTGTTCGCGTGTACGGCTCAGGCGTTGATATGGATATGTTTCCCCCTGTCCCATTACCCTCCAAACCCGGCTTCCTCATGTTGGCGCGTCTTTTAGTCGACAAAGGGGTTAGAGATTACGTTAAGGCTGCAAAGATTGTTAAAGCTCGTTTCCCTGCTGCTTTGTTTCAGCTTGCAGGCGCTTTTGACCCAAACCCATCGGGTGTGACTGCTGATGAGGTTGATTCCTGGTCTGAGTCTGGTGTTCTTGATTACTTGGGTGATGTTGAGAATGTTCAGCCGCTTTTAGCTTCTTGTCGTTTCTATGTGCTCCCGTCCTTTCGCGAGGGCACGCCTCGATCTGTTCTTGAGGCTTTGGCGACTGGCCGCCCTGTTATAACAACTGATGTTCCCGGTTGCCGTGAAACGGTCGATCATGGGATCAACGGGCTGTTGGTTCCACCTCGGAACGCCTATGCTTTGGCGGGTGCCATGATTCAGATGCTTGAAGCACCTGAATCAGAGGTACAGAGCATGTCTTATGCCAGTTTGGCTCTAGCAAAGGAGTATTATGACGTCCACAAAGTAAATTCTCAGTTACTTGAAGTAATTGGCGCATAAATATATGCTCTTGAATTCTTTTGTGTCCTTTTGATTGTGTTATGGCTGCTTTCTCTTAGTACTAATTGTACCTTGCTCGGCTGTTTTTTGTCTAAATGATTCGACCATCGAGGGCATCGCTTTTTGCTTGCCTAGTTCCGCGCGAAGCTTAACATTTGTGATTTATGCGCCGTCTTGATAGAATTCAATCGCATTTTGCAAATTCTAAAATAGCATTCGTGTTTGTCTCGCTGAATGCCAGCTCTATTTGTGTATGTGCTCGCCGCTGTAATTCTTTTTAGCTTCTAGTGTGAGCCTTGTGATTTCTTCTTGTCGTTTTCCGCGCAGCGTGGTTGCTTAGTAGCGGTTTCGTCGTGAAATATTGTTGATCGCCCGTTGGATCTCTGTTGAGAGGCTTGATTTGTTGCTAAAATGCATTGTCTAGCAATCATTTTGTTTGTTAGAGTTTGTTTGATCGGTCCATATTCTTAAAAGAATACAAGACTGCAATTTTTTTAAAATTCCTAGAGTAAGCGCTTGTAAGATATTTGGGCTTGCTTCAGTGCCTGCTATAAGTTCAATTTCTAGAATGCTTTTCTTGATGTTGATTTCTCGCTAAGTGATATTGTTTTTATAGAGCTAAGATCTCTGATTATGTCCTTTCGTCACACAGGCGAAAACAATCTTAAAACGTCACGAGTGAATCCACTATGTCGCTGTTCATAGGATCTATATCTATCCTTGAAGCCTGGTGATGTCGGATTTGCTTCTCCTCGGCGCTGGTGGTCACGGCCGGGTCATCGCAGAAACGGCCCTGGCCACAGGTCGTTTCAACCGGATTTCCTTTCTCGATGATCGCTGCTGCGGCCCTGGTCAGCTGCCCGATCAACTCGGCTGTCCCGTGATCGGCCCCTTATCTGCTGCCCTCGATCCCCACATTCGCCAGCAATTTTCAGCTGCGATTGTGGCCATCGGTAATGCCGCCTTGCGAGTGCAGTGGTTGCCTAGCCTTGCTACTGCTGGCTACGAGGTTCCCGCATTAGTTCATCCTACTGCTTGTGTGTCTCCTTCGGCTCAGCTTGGCGTTGGCTCAGTGGTGTTCGCTCAGGCATGCATTCAGGCCCAGGCCATCATCGGCAGTGGTGCCATCCTCAATACCAGTTGCTCCTTGGATCACGACGCCCAGCTTGGCAATGGCGTCCATGTGTGCCCCGGTGCTCACCTGGCTGGCGAGGTTCAGGTGGGTAATCGCAGTTGGATCGGTATCGGCGCCTCCGTGATTCAGCAGATCTGTATCGGCGACGATGTAACCGTGGGGGCCGGTGCAGCGGTTGTGCGTGATCTGCCTGATGGCGTCACTGCCGTAGGCGTTCCAGCCAGGGTGTTTCCCACCGTATAAGCAGTCATCTTTTGTTTTTTTCTCGTGACCCTTGCTCCCTGGCCCCACTTCGACGCCGATCAGATCGACGCTGCAAGCCAAGTGCTCGCCTCCGGCAAGGTGAACGCCTGGACAGGTCAGGTCACTCGCAACTTTGAGCAGGAGTTCGCAACTTGGTGCGGTACTTCACGCGCGATTGCTATGGCCAATGGTTCCCTGGCCCTTTCTGCGGCCTATCTGGCGGTTAACCTCGGCTCCGGTGATGAACTAATTACTACACCTCGCACGTTCATCGCTACTGCCTCCAGCGGTGTGTTGCTCGGTGCCAAGCCAGTCTTCGCCGATGTCGATGCCGACTCCGGAGCCATCACTGCCGACACGATCGCGCCGCTGATCACTCCTTTTACCAAGGCCATCTCTGTGGTGCACCTTGGCGGTTGGCCTGCTGACATGCCCGCGATCCTCGATCTGGCCCGCGACCACGGCATCGCCGTGATCGAAGACTGCGCTCAGGCTCATGGCGCTCGAATCCACGGCCAATCCGTCGGCAGCTTCGGTGATGTGGCCGCTTGGAGCTTCTGCCAGTGTTAGGTGGCCTGTAGAGCTTCAGCGTGGCTTTGCAGAAAACGGGGCTGGCGGATCAGGCGGCCTCAAGCTTGCTGATGCTGTTGCAGCACAGTTCCGCTTACGTGTCTTTGCTGGTGATCTATGCGATCACCCTGGTGGCAACCGAACTGCTCAGCAATGCGGCCGCCGTGGCTCTTGTTTTACCGATCGCCTCTGCCGTGGCTGCTGGCTTGGGGCAGCCGCCGATGTTGTTTGCCACCGCTGTGGTGTTTGCTGCCAGCCAGAGCTTTCTCTCGCCAATTGGTTACCAAACCAATCTGATGGTGTACGCACCTGGGCGCTATCGCTTCCTTGATTTTTTCTATTTTGGTTGGCCGCTATCGCCGGCTTACAGCGTGATGGTGCCACTGCCACTGCCACTGCCACTGCTACTGCTTTGGTTTGCTTGAAGGCCAGAGATTTTCCTTGATTTTGTAAAGTATGAATTTGAATTGCTTGATTGGTCTTCTTCTTGGGATTCTTCGATAATCTGCTCGAAAAATCCTTTGTGTGTGATTGTTTTCGGATCGGGCAATTGGGCGTAGTAGACTTTGATTGGGAGCGGTTAAAATTTGCATTCTTTTGTTTGGTTTAATTTGCAAATGAATTGTAATTATCTTCTTGTGAAGAGCCTTGTTGACCGACTCGTTGCACTTCTTTCGCTCGCGCTGCTTTCGCCTTTGCTCTTAGTGGTTGCGCTTTTGGTGCGATGGCATTTAGGCGCTCCAATTCTTTTTCGGCAGGAGCGTCCTGGTTTCCAAGGCCGCCCTTTTAGGCTAATCAAGTTCCGCACTATGACTAGCGCCCGCGGCGTCAGTGGTCTCCTCCTGCCCGACAGCGAGCGGCTCACTTCTTTTGGTATCTGGCTTCGGGCTACCTCGATAGATGAGCTGCCATCTCTGATTAACATACTGCGAGGAGAGATGAGTTTTATCGGGCCGCGGCCGTTATTAATGGAATATCTTCCCCTCTATTCCCCCGAGCAAGCCCGCCGCCATGATCTGAAACCAGGTTTTAGTGGTTGGGCCCAAATCAATGGCCGTAATGCCATATCTTGGGAGGAAAAATTTCGTCTTGATGTTTGGTATGTGAATAATAAGAACCTGATGCTCGATTTGTATATTCTTGTGCTCACCATATGGAGGGTGGTGCGACGAGAGGGCATCAACGCCGTTGGAGAAGCCACGATGGCTCCATTCACGGGCTCCGGTATGAGTCGATGAGCTCGCTCCTAATTCTTGGTGCAGGTGGTCACGCCAAAGTGATAGCTGAAACAGCCCTGGCGAGTGGAGTTGTTTCCAGCATTTCGTTTCTTGATGATCGCTATCCATTGCCATTTGTTCTGGGTTGGCCCGTAATTGGTCCTCTGGCTATGGCCCTTCAGTCCTCCATTATTTCTCAATTTGATATTGCATTGGTGGGTATCGGCCATGCGGCCACCCGCTTGTTTTGGATTGAGAAGCTTCAATCCGCCGGTTACAACCTGCCAGTGTTGTTGATGCATCCCATCCTGGATATCTCCATCTGCTCAGATCGGCCCTGCTTCTGTGGCTTTTGCTCAGGTCGTCGTCCAAGCCCAGGCCTCCATTGGAACTGGCGCCATCCTCAATACTGGCTGCAGCGTTGAACACGATGTAAAACTCGCCAACGGTGTTCATATTTGTCCTGGCGCTCGTCTGGCTGGTTTGGTGCAAGTCGGCTCTTGTAGTTGGATCGGTATCGGCGCCTCCGTGATTCAGCAGATCTGTATCGGCGACGATGTAACCGTGGGGGCCGGTGCAGCGGTTGTGCGTGATCTGCCTGATGGCGTCACTGCCGTAGGCGTTCCAGCCAGGGTGTTTCCCACCGTATAAGCAGTCATCTTTTGTTTTTTTCTCGTGACCCTTGCTCCCTGGCCCCACTTCGACGCCGATCAGATCGACGCTGCAAGCCAAGTGCTCGCCTCCGGCAAGGTGAACGCCTGGACAGGTCAGGTCACTCGCAACTTTGAGCAGGAGTTCGCAACTTGGTGCGGTACTTCACGCGCGATTGCTATGGCCAATGGTTCCCTGGCCCTTTCTGCGGCCTATCTGGCGGTTAACCTCGGCTCCGGTGATGAACTAATTACTACACCTCGCACGTTCATCGCTACTGCCTCCAGCGGTGTGTTGCTCGGTGCCAAGCCAGTCTTCGCCGATGTCGATGCCGACTCCGGAGCCATCACTGCCGACACGATCGCGCCGCTGATCACTCCTTTTACCAAGGCCATCTCTGTGGTGCACCTTGGCGGTTGGCCTGCTGACATGCCCGCGATCCTCGATCTGGCCCGCGACCACGGCATCGCCGTGATCGAAGACTGCGCTCAGGCTCATGGCGCTCGAATCCACGGCCAATCCGTCGGCAGCTTTGGTGATGTGGCCGCTTGGAGCTTCTGCCAGGAGAAAATTATTTCCACTGGCGGAGAAGGTGGGATCGTCACCACTAATCGCGCTGATCTCTGGGATCTGATGTGGGCCTTCAAAGACCATGGAAAAACCCATGAGGCGGTCTTCGGCCGCGAACATCTCCCCGGATTTCGCTGGCTGCATGAGCGCTTTGGCTCCAACTTTCGCCTCACCGAACTGCAGAGCGCTATCGGCCGTATCCAGCTCCAACGCCTGCCTGAGTGGACCGCCGCTCGCACCCGCAATGCTCTGCTGCTCGCAGAAGCTCTAGCCGATTGCTCCGCCGTGCGTGTACCCATGCCTCCGGAGGGCATCAACCACGCCTGGTACAAGTTCTATGCCTTCGTGAAGCCAGACGCGCTGGCCGAAGGTTGGAGCCGAGATCGCATCCTTGGCGAGATTACAGACCTCGGCTATCCCGCTCTTTCAGGCAGTTGTAGTGAGATTTATTTGGAGAAGTGCTTCCAAGAGGCTGGCCTGTTTCCAGCTAAGCGTCTACCTGTCGCTCGTGAGCTGGGCGAGACCAGCCTGATGTTCCTAGTGCATCCCACCATCTCTACAGAGCAGATGGCTGGCTATGTCGAGGCTGTGAGGTCTGTGGTGTTGCGGGCTTGTCGATGAATCTTTTTTCACTGCGCCAGGCCGTTCGGTTGCCTCCTCTTGCCCGTCGGCTGCTGCTGATATCAATTGACACTCTGTTACTTCCTTTGGCGGTGTGGCTCAGCTTCTGGCTGCGGCTGGCTCAGCCGTTCCATCCCAGTTTTCAGGCTTCAGGCTTGTGGATGTTGCCTGCAGTGCTCCTGATCGGTCTGCCGCTCTATGCATTTACTGGGCAATACAAGGGCCTCACGCGCTATGTCGGCAGTCGTGCTCTCTACCGCCTTGCCGGCCGCAACGGATTGCTGATGCTGCTGTTGGCATGCACCGGTGTGATGCTCCGTTTACCTATGCCGCCTCGCAGCAGCTGGATCCTGCTCTGGTTGCTGCTCACCGGCTTCACCGGTGCAATTCGCTTTGCTTTGCGTGATCTTCTCCTTTCGCTCCGCTCGGTGTCGCACAACCAGCAGATGGTGCGTGTCGCTATTTATGGCGCTGGTGAGGCAGGAGCACAGCTCGCTGCAGCGCTGAATCTTGCAGGTAACCACCAGATCATCACGTTTCTCGACGACTCTCCGGTTCTCTGGCGGCGCACGATCAACGGCATTCCGATCCAGCCGCCCCAGGTGCTGAATGAGATCCAGGATCAGCTCGATCAAGTGTTGCTGGCAATCCCCTCAATGCCGCGTAGCGAACGCCGCCGCATCGTGGCTGATTTGCAGCGCCAGGCGATCCCGGTGCTGCAAATCCCTTCCGTTGATGACCTCACCTCCGGTCTGGCTCGCATCGATGCGCTCCGGCCCGTAGCCATTGAAGACCTGCTTGGCCGCGATCAGGTGCCCCCACTGCCAGAGCTGCTCGGTCCTGGTCTCCGCGATGCGGTGGTGTGCGTCACTGGCGCCGGAGGTTCGATCGGTTCGGAGCTTTGCCGACAGATTCTGCAGCTGTGCCCCAGAGTCTTGATCTTGCTTGAGAGCAGTGAACCGTCTCTCTATGCGATTGAGCAGGAGCTGCGCCAGCAGTTGCCCGCTTCGGTGGAGCTGCTGCCAGTGCTTGGTAGCGCCGCCTACCCGGCGTTGGTGAAAAGGCTTTTTGCAGTCCATGGCGTGCAGACCGTGTTTCATGCCGCTGCCTATAAACACGTGCCTTTGGTGGAGGCGAACCCGCTTGCGGGCCTTGCCAATAACGTCGGGTCAACTCGGGTGGTCTGCCAGGCCGCCGTCGCGGCGGGCGTGCGCGAACTGGTGCTGATCTCCACAGATAAAGCTGTGCGTCCCACCAATGTGATGGGTGCCAGCAAACGCCTGGCTGAGCTGGTAGTGCAGGCTTCAGCTGTTGAGTTGTCGCAAAGCGCCTTGGCTGCTGGCCAGCCCCGCACCAACATGGCGATGGTGCGCTTCGGCAACGTGCTGGGGTCATCAGGATCGGTGGTTCCTCTGTTTCGCAAACAGATTGCAGCTGGTGGTCCGATCACACTCACCCATCCAGAAATCATCCGCTATTTCATGACGATCCCTGAGGCAGCCGAACTGGTGCTTCAGGCCTCCACCCTCGCCAGGGGCGGTGATGTTTTCTTGCTGGATATGGGCGAACCGGTGCGAATTAAAGCCCTGGCAGAGCAGATGGTGCGGCTTAGCGGTTTGTCACTTCGCAATGTGCGCAATCCCAACGGCGAAATTGAAATTGTTTGCACCGGTCTTCGCCCCGGCGAGAAGCTCTACGAAGAATTGCTGATCGATGCCGAATCTGAACCAACCCAACACCCCCTGATTTTCCGTGCCCAGGAACGATCCCTGCCGCCTGAACTGCTGTGGATTCGATTGGATGCGCTTGAGGCAGCTATAGCCTCACATGATGTCGAAGCTGCGCTGTCGTTGCTGGCGGAGTTGGTGCCTGAGTGGAAGCGGGGTGAAGTGTCTGATTGACTTTCAAACTCTCTCTGGTTAGGACTTGCCACTGTTCTGGCCATCCCGCAGACCACCACTTAAGGCCGTTTCGCTTATGAGAATCAGCGATAACCTTCCAGCGTTTGACGGCTTATCCCCTCCATTGAATGCAAGTTGCTTCAATTCGCTCTATTTGTTGCATCGGTGCTGGTTACGTGGGTGGCCCGACCATGGCGGTCATCGCCGACCAATGCCCTGAAGTACAGGTCACGGTTGTTGATATCAATCAAACTCGCATCGATGCCTGGAACGATGGTGACCTGAGCAAGTTGCCTGTATACGAGCCAGGCCTTGATGATGTGGTTCGGCGTGCCCGCGGCCGCAACCTGTTTTTCTCGACTGGTGTCAGTGAGGCAATTGCCGCAGCAGACATGGTCTTCATTTCCGTCAACACACCCACAAAAACCAAGGGATTGGGAGCTGGTCAGGCCAGCGATCTGCGCTGGGTCGAAGCCTGTGCTCGTCAGGTGGCCAAATCGGCGATGGGTCACACGATTGTTGTGGAGAAGAGCACGCTGCCGGTGCGCACCGCTGAGGCTGTGAAGGCCATTCTTTCTGCTGCCGAACAATCCTCTGATGGCTCAAAGGCCACCTTCGCAGTGCTGTCCAATCCTGAGTTTCTGGCGGAAGGCACTGCGATCCCCGATCTTGAATCGCCGGATCGAGTGCTGATCGGCGGCGAAGATCCTGAGGCTATCGATGCTTTGGCATCGGTCTATGGCCAATGGGTTCCTCAGGAGCGCATTCTACGTACCAACCTCTGGAGCAGCGAGCTCTCCAAGCTCACGGCAAATGCATTTCTTGCCCAGAGGATCAGCTCAATCAATTCTGTTGCTGCCCTCTGTGAAGCCACTGGCGCTGATGTGCGTGAGGTGGCCCGGGCGATCGGCAGCGACAGCCGCATTGGTTCCAAATTTCTTCAGGCCGGCCCAGGTTTCGGTGGCAGCTGCTTCCAGAAAGACATCCTCAACCTTGTCTACCTCTGCAGGCATTTCGGGCTTCCCGAAGTGGCCAATTACTGGGAATCGGTGGTGCAGGTGAACAGTTGGCAGCAGCACCGCATTGCTCGCACTGTGGTGCAGAAACTATTCGGCACCGTCACTGGAAAGCGTCTGGCCATGTTTGGTTTCGCATTCAAGGCCGACACCAACGACACTCGCGAAGCCCCGGCCATCCGTATTGCCAAAGACCTGCTGGAAGAGGGCGTTCAGCTCGCCATCCACGACCCTAAGGTGGATCCGGAGCAGATTGCCCGTGATCTGAACTTGCCGGCCAGCACTGCACCGGATGCGGAATTAGGTCCGACTCGTGCGGCACTCAGCGGAGAGGGCACCTGGTGGCCCAGTGACGACATCTCCTTGGCGTTGCAGGGAGCGGATGCCGTACTCATCCTCACGGAGTGGGCTCAATATCGAGAACTCGATTGGTCGGCACTGGCGCCATTGATGCGTCAGCCCGCCTGGGTGTTTGATGCCCGATCGGTGGTCACGCCGACTGAAGTACATGCTGCTGGTCTGAACCTCTGGCGTGTAGGAGAGGGGCAGCCATGACACGCACTGTTCTGGTCACCGGTGCTGCTGGATTCATCGGTGCTGCCCTCAGCCTGCGTTTGTTGGAACGGGGAGAACGGGTTGTCGGCATCGACAACCTCAACAGCTACTACGACCCCCAGCTCAAATGTGCCCGCCTTGCCCGGATTGAGGAAAGCTCCTGCAGATGCCTGGCGATTTGAACAGCTATCCCTGGAGGATGGCGAAGCGTTGATGGCTCTGTTTGCTGCAGAACAACCAAGGCTGGTGGTGAACCTGGCTGCGCAGGCTGGTGTTCGCTATTCACTGGTAAACCCAGCGTCCTACATCCAGAGCAACCTGTTGGGTTTTGGCCACATTCTTGAAGGTTGTCGCCATCATGGCGTGGACAATCTGGTTTACGTCTCCAGCAGTTCGGTGTAGGGCGGCAATCGCAATTTGCCATTCCACGAACAGCAGCCCGTCAATCATTCGGTGAGTTCGTACGCCGTCAGCAAGAAGGCTAATGAGCTGATGGCTCACACCCATAGTCACACGTATGACCTATCGGCAACCGGATTGCGGTTTTTCACCGTGTATGGCCCCTGGGCCGGCCAGATATGGCGCCGATGCTGCTTGCCAAGGCAATTCTGGCTGGTGATCCGATCAAGGTGTTCAACCACGGCAAGATGCAATGTGATTTCACTTACATCGACGACATCGTCGAAGGGGTCCTGCGTTGCTGCGACAAGCCACACACCGCCAATCCCGATTTCGATCCGCTTCAGCCCGATCCGGCTACGGCTGCAGCTCCTGATCGTGTGTTCAATATCGGCAATAGTCAGCCCTCCGAGCTCTTGCGGTTTATTGAAGTGATGGAGCCGGCGATGGGCAAAGAAGCGATCAGGGATTTCCATCCCATGCAGCCTGGCGATATGGTGGCCACTGCTGCGGATACCCATGCTCTCGAGGATTGGGTTGGGTTCCGTCCGAGCACGCCGATTGAAGAAGGTGTCGATCGATTTGCCCGTTGGTACCGGGGGTTTTACGACGTCTGAGTGTGATCCCCACTGGGCTGAACGTTTTCTATGGCCTACTGGCTGAGCAAAATCCTGCCCCTGGCTCTGCTGCCTCTTGGCCTCAGTCTGATCCTGCTACTGGTGGGCTTGATCGGTCGATGGCGCTGGCCGGTAATCATGGCTGTCGTGTTGCTTTGGCTGTTTTCTCTGGGCTTGGTGAGCCAGAGGCTCTGGCGCTTGTTGGAGGCCCCCTGGCAACGTCAACCTGCAGCCGATGCAGCATCTGCTGATGCGATCGTTGTGCTGAGTGGTGGGCGTCACCCGGCTCCCGGCGCTGAGAAGATCAGCGAGTGGCGTGACCCGGATCGATTCCTAGCTGGGCTTGATCTGTATCGGCAGGGCAAAGCACCGCGCTTGCTATTTACCGGCGGTGCCAGTCCGTTTCGCCCCGGCCAGCCACCTGAGGGGCAGCGTTACCTAGAAGAAGCTCAGCAGCTGGGTGTCCCTGCTGCGGCTATGCAGAGCACGAAGCCTGTCGTGAACACAGCCCAGGAAGCCGCTGCGATTCGTCAGCTGTTGCAGGACTCTGATCGTTCAACCATGCCCCCACGCGTTCTTCTGGTCACCAGTGCCTTTCATATGCGCAGAGCACAACACTTGTTCGAGCGTCAGGGTCTGAAGGTGGTTCCATTCCCGGTGGATTTCCAGGCCCGTGGCCAATGGGCAGGGCCGATTTGGCGTGATCCCACCCAGTGGTTTCCGACCGCTGGGGCCCTTTATGGCAGCTCCCGGGCTTTGCGTGAGTTGCTTGGGAGACTGGTTTATCGAGCCTGGTAGCGCTTCGCGGCGAGCGTCATCAATGGAGACCTAGCCAGTCTCTGAGAGCCAGCTTCAGCTCGTCCATCACGTTTGTCTCCAGGCAGCCAATCGAGCTGCCGATGTCGCCGATTGGAACCGTGAAAAGCTTGTCCACCATCAGCTGGGATCGTTTGTGCAGGCCATTCATGGCGCTGGGTTCAACCATGATGCGCACCAAAGGGGCTTCGATCAGGGTGCTGGTGAGTGGACACAGCGTGACGCTGGGATGGCTGCTGAGCCAACGATTTGCTTGCACAACAACTGCTGGTCTAGGTTTGCCGGAATACGCACCAGGGCTGGCCACAGTGATGACATGACCTCTTTGAATTTGCAGAGAACTCATGCTGTCCAGTCGTCCCAGTCGGGGAGTGGTTCCGACCACTGCTGAGTAATGCTGCTGGCCGATATCAAGTTGGATTGCCGCTTGGCCTCCTCGTCTCCGTCAAAGCGGGATAAATAATGGGCAATGGCCTCCCTCACGCAAGCGCTGCGAGTTTTGCCCAAATTGTGCGCTAGGCGATCCAGCTGCTGTTCGAGCTCTGGCTCCAGCCGTATTCCAATCGCCATGACAAGAAAGTGTTAAACAATCTGTTTAACAGCCTAGCGGTTAGGTGTTGGGTCAATAGTCATTCGACCAAGTTGTCGTTTATTTAGCAGCGGTCGTAATAGCGTTTACCGTCCACCCGTTTCCGGCGGTGCCGACTAGATTCTCTGCGCGAATACTCGCTCGCTGTGGGATTGGCCACGACAGGATCCACATGGGCCACCTGTTCCCATAGTTCCCTTGGAGCCCATCGCACTGTGTGATGAACTCGATCGTGCTTGATCACATGGCACCAGTGCAAACTTCCGCACTTGGGGCAATACAACTCTTCCAGCCACTCATTACTGAGCACCAGCACTGGATAGGCGTTGATGATCAGCTGGGCGCGTTTCGCTGAAATGCCTCGCTGCTGAAGTTGTTCCGGCTGCAGCAGGTGCAGGTAGTACTTCCTGCCGTTGCCTTCGATGAGCTGCTCAGGATGCGCTGGGCAGAACAGTTGCCGCTTCTTGGTGCGGCGATTGCGCTTGGTTGAACTGGAAACCCTGGAATCGGCTTGCTTCTGGTCAAGAAGAACCATTAGTGACTGGCGGTCCTTTCAACCGTATGCTGACGAGGTGGCCTTCGTCTGCTGCTGATGCATGGACTGCATAGTCGGGATCGAAACTGATTGGATTAAGTGATTGCTGGGATGGATCCGCAAAATCACCACAAAAAAACCGAGTAGAAGCCCGGAAGATTTGCTTCTGATGCTGATGCCGTACTAGTCAGGCGGAACCGACACCAGTATAAGAACCGTAAAAGAACAGTCCAACAACAAAAATTGCAGCCATTCCGCCTGCTGTTGCGACTAGCCAGAGAGGCAGAGCTCCCTCAGTCCAGCGTGAGCGCCATTTGACGGCGGGAGAACCGTCGGGTAGACGGTCAGGAATACGTCCGTCTGGCAAATTGCCTGCATTCTTAGGCTTCATGATTTAAAACCTCAGTTGAAGAAGTAGCTGGAGAACAAAATGCCGGTGACGAACACGAACAGCAATCCTAGATAGAGACTGGTTCTGTTGAGTTCAACAGGCAAGGTGTTGGGATTTTTGTTGCGCTCCATGATGAGTCAGATCTATTGAATCAACGACGGATGAACTGCATGGCTGCCAGAGCACCCAAGAAAAAGACGGTTGGCACACCCAGAGTGTGGAGTGCAAGCCAACGGACCGTGAAGATCGGATAAACGCGAGGCTTAGAGGTGGTTGGAGATTGGGTCATGGATGGGGATTACTTGTTCAGGCGGACATCGAGGTCGGATTTGCCTTCGAATCGCTGGCTGAGAACGGGTGCTTTGCCTTCATTGACCTGGAAGTAAGCATCCGGTCGGGGAGTTCCAAAGGCGTCGTAGGCAAGACCTGTCGACACAAACAGGAAGCCTGCAAGGAAAATGGAAGGTAGCGTGATGGCGTGGATCACCCAGTAACGGATGCTGGTGATGATCTCGAAAAACGGGCGTTCACCCGTAGAGCCTCCAGCCATGAAAAAGATCCTCTGACTTGGGAGATCCTAAGTGCATAGGGCTCATGTCCGCGCACGAGCCTTCTGGTTGGTTACGAAGAGTTGTTGGTCGGAGGGGGAAACGATTCAAGTCAGCGCCGACCAACGCAGCATCAGACCCCTTTCACCCAGCAGGAACGCATGCTGTTGGCGATCCGTGTCGTCAAAGATGAAGCGCGTGAAATTGGTTGGAGCCTGCACGCTTTCAGGATCGCGCTCCCAGCTGTTGCCTTCGTCTCGGCTGACGAGAAGGGTGCCGTTGCCACCGCTGGCCCAGATCGCGCCGTCATCAGACCAGGCCATGTCCAGATACCCATAACCATTGGTGATGGGGATGATTGGCTTGCTCCAGTTTTCGTTGTCAGAGGCGTCCTCGTTGAAGCGAATCTGAGCACCGCGAGCCACCATCCAGAGCCGGCCATCAGGCTGGTAGCCGATGCTCTGAAGACGTTGGCTGCTGACCCGTTGGTGAACCTGCCAGACAGGTTGTCCGGGGTCCCAGGTGGCATAGAAGTTGCCAAGGCTGCTCACGCTCACGTAGGCACCATCAGGGCTTCGGCGCAGGTCACGTGTTGCACCGGCTGCATCGCTGACTTCAGCATCCCAGCTGCCACCACCGTCGCTGGTTCGGTAGACAGCCCCCACGTTGGTGGCCAGTTCGGCGCTGTTGGGGCCAAGGGCAGTGATCAGATAAGGCTCTCCTGGCAGCTTGGTGTCCAGGAACAGTCGCGTCCAGTTCTGTCCACCGTCGGTGGTGTGCATCAGCAGGCCGGGCTGACCGGCGATCCAGCCGTCATCACCATCAAAAGCGATGCTGATCAGGCGGAAATTCTCTTCCTCCGGCAGATCCAGACTGCGTTCGTTCCAGCTCGCGCCACCATCGTTGCTCTCAAGAATCAGGCGATTGCTGCCCACCAGGAAGCCATGGTCGGCGCTGGTGAAAGCAATGTCCAGCGGATTGGCCTGGGTGTTGAGATCAATCACCTGCCAGGGGCTGGCGGTCGCTGTTGGAACTTTGGTGGTGACGCAACCACCAAGACCGAAGCCGATGCAGACCACAAGTGCTAACTGGGCCAGGGATTTGATCAGGGAATTCATGCCGGATTGAGAATGAAGGCAGGCTTGGAGCAATGCGGGTGATTCAGCGCGAAACCATCTGCGCAGATGAATCAGCGCTTAACGCAGGGAATACAACGAGAGGAAGAACGCAAATCCAAGAGCCAAACTGCCAAAGATCAGCACATTCTTCTGGCCTGGAGTCAAGCGGTTGACACCCAGTCCGAAATCGAGATTTTCTTCAAAACCGCTGGCCTTGGAGCGCGGGCCGATGTCGCGGAAGGCGCCAACTTTGCTGCGGCAGACGGGACAGCGAAACGTGAAAGCATCCAACTGTTGAAATGGAGTGCCTGTTTCGATACGCAATTTTTTGACGCCTTCTTCAGGGTCGTAAACGAATCCGCAGCTTCTGCACTCGAAGCGGTGCGTGAGTGGATCACTGGCTTGTTCCGCCAGAGTTTTCTCTGGGGCGCGAACCTTGGCCTCAGCTGAGATCTCCTCAGAGGGATCCGCTTCTGAGCTTGTCTGCTCGTCGTCAGTCATGCTCTCACTCGCAGGGTCCTGCGGTGCCTGTATTTCGTCGCTCACCGCTGACTGACCGAAGGGTTGACACTCTATCTGCGTTACCCGGCCAAACGTCAGCCAGAGGCTGTAAATGCCAGACTGAATCGCACATTGGTGCTGCCCAGATGTTTGTGCTCCCGGGCTATGACGCCTTCCTGGGCTTTCTGTTGATCGCCGGAGCTGTGCCTGTGCTGGCTTTGGTGACCAACAACCTTGTGTCCCCGCGCAGTCAGGTCGGTGAGCGCGAGCTCACCTATGAATCGGGCATGGAGCCGATCGGTGGGGCTTGGATCCAGTTCAACATCCGCTACTACATGTTTGCGCTGGTCTTCGTGATCTTCGATGTGGAGACGGTTTTTCTCTACCCCTGGGCCGTGGCATTCCACCGACTAGGTATTTTGGCTTTCATAGAAGCGTTGGTGTTCATTGCCATCCTCGTGGTGGCTTTGGCCTATGCCTGGCGTAAGGGCGCCCTGGAGTGGAGCTGATCCCATGACCTCATCCATTGAACGAGCTGCAATAACCGGGGAAGCCCCCTCAATCCAGGCCGTTCGCGACCTGAGGGAATCCAGTTGTGGGCCAGTGGCTGGTGCTGCTGATGGGGTGCCGACGGTTACTCAGGACCTCAGTGAAAACATCATTCTCACCAGTCTTGATGATCTGCACAACTGGGCCCGATTGAGCAGTCTCTGGCCACTTCTCTACGGAACAGCGTGCTGTTTCATCGAATTCGCTGCCTTGCTGGGCTCGCGTTTCGATTTCGACCGCTTTGGTCTTGTGCCACGAAGTTCACCTCGCCAGGCAGACCTTTTGCTGGTTGCTGGCACAGTCACCATGAAAATGGCGCCTGCATTGGTGCGTCTGTATGAGCAGATGCCCGAACCCAAATATGTGATTGCCATGGGTGCTTGCACCATCACCGGTGGCATGTTCAGTGCAGACTCGACCACCGCTGTTCGTGGTGTGGACAAGCTGATTCCGGTTGACCTTTATCTTCCCGGCTGTCCGCCAAGGCCTGAGGCGATTTTTGATGCTGTGATCAAGCTGCGCAAAAAAGTAGCCAATGAATCCGTGGCCGATCGCCGTCTGTTGATGCAAACCCATCGCTACTGCACGGTGGAGCATGCGATGACTCCTGTTGAGCCGATCGTCACCGGCGCTTACCTGCGTGCTGAAACACAGGTCGCCGCTCTCAAGCCAGGTGCCGGTTTGCCGATGCCCGCCCTAGAGACTGCCCAACCCGAGAGGGTCGAAGCCGAGACCGTCACGATCCCCGAAGAGTCATGAGCGCCACCCCTGAGAAGGACACCAAGCCCGAGAAGCTCCCCGAAGCTGAGAACAATCCAAAACCTGAAAAGGAGGCTAAGAAGGATGCTCCAGTGGCAACAGGCCCCGAACCAGGGCCCGTCAGTCAATGGCTGAGTGAGCAAGGCTTTGAACACGTGGTTCTAGATCCTGACCATGTCGGGGTTGAGCAGATCGGTGTTGAGGGATTGTTCCTCCCCGTGATTGCAGCGGCACTCAAGAGCCATGGATTTGATCATCTGCAGTGCCAGGGCGGTTATGACGAAGGGCCCGGCCAGCAACTCGTCAGCTTCTATCACTTCATTGCCATGGCAGAGGTTGCCGACGGTCTTGTGGATCAGTTACGCGAAGTGCGCCTGAAAGTGTTTCTCCCCAGAGAGGGAGAGCCGAGTATTCCCAGTCTTTACGGCCTGTTTCGCGGGGCTGATTGGCAAGAGCGCGAAACATTCGACATGTTCGGAATCACGTTTGAAGGTCACCCCCATCCCAAGCGCTTGCTGATGCCTGAGGACTGGACCGGTTGGCCTTTGCGTAAGGACTATGTGCAGCCTGACTTTTATGAAATGCAGGACGCATATTGATATCGAAAAAACATTTTGCTTTTTGAGTCCTTGAGATTTGGGCGCGTTGAATCAGCTCGCTATTGAAGTTTTATCGGTTTTGTGCTTTCTGTAAAAGCGCATCACTCCCAGCGCCAGACTGCGTGGATCATGACGCAGGGTTGCGGTTGGCCTGCTGCCTTGCAGTGGTGCTTCCATTACGTCGTACCCCTCGGTCTCCAGCTCGCGGCGATTGCAGGTCACCGGCTCAGCGCCGCGTGAGCGGTAATGCTTGATCAGGGGTGAGTCTGCGATGGGTTCCTGAGCGAGCACGGCGTCAAAGAGTCGATGGTTGATGCCCAGTGAGGCCAGTTGCGCTTCGATGGCCCTCAGATGTCCGCTCACATCCAGTCCGTCAGTTTCACCGGGCTGCGTCATCAGATTGCAGATGTAGAGCCTGGGTGCACGGCTGCGCTGAATGGCACTCACCAGTTCAGGAACCAGCAGATTGGGCAGCAGTGAGGTGTAGAGGCTTCCTGGGCCCAGCAGAATCAGATCCGCCTGGGCAATGGCTTCCAAAGCTCTCGGCAGTGCTGGGGGTCGTTCCGGCAGGCACCCCAGGCGAACGATCGGGCTCGGTGCCTTTCCGATCGCCGATTCCCCTTCGATGCGGCGACCGTCCTCCAGTTCCGCCCACAGCCGTACATCCACATTCGTGGCAGGCACCACCTGGCCTTGCACCGCCAGCACTCGGCTTGAGGCGGTGATCGCCGTTTCCAGGCTGCCGGTGATGGCGGTGAGCGCCGAAAGGAAGAGATTGCCGAAGCTGTGACCCTCAAGGCCTCCTCCGGCGGAGAAGCGGTACTGAAACAGACGCGTCAGCAGTGGTTCTTCGGTGGATAAGGCGGCCAGACAGTTGCGGATGTCGCCGGGTGGCTGTACGCCAAGCTCTCGCCGCAGCACGCCGCTGCTGCCGCCGTCGTCAGCCACGGTGACGATGGCCGTGATGTGGCTGCTGTAGCGCTTGAGCCCACTCAGCAGCGTGGAAAGTCCGGTGCCGCCGCCGATGGCCACGATGTTCGGGCCACGGTTGAGGCGGCTTTTGGCGCGCAGTGCATCCACCAGAACGGTGTCTTTTTCAGGAGCCAGGGCCTGCTGGATGGAGCCGAAGCTGCGGCTCTGCCCCCAGAGCAGCAGACCGATGCCCACGAGCAGCACCAACGGACCGGTAATCCCCCTGGGCAGGACTCGGGTGATCCAGCTCAATGATTCCTGGATGGCCCAGAGCATCCAGTAGATCGGCTGTAAATCGGCCCAGACGGCAGCGCCGAGCAGCGCCAGCATCAGTCCAATCCCTGAGGTGAGCAGCCAGCGCTTCACCACCAGACCTGGCTGAAGCCAGCGCACCGCTCGGCGGGAGCGCATCATCAGATCACGCTGCCGTGCGGCCTGCATGGCCCGGATGCGTTGACGGCGTCCGCGGTGGCTGGGGCTGGTCAAGTGCAATCCGGGGCCGGGGTCGTCGCTTCCCTTGCGATGAGAGAACTGTACGGAAGTTGTTCTTGATGGCCATCCCCTTCGCTGCAAACAAGGCAAGATGGGCCTCTCACGCGCAAAAGCCCCGTGCCGACCAGGCTGGACCCGACATCTCCAGCAACCCAGACGCCTGTGGTGGAGATGCGTGACCTCACCATGCAGTGGGGGGCCAAGCCGGTGCTCGACAATGTGAAGCTGTCCATGCAGCCGGGTGAGCGTATTGCCGTGGTTGGGCCTTCAGGGGCGGGGAAGTCCACGGTCCTGCGGTTGTTGGCTGGTCTGCAGTTGCCCACTGCCGGTGAACTGCGCCTGTTTGGTGAACCGCAGGATTACCTCCGCCTTGATCAGCGCCGTCCGCCGGACGTGCGACTGGTGTTTCAGAACCCTGCATTGCTGGCCTCACTCACTGTTGAAGAAAACGTCGGCTTTCTGTTGATGCGCCTCGGCCGACTGAAAGCTCCTCAGATTCGTGAGCGGGTTCAGCAGTGTCTTGAGGCCGTTGGCCTGAATGATGTGGCTGATAAATATCCCGGCCAGCTCAGTGGCGGCATGCAGAAACGGGTGAGCTTCGCCAGGGCTCTGATTGACGATCCCGACCGCGAAGAGGGGGCGATGCCACTGTTGCTTTATGACGAGCCGACGGCAGGGCTTGATCCGGTTGCCTCAACCCGCATCGAGGATCTGATCGTGAAGACCACCACCGTGGCCCGAGGCTGCTCGGTCGTGGTGAGTCATGTGCAAAGCACGATCGAACGTTCAGCGGAACGCATCGTGATGCTCTACGGAGGCCGTTTTCAGTGGGACGGCAGCGTCGATGAGTATCGCTCCACCGACAACCCCTACGTCGTTCAGTTCAGGACGGGTAACCTGCGCGGACCGATGCAGCCCTCCGACCAATGAGCCATGCGCCGTAGTGTCCGCGAAGCCCTGGTTGGCTTTTCGATCGTCGGAGCGATCGCAGGATTTGCCGGCACCATGCTGTGGCTCAGAGGAGTGCGTCTTGGGTCGGAGACCTGGACTGTGACTGCAGACTTCGCCAATGCCGGAGGACTGGCGGCCCGCTCACCCGTCACGTTTCGCGGAATCATGGTGGGAACGGTCCGATCCGTCAAAGTCACTCCGATGGCGGTGAAGGCCATGTTGGAGATCCATGCCGACGATCTCAAGCTGCCGTTGCCTGTGAAGGCTTCCGTCTCTTCGTCATCACTTCTGGGGGGCGATTCACAGGTTGAACTGGTCACAACAGGCTCGCCGCTACCAAAAAATGCGCCCACGCCGAAATCAGGCCGTTGTCGCAACAGCGGAATCCTTTGCGATGGTGCAACCGTTCCTGGCGAGTCAGCGGCGAGTCTTTCCACCGTGACAGCCACCCTTGAGCAGCTGCTCAATGAGGCTCAGAAATCGAACCTGATCCCCGAACTGGTGGAGTCCACCAAGCAGTTCGGGATCACCAGTAAGGACGCTTCGAAGTTTCTGAACACGGCTGATGTGGCGGCTGAAAATGTCGACACGCTGGTCCACCAGCTGCGCGCTGAAGTGGCCAGAGCCAAGCCCACCATTGAAAATCTGAACAAGGCAACGGCTGAGGCTGCCGATGCTGCTGCCCATATCAACAATTTGGCAGGCGCGATCGACAACCCTGAAACAGTGAGCGATCTCAAGCAGACGGTGACCAATGCCCGTGATCTCACGGCTCGCATCGATCAGGTCGGCGGTGATATCGAACAGCTCACCGATGATCCCCGTTTCATGAAGAGCCTGCGCAGCGTGATGATCGGGCTCGGGACTTTGTTTGAGGAGGTCTATCCCGCGCAGACCGGTACATCGAATTAGTGCTGCAAAGTCAGGTCACTGCATTGATGGCATCCATGGCAATGGCCGCGATCGCCTGATCGCTGGCTTTCGGCAGCTGAACATATTTGCCCCCTGCGGCTTCGGCCAGGTCTTTGCCCATGCCACTGCCGATGAATTTGCGCTCGGTGTCGATCACCAGCAGCTTGATGCCCAGCATGCGGTAGCGCGTCGCCACATCCAGCACTTCCTGTTTGAGGTCTGGCTTTTCTTCGCCTTCCAGTTCCGGCTGGCCCAGGGATGTGCTCAGCGGCACGTTGCCTCGTCCATCGGTAATGGCCACGACCACAACCTGGCCCAGATCGCCTGTAGCCAGGGCATTGGCGCCAACCCGGGCTGCCTGGGTCAGTCCATGGGCCAGTGGTGACCCTCCGCCGCAGGGCATGGATTCCAGGCGCCGGCGCGCAGCGGTGATCGAGCGCGTGGGAGGCAGCAGCACCTCGGCCTGATCGCCGCGGAAGGGGATCAACGCCACTTCGTCGCGGTTTTCGTAGGCCTCGGTGAGCAGCCGAATCACGGCACCCTTGGCGCTCTGCATGCGGTTGAGGGCCATGGAGCCGCTGGCATCCACCAGAAAGATCACCAGGGCTCCGGCCTGGCGCTGCAGCAGCTTGGCGCGCAGATCAGATTCCTCAACAATCACACTGCGTCCGGGCTGGCGTTCGCGCCTTGCCTTCTGATAAGGCGCCGCAGCGCGCAGCGTGGCATCCACGGCGATGCGTCGTACTGGGCCCCTGGGCAGCATCGGTTTGACATAGCGGCCGCGGCTGTCGCTGAGCACGACCGAACGACTGCCGCTGCTGCCGCTCTTGCTCTTGGCAGCATTGAACAGCAGCAGGTCGGGATCGATGGACACCGCCTCTGGATCGAGCATGAATTCCTCGGGGACCGAGGGCGGTGCCTCGTCCTGATCCGACTCGTCATCGTCGCTGTTGTCGTCTTCGCTGTTTTCCTCTTTTTCGTTGTCGCTGGAGTCCTGCTCGGGCGGGTCGTTCTGATCTTGATCAGAGCCTTCCGGCGGCGGGGGTTGGTTCTCCGGGTTCTGCTCGCCTGCCTCCGGTGGTGGTGGGTTCTGGTCTTGAGGGGGTTCCGGCGGCGGTGGTGGCTCCATCTGCTGATCCGGCGGCGGCAGTTGTGACGCACGTGGTGCGATCACCAGGGCCACAGCCACCTGCAGGTCTTCCGCTTCGACCTGTTCACGACCGCTGAGGGCTGCATGGGCCCTGGCGACGCGCACGGCGTAGAGCTCGGATCGGTGCCCCTCTACGCCTCCGCGGATCGCTTCGGTGACGAGGTACTCGACCTGCTCACCACTGATGCGCACGTCCGGCAGCCACTGACGGGCCAGCAGCAGCTGGGTGGCCAGGGCATCAGTCTCCTCTTTCCAGCGCTCGGCAAAGCTGCGGCTGCACTGGCCGTGGCTCAACACCGCATTGGTGATTTCCACGCGCTCCTCCGTGCTCACCAGCTGATTGGCAGAGAGGGCGATCGCAAAGCGGTCGAGCAGGTGGTCGCGGACGTTGCCCTCCTCGGGGTTGTAAGTGGCGATCAGCAACGGCCTGCAGGGGTGGCTGAGGCTGAGGCCTTCCCGCTCCACCTGGTTTTCACCGGCGCCCACCACTGCAAGCAACAGATTGATGATGCCGTCATCGAGCAGGTTGAGCTCATCGACGTACAGCACTCCCCGGTGAGCTTCTGCCAGCAACCCCGGCTGGAACACAGGGCTGCCGCTGGCCAGGGATGCGGCCACGTCCACGGCACCGACCAGTCGGTCTTCGGTGATGCCAAGGGGCACCTGCACAAAGGGAGCGGGAATCACCTTGGAGGGTGGATCCTGGCTCAGCCGCTCGCGCCAGCTGGCATCCCATTCCTCGGGCCTGGTTGGGTCGAGGTTGAGCCCCGGTCCGGCAGGGAGATCCGCGCTCTCCTGATCCAGCACCTCGATCGGTGGCAGCAGGGCATGCAGGCCTCTTGCCAGCACCGACTTGCCGGTGCCTCTGCCCCCGGCGATGATCACGCCTCCCAGAGCGGGGTCCACCGCTGCCAGCATCAGCGACAGTTTCAGCGTTCCATGGCCTGTGATGGCTGCCAAAGGGAAGGCACGGCTTGCCTGTTCCTGAGCAGCTGTGCTGGCCATACCGCTGGCGACCCCTCCACCTGAAACCATGAATGTTTGCCGGCCCTGCGCGTGAGCCCCAGTCTCGCTGATCAGGCTCATTCGCTTGCCATCGCCCTTGGGGCGAACCTGCCGAGTTGCGCGGGTGAGCCTCGTCAGACTCTGATCACGGTCCGTCCTCAACTGGAGCAGCTTGTGATCCACTGGGCCAGGGCTGTTGCCGGAGAGCTGCGCTGCTCCTGGTCGCCACTGTTTGAGACGGCTGCAGTGGGCGGGCCTTCAGGGCAGCCGATGTACTGCAATGCCGTGGTGCTGTTCGAAGGAGTGCAGCGCCCCGCCGCCGAGGCTGCGGCGTTGGAGTTGCTCACGCAGCTGCATCAGCTTGAGCGGCGTTTCGGTCGTAATCGAAACAAGGAGCTGCAATGGGGTCCTCGCAGCCTCGATCTGGACCTGCTCTTCTGGGGGGAATGGCGACTGGACCATCCGTGCCTTGTCTTGCCTCACCCAAGGCTGCACCTGCGTCAATTTGTGCTTGAGCCCTTGCTGGCAGCCATGCAGCGATCTGTTGATTGGCGTCCCTGAATCAGACCTTCAACTCTGAAGAGGTCAGTTCGATCACTACGTCAGCCTGCTTGAGCAGATCCGGATCGTGGCTGCTGAACAAAACCAGTCGCTCCCTGGACCGTTCAAGAATCACCTCCCGAACCCGCTGGCTGGCGCTGGCATCAAGAAATGCCGTGGGCTCATCCAGAACTTCCACCGGTCGGCTCCGAAGCCAGGCTCTTAACAACCCGAGGCGATGGATCTCACCGCCGGAGAAGGGTGTCTGGGCAAGTGACATAGGGGTATCCAGGCCTTCCTGTCTGTCCAATAGGTGCTCCAGTCCCAGGCGATGCAGCCATTCCTTAATGGTTTGGTCGGCAAGATCGGCGCCAAGCAGCAGGTTGTCACGCAGGCTGGCTTCAAACAGAGCGGCATGTTGGGGTGCGCAGGCCATCAGTCCACGCAACTGCTGAGCAGCGGCCAGCCCGTTCAGCTGAAAAGTTGTGTTTTGGCCGTGGATTGTCCAGAAGCTCTTCTCTTCGTCATGCAGTCCGCTGATGCGATCCAGAAGCTTGGTCTTGCCGCAGCCTGAAGCCCCAGTGATCGCGACCAGTCGGTTGGGTTGAAGGCTGATGGATGTCGGCGCAGCTCCGCCAGGATCTGTGCTTTGCCAGTGAAGTCGGCTCCAGTGCTCCAGTTCGAGTCTTTGCAGAGAGCGTTCGCTGAGTGCTGTCCCAAAGGTCAGTAAGGGGTCAGCCCGCAGTTGTTGGCGGCGCTCACGCAGCGCCTCGTATCCAGGCAGGCTGCCGAGGCACAGGCGTCGGGCCTGCACCACAGCGCTCAGGGATGTACCGGCTCGGTAGGCCAGCACCAACGTTGTGGCCAGCACCTCAGCCGTGAGTGCTTCCCCCTGGATCAGCATCCAGAGGCCAGCAATGGCCACCACCAGCGTGTCGCGCCAGGCGTTGTAGCCCGCGCGTCTGCGCACGCGTTCCCTGAGCAGCCAGCGGCCTTTGGCGGTCTCCCGTGCAAAGCGATTCAGCAGCCAGACTTCAGCGGCAGCGGCACGCAAGGCATTGAGTCCATGCAGGCCATCCCCCACTGTTCGCTGCAGGGCTGCATTCAGGCGGCTCTGGATCCGGCCCAGTCCCCAACTGCCGGATCGCTTGAGCAGTGCTGCGCTCGCAGTGGCCGCCAGCGCCAGCAGCAGCGGCCAGGCTGCAGTGCGCCCCACCACCAGCACGCTGATGAGGTAAACCAGCATCGCCAGCAGCGCCTGAACCATGCGCAAGGCCTGATCCAGGCTCATGGCCGAGCGAGTGATGTCGGCCATCAGCAGTGCCAGCAGATCACCACGGCCGAGTTGATCCAGTTGCCGGGATGAGGCGGAGAACACCTCATGCAGCAAGTGTTGCCGAAGCCGGTCGGTGAAGCCTGAGCGCAGCCATTCCCTGCTGACAGCCACTCGAGCCTGGATCAGACCTCGAGCAAGGATGAGGCCCACCAGCAGCACCAGGCTGGACGACAGTGGCAGCTCTCTCAGCCAAGTCGGTGATGTAGCGAAATCTGTTCCCGAGCTCAGCAAAAGGCTCACGGCCAACCCAAGTCCGGCGATGTCCAGCAGGCTGCTGACCACGCTCAGCAAGGTCTGCAGGCTGAGTTGTCGCCAGCCCGCCTCCCGCGCCAAGGCCTTCAGGAGCTGCAGCTGCTGCCGCCGGGGGAGCACTTTGGGTGGCGAAGACTTCAAGGCTTGACCAGTGAGCGCGATGCCGAAAGAGGGGACAGTCCTCCGTCGATCCTGACGCTCACCCGCCATGCTGGTGCCGATCGTCCTGAGAAGCCATGGCCCCGCTGCCGGCTCCAGAGCCCTACGTGCTGCTGGAGACCATCGATGCCCTGGATGCGCGCAAGGTGCGCTTCGAGCGCAACCGCATCCGGTTGCCCATGGGGGTGGAGGGCAGCTTCGGCATCATCAAGCATCCGGGAGCTGCCCTGGCTGTCCCGATCACCGACGAGGGACAGGTGGTGGTGCTGCGTCAGTACCGCTTTGCTGTTCAGGCCAGGCTGCTGGAGTTCCCGGCCGGCACGCTTGAGCAAGGTGAAGATCCCCTGGAATCGATGAAGCGGGAGCTGGGTGAAGAGGCGGGCTACAGCGCAGCCCGCTGGGATGCACTCGGTCCAATGCTGCCTTGTCCTGGATATTCCGATGAGGTGATCCATTGCTTCCTGGCCAGGGATCTCACAGCGCTGGACAATCCCCCGGCAGGTGACGACGACGAGGATCTGGAGGTTCTGCAGATGAGTCCCGCTGAACTGGATGCTCGCTTGAGCTCTGGCGAGGAGTGGTTGGATGGCAAAAGCGTCACCGCCTGGTATAGGGCCAAGCAGCTGCTCGGTTTCTGAATGTTCGATCCAAGATGAGCACCTCTCGCACGCTGTTCTGGCACCGCCGCGATCTGCGCCTGACGGACAACTCAGGCCTTCAGGCGGCCGTAGCACTCAGCCCGGCTGTGACCGGTGTTTATGTGCTCGATCCGGCTCTGATCACTCCGCTACCCCAGCTGCCGCCGATGGCGCCGGCCCGCTTGTGGTTTCTGGTGGAGAGCCTGGTCGAACTGCAACAGCGCTGGCTGCAGGCTGGTAGTCGCCTGTTGGTGCTGGCCGGTGATCCAGTCCTGCTGCTGCCGCAGCTGGCGGCTCTGCTGGACGCGCCCACCGTGGTGTGGAGTCGCGATGTGGAGCCCTATGCCCGTGAGCGTGACCGTCGGGTGGCCAAGGCTCTGCAGACCGACGGGCGCAAGCTGCTTGTGGACTGGGACCAGCTGTTGGTGGCGCCGGAGTTACTGAAAACCGGTGGAGGTGATCCCTATCGGGTGTATGGACCTTTCCTGCGCAACTGGCGTGGTCAGGTCGAACGGCTCGCTCCACGCACCGCAGAAGCTCCGCAAGGCCTGCAGGATCTGACCCAGTCCCAGCTCCAGCAGATCAACGCCACTGAGGGAGATCTTGCTCGCCTCTGTTCCCAGGGACAGGCCGAGCTTGAGCGTCTGCGCAGCAGTCATGGATTCACCGGCACGGACCTGTGTCCTTGCAGGCCGGGAGAAGCTGCGGCGGCGGATCAGTTGGCGACCTTCGCTGATGGGCCCCTGCTTGGCTACGAGCCTGACCGTAATTTCCCCGGTCAGCAGGGGACCTCTTCGTTGAGTGCGGCTCTGAGTGTCGGCACGATCAGTCCCAGGCAGGCCTGGTGTGCTGCCCAGAGCGCCAAGCAGATGGTGCGCAGTGATGAACAGCAGCATGCCATCACGGTGTGGGAGCAGGAGCTGGGCTGGCGTGAGTTTTATCAGCAGGCGTTGTTCCATTTCCCCGAACTGGCTGATGGCCCTTACCGCGAGCAATGGCGACGCTTCCCCTGGGAGAACAACGAAGACTGGTTTGCCTTCTGGAGAGAGGGCCAAACCGGGATGCCGATCATCGATGCAGCGATGCGCCAGCTCAATCAGAGCGGTTGGATGCACAACCGCTGTCGCATGATCGTCGCCTCGTTTCTGGTCAAAGACCTGATCTGCGACTGGCGCTGGGGCGAGAGGGCCTTCATGGAGCTGGAGGTTGATGGCGATCTTGCGGCCAACAATGGCGGCTGGCAGTGGAGTGCCAGCAGCGGCATGGATCCCAAGCCCCTGCGGATTTTTAATCCCGCGACTCAGGCCTCAAAGTTCGACGCCGAGGGTGATTACATCCGTTACTGGTTACCTGAGCTGCGCCATGTGAACACCAAGGATCTGCTGAGCGGCGAGATTGGCGCGCTGGAGCGACGCGGATATCCCGAGCTTTTGATCGATCACAAGAAACAACAGGCCCACTTCAAGGGTCTCTACGCCACGATCCGATCCTGAGCTCAGGCCGCCACAGTGCAGGTCTGTGAATCCAATGGGGCGTTCTGGATCAGCAGCGAACGCAGCACGGAAATCACCTGTTCCTGCTGTTCGCTGGAGAGCTCCGGGAAGATCGGCAAACTCAGCACTTCGCTGCAGAGCTGCTCGGTCACTGGTAGACGGGTGTCTTGTTGCTGATCGGCATAAGCCGGTTGGCAGTGAATGGGAATGGGGTAGTAGATGATCGTGTTCACTCCACGCTCCTGCAGGCTCTGTTTCAGCCAGTCGCGGCAATGACTGCTGGGTAGCCCGAACTCACTGGGGCGATGACTGCCACTGGAGGAGATGTCAGTGGGGCAGACCGTGACACGCACCACAAACTGATTCCAGCCGTGACCATCGCCTGTCGATGCATCAGGGAGTAGTAGGCCTGGCACATCTTGCAGACCCTTGCGGTAGCGCTGGGCGATCTCCCGGCGGCGCTCCACCCATTGGTGCAGCCGGGGCAGTTTCACGTTGAGCACTGCGGCTTGCATCGCATCAAGCCGGCTGTTGTATCCGAGCTCTGTGTGCAGGTAACGGCGGGGCATGCCGTGCACGGCCAGTTCGCGCATGCGTTGAGCAAGAGCTGCGTCGTGGCAGGTCACTGCGCCAGCATCACCGGCCGCTCCCAGGTTTTTGGTGGGAAAAAAGCTGAAGCAGCCCGTATCCCCCCAGCTGCCGACTGGTCGCCCGTTCCAGCTCGCACCTGTTGCCTGAGCACAGTCTTCAACAACGCAAAGGTTGTGATCTTTGGCGATCGCCATCAACCGCGTCATGTCCACGGGGCGACCGAACAAATGCACCGGGATCAGGGCTTTGGTCGCGGGAGTGATCGCAGCAGTGATCTGATCGAGATCGATCAGGTAGGTGAGTGGATCCACATCCACGAAAACGGGGGTGGCACCCACAGCGCTGATGGCTTCTGCTGTGGCAAAGAAGCTGAAGGAGGCTGTGATCACCTCATCACCGGTCCCGATGCCGAGGGCTCTCAACGCCAGGATCAGGGCATCGGTGCCGCTGTTGCAACCAACGGCCTGGGCCGTGCCGACCACCGCTGCGAAGCGAGTTTCAAAGGTTTTGATTTCGCTGCCGCCGATGTACTGCCCGCTGCGCAACACACGCAGCGCGGCTTCATCGAGTTCCGGCCCCAGTTCGGCGAGCTGCTGACTGAGGCTGAAGGGAGGAACCTGCATGGGGGGCACCTTAAGCCGGTGCCCTGAACCACGGTGGCTCTTGTCCGGGATGCCACTTGATATTGCAGCCCACGGAAGGGTGCTGTTCTCCGTTGACAGGTTGACCGTTGAGGACCGCATCCAGTGCCCTGCGCAGATCGCGACCATCCGCTGGCACATCGTTGCCTGGGCGGCTGCCGTCGAGCTGGCCGCGATAGCGAAGGGTCTGAAGGCCTGCATCATCGGGGCTGAACAGATAAAACTCGGGCGTGCAGGCACCCTTGAGGGCTTTGGCCAGGTTTTGCTGCTCATCCAGGAGATAGGGGAAACTCCACTGCCGCCGCTTGGCCTGATGGCGCAGGCCCTCGGGACCATCCTGTGGATGGGTGGTGAGGCTGTTGCTGGAAACGGCCACCAAGGTCACGGCTGGGCCGTAGTGCTCTGCGAGCCTGCTCAGCTCGGGTTCCACATGCTTCACAAATGGGCAGTGCGCACAGATCAGCATCAACAGCAGCGGTTGTCTCGGTAGCGCGCTGTTGCTGAGAGTTGCTGCGGCAGCGGCATCCCTCAAGCTTCCGCTCACCACGGGCAACTTGAAGTCAGGTAACGCTTCGCCAAGGGGCAGCATGGTTGAGGGAGTGAGAGCCATGGCGAACGAGCAACAAATGGTGCACCGTTCTTCATCCTGGTTCAGACTCCGGCCTTCCGGTGCAGAGAACGCGTGCTCAGGCGTGCCCAGGCAGGTCGGATCTCAGTCATAACTGTTGTTCTGGTGCTGGCGGCCTGTTCGGCAGCGCAGGAACCCAGCTGGAAAGTTTTCCCGCTGCAGCGGCGGATGCCCCATGACGGGCTCGCTGTGGTGAGTCAGCCCGATGGCTACGGTCTCCACCTCTTCCTGGAAACCAACACGGACGATCCAGCGGAGTGCGCGCCGCGTTGGTTCCCCGATGCTGCACGTCTCTTCAACGGCAACGGCTCAGCACCCTTCAGTGCAGGCCTCGCACCGCGTGAGGAATTCTTCGCTGTCGTCCGTCGCAGCGATGTTCTCCAGGCTTTGCAGGCGCAGTTGAAGGCTCTTTGCCAGCAGCGGGCTCCCCAGGCTCGCTGGCGTTGGACTCCCCCGCCAACCGATGCGTCGGAGCTGATGCCTGTCCAGCTGCCGGCTTATGAGCAGCGGGATCTGCTATCAGATCCCGCTGAAGAGAAGCGGCTTGAGAACCAGTTGCTCGATGAAGCTCAGAAGCGTTCCCAGACCACCGGTTCGGCATCGCGCCAGTAGCGACTGAAGCGTCCCAGTCGCGGGGGCCGCGGCATGTCCACGAATGGTTCCGGCTCCAGCAGTTCCAGCGGGCAGTGCGATTCGATCGAGGCAGCGATGCGTTCCAGGCGGGGATCGACGGGCACGCTGCTCAGGACGCCATCGGCATGGTGATGTTCAGCGAAGGCGATCACTTCCTTGTCCACATCACCCTTGCGCAGTGTGATGGGTAGATCCAGGGCGCTTTCGTAGAGGAAGCCGAGTCGTTTGCGGCTGATGCAGGCT
Organism: Synechococcus sp. MIT S9504; assembly: GCF_047497135.1. NCBI lineage: Bacteria > Bacillati > Cyanobacteriota > Cyanophyceae > Synechococcales > Synechococcaceae > Synechococcus > Synechococcus sp. MIT S9504. The sequence goes on along the minus strand of NZ_CP138942.1, from coordinate 2,363,769 downwards.
TCTCGGATCCATCGGGTGTCAAAGACAAAAATGGCGGGGTGATCCGGCCGCTCAAGCAGCGCTGGGTTGTTGGCGCCGAGTGCTTCCTCGTGCACCCAGATCACTGGTCGTTGAAGAGTCATGGCTTATCGCTTTGGTCGGGCCATGGCCGCATGACTGTTTCCGTTCAGGCTCTGTTTTCGGCCTGAGCGTTGCCGGTGGTTGCGGTTGCGTCTGGGGGGAACGTCTCGAATGGCGCCCTGGTTGGCGAACAGCTGATCTTCCAGTTGCTCATAACTGCCCTCGAAGGGGCAGCGCTCGCTGCTGGAGCAGGTCCTGCAGAACTGTCCATCACTGAACCGCTCCAGATTGCCTTTGTTGAAGAAATAGGGCTTGTGGCTGAAGCTGCTGGCCACCCATTGCCAACTCAGATGGTTGCTGGAGGGGTCTCCATCCAGCAGATGCTCCAGAAACCAGTCCGCGCCGGCCTTCCAGTGCACCTTGCGCCAATGCACCACGTAAGCAGCCAGCCACATGCGGGCGTGGTTGTGCAGCCAGCCACGGGTGATGAGCTCGCTCTGGAATCCGTCCATGCAGGCCAGACCTGTTGTTCCCTGGCGGATGTCCTCAGGGAGCTCCCTGGCGTAGGAGGCGGGATCGTGCCCTGTTTTCAGCTCTTCCTGGCTGTCGTGGATGCCATCACCAAGATCCCGCCACATCCGCTGCCAGAAGTCGCGCCATCCCAGCTCATTGATCAGCTTGCTTCCCTCATCCCGGCTGCGAATGCGCTGGAACACGGCATCCCTCACCTCGGCGAGGCTGAGCACACCGTGGCGGATGTAAGGCGATAAACCCGTGACCGCACCTCTGAGGTGATTGCGACTTTTGGTGTAGCGCCGTGGGTCGATACGACGCAGCGTTTGTTCCGCAGCGTCTCGACCTCCGCGCAGTGGGCTGAGCGCTCCGCCCGCCTCCGGGAACTCCTCTTCCAGCAGGCGTTCGAGCGCACCGCGGTCCGGGAGATCCCTGGGCAAGTCTCCAGGCCGTTCAGACCATGACAGCGATGTTGGGCTGGGTTGCGGGGGCACCGAACAGGGAATTTCTGAGTGTCATCCTGTCGATCCAGGGGCTCAAACGCGACCGCTGCTGGGAGTTCGGGTCGGGGATGGTGGAGAATCCCCCAACAGTTCAGCCAAGACCGGTCCGATGCTTCTCGATCTCACGGGCAAGAAGATCCTCGTCACCGGCATCGCCAACAATCGATCGATTGCCTGGGGCATCGCCCAGCAGCTCAAAGCGGCGGGTGCTGAATTGGGCATCACCTATCTCCCCGACGAGAAAGGTCGATTTGAGACCAAGGTTCGTGAGCTCACCGCTCCACTTGAACCTTCGTTGTTCCTGCCTCTGAATGTTCAGGATGCCGTTCAAATGGAAACGGTCTTCGCAGAGATCAAGCAGAAGTGGGGCGTGCTGGATGGATTGGTGCATTGCCTTGCTTTTGCGGGCAAGGAGGAACTGATCGGTGATTACAGCGCCACAACCTCTGAGGGTTTTGCCCGAGCTCTCGAGATCAGTGCTTATTCCCTGGCTCCACTGTGTCGTCATGCCAAGCCGTTGTTCAGTGAGAAAGCCGGGGTGGTCACGCTCACTTACCTGGGCGCTGAACGCGCGATTCCCAACTACAACGTGATGGGTGTGGCCAAGGCCGCTCTGGAAGCGTCCGTTCGCTATCTCTCCGCCGAGCTCGGTCCCGACAAGCAGGTTCGGGTGAATGCCATCAGTGCAGGCCCGATCCGCACGCTGGCGAGCTCGGCCATCGGTGGCATCCTCGACATGATTCACAACGTGGAGGAAAAGGCACCGCTGCGCCGCACCGTCACCCAGACGGAAGTGGGCAACACTGCTGCGTTCCTGCTCAGTGAGCTGTCCAGTGGTATTTCCGGCCAAACCATCTATGTGGATGCGGGGTATTGCATCAATGGCATGTGATTCAGTTGTGCTGTGAGATTGGGTCCGACGAATTCAGGGCTGGGTTGTTGAAGGCAACATCACTGATCTGAGCAGACCTCTGACGAACTGCTCGACGGTGCGATCGATTCCCCCGATCATGTTGTCCATTTCCTTGAAGCTTCTTTGCCACTCAACCCGCCGACTTTCAAGGTTGTTCTCATAGGTGCGTGTGATCGTTTCAACAGTGCAGCCGGTTTGAAATCCTTTGCTCAGGATCTGGCCGGCCAGCTCTCCGCTGTGAATGGCGCGGTCGATCCCATGCCCGATCATGGGGTCGACCAGTGAGGCCGCATCACCCGTGAGCAGAATCCCCAACGGGGATTGGGGCAGGGGATCGTCGGTTAAAACCGGAATTCCCCAGGTTCTGATGGCGTCACCTCTGGGAGCATGCTGACGGGTGAGCGCCAGGAGATCGCGACCGCTGAGTGGTGGAATGTCGCGGTGATGACACCAGTAGATGCCAGCGTTGGTTCCGCCATTCACTGAAAACCGCCAGGCGTAGGAGGGGTTCCGAGGCCACTGATAATCCATCAGTGAAACGTCCGGAGTGTCAACTTCGTCGCGCCTGGAATATCTTCGGCTCGCCAATGCAATCGGTCGCGCAGCGTGTTGTTCACGCGTCAGGTTCTGCACAACTGAGGAAACCCCATCACACCCCACCACCACCTCGGCGGTGATTTCGAATTTCCCTTGCACCTGACCCTCGCGGCTGCGAATTGTGCCTGAGACGCACCAGGGATCAGAGCTTGAGTGACGGTGGAGCGATTGCACCTGCCAACCGAATTCCATGGGCAATCCAGCTCTCGTGCAGCACTCAACCAGCCAGTTGTCGAGGTCGATGCGGCGAATGCTGTGAAAAGACGCTTCCCTCGTGCGCAGGCCAGTGCCCTCAAGTGAGTAGCCACTGGCTTCAGCGAGGGTGGGCGTCAGCTCCGCATAGCTGGGTTTGCGTGTCTCGCTGACAGATCTCTGGATGATCCTGGAGGGGATGTTGTTCTCTCTCAGGAAACGGAGTGCATCGCCTGTCAGGGCATCACCGCAGATCTTGTCTCTCGGGAAGTGGGCACGATCAATCGCCAGCACTTCAAGACCACTTTTCGCTAGCCCCATTCCGCAGGCTGTGCCTGCGGGGCCGAGACCCACGATCAGAACCTGAACCCTTCGTTTGAATGGCGCACTGCTCTTCTTCACGTCGGTGTCAAGGTCGGGGAATTGCATGGTTGTGGTTTCTGATTGCTTGCTCGTGCGGCACGATGAAGTCACTGAAAGCAATGGGATGACGCGACAAGGCGAGATCCATCGAGTGACCGGTGAAACCGATGTCAAGGTGTGCCTTGATCTTGACGGCAGTGGCAAGTGTCAGGCCAGCACCGGCGTGCCCTTCCTGGACCACATGCTCCATCAGATCAGCAGCCATGGCTTGATTGATCTTGAGATCAATGCGGTGGGTGATACCCACATTGATGATCACCACTCCAATGAAGACGTGGGCATTGCCGTCGGACAGGCTCTGGCGCAGGCCCTGGGTGATCGGCGCGGCATCGTGCGTTTCGGTCACTTCGTCGCTCCATTGGATGAAGCGCTGGTGCAGGTCGTGCTGGATTGTTCCGGCCGCCCACATCTCTCCTACAGCCTCAGCATTCCAAATCAGAAGATCGGTCGCTACGACACCGAGCTGGTCAAGGAATTCTTTGTGGCGGTGGTCAACAACAGCGGGCTCACCCTCCATATCCGTCAGCTGGATGGAACCAATTCCCATCACATCGTTGAAGCCTGTTTCAAGGCCTTTGCCCGGGCCTTGCGTATGGCAACGGAGATCGACCCGCGGCGTGCAGGTGCGGTTCCCAGCAGCAAGGGTGTGCTTGAGCAGGCAGGGGCGACCTGAGTCTTCGCCGCGCTTCACAGTCCGTTACGAGAAGATGGAGATCGCTGCTGTTGTTCCCCGTGACCGTCGCTCCCGCTGCTGAACGTTTCAACCGGTCGGAATGGGCCAGCGCCTTCCGCAATGTGGAGCAGGAGCTCACTGATGTTGCGCTTCAGCCGGTGAGGGGCAGCGTGCCATCAGAGCTGCTGGGAACTCTCTATCGCAATGGCCCTGGGCTGCTGGAGCGTAACGGCCAGCGCGTCCACCATCCCTTTGATGGTGACGGCATGATCACCGCGATTCAGTTCAAGGCTGAGGGTGTTTCGCTCACCAATCGTTTTGTGCGTACTGCTGGCTGGCAGGCCGAAGAAGCGGCAGGCAAGGTGCTGTATCGAGGGGTTTTCGGAAGTCAGAAGCCCGGAGGTCCGCTGGCCAATGCCTTTGATCTGAGGTTGAAAAACATCGCCAACACTGGCGTTGTTCAGCTTGGCGACCAGTTGCTCGCACTCTGGGAAGCAGCCGAACCCCATGCGCTCGATCCCCGAACCCTCGAGACCCACGGCATCAGCCTGCTGGGCGGTGTTCTGAAGAAAGGTGAGGCCTTCAGTGCCCATCCTCGCTTCGATCCCGGACATCACGGTCGCCCGCGCATGGTCACCTTCGGGGTCAACACCGGGCCACGCAGCACCATCCGTTTGATGGAATTCGCCACGGAAGATGACTCCGCCGCCGGGATCAAGGCAGGAGATCTTCTCAGCGACCGCCGTGACAGCTTCAACGGCTTCGCCTTCCTGCACGATTTCGCCATCACACCCAACTGGGCTGTGTTTCTCCAGAACGCGATCGATTTCAACCCGCTTCCTTTCGTGCTTGGCAGAAAGGGTGCGGCCCAGTGCCTGCAATCCAAGCAGAATGGCCAGGCCAAGTTCTGGCTGATTCCACGGGACAGCGGTGCCTTTGCAGGCCAATCCCCGCGGATTGTGGATGCACCCGAGGGCTTTGTGTTTCATCACCTCAACGCCTGGGAACAGGAGGGTGATGTGGTGGTGGAGAGCATTTACTACAGCGATTTCCCATCGATCGGTCCCGATGTCGACTTTGCAGCGGTTGACTTCGATCTGATCCCCGAGGGGCTGCTCGAGCAGTGCCGCATCAACTTGGAGAGCGCCACGGTGCAGACCACGCGTCTGAGTGAACGCTGCTGTGAATTTGCGATGGTGAATCCTGTGAAGGAAGGCCTTCCCTGTCGCTTCGCCTGGATGGCAGCCGCAGCGCGCGAGCAGGGTAATGATCCGCTTCAGGTGGTCAAAAAGCTTGATCTGGTCAGCGGTGAGCGCCAGATCTGGAGTGCCGTGCCCCACGGCTTTGTGAGTGAGCCACTGATGGTTCCCAGGCATGGGGCAAGCGCTGAAGACGATGGCTGGGTGCTGGAACTGGTGTGGAACGGTGATCGGGAAGGTTCTGATCTTGTGATTCTTGACGCGGCTGATCTGCGCGAACTGGCGGTGTTCGAGCTGCCGTTGGCGATACCCCATGGCCTGCACGGCAGCTGGGTTGATGCCTGCTGACTCAGTCGGACTCGGTGGTGTCTGAAGCAGCGCCGGTCATGGTTATGAAATCTTTCCAAGCTCCGCATGACTTAGACAGCGACTCAGGTTCCATTCGCTGTCTCGCCTGTGATGCCTTCTGAGCTGAATCCCCCCGTGATCTCTTTGGCAGCAGCAGTTTTGCTCGCTCCAGCCGTCTCGCTGCTGCCGCCAGCGGCCAAAGCTGAGATTCAGGGTCCTGTTTGCCGTGGCACCCTTCTTCAGCTGAATCTGCAGGAGAGCGGTGAAAGCCGTACGGATCGTTTCCGTTTCAATTTGCGCCTCGAGGCAGAGGGCTCGACGACCGCAGCCGCACTGGAACAACTCAATCAGCGTCAGGTCAGGCTGCGCGAGGAGTTGGAGACCCTTGTTGATGGGCGGCTTGTGATTCCGGCACCCAACACCTATGCCATGCCCGGTTCTCAGCCATCAAGGGGCTATCGGTCTTCAACAACCATCACCGGAACGGTTGGTCGCAGCAACTACGACCCCTTGATTCAGCGCGCCGGCCGTTTGCCGGGTGTCCGTCTCCAGGGCATGACCTCCCTGCCATCTGCCGAGGGGCAGGATCGTTTGCAGCACCAACTGCTTGAGAGGGCTCTTGAGCGCGGTCGCAGGCAGGCCGAGCAGACGGCAGCATCCCTCGGGCTTCGCAGGGTGGCGCTGCTGCGCATCGATCAGCGCAGTCATGCCTCGGTTCGCCCTGCCGCGATGGCGGTCAGTGCGGCGCCACGGTTCAGGCCTGAGGAAGCGCCGCTGCCCACAGCCAGCCTCAGTCTTGCGCTGGATTACTGCCTCAACTGAGCTCATTCCCCCACACTGATCATCAGCTGGCGGCAGAGAGTCATGGAGGGGAGACGCAGCGATCGGCTGCTCTGGGTCACGAGTCTTCTGTTCGTGGTCTGGCTGGTCTGGGTGGAAACCAGCTTTCAGTATTTCCAGGGTTCCCTGGGATCGGATCTGCGTCTGCACTCGGCGGGAGTGGCTCTGGTGGCCGGCAGCTTTTTGTTGCCTTACGGCCTGGTGCAGGTGCCCGTTGGTCGCCTGATTGACCGGGGCAAGGTCGAGCTCTGGCTGCTGCTGGCTGCGTTGGCTGCAGCATGTTGCAGTCTGGTTTTTGCCAGCAGCGACAGCCTGCAGGGGCTGCTGTTGTCTCGCATCGGCACCGGCATGGCCTGCGCTGTGGCTTTTCCGGCATCCGCGTTGCTGGCGCGGCGCAGCCTGCCAGCAGATCGCTTCGCCTTGGCCATGGGATTCACCGATGGTTTGCTGGGAATCGGTGCCGCCCTGGCGGCCGTGGTGCCCCTGTTGCTGGGTCGCTCCGGTTGGCGGGAACTGGTGCTGCTCCAGGGCCTTTCACTGGCTTTGATGGTGGCGTTGCCGATGCTTCTGCTTGGGGCCAGCCGTCGCTCGCCCGCCATGGCGCCGGCAGCAGAGCAGGAGGTTCGCCTGCAGCGTTGGACCAGGGCTGGAGTGAATCGCCTGATTCAGTGCTGTCTGCTTTATGCGTGGGGACTTGGCTTTGTGTTCGGGATGGCACAGTACGGCCTGCTCTCCAGTCTGAGGGGCTGGTCCAGTTCACTGATGGAGAGTCTCACCCTGATCATGTCGATCGGCCTGGTGGTGGGGATGGTCAGCAGTGGGGCTCTCGGCGGACGCCCTCAGCAGCGTGGACGCTTGTTGCTGATCGGCACTGTGATCACCTTGCTTTCGCTGCTGCTGTTGATCGTGCCCTCGTTGCCGCGTGGGGTGCTGCTGCTGCCCGCCTTCAGCTTCGGTGTCGGCATCGGTACGTCGGTGTTGGCGTTCCCGATCGCGGAAGCCGCTGCACCTTCAGGGCAAACGGCACTGACGGTGTCGATCGTCAACACTTCCGGAACGGTGATGGGCGGATTGATGACGATCGTGTCGGGGTTGATTCTTCAGGCCTCTCCTCCAGGAGACCTGTCGCTGGTGCTTCTGATCTACGGAGCACTGGCGCTGTTTGGTTTGGCGATGGCCAGCTGGATCAGTTTCAGCCCTGAGCAGGCTGCCGCTGACGCCATTGCTTCCAGGCCAGGCGTGGTGCAGTCCAGAGACTCAGCAGAACCAGAGGGGTGACAGGCACGGCCGTGATCACAATGAAGGCCTGCAGAGCGTTGATCGAGGTGTTGTCGCCCAGGCTGGTGCCGATGCGCAGCAACACCAGCGTGAGGCTGCCGATCATCAGTGCCCAGAACAAACGCAGCAGGGCCGGTGGTGTGCTCTGAGCACTCACCACCATGGCTGCGGCATAACTCATCGAGTCGGCACTGGTGGCCATGAACAGCACCACCAGCACGAGGCCGACAGGAATCAGCAGCCATGACAGGGGAAGCTGGCCGAGAATCGCCAGCAGTGCGCCCGACTCCCCGCTGGCTGTGAGCGGGCCGCTGATCGAGCCGGGGTTGGCGAGCTCCAGCTGCATGCCGGAGCCGCCGAGCAATGTGAACCAGATGTTGGTCACGATCGGGCAGAGGATGGCTACCGCCAAGACCAGTTCGCGCAGAGTGCGGCCGCGGCTGACGCCTGCTGTGAACAGACCCATCAGCGGTGCGTAGCCGAGGAACCAGCCCCAATAGAACACCGTCCAGCCATTCACCCAGTTGCCCGGGCTGCTGTTGGCTGCCAGGGCCATGCCCGGCAGGTTGATGAGGTAGAGCCCGAATGCGCTCAAGAAATGCTGAATCAGCCAGATCCCCGGGCCCAGCAACAGCAGAGCTGCAGCAAGCCCAAGGGTCAGCCAAACGTTCAGTTCAGAGAGCCACTTGATGCCGCGTTGAATTCCACTCACGGTTGAGGTGGCAAATACTGCTGTGAGCAAGACCACCACCAGAGATTGCAGTCCGGCGCTGTCGCTGAAACCCGGCAGCATTCCCGCGGCGTTACTGAGCTGGAGTGAGAGGAAGCCGAGTGGCCCCACGGTGCCTGCAATGGCCGCCACCACGGAAAGGCCGTCAGCGAGATCTCCTAGAGGACCCTCCACCCAGCCGCTGGGGAGGATTCCCACCAGCAGTGTGCGTGGTCGCAAAGGCTCCCCTCGTTGCTCCTGGATGGAGAGGGTGATGGTCACCGTTGTTGCCACCAAGGCCCAGGCCAGAAATCCCCAGTGCAGGAAGCTCACGGCCAGAGAGGGATCCACGGCGGCGGCTGTCGATCCCTCCACTCCGGCGAAGTACGGCGCTGGAGTCCGGAAGTGGAACAACGGTTCAGCGGCGGACCAGAACACCCCCCCACCGGCCAGCAGCGTGCAGATCAGCACAGCGCACCAGTCGAAGAATTTCAGGCTTGGTTTGGCATCAGCTCCTCCAAGGCGCAAGCTCCCGATCGGGCTGAGCGCCAGCACGATGGCAATCACAAACAGCAGCAGCACCATCCACTGCCACAGACCGCCGAGAGCGTTGCTGACAATGGCTTTGCCTGAGCTGGTGAACTGCTCCGCCAGTTTGAGGTCAATGGCTGCCACCACAAGAAAAACCAGCAGTGGCCCTGCGCCGATCAACAGCGGTCTGCGTCGCCACCATGGATTGGTTTCAGTCGCGCCGTCCTGGAGGGTTGATGGGTCGGGCAAGGGAGATGTCTTCGCGAGAGGGGCTTCAGATGCTGACGGCTTCGCGCTGGTGACTCCAGCAGGAAAGATCCATGGCAGGGGCGTCCCCGCTGGCCAGGCGTGCCAGCGAGTCGCCGATCAGAGGCGCGAATTTGAAGGCTTGGCCTGAGCCGCCGGCAAACAGGCTCAGCTTGGGGCTCAGACGATCCAAAACGAAATTCACATCACTGGCCATCGAGTAGGGACTGATCACCGTTTCGACCCGTTCCTGGACGCCTTCAACGTCGTTGAACAGAAACGTATCGAGCAGTTCGACCAGCCTTGCTGGTGGCTCTGTGGCCATGGCATTCGGTTCTGCGACACGCAGCTCTTTAGGCGCCCAGTCGATTCCCGCCTTGATTCGCGGCCGGCCGTCGTGGGTGTGGCTGAGCACCGGGAAGCCGTAATAAAGACCTCCGTCATCGCCGCGTTCCTTCTGGAAGCAGAACCATTGCGGATAACGATCCGCCAACGCAGGGTCCACGGTGTAGTGAGCCCAGAGCATCGGCCATACCTCGAGTTTCGGCGCGAGACCCAGTGGAGCCAGCATCAGTTGGCTCCAGATGCCACAAGCCACGACCAGTTGTTCGGCGGCGATGTGATGTCCACCCTCAAGCGTCACGCCACCACCGTCGGCATCCAGGTTGGCCACCGGGCAGTGCTCGATCAATTGATGTCCGGCGTTGCGGGCCGTGCGGATCCAGTGGGCAACCACTTTGTCGCTGCGCACCGCACCAGCGGTGGGCTCGAACAGTCCGGTGAAATCGCTCTTCGGCTTCAGAGGAAAACGGGCTGAGATCTGTTCGGCATTGAGGGCTTCATAGGGAATGCCCTGCTCGTCCATGACCCGGCGGGCTCCTGGAATCGAGCCTTCGATGGTCTCCTCGTCCCAGCTTTCGCCGTAAAAGAGCAGTCCATGGGTTTCGCGCAGCTGTTCTCCTGCGTGGATCTCTTCCTCACGCCAGAGCCTGTTCGCCTCCTGCGCCAGACGGCAGAGAACGGGATCGGAATACATCTCCCGGAACATCCTGGTTTCGCCAAAGCTGCTGGCTTTGGCATGCGCCAGGGTTTTGGCCTCGAGCAACAGCACGTCGGTGATCCCGCGACGGGCCAGGGACGCCGCACAGCTGAGACCGGCCATGCCACCGCCGACAATCACCACTGCGGCTTTGGCTGGAAGAGAAGCTGAGCTCATGCCACATCCCCGAAGCTGAGGCCGATGGGATCGGTCTCCCGTTCGGCGGTGACTTCCACGAGAGCTGCTCCAACGGAGAGGCCCTGATCGCGCTGATTCAGGAAGTCAGTCGCGCGCTGGCGCACCTCGCTGCGCACGAAGGCGTAGACATCCTCCGCACCTGCACCCTTCCAGGCGTCGGGTGAGAAGCGCTCGATCGAGTCAGCAATCACGGCGCCCGCATTGACCAATGGATCCGGCAGCACACGGATGCCGCGGCGACGCAGGTCGTCGGCGAGCTGAGTGCTCTGGAAGGGAGCATTGGCCGCTGGGACCACGGATTTGACCCTCAGGGCCGAGGCGATTTCAGCATTGATCAGACCTGAGATCGAGCAGGGGAGCAGCAGATCCAGCTTCAGCTCCCACCAGGGACACTCCTGAGGCAGAGGAGTGGCACCAGGGAAGCCTGCACGTTCGCAACTGAGATCCACGGTGAACACGGTCCAGCCGTGTTGAACAAGGGCGCGGGCCACGGTGCCGCCGACGGCGCCACATCCATGAACCAGTGCCCGACCCGGTGTCGCGTCAGCCAGCGATGATTCGAGCACCGCTTCGACGGCGCCGAGAGTGCCATGAGCCGTTGCTGCGCTGGCATCAACAGGGCTGCCGACGGCTGCCAGCACATGGGGCGTGAGTTCGGTCAGGCGCTCCATATCCTCCAGGCTGGTATTGAGATCACAGCCGGTGATCATGGCTCCGTCGAGAGACTCCAGAAGCCCGGCGGTGATGCTGATCAGTTCGTCCTTCACCGCCTCCGGTTCGGCGGCGCGCGCCACGATCTTGCCGCCGGCAAAACCAGTGCCGTAGAGGTCGTGTTTGTGGGTCATCAGCCCTGCCAGTCGCTGACCATCAGCAATGCAGGCCTCATCGCTGGGGTAATTGAGCAGACGCAGGCCGCCGTTGGCCGGACGGCGTGCATCCGTGTTCTCGGCGACCACGAACACCGACAGATGGTCGGAGACATGTTCAGCTAGCACCGAGACGTCCGGCGCGGGTCGGGTTGTTGTTGTCATCAGTCCACTTTCTCCATCATTTGGTGGTGCTCCACGTAATCCAGACTCCACTCAGAGGGGGCTTCCGCAATGCGTTGCTCCAGGCGGCGGTACACCTCATCGGCCGCTGCATCACCAGCAGCGCTGGCGAAGCTGTGACGGCTCCAACTGCGGATCGTGGCCATCAGTCCAGCTGCGAAGGCTGCCGTGTCGCCGTTCTCCTCCCAGCGGCGGCGGTAGGGGCACTTGACGTAAACGGTGCGCTCATCCACCAGACGCAGACCATTGCGGTAAGGCGCTGAGCTCTGATCTTTCAGCGGCGCCATGAACTCATCGGGTGATTTGTAGAAGTTCAGCACCGTCCCCTTGCGGTACTGCTCCTCGGAGATCACACCTTCGTCGGCGAGGCTCTTCCAGATCTGATGCAGCTGGTCGTGCACATTGCGGGTTTCGCCTCCGTTATGGCCGAGGTAGCGACCCTCTTCATCCCGGGACAGGTTCACCGTCAACAGGCGACCACCGACCTTGAGCTCTTTGCTGCGTAATTCCAGAACGGCAGTCCAGTCCTTGAGCGCCTGTGCCGTGAAGCGTTGCAGAGCATCGGCATCGCCGGATGCCAGCACGTGGGTATGGGTATTCAGGGGACCTGGCGACTCACTCAGCCAGTGCATGGCGGTGGCGGAAAAGCCAAAACTCACCGTGTTGGGACCTACGGATGGCTCGTAGAAGCTGCGGGCACTCACCAGAACGGTGGGTTTGGGAGCGCGCGCAATCTGCAGTGCCAGATTTTCGGCCAGGGCAACGTTGTCATTGCTGGGCAGATCGTTGCCGATCAGGGTCAGGTGGGCCTGGGGCTGGTTGGCATGCAGGCGGTCCAGCACCTGGTGCCACAGACCTACTGCAGTGCCTCCATCGGCGGCGCCGTAATCGATCAGGACATAGCTGTCAGCAGCAGCCAGTTGGTCAACACAAGTCAGGGCCCAGTCCGAGGCGGCTTCGATGCAAAGCAGAGCGCCTTCAGTCTGTGCGCTGTAACCGGTGGTCATGGCGATGGCCATTGACCTCGTCAGCGACAGATCACACCGTACAGGAGCTGTTTGTCAGCACCTCGTCACAATCAGTGCATTCCTGGGTCTCACTGCTGAGAAAGCAGTTGTTGCAAGCCTGGTTCCAGAAGTGCGAAAGCCCGACCACGGTGGCCATGGGATTTTTTTTCCTGCAGAGACATTTCGGCGAAGGTTTTCTGTGTGCCTTCAACTTCAAAAATCGGGTCGTAACCGAAGCCCTGATCTCCCCTCGGTGATCGGGTAATCCATCCCTTGCAATGGCCCTCCACCTCGAGCAGCACCGTGCCGTCAGGAGCCGCCACACAGAGAGCTGCACAGAAGCGGGCATTGCGATTGTCTTCAGGCTTAAGCGCCTGCAGAAGTCGAGCGATCCGTTCCGGATCGCTCGGGGCATAGCGGGCGGAGTGAACGCCTGGAGCTCCATCAAGAGCATCCACACTCAGCCCTGAATCGTCCGCGAGAGCCCATTCCCCGGTCTTGGCCGCCACGGCAACGGCTTTGATACGGGCGTTGGCGGTGAAGGTATGACCGGTTTCTTCCACCTCCAACCCTTCAGGCTGGGCTTTCACTTTCAGCGGAAGTCCGCTCAGCAGACCTTCAAATTCCCGCACCTTGCCCTGGTTGCCGCTGGCGATCACCAGTGTTTGCCTGTCCATGCTCAAGCGCTCTCAGCGAAGCGGCGGGCCCAGGCGAGCACGGCTGCCACACGATCGCTGTCGGGTGCTTCGCAGTACAACCGGAGCAGGGGTTCAGTGCCGGAGAAGCGCAACATCAACCAGTGGCTGGGGCCAAGTCTCAGTTTCACACCGTCCGTTGTGATCACCTCTGCCACCGTCTGTCCTGCCACTTCTTCTGGAGGCTGGGTTGCCAGCAGATGCTCCAGGCGTCGTCGGGACTCCATATCGGCCAGGCGCAGATCGAGCCGGTCGTAATGACTGGAGCCACCGCAGCGCTGACGCAGAGACTGCATCCGCGCTCCCAGCGGCATCCCGCCCTGAACAAGGGCCTCCAGCACGAGCATGGCCGCGAACAGCGCATCACGTTCAGGCAGGTGCATGCCGAAGCCGACACCTCCAGACTCCTCTCCGCCGATCAGCACATCACCCGCCAGCATCTCTGCGGCGATGTATTTGAAGCCCACAGGAAGTTCAAGCACTTCCCTGCCCAGGTCTTCGGCCACCAGGCGCATCAGGTCCGAACCGCTGACGGTCTTGACCACGCTTCCCGGTAACTGCCTTGCTCCGGCGAGGTGATCGATCAGCAGAGGCATCAGTTGCTGGGTGCTGCAGAAGCAACCGTGCTCATCCACGGCTGCAATGCGGTCGCCATCACCATCGAAAACAAGGCCCACTGCAGGCTGCCCGTTGCGACTGGAGGATTGAACCGCCGCAATTAGATCCTGAAGGTGAGAGGCGAGAGGTTCCGGAGGGCAGCCGCCGAAGAGAGGATCACGCTGGCTGCGGATCTCAGAGACAAGACCTTCGGCATCCGACCCGAGCAGATCAGACACACAACCTGCCGCAGAGCCATGCATCGGGTCCACGATCACCTGCAGCCCCATGGCCTTCAGCCCAGAGCTGATGGCGTCCAGATTCAGCTTGGTTCGCAGCCCCTCAAGGTGTTCGCTGCGGGCGTCAAAGCGAGTTGGCTCCCCTGCAACCGGCACGCTGATGCCGCCTGCGGCCAAGCGCCGTTCCACCGCGGCAGTGAACGTGCCATCCACCGATCCGCCGAACGGTCCCTTGATCTTCAAACCCAGCCATTCGGGCGGGTTGTGGCTGGCCGTGATCACAAGGGCTCCCAGCGCCCGGCGCTGCACCACCGTCCAGCTGCATGCCGGTGTGGGAACAGGAGTGCTTGTGAGCAGTGGTTCCAAGCCAACTCCGCGCACCGAGGAAGCAATCGCCTCAGCAAGCTCCGGTGCCAGGAAACGGCGGTCGTAGCCGATTACCACGGTTTTGCTGTTGAGCGGATCCGATGCTTGATGGGCAAGTTCCTGTGCTGCGGCTGCTGCCACCGGCAGCAGCCGCTCCATGGTGATGTCCACCCCTAGGATTCCCCGCCATCCGTCGGTGCCGAAACGGATCGGAGCTGCGCTCAGAGGGAGGGGAGCCGACGCCATGGCATGCCTGTAGTCCATCTGGATTTAGCAGTTGGCCGCCTTAACCTCAGACCATGGGTGACACCCCTTCTGCTGACAAGCCACTCACCGACCGACTGCTGCGCAGCTGGTCCCGCTGCCGGCGCCGGGCCTGGCTCGATCGCCATGGTGATCAGGGCAAGAGGGTTTACACCGCCCATCGCACTCTCCAGCTTGATGATCAGCAACGCAGTTTTGTTGCGTTGCTGCCCCACAAGCCTGGACACGGGCTCGCCGCCTGTGAGCGGGGTGAAGTCGGTGTGGTGGGACTGAGACTGCGCGGACAGACCGCAGAGGGTTACAGCATTGAGGCGCATCCCGCTCTGCTGCAGCGTCAGCCGGGCAGCAGTCGCTGGGGAGATTATGTTTACCGGCCTGTGTTGGCCCGACAGGGGCGACGACTCACCCGGGAGCATCGACTTCAGCTGGCGTTGTCAGCCCGTCTGCTCGCACAACTTCAGCAGGCTCCTGTGATCGATGGCCTGGCTCTGGCGGGAGCAGGCCGTTACCTCGAGAAGGACAAGGTTGCTCTCGGTGAAAACCTGCAGCGTCAGCTGGATGAGGCATTGCGCAAACTGGCGGCAGATCTGGAGCGGACCGAGGCACCCCCGCTCGCGTCTGACCGGCGCAAGTGCTCGTTGTGCAGCTGGCGAGCCGTGTGCAATGCCGAGGCACGTCGGATTGGGCATCTCAGTGAGGTCAGTGGTATCGGCGCCAAGCGTCGGGAGATGCTTCTCGAGCTCGGGATTGATGGTTTGCATGCACTTGCCGATGCCGACCCGCATCGTCTGGCCGAGCAGCTGCAGCGATTTGGAGACCAGCACGGCGCCGTGGCGGCTCCACTCGTGGCTCAGGCCCGAGCCCAGCGGGATGGACAAGCGGAGACTCTGGCCGATTCACCGGCGCTGCCGGAACTGATCAAGGCGCCTGGGGTGTTGATCTATGACATCGAATCAGACCCGGATGCCCGTGATGACTTTCTGCATGGATTTGTCTGTCTGCCTCGGGATCCCGACGGCCGCTGGGCTGTTGAGCGGGCGAGTTATCACCCTTTGCTGATGCTCCAGGAACATGGAGAAGGCCGTTGCTGGCAACGCATCAGGCGATTCCTGAACCGTTATGAGGGCTGGCCGGTGCTCCACTTCGGCGAGACGGAGTCGCTGGCTCTGTGCAAGATGGCCCAACGTCAGGGCGTCAGTGATGGGGATCGGCATGCCCTGCGCTGCAGGCTTGTCGATGTGCATGCTCGCCTGCGCATTCACTGGCGACTTCCTCTCAACAGCTATGGGTTGAAGACAGTGGCCAACTGGCTTGGATTCAGTTGGAGTCAGGCTGGTGTCGATGGTGCAAGGGCTCTGCTCTGGTGGAGGCAGTGGCGCGGGACCGGACCACTGGACCGGGGGCATGTCCAGGCTCTGCGCTGGATCTTCGCTTACAACCGTGATGACTGTATGGCCACCTGGACGGTGGCGGCATGGATGCTGGCAGCCGACAGCCGCTCTCAACCTCGGGCGGGTGGGTCGCAGAAGGCACTGGGTCGTGCGATGGAGACCTCCACATCACTGCTTCCTGCTTGCAGTGTTTCCGCTTCGAGCGCCTGACGTCTGACCAGGGCGAGGCCGAAACTGCCCCCCGTTGCATGGTCTGTGGACACGCTGGTGATGATCCCTGCACGGGAGTCATTCAGCTTGAGCTGATCGCCGCTTTGCAGGACATTTTTTGTGTCAGAGGTGCTGTGCCAGCAACGCAGCTGCTGTTTCACACCACCGCGGGACGCCAGCTTGGCCACGGTTTCCTGGCCGAGATAACAGCCTTTGTTCAGCTCGACCCAATCGGATAAACCCAGTTCAAAGGGATTGGTGTCGCCAGTGAGCTCCTGTTCTCCCAGGGGCCAGCCCTGCTTGTTCCGCCAGCACTCCAGTTCTGTGGCGCTGCAGGGTGAAAGATCTGCCCAGGAGCTCGGCGGCTCGCTGCTTTCACTGAGCCAGATCACCTGGTTCAGGTCGGGTGCCTTGCCCGCTTCCAGGCGTTGCAGCCGGCGCTGCTGACGCTGTTCTCCCAGTCGCACCTGGTCTGCAGGAAAGATCACCCGATCAAACCCGCCGGCGACGCTGTCGCTGTCTCCGTTGAGCACGAGGACATCGGCGCCTGCGGAATCCAGACGAATTTCAAGCAAGGCCTGCACGCGGCCAGTGGCATTAAGCCAACAGGCCTGGATCAGATCGCCGGGGGCGCAGCCGTCGACCTTTGCGCTGGTCTGGCCATGCAGAAAACTGCCGCAGCCGCTTCCCTCAAGGCGGATGAGAGGAAATCGTCCATCCCAGATCAATTCCGCTGCGTCCTGATGGCTGTTCATCACTGTTCAGGCTCCCTGCTCTGTGCAAGCTCCCTGGCTTTGGCCGCGACTTCGCTGAGTCGAAACAGGCTGACCAGTTGCAGGCCTGCCTCATCCATGGCCTCCTGGCCACCTTCCTCACGATCGACGATGGTGACCACGCGCCGAACGCGGTATCCGGCTTCCTTCAGCTGGTTGACAGCCTGGATGGAGGAGCCACCGGTCGTGACGACGTCTTCCAGCACCGTCACCAGGGCACCCGCCTCAGGCAGTGGGCCCTCCAACCAGGCACCGGTGCCATGGCCTTTGGCCTGTTTGCGCACAATCAGCGCATTCAGATCACGGCCCTGTTGCGCCGCTGCCATGGCAACCCCGCTGACCAAGGGATCTGCCCCAAGCGTGAGGCCACCCACGGCCATGGCTTCCTTGTCCACCAGAGCCAGCATGGCTGGACTGAGCAAAGCAAGGCCGCTGCCACTGAGGGCCACCGGTTTGCAGTTCACATAGTGTTCGCTGCTGCGACCCGATGCGAGAGTGAACTGCCCGTGCCGGTAAGCCTCTAGGGCCAGTCGGTCCAGCAGGACCTGGCGATCCAAAAACGGCTCGGAATTGACGGGCATGGGGGCTGGTGCTTCGCGGATCCTCTGCCTAGTTTGCGCGCAGTGGTGCCTCTTCCCTTGGACAGGCTGCGATTGAGATCATTGCTTCTGCTTCTTTCACTGAGTTCGTTGCAGGCTGCTGCAGTGGCTCGACCGGTGGTCTGCACCACCACGCTGGAGGCCCCATCGGTCCTGCTCATCGAAGGAGGTGAGCCGGCTTCACCGGTTGAAGTGACCCGTTGCGCCAGGGTGCAAAGCACCGCAGCGCTGATGGAGGAGCGCTTCTACACCTGGACAGCCCCCTACGCCAGCGGTGTGAATATCCGGCATCAGCTCGCCGACATCTATGGATTCGCTGTGGCTGGTCCCGATGGCGAGCGCTGGATGGGCTTTGGTTTCCCTGATCAAACGATTGTCTGGGATGGCTCGGCCGTTGAGAACACCTACCGGATGTTGCTTGAGAATCAGAGTGATCCGATCCCCTGGCGCACCGTTGATATTCCCAACGGCTTCAGTGGCAGCATCGCTGAGGACATGGCCTCCCCCGTTCCTGATGGCGTTCAGGAGCTGGAAGTCTTTTCTCCGGTCCGTGCACTGTGGTAAATCCACGGATCAAGGGGGGTCTAGCAATCTGGTGAATGCAGCGAACTCATAATTCGCCTAAGGCGGGTTCGATCCCCGCGACCCCCATTGTTTTGTTCCAATGCGCACTCTGCTGCTGATCGCGCTGCTGGTTCTGCCGGCTCTGTTTTCAGCAGCTGAGGTGGCGCTGCTCCGGCTGAGGCCCAGTCAGGTTCAGGCTCTCACTGAGGAGGGCCGCCCCGGTGCCCAGTCTGTGCAGAGACTTCAGCGGCATCTGCGCATCGCTCTGCTGATGACACAGTTCGGGGCTTCCCTGTCGCTGGTGGCCCTCGGCTGGATCGGTCGTGGATTTGGTCAGCGCTGGTGGCCACTGGAGATGCCTGCAGGCCGCTGGTGGGATCTCGCCTGGTTTTTGCTGCTGGTCGTGCTGGCCACCCTGATTGCAGGCCTTTTGCCACGCGCCTGGGTGCTGAGCCGTCCCGAGTTTGCAGCCCTGCAACTTGGGCCTGTTCTCGAGGGAGCGATCCGGGTGCTGAGTCCGCTGCTGTCGGCTCTCGACAGCCTGGCTTCGCTGTTGCTGCGCGTTGCAGGGCTCACCCAGCGCTGGGATGCCCCTGTTCCGGCTCTCACGGCAGGCGAGCTGGAGACTTTGATCGAGAGCGGCGCTGTGACGGGTCTCAAACCCGATGAACGCAACATCCTTGAGGGTGTGTTCGCATTGCGCGACACCCAGGTTCGTGAGGTGATGGTGCCGCGTTCAGGCATGGTCACCCTTCCTGTTGAGGTCCGTTTCGCAGAGTTGATGGAGGCGGTTCATCGCACGCGTCACGCCCGCTTTCCCGTGATCGGTCAATCGCTCGATGATGTTCGGGGAGTCCTTGATCTGAGGCGTCTCGCCGAGCCCATCGCCCGCGGAGAGCTGCGCGAAGACTCCTGGCTGGAGCCCTACCTGATGCCTGCGCAGACGGTGCCGGAGACCAGCAACCTGGCCGATCTGCTCGCCATCATCCGTTCAGGTAATCCCCTGCTGCTGGTGGTCGATGAACATGGCGGAACGGAGGGTCTCGTCACCGCAGCAGACCTCACCGGAGAAATCGTTGGCGATGAACCTGACGATGAAACAGATGAACCGGACCTGGTGCCGATGGAGGATCAGCCAGGAACATGGCTGGTGGCCGGAGATCTGGAGATTGTCGAGCTGAATCGTCAGCTTCAGCTGGATCTTCCCGAAGCCAGTGACCATCACACCTTGGCTGGGTTCCTGCTGGAACGGCTTCAGCACATCCCTTCACCAGGCGAGGCATTGCGCCATCACAACATCCAGTTCGAGATCGTTGCCATGGCTGGTCCCCGCATCGTGCGGGTGCTTCTGGTTCTCATTGAAGAGCCGGATTCACCGGTCGACTCCATCAATCAAGAACAGGGATTGGTGTGATTCACCCCCGATTGCACTGATCACCGATAATCAGCCGGTTCGCGCAGTCCCACTGATGACCGACGCCATGGTTCCGGTGAAGGTCGGCGTCATCGGGATTGGCAATATGGGCTGGCATCACGCGCGTGTGCTCAGCCTGCTCAAGGACGCGGATTTGGTTGGTGTTGCCGACCCGGACGCGCAGCGGGGAGCACTGGCCACCGAGCAGTTCGGCTGTCGCTGGTTCTCCGATTACCGCACCCTGCTTCAGGAGGTGGAGGCGGTCTGCGTTGCAGTGCCGACCTTGCTCCATCACTCCGTAGGCCTGGCTTGCCTGGAGGCTGGTTCACACGTGCTGATCGAGAAGCCGATCGCAGCCAGTCAGGAGGAGGCTGCTGCCCTGATTGATGCTGCCAGCCGAGTGGGCCGCTTGCTTCAGGTGGGTCACATCGAACGCTTCAATCCCGCTTTCCGTGAGCTCACCAAGGTGGTGGCCAATGAAGAGGTGGTGGTCCTCGAAGCCCGGCGTCACAGTCCCCACGCTGATCGAGCCAACGATGTGTCTGTGGTGCTCGATCTGATGATTCACGATCTGGATCTGGTGCTCGAGCTGGCCAGTTCTTCGGTGGTGCAACTGGCGGCAGCAGGTGGTCGCAGCTCGGACGGGCCGATCGATTACGTCAACGCCACGCTCGGATTTGAAAACGGCGTGGTGGCCAGTCTCACGGCCAGCAAGATGAGTCATCGCAAGATCCGGACGCTCAGTGCCCACTGCAGGGCCAGCCTTGTTGAGACCGACTTCCTTAATCACAACCTGCACATTCATCGCAGGGCTCATGAGTGGTACTCCGCGGATCACGGAGAGTTGCTTTATCGCAACGACGGCTTCATCGAGGAGGTGAGCACCACCTCGATCGAGCCCCTGTATGCCGAGCTCGAACACTTCCTGCAGTGTGTACGAGGTCGCGAAACTCCTGCAGTGGACGGGCAGCAAGCTTCGAGGGCCTTGCGTTTGGCTGATCTGATTGAACAGGCCGTGGAGCAGCCTGGTGTGGGTGTTGCGATCGAGACTCCGATCTGATCTGAATCATCGCCTTCCTGATCAGCGCAGTCCTTCCTGATCGGCGAGCTCTCTAAGGGCTTCAATCTGCCAATGCCGGCATTCGGCTGGAGACGACTGGTAGAACTGAGCCCAGGCAGCTGCTTTGTGCTGGGAATAGTCGCTGCTGTTCTGCTCCGGATGGCGATTTCTCCAGCCCACCCTCACGGCGTGGCCGATGACCACATCAAGGGCGATGTCGTCGTCAAAGCGCATCTCGGGATTGGCCGTTGCAAAGGCCATCAGTGAGAGCAGGCTTTCGGTGCAGAGCTGACGGTATTCAGGAGCTCTAATCCGACTGAGCAGATGCTCCACCTGAATGGCGAAGTTGCGTTCGCCTGGGGTTTTCTCCCGAAGCAGGGCGCTAGTCAGGCGGTTGCGGCGCTCCAGTTTGTCGCCGATCACCAGCCCACGGCAGTGGTGGAGCAGTGACCAGATCCCTGCGTAGAACTCTTTGGGCACCTGCTGCAGTGAGCCCAGGCGGATCCGGTGCTGCAGCCAGTCGCTACCGCTGGGGCTCTCATCCAGGGGTTCGGGGATGTTCCACTGCACCTTGCCGCTCAGATGCAACAGTTCCCGACGTTGCAGGGCCGCTCTGGCATGGTCGACGTCGGCCAGCACTGTGCGCAGGCGCAAGCTGATGCGATGAGGCGGTTCATCGCACAGGGCTTCGAAGGCTTCGTCCTGACCGCACCGTTGCTCGGCGGCCAGCTCTGAGGTCAGCAGCAATAGCAGCTGCCCGAGCTGGAAGGTCAGAGAGCCTCTGATCATGCTCGGTTCGCGCCTGGCGATCCCGTCCAGGGCCAGCAGTAACTCCTGCTGAAGCATCCGTTCACGACCGTCACTGCCGCAGGTGCGCTCAATCAGTGCTGCGATCGACTGGCTGGAGACAGGACTGGTCAGTCGCGAGTCGCTGCTGTAGTTCCGGCCGATCACAACCTGCTTCTGACGGCTCAGCAGGTCCGTGAGTGCATCCTCCAGTTGAGGATGAATCAGTCCCATGGCGCCGGCGCAGCGCCTGGCCACATTCCAGTCCTCCTGGCTGAGACCGCGTCGGTAGATCTCCTGCAGCAGAGTGGCCAGCTCAACCGGAGTTCCCTTGGGTCCGCTGAGGATGGCCTGCTGACCGAGTTGTTGCGTTAACAGCTCCAGGACCTCCGCTTGTTCCCGCAGCGAATGGCTGCTCCACAGCCTCTGGCGCAGCTCTTCCAGGGGAATGTCATCCAGTTCCTGCTCCTGGGCAGCTGTGAGGTCGCTCAGATCGGTGGAGGCCTGCAGCAGTTCAGCTGCTTGTTCGGCCTTCTCTGGTTGTCTGCTGCCCTCGCTTTCATTCGGCAGCGTTAACCACTGGGCTTTGCTGGCCAGGGTCCCGAGATCAGCGAAATCCACAGCAATGTCTTCGATGCTGCCGCTCTGCAGGCGTTGGGTGAGTTCCAGCAGAAGCGTTTCGTGTCGCTCAAGCAGAGCGGCCTGTACGGGGATCAGCAGCAGCGGAGCACCCTGCCCCTGCCAGTGCCGTTGGAGCAGATGCAGCTCGTTAACGATGCTTTCGACCAGCTGTCTCGGGTCATGGCTGAGAAAGAACGTGCCCTCCTCCAGCACTGCAGGCAGAAAAGCCAGTTGTTGTCTGCCCTGGCGATAGAGACGCGCCGTGACCGCTGTTTCCGGTCGAAGTGGTGGGTGGCCGCTGAGACCAAGGGCGGCGTCGGCACCAATCTTTCCAAACCGTTCTCGCAGAGCTTCAGATGGCAGCACCGTTAGCTCAGCAAACTCAGGATTGCTGATCGGCAACCCCAGTTTCTCCAGTTTGCGCGCGACGGCGGCATCCTCGGGAACCAGCGAAACCATCACTGTCTCCGCTCCCAGCGAGGCAGGTAGTCGCCTTCCGCAGGGGTCAAGATCCTCCGCCTTGATCAGTCCGTCCAGGAGCATCTCTCCAATCCAGGCGAGGCTCTGGGTCCAGAGCAACGGCACGTTCTCGTTGGCGATGCGTCGCTGACTTCCAGGTGCACGCCGTTCCAGCTCCAGCTGCTCAGCGGGCACGAGGTACAGCTCTGGGAACAGTCGTTCACCATCGCGTTCCACCTGCAGTGCCTGCAGACGTTCATGCCAGAGGTTGGCCTCGTCCCAGCGCTGCTCGAAACAGGCGGTGACCAATTCATAGGCGAGGAACAGCGGCCATTCCGATTCGATTCCTTCAAAGGTGGCCAGCTCTTCACGCTCGTAATGCAGCCGGGTGATGTCCTCCACCACCGTCTGATGCCCATCCCTGCGAAAGCGCTTGTAGCCGTAGGGACCTCCCAGCTCGCGCCTGATCCGCCTGTTGGTGCGCTCCACCAGCGCTCGATCCTCCACCGCCCAGGCGGGGTAGCCGATCACTGAGAGGCAGGCGCTGTCGACTTCTTTGCTTGCTGACTCACGCGGCAGCAACCCCGTTAGGGCTCGCCGCAGACGCACCACAGCACCGTGTGGAATCAGCACCTGCATGCTTCCATCTCCGTGAGAAGCGCAGAGATCAACCCCGTCCAGTGCCTCCAGTGCGGCCTTGGCCATACCGATCGAACTGGCATTTCTTTCGGGCAGGCCGTGATTGCCCTTGTCGCCACGCTCCCAGATGCCGTAATCGGCGACGCGGTAGGCCCTGGCCACGTAATAGACCAGGTTCTGGACGAAGGATGCTTCGTGTCTGTTATGGATGACAGCCAGGCCGCTGCAGCTCAGCTGGGCCAGCTGCAACAGAAACAGTGATGTGGCATCCAGCTGCAGATGACCCCATCCATCATCAGGAACGACTGGGGATCCGCTGGCACTGTCGTACTTCGCATGCAAAGCATCCAGTGGATCGAGGCTGCTTTTAAAGCGCTCCACTTTTACGGCCTGACGCATCATGGCGTTCAGCAATCCCCGCATCAGGTCGATCACGCGCTGTTCGAGCTCCCAGCAGCGTTGACAGCTGCCCTTTTGGCGCCGGTGGGCGATCGCCAGACCCCAGACGCACTGGATCGAATAAATGCAGTCGCGAACCCAGGCGTCACCGTAATTGCCATGCACGGTATGGGCCGTGCTGGCAGGCAGCAGCCCACTGATCGGGTTCTGTCGCTGCAGCACCACGCGCTCGATGGAGCGGTCGAGCTGCGTCAGCCGCTGCGCACGCAGTTGATCCTTTTCACGGGTCTGGTGCGACAGAACCATGGTGGCTAACGCGACCGGATCTAGATTCTCTCGTGCAGCGGACACGCGGATGGAAGCACTGACAACGGGTCCGCGCGATCAACGTCGTTGCCAAGTTCTCGACATTCCCGTTGATGCCTGCCGAGATGTGACTTCCGCAGCCATCGGCCTGCATGCAGAGGGGGGAGGTCAGATCGTCACGCTGAATGCTGAGATGACGATGCTCGCTCGCCGCAACACCGACCTGGGTGCTGTGATCCGAGCTGCTGATCTGGTGGTTCCTGACGGTGCCGGTGTGGTCTGGGCTCTTGCGCGCCAGGGCATCAAGGTGCGACGCAGTCCAGGAATCGAACTTGCCTGGTCGTTACTCAAGTATGCAGAAGCCCATGGTTGGCGCATCGCACTTGTCGGGGCGTCGCCTGAAGTGATGGACAGGTTGTCTGACCGACTGGCTCACCAGAGTCCAGCGCTGCAGCTGGTTTTTGCAGAACACGGATATCAGGAGGCCAGTGCCTGGCCGGAGCTTGAAACCAGGTTGCGGCAACTCAGGCCCGATCTGGTTCTTGTGGCGCTTGGGGTGCCCCTCCAGGAGATTTGGATCCAGAGAATGCGCGATCATCTCCCCGGTCTATGGATGGGAGTTGGCGGCAGCTTTGATGTCTGGTCAGGTTTGAAACAACGTGCCCCAGGCTGGACCAGTCGTTTGCGGCTGGAGTGGCTTTACAGGCTGTGCCAGGACCCAAGCCGCTGGAGGCGCTATCTCGCTTTGCCCCAATTTGCTTGGGCGGTGCTGCGCAGCGGGAAGCGGCAGGGCTGAGCGCTTCAGCGGAAACCGACGGATGCCTGCCAGACGAAGGCCAGCAACAGGAAAAACAGAGGAATGATCGGGAGGATGTCGATCAGCGGACCGAACGCCTGATAAGCCTCTGGAAGTTGAGCCAGTAGATCGAGGGAGAAAGCAGCCATCCCGGCGGAACACGGTCAGTGTGCGGACGCTACCACGTGTGATGAGCCGGAGAGTCCTCTTCCCAAGGAGCGAAATCCTCTGAAAAACAGCCGTCCTTGATCGCCTGCCCCATGGCGGTGGTGAAGCGGATCAGGTGGGTGAGGTTGTGCATGCTGAGCAGGGTCAGCCCCAACAGCTCATCACTGCGGATCAGATGGTGCAGATAGGAGCGGCTGTGCTGCCGGCAGGCCTGGCACGGACAGGTCGTGTCCAGCGGCGTGTGGTCATGACGGAACCGGGCGTTGCGCAGATTCCAGCGCTCACCACCCACAAGGGCTGTGCCGTGCCGGCCAAGCCGCGTTGGCAGCACACAATCGAACAGATCGATGCCGTTGGCCACGGCAACGCTCATTTCCCTCAGGGTGCCGATTCCCATCAGATAACGGGGGCGATCGTCCGGAAGCAGTGGAGTGACCTGGCGCACGATCCGGTGCATGTCTTCCACGGGTTCGCCCACGCTGACCCCACCAATAGCGATTCCCGGCAGATCGAAGCTGGCGACCGCGCGGGCGCTGGCGTCACGAAGGTGTGGGAAGCAGCCTCCCTGCACAATGCCGAACAGAGCCTGATCGGTCCTCTGATGGGCATTCACACAGCGCTCCAGCCAGGCATGGGTTCGACGACTGGCCTCCTTCACATCGTTCTCCGTTGCCGGATAGGGAGGGCATTGATCGAAGGCCATGGCCACATCCGCCCCCAGTGCCATCTGGATCTCCATCGACCGCTCCGGGGTGAGCAGGATGCGACTGCCGTTGCGTGGGTTGCGGAAATCCACTCCCTGGTCATCGATGCGATTGAGATCGCCGAGGCTGAAAACCTGAAATCCACCGGAATCGGTGAGCATTGGTCCGTTCCAGCCCATGAACCGATGCAGTCCGCCTGCGGCCTCCACGACCGTCTCGCCGGGTTGCAGATGCAGGTGGTAGGTGTTGGACAGAACCATCTGGGCCCCGGTGGTTGCCAACTGATCCGCACTGACCCCTTTCACTGTGGCCAGGGTCCCTACCGGCATGAACCGCGGCGTGTCAACAACTCCATGAGGGGTTGAGAACGCTCCGCAGCGTGCATCCGTGCGGCAACAGTGAGCGCTGATCTTGAAGTCGAACACGCGCATCTCCGCCCGACCTCTGACCCTACGGTGAGTGAACTCCGTGATCTGCGCTGCTCTGCGGTCTGTCTCTCCCCCTTGGTTGCGTGATCTGGCCGGTGCCTGGGTGTTCTATTCGGTGCTGCCCGGCTGGCCGTGGCCTGCACCCCGTTTCGAGCGCATTGCTCGCTTTGCCCCCTGGATCGGAGCGGTGATCGGCGGGTTGATGGCAGCTCTCTGGTTCCTGCTGAGTGCTCTGAACTGGCCACCTGTGGCGACGGCACCTGTCGTATTGGCTCTTGGCCTCTGGCTGACAGGTGGGCTCCATCTGGATGGACTGATGGACACGGCCGACGGTCTCGCTGCAGGCAGCAGTCGTTGTCTTGAGGCGATGGATGACAGTCGTGTCGGGGCCAGTGGTGTTCAGGCGGCGTTCATCGTGCTGCTGCTCCAGTTTTCAGCTCTGGTCCAGCTGGCTGGGTTCGCCCCGGCTGCCCTGGTGTTTTCAGCGATCTTCGCGAGGGTCTCGCCGCTATGGGCCATGGGGCGCTTCGGTTATCTGCGCGCACAGGACAGGGGTACTGCGGCGTTCCATCGCCGCAACTGGTGTGGTTGGAGTGAAGGCAGCCCAACCCTGTTGTTGTTGCTTGCCATAGGGCTGCTGCTGTGGGGTTTACAGCCCCGTCTGCTGATTGTTTGGATCGGCGTCGCTTTGCTTGGGACCTTGGCAGCTCTGCTTCCGGCTGAGTGGCTGGGCAGGCGTCTGGGGGGCCACAGCGGCGACAGTTATGGCGCCACTTTGATGATCTGCGAAACGCTCACTCTTCTGGCTTTTGCGTTGCTAGCTCCCGTTCTGTTGCCGGCAGCTTGAGCAGAAAGGCATTGCCTTGCGCGGGCAAATCCGGATCCAGGGCTTTGGGTTCGGTGTGAAGGTTCAGAGAGCCGCCGCGGTTTTCAGCCAGGCGACGGGCCAGGGACAGACCCAGGCCGGAGCCTGGGCGATCGATGCTGCTGCTGCCACGCTCTCCTTGCTGGAAAATGCGCTGATGCTCCGTGGCGGGAATGCTGGGGCCTGCGTCCCAGACGCAGATTGCATGGTTCAGAAGCTTCAGGCCAAGTGCGCATCCTGGCGGGCTGTAGCGGAAGGCGTTTTCCAGCAGGTTGGCCACGATTTCAGCCATCACTGCATCGGCGGCTGGGCGAGCGGCCTGGGTCCAGGCAGTCCAATGGTCAGGGCCATGCCAAGGCCTGTTCTGCAGGGTCGCTGTTGCAGAAGCCCTCTGGATCAGAGGATGGAGCAGATCTGCCACGGTCAGGTCTGGAGCATCCACGGGAACCGGTGGCAGCAGCAGAGGTGTGGAAGCATCCGCCTCGAGCCTGAGGTCGCCCCGGCCGATTCGGTCGAGAGATTGGAGATAACGATCCAGCTGATCCTGTTCCTGAATCAGGCTTTCCACCAATGAGCGCTGCTGATCTTCGGGGCCGATGCGACGCAGCAGCAGTTGGGCGTAGGTGCGCAGAGCTGTGAGGGGATTGCGCAGCTGGTGCACCACCAAATTCAGCTGCTGGCGTTGCTCGTCCAGTTGGTGATGAAGCTTTTGCCGATCCTGTTCAAGACCGAGAATGCAAGCGAGCGTTTCCGCGCAGATCTGAAGGCGAGGGTCATGTTCGACGGGCCTGCCTGGCAGGGGTCGTTGCTCGGCACGGAGCACGCCTAGCAACAGGCTCTCATGTCGCAAGGGATACCAGCGACGTTCCTGGGCCACGCTGCGCAGGCTGGGATCTTCGGAGATGGCGGGTGGCAGGGCTGAATCGACCGGCCACTGAGCCACGAGAGTCAGGGTGGGGGTCGAGCCCTGGTCTCGGTCGGTGACGTACAGGGCAAGACGGGCCATGGCCGTATCGACCGCCAAAGACTGCAGCTGCTGCTGCGCTAGCTCGAGGAACCGATCGGACAGTTGCATCAGCCGAACTGCATCACGGAATACAGACGGTCGTGCGGTACAGCATCTGGACTGCTTGCCAAATTGGGAAAAAGTCTTAAGATCGGAGATGCGACCGACAGCACGGCCCCTGGGAGGCCTTGCTCCTTCGTTGCTCCGATTGAGGTTGCACTTTCCGTGCCACCAAGGTTACAGCAGAGGTTGATGAATCCCCTGTTGACGTCGACATTCGTCGTTGTGAGCAATGGAGTGTGTCTTATTTGCGAGCCGGCCTTCTCCGGATTTCCGCAGTCCGAACGCTGATGACCTGAATGCTTCCCTTGCGGATCCATCAGGGCATTGCTCAACCAACGGCTCAGCCCAACAGCTCCCTTCAGTCCACCTCTCAGCTCCCGTCTGCGGGAGGCAAATTTATGTCTAAGAAGCGCAAGCGGATTAGCCGCCGCCGTCTTGCCGGTCAGCGTGTTCTGGCCCACGTGCCCACGTTCCATCTGGAAACCGGTGAACACAAGCCCGTGACAGCGGCCCGCCGCTTCATTGCTGAAGGCTGTCTTGTTCCTCCAGCGTTGCTGAACGTGCGGCGCAATGAGCACACCACCGACCGTTTCTTCTGGGGTGAAAAGGGCCTTTTCAGTGCTCAGTATGCGGAGGAAAATCACTTTCTCTTCCCATCGCTGCGCACCATCGTCGACCGCGTTGGCGAAGAGGTGATCTTTGAAGGCCTGGAGCTTTCCTCCGACGACTGGGAAGAGATGGAAGAGTACGAATACGCCTTCGTTTGAATTCAGGCGTAGTGACGTCCTGGCTGGGCTATTGCAGCCAGGACACGATCGATTCAGCCATGGCCTGCTGAGCTTCCAGTGGAATCGTGTGTCCACCGGCAAAGATTTTGAGGCTGCATTCATTGGACCCTGGCCTCAGGAGTTCAAACAGCTTTTCTGCTGCCGCAGCCGGCACGACATCGTCATTCCGACCGTGTAGCAGCAACACTGGTGGTCGGGTCGATGGAGGTTTCCACCCCGGATGGGGATAGCCACTGCAGCTGATCACTCCAGCAAGTGGCAGGTCGCAACCCACATGCAGGGCCATGGCTCCTCCCTGGGAGAAACCGATCAGGACTGTCTTAGAGAGCGGAATGGTCTCCAGGTCGAGTTCCTCAATGCGATGGCGCAACTGTTGCGTGGCTGATGGCACGGCCTGCCAGTCAGACGGGAACAGTCCATACCACTGGCGCCCCTGACCGCCTGGGTGAGGTTCGGGTGCTTGAAGTCCGATGCATTCCGCAGGAACTGGTGCTGCTGCCGCCAGACCATCGCCGAGGGGTAGCAAATCCTCTGCATCAGCCCCCCAGCCATGCAGAAGCACCAGGCGTATGCGCCCCGGTCCCAGACCGGCATGAATCACTGAATCAGGCATCAGCTGCTTGACCTGCTGCTGCGTAGGTTGGCCCAAGGTCTCCTTCCTGTCCTGCTGCCATGGCTCCCACTGCGCTGCTGAGCGTTTCCGATAAGCGCGGACTGGTGCCTCTCGCTGAGGCTTTGCACCACCGCTATGGCTACCGGTTGCTCTCCAGCGGTGGAACAGCCAAGGTCCTCAAGCAGGCTGGTCTGCCTGTCACTCCTGTGGCGGATCACACCGGCGCGCCGGAGATTCTCGGCGGACGTGTGAAGACGCTGCACCCCCGTATTCACGGCGGCATCCTCGCCAGGCGTGGCGATGCCAGCCATGAAGCTGATCTGATCGCTCAGGAGATCGCACCGATTGATGTTGTTGTCGTCAATCTGTATCCGTTTCGGGAAACGGTTGCTGACCCCTCGGTGAGCTGGGACACCGCAATCGAGAACATCGACATCGGCGGTCCGACGATGGTGCGATCCGCAGCCAAGAACCACGCGCACGTCGCAGTGCTGACTGCTCCGAATCAGTACGACCGTTTCTTGGCTGCGCTGGATGCGTCAGGGGGAGCTCTGACGGATGCAGTGCGACGTCAGCTTGCCGTGGAAGCTTTCGCGCATACTGCGGCTTACGACGCTGCGATCACCCGCTGGATGCAGGCGAGACCAGAGGTGAGCACGGCTGATCCAACGGCAGCAGATCTCCCCTGGCTCGAGGCCTTGCCGTTGCGTCAACGCTTGCGATATGGAGAAAATCCCCATCAACACGCCAGTTGGTACAGCGCCGCAAAGGCAGGCTGGGGCGGAGCCATTCAGTTGCAAGGCAAAGAGCTCAGCACGAACAACTTGTTGGATCTGGAGGCTGCTCTGGCAACGGTCCGAGAATTTGGCTACGGCACCAGCGGCAGCCACCCCGCCAGCCGCGCTGCAGCGGTTGTGGTCAAACACACCAACCCCTGCGGAGTTGCGATCGGTGATGGCACTGCTGCCGCACTGAGTCGAGCTTTGGATGCGGATCGCGTCAGCGCCTTTGGTGGCATCGTGGCCTTGAACGGTTGTGTTGATGGAACGGCTGCCCGTGAACTCACGAGCCTCTTCCTGGAGTGTGTCGTTGCACCAGGGTTTGCACCCGAAGCGCGGGAGATCCTCGCTGCCAAATCCAATTTGCGCTTGCTTGAACTGTCTCCGGACTCGATTGACGCCGCCGGTCAGGACCACGTGCGCAGCATTCTTGGCGGAGTTCTCGTGCAGGATCTTGATGATCAGCTCGTGACGCCGGATGATTGGACCGTGGCAACCGAGCGAGTTCCCACCGCGAGCGAACGCGAGGATCTCTGTTTCGCCTGGCAGATAGTGCGCCACGTTCGCTCCAATGCGATCGTCGTCGCGAGGGAAGGCCAGAGCCTCGGTGTTGGAGCCGGCCAGATGAACAGGGTGGGTTCAGCCCATATCGCCCTGGAGGCCGCTGGTGATCGCAGCCGTGGAGCTGTGCTGGCCAGTGATGGTTTTTTCCCTTTCGACGATACGGTCCGCCTTGCGGCCGATCATGGAATTACGGCTGTGATCCATCCAGGCGGCAGCAAGCGTGATCGGGATTCCATCCAGGCCTGTAATGAACTTGGCTTGTCCATGCTTCTGACAGGACGCCGTCACTTCCTGCACTGATGGTCTGAGCGGCAAGCGGGCCCCAGGAGTCCACGACCTGAAGGCTGCAGTTTTAGCCTTCGCTTCAATCGTGTGATTTTTGATGCCACCAGCCCTGTCTTTTGGTCTCAACTTCCTTCATCCGCTGATGATGTGGCTGTTGCTGGCTGCGGGTGGTTACTCCATGTACCTCGGCATCAAGGCCAAGAAAGTGCGTACCGGGACCTCTGAGCAGCGCAAGGCGTTGATCCCAGGAAAATTCGCTCAGAGACACTACCTCTGGGGCAGCGCTTTGATGGCCGTCATGGTGTTTGGAACGCTTGGTGGTATGGCGGTGACCTATCTCAATAACGGCAAGCTGTTCGTTGGTCCGCACTTATTGGTTGGTCTGCTGATGACCGGAATGATCGCTGCGGCTTCATCCCTTTCACCCTTGATGCAGCGTGGAAACCTTCTGGCACGAAAAGCCCACGTGGGCCTGAATATGGGAATGCTTACATTATTTCTATGGCAAGCAATCAGTGGGATGCAAATTATGAACAGAATCTGGATCAATCGCTGAAGCAATTGAGAAATTTTCGTTGTATCAACGATAAAAATCTTCCCTTGTTAGAGGAGTTTTTCTGTCATTGCTTCTAACGTAGAAAAATACGGTTGCTGCGACCGCTAAAACGGGAATTGCTGTTAGCAGCAATATCGCGACCGCTGTGAAGTCTTGATACATTGAGTCTTTTGAAAACAACCAATTCAATTGTACAATAACTGAAAAATGTAACTTATGATATTCGGCTAAGTCTTTTATGCTGCATCTCCGGCTGAGGTTATTCCGTGGTCAGCAGGTTGAGAATTTTGATAATTGCCCTGAACACTTCTGCTGAGCACGCTCATTTCTGTTTTGCTTGTTCCCGCCCTTCTCGAAACGCAGCGAGATCCCGCTTGGCAGACCAGTAAGCGCTGAGTTGCTCGCAGGTTTTGTATTGCATCCAGTTGGCTTCTGCTGCAACAACTCTGGCGTGCAGAGCTCTCTCGGTTTTCGTTTCAAACCGAATGGTCCCTTGGTCCAGTGGAGCATGGATGAAATAATCCCAGTTCGGTTCAACCATCGGTCGATATAAGCTAATCAATCTTCGCCTGTGCTTCGCTAAAAATCGGCCCAATATTTGTAACCAAAGGAGTAATCTGTTGCTTCAATCTCTGCAAAGTGTTTTGGTTGAAAGCTCTTTTGATTGCGGGCTAAGTGTCGTTCTGGTGGCTTTATCAAAGTTAACTTCTGCTTCTGCCCTCGAAGTCGAATGAGTTGCACAATTCAGCCGCGCCTGGCAGTTTTTCCTGGAGGGGGTGGAATGGGCAGCTGCTCGCACTCTGTCCTGGCTGTCATAGAATTTTCTGCAATTGCAACAATGTTCAGGTGCTGAAGCCTTTTTTGATAGCGCTGTTGTATGTGAGCAGTTGCGTACTGGCTTTGCTTCAAGCGACGCGCGAGTCAACTCCGCAACCGATAGGACTGCTGATCGTTGCCATGGTTATGACCCCTGTGTTGGTGAGCATCATTGCCGGACTTCCAGTGAATTGCATGTCCTTACAGAGCAAACAAATTGATTAATCGTCATTCGTTTCGATCATTAATTAAGGTTAGTTCTTTGCCCTTAACTGGCTGATATGAGTTGCAGTCTGTTTTTTTTAAGCGACGAATAAATTATTATTGCTGTGACTCTTCTAAGATTGTTTTGCACCAGGCTTCCAGGCGACCTTGCGTCTTTTCAGACTCATTGTCTTCGTCAATCGGAAGCCCGCAAAACATGCCGTTGATCATGCTTTTTGAATCATCGAAAATGTAGTCTTCGCCTGACACATGTCCAATCAAATTGCCACCCGCTTTCTGAAAGGCTGTGTAGAGCTCTTCCATTGCATCACAGAAAAATTTACTGAAAGCTGCTGAATCTCCAAGGCCAACGATGGCCACAGGCTTTCCTGAGCAATTGAGAGTTGGGATCTGCTCAATGTGCTCATCCCAGACTGTTCCTGACCTTTTGACGTCTGACCCGGTATTCCACGTGGGAGTGCAGCAGATCAGTGCCTCACAGGCTTCCATATCCTTGATGTCCTGAAAATCACTGAGCTCTTTGAGTTCAGAATCGGGAAGGAGCTGGTCGAGCCTCTCAGCGATGTCTTCCGTGTGACCGGTCGCTGATGCAAAGACAATCGTAAATTTCATAGAGAAACCTATCAACACTATTTTTTCTCGCCCTGAGGCATTGATCAAATAGTATTTAACAATGTATTGTCACTTACTATACAGCTAAATCCTGTTGCGGTATTGGCGATTCAATCAACTTCTAGTCCGTTGAATAATTCTTTATGGACTGCAAAAGTATGGTAAAGCGAAGTTTTGTTTTCGGGTTGTAATTTAGTTCCGTCGCATGTATATGCGATTGCGCAAATAAAATTCCCTTGCCAAGCGATGTTGTCATCGCTTTGCTCTTCGGACCAACTCATCATCGTTTTGAACTGATCAGGGAGTTGGTGGCCAATCTTTTCGCATGCCTTGCACAATCGGTATAAAGCAGGCGGTTTGGATGGCATGGACAATGCCTTTTTCAAGCTGAGTTCATTGAAAACCCCGATATATCGTATGTATTCAATGATTTCGCTTTCAATTTCGCTCAGATCAGCCTGGTTGATGGCTTGATCGATCTCATCTGGATTGAGAGTTGGCCTCGGGTTGGATTTTGCGATGTTCATTGATCGTCATGCATCAGTTCGTTGTGTCTGACCTAAGTTGATCAAGACCTACGTAAGAGCTGATCGGGATCCAGTTAAGCGTTGGCTTGTGACAAGTTGAAAGAAGGGAGATAATCAAGATGTTGTGGATCAATTAAAGTTCGAATGGGATCAGATCAGTTGCTGATTTTTGACAAAAAGCTTGGTTTCAGCCTTTTTTGGTAATTGATGTCCTCGATCATCTTCTGAGCACTTGTGTGAACAACGACGCTAATATCTTCAGTTGTATTATGAATTTTCCATAGGCCGATTCGAATCTCTGATCTTGCGCAGGTCACTTGCCATGCGTCAGGCGTAGGTGAACCGACCTGCTTTACTGTGATTTTTGTCCAATAATAGTCTCGCCGATGTCCAGGAATAAGCGTGTAGGAGATCGAGCCGTCATCTTTTTTCTCTTTTTGGAAATTCAGCTTCAGGAGCTGCTCACACCAGTCAGCCATGATTGTTAATCATTGTTCTTTGACTTTAGTCGCCGATGCATTGATTCATGCATCTTTTTTGTCTGCTGTGCGGTCCAATGATCACAGTTATCTCGCGGGAAATTGTGTCGTTGGTAGAGGGTTGGGTATTTGTTTAGATGCACTCAAAAGTGCATCAAGTCTTTGTCTTGATGCACTGATTTTTAATTGAGATGGACTGATCTAAGAGCGTTTAGCTGTCAGTGGAAGCAGCTTTTTTGGCAGCTTCGGGAGCAGCTTTCTTTTCGGCGGCAGGAGCGGCTTTTTTGTCAGCTTCGGGAGCAGCTTTCTTGTCGGCGGCAGGAGCGGCCTTTTTGTCAGCGGCTGGAGGGGCTTTCTTGGTGGCGGCAGGAGCAGCTTTCTTGTCAGCAGCAGGAGCGGCCTTTTTGTCAGCGGCTGGAGGGGCTTTCTTGGTGGCGGCAGGAGCAGCTTTCTTGTCAGCAGCAGGAGCGGCTTTTTTGTCAGCGGCTGGAGGGGCTTTCTTGGCGGCGGCAGGAGTAGCTTTCTTGTCAGCAGCAGGAGCGGCTTTTTTGTCAGCGGCTGCTGGTTTTTTGGGTTTCAGCTTGGATGTGTCAAGATTTTTCTCGCCGAAAGCCTTGTATCCGAGAAAAACCAAGCCGCCCAGCACTGGAATCGAAGCGATGCCTCCTACGGCAATCTCAAACCCTGACAATGCCATTGCTGATCGGCCGAGAAGTAAAAAAGATAACATATGACCATTGCCACAGTTTGCAACAAATCTGATGGACTGCGCTAATGCTTTGCAATGTCGATCGAGCCGTTGTTGAGATCGCTGTTTGAGGGCCTTATCGGCTCAGTCTGTGTTCAGTTCTGTTCCTTTACGACGCAGATTGACCAGGTTTTTGGGATTAATAGCGTTAAGTCTTTGTTTTGCTGTGACAGGCTTTTGTCTCACGTTTCAAGTAGCCGGTAAACATTGGCTGAGCGGCTTTGCCTGAGCCTGATTCAGATTTTCGCGCCAATGTCAGAAAGCGGCCCTCCGTCTGGGAGGGCAAGCCAGTGCATGCGTTGCGTGGAAATCCTCCTGAACTTTCCAGGTCAGTCTGCGCGAAATCTGGCGCACGATCTGGCGCAGCAGGTGGTCGCCACTGGATTGAACGAGGCCATTGGGGAGCATGGTGATCACTCGGGGAAGTGCAATCCAGACCGTTAGATCAAGCGTCCAGCTGACCCAGGTCTGATCATGCTCCATGGTGTTCTCAGGGAAGTCCACCAGGCTCAGATTGGCCTGGAAATCAACGTCATACAGCTTGGACAGTGCGGAATCGTGATCTGGAAGGGTAACTGTTTCGATCGCGTAGGTCTTTGCTTGGCGAGGCAGCAGTCGCAGGCCGATGGTCGGCTCCACTTCGAAGCCGAAATTCCCAAAGCGTCCGAGGGTCAGCGCGTAAGCCTGGGGATCGAGAGCTTCAACCTCCATGGGCGACGCACACCTGCGGAACCAACCCTGGTGTTGATCGAGATACGTTGCAATTGTGTCGGGATCCGCCCGCATTTCCATGCGGTCACTGAAGTGGCTGCGATAGCAACGCACCTGTGGGTCCACGTCTTCGTGATGACGCAGAGCTTCGTCGGATGGTCTCGACAAGATCAGGACGGACGAGCCCCGATCAGGGGAATAGCTGTGATGAATCAATGTAAAGCTTCGCGGCGATCAATCTGCGTCGCTGATGGCAATCATGCGTTGGATCACGTGCTCCACCACGCGATCTGGGGTTGAAGCTCCGGATGTGATGCCAACCGTGATCGGTCCACTCGGCAAAAATTTTGTATCACGCGTTAAATCCTCGCCAAGGGGTTTGTGCTCGATGCTGTTGTCCTCACTGATCCGCTCTGGCGTGTCGATATGGAAAGAACGAATGCCACGACTAATGGCAATTTCCTGCAGGTGGGTGGTGTTGGAGGAGTTGTACCCACCGATCACGACCATGAGATCAAGCGGTTCGTCAACGAGGGAGAACATCGCGTCCTGTCTCTCCTGGGTTGCGTCGCAGATGGTGTTAAAGGCTAAAAAATGTTCGTTCAATTGCATGGGTCCGAACTTGCTCAGCATCGTGCGTTCAAACAGCCGGCCGATCTCTTCTGTTTCGCTTTTAAGCATGGTGGTCTGATTAGCGACACCGACACGCTCCAGATCGCGGTCCGGGTCGAAGCCTGGGGAGCAGGCATTGGCAAAACGGGCCATAAAGCTCTCCCTGTCACCGTTGCCGAGGATGTAATCAGCGACGAACTGAGCTTCCTCTAGATCAAGCAGTACAAGATACGTTCCTGCAAAGGAACTGGTGGCAAGGGTTTCTTCATGTTTCACCTTGCCGTGAATAATCGATGTAAAAACATGCTTTTTGTGCTTTTCCACTGTGTTCCAAACTTTGGACACCCAGGGACATGTGGTGTCAACAATGTGGCAGCCACGATCATTGAGTAATTGCATTTCCTGCACGGTGGCACCGAAGGCAGGAAGAATCACCACATCACCATATTCCACACCTGAGAAATCCTTCACCCCCTTATCCACAGGGATGAAATGGACATTCATCTTGCGCAGATGATCATTCACAGAAGGGTTATGGATGATCTCATTGGTAATCCATAACCGCTCACTTGGATAGTGCTTGCGAGTCTCATAAGCCATCGCAACGGCCCGCTCCACTCCCCAGCAGAAACCGAAGGCCTCAGCGAGTCGAACGTTCAGGCGTCCATGGCTGAGTTGATACCCGTTTTCACGGATGGATCCAATCAGGCTGCTCTGGTAGGCCTGCTCCAGACTTCCAGCCACCTCATCAGCACGTCCGAAGCCACGACGGTTGTAGCGGTCGGAATTGTGAAGAGAGCGCTTGAAGGCGTGGGTATCCATGGCCGCTGCAACAGTGGGATGACTCTATGGGCTGTGGGAGGAAGCTGTCTCTTGCCGATCAACTGTGCTGACCAAACCAAGAAAAAACCCCAGTCCCAGTGGACCGGGGTTCCATGTCCCTTGAGGAACTTCAGTTGCCGGCAGAGGCGAAATCGGGATAAGCCTCCATGCCGTGTTCACCGATGTCGAGGCCATTGATTTCCTCTTCTTCGGTGACGCGGATGCCGCCGAACAGGGCACCAATCACGCTCCAGGCGATCCAGCAGGTCACCAGAGCCCAGATGGCGTAAGCCGCGCATCCAAGGGCCTGAATGCCGAGTTGTTCGATGCCACCTCCAACAAACAGGCCCAGAGGAGATCCGTCGCCCTGGATGTCAAAACCCCAGAGACCGATCACCAGTGTTCCCCAGACCCCGCAAACGCCGTGGACTGAGAAGGCGCCGACAGGATCGTCGATTCCCGCTGCGTCAAGTGCTGCAACGGAGAAGACAACAATCACTCCTCCGATCAGGCCAGCAACCCAGGAACCCACCAGGGTGAGATTGCCGCAGCCAGCGGTGATGCTGACAAGACCGGCAAGAATGCCGTTAATGATCATCGTCAGATCTGGTTTGCCGGACGTCATCGTGGAGATGACCGTTGCTCCAATGGCTCCACCAGCTGCTGCGAGCGTTGTCGTTACGGCCACATAGGGAACCCATTGGTCCATCGCCAGCTGGGAGCCAGGGTTGAAGCCGTACCAGCCGATCCAGAGGATTAGAGCTCCGAGGGTGGCAATGGCCAAGTTGTGGCCAGGAACAGCCTGAGTGCGACCGTTCACGTATTTGCCGATTCTGGGTCCGAGCAGCATGGCTCCAACCAGGCCGGCCCAGGCACCAACGGAGTGAACAATGGAGGAGCCTGCGAAATCAATGAATTCTTTGTTTCCAACGTTGTTCAGCCAACCACCATTCCATTCCCAGCTTCCAGAAATCGGATAGATGAACGCAGTCAGAATCAGGGAGAAAACGACGAACTCACCAAACTTGACTCGCTCGGCGACCAGTCCGGAAACGATGGTTGCAGCTGTACCAGCAAAGGCTGCCTGGAAGAGGAAGTCGACGGTGGGGACAAGGCCTCCTTCGCTGATGGTCTCAGCGGTGACTGCAGGGTCAAAGAACAGACCTTTGAAGTAAAACCAGCCATCAATGACGGATCCGCCATACATCAGCGAATAACCAATGAACCAATAAGCCGTCACTGCCAGAGCGAAGACAAACAGGTTTTTTGCAAGGATATTGACGGCATTTTTCTGACGACACATCCCTGCTTCGACCATGGCGAAGCCGGCATTCATGAAGATCACCAGGATGGTCGCGACCAGAAGCCAGAGATTGTTCGCAAGGAAAGCTGCATTGAGTTCAGGCAGCTCCTGCGCATGGGCAGAAAGGTTGAAAACACCTAAGCCAAAGAGGGCTAAGGGTGCACAGGCCAACCACAGCATCGCTCGGTTGGATTTGAAGCCCCGAATGCTCTGAAGGAGAAGCATTGGGCCTTCGATCAGGCTTGCCTCTTGGAGGCGCGCTTTGCGCCGCCGCGATGGCGGATGCAGAGCAGTTGTCATGGAAAGAAAGCGAAACTGCAAGTTGGACGATCTCGTAACAGACCATCACTCGGCAACAAATTGCTCAATAATGAACACTTTCCGAGTCGCCGTTGCTACCGAATTGCTGATTGGCTTGGCTTGACTGGCCGTTGGCCCTCCCAGAGGATTCGGTCGATCTGGAAGCTGAAGGCACAGGGCACCACTTCAACGCCTGCTTTTAAGGCATCGCGGAACAGCTCGCCGTAGCGCGGATCCGCGCTGTCTCCAGGGGCGAAGCACGACACATCTGGGCGGCTGAGGCAGGGCACCAGAACGCTACGTGAATCAGGCAGCACGCCCATCAGCTCCTGCAGGTGTTTCTGTCCTCGTTCGGTCACTGTGTCTGGGAATAGAGCCATCGGCCCGTCGCACCAGGTGGTGTTTTTCACTTCCAGGTAGATCGGGCGTTGGTCAGGGGCTCTCTCTCCCGGAGTGAGCAGTAGATCAATGCGGCTGCGGCGGTTCTCGCCGTAGGGCACCTCAGCACGGATCCCAGCGATGGGTCCCAGCGCGTCATTGAGATAACCGGCCTCAATGGCTGCTCTGATCAGCCGATTGGGGAGAGCTGTATTGATACCGACCCAACAGGAGGTTCCATCAGCACTCGGCACTTCCGCCTGTTCCCAGGTCCAGGCCAGTTTGCGTTTGGGGGAAGGGGCGTAGCGCATCCTCACCCGACCTCCGGGGTGGAGCACACCGGTCATCGGTCCTGTGTTGGCACAGTGAGCCGTCACCACCGAACCGTCCTTGAGTTCCACATCAGCGAGAAAGCGTTTGTAGCGCTTGATCAGCACGCCTTCTGTCAGAGGGGTGAACTCAAGTAGAGGGGTGCCGGTCATGGAGGCGGGCTTGCTGGCGCCATGGTGCCTGGCGATGGACCGAAGATCTCTTCCAGTGATGGCACGGTTGAGCGGGCATCGATGGGGAGATCTCTCAAGCGCATTGCTCTGGTGGTCACCTATGGCACCTTGCTCAGCAAAGCCGGAGGCCTGATCCGTCAGCTGGTGATCGCTGCGGCATTCGGGGTGGGCGCGGCCTACGACGCTTACAACTACGCCTACATCCTTCCGGGCTTCCTGCTGATTCTGCTGGGAGGAATCAACGGTCCGTTTCACAGCGCCATGGTCAGCGTGCTCAGCCGCCGCCCCCGTGAGGAAGGAGCTCACATCCTGGTCACGCTCAACACCACCGTGAGTGCCTTGCTGCTTGTCGTGACAGTGGCTTTAGTGCTTGCCGCTGATCCGTTGATCACCTTGGTGGGTCCTGGTCTGACTCCAGAGCTGCACCGCATTGCGGTGGCGCAGTTGCAGGTGATGGCTCCCATGGCGCTGTTGGCAGGTCTGATCGGGCTTGGCTTCGGATCGCTGAATGCCGCAGATGAGTTCTGGATACCTGCAATCTCACCGCTGATGTCGAGCGTGGCGCTCGTGCTCGGGGTGGGCTTGTTGTGGTGGCAGCTCGGTGCTGAGATCGCTCTGCCCATCAATGCCCTCTGGGGGGGTGTGGTCCTGGCGCTCTCCACGCTTGTTGGGGCTCTGTTGCAGTGGCTGCTGCAGCTTCCTGCCCTGGCCCG
The DNA here is from genome assembly GCF_047497135.1 of Synechococcus sp. MIT S9504. NCBI lineage: Bacteria > Bacillati > Cyanobacteriota > Cyanophyceae > Synechococcales > Synechococcaceae > Synechococcus > Synechococcus sp. MIT S9504. The sequence continues at coordinate 2,323,705 of NZ_CP138942.1, read as the reverse complement.
CCAGGGGATGGCGCGGTTTCGTTTGTCCTTGGACTGGAGTCATCCCGGAGTCCGTGAGGTCTGGCGGGTCATGGGCCCCGCGACTCTGTCGTCGGGAATGCTCCAGATCAATGTGTTCACCGACATGTTCTTTGCTTCAGGCATCCTCGGTGCTGCGGCCGGCCTGAGCTATTCGAATCTGTTGGTGCAGACGCCATTGGGATTGATCTCCAATGCTCTGCTGGTGCCTTTGCTGCCAACGTTCTCCCGGCTCACTGCTCCTGCGGACCGGCTGCCGCTGATCGCCAGGATCCGGCAGGGTCTGATGCTGTCGACCGCTTCGATGCTGCCGCTGGGAGCCTTGTTTCTGGCGTTGTCGACACCGATCGTCGCCCTTGTTTATCAGCGCGGAGCGTTTGATCAACAAGCTGTGCAGCTCGTGACGGGTCTTTTGATGGCCTATGGGATCGGTATGCCCGCTTATCTGGGCCGGGATGTTCTTGTGCGTGTTTTTTATGCCCTTGGTGATGGCACAACCCCTTTCCGCCTCTCGATGGCGGGGATCGGCCTCAATGTGATCTTTGACTGGGCACTGGTGGGCGGTCCTTCCCCTTGGGGACCACAGTTCCCAATCAACCTTGGGGCCCCCGGACTGGTTCTGGCGACAGTTCTGATCAATCTGCTCACCTGCCTTGCTCTGCTGCTGGCTCTGCAGAAGCGACTGGGGGGACTGCCACTGCGTGACTGGGGACTCGATGCCCTGAAGCTCACCCTTGCTGCGGCTGCAGCAGGACTGGCGGCCTGGGCGCTCAGTGTTGGCGTCGCCTGGAGTGAGGACTTCGTTGGGCGACTCTTCCAGGTGGGGCTTTCTGGTGCGTTGGGATTATTGGTGTTTGTGCTTTGCGCTCAGGCCTTCGCCGTCCCAGAGGTCAGTGAGATCACTGCAGGTATCGCCAGGCGTTTCAGGCGTCGTTGAGCCGAACCTCGCGCTCTTCACGGACCTGGATCGGCAGCTCAAGGTGCTGGCGCCCCACCAGCTGAGGTCCTTGCACGGAGAGGATTCTGGCTTCGATTCCAAATTCGCGGAAAGCCGTGTCGATTTCCTGAATCAGGGCTTTTTCCACCTGTGCTTCGGGATCGACCACCTTGCCGATCAGCCGCTCACCCAGGCGCCCGAGGCGTTGACGCACCACGTCGCGAGCATTGGTGACCTCGATGATGAGCACGCGCACTCCCTGAAGGTCAGCAACCTTATCGGCAGTGGTCCTCGAGAATCTGCTCCAACTCGGAAAGTTGAGAGGACGGCAACAAGCGTGAAAGCGGCAGTCGACTGCTCCCAGCGCCGATGGGGACCTGCACGGCTTCCAGTGCGCGTCGAGCGCAGACGGCTGGCCCCTGGTCCAGCAGAGCACTGCATTCAATGGCGAGAGTCTCCGCCAGACCGGCATCACCGAGGTAAAGATGCCAGCCAGCAACCTGGAGATACAGCCTGTCACTCAGTGCTGCAGTGAGGTCTTTCAGGTCAGCCGCATCAAGAGTCATGGCGAGAGGGTGTCTTGAACCATCGTGCCGTCAGGATTCACGGCTGTCCGCGTCCTCAATCGGGCGTTGCTTCAACACAACTGTGAGGTGGATCAACAGGGCGGCAAACCAGATTTCAGTGAAGAAATCCAGGTGATTCCATGGGTGTCTTATCGACTGGATAAACCAAAGACCGCTGTTCACTGCAGCGAAAGCCCCAGCATGCAGTGTGAAATTCACAATCCGGCTGAAGTGCCGGTACCTGGGATCCGTGTTGTCACCGGTGCCATACCAGCGGATGGGCATTGGGAAGTGTCGTTGCAGTGCAACGATTCTGGCGCGCGGATGTGCGCCAGTTGACGAACGGCACCTTCTTGGGGTCAGATGGTGTGACGCCAGCGCTTGTAGCTCAGCGGATTAGAGCATCTGACTACGGATCAGAGGGTCGGGAGTTCGAATCTCTCCAGGCGCGCTTGCGAAACTGCCTCAGGGCAGTTTTTTTTTGCTCGCGTCCTTCCGCGTCACGGCAGGGCTCGTTGCTTACGATTCGGGCAAAGCAATATTTCGACGCATGGCGGATTTCGCTTCGGCCCCGATCAATGCCTCTCTGGCATCCTCCGACCCGGCCATTGCCGGTCTGATTGATCAGGAGCAGAAGCGCCAGGAGACTCATCTGGAGCTGATTGCCTCCGAGAATTTCGCGTCCAGGGCGGTGATGGAAGCTCAGGGTTCTGTGCTGACCAACAAGTACGCCGAAGGGTTGCCGAGCAAGCGCTATTACGGCGGTTGTGAGCATGTCGATGCGATTGAAGAGCTCGCGATCGAACGTGCCAAGCAGCTGTTCGGTGCAGCCTGGGCCAATGTTCAGCCTCACAGCGGTGCTCAGGCGAACTTTGCCGTGTTCCTGGCGCTGCTTCAGCCCGGCGACACGATTATGGGTCTTGACCTATCCCATGGAGGCCATCTCACCCACGGCTCTCCCGTCAACGTCAGCGGCAAGTGGTTCAACGTGGTTCAGTACGGCGTTGACGAGCAAACCCAGCGCCTTGATATGGAGGCGATCCGGGCATTGGCGCTCGAGCAGAAGCCGAAGCTGATTGTGTGTGGGTACTCCGCTTATCCCCGCATCATCGATTTCGCAGCTTTCCGCGCGATCGCTGATGAGGTGGGTGCCTACCTGCTTGCAGATATGGCTCACATCGCTGGACTTGTGGCTGCTGGTGTTCATCCAAGCCCTGTCCCTCACTGCGATGTCGTGACCACCACCACACATAAAACATTGCGCGGTCCCCGTGGCGGCCTGATCCTCTGCCGCGATGCGGAGTTTGCCAAAAAATTCGACAAAGCCGTGTTTCCCGGTAGTCAGGGCGGTCCTTTGGAGCATGTCATCGCTGCCAAGGCGGTCGCCTTTGGAGAAGCGCTACTGCCCTCGTTCAAGACCTACAGCCAGCAGGTGGTGACCAATGCTTCCGCCCTGGCGGAGCGCCTGATCGAGCGGGGCATCGATGTGGTGAGCGGTGGCACCGAGAACCATGTGGTTCTCCTCGATCTGAGGGGGATCGGCATGACCGGAAAGGTGGCGGATCTGCTCGTGAGTGATGTGCACATCACCGCCAACAAGAACACCGTTCCCTTTGACCCCGAATCGCCCTTCGTCACCAGCGGCTTGCGTCTCGGTACTGCAGCTCTCACCACACGGGGCTTTGATGCCGCAGCCTTCCGTGAAGTGGCGGATGTGATTGCTGACCGCTTGCTTAACCCTGAGGACGACGCCGTCCAGGCCCGTTGCCTGGAGAGAGTTGCCAGCCTTTGCAGCCGTTTTCCCCTCTACGCCACGGCTGCGGAGCCGGCGCTTGCCTGACTGGACCAAGGTCCACTGGATCCTGCACAGAGGTCTGCCTAGGATCCTGTTGTTTCGTCCCCTTCAGGGTCGCCACCTCCGGAGTTCTGTTTGACTCTCGCGAGTACTCCCCTCGCAGTTGCTGTCGGGATCTTCGTCTCGTCGACGTTGATCACTACAGCGATTGCGCCAATGGTGAGGCGGCTCGGACTCAGGCACGGCTTTACTGATACCCCCGACGAACGCAAGCAGCACAGCGTTCCGATGGTTCGTCTCGGCGGCATCGCCATGGTGCTCGGATTCTGCCTTGCGCTTGGTTTGACCTGGTTATTCGGGGGGTTTGGCATGCTGACCCCGGCCCGTGATCAGCTCATCTGGACAACCCTGGCTGGATCACTGTGCTTTTTCGTGATCGGCCTTGCCGACGATCTCTTTTCCTTGTCTCCATGGCCTCGTCTGGCTGGGCAGGTCGCTGTGGCTGTGGTGGTCTGGTCACAGGGTGTTCAAATCGGTGCGATTGACCTGCCCTGGCTCTCCAGCAGCGCCGAAGCCGTCATCCTGCCTGATGTGATCAGTCTTCTTGCCACTGTGATCTGGCTTGTCGGCATCACCAATGCGATCAACTGGCTGGATGGACTCGACGGTTTGGCTGCCGGCGTCGCCGGTATCGCTGCGATCGGCCTGGTGTCAGTCAGCTTCTCCCTGCATCAGGTGGCAGCAGCTTTCCTGGCAGCATCTCTGGCTGGATGCTGTCTTGGATTCCTCAGACACAACTTCAATCCGGCCCGTATTTTCATGGGCGATGGAGGCTCCTATTTCCTGGGATTCAGTCTCGCGGCGATCAGCATCGTTGGGCCTGCCAAGGGACTCACAACGGTCAGCCTGCTATTGCCGCTGCTGATTCTTTCCCTTCCTCTGGCAGACATGTCAGCGGTGATCATGGGGCGCTTGCGCTCCGGCCGTTCACCTTTTTATCCAGACCGTCGCCATCTGCACCATCGTTTGCTGCGTGCAGGATTCAGTCATCGCAGAACCGTCCTGCTGATTTACGTCTTCACCCAGTGGTTGGCGTCGATCGCCATGGTGGTGGCCAATGTGGAAATGCGTTTCCTCTGGCTGGCATTGGCCACAGCGATTCTCGTGGGAACCGTGATGGTGATGCAGCGTCATCGCCACAGTGACATTGCACTTGAGGCGTCTGAGCAGGAACCTCAGGAAAAGTGCGCCCAGTCGTGCTGTTCGGATTCCCGTGGCTGAAGCATCCCCTCCCTCTGGGGTGGAGATTCTCTGCATCGGAACCGAGCTGCTGCTCGGCAACATTGTTAACGGCAATGCACGCTGGCTTGCAGAGCAACTGGCAACGCTTGGATTGCCTCATTACCGACAAACCGTTGTGGGGGACAACCGTGAACGTTTGATCGCTGAGGTGCAGGCCATCTCCCGCCGTTCACGGGTACTGATCACCACCGGAGGCCTGGGGCCGACGCCCGACGACCTCACCACCGAAGCGATTGCCGCTGCGTTCTCCACAGCGTTGGAGGAGCGCCCTGAGGTCTGGGACGACATCACTGCCAAAGCCCGCAGTCGCGGCCGGCAGGCTGGACCCGAGACACGCCGGCAGGCTTTATTGCCGCTTGGTGCAACCCTTCTCCCCAACGCCACTGGAACGGCTCCAGGAATGATCTGGTCCCCGGTGGAGGGATTCACTGTGCTCACCTTCCCAGGGGTGCCCAGCGAGATGAGGGCGATGTGGCAAGCCACTGCAGTGCCGTGGTTTGAACAATCCGGGCTGTCCAAAGGAGTGTTCAGCAGTCGATTGATGCGTTTTTGGGGCATCGGTGAGTCCAGCCTTGCTGAGCAGCTCCATGATCTGCTGGACCAGACCAATCCCACGGTGGCTCCCTATGCCGGTCGTGGTGAGGTCAAACTGCGTATCACGGCCCATGCCGCAGCCGAAGTTGAGGCTCTGAGGCTGCTGGATTCCACAGAAGCTGAGCTGCGTCAGCGCACCGGCAAGCTCTGTTTTGGCTGTGATGAGCAGTCGCTGGCTTGTGTGGTTCTCGAACAGCTGCGCATGCGGAAACAAACGCTTGCGGTCGCTGAATCCTGCACCGGCGGTGGGCTGGGGGCTGAACTCACGGCGATCCCAGGATCCTCCGATGTTCTGCTGGGCGGAGTGATCGCCTACTCCAATGCCGTCAAACAGCATTTGCTAGGTGTTTCAGCGGAGCTTCTTGAGCAGTTCGGGGCGGTCAGTGATCCTGTGGCTCAAGCCATGGCGGAGGGGGCGCGTCGCGTCACGGGGAGCGACTGGTCGATGGCGATCACCGGTATTGCCGGCCCAGGGGGTGGCACAGATGAGAAGCCTGTTGGGTTGGTGCACATCGCCGTCGCTGGTCCCGATGGTTGTTTCAGTCAGCCCATCCGTCTGGGTGAAACGCGCGGAAGGAACTGGGTCCGGACCGTGAGCGTCGGAGAGGCTCTCAATCGATTGCGGTTGCGTCTGATGGAGGCTGGGTAATGGATGTCGGCGATTAGTGTTGGCTGTTGACGGCTGACATCGGATGAGCAGCGGAACCCTCTACGACAAGGTTTGGGATCTGCATTGCGTCGCGGATCTTCCCGGAGGTGCCACGCAGCTGTTCATCGGTCTGCATCTGATTCACGAGGTCACCAGTCCTCAGGCGTTTGCAGCCCTGGATGACAAGGGACTGCCGGTGCGCTGTCCTGAACGAACCGTCGCCACGGTGGATCACATTGTTCCGACCATCAGTCAGGAACGCCCCTTCTCCGATCCGTTGGCTGAGGAGATGCTGAGCACGCTCGAGCGCAATTGCGCCCGACATGGCATCACCCTCAACGGCCTGGGTAGCGGTCGCCAGGGAATCGTGCATGTGATCGCGCCGGAACTTGGCTTGACCCAGCCGGGGATGACAGTTGCATGCGGCGATTCCCACACCTCCACGCATGGAGCTTTTGGCGCCATCGCCTTCGGCATCGGCACAAGTCAGGTGCGTGATGTGCTCGCCAGCCAGAGCCTGGCCATGAGCAAGCTCAAGGTGCGTCGTATCTGGGTTGAGAACCGACTCGCTGATGGCGTTTTCGCCAAGGATCTGATCCTGCATGTGATTCGCACCCTGGGTGTGAAGGGCGGGGTGGGTTACGCCTATGAATTCGCAGGACCTGCGATTGAGGTTCTGTCGATGGAAGAGCGCATGACTCTCTGCAACATGGCGATTGAGGGAGGTGCGCGCTGCGGTTACGTCAATCCGGATCAGATCACCTTCGACTATCTGCAGGGTCGCGCCGAGGCTCCATCAGCGGAGATCTGGGACCGTGCCGTCGCCTGGTGGAGTTCCCTCGCCTCCGATCCCGATGCGAGTTTCGATGATGAAATTCGCTTCGATGCTGCTGCTATTGCTCCCACGGTGACCTGGGGCATCACGCCTGGACAGGGCATTGGTGTTGATGAACGTGTGCCGATCTCAGAGCAGCTCGACCCGGCTGATCGTCCGATCGCAGAAGAGGCCTATCGCTACATGGATCTGGCTCCTGGTCAGCCCATTGAAGGAGTGCCTGTTGATGTCTGTTTCATCGGCAGTTGCACCAATGGTCGTCTCAGTGATCTTCAGGCCGCGGCGGCTGTGGCTCGCGGTCGGCATGTCGCCGAAGGCATCAAGGCTTTTGTGGTTCCCGGTTCGGAACAGGTGGCTCGTGCCGCGATCAAGGAAGGCCTTGATCAGGTGTTTCGCGACGCTGGTTTTGAGTGGCGTGAGCCTGGCTGTTCGATGTGTCTGGCGATGAACCCGGACCGTCTTGAAGGCAGCCAGATCAGTGCCAGTTCAAGCAACCGAAATTTCAAGGGTCGTCAGGGTTCCGCCAGTGGCCGGACTTTGTTGATGAGTCCGGCCATGGTTGCTGCAGCTGCCATCGCCGGACGGGTGAGCGATGTGCGTCAGCTGAGCTAAGACCGCACTGCATTCAGTTCCATCCCGCTGTTGATTCTTTCTCCCCACGCTGATTGTTCTGTGATGACTGAGACCATTGCCTTCCCTCAGGGCCCGATCGGTCGTGTGTCGGGTCGTGGACTTGTGCTGCGGGGTGATGACATCGATACCGACCGGATCATCCCAGCCCGCTTTCTTAAATGTGTGAGCTTTGAAGCTCTGGGGGAACAGGCCTTTGCCGATGACCGCAAGGAACTTGCCGGTGCACACCCCTTTGACCAGGCGGAGCATCAGGGAGCGTCGATCCTGGTTGTAAATGACAATTTCGGCTGTGGTTCAAGTCGTGAACATGCGCCGCAGGCACTGATGCGCTGGGGGATCCGTGCCGTTCTGGGGGTCAGTTACGCCGAGATCTTTCATGGCAATTGCCTCGCCCTGGGAATTCCCTGTGCCACGGCCACAGCTGATCAGATCCATGCTCTTCAGGATGCGGTAGCGGCGGATCCCACCGCTGAATGGACGCTTGATCTCCAGGCGCTCACCTTCAGTGATGGATCAACCTCACAGACCATTGCTCTGGCTTCAGGTGCTTTGGACATGCTTCGTACCGGCCAGTGGGATGCCACAGGGCAGCTCGTGGCCAGAGATGCGGAGCTGACCCGCACGATGGCAGCACTCCCTTATTTGCATGGTTTCTGAGCTGGTGGTCCATGCCTATGAATGAACCACGGCAAATAGCGACCAGATTGTCTAACACTGAGACAGAGGCACTGCTGCCATGAATCAGTTCAGACCTGTTCCGCTAGCTGCTCTCCTTCTGGTCAGCGCACTGACCCCCGTAGCTGCCAATGCTGAACCTTTGCAGTCATTGCTTGTACAGCCCCATGGATCTGCCAGGGAGCGATTGCTGAACAGTGGTGTCTGTTCCGGCTGTGATCTGCGCTCGGCTCGATTGCAGGGTGCCCACCTGATCGGCGCCGACCTTCGTGATGCCGACCTCCGAAATGCCGATCTGCGTGAAGCCAACCTTGAAGGAGCAGACCTTAGTGGAGCCCGTCTCGATGGCGCGGATCTGCAGGGAGCGCAACTGAGTAACGCGGATCTCTCGGGAACCGATCTGCGCCGTGCTGATCTCCGTGGAGCTGTTGTGATCAATGCCTATGCGCCGGATGTTCGCACCGATGGAATGCGTTTTGCAGGTGCAGACCTGACCGGCAGCCATCTGATTTATGGGGGTGGACCGGACTAGGGCGGGTTCTGTTCAGAATGGTCGACGTTCAAGTTCGTTGGGCAGATTGCGTGGTGTGTAGGGGATGAAGGGCTGTCCAGTCCCTGTGAAATTGAAGTCATTCAGGCGGAAGCGGAAACCGCCGATGCCTTCATAGGGGTTGAAGTAGAAACCAAGGTCATAGCTGCGGCGCTGCCAGCGCAGCTCGATGTTGGAATTGATCACATTGCCGTAGAACTCGGAGTTGGGATCAATGTTCACGCCAATGCCTGCATTCAGAAGCAAGGGCCCAGCAAGCTGCTGAGTGATGCCGATGCCGAGAGTTGCGAGGTCCACCGCTTGGTCAAATTCAAACGGACTGTCTCCGTCTTTGAGGGTGCCGCCACCGGCGATGGACAGTTGGGTGTAGTCAAGAAAAGGCTTGCTGAATGTGCCCAGCGTGAGGGTTGGTCCCCCGGTGAGGCTGAGGGTGCTCTGATTCTTCCCATTACCGAAAGCAGCAAGAGAAGTGTTGATATTGGTGCGCAGTGTGAGGCCGGGCACGATGGCTACCGGCGAGTAGCGATAGGCCGCTTCGGGTGTGAGTGCAGCAGGTTTGCCGCGCCAGAGTGGATAGCTGCTGTTCAGCGAACCGTAGAAATTGGCGCGTGTGGTGTCGATGAGGTTGGTGCTCGTGAAGCTCTCCGCCTGGTAATTGCCGAGGCCAAAGCGCCAGATGTAGTTGTTTGAGAGCTTGCCCCATCGCCAGTCGCCTCTCTGCTCAGCAAAGGCGCCGTAAGCGCTGTACACGTCGGTCTCGCCGAGTGAGCCGTTCCAGGTGCGGTAGCGATAGGCACCGAAGAAACGGGTTTCCACTTCGCCAAGCAAGGGCAGCTTGATGAAGCGATTCACATTGCCCCAGAAACGGCTGCCATTCATGAAATTGCTTGGACTGAACGTGCTGATGTCGGCTTCAGCCTTGACGTTCAGGCCCAGCAGCTCCCCACTGAGTTCGGCCTCGAGGCCAAACAGGTCCCCGAAGGCATTGCCCTGTCTGACCTTTGAGCTGTCGATGGATGTGCCCGGCGCCACGTAGCTTTTGTTGCCGCCGTCAATAGCTCGCTGCAGCAGGAACTGAGGTTGTAGATCGAGGCTGATGTTGTCCGCCAGTTCGATGGATTCAAGCTCGCGGCCAACAAAGAAACCACTGCGATCGTCGTTGTCGATGCCCAACACCCAGCGGTTCACAACCTCTTCCTGTTTCTGAATTCTCTGCGTTCTGGAGACAGGAATGGGCAACCGCTCTTCAACGATCAGGCGGTTGCGTTGACTCTTGATCAGGATGTCTCCGTTCTCTTGTTCCGTGGCCACCACATCCTCCGCATCAATGCGCGTCTGCGCCGGTGTGTAGGGATCATTGGTGAAGCTCATGCGGTTGGCCGTCCATCCCTCGGGGGTGAACTCCACTTGGGCCGCCTGGATGCGCCAACGGCTGATTTCGCCTGTGATCAGCTCACTTTTCCCCAGTTTTTTGAGTTGGGAGGGCTTCACCCCGCCGTAGCGATTGGCGGCCAGCACTTCGCTGTTGCGCAAGTTGTCACCGCCACCCTGGCTTTGTTCGATCACCAGCCGCTGTTGCAGCTGAATACTGCTGATCCGTTGATCGATGGCTGCGATGGCCGCGCTGCGACGTTTCTCCTGTTCCGCTGGCGAGAGATTCGAGTTTTCGGTCTGGGCTGAAGGCTGTGCGACATCTGCAGCGGCGGAGTTGACCTCTGCCTCATGCAAAGGATTCCCCAGGGTGATGTCTTCGAGCTGTGCGCTCAGGCTCTGTGACTGGCTCCTTGCTGCGCGGTCGGAATCAGGACAACCCAGCGGTGGGGGTGCTTCGGGAGCCAGTGGCTCAGGTTGAGCCTGCCCCCATCGGTAGCGCAGTCCAATCAGATAAGCGTTGCTGCCCTCCTTCACGCCGCTGTAGGCCCCGAAGGCTCCAGATCGATGGTGAATGCGGCCCACCATGGAAAGCTCCGGAGACACCGCTGCTTCCAGTTCGAAAGCGAGATAGTTGAGCAGATTCGCGTAATTTTCGCGGTAGGTGCGCTCGTAATTGCTGACCGCAGAGTTGTAGCTGATGCCTTCGACGAAGCCGAGGCTGAGCCAGGGTTGCACCCACAGGCGCGCACCAATGCCGAGGATGCCTTCGCCGAAGGTCTGGGCCGGGGTATTGGCGTTGGGAATGGTCTGATTGAACGGGCCCCCTTGCTGTTCATAGGCCTGGTGGGCAAACAGATCAGCTTCGAGCTCCAGTTGCAGTGGTCCTGCTCGCCAGATGCGTTTCTGCATGCTGACTCCCAGCAGATACTCAGGACGCATCCTTCCGTTGAACAGGAAGGTGTCTCCGAAGTTGGAATCGATCATCTGTCCGCCCCAGGCGGTGATCGCCCAGGGGTGCGGATGCCAGTCGGGGATGGGTGGGATGGCCGGTGGGCAAGCCATGCCCATGTCGGCCTCTGCTTCTGGCTTGCTGGTGTTCGGAACCAGCCATTCTTCGCTGGGAAGCGGCTGCTCAAAGGTCCAGAAGCTCTCATCATCTCCCTGAGGGCTGATGCGATTGGCCGTGAATGACTCCAGGTCGATGTCGATGGCTGACGGGAATCCCAGGCCAGTGCTTTCAATGACAGGCAGCAGCCTGGTTTGGCTTGGATCCTCAGCAGGGACCTCAATCGATGACGGTGTGTTGGGAGGCGGTGCTGTTGGGCTGCTTGCCAGTGGGTTGAACTCCACAGCAGCGGTATCCAGATCGAGAACGCCATAAACGTCCTCCATCGAACCGCTGCCCTGGATCAGGCTGTATCGCAGGCTGCTGGCCTGAAAATACTGAGCACCTTTGCGATAAAGCACACTGCCGCGAGCGAACAGGCTGTTGAAGTTCGTGTCGAACTCGAGGCGATCCGCCTGCAGCACTCCGCCATTAATCTCAGCACTGACATTGCCTTCAGCTACGAACAGCTGACGCCTGGCGTCGTAGGTCTGGCGGTCGGCCCTGAGGCGTAATTCAGGGGGAGGCTGAACAACTGAATCAGGCTCTGCAACCTCGCTTTGCTCTGCATCGGTTTGCTCTGCATCGGTTTGCTCTGCCTTGGCTCGCTCAGCCTCGGTCGGCAACGCCTCAATAACGCCATCATCGTCAGCGAACTGTTCCACACCTTCGGGGGGAATCACTCCGAAGTCGATCAGGTCTTCAATGCCTTCGGATCGTGCTGGACCGCCAAGGACTGCAGCAAGAGCCAGAAGTCCCGTGATCGTGATGGGAGATCGGGAAGCCGGCAAATCCGCTCAGGAGTGGCCGGTGATCCTCACACGAGCATCCTCCGCATCTGTCCTGGAATGACCAGTGCTTGTCGTGACCCCTGAACGGTTTCCGTTCAGATCACGTCTGCACTCAATCTTCCAGGTCCTTGCGACTCGGGGTGCGGCTCGGGTCACTCGCCAAAAATCCAAAGACGAAGATCCCGATAAAAAAGAAGACGACCGAGTAAACGGAAATCTTGAGGGCGAGCATGGAGACCGACCGGCGTCTGGGATAGCGCCATCATCTTATGGGTCAAGGTTGTGAGATCACGATGCAGCCCCCTCTACAGCCCCGGCGATTGGCGTGGATTGAAACGTTTCGAAGTCGCAGCCGCCTTGATCGGCTCCCTTTTTGGCATCGGTGCGGCGATTTCCACAGACATTCCGTCCTTGAAGAGCCCTGGGGGGCACAGCATCGACCTGACTGGGCGCAGCGCGGACTGTTGATCTGGCCAAGAGGGGGCGTCTGGTTGCGAATCGAGCAGACCATGACCTGGCCGGAGCACTGGCAACACTGTGAAGACAGCCTTGAACGGCTTGTGCTCAGCTGGTGGGCAGACCAGGTGCGGCTCTGGGTGGATGGGGTTCTCGTGCATGAAGGGGACTTGTTTGACACCCGTTGCCGCTGGAAGCTGCCGGCTCACTGGAGGCATGGGACAGAGCTGAAGTTGCTTCTGGAGCTGCGCAGTCCTTGTCATGACGATGGCGCACTGATCAGAAGCGATCTGGTCCGGGAGCCCGCGCTGCCCGCTCTTGATCCCCAGGGGTGTCTGCTTCCCCAGGCCCTTGAACTCACGGGCATCAAGACAGAGTCGCTGCCCGAGATGTGGCTTGATTGCGATCCCCTCTCCAACAAGGCGCTGGCCCTGGTTGATCAATACCTCGCAGGGCAGGCTCGTGCCAGCGGTGGACTGCACTGGGTGGGTCATGCCCATCTGGACCTGGCCTGGTTGTGGCCTGTTGCTGACACCTGGCAGGCGGCGGAACGCACTTTTCGGTCCGCTTTGCATCTGATGGAGCTCTTCCCGGAGCTGCATTTCGCCCATTCCACCCCGGCCCTGTACGAGTGGGTGGAGCGTCACCGCCCTGCGCTGTTTGCACGCATCCAGAAGGCCAGTCGTCTGGGACGTTGGGAGCCCATCAACGGTCCCTGGGTTGAGACCGACTGTGTTCTTGTCAGCACGGCCTCTCTCTGGCGGCAATTTGCACTGGGTCAGGAGACCAGTCAGAGGCAGTTCCCTGAGTGGCGACATGACCTGGCCTGGTTGCCGGACAGTTTTGGATTTGCGTCCGGGCTGCCGGCCGTTGCACACGCCACCGGCGTTCGCTGGTTCTGCACGCACAAACTGGCCTGGAATGCCACCAACGTTTTCCCGCACCGTCTTTTTCGCTGGCAAGGCCGCGGTGGCGCTGAGTTGCTGGCCTTGATGTTGCCAGGCATCGGCACGGATGCCGATCCTCTGGCCATGCAGCAGGAACAGCAGCGTTTCCTGGTCAAGACAGGGGTGGATCAGGCGCTGTGGTTGCCAGGGGTTGGTGATCACGGCGGTGGCCCGACCAGGGAAATGCTGGAAGAGATGAAGCTCTGGCAAGACCATCCTCAGACCGCCCCACACAGAGCAGGCACGGTTCGCGAGTACCTGAAGCAGCTTGAGCCGCTCAGGCCATCGTTACCCGTGTGGAGGGATGAGCTGTACTTGGAGCTGCATCGGGGCTGTGCCACATCACGCCCGGATCAGAAACGACACAACCGCACCCTGGAGAGGTTGTTGCGGGAGGCGGATGTGGTGGAGGCTCTGGGGGCTGAACCCAGGCAGCGCCGAGACTGGCAGATACTGCTGTTCCAGCAGTTTCACGACATCCTCCCTGGAACATCCATTCCCGAGGTGTTTGATCAGGCGGAGCATCAATGGCGAGGTGCGCGCCGTCGTGCAGCAATGGCCCGGACTGCCGGTCTCCATCAGTTGTTCAGTCGTGCATCCTCGGATGACTCAAGGCCTGAACAAAGCTGTCAACGCTGGGCCTGGTGCGGCCTTCAGCCTCTGCAGCGCTGGTCTCCCCTGGTTCGTCTGCCGCGCGGCGGCTGGTGTTGTGAGGGCAAGAACCTGCCATCACAGGCGGCTCCGGGCGGGGATCTGTGGGTGCAGTTGCCGCAGGCAAAGGGGATTACGGCCTTGCCTCTGGAGTGTTATTCAGACCCCCAAGCGGTTGCCACAGCTGCTGCTGTGCGGAATCCGGTGAGGGTCCAGCTCATTGCTGAGCAGAGCTGGCGCCTTTGCAACGGTCTACTGATGATTGAGCTGGATCACAGGGGATTGACCCGACTGCAGGATCAGCAGGGTGTTGATCAGCTCTCGGCGCCACTGCAGTTCAGGCGCTACCGCGACCACGGTGAGTTCTGGGATGCCTGGGATCTGGCCGCGGATTACCCGCAGCACCAACTGCCGATGGCTGCGGAATGGCAGGTGGAGCTGGTGGAGCAGGGTCCTCTGGTGGCCAGGATCGTGCTGCGCAGCTCAATCGAGAGCAGTGCGATGCGTCTGGATGTGCTGCTGCGAGCTGATAGCCCCGCCGTTGAACTGCAATTGACCATCGACTGGCGGCAGACCCATGAACTGCTTCGCATGGTCTGTCCCCTGGTCAGACCAGCTGTTCGCTGGGCGGCGGACACCAGCGGCGGTGTGATCGAACGACCCGCTGTTGCCTTGACGCCCTGGGAACACGCCCGTTGGGAGCTGCCTGTGATCTCCTGGTTGGCGAGTGAGGAAGCAGCCTCGGGTGGTGGGCTTGGCGTCCTGCTCGACGGTCCTCAGGGTGTTGATGCCGGACCGAATCATCTGGGAGTGTCCCTGTTGCGCGGGCCGACCTGGCCTGATCCATCTGCTGATCAGCGATTGCATCGTCATCGCCTCGCCCTGATGCCAGTGTCTCGGGGCTGGTATCGGGATGGCCTCACACAGGCAGCCATTCAATTCCGTGAACCCGGGTGGTTGGGTCCGATCGAACTGTGTCGTCGTTGGAAGGGTTTTCCGGCACTGCCCGAGACATTGGTGCCGGTCTCCATACGAGTGGATCAGTCTGCTGGGGCTATCAAAGGCGCTGTTCTGCTCCAGCTGCTCAACCCAGGCAGCGCAAGGGTGAACTGGTCGCCCGGTGACGAGGGCTGGTGGGTTCAGGATCAACAGCACTCAACAGTGATCTCTCCAGGGGCACTGCAAGAGCTTCGCTTGGCCCCTCAGTCGTCATGATCATCAAAGGGATCATCCAGGCGCTTCGACGGTGGCCCGAAGGCTGTGTAAACGCCAAAACCGGTGAGCCCAAACAAAGCCGTAAGCACGGCAATCGACACCGACAGCGCCGGGGAGGAGCTTTCCATCAAATCTCGCGACAGGATCGACCCTGTTACGGGTCGGGACCCTTACAGTATCGGAACTGAACTTCACCCGAGACCTCAGGGCCGCTATGGCACAACGCACTCGTTTGGGCGATCTGCTCCGTCCACTCAATTCCGAGTACGGCAAGGTTGTCCCCGGCTGGGGAACGACTCCTGTCATGGGCATCTTCATGGTGCTGTTTCTGGTTTTCCTGCTGGTGATTCTTCAGCTCTACAACCAGTCTCTGATCCTCGAGGGAATCAACGTGAACTGGAACGGCGGCGCCTGATTCGGCCCGCTCATCCCCTTCCATGAACATCTTCGGCATCGGACTCCCTGAGATGGCCGTCATCGGAGCTGTCGCGCTTCTGGTGTTCGGCCCAAAGCGTCTGCCTGAATTTGGCCGGACGCTTGGCAAGACCCTGAAAGGATTTCAGACGGCTTCGAAGGAGTTCGAACGGGAAATCAGCAAGGCGATGGCAGATCCAGAGGAACTTCCATCCTCCTCACCAACGGATTCAGCATCATCATCCAAGGGTTCTGAGGACTGACCGGTGATCCAGCGTGGAGACCTCCGTCTGGTGGTCGGACTTGGCAATCCCGGTGAAAAATATGCATCGACCCGCCACAACGTCGGGTTCATGGCTCTTGAACTGCTCACAAACCGTGAAGGTGGGCGTTTTAAGCCGATGTCCAAGCTTCAGGGTGATCTCGCTGATGTCGGTTCAGGTTGTGATCGACTCAGGCTGCTGATGCCACAGACGTATATGAACGACAGCGGGCGTTCGATCCGTGCAGCACTGGATTGGTTTGATCTAGGGATTCACCAGTTGATCGTGCTCGTCGATGACATGGATCTGCCGCTCGGACGGCTGCGCCTGCGCGCGCAGGGAGGTGCTGGTGGACATAACGGTCTGAAGAGCACCATTCAGCACCTCGGCACACAGGAGTTCGCCCGCCTTCGCATTGGCATCGGCGCTCCTGGCCGCAATCCCGAGGAACGTCGTGCCCGCACGGTCTCCCATGTTCTCGGTCAGTTCAACCGTGCTGAGGAACCTCTGCTCCAGGACGTGCTGCGCGAAGTGTTGTCAGGCCTCGATCACATTCAGCGACAAGGCCTGGATCGGGCTGGGAATGCCATTAATGCAGTGAATCTGGCTCCTGCTGCTGATGGCGAACCGGCCTGATGGCGCCCCTGCCTGTCACCACAGCTCATCTCCGGGTGCACCAGCACAGCTTCAGAGACAAATGTCTGCAGGGAGAGGTTCAGGCGGGTGGCTTCACCTGGACCTTTCACTGGTTGTTTGACCGGGGTGAGCTGAGCGTGGAGCCCTCCCTGGGCAGAGCGCTGATTCAGGACGCGTTGCTTCGGTTCCTTGTGAAATCCGACTACAGGCTTGAAGCCGGCGGTGACTACAGCTTTACGGTGCGAGCCCGTTTCTGAGTGGGGCTGGTCCAGGCCAGAGGATCTCGCGACCGAGCTCGGATTCAAGAATCACCAGGGCTGCAAGGGCATCCAGTTCGGTGGGTGGTAGTAGCAGGCCTCGGGGGATCAATCGCCGCCATCCCTTGGGGGGCCACAGCTGCCAGTACCGCTTGCGTGCCTGAAGGGTGGTGCCGCGCTCATCCACCAGCTTGACGGGAAGATCTTCAGGCAGCTGCTCTCTCAAGCTGTCGCTGGCTGTGCCATTTCCCAGCACCATGCCTTCAATGGGTGCGATCTGCTTCCAGCACTGAAGAGTGTCCAGTACATCCTCAGTTGCAACCACTCGCCCTTCGATGACGCAGTTATTGCCGCAATCGACCAGGACAAGGCCGCACTTGTTGCGTCCAGGGTCAACCGAGACGATCCAGCTCATGGAGTGTCGTCCTGGAGCGTCGATCTTGGGCGCAGCTGGCGGCTCGGACGCAGCTCGATGGCAATGGGATCGGCGGTTTCACTGCGCCGCACGGCCACCGCTTCGAGTTCAACCAGTCCACCACTGCGTTCGGTCAGCTCCCGGGCAAGCGTGTTGACGCCGTTGGCATCAAATTGAAGTCCCTGGCTGAGCGACCCCCGTCGGCGTACCTCTGCCAGGGTGGATGCCAACAGCAGGTTGATGCGGTTTCGCACCGCTTCCGGGTTGGTGTCCTGGCTGGCAAGAGTGGTTTTGGCCAGAACTTCTCCCTCAATGGTGATGGCCACATTGGGACGTACATCTGGGAAGGCGTAAACCACTCGCTCACCACGCAGCACATTGGCCGCTGAGCGCAGCAGCACCACCCAGGTGCCAGGTTTTCGGATGGCTTTTTCCAGTCTTTCAATGTCCTGGCGGGGCACGAGGATGATCTGGCGATCAGGTGCCTGTCCTGGCAGAACTTTCTGAAAGGCCTGCAGATTGGCTTCCCGCAGCACCTGGTCAATCACTTGCCGGGCTTGATCAGGACGATCCAGCTTGAGTGTGACGGTGGCCAGTGGCTGACCACTGCTGATGGCCACATCTCCACGCCGCAGTGCCAGCAGGTTCTCCTCCAGTTGCTGGAGCTCCGCTTCACCGGAGCTGATGCGTTCGCGCACCGCCTGAAGTTCATCATCCGTGCGCTGGATTTCCGCATCGCGGTTGCGCACGTCCTGGCTGAGTCTCTGTCGTTCAGCTTCAAGTCGGCGCGTCTGTTCCTGCAGCGGTTGAAGTGTGCTGCGCAGCTCACCGGCCCGGGCCTCTGCATCAGCCAGGATCTTCCTGGCTTTGATTTCATCGGCGCGAGCCTCCTCGAGTTGTTGACGGGCCTTGCGTTGAGCCTTGCGGCTTCCTTTCAGATCTGAGCGACTGCTGCGCAGGCGTGCTTCCAGGTCGTTGAGTTCAAACAGTCCAACCCGCAGCTGACGGCTCACCAGCAGCATCAACCCCAGCGACAGGGCGCTGATCAGGCTCCCCGTCAGCACTGTGATCACCACCGCGGTTTGACGTGGGCGAAGACCAAAAAGGCTCAGCCGGGCCTTGCCGACCCTTGAACCCAGTCGATCACCAAGGGTGGAGAGCACCCCCCCGAGGATCAACAGGGACAGCAGCAGAAGCCAGCCGGTCACGGACGGTCAAACATGCGGCATGCCGCTGAGGTGCTGCCCATCTTCACCTGTCGAGGGGTTAACTGAAACGTTTGGCCAGTGCAATCGGATCGAGAACGGTGATTTTCTTGCGGTCAATTTCGACCAGGCCTGAATTGCGTAGATCGCCAAGCAGTCGCGTGATCGTGACACGGGTGGATCCGATCGCTTCAGCGATGGCCTGGTGAGAAAGACGCAGATCAATGGTGATGCCCTGGGACCCAGGCATGCCGAAGTCCCTGCAGAGAACAAGCAGAAAACTCACCAGACGGGAGGACATATCCCGGTGTGTGAGTGTTTCGATCATGGTCTCGGTCTGCAGAATTCTGCTGGAGAGACCCTGCAGTAACAGCAATCCCACGCTGGTGTCCGCTTCGATCGCCTGGCGCACGGAGCTCGCTGGTGCTGTCACCATCTCCACTCTGGTGAATGCCACGGAGTGATAAAACCGATCGGAGCGATGCCCGGTGAGCAGTGAGAGCACTCCGAACAGGCTGTTTTCCCTCAGCAGGGCAACGGTGATCTCTTCCCCCGACTCGTACACCCTCGACAGACGTACAGCCCCTCGTCGGATCAGATAGACGCGTTCGGCGGGGTCGCCAGGGAAAAAGATTGTCTTGTTCCGCTCCACCATTTCGGTGCTGGCACCATCCAGATCACGGATCACTTCCAGCAGGGTTCGGCTGGCGGGGTTGGGCGCATTGGTCAGGCTTGTCTCTGTGGATCGCCCAGGTTGGGGAGCAGTCCGACTGAAGCCGCGCATCACTTCGGCCATGACCAACGCATCAATGCGGGGAAGTTAAGGAGCGATGCGCCGTCACCCTGTAGCAACGCACACGGTTCTTCTGGCTCAGTCCCCATGGAGTGCATTCAGCTGTGCGGCCATGAGTTGCTGGAGCCCTGGTTCGGCAAGGTCCAGAAGGCTGTTGAGCTGCCGGCGACTGAATGGTGCACCCTCGGCAGTGCCTTGCAGCTCCAGCAGATCGCCGGCGTTGTTCATCACCACATTGAGATCCACATCGGCCCGGCTGTCTTCGCTGTAGTCCAGATCAAGCAGAGGATGCCCCTCGATCAGGCCCACAGAGACCGCTGCCACTTGGTTGATGACCGGATTGGTGCTGATGCGGCCTTGTGCAAGCAGCCGTTCGCAGGCCTTCTGCAGGGCGAGCCATGCGCCGGTGATGGCCGCTGTCCGGGTTCCCGCATCCGCCTGAATCACATCGCAGTCGATCAGCAGTGTGTTCTCACCCAAAGCCCCCATGTCGATTGCGGCGCGAAGGCTGCGGCCGATCAGGCGTTGGATCTCCTGGGTTCGTCCTGACAGTTTCATCAGTTCCCTGCGCTGACGATCAGGAGTGGATCCCGGCAGCAGTCGGTATTCAGCGCTGAGCCACCCCAGGCCCTGATCACGTCGCCAGCGAGGGACACCGTCTTCCTGGCAGACGCTGCAGAGCACGGTGGTACGTCCGGTGCGAACGATGACGGAGCTCAGAGCGAAACCCATGGGATCCCAGTCGACAGAGAAGGCCCTGAGGTCGGCGGGTTGGCGGCCATCTTGGCGACCAACGTTGCGCTGGGGTTCGCTCATGGGGAAAGGTTCGGGATCTTGAGCCTGCCAGTTGGCCTAGAGACACCAGGGATGGTGTCAAAGGGATTGTGATTTGCATTTTCGCCGCTAGATTCGAGTTCCGCTGGGTCGATTCGATTCCAGTTACGACGGAAGCGACCGAGATGACAGCCAGCCTGAGCCCAAGCCATCGCTCCCGCGAGCAGAGCGGTGCCGATCAACGGGCTCTGAACCGTGCCGGCCTGCATCCCCTGCCCTCGCTTCAGCCTCATCAGCCACTGCATCTGGTGGCTCCTGAGGGGCAGTTGCAGGTGCATACCGCCCCGTATCGAGGCAGTTTCGGCACAGTGCTCAGTCAGGCACTGCGATCCGCTGGGCTTGGCAGCCGTGTCGCAGTGATGCAGTTCCTCAAGGGTGGAGTCGCACAGGGGCCTGATGCGGCGATCACGCTCTGCGATCGCATGGTCTGGATGAGGCCTGCAGTGATGGGATGTCTTTCAGATCCGGCCAGCTCAACTGAACCCACGACTGTGGATGCTGTGCAGGCGGTCTGGCAGATCTGTCGCCGCCACCTCG
This sequence comes from Synechococcus sp. MIT S9504, assembly GCF_047497135.1. Taxonomy (NCBI): domain Bacteria; kingdom Bacillati; phylum Cyanobacteriota; class Cyanophyceae; order Synechococcales; family Synechococcaceae; genus Synechococcus; species Synechococcus sp. MIT S9504. The sequence goes on along the minus strand of NZ_CP138942.1, from coordinate 2,303,258 downwards.
CCAGTGGTGATCTCGATCAATTGGTGCTGGATGAACTCGGTTTGGCTATTGCACTGGGCTATCTGAACGAATCTGAGGTGCGTGACAGCCTGGATGCACGCCCTGGTTCTATGGATGTGATCATCACAGGACCGTCGATCCCGGAATCTCTCATGGGCCTGGCCGATCAAGTGACGGAACTGCGTAGGGGTTTCTGATGCTCAAGAACGACCGTTGGATCACGGAACAAGCTGCCGCAGGCATGCTCGAACCGTTTCAGAGAGGCTTGATTCGCCATCTGGACCCTGAACAGAAGCTTGCACCTGTTCTCAGCTTTGGATGTTCCTCCTACGGCTACGACCTGCGTTTATCGCCTCGGGAATTTCTGATTTTCAAGCATGTTCCTGGAACAGTGATGAACCCCAAACGGTTCAATCCTGGAAATCTTGAACCCACAGAGCTTCACCATGATGACGATGGTGACTACTTCATTCTTCCAGCCCATTCTTATGGCTTGGGTGTGGCTCTGGAAAAGATGAAGGTCCCGCCGAACATCACCGTGATCTGCCTGGGCAAAAGCACTTATGCGCGTCTGGGAATCATCGTGAACACCACACCGGCTGAAGCCAGCTGGGAGGGGCATCTCACGCTTGAATTCAGCAACAGTTCAGGAGCTGACTGCCGCATCTATGCCAATGAAGGCATCTGCCAACTGCTGTTTTTCGAAGGCGATCCCTGTGACACCACCTACAGCGATCGCCAGGGCAAATACCAGCATCAACCTGAAAAGGTGACACTGGCCAAGGTTTAAGGCCGACAAGACATGGATCTCGCCTCTCGGTCAGGGCGCCAATCGCGCCTTGTGCAGGCGGTTTTTCTCGTACCAGTCAGCGAACTCAGGTGCCCAGCTCTGGAGATGGGGCCACATCAAGTCACAGAGCTCTCTGATTTCCTGTTGCGCGTCAAGTTTGGAACGCAGATCAAGGAAGTGAAGGAAGGCTCGCAGACTGAAACTGACAACAAAATGCTGTCTGTAGTCAAACGGCAGGATGCCTCGGGCATGCTCTTCGGAAAAGCCTTCGCGTAACAGATCGCGATAGCGCTCCGCTGCCTGTTGGCAAAGTTTCAGATCGATCAGTCTCTGTTCCTGGACGTAGGTGTATTTCTTGCCCAGCCGGTCTCGATACTCACCCACCGGCCGCAGATAGAACACCTCCTCAAGATCCAGTTCCCCATCAGCCGCACGGCAGATGCGCTCGCCTGTGTAACGCATCGATTGAACATCGAAGCTCACTCCCACCCGGTGCGTTCGCGCCTGCTGCATCACCGAGTGAGGAAACCAGCCCACGTTCAGCACGATCTGGGCATGTTCCAGTGGGCCGTAATGGCCTTTCATGCCACCCAGCAGTCGTTTGATGCAGATTTCCCCAGCTCGCGTTTCGTTCGGCCACTGGTCGCGTTCCATCACCACGAATCCCTCGCTGTAGTCCTGGTGCATGCCGGCATACACGCTCTGCTGGGGATTGGGCGTGGCGGCGATCAGTTCGACCCGGAAGCGGGAATCCATGAGGTTTTGAGGTTTCGGGTACGGGTGTCGGTCGATCATCGCCTCCCCGGTCAGCATTGACCGGGGTTATGAGTGACTTCGTGGACCGGTGGAATCCGCCGAGGCGGCCTCCGGAAGAGGACTGGTGCTGCCCACCCCGGCCAGTGCTGGAAGTGGGCTGCCCTCAATCAAGGCATTGGCGATCGAATCCAGCTCGGTTTCACTGCGGCCTCCGAGCGAGCGACCTCGCATTGTGCCGTCCGGAGAGAACAGGTTCAGCTGAGGAATTCCGGTGACGTCGTAGCGATCGGTCAGGTCAAGCCAGCGCGGATTGTCGATGTTGACGAGAACCACATCCAGATCGGCATTGTGGCGTTGCTCAACCTCAAGCATCGCTGGAGCCATCTCCCGGCAGACCTCGCACCAGTCGGCATAGAACTCAAGGATCGTGGGCCGACCGTTGCTGAGAGCCACTTCCGGAGAGAGTGAACGTCTGGCGAGCTGATCAAGCGGCGATTCGATCGAACCGCCGTTGCGTACCAAGAAAAGGCCGACAGCCAAGACCAGGGCTGAAACCAGCAGCAGAACTTTCTGAAGTGTGGTGAGACTGGAGTTTGGAGCGCTGTCGCTCATCCCGGACTGACATCAATGAAACCACTCTGACAGGACAAACCGCTTGCTGTTGCTAGCGTCTGACCGCAGATGATCGCGTCGTTGATCGACGCTTGTCCGCCGCGAATCTGCCCCAAGCCGATGCCCGTCTTGCGTTTCCTCTTGCTGCCGCTTCGGGCCCCGCTGCTGATCGTTCTGTTCGTGGTGTCGCTGTTCCTCGGCCATCACTGGGCGATCCAGGAGGCCTGGCTGGCTGAGGCCCATTCGATTTCGGTGAGCACGTTCTGGGCTCTCGAGATGATCCAGGCCGTGGTGGTGGTGGTGATTTGCACGATGCCCGATCTGCTGCTTCGTCAGCTTTCCATGCTGATGGCATCGAGTCGCGTCCTCAGCTTGGTGGTCACTCTCACGCTGTTGATCACCGTTGGCCTCTACGTTCTCAGCCTGAGCCTGTTGTCCGATGTGCTGATTCTGGGGTCCGCCACCCTGCTGGCGCGCCTTGACCTGAGCCGTATCAAGGTGGTTCCCCCTCCGCAGCTGATGGCGTTCTGGCTTGCGGTGATCGTGATCGCCGGCATCTGGATCGGGCAAGATCTGCCCAACCCCCCGGCTTCATTCGGTGCAGCGATCAGTGCCGCGATCGTTGCCTGAGCTGTTGTTCAGATAGGCCCAGAGATTGCCGAGCACTTTCTTGGTGTAGAGACGGGTTTCAGGGTATGGGATGCGTTCGACCCACAGCTCAGGGTCTTTGTCCAGTTCAGCGCTCACCCATGATTCTGCTGCCCCCGGTCCTGCGTTGTAGCTGGCCACTGTCAGCCATGGGTTGCCCTGCCAAAGGTCCAGCAGATCGGCCAGATAGCGGGCTCCGAGAATCGCATTGCGCTCTGGTTCGCGTAGATCGTCGCTGCTGAGCTCTTCTCCTGCCAGTTCCGCGGCAGTGGCTGGCATCAGCTGCAGGAGCCCCACGGCGCCAACGGGTGAAGCCACGCCGGGGGAGAATCGTGATTCCTGGCGGGCGATGGCCAGCAGCAGTTCCAATCGCACCTTCTCCTGCTTTGAAGCTGCCAGGAACAGGGGTAGCAACGGTCGGGGATGAAGGCTGTTGTGCAGCAGCTGACGTGTGTTGCAGTCCGGGGACACCAGTCGCAGGCTGGCCCGCCACAGCCGGCTCAGACCGGTCCAGTGGTCATTCACCCCCAGTCGAAGTCGCCCTTCCAGCAGGAGCTGTTGCGGCGATGGATCGGCGTTGCCTGCATCGCTGCGCCAGGTCTCCCAGGCCTCCTGATTCATGCCAAGGCGCCAGAGCTGATCAATCAACGGGCTGCCGCTGTTGAGAGGGCTCCAGGTCTGGTCAGAGTTCAGGCGGACAGTCTCTGTGGCACTGATCACCTTGTCGCCTGAGAGAGCCGGCAGGTTTCCGGAACCAAGCCTGGCCTGAGCTCGCCAGGTGTAGTAACCGGGCGGCTGCTGACGCGTCAGGGTCTGCCAGATCTGTCTGGCAGCGTTGTTGTCTCCGAGTTTGTCCATGCTCATCCCCAGCCAGAACTGCTGGCGAGCACGCAGGGGGTCAGGCAGCTGTTCAGCTGGGATCGCAGCCAACCATGACCGTGCCAGTTCCCATTGACCGGTCAGGAGTGCGTCACGAGCCAGGTCCCACTGCAGTTGCCAGCTGGCTGGATGGCCTGGCCAACGTTTGAGCACGACCAGCCCTCCCTCGCCCCCTGCCAGACGGACCCGTGCGGCGGCCACATCAGCTGACCGTTTCTGGAGGGATTCAGGCAAGGCGTCGATCAAGGCCTGTTTCGGACGCAAGGGCTCGCTCAGCAACGCTGCTGACTCCAGTGCTTCCTGGCTGTCCGGATGATCCTTGGCCAGCTGCAACAACATCGCTTCGCCGCGCTGTTGCTGTTCCTTGTCGGCTCGCAACAGTGTGCGCCCGATCGTCAGCGCCTGCGACGGTGCCAGAGGCGTTCCCTGCAGACAAAGTTCAGCGGATCGGCCATCACCAAGTTCAGCCAGGGCCGCGGCGAGTTGCAGACGCTGCTGCTGCTCAAGTCCCTGGCCTGTGATGTCGCCACAGGCCTGGCGAAGCAGTCGCCTCGCTCCTGGCCAGCTGGCTCCCCAGCGCGCCAGATGAAGGGCATTGGCCTGGACCAAAGCCTGGTCGGCGTCGTCCGGCAGTTCGGCGGCGGCCGCCAGAGCAGCGGGATGGGCGGGTTGAAGTCTGAGCAGCTCCGCCTTCAGTTGTGGCTGGCGATCAGCAAGGTGATAGCGGGCATCGGCACTGGCCAGCGAAGTGGGAAAACGTCGGAGCAGATCGCGCCAGTGCTGACGCTCCTCTTGGTTGCGGCCCAGCGACTTTGCTGCCAGAGCTTGTTGTTTGAGGGCGACGGCGGCCAATGGGGCTGGCCCCCAGCCTTGTCCGGTCAGCAGGTGCCTGCGCCTTTGCGGAGAATCACTGCTGCGGCTGCCCAGCATCAAGGCCGCTTCTCGTCGCTGCTCAGGGTTCGCGGACCAGCGGTAGTGCCTCCAGAGTTGTGCATCGCTCCACTCCGGCGTGATCGGACTGTGCTGACTGCGCAACATGGCGCGACCCCCCAGGATCGCCAGAACAGTCAGAAGCGTGGTGCAGCCGAGAAGCAGCGGTCCGCGGGTCTCTCGAGCGTTCAAGCCATGGCTGGAAACTGCTGGCATTCTGTGCCCAGCAGGATCGAACTGGATGGTTGCTCAGCGTCGGCAACCCCGGCCTGGCCAGCGCCAACGCTTGCGCCTGGTTGTGGCCTTAGGGCTGGCTTTTGTGGTGTGGGGCCTGCGCTGGCTTTGGCCGTTGCAGTGGCTGCCTGGCTGGGTCGTGCTGCTGGTGGGTTTGTGGGCTCTGCTGGAGCTGGCAGCACTGCTGCTTGTGCCTCAGCGATGGAACTGATTGGCATCGTGCGGCTGAGGCCCTGTCACTGGTTCAGAGATCGGTTGTCTCAAGGCTCTTAAGGTTCAGTCCACAAATGAGACCTCATGGCCTCTTCCGCTGCCCATCCGCTTGGTTCACTCCAGTCCCCCGAGGTCAGTTTCGGGACGGATGGTTTGCGGGGGCGCGTCGGATCGGCGATCACTCCTGCTTTGGCATTGCAGGTGGGTTTCTGGTGTGGACGCGTTTTGCCACCGGATGGTCCTGTCCTGATCGGGATGGATTCCCGCTGCAGCGGTTCGATGGTGGTGTCAGCTCTCACTGCAGGCCTCACGGCGGCAGGTCGCGAGGTCTGGACGCTTGGCCTTTGCCCCACTCCGGCGGTTCCAGGCCTCATCCGTCGCTTGCAGGCAGCGGGTGGACTGATGGTTTCCGCAAGTCACAACCCGCCTGAAGACAACGGCATCAAGGTGTTCGGGCCTGACGGCAGCAAGCTGGGTTCTGCGTTGCAACGCCGCATCGAATCAGGTCTGCGTGGAGAAACTGATGCTGCTGGGTCGATGAGCGCCTGTGGTGCGGCAAGCCACCGTGCTGAATTGCTGGAGCACTATCGAGACAGTCTGCTGAGCAGCGTTCAGCATCAGCGTCTGGATGGCGTGCCGATCGTGCTCGATCTGTGCTGGGGTTCAGCAACCGCCTGCGGTGCAGAGGTCTTCCGCTCACTTGGGGCCGACCTCACCGTGCTGCACGGAGTCGCCGACGGCGAACGCATCAACGTGGGTTGTGGATCCACCCATCTCGGCCCTCTGCGTGAGGCCGTGATCGATCGTGGCGCGGCCATGGGCTTCGCCTTCGATGGTGATGCCGACCGGATGCTTGCGGTCGATGGTCGTGGCCGCGTGGTTGATGGTGACCACGTGCTCTATCTCTGGGGGTCTGTGCTTCAGGACAGCGGTGCTCTGCCTGATCAGCGCCTTGTCGCCACGGTCATGTCCAACCTTGGATTTGAGCGTGCCTGGCAGGCAAGAGGTGGTCAGCTGGAGCGGACTCCTGTAGGAGACCAGCATGTGCACGCGGCCATGGTGAGCAGTGGTGCAGCTCTCGGAGGTGAACAGTCCGGACACATCCTTTCCTCCGCCCATGGACTCGCCGGTGATGGGGTTCTCACGGCGCTTCAGCTCGCCACTCTCTGCCATGGCCAGCAGATGACTCTGGAGGACTGGCTTGACCGCAGCTTCCAGGCCTACCCCCAGAAGCTGGTCAATGTACGGGTGACAGACCTGGCGCGGCGCAAGGGTTGGGCCGAGTGCGCCCCTCTGCGAGAGCTGGTCGACGAAGCAGAACGTTCCATGGCCGACGACGGCAGGGTGCTGGTGCGCGCAAGCGGCACCGAACCTCTGTTGCGGGTGATGGTGGAGGCGGCAGAAGCGGATGTGGTGGAACTCTGGACCGGTCGCTTGGCTGAGGCTGCCGACCGCCATCTCAATGTGGCTTAAGGGCGGAACGTTCCAGCGCGCAGGCCAGCGCACCATCACAGGCATCCCCCGATGCTGACTGCCAGTTGCTCTCCGGCAGCAGCTCGAAGATTGCTTGGTTGACGAGTAGACGGAACTCCGCCAGATGCTCCAGTGCTCCCCCGCGGGCGCCCAGTGATGGCCTCTTCAGATCGAGTGCCTGAGCAGTGACCGCGACTGCCTGAGCGAGAGCAGAGGCCGACTGCTGCAGGATTGTCCGAGCGGCTGCATCTCCTTGTGCGGCTGCCTCGTCGACCAGCGGTGCCAGCTTCGCCTGGTCGGCGACCTTATGGAGAGGGCTCACCACGAGAGATTTGAGGTCGGCGCAGCTGTGACAGCTGAGCGCATTCCAGAGCCGTTGGCGCAGGGGCCCATCAGCAGCACGGCCGTCGGCCATCTTCACGCTTAGTTGAAGTGCATGGTGGCCAATGTCGAAGGCAGATCCCGCGCCATCCAGACGCCAGCCCCAGCCCCCGCAGCGATGCTCGCGGCCATTGGCATCCCGACCAACCACAATCATTCCGGTGCCGCTGATCAGAACGATGCCCGCCTGATCGGGGAATGCGCCCCGCAAGGCGGTGCGTTCGTCGCCGGTGGCCAGACAGCGAGCTTCGGGCAGCTGCAGCTCTGAAGCAAGAAGCGCTCCGCCCCTCGCCTGCAGAGGCGTCCCAACCTCGACGCCGCTTGCTCCGATAGCCGCAGCAGTGATTGGTTCTGCCTCGTCGGGATGCAGTCCCAATCGCTGTGTCCAGTTGAGTCGGGCACTGTTGAGGCTGGAGCGGATGGCAGAGCGAAAGCGCTGTTCGCCGTCATCGGCATCCAGATGACTGACTCCAGGCCCTGAGCCGTCAGCGACTCTCTTCAGCTTGCCGTTTTCCCAGACACTGAGCCGGCAGCGGCACTTGGTTTGACCGGCATCAAATCCAGCCAGGATGGGCAGGGGCTTGTTCAAGAGTTTCGGCCCATCTGGCTCAGGGTGGCGAGACAGAACCAGCCGCTGATCTGCACTTCCGGGCGGAAGAAGATCGTGTCGGCTGCACCCTGCATCAGCAATCCGGCAATGGCCGCCAGGCAGCCCAGGCAGGGAAGAGCAAGTTCTGAGTCTGCGGTCAGTGCACGCAAGCCATTGCGGATGCTGGCAACCCCGAGCCCAAGGCAGGCGAGCAGGCCAGGAATGCCTGTTTCAACAAGGATTTCAAGCGGTACTGAATAGGCGCTGAGGGCGTTGAACTTCGGTTGTTGGTAGAGGGGATAAACGCTGTTGAACGCTGCATTCCCTGGGCCGATGCCCAGCCAGGGACGGTCCTGAATCATGTCGATGGCTGCCAGCCAGACGTTGATGCGGAAATTGTTGGAACTGTCGCCTCGACCTGCCAGCAGGCTGGCGACTCTGGTGCGGATTGGTTCCAGCTGAGTGGCAGCAATGGCGAGCACCAGCCCTGTCACCACAAGCAGCGCCAGGGGCAGCAGCCTCCGCCAGAACGCTGGCCAGTGGCGGATATAGCGAAGCAGCAGCAGTAGCAGCAGTGCACCGACCGAGGCCACCATGCCCAGCCAGCCTCCGCGGCTGTAGCTGAACAGCGTTGAAGCACAGCCAAGAATCAGTGCGGTTGCGGCGTAGAGCCTGGATCCCCAGCCACGCCATCGGATCATCGCCACGATGGCAATGGGCAGGATGGGAACGAGATACCCCGCCAGCAGGTTGGGGTTGCCCAGTGGCCCGTAAATGCGGATGGTGCCCTCCGCCACCGAGTTGGGATCGGCCCAACGAGCGAGCTCTTCTGTTGGAGCGTAAAGCTGACGTAATGCCAGCAAGCTGCTTAGCAGAGATCCGCCCAGCAAGGCCGCGACCAAACGGTCCCACCATTCAGGCCTGACACTCAGCAACTGGCGCATCAGTGCATACACCCCGAGATAGCTGACGAGTTTCAGGAGTCCTTTGGCGGCGGCGTTCGGTACGGGTGAAACACCGCTGGCCAGCACTGCCACGGCCAGGAACAGCAGCAGCCAGCCACTGATCGCGCCAATGCGAGCGGGAGTGCGCGTGAGTGACCAGAGCAGCCAAAGGGCTCCGCAGGCCAGCACGATCAGGCCCAGGCCTGTTCGCGTGAGCACCGGCAGTCCAGCCATCAGCAGGATCAGGACAATCCCCGCCAGGTCGCCAAGTCGCTTCTGCTGTGCCGCGGAACCGGGCAGGAGCCCTTGCCAGCGCAGCAACCATGGGGTTGGCGCCGAAGCCTCAGCCATCAGTGATTGAGAGGAACATCAGCCGGATTATCGACCCGTTGCCAGGCGATCTCCAGTTCTTCCCGCTCCGGTAAGGGCTGTTTGTTGCGGCGGTACAGCACCCTGTAGGCGGGCAGGCCCTGCTCATCCACGTAGCGCTCGCGTTCCGTCGGCACCGGCAGGGGATTGTCAGCTCGCCAGGGACGGCTGTCTTCGCTGGGACGCTCGAAGCAACCGCTCAGTTCCACAAGGGTCACCATCGGCTCCACCACCTCCAGGACATCGCTTTGCAGAAACAGTTCGCGACTGGGGCTGAGCGCCGCCGCGATTGCCAGCAGAAGCGAGGGCTGCATCACCCGGCGTTTGCGGTGGCGACGCTTGAACCAGGGATCCGGAAACTGGATGCTCACCAGCTGCAGCTGATCCGTGGAGAGCTCCGCAAGCCAGCCCTCCAGGCTGATGTTGGCGTTGCAGAAGAGGTAATGAAGATTGTGGCGCTTGAGTCTGTCGCGGTCACGCTGGGCTGCCAGCACAAGCGGACGCCTGATTTCCACACCGAGATGATTCCAGTCGGGTTTCAGTGCTGACAGCTCCAGAAGACAGATGCCTCGGGCGCAGCCGATATCCAGATGGATGGGGCGATGTGCTGAGTCGAAAAGTTGATCGGGACCGGGCAGCTCCAGAGGCAGCTGAAAGAAGCGGCTGAGGGGATTGACGTGCTGCCGCATCAGGACCGCTTCGCAGCCTCAGTTTCGGGAGGATCGCAGCGCAAAAGACCCCAGCAGGCGGTGTAGCCATGCAGATGGGTGGCACCCCCGAGCGGTCCGATCTCGCCGTTGCAGAAGCTGCCGGTAATCGGAAGTTGCGGAAAGACCTCGCGAGCGATGGTTACATCGCCATCGGGGCTTCCGAACAGGCCATTGCCCCGGCCCAGACAGGCGAACAGGACTCCCATCAGCGGTGCTGCGTCGCTGCTTTGATCACGCCGGGTCTGCAACAGCTGGCGGGCTTCCACTCTTGAGGCCTGCGCTTCCCGCAGCTGGAACTGCACGTTTTGTCCAGCACGGACGCGATCGGCAACCGCTACAGCGCCGTTGCGGGGATCAACGCCGATCAGATTGCGCACCAGGAAGGCTCTTTCGGGGCGGTCGGCAGATACGCCACCCTGATTCAGCCCAGCCAGCATGGCATCGGCAATCAATTCCTCTCGCTCCACACCAAGAAACAGTGAGTGCTGTACCAGTTCTCTGTCCTCGGCGCTGAGATCAGCGAGCACACGCTGCAGGCAGGCCACAGGACTGGCGCGGCGGTCACCGTCACTCAGTTCGAGCAGAACGTTGCGTTGAGCCTGTTCGATGGCGAAGACCGGTCCGATCGGTCGACATCCCTGGGCGACCACTGGATCCAGGCTCCAGGTTCCGCCAATGCTGAGCCCCACTGCTCCCCCGACGACCTGATTTCCGTAGAGCAGGGAGCCATGATCAGCGTTGTGAGGAACGGCGATGCCTCCGACCTTGGCGATGCCGGGGTAGGCGTAATCCAGTCCGCTCACAAGATCGTTGATGGCATCGCATCCCGGATCCAGCAGCAGCAACATCGAACGGCTCTGAGCAGGGTTCACCCCCACCCAGTCCTGCCAGTTCTTGGCGGCTCCATCAAGATCTGGAAGCTGGCTGCTGTCGAGACTGAAGCTGCTCAGTTCAGCCCCTGGAAGGTTGAGGAGACTGATGCTGAGTGCTGGAGTGCGTTCCAGCTCATGGGCTTCCCCTGAGGTGGTGGTGCCAACCACACCACCTCCCAGACAACCCAGCCAGTGTTTGGCGTTGAGGCGTTGTTGCAGCAGGGGGAGCAGGCGGGTCAAGTCGCTCGCGAAGTGACTCGAGATAAAGACCAACGCCAGATCGGCCTCATTCGAGCCCAGAGCACTGGTCACTTCCCGAGCAGCGTCCTCAAGAGAAGGCTTGCCGGAGAGGGCATGTCGGCATCGGGCCTGCAGCCCGCGGCTCCGGAACCAGTCGAGAGGATTGAACGGAACCATGGTTTGGACCTTACCAATCCTTTCGTCCTGCTGGATGACCGTGATAATGGCCCTCTGATGTCCCTGGCCGGTGTCCGACTTCACAACACGCTCCCTGGTGTGGCTGACCTATCGCCTGGGGGCAACGATTGCTCTCGGTATTCCGCTGGTGCTTCTGATCTGGTCGGGGCTGCGACGTGACCCTGCCCTTGTGAGGCTGCTCGGGATTTACTGGAAAGTGGCGAGCCTGCTGGCCATCAGCGTGCTGTTGCTCACTGATCAACGGCCGATCGGCTATCTCACGGCATTCCTCGCTCCTCTTCTGATGGCTGCATCTCTGTGGTTCTGGGTTGACCTCAATGAGGAGCTGGCCGACAGCCCTCCGGGTCGTGCGCTGCCGTTCACGGTGCGGGTCTGGCGATGGTCCCTCACGGTCTTCGCTGTGTTTGCAGCCGTGATGTCCGGTTCGGCACTGGGCTGCACCCGTCAGCTGGCGGGTGCAGCCTGTCGGGTGTGGCTGGAAGCGCCCCAGGGGCTGCATCGGGTCGCAGAGCGGGTGTTTGACTTCGTTTTCGGCGGTGAGTGGACGATGGCCGTTGCCGCGTTCATCGGATACGTGGCGCTGGTGGCTTACGTCGTGGGTCTGCTGCAGTGGGCTCTGGTGCGCCTTCCCAAGCAGGGAAGGGTTGCAGGGGATTTCTGACCATGGACTCCATCGCTCTGGTTCAGGGGCTGGAAGAGCGCACGCGTCTGAGCCCTGATCGGGTGGTGAGGTTGCACGGATTTGTGCTGGATGAGCCGTTTGAACTGTTGATCTTTCGTGGCTTCAGCAGCAGCACGACCCATCCAACAGCCTTCGATCCAGACGCCTCGGTGATCCCCGAGGGAACCCGCCTGGACTGGGCGGAACTGCTTCAGGGCCCTCTGGATCCCGCCGGCGAAACACGTCTTGTCGGCCCTCTGAAACCGGACGACCTGCTGGCTCAGGCCAGCTGGTGATCACGTCGATTCAGAACACTGCAACAGCGCCCGCAGAGTGCCGGATGCTGGCTGTTCTGTCCGACATCGCCTTCGTAGTGCCAGCAGCGTTCGCATTTGATCCCACGAGCTCTGCTCACCTCAATGATCGCGGTGTCATCGGTCTGGTTGGCCAGGAGTTCGGCCCAGGGCTCTCCTCCTAATTGCAGTTGTGAGACCAGCAGCCAGTCGCGCAGGCCATCAGCCTCCGCGTCGCCGCTCTCGTTCAACCAGTTGAGGGCTGATTCCAGCTCGGGCTTTCGGGTTTCGATCCTGACGGCTGCCTCCAGCGATGCCCCTAGTTCCTGTCGGCTACGGCAGTCTTCAAGAACTCTGTTCACCGCAGCTCGCAGCTCGCGCAATCGCTGAATGGGTTCACTGAGGCTGGGATCGCGCCACTCGGGCGGAACGGTCGGCCAGCCGCGGTTGAAAATCGATGTCTCCTCCACCTGGTAGGGCAGGTTCTGCCAGATGTCCTCGGCCATGTGACAAAGCACAGGAGCAATCAGACCGGCCAGGCGTTCGATGATCAGAGACATCACGGTCTGGCAGCTTCGCCGTCGCCGGTCGGAGGGCGCACTCACATAGAGCCTGTCTTTGGCGATGTCGAGATAGAAGTTCGACAGATCGGTGACGCAGAAGTTCTGCAGCAACTGAAAGAAGCGGAAGAACTCATAGCTCTCGAAGGCTTCCGTGATTTCATCCATCACCTCCGCAGTGCGCTGCAGCATCCAGCGGTCCAGCAGTGGCAGCTCTGCCACGGCAACGGTGTCACTGGCTGGGTTGAAGTCGTGGAGGTTGCCAAGCAGGTAGCGGCTGGTGTTGCGAACCTTCCGATAGACATCAGCGAGCTGACGCAGGATGCCGGCACCAATCGGCACATCAGCGGAGTAGTCAACCGAGCTCACCCACAAGCGCAGCACATCAGCGCCGTAGGCAGGCTCCTGCTTCTGATTCTTGCCGCCCTCGATGATCACCATCGGGTCGACAACGTTGCCCAGCGATTTGCTCATCTTGCGACCCTTCTCATCCAGGGCGAAACCGTGAGTGAGCACCCGTTGGTAAGGGGCATGGCCATTGACTGCCACCGATGTGAGCAGTGAGCTCTGGAACCAGCCGCGATGTTGGTCTGAGCCCTCCAGGTAGAGGTCGGCGGGGTAGCTGAGGGTCTCTTTCTGGCTGGAGACGGCAGCCCAGCTGGAGCCGGAGTCGAACCACACGTCCATGGTGTCGGTGCCCTTGCGCCACTGGTCAGCCTGATCGGCATAGGTGGGTGGCAGCAGATCGGCTTCGTCCTTTTCCCACCACACGTCTGCACCGTGTTCGCCGATCAGAGCTTCGATGTGAGCCAGTGTTTCGGCGTTGAGCAGCACTTCGCCTCCACGGCGGTTGTAGAAGACTGGGATCGGCACACCCCAGGTGCGCTGACGTGAGATGCACCAGTCGCCGCGTTCCTTCACCATCGCTTCGATGCGGTTGCGCCCTGAAGCGGGAGTCCACTCGACTTGATCAATGGCACTGAGGGCCTGCTGGCGGAAGCCGTCGACGGAGGCGAACCATTGTTCAGTGGCACGGAAGATCGTGGGCTTTTTCGTGCGCCAGTCATAGGGGTAGCGGTGCCCGTAAGCCTCCTGCTTGAGCAGTGCACTGGCCGTCTCAAGCGCATCGATGATTGCCGGGTTGGCGTCCTTCAGGACGTTGAGGCCGGCGAAGGGTCCCGCCTCCTCGGTGAGGTTTCCTGCCTCGTCGACAGGGCAGAGCACCGGCAATCCGTTTTTCTGGCCCGTGTGAAAGTCGTCGACACCATGTCCGGGAGCGGTGTGCACCAGGCCGGTGCCTGATTCCGTGGTGATGTATTCGCCGCCAATCACAATGGGACTGGTGCGGTCCAGCAAAGGATGGCGATAGGTCAGTCCAGCGAGCAGCGCTCCTTTGACCGTTGCTTTGCGGACGAGTGGTAGCTCGAGCGTTTTGGCGAGGGAGTCGATCAGGTCGACGGCAACCAAAAGCAGTCGCCCGTTGCCATCGTCGGCCAGGGCGTAGTCCAGCCGTTCGTTCACCGAGACCGCAAGGTTGGCCGGCAGAGTCCAAGGGGTTGTGGTCCAGATCGCCACCTGAAGAGCCTGGCCGAGGGCATCGGCATCGCCTGGCAAGGCGATCCCCTCTGCTTTCAGGGCGTCGCGCAGGGCCGAGGGCAGTTCAACCGCTGGGAAGGCCACGTAAACGCTGGGGCTGGTGTGGCCATCGGGATACTCAAGCTCGGCCTCAGCCAGAGCTGTCCGTGAACTGGGGCTCCAGTGCACCGGCTTGAGGCCCCGGTAGATGTGCCCTTTGAGGACCATGTCCCCAAAGACTCTGATCTGTGCGGCTTCGTAGTCCTTCTGAAGAGTGAGGTAGGGCTGTTGCCAGTCGGCCCAGATGCCCCAGCGTTGAAACCCTTTCATCTGACTTTCAACCTGCTTGCGGGCGTAGGCGGCAGCCTTTTTGCGCAGCTTGAGCGGGGTGAGTGCTTGGCGCTGGTCGGAATCCATCGACTGCAGCACCTTCAGCTCGATCGGCAGGCCATGGCAGTCCCATCCAGGGATGTACCGAACCTTGCGTCCTCGCAGGATCTGATATTTGTTGATCACATCCTTGAGAACCTTGTTCAAGGCATGGCCCATATGCAGGGGGCCGTTGGCGTAGGGCGGTCCGTCGTGCAGCGTGAAGACCGCCCCAGGGTTGTGGAGGCCGAGCTTCAGGTCGATGCCTTGTTCTGCCCAGAACGCCTGCAGCTCCGGTTCCCGCTTCACCGCATTGGCACGCATGCCGAAGCTGGTCTGCAGCAGGTTGAGCGTGTCCTTGTAGGAGGGACGTCCTTCGGCATTCGCGTCGCGCGTCTCCTTGCTCACGGTAGGGCAGCTGCAGACGAAATTATCCGTCCTCGCTGACCGACTTGGGTGTGCTTACATTCTTGGGCTTCTCCATGGCTGCTGAAAGAGTTTGCTCCGGGGTGTCTTGCTGGTTGGAGTCCTCTGGACGAACCCAGCGTTTGCCGCTGCGGTTGCTGCCCTCTTCACGATTGGCAGCGGGTGGTTCGGGTTTCAGGCTGCCGAAAGCTGAACCGATATTGCTTAGCAGGGTGGTGAACGAAGTTCCGAGTTGTTGCACGCTTGTTGCCCAACGTTCTTTTGAGCGGAGGCGCTTCTGCTCCTCCTGGCTGAGATGTTGCCAGCGTGATTGGGCCACTTCTGCTCCCAGCCGACTGATGAGCAATGCGCTGCAGATGACGGCGAGCATCGGTGCGCCGCGCAGACGGTCACTGCTGGTGACCAGAACCAAGCCGAGTAACAGCACAACGCCCCCCCAAACCCCATCCCTGGGCCGGCTCAGCTCAGTGGCGAGCAATGGCAGCAGCAGTACCGCCAGGCCCAGCAACAGGCAGAGGTCTCCGGCGATTGTGGCCAGCATCAAGGCGTCCGCGTGTCTGAGTGCATTCTGGTTCTCTGCCTAGAGTTGCAACCTGCCCATCTGGCGGAATTGGTAGACGCGCTGGTTTTAGGTACCAGTGGCTTCGGTCGTGGGGGTTCAAGTCCCCCGGTGGGCATCCGTTTCCCTAATTTGGTTCAACTCTCTGCGGTCAGCCAATCTCCACTCGCTGATGACACAGGCTCTCACAAAACCTGCAACGCAAGGCACCGAGAAGCGCCTGCGCTCTGTTCCGAGGGAATTCCTGGCACCACCTGCAGCTTTGAACCTCACTCTGGGGTTGTTCATCGGTGGTTATGTGCTGGCCGCACTGACCATCTGGGGCTGGTTTTCAGCTGGATGGCCCCTGCCAGTGCTCTTGAGCACAGGTTTTCTGGCTTTGCACCTGGAAGGCACCGTCATCCATGACGCCTGCCACAAATCTGCCCATCCGGTTCCCTGGATCAATCAGGCCATGGGTCATGGATCAGCACTCTTGCTCGGGTTCAGTTTTCCTGTGTTCACGAGGGTTCATCTGGAGCATCACGCCCATGTGAACGATCCAAGTAATGATCCGGATCACATCGTGAGCACCTTTGGACCTCTTTGGCTGATCGCTCCGAGATTCTTCTATCACGAGTGGTTTTTCTTTCAGCGCAGGTTGTGGAAGCGCTGGGAATTGATGCAGTGGGGGCTTGAGCGCAGTGTGTTTCTGGTGATTGTTCTCGCTGCTGCCAAGTTTCAATTCCTCCCTTTCATCTTCAATTGCTGGTTTGCTCCAGCTCTGATGGTGGGCGTGACTTTGGGGCTCTTTTTTGATTACCTTCCCCACCGACCTTTTACGTCCCGTAATCGCTGGAAAAACTCCAGGATCTATCCAGGCAGGTTGATGAACTGGTTGATCATGGGTCAGAACTACCACCTTATTCATCATCTCTGGCCATCAATTCCCTGGTTTGATTACAAGCCTGCTTATGAAGCCACAAAGCCTTTGCTGGATTCCAAAGGGTCACCACAACGTCTGGGAATTTTTGAAACTCGCCGTGATGGGTATAACTTCCTCTATGACATTCTTGTCGGTGTTCGCAGCCATAAACGCCGCAGGGGAAAAATGCGTCGCGTGGCTAGGTTCATGCCGTTGCGTCGATTGAGGCGTTCATGGCTTGGATTTGTCAATCAAATTGCGATCAAAACCGAGCAAAAGCGTCATTCCTCTCGCTGAATCATTCAGCCAGTATTTTGGGTACTCGGAAAAAATCTCCTTCTCTGAGAGGCGCCTGTTCCAGGAGTTCCTCGCGCACCTTGGTGGGTTCCACTTTGTCTTCTCTGGTGGCATTCACCACCTCCACTGCACGGGTTGTAGGAGGAACACCTTCCGTGTTCACGCCCTGGAGCTGATCCACATAATCGAGAATGCGCTCGAGCTGACCTGTGTAGGTCGTAATTTTCTCCTCGGGCAGATCGAGGCGGGCCAGATGGGCCACCTTGCGTACGTCGTCGGCAGTGATCTTGCTCATGCAGCGGCGAGAAAAGTTTCAAGATCCTCGCGCAACGCCATCGCGGCTGTGTTCAAAAGCTCATGGCCATGTTCGGGCCTTGCCAGAAAGGGGTCTGAACCCATGCGTCCGTCCGGGTAGCGGCGCCGGAAGTCCGCTGGTCCATGAATCGATCCGCAGGGCGCCGGTTCCGGAAGCGATCTCTGCTTGTTGATCAGGCTGTCATGGAGATGCAGGGTGACGGCAATCTCGCTGGGGGTGGCGTGCTGGCCCTCACGATTGCCATAGAGCTCATGGGCGCGCCTCATCACAGGACCCGCCATGAACCAGTTCGCCAGCCTGCAGCGCAAACGTGGGGCAACCTCCAGGCCGCGGCTTGCGGCGGTGCCATAGGCCTGGGCAAAGGCAGCTTTGGTCGTGGCGATGTTGCCGCCGTGACCATTTACCACCAGGATTCGCTCGAAGCCGTGGGTGGCCAGTGACATCACGAGGTCGTGCATCACGGCCATCAAGGTCGCGGGCTGCAGGCTCATGGTGCCCGCAAATCCAAGATGGTGTTCGGCCATGCCGAAAGCCTGCACGGGTGTGACCAATACACCGCTCAGCTGTCCCAGCTCGAGTGCCACTGCTTCGGCGGTCAGGGCATCGGTGCCGATAGCGCCTGTCGGGCCGTGTTGCTCCGTGGATCCAAGGGGCACGATGATTCCCTTGCAACTCTGCAGGTACTGATCAACGTCGGGCCAGCTCTGTAGAGCCAGGCGAATGGCGTCTTTGCTGGCGGCCGGGCCGGGGAGGATGGAAGGCATGCCGAGCGTGGCGTGGGCTTGATGATCGATCTTGCTAGGTGTCCTTAGTGAGCTGTGCCGTTGCCGTCGTACTGATCAGTGTTGTAGTACCCGCCCTGAGTTCCGAAGAACAGGGTGGCGGCCACAAACAGACCGCTGCTGAACAACAGCACGGTGCCCAGGTTGAAGCCGGAGAGTGCAGCATCCATGGCTTTAGATCCGTTTCTCCAAGCCTGACAGGGGATCGATGCTTGTCATCACTTGCATGCAGGGATCGTCATCGCCGCCGATCTCACTGCCGCTGCTGGGGATCTCCAGCCAGTGTCTCAGCCAACCGGTGATCCAGATGAAAGGAAGCGTGTCCGCCAGTGCAGCGAAGGATTTGAACAGATAGCCGCTGGCGATGAACGAGATCAGTTGCGGAGCCACGGGTTCACCGGGCCGCACAGGCAACACGCCAGAGGCGTAATGGCTGATCAGCACGACAGCGCTCGTGTCCACCAGCTGGCTCACCAGCGTGGAGCCGTTGTTGCGCAGCCAGAGAGCCTTGCCATTGCTCACCCTTTTCCAGAAATGGAACATCCGCACATCCACGAACTGGGCCGTGAGGTAGGCGGCCATGGAGGCGATCACTGAGCCAAAGGCCAGGCGTTGGATTTCGAAGAAGGTGGCATCGGGTGCTCCGTCCACGCCTGGTAACACTCCGCCCAGCCAGAGGATCAGCACGACCCAGCCGTTGAGCAGCAGTCCAACCCAAACAACCTGAGCTGCTCTCTTTTCCCCCCAGAGCTCGCTGATCAGGTCTGTACAGAGAAAAGTGATCGGGTAGGGCAGGGCGCCAACGGCCACCACGACTGGCCATGAGCCGATGTGACCCAGCTCGAGAAAACGGGTCAGGCCCAGGATGTTGAGCATGCCCAGCGTTCCCAGGAAGAGGCCTGCAAGGATTAGAAAGCAGAACTCTCGCCGTTGCTGCAGCTCGGGATTCATCATTGACGCTTCTCGATGGTTTCAGGCTGGCGGTTATTCATCTCTCTCACTGTTTTTTTTAGATGTTGAAAAGCCCGCTTTCTCATAAAACGGCTTCTGCCGGCTTCAAAAGCTCTTTGTAATTGTTCCAGCCGCCAACAGACCTATTGCTGATGGGTCGACGAGCCTGAATGACGCTCGCGGTATTGATACTCCTACCGCTTTGCTCTGGATGTAGATAATGATCATTCCATTGCAGGCCAATCCAATTAATTAACTCTCTAGCTTGGTTCTCCGGGCTGTTTGTGAAGTTGTCGTAGTCAAAAGTGAAAATTTGATTGCCGGCATTTTCCTTTAACGGGGAGAGTGATTTTTGTTGATGTATTATGGAATTGGCCGCATCTGCCGGCTCTGCGGTGTAATTATTCCCGGCGCTCAGGTTGCTTCTAAGCACGGAAAGTACATTGTAGAGGGGTTTTCTGCGACAGTAGATGATTTTTGCGGCGGGCATTGAACGATTGATTGCTTCCGCAAATCTGAAATTGTAGAGATTTTTGTCGACGCTATGAGTGAAATTTTTCAGTGGTTCATTTGCTGCTTTTGTGTAAGCATTGGCTAGTTTAGATCGTTCGGTTGGCAAGTTGTTCTCCGCTTGTTCATTAGCAAGGTCTTGGGCAAATGCTTAGGACTCTCCAAGATCTTTGATGTTGGGATTTGTTGCTAAGACTGACTCGAGTGGCGTCGAGTCACATCGGATAGCCACCAAGCCTATTCCTACGGATTCTCACGCTCTCCCAAGGACTTTCTTATGCCACCCTGCAGAGGTGCTGGGACCTGATCTGCTGGGCTGTCGGCTCGTTAAACGCTCATGAGCTCTTGGGCGTGAATTTGAAGACAGGGGCGTATTCCTAGATTAACCCTGTTGCCATAACAATCGATCAGGAGTCGCAGTTTTTAGTGCAAGAAAGCCTTTCAGTGCAGGAACGTTGAGGATCGTAAGCGTCCCTAGGAACAGCTCTGCCAGCACCAGATGAGTGATGTCACCATTGGCCTGAAAAGCGTTCGCCTTCTAGGCGTCGAGCATTGGTGGGAGTTGCAGCAAAGCTGATTGCTGCTGAAAGAGTTGGCTGTTAGATGCTTCCGTGTTGAACGCGGTTGCTGAAGGGAATTCCTGGTGCAAGACCCAAGAGCGATCTGCGGTGTGAAGTGAAATGGTTGCTGGACCACGCTCTTGCAGCCTGCTGCGGTGATGACTGTTCGACACCCGCTGCTGAGACATGTTGAGATGGCATAGCGGTCAGGCAAAGAGTTTTCGATTTAGAAAGGTCAAATTGTACTGATAAAATGATGTGATTTTGACTCCTTGTCGAGCTATAGGAGCTCCTTGACTTGTCACACAAACGAAGCATGTTCTCATGCTTTTGTTTCGATTTTCGATATATTCTTGTCGAGGTTGAAATGGCTTCTGGGTTTGAGCGGTGGTCATAATGTACGCCTGGAGCTCGAATTGATGATGGTCAGCTTTATTCAGCTTCAAAAACATCGAAGCAGATTATAGATTCATTGTAGGTTGCAAGCATTTAGTTGCTGTATCATCTCGCTTGGACATCTCCCACAGCGAGTCTTTAGAAGCAGTGGCAATAGAATCAAAGAAAGCTTTAGCAGTTTAAGTCGTGGAAGTTCTCTCTGATAATCCAGACGCTGTCCCCTCTAAAGCACAGATTTCATATGTTCTGCGCGCAGTGACAAGTTTTGCTTATCCGGAGATGTTTCAGCTGATCCAAGCGCAATGCTTGCCCATCAGCAATTGTCTGTTATTCGTCGATCAATATTCAAAAGTAGATGAAATTATTATAGGGCTTGAGTTCCATCACGACAAATCAGAATTTGTTGATATATCTTTCTTTGGCCATGAATGGAGCGAAAAAATTCAGAAAAACATCATGCCTGAATGGTGGTCTGAGATTGAAAAAATTTGTTTAGAACCATCTGGTCGCAGTGGTGATTTTGGTGGCAGTGTTTTTTCTGGTAACGATTCAATCTCTGGCCGGCTGGCCAATCATGCTACTTCTACTTTGCAACTGCTAGGTGATCATATTATTGAGTGTGAGGCGCGCAATGGTCAAATCTCTGTGGCAGGTATTTTTATTTCATTGAGTCATGAGATTCAGGAGCATGCTAAGCCTGTATTTTCTTCAGCCTTTGATGTTATCTGTGAGATCCAGCGGGCCAAAAGTGAATCGTCGATTAAGCATCATTATGGCCTAAAAAGTCTAATCAGTAGTCTCGTTCAAGTGTTAGGAGAGCCCATTAATCTGGGTGTGATGGTTGGTCGTTCGCAAGATCTTAAGCTTATATTTGGTTGCTTAAAAAGCCCCATTGATATTCGTAAGGCTCTGAGCGTGGAATGTTGCGTCAAGGTGTCAGCAGAGTTTTTGGATCAAGTCAATTCTGCTGCTGTGAGTCTGCTTAAAGTGAGCGATATAACCTTTAGATTGTGTCTCGATATGAATTTGCAACGAGCTGCAATTGCTCCCCGTTTTTGCTTTGAAATTTTTCCGTCTCAGGTAATGTCTGAAACTAGAAACTGGTTGGTCTTGGATCAGCTTGCTGATATTTTCGGTCTAACGATGTCGGCTACTAAGCATGTTCGTTCCGTGCATCAACATCTGCCTATTGGTCAAAAGTTAGATGCAAGGTTAGTTGACATGATGCAGGGGCGATTTGATTTTTCGCAAAAGATGGTTAGTAAGCATAAATATCAGCAAGCAGCGGTGCTTAGTCATTACAAGATTTGTCTTGAGCTGGGTAAAGATATCACCATTAAATCATATGCTTATGTCAAGCAGTGCCTCTCTGATTGATTGCCAATTTTTTGCTTATGTTGTCGTGATGGATGGGCAATTGGTGGAGTCATGGGGGGATTGAAGAGTACTGAAACACCTACTTTCACAGGAATTAAGTACTGGTATAATTAATATTCAAATTATTGGCTTGGCGCCTCATGGCTTTATCGACGAGCATTATGAAAATGTATCATAATCTATATCATCTAGCATATCTTCATTGAGTTGGCTGAGCTTGTCAGGCCTGCTGGTAAAGGCTAAAAAGAGGGTCAACGATTTAATGGGTTTTTAGCAAGCATTGATTATCAATATAAACAAACAATCCAATGAGATATAGGAATTTATTGGTGATTTCTTAATGCTTTAATGTTCGTGTTTTTGTGAGTTAATTGTGAATCAGTAAAACACGATTGATCTTCGCAATTTTCAGGCTTGTTGCTCTTGATGCGATATCTTTGAAATAAGTCTGGTCTCCATCGTGAGTTTTGTCTCTGAAGCCTGCTGCTTTAGCGAGCTCTGTTCTGACAGCTGCAGAGCTCACGTCGATACAGTACAGCTTGAATTCAGTCTTAAAAAGATTGTAAGCAGGCTGCTTCCTTGTACCAGGGTTAGTGTGAGAGTGGATCATGTCAAATAAAATAATATCAGGCACGTCAGAGGTGTTAATCGAATTCTGGACCAATGTTGAAATGTATTCTGTAGTTCTTGGTATAAAGTAATTGTCTGCATTTGTTAGAATCGTATATTTGCCTTCTGATCTTTTCAGTCCCAAGTCTCTAAGGGTGTGACCATAGTCGTTGTGTCTTTGGCCTGTGCTGAAGAATTCTATGTTGGGGTGGATGTAGTTGGCTTCATTCATTAGGTTTGTGAACTCTTGGCTTTCTCCGTCATGAATGATGGTTAGTTGCCAGTCGTCATTTGTTTGATTGATCCAAGATTGTATGAAAACTCGTAGTTCCGGTAGTCTTTTGTAGGCTACAGCGATTATATGTATGAGCTTGCTCACGTCTCGCATAGGAAATTTTCATTATTTTAGTATAAATTTGTAGATATTCTCATAGTCACTAAGGGTCTACTCGCTGTCCCTCTGCTGTTCTTTTGTCGCCCTGCCGAGCTGGTGGGACCTGACTTGGAGGGCTGCAGGTTGGTGAAACGCCAGAGCGATGGAAGCCTGCTTTGGGACGTGATTGTGGAAACCGAGGCGTATTCACAGCATGAACCAGTCTGTCACGGCTACCGGCGCCGCTCAGCGCAAACCGAGTCGCTGTTTGGCGAGTCAGGGCGCTTTTGCCATAAGTATCGCCATCACGCCAAGCGAGTAGCTAAGTGCCATTGGTGCTCAAGGATGCTGAAGTGATTGGTTGAGGCAAGAGGTGGTCGCAGAAGCAAGAAGTGACGGGTCTCACCAGGACAGCAGTAACTCCCATTTGCATTTGATGTTTGGCTCAATCAAATCCCATAGGAGTTGCATCAGCTTGCGGTGAGGCTTCGCAAAGCGAATTGCATCCAAGATGGTGATAGGGAACGAAGGGTTTGGCAGTTATGTTGAGCAGATATGAGTAAATGTAGGGCTAAAGAATGTGGAGGCGTTATTTGCTCTGCCTTGCGTTTTTGTGTGCAAGGATTAGGCGACTGGGCGGGTGAACGCTTTGGCTATTTTGTGGGTAACGGTGCCAGGTATTGAAGGCTGATTTGTGGGCTGTTTGGGTTGATTGAAGCAATAAAAAACCCCTTAGGGCTTTGCAATGAGTAGGCTTTTAACAACTCGGGTCTGTCAGTGTTCTCTCCGTCCTCCAGCCGCGCTTTCTAACTCCTCCTCCACCAAGGGCACTTACTTACCTCCGTTATCCAATTTGTGTCACTACCTCCAGCCGCGCCTTCTAACTCCTCCTCAGAAATCTCAGATACCTCCTTCAAGTCGTCAGCAGAAATCATAAATCCCGCCTCTTTCGCAATAGAAACCACAGCATCAGGATTAGCTGCTGCTTTTAGCTTCTCTTGCAAACTTTCGTCTCCCTGGACCTTCTCAATAAATGCTTTGAGCTGTTCTTCTGACATGGGTATGAGGTCTTTTCAGCAGTCATAGCAATGGTCTGCTGCAGTGTCTTTGGCTAATATTAACAGCGCTCAATTGTGCCAGGTATTGAAGGCTGATTGATGGTGTTAGTCAGGCTTTACAAGCAATAAAAAGCACTTGTCGCTGCAGGAGCTTTGATGGATAGATTATCGTATAAAAGTTTATTTATAGTCTTATTGTCATAAGAGCGTATCCCAACAAGTTCCGGTGAAATTACATTGTTTTAAAGCATCCAACCCACCAGCTGCGTTGTTCTCTAACTCCTCTTCAGACATCTCTGATTGAGCCTTAGTTAGGTCTTCAGCAGAAATACTAAAACCTGCTTCTTTCGCAATCGCAAGAACTGCGCCTGAATCAGCTGCGGCTTTGAGTTTCTCCTGAAGGCTGGTATCGGATTTAACCTTTTCTAAGAAGGCTTTGAGTTGCTCTTCTGACATAGGTTTCAGGAGTCTTTAACGGTTATAGCAATGGTCCGCTGCAGTGCCTTTAGCTAATACTTAACGCACTCAATCGTGCCAGGTATTGGAGGCTGATTGATGGTCTTTTTGGAGTGATTGAAGCAATAAAAAACCCCCTTGGGGCTTTCGCGGGTGTGTAGGCTATCCGCAGATGCCCCCACCTATTACCCTGGGCAGCCCCAGCTACAGGCGCCACATCTCCCAGTGTCGCAGCCTGCATAAGACAGGTAATCCCCTCCAGAATCCCCTCCAGCTGCGCCCTCCAATTCCTCATCTGAAAGCTCTGTGACTTGAGCGTTCTTCAAGTCTTCAGCAGAAATCATAAAACCAGCCTCTTTCGCAATCGCAAGAACAGCATCAACATCAGCTGCGGCTTTGAGTTTTTCCTGCAGGCTGGTGTCAGCTTTGACTTTTTCCAAGAAGGCTTTGAGTTGCTCTTCTGACATCTGAGAGAAAGGGCTTTGTTGATTTCATTGTCTCTTCTTCAAGCAGCGTTGTCAGACTTGGGTGAAGAAGGTTTGTCGCTCCAGCCACGCCCATAGCCACCCAGCGCATCGCCAAGGATTTCCCAGCTCTACCCAAATCCTTCTTCTGCCGCCCTGCAGAAGTTGTTGGACCTGAGATGGTGGGCTGCAGGTTGGTGAAACGCCAGAGCAATGGCGGTTTGCTCTGGGGCGTGATTGTGGAAACCGAGTCGTATTCACAGGATGAACCTGCCTGTCACGGCTACCGGCGCCGCTCACCGCAGAACGAAACCCTGTTTGGCGAGCCAGGGCGGTTTTATGTGTATCTGAGCTATGGCATCCACCACTGCGTGAATCGAGCCGTGAGCTCAAGCAGCTCAGGCTGGGCTTGATTTTTGAAAGTTTGCTCTAGGTCAGTCAGCCAAGGTTCAAGCCACTGCAGCTGATTTGAGTGATTGTTCTTGATTGCAGATGCTCAACGGCTAAGTAGGGCTACAAGCTCTGGTGGGGTTGATGGATAAATCAGTGGTGCAGCCGTAGCCCTGGTGTCAGCAGCAATCCAGCACCTTGCTCAAGCCGCCATCGCTCCGCAACAACAACGGCACGCTCCAGGTGAGGGTGCGGATTGATGGCAAGGATGCGTTTATCAATCGCCTGGGACGCTGGAGCGACCCAGTGGCAGTTGCTAAAGCCCACGCCATCAGCGCCCAGATTTGGAGTGATTACCAGCAGGGCAGCTTTGACCGCAGCCTGATGGCATATCAACCGCTGATAGGTGGCAAGCAGGTGGCACTGCTGGAGGCGCTGAAGGTGAGGGCAGAGAGCAAACGCCAGGCTGCTGCAATCCACGCCCATAAGCTGCTGGAGCGATATGGAAAACCCATCCGCAATCGCAGTGAAGCAGAGGAGTTTCTGCGCTGGTTGAGAGAGAAGCGTGGATTGAGCGACTGCACGATTGCTGGGTTGATGACCCATTACCGCCAGTGCAGTGGAGGCAATCGCCATCTCTTTTCTCACAAGCTCAAGTGGCAGCGGCGCTCAGTCCAGAGCGATGTGTTGAGCGTGGATGAAATCCAGTCAGTGCTTGCTGATTTGGAGAGCAATGAGAGCTGGTATTACCCGCTGTTTCTGCTGTGGCTCAGCACAGGGATGCGCAATGCAGAAATCAGGGGATTGACCTGGGATTGCATTCGCTGGGAAGAAGGTGAGGTGCTGGTTTGTAAGAGCTTGCGGCGTGATGGCTATTCATCAGGTCATCACAGCTGGGCAACGACGAAGACAGGTAAGGAGCGTGTGGTCCCGCTGATGCCCCAGGTGCTGGAGGTGTTGAGGCAGCACAAGGCTGAGATGGAGCTGCTGGGGATTGATGACCCGTATGGGCTGGTGTTTGTAACCCCTACCAGCCACACGAACATCTACGACCACCTGGTGGGTCGTGTGTGGAAGCGGTCGCTTGAGCGTTGTGGCTTGAAGCCCCGCCGCCTTTACGCCCAGCGTCATAGCTTCCTGTCTCACGCTTTAGCGATGGGAAACTCCCCTGCTGATTTGGCAGCGGCAGCAGGTCATTCCACCAAGATGCTGCTGGATACTTATTCCAAACCAACAGGCAGATTGAAGATGCCGAGCTGGCAGATAGCTTGAAAAGAAAACTAAAAAGGATGCTTATTTCAAAGCTATAAAAGTGGGTGCGTCAGTGCTTGAAGTGCTGGGGAAATAGTAATAAAAATAAGCCTGCGTGATGTATTGCTTTCGTTGTCTTTGCCTGCGGAGATTGGAGTGTTGGTCAATCGTCGGCGAGAGACCCTGTAAAAACAACAACTTGTATAAATACTATCGCCTGCAGTGCTTGCTCGGTGGATTGAGAAGCGACCGCTGCTAGCAATACAACAGAAGAGATGTGCTGGATGCCAAGGGATTGGTGTCAGGTGTCTCTGAGTGAGAAGAAACAGGAGAAACTCAAATGAAATCAATACAACAAGAAGAGCGAAAGCAAGCCCACAATCTGAAGCGGAATGTCAAACGCCTCATCACAGGTGAGCTCCAAGGTATCAACCCTTGGTGGTTTATTAGCTTTCACTACCGAGACCACCACAGCAAAGAAGATGAGTTGCTCCAAGATGTTGCCGACCTCAAGCGAAAACTGCATCGCATCATTTATAAGAGCCGTGATAAGAGCATCAAGGGTGCTGGTGAATATCCGTATCCAAGGATGTTGTTTTTTCACGAAACCAGCCATCAGGGCACGGGTCAGTTTCATACCCATCTGATTGCAGAAAAGTTGCCAGTAAGGCTAAATACTCAAGTTGAGATGGAAGTCTTATTCCACAAGCGATTGCCCCATAAGGTCAAAGCGTTGTCTAAGTGGAAATCCATTGATATTCAACGCATCAACCAACAGGATGATGACTACAAACGCATCAGCAGTTATTTGGGCAAACAGACGAGTTTGGAGCTGATTGCCCTTGACCCATTCAACAGCGACCTATCAGCAAGAAAGCAATGAGAAGAAATCAATTCACCATCACTTACCCAGAAGGTGACGCCCAGCAACTGCATCAGGCACTTCTGCTCCTAAAGAGAAGCCGTTGCCTGAATATTTCAGCCTTCTGTAGGGAGGCGATTGCAGAAAAGCTGGAGCGATTGGAGCCAGTGGAAACCCAAGAGCTCGTCAAATGAAGACCATCACCATTCGCCTACCTGATGTGGAGGCAGCAATGCTGGTGGAGGTGCAGAAGGTCAATCGGGCGTATAGAGACATCCAAGGTTTTCTGGTGAGTCAAATCCAGCAGGAATATGCCAAGACCGCTAAGGGCAGAGCATCAAGTTGAAAGTGTCAGCCTGAGCAGCCGCAATGTCACGCTCACCACGCCATCTGCCTCAGGGCTATTCGTTTCACATCACCTTGAGGTGCAACAGCCTTCAGTTTTTGATTGCCAAAGGATTGAGGCGGGATGTGCTGCTAGCAGTGCTCGCCAAGGCACAAGCCAAGGTGCGCCATAGGTTGTATGCCGTGTGCCTGATGGCAAATCACCTGCATTTGCTTCTGCGTCCTGATGATGCAAGTGAATTGCCAAAGCTGATGCACTGGTTTGGCTGGTATTCAGCAATGGCACTCAACCGCTTGAGTGGTCGTTGCGGGCACTTCTGGGAAGCGAGGTATTACGCCACTGCCATCGCAGTTAAAGACCACAGACGAGTGCTGAATACCTTGCGGTATATCCACGCCAACCCGAAAGCAGCTGGAGTGCGGCAGGGGTTTTATGACCCCTATTCCAACTACGGGCACTACGGCAGGTTGGCGTGTGATGGCATCAGCGAATGGCACCCCAGTTTTCTGCAACTGGCATCAAGCCTCAAGGGATGCTCCAGGCGCTATGAGCGGTTCTGCCAGAAGTATCGCCATCACGCCAAGGGAGGAGCGAAGTGCCATTGGGGCTCAAGGATGCTGAAGCGATTGGTTGGGAGCAGTAGAAGCAAGAGAAAGCGTGTCTCGCCAGGGCAACAGCAACTGCCGTTTGTATTTGATGTGCGTCTCAATCAAATTCCAGAGGAGTGGCATCAAGTAGCAGTGAGATTTAGACGGGCGAATGGCATCCGAGATGGCGACAGGGAGCGAAGTATTTGGCAGTTGTGTTGAGGGGATAAGGGTAGAAGTAGGGCAACAGAATGCTGAGACTTTATTTGCCCTGCCTTGAATTTTCTTGCGGATTGATTAGGCAACTGGTCCGGTGAAAGTCTTGAGTGTTTAGTTGGTGATGGTGCCAGGTATTGAAGGCTGATTTATGGGGTCAGTCAGACCATTGAAGCAATAAAAAACCCCTGTCAATGCAGGGGCTTTCGCGGGTGTGTAGGCTCCTCCGGCTCAGTTCCAGGTGACTTGACAGGCAGTTGGCACCGGAAACAGTTGGCACCAACCACCTTCAGCCCCTCCAGCCGCGCTTTCTAACTCCTCCTCAGAAATCTCTGATTGAGCGTTCTTCAAGTCATCAGCAGAGATGCTAAATCCTGCTTCCTTGGCAATAGAAACCACAGCATCAGTATCAGCAGCTGCTTTGAGCTTCTCCTGCAGGCTGGTGTCAGCTTTGACTTTTTCCAAGAAGGCTTTGAGTTGCTCTTCTGACATCTGAGAGAAAGGGCTTTGTTGATTTCATTGTCTCTTCTTCAAGCAGCGTTGTCAGACTTGGGTGAAGAAGGTTTGTCGCTCCAGCCACTCCCATAGCCACCACTTCCATCGCCAAGGATTTCCCAGCACTACCTCAATCCTTCTTCTGCCGTCCCGCAGAAGTGGTGGGACCTGACTTGGTGGGCTGCAGGTTGGTGAAACGCCAAGCGGATGGAGGTTTGCTGTGGGGCGTGATTGTGGAGACGGAGGCGTATTCACAGGATGAACCTGCCTGTCACGGTTACCGGCGTCGCTCACCGCAGAACGAAACCCTGTTTGGAGAGCCAGGGCGGTTTTATGTGTATGTGAGCTATGGCATCCACCACTGCGTGAATGTGGTGACCGACCGCCCTGAATGGGCCAATGGCGTGTTGCTGCGTGCTGTGGCATTGCCTGATGAGCCTGAACGGATCGCGGCAGGGCCGGGTTTGCTGGCCCGACGGTTCGGGATCGATCGCGGTTGTGATGCCCTGTCGGTCTGCGGTGACGGTGACCTCTGGATTGCACCCCGCCCGGTCGAGCTGATCCACCCTGCTTTGGTCACCACCACCCGGATCGGGATCAGTCAGGGCGAAGATCTGCCTCTGCGCTGGTACCTGAAGACCAGCCGAAGTGTCAGCAAACGCGCTCGCGGGGATCGCTCCCCGAAGCCTGACGCTGCGTTTCAGCCCCGTTGATCCTTGGGTGGATGCACGGTGTGCCTCTACGGTTGAGAGCAGTGAGCCGCCGCCCAGTTGAGCGCCTGGACACACCGACACATTCTGGATCTCGCGGCTTTTTCCCGAGAAGACTTCGCGACTGTGTTGGAGTTGGCTCATCGTTTCCGGTCGATGCCGGTTACGGGTGCCCGTCGGCTGCCGGCGTTGCAGGGACGCTTGGTGGCCACCCTGTTTTTCGAGCCCAGCACGCGCACTCGCAGCAGTTTCGAGCTGGCGGCCAAGCGTCTCTCGGCAGACGTCTCCAGTTTTTCGCCTTCCAGCAGTTCGCTCAGCAAGGGGGAATCACTGTTGGATACCGCACGCACCTATGTGGCGATGGGCGCCGACATGCTGGTGGTGCGTCACCGCTGCACCGGTGTGCCGCGCCAGCTGGCAGACGCACTGGAACGCACCGGTGAACGCACTGTGATCCTCAATGCCGGTGATGGCCTGCACAGCCATCCAAGCCAGGGACTGCTCGATCTCTACACCCTGGCCTATCACTTTGATCCCGCCAATCCTCTGCCAGAGGCTTTGCAGGGTCGGCGTGTCCTGATCGTGGGTGACATCCTGCATTCACGTGTGGCCCGCTCCAACCTCTGGGCCCTGAGTGCCTGCGGCGCCGATGTCGTGCTGTGTGGTCCGCCCACGCTGGTTCCGGATGCTTTCGCCGACTTTTTGGCTGAGCCTCCCCCTGGCCAGACCATGGATCCTGTAGCGCAGCGGGGATCGCTGACCATCTGCCGTGATCTGGATGAGGCCCTGTCCGGAGCCGATGCGGTGATGACACTCCGACTTCAGAAGGAACGGATGCGGCAGCAGATGCTCACCGATCTGTATCGCTATCACCGTGACTACGGTCTCAGCCACGAGCGCTTGGCTCGATGTGGTGCCTCGATTCCGGTGCTGCACCCCGGCCCGGTGAACCGGGGGATTGAGATGAGTGGCGCTCTGCTCGATGACCTCAGCTCAAACCTGGTGGAGAGTCAGGTGAGCAATGGCATCCCGATCAGGATGGCCTTGCTTTATTTGATGGCAGCGGCTGAATCCTCTGTGGACTCACCTCCTTTGGGTTGAGGCGCAAGGCCGGAAACCTGATTGGAGTAGTAGTCCATTGCCGCTCGCAGCGCTGCTCCAGGTTCGGAGATGGAGGGACCGGCCCCTGGTGCCATCGGGAAGGCAGCATCAGGCGAATCCAAGCCCATGTGCTGACTTGGCATGCCCGTGAGCAGCATCGATGCTCTGGCCTGAGAGACCACCGCAAAGATCCATTTCACCAGCAATGAGAAGCGATTTTCATCATTGGGCATGAAGGCGAGGTGTGCAGCGGCCCACAGCAGCCAGCCAAGACCGCCTTTGAACTTGAAGCCACGCAAGTCAGCGACCGCGTCGACGCGATCCAGTACGGCCATGCTGCCGAAATCAAACCAGCTGAAGTTCGGACGCGATCCGCCGGCCACAATCGCGGCAATGTCCTTGCCAACGAAGCCCCCGGCCTGGGTGGCCGGCCCTGCCATGCCGGGCAGCTGATTTCCGTCTCGGGTGTGCTTGTAGCAGCAGAGGTCGCCCACCACCCGGATTTCGGGATGCCCCTTGACTGAGAAGTCAGGCTCCACAATCACGCGGCCGCCTCGGTCCGTTTCGCAGCCAACCGAATCCGCCAGCTTGCGGCCCAGATGTGAGGGACGTACGCCAGCGGTCCAGATCACGGTGGCTGCCTGCAGCCGGCGCTCACCATCCGGTGTTCCCACAATCGCTTCACCGGGTTGCATGCTCTGCACACGTCCTTTGAACAGAAACTCCACGCCAAGAGCCGACAGGGATTTCTGAGCAGCCTCAGAGAGTTCTTCCGGCATGGCTCTGAGTACGCGGTCGCCTGGATCGACAAGCACGATCCTGGTCTCCTCCGGATTCAGCTGGCGGAATTCCTTGCGCATGGCATTGCGCATCAGCTCGGAAGCTGCTCCTGCCATTTCGCATCCTGAGGGCCCTCCTCCAACAATCACAACGGTCTGCAGAAAGCGACGTGCCTCAGGATCAGGGGTCTGTTCGGCCTGCTCCATGGCCATCAGCAGCCGCCGTCGGATCTCCTCGGCGTGCTCCAGGATCTTCATTGGCGGGGCAAAGGTCCGCCACTCTTCGTGGCCGAAGAAGGTGCTGCCGGATCCTGTTGCCAGAACCAGGTGGTCGTAGCTGTAAGCCTTGCCGCTGAAGATGATCTGCTTGTCTTCCGCCTTGATTTCGGTGACTTCACCAAGCAGGACCTGCACATTGCTTTGGCGTCCAACCAGCTGGCGCAGCGGAGTCGCCACATCACCACTGGAAACCAATCCTGTTGCAACCTGATAAAGCAGAGGTTGGAACAGATTGAAGTTGCGTTTGTCGATCAGGGTGATGCGAACGTCTGCCTTGGCCAGCGCCTTGCAGGCACGCACACCTGCAAATCCTCCGCCCACGATGACGACGTGGGGAGCGTGTCGCAGACGCTCTTCAGGTGGATCCAGCTCGAGGAAGTAATGCTCTCCAGCCATGGATGCAAGGTTGACAATCTCAATTCAGCGTATGGATGCCGAAGGGTTTTGTCTGCGCTTTCAACAACATGAGCTGGTTAAAGCAACTTGAATCCTTCCAGGAGCAGGCCGTAAAGCAGTCCAAATCGCGTCATGTCGAGCAATTGTCGGCCTAGATGACTGCCCCGATCTTTGGCCCAGTGTCTTCTCACCCGCACCATCACTTCCATCAGCCCCACGCTGAGCATCGCAGCCACAGGATCCATCAGATTGAGAGCACCGGAGACGGAAGCAACGCCGTTGCCGATCATGAAACTTCCTGTCAGGGCGATCAGCAGGAGTGAAAAGCGTCTCCACGGATTGGTCGCCCAAAGGTCGAGCCTGGTCGTGGCTTCTCCAATCGTTCGCTGCAGGCGTGTTGTTTGGAGACGCGCTGTCAACTTGACGACCTCTCAAAAGAGAGGCAGGGACAACAACCGATGATCCCCATCACCCGGCCCGAACCCTGCCGTCCAATGTATACACCATTTGTGGGGTTAATGCCTCTATCAACCGCTACATATTGAGGCTTTTGATGCAAAAAGCCTGAAATTGTCCGGTTCAGCGGCTGATCACTCCCAAAGAAAAGCCTGAACAACGCTGCTTGGCAAGAGCAGGCTTCAGGATTAGTCGGATTCAGCTTTTGCTTTGCGAGAGCTTTTGCCTTCGAGAAGTTCAAGTAGCGCTTCCATTTGGGCCATCACTCCCCGTACCTCACCAGCTTCAGGCAGCAGACCGTCTTCCATAACGCCCTGATGCATTTCCCGCAGTTCCTGGCGGATGTAGCGCAGATGGCTCACTACCTGTTCCCGTTTCGACTGAGACATCAATCGTGGCTTTCTCAGCCTCTCTTTTACCGCATGGCCTGAATGAAACGCTCTTAATCAGCGTTAATCAGCGGCGGGAAAGGCCACCTGCCAGAAGAATCAGCCCGTAGGTCAAAAGAGCGGAAGGTCTGACGAGCACTGAAAGACAGCTCGTAACGCCGAGGGCGATCAGCAGCGAAGACCTGATCGCGTACCGGTAGCCAAGCGTGGGCCTGATCATGGTTCAACTCTTTGCAAACTTCGCCCTGGCTTCGGCGTAGAACGTTGAATCGATGCATTCAAGTTGGCACTCCTGGGCCATTGATTCGATTCTGCGGCGAACGGCCGGCCGCACGAAGAAGGGAACTTCCTTGAGCGACTGTTCTGCTTCAGCACTCCAGTTCAACCTTGATCTCTCACGAACTCGATGGAGAATAGGGGATTCGAACCCCTGACCTCTGCGGTGCGATCGCAGCGCTCTACCAGCTGAGCTAATTCCCCGGGCTGGGCAACTTAGCGCCGGTTTTCAAACGCACTCGAAGGCAAAATGAACATCAGTGCTTCGTGCCTGCATGCTGATCACTCCGGAGCGACTGGCTTCTTTTGATGAGGCATCCGTTGCGACGCTGGCTCGCCGTCTGGAGTACGACGACTACCCAACTCCATTTGAGGGCCTGAGTGACTGGCATCTGTTGAGAGCCCTTGCCATTCATCGACCGGAACTCACCGCTCCATACGCC
This sequence comes from Synechococcus sp. MIT S9504, assembly GCF_047497135.1. Taxonomy (NCBI): domain Bacteria; kingdom Bacillati; phylum Cyanobacteriota; class Cyanophyceae; order Synechococcales; family Synechococcaceae; genus Synechococcus; species Synechococcus sp. MIT S9504. The sequence goes on along the minus strand of NZ_CP138942.1, from coordinate 2,269,948 downwards.
CATCTGATCGATCAGGAACCCTTCGACGAGGACTGAGCCAATGCCGGCGCTGCTGAAGGGACGACGGGTGCTGGTGGCTGCCTCGGGAAGCATTGCTGCTGTCAAGACTCCGCTGCTGGTCAGTGCCCTTGTGCAGGCAGGGGCTCAGGTCCGCTGTGTGCTCACCGCCAGTGCAGCCCGCTTGGTGAGCCCAGTGGCTCTGGCAACGCTCAGTCGTGAACCCTGCCTGCAGGACGCTGACCAGTGGGATTCTACGCGCCCGCGACCACTGCATATCGAGTTGGCCGAATGGGCGGACCTCGTGGTGGTGGCGCCGCTCAGTGCGACATCACTCTCCCGCTGGGTTCAGGGCGATGGCGAAGGACTTTTGGCCAGTCTTCTGCTGGCTTGTGAGTGCCCAGTTCTGGCGGCGCCAGCGATGAATACAGCCATGTGGAAGCATCCAGCCGTGCAGCGCAACTGGGGCTTTCTGGTTGACGACCCTCGCGTGCTGCCCCTGGCGCCTGAGAGCGGTCTGCTCGCCTGTGACCGACTCGGCACGGGACGCATGGCAGACCCCGTCAGGATTGAGTTGGCCGCCGCCAGCGCCCTGTTGCAAGCCGATGCTGAGGGCCTGCTCAAATCCGACTGGCGTGGCAGGCATGTGCTGGTCAGCGCCGGTCCCACTCTGGAAGCTTTGGACTGTGTCCGCGTCTTCTCCAACCGCAGCAGCGGCCGCATGGGTGTTCTGCTGGCCCAGGCCGCTCATCTGCGAGGTGCCACCGTCGATTTGGTGCATGGCCCGCTGCAGGTTCCCCCGTCCTGGCTGGAAGGTTTGCGCTGTCATCCTGTGGTCGGAAGTGCTGCTATGGACAACACGCTCCAACAACTGCAGCCGCAAGCGCATGCGGTGTTGATGTGCGCGGCTGTGGCCGATTTGCGCCGGACCTGTTCTGCTGATGTTGAGAAGCTGCCGAAAGACCAGCTGATTGGCTCGATTGAGGCTGGTTGGGAACTGGCGCCAGATCTGCTTCAGGCGCTGGTGAGGAGGCGTCCCAAGGGGCAGTCTGTTTTGGGATTTGCCGCTCTGACGGGATCCGACGAGCAACTGCTTGAGCTTGGCCGCCGAAAGCTCCAAGCCAAGGGCTGTGACCTGCTGATGGTCAATCCCGTCGATCGTCCGGGTCAGGGGCTCGACAGTGATCAGAACGCCGGCTGGCTTCTGGGTCCAGGCGATCATCATCAGATCTGCCCCCTCGAAGACAAGCTCGCGTTGTCCCACCGATTGCTGGATCGACTGTTGGAGATCACTTCCGACGACTTGAATCAGTCAGCCGGCTTGGTCAGGCGGCCGTCTTGATCAGGCAGTTGTCTTGATCAGGCAGCCATATCGGCAGGATCTTGCTGCAGCAGATCGATGAACGTGCGCAGTTGAAGGCGCGGGATATAGGGCCAGCCGCCGCTGCGTTCCATCGTTTTGAGCAGAGCGAACAGCTTTTGGCGGTCTTCTGGAAGGCTTTCGCGAAAGGCATCTTCCTGAATGTCTCTGTGCAGGGCTTCCAGATCACGCAGGAGCACCAGTAGAGACTCGGGATCGTCTCGATGCAGTTCCGATAGTTCTCGGAGTGTTTTCAGCGCCGGCTTCAGCTTCTCCTGGATGGTTTCTCGGCCGTCGTGCTGCATCGAGAACACTTCACCTTGTTGAGACGTGCAAAAGGCTAGCCGGTGCGACCGTTTGACACCTGTAGGATCCGCCTGTCCGGTGGACATCGTCAACAGCCGGCGTTTCGGCTTCTCCTCCATGCGCATCCGTCCTCTGCTGGCCCTTGTGCTGGCTTTCTGTCTGACCTTCGTCACTGCCTGCAGCGGAGATGCTCAGGCTGTTGATCGTTCGAACATCACGTACGACGACATCCGTAACACCGGCAAGGCGAATGATTGCCCCACGCTCCCTGAATCCGCCCGAGGCTCCATTCCGCTCACCCCCGGAAATGACTATCAGCTGAGTGCCATCTGCATGCACCCCAGTCAGGTCTTCGTGAAGGGTGAGCCTGCCAACAAGCGTCAGGAAGCCCAGTTCATTGAGGGCAAGATCCTCACCCGTTACACCTCCAGTCTTGACCAGGTCTACGGAGACCTCGTTGTGGGTGAGAAAGGCCTTTCCTTCACTGAGGAGGGTGGCATTGACTTCCAGGCCATCACCGTTCTGGTTCCAGGCGGTGAGGAGTTCCCTTTCACGTTCTCCAGCAAAAACCTGAAGGCCGAGGCTGAAGGTGCAGCCATCACCACCAGCACAGACTTTGAAGGCGAGTACCGCACGCCGAGCTACCGCACCAGCAACTTCATTGACCCCAAAGGACGTTCACTCACAACCGGTGTGGACTACCCGCAGGGTCTGATCGGTCTGGGTGGTGATTACCAGGAGCTCGAGCAAGAGAACAAGAAGCAGTACATCGACGGACAGGGTGTGATGAGCCTGTCGATCACTCGTGTTGATCCTTCCACGGGTGAATTCGCAGGGGTTTTCACCGCTATCCAGCCCTCAGACTCTGATATGGGCAGTCGACAAACTGTGGACGTCAAGATCACTGGGGAGCTCTACGGCCAGCTTGAGGAAGCCTGATTCCTTCAACACACTTCGATCAGCAACAAGGGGCTTCGGCCCCTTTTTTGTTGTGAACCCTTTTCGCTGAAGCCGCCGGCTGTCGTCTGGGAGAATCGCGCCGTCTTCCCAATCCACTCCGGCCTGTCATGACCGCCAGCTCCCCTTCCTCTCAGACCGGTGTGATCGCTCCCTATGGCGGCACCCTTGTGGATTTGATGGTGCCTGAGGGTGACAAAGCCGCTGTGAAGGCCTCAGCCGTGAGCAGCATCGAGTGCTCCGACCGCAATGCCTGTGATGTGGAGCTGCTGGTGGTCGGTGGCTTCTCCCCTGAAAGGGGCTTCATGCTCCAGGCCGATTACGACGCCGTGGTGGCAGGCAATCGCACCACAACGGGTTATCTGTTCGGACTGCCGATTGTGATGGACACCGACCGTGAGGACATCACGCTGGGGCAGAAGATTCTGCTCACCTACAAGGGTCAGGATCTCGCGGTGCTCACCGTTGAGGACAAGTGGGAGCCAGACAAGGTGATTGAGGCCAAGGGCTGCTACGGCACCACGTCGCTGGAACATCCCGCTGTGCGCATGATCGCCACCGAGCGCCGCCGTTTCTACCTTGGTGGTCTGATTCAGGGCCTGGAACTGCCTTCGCGCGTGTTCCCCTGCAAGACCCCAGCTGAAGTTCGCGCAGGTCTGCCTGAAGGCGAAGACGTTGTGGCTTTCCAGTGCCGCAATCCCATCCATAGAGCCCATTACGAGCTGTTCACCCGAGCTCTGCATGCCAGCAATGTCAGTGAGAACGCTGTGGTGCTAGTGCATCCAACCTGTGGTCCCACCCAGCAGGATGACATTCCCGGTGCTGTGCGCTTTCAGACCTATGAGCGCCTGGCGGCCGAGGTGGAAAACCCGCGGATCCGCTGGGCCTATCTGCCCTACGCCATGCACATGGCAGGCCCTCGTGAGGCCTTGCAGCACATGATCATTCGCCGTAATTACGGCTGCACCCACTTCATCATTGGACGCGACATGGCCGGCTGTAAGTCGTCCTTGAGCGGTGACGACTTCTACGGCCCCTATGACGCTCAGAACTTTGCCAAGGAATGCGCGCCTGAGCTCACCATGGAAACCGTGCCCTCTCTCAACCTCGTCTACACGGAAGAAGAGGGGTACGTCACTGCTGAACATGCCGAGGCCAGAGGTCTGCACGTGAAGAAGCTGAGCGGCACTCAGTTCCGCAAGATGCTGCGCAGCGGTGAAGAGATCCCCGAGTGGTTCGCCTTCAAAAGCGTTGTGGATGTGCTCCGGTCCGCCTGAGCTCTCAGCTTCCTATTAACATTCCTTCATCAGAGGCGGAAGACCCTTGAACAAACGTTGGCGGAACATTGGGCTTGGGGCCCTCCTAGTGCTCGCGATCGTTGTGATCGCACCGGCTTTCTTTGGTGGTGCCGGTGGCCCTCAACCCGAGGCACGCTCGCTTCGTTACAGCGATTTTGTGGAGCGGGTCCAGGAAGATCAGGTCAGCCGTGTGCTTCTTTCTCCCGATCGTGGTACTGCTCAGGTTGTCGAGACCGATGGCCGTCGCGCTGAGGTGAATCTCGCTCCCGACAAGGACCTGCTCAAGCTGCTCACCGATCACAACGTTGATATCGCGGTTCAGCCTTCGCGTCAGCCAGGTGCCTGGCAGCAGGCTGCTTCAAGCCTGATCTTCCCCTTGTTGTTGCTCGGCGGGCTGTTCTTCCTCTTCCGTCGTGCGCAGTCGGGCGGTGGTGGCGGCAATCCCGCCATGAATTTCGGCAAAAGCAAGGCCCGTGTTCAGATGGAACCTTCCACGCAGATCACCTTCGGTGATGTTGCAGGCATTGAAGGGGCCAAGCTTGAACTCACCGAGGTGGTCGACTTTCTCAAGAATCCTGATCGCTTCACAGCTGTCGGGGCCAAGATTCCCAAGGGTGTGCTTCTTGTAGGCCCTCCAGGTACAGGTAAGACGCTTCTGGCCAAAGCTGTTGCAGGCGAGGCCAACGTTCCTTTCTTCTCAATCTCCGGTTCGGAGTTTGTCGAGATGTTTGTCGGCGTTGGTGCGAGTCGTGTTCGCGATTTGTTCGAGCAGGCCAAGAAAAACGCTCCCTGCATCGTCTTCATCGATGAGATTGACGCGGTCGGTCGTCAGCGTGGCGCTGGCATGGGTGGTGGAAATGATGAGCGTGAACAGACGCTCAACCAGCTGCTCACCGAGATGGATGGTTTTGAAGGCAATACCGGCATCATCATTGTGGCGGCCACCAACCGTCCGGATGTCCTCGACTCTGCTCTGATGAGGCCTGGTCGTTTCGACCGTCAGGTCACGGTGGATCGCCCCGACTACGCGGGTCGTCTACAGATCCTCGGAGTTCATGCCCGTGGCAAGACTCTTTCTAAGGACGTTGATCTCGACAAGGTGGCACGACGCACACCGGGTTACACGGGTGCTGACCTGTCCAATCTGCTCAACGAAGCGGCGATCCTTGCGGCCCGTCGCGATTTGAGCGAAGTCAGTAACGACGAGATCAGTGATGCCATTGAGCGCGTCATGGCTGGCCCTGAGAAAAAGGACAGCGTGATGAGTGATCGTCGTAAGCGTCTCGTCGCCTACCACGAGGCTGGCCATGCCTTGGTCGGTGCTCTGATGCCTGACTACGACCCGGTTCAGAAAATCTCGATCATCCCGCGTGGAAATGCTGGAGGACTGACCTTCTTCACTCCCAGCGAGGAGCGGATGGAGTCAGGCCTTTATTCCCGCACCTACCTTCAGAACCAGATGGCCGTTGCGCTGGGTGGCCGTGTCGCTGAAGAGATCGTCTACGGAGAGGATGAAGTCACAACAGGCGCCTCCAACGACCTGCAGCAGGTGGCTTCGACAGCAAGACAGATGATCACCCGCTTCGGCATGAGCGACAAGCTCGGCCCAGTGGCTCTTGGTCGTTCTCAGGGAGGCATGTTCCTTGGCCGAGATATCGCTGCTGAACGCGACTTCTCGGAAGACACTGCGGCCACTATCGACGAAGAAGTTTCCGATCTCGTGGCTCTTGCCTACAGGCGTGCCACCAAGGTTCTTGTCGATAACCGATCCGTTCTCGACGAGCTCGCTGACATGCTCGTGGACCAGGAAACTGTGGATGCTGAAGAGTTCCAAGAACTGCTGATCCGCAGCGATGTCCGTATTGCTGAATACGTCTGATCATGAGCAGGGTTTGATCCGCTCCCTGCGGATCCAGCCCCTTCTGGTTGTTTTGCGTCCAGAGAGCACTGACCTGGACGCATCCTTTCCAAGCACCCGCCTGAGTCGTCAGCTTGATCAGCTGGTTGAGGCGGGTGTTCAGCACGTCGAAATTGCCTGGATTGAGCATCCCCGTTGGCCCGATCTGGTGATGGCAGCGATGTCTCGTCATCCGCGTTTGTCTCTGGGAGCGGCATCGATCACCCAGCAGTCGGCTTTAAAGCAGGTGGCTGAGCTGGGATTCAGCTACGCCATGTCGCCGCTGTTGGACAGGGGTTTACAGCAAAAGGCCAGGCAGCTCGATTTTCTGTTGGTGCCAGGCGTGATGACGCCCTCTGAGATCAGGCAGGCTTGCGATCTGGATTGCCGTTTGGTGAAGTTGTTCCCGGCCAGCGTGCTGGGTCGCGGTTTTTATCGACAGATCGCTGCGCCAATGGGCAATCTTCCCTTCATGATTGCTGCTGGAGGCTTGCGTGCCGGTGACCTCTACTCCTGGCTGGGAGCTGGATATGACGCCATCGCTCTTGGCCGGACGGTGTTCGAAAACGATGGTTTTGATCCTTGCCTTTCCGCCTGGATTGGCGCATGAGTGGTAGCAATGAGACCCATCTGCTACAGATAAGAGAGATGTTTTGGTGACGATGTCTCAGCTATCCATCAAGTTGAGCGACAAAGCTGATGCTTTGATCGCTCAGTTGCAGAAGGAAATTTTCAATCGACGACGCAAGAAGGTCACTGCCTCCGGCGTTGTGGAGACCCTGGTGGAAAGCGGGGCTCGATCGCAGTCCGACAAGCGTTTCTCAACCTCCTGGGTCAATCTGATTCAGGACATCGAAAAGGCCGCCAAGCTGGCCAATGCCCACGGCAGCAAGCCCTCTTCTCTCAGCGATGAAGAGTGGGTGATGGTGTTGAGCCATCGCAACCGTCAGTCCACAGGCAAGCCTGTTCGCCAGTCGGCTGCCAAAAAAACCGCTGCCAAAAAGCCTGCGGCTAAAAAACCCGCAGCCAAAAAGCGTGTTGCCGCAAAGGCCGCCACGGCTAAGTCTCCTGCAGCGAAAGCCTCGGTCGCCAAGGCTTCCTTGAAGAAACCCGCTTCGCGTAAGCCGACCACGACCAGAGCCGCCAAAAAGACCACGACAACGTCGACAACCGTGAGCACTGCCAGCAAGCCACGCGCAGCTCGACGTGCCCGCAAGGCCACCAAGTCAGCTCCCGCTGGATCAGTGGCTGGACGCATGGCCAAGGCTGCAGCTCAGCTGGGCAGCGGCAGCGGCATCCCTTCTCCGGCTCGCAGCTGATCCACAAGTTGATCCACACAGTGCAGTCTCACCAGAGGCTGCACTGACCCTGCTGCCTGAGCAGGTGATCGGCCAGAACCAGATTCACCATTGCCTCCACCATCGGCACGGCCCTGGGCAGTACACACGGGTCATGCCGACCTTTGGCGGCGAGTGTGGTGGCCTGCCCGCGGTCGTTGATCGTTTGCTGCTCTTTGCGGATTGTGGCTGTTGGCTTGAATGCCACCCGGATCACAATCGGCTCACCGTTGCTGATGCCTCCTTGAATTCCGCCGGAATTGTTGGTGGCTGTCCGCAGTTGACCGTCTTCGCTTGGGAGAAAGGCGTCATTGTGCTCGCTCCCTTTCAGCAGGGTGCCGGCAAAACCTGAGCCGATTTCGAACCCTTTGGTGGCAGGTAGTGACATCACCGCTTTGGCCAGATCCGCTTCCAGCTTGTCGAACACAGGCATTCCCAGACCCACGGGAGGTCTGCGTACAACGCACTCGATCAGGCCTCCACAGGAGTCACCGTCGCGGCCGATCGCCTCAATCCGTTCGATCATCCGCTCGGCCATTGCAGAATCCGGACAGCGCACGATGTTGGCTTCCACGGCTTCGCGGTTCACCGCATTGATATCCACCGTGGCTTCGAGGTCATGAATGCGTCGGACCCAGGCCACCACCTCGGTGCCATGGGCCTTGCTCAGCAACTGCCGGGCAATGGCACCGGCCGCCACGCGGCCGATTGTTTCGCGGGCCGATGCTCTGCCTCCGCCGCTGCGGGCCTGAATGCCGTACTTCGCCTGATAGGTGGCATCGGCGTGGGAGGGACGAAAGGCAACCTCCATCTCTCGGTAATCCTGGGGCCGCTGATCTTTGTTGCGCACCACCATGGCAATCGGAGTGCCCAGGGTGATGCCATCCATGACGCCGCTCAGAATCTCCACCTGATCGGCTTCCTTGCGCGGTGTGGTGATTCTGCTTTGGCCTGGTTTGCGCCGGTCCAGTTCGGCCTGAATCGCTGGCAAGTCGAGCTCCATTCGCGGCGGGCAACCCTCCAGGACCACGCCGACTCCGCCGCCATGGGATTCTCCGAAGCTGCTGATGCGGAACAGGGTGCCGAAACTGCTGCCCAATGGAATGCCTTCTCTCGTTTGAGCGTAAGAGAGCTCAGATCAGCTCGCTCAGGGCCCCTGAAGGATGTTCAGACGCTGGCCGGTCTCGAAGCATCTCGAAGTCCGCGAAGTCGAAACCGGGTCCGACACAGCAGCTCACCAAGGAGTACTGCCCTTCTGAGCGTGCTGCCATCCAGTGGCCTGCGGGCACCACGTGAACAGGATTGTGCATGGAGAGCACGTGCTGTACGGCCTGGCCTCCCTGCGGTTCAAGCGTCCAGAGACTCAGTGGTGTTCCCTGCAGATGGGTCCAGACCTCATCGGCCTGATGAACCGCATGCCAGCGGCTTCTGGACCCTGCATCGAGCAGATAGAGGATGCTGGTGATTGCGGCCCGCTGCTGACCATCGGCACGGGTGACCCGTGATGGGCTCCGATATAGCTCACGGAACCAACCACCCTCTGGATGTTGCTCGAGGCTCCATTCCAGAATCAGTTGATTCACCACCTCCATCGGCGAGCGATTCGTTGATGGGGACTCCTCAGGCATTGGCTCCATCAGTTCAGGGGTTTGCTGAAACGCATCAAGCCCCAACTGAGCTTTCCTGACTGTCCACCATCAACCCAATGGCCAAGACCCGTATCCATCCGCTCCAGATAACCGGGTGTGATGCTGCATTCAAGATCCTTTCGCCGCCGTCGCAATTCCAGTCGCACTCTGCTGTAGTGCTCGATCAGCATGGGTGTGCGGTCATGCCATGCAGTCCTTGTGAGTCCCGCTTCGCTTGCCCAGTGTTGATAACGCTCCGGTGATCCGAGATCAGCAAGGTGAATGCGATCGAGAATCGCCGTGAGTGAATCAGCGTTGACGCCATCCGCTGCCATGGGGTCGGTCATCACCATGACGCCGCCGGGTTTCAGCAAACGAGCTGCTTCCCGCATCACTCTTGGGCGGTCACCGGAGTGGAGAATCGCGTCCTGGCTCCAGATCACATCGGCGCAGCCATCGGGCAGAGGCACCGCCTCGAAGGATGCATCGTGGACAGTGATCCGCTCAGAGAGGCCGGCCTCTTGATTGAGCAGCCGATGTCGGTTGTTCTCAACCGCGGAGATGTTGATGGCATCCACCCGGATACCAGGACTGTCGCAGAGTCGTCGGGCTGCACCTCCGTAGCCGGACCCGAAGTCCACAACCTGCAGTGTGGTCGCTGTGTCTGAGGCTGGAGGCTGCCCCATCAGTGCAATCAGCGCGTCGACAGTTCGACGGCTTGCGGTTGCGATCGGTTCCTCGGGGCTCTCGTAGAGGCCGATGTGAATGTCCTCACCGCCCCAGATGCCTGCGTAAAACCGATCGGCATCATCACTGTCGTAGTAATCGGCTGCGGTGCTGGCTGCGGCGGAATAAGCGCTCGTCATCGCTCAGATCGCTGTGATGTCGGTGTCGAACAGATATTCCTTCTCAGCCACATGCACGTAGAAGTCGGGATCATCGTGGCCGCGTTGATAGTCGCCGTAGCTGGTGATCCTCTGGAAGCCCACCTCGCGCATCAGACGCCGCACGTAGCCGTGGCGCAGCGGGAACATGTTCAGGTGATAAGTGCTGCCATCGCTGAAGGCGTAACGGAAACGGGCCAGTCCATCGTCGACGTGTTCCGGTCCCACTTCGACGTCCTTGCCGCAGTAGACATTGCTCTTGCCGCTTGTGGAGGTTCCCTCCAGCAGACGGTCATAGTTGCGGTGGTCCAGGATCAGAATGCCGTTGTGCTTCAGCACCGCGTAGTACTCGGCCAAAGCCTTGCGACGATCCCGCTCGCGGAACAGATGGGTGAATGAATTGCCCAGGCAAATCACGGCGTCGTACTCGCCGTGGATGTCGCGGTTCAGAAAGCGCCAGTCGGCATGAACCGTGCGCATCAGCAGGTCGCGTTCCCTGGCGTTTTTGAAGGCACGGGCAAGCATGTTGGGGCTGCCATCCACGCTGACGACATCGAAGCCTTCGCGCAGAAGTCGGACGGAATGGAATCCCGTGCCTGTGGCCACATCCAGCACCGATCGGGCACCGTGCTCGTGCAGTAAGCGCACAAAGAAGTTGCCCTCAGCTTCTTCCCTGGCATCCCAATCAATCAGGCGATCCCAGCGGTCTGCGAACTGCTCGATGTATTCCTGCTGATAATGATCTGTTTCCCTGACGCGTTCGGGTCGCTGCCCGAAGCGTTGCGAATCATCGGATTCCGCTGACGGTTGGCTTCTGAGTGTGGTCATGCCGGTCGAATCCTCTATGCGCGGGGGCGTGCGAAGGACAGCAGCGGCGCTGTCTGACAGCTCGTCACCGACCCTCTGAGCTGTGTCGACATTGCGAAACGGGCTCAATTGGCAACCTAATCACGGCGTTTGGAGCTGTCAGCTACGCGGACGCAGGCTTGGGCAAACGGATCGTGCCTGATCGCTGATCAGCGGTCAGGCCACTGCTATAAGCAGCTCAGACTTGGGCGGAGGCTCTGAAGTGCAATCAGAGATCTCCATCGAGTCGGTCTGGAAGCTTTTTGGCGGATCCTCCTCTGAGTTGATCGAGCAGCTGCGCTCGGGCGTGGATCCTGAGCTTCTTTATGCCAGTCGTGGCGTGCGGGCTGCTGTTCAGAATGTCTCGATGGAGATTCTCGCCGGCGAGATCTTTGTGGTGATGGGGCTTTCCGGTTCAGGCAAATCCACTCTGCTGAGAATGTTGAATGGACTGATCTCTCCCTGCGCAGGGGAGGTGATTGTTCAGGGTTGTTCGCTCAACGCGATGACCGGACAGCAGCTGGCGGAGCTGCGCCGTCATCAGATGGCGATGGTTTTTCAGTCGTTTGCGCTCTTCCCGCATCGCAGCGTGCTTGAAAATGCAGCTTTTGGCCTTGAGGTTGCGGGCATGCCACGCAAGGCGAGGATCGATCGTGCCATGCAGGCTCTTGAGCGTGTAGGGCTGGCTGCAGAGGCCCGCAAACGCCCGCGTGAACTGTCCGGTGGGATGCAGCAGAGAGTTGGTCTGGCCAGAGCCCTGGCCCTTGACCCGCCGATTCTGCTGATGGATGAGGCCTTCTCTGCACTGGACCCCTTGATCCGCAAGGACATGCAGGATCTGTTGCTGGAGCTGCAGGAGGAGCAGCGTCGCACGGTGGTGTTCATTTCCCATGATCTTGATGAGGCGATCAGGATCGGTGACCGGATCGCCTTGATGCAGGACGGGCGGCTTCTGCAGTGCGACACCGCACAGCGGTTGTTGCATCACCCCGCCAATGATGAGGTCAAACGCTTTTTCCGCGACGTCGATGTGGCGTCCGTTCTGACCGTGGAGGCGATTGCGCAGCCTCCCCTTCATCAGCAGGTGTGTGATCTGGACGAACTCCTGCCTGATCAAGGGGACGTCACGGTGTACGTGACGGATCGTCTGCAGCATTTGCGTGGTGTTTTGCGAGCAGGTCGCGGCTGGTTCGACGTGGCGGCCATCAGGACGTTGTCAGCCGAAACATCCGTGAAGGAAGCCATTGATGTGGTGGCGAACAGTTCCGAGCCGGTGCCAGTGCTGGATCACGAGAAGCGCCTGCTGGGCGTGATCAGCCCGCGTCAATTGCTGCTCGCAATGGAGGGAGGCGCCTGATGCTGATCCTTGCCGCTGCCTCTCAAGCCGGTTGGCTCGGTCAGGCGATCGATCTCTGTGTTGCGTGGTTGTTGGCCAATGCCCAGGGATTGTTTGATGTGATCAAGGCGTCGGTCCTGGCCCTGGTCTCGGTCACCGCTTGGTTGCTGGAGTGGCCGCCGGCCTGGTTGTTCGCTCTGATCACCGCGGCGCTTGGGCTCTGGCGAGTCAATGGGGGGTTCGCTCTGTTTGTTTTGCTCGGTTTCAACCTTGTGCTTTCGATGGCGCTGTGGAGCGAGATGATCGCCACCCTCTCGCTGGTGCTGACTGCGTCAGGCCTTGCTCTGCTGATCGGCCTTCCACTTGGCATTCTTTCGGCACGTTCACGACTGGTGTGGAGGCTGGTGCGCCCTTGCCTGGATCTGATGCAGACCATGCCGGCTTTTGTCTATCTGATTCCGGCTGTGATGTTGTTCAGCACGGGCGCTGTTCCTTCGATCCTGGCCACGCTGATTTTTGCCATGCCACCGGTGGTCCGGCTCACGCACCTGGGAATCGTTCAGGTTCCGGATGACCTCATCGAAGCCGGTCGCTCCTTTGGTTGTACTGATCGACAGTTGCTCTGGAAGGTGCAGATGCCCAATGCCGTTCCCACCGTGATGACCGGGGTCAACCAGACGATCATGCTGTCACTTTCCATGGTCGTGATCGCTTCGATGATCGGTGGTGGCGGTCTCGGTGATGTCGTGTTGCGTGGAATTCAGCAGCTTGATGTGGGGATGGGCTTTGAAGGAGGGATCGCCGTGGTGATTTTGGCGGTGATCCTCGACCGACTCAGTCAGAGCTTTGCCGGTCGTCGTGGATCATCACTGCAAGAGCGTTTGCGCGCTTGGATGTCTCTGTGGAGGGCTTCATGAGCGCTCGACAGATCCGACGACGAGCTTTTCTGCTCGGAGGCCTTGGGGTCGCGGGGATCTCCGCTGCAAGCCTGGTCAAGCTCAGTGCTCCTTCCACCTCGCTCAGTTCTTCAGCCTCCTCCGGGCAGGAAGGTTTGGAGGCCCCTCGCAGTTCACTGCCCGGTTCTGCATCCGCACGCCCCACACTGCGCCTTGGTTGGTCACCCTGGGCTGATGCTGAGGTGGTGAGCCTCATTGCTCAGACTGTGATCCAGCAGGCTTACAACGTGAGGGTCGAGCGTGTTCTCGCCGATATCGGCATTCAGTACGCCTCACTGGCCCGTGGTGATCTGGATCTGATGCTGATGGCATGGTTGCCGTTGACGCATCGTGACTATTACCGGCGGGTACGCGATCGGCTCGTCGACTTTGGCTCGATGTACTCAGGCCGTTTGGGCTGGGTGGTTCCGGACTATGTGCCTGCTTCGGATCTCTCCTCCATTGCTGATTTACGCGATCCTTCTCTGGCGGCCCGCTTCGACAACCGCGTGCAGGGGATTGACCCCGGTTCGGGTCTGAATCAGGCCTCGGTCGAAGCACTCAAGAGTTATCGCCTCAATGATCTGGAGCTGGTGGCGTCCAGCAGTGCTGCAATGACGGCGGTGCTTGATCAGGCGATCCGTCAGCAACGTTGGGTGGTGGTCACCAGCTGGACTCCCCACTGGATGTTCGCTCGTTACAAGTTGCGTTTTCTTCAGGATCCGCAACGGGTGTTCGGCGGTATCGAGTGGATTCATGCGCTTGGTCGTCCTGAACTGGATCTGGAGATGCCAGATGTGGCCGGTTTCCTCACGCGTTTCTACTTGCCTGATCAGGAGATGTCGGATCTTCTGCTGCAGGCCAATGAGCAGTCGGCCGAGGCCGCTGTTGACGACTACATCGCATCGCATCCGGCGCGCGTTCGCTACTGGAGCACCGGCGAGATTGCCTCAGGCTGATGACTCTCGGGAATCAAAGGTATCGGCGCAATGGCTGCTGCAGAACCATGCATGCACCTGACCTCTCTGTCGATGTGGCGTGGAGGGCTTGATGTGGACCTGCATTCCGCAGATCGGATCCGTTGATTCCTTCACGTAGGTCGCGGGTTCTGCGTCGAAATGCTGCGCGCAGCGTGAGCTGCAGAACAGAATCGTCTCCTTGGCGTGTTCACGCCGGCTGCCTGGCTTCGCGGGATTGACGCTCATCCCGCAGACGGGATCTTTGTCTTGCTTCTCGAGGTCTGTGGAGTTGTCATGACTCACCTCAGGGGTGGTTGCGGGTTCTGGCTCGGTCTGCTGATCGAAGTGCTCAGCGCAGTGATCCGAGCAGAACCAGAATTGTTGGCCATTCCGCTTCCGCGTGGCCGGTGCGTTGGCTTTCTCCACCTGCATTCCGCAGATCGGATCGAGGGCATATCCGGCACCGCCTCCGAAGCGTTCTTTGTTGCGAGCCAGCCACCAAGACATCACAAGAATGCTGAGGGCGACCAGATTGAGCCATGTGGTGCTGTTCCAGCCGATCGACAGGCTCTGCCCAGCATTGATTCGAAGGTCAGGAATCAGTCCTGAGATTCGGAACAGTCCCTCAACGGCCAGGCCGCTGATGGACATCAACAGCCAGAGGCCGAGCAGCATGCGCAGAGCCAGGCGCGGTCCGTAGTACTTCCTGTAGATCAACAGCAGCGGCAATGTGATCAGGTCAGCGAAGATGAACGCGATCACGCCACCGAAGGACACGCCCCCAGTCCATAAAGCCGCTGCCATAGCAACGTTGCCGACGGAGCAGACGAAGCTGATGATGGCGATCAGGGGGCCAATCAATGCGTTCTGGATCGATGTCCAGATCCCCTGGTTCTGCATGAATACAATCCGCCAGAGCGCGTCCGGCACCAGGGTGCTGAGCATGCCGGCCACCACAAAGCCGATCAGCAGCTCTTTGCGCAGCATCGTTAGATCGGCCAGCGCATAACTGGCGGCGTTGGCCCAGGTCGCTGGTGAGCGCAGCCTGCTTCCAAGACGCTCCGGTTTGGACGACCCGGCGTCCGCGGCATTGGCGATGGCACTTTCCCGCAGCCTCTCCTGGGCAGGTCGAGTGAGGCGAACAGGGAACAGATGGGTTCCCCACCACGCCAGCAGAATGATCATCAGTGGACCGCCGATGAACTCAGCTGCGGCAAACTGCCAGCCCAGCAGCACGATCAGGACCAGCCCGAGCTCAAGCACGAGATTGGTGGAGGCCACCATGAATACCTGGGCCGTGATGAAGTCGGCACCTCTGGCGAAGAGATTTTTGCTCATGGCCGAAGCGGCGTAGGAGCAGGACGACGACACCATGCCCAGCCCGGAGGCGCGCAGAATCGCTCCCGGCTTGTGTGATCCCATCACGCGTTCCATGGCGTTGCGGCTTGCACAGGCCTGCACCAAGCCCGAGAGGCAGAAGCCGAGCACCAGAGGCCACAGCGTTGCCCAGAACATCAGCCATCCGCTCCAGAGCGATTGACCGATCAGCAGCGGTGCCACCTGGTTGATGTCCATGAATGGCTCAATGGGTCTGATCTCTTGATAGGCACGTTTTGGATCTCGCCCCAGACCATCCGTTGCATTGATGGGGCGATGCGGCTTTGAGTTGTCTGGACAGCAAGCCAGCAAAAAGCCCCCTCGTGAGAGGGGGCTTTCCGATTCAGCTAAAGCCGAATCTCTTGGAGACTTCAGCCTCAGCCGATGGCGGGAGCTTGCAGAGCCACAGGAGTGGACTCAGCAGCAGCCAGGTCGAGGGGGAAGTTGTGAGCGTTGCGCTCGTGCATCACTTCCATGCCGAGGTTGGCGCGGTTCAGCACATCAGCCCAGGTGTTCAGGACGCGGCCCTGACCATCAAGGATGGACTGGTTGAAGTTGAAACCGTTCAGGTTGAAGGCCATGGTTGACACGCCCAGGGCGGTGAACCAGATGCCGACAACGGGCCAGGCAGCCAGGAAGAAGTGCAGGCTACGGCTGTTGTTGAAGGAGGCGTATTGGAAGATCAGGCGACCGAAGTAACCGTGGGCAGCCACGATGTTGTAGGTCTCTTCCTCTTGGCCGAACTTGTAGCCGTAGTTCAGTGAATCGTTCTCAGTGGTTTCGCGAACCAAGGAGGAGGTCACCAGTGAACCGTGCATGGCGGAGAACAGTGAACCACCGAAGACGCCAGCCACACCAAGCATGTGGAAGGGGTGCATCAGGATGTTGTGCTCGGCCTGGAACACCAACATGAAGTTGAAGGTGCCGGAGATGCCCAGGGGCATGCCGTCAGAGAAGGAACCCTGACCGAAGGGGTACACCAGGAACACGGCGGAGGCAGCAGCCACAGGTGCGCTGTAAGCAACGCAGATCCAGGGACGCATGCCGAGGCGGTAGGAGAGTTCCCACTCGCGACCCATGTAGCAGAAGATGCCGATCAGGAAGTGGAAGACAACCAGCTGGTAGGGACCGCCGTTGTACAGCCACTCGTCGAGAGAAGCAGCTTCCCAGATGGGATAGAAGTGAAGGCCGATGGCGTTCGAGGAGGGCACAACAGCACCGGAGATGATGTTGTTGCCGTAGATCAGGGAGCCGGCGACGGGCTCACGGATGCCGTCGATGTCGACGGGGGGTGCTGCGATGAACGCAACGATGAAGCAGGTGGTGGCAGCCAGCAGGGTGGGGATCATCAGCACACCGAACCAGCCCACATAAAGGCGGTTGTTGGTGGAGGTGACCCACTCGCAGAACTGCTGCCAGCCATTAGCGCCGGAGCGCTGCTGAATGGTGGTGGTCATGAGAACGGGAAAGAAGGTCTCCGAGGAGACGGTTACGGAAGGGCAGGAAGCCCTGCCATCCGTGATTGTAAAGCAACATTGCGCAAGATGTCGGCTGCTTTATGAAGCTGTCGTGAAGAACCATTGAGACCTCGCTCAGGCGTTCTCAGGGACGTGGTTGTTAGCGTCCAGACCATGCAAGGCCTCCTGCAACCGCCTGAGCTTTTGTCTCAGCCCAAGCATTCCGGCGAAAGGGTGCTGTTGGTTCGTCTGCCCTGTAATCCCATTTTTCCGATCGGCCCGATCTATCTCGCTGATCATCTGCATAAATGTTTTCCTGGGGTTCCTCAGCGGATTCTTGATCTGGCTGCTTTGCCGGTTCTTGATGTGCACCGTGTTCTGCGCATCACCATTGATCAGTTCCGCCCCACTCTCCTGGTGTTCTCCTGGAGGGACATTCAGATCTATGCCCCCGTTGATGGTCGGGGTGGGAACCCTCTTCAGAATTCCTTTGAGGTTTTCTATGCCCGCAATCCCCTGAAGCGATTGCACGGTGCCCTTGGTGGACTCCGGCTGATGACCAGCCACTACGGAGAGCTCTCACGCAATCAGGCTCTGGTGCGCAGGGGGCTGCGTCGAGCGAGGCGCCATCGTCCTGAAGCCAGGGCCGTACTTGGCGGAGGTGCTGTTAGCGTTTTCTATGAACAGCTCGGTCGCTCTTTACCGAAGGGAACGATTGTGTCCGTCGGTGAGGGTGAGCCTCTTCTGGAGAAATTGCTTCTCGGTCAATCACTCGAGGGCGAGCGCTGTTTCGTGGTCGGCGAGCCCCCTCGGCCGGGGTTGATCCATGAGCAACCGGAAAGTCGACCGAAAACGGCATGCGACTACGACTACATCGCTTCGATCTGGCCTCAGCTCGACTGGTATCTCGAGGGAGGCGATTTCTACGTTGGAGTGCAGACCAAGCGTGGCTGTCCCCATAACTGCTGTTACTGCGTCTACACGGCTGTGGAGGGTAAGCAGGTACGCCTGAACCCTGTTCAGTCGGTGGTTTCGGAGATGCGTCAGCTCTACGACAGAGGTGTTCGAGGTTTCTGGTTCACCGATGCCCAGTTCATTCCTGCCAAGCGCTACATCGAGGACGCCAAGGAGCTTTTGAGAGCCATCAAGGCGGAGGGTCTCACCGATATCCGCTGGGCTGCCTACATCCGGGCCGACAATCTCGATCCTGAGCTTGCTCAGCTGATGGTCGAGACCGGGATGAGTTACTTCGAAATCGGTATCACCTCAGGATCCCAGGAGCTCGTGCGCAAAATGCGCATGGGCTACAACCTGCGCACGGTGCTGGAAAGCTGCAGGATGCTGGCGGATGCCGGCTTCCGCGACCATGTCTCGGTGAATTACTCGTTCAACGTGATCGACGAGCGTCCGGAGACGATTCGTCAGACCGTTGCCTATCACCGTGAGCTGGAGCGCATCTTTGGCGCCGATCTCGTGGAGCCCGCGATTTTCTTCATCGGGCTGCAGCCCCACACTCACCTGGAGCAGTACGGCTTCGACCAGGGACTGATCAAGCCCGGTTACAACCCGATGAGCATGATGCCCTGGACGGCGCGCAAGCTGCTCTGGAATCCCGAGCCCATGGGCAGCACGTTCGGCAGGATTTGTCTGGAGGCCTTTGATCTTGATCCTTCCGATTTCGGCCGAACCGTGATGTCACTGCTTGAGAGGGATTACGGGGTGGCCCCTCTGCAGGAAGCACTCCGAGCACCGCTTCAGGGTCGAGCCGCCTTAGCCAAGGCTGTGAGCTGACGCCAGAGCAAAACGCTTAAAGCGATGATGCCGATCAGTCCGCCAAGGGGGTTGGCATGGGCTCCTCCGGGGCCGATCAGCCATTGAGGAGCATTGGGGGAGACCTGCAGCAACCCGGCTCGCAGCGCGAACCAGCCGCCGACCAGCCCGCCGTGCAATCCGACGCAACCCCAGAGGGAACCACCGTCTAGACGCCTCTGCACTGCAAGGATCAGACCAAGCAGCCATAAGCCTGTCAGCAGTGCGAGCATCGGCAGAAAACCCTGATCAAATCGGGTGTGCGCGAGGCTGAAAATCAGGGCCTGACCGATGACGGCTGAGCGAGGGCCAGCGAGTACGTTGAGCTCTCCCCATAGCCAGCCCCGGAAGAGCAGTTCCTCCGCCAAGCCCAGTCCGAAACAGAGCAACAAGGCGTTGATGACATCCGCCGTGGTGAGCTCTCCGAGCCAGCGCCCCCAGGATCCAAGCAGCAAGGGCAGGCAGATCAGGGCCAGCAGGCCTGCGGAATGCAGCAGGCCCTGGACCAGGCACGACCCCGGTGATGCCTCGCCGCGGCGGCTGCGAACGCCGAGGGTCAGCCAGGGCTGACGGCTGTTCCAGCGTTGGCGCACCCAGCTGGGTAACACCAGGATGAACAGCACAAACGTGATGACCGTGCCGATCAGCGACAGCCGGGAAGCTGAGACACCAGGAATCAGCAAACCGAGGGGCTGTGCCATCAACCACCCCAGTCCGTAGAGCGCGGGTATCAGGACAATCGCTGAGACCCAGCGGGGTTGAAGGCTGAGCAGGCCATCCCAGGCTTCAGCAGTGGGTTTGACGATTACTCCTCCGGCTCGATTGTGCTGGTGAGCCCTTTGCCCTTGAGCGTTTCGCAGTAGAACTCGGCCGGCTCCAGGTCGCAGACAATCACAAGCCCCACGCCTGTGTTGTGAGCTTCGAGCATCACAGCCATGCAGTCCTGCTCACTGAGTTGGGGAACGACCTGGCGCAAGGTGGTGACCACATACTCCATGGAGTTGACCGGGTCGTTGTGAAGCAGCACTTTGTACCGGGGAGAGCGCTTGCGGACCTGTTCCGGTGCCTTGTCCAGAACGGCTGCTCCACCTGGGCTACGGCTGGGGGTGTCCACCGCCATGACCATGGTTCTCAGATAAATCGAATTTAAAGGGGATGGGAGCACAGCTGGCGAGTCAGAGGGCCTTGATTCGCGCCATGGCGCTGTCGACATTGTCTCGACTGTTGAATGCCGAGAGGCGGAAGTAACCCTCTCCGGCTGCGCCGAAGCCGCTTCCCGGAGTCCCCACCACATTCGCCTGATTGAGCAGATGGTCAAAGAAACCCCAGGAGTCCATGCCATCAGGAGTCTTGATCCACACGTAGGGAGCGTGCTCCCCGCCATAGACGGTGAGGCCAGCTGCGCTGAGTTCGCGACGGATGATCGCGGCATTCTCCATATAGAAGGTCACCAGGTTTTTCACTTCTTGCTGGCCAGCATCGGAGTAAACGGCTTCTGCGCCACGCTGAATGATGTAGCTCACACCGTTGAACTTGGTGCTCTGTCTGCGGTTCCACAGGCCCCAGAGTTCAACCGCCTCGCCGCCCGTGGTTTTGCCCTTGAGTCCTTTGGGAACAACGGTGAGCGCGCAGCGGGTGCCGGTGAAGCCGGCGTTCTTGGAGAACGAGCGGAATTCAATGGCGCATTCACGGGCTCCTTCGATTTCGAAGATCGAGTGGGGAAGGCTCGGGTCCTGAATAAAGGCCTCGTAGGCGGCGTCGAACAGGATCAGAGAGCCGTTGGCGCGGGCATAGTCCACCCAGGCTTTCAGCTGCTCCTTCGTTGCCACGGCACCTGTGGGGTTGTTGGGAAAGCACAGGTAGACCAGATCCACCGGTTCGCTGGGGATCTCGGCAGTGAAGCTGTTGTCGGCACTGATGGGCAAATAGGTCAGACCCGCATAGCGCCCTTCGTCACCGGCATCGCCGGTGTGACCGGCCATCACATTGCTGTCCACGTAGACGGGGTAGACAGGGTCTGTGACGGCGATCTTGTTCCCCGCACCGAGGATGTCCAGGATGTTGCTGCTGTCGCACTTGGAGCCATCGGAAACGAAGATCTCCTCGGCGCTGATGTCACATCCGCGTGCCTGGAAGTCGTGCTTGGCGATGGCCTCCCGCAGCCAGCCGTAACCCTGTTCAGGGCCGTAGCCGTGAAAACCTTCTGCGGTGCCCATCTCATCAATGGCTGTTTTCATCGCCTCGCGACAGGCCTTGGGCAGAGGTTCTGTCACGTCGCCAATGCCTAGGCGGATCAGGGCTGCATCAGGGTTGGCGGCAGCAAAGGCCTTCACCCGACGTCCGATTTCAGGGAACAAATAGCCCGCCTTGAGTTTGAGGTAATTGCCGTTGACCTGAACCACAGAAAGACCGATTTCTGCGGGCATCCTGCTACATACGATGAAGGAAGTCGGGTCGGAAGACCGTGACCGTCGCGTTGAATACATCCATCGCTCCTGTGGCGTTTGATGAGCTGGTGGATGCGGGCATCAACAGGCCGGCTCGCTATATGGGCCATGAGCTCGGCGTAAAGCCAAGGGACTGGAACGGTGCCAGGGTTCGCTGGGCCCTCACTTATCCCGAGCTTTATGAGGTGGGCTCCAGCAATCTGGGCCACATCATTCTCTATTCGATTCTCAATGCCCTGCCTGGGCAGGTGTGTGATCGCTCCTATCTCCCGGCAGCTGATCTGGCCGACCGCCTCAAGCAGCGTGAGCAGGCTCTGTTCGGTGTGGAGAGCCGCTGGCCTCTCAACGCTTTTGACATCCTCGGCTTCAGTCTCAGCTATGAGCTGGGAGCCACCAACATCCTCGAGATGTTGGATCTCTGCAGGGTTCCGATCCGAGCGGCAGACCGCGGAGACCTTCCGCTCAGTGACCCGCAGGCTCCGCCACTGATCTTTGCGGGGGGGCCAACAGCCACAAGTAATCCAGAGCCCTACTCCGCCTTCTTCGATTTCATCGCCCTGGGAGATGGTGAGGAGCTGTTACCGGAGATCGGCCTGGTGCTGGCCGAAGGCAAGCAGGCAGGCCTGACCCGTTCGGATCTGCTGCTTGATCTGGCTCTGGTGCCAGGGGTTTATGTGCCCTCTCTCTATGCTCCGGGCCCGGATGGGGTGGGCCTTGAACCGCTGAAGCCAGGACTGCCCAAGCGGGTGCTTCGGAGGGTTGCCACGCCGATGCCCCATTACGCCATGGGTCTGGTCCCCCATGTGGAAACAGTCCATGACCGGCTGACGGTGGAAATCCGCCGGGGCTGCACGCGTGGCTGTCGTTTCTGCCAGCCGGGCATGCTCACGCGGCCGGCCAGAGATGTGGAGCCCGAAGCCGTGATCGAGGCCGTTGAGACCGGCATGCGTCAGACGGGCTACAGCGATTTCTCACTGCTTTCGCTCAGCTGCAGTGACTACCTTGCGCTCCCTGCTGTGGGAGTGGAGCTGCGTAATCGGCTTGCAGATCGCAATGTCACGCTTCAGCTCCCCAGCCAAAGGGTCGATCGTTTTGACCAGAACATCGCTCACATTCTTGGAGGTGCCCGCAAGGCAGGACTCACGTTCGCTCCGGAAGCCGGCACTCAGCGTCTGCGGGATATCGTCAACAAGGGGCTGACCGACGACGACCTTCTGCAGGGCATCCGTACGGCGATGCAGAACGGTTACCGCAAGGTCAAGCTCTATTTCATGATCGGGCTACCGGGAGAGACCGATGCCGATGTGCTCGGGATCGCCGAAACCTGCCGGATGCTTCAGGAGTGTTGTCGCGACCTGGGCCGCCTCAGCCTCAACACCACCATCAGCAATTTCACACCCAAGCCCCACACGCCTTTTCAGTGGCACAGCGTTTCCACAGCTGAGTTTCTCCGACGTCAGCAACTCCTGCGTGATGCAGGACGAAGCCTTCGGGGTGTGCGCTTCAACTTCACGGATGTGCGCCTTTCGGCGATGGAGGATTTTGTCGGTCGAGGAGACCGGCGACTGGCACCTGTGATCGAAGCGGCCTGGCGTGCCGGTGCGGGGATGGATGCCTGGTTTGAGGCCCTCGATCGCACCCATAACGCCTGGACCACTGCAATTGCAGAGGCCGGGCTTGAAGGCCGTTACCGGCAGATGGAGCTTGGTGGCTGGAGCGCAGTGTCGGCGCTGGATCGTGATGATCTTGAGGCCTTCTGCCGGCAACCCCTGCCCTGGGATCACATTGACAGCGGCATCGACAAGGGCTGGCTGGCGCAGGATCTGCAGCATGCGCTTGCCTCAAGCGTTGTGCCTGACTGCTCGTTTGAGGCATGCAGCAGCTGCGGTGTCTGCGGCCCCGATCTGGGCCACAACGTTGTGGTGGCTCCACCTGAGGTTCCAGTGGCCAGGCCTCAGCAGGCACCACCCAGCGATCGTGCCTGTCGCATTCGCTTTCGTTTCAGCAAAACCGGAGCGATGGCGCTGCTCAGTCATCTGGATCTGGTGCGGCTTCTCGAGCGGGCGTTGCGCAGGACTGAGCTGCCCGTGAGCTTCACAGGTGGATTTCATCCCTTGCCTCGGCTGCAGCTGGCGCTTGCGCTTCCTCTGGGAGTGGAAGGGGAAGGTGAATGGATGGATCTGGAATTTGTGGAGATGGTGGATGCGCTGATGGTGAAGGAGCGTTGGCAGCAGACACTGCCACCGGGATTGCGTTTGATCACGGCTGAAGAAGTGGCCGTGTCATCCCCCAGCCTTGCTCAGCAGTTGCGAACCAGTCGCTGGCGTTTCGTTCTCAGTGGCTCTGAGCTGCTGTCGCGCTGTGAATCCGCTGCCTGGTCGCAGGCCGTCTCGGCACTGCTTGCTCAGCAGGAGCTGATCTGGGAAGACACCGATAAGAAGGGTCGACCGCGTCGTCGTGATGTCCGTGACCTGCTCCAGAGTCTGCGCCTTCTGGGGCAGGCTGAGCCCTCTTCCGGTGCGGTCGGATGCCGTGCGGAGCTGGAGCTGATCGCTTCCGTTGATTCCCAGGGTCGCAGTCTCAAGCCGGCCCAGTTGCAGTTCTGGCTCTCGCAACATCTGGGGTTTGACTTGTCACTCTCCCGTGTTCGACGGGTGGAGCTGACTCTGTTGCAGTGCTAAATTCAAATCAGGACTTCAATCCAGAGGCTTGAGCCACGGATTCGTCCCGGACTTCTTGTCCCAATCATTGTTTGGAACGAGAGGCCTAGGCCTTCTTTCCAGCCAGCGCCCTCGCGCTGACACTGATCTGCTATAGGAGTGATTCACTCCGTGCCATTTCGACCCAAGGGTCTTCTCAAAGCAATTCCAATTCACCCCCGATCTTGGAGCCAGCGGCTCGCTGATCGGCATCTGCCCTGACGGGCGTCGTCAGTTCCTGTTTATGCCCCAGCAAATCGTCATCGCCGAGCAGTTGCGAATCGCAGCGGTTCTGTCCGATGACCGTGTTGATGAGCTGATCGTGGCGCAAGGCCGCTATCAGATCGGTGACGTTTACCTCGGAACAGTGGAGAACGTGCTCCCGGGGATTGACGCCGCCTTTGTGAACATTGGTGAGAGTGAGAAAAACGGGTTCATCCATGTGAGCGACCTGGGTCCGCTGCGGCTCAAAAAAGGCGCCGCAGGCATCACTGAGCTGCTCGAACCGCGCCAGAAGGTTCTGGTTCAGGTGATGAAAGAACCCACCGGCACAAAGGGCCCTCGACTCACCGGAAATCTGGCTCTGCCAGGCCGTTATCTGGTGTTGCAGCCCAGTGGTCAGGGCGTGAATATCTCCCGCCGCATCAGCGCCGAAGGGGAGCGCAATCGCCTGCGAGCTCTGGGTGTGTTGGTGAAACCGCCGGGTGCGGGTCTGCTCATCCGCACGGAAGCGGAGGGAGTCAGTGAAGACCTGCTCATTGATGATCTCGAGTCCTTGCTGCGTCAGTGGGAAGCGATTCAGAAAGCTGCTGAAACCGCTTCGCCGCCTGTTCTGCTCAATCGGGACGAGGATTTCATCCATCGGATTCTCAGAGATCACACCGGCCCTGAGCTGGCTCGCGTGGTGCTCGATGATGCCGCCGCCGTCGACCGAGTGACCACCTTCCTGGGCCAGGAAGGGTCCAACGTGTCGGTGGAGGCACACACCGAATCCGACGAGCTGCTTGAGCACTTCAAGGTGAATGCGGCCATCCGTGATGCGTTGAAACCGAGGGTGGATCTTCCATCCGGCGGCTACGTGATCATCGAGCCCACGGAAGCTCTCACCGTGATTGACGTGAACTCGGGTTCGTTCACCCGTTCCGCCAATGCCCGTGAGACCGTTCTCTGGACCAACTGCGAAGCCGCTGTCGAGATTGGACGGCAGTTGAAGCTCCGCAATATCGGGGGTGTGATCGTCGTCGACTTCATCGACATGGATTCCCGGCGTGATCAGCTTCAGTTGCTGGAGCACTTCATGACAGCGATGCGCAATGACACGGCACGCCCTCAGATTGCGCAACTCACCGAGCTGGGATTGGTTGAGATGACGCGCAAGCGTCAGGGTCAGAACATTTACGAGCTGTTCGGTCGAGTCTCCCCTGGTTACGAGGCAGTGCTTCCTGGTAAGGATCTTCCTCAGCCTCAAGCTGCTGCCACAGGCCTTGTGAGGTCAGCAACATCGGTGCGTGCGGAAGTCCCTGCCTCTGCTGACTCAGGGGGAGGCCGCCGCCGTCGGGGTGGCCGCGGCCGGCCTAATGGATCCACTGAGACCAAGTTGGTTGATTCGACCCTGGAGACCACTGTTGCCGGTGAATCCACATCGGAGGCCATGGAGCCTGCGGGCGCTAACCGCCGTCAGGATCCTGAACTGGTCGCTGTGCCGATGGACGACGACCAGGAAAGGGTTTTTGGCTGGTTGGGTCTGAATCCTGTGCTTCTGCTGGATCCACCTCCTGAAAATGACAACCTGCTGGTGCGTGTGGTGCGACCGGGGGAAGATGCCGACTCGGTCCTGGAGGACGCGAGACAGCAGCTCGCTGCCAGTTCAGGTCGCCGCCGTCGTCGCGGCTCCCGTGGAGGTCGAGGAGGTGGGCGCAATGGTTCAACCGCTCCGACAGCTTCGCCCGTGTCTGCCTCGGGTACCGCTGAAGAAGCACCATTGCTGGTTGAGATCACCCCGCTGGAGGTGACCCCCACCAACGACGTCCCGACACCGTCGCAAACGGCTGCTGGACCTGAGTCACAGCTTCCTGAACCCGTTGCAGCAGCAGTCGCCGAGCCTGAGAAGCCCGTTGAAGAGGCCCGCCCGGGCCGTCGCCGTCGACGATCTTCCGCCACCGCCGAGTGATTGTTGGCGTTGATGAGGTTGGCCGTGGATGCTGGTTCGGCCCTGTCTTCGCTGCGGCGGTCAGCCTCACTGATGCCGCCGCGAATGAACTCTCCGATCTCGGCCTGACCGACAGCAAAGCCCTCTCTCCCAAGCGCCGAGCTGCGCTGGTTCCCGAGATTGAAGCTCGAGCGACCAGCTGGGCACTTGGGCAGGCGGCCGCGCGTGATGTGGATGCTAAGGGGATCAGGGTGGCGACGGAGCTCGCCATGCTTCGTGCTCTTCAAAAACTTTCCCAGGTCCCAGAGTTGGTTCTGGTGGATGGAGTGCTGCCTCTGCGTCTCTGGACAGGCGCTCAGCGCACCATCGTGCGTGGTGACAGCTGTGAGGCCTCGATTGCTGCCGCCAGCGTGCTGGCAAAGGAGGCGCGCGATGCCTTGATTCGTCGTCTGGCGCAACATTTCCCTGGTTACGCACTGGAACGCCATGCCGGATATGGCACCGCTCAACATCGAGCGGCCCTGCTGGCCTCAGGTCCCACTCCGATGCATCGTCACACCTTCCTCACCAAGGTGTTTTCCGGGGTCTGAGCGCTGCTCCGTACTTGTGGTCTCCTCGGCCTCGGCCGGTTGCAGTGCCCAGTCTTCAAAATCTCGCACCAGCTGTCGCCCGACCCGACCTTTGATCGTCATCAGGATGCCGTTCAGGATTGACTCGCCGGTGCTTTCCAGCACTCGTCTTGGAATCAGCTTCAGCAGTGGTGGCTGGCTGACATGGACTCCGAGCTTGGCCTCGCCCTGCAAGCCGTGATCCGCCACTTCGAGCAATGCTTCCAGGCTCAGCTGGAAGTCATCGACAAGGCCAAGTCCATCCAGAGTTGCATCGGTCGCCTGAATGGCGATCGTTCCATCACCCTGCTCGATCTTCAGCGAAACGACAGGACAGACCTGCAGCTGAAACACTTGCAGTGTGGTGACGGTGTATCGGTAACGGCCAGGCCCGATTCTGTCGAGCTGACGCGCATCCAGAAGAGCTTTGATCACCCGGTCTTCCTGTCGCAGGTAGCTGCGCAGGTGTTCACTCTGGTTGGCGACCGGCAGATCGAGATGCTGACTGGCGCGGAAGGCAAGGGTCATGCCCCTTGTGCTGACGCGGCATGATCCTATCGATGCAAGTGCTTGGATCCATGCCGATTCGGATGGCGTTTCTTGGGCCGGAAGGCACCTATGGAGAGCGAGCGGCCAAGGAGATGATCCGGCTTGAACAGATCAGTGACGCTGCGTTGGTGGCATGCACCGGGCTGCGTTCAGTGGTCGACCATGTTGCTGATGGCCGTTGTCAGGCTGCTGTGGTGCCTGTTGAGAACTCGGTGGAGGGTGGTGTCACGGCCAGTCTTGATGCCCTCTGGTCTCATCCCGATCTGTGTATTCGACGCGCTTTGGTTCTGCCGATCCGCCACGCCCTGCTCAGTAGTGGTTCGATTGAGAGCGTGACTGAGGTTCTGTCTCACCCTCAGGCGCTGGCGCAATGCAGCGGCTGGTTGGCAACCCATCTGCCGCAGGCGCTCCAACTACCGACCACATCCACGGCGGAAGCCGCTCGGATGGTCAAAGGCAGCCGTTTCAGAGCAGCGATTGCGGATCGCTCCGTTGGCGAACTGCAGGGTCTCGGGGAACTGGCGTTCCCGGTGAATGATGTTGTGGGCAACAGGACCCGCTTTCTGCTGCTGCATCGCGGAGAGCGTCTGCGTGATGGGCAGATCGCAAGCCTGGCCTTCTCTCTGCATCGCAATGCTCCTGGGGCCCTGATCGAAGCTCTTCAGGCGATTGCCGGCCTGGGCCTGAACATGAGCAGAATCGAGTCGAGACCGTCGAAACGCGAGTTGGGTGAATACGTGTTCTTTGTGGATGTGGAGTTGCCAGCTTCCTGTGTGGATGACGTGCTGAGCAAACTCGAGGCCCTTCTCAGCCCGCTGTGTGAGCATCTGGCCAATTTCGGCGCTTATCCCAGCTCGGAATTCAACTAATCAGAGGCGAGGCGAAACACGCCGAACTGCATCATTCCCCGGGCGAATGCCCAGCGCATCAACAACATCGTTGGAGTTTCGCGCAGGCCTTGAAGCAGAGCGGGCGGGCCGAGTTTGAGCACGGCGGCGGGCCGTCGGAACCCTTCCAGGATCGATTCATTCCAGGAAGGGAGAGTCGCCCTGGTCCAGTCTGCTGTATCGATCAGCCCCCTGCGTTGACAGCTGCTTTCCAGGTTGTGCTGGAACCCCGGGATGCTGGCGAATTCGGGATGAGCCCACTGAGTGAGCAGCTGGTGCATCACCCAGCGCTCCCGGGCATCCAGCGCACCGTCGCGAGGATCGCGACGGTTCCAATCAGCGACAGCCAATGCTCCACCCGGTTTCAGAACCCTGAGGAGTTCATCAGCAAACCGTTGCTTATCCGGCATGTGGGGGCCTGCCTCCACACTCCACACCGCGTCGAATTCAGCGTCCGCAAGATTCAGGTTCAGCGCGTCCATCACGGCAAAGCGGCAGGACAGGTTGTCCGGCGTTAGATCCGTGGCCCGTTGGATCTGTGCGGGACTGATGCTGATGCCGAGTACGTCAAAGCCATAGTCCCTGGCGAGAATCCTGGCGCTGCCGCCGATCCCGCAGCCCACATCGAGCACCCTTGATCCGGGGGGCAGGCGATCCAACCCACTCCAATGCACGAGTTCGTGCACGAAATCGGCTTTGGCACGGCGGAAATCCCGTCGAATCGGAGGATCTCCGTAATGTCCAAGATGCACGTGCTCCCCCCAGAGGGTCTCGAGCAGCCGGTCTTCAGTCCAGGCGTCATAGGCAGAAGCGACGCTTTCACTGGAGTGATAGGTCCGGCTACGTCGAGTCCAGAGTCCATAAGCCCCTGCAGCGGCGGCGAGACCGATCACGGCCGGAGCCAGAAAAGTGGTGAGAGACATCAACCGTTGCCGGAATCGGCGGAGGAGAGGGTGTCGCGCAGCACGGTGCGTGCAGCCAGCTGACGACGGGTTTCATCGAGCATTTCGAACTCCTGTTCGAGACGGGTACGGGTACTCGTGAGCTCAAGAAGTTCCTGCTGTTGATCTGCCACGGGGCCACCCAGGTGAGCACCGATCCAGAACGACAGCTCTCTTGGCAGGTCGGGCAGATCCTCAGGAAGTGCGGTGGGGGAATCGGTGAGCTTGCCTGTCAGTTCCACCACATCTCTGAGGGCTTTGGTGACGGAATCGCTGAGGGTGTGAAGCTGATCGAGATCGCTCTCAGGCTCATCCTCAATCCAGCTCACCATGGCCGTACGGAAAGGCGTCTCACGGGTCACATTCAGCACCCGAAAACGCTGTTGTCCGAGCGTCACGATGTTGCTGCGACCGTCCTCCCCCGTCTGATGCTGGATCACTTCGGCACAACAGCCGATGGTCGCCATGCTTTGGCTGCGGGGGTCCCAACGGACGACACCAAAGCGTCGATCGGTTTCCAGGACGCTCTGCAGCATCATCCGATAGCGCGACTCAAAAATGTGCAGGGGCAGCACGTCGCTGGGGAACAGAACGACATCCGGCAGAGGAAATAACGGAAGCTCTCTGACGGACAGGTCAGCCACGCAGGAAATTGTCGAGGGCTCGAATCCTAGGCAGCTGACTGAATGAACGGGCTCGGCTCAGAGCTTGACCTCAATATCCACGCCGCTGGGCAGATCGAGCTTCATCAGAGCATCGATTGTCTTGGCGGAAGGGCTGTAGATATCGATGATTCGGCGGTGGGTCCTGGTCTCGAAATGTTCCCTGGAATCCTTGTCCACATGGGGTGAGCGAAGAACGCAGTAAATCTTGCGCTTGGTCGGCAGGGGAATGGGCCCGATCGCCGTTGCTGCAGTGTTATCGGCGGTTTCAATGATTTTGTCGCAGGACAGATCCAGCATGCGGCGGTCAAACGCCTTGAGGCGGATGCGGATCTTCTGCTGGGCGATTGCAGTGGACATGAAGCGCGAAGAAATCTCCTGCGGAGATCACGAGAGGTGGATTGTCGAGGTGCAGATCGAACGGATTTGAGCAACGTTCGAGTCATTTTGGAATGTTAAAGGATGGCCTGACAGCAGTCAGACCATCCATGTGATCATCCCGTTCTAGATCACTCGATGATCTTGGAGACGACGCCTGCGCCGATGGTGCGACCACCCTCGCGGATAGCGAAGCGCATGCCCATTTCCATCGCGACCGGGCAGATCAATTCGCCGGTCATCTTGATGTTGTCTCCAGGCATCACCATTTCCACGTTGCTGCCATCCTCCGCGGTGAAGGCGGTGATCTGACCGGTCACGTCCGTGGTGCGGATGTAGAACTGCGGGCGGTAGCCAGCAAAGAAAGGCGTATGGCGGCCACCTTCCTCTTTTTTGAGAACGTAAACCTGACCCTCAAATTTGGTGTGAGGGGTGATCGATCCTGGCTTCACGAGCACCATGCCGCGCTCGATGTCTTCCTTCTGAATGCCACGAAGCAGCAGACCCACATTGTCACCAGCCATGCCCTCATCGAGCAGCTTGCGGAACATCTCCACACCGGTGACGGTGGTTTTGCGTGGCTCTCTGATGCCGACGATTTCCACTTCTTCGCCAACCTTGACGATGCCTCGCTCAATACGACCTGTCGCCACGGTGCCGCGGCCGGTGATGGAGAAGACATCCTCAACAGCCATGAGGAAAGGCTTGTCAACTTCGCGCTCTGGCTCAGGGATGTTGGCATCAACAGCCGCCATCAGCTCCTCGATCTTGGACTCCCATTCAGCGTCGCCTTCGATCGCCTTCAGGCCGGAGACCTGCACCACGGGGATATCGTCGCCGGGGAAGTCGTAGCTGGAGAGCAGTTCGCGGATCTCCATTTCCACCAGTTCGATGATCTCCTCGTCATCGACCATGTCGCACTTGTTCAGTGCAACCACCAGGGCGGGCACGCCAACCTGTTTGGCCAGCAGGATGTGCTCCTTGGTCTGGGCCATGGGACCGTCGGTTGCGGCACACACGAGGATGGCGCCATCCATCTGAGCGGCACCGGTGATCATGTTCTTCACATAGTCCGCGTGGCCAGGACAGTCGACGTGGGCGTAGTGACGCGAGTCGGTCTCGTATTCGACGTGAGCGGTATTGATGGTGATCCCGCGCTCGCGCTCTTCAGGAGCGCCGTCGATATCGGCATAGTCCTGAACCTCTGCCTGTCCCTTTTTGGCGAGCACGTTGGTGATCGCGGCGGTGAGGGTTGTTTTGCCGTGGTCAACGTGGCCGATCGTGCCGATGTTGACGTGGGGCTTGTTCCTTTCGAACTTCTCGCGTGCCATTTTGGTTAAAGAATCGGGGGTGGAATTAAAAGGGGGTAGAGATCAGGAATTGCCCTGATTCTTGGAGATGATGGCCTCGGCCACATTGCGAGGAACATCCTCATAGTGGCTGAATTCCATCGAGAAAATACCCCGACCCTGGGTCATGGATCGGAGCTCGGTGGCATAGCCGAACATCTCGGCCAAGGGCACCTTGGCCGAGACTTTTGACGTGCCATCGTCAATTGCCTGACCTTCGACCTGGCCCCTGCGAGAGGACAGGTCGCCGATGATCGAGCCGAGGAAATCCTCGGGGACCTCGACCTCGACCTTCATCATCGGCTCAAGAAGCACTGGATTGCACTTCTTGACGGCGTCCTTGAAGGCCATCGAACCGGCAATCTTGAATGCCATCTCCGACGAGTCCACATCGTGATATGAACCGTCGACCATGGTGACTTTGACGTCGATCATGGGGAATCCAGCAATCACGCCGGACTCACAGGTCTCCTTCATGCCCATTTCCGAAGGCTTGATGAATTCCTTGGGGACGACACCACCAACAATCTTGTTGATGAATTCAAAGCCGGATTCGGGTTCACCCGGCTCCATTTCGATCACCACGTGGCCGTACTGACCCTTACCGCCGGTCTGACGAGAGAATTTGCCCTCGCCTCGTGATGCCGCGCGAATGGTTTCGCGATAGGAGACCTGAGGAGCACCGATATTGGCTTCCACCTTGAATTCGCGCAGCATCCTGTCGACCAGGATCTCCAGGTGGAGCTCACCCATGCCGGCAATCACGGTCTGACCAGTCTCTGAATCAGTTCTCACACGGAAGGTGGGATCTTCTTCAGCCAGTGCGACAAGAGCTTTGGAGAGTTTCTCCATATCACCCTTCGTCTTGGGCTCAACCGCCACGGAAATGACCGGTTCCGGAACAAACAGTGTCTCAAGGACAATCGGATCCTCAACCGAGCACAGAGTGTCTCCGGTGGTTGTGTTCTTCAGACCCAGAACAGCGCCCAGATCGCCAGCTCGTAGTGCATCGACTTCCTCTCGGTCATCGGCCTTCAGCACCACCAGCCTGGAAATACGCTCTTTGCTGTCCTTGGTTGAGTTGAGGACGTAGCTGCCCTTCTCGAGAACACCGGAGTACATCCGAACAAAGGTGAGCTTGCCGTAGGGATCGGCCATCACCTTGAAGGCCAGAGCACTGAAAGGCGCTTTGTCGTCGGAGGGGCGAACAGCTTCCTTGCCATCGGGCAGGACTCCCTGGATGGGAGGAACATCCACTGGTGCAGGCAGATAGTCGACAACCGCATCGAGAACAAGCTGCACACCTTTGTTCTTGAAAGCGGAGCCACAAAGCACCGGCACAAGGCCATGCCTCAGAACTCCTTCGCGGATGCCGTTTTTGAGCTCCTCAATCGAAAGCTCACCGGTTTCCAGGAATTTCTCGATCAGGTTTTCGTCGTTCTCGGCAACGGTTTCCATCAGGACGTTGCGCCATTCATCCACCTGATCCTTCATCTCAGCCGGAACATCGGTGACTTCGATGTTCTGACCGAGATCGTCTTTGTAGATATGCGCCTGATTGGCCACGAGATCAATGATGCCGCTCAGTTCGCCTTCAGCGCCGATGGGCAGCTGAATCGGAACGGCATTCGCTTTGAGGCGATCCTTGATCTGACCGTGGACCTTGAGGAAGTCGGCGCCGGTGCGATCCATCTTGTTGACGAACACCATCCGGGGAACGGAATAGCGGTCGGCCTGACGCCAGACGGTTTCTGACTGAGGCTGGACGCCACCAACCGCGCAGAAGACGGCAATCACACCATCAAGCACGCGCATGGAGCGCTCCACCTCGATGGTGAAGTCCACGTGGCCAGGCGTATCGATGATGTTGATGCGGTGATCCTTCCAGCTGGTGGAAATTGCCGCAGCAGTGATGGTGATGCCCCGCTCGCGCTCCTGGGCCATCCAGTCGGTCACTGCCGCACCGTCGTGCACTTCACCGATCTTGTGAACCACACCTGAATAGAACAGAATCCGTTCTGTCGTGGTGGTTTTGCCCGCATCAATGTGGGCAGCGATACCAATATTTCTGACGCGTTCCAGGGGAAAGGCGCGAGCCACAGGAAACTCCGGGGTGGGGCGTAAAAAGGCGGGTGAGATCCTACAGGTCCGCCCTGAGCAATCGAGGCTTCAGGGCAGGCTTGGATCAGTAGCGGTAGTGGGCGAATGCCTTGTTGGCTTCGGCCATCTTGTGGGTTTCTTCCCGCTTGCGAACGGCACTGCCGGCTTCATTGGCAGCATCCATCAGTTCACCAGCAAGCTTCTGAGCCATGCTGCGACCGTTGCGAGCGCGGGAAAAACTGACAAGCCAGCGCAGAGCCATGGCTGTGCCGCGCTCCTGGCGCACTTCCATGGGCACCTGATAGGTGGCACCTCCGACGCGTCGTGCACGGACCTCCACAAGAGGAGTCGCGTTCTTCACGGCCGTCTCGAAAAGCTCGATGGGATCACCACCAGTGCGGTCGCCGATCAGGCTGAAGGCATCGGACAGGATGCGCTGTGCCGTGGACTTCTTCCCGTGCTTCATCAGCCGGGCCACAAGCATGGTGGCAAGTCGGTTGTTGAACTGGGGATCAGGGAGGACCGGGCGCTTGACGGCGGCGTTACGGCGTGACATGGACTGTCAGATGAAAAGGAACAGAAAGGGGTGAAGGGAATGGATGGAACGATCCTGAAGCTGGACCGTTGGCAATCATTCCTTCGGTGATTTGGCGCCGTACTTCGAACGGGACTGACGGCGGTCCTTGACCCCTGCGGTGTCAAGAGTTCCGCGAATGATGTGATACCGAACTCCGGGGAGATCCTTGACGCGACCACCGCGGATCAGCACAACCGAGTGTTCCTGCAGGTTGTGGCCGATACCGCCGATGTAGGCGGTGACCTCGAAACCGGAGGTGAGGCGCACACGGGCCACTTTGCGCAAAGCCGAATTGGGCTTCTTGGGCGTGGACGTGTACACACGGGTGCAAACACCACGGCGTTCGGGGCAGGCTTTCAGAGCTGGCGATTTGGTTTTCGCCTTTGAGCTCTGGCGCTCGGTCCGGATCAGTTGCTGAATGGTTGGCATCGACGGTCGCGTAGCGGCCGGAGATCCGACCTGTTCGACAATCCATCACAATACCGGTTCGACCTGCCTGAACTGATCAAAGGCGGCTGAAAGCGCTGCCGCAGGCACAGCAACGCACTGCATCGTTGCTCAGGATCAGAAATCCACCGCCACTGATGTCGCTGCGGTAGTCCAGCGTCAGCCCTTCCAGCAACGCGTGCTGGGCATCGGGAACATGCAGGGTGACTCCCTCTGATCTGGCAACCGGTGTTCCGCTCAGCTGGCCTGGCTGTAGACGAATGACATTCCGTTCACAGTGCCCTGCCGTGAGATCCAGATGCATCACTCCTGGGGTGCCTGCAATTGCCGCCTGTCGCCCCAGTTCGGCGGCTGCAGTGGCGGTGATTTGCAGCGTGGCGCCCATGGAGCAAAGCTCAGGAGAGACACCAGTTTGCCAGCCGTTGTTCAACGACCGTTCAACGACGAACCAGTCCCAGACCGTTCTGAACCCTCGGTGTCACACCGCGTCCGGTCATGACGGTCCGATTGGCGGCAAGCAGTGTGGTGGAGCTGCCACCGTCAAGATTGAGGGCGTCGAGCATTCCCAGCTGCTGAAGAGCCAGTGTCGTTTCCAGCAGCGTGGGATCAGTGCCTGTAGTGCCCTCGAGTGTCAACAGCCACACACGACTGCGGTCCTGGGCGACGACCGTGCGTGGAGCTGAAAGGGACAGGAACCCGGCACTGAACCCTTCCTGGCGACCCCGCAGAACCACCTGACCGTTTTTCAGCAGGAGTGGACCACCCGCCAGCACCTGAGGTTGCTCTCCAACTGGAGTGGATGGCCGCAGACTGATACTGACCCGATCACCGGGTTGGGCGGGAAGCGGCGCTCCAGCGCGCGAAACGATCAGCGAGACTCCGGGTGTCAGAGGAACCCCCCGACTCAGTTCGGCGCGATCGTGCTGGCTAACGGTGACTCCTTCCTTCACAGTGATGGCCTTCTCCTCGCCGCTCAGGGCTTTGTAGACCGGACCCCATGCACGGGTGTAACGACTCAAGCCGCGCTGGACGTAGCCACTGTTGAGAAAACCCAGGCCCCAGCGACGTCCTCCGTTGACCTGCATGGACTGGTCCAGGCGCAGACGATTGAACAGAAGCCTGTTCCCTGCTGTCCAGCCGATCGCTCCGCGGTTGAGTATCGGTCCGGAAAGCCAGGTCCCATCGACACGAAGGGCGCCCAGGGGAAGCTGACGAACCCGATTGAAGAATCCCCCATTGACGGCCAGCAAAGCCTGTTCAGGCTGGGCCAGTTGGCTCAGAAATCGAATCCCGGTTTGTGCTCCTCGAGCGGCCAGTGGTCGAAGCTGGAGAGATTGGCTGTTGAAAGGAACGCCTGCCCTGTAAATCTTCACCGGCTTGACCCCTACACGAACCGTGCGGGTGTCCAGCACCAGTCCGTTGCCACTTTCCGCCTGGATCTCTGGATTGAGCAGAGCTGACCGCAACGCATTCCCTGTGGAACGGACTCGGGTGGCGCGCGAGCTGCTCAACCCATCGATCACAAGCCGCCAGGGTGATGCAAGCGTGAGCGTCGGACGATCGGCACTGCCCTGGAGTCTCAGACCCTGCCTTTCGCGCTTGGTTTTCAAGCCGATCTCACGCAAACGGGCTTCCTGGGCTGCTGTGATCGAAACCCCGAGTAACAGGTCATCGTTCTGACGTTGCAGTAGTGCCGGACCGCTGAGATCGAGCACCAGCCGCCCTGCTGTGCTGCCGCGCCCCTGACGCAGATTCTGGACTCTGGGAGCTTGCAGCGAGATTGAGAGGACACCGTTTCGACGGCTGGTCGAAACATTCAATGCCTTCAACCAAGGTGCTGCGTCAACCGCCACCTCATCGTCGAGGGAGCGCTTGGCCAGAGCCTTTAAGGGGATGCTTTGACCGAACCACTCCAGTTCCTCCCCCGCTTCAGTGGCCACCCGCTGGAAGCCGAGTCGTCCGATCAGCAGATCCAGTGGAATCCAGAGCTGCTCAGGTGAGCGTTGGTCGTTTCCGACCCACTGCCAGGCCCCCTTGGATAGGAAGCCTCCAACCTTGACTTCGGTACCGCTGTACCGACCGGCTGTGCGCACTTCGGCAACCGGGACTGGAGGAGGAGGCGGCAAGAACATGCGTAGACGCTAGCCGGGGTGGCCAATCCTTAGGATCGAATTTGCTCCGTGCTGGATGTTGAATCCAGAGCGGCGTCAGCCCGACTCTTATCCAGGTCATGACTCACCTCTCCGGCTCCTCCTGGCCTTACAGCGACAGCGCTGCGCCCCAGGCGGTAGCCGGTGAGAAGGATGCCTGTGGAGTGGGATTCCTGGCCCAGATGCAGGGGCAACCCAGCCATTGGGTTCTGGAGCAGGCCCTGCGTGGCCTTGGCTGCATGGAACACCGCGGTGGCTGTGGCGGTGACGCTGACTCCGGAGATGGTGCTGGCGTTTTGTGTGAAATTCCATGGGCTTATCTCAGGGCGATCTGGCCTGAAGCTGCTGATGCCCGAGGGCTGGGAATGATGTTCCTCCCCACAGATGCTGAACGACGTCAGCAGGCTCGCCAGTTCTTTGAAGAGGAAGCCGCTGCGCTTGACCTGCAGTTCGCCGGATGGCGCGAGGTGCCTGTCGACTCGGCAGTGCTTGGGCCCATGGCTCGTGAAACGGCTCCGGTCATTGAGCAGTGGCTCGTCAAAGGGGAGGCTGAAGGCGATGCCTTCGAGGCGCTGCTGCTGCGTCTCAGGCGCCGCGTTGGTGCCAGAGCCAGAGAAGCATGGGGGTTTGAGGGATCACGCGACTTCTATGTCGCTTCGATGAGCAGTCGAACCGTCGTCTACAAGGGCATGGTTCGTTCGGAAGTGCTCGCGCAGTACTACGCAGACCTGCGTGATTCCCGCTTTGAAGTGAGCTTCGCGGTATATCACCGGCGCTTCAGCACCAATACCCTTCCCCGCTGGCCGCTGGCTCAGCCGATGCGGTTGTTGGGGCACAACGGTGAGATCAACACTCTGCTGGGCAATCTCAACTGGGCCAAGGCATCTGAAGCCAGCCTCGCTGGAGTTTGGGGAGACGCCGCGGACGACCTCAACCCCGTGGTCAATCCCGCGTTTAGTGATTCAGCCAACCTCGACGCCACGCTCGAGCTGATGGTGCGCAGTGGTCGTTCCGTCACTGACAGCCTGATCACCCTTGTCCCTGAAGCATTCCGCAACCAGCCAGACCTCGATAGCCGTCCTGATGTGACGGCCATGTATGAATTCAACGCTGGCATCCAGGAGCCCTGGGACGGCCCTGCCCTGCTGGTGTTCGCCGATGGTAAACGTGTCGGAGCCACCCTGGATCGCAACGGCCTGCGTCCAGCGCGCTGGTGCTCCACAGAGGATGGCTTCGTGATCATGGGATCCGAGACTGGCGTCGTGGATCTCAGCGGCAAGACCGTGGTCCAGAAAGGTCGGCTCGGTCCCGGTCAGATGCTGGCGGTTGATCTGCAGACCGGCCAGCTCCTCGACAACTGGTTGGTGAAAGAAGACGCTGCTGGCCGTTTCCCCTACGGCGATTGGCTGAAGCAACATCGCCGCAACGTGGGGCCGCAACCCTGGACCCAGTCTCAGCAGGTCGGAGAACTCGACCTGCTGAGACTGCAGACCGCCATGGGCTTCACCGCCGAGGATTTTGACCTGATCATCGGAGACATGGCTTCCCTTGGGAAGGAACCCACCTTCTGCATGGGTGATGACATCCCACTGGCGGTGCTGTCTGACAAGCCTCATCTGCTCTACGACTACTTCAAGCAGCGCTTCGCTCAGGTCACCAATCCGCCGATCGATCCCCTGCGGGAACAACTGGTGATGAGCCTTGAGATGCATCTGGGTGAGCGTCGTCCGGCGTTGAAGCCTCAGGCGGACGCCGCTTCGGTGATTCACCTCGATACCCCGGTTCTCAATGAGGCTGAGCTGGAAAAGATCAGCCAGCAAGGTCTTCCCGTTCAGTTCCTGTCCACCCAGGTGGCGGTTGAATCCTGCACCGGTGGATTCCGAACCGTCCTTGATGCCCTGTGTCAGGCGGCAGAGCAAGCCGTGCACGCTGGGGCCCAGGTTCTGGTGCTCTCCGACCGCTTCGATGCCAATGCTGAATCCACACCACTGACTGCCACCACGGTGGCGATGCCAGCGCTTCTCGCCGTTGGCTCCGTCCACCACCATTTACTGCGCCGCAAGTTGCGGCTGCGCTGCTCAATCGTGGTGGACACCGCTCAGTGTTGGAGCACCCATCACATGGCCTGCCTGATCGGCTATGGCGCCAGTGCCGTTTGTCCATGGTTGACCTGGGAGACCACCCGCCACTGGCTTCAACACCCCAAAACAAAAAAACGCATCGAGCAGGGAAAGCTTCCCGACCTCAGTGCTGATCAGGTTCAGGCCAATGTGCGCATCTCTCTGGAAAACGGTCTCAGAAAAATTCTTTCCAAGATCGGCATTTCGCTGCTGGCGAGTTACCACGGTGCTCAGATTTTCGAGGCGATCGGGCTGGGTGCCGACGTGATCGAGACCGCCTTCAGTGGCACGACCAGCCGGGTTGCCGGCATGACTCTTGCGGAACTGGCAAACGAAACACTCTCGATGCATGCCAAGGCTTTCCCCGAGCTGAATCGCAGCAAGCTCGAGTTCATGGGCTTCGTTCAATACCGCAACGGTGCGGAGTACCACCGCAACAATCCTGAACTCTCCAAGGCCTTGCACAAGGCTCTGGCCCAGGGTCCCGGCTATGACCATTTCTCCACCTACAAGACGTTGCTGGAGAACCGTCCGGTGATGGCGCTGCGTGACCTGCTGGAGTTCAAGGTCGCCTCGACGCCCTTGCCCCTGGATCAGGTGGAAAGCGTTGAAAGCATCTGCACCCGTTTCTGTACCGGTGGCATGAGCCTTGGCGCTCTCTCTCGTGAAGCCCACGAGGTTCTGGCTGTGGCCATGAACCGCATCGGCGGTAAGAGCAACAGCGGTGAGGGTGGTGAGGATCCTGCTCGCTTTCAGGTGCTCACTGATGTGGATGACGACGGCAGATCCATCGCCTTCCCCAGCATCGGCGGGCTTCAGAACGGCGATACCGCCTGCTCTGCGATCAAGCAGATCGCCTCAGGCCGCTTCTGTGTGACGGCTGAATATTTGAGGAGCGGTAAACAGCTGGAAATCAAAGTGGCCCAGGGGGCCAAGCCAGGTGAAGGAGGACAGCTTCCAGGCCCGAAGGTGGACAAATACATTGCCTGGCTGCGCAACAGCAAGCCTGGAGTCGCTTTGATTTCACCGCCACCGCATCACGATATTTATTCGATCGAGGATCTGGCCCAACTGATCCATGACCTGCATCAGGTGCATCCTTCGGCGCCGGTCAGCGTCAAGCTGGTTGCTGAGATCGGCATCGGCACTATCGCTGCCGGTGTGGCCAAAGCCAACGCGGACGTGATCCAGATCTCTGGCCATGACGGAGGCACAGGAGCTTCCCCGCTGAGTTCGATCAAGCACGCTGGCGGTCCCTGGGAACTGGGCCTCACTGAGGTGCATCGCGCTTTGCTCGAAAACGGCCTTCGCGAAAGAGTTCTGCTCAGAGCCGATGGCGGTCTCAAGACCGGCTGGGATGTGGTGATTGCTGCGCTGCTCGGTGCTGAGGAATATGGCTTCGGTTCGATCGCCATGATCGCCGAAGGCTGCGTGATGGCTCGCGTCTGTCACCTCAACAGCTGCCCGGTTGGTGTGGCGACGCAGAAGGAGAACCTGCGTCAGCGCTTCACCGGAGTTCCTGAGCACGTCGTGAATTTTTTCTGGTATGTCGCCGAAGAGGTCCGTCAGCTGATGAGTCTGCTTGGTCTGGCTCGACTGGAGGATCTCATTGGTCGCAGCGACCTGCTGAAGCCAAGGGGTGTGTCTCTGGCCAAAACCAAGTGCGTGGATCTCTCCAGCCTGCTGGCACCGATCAGTGGTTCTGAAGATCGCTCATGGCTGATTCACAGTGCCGAAGCCCATGGCAATGGGCCGATTCTCGAAGACCAGCTGCTGGCTGATCCCGAGCTGATGGCTGCCATTGAGAGTCAGCGATCCATTCGTCGCACAGTGGAGATCATCAACACCGACCGGAGCGTTTGTGCACGTCTGGCCGGCGAGATTGCCCAGCGCTACGGCAATCGTGGTTTTCTGGGCCAGCTCGATCTCACCTTCCGCGGAGCTGCCGGCCAGAGCTTCGGTGCTTTTCTGGTTCAGGGTATGAATGTGCGCCTTGAAGGCGAAGCCAACGACTATGTCGGTAAGGGCATGAACAGTGGTCGCATCACGCTTGTGCCATCTGATTCCACAGCGAATCCCGGTGAACAGGTGATTCTCGGGAACACCTGTCTGTATGGTTCAACCGGTGGTGAGCTGTTCGCTCATGGGCGCGCCGGGGAGCGCTTCGGTGTGCGCAACAGCGGAGCCCGCACTGTTGTTGAGGGCGCCGGCGACCACTGCTGTGAATACATGACCGGTGGCGTAGTGGTGGTGCTCGGCAGCACCGGACGCAATGTGGGCGCCGGGATGACCGGCGGCGTCACATTCCTTCTGGATGAAGGCGACCGGGTCACTCCACGTGTGAACCCGGAGATCGTTGAGGTGTGCCCGGTCAGCACATCTGAGCAGGAGTCCACGCTCAAGGAGCTGCTCGAGCTTCATGTCGCTGCTACCGGCAGTGAGAAGGCTGTGGCTCTTCTGTCTGACTGGTCCGCCGCAAGAAGCCGGTTCAAGGTTCTGGTTCCGCCCAGCGAACGTGCTGCCATGGGGCTGGCCGATAAGCAGGCGGTTGCGGCCTGATCGAGCTCTCGCACCGTGCCCTGGTTCATCAAGACCGAAACGTTCACTCAAGAGACGGCCGCCCTGCCCATTGAGCAAAAGCGGCCTCACCTCGAGGCTCATCGCCGATGGGTGATGTCCCAGTGCGACTGTGGACGTCGTATCCACAGCGGATATCTGGTGGATGGCGAGAAGCGGCCCGGCGGCGGTGGACTGTTGATCTTTGAAGCCTGCAGCTTCGAGGACGCCCGCCGCTGGGTGCAGGCTGACCCGATGATTCAGTCCGGACTGGTGACCTGGCAGTTGCAGGAATGGATTCAGATCGGCGGTGATCAGCTCTGAATCATCAGCGTGGGTGGCTGATCATCAGGCGCTGCACTTCACCGGCGTGATAGCTGCTGCGCGTCAGTGGACTGCTCACCACCTGCAGACAACCCAGCTCGTCTTCCCCAATGCGCCGATAGCTGTCGAACTGTTCCGGAGTCACGAAGCGGTTCACCGGTAAGTGTCTCGGGCCTGGAGAGAGGTACTGGCCAATGGTGACAATGTCGACACGGTGGTCGCGCAGGTCGCGCAGCACCCCGATCACCTCTTCATCGTTTTCGCCGAGACCCACCATCAGACCGGATTTGCTGTACGACCTGGGCCATCCATCCCTGACCCTTTTCAGCAGTGCCAGAGAACGTTCGTAATTGCCCTGAGGTCTGGCTCTTCTGTAGAGCCTTGGCACCGTCTCAATGTTGTGGTTGAGCACATGCGGGGCAGCGTTCATCACCGTTGCCAGTGCATCCCAGTTCCCACAGAGGTCGGGGATCAGCAGTTCGATCGTGGTGAAGGGGGAGCGTTGTTTCACCTGTTCGATGCAGGCAACGAACTGACTGGCTCCGCCATCGCTGAGGTCATCACGGTTCACCGAGGTGATCACCACATGCTTCAGCTTCAGCCTTGACACCGCTTCACCAAGACGCTCCGGTTCGGTGGGATCCAGTGCTCGAACGCTCTTGTCGAAGTCAATGTCGCAGTAGGGACAGGCGCGCGTGCAGCCCGGACCCATGATCAGAAATGTGGCCGTTCCCCCGGCGAAGCATTCACCGATGTTTGGACAGCTCGCTTCCTGGCAGACCGTGTTGAGCTTGAGGTCAAGAAGCAGGTCGGCAACAGCTCCGATGCGTTCCCGCTGAGGGGCTTTGACGCGTAACCAGTCAGGTTTCAGAACTGAGGTCATCTTCTACAGTCGGGCCATCGGGATGTGGCGCAGCTTGGTAGCGCACTTCGTTCGGGACGAAGGGGCCGCAGGTTCGAATCCTGTCATCCCGACTGCACTAGGTCGTCATCAGCTCAGAGCGGCACCTGGGTAACCCCTGGGGGTCACCATGCGGCCGTCCTGAACGCGGCTGCTGCTGTTTCCTATTACCAGCACCGTAAGCATGTCCACGTCTTCAGGCCGCAGGTTGCCCAG
The DNA here is from genome assembly GCF_047497135.1 of Synechococcus sp. MIT S9504. Classification (NCBI taxonomy): domain Bacteria; kingdom Bacillati; phylum Cyanobacteriota; class Cyanophyceae; order Synechococcales; family Synechococcaceae; genus Synechococcus; species Synechococcus sp. MIT S9504. The sequence goes on along the minus strand of NZ_CP138942.1, from coordinate 2,227,505 downwards.
GTTGTGGATGCTCACTTGCTCGTCGCTGCGACCGAGCTGGCGAGCCATCACCACAGGGGTGGTCAGTGGACGAGCGCAGAGCAGAATCTCGATGGCCTTTGCCAACTGCCAGTCACGTTCTCTGGACCGTGGGTTGTAAAGCGCCACCACAAAATCTCCGGCGGCAGCTGCCTCGATGCGTCGTTCGATCACCTCCCAGGGTGTGAGGCGGTCGCTGAGAGAGATGGTGCAGAAGTCATGCATCAGTGGTGCCCCTGCCCTGGCGGCAGCCAGCTGCAGTGCGGAGAGACCGGGATGCACTTGAAACTGAGGACGTTCTGTCTGAGGCAGGTCCAGCCAAAGCTCCAGCGCCAGCCCTGCCATGCCATAGATGCCGCTGTCTCCCGAGGAGATCAGAGCAACACGGGCGCCCTGGCGGGCCAGATTCAGTGCCTGTAAGCAGCGATCCCGTTCCCGGGTGAGTTGCCCGTCTAAGCGGACCTGATCACAGCGACGCAGCGGTTCAAGCAGATCTAGGTAAAGGCCATATCCCACCCAGAGGATGCAGCGGCTGAGCGCTTCGCGGGCATCGGCCGTGAGCAGTTGCAGTGACCCTGGCCCACTGCCGATCAGATGCAGTTCTCCTTTCCTGGGTGCGAGGGCGTGGGCAGCCTCTGCGATCGCCACCGTCACGGCGCCCTTCTCGCCGCCCTCGGCATGGAAGATCTGTTTGGCCTGCAAGAGCTGTGCTCCTTCTCCTGAGGCCAGCAGTGCTGAGGCTTCCGCAACAGATGCTGTGCCCATCTCCGCTTTCACCACTTCCGATGGTGTGGGCACGGCAACATCGGCGAGGGCAGTCGCGCCGAACAGCCGCAGAGGCCAACCACGCTGCTCAGAGAGTTGCAGCAAGGCCGGCTCGTCACCCTTGGCTTCAATGCTGCTGATGCCTGCCACGGCCTCCTTGGCCATTCCTGCGGATTCAAGAGAACGATCCACGGCTCTTTCAATCAGTTCAAGGCTGCTCAAGCGTTCGCAGCCGATGCCGATCCAGATCGTGGCTGGGTGCCAGCGACACGGAGCCCCATCGGTGCGCGGACCGATGGCGAGCCCCAATCCATGCTCGCTTTCTGCGGCAACTGCGAAGCCCTGCCCGGCGCCACTCCTGCGCCAGAGGTCTGATCCTGTCTGTTGAAGAACGTTGATCTGATGTCCAGAGGCCTGGGAGAGCATGAGCTCATGCCAGTCCTTCGGCGTGCCGCCACGCACCCATCCCCAGCCTTCACCGAAGGCGTCGAGAGCCAGTCGCTGCTGGCTCGCTCCATCACCGGTCAGCACGACCTGCCCCCCCAGTGCAGCTGCCAGCGCATGGGCAAGCTGTTCAGCTCCTGCCGCATGCCCACCAATCAGGGGCACGATCTTTGCACCGCGGGCGTCCATCACAACCACGGCTGGGTCGTTCTGCTTGTCGCTCAGCAAAGGAGCGATCAGGCGTGTGACTGCACCCAAGGCTCCGACCACGATCGTGGGCCCTCCACGCAGCCATTGGTCAGTGAGAAGTTGCGCAGCCGGTGCGACCAGCAAGTCGCTGGGAGGGGTCTGAAGTGCTGCGGCCGCCAGCGGTGTCAGTCCCATCCGATCAGCCTGGCCGGCCTGTCGCAGCTGCTGAAGCAGGGGCCAGGCACTCACTGACAGTCCCAATGCAAGTGAGGCTCCCATCGGCTGGATGGTGGTGGTGTTGACAGCGTTCAGGGCAAGCGGCCTCAGTGAATCAGCGCTGGGTGCCATCCTCGTTCACCAGCTCCCTGGCTGATCCTCCAAGGCTGCTGGTGATCCGCAGCTTTTCTGGCTCGGCTGCTGGTTCGCTCTTCCGGATCTCTGCTTCGGGAACAGCCTTTTCGGCTTTGCTGGTCTCCAGCGGCTCTTCTGTATCAGCCTCTGCCCGATCAGGCACCACAGGCAGCTCATCGTCAGCTTTGATTGCCTCAGAGGAGTCGATCTGCTGCTGGCTTGGATCAAGCATCAAGTCCGCAGCGCCGTCTGCGTCTTTATCCAAGGTTTGTCCAACAATTGTTTGTCCATCAACGGTTTGTCCCTCTGCTGTTTGGATCTCCGCTGAAGGATCGTCCTGAATGGACGCTTCAGGTTCAGAGTCAGTGTCGAGCGCAGTCTGTGGCGGGGTTGCATCTCTCTCAGCTGGCTGTTCCGGCTCGGGAATGGCGTCACCAATCAGGCGTGCCATCTGTTCATCGCTGAGGCTCGACTGCATCCAGATCGGACGGGTGCCGGGGAGAGCCACCGTGGCACGCAGTTGATTGTTGAAGACCGGTGTGATCGGATCACCAAGACCATCAAGCAGTTCCATCTGCACGCTTCCGTTTCTATTGCCCGCAGCTTTCAGCCAAAGGGCCTCCTGGCGGTCAACAAGAAAACTGTCGCCATCCACGCTGATCCTCAGCCTCCAGCGGCCATCACCCTCCCGCAGGTTCTGCAGCGGGGCGTTCCAGATCAGCCAGTCGATCAGCAGGGGATCATCGCTGCCGAGTTCGGCGGGGCTGACCACTGCAAGCCAGGGAGCATCCTGATCCGGCTGCGTTCCTGAAAGCTTCTGCAAGAGATTCAGTCGCCACTGAAGGCTGGCCCCCTGAGATTTCACAGCTTCACCCCAGGGCATGGCGGCGTAGGCCGTCAAGCGATGACTCCCCGGGCTGAGAGCAGGAAGCGTGATCTGAATTTGATCATTGTCGGCGTGGCTGAAACGCAGTGGTGGACCGTCGTCGATCTGGACTGCCACATGCGCACCAAGCCCCAGTTGTGGATCCTCGGCTAGCGGCCAATCCTCGATCCGTAACGAGAGCTGCACCTCCCCGTTCTTCAGCACACTGCCATCAGAGGGGCTGATCAGCCTGAGTCGGGGCGTATGGCTGCTCAGGGCTGCCTGCAGCTGCTGAACAGCTCCCGGGGGACTGACTTCCTGAAGTCGACCGGAAGGTGAAGAAACACTGATGATCTCTGAGGAGCGGTTTGCATCGCCAGAGCCGTCTCCTCCCCAGGGCCAGGCCTGAGCGGCTGCGGCGGGAATCACCATGATCCACAGGGCAAGCAGAGCCTGAAGCCAGTAATGGAGGTGGTACGTCCGGCCTGATGCCGCCATGGGGCAAAGCTTGAGTCGACTCATTCTGGGCACCGACGGAAGGGGTGCACTATTGGGAATGATTTGCATTAAATAGTTCGATATGTGTTGCCTGTTTGTGTTGCTCAACGTGCCTAATCGGTGTGTTCTCGCTGATGCTCGAGCTGATGCAGACCCCAGGTCTGGACAGGCCCGCGACCGGATTGAACCTTTGTAACTCCCTGTCGTGTGATGCCTGCTTCCCCTCCTATGCTGCCGCCAGCGGTCCCCTCTTTGGGGCCCTAGCTCCAGTGAGAGTCAGGGTTCATTACTCTGAATACCACTGGCGCCCGGTCACGGTGAAGCTTGCTGATCCGCGCCCGGGGCCCCGGTGATCCAATGGATTTCCGGAGGGGTGTCCCACCACCTCGATCCCGTCCCTCGAGGAACGACTCGATGACCATCAGCCCACCAGAGCGTGGGAGCACCGCGAAGACTCAAGTCGAGAAGGTCGACAATCCAGCGACCTTCGAATTGTTCGGTAAGCCCGGACATTTCGACCGAGCCCTCGCGAAAGGTCCCAAAACCACCACCTGGGTTTGGAACCTCCACGCCAACGCTCACGATTTCGACAGCCACACGAGTGACCTTGAGGAGGTTTCTCGGAAGATCTTTAGTGCTCACTTCGGCCATTTGGCCGTGATCTTCATCTGGCTGAGCGGTGCCTTTTTCCATGGCGCCCACTTCTCCAATTTCTCCGGCTGGCTCGCCGACCCCACCCATGTGAAGCCAAGCGCTCAGGTGGTTTGGTCGGTCTTCGGCCAGGAAATCCTCAACGGCGATATGGGTGCCGGCTTCCAAGGCATCCAGATCACCTCCGGTCTCTTCCATGTCTGGAGGGCCTGGGGCATCACCAATGAGACGCAGTTGATGTCTCTCGCCATCGGCGCTTTGGTGATGGCCGGCCTGATGCTCAATGCAGGCGTTTTCCATTACCACAAGGCAGCTCCGAAGCTTGAGTGGTTCCAGAACGTTGAGTCGATGCTCAACCACCACCTGGCTGGTCTGCTGGGCCTGGGCTCACTGTCCTGGACCGGTCACCTGCTGCATGTGTCTCTGCCCACCACCAAGTTGATGGATGCCATCGACGCCGGCCAGCCGCTGGTGTTGAACGGCAAGACCATTGCTTCCGTGGCAGACATTCCTCTTCCCCACGAATTCCTCAATCAGGATCTGCTGGCTCAGCTCTACCCGGGATTCAGCGCCGGTATCGGTGCCTTCTTCAACGGCAACTGGGCTGCATACAGCGATTTCCTCACCTTCAAGGGTGGAATCAATCCTGTGACCGGAAGCATGTGGATGACCGATATCGCTCATCACCACCTGGCCATCGCGGTGCTGTTCATCGTGGCCGGTCACATGTACCGGACCAACTGGGGAATCGGGCACTCCATCAAGGAGATTCTCGAGGGCCAGAAAGGCGATCCTCTGCTTTTCCCTGCAACGAAGGGCCATGACGGCCTGTTCGAGTTCATGATCAACAGCTGGCATGCCCAGCTGGCTCTGAACCTTGCAATGCTCGGCTCCCTGAGCATCATCGTTGCCCAGCACATGTACGCGATGCCTCCTTATCCGTACATGTCGATTGACTATCCGACTCAGATCGGTCTGTTCACCCATCACATGTGGATTGGTGGCTTCCTGATCGTCGGTGCTTCAGCTCACGCTGCCATCGCGATGATTCGCGATTACGACCCTGCCAAGCACGTTGACAACGTTCTTGACCGGGTGCTCAAGGCCCGTGACGCTCTGATCAGCCACCTCAACTGGGTGTGCATCTGGCTTGGCTTCCACAGCTTCGGCCTGTACATCCATAACGACACCATGCGTGCTCTGGGTCGCCCCCAGGACATGTTCAGCGATTCGGCGATTCAGCTCAGACCTGTTTTCGCACAGTGGATTCAGAGTCTGCACGCTGCAGCTGCCGGCAGCACCGCACCCAACGCCCTCGCTGGCGTCAGTGAGGTGTTCAACGGTTCGGTCGTGGCAGTTGGCGGCAAGGTTGCAGCTGCTCCGATTCCTCTGGGCACGGCGGACTTCATGGTCCACCACATTCACGCCTTCACGATTCACGTGACGGTGTTAATCCTGCTCAAGGGTGTTCTCTATGCCCGTAATTCCCGCCTGATTCCAGACAAAGCCAACCTCGGTTTCCGCTTCTCCTGCGATGGCCCTGGTCGCGGCGGCACCTGTCAGGTGTCTGCTTGGGACCATGTCTTCCTGGGTCTGTTCTGGATGTACAACTCCCTGTCGGTTGTCATTTTCCACTTCTCCTGGAAAATGCAGAGCGATGTCTGGGGTGCCGTGAGGCCTGATGGTTCAGTCCAATACCTCACCAACGGCAATTTCGCCAACAGCGCCATCACCATCAACGGTTGGTTGCGTGATTTCCTGTGGGCTCAGGCCGTTCAGGTGATCAACAGCTACGGCTCCAACACAGCTGGCTACGGAATCATGTTCCTTGGTGGTCACTTCATCTGGGCCTTCAGCCTGATGTTCCTCTTCAGTGGCCGCGGCTACTGGCAGGAGCTGATTGAGTCCATCGTCTGGGCTCACAACAAGCTGAAGGTGGCTCCTGGCATCCAGCCTCGTGCTCTGTCCATCATCCAGGGCCGTGCTGTCGGTGTTGCTCACTATCTTCTGGGCGGCATCACAGTCACGTGGTCCTTCTTCCACGCCCACATCCTTGTGGTGGGCGGCTGACCTTTCCTGAACTTTCCCTCTAATGGCAACGAAATTTCCTTCGTTCAGCCAGGGTCTGGCACAGGACCCGACAACCCGCCGCATCTGGTACGGGATCGCCACGGCTCACGACTTCGAGAGCCATGACGGAATGACGGAGGAGAGGCTTTACCAAAAGCTCTTCTCCACCCATTTCGGGCATCTCGCAATCATCGGTCTCTGGGTTTCGGGAAACCTGTTCCATATCGCCTGGCAGGGCAACTTCGAACAGTGGGTCGCCGACCCTCTGCATGTGAAGCCCATTGCTCACGCAATCTGGGATCCCCATTTTGGTCAAGGCGCCATTACCGCCTTCACCCAAGCGGGAGCCACATCGCCAGTGAACATCGCCTACTCAGGCTTGTACCACTGGTTCTACACAATTGGCATGACGAAGAACGCCGAGCTGTATCAGGGCTCCATCTTCATGATGATCCTGTCGGCCTGGGCATTGTTCGCCGGTTGGCTGCACCTGCAGCCCAAGTTCCGCCCTTCACTCGCATGGTTCAAAAATGCTGAGTCACGTCTGAACCATCACCTGGCTGTCCTCTTCGGTTTCAGCTCCATCGCCTGGACAGGTCACCTGGTGCACGTGGCGATCCCCGAATCCCGGGGTCAGCACGTCGGCTGGGACAACTTTCTGAGCGTGATGCCTCACCCCGCCGGTCTTGGACCTTTCTTCACCGGCAACTGGGGTGTCTATGCACAGAATCCGGATTCCATGGGCCAGATCTTCGGCACAACCGAAGGATCAGGTACGGCGATTCTCACCTTCCTCGGTGGCTTCCATCCTCAGACTGAAGCCCTCTGGCTCACTGACATCGCCCATCACCACCTGGCGATTGGCTGCCTGTTTGTGATCGCTGGTCACATGTACAGGACCAACTTCGGTATCGGTCACTCCATCAAGGAGATCCTCGAAGCTCACAATCCTCCCAAGGGCACTCCTGGTGATCTCGGTGCCGGTCACAAGGGTCTTTACGACACCTTGAACAACAGCCTGCACATGCAGCTTGGCCTGGCTCTTGCTTCGCTGGGTGTTGTCACCTCACTGGTGGCTCAGCACATGTATGCGATGCCGTCGTATGCCTTCATCGCCAAGGCCTACACGACACAGGCTGCTCTGTACACGCACCACCAGTACATCGCCATCTTCCTGATGTGCGGTGCCTTTGCTCACGGAGCAATCTTCTTCATCCGTGACTACGACCCTGAAGCCAACAAGGACAATGTTCTTGCTCGGATGCTGGAGCACAAGGAAGCGATCATCAGCCATCTGAGCTGGATCACCCTCTTCCTTGGTTTCCATACGCTCGGTCTCTACGTTCACAACGACGTTGTTGTGGCGTTCGGAACACCCGAGAAACAGATCCTGGTTGAGCCAGTCTTTGCCCAGTTCGTTCAAGCCGCATCCGGTAAGGCGATCTACGGTTTTGATGTGCTGCTCTCCAACTCCGCTGGTGCAGCCGCCAATGCCAACGCCGCTTACATGGGTGGCTGGATGGATGCCATCAACGGCAACACCGACGTGTTCTTGCCGATCGGTCCTGGTGACTTCATGGTTCACCACGCCATCGCTCTGGGTCTGCACACCACCACTCTGATCCTGGTCAAAGGCGCTCTGGATGCCCGTGGCTCCAAGCTGATGCCTGACAAGAAGGACTTCGGTTACTCCTTCCCCTGCGACGGCCCTGGCCGTGGCGGTACTTGTGACATCTCCGCCTGGGACGCCTTCTATCTGGCGGTCTTCTGGGCCCTGAACACAATCGGTTGGGTCACCTTCTACTGGCATTGGAAGCACCTGGCCATCTGGCAGGGCAACGTGGCTCAGTTCAATGAGTCCAGCACCTACCTGATGGGCTGGTTCCGAGACTATCTGTGGCTGAATTCCTCCCAGCTGATCAACGGTTACAACCCCTTCGGCAGCAACAACCTCGCCGTCTGGGCCTGGATGTTCCTGTTCGGCCACCTCGTCTGGGCGACTGGATTCATGTTCCTGATCTCCTGGCGCGGTTACTGGCAGGAGCTGATCGAGACCATCGTCTGGGCTCATCAGCGCACACCGCTCGCCAACCTTGTTGGCTGGCGCGACAAGCCAGTGGCTCTGTCCATCGTTCAGGCTCGTGTTGTGGGTCTCGCCCATTTCACGATCGGCTACATCCTCACGTACGCCGCCTTCCTGATTGCATCGACATCCGGCAAGTTCGGCTGATCAATCCTGATTGCCCTCACTGCAGGGCAATCTTGCATTCACCCCTGTCCAGATCATCTGGCGGGGGTTTTTTGTTGGCTGAAGCTGAATGGTGCAGAACAATTCAGCCGTTCATCAGCCGCTAAAAAGAATGTCCAGCGTCCGCAGATAGGTGTGCAGTCCTGCGTCCTGAATCGGCAGCACATAGGCATCCTCATCTGACTCGTTGTGGTGCGAATGCCAGTAGCCCGGTGGGGTCACGAAAGCGGCACCAGCTGTCCAGTCTTCCCTGTGTGGGTTTCGGATTCTTCCCTGATCATCGAGCTCAGTGCCAATCAGGGTGTAGCAACCTGGCCTGCAATCCACGGCGAAATCCAGGGCGATCGATTGGTGGCGGTGGGGCTTCTGTTCCTGCCCCGCGGGCAGAATGCCGAGCATGGCCCAAAGGGTGTGGCTCACCGTTCTTGTTTGGGGGAACGCAGAGTTGCCCAGCAGCACGCTGACCCGGTTGGCACGGGCGCCGCTGGGGCTGGCTGCGATCTCAGCCAGTCGCCCCTGGCTGTCGCGATGGCTGTAAAACGTTGGCTTAAAACGGGCTTCATTGGGAGTCACACCCAGAAAACGCAGCAGTGGCGCGTCGTGCACCCAGTAGAGAGACGCTTTGCCAGAGCAGCTGTGAATGGCGTCTCCTCCGGCGGGCAGAACGAGCATGTCGCCCTTCGTCCACTGGAAGTGTTCTCCGCAGGCTTCAGTGTCACCTTGGCCATCTGCCACGAAGAACAACTGGCTTGTTGCCACAGCGGCAGTGCGCAGTCTGTCGCCATCCAGTCGGATGAAGTTGGCGCATAACGATGGGCCGCTGGCAGGTCCACTGCACTGCAGTTCATCGCTCAGATCCAGAGGCATCACAGCACTGCCGCTCTGGGAAAAGAAAGCCGGGGAAAAGGAGCGATAGGGAACGGCGCCGGTCAGTCCGCTGCGGATTGGGTTGGCCGCTTCGCCGTAGGAGAAATACTGAGCCTGGGACGATGACGCTTGGCGATTCGTTGCGCTGCTCAGCATGCCGTGACGTCTCAGCGCTTAAAGGAGCACACACCTTACAAATCGCTGGACTCTGACTTCGTATGCAAAGCGTCATTGTTTCGACCGATCTCAGTCACGTTTTGACCCCGCCGTTCGTGTCTACTGGTCCATCACCGATTGGTTGAGTCCTTGATGTCGCTTCCTTCCCTGCCCCCCAAACTGGAGCTCGTGGTGCTGCTGGTTGGCGTCGCGGCCGGTTACAACCTCACCATGCAGATCCTGCCAAGAGAGCGAATCGACCTGGCTCAGCTTGAGGCTGATGAGCAGATCGCTGAGCGAGCTGCAGTTCAGCCCACGTTTGCTCCAAAGATTTACACGCCTATCGCGAGTATGGAATCGGCGGCTGAATCGTCTCCTGCAGGGACGTGCATGGTTCCGCCAGGTGGAGGCCCGGCCGTGAACGAGCGCTTTGAACCCTGCTGAACTCAGCCATCCAGTTCAAGGATCGCAGGACCGACGCCTCTCCAGCGTTTGAACAGCAGATAGGTGGCCGGCACGATGAACAGCGAGAGCAGCGTTGACACCAGCAGTCCGCTGAAGACAACAGTGCCGATGCTGATGCGGCTGGCGGAGCCTGTTCCGGTGGCAAGCAGTAATGGCAGAAATCCCGCCAGCGATGTCACCGCTGTCAGCAGAATCGGCCTCATTCTGTTGATCGCCGCTTCCTCGATGGCATCGATCAGGGCGGTGCCCTGGGTAAGCCGTTGGTTGGCGAATTCAACAATCAGGATTCCATTCTTTGCGGCCAGGCTGACCAGCACCAGCAAGCCCATCTGGGCGAAGACGTCGAGCGTGAGACTGCGCAGCTTCAGGCCGATCAAGGCTCCCAGCAGTGCCATCGGCACTGTTAGCAGGATGATCAGCGGATCCACAAAGCTTTCATAGAGGCCCGCCAGCAACAGATACACCACCGTGACGCCAAGGCCGAACAGCACCCAGGTCACGGATTCCGCTCGGGTCTCCTCTCTGGCAAGACCGGTGAAGGTCAGGCCCAGGTTATTGCCTCCGGTCCGATTACTGATCTCCTGGAGGAGATCGATGGCCTGGCCACTGCTGAATCCATCTGAAGGGATGGCAGTGATGCTGATCGATCGCTTCTGGTTGTAATGGGTGATTCGATTCGCTCCTGAATCACGTTTCAGTTGCGCAACGTTCGCCAATGAGACCAGCTCGCCGCTGCGGTTGCGCACCATCAGGCTCGTGAGATCTCCAGGCTTGCTGCGGTCAGTTCCCTCAAGCTGAATGTAGATGCTGCGGATTTCCCCCCCTGAAAAGGTGTCATCGATGAAACGGCCTCCAATGGCGGTTCCGATGTCCCTGAGAGTCGGACCCACCGGTAGGTCCAGCGCTGCCATCTGGCTGCGGTCAAGCTCCAGTCTCCAGCGCGGTGAGTTTGCATCGAAGCGCGTGCTCACGCGTTGGAACTGCCCGGAGTTCTGAGCAGCCAGGATGAACTGCTGGGCCTGATTCTCGAAATCCTGCAGGCTGAGCTGGCCGCCACTGCCATCCAGCAGTTCCATCTGCAGGCCTGATTCGCTGCTGAAACCCTGCACTGTGGGCGGCGTGGTCACAATCACCTGGGCGTCGGTGATGCGTCGTCTCAGTTCGCTGTTCAGACGCTGCTTCACGGCTTGACTGCTGTTCTGCTGCCCTGGGCGTTCTTTCAGGGGTGAGAGGCGCAGATAGAAAGACCCGGTGTCCTCGCCGCTCTGTCCGAATGACCTTCCGGCATAAAAATTGCCGCTGCGGATCAGGGGCTCTTCAGCGACGACCTCGCGGATGCGTTCCATCACAGCCTCGGTACGTTCCAGGCTTGCCCCTTCCGGCAGCGTGAAATAACCGCGCACCCCCCCCTGATCTTCGTCGGGGATGAAGGAGGTGGGGATCGTCGCCAGACCAATGCCGGTGAGCATCAGTCCTGCCAGCACCAGCGCGATCACGGTTCTACCCCGTGCCAGCCAGACCGCCAGCATCCTTGCGTAAAGACGTTGCAACCGGGCCATGCCCGCACGCAGTCTTCGACTGATCGATCTGAACGGTGCTGGCAATCGTCCGTCGCCTTTTCCCAGCACACGGGCGCAGGCCATCGGAGTGAACGTGAGGGCATTGAACGTTGAGAACAGAATTGCGCCGCTGATGGCCAGTGCAATCGGTTGATAAAGGCGGCCAATGGAGCCGGGGATCAGCAGAACAGGCAGAAAGACAGCAGCCAGAACCAGAGATGTGGCTAAAACTGCGCCCGCAAGCTCTGCCATCGCATCTTCCGCAGCCCCCTGTGGCTCTTCGCCCCGTTCGATCCGGCCTGCGATGTCTTCGCTGACAACGATGGCATCGTCGACAACGATGCCCGTGGCCAGCACGAGGCCAAACAGGATCAGGCTGTTGAGATTCGACCCGCTGAGGCGCACCACCACCAGACTGCCGATCAACGCCACAGGCACCGCCAGGCCAGGAATCAAGGCCAGACGCCAGCGTCCCAGAAACAGCACCAGCACCACCAGCACCAGCAGCACCGCGTCCCGGAGGGTGTCTCTGGTGCGATCGAGATTGGCCTGGACGTTTTCGGCCACATCAAAGATCATCTGCACGTCCAACCCAGGGGGAAAGCTGCTTTCCAGGCTTTTCAGCCTCTCCCGAACCGCACGACTGACCTCCAGAGCGTTCGATCCATCCCGCTGGAAGATGCCGACAGCCACTGAGCTTTCGCCCTGAAGATTGAGCGCGCTGCTGCCGTAGTTGCGTTGGCCCAGCTCAACGCGACCTACATCCTTCAGACGAACCAGGCCTCCGTTGCTGGTGCGTTTCACCACCATGGCTTCAAAGTCGGCCTTGCTGCGCAGACGCCCTTCGGCATCCACCGGCAGGCTGAACAGCTGTCCCGCCGGAGCCGGCGCCTCGCCCAGGTTTCCCACTGCGGCAAGAACGTTCTGCTCTGCCAGAGCGGCAGTGATGTCGTTGGTGGACAGACTGAATTGCTCCAGGAGACTCGGATCCAACCAGAGGCGGTAGGCGAGCTCGCTACTGCCGAACACACGGATGTCGCCAACCCCAGGCGTGGTTCGCAGGCCTTCATTGAGGCGTTGGTCGAGCCAGCCACCGATAAAGATCGGCTCATACATCCCGGGAGGAGCGCTGAAGCCGAGGACCAGCAGCAGGTCATTGGTGGAGCGGTTCACATTCAGCCCCTGTCTGGTCACTGACTGGGGCAGTCGACGGCTGGCCAGGTTGACTTCGTTCTGAACCTTGATCGCGTTGAGCTCTGGATCGCCTGACTCGAAGCGCAGGCTGAGGCTGGCTCCGCCCTGCCTGCTGCTGGAGGTCATGCTCTCCAGGCCATCCAGGCCACTGAGCTGTTTTTCCAGCACTGCTGTGACGCTTTGCTCCACCACTTCCGGGCCTGCGGCAGGAAAACTGGCGCTCACGCTCACGCGGGTGGGTGCCAGTTGAGGCAAGTCTTCAAGGCCGAGGCCCACCAGAGACACCACCCCAGCCAGCAGCACCAACAAGCTGCAGACGATGGTGAAGACGGGCCGTCTCAGAAATGGCTGGGAGATGGACCGCAAGTCGGCGACCGCTCAGTAAGGGCCCAGATCCTGGCAGCAGAAAGCCCCGAATGAGTCATTGATGACGTCATCCAGGGCATCTCCAACAGTGGTCTGAAACTGCCTCGTTGAAACTTGGAGTGAGTGGATCAGCCGGCTGGCGCTACACCACCAGCGATCTTGGCCAGATAGAGCAATGGAGTTGCGCTGACCAGGAACCATGCAAAAGCCGCTCCTCCGCAACCACCCAGCCAGAAGCCACTGGCAAATTCAGACCAGCCTTCCTTGGTGAAGAGGTCTGACGGTGGATTGTTGATGGTGGCGTCAGCCGGTTGCACCTTGGGTCCGTTGCCAGCGGTGCCGTAGATCGACAGACACACAGTCAGGATCGACACCAATCCGATGGAGGCGAGCAGTCCTGCCGTTGATGCGTAATCGCTGTTTCGGAGAGGACCACAGACGGCGAACGGGCCATACAGCAAATACCCATGGGTCATGCCAATCTCCAGGCCGCGTCTATTCGGCGAAAGAGAAGGTCGATAGATCGGTAGCGCGTTAAGAAACGCCTTGGTGAAGTAGTTGCTGTTCACCGGGGTGGCGAGGTTGCCAACCGTTGGATCGGCTACGGGGGAAACAGACATGGATTGGAAAGCGGTGGGTGGGCGGTGCGCTTGATCGTTGGCCGGAGCCTGAGAGCGATCAGTCAGCAGTGGATTCGATCAGGTTGAACATCAGAACCATCACGACAGCTGGACCCAGAACCCCAGCCAATGGAATGAAAACCGAAGGCATCCAGGAAGCGACGAAATCTCCAGTCATGGCAGCGACCCAAATGTCTGCGGTTACTGTAAAGACTGCCTTTCTAGTGGTCTTCGACCGATCCGGTCGGTGACATAAAAGTTCAATCCATTCGGCCTCCGCCGCTTTGAACCCATGAATCAGCTGCTTGCAGGCGGTGCAGCCCTTGTACTCGTGGTCGTGCTCTGGGGTCTTGGCCGACGGCCTGGAAAAACGTTGTTGCGCAGCACTGATGCGACATCTGTGGCAGCCATCAACAGAGCTCAGCTGGGGCTGGTGCAGGCTTCATTGCCGCAGAAAGATGATGAGAATCAGGCAGGGTCTGTTGCTGACGCCTTGGATTCGGCCCCGTTTGCGCCTCCGGTCAGCAGCGCCGAGCGGATTTCGCTTGAGCGCCGTTTACGCGAGACGATGGATCAAGGCAACCCCGACCAGAGACTTGAGGCCGTGAGGGTGGCCGGTCAATGGGGGCATCGGTCCGTTCTGCCGCTGCTGAGGCGCGGACTGCGTGATGCTGACAGTCTGGTTGTCGAAGCCGCTGCATCAGCAATTGAGCGACATCGTGGAGCAACCCGACCGTCTCCGGTTCAGCTGGCCCGTCCCCCTCGCAACATTGCCCGGATGCGATAAATCGGGCGCCCCTGGCTCTCGTGATAGGTCCTGATCAGCAGTTCTCCCAACAGTCCGAAACAGAACAGCTGGATCCCGGCCAGGCCGAGCACGACCGCCATGGTGAGCAGTGGCCTGTTACCGATGTCTTCTCCTGTCAGCTTGATCACCAGCAAGTAGGCGCTTGCCACCAGGCTTGTTGCGATGGCGACGAGGCCGCCAAACCCAAACACGTACATCGGCCTGGTCAGGAAGCGTTTCATGAACCACACCGTGAGCAGGTCCATCAGCACTCGAAAGGTGCGATCAATGCCGTATTTGCTGGTTCCGTACTGACGCGCACGGTGATTCACCTTCACTTCGGTGATGCGTGCTCCTTCGATGAAGGCCAGCGCAGGCAGAAAGCGATGCAGCTCGCCGTATAAGCGCATGTCGGAAAGCACATCGCGGTCATAGGCCTTGAGAGAACAGCCGTAGTCATGCAGACGAACTCCGGTGACGTTCCCGATCAGGCGGTTGGCCAGCCTGGAGGGGAGCTTTCTTTGCAGCTCGGCATCCTGGCGATCAAAACGCCAACCGCTCACCAGGTCATAACCCTCGCGCAACTTGTTGAGCAGCAGGGGGATGTCGGCGGGATCGTTCTGCAGATCACCATCGAGGCTCACGATCACCTGCCCTTCGGCCACATCGAAACCTGCCGCCATGGCAGCGGTCTGACCGTAGTTCTTGCGCAGCAGAACACCCACCAGCTCAGGCACTTGGCCGCTGATGCTCTCCAGCACTGATGCGGTGTCGTCCGTTGAACCGTCATTGACCAGCACCAGCTCAAACCGCTCTCCTGTGGGTCGCAGCGCGTTGAGCAGCTGGTCCACCAGCTCAGGCAGGCTTTCCTCTTCGTTGTACAGCGGCACCACAACCGAAAGGTCCAGCCCAGCCGTCATCGGGATCCGATCGATGTCAATGCAACCTAATCGGCACCTGTTGGGCCAATTCTGAGAGCACAACTCAGGCAGACCGTGAGCTCATCAACAGGGGCAGTCAAGGCAATGTACTGCCGTCATGGCAGCGCATCACCCTGCCGGCACCTCGCAGTTCAGCTCTGTAGTGACTGGCCACAGGATGGAGATCCTGGGGATTCAGGCTGTCGATGCCGATTCCATTGCGGCCGTGTTCAATCCCCGAGCTGTGGATGTAGCGCCCCTCTCCCAGATGGATGCCGACATGGGTGCAGCGCTCAGGGGTGCCGAAGAAGATCAGATCGCCGGCGCTCAATTCGTCGATGTTGTCCGGCTGCACCGCTACAGGCTGGCAGAACCGTTCCTGCTGATAAGCATCTCTGGGCAGCCAGATCCCAGCGTTGGCAAAGGCTGTCTGCACAAGGCCGGAACAGTCAAGATCGGGCCCGATGGTGCCTCCCCACAGGTAGGTGTTGTCACGCTCGGCGGCCGCTTTCAGCCACTCCAGAACCGCATGCAGCCGGCTGCTGATGTCTGAGCTTGAGAGCAGACAGGGTTGCCAGGTTTCACAGGCCACAGCCTGACCGGCCAGAGCATCCATGGACAGCCAGCAGGGATAGCCATCCTCGAGAAGCACAACGTGCAGACGCCCGTGATCTTCGGGACGCAAGGGTGCGGCGACCTTGAAGCCTCGCCCCGCAGCGGCCTGGGTGGCGAGTCCATTCTCCGTGGGCTTGGCGTAACCGTTCTGTCCACTGAGCAGTGTCCAGCAGCTCCCTGGGCTGATCAGGTCCGGAGCGATCGGTGTGCCTAGGGTCGGCATTGCCAGTAGCCAGTGCCATGGCGTTCTACCGTCCCGAGCCGGCGATGCAGCAACGTCTGATCGACCTGATCGATCAGCTTGCAGCGGATGGCCGTCCTGGCCTGCATGATCAGATTGCGGTGAGCTGGGTGCGTTACGACACCACTTCGCCAACCAACGGCAGCGGTAGCGGTGCGGCCTGGGCTGACCAGAAGCTGCTGTATCCCGCCAGCGTGGTGAAGCTGTTGTACGCCGTGGCCGCCGAGCACTGGTTGCAGCGGGATCTGATCCCAGACAGTGAAGAACTTCGTCGAGCGCTTCTCGACATGCTGGCTGACTCCAGCAACGACGCCACGGGCTTGATCGTGGATCTGCTCACCGGCACCACCAGTGGTCCGCCGTTGCGCTCCCCTGCATGGGAGCGGTGGCAGCAGCAACGCCGCCTGGTGAATGACTGGTTTCATGGTTTCGGCTGGCCAGAGCTGGAGCGCGTCAATTGCTGCCAGAAAACTTGGGGAGATGGTCCCTATGGACGCGAGCGCGTGTTCTACGGGGAAGACAACAACAATCGCAATGCCCTCTGCACGGCCGCTGTCGCCAGAGTTCTCGAGGCGGTCATGACCGATGGCCTGCTTTCACCACCGGCCTGTCAGAGACTTCGAACCCGGTTGGCTCGCTCACTCAGCAAGTCAGACAGACTGGATGATCCGGAGAATCAAGTGGATGGCTTCCTCGGTGAGGGTTTGCCGGAAGGCAGTCAGCTCTGGAGTAAAGCCGGGTGGATGAGTCAGGCCCGCCATGACGCAGCGTGGTGGTGCATCGACGGGCAGGCGCCTTGTCTGCTGGTGGTCTTCAGCGAAGGCCAGGAGCGTGCTGGCGATGAACATCTGCTGCCGCGGATGGCGACGGAACTCGCGGCCTATGGAGCCGATTAACGACTCGCTGTTTCAGTTCAACGGAGAGGTGGGGATTTGGAGTGGTCCGAAATGCACTGGCATGACTCTGCTTGAGACAGGTTTGATGCAAAAAACCGAATTTCCCACAACACGGTTTCCGTGCTGCCCTGAATGCCTGTTGACATCAGACAGAGAGGAAGCGAAAGGCTCCCTCGTCACGATGATCAGCGACACCACCTTTGAGGCATCCAAGCGGACCTTCAAGACAGCACAAATCAATTACAAGACTGACCTGATCTCTTTCATCGCAACGACGATTGAAGGTGGATCTTCTGTCGACACTGCGGTTCAGATCCTTAAGGACGACATGTTCAACCCGCCTTTCGATATCGACACTGGTCTATTGTTCTAACGACAATAGACCAATAAGTTGGATCCAAACTCATCGATGTCTCAATCACTACACGACAAAATTGTCGAAACATTCCATGTTTCCCCTTTTGTCCATGAAGAAGACTTTTTGTTGAAATTTTTACAACAGTGTCTCTTAGACGACGAAAAAGCCTTCCAGCATTATTTTGACAATGGCAGGCAATCTGCATCGCGAATTAAAGAGATCATCCTGCGTAATCAACAGCCTCAGGGAATCTCCACAATCGATGTTGAAAACTTTTCAATCCTGGATTTCGCCTCTGGTTTTGGCATGGTCAACCGGCACTTTTCCCAGGTCATTCCGCAGGCGCACGTGGAGGCATGTGATATCCACCCCAAGGCGATTGACTTTCACAGTCAATATCTGCAGCTGAAATGCCATGCTTCCAGCTATGACCCCAAGAAGCTCGCAATCAACAAAACCTTTGATGTAGTTGTTGCGTTGTCCTTCTTCTCGCATATACCCAGCCAAAGCTGGCTCTTCTGGCTGCAATCGCTTTGCAATCTTCTCAATGAAGGTGGACTCTTGATATTTACCACTCACGGTCCATCCTCACGCGTTGCCGTAAGTGAAAAATTCATCGATAAAGGACTTCGATTTTACTTCTATCCCGAGTCCGAACAAGACGATTTAGAGAAGAAAGAATATGGCACAGCTTGCGCGCACCCAAGCTTTTCCATGAAAATCATTAGCCAACTCCCAGGCATGCATTTAAGCGAATACAAACAGGGAATCTGGTGGGGAGGCAATCAGGATGTTTATGTTCTCGTCAAGAAAAGCGTTCGAGAACAAGGGCTCCTTCCTGCCTTCAAGAAGTTTATGCGCAGGAATTTGAGTGCCATGACCGATTGAACGTGCCCTGAGCAGCGGTTGAGGTGATTGCCCCCACCCTTTCCAACGGACTCGACAACTACGTAGAGGAAATCTCCAGCAGACATCACCTTTCGGTTGGCATCTGCCTTCAGCGCCTTCAGTTCCGAGTCGGAGAGAGGTATCTCACGGAATTAACAACCCACTCTTTTTTCCAGCACGGAGTTGTAAATCCCATAACGCCGAATCGGGATTTAGTGGGATCCGAAGAGAATTCCTGATACAAAAAACCCCTGAAACCAGCTGTGGCATCAAGGGTTTGAAGTTTCTTGAGACCAAATGAATATGGTCTGATACGGAGAGGGAGGGATTCGAACCCTCGACAGAAGTTGCCTCCTGTAACTCCTTAGCAGGGAGCCGCTTTCAACCACTCAGCCACCTCTCCAGCGGCACGACCACCCTATCAAGAGGGTGACCGTTCAGACCACCAGTCGCGGCAGGCGGTGCTTGAAGCCGCACAACACTTCCCAGGGGATGGAGCCCGACAGTTCCGCCCAGTCCTGAGGGCGGATCACCTGCTGACCATCCCGTCCAAGCAGCGTGACGACATCACCGCTCTCAAGATCGGGATGGTCAGTGACATCCAGCATCAGTTGATCCATTGTGATGGCACCAACCTGAGGAAGGGTTTGACCGCGATGCAGGGCGTGGATTTGCCCGGACAGGCAGCGGCTGACCCCATCGGCGTAGCCGATACCGATCACGGCCAGCCGACTGGGACGACTGGTGACGAAGCGGTGCCCGTAGCTCACCCCCACACCTGCTGCGACCTCACGGATCAGGCTGACTCGAGCTTTCACGGTCATCGCCGGCTGAAGATCCAGGCTCTTCTCCAGATGGGCACTGGGGGCATGGCCGTAGAGAGCCAATCCCACTCGCACCTGATCGTGATGCAGTGACGGGTCCCGCAGGGTGCCTGCCGAATTGGCCAGATGTCGCTGTAAACCCTGCTGTCGGTGCTTGCGCGTAACGGCCTCGAAACGTTCCTGCTGTTGGCGAGTGATCCGTTCGGCATGGCCTTCAAGTTCGCCATCGGCCAGAGCGAGATGGCTGTAGACCCCTCCCAGATTCAATTGATCGAGCTGCAGGATCGCCTCGGTCAGGCGTTCCCCGTCCTGCCAGTCGCAGCCGAGCCGAGTCATGCCGGTGTCGAGCTTGAGCTGGACTGTGAACTGACGGCCACTGCCATTGGCAAGGTTCTGACAGAGCAGTGCCTCGCGCATGCTGCTCAGCGTGGGCATCAGCTGCCAGTGCAGGCAGGCGCGCAGTTCCTCTGGTTGGGTGAGATTGCCCAGCACCAGCACCGGCAGCTCCAGTGCTGCACGACGCAGTTCGATTCCCTCCTGCAGGGTAGCGACTCCAAGGCTTGTCGCTCCTCCGCAGATGGCTGCCCGGGCAACTGTTTCGGCCCCATGGCCGTAGCCATCAGCCTTGACGACCGCCATTAGGGCGCAGTTTGTTGCCAGCAAACGTCTCAACGCTCTGGCGTTGTGTTCAACAGCAGAGGCCGACACCTCCATCCAGGCTCGCTGTCGCGGATCAGCTCCAGCAGCCATCTCAATGCCGGAGGGACTGTTGCGATCGGCGGACAGGTCGGGCATCGGGACTGGGTAGTGAAGGTCACAAGGCTGCCCTTGTGACCCAGATAGCATGCCGTGTAATCAGGGAGCTGGCATGGGCCAGGTTCTCGTTCTCAATGCGTCCTACGAGCCGTTGAACATCACCACCTGGCGTCGAGCCGTCGTGATGATGATCAAGGGGAAAGCCGAGAGTCTCGAACACGATTCAAAGCATCTTGTTCGCAGTGACATGCATCTGCCGACAGTCATCCGTCTGCGTCAGTTCGTACGAGTGCCTTTTCGCCAGGTTCCGATGACGCGCCGCAACGTGTTTCAGCGGGACAATCACACCTGTCAGTACTGCGGCAGCCGCGAACTCCTGTCGATCGACCATGTGATCCCCCGCAGCCGTGGTGGAACGGATGCCTGGGACAACGTGACGACGGCCTGTACGAGTTGCAATGTCCGCAAGGCCAGCCGCACTCCTTCAGAAGCGGATATGCCTCTCAAACGGGTTCCGCGACGTCCCCTCAGCAGTCTCAGCTTCGAGGCCGTTCGTCAGATTGATTCAGGTCGCCACAGCGAGTGGGCCAAATACGTTATTGGCGTCTGACCCATTCGGATCAATCGTCGGTCTGTTGGCTGAGTTGCTCCAGTTTGCTGCGCTGTTCCTCGGCGACACAAGCACCGATCACATCCTCCATCTGTCCCTGAAGAACAGATTCAAGACTGAAATTCCTACCCAGGCGATGATCGGTGACCCTGTTGTCTTTGGCGTTGTAGGTGCGGATTTTTTCGCTGCGGTCGCCCGTGCCCACCTGGGAGCGTCGGGCTGAACTCTCCCGTTCATTCGCTTCTGCGAGCTGGCGCTCGTAAAGCTTGGCTCGCAGGATCTCCATGGCCCTTTCACGGTTCTGCAGCTGAGAGCGTTGCTGCGTGCAGAACACACGGATGCCGCTCGGTTTGTGCAGCAGGTCCACGGCTGTTTCCACTTTGTTCACGTTCTGACCACCGGCTCCCCCCGATCGCGCCGTGCTGATCTCAAGATCTCCGGGTTCGATCTGAACTTCTACGGGATCTGCTTCCGGCATGACAGCCACCGTTGCGGTGGATGTATGCACACGGCCCTGGGATTCGGTGGCCGGGACACGCTGCACGCGATGAACACCGGCTTCAAATTTCAATTCGCTGAAGACGGCATCACCTTTGACGGAAAGAATCAGTTCCTTGTAACCGCCAAGGTCGGCTTCGCTGGCGCTCACGGGCTGGACCGTCCAACCGCGTCTGCTGCTGAATCGCTCATACATTCGGGCAAGGTCTCCTGCCCAGAGTGAGGCTTCATCGCCGCCCGCACCAGCTCTGATTTCGAGCATCACGCTGCGTTGATCGCGCGGATCCTGGGGCAGCAGTGCAAGCGTCAGCCGCTGGATCAGCTCGTCATGACGTTGCTCCAGAGCTTGCAGCTCCAGCTGCGCCAGTTCTTCCATCTCGGCGTCGCCGCGGCTTTCACGCAGCAGCGTCCTCGCCTGATCCCGTTCATGGAGAACGCTCTGCAGGCTTGTGTAGTCAACGACCAGAGGTTCAAGGCGAGAGCGTTCTTTGGCCACGGACTGCAGGCGCTCCGGATCCGAGGCCACATCGGGGTCAGCAAGTTGGCGTTCCAGATTGTGGAAACTGCTGGTCGCGGCCTCGAGACGGCTGATCAGAGTTGAGGAGTCCATGGCCTCAGAAGCACGGTCGGGAAAGGATCTGGCGGTTCTGCCCTTTCAGAAAAAAGCCCCGAAGGCAGAGCAGTGTCTGCATTCGGGGGCAAAAGTCGTGGAGATCGATCGCTTGTGCGTCGATTGCAGAGCGCATCAGGCTTCAGCCTTCTTCTCGTCCTTGGCGGGGGATTCCTTGTCTTCGTTGACACTGGCGGTGCTGCCCATGCCGTACTTGCGCATGAAGCGGTCCACGCGCCCTTCGGTGTCGAGAATCTTCTGGGTGCCAGTGAAGAAGGGATGGTTACCACTCCAGACGTCCACATGGATTTCGGGCTGCGTGGAGCCTGTGGTCATCACCACTTCTCCGTTGCAGATCACCTTGGCGTCGGGGTACCAGGTGGGATGAATGTCGGGCTTGGGCATGACAGGGATCAGCGCTTGGAGAACTGGGGAGCTTTGCGGGCTTTCTTGAGGCCGTACTTGCGACGCTCCTTGGCCCGTGGGTCACGACTGAGGTGACCTTCGGTTTTGAGAGGCTTGCGATTATCGGAGGAGAGCTCGCACAGAGCTCTGGCGGCACCCTGCTTGATGGCATCAGCCTGTCCGGTGAGCCCACCACCTCTCACGTTGACGAGCACGTCGTATTCAGTGGTCAGACCCAGCGTCTGCAATGGCGCCTTGACGGCAGCGATGTAGGCAGGGTTGTAATTGAGATAGTTGTCTCCAGGACGACCGTTGATGGTGATCGTGCCGTTGCCGGGGATCAGGCGAACGCGGGCGACGGAGGTCTTACGGCGACCGGTACCCCAATAGACGACGGAATTGGACGTGCTCATTTGGCGGAAGCGGCGGGATCGAGCTGCAGGGGCTGAGGCTGCTGGGCGGAATGCGGATGATCGGCACCCTTGTACACCTTCAGTTTGCGGAACATCTGGCGACCCAGGGCGTTGTGGGGAAGCATGCCCTTGATGGCTTTTTCCACAATTCGCTCAGGAAGGCGCTCCTGGAGATGAGCGAAGGTCTCCACCTTCATGCCTCCGGGGCGTCCGGAATGACGGCGGTACAGCTTCTGTTGCGGCTTGCTGCCACTGACCTTCACCTTTTCGGCATTGACGACAACGACAAAATCGCCGGTGTCGAGGTGAGGGGTGTAGCTGGCTTTGTTCTTGCCGCGGAGCACGGAAGCCACCTCGGTCGCCAGGCGACCGAGAGTTTGATTCTCAGCGTCCACCAGATACCACTGGCGGTCGATTGAATCGATGGAAGGGACGGAGGTCTTGTTCATCGCGCCGGCATGCCGGTTCGGTTATGCCCCGTCGCGAGCGACGAAGCTGGGCAGGGAGCTTCAGCCACGCCGTGGCGTGCTGTTCAGAGCTCAAAGATCGACTTTACCTGTCGGTGGTTCCCTCACTGATCGAGTCAGTTGAGGGGAAGCGACCGCTCAGGAACTGATTGGCCATGGTGGAGGCTCCGGTGGCGGGTCCTCTGAGGCCAGAAAAAACGTCGGTTGACAATCGTACCAGCCGCCCTTGCTGAAGATTGTTTCCGGATAACCAGCGCGCAGCAGACATAGTCCCTGCGCCGGTGCTCCGTCTTTCACTTCACCGCGGCGACGTTCTCTCCAACGGCGTTCAAAGTGATCCGGGGTCAGTCGGTGCTCTCCCACAGCCACGAGCTGACCCGTCAGCAGACGCACCATTCCATACAGAAAACCGCTGGCCTGAATTTCAAAGTGAATCAAGTCTCCATGCCGCTGGATGGACACGTCCTGGATCGTTGTGCGCGAGTGGGATCGTCGGCTTCCTGCGCGTTGGAACGCTGCGAAGTCGTGACTTCCCAGCAGGCCATGAAGAGCCTGTTCCATCGCCTGTTCATCCAGCCTTGTCTGGTAGCGATGCCAGCTCCAGGGGGCAAGAAACAGGTTTGGCCTTCGACCGTTGTAGAGGGTGTAGCGGTAGCGCCGGTAGCTGGCGGAGTAGCAGGCGTGCCATTCAAGTGGACGTTCCACCGCTTCTCGCACCCTGATCGACGAGGGCAAGCGGCCATTGAGAGCCGGCGCCCAGCGCCTGGCTGGTATGGGGCCGCAGCTGTCGAAATGCACCACCTGACCAGAGGCATGGACGCCAGCATCCGTTCGCCCTGCAGCCACGGTCTGTATCGGTCGATGGGGATCGAGCTCTGAGATGGCATCGTCGAGCACCGATTGCACGCTGGTGCCGTTGGGTTGACGTTGCCATCCACAAAAGGAAGACCCCTCGTACTGAAGACTGAGAGCAATCCGTTTAATGCGGATGCCGACAGAATCAGCCGAGGGGTTTGGGATGGTGATTTGCGTGATGCTGACGCCGAACCTCAGACCAGTTCGATGATTGCCATCTCGGCATTGTCTCCGCGACGACGCACGGTGCGGGTGATGCGGGTATAGCCGCCCTTGCGGTCGCTGTAGCGATCGGGAGCTTTCTCGAACAGGGCATGCACAAGCTGCTTGTCGTACACGTACCCCAGAACCCTGCGCCGGGAGGCAAGGCTGCCCTCTTTGGCAAGAGTGATCATCCGTTCGGTTTCGTCACGCAGTGCCTTGGCACGGGCTTTGGTGGTGGTGACGCGACCTTCGCGGATCAGCTGTGTTGTGAGGCCGCGAAGCATGGCTTTGCGTTGGTCAGCGGGACGTCCCAGCTGGGGAACTCGACATTGGTGACGCATGGTTCTGGAGGGGCTGGAGTAAGGAGGAAGGTAAGAGTCAGACGCTGGTGCGGCTCTGGGGGATCTGGATGCCGATCCTTTCAAGCGCTTCAATCACCTCATCAGCCGACTTGGAACCGAAGTTCTTGATCTCCAGCAGATCCTCGTAGCTGAAGCCCATCAGATCGGAGACGGAATTGACCTGAGCGCGCTTCAGGCAGTTATAGGCGCGCACCGACAGATTCAATTCTTCGAGAGGAATCTGAGCTTCGGCTGTGGGTTCAGGTTCTGCCTGAACTTCTTCCACCATGGTGACGGTGGCAAGAGGTTGGAAGAGCTCGATCAGTTGGTTAGCGGACTGAGCGATGGCATCGTCAGGTGTGATCGAACCATCGGTCACCACTTCCATGCGCAGGCGCTCTCGGGCGGAACCACCCTCAGCAACTGCCGTCTCGTCAATGGTGAAGTTCACCCGGTGCACGGGCATGAACACGGAATCGATCTGGAGAAGATCAATCGCACTGGTGTCTTCGTTGTGACGGTCGACGGGGCGATAGCCCACACCGCGTTCCACATGAACCTCGAGCTCGAGGCTGTAGCCATCGCTCACCGTGGCGATCACGCGTTCACCATCCACAACCTGGACCTGGGAGGAGAACTGCAGATCCCGGGCTTTCACCGTGGCAGGGCCAGCAATGACAAGACGACCGATCTCCAGCTCATTGGTGCGGCTGTTGACCGTGATCTGTTTGCAGTTCAGCAGAATGTCCAGCACGTCCTCCCGAACTCCGGGGATGGTCGCGTACTCGTGGTTGACGCCGGCAATCCGGACTGCTGTGACAGCGGTGCCTTCAAGGTTGCCCATGAGCACACGCCGCAGGGAATTGCCCAGGGTTGTGGCCTGGCCCCGCTCGAGGGGGCCGATGAGAAACACACCGGTTTGGGAGCGATCGTCAGCGATCTGATGCTCGATACGGTCGATCTGGTATTGCAACACGGTCTGAGGCGGGGGAGAGAGGGACCTGAACGGGGACGCGTTGGCTCAGACGCGCCGACGCTTGGCACGGCGACAGCCGTTGTGAGGCAAGGGTGTGACGTCGCGGATCAGAGTGATTTCAAGGCCGGCAACCTGCAAGGCCCTGATCGCGGTTTCACGGCCTGAGCCGGGACCACGAACAAGCACTTCGATCTGGCGCATGCCCTGCTCAAGAGCTCTGCGGGCTGCTGCTTCGGCTGCGGTCTGCGCAGCAAATGGGGTGCCTTTGCGAGCACCCTTGAAGCCGCTGGCACCTGCCGAGGACCAGGAGATGACTTCTCCAGTGGTATCGGTGATCGAAACGATCGTGTTGTTGAAGGTGCTTTGGATATGGGCAACGCCATTGGGAACGTTGCGTTTGGCCTTCTTGGGACCTGATTTCTTGACTGTTTTGGCCATGGGCCTGGAGATGGAGGGGGCTTAAGGAACTGAAGGATCCGATGGGCCGAAGCGGCTTATTTCTTCTTGCCGGCCACGGTCTTGCGAGCTCCGCGACGGGTTCGCGCATTGGTGCGGGTTCGTTGTCCGCGCACCGGGAGGCTCATGCGATGGCGACGACCGCGCACGCAGCCGATGTCCTGGAGGCGCTTGAGGGCCATCCCCTCCTGCCTGCGCAGGTCACCCTCAATCGTGAAGGTCTCGGTGGCACCGCGCAGTTTCTGCACATCACCGTCTTCGAGATCCTTCACCCTGATGTCGGGATTGACACCGGTCTTGGAAAGGATGGTTCTGGCCCGTGTCGGGCCAATTCCGTAGATGTAGGTGAGGGCGACTTCGATCCGCTTGTCGCGGGGAATGTCGACACCAGCAATCCGTGCCACTGAGCAATTAATCGAGGTGGACAATGACTTCCTATGCCTGGGAAGTCTTCAATTCAGGGTGCAGGGAAAGGACCCCCGCCTTGAGACGGCAGACCGAGACTTCAGCCCTGGCGTTGCTTGTTGCGAGGGCGCTTCTTGTTGATCACGTAGATGCGACCTCTGCGCTTGACGATTTGATCGTCAGGGCTGATTTTTTTAACCGAGGAACGCACCTTCATGGGGCGAAGCTCTCCATTGTTGCAAACAGCTACCGTACCACAGAGGGTCAAGCAACAACCTTTTCAATTCGCTCAGCAATGGCTTCAACACTGCCGTTGGCCTGCACTCTGACCAACAGGTTCTGACTGCTGTAGTGATCGATCAGCGGAGCTGTCTGCTGTTTGTAGACCTCAAGACGGTTGCGGATCACCTGCTCGTTGTCGTCTGCTCGACCGCGACCGAGCAGTCGCTCGATCAGAACGGAGTCATCAAGCTCCAGCAACACGACGCTTTCAATCGCTTGATTGAGTTCCTGGAGTAGCGGCGCCAGTGCCTCGGCCTGCGCCACGTTGCGTGGAAAGCCATCCATCAGCCAGCCCTGGCCATTGAGAGCAGACAGTTGCGCTTTGACGATGGCCAGTACCAGGCTGTCTGTGACCAGTTCGCCCCGGTTCATCACGGCTTTCGCTTCCTTGCCGAGGTCGCTGCCTGCGGCCACCTCAGCCCTGAGCAGATCGCCGGTGGACAAGTGCCGAAGTCCATGGTTTTCGCAGAGGAGCGCAGCTTGCGTGCCCTTCCCGGCACCGGGCGGGCCCACGAACAGAAGACGTTGTTTCATGGCGATTCGGGTGGTTGGGTTGGAGGGGATGAAAGGTGTGGAGGATCTGCCGAGGTTGCGTTCATTCCGAGCGGCTGCCCGAACCGTGCCTTGTTACTGGCGCACCATTCCCTCGTAGCGCTGGGAGATCACGTAGGTCTGGACCTGCTTAGCAGTGTCAATGGCAACACCCACCAGGATCAGTAGCGAAGTGGCGCCGAGGCCCTGGAAGGTCTGCACATTGGTGGCCCGTTCCACGGCGGAAGGAATGATGGCGACGGCGCCGAGGAAAAGACCACCCAGCAGGGTGAGTCTGTTTTTCACCCCTTCGAGGTAATTCGCTGTTGCCGTTCCAGGCCTGACCCCTGGGATGGCCACCCCTCCGCGCTTGAGATTGCTGGCGACGTCCACCGGGTTAAAGGTCAGGGATGCATAGAAATAGGAGAAGCCAAGAATCAGGGAGAAGAACACCAGGGCATAAGGCCATGGATTCGAGCTGCCTGGGTTCAGGGCGGTGGCTGCTCTGATCAGAAACGGATTCTGGCTGAAGTTGGCAATGGTGATCGGCAGAAAAATCAGGGCCGAGGCGAAAATGATCGGCATCACGCCGCCGGCATTGAGCTTCAGGGGCAGGTAGCTCTGGCGATTGGGTAAAACAGCTCCGCCGCCCACCTGCCTCTTTGCACTGACGATCGGAAGCCGGCGCTGTCCCTCCTGCACGAAGATGATCCCCACGATCGTGACCAGGAACACCAGAACAAGAATCACGATCCCGAACACATCATTGCGATCGCCTGTCTGGGCTTTCTCAATGGTTGAACCGAGGGCCTGAGGCAGTGTGGCCACGATGTTCAGGAAGATCACCAGTGAGGCTCCCTGGCCGATGCCTCGCTCCGTGATCACTTCGCTCAGCCACATCACGATCATCGATCCGGTGACCAGCGCCAGGGCTGTCTGCACCACGAAAACGCCAACGGGAAGGCCCTCCACTGCGTAGGGGCGCAGAATCATCGCGAAGACCACGCTCTGAATCAACCCCCAGCCAAGTGCGACGTAGCGAGTGATCTGAGCCAGTTTGCGACGGCCCGCTTCTCCTTCATTTTTCTGCAGATCCTCCAGTTGCGGAAGGGATGCTGTGAGCAGCTGAAGGATGATCGAGGCATTGATGAACGGCAGGATCCCGAGGGCGAAGATGCCCAGAGTGGAGATGCCGCCACCGGTGAAGATGTCGAGGAAACCGATCAGCTGGCCACCCTGTTGGATGAATTGCTCAAAAGCGACACGGTCAATGCCTGGCATCGGGATGTAGATGCCGAGACGCACCAGCATCAACAGCCCCAGAGTGGTGAGAACCCTGCCTCGCAGCTCAGGGTTTTGAACCAGCTGGGTGATGACTTCAGTGGCGCTGGGATTTCGTCCCCGACTGACGAGCATGGAACAGAGATTGGATGATTGAGCTTGATGCAGCAAAGCCGTCCGCGGATGTCAATCCGGCGGACGGCTCAGACGTTAGATCTGTAGAAGTCGATCGACGGATCTCAGTCCAACAGTTCGCAGGTGCCACCGGCCGCTTCGATTTTGGTTCGTGCTGATGCCGTGAAAGCGGCGGCCTGAACCGTGAGCTTGGCCTTGAGTTCCCCGTTGCCGAGGATTTTCAGCGGGTGCTTGGGGCTGGTGACAACACCATCCTTGACCAGTGAGTCGAGGTTGACGGTGCTGCCGGCCTTGAGCTCATTGAGTGCTGAGACATTCACAACGGTGAAGTGTTTGGGATTCACCAATGTGAAGTGCTTCAGCTTGGGCACGCGCCTGTAAAGAGGCATCTGGCCACCCTCGAAACCGGGGCGGGTGGGCCGTCCGGAACGGGATTTCTGGCCGCGCATGCCGAAGCCGCAGCTCGCACCCTGGCCAGCGGCGATGCCGCGACCCTTGCGCAGTTTGCGGCGTCGGGCACCTTTGTTGGGCTTTAGGGAATCAAGTCGGAGAGTCATGGGGAATCAGGAATAGATCTGCTCGAGGGAGATCCCCCGTTCCTTGGCGGTCTCCTTGTGTGTGCGGAGACTATCGAGAGCCACCATGGCAGCCCGGGCGTTGTTCAGAGGAGTCTTGCTGCCCAGTCGCTTGGCCAGCACGTTTTTAATGCCGGCAAGCTCGAGAACTGTGCGAATGGAGCCTCCTGCAATGACCCCGGTACCGGGGGCTGCAGGGCGAATCAACACGTTGGCTGCGCCATCGCGACCGTTGGACAGGGTCGGAATGGAGTTGTGACGTGTCAGAGGCACTTTGACGAGATGCTTCTTGCCGTCAGCAACACCTTTGCGGACTGCACCGATCACATCACCGGCCTTGCCGACGCCGACGCCGACCTGACCGCGCTCGTTTCCGACAACAACAATGGCCCGGAAGCTCATCTTCTTGCCGCCTTTCACGGTTTTGGACACACGGCGGATTTGGACAACCCGCTCTTGCCACTCGGAGTCACGCTCCTGGTTGCGTCGGTCACCACGGCGTCCGCCACGGCGATCACCGCGGTCGCGACCTCCTCCACGGCGTTGCTCCTGCTGCTGCTGGCCTTCAGCTGCAGCAGGAACATCGGCCGCCGAGGGCACGTCGTTGGGATTGGTCTGGGGGTTGGAATCGGTCATGTTGAGAGCAGGATCAGAACTGAAGGCCCGCTTCCCGGGCGGCGTCGGCAAGGGCTTTCACCCGGCCGTGATACAGGTTGCCGCCGCGATCGAAGACCACCTGTTGGATGCCCTTGGCAAGGGCGCGTTTGGCCACCAGTTCACCGACGGCTACCGAAGCATTGCAGTCGTTGCCGTTGGCCTTGAGGCTAGTGCGCAGGTCCTTGTCAACGGTCGATGCTGAGCAGAGTGTGCTCTGGGCGTCATCGTCAATGACCTGCGCATAGATGTGGCTGTTAGAGCGGAACACAGCCAGGCGGGGTTTGCCGGCGGTGCCGCTGAGGTGACGACGCAGGCGTCTATGACGCTTCTGGGTCTGTTGTTTACGGGAGAGGGTCGACATGGTGGGTAAAGAAGAACGGCGTCTAGTAGTGGATTACTTTTTGCCCGACTTGCCTGCCTTGCGGAGGATCCATTCGCCCTCGTACCGGATCCCTTTGCCCTTGTAGGGCTCTGGCGGACGGATGGAGCGAATTTTGGCGGCTTCATTACCGACCAATTCCTTGTCGATCCCGGACACCGTCACCTTGGTGTTGTTCTCAACTTTGAAGGTGATGCCGTCAGGAGCTGCAACCTCGACGGGGTGGCTGTAACCGGCGGAGACGACCAGGGTGGTGCCTTTCACCTGAGCCCTGGAGCCAACTCCGATGATTTCCAGGCTTTTGCTGAAACCGCTTTCGACGCCAACAATCATGTTGTTGACGAGAGCGCGGCACAGGCCATGGCGTTCACGGGAGGTGCGCTTGCTGCTGGTGGGGGACAACACGATGGTGTTCTCCACCTGATCGATGCTCACGCCCTCAGGCAGTGTGCGTTTGAGTTCTCCCTTCGGTCCCTTCACGGTGACAGCGAGGCCGTTGAGGCTCACGGTCACCTTCTCAGGAATGGGGATGGGGGCTTTACCGATACGTGACATGGTTTTGGCTCCAGATCAAAGGACGTAGCAGAGCACTTCACCGCCCACGCCCTGCTTTCGGGCATCGCGGTCGCTCATGACACCCTTGGAGGTGGAGATGATCGCCACCCCCAGTCCGCCGAGGACCTTGGGAAGGCCGCGGGTGTTCTTGTAGATGCGCAGACCAGGCTTGCTCACCCGCTGCATGGAGCGGATGGTGGGTTGGCGGTTCTTGCCGCTGTACTTCAGTTCAAGCACCAGGTTGGTGTGAACTCCCTCGCCTTCCTCGCTGATCTCGGCGATGAAGCCTTCCTGCTGCAGCACTTTGGCGATGCTGCGAGACATGCGGGAGGCAGGTACTTTCGTGCTCTGGTGACGTTTCTCACTCGCATTGCGAATGCGGGTGAGCATGTCGGAAATAGGGTCGTGATTGGCCATAGTGGTTTCCGAGGAGGGCTCAGTTGCTGCGGAACGGCATTCCCATCTCGCGGAGGAGGGAGCGGCCCTCTTCATCCGAACGGGCAGTGGTCACGATGGTGATGTCCATGCCCCTGATGGCGTCGATCTTGTCGAAGGAGATCTCAGGGAAGATGATCTGCTCTCTCACCCCCAGGGTGTAATTGCCACGTCCGTCGAAGCTTTTGGGGCTGACGCCACGGAAGTCACGGATGCGGGGCAGTGCCAGGTTGATCAGCCGCTCGAGAAAGGCGTACATGCGATCACCGCGCAGAGTCACGGCACAGCCGATCGGCATGCCCTCGCGGATCTTGAAGCTCGCAATGGCTTTCTTGGCTCGGGTCACCACCACTTTCTGGCCGGTGATCTGAGCAAGTTCGTTCACCGAGGCCTCAAGGGCCTTGGCATTCGCGGCAGCTTCGCCAAGTCCTCGGTTCACGGTGACTTTGACCACCTTGGGGACTTCATGGACGTTGGAGAGACTGAGATCTTTCAGCAATTTGGGCTGAATGGTCTCCCTGTAGCGCTGTTTCAGTGACATGGCTGGGGAATGGGACTTCTGGACTTGGTCAGAAGGCGGATCGGGGTGATCAGTCGATCACCTCGCCGGTTTTCTTGAGGCGGCGCTTTTTGCTGCCGTCCTTCTCAGTGATCAGCTCGACTCGGCTGGTCACCTTCTTGTCTGTGGAGTAGATCATCACGTTGGAGGCATGCAGTGAAGCCTCTTCAGTGACGATCCGACCGCTTTCACCCTCCTGGGTGGGTTTGACGTGGCGGGTGCGCATATTGATGCCCTCCACGATCACGCGGTTTTCATTGGGCAGGGTGCGCAAGACCTCTCCGGTCTTGCCCTTGTCCTTGCCGGTGATCACCTGAACGGTGTCGCCTTTGCGCAGACGCATCTTGATGCGCTTCGCTGCGGCGGATTTCGGTGTTGCGGTAGCCATCTCAGATCACCTCCGGAGCGAGGGAGACGATTTTGGTGAAGTTCCGGTCGCGCAGTTCGCGGGCCACAGGTCCAAAGACACGAGTGCCCTTGGGGTTTTTGTCGTCGTTAATGATGACGGCTGCGTTGTCGTCAAACCGGATGGAGTTGCCGGTGTCACGACGAAGTGTGGCTTTGGTGCGGACAACCACGGCCTTGATCACATCGGACTTTTTCACGCCCATGTTGGGCATGGCGTCCTTGACGGTGGCCACGATCACGTCGCCGACATGGGCGTAGCGACGGTTGCTTCCCAGTACGCGGATGCACTGGATGCGCTTGGCGCCGCTGTTGTCAGCAACGGTGAGAAAGGATTCCTGCTGAATCATTTGTTGACCTCCTCAGCCTTCGGGCTGTGGCTGAGCACCTCTGCGATGGCCCAGCGCTTGTGACGGCTGAGCGGACGGGTCTCGGTGATGCGAACACGGTCACCAACGCGAACAGTGTTGTTCTCGTCGTGAGCTTTGTAGCGGGTGGTACGGCTGACCGTCTTCTGGTAGATGGGGTGGGGAAAGCGGTTTTCCACCGCAACCACCACCGTTTTGTCCATCTTGTCGCTGACGACGGTGCCGACCCTTTCCTTGAGTGCCATGGGTATGAAGCGAAGGATCAGGAGGCGGTGGAGCTCAGGCGCTCCTTCTGCACCGTCAGCAGTTGGGCCAGCTTGGTGCGGCTCTGCTTGAAGCGGTGGGTGTTGGCCAGCTGCCTGGTGGCTTGCTGGAAGCGCAGATCGAACAGCTCTCGACGGAGACCGGCGATTTGCTCTGTGAGTTCTGCGTCGGAGAGCTGACGCAGTTCGGAGGCATTGGGACGGGCCATGGTCAGGACTCCACGGTGGCGGCAGCAGCAGCCGGAGCTTGCGCACCGGATGTCTGCTCCTGTTCATCGAGAGTGATGAACTTGGTCTTCACAGGAAGCTTGTACTGCGCGAGGCGCATGGCTTCCTTGGCGATTTCGGGGGTGATTTCGTTACCACCCATCTCGAACAGGATCCTGCCCGGCTTGATCACCGCCACCCAGAATTCCGGGTTGCCCTTACCTGAACCCATTCGGGTTTCGGCAGCGCGCATGGTGACCGGCTTGTCAGGGAAAATCCTGATCCAGATTTTGCCGCCACGCTTGACGTAGCGGGTCATGGCACGACGACTGGCCTCGATCTGGCGGGAGGTGATCCAGCCACACTCCTGTGCCTGCAGAGCGAACTGACCGAAGGCGATGGTGTTGCCACGAGTGGCAACACCGCGCATGCGGCCGCGTTGCTGCTTACGGAATTTGACGCGTTTTGGACTCAGCATGGTTCAGGCCTCCTGTTCAACCCTCGTTGGAGCGGTCTTCGAACTGTTGGGGCCTGCGACCGGCCCGACGCCGCGGGGTTGCCCCCACAGGCAGCTGTTGCTGGGCTTCATCACCCAGCACTTCGCCCTTAAACACCCAGACCTTGATGCCGAGTACCCCGTAGGTGGTACTGGCGACCTTGGTGGCGTAGTCGATGTCAGCGCGAAGGGTGTGCAGAGGCACCCGACCTTCTCGCGTCCACTCGGTGCGAGCGATCTCAGCACCATTGAGACGGCCTGAAACCTGGATTTTCAGGCCCAGAACGCCAGCTCGCTGTGCCCGCTGCACGGCCATGCGGATCGTGCGACGGAACGCCACACGCTTCTCAAGTTGCTGAGCGATGTATTCGGCAAGCAGGAAAGCATCGGCGTCGACACGCTCGACTTCGACCACATTGATCCGAACCTGACGGTTCAGATCACCGACGGTTTTCTGGATGCCGGAGCGCAGCTCTTCGATGCCGCTGCCCTGGCGTCCAACCAAAACGCCGGGACGTGCGGTTTTCAGCTCAACTTCCAGCTGATCGGCCTTGCGGGCGATCAGCACATCACTGATACCGGCTGAGCCGTATTTCTTGTGGATGAACTTGCGAATCCGATCGTCCTCCTGAAGGAGGCTCGGATAACTCTTGCTGGGTGCGTACCAGCGTGACCGGTGCTCCTGGGTGATCCCCAGGCGTAAGCCGGTTGGATGGATTTTGTGTCCCATCAGTTGGGGTGCTCGGGGGTCAGGAGTCGGTCTGGGCTGCCACAGCAATGCTGATGTGGCAGGTCTGCTTTTTGATCGCGAAAGCGCGACCTTGAGCGCGGGGTCGGTAGCGCTTCATGGATGGACCCATGTCTGCGCTGGCCTGGGAGATCACCAGGGTTGAAGGGTCAAGTCCGAGGTTGTGCTCGGCATTGGCCACTGCAGAACGCAGAACCTTGGTGATGGGACCCGTGGAGCGGTACGGCATGAACTCGAGCATGATCAGCGCATCGCGATAACTGCGACCGCGGATCTGATCGAGCACCCGCCGGACCTTGGACACGGAGCCGCGTATGAAGCGACCGTGGGCTTGGGCGGTAGTTGCCGTTGGGGATGACGTTGTCATGGTCTCAGCGGCCTCCTTTCTTGTCTTTGATGTGGCCTTTGAAGGTGCGGGTGGGGGCGAATTCGCCAAGCTTGTGGCCCACCATCTGTTCGGTCACGAAGACCGGCACGTGGGTGCGGCCGTTGTGAACCGCGATTGTGTGGCCGATCATCATCGGCAGGATCGTGGAAGCCCTCGACCACGTTTTGATCACCGACTTGTCATCGGCGGCGTTTTGCTTTTCAACCTTGCGAAGCAGGCTGTCGGCAATGAAGGGGCCTTTTTTAAGTGAACGTCCCATGGCGGATTAAGCGAACGACAGAATGGTGAGCAGCATCATGAGTCGCGTCCGCCACGGCTCCGCTTGGACGTCTTGCGACGTTTGCGGAGGACGAACTTGTTACTCGGCTTGTTGCGCTTGCGGGTCTTGAGCCCCAGCGCAGGCTTGCCCCACGGGGTTACGGGACCGGAGCGGCCGATCGGAGCTCGGCCCTCACCACCACCATGGGGGTGGTCGCAGGGGTTCATCACACTGCCTCGAACCTGAGGTCGGCGTCCGAGCCAGCGCCGGCGCCCTGCCTTGCCCAGGCTGGTGTTACGGATCTCCGAGTTGCCGACTTCGCCGATGGTGGCGTAGCACTCGCGGCGCACCAGGCGAACCTCAGTGGATGGCAGCTTCAGAGCGACGTAATCGCCCTCCTTGGCCATCACCTGAGCGCTGGCTCCGGCCGTTCGGACCATTTGTCCACCGCGCCCGGCGTAAAGCTCGACACAGTGAACGCTGGAACCGAGCGGAATGTCAGAGAGCGGCATGGCGTTGCCGATCTCGATGGGAGATTCAGGCCCTGACACCACGGTCTGACCGATGCTGACCCCGGCTGGCGCGAGGATGTATCGCTTCTCACCATCGGTGTAGAAGAGAAGGGCGAGCCGCGCATTGCGGTGCGGGTCGTAGTGAATGGCGGCCACCTTGGCGGGGACGCCATGCTTGTTGCGTCGGAAATCGACGATGCGATATTGCCGCTTGTGGCCACCGCCACGATGGCGACAGGTGATCACACCGCGGTTGTTGCGTCCCTTGCGGCGGTGCTTGGACACCACAAGCGAACGCTCCGGCTTGCGGCCGGTGACTTCACTGAAGTCGGTGACGACCCGGGTGCGGGTACCGGGTGTGTAGGGGCGGAAGGTACGGATTGCCATGACGTTTCAGACCCCTCAGGACTCAGGGAAGAGTTGGATGGAGTTGCCCTCAGCGAGGCGCACCACAGCCTTCTTCACCTGCGAGCGCTTGCCGGCAAATTTGCCGACCCGACGACTGCGGCGGGGAGGGTTCATGGTGCTCACGCCGGTGACCTTGACATCAAACAGCTGCTCAACAGCGGCTTTGATGTCGGGCTTGGCAGCTCTGTGATCCACCTCGAAGGTGTACTGGTTGAATTCCAGCGCTCGGGTGGCTTTTTCAGTGATCAGGGGCCTGCGGATCACATCCGCCAGGCGTCCTGTGAAGCGCTCAGTCATCTCCGTAGACCTCCTGGATGGTTGCGACTGCCTCTTCGCCCAAGACCAGTGAATTGGCGTTGAGCAGATCGAAGACGTTGAGCTGGTCAGCCGTGATCAGCTTCACCTTCTCGAGGTTGCGTACGGAACGCCGCACAACCTCACTGGGGGTGCTGAGCACGATCAACACCTTGGCGTCGGCAGCAACTCCGAGGCGCCCGAGTGCGTCAACGACTTCACGAGTTTTTGGCGCTTCGAGGGCTGCTCCGAAGTCCTTCACCACAATCACGTCGTCGATGCGGGCCATCAGCGCGGTGCGCAGGGCCAGACGACGCTCCTTGCGATTCATCGCAAGGTTGTAGCTGCGGGGCTTTGGACCAAACACGATGCCGCCGCCTGGACGCAGAGGCGTACGGATCGATCCCTGACGGGCACGACCGGTCCCTTTCTGTTTGTAAGGCTTGCGACCTCCACCTCGTACTTCCGCACGGGTGAGGGTGCTTGCGGTTCCCTGACGGCTGTGGGCCTGCTGGCGCAGCACTGCTCGGTGCATCAGGTCGACGGCGGTGGTTTCCTTGGCCACCTTCAGGTCCAGGGAGGCCTTGCCGGCTTCCTTGCCCTGCCAGTCACGAACAACACAATTGGCCATCACTTACCTCCTTTGGCGGGCTTGGAACCCACGCGATTGGCGGGCCGGATGTTCAAAAGCGATCCAGGCTTGCCAGGAA
Source organism: Synechococcus sp. MIT S9504 (assembly GCF_047497135.1). Taxonomy (NCBI): domain Bacteria; kingdom Bacillati; phylum Cyanobacteriota; class Cyanophyceae; order Synechococcales; family Synechococcaceae; genus Synechococcus; species Synechococcus sp. MIT S9504. Next base: position 2,191,207 of record NZ_CP138942.1, on the reverse strand, counting down.
CAGAGCCCTTGACCACAAGCAGGTTCCGCTCACTGTCCACCTTGAGAATGGTGAGAGCCCGCGTGGTGATTTTCTTGCCGCCGTAGCGACCAGCCATCCGCTTGCCGGGATAGATCCGACCAGGTGTGGTGCCGGCACCGGTTGAACCGGGCTCACGATGGTTCTTCGAGCCGTGGGTCATCGGACCTCGGCTGAAGCCATGACGCTTCTGATAACCGGCGAAGCCACGACCCATGGTGTCGCCGCTGACGTCGACCTTCTGGCCTGCTTCAAAATCACCCACGGTGACGGCTCCACCCAGCTCGAGACCCTTGAGGTCGTCGACGCGATATTCACGCAGGTGGCGGAGGATCCCTTCGCCGGATTTAGCGAGGTGACCCTTGGCGGGCTTGTTGATCAGCTTTTCGCGTGTTTCGCCAAAGCCGATCTGTACGGCTTCATAGCCGTCAGTTTCAGTGGTCTTGAGTTGGGTGATCCGGCAAGGCCCCGCCTCGATCAAGGTGACCGGGACGGCTTTGCCTTGCTCGTCGAAGAACTGGGACATACCCAGTTTCTTCCCAAGGATGCCGATGGACATGGGAGGTAATGACGCCAGCGTGGACAACCTCAGCTGTTGCAACTTGACGCTGCTTGAGCCGTGGCCTGAAGGGCGCTGATTGAGATGACGCAGTCATGGCCGAAAGCATCAACGGAAACCGCTGGGGCAATTCGGATTGGGGCTAGCGAGCGAATCAGCTGGCTGGGACTTGATCGACCGGGGGTCGGTAGTTTCCCGGCAATGCAACGAATGAAATCGCAGAATTGCACTGGCCTGAAGATCCGGCGCACACGCCGGACCTGCTCCTGGAACTGGAGGCCCGGCTAGCGGACGGGCACAGATCGGCAGAGCAAACGAAAACCATACAGCACTGCCTTCCGGCTTCCATTCATCCCTGATCAGCTGCCAGACTCGGTTCATCTGGACTGATTTCATGCCGTTGCTGCTTTCAGGTCGGGGTTTCCGCCGTGAACTGGAAACCGCCGGTGTCATGGCAGTCCATGCTCCGCTTGAAGGCGGCGCAGAGACTCGCCTGCTGAGGCGTCTGCGTGCTGCCGGTTACCGCACCCATATCACCTCGGCACGAGGTCTCGGAGATCCTGAAGTGTTCCTCTTTCAGAAACATGGCGTGCGCCCTCCACATCTCGGACATCAAAGTGTCGGACGTGGCGCGGCAGTTGGTGAGGTGCAGGAGGTCATGCCCCAGCTCGGAGAGATGTTGCTGGGTAATAAACCTGTTGTTCTCTGGTTGATCGAGGGGCAGGTGTTGTCTCGATCTGAGTTGCTTTCCCTGTGTGATCTTTGTCGGCGTGAGCCGCGTTTGAAGGTGGTTGTGGAAATGGGTGGTGCCCGCAGCCTCCGCTGGCAGCCGATGACACGGCTGCTGGGAGCCTGATCGCCTGTCTTCTGCCGGTCACCGGACCATTGATGGCCGGTGACGATGCCCTTGGCGAGGGGCGTTGGGTCAAGTTGATCTGTGGGGCCAGCAATCAGGACCTGGCTGCGGTGGCTGATCTCTGCGCGCTCTATGCGGTTGCGGGTGTTCAGTGTGTTGATGTGGCAGCCGATGCGGCTGTTGTGAATGCTGCTCGAACGGGTCTCAGCTGGGCCCGTGAACGCACCGGTCATGCTCCCTGGTTGATGGTCAGCGTCAGCGATGGTCGCGATGCCCATTTCCGCAAGGCTGTCTTTGACCCTTCCCGCTGCCCGCCGGATTGTCCCCGGCCCTGCGAGCGAGTTTGTCCGGCTGATGCCATTCACGCCGGTCCGGGTGTCGACCCAAGCCGTTGTTATGGCTGTGGGCGCTGTTTGCCGGCTTGTCCGCTTGGACTGATTGAAACCTCCGATCATCGGGTGGGGCTCGATAACCTTTCCCCTCTGCTCGCAGAGCTGCAACCCGATGCGCTTGAGGTGCACACCGCGCCGGATCGTTTCGAGGAATTTGAACGCACGCTTGATCAGGTTGTTGCGTCCTCAGTTTCGTTGCGCAGGCTTGCGGTGAGCTGCGGACTGGAGGGGCATGGACTGCGCGCAGCGGATCTGGTTACGGAGCTCTGGGGGCGCCACGAGGCTTTGCGAAAGCGCGGGTTTCGTCCTCTCTGGCAGCTGGATGGACGTCCGATGAGTGGCGATGTCGGTGCAGGCACGGCCCGCGCGGCTCTGCGTCTCTGGCAGCAGGTCCGGACCAGCGCACCTCCCGGGCCGTTGCAGCTGGCGGGAGGCACCAACGGCGCGACAATTGGTTTGCTGGAGGGCCTGGGGCTGCCGCGTTCCAGTGGTCCTGCCGGCGTTGCCTTCGGTGGCATGGCCCGTTCGATTGTGCAACCGCTTCTGCAGGAGGCGGAATGCCGCCGGACCACATTGCGTGACTGGCCTTTTGGCTGGGAGCAGGCCCTGGCGCTGGCCCGTGATCTTGTAACCCCCTGGCTTTCACGCCCCTGACTGTCCCGATTGGGGACTCAGTCCTGCTAGAAGGCGTTCAGCTCCTGATGAGCACTGGGAGCCTGGGCCATGGGTACTGAGCGCATCACCGATGATCTGCAGCGGCTGCTCGCGCTGTTGCCAACTGCAGTTCAGGAAGCTCTTGCGCCTGCTGACCGTCGTGATCAGCTGCTTGAGGTCGTGCTCGATCTCGGTCGGATTCCTGAGGCGCGTTATCCAGGTCGCTCGGTAGAACTCGGCGAGGGCTGCCTCGAGCGCCAGGATCTTGTTGAGATGGTGGGCAGGATCGGCCAATTCGGCGCCGATAACCGTGCCGGCATCGAGCGAACCCTGCATCGCATCAGTGCCGTCCGTAATCGGAGAGGTGATGTGGTGGGCCTCACCTGTCGTGTGGGACGTGCCGTTTTCGGAACAGTCGCCATCGTTCGTGATCTGCTCGACAGCGGTGAGTCACTCCTGCTGATGGGGCGCCCCGGTGTGGGCAAGACCACAGCCTTAAGGGAAATTGCCCGTGTTCTGGCAGATGATCTGCACAAACGGGTCGTTGTGATCGACACCAGCAATGAAATTGCCGGTGACGGAGATATTCCACATCCAGCGATTGGTCGTGCCAGGCGTATGCAGGTGTCCAAGCCTGAACTCCAGCATCAGGTGATGATCGAGGCGGTCGAAAATCACATGCCTGAGGTCATCGTGATTGATGAGATCGGCACAGAGCTGGAAGCTCAGGCGGCACGAACAATCGCAGAGCGGGGCGTGATGCTCGTGGCCACCGCCCACGGCAATGCTCTTGCCAATCTGATCAAGAATCCAACGCTCTGCGATCTGGTGGGCGGGATTGAGTCCGTCACCCTGGGTGACGATGAGGCTCGCCGTCGCCGAACCCAGAAAACGGTTCTGGAGCGTGCCGCTGAACCCACATTCCCGCTCGCTGTGGAGATGCACAGCCGTCATCGCTGGGCCGTTCACGATGATGTTGGGCGCACGGTGGATCTGTTGCTGCGTGGACAAAGTCCCAGGCCTCAGGAGCGTGAGCTGATGGCGGATGGAGGCGTCAGGCTGGTCGATCCCGAACCATCAGTGCCGCAGCCTCCTCAGCGTCGGCCTGCCCTGGCCGTTGTTCCATTGCCCGACCCCAGGCGTTCCGGTCCCAGCAACAGTCGTTCCGAAAAGTCCCCCGCTGATGTGGCCTTGCGCAAGGTGAAGCTGCAGGTGCTCTGCTGTGGACTCAGTCGGCAGCGACTTGAAGAGGCTGTCCGCTGCCATGGCTGGCCCGTCAGTGCCGTTGACGATCTGGCGTGTGCTGATGTGCTGCTGAGCGTGCGTCAAGGGTTGGGACGCCAGCCCGAGCTGCGCCGACAGGCAAGGGAGGCCGGGGTGCCGATTCTTGTGATCAAGTCGGACTCTCTGGCCCAGGTTGAGCGAGCTCTTGAGCGCCTGCTCAACCGCCAGACCCTGCCGAGGAAGAATCACGAGCCTGAGGCGTCATCAGACGAGCCTGACCGAGATGACGCCCTGGCTGCTCTTGAGGAATGTCGTCTTGCGGTGGAGCAGATTGTGATGCCGCAGGGTCGTCCGGTTGAACTCTTGCCCCGCAATGAGAACGTCCTCCAGATGCAGGCGGATCTTGTGGCGCGTTACAGCCTCAAGAGCGATGTCTATGGATCCAGTGACCAACGCCGGCTCAGGGTTTTCCCCCCATGATCAACGATCTAGTGGCCCCGATGCATTGACGAAGGTCACTCCATTGTGAGTAACTGTTTGAACCCCAGAGTTGACCTCCGTAGGGAGTCTCATCACTGGAGTCAATGGGCCGTCGCCAAGCGGTAAGGCAGCGGGTTTTGGTCTCGCCATTCCTAGGTTCGAATCCTAGCGGCCCAGTTTTTTTTGAACTTCGGTGCTTTCCCCCAGTCTGCTGGTCTTTGATTTTGACGGCGTGATTGTGGATGGGATGAATGAGTACTGGTGGAGTGCTCGTCGTGCCTGCCTGCGTCTGCATCCTGCTATCGATCTTCCTGAGTCCACACCGCCACAGTTCAGGCAGCTCAGGCCCTGGATTCATCACGGTTGGGAGATGGTGCTGATCGCGGCATTGATCTCTGAGCAATGCGGCCCTCTCGAGCAGCTCGGGGTCCAGGAGTTTGTGCATGATTACGCGGCGTATTGCACAGCTGCACTGAAACGTTTCAGCTGGACTCCTGCATTGCTGCAGCAAGCGCTGGAGGCGGTGCGGGCCGATGCGGTGCGGACCGATCGTGATGCCTGGCTGGCTCTGCATCAGCCCTATCCGGGCGTGCCTGAACGTTTGAATGCTTTTTCGGAAGAGAACATGGCCTGGGCGGTGCTGACCACAAAGGCACGTGATTTCACTGCCGAGCTGCTCGCCTCGATGGGGCTCAAACCTGAACGGCTGGATGGCCATGAGTCGGGATCGAAGCCTGAGGTGCTGCGCCGCCTCGCCTGCGACTGGACCTTGAGCGGTTTTGTTGAGGACCGTCGCCCCACTCTGGAAACCGTTCGTGCCACCCCAGGTCTTGAATCCCTGCCCTGCTGGCTGGTCAGCTGGGGATACCTGAGACCTGCTGATTTCACTGATCTCTCCGGTGCCATTCGCCTGCTGCGACCAGAGCAGTTCGCAGCCCCCTTGGCGGACTGGCCCTGATTCGATAACGTACATCTGTACTACGTGAGACGGATGGCCTGGATTGGGGCACTGGATGATCTGTCCGGTCTCTGAATCCCACCGAGGCGTCGGTTCATCCGCCGTCCCGATCAGCTGCCTGCGGCGTTCTTCTGCTCTTTAACTGTTTCAGCCATGCCAGCCGATGTGAAAGCCTCCCAGTCCCCCGGTGGAGATGTCCGCCCAGGTGAGCGCGATAAAGCGCTCAATCTCGTGCTCGGTCAGATCGAGCGCAACTTCGGCAAGGGATCGATCATGCGTCTTGGAGACGCATCCCGAATGAGGGTGGAAACAATCTCCACCGGAGCCCTCACTCTTGATCTCGCTTTGGGTGGTGGATATCCCAAGGGACGTGTCGTTGAGGTCTATGGGCCCGAAAGTTCTGGTAAGACCACGTTGACCTTGCATGCCATTGCCGAGGTTCAGCGCAATGGAGGCGTCGCAGCCTTTGTGGATGCCGAGCATGCTCTCGACCCGGTTTATGCCGCGTCACTGGGAGTGGATGTGGAAAATCTGCTGGTATCGCAGCCGGATACAGGCGAGATGGCGCTGGAGATTGTGGATCAGCTGGTCCGTTCCGCGGCTGTCGACATCGTGGTGGTTGATTCCGTCGCCGCTCTCACGCCCCGTGCCGAGATCGAGGGTGAGATGGGAGACCTTGCGGTGGGCAGTCAGGCCCGCCTGATGAGCCAGGCGATGCGCAAGATCACCGGCAACATCGGCAAGTCCGGTTGCACGGTGATTTTCCTCAATCAGCTGCGTCTCAAGATCGGCGTCACCTATGGCAATCCAGAAACCACCACCGGTGGTAACGCCCTCAAGTTCTATGCCTCAGTGCGGCTTGATATCCGCCGTATTCAAACGCTGAAGCGCGGTACCGAGGAGTACGGCATCCGCGCCAAGGTGAAGGTGGCCAAGAACAAGGTGGCTCCCCCTTTCCGCATCGCGGAATTCGACATTCTCTTCGGTCGGGGGATCAGCACGCTGGGTTGTCTGCTTGATCTGGCTGAGGAGACGGGTGTGGTCACTCGCAAGGGTGCCTGGTACAGCTATGAGGGCGACAACATCGGTCAGGGTCGTGACAACACCATTGGTTGGCTGGAGCAAAATCCGGAGGCCAAGGATGCCATTGAAGTGTTGGTGCGGCAGAAGCTGACGGAAGGTTCGGAAGTGTCGTCCAATTCCATGCGTCCTCTCGCGGCTGCGGCACGTTCGGCTGCTGCCAAGCCTCTCGCCAAGTCCGCTGAAGTTGCGGCCCCGTCGAAGGACGCAGCCTGATCATCCCTGCTGCATCTGTGAGGAGCTGCATTCACTGCGGCTTCTCTGCAGATTGCCGGCGATGCGTTGAAGCTCCTGAATGGCTTCTGCGCCTTCAAATTTCACCAGTTCGCGCCCATTGCGGGATTCGACCCAGCTGATCCCGAAGTCAGAGACCAGAAAGCGCACCATGTGCTGCTCGCCCAGTTCGGCCATGAATGAGGCTCCGCTTCCGTCCTGACCGTCATCGCAGACATAGCAGGTTGCGGTGATGCCCTGTTTCCTTAGATTTGCTGCCAGAGCCTGCAGACTCATCACCAGATCGTGGACGACCGAGCGGTACTGCTCGGAAAGTCTGAGGAACACGAAGAACACCATCCAGGTTCAAATGAGCCTAAAGGTTTTCTTCCGAATTCAGGGTGCCTGGTGTGCTTTCCCGGTTTTAAGGGCTGTCGGCCAGTGTCCAGAATCCGGCGGCAGGGCCGATGAAGCGCACCACCACCCAGAACAGCACCAGGGCTGCGATTCCGATCCAGGCGCCTCGTGTGGTGATCGACACGAATTGCGTGGCCTGGGCGCGAGTCAGCGGTAACCAGGCGATAAACCGCTCAGCATCCTTGGGGTCTGGTTTGCGCTGGCGAGGTGGCAGTCCCTGACTGGCACGGCGTCGTGCTTCTCCCATCCCAGGCCTCACAAGCTGTTGATCAGCCTAGAAGTGAATGTCAGTCTGGACGAAGTCTCTGCAACGAGTCCCAGGGTTCAAGGGCTCGCAGCACCTGCTCTCCCCAGCTGCGTCCGCGGACCCTGCCGTCGAGGATGGCCAGGCGACCGCCGCTGCGTCTCAGAGAGGCAATGGCAGGGATCAGGGTCGCCAGTGCTTCCGGGAGCAGAAGCGTGCGAAACCAATCACGCCCCTGTCGCTTCAGCGACTCCACTCGGGCTGCGGTGAGTGGGTCCTCCAGGCTGGCGATCGGCAGCATGGCTGCAATCAGCTGTTCCGGTTCAGGCAGCAGATGCTGATGGCTCAACCACCAGCTCCAGCTGCAGCAGATCACTCCGTTTGACTCCGGTGCCGTGATTTCCAGAGTGACTCTGCTGCCGAACTCCGCCGCGAGTTCGCTGCAGAGACGCTGACGCATACGTGGATCATCAACCAGCACGCCGGTCAAGCCAGATCGGCCCAGGATCAGGCGTCGGCTCTGTTCCAGAAGATGTCCGGCGAAAATTTCCGTGTTCGGCAATGGCTGACGTCTGGGCAGATAGATCGGCAGCGTTTCTCCTCGCGGGGCATCGCGCAGATCAATGCGCAGCTCCTCGCTGTCGCTGTTCGGCTCGTCGCCATGACGACGACAGCCACCATCTCCATGGATCAGTGTCCAGGGATGGTTCAGGAAGAGTGATTCCAGCGTGATCAGTGGTTCCAGCGGTTGCAACTGCCAGCTCCACTGAAGGGTGTTTGGATTCACGCGAGCCCAGCTGGCCCATGACGCTCGGTCCATGGAGATCAGCTGGCACCACGGTTGTGGTGTTGGTCCGAGCAACTGCAGCAGATCGCACACCATGGTCAGAGCGCTCTCGGGCATGGCGAGGTCGCGGTTCGTTCCGCCTCCAGGGGCGACAAGCTGGCGGCTCAGGCGTTCGTGCAGATCGAGCAAACCCTCTCCGGCGGAGGGAAATGCTGCTCGCAGCTCCTCCCAGTGATGGGAGTCGATCTTCACGGTCATGGCTCGCCGAAGACGGTCTGGCAGCCACTCCGCCTCCGGAATCACCAGATGGTCGTCTGAACGGAGTTGTCCGCTGCGATAGACATCCAGAAGCTGTTGTGGTGTCAACAGCCAGATCTGGTCTCCGGGCGGGGGATCAAAGCCTGTCCAGCAGCCCAGCCTTAATCCGCTCTCCAGCAGACGTGGCCGTTCAACATGCAGCAGCCGCTGGTGTTGTGTCGGCTCGAGAACCAGCACGGTGTGATCGCTGCGCAGGCTGAGGGGCACCAGCAGGGCCAGCCACCAGCGGTCGCTGCTGCCCGCGGAGAGTTGGATTCTTGTTCGATCCTGTCGTCGCAGGCTTCGGCCCACCAGCCGACTCAGGGTCAGTTGGTGCTCCCATTGTCCTGCTTCTCCCCTGAGCAGTTGCTTGAGCTGCTGATGGGCCTGGACTTCCAGCATTTGAGAAGCCTAAGGAGCGCTGGGACGTTCATCGGTTCAGGCTGAGCTGTTCCGATCCCTGCATGGGTCAAGCAACATGGGCTGGATGCGCGCGGCGGTGATGGATCAGGAGCGGATCGCAGAATTGGCTGGTTTCAGCAGGGTCGGTGTTGTGGGTCTTGGCCTGATCGGTGGCTCGATCGGCCTTGATCTGCGTGCTCTTGGGGTCAGCGTTCAGGGCCTTGTGCATCGAGACAGCACAGCGGAGCGTGCTCTTCAGCGGGGGCTGGTCGATGCTGTCAGCTGCGACCCTGCCTGCCTCGAGGGCTGCGATCTTGTCGTGCTGGCGTTGCCGCTGGAGGCCTTGCTGCAGCCGCAAGATGCGCTGCTCAAAGCCCTGCCGTCAGAAGCCGTCGTCACGGACGTGGGGTCGGTGAAGGGAGCCGTCCTCGATGTCTGGAGAGACCTTCATCCCCGCTTCGTGGCGTCTCATCCGATGGCAGGGACTGCCGAGTCAGGGGTGGAGTCGGGTTGCCGCGGACTGTTCAGAGGACGTGCCTGGGTTGGAACGCCGGAAGCTGAGACAGCCCCTGAAGCCGTGAAGCAGGTGAGAGCCCTGGCTTGCTCGCTTGGGGCACACTGGATCAGTGCGGATCCGCTCATTCATGATCAGGCTGTTGCCCTGATCTCGCATCTGCCCGTGATGGTGAGCGCAGCACTGCTGCGCGTGCTCGGGGAGGAGCGAGACCCACGTGTGCGTGATCTTGCCCGTCAACTGGCCTCCAGCGGTTTCGCGGATACAACCAGAGTCGGTGGCGGTAATCCAGCGCTGGGAACGGCGATGGCCTGCCGCAATAGCCCCGCATTGCTGAAGTCTCTTGCCGCCTATCGATGGAGCCTCGAGCAGCTGGAGGAGGCAATCCTCAACGGCCACTGGGCTCAACTGGAGCAGGAGTTGGAAAAGACCCGTGCATTGCGTCCCGGTTTCCTGGAGCCCCCTTCTGATCCAGCTATGCCGCAAGCCTGATGTTCAGGCCTCGCGCAGCCATTAACTGCCTGCATGCCATCAGTGCCGACAGGCTGACGCCAGCGGTGCCCTCTCCGGGATGAATCGAATCACCGCACAGCCACAGCTGGGGAATGGGAGTGCGGCTGGCCAGTCCGAAGGGCCCGAAGCGACCTGGGCTCTGACCGAGACCACCCACAACGCCATTCGGTCGACCGGTCCAGTGGGCGAATCCTCTCGGTGTTGCCAGTTCCTGATGCAGCCAGGCCTCATCCGGCAGATTCAGAGCAGCATTGACGTCCTGTCGAATTGAATCCTGAAGCTCTCGTTTGCGCTGCTGGTAAGCCTTCTCATCCATATCCTGCCAACCCTCCGGTGAGGTGAAGACACTGGCGATCACGGTGGCCTGGCCCTTCGGGGCTCGGCCATCACCATCGCGGCTGATCGACAAGAAGAGTGAGCCGGGAGAGTTGCCGTCACGCTGAAGATGTCCGGGGCAGTCATCCGGCAGCTGATGCCGTTCGACAGCGCCGTAGAACACAAGCGCTCCGCTCGGCGCCTTCAAGCTGTTGAGGTGCTTGCGGTACTGGTCGGGCATCTGTTCATGGTCTGGAATCAGCTCTGGCAGGCACTGGGGTGGAAGGCTGCAGATGATTTCGCTGGCACGCAGGCATCGCTGCACTTTCTGAGGCGCTTCAACCCTGACCGACCATCCAGGTTGTCCGTCGTCGCGGTCCAGTTTCAGCGCGCGATGGCGCAGAAGCACATGCCCACCATCGCGTTCCAGGGCAGTGGCCAGCTGCTCGCTGAGGCTTTGCATCGATCCGTGGAGATGCCAGAGACCAAGCGGGGCCTGGCACATCTGCAAGACCGTGGCGCCATAGAGGGCTGCGGTGCGGTCACTCGGTTGCTGTGAATAAAGCCGCAGCTGCAGGTCGAGGAAGCGTCGCAGTCGACGGTCTCCAGCGCATCCGCTGAGGCTCAGCAGATCGGAAACCGTGAGCAGACTGAGGGGGGCACAAGCCAGATTTCCGGGGCTCAGCGCAGCCAGGGTGCGTCCGAGATCCCAGCCGCTGCGAACAGGCAGCACCGGATCAGCCGCTGCAAACTGCCAGTTCTGCCGATGAATCCAGCTGCACAGTTGCCAGAAGCGTTCACTGTCGGGGAATTGCTGGCTGCGTTCCTGGCGCCAGCGCTGGGGATCATGCCAGAGATGCACCGGAGCTGACCCGTCATTGAGGTCCACCACGCAGCCAGGGTCCAGCTGTTCGGCTTCAGGCGGTCGGATGCCCAGGTGCTGGAAGAGGCGAGCATGACTCCCTCCTGGTTCCAGTCCCGCAACCTGTGTGGCACCCACATCAAAAATGAAGCGACCCCGTCGGAACGTTCCAGCACAACCCCCCAGCTGATGGTGCGCCTCCAGCAGGGTGACGGTCAAACCCTCATGGGCCAGCAGTGCTGCGGCGGTGAGGCCGGCGATGCCCCCACCGATCACGATCACGTCCTGGACTGATTCCATCGCGGCATGCTGGCAGCAGAGTTGGATCAACGTGGATGCGTGATCAGCTGGAGCGGGCTCTGGCGGCGGACGCTGAGTTGCTTGAGGGGCGACAGGTGGTTGGTCTGCGCAGTGTGGGCGGCGGCAGTGTCGGATCCACGTGGCGGCTGAGTCTGAGCGATGGTGAGCAACTCTTTGTCAAGGTGGCTCAGACGGCCAACCTGCTGGCTGAACAGTCAGGACTGCAGGCTTTGCGTCACTGGGCTGATCCAGCCTTGATCGAAGTGCCCCAGGTGCTGGGTTGTTTACCACTTGCTGGCAAGTCAGCTTTGGTGATGGCCTGGTGGGATGCCAGCAGCGGAGATCAATTCCGCCTGGGCCGGGGACTGGCGCAGCTGCATCGTGCGTCGGCTGCGGCCGGGCCAGGCTGCTTCGGCTGGGATCACGATGGCTTCATCGGTTTGGGGCCCCAACCCTCCGGATGGTGTGACAGCTGGGGCGAAGCGTTCACTCAACTCAGACTTCAGCCTCAGCTGTGCCTTGCCAGTGAATGGGGGCTGGCTGAGCAGGCCTGGGAGCCACTGCTTGGACCGATCGCGGCATGGCTGAATCGTCATGCCCCTGAGCCCTGTCTGGTGCATGGCGATCTCTGGGCTGGCAATGCAGGAGTGCTGGCTGACGGTCGTGGTCTCTTGATTGATCCCGCCAGCTGGTGGGCTGACCGCGAGGTGGATCTGGCCATGACCCGTCTGTTCGGTGGCTTCTCCTGTCGATTGATGGAGGGATACAGCAGTGAATGGCCGCTCCAGGATGGTGCAGAACACAGAATTGAAGTTCTGAATCTCTATCACTTGTTGAATCACGCCAACCTTTTTGGCGGTGGATACAAACAACAAAGCCGCGAGATCCTCAAGGATCTGCGGCTCGCTTTGCTCTAAAAAGATTCAGCTTGGCTCTCACGGCTGAGGTTCGGTTGCTTCAGCCCAAATACTCCTTGCGCAGAGTCTGGATCCGGGCAACGAGTGCATTGCGCTTGTCACTTGTCGTGAGGTTCTTCCAGCTCCATTGTCCGACGACCACAACGCCGAGCAGTTCCAGCAAGCCTGGGACAACCGGCAGCAAATTGATCGTGTCGAGAATTCCTTTGATCAGGATCTGGGCAACGATCACAGCGGCGAAAATGCCAACAACCTTGCCGATGCGACCTGCCTGGCTCCAGTCGACTTTGTCGAGGGTTTCGTTCACCTTGCCGAGGACGTCTTTGTAGCGCTCAGCGAATGCGACGTTGTCGCTTGTGGCGCTTTCAGTCGACTGCGTAGTGGTTTCGTCGCTCATGACGCCTAGGCTGGCTACTAATACTCCGCGACGATATCGGCAAGATCACTGGAATGCCATGCCGGCTCCGCATCGATCTCGATTGTCTGATGATTCTCAGGGCCTCACTGAAGGCCGTTTCGCCGGAAGAGGGCTGCGCATTGCTGCTTGGCAACTCAGCACCTGATCCGCACGTGCACTTTGTATGGCCCTGTTGCAATGTCTGGGGCCCTGGTTTCGGCGGATTCAGCGATCCGATCAATGCAGATGGCGATCAAGCGCAGATCTCGGCTTCGCGCCGATCACGGTTTGCACTCGATCCTCGTGAGCAGATCGCTGCCCAGCGATGGTCTCGTCAGAGAGGTTGGCGCATTCTTGGCAGTGCACACTCCCATCCAGGGGGGCAGCCGGTGCCCAGTGCACTGGACAGGCAATGGGCTGCCGGGGAGGGGGTCATGCTCATTGATGCCGGTACAGCCGGTGTCCGTGCCTGGTGGTTGCAGGGGCCTCGGCAGGGGGCGCCCGACAGGCCTGTCAGTGCGCTTTCAATGGTTGTCCACAGCAACGCAACGGTGGGAGACACTATTAAGGCGTGTCCCGATGACGCGTTCCTGCCTTTGCAATGACGGAACACTTTTCGGATCCCGAACTGAGTGCGCAGGAGCGAGCACGTTATGCCCGCCACCTCACACTCCCGGAGTTTGGGGTCATCGGCCAGAAGCGTTTGAAAGCGACTTCGGTGCTATGTGTTGGGGCAGGTGGGCTCGGCTCGCCCCTATTGATGTATCTGGCGGCGGCTGGTGTTGGTCGCATCGGCATTGTTGACGATGATCGCGTGGAGGTTTCCAATCTCCAGCGGCAGGTGATTCATGCTGAAACTCGCCTCGGTCAGCTGAAGACGGACTCCGCCTCTGAGAGGATCCTGGGTCTCAATTCCCATTGCCAGGTAGAGCAGCATGCCTGTCGGCTTACAACCACGAATGCCATCGAGCTGATCGAGGGCCATGACCTGGTGGTGGATGGTTCCGATAACTTTCCCACTCGCTATCTGATCAACGACGTCTGCGCCTTGCTCAACAAGCCGTGGGTGTATGGCTCCGTGCAGCGCTTTGAGGGGCAGGTCAGTGTCTTCAACAAGGGCCCCCAGTCACCGGATTACCGCGATCTGGTTCCAGAGCCACCGCCCCCGGGCCTTGTTCCCTCCTGCGCCGATGGAGGTGTGGTTGGGGTGATGCCGGGGTTGATTGGGCTGCTTCAAGCCACCGAAACCATCAAGTTGCTGGCAGGGATCGGAGAATCTCTGGATGGAAGGCTGCTGCTTGTGGACGGCCTGACCATGCGATTCCGTGAGCTCCGTCTGCAGCGCCGACCCCATCGCCCTCCCATCACAGCCCTGGTCGACTATGAGGCGTTCTGTAGCGTCGAAGATTCTGGACGTCTTGAGGGAGCGTCAAGCGTGAGAAGCATTTCCGTGAAGGAGCTCAGCGCATTGTTGGAAGACGGCGGTGAGCTGGAGCTGATTGACGTGCGCAATCCTTCTGAAGCAGACGTGGCCGTGATCCCTCGATCGCAACTGATCCCGCTTGCAAGAATCGAGAACGGAGAGGGGGTCGACGAGATTCGCCGCCTTGCTGGTGATCGACCGATCTATGTGCACTGCAAGCTGGGGGGACGCTCCGCGCGGGCGGTCGAGCTTCTGACTCAGCATGGAATCGATGCCACCAATGTGTCGGGAGGGATCGATGCCTGGTCACAGGAGGTGGATCCTGGAGTCCCCCGTTACTGAGATTCTGACCAGGGTCTTAGTAATCAACCCCGCGCTTGAGGTCGACGCCCTGTTCTGCGTAATGCTTGTGGCAGACCATTTCCGAATGGACACTTGCCAGATCGAAGTAGGCCGGTGGGTGTTTGCAGCGACCAGTGATGATCACTTCGGTTTCGGAGGGTTTGCGCACCAGGGCCTGCACGATGGGTTCGACCGGTAGCAGTTCAAGATCCACGGTGGGATTGAGTTCGTCCAGGATCACGGTTTTGTAAAGGCCACTGGCGATCGCGGCTCGGGCAATCTCCCAGGCACGTTCGGCCTCCACGTAGTCGATCGGCTCCTGTTGACCACGCCAGACAATTGCGTCCCGTCCGGAACGCAGGTGGTCCACCAGATGCGGATAGCTCTCGCGTAGAGCTGCGATCGCAGCATCTTCGGTGTAGCCGTTGCCTCCCTTGAGCCACTGCAGGATCAGGACGCGGTGGCTTTTGTCCTGGCTGATGCCTCGGCCGATGGCCTGGAGACCTTTCCCCAGGGCACTGGTGGATTTTCCTTTGCCTTCGCCGGTGTAGATCTCGATTCCACCCGGGGATGGGAATGGAAGCAGTGAATCGTCCTTGGGCTCGATTCGCCTGTGGGCGCGCATCTCAGAGTGCAGATCGGCGATATGAATCAATGGTTGTGGGGCAGCACGTCCGGTGACGATGATTTCCATGCCCTCCGGTCGAGCCGAGAGGGTCTTCACCACATCATTGATGTCGAGCAGCCCGAGATCGAGCACCGGGTTCAGCTCGTCCAGAACCACAACGGAGTAGAGAGCGCTGGCAATCGCGCCTCGCGCAATGTCCCAACCCCGTTGGGCTTCCTGTTGGTCGAATTTGGTGGCTTCGTCAGCGTTGAAATAGTCGGCCCGTCCAGTGCGGACCTGATCAATCAGGTGAGGGAAACCCTGTTGCAGTGCTTCGATCGCTGCATCCTCGTCGTAGGCCCGACCAGGTCCTTTAAGGAACCGCAGCAGCAGAACCCGGGTTCTCCGTTGTTCGCAGATGCCAAGACCGATGGTGCGCAGCACCACACCGAGTGCTGCCTGGCTTTTGCCCTTGCCCTCTCCGTCGTAGACATGGAGCTGGCCGAGGCTGCGTTCACGGCTGTCGGCAGCTGTGACGATGCCGATGCCTGGCTTGCTGTTGCGTCGGGTTCCGCTCGAGCTGTCGGATGATTGGACTGCGTCCATCGTCGATTTCTAGATGGCGCTTCTTACGATCGGAGCATAACGATATTCCAATTTTCAGCAGTGGCTTTCGAGACCTTGCGCCTGCTGGAACCACTGTCCATTGAGGATGAGCAGAGGCTGAATCATCTGCGCACATGGATCCTGGGGTGCGAACGAGTGTTCGTTGCTTACTCAGGAGGAGTGGACAGCACACTTGTTGCTGCCATTGCCCAGGAACAGCTTGGCGACTGCGCGTGTGCCATCACGGGTGTGTCGCCTTCGCTTGCTCCTCATCTGCTGGCTGAAGCGCGTCAGCAGGCGCACTGGCTGGGAATCAGCCACCGTGAAGTGGAAACCAGGGAGCTCGAAGACCCCGCCTACAGCAGCAACCCCACGGATCGTTGTTATGCCTGTAAACGGGAGCTGCACAGCCATCTCGCTCCTATTGCTGAGGCTGCCGAAGGCGCGAGGGTGCTGGATGGTGTGAATCTCGATGACCTCGGCGATCATCGGCCTGGCCTGCAGGCGGCCAGTGAAGCAGGGGTGGGCTCTCCGCTGGCGGATCTGCAGATTGACAAGTCCTGCGTGCGACGACTGTCGAAGGCGCTGGGATTTCCCTGGTGGGACAAGCCAGCTCAGCCTTGCCTGGCCTCCAGGTTCCCCTATGGGGAAGCAATCAGCCATGACCGCCTGAGACAGGTTGGTCAAGCCGAAGCTTGGTTGATCAAACGGGGCTTCTCCCGCGTCAGAGTTCGCTCCCAGGGGCTTTCCGCTCGGATCGAGGTTCCTGCGGAGCGGCTCGCTGAATTGCTGGCTCCTGATCTCAGGGTGCCCCTGGTTCAGGCCATGCTTGACATCGGCTTCACCAGTGTGAGCCTCGATCTGGAAGGGTTGGTGAGCGGAAAGCTCAACCGGGTCATACCCGGTTGAGAACCCATTCAGCCGGCCTGGATGCTCGGTGTTCGTTCAGCTTCAGCCATTGCCGCAGGTGTTTCACGCAGAAAGCTGCGCATGGCATGGCTTGCTGCTCCAAGCTCCTGCCTGAGGTGCTCGCAGGCTGATTCGGGCATGGTGTGATCGCCGCAGGTGAACACATCCACGGCGGCATAACCGTTTTCCGGCCAGGTGTGGATTGAGATGTGCGACTCAGCCAGAAGGGCGAGTCCGGTCACACCCTGTGGCTCGAATCGGTGGGTGATGAGGTTGAGAAGAGTGGCACCAGCACGTTTCGCTGCCATCGTGATGGTGGTTCTCAGGAAGGCTTCGTCGTTGAGCTTGCGCTGATCGCAGCCGTAGAGCTCAAGGATGCAATGTTTGCCCACCATGTCAGTCGCATACGCCTGATTGGGGCTTGGGGCTGAAGCGGTCAAAGCGAGCTCCCATCCCGGGTTGGGATGCAGGCAGGACAGGGTCTGCTCCATCAGGGCATCGAGGCAAAGGGCTCCAGACCCTAGCTTTTTCTCATCCCGTTTCTCAAGTGATCAGCGTTGAGAATCTGCGAACGCTGCTGCCATTGCCCTTCGAAGGCATCCAGGTGCGTTGCGCTCACCAGGCATTGATGGGAATCGCCCACGGCTTCCAGCAGGGTGAGCTGGCGGCGTGGATCCAGTTCCGCCAGCACATCATCCAGCAGCAGCAGAGGTGGATGACCACACAGTTCCCCGACCAATTCCAGTTCCGCCAGTTTCAGTGCCAGCACCACGGTGCGCTGCTGACCCGCAGAGCCGAAGCGGCGAGCGGCAGTGCCATTGAGCATCAGGTCGATTTCGTCGCGATGGGGGCCCACCCTGCAGCTACCCAGCCTTTCCTCTTCCGGCCGCTGACGCTGCAGTTGCGCTTCGATGGACAGCCTCCAGGCTTCCTCGGCCTCTTCCCCTTCCAGCACGCTTCCAGGGGTGTAGCGCAGTTCCAGCTGCTCATGCCCCTGGCTGAGACGTTGTTGCCAGGCTGCAGCGAGGGGCTCCAGTCGTGCCAATGCACGGCGGCGGCGGCGATGAATGCGTGTACACACCAGTGCCATCTGGGTGTCGAAGCTGTCCAGTAAGACCCTCTGCTCCAAGGTTGTGCCGAGGCCACCGCGTCTCCAAAATTGGCTGCGTTGTCGCAGCAGACGGTTGTAACGACCTATGAGGTCGCCATAGACAGGTTCCAGCTGCAACACGACCCGATCGAGCCACTGGCGCCTCAGTGCTGGCTCTCCACGCACCAGATGCAGATCCAGAGCGCTGAATCCAACACAACGCAGCGGCCCGATCAGATCCATCTGACGTTGCAGCACCTTGCCGTTGCGACGTGCCTGTCGACCTCCCCGGCGCCGCAGTTCGAGCTCCACCACATCCTCATCGGCGCAGGTGGCCCTGAGCAGAGCGCGGGAGGCATCCCAGTGGATCAGATCCGCATCCTGGCTGGATCGATGGGAGCGAAGGCTGCCCAGCAGTTCGACCGATTCGAGCAGGTTGGATTTACCTACACCGTTGCTGCCGATCACCAGCAGACGGGGCGCATCCATCACCAGCTGCAGGTTGCAGTGGTTGCGGAACTCCTGCAGTTCGAGCCGGAGAAGCCGAATCGGTCCGGGTGCGGTGTGTGGTTAAGGTAACTGGAGCGCGGTTGTTCTCCCAGCCGCCGCGTGGGCATGTAGCTCAGTTGGATAGAGCATCAGATTCCGGTTCTGAGGGTCGGGGGTTCGAGTCCCTCCATGCTCGTGTTCAGAAAGGTCGACCGGTCATTGCAGCCGCAGACCCATGGCTCTTATCCCGCCTGGATCAAGAATGAATCCGCGTGATTTGAGAGCATCCATTGCCTGGGCAGGTGCCGCAATCGAAATGCTGCATCCAGGTAGATCTCTGCGCAGACAGGCCAGTGAACGGTGAACCAGCACCGCCAGCAATCTGGATTGATCAGGTCCTGCAGCGGCTGCCAGGTTCCAGAGATTGGCATTCAGCGCCTTATCACTGGTGGCTCTGACGAAGCCCACAAGCCGTTGCTCCTCACTGTCCAGGATGCTCAGGTGCCAGATGCTGCGTTGCAGCGCAAGCGGCCAGCGTTCCACGGGGTGGGGTTGATCGCCGCAGTCTTCGAGCAGGGCATTGATGCTGGCCCCATCAGGAACGAACTCCATGCTCGCGCGGTAGCGCTCCGGGAGCCGTGGAACGGCGGCCTGTTGGCGAAAGGGAAGCAGTGCCACTCAACCGGTGTTGCGCATGCCGGCAGCGATGCCGTTGATGGTGAGCAGGGCTCCACGCAGAAGCTCGCTGCGGCTGTAGGTCCGACCGTCGCCATCGCTAGGAAACTCGCTCATGGGGGGCTGACGGTTCTGATCACGCAGACGTTTGAGCAGTGCGACCTGCAGGAAACCCAGTGGGACGATCGTGCGGTTACGCAGGTTCACCGACAGCTGCAGTGCAGGGTCTGCATCCAGCAGCCTTTCCTGTCGGGTGATCTCCAGAACCAGGCGGCGGGTGAGTGTGTATTCATCAGCGATCGTCGTGTAGATCCGTTCAAAGGCATCGCGATGGCTTGAACTGCCAAGGCTGGTCACGTAGTGGCGGGCCAGATCGAGATCGACTTTGGAGAGTGTCATCTCCACTTTGGAAATCAGCATCCGGAAGAAGGGCCAGCGCTGGTGAAGGGTGCGCAGCAACGTCATCTGCTCCGGGTCAGCTTGCAGTTCCTCACTGAGAGCTGTGCCCACACCGAACCAGCTGGGCAGCAGGAATCGGCTCTGGGTCCAGCCGAACACCCAGGGGATCGCCCGCAGGCTGGACAGGTCCCTGGCACCCGATTTGCGCCGTGCCGGACGACTGGAGATCTGCAGTTTGCTGATTTCTTCAATCGGAGTCACCTGTTCGAAGAAGGCCACCAGGTCGGGATTGTCATGCACCAGGGCCCTGTAGTGGCGGCGTGAGCATTTCGCTAGTCGAGCCATCAGCTCGTTCCAGCTCGGTGTGGCGTCCAGCTGATTGGTCACCAGGCTGTTCTGGACCACTGCTGTGGTGACCGTTTCAAGGTTGTAAAGAGCCAGCTCAGGCAAGCTGTACTTGGAGGCAAGCACTTCGCCCTGCTCGGTGATCTTGATGCGTCCCTGGAGTGTGCCGCTCGGTTGGGCCAGGATCGCCTGGTATGCCGGGCCACCGCCTCTGCCGACGGAACCTCCACGGCCGTGGAACAGTCGCAGCACCACGCCATTGCGTGCCGCCAGATCCTGCAGTGCAATCTGAGCCTTGTGTATTTCCCAGTTGCTGGACAGGAAGCCTGAATCCTTGTTGCTGTCGGAATACCCCAGCATCAGTTCCTGGAGCGGCAGCCCCTGGCTGCCTACGCGAGGTAGGAGGTTTCTGTAGAGCGATGTCTGGAACAGCTCTCCCATCACGTCGGGGGCTCGTTGCAGATCTTCCACCGTTTCGAACAGAGGAACCACCAGCAGATCGGCATGGCCGGAGGAAGGATCCACGAGGCCGGCTTCCTTGGCCAGCAGCAGCACCTCCAGCAAGTCGGAAACGCTGTGACTCATGGAAATCACGTAAGTACGACAGATACGGCTGCCGAATTCGTCCTGAAGCCGATGCAGCATTCGGAACACATCCACGGTTTCTGCTGTGGTGGCTGACCAGTCCACGGCAGGAGGAATGAGCGGACGGCGTGTCTGCAGCTCCTGCAGCAACCAGTTCACGCGCTCCTGCTCATTCAGATCTCCATAGGCCTGCTCTGGATTGAGATATCGGCTGAGTTCATCCAGTGCGTCACTGTGACGCGTGCTCTCCTGACGGATATCGAGACCCGCAAGCGAGAAGCCATAGATGTGAACCTGGGTGAGCAGGGTGTCGAGGGGTTCGCAGCTGAGATCAGTGCTGACCAGGCTTGTTCGGATCAGTTCAAGATCACTGCGGAATTCGGCCACCGACCCGTAATGCAGGGCTTCGCTTGGCTGACTCTCGGGGGCAAACGGCTGGGGGCTCTCAGCCGGAGCCCGCCATCCGGCGTCTGCCAGCTGATCGTTTCTCAACTTGGTGAGACGCAACCGTTCGAGCATGAAGCTCATCTTCAGTCGGTAGGGCTCGAGGCGATAGCGGGTGGCTCGCTCCTCGTAGACCTCCGGGAAGCGAAACCGATCCATTTCCAGTGATTCCAGCAGGGAAGCACTCACCTGACTCCACTGCATCGAGATGCTGAGCTGGTCTCGCAGGCTCTGGACGGCACTGATGTACCGGTCCAGCATCAACTGTCGCTGGTAACACGCTGTCCGCCAGGTGATGTCTGTGGTGACGGAGGGATTTCCATCGCGATCAGACCCGACCCAGGAACCGAAGGTGCAGAACGACGGAGGAGGCAGCTGCACATCGGGATAACTGCTGGAGAGTGCGTTGGTCAGGCGGCGACGCAGTTGCGGCATCGCGTCGAACAGAACCTGCTGGAAATAATGCAGGGCGTAATCGACCTCATCGAGCACTGATGGTTTGAATTGGTGTAGTTCATCCGTGCGCCACCAGAGCCGGATCTCCTCTTCAAGCTGAAGACGGATGCTGTCCGCTTCACGTGGACTGGTTTCTGATGCGGTTTCCAGTTGTTGCAGGAGGCTGGCAACACGTCGCTGCTTGTGCCTCACCGTGTGACGCACGATTTCCGTGGGATGGGCTGTGAACACCAGTCGGATGTCGAGTTCCTGAAGCAGTGTCTCCAGTTGTGCGGGAGGCACGTTGAGGCGCCGCAGGCGCTCAAACAATTCACTGAATGTGGCGGGCTCTGTCTGGGTTGCCAGTGGTGGAGTAAAGGGATCGACCTGCTCAGCCAGTTCCTGTGAGCGGACGATGCTTTCGAGGTAGCTGTCCTCCTCAATGCGCTGCTCGAGGATATTGACAAGCTGGAAATACAGGGAAAAGGCTCTGGCGGCTGCAATGGCTTCCGACAGGTCCATGTCTCGAATCAGCGAGACCACGGAATCCGAGCTGACAGCGCTGGGTTCCGGTAGGGCCGGATCACTGAGCTGCTTCATGCGCAGCAGGCGTTCTGCCTGTTCGGCAGGGCATTCGCTGCGCAGCACGGTCTGCCATAGATCCTCCACCAGGGCCAGGCGCTGCTGCAGCAGATGGCCATTGCCGGATGTCTCGTGCACCGCAGCCCTGGGCTGATCGCTCGCAGGAATCATTGCGGGGGAGGAGGACATTGAAGGTGGGTCGGGATCTGGAGTCGTCATGATCATCCCAAAGTGCGCTCGGCCGGTGTGCAAACCCCACGCATCTCTTCCTCTCGCATGGCCGTGATGCTTTCGCGAAGCACCGATTCGATGCTTTCCCCAGAATCGATGCTCTGCAGCCATCGCATGGCCTGATTGCCGTTTTGCAGGACGGCTGCCAGTGGATCGAATTGCTGCTTCAGTCCAAGCTCCTGAGCCAGCGGCGTCACACTGTCGATCAGCTGTTCCAGCCAGTCTCTGCAGAAGCGTTCGCGTCCGTCGCGCCAGTTGTGCAGCGTGGCCTCAAGACTGGATCGGGCCGCGGCGCGATCGTTGCTCATGCTGAGCTCTTCCAGTTGCTGAAGATTGAGTGCACTGCTCCGTAGGGGGTCATGCTGCTCGGGATCTCGCAGCACCTGCTGCACCCGCAGTTCCAGAAGAGTGGTTACCGCAATCAGCACCTCGGGGTCGGTGATCAGATCGCAGATGCGCAGCTCGAGACGATTCAGTCGCTGCGGACGGTCCGGTCCGTTCGGTCGCACGGAAGTCCAGAGGTGACGGACGTTGTGCATGGAACCGGCCTGAATCTGTCGATTGGTCCAGGAGATGAAGTGCTGGTGGTCGAGGAAAAGAGGAACCCGGGCCGGTGTGAGCGGGAACTGGAGCCAGCGTTGGGAATGTGCTCCGGTGATGCGGCCGTTAAGGAAGGGTGAGCTGGCACTCAGAGACAGCAACAGAGCTGCTTCGCAGCGCACAAGCCGCAAAGCGGCAAACAGTTCGGCTGGATTGGCGATCCCCAGATTGATATGGATGCTTGCTGTCACCACGGCCGTGCCGTAGGTGGCTTCGATCAGTGAGTGATAAGGGTTCTCAGGGTCTGAGCGCTCAAAACGGTCGGTGTCTCCGAGGCTGAGGGTGCTGCCAGGCAGCAGGGTGAGACCCTGCTCCATCAGCCAGTGACGCAGCCGGCGGCGAGGTGACAGCAGTGCTTCCGGAATTGCGTCGTAATCCGCCAGCGGATCGGTCACGTATTCGAGATTTCGGTGATCCGGTTCAGTGACGAAGCCCTGCAGTTCCCTTTGGGCACGGGCTGCGATGCCGACATTGCGTCCATCGGGCCGGCCGGTGAACAGCTCGACTTCAAAACCTTTGAGCAATCGGTTGCGGGTCATGCCCCGACGTCCTCAAGACAGCCCAGTGCTGTGAGCATTCCTCGTGCCTTGTTGAGAGTTTCCTGAAACTCGGCCTCGGGCTGGGAGTCGGCCACAATCCCAGCTCCGGCCTGCACCTGCAGGGTCCAGCCGCCCCCGGCTCTGGGTCTCACCACCATGGTGCGGATGGTGATGGCTGTGTTGAGTGCTCCGGCCAGGTCCACCGAGCCGTAGACCCCGGAGTAGGGGCCACGGGCTTCGGGTTCCAGGTCGTGGATGAGCTGCATTGCCCGGATCTTGGGAGCTCCGCTCACAGTCCCTGCCGGGAAGGAGGCCATCAACAGATCCCAGATGTCCTTGCCAGGCGCAAGACGGCCCTCCACTTCGCTCACGATGTGCATCACGTGGGAATAACGCTCGATCACCATTAATTCGCGTACAGAGACCGAACCGGGAGTGCATACCCGACCGAGATCATTGCGCCCCAGGTCAACGAGCATCACGTGTTCGGCGCGCTCTTTGGGATCGGCGAGCAGGTCGGCTTCGAAGTTCCTGTCCTCAACGGGATTTCTGCCTCGGGGCCTTGTGCCGGCAATCGGCCGCAACACCGTGCGGATCCCACCCTGATCCGGTTCCGCTTTCACCATCACCTCTGGGCTGGAGCCGATCAGCTGCCAGTCTCCGAAGTCGAAAAACGCCATATACGGGGAGGGGTTGATCATCCGCAGGCTGCGATAAAGATCCAGCGGTGGATGGTTGACATCAGCGCTGAGCCGCTGACTCACCACCAGCTGGAAGGCATCACCGGCAGCGATGTGGTCACGTGCCTGATCCACCGCCTGATGGAAATCCTCCCGGGTTCGGTTGCTTCTGGTTTCTGGTGTGGCACCTCGGTCTGGCCTCCAGTTGAGGGGTCGCACGGGTGGCAAGGGGGCTGCCATGCGTTCGCGCAGCGTGTTGATGCGCGCCATCGCGCCTTCCCAGGCCTCTTCAGGGCTGGTGGCTGCATTGCTCTGTCCGCTCAGATCCCCGTATGCAACAGCGGTGATCAGGCGTTTGACCTGGTCGAAGATCAGGATGCTGTCCATCAGCATCCACAATCCATCGGGGGGACCATCGGCGATCGTGGGGTGCACGGGAACGCTGGGCTCGATCCAGCGGATCAGCTCGTATCCCCACATTCCATAAAGCTGCCCCAGCGGAGGAAGTCCGGGAAGAGTCGCCGGTTTGTAAGGCTCCAGACAGCTTCTCAGGCAATCGAAAGGGTTTCCGCTGAAGGTCTCATACTGACTGTCCCTCCAGATGCGCTTCAGGCCATCGCGACCTGCTGACAATGTCCAGAGAGGGTCGCAGGCCACCACACTCCAGCGGCCCAGTGTCTCGCCGCCTTCAACGGATTCGAGCAGAACACCAGGTGGACGTTGATCACCGACCTTCAACCAGGTCGTTAGTGGTGTCTCCAGATCCGCAGGCCAGCTGCTGGCCACAGGAATCATGGTTGCGCCTGATTCAGCGGCTTCCAGAAAGGCTTTGCGGTCGGGACTGAGCATGAAGAAGTCGTCGAAACCGACCGCCGACCATCATGCCGCTCAACAGAACGACGCGATGGGTCCAAGGGCAGAGGAGATCAGGTGTCGAACGTGTCGCGGCCACTGAACTTGATCTTGGCAGGATTGGTGTTCTGGCCGATCCGGCGGGGGTTGTGGCCCACCATGGCGCGCCCCTCGTTCACTTTCTCAGGGAAGACACCGTCCTTGGGATGCAGGAATTCTGTGTCTCCACCAGGGTAGATCCGATAGATCTTGTAGTCCTCGATGCGTGGCTTGAATTTGGTGCGCAACTGGGTGCCGAGCGCCAGACACTGCTCCTTGCGTGCGAAATACATGATGTTTTCGCCGGTGTTCATCACGGCGGCGCCCCCGGTTGGGAGCTCGAAAACCTGATCGGTTTTGCTGCTCCAGGTGATCGCGTATTTCTCTTCGGTCTCAGCGGAATTGAGCAGACCACCGGTGCTTCCGATGTACTGGGGAAGCTGTCCTGTCAAAGGAGTTGATGTCATGGCTGTCCTGAGGAAGTCTGCATGCCGATCTGCTTGGAAAGTAGCAAATGATTCGGCTCTAATTTGGTGATCCGATCTGGACCTTCACACCCGTCAACAATGATCGGCGATCGGGAAGAACACCGTCAGCCCGCGGTCCCGGCGCTGGGTGAGGCGACCGCCCAGGCGTTCAAGCAGGCGACGGGTTGCCGTCTGGCTCAGCTGCAGTCCACCGGTGCTGGTGTTCCAGCTGAGCACGGGCCCAAGGCTTTCCTGGGACACGTTGTCAGTGTCGGCCACCGAGGTGGAGAGCTGGTCAGGCGTTCTGCTGAGAATCTGCAGCTTCAGGCGGGCGCCTGCCGGTTGAAGGGTCAGCTCCAGGCTGCTTCCCGCCGGCAGGCTGCGGCTGCAGCGATCAATCAGTCCGCCAAGCATGGGCTCCAGTCGACCTGGATCGCTCAGTACGGGTGGAAGTCCACACGCCAGGCTCAGCTCAAGATGCAGGCCACGGCGTTGCAGCTGTTGTTCCCATCCTGGTGCCAGAAGATTCAGCATCGCTCCAAGGTCGGTGCGAGCCAGCACGGATGAACTTTGAGGCTGTCTTTGCAGTTCAGCCGCCTGAAAAATCAGCCCGAACCGGTCGATCTGCTCACTGCATTCCGTGTCGATCTGCTGCAGTCGACCAAGCACCTGCTGGGGCAGGTCACGGCGGCGCAGCAGGGAGCGGATCAAGGTGCGGATGGTGGCCAAGGGAGTTCGCACTTCATGCGTGATGGCCTCCAGCAGCGACAGTTCCGCATCCTCATCCCCTTGATCATTTGCAGACTGTGGAGGAGGTGGCGGGCATTTGGACCCCTGAGCCGTCTGCAACATGACTGTGGGTGCCATCCCTGCCAGCCGCTCCGCCAGGCGGGGCCAGAAGCGTGTGGCGAGATCGGTGCTGCTCTGCAAAGGGCCGAGTTGTCGAACCGCCTGTTGCAGTCCGTCGGCCTGCTCAGGTGCATCCAGGCGCAGACGCTGTTCCACCAGTGTCAGAGCCTGGCCAAGAATGTCGGGTTCGCTGCGCATCAGTAGCTGCCGCTGTCCCTCTTCGCCATGGAGGGCCAGGGCCACCTGCAGCTGGCTTGTGATCACGATCAGCAGTGGATCGTGACTGTCTGACTCTCTTAGGGGTAGGCGCTGGAAGTGCTCGTTGGAAGTACTCGCTGGCAAAGGGGTTTTTCTGGCGTTGAGACGATCCGGTGGGAGCAGGGTTGACCGCTCTGCCGCACTCAAGACATCGAGAGCCTCAGGTGCCCAGACCCAGCCCTGAAAGCGCTGCAGCAGATCGGGCGCATAGAGGGCCGGAAGGGGGGCCGCTAGCCAGATGCCTGCAGCGGACTTGTTCTGGATCTCCAGCAAATCCTGCAGCACTTCCAATCCCCCCCACCACAGACGTCTGGCATTGGCATCGCTGGCCTGGCCGGTGGGAACTCCCGTGGCCATGCAGGCCTGAATTGACTGCAGCAGCGGTGTGGAGTCCTTCAACGGATCAGAGCTCGTCTTGATCGCCTTGCCACAGACAGGCAGAGACCAAGGGCAATGAAATTCACCACCATGGCGCTGCGTCCGTAGCTCATGAAGGGCAGTGGAATTCCAGTCACAGGCCCAAGGCCGATGGTCATGAAGATGTTCACCACAACCTGGAACATCAACATCGTGGCGACGCCGATCACCACAAGCGATTCAAAGTCAGTGCGCGCTTTCCCCGCCACCTGAAGCATCCGCCCCATCAGTAGTGCGAAGCCGACCACGACCAAAATTGTGCCTAAGAATCCCAACTCTTCCCCCAGTGCACTGAATATGAAATCGGTGTGCTGTTCAGGGATAAAGCGCAGCTTGGTGAGTTGTCCCTGGAGCAGGCCAGTGCCGAACAGGCCACCGGAACCGATCCCCACGGTGCTCTGAAGGAGGTGATAGCCACCACCCAAAGGGTCCTTGGTGGGGTCAAGAAAGAGCACAAGGCGATCGCGCTGGTAATCCTGCAGACCGTTTTCCCAGAGCCAGGGCGTCACCAGTGCAGCTGCGCTCTGCACCGCCAGGACCAGAGCCAGCGCAACCTTTTTCCAGGGAAGGGATCGGTAGGCGATGCCAAGGGTGAGTGGGATCCAGGCGGTGAGTCCCCAGGGAAACAGTCCAGCGAGCAGGGCCGTGATCAGGGGGGAGAGCAGCAGAACCAGCCACTCGAAAGGCATCCCAGACCAATACAGCATCGTTAACAGCAGCGCCCCGAACACCAGTGATGTACCCAGATCGGGCTGGATGAACACCAGTAGCCAGGGGAGTGAAATCACGCCCAGCGGCCTGAGAAGATCCACCGGGCGTTCAACAGGGTGTCGATCCAGTACCGCTGCCAGCAGCAGGATGGCCGCCAGCTTTGCGAATTCGGAGGGTTGGACGTGCACGCCTCCAATGCTGATCCAGCGTTGGGCACCCAGAGCGGTGGTGCCGATCATTCGAACGGCGATGAGGCTGATCACTGTGAGACCGTAAATAGGGATCAGAAGGGGGCGCAGTCGCAGTAATGACAGCCGTGCCAGCAGCAGTGCGATGCCCACACCAACACCGGCCGTGATCCAGTGGTGATACCAGTCGGCGTAATCGGCCTGACGTTGTGTACTGGCAATCAGAATTCCAGCCACGGCGACCATGGCCAGGGGAATACCCCAGAGAATCCAGTCCCGCTCTCGTCCACGACCCCGCCGTTTGCCAGGTCTTCTGAATACAGGTTGTCTGCTGAGGCCGACTCCGGAAACCATGCTCAGGCTTCGTTGGTCACCATGGGTGAGAGACGATCAGCCAGCGCCAGAAATGTCTTGGCGCTGACCGAATCGGGCTTGGACAGCGTGATCGGTCTGCCCTGATCTCCACCTTCCTGAACAGGCATCTCCATGGGAACTTGGGCCAAAAGTGGGACGTCGAAGGCATCGGCCAGAGTCTGTCCACCGCCTGCTCCGAACAAGGCATATCGCCGATCGGGCTGGTCAGGCGGAATGAATGCGCTCATGTTTTCGACCACACCAAGCACTGGGATGCTCATCTGGCGGAACATGGCCAGTCCGCGTCGCGCATCCTGAAGGGCCACCTGCTGGGGGGTGGTCACGATCACCACGCCCGCCATGGGAACGGCCTGGGCCAGTGACAATTGCGCATCTCCTGTGCCCGGAGGCAGGTCAACCACCAAGACATCGCGCTCTCCCCACTGCACTTGATAAAGAAACTGGCGAATGATCCCGTTGAGCATGGGTCCACGCCAGATCACGGGCTGGTTCTCTTCAATCAGCAGACCCATGGACACCATGGCAACGCCGCAGGTCTCGATCGGCTGCATGCACTGGTTGTCTCCGCTGCCGCTCACCTCGGGCGTGCGGTCAGCCACACCGAGCATGGTCGGAGCGTTGGGGCCGTAGATATCGGCGTCCAGAAGACCCACCTTCAGACCGCGCACGGCCAATGAACAGGCCAGATTCACCGCCACTGTGCTCTTGCCGACGCCACCCTTGCCGCTGCTGACAGCGATCACATGGCGGACCCCTGGGATCGACTGTCGTTCGGCAACCTGGCCGTGGCCTGCCTGTCCGATCCCTCCCTGGGAGGGTGGTTGACCCAGTTCGATCTGGACATCGTCAATGCCCTCGAGTTGCAGGAGTCGCTGCCTTGCACCGCTCACAATCTGATCACGCTGGTTCTGGGCGAATCCAGGCAGGTTCAGCCGGATCACAGCCCGTGGAGGGACCACCCGCACCTGGTCGAGCCAACCGAGATCCAACAGAGAACGGTCACTGCCCGCATCGCGGAGGTCGCTGAGCGCCTGAGTGGCCTGTTCCGCAGTGGTCATGCGTCCCATTCGTTGGCTGGATCCTAGGGGCGCTTTTCCATGACAGTCCTTCACACGGACTTGTCGGAGACGGTGCTGGGCTGAAATGGTCGAGAGTTCACCGACAGTGTCGACCATGGTCCGTTCCCTGCTTAAGCGTCTGAAGGGCCGGATGCTCGGGGTAGTGCCCTCGTCGCCTGCGGCTATTTCCGGAGAGCGTCCCCCCGCCGACTCCCGCGAGCGTGCCCGTGCGCTGGTGATGGGTCTTCAGGATGAGATCTGTTCAGGCCTGGAAAAGATCGATGGTGTGGGCAGGTTTCAGGAGGAGAGCTGGGATCGGCCTGAAGGAGGCGGTGGTCGTTCCCGCGTGATGCGTGAAGGCCGCATCTTCGAGCAGGGGGGTGTGAATTTCTCCGAGGTGCACGGCAAGGAACTGCCACCCTCAATCCTCAAACAGCGGCCCGAGGCCAAAGGGCATCCATGGTTTGCCACCGGCACCTCCATGGTTCTGCATCCCAGAAATCCATTTGTTCCGACGGTGCATCTCAACTATCGCTATTTCGAGGCTGGACCGGTCTGGTGGTTCGGAGGTGGTGCCGATCTCACGCCCTACTACCCCTTCCTTGAGGATGCCCGCCATTTTCATCGCAGCCATCAACAGGCCTGTGATTCAGTCGATGAGCGTCTTTACCAGGTGTTCAAGCCCTGGTGTGATGAGTACTTCTTCCTGAAGCATCGCCAGGAGACGAGGGGGATCGGCGGCATCTTCTACGACTACCAGGATGGTTCTGGTCGTCTTTACCGAGGCCAGGATCCAGAGGGCCCAGCGGCTGGCAAAGCGGCTGAGATCGGTTCAGTGAATCTCTCCTGGCAGCAGCTGCATGATCTGGCGAAGGCCAATGGAACGGCATTCCTTCCCGCCTACACGCCGATCGTCGATAAGCGCAATGGCCTCTCCTACGGAGACCGTGAGCGTCAGTTCCAGTTGTATCGACGCGGGAGGTACGTGGAATTCAATCTTGTCTGGGATCGCGGAACGATCTTCGGATTGCAGACCAATGGCCGCACTGAATCGATCCTGATGTCTTTGCCACCCCTGGCCCGCTGGGAATACGGTTATCAGGCCGAAGAGGGGTCTCGCGAGGCTCTTCTCACCGATTTGTTCACCCGCCCACAACATTGGTTTGATGATCCGTCGCTTGAGGAACGCTGTCGTCCGCATCAGGCGGTGAACTGAGCTTCCGGGTTGCTGGGGCTTCCCCGATGCCCAGCTCGATGGCTTCAACGATGCGAAGGGCCAGTGCTGCGACGACCGCATTGCGGCTTTGCGGATCCCGCAGCTTTCGCTCCAGCTGTCCCTCCAGTTTGCCGATCTCGAGAATGCTGATGCCTCGTCTGGGCGCGCCCAGGCCTCCTCGGAAGTTCAGCGGATAGCGCCCGAAGTTCAGGGCCAGGCTCTCATCAATTCTCGTTGCTGGACTGCGCAGGTTGGGGATCAGGCCTGAGCCGACGCCGTGGTTGCCATAGGCATCGAAATGGATCTCCAGGGCGTAGCCACCGGCATCGTGGTGGCGTCGCCCCACCGACCAGTTGGTGCGTGGATCGTCTTCGTTGCGAATGGTCAGTTGATCCGGTTCATAGGAGCGGATGTTGAGTCCGCGAGCCTGCCCTGTTTTCACGACTGCATCACGAACGCGCCGATTCCAGAACAGTTCATCGCGCATGTGTGGATTCATGGGGCGGGCTCCTCCACGGTCAACGGCGGCTCCCGAGGTTCCGGCACCTTCGATTCCCTGGGAGTCGGCATGGCCTGCAAGAACCAGAATCTCCTTGTCCTCTGAGGTTGTTGCCCTGCCCATCCAGCTGGCTGACAACGTGACTCTGACTCCGGTGAGAGGGTCTTCCTCCTGGGGATGTGGTGCTTTGGCGGCGGTTGCCATCACGACTGACAGGATTAGTCCCGCGACCATCAGTGCTGAGGTCAGGACCAGCCGTCGCGGAATCACGTCAGATCGGAGATGTCAGCAATGCGCCGTCGCTGGCCAGTTCCAGCGGATCGGCAAGAGCGAGCTCGAGGGCGATGAGTTCATCGCGATGGGCACGCAGTCGCAGTGTGCTGCCTTCGCCTACGTCGGGTTCGATCAGGCGGATCTGAATCTCTTCCACGCGTCTTGCGCGTCGGGCGTAGATCCAACCAGCCAGGGGGCCGAGGGCGGCCATCAGCAGAGGCCACCAGTTCAGAGATGGGTTCATCTGTCGCACGACCAGGCCAAGGCTGCCAGCGCCGACAGTTCCCAGCAGTGAAAGCAGGATTGCCAGAGGGACACTGCTGTCTACCTGGCCCCTGTACTCCAGCAGGCAGCGATCAGCGTCCCCGCCCAGCTGGCTCCACCCCCGTTGCTTCAACCAGGCATCGAGGCCGTTCAGCACTTCCACAGGAGGCCGGGGTGATCGAACCTCCACAACAGTTGTTCGATCCTTGCTGGCAGCTCGCAGAAAGAAAATCAGGCCGATCCCCAGCAGGGTAGTGAGCAGCAGAGTGGACGTCTGGGGGGATGGCATCCGCTAGCTGCTGCCCGAACAGTGAGTCCGTTCTAAGTGGTCAGTGGATCGTGTTCATGAAGCCAGCGGCTCCAGGGTTCCATGAGGCGTTCCGCCTGCCCTCTGGCCTCTTGATGCAGATGCAGCATGCGGCGGGGGCGACCTCTGCTTGGACAGCGCTTGGTGTAGGAATCGAGCATCTCCTGCTGCTCCAGAAAATCGACGGCCTGATGCAGCACCGTTTCGGAGAGACGCAGCTTGGGATGATCACTCTGCAGGCGCTGAAGCAGTCCTGAGGGGTAGCTGTCGTTTTGCAGCAGGCAGTCCAAAACCCAGCAGACGGCCAGCTCGAGATCCAGGAAGAGCGGCGGGGGCTGTCGGAAATAGTGTTCGATGTCTGCCAAACAGGAGCGCGTTGGTTTGCGTTGAGTGAGCATGAAAACAAGCTGTCTCAATTTTGTCTAACCCGGTCTCGTTCTGATTTTCAAGCGGTCAGTTAAAACTCGCTCCATCGCTTGCTGAGGCCAGAGTGGTGGTTGGCTGTAGTCCCTTGCTTCTCCTCCATGGCTGAGATCCCCAATGAGCCCTGTGCCTTTGCAGTCTTTGACGGAGACCTGGATCAGGACTGGCATGACCGCTTTGTGCAGGCGAAGGCCCTCGCGGTCGACACCGAGGCCATGGGCTTGATTCACGGTCGTGACCGACTCTGTCTGGTGCAGATCTGCGACGACAGGGACCAGGTTGCCTGCATTCGCATTGGTCTCGGCCAGACAGAGGCCCCTCGGCTGAAGGCTCTCATGGAGTCGCAAGCCATTGAGAAGGTGTTCCACTTCGCCCGGTTTGATGTGGCGGCATTGGCCACTGGGCTGGCTATTCGAGTCAATCCAGTGTTCTGCACCAAGGTGGGCAGTCGACTGGCTCGCACCTATACCCCTCGGCATGGTCTCAAGGATCTGGTCATGGAGCTGGTCGGGGTTGAACTGGATAAACAGGCCCAAAGCAGCGATTGGGGCAGGGCTGACGAGTTGAGCGACGCCCAGCTGGCCTACGCCGCCAACGATGCCCGTTATCTGCTCCCCGCACGCCGCCAGCTGGAGGTGATGTTGCGGCGAGAGGGGCGTTGGGAGCTGGCGCAGCGTTGCTTCGCGTGCGTTCCGGTGATGTCTGATCTTGACCGTTTCCGCTTCGTCAACACCTTCGAACACTGAGTGGATTCAGTCTTCGAGCATGAAGTGTTGATCAATGGGCTCAGCCTCCAGCAGCGTGTCCAGGTTGCTGCCTGTTGAGCTCTGAACCTGTTCGGCTTTTGCTGCGTCAAGAAGGCTTGTTGCCACGGCTTTCCGGGTTTCGAGATCCCGAGCACCGTCCTTTGCCGCCTGCTGGTCGACCCGCCTGCGTGCTGAGGCCTGGCTGATGCTGAGCAGACTCGCCAGTTCCGCGCAAAGCCTCAGATAGTCGCGGTCCTGAATGGCGGCCATGGCGGTGGGAAGGAGATCCTTCGTTCTGAAGTGAAACCCAGTATCAGCGGTCGGGTGCGAGCTGGCCGATCACCTCCCGGGCAATGGCTTCGCTGCCGCCGGACGGGCCCATTCTCTGACGACCCATGCGTCCCATCTCCTGTCGCAGCAGAGGGTCATGAAGAAGCTGGGCCAGACGGTGGCCCAGCTCCTCTTCT
The DNA here is from genome assembly GCF_047497135.1 of Synechococcus sp. MIT S9504. Lineage (NCBI taxonomy): Bacteria > Bacillati > Cyanobacteriota > Cyanophyceae > Synechococcales > Synechococcaceae > Synechococcus > Synechococcus sp. MIT S9504. Next base: position 2,158,418 of record NZ_CP138942.1, on the reverse strand, counting down.
GATCGACAGGTGCGGACGGCCCCACCCAGCAGTCTGCTTTGCCTTTCTGCGAACCCATGGGTGAACTGTGGACCGCGACCTGGCAAGGACAGGGCTGGGATTCCCATCCCCACCATCTGTTCAGTCGCTGTGCCGGCGGTGGCAACACCCGCTTCCGCCCAAGCCACCCAGCGCTGGAATCGCCCTGGGCCAATCAGTAGAAGCACTGGTCCATGCACCCAGCATTCAGCCGCTTCGAGAGCGCTGCTTGGAGGAGGGCAGTTACGGAATCCCAGACCTCTGAGCAGTTCACCCAGCTCGTGCTGAAGGGGTGAGGAGCCAAGGGCTGCCAGAACGGCCAGAGGAACTGGGCTGGGCATCTGCATCAGTCCGCTGATCAGGCGGCGAAAGTTGTGCAATGCCTCCGGCATTCGGCTGCCGCACAGCAGCAGGATGCGTCGGCATCGCTCCAAACAGGCTGGTGGTGGCGACGGAGCCAGGCCATCCATCATCGGGTTTCCGGGGCTGCTGGCGTTGACGCCATGGCGACGAAGCCCCCGAGCTGTGAGACGGTCACGCATGGCAACCAGGCGGCACGATCGCAATTTCATCAGCTGCCATTCCCACGGGTCCCACTCGCTGCCTTTGAGTGCGTGATAGCGATCACTCAGGGCTTGCCCTGGTCCGCTGCTCCAGGTGTAGTCGCTCTTGGGGGTGCCGATGAATCCGAACGGTCGACGGGTGCTCCAGGCCATCAGCAGCGGCAGCAGGTCCCCCACGGCCAGGGTTGCTGCAATGGACCTGCGCTGCTTCTGCAGGCAGATCCACTGCCTCCAGGTGAGCAGAGGCAGACCTGCCATGAGATCCGACAGGAGTGCAGGCAGGCTTTGGTTGCTGAATCCCCCGCTTGGGAGTCGTGCTCCCGGACCAATCTTCTCCAACCACCCTTGCTCAACAGCGGCTTGAAAGCAGCTGCCCTGGCCGACGAGCGGAAGCACCTTCACGGTCCAGGCCGGTTGCAGTCGGTGCAGCGCTTCAATGATTTTCAGCGCGATCAGATCCTCGCCGTGTCCGTTGCTGATCACCAACAGAGCAGGGGCGGTCTCGCTGATACGATCCGCCAGTGGGGCGGTTTTGCTCCGAGTGGCGGCATGGCCAAGTGGTAAGGCAGAGGATTGCAAATCCTTTATCCCCAGTTCGAATCTGGGTGCCGCCTTCGTTCTCATCACACTGTCTGGATGATCAGAGTTGTGCTTCAGCACTGACCTTTCCTCCTTCTGGTATTTCGGCACGACAGAGAATCCGTCCAGCCTGAGCGCTGCAGCTCCCCTGGCTCACAGCCCAGGCCTTCGGCACACCTCCAGCAAGCCCATCGGCGTCGTAGCTCGAGACGGACACACTGTTGATCCTGCCTTGCCAGTTGGTCGTTTTCAGTTGGCAGCTGCCAAGGCTGCAGTTCAGAAAAGGCGTTGATGACAACTCGGACACCACGAATGTGAGCCTCTGGCTGGAGCCGGGCCGATCGCCAGATCCAACAAAGCGGATGCTGATGATCGTGGATGTCCTGCCATCGATCTGGACCAAGCGGCAGCCACGCTTTTGTCCAGTTGTGGGGGTGAAACGACAGTTGCTGCTTTGGGCCTGATACCGACCTGCAAAGGATTCGAGTTCGGCATGAGCGGCGAGTTGGCAGCCCATGACAAAAGCCAGGGCGCACCCGCGCAGCGCTTCTCGGTGGATTGGTGGGAAGCGCATCACTTCAGTAGTCGCTGTCGGCGACACACATGCCGATGCAGCTGATGCCATTGCTGGCGGTACGACCACAGTGCGAGCAAAGCACGCGCTCTTGCGAAGCGGCGCTGGCTGAATCCTGCGCGGAGCTCTCGTCCCGCCGATTGCGAGCTGTTTCGGCAGCGGAGAGTGACATCGCATCGACCGTACTGAAGCGATCATGGCGTGCAGCGATCCACTGCGTTGTGACAGGAATCGGATTCGGCACCTGGGCCTGGGGCAACCAGCTGCTCTGGGGCTATCGCCCCGAGAGAGACGATTCAGAGCTGAGGGCGACATTCAGCTCAGCCGTTGCTGCCGGACTCCGCCTTGTGGATACGGCCGACTCCTACGGCACAGGACACCTTAATGGTCGCAGCGAAGAGCTGCTGGGTCAGTGTCTGACAGGGCTTGAGGCTTCTTCGCGTGCCAACCTCATCGTTGCCACTAAGTTGGCTCCCTTTCCCTGGCGTCTTGGCCGTCGCGGCCTCGTGAAAGCGTTCCAGGCCAGTCGGCAGCGCCTGCGTGGGCAGCTGGATCGGGTCCAGTTGCACTGGAGCACGGCTCGCTATGCGCCATGGCAGGAGCGACCGCTGCTGGATGGACTCGCTGATCTGGTGGAGCAGGGTGACGTGCGTGAGCTTGGCGTTTCCAATGTCGGACCCCAGCGTCTAGAGCTTCTCCACAATCATTTGGCGCATCGAGGTGTTCGGCTGGCCAGTGTGCAGGTTCAGCTCTCACTGCTGGCGCCAGAGCCGATCAGGGCTGGCGGCATTCTTGACGTGTGCCGAAACCTTGGTGTTGAGGTGCTGGCCTATAGCCCTCTGGCTCTTGGTGTTCTGGCGCGCCGCCCTGGATGGACGCCGGCAGATGCAACTCTTTTGCGTTCGGGCCTTTTTCGTCGCCTGTTGCCAGGTTCGCTGCCTCTGCGTCAGGCGATGGCTGACATGGCGCAGGCAAGGGGGGTGAATCAGGTGCAGGTGGCACTGAACTGGTGCAGGGCTCACGGAACCTGTCCGATTCCTGGATTTCGCAGACCCGCTCAGGTTGAAGATGCCAAACAGGCCCTCAGCTGGAACCTCACTGGGCAGGAGCGCAATCTGCTCGATCAGCTCAGTCGCGATTGTCCGGTTCGCATGCCGGACAATCCGTTTCAGAGCGCCTGATCACTGGGTTCCGGGTCTGGACTTACGACCACCGGCAGGGTTGAAGCCTGGGGTTGCAGGGAAACCACCTTGAGTGGTGGCTTGATGGTGGGCGAAGGTTCTTCCGCCGACTGCTCGCAGGCTGAGAGCGCTTCCTGAAGCAGGGAATCGAACGTCGCGCCAGGAAGGCGGTGGCGCGCGATCTCCAGGAATGTTCGAGGCAGGGACTCTCCCGCAGCGCGGCGAACGGCCGGGTTGTCCCGGCGCTGTTGCTGTTCCTCCTCGATCGCTCTCAGAAAACGATGGGTGACATCGCGCTTCGTGCAGGCCTTGATCAACGTGTCACGGTCACCCTGAACCTGCTCCAACTCGCTGATGCGACGCTCAAGGCTGACCAGCACCTCCGCGGCTTCTTTGCTGATGTTGGCCAGTTGCCCATCTGAGAGAAAGGGCATGTCGGCAACGAAGACCTTGCCATGGTCCTTCAGTGCCAGAAAGGTTGGCCTCGGTCCGCCCTGACGGTGAGCTCCGCTTTTGTCGTATCCGGAACTGGCTGGGCGTCTTGGAGGTGTCGGACCCGCCGACGAACGTCGTCGGGTCGTGCGTTGAGGTCTATCAAATGGCATGGCTTACTAGACGTATGTCACGACGCATTGATCGATGCAGGATCGATCTGTCTGCTTGGAGACTAACGGGGCTGAAAGGCCTCAGTGCGCTTTGTCGTCCAGCTGTTGGAGTTTGTTGGATGCAGGGCTGTTTCAGGCCGGTAGGCCGAGCACTGAAGAGATTCCCTTGTCAGCTGAGGTCACGATCTCGCCGATGTCCCATGCCCTGAAGCCCTGGTGTTCACAGTGCTTGCGTGCAGCCTCCACGGCTGTTTCGGGAAGCACGAGGCAGTAGCCAATTCCAAGATTGAAGGTGTGCCAGAGATCGCGTTCCTTGATCTCTCCGTGGGACTGAAGCCAGCTGAACAGCTCTGAGCGCGGCCAGCGCTCGGGCTCCACCTTGGCGATCAAGCCATCCGGAAGGCAGCGAGGAAGGTTCTCGGGAATGCCTCCGCCTGTGATGTGGGCCATGGCGTGAAGCGGAGTGCCTGATTCGATCAACCGCTTCACCAGTGCTGCGTACAGGTGGGTCGGCTTCAGGAGCGCCTCAATCAGAGGTTGATCATCGGAGCCGAAGCGGGTTTCGGCTGAGACGTTGTTGGCCTCGAGGATTTTGCGAACCAGGCTGAAGCCATTGCTGTGAACTCCGCTGCTGCTGATCCCAAGGATGCGATCGCCGGCTCGAACTTGACTGCCGTCAATGACGGCGACCTCGTCAACGACGGCGACGCAAAAACCTGCCAGGTCGTAGCGACCGGCTGGATAAAAGCCAGGCATCTCCGCCGTTTCGCCGCCGAGCAATGCGCAGCCGCTCTGGCGGCAGCCATCGGCGATGCCTTCGACCACCGTGGCCATGGCATCAGGACTCAGGGCTCCTGTCGCCATGTAATCGAGAAAAAAGAGGGGTTCAGCGCCGCTGGTGATGACGTCGTTGACGCACATGGCGACCAGGTCAATCCCCACGTCGTGATGTCCGTGATGCTCCTGGGCGAGTTCAAGCTTGGTGCCAACGCCATCGGTCCCCGACACCAGCAGTGGACGTTTCAACCCCTGCGGCAGTCGGATCATGCCGCCAAAGCCGCCCAGTCCACCGACAACCTCCGGACGGTGAGTCGCTTCAACGCCGGTTTTGATCCGCTGCACGAAAGCTCGCCCAGCTTCCACGTCCACACCGGCGGCTCGGTAGTCCATCAACAGCTGTCGTTCTGCTCTGATCCTCTCCCTTCACGAGCGGAGTGTCGTGTCCTCTGCTTGTGCCGCTGCAGTCGCCGGTCCTCTGTTGATCAGTTGGGCTTGTTGCTTGGATTGCCTGGGCTGATCAATGGGGCGTCGGGGCTCTCTGCTTGCAGCCCAGTTGCCGCACCCTCTCCGGGTAGCTCATCAGCGTCTTGCTGCAGATCCGCATACACCATCCCGGTCTGCAGGAGCCTCCAGTCATTTTTACGGTCAATTCACTTTTGTGTGTTCTGGTCGCGGTGCGCATTGGTCTTTGAAGGCCGAAGCAAAGGGTTTTCCAGGCCCGCCGTTTGACCCACTGTTATGGCTCGCTTTCTTCCTGCCATTGCTGCATTCGCCAGCGTTTCGCTGACAAGCATGGCTCTCTACCCTGTACTTGCGGGAGATCTCGATGGCTTTGAGATCACTGACCCTCTGGATCTCGTGCTGCCTTCCGAACCGGTTTCCGCTGTCGAAATTATTGAGCCATCGATCGAAGAGCTCGTTGATCCGGAGACAACTGACCCACTGAAAGCTGACCCACTGACAGCCGTCGCCGAGCCTGAGTCAGCGGCGATCCCAACTCCCCCGGAGCCCCCCAAGCCTGTTGTTCCTCTGGTGATCTCCACACATTCCGGCGAAGCCAGTTGGTATGGCCCCGGTTTTTACGGAAATCGCACCGCTAGCGGAGAGGTGTTCCGCCGCGGAACGATGACTGCCGCTCACCGCACATTGCCCTTCGGGACGCGTGTGCGCGTGACGAACCTTTGGAATGGTCGTAAAGCGGTGGTGCGCATCAATGATCGTGGTCCATTCGCCGGTGACAGAGTGATTGATCTGGCGCATGGCGCCGCAAGCGAACTGGGATTGACGAGCAGTGGCATTGCCCAGGTTCGTCTTGAGGTGCTTCGCTGAGCCTTCGCGTCCTCCGATCTGGATCCGAACTCTCTGCCTGGCGTGCATCAAGGCCTGGTCCGGTTGATTTCGTTCCCACCATGGGGGGGCTGCATCAGGGTCACGCCGAGCTGATCCGACGTGCGGTTGCTGGCTGCCCTGAGCCGGGATCAGTTGTGGTGAGCGTCTATATCAACCCACTGCAATTCGGCGAGGGGGAAGACTTTGAGCGTTACCCCCGCACCTTGGAGTCTGACTGCCTTCTGGCAGGGCAGGCGGGTGCAACAGCGATCTGGTGCCCGGATGAGCGCCAGATTTATCCGGAGGGCGTGGCTTCGGGGTGGAGACTGCAAGCACCATCAGCCTTGCTGTCGGGGTTGTGTGGTCCCTTAAGGCCAGGTCATTTCGATGGAGTCGTCACCGTGGTCAGCCGCCTGCTGGCACTGGTCCAGCCCAGACAGCTCTGGCTGGGTGAGAAGGATTGGCAGCAACTCACGATTGTGCGCCGGATGGTGAGTGACCTGGGTTTGTCGGTTCGGGTCAGGGGATGTGCCACCGTGCGGGAGTCTGATGGTCTGGCTGCCAGTTCGCGCAATCTGTACCTGCTTCCAGCGGAGAGACGCAGCGCGGTAGCGATCGGAGTCGCTCTCCGTGGTGCTGCGACGCAGCTGCAGAACAGGCTGGTCGGCCAGAATGTAGTTCTGATTCAACTCAGACGGCAGCTCGAAACCGCGGGCCTTGAGGTGGAGTATGTAGAGGTCGTGGATCCATCCACGCTGCAGCCTGCGCAGGAAACGCAGTCCTTGCGCCTTTTGGCGGCAGCAGTCTGCTCTGGCTCCACACGCCTGATCGATCACATTTTTGTCATGACCCGTTCTCCCATCGTTGCCATCGACGGCCCTGCCGGTGCTGGCAAGAGCACGGTCACCCGGGCCTTCGCTGAACGCATGGGCCTGCTTTATCTCGATACCGGCGCCATGTATCGGGCCGTGACCTTGTGGGTCCAGGAGCACGGGGCTGATCCTGCCAATGCAGACGCCGTCGAGCGGCTTCTGAACGGGTTGGAGGTGGATCTTTCACCGTTGCGGAACGGTGTGCAGACCGTTTGTGTGAACGGCAGGGACGTCACGGAGGCGATCCGTGATCCCAAGGTCACCGCTGCGGTGTCGTTGGTGGCTGCCCATGCTTGCGTGCGAGCACTGCTGACGCGGCAGCAGCAGCGACTGGGCGAGAAGGGTGGATTGGTGGCGGAAGGACGCGATATCGGAACGGCCGTGTTTCCGGATGCCGAGCTCAAGGTGTTCCTGACGGCGACTCCTGAAGAACGGGCCCGTCGCCGCGCCAAGGATTTGCAGATGCGCGGTCATTCCGTGCCTGCCCTCAGTGAACTCGAAGCGCAGATTGTTGAGCGTGACCGGCTCGACAGCACCAGGACAATTGCCCCTCTGGTGCAGGCGCAGGATGCCACGGAGTTGATCACCGACGGGATGGGGATCGAAGCCGTGATTGACGCACTCGAGGACCTGTTCCGCAGGCGGGTTGCTGAAGAGGTCTGGCCCACCCCTGAACGTTGATCCCTGTTCAGTCTTGGATGGGTTCCCCTTGATCCTGTGCGCTCAGTTCATCGAGCAATGCCGCGCAGGCATCTTCCAGTAGATCCAGCACATGATCAAAGCCGGCCTCCCCTCCGTAATAAGGATCAGGAACTTCGCTTTCGCTGTAACGCTCGCCGTAGCTGAGCATTGGCCGGATCTGGGCGGTGGCCCTTGCCCCCGCTTCAAGAGCTAATCCCTTGACGGCCTTGAGATTGTCGTCATCCATGGTCAGTACCAGATCGAACTGTTCCAGGTCATGGCGTTCGATCTGTCGAGCCCGACTTGGCAGGTGAATGCCACGCCGCTTGGCCGCGGCCTGCATCCGACGGTCCGCGGGATTACCCACGTGCCAGCTGCCGGTGCCGGCGGAGTCCACCACGTAGAGGTCTGATAGTCCTCGTTCATGGAGAAGATGCAGAAAAACGCCTTCCGCTGCGGGTGAACGACAGATATTGCCAAGACAGACGAAGAGTAATTTCATGTTTTTAAAGACTGGTGTGAGTTATCGGCGGGGCGAAATGCCGTGATGTCAGACATTGAAAGGGTTTATGGGTCGTTATTTTCGCTCATTCTGGCTATGGCGATATTGATGCGTCTTGAGATCACCGGATCTGTCTCTTGTTCGCTTGTTTCAATCAGAAGATCCCTGGCTCGGGCGTCGGCGATGCCTTCCAATGCGATGCAAGCGCCATAGCGCAATCCCCAGTCGTCAGGGTATTGAAGTGTCCAGCTCAGTTTATCCAGTGTGATTGTGAGTGATTGATGATCGGCTTGCTGAATCCAATCAATGTCTCCCAGTGCGCATGCGGCCACACGTCTTATGTTGCCTTGGCAGTGATTGCCGATTTCGACTCCAACAGCATCAATCAATGCTGGGATGTAAATCCTGTCTTTGAGCTTTGCCATGGCTTTGACAAGGCCCATTTTGATATCCTGATCTGATTCTGAAAAGTACAGATTGTGTAGATCTCCTTTGATGCTTTCCGGACTGTTGACAAGCAACTTGATGCCTTGTTCCCGTTCCATTAAAGACGGCGACCCGAGCCTCTCAAAGGCGTTGGAGATTAATTCGGCTGTTGAACTGGGTGGCTGCTCGGGATTGGTGGATTTTTGAACTTCTTGGCTAATGAGCAAATTGCCCGCAAAGTTTTCTCTCGTTAATTCGTCGAGTGTTGTGAACAGAGAATCATGCACCTCTTCATTCCCTGCCTCTTGATTGTTTTCTCTCTTGGTTGACTTGAGTAACGAATCGCTCAGGATTGCCCTGATGGCATACATCTTGACGTTATTGGGGATGTTGGCTGCCAGGATCGGTTTGGCTGCTGCGAACGTTCCGATGCGGGCAAGATCGAATGCGGCTGACTGTCTCACAAAGCGATTCTCGTGATTGAGGAGTGCAACGACTTGATCGAGATAGCTTTTGTCGCCTGTGCAGCAAAAAAAGAAAGATGCAGCTGAGCTCACCACTCTTTCGGAATCTGATCGGAGGAAGGGCTGGATTTTTTCAGAAACCTGCCAGATTCGGAGCGAAGCCAGCGCTTCAATCAGAGCTTCTATGGGCTTGTTGTGAATATCTTTGTCGAGGTAGTTGATGAGTGAGCTGGAGCATTGATCGCTTTTGATTTCTATCAGAGCTCTCAATGTTGCTTCATGTAGTTGAACATCATCGGTTTCCAGTGTTTCAAGAAGTGCGTGGACGCAGCTTGCCTCTCGGATCATGCCCAGGGATCGTGCCGCCTGTCGTCTCAGGGGGTACCCGCCTGAGGAGGTGATCTCCCTTTCATCCTTCAGGCAATCAATCAGCTTGGGTACTGCTTCGAAAGCTCTGTGTTTGCCAAGCCACCAGGCGCCGTGGTAGCGAACACCAGCATCTTCATGATCCAGGGCTTCAAGGGCTGATTGTGTTGAGTTGATGGGGATCAAGTCTGAATTCTCAGCAACAGATCATCTGCTTCAGTTTAAATAGGGGGTTCTTCGCCCTGCGTGTCCGAGAAACCTCCATCAGGCTTAGGATCTTTTTCGGAAGATTGACTCCATTTTGCTTCCCATGATGCAGTTCTTTTGAAGCGAAATTCACCTGCGATCGAGCCCCAGCATCGCTCGTTGGTGACTGGGTCCTGACCACGATCAAGCGTTGACAGAGTTTCGTGATCCAGGTGAAATGAACTAACAAGAATAGTTTCTTTGCCGTCTCGTTTGACAACGCATCGAGAGCCTGGCTCTATTTCGCCATGATATCCGTTTTCTCTTTTGGTGACTTGATAGTGGCAATTGTCCAATGATATGAGATCTGATTCTTTTATTTGTTTTCGTAGATTGAGGTCTGCTGTTGCTTTTGAGAATCGATCGGGTTCGCGAAAAAGATGGTTCCAGAGTTTGATGACTCCGTCTTCAATTTCTTCTGCTCGTATCATCCTTAATCGGTATGGGTTTTTAGGATCAACGGCATAAGTTTGTTCCAGGAGGATGGATCCTGGATCAAGATGTTCGATTGGTCGATATTTAAGAAAAATATGTGCAAATAACGGTGGGTTGTCCAGGGCTTGCTGCTGATTGCTGTACTCTCCACATAAAAGGTCTAGGAATCGTTGCAGAGATGGTTTCATCAGTGATGACCTGAAAACAAAAAAGCCCCCGAATGGGGGCTTGTTGACAGTCTGAATAACAACGTCGTTCAGATCAGGGCATTAATTGCGTAGTCGAGGTAGCTGTTGGCTTCGGTAGCCGCATCACCAGAAAGACCGTGGTTGGCTTTGATGTGCTTCAGGGCTTCAACGTACCAAGTTGGTGACAGCTCAAATGTACGGTTGATTTCAGCGAGGCCAGCAATCAGGTAGTCATCCATGGGGCCTGTGCCACCAGCAACGAGGCAGTAAGTGACCATGCGCAGGTAATAGCCGATGTCCCTGGAACACTTGGCTTTGCCTTCAGTTGTTGAGGCATAGTTCGAACCTTCCATCTGGGTGGTGAAAGGGAACTTGGTGTAAACAGCCTGTGCAGCACTATTGACCAGGGCATCACCTTTGGCAGTGAGAGCCTTGGCAGCTTCAAGGCTGGCTTTGGCACGGGTAAAACGACCGGAGGCAGCCTGCACTTCGGCGTTGGTTAGGAAGCGTCCCTGAGAATCTGCAGCGGCTACGGCTTCGGTGAGGGGGGTTTTCATGATGAAGAAGGAGTTAAGCGAAAAAAGCGGTTATCGGTATCAAGCGACAGAGGCTGCTGCGCGATCGAAATAGGTTCCGATCTCACTGTTGAGAGATGCGCAGTCACCCGAGGTGATTCCGTCTTTGTCGTTGACGATTGCCAGAGCAGCTTCTTTCATGAGGTTGACGCCGGCGGCTACGGATGAGCCGGGTGTACCCAGAGCCAGGTAGGTCTCACGCAGGCCATTGAGGCAGCGATCTTCCATCACTGACGCGTCGCCGGTGAACACCGAGTAGGTGACATAGCGAAGGATGATCTCCATGTCGCGCAGGCAGGCTGCCATGCGACGGGAGGTGTAGGCATTGCCGCCGGGTGCAATCAGTGCAGGCTGCTGAGCAAACAGAGCGCGTGCAGCGTTCGCGACGATTGTGGAGGCGTTGCTGGAAATGCGGTTCACGGCGTCCAGACGCTTGTTGCTGTCAGAGACGACGGCGGCGAGAGCATCAATCTCGCTGGTGTTGATGAACTGTCCCCGGGCGTCGGCCTGGGCGACAACCTTGGTGAAGGCGTCGAACATTTGGAACTCCTCTTGGCAGCGTCGAAATGGGTGTCACAGACACCGGAGGGACATCGTAAAAGTCCCGTCGGGGTCGAAGACAATTCTCGCTAAACGGTCGAAGCGCATCCGATTGCTGTTCATAATGCTTAATCCCCTGTCAATGCAGGACTTTGCCCCAGTCAGAGCAGGAAGCCAGCCAGTCTTCAGAGGTCAAACAGCACATCGTGGATGTACGCCTCGGTCCATTCACTGCCATGGAATCGAGTCAGCATCCCTCGGGCAGGGTCTTTCTCTGCTCTGTAATCGGTGTACCGCCGTTGACCTGCTAAGAGATGCTCCATGCGTTGATCGGAGACAGGGGTAGCTGCAGCTGCGAGTTCGAGATAGAGGTTGAGGTAATCATTGAAAGCCGGTCGCACAACGGTGTCGATCAGCTGATCGCCTTCTTCACCCAAGGGAAGTCGCGTCCAGAGGAACCCAGGCGAGAAGAAGGGCTGGGCTTCGTCTGGAATTGGACCTCCATCCGGTAACTGAGAACGCCAGCGGTCAAAGATCGGCATCAGACGATCCCAAACGCCTTCAGTGTGTTGGTTGTCCTGCTTGTCAGCCGGTTGAAGATCAAGCGCCAGCAAGTGGCCAGACGGCAGGGTGACAAGATCTCCACCGAAGAAGGGCAGGTCATATCGCGGCAGCGGATTGATCACGAAGTTCAGAACCGATGCGGATGTGCCGGCACTGACGCAAGCTGCCCTCACCTGACGGAATTTATCGCTTTTGCAGGCCCAGGTCGCGGTGGTCACGCTGACAGGTTTTGCTTTCGATCCTGTTTGATCTTGTTTGAATAGAAAAGCGTCGCTTACCGGATAAGGCTCGATGCCTAGCGGTTGCAGAGAGTTGACAGCGTCCTCGAGGAACGGTTGCCAACTCCAGCCTTCAATGGCAACAGGGTCGAGGCTGCTGCGTCGGGTTGAACTCATTGCTTGGCGGATGCTGGGAATAGAAATTCGCTCAGGAATCGGTCGGACCACTCTTTGCCGAAATGACTGGTGAAGAGTCCGTGCGCAGGGTCCCGTTCGGCGCTGTAAACGTCGTAGTTGTCCTGCAGACGTTTGACTTCGTCCGACTGAATGAGTGCGTCGTTGTTGAGAGCGGTGTCGTGAAGCTCCCAGTAGGCCTTCAGGAATGCACTGAATGCCGGCGGTAAAGAGGTCTCAGCTTGATCAGCACCGCCACGACAAAACAACAACCAGGACGAGAAATACTGGTTTGGGTCGAATGAGCGCATGGTCTCCTCGCCGTTCAGATCAGGAAATTCCTGATTCAGTTGTTTCAGTCCGGAGAAGTATCGATCGAGATAATTTGAATTCTGGACCAGAGGTTGGAAATCGAGAACGGCAACAAGCTTTTGCCGTGCGCCAAACCAGAGCAGGTCAACCCCCATCAGAGGATGGTCGAGGCTGTAATCGGGGTAAGCAACAGAATTGAGGACCTGCAGCTTCTCACCGGCATCAAGCCTGGTGACACGCCAGCGACGAAAGTTCGGGACCTCCCAAAGCCAGCTGCGGATCACGCTGGTGCCTTTTTTGGATCGGCATTCCTCGAGCCCAGCAGGCACCTCGATGGACTTACCGCCTCTTTGCTCGATGCCGTGGTGAAGCTCTTTGAGAAATGGGTCAAACACGTTTCAGCTCTCCTGAGTTGGAGGATTGTTGTCAGCTTTCGCTCTGGTTGCTGACGAAAGTGCAGCAATGTCAGCATCACTGGGGCAGCGAAATTCTGTGCAGTACGTGGTCATGGCGACACCGTTGAGAAATTGCACTGAACTCACCCGCATTCTGATTTGGTCATTCACAAACCAGCATCGTTCGATACCCGTATTGGTGTCGTATCGGGTTTTAATTGTCAATACACCATCATCAGCGAAAGAATAGGTGCTAACGACCGATTTTTTTTCAACATAACCGACATCTCTCAGCAGAAAACCTTGACGGGGATCTTCAGGATTAGGGGCATCCACAACCACTGCAGCGTAATCGTTATTACGAGTGTCTTCCATCAGGTTGCTTTCCCACCAAAATCTTGCTCCGCCACTTGCATCGCTGATCTTCACGTTCAGTGCGGTACAAACTTTTTCAACAACGGGATCGTTGTTGTCGAAAGGTTCGATAATCAGATTTGAATCCGCAGCTTCATCGTCTTGGCAATCCAGGTGATGGACCGCTCGACGGTTCAGCCAAGTACCACGACTGGCTTCAAAAAAGCTTGCCATCGTCATGGGGGCTATCCCCTCTGGTCCCATCATTGGCCGCTCTGAGCATTTTTTTGCGCCTTAAGTTGATCCAGCACCTCATCGATACGTGTGAGCTCAGGGTGTTCGCTGAGCGTGGCATCAATCTTCTTCTGGGATAAACGAAGTTTTTTCCCCAGACCTAGAACGTCGTTATAAAGTCGCTCTCGATAGGTGGAAAGTTCATCAATCGATTCCTGCAATTCTTCAATGCTTGGTGCTTGCTGAGGAGGTTGATCCGCCATGCTGAGCAAATGGACAGAAAAGCGAGTGTGAGCCTACCCGCCGACTGAAGCCGAAGTGCTGCCTGCGTTGTGATTGGTGATCTAGTGGCTCTGCAGACAGATTTTTCCCGCGAGTGTGCCTTTTGTTTTGTTCGTTGCTTAGGCTATGGAGCGTCCTGAGGCCAGTTGAGGGCGTTCTTGCGCTCACAAGGTGACGAACTCTTGCGTGATCAGCTGATCACGAACCACTGCTTGGTTGACCCGGCTTAGCTTGTTAAAGCGCTTCCAACCCCTTGGGTTTATCAGCCATCTGCTCAAGACACCTTTAAAGGCCTTGTTCACTGGTTGCCTCTCGGCATTAGAAGCCTCTCCCCCACAAAACTGTCTGGCCCCAAATGCTCGACGCATTCTCCCGTTCGGTCGTCAGCGCTGACGCCAAAACCGCACCCGTTGGTGGTAGCGACCTCGCTGTTCTTCGCAGCTACGTCAGCCAAGGCAATAAGCGCCTGGACGCTGTCAACGCCATCACCTCCAACGCCTCCTGCATCGTTTCTGATGCTGTGACCGGCATGATCTGCGAAAACACCGGCCTCATTCAGGCTGGTGGTAACTGCTATCCCAATCGCCGCATGGCTGCTTGTCTGCGCGATGGCGAGATCGTGCTCCGCTACATCAGCTATGCCTTGCTTGCAGGCGACGCTTCCGTGCTGGATGACCGTTGCCTGAATGGTCTGAAAGAGACCTACATCGCTCTGGGAGTTCCGACCCAGTCGGCAGCCCGTGCAGTGGCCATCATGAAGGCTTCAGCAACTGCTCTCATCGGCGAAACCAACTCTCCTGCCTCTGGCGGCAAGCGTTTCCGCAAGATGGAGACCACGCAAGGTGACTGCTCCGCGCTTGTGGCTGAAGCTGGTGCCTACTTCGATCGCGTGATCGGCGCCGTTTCCTGACGGCTTCTCGCTTTCTTCTCAGACACCCTCGCTTTTAAAGGAACCCAACAATGAAGTCCGTCGTTACCACAGTTGTGACTGCTGCAGATGCAGCAGGTCGCTTCCCTTCTCAGAACGATCTTGAAGCAGTCCAGGGCAACATCCAGCGTGCAGCTGCCCGTCTGGAAGCTGCTGAAAAGCTTGCTGCCGGCCTGGACGCAGTGACGCGTGAAGCCGGTGATGCCTGCTTCAACAAGTATGCCTATCTCAAGCAGCCTGGTGAGGCTGGTGATAGCCAGGTCAAGGTTGACAAGTGCTACCGCGATCTCGGCCACTATCTGCGCCTGATCAACTACTGCCTCGTTGTTGGCGGTACTGGTCCTCTGGACGAATGGGGCATCGCCGGTGCTCGTGAGGTTTATCGTTCACTGAGTCTGCCGACTGGTCCTTACGTCGAAGCTCTCACATACACCCGTGATCGTGCTTGTGCACCTCGTGACATGAGTCCTCAGGCTCTGAACGAGTTCAAGTCCTACCTGGATTATGTGATCAACGCTCTTTCCTGAGTTTGGCTCACAGCAAATAACAAAATCGGGGGGTGCTCAGTCATCCCCTTTTTTGTGCCTAGTTTTCTGCGAATTTTTGGAGCCGATCAATGGCAAGCTGAAGAACTTTACGAACTGCTGGGTCAGACTCGCTCTCGAGTTGTTTTTGAAGATTGGGAATGCTTGAGCTGCAACCCAGCTTCATCAGTGACAAGGCAGTGTTTTTTCTGACTAAACTTTCCTGATCCGAAAGAGCAGGAGAGAGTAAGAGTAATGCCCACTCTGAATCCTCAAGGTTTCCAAGCAGAATCACAGCTTCGGAACGAATTTCAGCACATGAATCCTGCAGAGCCTTTTGCAGTAAGTCGCGATCTTCTTGAGAACTGAGAGATTGAATTTGGCTTGCAAGAGCGGATATTGCAGCTTTTCGTACTTTGGAATTGTTTGATAATAATGCAGCTTTTAGTGTTTCTGGGTCTCGATCGCCAATGATCGTGAGTGCCCAATTCGCTAAGCCAATTTGCATTTCTGTGCTATCAACATTTTCAACAATGCTGAAAATTGCTCCGATCGATTCTTTCCCCATGGAAGCCATCGCCCCCATCGTTGAACCTTGAACGACCGAGTCTGTATCGGTCAGAAAAGTTGTCAGTAGATCAGGCAGGCTATTGCGATCAGCAATCAAGGTCAGAGTCTTAGCAGCTGCCCTTCTCACTGTGACCTGATCACTGCGTCGCATCGCCTGACACAAAGCAGGTACAGCTGCTTTACCAACTGATCCCAAACCCTCGGAAATTTGGCGGCGCAGCAGCCCTCGAGGATCCCCTAGCCCAGCTACCATGATCGCGATCGAATCTGGATCAGCATCGATTGGCAATCCCGCTCTCAGTTTTTCTTTGAGATGATTGGCAAGATCAAGAGCTTCTTCTTGACTCAACTGTGTTTCAGTGAAGTCATTCATTGAGCTCCTTCATCACATTTGACTTTGACCATAGCCCAAACCATGACCGTTTTTATTGTCTCTCATAACCTTCAGATCACATCAGATAGTGTTCCTGCATTATCTGCTCAAACGTTAGCTGAGGGACTGAAGGGACAATCAAATGCTTTTGACCATGCCGAAGCCTTGAGTCATCCGCATTGGCTTATCCGCCTAGAGTCTTCATTACCACCAGAAGAAATGGCCAAGGAGCTTGTTCAGGCATGGAAAAAATTTCGAATTTCTTCTTCTCATGGCTCTGAACATCACTGGCTCGCACTTGGCGGGCGCAAAGATTCCCCGGGATCAACTGGTTCACCACTTCAAGCAGGATCTTGGGGCGTTGACGTTGTTGAATGTGCAGACCCGAATCAGTTTCTGCTTGGCATCAACTGGGAAGGCCTAAAAAGCGGACGACCCAGCGATGCAATCTTTGAAATTAGATCATGAAATAACGAAGGTCAGATTTCTTTTATTTGCGTCGTTGGCGTCGATTCTTTTGAGTTGACTTTTTCTCAGCTTTTGTGCTTTCTGACTTGCTCTCTGATTTCAACTCTGTGGTTTTAGGATCAGATGATTTTGGTGCATTTTCAGTTTTCAGGTCGTTATTGCCGGTATTTGTTAGAACTTGGCCTTCACCTTTTGCGTGATCTGTATTCAGCCCAGTAACGCTAAATCCAGATCGATGCATCACTTGCATCCCCTGACATAACCCATTAAACGGAATGTTGAAACTGACTGACATCGACGGCCTTGAGCGATTCATGGTCGTCGTTTGTACGATGAATCGCTTGCCAGAAAAAGGTCCCACAATGTTTAAGTAACTCATGAGAGTCTATGCTGATTTTGCTTTTCAAGGCATCGAGTTAGTTTTTTTTGATCAGTTTGAGTTTAGTGAAGACACCTTGCTTGATTTTAAGGTACAATTTATACACTAATACTTCTCTTGATGACAGGTCGTTTTGACAATATTCATCCTGGGCTGACATGTGAGCATGCTCGGCAGATTCTTCTTCGACCTATTAATGAGTTGGAGTCGCAAAGCGATTACTATATGGCCGCGTCTCATTTGATTAATTGCCCGGGATCAGAGACTGAGCAAGCTTTGTTGGGTTTGTTGGAAAATCCTCTCAATGAGCAAGCTGTAAATATTGCGAAACGAAAGGCTGTGGAAGTTCTCGGGAGGCTGGGTGCTGAGTCTTCGATCTCTGTAATTGGTCGATGCTTGTGGTCTGATGATCGTTACTTGGTTGAAAACACTGTCTGCTCACTTAGGCAACTAAAATGTAATCAGACTGATCTGATTGCAAAAATAATTAATCTTCTAAAAGACGATGTTTCCAATCAACGCGTTTTAATTCAATGCTTGGCGAGTTTATCTGTACAAGAAAGTCTCACGACTATTCAGGCATTCAAGGATGTCGAATCTCCCGGGATCAGAGGTGCTGCAATTTCTGCAGATGCTCAACTCACAGGTTGCAGGAAGGAGCTTTCTGTTGTTGCTGACCATCTTTTGCTGCCAAACCAGATGGATCGTCAATGCGCAATCCAGGATCTAATCGATGCCCAGGCAGTTGAGCAGCTTCCTGCCATTGTTAGCTCGCCAGTGTCGCCGGCCTTTCGAGTTCGCGCTTGCAGGCTTCTACTGAATTCACTAGATCATTCAGCATTGATCGAATCAATGCACCTCGTTGATGCTGTTCTGATTGATAATCCAAGCGATATCAACATTGTGCATGAGTATGACGTCACGCCTGGTCCCGACTTTTTAGTGCGTGACCTCTTCAACACCGATTTCAGTCGATGTTATCTTGCCATGAAGACGTTGAGTCAAATGCCTTCGCAAGTGCTCTGGCCTGTAATTTTAAAAGAGTGGGAAGAAGAAGCTCATAACGACTATGGGGCTCATTATTTCTTCATGCGGTTGATTGGTTCTCGATCTGATTGGCCTCAGCAAGCAGTGCATTCTATTGATGAAATCCTGAAAAGTTCAGCAATTAATATGCGACCTCAGTTTCAAAAGAGTCGTCCTGCAGCCATATATTCTATGGCGCAATGGAATCCAGATAGCTTTCTCGAACTTATGCCAATGTTTTTGTCTGATCAATATTTGCCTGCTTGGGATTGTCGTTATGTGGCGATCCTGGCGTTGGAATCAATTTCTAGTCAAGCCAATCAAGCTCAAGTTGAAGATTTATTGAAATCACTCGTCGATGACGATGATTGTTTTGTTCAAGCCAGGCTGGCATCGACACGACTGGCTTGATTGAACCTGTTGTTTCAATATGGATAGAATTGGCTCTAAAATGCTCCTTGCGCTGGTGTAGTATTGAACGATATTTGCACGTATTTATATGGACGCGTCTAGCAAGTCCATTGACTCTTTATTTGCTGATTTAGTCCATCCAAATCCCAATATTCGCTTCACTGCTTGTTCACTTCTTGCCGAGCAGTTCCCTGAGGAGGCAATGCCAAGGCTGTTCGCTTTGATGCACGATCCTGATCCAGGTGTGTATCGCACTGCTGTTAAAGCTTTAGGCATGATCGGCCATAAGAGTGTCCCCGATCTGATTCAACTGTTTGACTCATCCGATAATGGAACCATTAGAGCATGTTGTATTAAGGCAATCGTTCAGGTCTCAGTCAGTTTTCCTGATGAAGCTTTTTCTGTCGACACGATCACGATGTTGGAAAAAGCTCTCGATGATGACAGCCCGGTAGTGGCTCAGTCCGCTCTGATGACTCTTGGCCATCTTTCCAAACAAGCTTCAGAAGAAGCTCGTGTTATTCCTTTGTTGATTAAAGCCTGCGACAATAGCAATATTGCACATGTTCAAGGTGCGGCTATGTCTCTGGCTGAATTAGATTCTCCATTGGTGAATGAATGCCTACAAAGGCTGGTTAAAGATGATTCTAAAGACGAATTAATTCGCGAGGTTGCTCAAGCTAGTCTTGAGAGACGACAGAGTCTGGGTTTTAACTAGCGGAAGTCCTAGTTTCTCTTTAGTACATTCACTGCCACAGTCATCACAGACTTAACCTGTTCATCTTTTTCAGTTTTTATTGCGTCTTTAATTCGATCTATTGCATCTGTTGCTTCCATTTTCATCAAAGCAAGTGATGTGTTTTTTCTGACTTGCTCGGATTCATCTTTGAGCATCTTGCACAATTCATTGGAGGCATCTTCGGGTTCTAAGGTTTTGCCGGCCATAGTGGCCGCTTCCGCACGAACTTCGCTGGCCTCATCAGATAACGCTTTGATGAGTGCAATTTTCGCTGAATTGCTCGTTTGCTCCTGAATCTGTTCAGCCAGCACTGTGATCGCAGCGATGCGGATTTCAACATTGTCTGATTGTGTCGCTTGATCAAATGCATCTGGTGCTTTCGAACCAATAAAGCTCAGTGCCAGATTGATAAGCCCCACCTGAAAAGCTGTGCAGCCTGGTTCCACCAGAATTTGAAGTAGGGCATCGATTGCAGGTACGCCAATTGTTGCCATGGCGCCTGCCGATGATCCTTGAACGACTGGATCAGAATCTGTTTTGAATGCTTCAACGAGATTCGGTAATGCTTTTCTGCTACCAATTAGATTTAGTGTTTTCGCAGATGCGCGTCGAATGATGACATTCGGGTTGTTTTTCAATGCATCGCATAAATATGGAACAGCTGCTTCACCCACATTCCCAAGACTTTGTGCGAATGTCAGTCGTAAAGCACCACGCTGATCTCCCAATCCAGCAATCATTTGCTTGATTGAAGTTTGATCAGAGCGAGGGGTCTCTTGATCAGTCAGTTTTTGCTTCAGTGCTTCAGCCAGCTCGAAAGCTTCCTGCTCGGTGAGACTGTCAAGTGCTTCTATTTGTTGATTCGATGTTGCCTCACTCATGGTCATCATTCGCTTGTATTGAATCTAATTGATTGGCTCGAAGCTCTGTTGGTTGAGCATTGGCAAAAAAAAACCCATCTAAAGATGGGTTGAGGAACCTATTGATCAAACTTGTATTTAGATCAAACTTGCATTGGGATCAGAAGTGAACTCCGAAAGGACGGAATGCCACGTAATCGGTCATCTTTGGAGTCTGATGTCCGCTGTACTGCTGTTGAGGCAGTTTGACTGGGGTCCTCTGAACTGAGGTGTAGGTGAATGCCTGGGGCTTAGCCTCTTCTCTTGATGCAATCGCAAGTGGATTGATCGTACGGCTGTTGCGGCCTTGAGCATTGTCGCTGACAGCAACTTTCATGCCGCCCAGTTCACGCATCAGGTTGAAGGAACGTGTGAACATCCCTGCATAGGAATCGTGGCTTCTTTCGTAAGGAACGATGTCCGAACCAAAGACCTCGGTGTACTCAGCCGAGTCAGTCAGCTTGTCGATCAGTGCATCAAAGCCGGCTTCAGCCTGCAGTTTGATGTGATTCTGGACTTCCTCTTGATTCAGAGGAGGTCTGCCAAGCAGGTGCTTGAAGTTCAGCTCGATACCACGCTGTGCTCCCACAGAATGGAAGAAGTTTGCTTTGTAGAAATCTGATTTCGCTAAGCCGTTGACAAAATCACGGACTGTGATTTCACCATTCATCATCCTGACCTCCAGTGAGGTCTCTCTTTGACTCTCTCTGGGATGAAGGTTTCCGAAAACCTGACGATACGCGGCAGCTATTACGCGTTCGAGAGCTGCAGAATTATCTGGGTTGTATTGATCGAAAACAGCTCCAAAGGGACATTCAGCGTGAAGTCGGGGACCAATTCCAATCCCCATGGAGGCACAGTGCTGCCTCTTGTACTCGGCGCGTGCCCCTGCAAATGTGCGGTGGATTGTGTTTTTGCCTGCTTTGCTGGGTGTGGAATACGCAGCAGGCCCGGTTCGGGTTGCTGATGTGTTTGATTTGAGACTGGTTTCTGGGCCGAGCATGATGTGAATTGGGGATAGGTTTGACTATTGGTCCCGAATTACCCCTGATAGTTGCTTTAGACGCTGAAGCTCAAGAGCAATCGGTTTCAAACTTTGAGGGAACAAGAAAAACCTTATCGGCCTCTTGTTGCTGTCGAGAATGGTGTAAGTCTTTGTTATCGGCCAATGATGTGGCCGAATGGAATGTCCCATGATTCAGCAATGCCACAAGTTTGGCGTGATGATTACTTTCGAGCTGAAGGTAATAAAAAAGGGTGGGCAGAAATGCCCACCCCAATCACATTGCTGAATTATTCAACAGTTGAACTGACGAATCAGCCCAGGGAGTTGATCACGTAATCGAGCAGGTTGTTGTATGCAGTCAGAGCCTGGGGGCTCATGTCACGAGGTGAGCAACCGTCGTTGCGCATCTGGGAGAAACCAGCAACGTAGGTGCCAGCGTCGATGCTGAGAGCCTTGTAGACCTCTTTCTGACCATTGATGGCCAGCTCATCCAGGGGGCCGGTGCCGCCGGTGACCAGGCAGTAGTTGATCAGACGCAGGTAGTGAACGAAGTCACGCTTGCACTTCTCTTTGCCTTCGGTGGCACACGCACGGGGCTGACGGCCGGTAGCACCGTTGGGGTACTGGGCGTACACAGCGTCAACAGCACGCTGAGCAATGGCGTCGTAACCGGAAGCCAGCTTTTCAGCAGCTTCCAGACGTGCAGCTGCACGCTGGATGGAACCCTGAACGGATTCCATGTCGGAAGCAGAGGGGAAGCGGGAAGCGCTATCGGCTGCACCGACAACAGTGGTGATGACGGACTTCATGATGAAGGATGTGTGTTGTTTTGAACGATCAAACAGATAGGGCTCAGCTGATGGCGCTGATCACCATGTCGAAGTAGCTGCCAGCTTCAGCAGACAGGCTTGCGCAGTCACCCTGGGTGACAGGCATCTTCTTGGCCTGGCTGTTGGTGTTGGTGATCAGAGCGCCAGCAGCAGCCTTCATGATGGCCACAGCGCGGGAAGCGGAACCTGTAGGAACGCCCAGTGCGGCGTAGGTTTCGCGCAGACCGTTCAGGCAGCGGTCCTGCAGCACGGAAGCATCGCCGGCCAGAAGGGCGTAGCTCACATAACGGAGAACGATCTCACCGTCGCGCAGGCATGCAGCCATTTTGCGGTTGGTGTACACGCCGCCGTTAGGAGCGGTCAGGCCGGTGTTTTCGCAGCAGATACCTGCAACGGCATCAGAAACGATGCAAGCCGCGTTAGAAGTAATCGCATTGACAGCGTCGAGACGCTTGTTGCCATCGGAGATGAAGGACTTGAGGGAGGCCAGCTCGCCTCCGCCGATGAAAGCGCCGCTGGAATCGGCCGAGACGGCCTTCCTGGAGAATGCGTCGAGCATGGGTGCTTCGGAAAGTTTTAGAGGGGGATGCAAATCCGCATCACGAATGACGTTAACCCTGCTTTCTGTCCCCCCACCAAAAGCAGATTGTCAGGACACACAAGTTTGCAAACTCAAATCCAAGGAAAAACCAAAAATTGCAAACCTGTCGCCTCTGTGGCTTTGGTTGCACTGCGCTGCAGTGGGTCTTGATGTTTATGACGTCTGTTTAAGGACCCATCCATGGCGCTCTTTCAATGCTAGTAACGCAACTGATCGAGTTTCATGGCGAAGGTCTGTTAAGCCATTCGGTGCAAGCTTGCAACAGGATCGAGCAGCTGTTGTGAACGTCCTGGCTGATCCAGATGGTCTTTCAGTCGTGATGATGCAAATCAGCTCGGCGCTCATGCGCTTGTTGCATAACGAACCTTGTGTCATCGCACAGTGGCCATTGTTCGGTTCAACTCTCAATCAATCAATCAACTTGTTGCTTCAGTCATGGCTGGGCTGGCCATTGGTTCAGAGCATTTTGATTCTTTGCTCTTGTCGCAGGTAGACGTTTTAGAGGAAGACGTTGAATTTTTTGAGTTCTCCCGTCCATCGGCTGAATCATTTGCTGTCTCATCGCGAGTCAGGCTCGAGTGTGATCAGAGAGCAAGGTCTGTCAGATTTGTCGGAGTTCAGGGTGTGCCTTCCAAGCTCATTGGTAGTTGATGAATGCTGAAGCATTTTTCTCTGAGCTCTTGATGTCAGGTCTGTTCCATCGTCTCCAAGGTCTCAGCCTCTCCTGCATCCGCAACCCAGCCTTCCCCCTCGCGCACGCACTGATCTTGCTCCGAGCTCCGGTTGGCCGACCGAACGCTCTGAATTGGTCATAGTTGGAGCTGATCTAACCTTCGACTCAGGTGGTCGATCGAGTCGGTCAAGGCTTTTCAATTTTGCTTGCGTGACCTTGTTAGAGGATTCAGTTCACTCTTGACTGGCTTTCCGCTGGATTGATAACTGATGTCTCAGCGTTGACCACAATTTGTTGAACAGATTTCATTTTTCTCGAGTTGGCGAGGTTGCTCGTTGCTTTCAGAAGATTTTTTTAATCATTTATTAAATCAATTCCAGTTGTCCTATCTTGAAAATTACTCGTTGTCGTAGCAATCCTCCCGCGCATGCTTCGGTTGCTTTTTGACTTGATCGTTGCTTTCAATTTGGAGTTCAGTTTGGATTGTGAGGCCTCCTGTGACACATTCCGACAGCTCATCGGATTGCCCCGGGTTTGTCTCACATATGTTGATTGTAAATTTATGCAGATTTAACTCTCTGGAATTGAGTCATTCAGGGCTTTCATCCTGTCTGATAGCATAAATCAGCTTTCTGTAAAACAAATGCCAGTCTCTGCTGAAGCGGAAAAAGCGTTGCCACGTTTTGTTGAGACACTGAACAATGACCAGAATTTTCAGAATCAGTTAAATCAGGTGAGTGATATAGAAGGCCTTCGTAAGGCCGTTCAATCCGTTGACCCATCCCTAACAGGTGCCGCCCTGATCCCACTCGATCAGGCCACCCGTCCTCCGAAGATTCTTGTGGATTCCGGAGTGATTAATAATGCTCTCCCTTGGAGGCTTCTGCGTTGCACTGGCGGACCACTTGTTTTGCAATTGATCTGCACCAACGCTAATTTTGCAATCTGGATCGAGAGTTGCTGATGAATTCTCAAGAACTCCCCCGTTTTGTCAATGAGGTGATTCGCTCACATGAGCTTGCGACGGGATTAAAGCCTCTTGTATCGCACGAGGAAATTATCGCTTATGCCCAAAGTCAGGGTTTCAATATTAATCAGAATGAATGGAACTCTTACTTTGAACGTGACTTCGCTCAGTTATCTGATTCCACGCAGAAAAAATCTTAGCTGCTCAGACCAGTCATTGGTCATGGGCTTTTCGTCAGATTTCTGCTTGGAGAGCTATGCTGATGGAGGGTGCGGACACGAATCATTCCTGATTCTCGTGCTCAGATCACGATATTGTGAGGTGAATGATGTCTGATGCTGAACAGGATCAAATCCTTGAACAATTTATCGCCCTAGCCAAATCAGATCAAAGTCTTCAAGACGAGATCAAGGCGGCACTCAATCAGGATCAAGTCATTGCCATTGCGGCAGAACGTGGTTTTTTAATCGATCCGCTAGCTATCTTAAGGAAGTGGAGCAAGCACACCGACTTCTCCAAACCAACATGGATGGGTTGGTTCTCGGAGTGATTTCAAGTATTGATATCTGAATAACGTGTTTGTTTCCCTCCTCGTTTCGCCCAATAAGTTACGAGACTTTCGCCGCCGGGTCTAGGGACGCTCGCAATTGCCCTTAAAATTTTAAATGACCGGTTTGGTCCCATCGGCCAGTTACCCACGGCTTTAATTTGCCTTACTTTTCCACCGATTGCGTCCATACAGTTTTCAAACTTCTCGAGTTGCGTTTGATCAACAGTTTCAAATATAAAATCAGTTCCTTCGCAGATCAGATGTTGTGATCGTATCCATCCTTTGAGCTGTTTTATGCTGTTTTGCATTCATTCTTTGGTCTTGCCGATCCATTCAGATGTGACCATCTCAGAAAGATCTTCGACTCGTTTGAACTTAAGTGGACCATGTTCTGAACCCCATCGTACTTCATCTGTTTCGGGGTCAAAACCTCTATCGCGGCTTACCCAACTTTGTTCGTTCACTTCAACCTCGCTGACGAGATAAGTTAGTTTCCCGTCTCGAGGTACTATGCATGCTTTGCCTGGCTCTACATTGCCAATATAGTGACCAGCTGTTTTTTCTGTGAAGTACATTGCGCATCCGCATCTTCTTTCCAGGCTATTGAGATCTAACGAATCAAGTAATTCTGGTCTTCGCCCAGATCCAGCCAGCCGCTCTTTATTGCTGAAACCAAAGTTCTCTACAACAAAAATATCTTCTTTGTAAGACAAGCGATGAATTCCCTGCCTATAAGGATCCCATGGAGAATAGTCGTAATATTGCTCTGAATAAAAGCCGGGTCCTTGAAAGATATGCCATGGTAGTGGCCTGAATACAATATTAATTCGAGCAAAGTCTTTGGGTCGCTCTTGAGACTGTGCAAAATTATCAAAGACGCCAGATAATGTTTTTGCGAATCTGATTTTTTCTTCAGGTTTCATGAATGGGATGTAGTCGCTGAGGACTAAACAGAGATTTTTCTGACTTCGGAAGCAAATGAAGCTTGCAGGATGCCCGATCCCTCTGATGTTTTCAGGACTGATGAGCGGCAGCGGACATGATCAGAAATGAACCAAATTCTTTCTTCTGCAATGGATTGATCATAGTGAGTCTTGAGAATGAACGTGCCATCATCAAGAAAACGGTATTCTGACTCTGCTGCTACCGACTCTGCATAGCCAACGCTTCTCAATAGTTTCCCGGATTGTTCATCGTTCGGGATCGGCAGAATGATGCACGACCCACTGGAAACTTCACTGGGATCGTCAGGTTCCCAATCACTCTCTGCACTCCATTCCATTGAAAAGGGAGAAATGTAGTGGCTGTCATTGGGTTGTGATGAAGCTTTGATCAGCTCCCGCAGCTGATCGTCGTCATCACTGAATTCTTTGATCGATATTTCACTGACTACATCTTCGAATTGTTGAAATGCAAGGGAGTGTCCGCTTCTCATTGAGCGCCATTCTCCGATGCTTTGAGCAACAAACTGCTCAATATCCATCAGTGTTTCTGCCGTGACTGTGGAATCCTTCAGTGTTTTTAGGCAAATTTGCTTGCATCATGTTGACCATTGAGTCAACCATCATCGACATTGCCATGGGGACCGATGACACAGACTTATTAAAAGCGTCTGTCTGATTCGGGTCAGACCTGGTCGTGTCTCTAAGAATTGGCATGTCAGTGGTAAACGAGAAAAACTAGGTGCGTGTCTGAAAGACGGAATTGAATTGACGTTAGCTAACGCCAATTCAATTATCTCTGATGCCATGAACAATCAGAGCTCAATCTTATGAAGGTTTAAGCCTTCGAAATAGAAACGATCCGACCACCTTGGGCTTGGATGCTCCGCAGAGTTGCGGACATTGAAGTTTGGCTGACAACTGATTTCTGCATCACACGACGATTGGCACTGACCTGACGACGGGTTGTCCAAAAGATTGAGATTCCATTGGCGTTGCCAACGCTCTTGCGATCGACAATCGCTGGAGCATTTCCAGTGGAGAGGCTGCTCAGGAGTTTTGATTCATTGCTGGCCGCGTCGTAGCCTGCGAAACCTGCATCAACAGCAATTCCTCGTGTGTAATTAATCGTTCGTCCACCACTGATGGATTGGCTTGAGCGATTATGAGGTACTCCGTCGATACCAAATGCTGCGAGATATTCTTCGCTATAGGTGTAACTAGCAATTTCCGCTTCATATCCTTCGGTGCTCAGCTTGCTGACATGTTCCATCAGCTCTTGCTGATCATGAGGGGGTCTGCCAAGTAAATGCTTGAAATTGAGCTCTACAAATTGATAGGGACTCCTGTCTTCAAGAAATAGTTTCTTATATGTATCCGACTGTGCCAGAGCTGTCACGAAGCCTTGAACAGTTAAATCTCCATTCATAAACAAGGCTTCGAGAGACTTATTGACGTCAAGCTCCATGAGATGACGGTTGCCAAAAACCTGTTTGTAGATGCTTTGAATCACATCATCAGCATGTCCCAGATCTGCATTTGCCTGGGTCGCCAGTGTGGTGGTTTCCGTCATGTCTCAGGTGATTAGGTGATTAGGTGATGAGTTGATTTTTAGGTCTTTTGAATATCAAAAGACCCTTTCAACAGGTCGTTGCTTGAGGTTTGCTTACATCACTTCTGTGATGGAAACGATTTTTCCACCTCTAGCGTGGATGTACTTCATCTGGCTGGACATGTCTTTGCCAGACACCAGATAAGTGTTGCCTGCGGTCCGTTGTCTGGTGCGAGCAGCTTGAGCTGCAACCACAATCCGGAAGCGCTTTTTGGTGGGATCTGGTGCACCAGATTGAGTACCAGTTCTGTTGATTCTGGTGGTGGTGGAGCTCCATCCGCCGGGAACCATTCCCGTTGCCACTGAAGTGACCAACGAAGAACTGGTCAGAACTGTGTCACTTGCAGCGAAACCTTCGGCAAGCTTGAGGTGACGGTTAAAGGCAACT
This sequence comes from Synechococcus sp. MIT S9504, assembly GCF_047497135.1. Lineage (NCBI taxonomy): Bacteria > Bacillati > Cyanobacteriota > Cyanophyceae > Synechococcales > Synechococcaceae > Synechococcus > Synechococcus sp. MIT S9504. The sequence continues at coordinate 2,131,076 of NZ_CP138942.1, read as the reverse complement.
TGTGAGCGGCCATCTTCGGAGAGAATTCGTGCGAATGGCACGGTATCTTCACCAAAAGTGCTTTGGTATTCTTCACAGTCAACGTAACTGCAAATTTCGGCTTCATAACCTCCTTCAGCAAGAATTCGTGTGTGATCACTGATTTCTGCTTGTGATTTTGGTGCACGTCCGAGGAAATGCTTGAAGTTCAGTTCGATGAATCGATAGGGAGCATTCGTTTCGAAGAAACGCTTTTTATATTCGGCTGAAAGACCAATCGCCCGTACAAACTCGCGAGTGCTTAGATAGCCATCGATGAATTTGCTTTCTGCCGAGACCGACCTTTCGAATTCCATGAGGTGAGGGTTGCCCATCACCTGCTTGTATGTGGCCCGGATCAGGGCATTCAGCTGATCTGCACTATCTCCAGGGCAGCGCTGGAACGTTTCTTGTTCTCTTTGTCCCAGGCCAAAGAACACGTAAGAATCTCCGCGCATCGGCGCGCTATCGCTGCCGCTGGTGATTCCAGGCGCTTTGCTGGCGATCTGTCCCCTTGAGAATGCAGAGGACGGGCGGACTCCAATGGTCTCAGAAGGACTGCTGATACGAGGAGCAATGCCCGATGCCATGCTGGTTGTCAGTGCACTGCTGCCTCCGCGTGCGCTGTCACTTCCAGCAAAGCTCTTTTGCAGTGCTGCCAGCATGGGGAATGCTGATGTGGCTAGATCCGCAGGTGAACTCCACGCACGGGCGTAAGGAACAATGTCACTGCCGAAAACTTCGAGATATTCAGCGGAATCGATGATGCTGTCAATCAGCGCATCGTGGCCATTTTCAGCTTGCAAACTGATTTTTTGTGACACCTCACCCTGAGAATGCGGTGCTCGACCCAGGAGGTGTTTGAAGTTCAGTTCGATTCCACGTTGCGGGGCAACTGAAGAGAAGAAGCGAGACTTGTAAAAGCTTGATTGCGCCAGACCTCTGATGAAGTCCCTAACTGTGAGCCTGCCGTCTCTCAGTTGTGCTTCCAGTTCATTGCAGCGTTCGTAATCCATGACGTGGGCGTTGCCGAACACCTGTCGGTAACTGGCAGCAATCACTTCATCCAGCGATGCTTGGTCGTCAGGGCTGTAGCACTCTGCTGTCACGCGGTGTGGACAATCCTCATGACTGCGAGGCCCCACGCCGATCGCCATCTGATCGCATGACTGCTTGAGGAATTCGCCACTGGTGAGTGCAGGTTTCGGAGCGTTCTGCCCTTTTCTCTGGAAGCTGACAGGCTTATTCCATTTGGTTTCAGCACCGAATCCGTTCGAAGTTTGGTTGGTTGCCATGGTTCAGATCAATGAATGGGGTTGGGTCGTGGTCGAATGTTTGTTCTGATGCGTTCAGGTCACCGGAGTGATGCTTGCGATCTTTCCGCCTTCTCGGTGAATCCTTTTGAACTGTTCGGAAAGCTTGTCGAAGGGAACGTAGAAGACTCGGTTACTGCGGGTGTAGCGAGAGATTCGTCGCACGTTGTTGGCGCTGTAGCCAGTGACCTCCACTCGGTAGGTCACTCCCTCCTCGCCAGCACCGGCACCCAGTCGGGTGGGTGCATCCTGCAAGTTGGTGGAGGGGCGGAAACTCCAGCCTGTCGCCTGGGTGGATGACGGCGGAACCACGGGAAGTGGCAGGTTTTGGTATGCCGCGCCGCCAAGTTTGCTGCGATTACCAGCCAGATCACCTTTCAGGCTGCTGCTGCTGTTTCCACGTAATAACTGGAAGCTCCAGGTGAATTCCTGGAGGGTCGTGCAGCATTCGGTTTTCCAACCCCTTTGATAGGGGACTGTCCATTCACCGAAAGCATTTTGGTAATCGGCTGAATCCAGAAAACTGTCGATATCTGATTCATACCCCTGGCTGTCCAGACGCTCAGCATGGGTGCGCATTTCCTGGAAGTCTTCAGGAGCCCGTCCTAGAAGGTGTCTGAAGGCCAGCTCGATGTAGCGGTACCGTGCGCAGTTATCGAAAAAGCGTGTGCGGTAGAGCTCGCTCTTCGCGATGCGCCGCACCAGTTCTCGAACGCTGATCTCACCGAGCTTGAACTGCGATTCAGCAATGATTTGGCGCTCGCTTTCCATGACGTAAGCGTTGCCAAGCACCTGCTGATACACCTTGCGGATGATCTGCTCCTTCTTGGCATCGTCGTCGCCAGGGAGCAGTTCGAGGGGGGCTTCACTCTCGTCCGAGAAGCGCTCGACCCCCAAAAGCGAGGCAGGACCGAAGGGCATGAAGGTTCTCGCGATATTCGCGGACCCATCGTCCGTCAGAACCGCCGTGCGCGAGCGCCTTCTTTATAAAGCTCAATCAAGTGTGTCTAAATATTGCGTGACATGACAATTCTGTGCTCCTGGAAGGGGTTTGAAGCATGCATCAGTTTTGGTTTGACAAATCATTTTTAGCTTTCAGCGATTCCAGGCTTGTCCGTGTCGAGCTGCGTGTGAGCGGGTTCCATTGATCAAGTTCAAGGGGTGCACGGTTCAGCAATGCCTCCAGTTGCTGGTCAAGACCCCTGCAAAGGCTGAAGTCAGCACCCCGAATGGATTCGACGCAGTCCAGGGCCGCAGCTTCCAGGTCTGCGCCTCGGAAATCGGCCATGTCGAGCTGGCTGGTTCCAAAGCGCGTGCCTCTGCACATCGCACCACGCAGGTTTGCGTGTCGAAGATCTGCTCCAGCCATTGCAGTGCCATCGAGAATTGCCCCGCTGAGATCGGTTCCGCTGAGATAGGCGCCCATCAAGACAGCTTTGCGCAGGTCAACTCCTCTTAAGTCAGCGTTATTGAGAAATGCGCCATTCAGCTTTGCTCCTGGGCCCACAGCTCCGCAGTTTTGATGATCGAAATCCTCGGGAAATTTGGTTTGTGAGTCGTATATCGCCAGTCGTAGATCTGCGCCTTCCAGTTTGCATTGGCTTAAATCACTGCCACGAAGGTTGCAACGGCAAAGCAAGGCTCCGCTCAGATCACGTTGGCCTAAATCCCGATGGCTCCAGTCGGAACCACGAGCGTCCACGGATGAACCTTTGGCGTCTTCAGGCGTTTGAGTTTCGGGAGCTGTCCAGGTACGAAGGTCGATGAATTGAGATGTCAGAGCTCGAGCCTCCTTGATGGCACTGAAAGGAGGTTACCCCTTTGCTGTCAGACTGAAGTTAATCAAGGAGCTCTAAAGCCTGATTGTTTTTGCGGTCAAGCTGTTGCTCCTTGGCCAAGTGTTGATGGTATCTCGGCTTGAAAGGACTCAGGATGTTCCGCTGATTTTGGTGCTTTTTCTTGGTTTCATCAAGCCATGAAAAAGCACCGACTTGAGAGGTCGATGCAGTTATCTTCACGCCTGGTTGAGATGGAGTCTTGAATCACCGAGGACTGTTAAGTCATGCCCAGGTTTTTGCATTTTTAGACTGATACATCCGTTGGAATGCTCCGCTGTAGGGGTCTTTGACTGCCTTGGAGTAAACGAATCCACTCACATCGTATCCGGGGCCCGATTCAGATATCCGACGGGCATTGCTGAACTCCATGACCAGTTGGCTGCGCGACTCGATCGTTGTGTCTGAAGCAGCGTTGGCCGGAGTCACTCTGGCGAGATTTGTGAATGTGGAGCAATAAGCGCCAGCTGCCGAAGTCCAAGCACGTGGGTAGGGAACAGTGTCTGTTCCAAACACTTCCATATACTCCCCAGAGTGTGTGATTTTGTAGACCAAAGCATCAAAGCCACTCTCCGCGACCAGCTTGATGGCTGCGCTCACTTCGGCTTGATTGATCGGGGGCCTTCCCAGCAGATGCTTGTAGTTCAATTCGATGCCACGAATCGGTGAAACACGATGGAAATACTTTTCTTTGTAGAGGTCTGACTTGGCGAGTCCGGCCACGAAATCTCGAACGCTGATTTCGCCGTTGCTGAGTTGCGATTCCAGCTCAGTGCAGCGTTGATTGCCCATGGGGCCGAGGTTGCCGAATACCTGCTTGTAACTCGCTGCGATGGCTGTCTCTAGCGCCTCACTTCCGTTTGCTGCATAAACGTCGTTCACGCTGCTGAAAGGGCATTCGCTGTGGACTCTTGGCCCGATGCCGATGCCCATGGCGGAACATAGGTTTTCTTTGTATTCCTCAGGCGTTGACGCTGCCCGGCCCTTGCGTGGTATCAAGTTGCCTTTCTCGCACTCCTGACGGTAGAGATTGGTCGTCTTGTTTTGTATTGCTTTCTTGGAGTTCCCTGTGGCGTAAGAGACGCGGTTCAGGTTCGTGAAATCACGTGTCGGCTTGATGGCGACCATTACTGATCTCAAAGGGGTATTTGTGACAAGACAATAATCGCGTTTACAGATGAACTCAGCAGAGCCACGAGGCTTGCAACAAAATGTTTTCTGGCGATTCTTTGGTTTTCTTAACGATCGGCGATTGGCTGCTTAATGATTCTTAATTCCCCGTTTTCCATTGATTTGGTTGTCATCGAGTGATGCTGTTTCTGCGCTTGAGTAGCTTTTTGACGGCAAGGCCTCGAGTTGTCCTGAGCAATCATCTGAAAGATGGCGTCCTGTGTGGCCAATGCTGACTGAGATGAATTTCTGGTTCCAGCGCACTTCAGCTAGCGAGTGCTGTACATTTCCCCGGCCACAATCAGAAGGACTCTGATCAGTTCAAAGGCTCCGATAGCAGCCAGGCCAAGCCATACCTTTTTGGCCCATTCAGGCGTTTTGATGTAGGCAGGGACGAGTGTTTCAATTTCAATCCTTGCTTGTAGCTTTTGATCCCATTGTTGATCCCTCCAGTCGCTTCCGTAGCGAGGGAATTGCTGGTAGATCGGCATTACTCCTGTTGATGCCCCGGGAATGACGCGCGAGCGCTGAGTCGGAACATCGTCGTAACCAAAAGAATCAAGATATTCACTGCTGTCGAGCACAGCATCGACAAAGCTGCTGAAGCCTTTTTCTGCAATCAGGATTGACCAGCTAATTCGTTCACTTTGCCCATGTACTTCGCGACCTAGAACGCGACCGACCACCTGGTCGACAAGTCTGTAATTCGTGCTGCAGGCTACGTAGCCTTCCTGAAAGCGCCTGGACAGCAGTAAGCCGCGGATGAAGTCCCTGGTTGTGATGCTTCCATCCCGAAACTGGGATTCCAGATTCACGTCACGATCGCATTTCATGGCGTGAAAAAAGATTTGCCGGTAGGCCTGCTCGATCTGGAAGTTCCGGTCTTCACGGCTTGGGAATGTGGCGCGATTCAGCTCAGCCTTCAGGCCACCCTGGTCGCCGACACGATTGTTCTGGCTTGTGAGCGGGTAGTCGAGCAGCCGAAGCGCCATCCGTAGAAATGCTCAATGAACGCCAATCATTTTATGCCTGCTTCACGGTCTTACCGCTGCGCCCCGTCGTGTCTCTTCATCTCGTTGCCAATAATGATGCAGAGATGAGATAACGCGTCACCGAGTGCTTCAGCATCAGCCCCTGCTCCAAGTTTGCGGTAACTGGTCACTGAATGCAGGCGTAGGCACTCCAGTGCCAGCAGTAATGCAGGCACTGGAACATCGAGCAGTGCGTAAAGCTGCGCTAGGCATCGCATGCCTTCGCTGTCGGTGACGTCGGTCCTGAGTAAGGCAGTCCCGTAAAGGCTGACCCGCAGAAAATGGAAGCAGTCGCGCCAGCAGGCTTCGGCCCGTTCCTGCGGAAACAACTGGCCGCCCGGTTGCATCAGCTGCGGCTGTTCTTTCAAAAGATCCGCGCGCGCTCGGTCAACAAGCTCGGAAGCCTGTCGTTGAAGTGCAGCCAGTGGAGCGGCTTCAAGGCCTGACCAGCCACAGCACAAGTGAATCTCCTCGTCAGTCAGTAAGCGTTTGTTCTGATCGGCTTCATGGATCAGAACACGCAGTTTCTCCGGAAGGCTGGGATCTCCATCGAGCCCACACACCTTCGAATGTCGTGCCAGTTCTTTGATTTGTTCTGCTGAGGCGGAACTCACGGATGAACAGCGTTGTTTCTGGAAGTGATGGGAAGAATCGGGCACGCGGTCAGCCAGCCGTGGCGTTCCAGATAGAAAGCCCATGCAATCTCCTGGCCAACTCCCGGGCAATGACAGGGAATGGCATCCGCGATTGGATCACTCACTCCCAGATTCTTCAGCAGTGTTCCAACATCGGATGCGGACCTGACTGCCGTACTGCGGATGGCGGCACCAACAACCCAGGTGAGTTTGGTCGCCTCTAACGGGCAGGCATCGCTTTCGCAGGCGAGCAGCACATTTCCAGGTTCTGGCATGGCTGCGAAGGTGTCCTGCCAAAGCTGCAGGTCCTCGGGCTTCAGGTTGAGCCGCAGGATCTGATCGCCGACCGAATGGAGCTGTTCGTTTTGATCTCCGACCCCCTCGATCAACGACATGAGGTTGGCCTGCTGTGATCCATCCATCGCTCAAGTCCGGCCTTGGGAACTGTATCCGTACTGTTCGGAATCTCCGGTGTCGATCGGCAGGGATGTCACCAGAAGCCTATGGAGTGAGGCCCGGTTGTGCTGGCGCCAGGCACTCCTGGACAACCCACGCACGATCGATACGATCGGGCCGCCACCGCTTGTGTCCCATGGCTGCAGCTGAATCCAATGCACTGATGGTCCAGCAGCTCAGTCGTCAATTGCATGTCGTCAGCGAGATTGCTGAGTCACTCACGCTGCGTTTGCTTGCACTGGAGGAGCGTTTTGAGCAGTTGCATCTGAATGCTTTGTCGGACGGATCAGATCCCGTGCCAGACGAAGCAAGTCAACAGCTGCTTGACGACAGTGGTGACCGTCTCAGACATCTGCAGGGGTTGCTGGGCGAAGAGGCCCCCGGTCAGGTCGTCAAACTCGTGACGCCACCATCCGAAGAGATGGCCCCAGCCTGCAGGGATGTAGAGGTCTCTGATCCTGACGATCTGGAGGACATTGAGGCTGAGCTTGAGACGTCTCTGAATGAGACGGTCTACGTGGATGACCCGCAACTGGAGCCTTCACAAGAGGAGGTCAAGGATCAGGACGAAAATGATCAGATTGATCTCCTGAGTGCCTGATCATTGGGTGGAGGCCAAGTTGGATTCGGCTGCTTACAGCTTAAGCAGTCGGACCCTGAACTGAGCAACCTGGCGTGCCTGTTTTGGCTCGGACTGCACAAACGGATGATCGTTCAAATGGTCGATCACTGTTTCGATTTTTTCATCGATTGATTTGTTCTCAAGTTCGCCGCGCCTGAGACATTCCTTCCAGGCGGGATCGAACACCATTGCGAATCCGTCAGCGTTGTTGAACTGTCGATCGTCGTTAACCGGGATTGGAATCAATGAGCGGTTCTGCGAAGTGCCAGGACCAGGATTTGAGCTGTGGGTGATGGGTCTATTGACCCGTTAAAACACTCAGCTTGGTTGAGCAGTAATCAAGACAACGCCTTTCAGCAAAGGCTTGTCTTGCTGTTCCCATACCGCGTCCTTACGTTTGGTTCGGTTTGGCGGTACGTCCTTCGCCCTCCTGATCGTTGGCGTTGGTGAGGGAACTCTATGTCTCGCTCTCTTCCCCAGAACTGGATCGACGGAACTCTGCACAGCCTGAATGTGCTGAGAGACCTGGGATGGCCAGGGGCGATCGTTCACCCATCACTGTCTGTCTTCCGCCAGAAACCAAGCGTCAAAAGCAGGAAGACCAAGAATCTTCAATGGCGTTTTCTTCCAGACAAGGCCGATGATCCGCGTCCTTTTAAGGGAAGAACCAACCGAGGACAAGGCAAGCGTCTGTCGATCGAGGGAACCTGTGGAACCACTGACCCCTGGGAGGCCGCAATCATTGCTGTGGCTGCATCACAGGAGCGGTGGCGAAGCCTTCATCAGCAGCTGGAGCAGCAGCAGCGTGAGCAAGGCCAGGCACTTTCCGTGTATTGGGAACGGTGGTATGCCCATGAAGAGCAGCAACCAAGGAACAATCGCAATCGCTGGTTGAGTGACAAGCGGCACCTGTGGAATGGGCCCACAGGTCTTGGTCTCCAGCCCTGGGCGACCACTAAAAGGATTGAGCGAATTTCCAGCAACGATTTCCTGGAGTTTTTCCTCATCATTCGCAAATACTGTGAAGTGAAGGGAATCTCTGTGGACGACACCAGGCGCCAATACAAAACCCTGATCCGGAATCTCTTTAGGGAGGCGAAATCAGATTTTCCTGCTCTGAATTGTCCGCAGTTCCCTGAGATCAAGAAACAAGTCAAGTCAAGCGGCACTGCTGAAAAGCATTCATTCCCTTCGTCGGCCAGTGGCAGAAGGGTTAGCGATGTGCGCTAACACCGGTTCAAGAAGGCTCGTGCTGATGAATAGCAGGCATCCCTCTCCCTTAATGAGTTTCTGGGTGTTGTCTTTAGCGATGTCCTACCCATGACCGGAGAGAACTCCACCTCCAGCACTCCCAGTCAGAAGAAGCCGAAGAGGCCTTCGCCGATGGTATGACCAATGCCGGAGCAGTTCGGCTCTGCAGTGGAGGCTGATGCTTCGACTTTGTACCTGGCCCAACCGGTGACCTGAATTGTGCTTTTGACGACTTTGTGTATCGATGCGATACACAAAAATAAGTACGTCCAGATGAAGGGGGTTGTTCAGGCTGCGGAAAACGCGAACAGGGGCAGCGGGATGGTCCGGAAAGCCATCCCGTTTTTTGTATTCATTCGGGCCGTTCTAGGTCCGTTGAGTCATGGCTGCACCTCTGCAGGTGCGGCGCATGGCCTCCAGGAGTTCGCGAACTAAAAAGCACCGAATCGTTCCATTACGGGGACCATTCAGTGCTCTTTGGGCGCTTAAGAAAGGTGCCAGGACCCAGATTTGAACTGGGGACACGGCGATTTTCAGTCGCCTGCTCTACCAACTGAGCTATCCCGGCGCGTTGTCTGCGCGACTTGTGAATCCTAAATCACAGGGTGGAACTCCCAGGGTGTTCTGGCCAGGCAGAGCACCCCTTGGATGGTGGTTCCTGAGGCCTGAAGAACCTGGTGCGCGGCCAGAACGGTTGCACCTGTTGTCACGATGTCATCCACAAGCCAGACCTGCTGCTGTCTGGGCAGGCACGTCCAGGGATGACTTGTCGATTGGGTCGAAGTTTGCTTCAGGGTGAAGCTGCCGCACTGGTTGCTCTCTCTCTGCTGACGGTTCAGCCGGTGCTGGCCCACCGTTGGGCGACAACGCTGCAGAACCTGAAGTGTCGGTCGCTCCAGGCAGCGGCAAATCAGTTCCGGAAGTGGATTCGACCGGCTTCTCGCTTTCCAGCCGGGAATCGGTATCAGCAGACTGTTCTGCGGCAGGTCGCTCTGCAGAATCCCGCAAATCGCTTGCAGAGCGCCCATGTCTTGATTCCTGCGCAACGACAGAATCAACTGGCGCATGGCTCCGCTGTACCAGGAGGCTGCCCGCCAGGGCAGTGGGCTCAAGCCTTTGATCGCAGTCTCTGCCAGACCCAGGCGTTGTTGGCAGGTCTGGCAGAGATCTGACTGATCAGTCTCTGCAATGCTTTGTCGCTTGCAGATCGCACAACTTGGTTCGATCAACAGCTGCTTCAGACAGCTCTTGATGGAGGTCAGCAAGGCAATGCTCTGTAATTCAGTTCAGGATTCCCCCTTCTGAGCTCCGGCAGGCATGGCCTTCAACATGGCCACGAGAGTGCGGTGAGCATCCTCACTGTCGGTGAGCGTGTGGTCGAAGGGAATGCTGACGGGCTCGCCATTCACCTCAAGGGTCATAGCTTCCGCGGTTACGCCAGTCATCGTGGCCGCTGTTGCGGATGTCAGACCTCCGTAGTGGTGGGCGTAGCGAAGCACAGCATCACTGTGGTCGTCATTCATGTGACGACAGATGCGTTCGCTGATGGCTGGAGTGAGTGGATCGGCGGCCATTGGAAAGATGCAGGGATTGAAGGAACAAAATCAGCTGAGGCGCTGCCAGAGCAGTAGGGCCAGTCGAAGACCGCTGTAACCCACGTATCCGGCCAACACGACGAACAGCCCGATGGCGAGGGCGTCACGGAGTCTGTTTGCCAAAGGCTTATGGAAGCTCAGTTGATTCTCTCCCGGAATGGGGGATTTGATCATGCTGCTGTTGCAGAGCGCTGAGTGCGAGCCGCGCTACCCCTGCAGCAGGAGGGCTGTAACAACTGCGGATTGGAACACCGATCAACCGCTGTCGCAAGCGTCGCCATTGCGGGTTTCTGGCGCCGCCCCCCAGGGTCACCAAGCGTTTCGGAGCGGGTGCTCCGAGTTCAGTGAGTCTCGTCCACCCCTGGCATTCGATCTGGCTTAAGCCTTCCAAAAGACCATGCAGATACAGCGCATCACTGACCGGTCGTGGAGTCAGAATCGGTTCAAGATCGGGGTCATCAACGGGGAAGCGCTCTCCTTGACCGATCAGTGGCCGTAGTTGTAGTCCACTGTCCTGGTCAGGGTCGATCTGCCGGCTCAGTTCGTCCAGGTCGATCCCTGGAAAGCACTCACGCAGCACCGCACCACCGCTGTTGGAGGCACCCCCGCCCAGCCAGCGGCCGCCCACTCGGTGGTTGGAGGTCCCTACCCCATCATGCAAAGGCTTGTCTGTGAAGCGTTTCAGCACAAGAGTGCTTCCCAGCACGGTGATGCCTTCATCATCGGCGGCATCGGCGGTGAGCACTGCCGCATTGGCATCGGTCGTGCCTGCGATCACGAGGATGTCTCCGCAAAGACCGAGCTGGCTGGCTCGCGCGGGATCCATGGTCCCAAGCATCGAGCCGCTGGGTCTGATCTCCGGCAGGGCCGCACGCCAGGACTGTTGTTCAAAAGCATCCGGCCATCGCTGATCGCTGAGTGACCAGCCCAGGCGAAGGTTGTTGCCTTCTTCACCAAAACTCCAGTCTCCAAGAAGCCAGCCGCTGATCCAGTCAGCCTGGTGACGAAGGATCAGCGGTTGCGAGTGTTGCTCCAAGAGCCTCAGAGCGCGGGCCAAGCTGCCACTGGCGCTGGACGCCGGCTGACCTGCTTGCACCAACTCACGCACCCGATACAGCTGTTCCGGACAGGCGACGTTGTAGGGCAAGGCCTCTCCCTTGGGAGTGCCTTCTGGATCGCAGGCCACCAGTGTCCCTGAGGTTCCATCGACAGCAAGAGCTCTGAGTTGGCTGCGAAGCTCATGTGGGATGGCTTTGATCAGCTGGATGCAGCTGTTCAGCCAATCATCCGGATAGGCCAGGCTTCGGTCGTAGTCAGTGGAATCCGTGTACAGCAGATCACGTTGATGACTGAGAACCGCTACCCGCACTCCACTGGTGCCCAGATCAATTCCGAGCGCCAGTGAATGTTGCATCAACAGATCAGGCGTTGCGCAGTTCTGCCGCCTTGGCGTCAACGTTTTCCCAGGGAGCCTTCAGGTCATTGCGGCCGAAGTGTCCATAGGCCGCTGTGTCCTGGTAAAAACGACCACCGCGCTGCTGAGGCAGATTGCGCAGTCCGAAGTTTTCGATGATGGCTCCGGGGCGCAGGTCGAAGTGCTCCTGAACCAGGTTTGTCAGAGCGTCGTTGGCCAACTGACTTGTTCCGAAGGATTCGACCAGGATCGACACCGGTTTGGCAACGCCGATGGCATAGCTCAACTGCACTTCGGCCCTTTCCGCCAGGCCTGCTGCCACGAGGCATTTCGCCACGTAACGCGCTGCATAGGCAGCTGATCGGTCCACTTTGGTGGGGTCTTTGCCCGAGAAGGCACCGCCGCCATGACGGGCATAACCCCCATAGGTATCCACAATGATTTTGCGACCGGTCAGTCCGGCATCTCCTTGGGGACCACCGACAACAAACTTTCCGGTTGGGTTGACGAGATATTTGGTCGCTTCGCGGCTTGGTTTCAGGACCAGATCGGCTGTTGCCGGCTCCACCACGTGGGTCCAGAGGTCCTCCGTGATGCGCTCACGGATGCCCTGTTCGTCACTGATGCCTCCCACCTCAGCGGTGTGCTGGGTGGAGATCAGGATTGTGTCGATCGCAACCGGCTTGTCATTGTCGTAAACCACGCTCACCTGTGTTTTGCCGTCAGGCAAGAGGTAACCGAGACTGCCGTTGTGACGGACTTCCGCCAGCCTTCTTGCCAGGCGGTGGGCCAGGCTGATGGGCAGGGGCATCAGCTCGGGTGTCTCGTTGCAGGCATATCCGAACATGATTCCCTGATCGCCGGCGCCAACCAAATCGAGGGGATCACCGGCGTGGTCGTCGGCTTCATTCACACCCTGAGCAATATCGGGCGACTGTTGGTCGAGGGCGACCAAGACAGCACAGCTGTTGGCATCAAAGCCACCGGCACGGGCTCCGCTGTAGCCGATCTCCTTGATCACATTGCGTACAAGGTGGATGAAGTCCACCTGCGCTTTGGAGGTCACTTCGCCTGTGATCATGCATAGGCCTGTGTTCACAACTGTTTCGCAGGCCACACGGCTTGTGGGATCCTGCGCCAGTAGGGCGTCGAGTACGGCATCACTGACTTGATCACAAATCTTGTCTGGATGTCCCTCCGTAACGGATTCGGAGGTGAAGACGTATCGACTCATGGCCATCGGTGATTGGCGGAGACTTTACGAGGTCGACTCATGAGGCCTTTGACATTTCGTCTGCAGTTGTGGTCAGTTCGCTCCAGTGACTGATCAGATGTTCATGGGCGGTGAGCGTTGGCTCGCGATGCCATCCGGCCACATAGCCAAGGGTCAGCCCAATCCCTGCCTGTCGTGCCATCAACAGATCGGTGTCGGCATCTCCGATCAAGGCGCAATTCCCCACTTTTAGCTCCAGCTGTGAGCACAGTTCCTGAACCGCTCCTGGGTCCGGTTTGGCTGGGTGGTGATCAGCACTCCACACTCCGCTGATGCAGTCATTGAGTTGGTGCTGCTGGAGAAAGTTCTGAATGCCCTCCGTGGTGTCATTGCTGATCACGGCACAGATGATTCCTGCAGAGGCCAGTTCTCTCAGAAGCCTCGCTGCATCTGGTAACAAGCCAATTGGGTGTCCGCCTGGATGCAGCTTTTGTCTGCGGTTATCGACTTGATCAAACACCTCCTGAGCTAAGAGCAGTGATTGAGGCCAACTCAGATTCATCTGACAGAACACCGTTGCGGTGCTCAGCAGGTTGTGATGTCTTGACGCCACGGCCAGTGTGCCGTCGGGCACGATCCCTGCCCTGCAGCGGCCGTAGGTTCTCGCCAGCAGATCAGCCAGCTCTTGAAGCGCGCTGGCTGAGGCTCCTCTTGAGCGGAATCGGCATTTCGCTTCTTCAATCCTGGCGTCAGCCAGTTCGATTAAACGTGGCTCGCTATGGGAAAGGGTGCCGTCCTTATCGAACAGCACCCCCTGAACTGGACCGAGATCGCAGTCCTTGAGTTTGAGATGAGCCATCGGCTCGTATTCCTCAGATCATCATGGAACCCAGGGGCTCTTCGCCTTCCTCGGCTTGCTCAAGCAACATCTGCTTGTAGCGAGCGGCCATTTCTTCGGCCTTGTCAAACACCTTCTGCGGATCCGTGAGCATGTCACCAGGCTCCGGCTCAAGCGCCTTGGTGGAGAGTGAGATGCGGCCACGCTCGGCGTCGAGATCGATGATCATCACTTTCATCTGATCATTCACGTTGAGCACCGAGTGTGGCGTCTCGATGTGCTCGTGACTGATTTCAGAGATGTGCAGCAGACCGCTGACACCGCCGATATCGATGAAGGCGCCGTAAGGCTTGATTCCGCGCACGGTGCCCACAACAACCTCACCCACCTCGAGGCGGTTCATCTTGCGTTCGACCAAAGCGCGCCTGTGGCTCAGCACCAGACGATTGCGCTCTTCATCGACCTCAAGGAACTTGAGGGGGAGGAAGTCGGCAACAAGTTCTTCCTTGGGTTTACGGGTGCTGATGTGGGATCCGGGGATGAAGCCTCGCAGACCTTCAACCCTGACCAGGGCTCCGCCTCTGTTGGTGGCAAACACCTCGGAGTAGATCGTGGCGTCTTCCTTCTGGAGCTGGCGGACACGTTCCCAGGCACGCTGGTATTCGATCCGGCGAATGGAGAGGGAGAGCTGTCCGTCTTCATTCTCCTCGCTCATGATGAAGAACTCCCGGATCTCCCCGGGTTGCAGCACATCGCTCAGTCCTTCAACACGATTAATCGACACCTCCTGAAGAGGCATGAATGCAGCTGTTTTTGCTCCGATATCGATCATTGCGCCCTTGGATTCCAGGGCGAAGACCGTGCCGTTGACGATGTCGCCGGGCTTGAAGTTGTAGTCGTATTTGCTCAGTAAGGCGGCGAATTCATCCAGGGTGAATCCAGCACTGTCCATGTCCCGGCTGGTTGCCCGGCTGCTGGGATCATCAGCAGTGGGGATGTCGTCGGGAATGCCGAGGTCTTCATCGGTACCGAAGTCGGCTTGATCAGCTGACCCTTCAGCCACGGCTTCGGTTTCGGATGTGACCGCTTCTGCGGTGTCCACTGCAGATTCCTGGGAAGGATCTGTGGGAGTGACAGTCATGGAACGTTGGCGGTCTGCCTCTGGGACAGAGCGATGGGATCTGAGACAGGCCCGCCGACCTGAATCAGGCAATTGCCGAGTCTACAGATCGACGATCAAGCTCAGATCGCGGCTGTGAGCTCCGCCTTGGTTGCATTGATTCCTTCCAAGGTCGCCACAAAATCACTCACCCCGCTGAACTGGCGATAAACAGATGCAAAACGGATGTAGGCGACTTCGCTGAGAAGTTTCAACTTTTCGAGCACCAGTTCTCCGATGTCGCTGCTGGAGACTTCACGACCGCTGCGCTGTTGAAGGCTGAGTTCCAGTTCCTCAACCATCGTTTCAAGGCGTTCCGGAGGAATCCCAGTTTTCTCACAGGCTCTGCTCAGCCCATGAAGCAGTTTGCTTCGACTGAAAGTTTCACGATTGCCGTTTCGCTTGATCACTGTGATTGGAACTGTTTCAACCCGTTCATAGGTTGTGAAACGAAACTCGCAATTGAGGCACTCCCGACGACGACGCACACTTCTGCCTCCATCGGCGGCTCTTGATTCGAGCACCCGGCTATCGGTGTTCTGGCAGGAGGGGCACTGCACGCCCTTGTAATTACGTAGATGTATGAATTGTAAGGCTCACGTCCACCCATGACATCTATGGGGCGAATTCACGTTTTAGACATAAAAAAAGCCCCGCTATCAGCGGGGCTGAGATGATCACTTGCCGATCTTCGGAGGATCGCGGAATGCGATGGCGAAGAAGAGTGTTGCAATCGCGAGAGTGAGGATGAGGATGTAAGCGAAGCTTTCCATCGGTTATCTCCTAAGGGCTGATCAGCTGAGGGGTGTTCCTGCAGGGGGCACGTAGCCCTCCGGCAGTCGACGAGTGGAGCGGTCTCCAAGTTTTTGGAAGAGACCGAATTCAACCTGCTCGCCGAGGTCGGGATCAATTCCCGCGAACACATCGCGATACAACGTACGGGCTCCATGCCAGATGTGGCCGAAGAAGAACAGCAGCGCGAACGTGGCATGTCCAAAGGTGAACCAGCCGCGAGGCGAGCTGCGGAAGACACCGTCGGAACTGTAGGTCTCGCGATCGAATTCGAACGCTTCTCCCAGCTGCGACTTACGGGCTAAACGCTTCACGTCAGCTGGATCTGTGAAGGTTTGACCGTCGAGTGCACCACCGAAGACCGTTGCAGTAACCCCTTGCTGTTCGAAGGAGTACTTCGCTTCAGCGCGACGGAACGGAATGTCAGCCCGAACGATGCCGTCAGAATCCTCGAGAATCACAGGGAAGTTCTCGAAGAAGTTGGGCAGGCGACGGACCTGGAGGTCGCGTCCGTCCTTGTCTGTGAAGGAAATATGGCCAAGCCAACCTGTTGGAAGGCCATCACCGTTCACCATGGGACCGACGCGGAAGAGGCCACCCTTTGCAGGACTGTTTCCGACGTAGTCATAGAAGGCGAGTTTTTCAGGGATCGAGGCATAAGCCTCAGACTCTGATTGACCTTGATCCATCGCAGTTTGGACGCGACGATTGATTTCGGTCTTGAAGTAACTCTGGTCCCACTGATAACGCGTAGGGCCAAACAACTCAATCGGAGTTGCAGCAGCTCCGTACCACATGGTTCCTGCCACCACAAAGGCTGCGAAGAACACAGCTGCGATTGCGCTGGCCAGAACAGTTTCAATGTTTCCCATCCTTAAAGCCTTGTAGAGGCGTTCAGGCGGACGGGTCGTGATGTGGAAAATTCCGGCAATGATTCCGACGATTCCTGCCGCGATGTGGTGGGCAACGATCCCGCCTGGGTTGAAGGGATTGAAACCTTCTGGGCCCCAGGACGGTTGCACGGGCTCGAGGTGGCCTGTGATGCCGTAGGGATCAGAAATCCACATTCCAGGACCGAAGACACCGGTGAGGTGGAAAGCTCCGAATCCGAAGCAGCCGAGACCTGCCAGGAGCAGGTGAATGCCGAAAATTTTGGGAAGGTCAAGCGCTGGCTCCCCGGTTCGAGGGTCTTGCCAGATTTCAAGATCCCAGAAAGTCCAGTGCCAGATGGCGGCCAGCATCAGCAGGCCGCTGAACACGATGTGAGCAGCAGCGACACCTTCGAAGCTCCAGAAGCCAGGATCCACACCCGTGGCTCCGGTAATGCTCCAGCCTCCCCAGCTGTCCGTCACGCCCAAGCGGGCCATGAAGGGCATCACAAACATGCCCTGACGCCACATCGGGTTCAGGACTGGGTCGGAGGGGTCGAAGATGGCGAGTTCATAAAGAGCCATCGAGCCGGCCCAGCCGGCGACGAGGGCAGTGTGCATGAGGTGCACGGCCAGAAGGCGGCCTGGGTCGTTAATGACGACGGTGTGCACCCGATACCAGGGCAATCCCATGGGTCAGGTTCGGGGGGAACGGAGCTGCCAATGCAGCCAGACCCGGCGATCGTAGGGCGTTCACTTCGATGTACGCGTCAGGCTGTCGTGAGCTGCAACGTGAATTGACGGTCGCGGAGGTGATCGAAGTTCTCGATTCAGCCGGTTTCCTGGGTTCGCTTGGCTTTGAGGCGTTCTCTCTGTGGGGGGTTACAAAACGCAACCTGAGGCTCGTAATGTCGATGCCTCGGCGTGTCGCAGCGCCCTTCTCTGAGCGAGGTTCAATGCCTGTCATCCGTTTTGTGCGTGAGGGTCGGGATGTGGAGTGCTTCCCGGGTGAAAACCTGCGCGCTGTGGCCGTGCGGGAGGGAATTCAGCTTTACGGGCTGAAAGGTCAGCTCGGTAACTGTGGGGGCTGCGGTCAGTGCAGTACCTGCTTCGTAAAGATTGAAGGTGAGACGTCCACAGCCTCGATGAGCCCAAGAACCGCGGTGGAGGAGGTAAAGCTCAGGCGCAGGCCAGAAGGATGGCGTCTGGCTTGCCAGTCTCTGGTTGAGCAGTCGGTGGTGGTGGTGACAAAACCACAGGCTTCCATGCCTGAACAGGACAAGCGGGTGGCTGCCGCCCTGGCGGCAGCTCTTCCTCCTGGTCCAGTGGAGTGGCCTGTTGCGCCTGCTGTTGATGAGGAGACGGCTGATCAGTCAGTCACTGACGAATCCATGCGGCCGCTGAAAGTCTCAGGTCAGGCTTCGCCTGCAACGCCCGGTGAAGAGCGCTGATCGGTTCGAGTCAAAGCTTTCCGGACGGTGATACGTTCCAGCAGGTTCTTTCACGTTCATGGAAACCAACGATCTCGGCTTCGTGGCCAGCCTGCTGTTTGTTCTGGTGCCGACCGTCTTCCTGATCATCCTGTTCATTCAGACCAACAGCCGTGAGGGGTGACTCCACTCACGGCTGTTCCGATCGTGACCTTTCACCTCTGTTCCGGTTCTCTCACAAGAAGCACCGGTGCAGGGGCGTGAACTCGGATGTAGTCGCTGACTGAACCACCAAGCAGTTTGTCGAGGTCAACCAGTCCTCTCGCCACCAGAGGGCGACGGTCCTGAGAGGCCAGCACGACCAGGTCAGCATTGATCTGTTCTGCCGCCAAGCACACCCCTTTGCCGATGTCGGCGTCGGTGACGTGCAAGGGCTTGAGTTCAACCCCGAGCTTGCGAGCTCTCTGGACAGCGCGGTCGAGATAGGTATCGCTCTTGATGGCTGCTCCTCGTGATGGGGTGGGGTCTTGTCGCGCCACGTGGACGCCGGTTAGCTGCCCTCCTGGAATCTCGAGGACCATTTCGCAAGCGAGCTTGAGGGCGTCATCGCCGACTCCCGTGCCATCGATGGTGACCAGAACCCGGTTGATATGACGAATGTAAAGGTCGTCGCGGACCAGCAACATGGGTCGCGTCGACAGTTGGAAGACGTACTGACTGGCACTGTTGGACAAGATTGACCGGAGCCTGCCAAGTCCTCGTGATCCCATCACGATGAGATCCACGTTCAGTTCATCCGCCACATTGAGAACGGTCTGCTTGGTGTCCCCCTGACGGATGATCGAATTGACGTCCTGCGGGTTAAGTCCCAGCTTTTCCACAGACTCAGCCAGAAGGCTGCCTGCGCTTTCCCAGTGCTGTTGCGTTGCCGCCATGGTCTGTTCCGGGACCACATGCAGGAGATTGATCCTGGCGGCCTTGAAGGCCGGCAGGTCGCGCAGCATGTTGATCATTTCACCGACGTGGCCTTTGCCTGAATCGGCGATCAGAAGGTTCTTGAACACGGCGAAGTTTCAGCCTATGCAGCAGCCTATGGCTGATTGGAGTTCCCAGTTCGCATGCTGAATGAGAGCGTTACCAGGCTCCCCTGGCGCCTGGACAAGCGAGTGCTCCCACAGCACACAGACCATGGCGGTGTGATGTGGCATGGCGCCTATGTGGGTTGGCTTGAGGAGGCCCGGGTGGAGGCGCTGTCTGCAACCGGATACCCCTACGAAAAGATGGCTTCAGGTGGGCTGGAAATGCCCGTTGTTCAGCTGCAGATTCGTTATCGGGAGGCGCTGATGCTTGGCGATGAGGTGGAGCTGATGAGCGTCTCCTGCGCTCCCCGGGGTGTTCGCTGGCCTTGGTCAACTCGATTCATCAAAGCTGGCGTTTGCGTGGCTGAAGCTTCAGTGGAGCTTGCTTTGGTGAGCGTGCGTCCAGTCCGAAAGGTTCTGCGGCACCCGCCTGAAGCAGTGGCAGCGGCATTCAGGGCCTTGGCTGAGGGGCCAAAGTGCAGGGGTTGATAGTATTTTTGTACTAGCTTGAATGGCGTGTTGGAGCGCTCCTGGAGGTGGTTGTGGTTGCAGTGCCCTGGGATAGGCGCAGCTCGGATGCGCCAGCTCTGTTCGGCAGCCGCTGATGCGCCACGGGGTTTTCAGGATCTCTGGAGCTGGTCTCTCCCCGCATTGCAGGAGGAGTTCGGATGGCCGGCTTCGGTGCTGGCATCGCTCGAGCGTTATCGATCCAGTCTCGGCCTCAAGCCTTGCATCAAGGTTCCCATCAATGTTCTGTTGCCCTGTGATCCTGAGTGGCCGGTTGGCTTTGAGAGGCTGGAGCGCCCGCCTCTGTCAATTCAGTGGCGTGGCAGTCGAAGTCTTTTGTCGTTGCTCTCGATGCAGCAGGCGGTTGCCGTGGTGGGCACGAGAAGGCCTTCCAGCCACGGCCTTCGGATGGCGGTCAATCTGGGTCGAGCCCTTGCCCAGGCTCAATGGCCTGTGGTCAGCGGTCTTGCTGAGGGCGTTGATGCAACTGCTCATCGAGCCTGTCTTCAGGCTGGAGGCAGTCCCGTGGCTGTTCTGGGAACTCCGCTGCATCGCGTTTATCCGCCTGAACATCGCAGTTTGCAGCAGGAGGTCGCAGAGGCTGGGCTGCTGATCACTGAGCTTCGCGATTCCGAGAGGGTCCTGCGATCCAGTTTTGCTCTGCGCAACCGCTTGCTCGTCGCTGTGACAAGGGCTGTGGTGGTGGTGGAATGTCCTGAGAACAGTGGAGCGCTGCGTTCGGCTGCGATCGCGCGTTGCTTAGGCATCCCCGTCTGGGTTGTTCCAGGTGATGCGCTGCGTGAATCGTCTCAAGGCAGCAATGCGCTGCTGCAGTCGGGGGCACTGCCGCTGATCAATGTCCAGGCTTTGCTTGATCAGCTTGGGCCAGGTCCTTGTATTTCCTGTGTTGGGAAGAGTGATGCTCTCGCTTTGAAGTCAGAGAAGCTTCTGACTATCAATTCTGTGCAGACTCGTTTGTTGAAGCTGGTGGATGACGATTCCAGCTTCGATGTGATGGTGCAAGCATTGCAAACCACGCCTGAGCGTGTTGCTGCGGAGCTGCTGAAACTTGAGCTGGATGGTTTGGTTGTGGCGCAGCCAGGCCTGCGTTGGCGCTCGCTTTAGGTTGACTTCATGGATTCCGCCTCGTGTTCAGGACAGGAGTTGCTGACCTGGCGACGCCAGCAATTACTTCGTGGAGGGCGGGCTGTTGATCTCGACTGGCTTTTGGCGATGGAGGCCAATCTCAGCTGGGCGGAACTTCAGCGGTTGCGGATT
Source organism: Synechococcus sp. MIT S9504 (assembly GCF_047497135.1). NCBI lineage: Bacteria > Bacillati > Cyanobacteriota > Cyanophyceae > Synechococcales > Synechococcaceae > Synechococcus > Synechococcus sp. MIT S9504. The sequence continues at coordinate 2,110,571 of NZ_CP138942.1, read as the reverse complement.
CTGCCCGAGTCGATCGCTCCTCTGACCAGCACCCTCCAGGACCTGGAGAAGCTCTGGGCAGTGCATCTTCAGGACCACGTTCCGCTGCAGCATCTTGTCGGACGTTGTCCATGGCGCGATCTCGATCTTCGAATCAGCCCAGCAGCACTGATCCCCCGCCAGGAGACGGAGCTCCTGATTGATTTCGCGCTTGATTGCCTGCAGGATCCATCGGCGACAGGTTGGGCCTCTGCGGGACGCTGGGCTGATCTGGGTACAGGCAGCGGAGCTCTTGCCGTTGCTCTCGCTCGGGCCCTGCCGGGATGGGATGGACATGCTGTGGATCTCAGCGCTGCTGCTCTCGAGTTGGCGCGGATCAACCTCAACGCCTTGACGACATCTCTCAGATGGCAGCTGCATCAAGGTTCTTGGTGGGATCCACTGGAATGCTGGTGGGGACAGTTCGACCTTGTGGTCGCCAATCCGCCTTACATCCCCACTCAGGTTGTGGACGAGCTCGATCCACTCGTTCGCGACCATGAACCAAGGCAGGCTCTGTGTGGTGGTGAAGATGGTCTGGATTGCTGCAGAGCGATTTTGGGACTGGCCCCTCAGGCACTCTCACCAGGCGGATGGTTGTTGCTCGAGCATCATCACGATCAGAGTGATCAGGTGCTTGGCCTGATGAGCTCTGCAGGACTTGTGTCGTCCAGAGCCCGCTCCGATCTCAGCGGCGTCAGGCGTTTTGCCATCGCGAGGCGTCACCTTTGACTTTCATCCTGTTCTTTGCTCTCGCTCATGACCCTTGACAAGCCCTCATTGATGTCAGCCATCGAGTTGGTCCCGCATCTCAGGGGTGGTGGAGCAGCTCTGCTACCCACGGATACCTTGCCAGCGCTTGCCGCCGTACCTGACCATGCGGCACAGATCTGGACTCTCAAGCAGCGTCCGCAGCAGAAACCTCTGATCCTGATGGCAGCTCAGGCTGATCAGTTACTGGCGCTCACCAGTGAAGACGCCAGGATTGATGCGCAACCGCTCGCCCGTCGCTTCTGGCCAGGCGCACTGACTCTGGTGCTTCCGGTGCAGGGGCGTCTGACTCAGAGCCTCAATCCAGGTCAAGGAACCCTGGGAATGCGCATCCCGGATTGTGATCTCACCCGAGCTCTGCTGATGCAGAGCGGTCCACTGGCAACAACAAGTGCCAATCCTTCGGGTGCACCGCCAAGTCAGAACGCAGCGGAAGCCGCCGCGGCTTTTCCGGATCTGCCGCTGCTGGCTCCGCTGCCCTGGCCCCAGACCTCTGGGCTGGCGAGCACTGTGATTGGCTGGAAATCTCGAGGATGCTGGCAACTGCTGCGCCAGGGCGCTGTGATGGTTGATGTGATTGAGAGATCTCCTCCATGCTCTGGCTGATTGCACTTGTGCTGTTACTCCAGGCCCTCTTTCACTGGACGCTGGAACCGGCAATCCGATGGCTCACGCCCTTGTTCGAACTGAGGATGCTGCCCTTGCTACTCGGCTTGCTGGGGATCTGGTTTCTTGCAGGGCGGACTGACTCCGATAGAACGCCCTGAGCAATGGGTTTTCAGTCCCGTGAAGCCGGCTGACGGATTTGAACCGACGACCTTCGCTTTACAAAAGCGCTGCTCTACCACTGAGCTAAGCCGGCAATGACGGAACTCTACCGGCGCACACCCGCTTGTCCTCTTTGACCTGCTGCAACCACCAAAGGCTGAGCTGCAGTCTTGAACGACAGCCTGTCTTGCCCAGGGAACTGCTGATATGGCTTTCAACGGTGCGCACACTCAGAACAAGCGTTTCAGCAATGGCACGGTTGCTGTTGCCCTGCAACAGAAGATTGAGCACGCCAATCTCTGCTGGTGTGAGCTGAAAGTTCGTCATGGATCGGGAGAAGTGCTGATGTGGGGATTCCCCTCAATCGCCGACGCGTCACTCTTGTGAGCTGGTCGCCATTGAACGCCGGATCGGCAGATTGGCCACCAGTGCTGTAACTCGATCTTCGGTCTCCAGGCTCACATCGCCTTCCTCGAGGTCAATGTCCACATATTTGGCCACGACTTCAAAGATTTCACGTCGCATCTGATCCAGAGTTTCAGGACTCAGGTCGCTGCGGTCGTGGGCCAAAACCAGTTGCAGGCGTTCACGTGCGGTGGTTGCACTGGCGGGCTGACGGCGCAGGATTTTGTCGATCAAGTCTTGCAAGGTCATGGCGTTCAGAAAATCTTGGTTTGCATCAGTTGGCGCACCCTGGCGCGAATGCCGCGTCGTCCGTCCTTTGCAGGGTCCATGAGCGGGACGTCTTCTCCCTGCAGACGACGGGCGATATGCCCGTAAGCCTTGGCAGCAGGAGAAGCACTTCCATTGAGTGTCAGGGGTTCGCCTCGGTTGGTGCTGACAATCACCTGCTCGTCTTCAAGAACCAGGCCAAGAAGCGGTAGAGCAAGGATGTCGGTGACGTCGTCGACCGCCAGCATCTCCTGATTGGCCATCATTTTTGGTCTGACCCTGTTCAGCACGAGCTGAACGGGTGAAACCCCATGGGTGTTGAGTAATCCGATCACACGATCGGCATCTCTGACAGCCGATACTTCCGGAGTCGTGATCACGATCGCTTCCTTTGCGGCTGCCACGGCATTCTTGAAGCCGTCCTCGATGCCTGCTGGGCAGTCAATCAGGACGTAGTCGAAACTTTCAGACAGCATCCCAGCAATGGTCTGCATGTCTTCAGGTTTCAGCCACTCGAGCATCCGCGGGTTCCCCGCAGGCAGCAGTGCCAGGTTCGGCTCTTGCTTGTGCTTGACCAGTGCCTGGTCAAGGCGGCAGCTCTCTGCCAGCACTTCCTGTGCTGTATATACGATTCGATTCTCGAGTCCAAGCAGCAGATCGAGATTTCTGAGTCCGAAGTCCGCGTCGAGAACCACGGTGCGAGCTCCTTGTCCGGCCAGAGCGATGCCGAGATTGGCAGTGAGGGTGGTCTTGCCGACGCCACCCTTTCCCGAGCAGATCAGGATCGTTCGCGAATTGGTCACGGGGTCCCGTTTTGATCGCGCCACCTTAATGGCATTAATTCGTCCCGTCCGCCTGAAATCGATCAGATTTACTGAGGCGTGAAGGGCGCACTGGCTGGCTCGATGGAGATGGCGCCATCCAGAATGCAAGCCTGCTCGGCGAGCCCAGGCTGCGGTCGTTCCTCTGGACCTCGCGCCACAAGCTCCGCAATCCGCAGCTGCAGTGGCCTTAGCTGCAATGCCACGATCTTGGCGGTGCTGTTGCCCTTGCTGCCTGCGTGGGCCCTGCCTCGCAGGCGTCCCCAGACATAGACATCTCCCTCGGCCGATGCCGATCCGCCCGGATTCACATCACCCACGATCAGCAGGTGCCCCTGGGTTTCGATGTGATCACCGGATCTCAAGGTTCCCCGATGAACCGTGAGATCAACATTGGTTTTGGCCTCGTTCGGCTGATCGTCCCTGGCTTCAAGGGTGGGGATCACAGTGCTGGCCTCTCGAACAGGCAAACCCAGTGCAGCTGCGCTGATCAACGTGGTGCGGCAGCGCGTGATCAACAGCTGAACGTTGTGGCCAGCCTGATGCAAAGCATGCAGCAACTCCTCCAAATCGCGACAGCTCAGGCTCCAGTCACCGGTGTCAAGGTCGATGTCACCCGAAGGAAGGGATGGCAGCTGCGCCGGAAGCCATTTCTGCCAGGACACGGATCGGAAAGCCGGGAGGCTGAGGCAGTAAGGGATCTGCGGTGTTGGTTCAACGGTCATGGCCGGAGAGTAGGCAGATCGCCCACTTAGCGAATGCTGGCCATGGCCCCATTCAGTTCGCTTGAGATGTCTCCCGGGTGAATCAACCAGGCCGACGCTGCTGGAATCGCAAGACTGTTCACCAATGGCGAGCACTGTTCTAGCGCCTGCAGGCTCTGACCGTCCCAAAGGCGCAATCCACCTCGGTATGGGTGATAGCCCCGGGTCTGGTGGTGTCGAAGTCCACAACACATTTCAGGATCGAGGCCTGCAGCCGCCGCATAGGTCTGCGCTTTAGCCAGCAGCTCCAATTGCGTTGATGCATCCATCTGGCTGACATCGAGAGCTTTGAACAATCGGCGGTTCAGAAATCGATCGCAGAGTTCGGCAAGCGGCTCCGGTGCTTCCTCTCTCCATCTCTGAAAGTGATAACCGGTGCGCAGGTCGTCATTGGCGAGGTAACTCTGGAGGTCGAGCTCCTGGGTCTGCCACAGCCATGCCTGCATGGTTCGGTCTGCCCAGATGCGACTGGGGCTAAGCAGCCGTGCCTGACGGATCAACTGATCCAGCAACCAATTGCAAACCACATTGAGGCGATGGTTGTAGACGCTGCGGTACATCAGGCTCCTGACCACCAGGTAGTGCTCCACCGCCATCAGGCCCTTCGGATGAATGGCCAATTCACCATCGGGTGCAAGGGTGATCGCACCGAGGATGCGATCAAGATCAAGCTGGCCGTATCGGGCGCCTGTGCTGTAGCTGTCGCGTAGGAGGTAATCCAGGCGATCGCAGTCAAGTTGACTGCTCACCAGGGCCTTGATGACACCACGCTCCGCACGTCCATGTTCGAGAAGATCAGCCACTGAGGCAGCGGTGCCTGCTGAAAACTGTTCGAGGGGGGCCTGGATGTCTGGGTGTTCCCGGATCACACGTGCTGACCACTGTTCGTGGTGCGTGCCAAACATCTCCTCGCCTGAATGGCTGAGCGGAGCATGGCCAAGGTCATGGAGCAGAGCGGCGGCGTAAAGCACGCCCTTTTGCTTGTTCAGAGAGGGATCGAGCTCAATCAGGCGGCCCATCGCTCGGCGCGCGATGGCAAAAACTCCCAGCGAGTGGGTGAAACGACTGGACTCGGCGCCGTGGAACGTGAGGAAGGCTGGGCCGAGCTGCCGGATGCGCCTTAGTCGTTGAAAAGGCGCCGAATCCACGAGCTGAAGCACCATGGCTTCGGCTGGTTGATCGGCGTCGAGGCTGATGCCGTGATGAAGAGGGTCGTGATAGGTGCGGGAGCCCATTCAGCTCATCGGCTCCGCTTCAATCTCGTCCGTGATCGGCATTGGATCTGCACTGGCCTGACTGGCTTCCTGATCAATCATCGACTGGAGCACCAGTTCGGCGTCCGTGAGCCAGCGATCACCTTCTCCGCCTGGATTCAGGGGTTCCGGTCCGTCCAGGATCCTGTCCGGCGTGATGCCTTCGCCCTGAATGTCCCGACCGCTGGGGGTGACATAGCCCGCCACAGTCACCGCAAGTCCACTGCCATCACTGAGGTTGGTCAGAGTTTGAATCAGGCCTTTACCGAAGGTGTTGCTACCGAGTAACAGCGATCGTTCATCGTCCTGAAGGGCGCCCGCAAGAATTTCGCTGGCGCTGGCCGTACCTCCATTGACGAGCGTCACCATCGGTCCCGAATAAAGCACTTCAGGCCCTGCCTGGATTGGATCGGCGATGCCGCTGCGATTTCGGGTCTCCACAATCGGTTGCTGATTGAGGAATGCATCAGCAACCGCGAGCCCGGCACTGACCAGTCCTCCTGAGTTATTGCGGAGATCCAGCACCAGCCCCTCCACGCTCTTGTCCGATAACTCGTCGATGGCGGCGCGGACCTGTTCGGGGACGCCCTCACTGAACTGTGTGATGCGGATGTAACCGAGTGTGTGGGTGTCACTGCGCAGCCGCCGTGTCCGCACCGGTCGCAGATCGATGTTGCGCCGTTCCAGGGTGATCTCCTGCTGCTGCACCTCTTGCGGCGGCAGCACCGTGAGCACCACCTGGCTTCCCACAGCTCCGCGGAGACGAGCTGCAGTTGTTTCAAGGCCGAGTGTTTCAACGGATTCGCCATTCACTGCCAAAACTTCAGTTCCACTGACAATGCCGGCGTCAGCTGCAGGAGATCCTTCCAGAGGAGCAATCACCACGGTTGCGGTGCTGTCTTGGCGATGGCCCAGTTGCAGGCCAACACCGCTGAGGTTCCCCTCGTTGCTGGCCTTCATCACCTCGTAGTCCGCAGGTCTCAGCAGGCGGGTATAGGGATCATTCAGCGGCAGCAGCATCGCTTCGATGGCGCTGTAAGCCTCTTCGCTGCTTTCAATCGTGTTTTCAAGTGCCTTCTGGCGAAGGCGCTTCCAGCGGATCCGATCGAACTGTTCAGGGTCCAGATATCCCTGATTCACCAATCGCCAGCTTTCCACCACCAGTTGCTGCGCATCGTTAAGCGCCAGGGCGTGCGGGCTGGCAAGCAGGACGATGAGGATGGCACTCGCCAATCCAAAAGCCAGCCGTCGCAGACGATCTGACCATCCGTTAACAGTCGGCAACATTGGCTTCATCCCGGCCCGCAACTGGAACGACATCGGTAGACTCTCGCAATCCAAGCCCACCTCTGCATGGCGAACTCCTCACCTGTCTACGACTGGTTCCAGGAACGTCTTGAAATTCAGGACATTGATGATGACATCAGCAGCAAGTACGTGCCTCCACACGTCAACATTTTTTACTGCCTCGGTGGAATCACACTTGTGTGCTTCCTGATTCAGTTCGCGACAGGCTTCGCGATGACCTTCTACTACAAGCCGACGGTCGCTGAGGCCTACACCTCCGTTCAGTATCTGATGACGGATGTCAGTTTCGGCTGGTTGATCCGCTCGGTCCATCGCTGGAGTGCCTCGATGATGGTGTTGATGCTGATCCTCCATGTGTTCCGTGTCTATCTGACAGGCGGTTTCAAGCGTCCCCGTGAACTCACCTGGGTCACCGGCGTGACCATGGCTGTGATCACTGTTTCCTTTGGCGTCACCGGCTATTCCCTCCCTTGGGATCAGGTTGGCTACTGGGCTGTGAAGATCGTCTCGGGTGTTCCTGCTGCCATCCCTGTGGTCGGAGACTTCATGGTTGAACTGCTTCGTGGCGGTGAAAGTGTTGGTCAGTCCACGCTGACTCGCTTTTACAGCCTTCACACCTTTGTGATGCCATGGCTTCTGGCGGTGTTCATGCTCATGCACTTCCTGATGATCCGGAAGCAAGGCATTTCCGGTCCCTTGTGATCCGTTTCAGTCTCTGAGCGCTCGGTCGTTCAGCCCCCCTGGTCTGATTAAGGTTCAAACAACACATTCTGATCCATGCACATCCTCAAGAAGCCGGATCTGACTGATCCCAAAATGCGCGCCAAGCTCGCCAAGGGCATGGGCCACAACTATTACGGCGAACCAGCCTGGCCCAACGACCTTCTCTACATATTCCCGGTCGTGATTCTTGGCACCATTGCCTGCATTGTGGGTCTCGCGGTCTTGGATCCAGCCATGCTTGGCGATAAGGCAGATCCCTTCGCAACACCTCTGGAAATTCTTCCTGAGTGGTATCTCTATCCGGTCTTTCAGATTCTGAGGGTTGTTCCTAACAAACTTCTGGGAATTGCTCTTCAGACTCTTGTCCCTCTGGGTCTGATGCTTGTTCCTTTCATCGAGAGTTTCAACAAGTTCCAAAACCCTTTCCGTCGTCCGGTTGCGATGGCTGTTTTCCTGTTCGGCACTGCCACCACCATTTACTTAGGTATCGGTGCAGCAATGCCTATCGACAAGTCACTGACCCTCGGCCTCTTCTGAATCCCTGACTGAAGGATGACCTCTGCCCAGCCTCATGGCTGGGCTTTTTTATTGGTGATCCCAGTCGTGATCACTGCCCTCAGGATCATCATCCGCAGGGTCAGGAACAGCCCCTTCATCGAGGTCCAGAAGCAGCACGTCATCAGGATTGACGCGCAGGAAGTGGTGGAGCAGCAGAAAGCCAACAATGGTCCAGGTCTGGTAGGTCCTGGACTGTTGACCCACCCAGGTGCCTGTTGGTCCATCGAAGTATTCAGCCCACTGTTGCCGCGGCAATTGGTTGAGATGACTCCAGTAGCACTCCTCCAGCAGTGCTTTCATCTGCCCCATCAGCAGAACATCAGCATGGGGATGGCGACGCTCGTGCAGAAGGATGGAGCCACCGAAGAACCACAACAAGCTCGGCCAGTGGCCACCGTTGTGATAGCTCCAGGGCCAGTTTTTCGGATCCGACCCCGTCTTGTTCTGCCACTCAAGGCTTTCCATCGGAGGATGACAGATGCGCATCGGCATCTCAGCCATCAGGTTGTCGCGGTTATGCAGCGTCAAGCGGAACAGTGCCCGTTGTTGTGGTGCAGTCAGCAGTCCGAACAGGCAGCCGAGTGAATTTCCGAGGCTGTAAAAGCGGAAGTCAGGACGTCCTGTGCGCATATTGCCGATCAGGTAGCCCCCACGGTTTTCAAGCCAGTCCTGCAGCCAGTCAGGAATGACCTGGGGCTGAACATTGAATTCGTTCTGGTGCTGGTTGTCTCCGTACTGTTCGGTGGGTCTGCGACGCAGCACCTGCATGGTTTTGCTGGTGACCCAGTAGTGCTTGAGAAGAAACTGGCGAAGGTCATGAACCCACTGCCGGGTCAGGACCAGCCGTTGGTCCAGCAGCCTGCTGTTGTGGTGCTTTCGTCCCAGCTCCATGAGCTGAGTGCAGCAACGCAGAGATCCGTACAGCAATACCTCCACTTCCAGTGGTGCTCCCCAGACGTCCATCGGACGGTCAATCATGAACGCGCAGTCCGGTACGAACAGCACCGGAGTTCCTTCAAAGGTGGGATGCAACACCAGGTCCAGCAGCAGCTGGACACCGCGCTGCACACCCTGACTCGAGGCGAATTCCTCGTCCCCACTGGATTTCACGTACATCCAGCACAGAACGGGCCACCAGAGACTTGCGTCGACTGATGTGATCCGCCCGATGGAGCGTTGGCCATAGTCCGCAATGAGATGGCCTTCCTCTTCCACGAAGCTGGTGGGAAAGACTCCTCGTGTTTGGTAGGTGGTGCTCTGCAGGTCAAGGCAGATGGTCAGGAACTGACGGACGATGTCGAATCGTTTCTGCGTCAGCAGGTAGACCATCACGGGAACGTTGTCCCTCAGAAAGATCTCGCCGTAGTTGAGCGCTTCGTCATGACGGGGGTGTTCCAGGGCGGCGACGCTGCCAGCCAGCTGTCCACGCAGGGGAATCAGCGTTCGCTCGAAGTGCTCGCGGGCCTTCTGGACCACCTGGTCTTCCTTCGAGCTCGGTCGGACACGCTGGTTCTGCTGGCTGAAGCGTCCTGCCATGTTCCGTTGCGTGTAGCCAAAACGTAGTGCTGGCTTTCGATTACGGCAGTGGAAGCAAGTCTTGAGATGCAACCAGTTGCGGATGGGGTTGGTTGTGAGCTATGTTTTTGGACTGCGCGTCAGGCGGAAGCCTGCAGCGCAGCCTTTGAGCATGAAGAGCGCGAGCTTGTAATGTTTGGGGGTGCTTACGAGGCCAGGAGGGAGAGATCCCACGGTGTTGTAAGTTTCACAAGCGGTCGCGAGACCGCACGGCCAACCGTTCCTGAGAGGGGACGCGACGGCAGAACCTGGACAATCGAAAAGTTTAGGAACTGACGCTTTCATCGCGTCGAGTTTCGATTGCTGAGCCGCGAGGTTGAGTAATTGAGCTTGATGAAAATGCGATGTAAGTGTGAGGTCCCGTCAACAATTATTCGTTGCAAAGAAGCAACGTGCTTACAAGGTTGAAAGTTTTCACGAGCTTTTGAGTTTGTCGGTGTGCACGTTGTGGAGCAACAACCGGATCTGAGATCCTGGAAAGTCACGAGGGAGAGATTCTAAGTGCACTCTTAAGAACCCTTCTGTCAGAGGAAGGAGGTTTTAACTGCAATCAGTGCGCCAGTGCTGATGAGTGGGTAAAGCAAATCAAGTTGAAGAGGTGAAAGCCTTTAAGAGGACTTGATCTACAACGGAGAGTTTGATCCTGGCTCAGGATGAACGCTGGCGGCGTGCTTAACACATGCAAGTCGAACGAACCTTCGGGTTAGTGGCGGACGGGTGAGTAACGCGTGGGAATCTGCCCTCAGGAGGGGGATAACGGTTGGAAACGACCGCTAATACCCCATATGCCGAGAGGTGAAATGAATTTCGCCTGAGGATGAGCCCGCGTCTGATTAGCTAGTTGGTGAGGTAAGAGCTCACCAAGGCATCGATCAGTAGCTGGTCTGAGAGGATGATCAGCCACACTGGGACTGAGACACGGCCCAGACTCCTACGGGAGGCAGCAGTGGGGAATTTTCCGCAATGGGCGAAAGCCTGACGGAGCAACGCCGCGTGAGGGATGAAGGCCTCTGGGCTGTAAACCTCTTTTCTCAAGGAAGAAGATCTGACGGTACTTGAGGAATAAGCCACGGCTAATTCCGTGCCAGCAGCCGCGGTAATACGGGAGTGGCAAGCGTTATCCGGAATTATTGGGCGTAAAGCGTCCGCAGGCGGCCTTTCAAGTCTGCTGTTAAAGCGTGGAGCTTAACTCCATCATGGCAGTGGAAACTGTTGGGCTTGAGTGTGGTAGGGGCAGAGGGAATTCCCGGTGTAGCGGTGAAATGCGTAGATATCGGGAAGAACACCAGTGGCGAAGGCGCTCTGCTGGGCCATAACTGACGCTCATGGACGAAAGCCAGGGGAGCGAAAGGGATTAGATACCCCTGTAGTCCTGGCCGTAAACGATGAACACTAGGTGTCGGGGGAATCGACCCCCTCGGTGTCGTAGCCAACGCGTTAAGTGTTCCGCCTGGGGAGTACGCACGCAAGTGTGAAACTCAAAGGAATTGACGGGGGCCCGCACAAGCGGTGGAGTATGTGGTTTAATTCGATGCAACGCGAAGAACCTTACCAGGGTTTGACATCCTGCGAATCTCTTGGAAACGAGAGAGTGCCCTCGGGAACGCAGTGACAGGTGGTGCATGGCTGTCGTCAGCTCGTGTCGTGAGATGTTGGGTTAAGTCCCGCAACGAGCGCAACCCACGTCTTTAGTTGCCAGCATTTAGTTGGGCACTCTAGAGAGACCGCCGGTGATAAACCGGAGGAAGGTGTGGATGACGTCAAGTCATCATGCCCCTTACATCCTGGGCTACACACGTACTACAATGCTACGGACAAAGAGCAGCAAGTTCGCGAGGACAAGCAAATCTCATAAACCGTGGCTCAGTTCAGATCGTAGGCTGCAACTCGCCTACGTGAAGGAGGAATCGCTAGTAATCGCAGGTCAGCATACTGCGGTGAATACGTTCCCGGGCCTTGTACACACCGCCCGTCACACCATGGAAGTTGGCCACGCCCGAAGCCGTTACTCCAACCCTTGTGGAGGAGGACGTCGAAGGTGGGGCTGATGACTGGGGTGAAGTCGTAACAAGGTAGCCGTACCGGAAGGTGCGGCTGGATCACCTCCTAACAGGGAGACAAACAACGATTTTGATGTCTGAGTACTTAATTCTTAGGCCGAAATCCTGTCACCTTAGGTCGATCGGTACCTCAATTTTGAAGTCAAGAATGCATAGCAATGTGAATTGCTTGATGGAGATTTTCAGTTCCTAAACTTTGTCTAGGTCACATCCCACAAGGGTTGAGTCTTCCTGGGCCATTAGCTCAGGTGGTTAGAGCGCACCCCTGATAAGGGTGAGGTCCCTGGTTCAAGTCCAGGATGGCCCATTCGGTGTTGGGGGTTTAGCTCAGTTGGTAGAGCGCCTGCTTTGCAAGCAGGATGTCAGGAGTTCGAGTCTCCTAACCTCCACTGATCGAACTCAATCTCCATCTTCTGAATGATGGAAGATGAACTCGAATGTGATGTGATTTAGATGTGTCCGCTGGCATGATCCCAGCTTCCTGTCATTCCGAAATAACGTGAACCATCACGATTGTTTTGGTTGATAAGATGCTGGGCTCGAACTGATTGATCAGTTTGATGTCTAGCAGAACCTTGACAACTGCATAGGAAAAAGTCTGTAAGAATAAAGCATCTCTCATGGATGCATCATTCTTTTATAGAATGATGTCAATTCTTGAGCAAGAGCCGAAACTCCATAACGTTCTTTTAATTGTGTCGAGCAATTGAGAGTTTGATGATTAATTCAAATTTGAATTAGTCAGAATCTGTTTCAACGACAGCAAGCGTTTTGGAGATGAATGGTCAAGCTACAAAGAGCTCACGGCGGATACCTTGGCACACAGAGGCGATGAAGGACGTGGTTACCTGCGATAAGTCTCGGGGAGCTGGAAACACGCTTTGATCCGGGAATTTCCGAATGGGGCAACCCTTAGAACGGCCAGCTGAATCCATAGGCTGGCACGAGCCAACCCAGCGAACTGAAACATCTTAGTAGCTGGAGGAAAGGAAAGTAAAAACGACTCCCTGAGTAGCGGCGAGCGAACGGGGAAGAGCCTAAACCGATGGTTTCGACTATCGGGGTTGTGGGACAGCAATGTGGAAAAGGGATGTTAGTGGAAGTGTTTGAAAGACACGCCAAAGAAGGTGAAAGCCCCGTACACGAAAACTGAACTGACCTAGCTGTATCCCGAGTAGCACGGAGCACGTGAAATTCCGTGTGAATCCGCGAGGACCACCTCGTAAGGCTAAGTACTACTGTGTGACCGATAGCGAAACAGTACCGCGAGGGAAAGGTGAAAAGAACCCCGGGAGGGGAGTGAAATAGAACATGAAACCGTGAGCTTACAAGCAATGGGAGCCCGACTTATCGGGTGACCGTGTGCCTGTTGAAGAATGAGCCGGCGACTTATAGGCACTGGCGGGTTAAACCGGAAATGGTGGAGCCACAGCGAAAGCGAGTCTGAATAGGGCGTTTGTCAGTGTTTATAGACCCGAACCCGGGTGATCTAACCATGGCCAGGATGAAGCTTGGGTGATACCAAGTGGAGGTCCCAACCAACTGACGTTGAAAAGTCACTGGATGAGCTGTGGTTAGCGGTGAAATGCCAATCGAACCCGGAGCTAGCTGGTTCTCCCCGAAATACGTTGAGGCGTAGCGTCTCGTGCTCCAGCAGGGGGGTAAAGCCACCATTTCGGTGCGGGCTGCGAGAGCGGTACCAAATCGAGATGAACTCTGAATACCCTGTGTGTAGCGAGGCAGTCAGACTGTGGGGGATAAGCTCCATGGTCGAGAGGGAAACAGCCCAGACCGCCAGCTAAGGTCCCCAAATCAACGCTAAGTGATAAAGGAGGTGGGATTGCCCAGACAACCAGGAGGTTTGCCTAGAAGCAGCCATCCTCAAAGGAGTGCGTAATAGCTCACTGGTCGAGCGATCCTGCGCCGAAAATGAACGGGGCTAAGCGTTGTACCGAAGCTGCGGATTTATGGTAGGGGAGCGTTCTATGTGGGGCGAAGCGTTAGCGTGAGCGGGCGTGGACTGCATAGAAGTGAGAATGTCGGCTTGAGTAGCGAAAACATGGGTGAGAATCCCATGCACCGAAACCCTAAGGGTTCCTCCGGCAGGCTCGTCCGCGGAGGGTTAGTCTGGTCCTAAGGTCAGGCCGAAAGGCGTAGTCGATGGATAACAGGTCAACATTCCTGTACCGGTTATGTTTTGGGAAGAGGGACGGAGAAGGCTAGCCAAGCCAGATGTTGGTTACTGGTTCAAGCGTTCGAGGCTATGAGGAGCGGCGAAAACGTTCCGAGCTGAGGCGTGAGTACGAGCTGCTACGGCAGCGAAGTTGGTGATGTCATGCTTCCAAGAAAAGCTCTATACCCGTTAAGGCATAACTGCCAGTACCCGAAACCGACACAGGTGGGGTGGTAGAGAATACCGAGGTGCGCGAGGTAACTCTCTCTAAGGAACTCGGCAAATTAGCCCCGTAACTTCGGGAGAAGGGGTGCCACCGCAAGGTGGTCGCAGTGAAAAGGCCCTGGCGACTGTTTACCAAAAACACAGGTCTCCGCTAAGTCGCAAGACGATGTATGGGGGCTGACGCCTGCCCAGTGCCGGAAGGTTAAGGAAGCCGGTCAGCGTAAGCGAAGCTGGCGACTGAAGCCCCGGTGAACGGCGGCCGTAACTATAACGGTCCTAAGGTAGCGAAATTCCTTGTCGGGTAAGTTCCGACCCGCACGAAAGGCGTAACGATCAGGGCGCTGTCTCGGAGAGAGGCTCGGCGAAATAGAATTGTCTGTGAAGATGCGGACTACATACACCCGGACAGAAAGACCCTATGAAGCTTTACTGTAGCTTGGTATTGTGCCCGGGCTCTGAATGCGCAGGATAGGTGGGAGACGTTGATCTCGTGCTTGTGGGTACGAGGGAGTCAATGGTGAGATACCACTCTTTCAGAGCTAGGGTTCTAACGTTCACCCGTTATCCGGGGAGCGGACAGTATCAGGTGGGCAGTTTGACTGGGGCGGTCGCCTCCTAAAAGGTAACGGAGGCGCGCAAAGGTTTCCTCAGGCTGGTTGGAAATCAGCCGCTGAGTGCAAAAGCAGAAGGAAGCTTGACTGTGAGACCTACAAGTCGAACAGGGACGAAAGTCGGCTTTAGTGATCCGACGGTTCTGAGTGGAAGGGCCGTCGCTCAACGGATAAAAGTTACTCTAGGGATAACAGGCTGATCTCCCCCAAGAGTTCACATCGACGGGGAGGTTTGGCACCTCGATGTCGGCTCATCGCAACCTGGGGCTGAAGTCGGTCCCAAGGGTTGGGCTGTTCGCCCATTAAAGCGGTACGCGAGCTGGGTTCAGAACGTCGTGAGACAGTTCGGTCCATATCCGGTGTATGCGTAGGAATATTGAGAGGATTTCTCCCTAGTACGAGAGGACCGGGAGGAACGCACCTCTGGTGTACCAGTTATCGTGCCAACGGTAAACGCTGGGTAGCCATGTGCGGAGTGGATAACCGCTGAAAGCATCTAAGTGGGAAGCCCACCTCAAGATGAGTATTCCCATGGGGTAACCCAGTAAGGTCACGGGAAGAACACCCGTTGATAGGCTCTACGTCGAAGTCCAGTAATGGATGCAGCGGAGGAGTACTAATAGACCGAGGGCTTGACCATGATTTGGTTCTTGCCTGAGGCGAAGTTTTATTCGATTCAGATGAATGATCAATGATGAAAGTTGTTGATCATGTCCTATGCAGTTCTCAGGGTTCACCCTTGGGAATGTTTTCTATCCTGGTGTCCATAGCGCTGTGGAACCACTCCGATCCATCTCGAACTCGGTTGTGAAACGCAGCAGCGGCGACGATATTTGGGGGGTAGCCCCCTGAGAAAATAGCTCGATGCCAGGTAAAACATTCCAATCACATCGTGATACGAAGAAAGCCACCCCGGAGAGGGTGGCTTTTTTTGTGCCTTGACGCGCTAGTTTGCTGCTGTCAGGTTTAATTCAGCATTGATGGTCATTCGCTGCATTGATCTTCTCGAGATCGATATCGCAAAGTTGATGTACGACTGCGTGATCGCCAGGGTCTTGATGTGGATTGCCCTCGCGCAAGCAGAAAACAGTGTTCATTCCTGACCGCTGAGCTGCATCACATTCGCCTGGATGATCGCTGATAAACAGCACCTGGTTGGATTGAATGCCCAGTTTCTGGGCAATTACTGTATAGCTCTGCTCAGTCAGCTTGGGGCCTGTGCGTGTGTCAAACCAATGGCAAAAACGATCTGTGATGTCTCCTTCGTTGGTATGGGCGTAAAGGAGTTTCTGAGCCTGAATGCTGCCAGATGAGTACACGGAAAGACTGATTCCATTGCGTTTCCAGGCATCGAGTTGTGGTCGTACATCGCTGAATAAGGGTGATTTCAGTTCGCCTGATAAGTAGCCTTTTTCCCAGATGATTCCTTGCAATTCCTTGAGGGCCGTGGACTTCCTGTCTGATCGAATCAGGTGTTGTAGATACTCCTCCAACTCCGCTGTTGATGGTGGTTTTTGCCTGGTTTGGCGCAGCATTGTTTGGCTGGTTGGATCTGAATCAGCCCGCCATTCGTCGATGGCTTCATGCATTAATGCGTCAATCTCGGTATTGCCGGATCTGTGCATCAAGGCCGCTTTCATGTTCTTTTGGGCGAATGGAAACAGCGTCTGACTGACAAAATTGACAGGACAGGTTGTTCCTTCGATATCCAGAACGATGGCCCTAATCACTTGTAAGTCCTGAGTAGTGATTGTCTCCAGGTGAGTTCCAAGAGGAATTCCAGGATCTCGGTGTGACGACGAGCTTCTTTCAGGTCGTCGCCCCATGCGTAGAGCCCATGGCCTGAGACAAGCAGTCCATGAGGGGCTTCACTCAACCGCAGGGCTGCTGAGTCGCTCAGGGTCTGTAGATCCTGGCTGTTGGCAATGATGGGCACGTTGACGCTGGTGTCATGGGTGGTCACTCCTTTGATGCCTTTCAACATCTCCCAGCCCTCCAGAATCACGCCGCCTCGTTCCAGCTCCGTTCTAGATAGCAGAGTCCCTGACAGGGAATGGGTATGCAGCACGGCCCCTGCTCCGCAACAGTGAATGATGCGCAGATGCAGCAGGGTTTCTGCACTTGCTTTGCCCGCTCCGCGGGTAACGTCTCCGCTGCTGTTCACTTCGATTAATTCTTCTGGTTGAACTGATCCCTTGTCGACTCCGCTGGGCGCCATCAACAGTTTGAGAGGCTGATGCGAAACCACAACGCTGAAGTTGCCCCCGGTGCCGTCGCACCAGCCGCGGCGATGCAGCCCCTCCATCGTGGCTGCGAGTTCTTCAGCAGCCTGAATCAACGGTTCCTTGCCCCCGCTTTTCATCCTTCTCCGTCCTATGGCATCCGAGTTTCAGGATTGGCAGGTGGGGCACCAATGGGTGCTGCGACCCGCAAGCTTGACCCGATCAATGGCAGTGCCGCAGTTCAAACAGGGTTGCCCAGTGCGTCGATAGACTGCTGCCTGCCCTCCGTAATTGCCGTTGACGCCTTCAAGGTCACGGAAATCACTGAAGGTTGTGCCACCAACGCCGATGCTGATCTCGAGGACGTGCACAAGGCTTTCGCAAATTTTTTCAAGTTTTTTGCGGTTGAGCCTGCCTGCGGGTGTTTGGGGTGCAATGCCTGCTGCGAAGAGGCTTTCATCAGCATAGATATTGCCTGCTCCTGCCACCAGTGACTGGTCCAGCAGGGCAGCCTTGATGGAGCGAGTGGACCCTTTCAACTTCTTCTGCAGATAACCGGCGTTGAACTCTTCACTAAAGGGTTCCGGTCCTAGCCGCTTCAATCCTGTGATCACGGAGTCAGTGGCGGTGCCCTGTGGAACCCACCACATCTCACCGAAGCTGCGCACGTCAACGAAACGCAGCTCCTGCTCCCTGGTATTCCAGAAGCGTGCCCGTGTGTGTTGACAAGGCTCTGTGGGTTCTTCGTGCCACTGGAACTGTCCCGTCATGCGCAGATGAACTCCCCAGCAACCACTGGGCTCTCCTGTGTTGGGATGCAGCAGCTGAGCGATCAGATACTTGCCGCGTCGCCGCCAGTCACCAACCGTCTGACCAGCAAGCCCCCTGCAAAAGGCTGTCGAACCGCCAGGGCTTGCCACTGCCCTCTCGCGGAGGATTTCGGCCTCCTGGATGACAAAGGATTGAAGACGGCTCGCCAGTCCCCGACGAACCGTCTCAACTTCCGGAAGTTCCGGCAACAGACTCAGGCCGGCTCGAGTTCGTCGAGCGCGAAGTTGTTGGTGTTGATGCCACCGTCAGAACCCTGCAGGCCGTTGTAGTTGACCTGTTCGAATCGGACCACGACTGGGTAACGGATGCCCGACGTGTCGATTGAGGCGACCTTGCCGACATCGTTGAACCAGAAGGACTCAGGGCGCTTGATCCGCACCATGTCACCGCGGGAGATCGCCATCGCTTCGTAGGAACTAAAAGCACTTTGATCGTATCTCCAGGTCCTTCCCTGCAGTGCCGTTGCGTCACACAATGTCGCCCTGATCAACCGTTTGCCGGCCCTGCGCCATGCCAGCATCCAGCCTCCGGAGTGCTGCCTGCCTTGCTGCCAACGAACATGGAAACTCCAGTTCTGGAGCTGGATCTGCCAGATCCCGAACAGGACGACATCAGCACGATGGAGTTTCTGGCTCGCTTGGAACAGGCCTGGGCTGTCTGTGACAAGTTCGATCTCCAGACTGAGATCTGGCGTGGAAAGATCCTCAAGGCCGTTCGCGATCGTGAAAAGAGAGGGGGGGAAGGACGTGGCGCCGGGTTCCTGCAGTGGCTCAGGGAGCGGGAGATCAGTAAGACCCGGGCCTACGGATTGATCCAGCTGGCGGAGTCGGCGCAGGAAATGCTGGGTGAGGGCGTGCTCGAGGAGACCAGCGTCAATCAGTTCTCCAAACGCGCCTTCATGGAAACCGCGCAGGCGGCACCTGAGGTGCAGCTGATGATCTCCGAGGCTGCCAATGAAGGGCAGGAGATCACCCGCAAGCAGGTCCGACGTCTGACGGACGAGTTCATGGCTGCTACGAGCCCTCTGCTTCCTGAGGAAATAAGGCAACGCACCCAGGAGAATCTGCTGCCGCCGAAGGTGGTTGCGCCGCTGGTGCGTGAGCTGGCCAAGCTGCCGGAGCCACAGCAGGATGATCTGCGCAAGGTGCTGCGCGATGAGCCTGAGCTTGATCGCATCAAGGATGTGACTCACACCGCCCGATGGATTACCAAGGCAACTGAATCCAGTGTCGCCGTCCGTGCCTTCCAGCAAAGTGAGCTGGATCTCGAGAAGGCGATGCAGGAAGCGCAGCGACTGGATGCACTGGGATTGCTGGCTGATGCAGTTGGTCAGGCGCAGTCTCTGGAATCGGCGGTGCTCAAGCTGCATACCTCCTGGCGACGACTGGGTGGTTTGCAGGAACGGCTTTGGGTGGAAAGTGGCAGCAGTACGCCGTATCTCAGGGATGTGCTCTCGGCGCTGCAGAGTCTCAGCGGTGCAACGCTGCGGGTGTCTCTGGGAGAATTGGCGGGCGGGAAGCGGGTGCGTCTCCAGTTGGTTGAGGAATCACCGGATCAGCTGGATCCTCCTCCAATCCCCTAGATCTGGGGCTCGGTAGGCTACGCACACCATCTGTGGAGTGCTTTGGACCTGCTGTTGGATGCGCTCAAGCGCTATTACGGCTGGTCCGATTTCCGGCCAGGGCAGCGTCCCGTTGTGGAGTGCCTCTTGCAGGGGCAGGACTGCTTGGCAGTGCTGCCGACCGGTGGAGGCAAGTCTCTTTGTTACCAGTTGCCTGCCCTGGTGAGATCAGGGCTTGTGGTGGTGATTTCACCATTGGTCGCGCTCATGGAGGATCAGGTTCTCCAGTTGAGACGTCGAGGCATCGCAGCGGCCTGTCTTCACGGTGGAATCGAGCCAGTTCAGAGACGACAGACGCTCGAGCAACTCAACGAAGGCTCTTTGCGGCTGTTGTACCTCGCGCCGGAGCGTCTTCAGGGTGAAGCCACCCGTGCCGTTCTGCAGGAGCATGCCGCCAAAGGACAGCTGGTGGCGCTCGCTGTGGATGAAGCCCACTGCATCAGCGCCTGGGGGCATGACTTCCGTCCTGATTACCGCCGGCTGGGAGAGTTGCGGGCACTCTGTCCAGGGGTCCCATTGGTGGCCCTCAGTGCCACGGCTGCCCCCAGGGTCAGGGCAGATCTTCTCCGTCTTCTGCATCTCCGGCGGCCGCTGATTCAGGTGGGATCGGCTCGGCGTCACAACCTGCATTACGCCATGCGCCGGCGGGTTGGAGATCCTCTGCAGGATGTCATGGATGCTTTGGAGAAGGCCCGCGGCGCCTGTCTGATTTACGCCCGCACCCGTGTTTCGGTGGAGCGCTGGACTGAGCGTCTCTGTGCCAATGGGATTCAGGCCATCGCTTATCACGCCGGTCTTGAGCCTGAGGTTCGGCATCGGGCTCTCGAACATTTCCTGGGAGCGCAGGATCCCGTGCTGGTGGCCACTGTGGCTTTCGGTATGGGGGTGGACCGGCCTGATGTCGGCTTGGTTCTGCACCTGGATCTTCCGAGCACCCCGGAGGGCTATCTGCAGGAGTCAGGTCGTGCCGGGCGTGATGGCAAGCCGGCTCACTGTCTGGTGTTGTTCTCGCCGAGAGATCGAACCAGCCTTGGATGGGCGATGCAGAGTGCACTGCGCCGTTCGTCCGCCAGCAATGCTGTTGAAGAATCGCGTCGGATTGAACTGGCGCAGCAGCAGTTGCGCCGTATGGAGGCCGTTGCAGAGGGCGAAACCTGCCGAGAACAGGCTCTGCTGCTGTCCGTCGGTGAACTGGTTCCTCCCTGTGGCCGCTGTGATCGCTGTCTCTCCGGTGCCTCAAGGCAGGACTGGTCTGACCAGGCCACGGCCGTCTTGGAGTTGCTGGCCGAGGTTCACGGCACGGACGCCCGCAGGCTGAGTGAAAGGCTTAACGCTGAAGAAGGTCGTTCGGTGCACTGGGGATGGCTCACGCGGCGGCTGGTTCAGGAGGAGTTGATCCATGAAACCGATGACGGCAGCCAGCGCCTGTATTTGAAGGAAAGCGGCCGGCGCTTTCTGCGTCAGCCCTGGCCCTTGCACTACGCCGCTTAGCCCGTATTCAACCCTTTGCAGCCGTACAGCGATCCTTCACGAGCGACTTCTCGAATTCAGACTGGGGTGCGATCCAGCTTTTCCACATCCCGTTTGCGCCGGTGGCATTGATCTTCCTGGCAGAACAATTCACAGCAACGTAGAGCGATTGTCCATCGCTGTTCAGTGTTGGGGCCACCTCGCTTCCACCCATCGACTGCCAGTTGCCCCAGTCAACCTGAAGGGGGCCATAGGTGCGCCAGGAGGCAGGCTTCGGCTGAACGTTGGTCGTGGCTGTCTGGCTTGCCTTGGCGGTCGTGACGGGTTTGACAACCTTTGGCTTCGCAGCTGCGGGTTGGACAGCCTCTGGTTTCACAGTCGCCGGATTGGCCGCTGTGGGCTTGACGTTCTCGGTTTTTGACTGGGCCTGAGCTGGCTTCTGCTCTTGGGGCTGGCTCTCGGTCGCCAAGGGTTGCCGTTCAGCAGGTGTTGTCGACGTGGCGATCGATGCGTTGCTGTTGCTTTCGGTGGAGCGCAGCATCAGCTGGGTTCCGATGTTGACCTGATTGGGATTTTGGATGGCATTGATGTTGATCAATGACGTGATCGGGATGTCGTAGGCCCTGGCGATCTGGGTGAGCGTCTGGCCGCGGGCCACGATGTGGGAGATGGCATTTGGCTTGGCCTGAATCGGCACCGGCTTGGCTGTGGCTCTGGGCTTTGCCTGAGGAAGCACCGCGTTGCTGGGCAGCTTCAGGGTCTGACCGACCTCAACATGATCAGCACTCGACAGTGCATTCAGGGCCATCAACTGACGCTCACTGACTCTGTACTGCGCAGCAATGCCGCTGAG
The DNA here is from genome assembly GCF_047497135.1 of Synechococcus sp. MIT S9504. NCBI lineage: Bacteria > Bacillati > Cyanobacteriota > Cyanophyceae > Synechococcales > Synechococcaceae > Synechococcus > Synechococcus sp. MIT S9504. The sequence goes on along the minus strand of NZ_CP138942.1, from coordinate 2,089,274 downwards.
AGTGTCACCGGACCGCACGTTGTGCCGCCCCTTTCCGGCTGAAACGCTCCCCGGTAACCGAAGTGTCTGGCCGGCCTCTACATGGTCTGAGTTTCTGATCCCGTTCAGGCGCATCAGACTGTTCATCGATACGCCATAGCGAGCGGCAATATCCGAGAGGGTCTCACCTGACTTGACCGTCACGCTGGAGCCATGACTGGCGATTGGTGTCAGGGCCATTGCGGCCAGGACGGTCAGGAGGGTGCGGCGCATGCGTGTCCGTTGGCTGGGCGAAAGATAAGGTGCCTCCCGTGGTGCGCCAGTCCCAGGCTGTACTTATTTCAACGCTGGTCAGCTCAATAAACGACGGAATGTTTCCGGCTTCAGGGTGTAAGGCGGATAGCGCTGAGGAAGATCAAGCCAGAACGGACGACGCAGCACCGATCGTTCATGGGAAAAGGTTCTGAATCCCGCTTCTCCGTGATGGGTGCCCATCCCGCTTGCGCCCACCCCACCGAAGGGCAGATCGGGGACTCCACATTGCATCAACACGTCGTTGAAACACACACCACCTGAGCTTGTGCTGCGCAGTACAAGCTCCTGGTCACGCTCGTCACCGCCAAATAAGTACAGGGCAAGCGGTTTGTCCTGCTTCTGGATCCTTTGAATGGCGTCATTCAGATCGGTGATCTCCAGCACAGGCAGCAGTGGTCCGAACAGTTCATCGGTCATCAGCGGGTCCTTTTCGTCCTGCACGGCGATCAGCGTCGGTGCAATACGGCGTCTGATCGGGTCCGACTCACCGCCGATCAGCACACGACCTTCATCTTTGGCCTGCTTCAGCAATGCCTCCAGTCGCCCGAAATGATGGTCGTGAATCAGGCATGCGAGTGCTTTGGATTCGAGTGGATCGCTGCCGTAGAGCTTCAGCCGTTCCTCTGCAATGGCTTGCAGCAGAGGTGCACGCTGCTCCGATTGGACCAGCAGATGATCCGGTGCGATACAGGCCTGGCCTGCATTGAAACCCTTTCCCCAGATCAGCCGGCGTGCCGTGACGGACAGATCGGCTCCAGGAAGAACGATCGCAGGGTTTTTGCCTCCGAGTTCCAGAGTCACCGGTGTGAGATTGGCGGCGGCCCCCTCCAGCACTTTGGCTCCGATCTTTCCTCCGCCAGTGAAGAAGATGTGATCGAAGCGCTGCCTCACCAGTTGAGCGGCAACAGCTCCATCGCCGTTGACAACCTGAACCACATCGCTCTGAAAGTGCTTGGGTACGAGCTTTTCAATGAGCTCTGCGGTTGCCGGTGCATGTTCAGAGGGCTTGATCACCGCGGTGTTGCCGGCCGCCAGGGCGCTGACAAGAGGCCATAAGGTGAGACTGAAGGGCAGATTCCAGGGGCCGATCAACAGCACGCATCCGAGTGGTTCGCGGATCAGTTCGGCACGGCCGGGCTTCTGCACCAATGGAACAGGGATTCGGCGCGGACGCATCCAGGCCCGAAGTCGCCGTTCAGCGAGTTTGAGCTCCTGCAGCAAGGTCACAACCTCTGCCATCCCCTCCAGGTCTGGCTTGGCAAGGTCATGGCGAAGGGCCTCAAGAATTTCTGGCTCGTGTTCTGTCACAAGCTCACGCAGGCGCTGAAGCTGTGCACGACGCCAGGCTTCCGGCCTGGTGATGCCCTCCAACACAGGTTTACGCAGGCGTCCCAGGTCGGTTTCGGTGAAATGTGGTGCAGCGTTGGCCTGGACCATGACGGGGATGAGCGTGCTGACTGTGCTGGACATGCTCGCAGTTTCGTTGGCTCAACCGTTGGCGCGGGGATGACGTTGAGCACGATCGCCACTACACCGTGATCAGAGGCAACGGCCTGATGAGTCAGCAGAAGCCTTGGTGGAGCGGTGCCGTCATCTATCAGTTGATCGTGCGCAGTTACCGCGATGGCAATGGTGATGGGATCGGAGACCTTCAGGGGTTGGCCAGCCGACTTCCCTATCTGCGTTGGCTGGGGGTGGAAGCGATCTGGCTGACGCCCATCTATCCCTCACCGCTGGATGACGGTGGATATGACATCACTGACTTCAAGGCGATTCATCCGGACCTGGGTGATCTCGCAGCGTTCCATCGTTTTCTGACGGCTGCGCATGCGCAGGGCCTCAAGGTGGTGATGGATCTGGTGATGAATCACACCAGCACCCTCCATCCCTGGTTTCAGCGCGCTCGATGGGCACCACAGGGCAGCCCTGAGCGTGAGATCTATGTGTGGAGTGATGATCCGCATCGTTATGCGGATGCTCCGGTGCTCTTCCGCCATTTCGAGTCGTCGAACTGGGAATGGGATGAGGTGGCAGGTCAGTACTTCCTTCACCGTTTCCTGCGCCATCAGCCTGATCTCAACTACGCCAATCCATTTGTCCAGGAGACGATGTTGGATGTGGTGGATTTCTGGATTGATCGTGGTGTCGATGGCTTCCGCCTGGATGCCGTGCCTTTCCTGTGTGAGGAGGAGGGATCACGCTGTGAGGGGCTTCCTGAAACCCACGCTTTTCTCAAGCGACTGCGCCAGCGGGTGGATTCCCATGGTCGGGATGTTTTGTTGGTAGGGGAAGCGATCCAGCCAGTGGAAGAAATCGCGCCTTATCTGTTGCAGGATGAGCTGCACGGCGCTTTCAACTTTGCTCTGACTGCACACCTGTTTGCTGCGATCGCCAGCGGCAGTGTGGAGAATCTGCGCCAGTGTCTTGAGGAGGCACAGAAGGTCGTCAGTGGCTGCCGCTGGGCCTTGCCTCTGCGTAATCACGATGAGCTGTGGCTGGGTGATGGTCACCTGATCCCTGAGGAGGTGATCCAGACCATCCGTGCTGGTCTTCATCAAGGACAGGGGCATTGGCTCAACTGGGGAATCAACCGTCGCCTGGCGCCATTACTCAATGGAGATCCAGGTTCTAACCGTGTTCTTCACGCTCTGCTTTACAGCCTGCCGGGGATGCCATGCCTCTATTACGGCGATGAGCTGGGCATGGGGGATTGGCCGGGATTGCGCGACCGCGATCCCAACCGCACACCTATGGCCTGGACTCCAGCGCGAAACGGTGGCTTTTCAACCGCACCCGATCCGCTGCTGGTGCTGCCACCCATCACAGCTCCCGGCTACGACTACCGCGTGGTGAATGTTGAAGTGCAGAAGCAGCTGCCTGGTTCACTGCTGAACTGGCACCGGCGCATGCTCACCTGCCGGCGGTTACTGCCGGCGCTGCGACATGGCAATTTCGAACTCCTGAAATGTGCCCACCCAGGGGTGATCAGCTACGTGCGCTGTGACGGCAGCATGACGGTGCTCGTGGCTGCCAACCTTTCGGCAGCAGGGGCCTCTCTGCATCTTGATCTGAGCCGCTGGAGCGGTATGCGCACGCGTGAGGTCTTCTGGGGGTGTGAATATCCGCCTGCTTCGGAGAATTGGTTCGTCTATCTGCCATCCCATGGATTCAGCTGGTGGCTGATCGGCGAAGTGGAGGATGTGAACTCCGATCGATCAGTGAACACTGAGTTGGTGAACTCCAATCAATGAATCCTGATCGTTGAACATCAATCAGTGATTCAGTTCCAGAGGTGTGCTGTTGCCATGGCCGCACTGCTCAAGAATTTGATTCACCACAGGAGTCAACCGTTGCGCTTCGTCGCGGTCGACCATGGCCAGCCGCGTTCGCCGGGCCAGCACGTCTGTGACGCTTCTCGCTTTTTCTGTTTCGACGGCATGCTGCAGCTCTCCTCTGCAGATGGGCATCACCGAGCTGAGTGGCTCACGCTCTGCTTCTGACCAGCTGTTCACCAGAGCCTCTGCATGGAGGCCATGACTGCTTTCAAGATGGTCAATCTGTTCCGCTTGTTGCGGCGATTTCGGCAATAGATCCTGGAGGATTGTCCGTTGTGCAATCAGCCGGTTTGGGGTTTGCAAGGGATTGGCGTCGGCGCCGATCAGGGGCAGTTCCTCAGGCGGTGGCAGTGACTGTCCGAGTTGCTTCTCAACGGCAGTGAGGGTGTCGAGAGCCATGGGACGGCAAGTGGTCCACTTCCCTCCCATCACGCTCACCAGCCCGCTTTGCAGCGTTTCCACCTCGTGCTCACGCACCACACGGCTGCTGTTCATGTCGGCATCGGCAGGCTTGAGCAAGGGTCTTCCACCAGCCCAGCAACTGCCGATTTCAATGTTGTTCAGGCCTGGGAACCATCGCTTCACGTAGTCCAGGAGATAGCTCTGCTCCTGATCGGATGGCATGGCTGCCTGCTGTTGGCTGCAGGGCGTGTCGGTTGTTCCTACCAATGTGCGCCCGAAGAAGGGCAGCATGAACAGCACCCTGCCGTCATCGGTGGAGGGCAGCAGCAGGCCGATTCGCTGTGGACAGAGTCGCTGCTTCAGCACCAAATGGACTCCGCGGCTGGTCAACATGCGCTCCTGGCAATCGGGTTCGGCCATGCGCCTCAGCACATCGGCATGAATGCCAGTGGCGTTGACCACCACGCGGGCTTGCCAGCGTTCTCTGTGCCCATCCGCGCTTTCGCTGATGGCTCCGCACAGCTTTCCATGGCTGTCTTTCTCCAGCTCCACCACCGGTGTCCGCGTGCGAACCACCGCCCCGTGTCGCTCGGCGCTGAGAGCCATCAGCAGGTTCAATCTGGCATCGTCAAACTGCCCATCGCTGTAGACAACCCCTCCGCTGACATCGCTGCGCAGATCGGGCAGAGCTTCATGCATCCGTGCTCGAGACATCAGCCGACTGCTGCCGATTCCAGAACGGCCTGAGAGGGCGTCGTAGATGCCGAGCCCAAGGCGGTAGTAGATCTGGCCGATCAGCCCATCCGTGGGCAGAGCCAGCTCAAGGCGATGGGCAAGAAACGGCGCATGTTTCAGCCAATGACCGCGCTCCAGCAATGCTTCGCGCACCAGTCGAAGCTGAGCGGTGTCGGCGGTCTTGAACGCCAGTTCGAGATAGCGAACCCCTCCGTGCAGGAGCTTTGTGCTGCGTGAACTGGTGCCGCCACCAAGGTCATGGCCCTCAAGCAGGGCCACCTTGAGCCCCCGGCAGACGGCTTGATAGGCCACGCAGGCTCCACTGGCCCCGCCGCCGATCACCAGAAGGTCGAAGCAGTTGTCATTCATGCCAGCGCAGGCTCCTTGAGATGGCATCGCTCCACTGCTTCAGCCAGTTCTGGCGTTGTTCGCCGGTGAGCGAGGGATCAAAAACGTCCGCCTGCTTACCGCGAAGGGATTCCAGATCCTGCAGGCTGTTGATCACCCCGGCCTGAACGCCTGCCAACAGCGCGACTCCGCGGGAGGTGCTCTGCAGATAGGCCGGACGCCGGACCCTCAGTCCAGTGCTGTCGGCCTGGGCCTGCAGCAGTGGATCTGAGGCGGCTGCACCGCCGTCCACGGCCAGTTCTCCAAGCTCCTGGCCAAGGGACTGCTCGGCGAGCTGCACCAGTCCAGCCACTGAGAGCGCAATGCCTTCGAGGGCTGCACGGGCGATCTGGCCTCGACCGGTGTCGCGGGTCAATCCGATCAGAAGGCCGCGAGCACCAGGATCCCAATGCGGTGTCCCCCATCCTGTGAAGGCTGGAACGAGCATGACACCTCCCGAATCTTCGACGCTGCGGGCCAGCTGGTTGACGTCTTCGGCTGTCTCGATGATCCCCAATCCGTCCCGCAGCCAATGCACCACCGTGCCGGCGTTGAAGAGACTGCCCTCAAGGCAGTACGTGGGCTCACCCTGGTCGTCGGTCCAGCCGAGGGTGCTCAGCAAACCCGCATCACTGCGATGAATGTTGCTGCCTGTGTTCACCACCAGAAATGCACCTGTTCCGTAGGTGCATTTGGCTTCGCCGGGTTCCAGGCATAACTGGCCCAGCGTCGCTGCTTGCTGGTCGCCGAGCAGGGCCTGGATCGGGACTCCGGCAAAGGGGAGGCCCGATGCAATCGCGCCAAAGTCGCCGCGGCAGGGCACAAGCTCCGGCAACGCGCTCAGGGGTAGGCCTGTCTGTTCGAAGAATGCATCCACCCACTCACGTTTTTTCAGGTCCATGAGCAGAGTGCGGCTGGCATTGCTCATGTCAGAGCAGTGGCGGCGGGTACCGCTGAGGTTCCACAGCAACCAGCTCTCCACCGTGCCGAAGCAGAGATCATCCTTGGCGGCAGCGCTGGAGGCGCTTGGTTCATGCAGCATCAGCCAGCGGATCTTGCTGGCACTGAAGTAAGGGTCTAGGAGCAGGCCGGTGCGGGCGCACCATTCCTGCTCTAGGCCTTCCTCTTTCCATTGCTGACAGATGTCCGAGGTGCGGCCGTCCTGCCACACCAAGGCCGGGCCGCAGGGCTGTCCATCGCTGCGGCGCCACAGGATCGTTGTTTCCCTCTGATTGGTGACTCCACAGGAAACAACAGCGTCTCTCTGTTCCTGGCTGATGGTCTGTTCCAGGCGCTTCATGGCCAGACGCTGGCTTTCCCAGATCTCGCCTGGATTCTGTTCCACCCATCCGTCAGCTGGATAGCTGATGGCCAAGGGAGCGCTTGCACTAGCAACGGGGAAGCCACGCGAGTCAAACAGGGCGGCGCGTGAGCTGCTGGTGCCCTGATCCAGTGCGAGAAGGAGGGGCGTTGCTGCCATGGACGAGTCGTTTTTCAAGTGCTAGCGGCACTTGTCGGCTGTCGCCACACGATGAGCTGATGTCGCATCACCAGGGCATCGTTGCTCTGGGGCAGGTTTTCATCCATGAACCCCGGGCTGGCCTGGCCCCCGAGAGCTGACGCCACCAATGATCAGAGCTGAGGTCCTGAGGCGCCATCCATTCTTGATTGCCTCTGGACTCAACACCCGGTGCCTGGGTGTTGGATGAAGCCCTTGTCGAGACTTGAACTCGAGACCTCTCCCTTACCAAGGGAGTGCTCTACCGCTGAGCTACAAGGGCTTGTGGTGGATGGGCCGGGTTGGATTTGAACCAACGTAGGCAGAGCCAGCGGATTTACAGTCCGCCCCCATTAACCACTCGGGCACCGACCCGAACCACCCGAAGAACTTACCAGTCGGCCTGGCGTTCCCTTTAGCGATCTGTGCCTCTCGTTGGTTCTCGATACGATCGGGTCCCCAAGGAATTCTCGTAAGGCCATGCGCCTGCTGCTCCTGAACGGCCCCAACCTCAATCTTCTGGGGCAACGAGAACCTGGTCTTTATGGACATCAGACGCTCGAGCAGATTGAGCAGGATCTGCATCTGCGTGCAACGGCTGCTGGTGTGCAGCTGGAGTGTTTTCAAAGCAATTTCGAGGGTGCGCTGGTGGAACGCGTCCACCAGGCCATGGGTGGGGTGAACGGAATTCTCGTCAACGCAGGCGCCTACACGCACACGTCGATTGCTCTGCGTGACGCTCTGTTGGGAGTGGCGATTCCCTATGTCGAGCTTCATCTGAGCAACACGCATGCCCGAGAGGCCTTTCGTCATCAGTCGTTTCTGGCCGATCGTGCCGTTGGCGTCGTCAGTGGCTTCGGGCCCTTCAGTTATGACCTGGCCTTCGATGGCCTGCTGAATCACCTGCGCAGATCTGCCCCATGACCATCACCTCTTCGGTGACGAGCATCCGCTGGCTTGCAGCACCCACCAGCCGTCGCTGGGTGGAGCAAGCCATCGCCAGGCCGATGGAGGTGCTGATCGACCATGCCCATTGCGAACGTAAAGCGGCTGGGGCGGCTGTTCAGCTGATGTTCCGCTATCTGTGCGAGCCAGGCCTGGGCGAGGCTCTCAGTCCGCTGGCGCGTGAAGAGCTTGAACACTTTGAACGGGTGTTGACGCTCCTCAAGGACCGGGGACGTTATCTGGAGCCCCTGCCCTCGCCAGGTTATGGAGCATGGTTGGCCAAGCAGGTGCGCCGGGGAGAGCCCGAGCGCATGCTCGACTCGTTCCTGGTTGCGGGGCTGATCGAGGCCAGGAGCCACGAGCGCATGGCCCTGCTGGCTCAGTACAGCCCGGATCCAGATCTGCGTTCGCTCTATGGCGATCTGTTGAAGAGCGAAGCCCGCCATTTCGGCCTCTACTGGGTGCTGTGCGCAGACCGCTATCCAAGGGATGTGATCGTGCCTCGGCTTCACGAGCTGGCCGCGGCGGAGGTGGATGCGTTGCGCGGTGAGCTGGCTGCACCGGAGGCTGTGCGCATGCATTCCGTTGGAGTTGATGCCTGATCAGGGATTGCCTGTTCATCACCTGATTAAGGCGAGGCTTGCCAGGTGGTCGAGAGTGGCGTGAGCACCAGGCGCAGCAAGTTCGTAACCGGAGTCCAAAAGAAGTCTGAAGAGACGCGCCATGGAGCCTGGGTCACTTCTAGAATTGACCCAGTCACTTTGCAATGTCGATGCCTGACCCTGTGACCGCTGTTGCTGACTCGCTGCAGGCTTTGCGTAACGGCACCACTGATGAGCAATGGGATGGCCTCAAGTCCAACCCACTGGTTCGCGACCTGATCGGTCGTTGTGCTGATCTGGAGGCCGCGATGCTGCTGGACGATCAGTGCCTGGTAGCCGAGTTGCCGACCTGCAGGACAGCATCGTTGAAATCCGCTGTTGACGCGCGTTTGCTTCTGGCGGCTTGAGTTTCTAAGGCGTACTGAGGCGGGGGTAGCGATCGGCGATTGCGTCTCCGGTGAACTCAGCAACCCATCCGTTGGGATTGTTGAAAAATCTCAGTGTGCAGAAATAAGGCGTCTCGCCCATGTCAAACCAGTGAGGCGTTCCGGCAGGAACGCTGATCCAGTCATTGGTTTCACAGAGCACCTGCATGACTTCATCGCCGATGTGCAGACAGAACAGGCCGCAGCCTTCCACGAAGAACCGCACTTCGTCCTCTGCATGGACGTGCTCATTCAGAAACTTGCGGCGCAGGGACACGCGATCCGGATGATCGGGAAGCACCCTGATGGCATCAACGCTGGGGTAATGCCCTCGAGCCTGAGTTCGTTCGATTTCGCTTCGGTAGCTCTCCAAGATCTGGGCGGGGGAAGCGTTGGTTTCCGGCCGATGCTGGGTCGGCCAGCGTTCGAAGCCAATGCCGCGTTGCTTCAGAAGATCCTGAATACGCCTGACTTCTCGGGTTTTCAACAGGACAGTGTTGGATCGCGCTGAATAGAGAGTCAGTTCGCTCATGGTCCGGAAGCAATCCTGATGCAGTGCATCAAAGCTCCTGCCACCCTGTTCAGCATGCTGGATGGCTGGTTGGCTTGCATTGCCGGTGTCCATCGCGTCCGAGTGTTCCTCAGATCAGCTGGTGTTGGTTGGCGTAGGTCCGGGGGATCCTGAGTTGCTCACCGTGGCTGCAGTTCGAGTGTTGAAGGCTGCTGATGTTGTTGCCTATCCCATTGCTCATGAGGGAGCTGAGGGTATGGCTCTTGCCATTGCGTCCCGCTGGATTCGCTCTGATCAGCGCCTGCTGCCTCTGTCGTTCCCCATGGTGACTGAGTCTCAGCCAAGGATCGCAGCCTGGAGACAGGCGGCTGATGTGCTGGCTGCAGAGGTCAGATCCGGCAACCGGGTGGTGCTGCTCTGCGAAGGGGACGTCTCACTGTTCGCGACTGGGAGCTACGTGCAACTGGCTCTGCGGCGCCATCACCCTGATGTTCCCTTCGCCTTGATTCCAGGCATTCCCTCGGTGTGTGCAGCGGCAGCAGCTGCAGTCGAGGGATCTCTCGATCTTCCATTGGCGTTTCAGCAGGAGGGCTTGCTCATCCGTCCTTGTCCGGAAACGAATGTCGAGTTGATCGCCTTGCTGCAGAGTGCGCGCAAGACCTCCACGGTGCTGGGTTTGATCAAGCTGGGACAGCGTTGGTCCTGGGTGCGACCAGCGCTGGAGCAGGAGAAACTGCTGGATCGGGCCCTCTTTGCTCAACGGGTTGGTTGGCCTGATCAGTGGGTGGCCCCGGCTCAGGCGGTGCCCGACGATGTGAAGCCCTACTTCTCATTGCTGCTGATCCGTCAGCAATGGCCTGAGGTGTTGCCTTGATCGCTGCTTTGCAACCGTTGGCACCCCTGCAATGGCTTGCGCTGGTGCATCCGGTGCTGATCATCCTGTTTGTGTATCCGGTGATCGGCGCCACGATTCGGCTCGGGATTCTGGCCAGAGAGCGCCGTCTGGAGATCAATCCCATCGCTCCAACCGTGCCGGTTGAACACGTTGATCACGGTCGATGGGCGACGGCTGGTTTGCTCGTGGCTGTGCTGTTCGCTTTGAGCCATGACCTGGCTGCCGCAGATGCCGGACTGAGGAGCTGGGTGCTGTCCATCCTGCAGGCGGCAGGGGTTGTGCTGTCGTTTGTAGCCCTGCTGCGCACCCGCCGACTGGCCCTGCGGCTGCTCTTTTCCTGGAGCTGTTGGCTGTTTCTGCTGCTGATCACGATCCAGCCTTTGCTAGCGACTGCTCGTGCGCTGGGGGCTCCTGCTGTCTGGCAGTCGCACACCTGGGGTGGACTGTTGCTGCTCGCTTTTCTGCTGCTGACCATGGCTTGTCAGCGGGAGATCGCCGGTCGCCTGTGGATGCGCCGTCTGCATGTGTCTCTCAATCTTTTCGTGGCCCTTTTGCTGGCGACTCAGGTCATCACAGGAACCCGTGACCTCTGGCTTGGCTGAGTGTGAGGGCGGCGGGGTCTGAGGCATCAGACAGCGATGGAACGGACGTCGTGACGGCAGGATGAACAGACGGCTGATCAGGACGAGTAAAGCTCGCAATTCAGGCCTTGCCTGGCGTTCCGGCCAGCAGTGAGGTCGGCAGAACAACCAGAGGATCAGCTGTTGCCGTGTCGTGTCGCTGAGTGTCTGCCAGCGAAGCGCGAGTTGATTGCCTTGCCTGCTTTCCAGTTCAACCGGCAGTGCCGGGACGTCGTCAGTCCAGCGAAGTCGCCTGATCTTCGCCTGCGCTGGCATTGGAATGGCAGTCTCCAGCTCCACACCGCTTTCGCTGAGGGCTGTGATTCGACACGGTCGCCACTGCCCGGCGACGTCTTCCAGCTCTGCCCGTAAGGACACGGCTTGCCATGGTGCTGGATCTCGTGCGGGTGGATCCCAGCAGGCTCGCAGTGCAATCCAGAGGATGAGCAGGTTGATCACCGTCCAGGTCAGGCCAAGCGGCCGGGAGTCGAGGATCTCGCTGTCCAGTGATGCCGTCGTCATCAGTCCAAACAGGTTGACGAGGTTCAGCAGCAGCAGTCCCAACAGAGGGATCACCAGCACGATGCTGAAGCTGCCCCGAGTGCGTTTCTGGTGTTTTGGTGTCACACGAAAACCACCGATATGTCCCATCAGATTGGTGAACACCGTCAGCGTCAGCGGCACCGTCAGCACCCAGCCGGTGAGTTCGCTGAGCAAGGCTGTGCGGGAGCCGCGGTTGATCCAGCCGATGCTGAGCAGGAGTGTTGCCCAGAGCGGCAACAGCATCTGGAGAGCGTCACTTGTGCTGACCAGGATGGGAACAGTGCCAAGCAGGCCGTAGCTGAGCGGCATCAGCATCAGCACCAGCCGGGGCATGTTGTTGAACCAATGCACAACGCCTTCGAGATAGGCCATCCGCTCTCCAAAGCGGAGGTCGCCCGGACCCAGTGGACCATCACGCAGTCGCAGACTTTGCAGCGTTCCATTCGCCCAGCGTTGGCGCTGACGCACAAAGTCGGCCATGGTTTCGGCCGCGAGGCCAGCACTGAGCTTCTGTTGGAGATACAGCAGTTTCCAGCCCTTGCGCCGCAGCCGAAGCCCCGTTATGAAATCTTCGGAGATCGCCTCTTGCTTGAATCCTCCGACTGAATCAAGGGCGCTGCGTCGAGCCAGAAAAGCAGTGCCGGCGCAAACCACTGCTCCCCAGCTATCACGAACCGGTTCGATCCATCGATAGAAGCTCTCTTCATCGGGCAGTAACCAACGCTCCATGCCCAGGTTCCGCATCACCGGATCGGCATTGATGAAGGTCTGCGGGGTCTGAAGCAGCCCCACCGAGGGGTCCTGGAGAAAGCCGATGCAGCAATCGAGAAAGTTCCGCTGCGGAATGAAGTCAGCGTCGAGCACAGCCACCAGCTCGCCGCTGCAGTGGTGGAGGCCGTCATTGAGGTTGCCGGCTTTGGCATGGGTGCGAGTCGGTCGATGGCGGTAATGGCAACCGTGCCTGAGAGCCAGTTCTTTCACCTCGTCTCGGCCGCTGTCATCCAGCACCCACACGCAATGGTTCCGATAGTTCTGATGACAACAGGCGATCAGGCTGCGTTCCAGCACCTCAAGGGGTTCGCCGTAGGTGGGAACGAGTATGTCGACCATTGGCCGCCAGTCGCTGTTCTGCCACTGGTCTTGCAGCTGCTGCAACGAGCCTCGACGGTCGGGAAAGCGACGCCAGGCCAGCCATAACGGCAACAGTCCTGACAGCAGCAGCCAGGCTTCCGCCGTCAGCAACAACAGGCTCAGTCCTGTGCTCAGGTTTGTGCTCAGGTTGAGACTGCTGGTGATCCGCCAATGCAGATATCGGGCGGTCAGCAGACTGATCAGCAGGATCAGACTGCGTCGCTTCCAGATGGGGCTCAGCTGCTCAGGCTGTCTCCTTAACCAGATAGGCCACGCCAAAACCATGAGTGGCAGCCAGCTCAAGCCAGCTGCTCCTGCTGTTGTTGAAGCAATGTCAGTGCCTGATCAGGGGTGGGCGCACGCATCAGTTTCTGGCGGAACTGAGACGCTCCAGTGAATCCTGTACAGGTCCAGCTCATGTGTTTCCGCGCGATCAGCAGGCCGTGATCTCCTCGCCAGTCAACGAGGGCCCGCAGTTGCTCAGAGGCCAGCATCAGGCGTTCTCGCGGACCTGGGGTGAGGGGAATGGTGTGACCGCTCAGCGCCGCATCGATCTGACCGACCAGCCAGGGAGCACCCATGGTTGCTCTCCCCACCATCACCCCATCGGCACCGGTTTTCTCAAGGCAGCGCAAGGCGGTATCAGGGCTGTTGACATCGCCATTAGCGATCACCGGAATGCTGAGTGACTGCTTGATCGAGGCAATGGCTTCCCAGTTCGCTGATCCACTGAAGTGTTGTTCCCGCGTACGACCGTGCACGGTCAGCAGCGTTGCACCCGCATCCTGCAGTTGTCTGCACCAGGATACTGCCGCTTGATGAGACCCTTTGATTTGTGGCTGATTGCACCATCCCAGGCGTGTTTTCACGGTGACAGGCAGGCCGACGGCTGAAGCCACCGAGTCCACAATCCGGCAGGCCAGATCGGGATCGCGGATCAGTCCGCTGCCACCGCCTTTGCGGGCGATTTTGCGGACAGGACAGCCCATGTTGATGTCGATCAGGAAGGCACCGGCGTCCTCGGCTCGTTGGGCTGCATCGGCCATCGCCTCGGGTCTGTGATCGAACAGCTGGACGCCGATTGGTCCGGTTTCCTGGCTCAGCTCCTCGACTTTGCCCCTGCCGTGGCCGAGCTCAAGGCTGGTGGCGTTCACCATTTCCGTGAACAGCAGAGCATCCGGCGCCCAGCGCCTCACCAGAGCACGAAAAATTTTGTCGCTGACTCCTGCAAGCGGAGACTGCAGCACGTTGCAGCGCAAAACGCGCTCAACGCTGCTTCCACTCAGCTGCAGGCCCCTCACCATCGGCTTTGGATTCAGTTCACGCATCCTCGCCAATGGCAGGCCCCAAGAGCTTTCAGGCCACAGACTCATCCAGTCCAAGCCGGGTACGGGTGTCGCGAACCTGGGATTCGATGGCGTTGCGAAGCCAGGCCTGATTGGACCAGTCTTCATAAAGGGCCAGTCGCTCTACTTCCTGCATCAGATCGAGCGGTAGTTGAAGGTTCACGTTCTGGATGCTGTGGGGACTGGCCAGTCCCCCCTGGTGGGGAGCATCGAGGTGGAGCACTTGCACTTTCAAGACCTGAAGCCTGGTGCCTGCACGTGGCTGCCGGTGTCGCACCTGACGCACTGTCAATCGCACAGGGCAACCTGCACGAATGCGTTGCAGGCCTCTGTTGCCTAGAGGCGCGTCACGACGGTCGGCAAACACCGGGGTGCTGATGCCGGTCTTGCCGCTGTAGCTGAAGCAAACCCTGCCTTGTGCATCCCAGGGAGGGGGAGACATCTCACCGCACTGCCGGTTTTTGAGCAGACGCCGACGATCGCGTTTGACGGTTGCCATGACCTCGTCCGGAAGCCGAAAAATCAGACGCTGCAGGCGTGCATCACCAAGAAGTGACGTCTTCGGTTCCAGGGCTGTGTCGAAGACGTACATACAGCAGAAGGTAATGGAGGTGAAGCAGGGGCTGTCGTGGTATATCAAAGGTGGCAGCGGCTGTGGATGACAGCATGCGGCGATGTCATCACACTCCTGGAGTCTGAGCCGAACTCTCCTGATGGCGATCCTTGAGGATCGTCTCAGCGATCGATTCGTGGCCTCGCTGATCTGGGAGCGATTGGCGTATCTCCCCCCTGAGGCTGGAGAGGGGCCATGGCTGGCAGGCCCTGCAACGCCCGCCGCCTGGAGAGAGGCCTTCCCGGAGGCCCCGCAGGTGATTGCTTCGCGGCCCGCTTCGGTGCGTCTGACCCGGTCGATTGCCAAGGAATCCAAGCAGCTGCTGAAGCAGCAGCTGCAGTTCGGCGGCTATCGCATCACGGAGCTCAATCCAAGGTGCACGCGCCGTGCCACTGCGGTGAACTGGTTGCTGGCCTGGCTTGTGTCAGCTGGTGAGCTGCTTCCAGAAGACGGGGCTGTACCACCTCTGCTCATTCCACCGGCGGATCCGGTGCAGGGGCACCCCGGCGATCCGCCGGTGGAATGAGCTCACACCTGAATCACCACCTTGGTGCCCTTGAGTGTGTTCTCAAACAGCCAGCGGGCTTGATGCGTGGGCATGCGAACACAGCCATGGCTGCGGGGAACACCGAAGGCCTGGCCGGCATCTTCCTGCCATGGAGCGCCGTGCATGCAGATCATCTCGTTGGCGGTGATGCACATCGCATAGGGCACCCCGGGTGCGACATAGCCCCGTCCACGCATGGTCACAGAGCGATATTTGGTGAGCACCTTGGCTTCTCCCGTTGGGGTTGGCGTGGACGCCTTGCCGGTGCTCACTGGGATGACCCGCACGATTTCATCGTTGTTGTCGTAGACGGTGAGCTGTTGATCCGAGAGGTCCACCACCAGGGTGGCGATCAGTTCGAGCATGGTTGTGTGACAGCGGGTGCACTGATCCACCGCTAGCTGTCTCTTTTGAGACTTATTGGTCTCGCTTGGAAAGAATTCCCATTCTTGTTGGCGAAATGAAAAGTCGAGCGGCTTCCGTTTCAGGGACTCGTCCCGCCGACAGACGCCTCTGTACTGTCAAGACTGTTCTTGCTGTGAACTTTCTTGGCGCGTCCCGTCGTCGCGATCATCGGGCGCCCCAACGTTGGTAAGTCCACGCTGGTGAACCGTCTCTGCCGCAGTCGAGAGGCGATTGTTCATGACCAGCCGGGTGTGACCCGGGATCGCACCTATCAGGACGGCTACTGGGGGGATCGCGAATTCAAGGTGGTCGATACCGGTGGACTGGTGTTCGATGACGACAGTGAGTTTCTGCCTGAAATCCGCGAGCAGGCCGCGCTGGCTCTCGAGGAAGCCAGTGTCGCTGTGGTGATCGTTGACGGTCAGCAGGGCCTTACGGCATCGGATGAAGCCATCGCGGAGTTCCTGCGCGGCCAGCGTTGCCCAACATTGCTCGCCGTGAATAAGTGCGAGTCACCGGATCAAGGTTTGGCCATGGCTGCGGAGTTCTGGAGCCTCGGGCTGGGAGAGCCTTACCCCATTTCGGCAATTCACGGGGCAGGCACAGCAGAAGTCCTGGATCGGGTGCTCACGTTCCTGCCTCCGAAGGATCAGGAGGGTGATCAGGAAGAGCCGATTCAGATGGCCATCATCGGTCGTCCGAATGTGGGTAAATCAAGTCTTCTGAATGCCATTTGCGGTGAGCAGAGGGCCATCGTGAGTCCGATTCGAGGCACCACCCGCGACACGATTGACACCAGCATCGTGCGTGAAAATCGTCCCTGGCGCCTGGTCGACACCGCTGGGATCCGACGCCGCCGCAGTGTCAACTACGGGCCTGAGTTCTTTGGGATCAATCGCAGTTTCAAGGCGATTGAGCGCAGTGATGTGTGCGTGCTGGTGATTGATGCGCTGGACGGTGTCACCGAGCAGGATCAACGCCTGGCAGGTCGCATCGAAGAAGACGGTCGGGCCTGCGTGGTCGTTGTCAACAAATGGGATGCCGTGGAGAAGGACAGCCACACCATGACGGCCATGGAGAAGGAGCTGCGTTCCAAGCTGTATTTCCTCGACTGGGCTCCGATGCTGTTCACTTCAGCGCTCACCGGCCAGCGTGTTGACAGCATTTTCGCCCTTGCGGTTCTGGCTGTGGAGCAGCACCGTCGTCGTGTCAGCACCTCTGTGGTGAACGAAGTCCTGAAGGAAGCCCTCAGCTGGCGGAGCCCGCCGACAACCAGGGGTGGACGTCAGGGCAGGCTGTATTACGGCACCCAGGTGGCGACCAGGCCTCCGAGTTTCACTCTGTTCGTGAACGAGCCCAAGCTTTTCGGTGACACCTACCGGCGCTATGTCGAGCGTCAGATCCGTGAAGGGCTCGGGTTTGATGGCACTCCCCTGAAATTGTTCTGGCGTGGGAAGCAGCAGCGTGACGCGGAGAAGGATCTGGCCAGGCAGCAGAACCATCAGGGCTGAGCAGCATGGATTGGCTGAGGCAGATTCCGATCGGTCAGTACGTGGATGGTGCCGGTGGTTGGCTGCGTCAGCTGGATCCCCGCCTGAAGCTGTTGTGGGTTCTGGTGTTTCTGCTCACGCCTGTGCTGGCAGGTCCGCTGTGGCGAGTGGCACTTGTGGTGGCTCTCCTGTTGATCACGTTGGTGAGTGGATTGCCGCCTCGGCTTTGGTGGCGCTCGTTGCTGCTGGTCAGTGTTCTCGGTTGCGCGGTCGGAGTGCTGGCCATGTTGCTGCCGACTGGTGATCCTGGAGCCAGCGTGCACCTGCGGCCGCCGGGGGAGATTGCAGGTCTCACGCTGACATCACCCTCCTGGGAGTTGATTCGCCTTGGGCCTCTTCAGTTTGGATCTCTGAAACTTGGCCCGCTTGTGGTCGATCGCCGCTCGGCTGAGCTGGGGTTGAACAGCGCCACCCTGATCGTGACCGTTGTCCACAGCGTGAATCTGATGTTGCTCTCCACCCCCAGTGAGGAATTGATGTGGTCTCTGAGTTGGTGGCTGGCTCCTCTGGCTCGACTTGGCGTGCCGATTGATCGACTGAGCTTTCAGTTGCTACTGGCCCTTCGCTTTCTGCCGTTGGTCCAGGAGGAGCTCCAGAATTTGTTGCGCTCCCTCGCCAGTCGCGCTGTCAACCTGCGACGGCTCGGCTTTAAAGCCTCCTTTGCTCTGGTGCTTTCAGTGGGAGAGCGCCTCTTGGCCAACATCCTGCTGCGTGCTGAACAGGGCGCCGAAGCGCTGCTGGCTCGAGGTGGAACCTGGTTGCCTGCTGATGCGTTTCGTCCAGATCAGGCCACGAAGAGTGCTGCCCGCAGCATTCTGAACGGGGTGGCTGCTGTGGGGCTTGTCACTGTTCTGGTTCTGCGCGGAAGGTACGGTGCTCTCTGATCCCCGTTTTCAGGTCTGTGAGCGCTGAGGGTTATCTCAACCACCCCACCTTTGGGATGCTCTACAGAGTGGCTCCTGCCGGGGAAGGTCGTGACGTGTACGCCACGCTGTACGCACAGCGCATGTTCTTTTTGGTCACTCTGCAGCCTCGAGGGGCTCAGTTCGAGGTGATTCCCTATTTGGATGCGCGTCATCACGCTGAGTTGAATCTGGCCCGTCGTCGCCGGGATTCATCGGAGGATTACGGCAGCTGGAAGCAGTTGTTCGATCAGACCTTCATCTGACCATGCAAGACGGACAGCACGGGTGACGGAGATTGAGAGTCGCTGGCAGCAACTGCAACAGCGGCTCCCGCAGGGAGTCAAGTTGCTCGCTGTGAGCAAAACGCAGCCTGCTTCGGCAGTTCGAGAGCTGGCCGCTTGCGGTCAGATCGATTTTGGTGAAAGCCGGGTTCAGGAGGCCTTGCCCAAGCAGGAGGCCCTGTCGGACCTCACCGATTTGCGCTGGCATTTCATTGGCCGGTTGCAGGCCAACAAGGTGCGTGCGGTCGTGAAGGCCTTCAGCTGGATTCATTCCATCGACTCGATGGCTCTTGCGGAACGTGTCTCCCGCATTGCCCTGGAGGAAGGACGTTGTCCGTCAGTGTTGTTCCAGGTGAAGCTGAGGCCTGATCCCGCCAAGGGTGGTTGGGACCCTCAGACTCTGAAAGAGGCTTGGCCGGTGCTGCGCGAGTTTCCAGGCCTGAATGCCTCCGGGCTGATGACCATGGCCCCGTTGGGACTGGACAGCAACGAGCGTCAGGGTCTGTTCAGTGATTGCCGCAATCTGGCGGATGAGCTCGATCTGTCTCAGTGTTCGATGGGGATGAGTGGCGATTGGCCCCAGGCCGCCGCCGCCGGTGCGACCTGGGTCCGTGTGGGATCAGCCCTGTTTGGTGCGCGGCCGCCTGTGATCCCCTAATGGCGATGAACAGAGCAACGTTGCGAGATGGACATCAATTCATCTGGACACGCTTGCTCACAACTCCCTTGAGCGCTATTCAGGGTCAAGGTTCTGCAGATTTCCAGTGTCGTTGATTTCTCGCCTTCGTGCGGTCGTTGCTGGTGATGATTACCTCGACGGCGATTATGACGAGCTCGACTACGACACAGGTGAGCATGAAGACAACATGCAGGGCATGTCGTCTGTCAACACAAGCGCTCTGGCACCTCTGGATGCAGCCAATCCCTTTGAGATGGATCAGAATTTTACAGGCTCGAATGTAATCGGTATGCCTGGAATCAGTTCCGGCACAGCAGAGGTTTCACTGATGGAACCGCGCAGCTTTGATGAAATGCCAAGAGCAATTCAGGCCTTACGTGAGCGCAAGACAGTGATTCTCAATCTCACGATGATGGAGCCTGACCAGGCTCAGAGAGCGGTTGACTTTGTGGCCGGTGGAACCTTTGCCATTGATGGTCATCAGGAGCGCGTTGGTGAGAGCATCTTCCTGTTCGCCCCGAGTTGCGTCACCGTGACCAACGCCAGTCAGGACGAGAGCACCACGCCCACTGTGGTCACCAAGGATGTCGAGCAGGCTTCAGCCGAGAGCAGTGTCGCACCTGCTCCAGCCTGGTCCGTTTCCGATGCTGCCGCTCTCTGAGTTTTCTCTTCGGTGACCGTTTCCGTTGGTGTGATTGGCATGGGTCGGATGGCTCAGGCCCTGATCTTTCCTCTCATTGAGAAAGGCAAGCTTCAGTCAGCCGATGTCATCGGGGTTGTCGGCAGTCAAGCGTCCGTCGCCAGGTTGACTCCTGAATCGCCGAAGGGTTTAGTCATTGTTCCGGCATCTGATCCCCGGGCCATGGATGCCTGGAATGCCCCTGTTCAGTTGCTGGCCATCAAGCCCCAGCAGCTTGATGCTGTTGCTGAATGCGTTCCCCCCCCTGAATCCGGTCAGTCATCGCTGCTGATCTCGGTGTTGGCAGGTGTCACCCTGAAGCGTCTTCAGAGCCAATTCCCGGGGAGGGTGTGCGTGCGTGCGGTGCCCAATACCCCCTGTTTGGTGGGAGAAGGACTGTGTGGGTTGTCATGGGGAGAGGGCATCACAGCGCACCAGCGTCAGTGGGTGAAGGAAGCCTTTGATCCTGTGAGTGAGGTGCTTGAGCTGCCGGAGTCAAGGCTGGATGCGTTTCTGGCTCTGACCTCCTCAGGACCTGCCTATGTGGCTTTGGTTGCCGAAGCCATGGCTGACGGTGCAGTGGCCGCTGGTTTGCCGCGTGAGCAAGCCCACCGACTCGCTCATCGGACACTGGCCGGAACCGCCGCATTGCTCGATCAGCAGCAGCTTCATCCAGCTCAGCTCAAGGACATGGTTGCCTCGCCTGGTGGCACGACCATGGCGGCTCTGCGCAAATTGGAGAACGCCGGTGTGCGGACAGCCCTGATTGAGGCGGTGATTGCGGCCACTGAACATGGACGGGCCTTGCGCTAAGCCGCCAGAGGAGCTCTGCTCATCAGGTCACCGTATAAACGTTCGAGGGAGTCGATATTGCGGCTGATGGTGTATCTCTCCAGCACTCGCTCGCGGGCCTGTCGACCAAGTTCATGCGTCAGCACCGGTTGTTCGCGCAGCACCGGAAGCAAGGTGCGAAGCTGGCTCGTCACTCCCAGGGTGCTCATCACAATCCCTGCCCCACCGGCGAGCACTTCTCCATCGGCTCCGGCATCCGTGGCCACACAGGCACAGCCACTGGCCATGGCCTCAAGCAGTGCCAGTGACAACCCCTCCACAAGGGAAGGAAGCACGAAGACTTCGGCGCATTGCAGTAAGGCTATGCGCGTTGCCAGATCTGCTTCATAGCCCCACCAGAGCACGTCTTCGTCGTAACTGTTCTGAAGGGTGCTGCGCAGAGGCCCTTCGCCGACAATCACCAGACGACAGCCTTCCATCCGTACCAGACGCCAGGCCTGCAGCAGAGCCTCGACGTTTTTCTCGGTGGCAACACGCCCCATGTAGAGGAAGACGCGCTGCTGACCAAGGCGGGAGCGCACCTGATGCATTGGACTGCCGATTGCCGGTGTGATGCCCGGATCTGTCTTCAGCTCAGAGGGTCTCCACTGGTTGGTGTCAACGCCATTGGGGATGACGGCCAGACGGTCTTCACGCACGCCAAGACGCGCCAGGAATTCAGCCTGCAGATCGGAGAACACGATCACCCTGTCGTACCTGGAGAGTGCCGGTGCGTAGAGCTGATAGGTGAGTTGCTGTGTGCCTGCCGTCAGGTTGCGAAGGCTGGCATCGAAGGGAGGGTGGAAGGTGGCCACCAGGGGCACCCCCAATTGCTGACAGAGCTCCGGCAGTCGGAAATCCAGCGGCGAGAGCGTGAGGCTTGCATGCACCAGATCGGGTTGCAGGCGTTCCAGCGATTCGCGCAACTCACGCTGGGCACCCGGCGAGGGGATCGTGTAAACCTGCGATTTCACCAGATAGGGAAGGCTGACATCGGGATCATTGGCCAGCAGCGACGTGCTGCTGCCAGGTGCCTTCGGATTATCGAAGTGAATGAAACTGGTCTGATGACCCCGTGCCCTCAGGGCCTCCGTTGTGCTGAGCCCATAGGTGACATTGCCGCAGAACGGAGTTTTTTTGCCCAGCCAGGCAATATGCGTCACCGCCACCGTTCACAAGCCATGGCTGACGCTAGCAGCGCTGCCAGGGCCGTTCGAGCAAGGCGGCAATAAGAGCCAGCAGGGCGAGCAACCACAACACCGGACTGAGCCCGATGCTGCTGACCAGAGTGCCTGCCAGCACCAGCGGCAGACTGAGGGCAATGTTGATCAGGTTGTTCTGCAGGCCAAAGACTCTGCCTCTCTGGGATTCAGGAGTTTCCTCCTGGATGGTTGTCTGTGCCGGAATGGCGACCAGGGCGGCTCCGATGCCGAGGATCCCGCAGAAAGCCAGGGTGCTGTTGAGTGAGCCCTTGAACTGGCTGAGCAACACCAGTGAAAAGGTGATCAAGCCAAGGCCTGCCGCTGTGAGTCGACGCCGACTGAAGTGATGACCAAGCTGGGCCATCATCACGGCGCCAAGGGCCATTCCCAGTCCGCTCATCGCCAGCAACATGCCGAAACCAGAGGGCCCAAGGCTGCGAATCAGGCCTGCCAGTTGAAGGGCCAGAACATAGAGAGCGGCCAGCAGGCTGTAGAGCAACACCAGGTGAATCATGGCGTTGCGCACTGTGGGGATGCGCTTCAGAACCTGCAGCCCTTCTCCGATCTCGTGCCAGACCGACCGACCGTCGTTGTGGATCTCCCGTTCCCGATAGCGGACTGCCAGCAGGCTCAGCGCCGCCATGCCGTAACAGAACGGCAGCAGAATGAACTCTCCACCGCGCACTCCGACCGAGCTGAACAGGTGATTCAGTCCTCGCAGGATCGGCTCACCCAGAGCGAAGCCAACGATGGTGGCTCCCATGCTGGTGGTTTGGTACAGCGAGTTCGCTGCCAGCAGGTGTTCGCCTGGCACAAGCAAGGTGATGGCAGCCTGTTCGGCCGGTGCAAAGAACTGAGTGAGGATCGATTCGACAAACGTCATGCCGATCAGACCCCAGTAGCCCCAGGGCAGTCCAAGGATCAGGGGACCTGGAATCAGAAACAGAGGGGTCAGCATCACCATCAGTGCCCTCAGTCCGTTTGAGGCCACCATCACCCGCCGTTTGGGCCAGCGGTCAACCCAGACCCCCGCAACGCTGCCCAGAACCATCGCCGGCAGCGTGTTTGCCACGAAAATCCCTGTGGCCAGAAGGGTGATGACCTTTGTGCGGGTACTGATGTCGAGGCCGTAATCGGAAGCCACCTCGGCAAGAACGCCGTTCTGCTGTGTCGTGAGCAGCAAGTGCTGATCGATCAGAAAGACCATCAGCACGATGTAGAACTTGTCCGCCAGTTGGGAGAAGATCTGGCCGATCCAGAGTTTGCGAAAGTCGCTCAGGCGCAACACGGCCTGGAGACCGCGGCCTCCCTCCGGATTGTTGCCGGTGGGTAGGACCGGCTCTGGACTGTTCAGGGGGGATCCGCTCAAGGTTCCAGCAATGACCGGCTCATGATCGCTCACTGCGACGGCATGCAGTTGCCGACCATCTCCAGCGACCGCACTGGGCGGGGCAGATGGGTGCGGCACCAGCATTCCAGAACAGCCAGGAGCTTCAGCCACACCGGCCGTGGGCCCATCAGTCCGCCATCGCGTCTCCTTGGCAGTTCCGCCCTGGGCAACCGTTGCAGAAGAGCCAGCTCGGATGGGTTGAACTGAAGTGTGGCGCCCGGTAATGAACCGATCGCAAGTCCCTCCTCAGGCAGAAGGCTGCAGCGCCAATCCCACTGGCCGATCGGAGGAGATAGCTCTGCTCCTGTCCGGCAGCAAACCTGCAGTGGAATTCCGTAGCCCCCCAGCGCCAGCAGATGGATTCCCGCCTGCACGAGCATGGCCAGGCAGAGATCTGCGTCGGGTTGGGTGGAGCGGCTCAGGGTTTCAAAGCTTTCGAGATGAATCAGCACCGTCTCCAGCATTCCAGGAACAGGGTCGCAGTCGCTGACAAGGGCAATGGCAAGTTCCGCCAGAGCCTGGGCTGCAGCGAGCGTTTCCAGTTGTTTCGCAACACCGCTGTAGTTATGCACGACCTGCAGCTGCCTCACCCTCTTCAAACTGCGACGACCCACCACCTGCAGATTCAGCAGGGTGAGCGGAACTGCAGCGGCAAGGCTGCTGCGTGGTTTGCGCGCTCCAGGCACGGCCAGGCGCACGACACCCTCTTGATCACTCAGCAGGGTCAGCAGTCGGTCATGCTCGCCGAGGGGGCCCACCTTGAGGGCCAGGCCCGTCAGGCGCTTGTCCCCACTCATCGCGGTTGTCGCAGGGCCTTCACCAAGGCTGGGCCATGACCTGTGCCCAACGCGATGGCTCCTGCTTCCACGAGATCCAGCGCCTGCTCCAGCTCCCGGATCCCGCCGGCGGCCTTGATGGCGCAACGGCCTCTGGTGAGCTGCCGCAGTTCTCGGATCTGGTCCGCTGAAACGGCAGCCCCGAATCCGTTGCCGGCCTGGAGCGATGCAGCGCCTGCATCCATGGCTGCCTCCGCGGCCAGAGCAAGCTGCGCTTCATTGAGCTGATTGACATCCAGCACCACAGTCATGGGCAGATCCAGTGCTGCGATCGCTGCCAATTCCTCGGCGAAGCTGTTGGCACGGCCGTTCACAAGCGCTGACCAGTCCGGTGTGACTTCGAGAGCTTCGGCCCCATGGGCAGCCGCCCATTCGGCTTGGGCCTGTTTCAGCTCGGCGGGCAGCGCTCCGAATGGGAAGGCGACGGTGGCGATCAACTTCACCGGTCCCTGGCCTCCCAGGCGCCTGCGCACGACTTCAAGGTGAGTGAGGCTGACGCAGACACCGCCGAATCCCAGTTGGCGGGCGGCGTCGCAGAGCGTGAGCAGTTCCTCCTCCTGCAGCAGTGGATTGAGCAGAGCCTGGTGAATCAGAGGGGGGATGTCCGGCAGGTCCTGCCGGCGCGGTGACTTGGTCATCGCTGAGCAAACGACGGATCAAGCCGTCACGAAAGGTTCAGTTGCGTGCCTGGATCACTCCATAGCCACCGTGGTTGCGCCGATAGATCACCTGGAGCTCGCCGCTTTCACTGTCGCGGAACAGATAAAAGTCATGGTCGATGAGATCCAGCTGGGTGCGGGCATCATCCAGCGTCATCGGTGGCATGGCGAAGTATTTGCGCCGTACCCCCGGACTGGGCAGCTGAGCCTCCTTCCCCTCGAGCAGTGAACCGTCCACGGGGCTGTCATCCAGCACAGCTTCAGTGGTTGGGGTCTCAGTGGCCCGGTGGCCATGGCTGTGGTGATGGTCGCTGTGGCGTTCTTTGAAGCGTCGCAGCTGCCGTGCCAGCTTGCTGGCCACAAGGTCAATGCTGGCGTAGAGATTCTCACTGCGCTCCTGGGCACGAATCACTGTGCCGTTCGCGAAGACGGTGACCTCGGCCGTCTGCTGGGGAACGCGGGGATTGCGAGCCACCGATAGATGTACATCCGCTTCCTGAACAAGATCGTTGAAGTGATGGATCGCTCGATCAAGCTTCGTCTCGGTGTAATCCCGTAATGCGGGAGTCACATCCAGATTGCGACCATGGATCAAGAGCTTCATGCATCCCTCCGGTGCCTGCGCCTAACGGAAAGCTAGTGACGCCGTTGGATTCCGGAACCGGGTCTTCGGCATTTCTTTTTCAGCCTGATCAGCTGGTGCCTTTCCAGCAGGCCTGGGATCTGCAGCGTCGCTGGCAGAAGCGTTTGCTCCTGGAGTCAGCAGCCGAAGCTGATGCGGAAGCGGTCTGGCTGCTGCAGCATCCACGCTGTTACACCCTCGGCCGCGGCGCCAGTGAAGATCATCTGCTGTTCGACCCAGAGCATCCGCCCGCCCCACTGCACCGCATTGATCGTGGTGGGGAAGTGACGCATCACGCACCCGGTCAACTGGTTGTTTACCCAGTGCTGGATTTGCGCCGTCGTCGCACCGATCTGCACTGGTATCTGCGTCAGTTGGAACAGGTGGTGATTGATGTGTTGCAGGTTCTCGGCCTGCAGGGGCAACGCATTGAAGGACTGACCGGGGTCTGGCTCGATCAGCGGAAGGTGGCGGCGATCGGTGTGGGATGCCGTCGCTGGATCACACAGCATGGTCTTGCCTTGAACGTGAATTGCGATCTGGAGGGTTTCGCGTCCGTGGTGCCCTGTGGCATCAAAGGACGAGCTGTCGGTCGACTTTGCGACTGGATTCCTGATCTGGAAATCGAGATCGTGCAACCTCTGCTGCGCGATGCCCTGGCCGCACGTTTCGAGCTGGTCTGGCAAGAGAGCACTCAAAAGCCTTGATGTCCGCATCAGCCTGATTCGCGAAGCTGTTTGATTGCCGAAGCCGTTCGATTGCCGAAGCAGCCTTGAGGTGATAGGCCTGGGCGACTGCATACCGTTTTCGTGACTACCGCCGCCAAATCCACCTGGTATCCAACCTCCCGAGAGCAGGCGGCACTGGCTCGCCAGGCCCATGTTCAAAGTCTCGGCCGGGTGGATCAGGTCTGGCCCTGGCTGAAATCCCATCACGGTGATGTGATGGCTGTTGATGCCCCACATGCCGCGCATCCCGAGCGTCTCAGCTATCAACAGCTGGCGGAGCGGATTGATCAAGCCGCTGCCGCATTCCGCAGTTTGCAGATCGGCAGTGGCGATGTCGTGGGCCTTTTCGCGGAGAACAGTCCTCGCTGGCTGGTGGCCGATCAGGGTCTGATGCGGGCAGGCGCCATTGATGCGGTGCGTGGTGCAGCAGCACCTGTCGAAGAGCTGCGCTATATCCTCGAGGATTCAGCGGCCGTCGCGCTGGTGGTGCAAACCGCTGATCTGTTGCAGCGCCTACAGCTTCCCGCGGATCAGCAGGAGCGACTGCGTTTTGTGCTCGTACTGGAGGGTCCGGCTCCTGCTGGTGCGCTCGACTTCGACGTTTTTCTGGCCCTTGGCAAGGGCCAGGGAGCACCGGATCCAATGACCGGGCGGGACCGTGCCTCTGCGCCAGCCACCACGGCCACGATCCTTTACACGAGCGGAACCACAGGTCGGCCCAAGGGCGTGCCACTCACGCATGCCAACCTTCTGCATCAGATGCGCAGCCTTGCCTGCGTCACCCGACCGGAACCGGGATCACCGGTGTTGAGCGTTCTGCCGATCTGGCATTCCTACGAACGCAGCGCCGAGTACTACTTCTTCTCCTGTGCCTGTTCGCAGAGTTACACCACGATCAAGCAGCTCAAAAAGGATCTGCCTCGGGTCAAGCCCGTGATCATGGCCACGGTGCCCAGGCTGTGGGAAGCGGTTCAGGCTGGCTTCGAGGATGCCGTCAAGACATTTCCCGCATCCCGTCAACGCCTGTTGAGGGCTGCCCTGGCCAACAGCACGGCCTACACCCTCGCTCGACGCCGCAGCCGTGACCTGATGATTCAACCGTTGCGCAAGCGCGACCGTCTCAGGGCTGCGGCAGAGGCGAGCCGCCGCTGGCCCGCGCATGCGCTTGCTTCCAAGCTGATCTGGCCCAAGCTGAGGCAGCAGTTGAGTGGCGGAGAACTGCGTTATCCGATCAACGGAGGAGGTGCCATTGCTCCCCACGTGGATTCCTTCTTTGAAGCGGTGGGCATTGAGCTCTTGGTTGGGTATGGCCTCACGGAAACCAGTCCGGTTGTGAGCTGCCGGCGGCCGTGGCGCAACATTCGCGGCAGCTCCGGTCTGCCCCTCCCGGAAACAGAATTCCGCGTTGTTGATGCCGAGACCAGGAAGCCACTCGGGTTCCGGGAACGTGGGGTTGTGCTGGTGCGCGGTCCTCAGGTGATGGCTGGCTACCTGGGCAAACCTGAAGCCACAGCCAAGGTTCTCGACGCTGATGGCTGGTTTGACACAGGCGATCTAGGCATGCTTCTCCCCGATGGGTCTGTAGTCCTGACCGGACGGGCCAAGGACACGATCGTGCTCAGCAGCGGTGAAAACATTGAGCCTGGGCCGCTTGAGGAGGCGTTGGTTTCCAGCCCCCTGATCGAGCAGGTGATGTTGGTGGGGCAGGACGAACGTCAACTTGGAGCCCTGGTGGTGCCGCGGCTAGAGGCGATCAAGGCCTGGGCCAGCTCCCAGGGCTGCGATCCAGGTGATGACCTGGGCGGTCATCCTGGTGATGAGCGCCTGCTCAAGCTGCTGCGCGGAGAGCTGAACCGACTGTTGGCTGACCGTGTTGGATCCAGGGCTGATGAGCGTCTTGCCGGCGTGGCTCTTGTGGAACCCTTCTCGATTGAGAACGGCCTGCTCACCCAGACGCTCAAGCAACGCCGAGATCGGATCACGGACCGCGATCGCTCGTCAATCGAGAGCGTGTACGGCCGCTGAAAGCCATCACGCCAGGGTTGGGTTGACCATCCGCCGTGGTGCTGAGACGCTTAGTTCTGCTTCCCCGCCCCGATGTCTGACGGCACCACTCTGTCGATCAAGCGTTCCATCACTATCCGTGCCGTCGTAACGCCGGCGTGGAAGGAAGAGGCCGAGCGTGAGCTGAGCGCAGGTATCTCCACTACCGACCAGCAACTGGCCCAGCTCGAACAGGAGGGTCAGCAGGTTGTGGATGACGTTCGTCGTCAGAGCGCCAACCCACTTGATCCACGTGTGCAGGAGCAGGTCGCTCAGGTGCAGCAGCAGGTTGCCGCCAAGCGGGCTGAGCTCGAAGAGCAGAAGCGCAATCTTCTTCAGCAGCAGGCCCAGGTTCGCGACCTTGAAATGGAACAGATTGTGGATCAGGGTCAGCTTGAGAGCTTCTGCGACATTCAGGTGGGCGATAATTTGGTCGAAAAGATGCAGGTTGCACTAGTAGTGCGCGATGGAGTGATCGAATCCATAGCGCAAGGGTGATATCAGTTGATAGCCATGTAAAAAATTAGCTCAATTATAATTTTCACTCATTCACTTTTTCTTATTAAACGCTAGACCCTAGGGGCGAAGCTTTATTAAATACATCAAATCACCATACTCCTGGCTTTTTTTAGCGGGAAATGTTAGAAAATATATTATTAGCATTAAAAGTTGATGCAGGACTCGCTTAATTAATGCTATCAGCTTGTGATTTTTATCGGTATTAGTTAGGCGTAATTTTTTTAATCACCTATTTTTTGCATCGTACACTTCGAGAGATTTGCTATATTTTAAAGAAGCCGATTTATTATAAAGATTGGTCACTATTATGCGCAAGAGAGATTAGTTTTTCGAGATGTCTCTCCCTTAACTATTGGCCATATATTATTTATAGCAACTCAAGAAAAATTGAGCTATTGAAGCTACTCTGATTTATCGGCAAACGGAAACTTCACTTTTGTTGGGGCACTTTGGTTGGTTTTAAAGAATTGAATATAACAATATAGTGAATATTATTTAGATATTAAAGCTTTAAAGGTTCATTTTTGAAAAGTTTATCGGTGTTTTACGCTAAGGGATTGAATGTTAGGCCAATCACCATGTCGTCGTAGTCTCCTGTTGATGATTTGCCAATAATATCTTCAAATCCGAACTGGTTATCGCCCAAAGTACGGAAGTGTGAAACATTAGACTTATTAGCTGCTCCAAAAGCAAAAAGAGATTCACCTTCTACGATGGCGTATGGTGCAATGTGTGTGAACTCAGAAATCATAAAATTAATATCTTTTGTTTTATTGTTGTCTACTGTTAAGTTGTCAAGTTCTGAAACTCTGTTTGATGCAAGCAAAGCTGCATCTGCGTAGCCAGCATCACTCGGTAGCAGTAAAGCACCATCTTCAGAAAGAACACGTCCTAGATTATCAACTGTTCTGTAAAATCCAATTACAGAATCGAATTCTGCATTACGTGCAATCCGCGCAACGCCAGTTAAAACCTCTCCTTGTGTGAAAGGCGAAAAATCTAATACTTCTGAAATGTGCTGATCTTGAGCAACTAAATCTTCCACATCAGCAGGAGACGATTGGCTAGAGAGATTTAGATTTAAATTTTCTCCATTTGAAAGAGCGAGCGAACCATCTGAGTTCACAGACTGTGAAAGCCATGAAAAACGTTTATCATTTAGATCGTTAATATCAGACATATCATTGTCTTCAATGGCAAAAAAGCGAATGCTTTGACCGTTTAGTAATTGAAAATTTCTTTCAAAATCAAACAAGTTTTTTAGTGTTAAATCAGCTTCAAGACTTTCAGCTTCAAGGCTCGTTAGGAGATTAACGGAACGGCTTTTGATCTCTGATAAATCAGAAAGTATTGTATCTGCTGAACTTAATTCAGAATTTTCTAATAAAACAAAACCGATTGAATGAATGTTGTCGTCACCACTAGTTAGAGTAGCTTTGAGATTAAATGATGCGGGCGTAGTATTGTCGGCGGCGTCTGCAAAATTGATTAAATTATTTTTTGACAAATTAAATGTAGGATTCAAATCTTTAGAGGCAATTGTTGAGAAGTTGAGGGTATTATTATTTAATTTTCCGTCTTGATCTCCAGGTTTCCCGTCAATTTGAGAAAGAGAGACGAAATCTTCAACACCGTCTTTGTTTAAATCGAAATACCTGGCTCCAATTTGAGTAAGTGGGTTGTAATTAAGTGCTTTAAGATTGCCTAGGTGATTTGACTGGAAGTAAACTAGCCCTTTGCTGTCATTTCTTGAAAGGCTTAAATTTGGTGCGATCAATGCAAGATTGAGGTTAAAATTTGCGTCTCGATGATCTTTGTTGATGGCCATATTATAAGATAAAATCTTATTACTTAAAGTCATGCCCTTTTCGGCTAACAAAGATTTTGTTTTCTCGGAAATCATATCCATAGATTTGGTTAGTTTTGCAGTGCCTTTCAAAATTCTTTCTTTTGAGGTCACGAACAAATCAAAATTATTAGTCGATCTAGCTGAATTTTGAAGTGTTGTCGAATTATTTGTAGACGTGTCGGCCTTGTCCTTCCTAGCGGTATCCCCTTCACCATCAAAGTTTCTACGATTTCTGTTGGTATCTAATGACTGGATTGTTATCATCTGAATTGTATCGCTGCTGTTACCGGCAATGTCTGTTGCAGTGACTTTTGCGTTGCTTGTTGTTGCTACACCAGGAACATCGAGTTGCCAATTATCTCCAGACGTTGTCAGTGCACTGTCTGTTCCAAGACGATATTCTTTGCCGCCAAACTCAATTTTAAGACCACCTTTAGAATCGTTTGGATTGTAAGTACCTGAAATTTGGGTTACAGGGTCAAGGGTTTTAAAGTCACCTTTGGTTCCAGTGTCGCTGACCATCGAAGTAATGGCAGGAGCCGGTGGAGCTGTGAGGTCTACAACAATTGCTTGATTGGCGCTCGCTTGATGACCATCACCGTCAATGATCGTTGCTTCTGCATCGCCAGATGTGGACTTGCCTGGAACAACCAAGCTCCAGTTGTCACCTGTGTTGGTCAGCTCAGAACCCGATGTTGTTGTGTATGTCGTACCACCGAACTTGACGTTGAACGAACCTGCAGCGGCTTTAGCTGCGTCGAATGTTCCATTGATAGTGAGGGATTCATCGTTGGTGATGAAATCACCAGCTGTGCCGGTGTCAGTGTTTATGGATGTCAACGCAACGGAAGGAAGCGTTGCAATTGTGATTAATTGAGTTGCATCGCTGCTGTTACCGGCAACGTCTGTTGCAGTGACTTTTGCGTTGCTTGTTGTTGCTACACCAGGAACATCGAGTTGCCAATTATCTCCAGATGTTGTCAGTGCACTGTCTGTTCCAAGACGATATTCTTTGCCGCCAAATTCAACTTTAAGACCACCTTTAGCGTCGTTTGGATTGTAAGTACCTGAAATTTGGGTTACAGGGTCAAGGGTTTTAAAGTCACCTTTGTTTCCGGTGTCGCTGACCATCGAAGCAATGGCAGGAGCCGGTGGAGCCGTGAGGTCTACAACAATTGCTTGTTTGGCGCTCGCTTGATGACCATCACCGTCAATGATCGTTGCTTCTGCATCGCCAGATGTGGACTTGCCTGGAACAACCAAGCTCCAGTTGTCACCTGTGTTGGTCAGTTCAGAACCCGATGTTGTTGTGTATGTCGTACCAACGAACTTGACGTTGAATGAACCTGCAGCGGCTTTAGCTGCGTCGAACGTTCCATTGATAGTGAGTGATTCATCGTTGGTGATGAAATCACCAGCTGTGCCGGAGTCAGTGGTTATGGATGTCAACGCAACGGAAGGAAGCGTTGCAATTGTGATTAATTGAGTTGCATCGCTGCTGTTACCGGCAACGTCTGTTGCAGTGACTTTTGCTGTTCCGGTTGTTGTTACACCAGGAACATCGAGTTGCCAATTATCTCCAGATGTTGTCAGTTCACTGTCTGTTCCAAGACGATATTCTTTGCCGCCAAACTCAACTTTAAGACCACCTTTAGCGTCGTTTGGATTGTAAGTACCTGAAATTTGGGTTACAGGGTCAAGAGTTTTAAAGTCACCTTTGTTTCCGGTGTCGCTGACCATCGAAGCAATGGCAGGAGCCGTAGGAGCCGTGAGGTCTACAACAATTGCTTGTTTGGCGCTCGCTTGATGACCATCACCGTCAATGATCGTTGCTTCTGCATCGCCAGATGTGGACTTGCCTGGAACAACCAAGCTCCAGTTGTCACCTGTGTTGGTCAGTTCAGAACCCGATGTTGTTGTGTATGTCGTACCACCGAACTTGACGTTGAACGAACCTGCAGCGGCTTTAGCTGCGTCGAACGTTCCATTGATAGTGAGTGATTCATCATTGGTGATGAAATCACCGGGCGTGCCGGAGTCAGTGTTTATGGATGTCAACGCAACGGAAGGAAGCGTTGCAATTGTGATTAATTGAGTTGCATCGCTGCTGTTACCGGCAACATCTGTTGCAGTGACTTTTGCTGTTCCGGTTGTTGTTACACCAGGAACATCGAGTTGCCAATTATCTCCAGATGTTGTCAGTTCACTGTCTGTTCCAAGACGATATTCTTTGCCGCCAAACTCAACTTTAAGACCACCTTTAGCGTCGTTTGCATTGTAAGTACCTGAGATTTTGGTTACAGGGTCAAGAGTTTTAAAATCACCTTTGTTTCCGGTGTCGCTGACCATCGAAGCAATGGCAGGAGCCGTAGGAGCCGTGAGGTCTACAACAATTGCTTGTTTGGCGCTCGCTTGATGACCATCACCGTCAATGATCGTTGCTTCTGCATCGCCAGATGTGGACATGCCTGGAACAACCAAGCTCCAGTTGTCACCTGTGTTGGTCAGTTCAGAACCCGATGTTGTTGTGTATGTCGTACCACCGAACTTGACGTTGAACGAACCTGCAGCGGCTTTAGCTGCGTCGAACGTTCCATTGATAGTGAGTGATTCATCATTGGTGATGAAATCACCGGGCGTGCCGGAGTCAGTGTTTATGGATGTCAACGCAACGGAAGGAAGCGTTGCAATTGTGATTAATTGAGTTGCATCGCTGCTGTTACCGGCAACATCTGTTGCAGTGACTTTTGCTGTTCCGGTTGTTGTTACACCAGGAACATCGAGTTGCCAATTATCTCCAGATGTTGTCAGTTCACTGTCTGTTCCAAGACGATATTCTTTGCCGCCAAACTCAACTTTAAGACCACCTTTAGCGTCGTTTGGATTGTAAGTACCTGAGATTTTGGTTACAGGGTCAAGAGTTTTAAAATCACCTTTGTTTCCGGTGTCGCTGACCATCGAAGCAATGGCAGGAGCCGTAGGAGCCGTGAGGTCTACAACAATTGCTTGTTTGGCGCTCGCTTGATGACCATCACCGTCAATGATCGTTGCTTCTGCATCGCCAGATGTGGACTTGCCTGGAACAACCAAGCTCCAGTTGTCACCTGTGTTGGTCAGTTCAGAACCCGATGTTGTTGTGTATGTCGTACCACCGAACTTGACGTTGAACGAACCTGCAGCGGCTTTAGCTGCGTCGAACGTTCCATTGATAGTGAGTGATTCATCATTGGTGATGAAATCACCGGGCGTGCCGGAGTCAGTGTTTATGGATGTCAACGCAACGGAAGGAAGCGTTGCAATTGTGATTAATTGAGTTGCATCGCTGCTGTTACCGGCAACATCTGTTGCAGTGACTTTTGCTGTTCCGGTTGTTGTTACACCAGGAACATCGAGTTGCCAATTATCTCCAGATGTTGTTAGTTCACTGTCTGTTCCAAGACGATATTCTTTGCCGCCAAACTCAACTTTAAGACCACCTTTAGCGTCGTTTGGATTGTAAGTACCTGAGATTTTGGTTACAGGGTCAAGAGTTTTAAAATCACCTTGGTTTCCGGTGTCGCTGACCATCGAAGCAATGGCAGGAGCCGTAGGAGCCGTGAGGTCTACAACAATTGCTTGTTTGGCGCTCGCTTGATGACCATCACCGTCAATGATCGTTGCTTCTGCATCGCCAGATGTGGACATGCCTGGAACAACCAAGCTCCAGTTGTCACCTGTGTTGGTCAGTTCAGAACCCGATGTTGTTGTGTATGTCGTACCACCGAACTTGACGTTGAACGAACCTGCAGCGGCTTTAGCTGCGTCGAACGTTCCATTGATAGTGAGTGATTCATCATTGGTGATGAAATCACCGGGCGTGCCGGAGTCAGTGTTTATGGATGTCAACGCAACGGAAGGAAGCGTTGCAATTGTGATTAATTGAGTTGCATCGCTGCTGTTACCGGCAACATCTGTTGCAGTGACTTTTGCTGTTCCGGTTGTTGTTACACCAGGAACATCGAGTTGCCAATTATCTCCAGATGTTGTTAGTTCACTGTCTGTTCCAAGACGATATTCTTTGCCGCCAAACTCAACTTTAAGACCACCTTTAGCGTCGTTTGGATTGTAAGTACCTGAGATTTTGGTTACAGGGTCAAGAGTTTTAAAATCACCTTGGTTTCCGGTGTCGCTGACCATCGAAGCAATGGCAGGAGCCGTAGGAGCCGTGAGGTCTACAACAATTGCTTGTTTGGCGCTCGCTTGATGACCATCACCGTCAATGATCGTTGCTTCTGCATCGCCAGATGTGGACTTGCCTGGAACAACCAAGCTCCAGTTGTCACCTGTGTTGGTCAGTTCAGAACCCGATGTTGTTGTGTATGTCGTACCACCGAACTTGACGTTGAACGAACCTGCAGCGGCTTTAGCTGCGTCGAATGTTCCATTGATAGTGAGTGATTCATCATTGGTGATGAAATCACCGGGCGTGCCGGAGTCAGTGTTTATGGATGTCAACGCAACGGAAGGAAGCGTTGCAATTGTGATTAATTGAGTTGCATCGCTGCTGTTACCGGCAACATCTGTTGCAGTGACTTTTGCTGTTCCGGTTGTTGTTACACCAGGAACATCGAGTTGCCAATTATCTCCAGATGTTGTCAGTTCACTGTCTGTTCCAAGACGATATTCTTTGCCGCCAAACTCAACTTTAAGACCACCTTTAGCGTCGTTTGGATTGTAAGTACCTGAAATTTGGGTTACAGGGTCAAGAGTTTTAAAGTCACCTTTGTTTCCGGTGTCGCTGACCATCGAAGCAATGGCAGGAGCCGTAGGAGCCGTGAGGTCTACAACAATTGCTTGTTTGGCGCTCGCTTGATGACCATCACCGTCAATGATCGTTGCTTCTGCATCGCCAGATGTGGACTTGCCTGGAACAACCAAGCTCCAGTTGTCACCTGTGTTGGTCAGTTCAGAACCCGATGTTGTTGTGTATGTCGTACCACCGAACTTGACGTTGAACGAACCTGCAGCGGCTTTAGCTGCGTCGAATGTTCCATTGATAGTGAGTGATTCATCATTGGTGATGAAATCACCGGGCGTGCCGGAGTCAGTGTTTATGGATGTCAACGCAACGGAAGGAAGCGTTGCAATTGTGATTAATTGAGTTGCATCGCTGCTGTTACCGGCAACATCTGTTGCAGTGACTTTTGCTGTTCCGGTTGTTGTTACACCAGGAACATCGAGTTGCCAATTATCTCCAGATGTTGTCAGTTCACTGTCTGTTCCAAGACGATATTCTTTGCCGCCAAACTCAACTTTAAGACCACCTTTAGCGTCGTTTGGATTGTAAGTACCTGAGATTTTGGTTACAGGGTCAAGAGTTTTAAAATCACCTTTGTTTCCGGTGTCGCTGACCATCGAAGCAATGGCAGGAGCCGTAGGAGCCGTGAGGTCTACAACAATTGCTTGTTTGGCGCTCGCTTGATGACCATCACCGTCAATGATCGTTGCTTCTGCATCGCCAGATGTGGACATGCCTGGAACAACCAAGCTCCAGTTGTCACCTGTGTTGGTCAGTTCAGAACCCGATGTTGTTGTGTATGTCGTACCACCGAACTTGACGTTGAACGAACCTGCAGCGGCTTTAGCTGCGTCGAACGTTCCATTGATAGTGAGTGATTCATCATTGGTGATGAAATCACCGGGCGTGCCGGAGTCAGTGTTTATGGATGTCAACGCAACGGAAGGAAGCGTTGCAATTGTGATTAATTGAGTTGCATCGCTGCTGTTACCGGCAACATCTGTTGCAGTGACTTTTGCTGTTCCGGTTGTTGTTACACCAGGAACATCGAGTTGCCAATTATCTCCAGATGTTGTTAGTTCACTGTCTGTTCCAAGACGATATTCTTTGCCGCCAAACTCAACTTTAAGACCACCTTTAGCGTCGTTTGGATTGTAAGTACCTGAGATTTTGGTTACAGGGTCAAGAGTTTTAAAGTCACCTTTGTTTCCGGTGTCGCTGACCATCGAAGCAATGGCAGGAGCCGTAGGAGCCGTGAGGTCTACAACAATTGCTTGTTTGGCGCTCGCTTGATGACCATCACCGTCAATGATCGTTGCTTCTGCATCGCCAGATGTGGACTTGCCTGGAACAACCAAGCTCCAGTTGTCACCTGTGTTGGTCAGTTCAGAACCCGATGTTGTTGTGTATGTCGTACCACCGAACTTGACGTTGAACGAACCTGCAGCGGCTTTAGCTGCGTCGAATGTTCCATTGATAGTGAGTGATTCATCATTGGTGATGAAATCACCGGGCGTGCCGGAGTCAGTGTTTATGGATGTCAACGCAACGGAAGGAAGCGTTGCAATTGTGATTAATTGAGTTGCATCGCTGCTGTTACCGGCAACATCTGTTGCAGTGACTTTTGCTGTTCCGGTTGTTGTTACACCAGGAACATCGAGTTGCCAATTATCTCCAGATGTTGTCAGTTCACTGTCTGTTCCAAGACGATATTCTTTGCCGCCAAACTCAACTTTAAGACCACCTTTAGCGTCGTTTGCATTGTAAGTACCTGAAATTTGGGTTACAGGGTCAAGAGTTTTAAAGTCACCTTTGTTTCCGGTGTCGCTGACCATCGAAGCAATGGCAGGAGCCGTAGGAGCCGTGAGGTCTACAACAATTGCTTGTTTGGCGCTCGCTTGATGACCATCACCGTCAATGATCGTTGCTTCTGCATCGCCAGATGTGGACATGCCTGGAACAACCAAGCTCCAGTTGTCACCTGTGTTGGTCAGTTCAGAACCCGATGTTGTTGTGTATGTCGTACCACCGAACTTGACGTTGAACGAACCTGCAGCGGCTTTAGCTGCGTCGAACGTTCCATTGATAGTGAGTGATTCATCATTGGTGATGAAATCACCGGGCGTGCCGGAGTCAGTGTTTATGGATGTCAACGCAACGGAAGGAAGCGTTGCAATTGTGATTAATTGAGTTGCATCGCTGCTGTTACCGGCAACATCTGTTGCAGTGACTTTTGCTGTTCCGGTTGTTGTTACACCAGGAACATCGAGTTGCCAATTATCTCCAGATGTTGTTAGTTCACTGTCTGTTCCAAGACGATATTCTTTGCCGCCAAACTCAACTTTAAGACCACCTTTAGCGTCGTTTGGATTGTAAGTACCTGAGATTTTGGTTACAGGGTCAAGAGTTTTAAAATCA
The DNA here is from genome assembly GCF_047497135.1 of Synechococcus sp. MIT S9504. Taxonomy (NCBI): domain Bacteria; kingdom Bacillati; phylum Cyanobacteriota; class Cyanophyceae; order Synechococcales; family Synechococcaceae; genus Synechococcus; species Synechococcus sp. MIT S9504. The sequence goes on along the minus strand of NZ_CP138942.1, from coordinate 2,052,072 downwards.
CCTTGGTTTCCGGTGTCGCTGACCATCGAAGCAATGGCAGGAGCCGTAGGAGCCGTGAGGTCTACAACAATTGCTTGTTTGGCGCTCGCTTGATGACCATCACCGTCAATGATCGTTGCTTCTGCATCGCCAGATGTGGACTTGCCTGGAACAACCAAGCTCCAGTTGTCACCTGTGTTGGTCAGTTCAGAACCCGATGTTGTTGTGTATGTCGTACCACCGAACTTGACGTTGAACGAACCTGCAGCGGCTTTAGCTGCGTCGAACGTTCCATTGATAGTGAGTGATTCATCATTGGTGATGAAATCACCGGGCGTGCCGGAGTCAGTGTTTATGGATGTCAACGCAACGGAAGGAAGCGTTGCAATTGTGATTAATTGAGTTGCATCGCTGCTGTTACCGGCAACATCTGTTGCAGTGACTTTTGCTGTTCCGGTTGTTGTTACACCAGGAACATCGAGTTGCCAATTATCTCCAGATGTTGTCAGTTCACTGTCTGTTCCAAGACGATATTCTTTGCCGCCAAACTCAACTTTAAGACCACCTTTAGCGTCGTTTGCATTGTAAGTACCTGAAATTTGGGTTACAGGGTCAAGAGTTTTAAAGTCACCTTTGTTTCCGGTGTCGCTGACCATCGAAGTAATGGCAGGAGCCGTAGGAGCCGTGAGGTCTACAACAATTGCTTGATTGGCGCTCGCTTGATTGCCATCACCGTCAATGATCGTTGCTTCTGCATTGCCAGATGTGGACTTGCCTGGAACAACCAAGCTCCAGTTGTCACCTGTGTTGGTCAGCTCAGAACCAGATGTTGTTGTGTATGTCGTACCACCGAACTTGACGTTGAACGAACCTGCAGCGGCTTTAGCTGCGTCGAATGTTCCATTGATAGTGAGGGATTCATCGTTGGTGATGAAATCACCGGGTGTGCCGGTGTCAGTGGTTATGGATGTAACAGCAACAGACGGAGCTGGTGAAATTGTGATTAATTGAGTTGCATCACTGCTGTTACCGCCAGCGTCTGTTGCTGTTACTGTTGCAGCTCCGGTTGTCGCCACACCAGGAACAGTCAGATTCCAATTATCACCAAGTGTTGTGAGTTGGCTGTCGGTTCCAAGTACGTATTCTTTACTATTAAAGTCTACTTTCAGCCCACCAACTGCATCGCTTGAATCGTAAGTTCCAATGATCTTGATTGAAGTGTCAATCGTTTTAAAGTCGCCTGCGGTACCAGTGTCACTTTCAATGGAATCAATAGTTGGAGCTCTAGGTGGAGTTGTATCTGTATCATCAATCACCGTCAGCGCTTTATTACTTGAATTGAATAAACCGTTGGTATCAACGGTATAGGCTTCAATTTTGTATGTGCCTACAGCTAATGTTTTTGAATTAAAGGACCATGTGCCAGCTGAATAATTAACAGTTAAAGGGTTAATGGTGTTTCCATCAAAATATGTGTTGCCTGCTAATGTAATATTTAAAGTCCCATTTCCTTTTGAAGGAACTGCGATTTTGTCGAAGGTTCCGCTGACTGTAAGTGTTGTATCAGTAGTAACGAAATCTCCAGGAGTACCTGTATCGTCAGCGATGGCCGTGACAACTGGCGCCGTTGGTAGGCTCTGAATGACGATTTCTTGGTTTGCGGTTGCACTTCCTGATGCATCGCTGACGGTTGCACTAAGCGTGTAGGTACCAAATCCAAGGGTTGTTCCGGTGAAGTCGTAAGCCCAATCGTCTCCGATTTTTGTTGTCGGGTCTTTATCTTGGAAGATAAAATTATCACTGGAATCCTTTAATGAAAGTTTGATTCCTGTTGCTGTTGTGGACGAAAAGATACCATTAAAAACAAGTGTTTGATCACTTGTTTTCTTATCACTTGTAGAAACGCCATTGTCATCCGAAATTGATTCAATTGAAGCCGAAACAATATTCAGTTCTTGGTTTGTTGTGTGCTTGGTTGAATCATGAACAATCGAAGCTTCAATGTCGTATTTGGCTGCATCTAATTGTGAAGGGAGCGTGAGCACCCATTTACCATTATTTTTAACGTCGAGGGCCGAATCAGTTTCTTTGAATGATTGAGTCGCATTTGTTGATTTGTTTTTAACAGTAACTTCAATTGTTTTTTCATCGTTTGTACTTACATTGCTATAGGTACCGTTAATGACAACATCTTTGCCGGTCGTCACAAAGTCTGTTTTTGAAGCTCCGTTGTCAAAATCAATGCTGTCAATAAGTATCTTTGGCGCTGCTCCAAAAATCAGTTTTCCTGATCCTGTAAGAGTAAATAAAGATTCAGCAAGCCCTGCTGTGGGCCTGAAGATCATGGTAATTGGATTGGCACCAATAGGTTGGGTGTTGTCCCAGCTTCCTCTGCCGTCGTAGTAAGACCTGTAAGTTCCGGGGGCTACAGTTGGAATATAAATAGATTGGAATCCATATGTTCCCTGAAATCCTGATGTCAGATTAATTCCATCAGGACTGTTGTTGTCGTAAAGAGTTTTATCTGAGGTGTTTTTGGAGAAGAAAAAGTTTTCTCCCGGCTTGAAGCCTGCATCTGATATCTCTTGCTTGCCTTGACCGTTTTTTCCCTGGATAAAAGTACTCGCTGTGGTGCCATTTACCTTGCTGGGAATAACAATATTACCTGTGATTTTTGGGGGGTTGGTGGGTAGAAATGTTTGATTTTGAATGTTTCCACCTTGACCGTAGGCTTCAACTGTGTAATCGTTAGGATTTGACCCATCTCCTCCACTTTTTAGTGTGTACAGTGACAGAGCACCTTCTGTAACTGTGTTTTCACTCGCTAGAGGGTGCCATGTGCCGTAGTAATTGATAATTCCAAACGTTCCGTTTAAATTATCAACAACATCAAAACCAAGAGCATTTGTGTGTAAACTGAACGGTAAGTTACTTAATTGACGATCGAGATGATCTTGTCCTGCGTGTATTAGGCCAATACCTAGTCCAAGTTCTGATGTGGACGATTTAACAGTCGCACCTGTTAACTCTGAAAATGTTTCACCTATACCACCTTTAACGCCCCCGAAGCAGGACCACAAACTTATTTCGAATCCAGATAACAGATTTGCAAGATTGTGTTCAGCAAGATGTTGTTTTAAGTCTTCAACTGATACAACGCTGCCAAGGGTTAAGGATCGATGACTTCCGTGGGCAATGAGTTTTATTTTTCGAATTTTTGTAGTTGCAAGCTGCCGCAGAGCAGCCCCGATTGATTCGTAACCGTCGTCCCAAAGGATATCCTTCGGTAACAATGGTATAACCTGTTGAGATGCAAAAATTCTAGATTGGGATTTGGCGTAAAATCCAGTTGCAACTGCTGTGGTTTGGCTGGAGATCTTCATTAGATCAAACTAAGTATCTTAAAAATAGAGAAATTATGGCTTGTTGATTGTATTTTTTGTGTCGTAAATCATAATAAATTGTTGTCGGTGGTTTGCCTTTTTTCAAGCAGGTTGAATTATTTGGTGCAAATCACTTGCTCTTTTTGTTCGGTTTAAAAAAATTGCCCAAATGGGGCCCATTGCTAACTCCGCCGTGGTGCTGAGACGCTTAGTTCTGCTTCCCCGCCCCGATGTCTGACGGCACCACTCTGTCGATCAAGCGTTCCATCACTATCCGTGCCGTCGTAACGCCGGCCTGGAAGGAAGAGGCCGAGCGTGAGCTGAGCGCAGGTATCTCCACTACCGACCAGCAACTGGCCCAGCTCGAACAGGAGGGTCAGCAGGTTGTGGATGACGTTCGTCGTCAGAGCGCCAACCCACTTGATCCACGTGTGCAGGAGCAGGTCGCTCAGGTGCAGCAGCAGGTTGCCGCTAAGCGGGCTGAGCTCGAAGAGCAGAAGCGCAATCTTCTTCAGCAGCAGGCCCAGGTTCGCGACCTTGAAATGGAACAGATTGTGGATCAAGGTCAGCTTGAGAGCTTCTGCGACATTCAGGTGGGCGATAATTTGGTCGAAAAGATGCAGGTTGCACTAGTAGTGCGCGATGGAGTGATCGAATCCATAGCGCAAGGGTGATATCAGTTGATAGCCTTGTAAAAAATTAGCTCAATTATAATTTTCACTCATTCGGTTTTCTTAGGCAAACGCTTGAGCCTAGAGGCGAAGCTTTATTAAATACATCAAATCATCCTACTTCTGGCTTTTTCGGGAAATGTTAGAAAATTATATTGTTTGCATAAAAAGTTGATGCAGGACTTGCTTGATCAATACAGTCAACTTGTGGTTGTTATCGGCATTTGTGGGCGTAATTTTTTTAATCGCCTATGTTGTGCATCGTACACCTCGAGAAATTTGCCATATTTAAGTGAAGTCGATTTCTGTAAAGAATGGTCAATGGTATGCACAAGAGAGATTAGTTTTTCGAGATGTCTCTCCCTTAACTATTGGCCATATATTATTTATAGCAACTCAAGAAAAATTGAGCTATTGAAGCTGCTCTGATTTATCGGCAAACGGAAACTTCACTTTTGTTGAGGCACTTTGGTTGGTTTTAAAGAATTGAATATAACAATATAGTGAATCTTATTTAGATATTAAAACTTTAAAGGTTCATTTTTGAAAAGTTTATCGGTGTTTTACGCTAAGGGATTGAATTTTAGGCCAATCACCATGTCGTCGTAGTCTCCTGTTGATGATTTGCCAATAATATCTTCAAATCCGAACTGGTTATCGCCCAAAGTACGGAAGTGTGAAACATTAGACTCATTAGCTGCTCCAAAAGCAAAAAGAGATTCACCCTCTACGATGGCGTATGGTGCAATGTGTGTGAACTCAGAAATCATAAAATTAATATCTTTTGTTTTATTATTTTCTACTGTTAAGTTATCAAGTTCTGAAACTCTGTTTGATGCAAGCAAAGCTGCATCTGCGTAGCCAGCATCACTCGGTAGCAGTAAAGCACCATCTTCAGAAAGAACACGTCCTAGATTATCAACTGTTCTGTAAAATCCAATTACAGAATCGAATTCTGCATTACGTGCAATCCGCGCAACGCCAGTTAAAACCTCTCCTTGTGTGAAAGGCGAAAAATCTAATACTTCTGAAATGTGCTGATCTTGAGCAACTAAATCTTCCACATCAGCAGGAGATGATTGGCTAGAAAGATTTAGATTTAAATTTTCTCCATTTGAAAGAGCGAGCGAACCATCTGAGTTCACAGACTGTGAAAGCCATGAAAAACGTTTATCATTTAGATCGTTAATATCAGACATATCATTGTCTTCAATGGCAAAAAAGCGAATGCTTTGACCGTTTAGTAATTGAAAATTTCTTTCAAAATCAAACAAGTTTTTTAGTGTTAAATCAGCTTCAAGACTTTCAGCTTCAAGGCTGGTTAGGAGATTAACGGAACGGCTTTTGATCTCTGATAAATCAGAAAGTATTGTATCTGCTGAACTTAATTCAGAATTTTCTAATAAAACAAAACCGATTGAATGAATGTTGTCGTCACCACTAGTTAGAGTAGCTTTGAGATTAAATGATGCGGGCGTAGTATTGTCGGCGGCGTCTGCGAAATTGATTAAATTATTTTTTGACAAATTAAATGTAGGATTCAAATCTTTAGAGGCAATTGTTGAGAAGTTGAGGGTATTATTGTTTAATTTTCCGTCTTGATCTCCAGGTTTCCCGTCAATTTGAGAAAGAGAGACGAAATCTTCAACACCGTCTTTGTTTAAATCGAAATACCTGGCTCCAATTTGAGTAAGTGGATTATAATTAAGTGCTTTAAGATTGCCTAGGTGATTTGACTGGAAGTAAACTAGCCCTTTACTGTCATTTCTTGAAAGGCTTAAATTTGGTGCGATCAATGCAAGATTGAGGTTAAAATTTGCGTCTCGATGGTCTTTGTTGATGGCCATATTATAAGATAAAATCTTATTACTTAAAGTCATGCCCTTTTCGGCTAACAAAGATTTTGTTTTCTCAGAAATCATATCCATAGATTTGGTTAGTTTTGCAGTGCCTTTCAAAATTCTTTCTTTTGAGGTCACGAACAAATCAAAATTATTAGTCGATCTAGCTGAATTTTGAAGTGTTGTCGAATTATTTGTAGACGTGTCGGCCTTGTCTTTCCTAGCGGTATCCCCTTCACCATCAAAGTTTCTACCGTTTCTACTGGTATCTAATGACTGGATTGTTATCATCTGAATTGTATCGCTGCTGTTACCGGCAACGTCTGTTGCAGTGACTTTTGCGTTGCTTGTTGTTGCTACACCAGGAACATCGAGTTGCCAATTATCTCCAGACGTTGTCAGTGCACTGTCTGTTCCAAGACGATATTCTTTGCCGCCAAACTCAACTTTAAGACCACCTTTAGAATCGGTTGGATTGTAAGTACCTGAAATTTGGGTTACAGGGTCAAGGGTTTTAAAGTCACCTTTGGTTCCGGTGTCGCTGACCATCGAAGTAATGGCAGGAGCCGGCGGAGCTGTGAGGTCTACAACAATTGCTTGATTGGCGCTCGCTTGATGACCATCACCGTCAATGATCGTTGCTTCTGCATCGCCAGATGTGGACTTGCCTGGAACAACCAAGCTCCAGTTGTCACCTGTGTTGGTCAGCTCAGAACCAGATGTTGTCGTGTATGTCGTACCACCGAACTTGACGTTGAACGAACCTGCAGCGGCTTTAGCTGCGTCAAATGTTCCATTGATAGTGAGGGATTCATCGTTGGTGATGAAATCACCAGTTGTGCCGGTGTCAGTGTTTATGGATGTCAACGCAACGGAAGGAAGCGTTGCAATTGTGATTAATTGATTTGCATCGCTGCTGTTACCGGCAACGTCTGTTGCAGTGACTTTTGCGTTGCTTGTTGTTGCTACACCAGGAACATCGAGTTGCCAATTATCTCCAGACGTTGTCAGTGCACTGTCTGTTCCAAGACGATATTCTTTGCCGCCAAACTCAACTTTAAGACCACCTTTAGCGTCGTTTGGATTGTAAGTACCTGAAATTTGGGTTACAGGGTCAAGGGTTTTAAAGTCACCTTTGGTTCCAGTGTCGCTGACCATCGAAGTAATGGCAGGAGCCGGTGGAGCTGTGAGGTCTACAACAATTGCTTGATTGGCGCTCGCTTGATGACCGTCACCGTCAATGATCGTTGCTTCTGCATTACCAGATGTGGACTTGCCTGGAACAACCAAACTCCAGTTGTCACCTGTGTTGGTCAGTTCAGAACCAGATGTTGTTGTGTATGTCGTACCACCGAACTTGACGTTGAACGAACCTGCAGACGCCTTAGCTGCGTCGAATGTTCCATTGATAGTGAGGGATTCATCGTTGGTGATGAAATCACCAGCTGTGCCGGTGTCAGTAGTTATTGATGTCAACGCAACGGAAGGAAGCGTTGCAATTGTGATTAATTGAGTTGCATCACTGCTGTTACCGGCAACGTCTGTTGCAGTGACTTTTGCGTTGCTTGTTGTTGCTACACCAGGAACATCGAGTTGCCAATTATCTCCAGATGTTGTCAGTTCACTGTCTGTTCCAAGACGATATTCTTTGCCGCCAAACTCAACTTTAAGACCACCTTTAGCGTCGTTTGCATTGTAAGTACCTGAAATTTGGGTTACAGGGTCAAGAGTTTTAAAGTCACCTTTGTTTCCGGTGTCGCTGACCATCGAAGCAATGGCAGGAGCCGTAGGAGCCGTGAGGTCTACAACAATTGCTTGATTGGCGCTCGCTTGATGACCGTCACCGTCAATGATCGTTGCTTCTGCATTACCAGATGTGGACTTGCCTGGAACAACCAAACTCCAGTTGTCACCTGTGTTGGTCAGTTCAGAACCAGATGTTGTTGTGTATGTCGTACCACCGAACTTGACGTTGAACGAACCTGCAGACGCCTTAGCTGCGTCGAATGTTCCATTGATAGTGAGGGATTCATCGTTGGTGATGAAATCACCAGCTGTGCCGGTGTCAGTGGTTATGGATGTCAACGCAACGGAAGGAAGCGTTGCAATTGTGATTAATTGAGTTGCATCGCTGCTGTTACCGGCAACATCTGTTGCAGTGACTTTTGCTGTTCCGGTTGTTGTTACACCAGGAACATCGAGTTGCCAATTATCTTTCGAGGTTGTCAGTTCACTGTCTGTTCCAAGACGATATTCTTTGCCGCCAAACTCAACTTTAAGACCACCTTTAGCGTCGTTTGGATTGTAAGTACCTGAAATTTGGGTTACAGGGTCAAGGGTTTTAAAGTCACCTTTGTTTCCGGTGTCGCTGACCATCGAAGCAATGGCAGGAGCCGTAGGAGCCGTGAGGTCTACAACAATTGCTTGATTGGCGCTCGCTTGATGACCGTCACCGTCAATGATCGTTGCTTCTGCATCGCCAGATGTGGACTTGCCTGGAACAACCAAGCTCCAGTTGTCACCTGTGTTGGTCAGTTCAGAACCCGATGTTGTTGTGTAAGTCGTACCACCGAACTTGACGTTGAACGAACCTGCAGCGGCTTTAGCTGCGTCGAACGTTCCATTGATTGTGAGGGATTCATCGTTGGTGATGAAATCACCAGCTGTGCCGGTGTCAGTGGTTATGGATGTCAACGCAACGGAAGGAAGCGTTGCAATTGTGATTAATTGAGTTGCATCGCTGCTGTTACCGGCAACATCTGTTGCAGTGACTTTTGCTGTTCCGGTTGTTGTTACACCAGGAACATCGAGTTGCCAATTATCTCCAGATGTTGTTAGTTCACTGTCTGTTCCAAGACGATATTCTTTGCCGCCAAACTCAACTTTAAGACCACCTTTAGCGTCGTTTGCATTGTAAGTACCTGAAATTTGGGTTACAGGGTCAAGAGTTTTAAAGTCACCTTTGTTTCCGGTGTCGCTGACCATCGAAGCAATGGCAGGAGCCGTAGGAGCCGTGAGGTCTACAACAATTGCTTGATTGGCGCTCGCTTGATGACCGTCACCGTCAATGATCGTTGCTTCTGCATTGCCAGATGTGGACTTGCCTGGAACAACCAAGCTCCAGTTGTCACCTGTGTTGGTCAGCTCAGAACCAGATGTTGTTGTGTATGTCGTACCACCGAACTTGACGTTGAACGAACCTGCAGCGGCTTTAGCTGCGTCGAATGTTCCATTGATAGTGAGTGATTCATCGTTAGTGATGAAATCACCGGGCGTGCCGGTGTCAGTGGTTATGGATGTCAACGCAACGGAAGGAGCAGGTAAGATTGTGATTAGTTGTGTAGCAGAATTACTGTTGCTACTATCATCTGTTGCAGTGACTTTTGCGTTGCCTGTTGTTGCCACACCAGGAACATCGAGTTGCCAATTATCTCCAGATGTTGTCAGTGCACTGTCTGTTCCAAGACGATATTCTTTGCCGCCAAACTCAACTTTAAGACCACCTTTAGCATCGGCTGAATCATACGTTCCCAAGATTTTGAGTGAAGTGTCAACCGTTTTAAAGTCGCCTGCAGCGCCGGTATCACTATCAATAGAGTCAATTGTAGGAGTTTTTGGTGGAATTCTGTCAAGGATTACTATATTCTGAGTAACTTTGTTGCTCTGATTTGCTGCTTTGTCAACCATTAAAGCTTCGACTGTTCCGGTGCTGGCATTATTAACAGAAAGTGTCCAATCATCACCGGAACTGGTGAGTTCTGGTGAAGTCCCTAATAAATACTCCTTGTCGTATTTAACACTAAAGATCCATGCATCGTTTGAGTCGAATGTGCCTGTAATATCAAGGCTGGTGTCGCTTGTTTTGAAGTCTCCTGCAGTTTCAGTATCATCCTTAATTGCATCGATTGTTGGGTCTTTAATCGTAGTATCAATAACGATTGCTTGGTTTGCTGTTGCTTGATTGCCATCCCCGTCAACAATCGTTGCTTCTGCTAATCCGGAAGAAGACTTGCCTGGGACATCTAATATCCAATTATTACCGGTATTAGTAAGTGCTGGGTCGGATAGTGAGTATGTATTTCCACCGAACTTAACATTGAAAGACCCTGCTAAAGCCTTTAACTCATCAAAAGTTCCCCGTATTAATATATTTTCTTCCTTGGTTGTGAAATCGCCGACGATGCCGGTGTCACTGTGAACCGCAGAAAATGCAACGGATGGAGCTGGTGAAATTGTGATTAATTGAGTTGCATCACTGCTGTTACCGCCAGCGTCTGTTGCTGTTACTGTTGCAGCTCCGGTTGTCGCCACACCAGGAACAGTCAGATTCCAATTATCACCAAGTGTTGTGAGTTGGCTGTCGGTTCCAAGTACGTATTCTTTACTATTAAAATGTACTTTCAGCCCACCAACTGCATCGCTTGAATCGTAAGTTCCAATGATCTTGATTGAAGTGTCAATCGTTTTAAAGTCGCCTGCGGTACCAGTGTCACTTTCAATGGAATCAATAGTTGGAGCTCTAGGTGGAGTTGTATCTGTATCATCAATCACCGTCAGCGCTTTATTACTTGAATTGAATAAACCGTTGGTATCAACGGTATAGGCTTCAATTTTGTATGTGCCAACAGCTAATGTTTTTGAATTAAAGGACCATGTGCCAGCTGAATAATCAACAGTTAAAGGGTTAATGGCGTTTCCATCAAAATATGTGTTGCCTGCTAATGTAATATTTAAAGTCCCATTTCCTTTTGAAGGAACTGCGATTTTGTCGAAGGTTCCGCTGACTGTAAGTGTTGTATCAGTAGTAACGAAATCTCCAGGAGTACCCGTATCGTCAGCGATGGCCGTGACAACTGGCGCCGTTGGTAGGCTCTGAATGACGATGTCTTGGTTTGCGGTTGCACTTCCTGATGCATCGCTGACGGTTGCACTAAGCGTGTAGGTACCAAATCCAAGGGATGTTCCGGTGAAGTCGTAAGCCCAATCATCTCCGATTTTTGTTGTCGGGTCTTTATCTTGGAAGATAAAATTATCACTGGAATCCTTTAATGAAAGTTTGATTCCTGTTGCTGTTGTGGACGAAAAAATACCATTAAAAACAAGTGTTTGATCACTTGTTTTCTTATCATTTGTAGAAACGCCATTGTCATCCGAAATTGATTCAATTGAAGCCGAAACAATATTCAGCTCTTGATTTGTTGTGTGTTTTGTTGAATCATGAACAATCGAAGCTTCAATATCGTATTTGGCTGCATCTAATTGTGAAGGGAGCGTGAGCACCCATTTACCATTATTTTTAACGTCGAGGGCCGAATCAGTTTCTTTGAATGATTGAGTCGCATTTGTTGCTTTGTTTTTAACAGTAACTTCAATTGTTTTTTCATCGTTTGTACTTACATTGCTATAGGTACCGTTAATGACAACATCTTTGCCGGTCGTCACAAAGTCTGTTTTTGAAGCTCCGTTGTCAAAATCAATGCTGTCAATAAGTATCTTTGGAGCTGCTCCAAAAATCAGTTTTCCTGATCCTGTAAGAGTAAATAAAGATTCAGCAAGCCCTGCTGTGGGCTCGAAGATCATGGTAATTGGATTGGCACCAATAGGTTGAGTATTGTCCCAGCTTCCTTTGCCGTCGTAGTAAGACCTGTAAGTTCCAGGGGCTACGGTTGGAATATAAATAGATTGAAAACCGTATGTTCCCCTAAATCCTTGTGTCAGATTAATTCCATCCGGGCTGTTGTTGTCGTAAAGAGTATTGTCTGTTCTGCTTTTGGAGAAGAAAAAGTTTTCTCCCGGCTTGAAGCCTGCATCTGATATATCTTGCTTGCCTTGACCGTTTTTTCCCTGGATAAAAGTATCCGCTGTGGCACCTGATACCTTGCTGGGAATAACAATATTACCTGTGATTTTTGGGGGGTTGGTGGGTAGAAATGTTTGATTTTGAATGTTTCCACCTTGACCGTAGGCTTCAACTGTGTAATCGTTCGGGTTTGACCCATCTCCTCCACTTTCTAGTGTGTACAGCGACAGAGCACCTTCTGTAACTGTGTTTTCTGTCGTTAGGTGGTGCCATGTGCCATAGTAATTGATAATTCCAAACGTTCCATTTAAATTATCAACAACATCAAAACCGATAGCATTTGTGTGTAGACTGATTGGTAGGTTACTTAATTGTAGATCGAGATGATCTTGTCCTGCGTGTATTAGGCCAATACCTAGTCCAAGTTCTGATGTGGACGATTTAACAGTCGCACCTGTTAACTCTGAAAATGTTTCACCTATACCACCTTTAACGCCCCCGAAGCAGGACCACAAACTTATTTCGAATCCAGATAACAGATTTGCAAGATTGTGTTCAGCAAGATGTTGTTTTAAGTCTTCAACTGATACAACGCTGCCAAGGGTTAAGGATCGATGACTTCCGTGGGCAATGAGTTTTATTTTTCGAATTTTTGTAGTTGCAAGCTGCCGCAGAGCAGCCCCGATTGATTCGTAACCGTCGTCCCAAAGGATATCCTTCGGTAACAATGGTATAACCTGTTGAGATGCAAAAATTCTAGATTGGGATTTGGCGTAAAATCCAGTTGCAACTGCTGTGGTTTGGCTGGAGATCTTCATTAGATCAAACTAAGTATCTTAAAAATAGAGAAATTATGGTTTGTTGATTGTATTTTTTGTTTCGTGAATCATAATAAATTGTTGCCAGTGGTTTGCTTTTTGCTCGAGTAGGTTGAATTATTTGGTGCGAGTGACTTGCTCTTTTTGCTCGGCTCAGCAAAAATTGCCCAATTGGGATCATTGCCAGCCCCGTTTTGGCCGCGGTTCTGCTAGCCGAGAATTGAATTTGTTTTAGATTGTTCTTTCCATAGTTCTAAAAATTTTTTACACAGCCATGTGCAATGCACTAGGTTGAATTCTATTGCTTCAATATGTTGATGTTTTGACAGTTGCTTTAGTTTCTTCTTTTCCTGATTGTCTTGTTTCCAGATCGTCTGTTCGGTCTGAGTGATGCGGTTCTTTAGTCTGTTGATATACATCACATTCGGTGTGCTCATTCTGTGATGCGTAAGTTTGATAGGTCTTTCCCAATCTCTGAGAATGGCGAATGTTGCCAAGCTTTCTGGATATCATGTCGAGTCTTAGCAAAAGCATCTTGGTTTGCGGATCAGAGAAGTGCCTTGTATTGCTGAATCAATCCTGGCAAGTTAAAAATTATCCATTTTAATAATTCTTATTTGCTTGTATTTTCAGTGCTCTCGTTTTTTCTGAGTTGATGAGGTTTTAAATTGCTGCGCAATCTGATGAGCATTTTTCACTCGGATGCATCGACTCAGTCCAGTCCTTCGTTAGCCACTTTTTGGGTTTAGTAACCTCTCCTGTTGGACAGAAAGCTACCTTTCGGCTTCTGTCTAAGCACGTAATTTGATTTACTGAGTCGGCTTTGTCCATCCCGAAGCTGTGTTAAGGGGGTGTTCTTGTAAATACGCTGGAAGTTTTACCTACCTTATGCACGGATTGAGGAACAAAAGACTTATAAAAGTATGTATATGTTGCAGGTATCGGTTGTAGTGGGGCGACTGCGTCGGAGAAAACTCGTGAATCTATCCCCTCGATCATCGATCGCGCTTTACACCGAGCTATGTCGATATTTTAGGATCGACGGTTATTTGATATCTAGTTTTCTTGAGTAGACCTTTGGAGTTGAGTTCAAATTAGGTGCGTATCATGATGGGTCAATATGGGAAATTCTGCAATTGTTCCAAAGAGCCTTGTCTTTAGCATTGTTTGCGTTGAAATTCATTATATTTAATTCTGTGCAGTAATTTATTTTTGCCCACCTAGGAGCAAAAATACAATGTGTGTATTTATTGATAGATCTCTTGCAGATATTTGCAGGTTTTCTTGCAAAAGGTCAGAACCAGTATAGATCATGCATGGTTCCTTGGCTGGTGAATTGATCATACAATTCTTCATGTAATGTAGGTTCCAGGTATGCCCTTTGCTTTCACGACTAACGGCCAGATGTGTTTTCGTCTTTTGTGTTCTAGAGCTTTGAGGATGTATTCTCTCCAATATGGAAGGCGTTTGCAATGTTTGTTTCCCGCGGGGTGATGTTGTCAGAAGAAGAGGTGATGTAGGTTGATTAGTATGTCAAAAATTCTCAAAAATATATCATCAAGAATTTCGATCCTTTCAGCTCGCCGGGGCTTCATATCCAACAATCAGTTTTCTCTCTCACGGATCGGGATGTTGATGAGCGTTTTTCGAAATTACCGAAAATCACTGTAATTATCAAAATAATCAGCTTTAATGCATTATCCGTAGTGTGGCATTTAACTTTCCCTTCTGATCTCTTCACGTATCTCTAAATCTTTTTTAAAGTCCCCTGAGTGCCTCAATTTCAATCTTTGTCAGTCGAATTGTGATATTCATCTCATCATCTCTCCGGTATCAAATTAACTTTCTGGCGCATCCTTGAATCATGGTCCTTCTCAACTCAGCAAGTCACTTCAGCAGACCAATGAACAGTGGGACAAGTCGTACCAGTCTTCTGGTGTTAATCAGTCCAACCAGAATCTTGATGTGGATTCCCCTTCTCCTTAAGTTTGGCGAGATGATTAATCACCTCCGCTTGAGACAGTCCTAGACGGTCGAGTTTGAATCACCAGTTCATTTCTTTTCCAGGGTCGCCAGCACGGGGCAACGGGTGGCGTCTCTCAAACGGAGCACGAGCAGAGGCCTCTCGTCGAACATCTTGAAGTATTCAGTGCTCCTCAGTTCGGCGGGCTCATTAGCGGTGTCTCGGTGAGTGCTTGAACAGCGTGCTTACCCGATCGCTCATGGCGTGGTCTAAATCCAGTTGGTTGTCAGCACAGATCAATCATTCATAGTTTCGAGCACGGCACTGCTCCGGTTGTGTCGGCATTTCCTGGAGTCCTGGCAATCCATGAGTTTGAGGGCTAATGAACAGGGGGTACTGGGGCCTTTTGGTGGCTTTTTGGCGCGGTTCTTGGAGTTTTAAAGTTGTTGTTTGAGTTGGACCGAGGTTCGACTCATGGCTTGACACCCTCTTCAGATCCCAGTCAGGAGAACGCAGTTGGCAACTCACGACATCTTCATGCCTGCCCTCAGCTCCACGATGACGGAGGGGAAGATCGTTGAGTGGCTTAAAAATCCTGGCGACAAGGTGGGTCGTGGCGAGTCCGTGCTTGTGGTCGAGTCCGATAAAGCCGACATGGATGTCGAATCCTTCAATGAGGGTTATCTCGCAGCCGTTTTGATGCCCGCGGGCAGCACGGCTCCTGTGGGCGAGACCATTGGTTTGATCGTGGAGACCGAGGCTGAGATTGCCGAGGCCCAGGCCAAGGCCCCGTCGGGTGGTGGATCGGCAGCTGCACCCCCCACCCCCGCAGCCCAGGCTCCTGCGGCAACAGCTTCTGCGCCAGCATCAATGGCGCCAACGGCACCAGTCCCAGCTGCTGCCGCCGCCGCACCCGCTCCCGCTGCGGTTCAACCGCCAGTTGCGCCTGCTGCTGCGCCTGCTGTTCCTGCTGCTGCGCCAACGAGCAATGGTCGACTGATTGCCAGTCCAAGGGCGAAGAAACTGGCCTCTCAGATGGGCGTCGACCTCAGCGGGGTCCGTGGCAGCGGTCCCAATGGCCGAATTCAGGCGGAAGACGTGGAGCGCGCCGCTGGGCGTCCCATCAGTGTGCCCCTGGTCGGGGAAGGGACCGCCGCTGCGGTGAATGCCGGAGCTGCGAGCGCCGTAAAGACTCCCAGCTCCCCTGCCGGCAACAGCTTCGGTCGTCCTGGCGACACAGTCCCGTTCAACACCCTCCAGGGTGCGGTGAACCGCAACATGGAAGCTAGCCTCGCCGTCCCCTGCTTCCGTGTGGGCTACACGATCACCACCGATCAACTTGATGCCTTCTATCAGCAGGTGAAGCCCAAGGGCGTCACGATGACGGCTCTTCTGGCGAAGGCCGTAGCCGTCACCCTGGCTCGGCATCCTCAGGTGAATGCTGCAACCACCGCCGCGGGCATGAGCTATCCCGCCGAAGTGAATGTGGCTGTTGCAGTGGCCATGGAAGACGGTGGTTTGATCACACCCGTACTGCGTCAGGCCGATCGAACGGATCTCTATGAGCTTTCCCGTCAGTGGGCGGATCTGGTCAAGCGCTCGCGCAGCAAGCAGCTGCAACCTGAGGAGTACAGCACAGGCACCTTCACCCTCTCCAACCTCGGCATGTTCGGGGTGGATCGCTTCGATGCCATCCTTCCTCCCGGCACCGGTGCCATCCTCGCGGTGGCGGCGTCAAGACCTGCCGTTGTGGCTGGAAAGGATGGGTCCATCGCTGTGAAGCGTCAGATGCAGGTCAATCTCACGGCGGACCACCGTGTGATCTATGGCGCCGATGGTGCCGCGTTCCTCAAGGATCTGGCGGAATTGATCGAAACCCGACCTGAGAGTCTGGCGATCTGAATCAGGTCAGCAGAAAACACTCAGCTGCCGAGCTCAGGGAACCTTGCCACTCTTGACGTGCTGTAGGTCGCCTCGTGTCTGTTCCATCCTTTTCACGCCTGCTGGGCCGTCCTCTGCCGCGGTCCAGTGCCAAGGATGAGCGACTCCCCAATCTCGAGGCGTTGCCGATCTTGTCCTCGGATGCTCTGTCATCCGTGGCCTATGCGACCGAAGCGGCGCTTGGAATTCTGATCCTGGGAGGCAGTGCCGCTCTTCGGCTGTCGCTCCCGATCACGGTGGCGATCATCGCTTTGATCACGATCGTGGTTTTGTCGTACCGGCAGGCGATCTCGGCCTATCCCAAGGGTGGCGGTTCCTACGTGGTGGCCCGCGACAATCTCGGACGCAATGTGGGATTGGTGGCGGCCGCTGCACTGCTGATCGACTACACCCTCACCGCAGCGGTCAGCCTGATGGCGGGAACCCAGGCACTGTCGTCATTGCAGCCATCCCTGTTGGCCTACGAGGTTCCGATCAGCCTGCTGCTGCTCGTGCTCGTGGGCTGGGCGAATCTTCGCGGGGTCAGGGAGGCAGGGCGTGTGTTCTCGGTTCCCACCTATGCGTTCGTGGTGATGATTGTGCTGCTCACGGTTGCGGGGCTCAAGGACCTCACCTTCCATCACGGCTGGACTCCTGATGCTCCTCCTCTTAAGGCTGCGTTAGAGCCGATCGGCCTGTTTCTGATTCTGCGGGCGTTCAGCTCCGGTTGTTCCGCGATGACCGGCATCGAAGCCATCGCCAATGGTGTGCAGGTTTTTCGCGAGCCTGCTCCAGTCAATGCCCGTAAAACCCTTCTGGTTATGGGTGTTCTGCTGTCGGTGATGTTCCTCGCGGTCAGCACCTTGGGCTTCATGTATGGGGTTGCACCCAATCCCGACATCACCGTGTTGGCTCAGATCGGGCAGCGCGTGTTCGGTGATGGCAGCGTTCTGTACTGGATCCTGCAGATCTCAACGCTGCTGATTCTGGTCCTGGCAGCGAATACGGCCTTCTCCGGATTCCCGCGTCTGGCGGCCATGCTCGCGGAGGACTACTGCTTGCCCATGCAGATGAAGTTGCTGGGTGACCGCCTCGTCTACCAGAACGGGATCGGGGTGCTGGTGACAATCACGGCGCTGATCATCGTGATCTGCAGGGGTAACACCACTGTGGCCGTCAATCTGTATGCCCTTGGAGTCTTCACCGCTTTCACCCTGTCGCAGCTGGGTCTGGTACGTCGCTGGTGGAAGCTTCGCGGAGAGGGCTGGCGGGGGCGGATGGCCATGAATGCGCTCGGATCGCTCACCACCTTTGTGGTGTTGATGGTGATCGTGGTGAGCAAATTTGATGAGGGGGCCTGGACCGTGGTCATCGCTATTCCTCTGCTGGTGTGGGGACTTGCCTTGATCCGCCGCCGATACCGGGAGATCTTCACTGCCCTTGCTCTCGACCCTGATGGGTCGTCACTGAAGCTGGTGCCCCGCGATCCACCTACAGGGCACCACGCGATCGTCTGGGTCGCAAGCATGATGCAACCTTCCTTTGAGGCGTTGCGCTACGCCTGCTCGTTCGCCGATTCAGTCACGGCGGTGATGGTGGTCCAGAAGGAAGAGGATGCCGGAAAGCTCAGCCAGATGTGGGATCGCTATGCGGGCACGGACACCGGTGCTCTGGAGCTGGTGCTGCTCGACAGTCCATACAGTTCGCTGCTGGATCCCTTCTGTGACTTTGTGATGGAGGAGGAGCTACGGCATCCCGAGCGCACCACCACGGTGGTCATGCCTGTGGCCATTCCCAGGGATCGACTGGATGTGGCTCTGCTCAACCAAAGGGCTTACAACCTGTTCGAGGCTCTCTCCGACGACCAGAGCAGGGTGTTTTCAATTGTGCGCTATTTCGTTCCCCGCTTGGCCAGCAAAGGCGGATCGTTGCCCTCAGGCAGCATGGATTGATCACGTTCAAGCGTTGTGGTGGATCCAAGGGATCTTCAGCTCAGCTCCTACGACTACCGCTTGCCCGAAGAGCGGATCGCGCAGGCACCAGTGGAGCCACGCCATGCAGCACGACTGCTGATGGCGCCCCCCCTCAACCAACCCATGACGGAGCTGATGCATCGTCGGGTGTGGGATTGGCAGGATGAGCTGCGTCCTGGCGACCTGCTGGTGGTCAACGACACACGGGTTCTGCGTGCGCGTTTGAGGGTGCGGCGTTCCGGAGGTGGGCTTGCGGAGCTTTTGGTGCTGGAGCCCCGCGGCGAAGGCCGCTGGTTGTGTCTTGCTAGACCCGGTAAGAAATTGAAGCCCGGTGATCAGCTCTGGCTTGAAGCGCTCGAACAGGAGCCCGTTCCTCTGCAGGTGTTGGCATCGGACGGCGCCAGTGGCGGTCGCATCATTCAGTTCCCTGCGGCTTTCGTTGATGCCGCCGCGATTGAAACCCTGCTTGAGCGCTATGGCGAAGTGCCGTTACCGCCCTACATCACGCGTCATGACGAGTCGGATCAGGAGCGTTATCAGACTCGCTATGCCGCCAGGCCAGGAGCGGTTGCTGCTCCAACAGCGGGCTTGCACCTCAGTGACGAGCTCCTGAAGCTGATCCGCGGCCGCGGCGTTCAACTGGCCACGGTGACGTTGCACGTGGGGTTGGGTACATTCCGGCCCGTGGAGACTGAAGATCTCACGGATCTGAGTCTGCACAGCGAATGGGTGGAGGTGACTGCTGAGCTGGTGGACGCTGTCGTCGCGTGCCGGCAGCGTGGAGGACGTGTGATTGCCGTGGGCACGACCAGCGTGCGGGCTCTGGAGGGAGCTGCGGCCGCAGGGGGTGGCAGCCTGCAACCTCTAAAGGGACCTGTTGATCTGGTGATCCAGCCCGGCTTTCGTTTCCTGGTGGTGCAGGGCCTGCTGACCAATTTTCATCTGCCCAAGAGCTCGCTGTTGCTTCTGGTCAGCGCTCTGATCGGACGCAGCAGGTTGCTTGAACTTTATGAAGTCGCCATTCGCGAGGCCTATCGCTTCTATTCCTACGGCGATGCCATGTGGATCGCTCCGGATGCCGTGCTTCCTGGTGTGACACCACGAGCTGATGGTTGAGCAGCTTGGCATCAAAAAAGCCCCGGTGCTCCGGGGCTGAGTGGTGTGCAAACGCTGCGGTTCAGGCGGTGACGGGTTGCTCGATGATCCCGGTGGGAACATCGGCGAACATCACTGAAGAGAGGTAGCGCTCAGCCAGATCGGGGAGAACAACCACGATGGTCTTACCGGCGTAGGCGTCCTGCTTGGCCAGTCGAATGGCGGCCGCCGCTGCGGCTCCGCAGGAAATGCCCACCAGCAGACCCTCTTCCTTGGCCAGACGCAGAGCCATCTCAACCGACTCGTCGTTGGTCACCTGCTCGACTTTGTCGACAACGGAAAGGTCAAGGTTCTTGGGAATGAAGCCGGCGCCGATCCCCTGGATCTTGTGGGGACCTGGCTTCAGCTCTTCGCCGTTCATGGTCTGAGTGATCACCGGGCTATGGCTGGGCTCCACCGCCACTGATTCGATCGCCTTGCCTTTCTCGTTTTTGATGTAGCGAGACACGCCAGTGATGGTGCCGCCGGTGCCGACGCCGGCCACCAGAACGTCGATGGCTCCTTCGCAGTCGTTCCAGATCTCAGGGCCAGTGGTCTTTTCGTGAATCTCCGGGTTGGCAGGGTTCTCAAACTGCCCGGGCATGAAGTACTTGTCAGGGTCGCTGGCGGCGATTTCCTTGGCTTTGGCGATGGCGCCAGGCATGCCCTTGGCGGCTTCGGTGAGCACGATCTCAGCACCGAGAACGGCCATCACGCGGCGACGTTCGATCGACATCGACTCGGGCATCGTGAGCACGAGCTTGTAACCGCGAGCGGCGGCAGTGAAGGCAAGAGCAACGCCGGTATTGCCTGATGTGGGCTCGACGATCACCTTGCCTTCAGTGAGTTCACCACGCTTCTCGGCATCCCAGATCATGTTCGCGCCGATGCGGCACTTCACGCTGTAGGCGGGATTGCGACCTTCGATCTTGGCGAGCACGGTGGCTTTGCAGTCCTTGGTGACATGGTTCAGACGCACCAGGGGGGTATTACCGATGGCCTGGCTGTTATCGGCGTAAACGCGAGACATGAGGGAGTCGAAAAAATGGCCAATTTTGGCAATGTAGGGAGACTCTCAGTCAGGTGCCTGGCTCTTAAGAGCTTGTTCAAACTCTGTCAATCCAGCAGACAGCAACTCCGCCTTCATCACGTCAGTTTTTCGCTCATGCGGAGTCCAGTGCCCGCATGAATCGCTCCCAGACATCCTGCTGTTCCTCAAGTCCCACGGAAACGCGCAGCAGATGGGATGGCACATCGCAGCGTTGTGCCCAAACCAATTCGTCGTAGTGAGCAAGCAGCACGTAGGGGCAGACCAGGGTGAAGGCGGTGCCGAGACTTGGCCCCTTGCAGACCGCCAGTGCGTCGTAGACCTTCTGGGCCGAGGGAGTTCCTCCTTTCAGTTCAAATGACAGCAGACAGCCATGGCCTGCACCTGGCCGCTGCAGAGCCTTGAAGTTCTCGCATGCACCCGGATGGAACACCTTCTCCACGGCGGGGTGATCGCGCAGCTGTTCAGCAAGGCACAGCGTGTTGCGATTGAGCTGATGCACCCGATCGACCACGTCTTCACTGCCCTGGTCGAGGGCGATGACATCCCCGTCGGCAAGCTCAGCCAGTGGTTGCAGGGAGCTGGCTGTTGCAGCCAGCTGATCTCTCCAGCGGGAGTGGTGACTCAGCACCAGACTTCCAGCCAGAACATCACCACGGCCGGCGAAGCTTTTGGTGAGTGAGCTGAAGACCAGATCGGCGTGCGGCAACCCGTCGATATTGATTCCAGATCCAATGGTGTCGTCGGCGATCACGGGGATGCCCTGCCGGTGGGCAAGCCTGGCGATCGTTGCCAGATCAATGCAGCGCAGCAGGGGATTGCTAGGCAGCTCCACGACCACGGCCGACGGCTGCAGGCGCTCGAGAGCGGCATCCACACTGGCTGCACTGTCATCCAGCAGCAGTTCGGCCCCGTTGAACACCACCTGGGGCAGCTTGAGCACATCCACATAGGGGAAACCGATCTGCAACACGGGCCTGTTGGGCCGGATGGCCGAGATCAGTTGGAGTGCTCTGTGCAGAGCCGACATGCCTGAGGGGTGGAGGCTGATCGCATCTCCCTCACAGCGATAGATCCGCGCCAGCCGGCCAATCACATTGCTGCGGGCGTTCTCTGCTGCGGCTACGCCGGCGCTCGGCTCTTGACCGAGGGCGATGGCAGCCAGCCTGGAGGATGCTCCAAGGCCAGTGTGTTGCCAGAAGGCCTTTGCGGCAGGAGTGCTGGCTGGGTCGGCAATCAGGCAGGTCAGTCCACCGATTGAGCTGAGCTGCGTTTCTCCCGCAGGCCTTGTTCTGCGGCAGTGGGCGAGAGCGGCTTCTGCCGCCGTGCGGTTCGGATACGGCCAGCTGCTTGAGCCCTTGGATGGGGCGAGGTCGGAGACCTGCAGCGAAAGCTTCGCTAACTGCGACACCAGCGGATGCTGACCGAATCGCGGATACACCGCCCGCAACGCTCTTCGGCACGCGGGATTCTTTTCCTCATAGGCGATGACATCGCTCCATCGAGGCAGGGCGACCGAGACGGCATGGGTGGCATCAGGAAGAGGATGGCCGAGATCGCTGCCTTGCCAGCAGGGATCTCGCAGCAGGTCGCGCGAACTCATTGGAGCGAGCAAAGTGCCTGGTCGAGATCAGCGATCAGATCGGCAGCGTCTTCACAGCCCACGGACAGACGTATCAGCCCATCGCTGATGCCTAGTTTCTCTTTGACCTCTGTTGACACCGAAGCGTGAGTCATCGTGGCCGGGTGGCAGATCAGGCTTTCCACGCCTCCAAGGCTTTCGGCCATGGTGAACCAGCGCAGGGCCTTGCACATGGCATAAGCATGGGCGCGGCTGGCTTTGACTCCAATCGTGACGATGGCGCCACCACTGCTCATTTGCTGCATCGCCAGGGAGTGTTGGGGGTGATCCGGGCGATGGGGGTAGCGCACCCAGTTCACCAGGTCATGGTTGGCGAGGTGATCAGCCAAAGCGGCCGCATTGGCCATCTGCTGGTTGAGTCGTAACGGCAGGGTCTTGATGCCGCGGGTGATCAGCCAGCAATCGAACGGGGAAGGCTGCAGGCCCAGGGCTTTCTGGGCAAACACCATCTTTTGCTGCCAGGCCGGATCGTCAGTGCAGACCACACCACCAAGGGCGTCGGAGTGTCCGTTGATGTATTTCGTCGTGCTGGTGAGTGAAAGGGTGGCCCCAAGCTGCAGGGGGCGCTGCACAAGGGCGGTGGCGAAGGTGTTGTCCACCACCACGGGCACATCGACGGCCGCGGCTGCCGTGCAGACCTGTCTCAGGTTGATCACCTTGAGCAGCGGGTTGGTGGGACTTTCCAGCCAGACCATCGCTGGCTTTCGAGCCGCGATGCTGGAGACGGCATCGGCTGATGTGAAATCCACCCATTCAGTGCGGATCCCGAATTTGGCGAACACCTGTTCAAACAGCCGCACAGTGCAGCCATAGAGGTTCTCCTCGCAGAGCACCAGATCCCCTTGGCTGAGACCGGAGGCAATCGCCGTGATCGCGCTGACGCCCGACCCAAACACCGTGGCATGGTTGCAGTGCTCAACTGAAGCGAGCACGTCCTCAAGGATGCGGAAGTTGGGATTCCCAGAGCGTGTGTAATCGAAACCACCAGCGTTGCCATGAGCAAACGTTGAGGTGGAGTAAATCGGTGGCATCACGGTGCCCGTCCCCTCCGCAAAACTCTTCCCGTGGTGAATCGCCAGGGTGGCGTCGGCTGGTATTCGTGCTGGGCGCTGCAAGTGATGGCTGCGATCAGGTCTCAAAGCTAGGAAACAGGCTGACTGTCGCCGCTAGCGTCGAGTCCGACCTAAAGACCAGGAGCCTTGGCTGACACCTCAGTGCTACAGAGCCATAAGGATGAGTGGCGGGATCATGTGCTCAGCGAAATCGTCACGTTTCTGAGCGAGAACAAGCAGCAGATTCATGCTCGCTATCTGGAGCAGCGTCAGGGGCAGCTCGCTCGTGATCTGATCGAGCAGGAGGGACTGATGGATTTCGAGCTCGCAATCACTTTTCTGGAAGACAAGCCCAAAGGCTTCGGGTTGGGACTCGGCTTTTTCAAGGCGAACCTGATCCGTTGAAGTGACCGCGCCACGATCGCTAATTGCCTCGTGACAGTCGATATCTACAGTAGAAATAGATAAAAAGTCTCTAAAATTACTGTTAGTTTTTGCCCGCTTCAGCTCTTTCGCCGAAGCTTGGAATGTCTGTAAACACGAAATATCTCGCGCCTTAATGCCAGTTATGCATTCTGGATGGAGCTCACAGGAGTTGGCTGTCTATTGGAACGCATTCATCATGGGTATTGCGCTCCACCAGCCATGCTTTTTAACGCCGCTCTTGATATCACTGAATGCGGTGATCCTGTCGCTCTTTCTGTCCTCGTCTCAGGATGCAACGTTGATGTAAAAATGCTTGAGGAATGTAAGGATAAAGATGGAAAACCACTACCTGAGTGGATCTGTTGCAAAGGAGATCCAGGCGAAGGGCAAGGCAGTTAATGCACGAAAGGATGCAAGGCTTGATTGTGGGCTTTAACGGTCAATCCAATAAAAAAGACCCAACGCCTTGGCGACCGCTGGGTCTCATAGTTGTCCGTGTAAGGAGTTGGATGCCCTTGTGAGGAGAACCAACTATGGTAGTTATAGCAAACACATGTACTATTTGCTAGTGAATTTGTACTCATTTGCGTAAACAGATGATTCGTGCTGCTCAGTAAGCAAAAAACCTCCTTTCTCCTGGCTGGGCGCTGCCAGTCAATAGCGATGGGCGTTCGGCTGGTGCAACGGCTGGGGGTGAGGGTTGGGTGTCACGGCGTGATGGGCTAATGGTCTATGAAAGCGCGACAGCTTGTGCCGCTCGACTTACTGGTCTTAGCTGATTGCATGGCCATTCCTTGCGAATAAAGTCAACTTGTGAGGAGAAAACACTCGCGGGGTGGAAACAAGGCAACACTCCCTCAAGAGTTTTCAAAACCCCTGCCTTCGGCTGGGGTTTCTTTTTGGTTGCTTGGCTCGTGAAAATTGTGTGCACGTTAATGATCAGTGGTGCAAGTCGTGGCATCGGGCGGGCAATTGCAAGGAAGGCATTGGCTGATGGTCACCGCTTAAGCCTAGGGCTCAGAGATTTGAACGCGCTAAAAGGTTCAGTATTAGACCCAGAAGTTGCTGGAAAGCATCGTGTAATGCTGCACTCATACTTTGCTGAAGATTCACTTGGAGCTCAGTCCTGGGTTGATGCCACGGTGGATTATTCTGGTTCTTTTGATAGTTTGATATGTAGCGCCGGTATATTCAGTAGGGTCTCAGTCTTATTTTCTTAAGGCGAAGAAGAGGAGATTGAGCGGACAATGAAAATAAATCTGATGGCTCCCTGGATTTTGGCCCGGGCCGCTTGGCCGCAGCTGGTCCATCATGGTTCTGGAAGAATTCAGATGCTGGTGTCGCTGAGCGGGAAAGAAAGTAAAGGTAAACTCGCCGCATATAGCGCCAGTAAATTCGCGTTGTTGGGTTTGTGTCAGACGATGCGTAATGAAGGTTGGAATGATGGCATTAGAGTCACAGCTATTTGCCCAGGTTGGGTTAACACTGATATGGCTCATTCTGTATTGGCGGAGCCAAGTGAATTTTGGCCGACGCAATCGCTCAAGCCAGAAGAAATGACTCAGCCTGAAGATATTGCCGATATAAGTTCTGCACTGCTTAAGCTCGACAATAGAGCTGTTCCTTTTGAGGTATCTGTTAACTCAAGTCTTGGATGGTGATGAGTGTATTAGAGCGTCTTGATTTGGTGGATAGTCTTTCAATTAAACAGTATCGCTTCCATTGTGATGCTTGGAGCAATGAATTTTTTCCAGATGCTTGGCTTACTAGTCAGTAGGTTTGCGGATTGATTGAGATGGCTCGATTCATTGCGATTACCGTTGTATGGCGATCTACGTACTCAAGGGCTTTTCGAAGCTCCCTGACTATCCTCCAGCAGCTGGCACTGAGCATCAGAGTCTTCCGTCAACTCTGGTGCAACAGCCTGAACTGATGTGTCGCCGGCCTCAGTTCGGGTAATCATCTGATCAATGGTTCCCTGAGGTTGCTTATCAAGAAGACGCAACTTCAAGCCATGACTTGTGGGAAGCAGGTTGATTCTGTTCCCTTGATGACTTCTTGCCTCCAGAGGTTGAATGCGGCAGAACGTGTGGGCCTGTGCTTCGGCATCTGATCACCGGATAGGTGCTGTCTGCTGGCCGTCGGATGCAGTCAAGTCCTTAACGAGTGCATGCGATTCCTTAGGCATAACTTGCCTTATTTCGATGATGGCTACAGTTTCTAGGCTCAGGGTCTTTGGTAGCGATCTCGCGTTCTTGAGGGTCTGTCGTTATGACATCAGCGCTTTTCACTGGCTTTATTGTCAAACATCCATGCCATCATTCCCTTGCTGTCGTTTTTAAGGGAGACAATTGCGAAGCTCACTAGAAATACCAGTGAAACAGTGATTAGAACAGCTGCGCTGAGTTCACTGATTTCGAGATTTCCGAGTGAGAGTGTCAGCAGAATTGGACAACTCATTCAGCGGTTTCGCATCTTCCTTCTTTGGGGACTTGGCCGAGAATTAGGAGCGTCTTTTCGTCTGGAAATGTCTGGTTGACAGACAGTAAGGACATTAACCAATTCAGCATTTTTTGACCATATTGACCTAGGTTAGCTCTGGTCGATGAGCTGTAGTTCGCCCGTCATGGCCGCTTATCAACACTCAATATCGTTGTATCCGATTTGACTCGGCGTCTGGTACTTATGCGGTTTGGTGCTTTCGGTCGCTACGGCTGGCGCTGTGATTCCGTTGGTTCATTCACCCGTACAACTCGATCACCCGTTCAAGGTGTGGTGAGATTCATGCCAGTGTTCTTTTGGATGAATCGCAATCCAAAACAAAAGGGGCCGGATAAATCCGACCCCAGCCACCTGCATGCTTCGATGATGGCAGTGCAAATGCTTTTTGCAGGGAACCCTTAACGTCTCGAGACCAACGGTGTTTTGTCGTCAGGACTGAGCCTCGGCTTTCTGCTTTTGTTCAGTGGTCTCGGCATCCGCTGAGTTCTGGCTGCGCTGACAGCCACCTGAACCTGCGAAAGCAGGAGCTGTAATGAGAAGCGTTGCGCAGAGAAGGGTCGAGAGGCGAAGCATCGTCGTGAATGTATTTTGGAAATGTTGGCGAATCAACCCCGGCGACCGCGAGCATCAACCATCAGACTCAAAAAGCAGGACGGATGAAACGAGCCACACCGTCCGATTTGTTTGACTCTCTCCGTTAAAAGTTCAGGCGTAAGACATTGCTCATAGTGTCGTCAGACGCTGCCTGATCCCAAAGCTGATCTATTGCTTAGTGGCTTGTAAATGCTGGTTGACGCAAAGTGTTGTCATCACAGGGTGCGACCGTGTTTTGTATTCAACGGCTTTCTGACAAAGGCTGGGACTGCATTGCAGACAATCTCAACCTGCTTGAAGCAAGAGCGAAAGCAACACTTTGGTCTCAAGAACACGCGGCTGCCTTTCGGGTCGTCAGTCTCGATCAATCCGACATGCAGTTTCTCTGCAGGGATGGAGTGATTCTGGTTGATCTTTCCGAACCGGCAGATCTGGCTGCAGCTTTGGAAGGGCAGCCATCCGTGCTGATGGAAGATATCTCCTGGAAAATTCTGGCGGAGGCCAACTGAAGCTTGCCGCTATGAATGGTGGTGAGCGGTTGTTTGAGTGAACCCGACGTCACCGATGCATTGATCCCCATATGAAAAACCCCGCTCCAGATCACCTGTGCGGGGAATGCAAAGCAAGAACGCGGTGAGATGCGAGGCGGGCCTCAAACTTTGCGGGAGTAGTACTCCACCACCAGCAGTTCATTGATCTCCAGTGCGACCCATTCGCGTTCGCACTTGCTGACCACCTTGGCGCTGAGCTTGGCTTTGTCGAGCTCCAGGTGGGGAGGCACGTTGGCAAGACCTGGGAATTCCAGGTTGCCTTCAGCCAATTTCTTGCTGCCCTTGCGCTCACGGACGGCGATGACATCACCGGCCTTGCATTGATAGCTGGCGATATCGGTGACGCGGCCATTCACAGTGACATGGCCATGATTCACAAGCTGGCGGGCGCCAGGCACAGTGGGGCCGAAACCGAGGCGGAAGCAGACGTTATCGAGACGGTTTTCGAGAAGTTTGAGCAGGTTGGTTCCTGTGGAACCGTCCTGGGCGCGCGCTTTTTTCACGTAGCGCACGAGCTGGCGTTCGGAGACGCCGTAGTTGAAACGAAGCTTCTGCTTCTCTTCAAGGCGGATCGCGTATTCAGAGCGCTTGCGACGGGCTTGGCCGTGCTGACCGGGTGGATAGGACCGCTTTGCGGCCTTCCGGGTGAGACCAGGGAGGTCTCCCAAGCGCCGCGTGATCCTCAGGCGAGGGCCGCGGTAACGAGACATAGGTGAAGAAGGTGTTGGACCATTCACGCTGATGAAACGCCATGCTGGACTTGACGTCAGCTTTGCGTTTCTGCATGCGCGAACCACGCATCCTATCTGTCGGCTTCCTGGAGTCCGTTGGACAGGGTTTCAGCAAGGTCATGGCCCAGCTGATGATCGCCGCGATCGGTTTTTATCGCAGTTGGTTGTCTCCACTGTTCGGCCCCCGTTGTCGCTTCATTCCCAGCTGCAGTGCCTACGGATTGGAAGCGATTCAACGCCATGGCCCCTGGCGGGGTGGCTGGCTCACTCTGCGCCGGGTTTGTCGCTGTCATCCCTTCACCCCCTGCGGTTGTGACCCCGTTCCTGATTGAGTCCATGCAGCTGACCTTGTTCAGCAGGCAGGGCTGCTGCCTTTGTGAAGGCTTGGAGCAAAGGCTTCAAGGCCTAGATCTCAGTCGCTTCGAACCACCGCTGAGCTTGGAGGTGATCGATATTGATGCAGATGGGATTGAGCCGCAACTGCGGGCTCGTTATGACCTTGAAGTGCCGGTTCTGGCACTGCAGGGCAAGCCCTTGCCACGGGTCTCCCCTCGCCTGAGCGGTGAGGGACTGTTCAATTGGTTGCAACGGCACTGCTCCAGCGTCGCCGGATCGGATTAGAACGGCCTCAGCTTTAGGAGCCGGTGATGATGCAGACGCTCCATGCGCTGCTGCAAGCAGTGCGGCTTCCGCTGCCGGAGGGACTCCCTAACCCCGCGGTCACATCGATCACCTGTGATTCCCGCAGTGTTCGCCAGGGCTGTCTTTTCATTGGTCTCCCTGGTGAACGTGTCGATGGCGGCTGTTTTTGGCCGGAGGCCCTGAAGGCTGGAGCCGTGGCCGCGCTGATCGGTCGGCAAGCAGCACAGTCGAATCCGCCCTCTGATCAGGATCCCGTTCTGGTGATTCCTGAGCCGGTGTCCCATTGGGCCGGAGAGCTGGCTGCCGCCTTCTGGCAGCAGCCCTCATTGCGTATGCATTTGATCGGTGTAACCGGCACCAATGGCAAGACCACCACAACCCACTTGATTGAACATCTGAGCCTGGCGTGCGGTTGTTCCGCAGCGCTGTTCGGAACACTGGTCAACCGCTGGCCTGGACACAGCTTGACGTCGACCCACACCACTGCGGTTGCGGATCAGCTGCAGGCTCAGCTGGCTGAAGCGTTGAACCGGGGCACCCAGGTGGCGGCCATCGAGGTCAGTTCCCATGCTCTGGATCAGCAACGCGTCGCGGGTTGTCGTTTCTCCTCCGCTGTGTTCACCAACCTCACGCAGGACCACCTCGACTACCACGCGACGATGGAGGCCTATTTCGAAGCAAAAGCGCGTCTGTTTGCCGATCCTTTCCTGATCGGGGAAGGCCCCCGTGCGGTGGTCAATGTTGATGACCCCTGGGGACGTCGTCTGGCGGATCGCCTTGGCGATCGCTGCTGGCGCTGCAGCCTCGACGAGATGGCCGATCTCAGCATGCGCGATCTCGTGATGACATCCAGCGGAGTGCAGGGAATGCTGGTGACACCTCGAGGCGAAGGACGTTTTCATTCGCCTCTGGTCGGTCGCTTTAATTTGATGAATGTGATGCAGGCCATCGGCTCTCTGCTTCAGCAGGACCTGCCACTGCCGTTGTTGTTAAAGGCCCTTCCGCATTTCCGTGGTGTGCCTGGTCGGATGGAGCGGGTGCTGCCCTCCTCCCCTCCCTCAGATCAGCTCCCAGCGGTAGTGGTCGATTACGCCCACACCCCGGACGGCCTGCGCAGCGCTCTTGAGGCCAGTCGCCCCTTTGTGGATGGACAGCTGGTATGTGTGTTTGGCTGCGGTGGAGACCGCGATCGGGGCAAGCGTCCTCAGATGGCCGCGATTGCTGCAGAGCTGGCTGATCGCGTTGTGGTCACATCCGACAATCCACGCACGGAGGATCCTCAGCGCATTCTCGACGATGTGGTGGCGGGGCTTTCTTCAGGCATCGACTACCAGGTGGAAGTTGACCGAGCGATCGCGATCGCTCAGGCGATTGCTCAGGCAGGACCCGGCGATCTTGTCTTGATCGCTGGTAAAGGGCATGAGGACTATCAGATCGTCGGAACTCAGAAGCTGCATTTCGATGACCGGGAAGAAGCTGAGAAAGCGCTGCGCTCCTGGAACTAGCTATCCATTGCTGACAGGCTTCGAATCTGATCGCTGAGCTGCGCCAGCTCGTTCTGACTTGTGCAGACATGGGTGCAGGCACGCAGGCAGATGGGATCTGCCAGATATCGGATCCAGATCTGTTCCGCACCGAGTGCTTTCACCACCTCAGATGGTGTGACTCCTGCGGTCTCAGGGTGCATCTGAAAACTCACGAGACCAGCCGGCGGCGGGCCGTCAAGCAGTGGTGAGACCCCAGGGATCAACTGAAGGTTGTGCCAGAGCTGTTCGCTCAGCGTGCGGATGTACACGAGTCGATCGTGATCGGAGCCCTCCTGTTCCAGCAGGTCAAGCGAGCAGCGCAAGCCAGCCATCAACGGCACGCAGCTGGTGGCCACCTCGAAGCGACGGCTGTCGTGATGGAAGGGGTCTGGATCATCAGCCACAGCCCGAGTCTCGTCCTGAAGGCTGCGCCAGCCGATCACGGTGGGATGCGTCTCGGAGAGCATGCGCTCCGAGAGCGCCACCCCACCCAGCCCCTCCGGCCCACAGCACCACTTATGTCCCGTGAAGGCATAGATATCAGCCGCTTGTGCCGCCTCCGCAACGGGGATCTGGCCGACGCTCTGTGCTGCATCAACAAGGAGATAAGGCTTTGCAGGGTGCTGTTGCAGTTGTGACGCCACAGCTGCGATCGGCATCTGTTGACCGGTGTTCCACAGCAGATGGGACAACACCACCAGGCGGGTTCGACTGGTGAGCTTTTGCTCAAGTGCAGCAAGCACTTCGCGATCGGTGCGGGCCTGCTCATCACCTCCGCACCTGAGTTGCTTCACCGGCAGCACGTGAACCTGAAGCTGAAGGCGGCGAGCCAGTTCATGGCATGCGGCCACAACGCCAGGGTGTTCACTGTCGCTGATCAGGATGTGGTCGCCGCTGTTCAGCGGAAGGCCCCAGAGCGGCAGCACACAACCCGTGGTCACGTTCTCGCTGAGGGCGAGTCGATGTGCTGGCACATTGCACAACCGGGCCAGACGCCCGCGAGTGCTGTTCACCTCCGCACTGATGTAAGGCCAGATGTCGGTGGTGAAGGGGCCGAGTTCCTGGATGCGTTTCCAGCTCGTGGTGATGGCATCCAGCGAGGGCGTTGGCAGGGGACCCTGCCCGCCGTAGTTGAAGTAGGTCTTGTTGGCGAGTGCGGGGCAGCGTTCTCTAAGCATTGGGGATGGGGACCTGACCCCATGATCGCTGTTCAGCTCAGGCATTGCTGTCTTCTCAGGCTGCTTCAGACGTGGTTGATCTGAGAGCTGCATCAGGCGAGCCCCACCGTGTCCTTCGCGAATTTCAAGACTTGGCGCAACTTCGAGGTGTTCACTCAGACCATGGCTACGTTGCGTTTGTCGGCTGGGTTGGTATCACCGATGGCCCTGGTGGACTGGCTCTGGATTGTTCATCCGGTGTTGGCGGTGGTGTTGATCTACCCCCTCACCGGGATCGTGATACGACTGTCGGTGCAGACACGATCCCGGCGGCTGAAGACCGCGAAACCGCCTCCGACCGTGGGGCGTGATCACAGCGATCTCGGACGCTGGCTTGCCGCGGGTGTGGTGGTTCTGGTGATTGTGGCGCTGATCGTGGCCATCGCTACGCATGCGCCTCTGGATCAGTTTCAAGGCGGTTGGCGTCGTGCTTTCACACTTCTGCTGGTGCTGATCGGAACCCTGCTCAGTCTTGGGGCACTGTGGATTGCCAAGGCCCCTGGCCTGCGGCTTGCCTTCGTTGTGATCACCTGGGCTGGTGTTCTCGGCCTGGGAGCTCAGCCGGAAGTCTGGAGAGTGTCCGATGACCCGCTCTCTTCGGGGTTCTGGCAGTCCCATTACTGGTCGGGCGTCGCCGTTGTGGGTCTGATGCTGTTTTCTCTCGGTGCACGGCCGGAGATTCTGCGCAACCTGCGCCTGCGCCGTCTTCATGTCACGGCCAATGTGCTCGCGGCCCTGTTGTTCGTGGTCCAGGGCATCACGGGGACCCGCGACCTGCTCGAGATTCCACTGAGCTGGCAGAAGTCGACGATCTATGCCTGCAATTTCGAGGCCCGCAGCTGTCCGCCGCCAGCACCTCTCCCACCCGCGTCCGAGCCTTAAGGGGACGGGTTACTGCGTTGATCACAAGCCTGACCCACTGAATCCGGATGATCCGGATTCCAGGGCTGGGGTTCAATCACTCCGAAATCCTTCACCACCTTGAAGTTGCCAGTGTCGTCGGCCTGGCCCAGCAGGGAGCGCTTGTTCAGATGTTGACTTGCGGTGATGGTCAGCAAGCCCTGCGGAGCCTCGTAGCTGGTTCCGATCAGCTGCTGACGTACGTCTTTGGGATCAGTGCTGCCGGCACGTTCGGCGGCGCGAGCCCAGAGATGCACAAGGCTGTAGGCCGCTTCAGCGGGGTCGTTGATCACCCGGTGAAATCCATAGCGACGACGAAAGCGCTGCGCGAATGTTGTGGAGGCGTCACCAGCCAGCGATTGGAAATAGCTCCAGCTGGCATAGGTTCCCGAGGTTTTGTTGGTGCCGATCGCCAGAGCCTCTTCTTCCGAGACGGACAGGCTCAGGAGTGATACCCCGTTATCGACCGCTTGCGGGCCAATGAGGCCGTTGCGAAAGAGCTGCTCAAAGAAGGCGAGGTTGCTGTCGCCGTTGAGCGTGTTGATCACAACGACAGGCCCACCTGCACTGGCTTGTCGAATGCTCTCGACCAATGGGTTCACCTCAGCACTGCCGAGCGGGAGATAAAGCTCAGCGAGCACGGTTCCACCTTCTCGCTGCACTTGGGCGCGCATGATGCGATTGGCGGTGCGGGGATAGACGTAGTCCGAGCCGATCAGCAGGACGCGTTTGCTGCGATTGGCCAGCATCCAGCTCAGGGCGGGCTCTGATTGCTGATTGGGAACCGAGCCGCCGTACACCACATAAGGTGAGCACTCCTGACCTTCGTACTGCACCGGGTAAAACAGCAGCGCATTGCGTGCCTCCAGAACGGGCAGCATCGCTTTGCGACTGGCCGAGGTCCAGCCTCCGAAGATGGCCACCACCTGTTGTTCATCCAGTAACTGTTTGGCCTGGCGGGCAAAGGTGTCCGGATCGGACATGCCGTCTTCCTCGACCGGCTGGATCAGCACGCGTTGACCATTGATCGTCAGCCCGCCGCTGGCGTTGATGTCCTCGATCGCCAGTCGTTCGGCTTCGGCAACCGTGTTTTCCGACAAGGCCATGGTTCCGCTGCGGGAATGGAGCAGGCCCACGCGCACCACGTTTTTGTCGGTCTTGGATCCGCCTTGAGTGCAACCGCTGATCAGCAGAGTGATCAGCAGTGGGAAGAGCTTCTTCCGCTTCATCGACTTCCCCAGCTGACCAGGGCGGTCAGCACCAGCGCAGCGGCTGAGATGATCTGAAAACGCATGTCAGCTCGGTTGATCCGCCGCATGGTTTCGAGCTTCTGATCGTCGGGCGCGGCGGCATAGGTGTTGTATCCCCACGTGAAGAGAGCGAACAGGACCATGGCGATCAGATAACTGGCAGTGAACAGATCATCGAGAAAGGTGGTGTAGGGCAGTTTCGGCAGCGAGGAGTGATACGACTGCTGCAAAAAGATCAGTGTGAGCATTGCCGTGGATGGGATGGCCAGGCGCACATCGGACAGTGTTCCCTCAACCGAAGGAGCCATCAACACAATCGAGTTGATGATCATCAGCGGGATGACCCAGTTGACGATTCCAGGCCAGAGATTTGACTGGTAGACCACTTCCAGTCGCACCTGGCTCATGTGCGGCCGATACCAGGTGCCCCGCCGGTTGCTTGTGCGTCGCAGATAGGGTGTGAAGCTGGAACTTTCGAGTTGATAGCCGCTCAGCGTGCCCAGCTCTCCCACAAGGTTGTCATCACTCGGTTCGGGCAGCAACCGCAGGTCGGCGTATTTCTGCGAGGTCCACATCGGTTTGAGCTCCACGATCACCGGCAGCCGCAACCTGTCGAATGGATCACGGCGGAAGTCGACTTCATCGTCGTAAAAGCGGCTCGAGAAGTGATAGAGCTGCTGACGCCTGCCACCGGAAAGCTCCCGTGGTGTATCTGTTGAGGGTTCGAAGGTGGAGTCCCACGTTTCGATGCGGTTGGCGAGTGCAATCAGGTCGGCAGGTTCGTCGCCATGTTTCTGCAGCAGCGCTTCCACCTCAGGCAGCCACTCCAGCCAGATCTCACCATCGGCTGTGAAGGTGCGTGAGTTCAGATTCAGCTCATAGATCTTGTCGAGATGGATTCCGGCGTAGATGAACGGATGCTTGCGCACCAGATCTTCCGAGAGCTGGACCTCTTCCAAGCCTGAGGGACCCTCCATCACCGCCGTGACAGCATCGCGATCGAGCACCTTGGAGGGCCCCTGGCCGATCAGGCCTCGTCCGCACAGCATCAGAACGATTGTGAGTGCTGCCAGCAGCACCAACACGAGCGGGCGTGGACGGGGCAACCTCCGCATCGACAGCTGCTCGCGCCTGCACTGATGTCTTCAGGATGGCTTTTCGAGTTGAGCCTGTCAGTGGCCGGACCGAATCAGAGAACCTGAACCACTTCACTGACTTCAGGAATGCATTCGCGCATTTTGCGCTCGATTCCCATTTTCAGGGTCATGGTGCTGCTGGGGCAGCTGCCGCAGGCACCCTGCAATCGCACTTTGACCACCGGTCCATCGATTTCGACCACTTCCACGTTGCCACCATCGGCCATCAGGAACGGGCGTAGCTCATCGAGCACCTTTTCCACGTTGTCTTGAGTGAGCGGCAGCGTTTCGGTGCTCATGGCCGTATGGGGGGTAAGTGCTTTCGCTCAGGGTAGGCAGGCACGTGTCCGAATGGATTCATACCCTTGAGAAGCAGGATCAGCTCACGCGATGGATCGTTACGACGCCGTGCTGGTGGGTGCGGGAATGATGAGTTCCACCCTGGCTTCGTTGCTGCATGCCCTCGACCCGGAGATGCGCCTGCTGCTGGTGGAGCGTCTCGAGGCATCCGCTCTGGAGAGCAGTGCAGCGGTCAATAACGCCGGCACCGGCCATGCCGCCAACTGTGAGCTCAACTACACCCCCCAGCAGGCCGACGGGACGGTGTCCACTGAGAAAGCACTGGCGATCAATGCAGCGTTCGAGCGAAGTCTGGAGTTCTGGGCCTCCCTCACAGAACGGGGAGTTCTAGACCCAGGCAGCTTTCTTCACCAGGTGCCCCATCTCAGTTTTGTCTGGGGACAGGAGGATGTGGCGTTTCTTCAGCAGCGGCATCGTCAGTTGAGTGCGCTGCCGGCCTTCGCCGCCATGCACTGGAGCACGGATGCCGGGCAGATCGGCGACTGGATGCCTTTGGTGATGGCAGGACGTCGGCCTGGTCAACAGATTGCAGCCACTCGTATTGAGCGTGGACTCGATCTCGACTTCGGTGCTCTGACCAGGGCACTGCTGCTGCCGCTGCAGACAGCGGGCGCTCTTCAGGTGATGTATGGCACCTCAGTGCAGGGACTCAAGCGACCGCTGACGGAGTCGATGACCTGCTGTGACTGGCAGCTTGATTTGCGCGGTCCGTCGGGCCGTCGCAAGGTGCAGGCTCCGTTTGTGTTTCTTGGCGCCGGTGGTGGTGCCCTGCCCCTGCTGCAGAGCAGTGGCATCCCCGAGGCCGCCGACTATGCCGGCTTTCCCGTGAGCGGCCAATGGCTGGTGTGCGGCGAGCCAGCTCTGGTGGAGCGTCACCACGCCAAGGTGTATGGCAAGGCGAAGGTGGGCGCACCGCCGATGTCGGTGCCCCATCTTGATACCCGCTGGATTGACGGCAAGCGATCCCTGCTGTTCGGTCCCTATGCCGGATTCAGCAGCAAATTTCTCAAGACCGGTTCGCTGATGGATCTGCCGCTGTCGGTGCGTCCCACCAACCTGCTGCCGATGCTGCAAGTGGGAGTGAACAACCTGCCTCTGGTGAAGTATCTGATCAATCAGCTGCGCCAGAGCGAGGCCGATCGGATGGAGGCATTGCGGGCATTTTTGCCTGAGGCCAATGCGGATGACTGGAGCCTTTCGGTGGCCGGTCAACGGGTGCAGATCATCAAATGCACGCCTGATGGTGGTCGCCTGCAGATGGGCACCGAAGTGGTCAGTGCAGCGGATGGATCCCTGGCCGCTCTGCTGGGTGCCTCTCCTGGAGCCAGCACCTCCGTGCAGATCATGGTGGAGGTGCTGGAGCGTTGCTTTGCTACAAAGCTGGCTACGCAGCCCTGGCAAGAGCGACTCCATCAGCTGATTCCCAGCTACCGCCAGGATCTCAACAGCGATCCGGAGCTGCTCGCACGCACAAGGGAGCGCAGTGACGGGCTGCTGGGTCTACGTGTCTGAACTCGCCTGTTTGCGCATGCGCTTCTTGACCCAGCCTGCGATGACGGCCAGGCCAAACAC
Source organism: Synechococcus sp. MIT S9504 (assembly GCF_047497135.1). Taxonomy (NCBI): domain Bacteria; kingdom Bacillati; phylum Cyanobacteriota; class Cyanophyceae; order Synechococcales; family Synechococcaceae; genus Synechococcus; species Synechococcus sp. MIT S9504. The sequence continues at coordinate 2,015,441 of NZ_CP138942.1, read as the reverse complement.
TCCAAAAACCGCCGCGCCGATCAACAGTTTGCTGTTGTTGTCGCTGAAGATGCCGGCGCCAAGAGCCACGATCGGAGCGTCACTCACAATCACGCTGAAGAGCAACGGCAGGATGAATGCTCGCCAGCGAGTGCCCCCCAGTCCGACTGCGTAGCAGACGAAATCAAATAACCCTGTCATCATCAGCCCGCTGAGAAGAAAGGGATTGCCTTCCAGTTGATTGCGATTGAATCCTTCGATGATGCCCATTGCCCGATCTCCCACCAGCTTCCGGACAGGGTCTCGCCCGTAGTTACGGGCCAGTAGAAAGGCTGCCTGGCAGAAGATCAGATCGGCGATCACAATGGTGATGAAGCCTGAGCGAAAGCCAAGAACTGCTCCGGCTACAAGTGAAAAAACCGTACTGGGCAGTGCAGGCAGCACAATGCTCACACCACGCAGCGAAAACAGTGCCAGGGGCCCCCAGATCCCGAGGGTCTTCACCTGCAGTTCGATTTCTTCCCGGGTTGGCCAAAGGCCATTCGCCCTGATGATCTGAAACAGCACGGCCAGCACGGCAATCACAGCTGCAATCAGCAGGAATCGGCGAAAGCGCGGCACAGGCGAGGAGGTTCAGCGTGCTGATGACCTTCCCATATCGATGTCACCTCCTGTGACCGCCGGTATCAGTTGATATAGGCACGCCCCTGTTGATCAGCTGCCCGGATAGCAGCCGCCACCGCTGCGGCGGTGACTTCGAAAGGCTCGTTATGGCTGCTTTCGCCTGGGATCACCGTCCGTTGCGCAATCTGCTGGATGGCCTCGTCGTCGTCGGGGTTGATCCCGATCTGCTGCAGCGTGGTGGGCAGTCCCACGGATTGGCAGTAGCTGAAGATCTCTTGGATCTCCGACTGTGGCTGGCCTTCCATCACTAGTTGGGTGTGCAGTCCGAAGGCGACCTTCTCCCCATGAAGCATCGCGTGGCTTGCGGGGATCTCGCTGATGCCGTTGTGAACGGCATGGGCAAGTGCCAGTCCACCACTTTCAAAGCCAAGCCCGGAAAGCAGATTGTTCGCTTCCACAATGCGCTCGAGAGCGGGGGTGGTGACCTGCGAATCCACGGCGGAGCAGGCGGCAGGCCCATCGGCCAAAAGAATGTCGCAGCACAGCTTCGCCAGGGCTGTGGCCGTGGTGGTCGGGTAGCCCCCAACCACATTGCAGCTGTGGCTTTGCCGGCAGCTTCGGGCTTCAAACCAGGTGGCCAGGGCATCTCCGAAGCCAGCGACCAGTTGCCGCTTCGGCGCCTTGGCCACAACCTCCGTGTCAACAAGCAGCAGCAGCGGATGGCGGTTGTAAAAGCGGAAGCCCTGCACCCCTCCGCCATTGGTGTAAATCACCGAGAGGGCACTGCACGGCGAATCGGTACTCGCCAGGGTGGGGGTGATCACCACCGGCAGATCCAGCTCATCGGCGACGGCCCTCGCTGTGTCGGAGGTTTTGCCACCACCAGCGCCGACGACGGCTGAGAATGGCTGCGTTGCTGCCAGGCCGACCAAACGGCTGATCTCCTGGTCGCTGCATTCGCCACCGAAGGCTTCAACCACCGGTGTGATGCCGACAGGCGGCAGTGTTTCCTTCCAGATCGAAGCCAGCGTTCTGCGGGCCGTGCCACCAGCGATGAACAGCACCGGTCCACTCAGGCCCAGGCGTTTCAGCTCTGTGCCCAGTTCCCAGGTGGCACCGGGACCCTGGACGTACCGTCCCGGTGAGGCGAACACCGCCAGCGGGCGTTGGTGATCCCGGCCGAAATCTGTGCGATAGCCCATAGCCCACCTAGGCAATGATCTTTCCCTAGCCAGGCCTTGGGTGTCCGTCAGTGCTTCGGTTGCTGAGGTGTGATCAACCGTGGTTCCCGCTGAGGTTCACGGTGATTACGCCGGCTGTGATCAGGGCCATGCCCATCAGCTGACCCTGGGTCGGCACCTGGTGATAGAGGAGCAGGCCAATCATCACGATCGCCACGATTCCGATGCCACTCCAGAGCGCGTAGGTGAGGCCCATGGGGAGCACTTGCACCACCCGTGACATCAATGTCATCGAAATGGCATAAGCCGACAGCACCACCAGGGTGGGAACGGGTCGACTGAAGCCCTGCGAGAGCTTGAGGCAAGAGGTGCCGATCACCTCAGCTGTGATGGCCAGCAGCAGCAACAACCAGGGCGAATTCATCGGTTGCAAACCAGGGGAATACACTATTCAACTTTCATGAAAGAAACTCTCATCGGTTTGGCAGACCATTGGGAGCCATGGCTTCCGTTGTGGTTTGGACTTTCTTTAGCAACCATGAATGCCAAGTCGCTCGCATGATTAGCTACGAAGCGGAGACGTTCGCGGGGGCATCAGGCGCTCGACACGATGTCTGATCTGACAGAGATCTGAGATTTTCTGAGAACGCAGATCGCTGAGATCGGCTTTCACTTGGATCGCGCTGATGTGGTGGCCGGTCAGTGCCTTCATCTGGAGCATTTTGCCTCCTTTGAGATAGAAAACTCCGTTGTGGCCCGCCGCTCTCTGGCCAGGATCCAGCTGCAGGTCCACCGGAGCTGAGCGTTCATCCTGATCAGGCTGTCTTGCTGCTGATCGTTGCTCCCTAGGATTGAATCAACGCCTTGATCAGCCCTCGACGGGATTCCGCCAACCGCATGACCGACGCACCCGTCTCACGGATCCGTAATTTCTGCATTATTGCCCACATCGACCATGGCAAGTCGACGCTGGCTGACCGTTTGCTGCAGGACACGGGCACAGTGGCAAACAGGGACATGCAGGAGCAGTTCCTGGACAACATGGACCTTGAACGTGAGCGTGGCATCACGATCAAGCTTCAGGCGGCGCGGATGAAGTACACCGCTGCTGATGGAGAGACCTACACCCTCAATCTGATTGACACCCCTGGCCATGTGGACTTCTCCTATGAGGTGAGCCGCAGCCTGCAGGCCTGTGAGGGAGCGCTGCTGGTGGTGGATGCCAGCCAGGGTGTGGAGGCTCAGACGCTGGCCAATGTGTATCTGGCCCTGGAGAACGATCTGGAGATCATCCCGGTGCTGAACAAGATCGATCTGCCCGGCGCGGATCCTGATCGCATCAAGGAAGAGATCGAAGCAATCATCGGGCTCGATTGCAGCAATGCGATTCCCTGTTCAGCCAAGACAGGTCTCGGGGTGCCTGAGATCCTTCAGGAGGTGGTGGACAGGGTGCCGCCACCGGCGGATGCGGTGGATGAATCCACCAAGGCGCTGATTTTCGATTCCTATTACGACCCCTACCGGGGGGTGATTGTGTATTTCCGGGTGATGAGCGGCCGGATCAACTGCAAGGACAAAGTCCTGCTGATGGAAAGCAAGAAGATCTACGAGCTGGATGAAGTGGGCGTGATGGCGCCCGACCAGCGCAAGGTGGATGAGCTGCATGCCGGTGAGGTGGGCTATCTGGCCGCATCGATCAAGGCCGTGGCTGATGCCCGCGTCGGCGACACGATCACCCTGCTGAATGCACCGGCCGATGAACCGCTGCCCGGGTACACCGAGGCCAAGCCGATGGTGTTCTGCGGACTGTTCCCAACAGAGGCTGATCAGTATCCCGATCTGCGTGAAGCCCTCGACAAGTTGCAGCTCTCAGACGCTGCCTTGAAATTTGAACCTGAAACCAGCAGTGCCATGGGTTTCGGGTTCCGCTGCGGCTTTCTCGGTCTGCTGCACATGGAGATTGTGCAGGAGCGTCTGGAGCGCGAATACGGTCTGGATCTGATCGTCACCGCACCATCGGTGATCTATCAGGTGAACATGATCGATGGCTCTGAAGAGATGGTGGACAACCCCGCCACGCTCCCTGATCCGCAGCAGCGTGAATCGATCGAAGAGCCCTACGTGCGCATGGAGATCTATGCACCCAACGACTACAACGGTGCGCTGATGGGGCTTTGCCAGGAGCGCCGTGGTGAGTATGTCGATATGAGGTACATCACCACCGACCGGGTGACGTTGATCTATGAACTACCGCTGGCAGAAGTGGTGACCGACTTCTTCGATCAGATGAAGACGCGCACCCAGGGCTATGCCTCGATGGAATATCACCTGATCGGATATCGCAAAAACGAACTGGTGCGCCTGGATGTGTTGATCAATGGTGAACGGGCTGATCCACTCACTACGATCGTGCACCGTGATAAGGCCTACAACGTGGGTAAGGGTTTGGTGGAAAAGCTCAAGGAGCTGATTCCCCGCCAGCAGTTCAAGATTCCCCTGCAGGCCTCGATTGGTAGTCGCATCATTGCTTCCACCAGCATCAGCGCCATGCGTAAAGACGTGTTAGCCAAGTGCTACGGCGGTGACATCTCACGCAAAAAGAAACTGCTGAAGAAGCAGGCCAAAGGTAAAAAGCGAATGAAAGCCATGGGCAAGGTGGATGTGCCCCAAGAGGCATTTATGGCGGTGTTGAAGTTAAACCAGAGCCCTTGAAATCTCTTTGCATCACAGTGAACCTGGTTACAGATTCACTGTGATTTACATGTCATCTACTTTGATGTATTCACCTGAGGTTTTGCTTGAGAGTAATTGCATCCATTCGGAGTCAAGACCAACACTCGTGGAATTGATTTTGACTGAAAGGTTGCCATTGGTCACCCGGGAAGCGTTTAGTCCGGCGTAGTAATCAGCAACTGTTTCGTAGTCACTACTATTCCAATAGTCTGAGTTTTGGTCATAATTAGGTTTGCCGTCAGAGAGGAAGTAGACGGTGTCGGTGACGCCGTCTTCAAAAGCTTGATCAAGGCTGTTCCATGGCATAGTGCCACCCCAAGAGCCGGGATTGCCGCTGCTGAGGCTGAGGACAAAATCAATCGCAGACTGGCGTGTTTCTGAATCAGGTGGCCCAAGTTCCACCAAATTGTCTTCACTTAGCTCCCATGTCTTGTCGTTTCGCTGTCCTTCTGTGCTGAAGGCAGCAAGCCCCATCTTGGTTGCATCAGGTAAATTGTTAATGATGTCAATCATTTCATGTTGCAGTGCCTCCATCCTGGTGAAACTGCAGATTTCTCTGGAATAAAACCACCCCTTGTTAGGGTCATAGAAGCGTCTCCAAGAATTGCCATATTCGCCACTCCAGGCCACACAGGCACTCATTGAGCCTGATCCATCCAGGATGAAACGAACATTGCGGCTGGTGATGTTTTGGAAAAAAGCACCACCGCTATAGCCATCTCCTTGATTGCCGTTGGTGTTGTTAAACCCATAGCGCACTCTCTTGTCGGCTCTTGCAAAAGCTGCAAAGTGAAGGTCTTGTTTGGTACTGGATTTAACGTCTGAAGTCTTTTCTAAATAACTTGCCGAAATTTGGTATGGGTCCTCTGTGTTGGAATCGTCCAGGGTATAAGGGTCAATAAACTTAACGAGCTTGGTGTTGATGTCAGTTTGGACTCGAATGGCTGGCTGCTGAAAGGTTCTTGCTGGTGTTTTTCCCTGCGTGAATGTGAATTCCGATTGTTCGAGAACATCGGCTAGCGGCTGCCCAGCGGGACAGCCTTCGTCTTCTGCCAAGTCGTCAACTCTGCAAGGGATTGTTCCAATATCATCAAGGACGCGACTGATAAACATCGGCGATTCAACAGTCTCTTCAGAACTGGTTGCCTCACTGGAGGCTGATTTGCTCCCCTGATAGGTTCCATCCATATTCAGTGAAGCGCCGCACCTCAAAATCGAATAGCCGCGTTGGTTACTACTCAGACTGACGCCATAGATCACAGGTTCTTCAAGTTCGACCATATTGATGCCAAATATCGGCTGAAACCCTTGGCTGCCTGCATTGGTTTTGCAGAGCCTGACCACATCTGCATGATTGCTCATCAGATCCATCTCTGGATCGTCTCCTTCAGCGGCATCCGTTCGCGTGACCAAGAGATTCATGCTGCGCTCAACCTCTGAGCGCATTAACCGAAGGCCATTGGTCGTATTTTGGCGCAGCGTTGCTTTCCCTTGTCCTTCAGAGATCAGTGTTTGTGTTGAGCGCAAGGCCATGGAGGAAGCACCCATAATCAGTGTTCCTGAGACAACGCCTACCATCAACTCCGGGATCGTGAACCCCTTTGATCTCTTGTGTAAACGCTTGTTATTTGGTGAGATTAAAAGCATGTTCTTTTTACCAGCTTTTTGATCTTCCCTTCAATTTGTCATCCTGTTAGGGCTCATGAATTTGTTATCGCTGAATTTGATCTGAGAGATCGCTGATAGTCAAGCTTATGTTGCTTGGCAACGACCATTGCTCGAACCTGCACTGCTTGTGTCGTTGATCCAGGTGCCACGCTCAATAGCGCCAGTTCCATCAATCTGTACACAGCGAATGCTGAGTCTCTCTTGATCAGGGATGCAGTTTGTGGGATTGCCTTTGGATAGAGCTTTTTGATGGCAAATCAAAAAGGTCAGCGTTCCTGCATTTGCAGTTGTTCCAGGTGGGGTAAAGCCAAAGTCCCTTGTGCTGACCGCAACTCTGACATGTTGCGATTCTGGCGCGGATTCTTTTTGCACCAGCCTTAAGTTGTCGAGAGGCCTTCCCGTGATTTCACTGAGCTTGTTCCCGTCATATCCTTCTATACATCTAGGGTCGTCGATCAACTGGCTGATTTCGGAGTCGCAACACTTAAAATCTGTAGTGTTTTTACTTTGGCTAAATTCTGTGATGGTATCCGGTGTCCTAAAGCTGTTTGCAGCAGGAAATATCATGGAACAGCTTGTTTTGCGTGAACCGAGTTTGGCCCGTAAGCCATAAATGCCTGACTCGAGTTGTGATGCATAACGGTCTACGTCAACTTGCCAGCGATTTCGAGCAACGATCGGAACGGTGACTGCTGTTGCAGTGCTTAGAATCGCGAGAGCGACAATCATTTCAACGAGGCTAAATCCTTGTTGTTTGCTGTTATTGCAGGTCATAGCATTGTGATGAAAAATTTGGATTCAGCTCTGTAATGCGTTTTTCCAAGCCGATGGACGTTTCAGGTGCTTCGAAGCTGTGGGTTACCACTAACAGATATGGATTGTCGACATTCCATTCGAGTTGTACGGCCGGATGCTCAACGACTCCCGCGACTTCTGGCTTTTGCAGATGATCTTTTAAGAAGGTGCTTGGAGAGGCGCAAGCAGACTCCATTGAGCTATTGAGCCCCGCAGTACTCGTAATCGCTTCCTGTGTCAGATATGAATCCTGCATTTGCAGGAGTTGAATGTGATCATTAATTGCAGCTTCAATGCTATTCCTTGCTGACTGATTTTGGCTGGCGGCCATGCCTGCAACGCTCAGACGGCCGACAGCTGTCATCACGGCTGCGATCACAAGACCAGCGACGAGAGTCTCGATCACCGTGAATCCAGCCGCTGAAGAATCTCTTTTGAGAGACCTGCATGTTTTTAGAGTTGATGGCTGCTTCATGGTGTCTGAATGAGCCTTCTCTGAATCATTCGACAGGGTGCGTGCCGAAAAGTAACCGCTGTCTGAAATCCTCCTTCTCTATTTTCGTCTGTCGAAACACTTCACTGATGACAATTGGTCTAAGCGATCAAGTGAGTTTGATGTGGTGCGTCTGAGTTTTTCATGAGAATATTTTCTTGTTATTTGTTTACCAGCGTTCAAAGACGTCAAGACTGGTGCCACGAATCGCGCGGGTGACCTTGCGCCCATAGCCTGGATAATTAAAACGTTCTGTCCAGCCCCAGTGGGTGTTGGCGCTTTGTACCACTGAAATCCCATTCTGTTCTGTTGTTAAATCAAAGCTTGGCGTTGATGTGTCTTCATCTGCTAATGCGTCCTCATCCTTGACGACGCAGATGCTGCTAGCCCAAACCAGCCCTGTGAGTGTGGCGTTATTCGGTCGTACGATTCCTGTTGGTAAGTAGAGCAATGCATACGGTAAGGTTTCTCCTGTGAAGACCACTGATTGTGCAGTGCGGTAGCAGGCATTTGTTGCAGGTGCTTCTCCGCTTGCCGCCATAATTACGAGTTGTTCTGGCTTGGTGCTGCAATTATTGCTTGTGGCAGCACACAGCTCCGCTGATCCAGATAAGTGAATGGCTTGATTCAGATTCAGGTTGTTGGGATAGCTCACTGGTTGATCCAGATGCAGAACGATTGCGCCCGACTCTGATGGTTCAAAATGCAACTTTGTACTACTCAGCCTGACGTGGTCAAGATGGACATGGCAGTCAAAGTTGTTCGAATTATTGCATAGAATGTTTTTTGTTAATTTTATCTTTCCGCCGCTCTGGTCTAGATTAATTCCTTCTTCTGAAAGGGTTCGAAAGTCGCTTGCATTCGTTTGATCTGCATCACGAACGCAGATCACTTCACCGCATGGGAGTGGTGGATATAAGATCTCTTCGCCGGTCAATGGATCGATGTCGTTGAGATCATCGCCATCGCGATCGCCTGGGGCTGGTGGACTGTCGTCAAAACTCCAGATTCGAATTGTGTCTCCATCGGAATCCGATGTTGTGTCGTTGATGCGATCTTTTTCAAATAGATTCGCAGGCGGAAGACCACTGATGCCACGCTTGGTTTCATCAATATTAATTGGCCAGATCTGATTGTCGCTGTCTGCTCCGCTGAGGTCTGGGTTAGTGGCTCCGACATCTGCAAGAAGTGAGTCAAAACAACTCGCTGAGTATTGATCAGCAGAATAATTATCAGGTGATTTGGTTAAGTAAAAAATATATCCAGGTCCGTCAATGCTGGTGTTGTTGAGTCGTAGGTTATGACCACTGATAACGGCCCAGTCTCCAGCCCCTACTACCCTCGAATTGACGTAGAGCGCACGTTTGAGCAACGCTCGTGACAGGAGTGTGTCTCCACGCTTGACAATGCCTTCGACGTAGAAACTACCTTCGCCATTGCCGCTCGTTGCTGTGGTGTTGTAGCTGCGTAGGCGGTAGCCAACTTCGATGTCCCCATCAACACCATCGGCTCGGATGTTGCTTGTGTTGATTGGAATGATTTCCGGTTCTTCGCTTGTGCCTCGGGGATAGGCATTGATGAATCTCTCGACTGGGGTGCACAGTTCAACCAGTTGAGTGCTTGGCGATGTGTCTGTGGCTGGGGCATTAGGATTCGCCCAGCCCCATTGCTGTGAGTCGTTGCGAAGTGTGAGCAGGAAGCCTGTGTAATTATCGCGATCATCTTTGTTCAGGTCACTGATGATGCGATTGAGGCCATTCAATGCTGCAGATTCGGCTAACTGGTTGTAACTCTCTGCAGCTCCAAGTTTTCTGGCCATCATCTGGCGAATCATCAGACCGCTTGTCCCAGCGAGTAACACGGTTCCCATCAATAAGGCCATCACCATGGCCATTCCTTGCTCTTGAATGGGTGGTGATGATGAATGTCGGATTTTAAAAATTCCGCTTTTCATGATTTAGGTGCAAACGACATCTATTGCATTCGTTTTTCCGTCTCCTTTGCTGATTTTGCTGGCCCCCGTGCTCGCGTTTAAGCAAGCTTTGATGTCTCTATTTGGACATCCATCTTTAGGGGCTCCCGTGATGCTGTATGTCGAACTTGCTGGTCCGCCCACTATGATCTCGTAATGTTCACTGGGCAGTATCCATTTTTTTGTAAATTCTCCGGTCATTTCCCCATCGCTGCTCATGATGGCGCTGATGCTGTTGAGGTCGTCCCAGTTGGTTGGGTAGACCCCTGTTTCGTCGATGTAAGCAGAAATGATTGCTTGCAGTGAACTCACGCTCGATATGGCTTCTGTTGTTTCTGACCGGCAGAGTTGCCCGACATAGTTTGGTATTGCAACAGCAGTAAGGACACCAACGATGCATGTGGCAATGACTATCTCAGGTAATGAAAATCCTTCTGATCCTCGTTTAAGCCCTTTTTTGCTGGACTCCATTGGCCTTATTCGCTGTGGATTATTGGTTGTGGGGAGATGTTGTTCTCCCCGGTTTTGTTAGCCCTAGGCCTAGGACCACTCCCCCGATACGCTTCCTGTTAGGTTATCGACATCTAAAGTGCATGTGTCTTCATCTTCTCCATTTGCTGGATCTTCCCCGCATTTGACGCCGCCAATATTTGTGGGCCTGCCAAAAGCGGTCGCATTTTCGATTTCTACAACAGCAGATCCGTCGCACGGCTTGTTAGTTCCCTCAGCAACCCCGTCGATTTTAATCGTGTCAGGCACGTCTGGAAGATCTGCAGGGTCTTCAATAAGCATGTTTGCTCCGCACTGTTTCCCGAATGCTGCCATTGATCCAATCAGAGCTTGGGCCTCGGCTTTATCTCGTTGATTAAGGAAATTAGGTAATGCAACTGCAGATAAGACGCCAACAATCACAATCACGATCATTAGCTCCACCAAAGTGAAGCCCTTTTCAATCGCATTACGTGTTTTTTTGCGATTCAGCATCGCTAGTTGTAACCGGCTGTTGAGAGTAGTCATGACTGGATCAGTGTTTGTAAAAGGTTTTGGCACTTGTCGTGCTCACAAATTCAGCATCTCTCGTTTGTTTGGCTTGCAGAGGAAAGAACAGCTAGAGCTCTCTAAGAACGTTCTTAGGGTTGTTCTGAGCTTTTGAACTATCAGCCTCTGCCCTCGCTGCGCACCTGGCTGCAGTCCACTGCGGTGCTCACGGTTGTGGCCGGTTACTCCGTGTTGCTGGTGCTCAATGGCGCTCTGTCTGACCTGCAGCGCCGCCAGCAGCATGAGCGGCTTGTGCAGTCGTTGGCTCGTCAGGCTGGAGTCGCGCAGTTGGATCCAGTCCATTTGCGCAGCTTTGGGCTGGAGGCATCGTTACTGGCGGTGGGCTCAGCTCAGAAGCCCAGGCTTCAGCGTGATGCTTCTGGTCAGCAATGGCTGGTCAGTCGACAACTCCTGCAGTTGCCTAGTGGAGAACAACGCTGGCTGCAGCTTCGGCAGAACGTGACCAGTTCCCTTGAGCAACAGCGTTTGGCGCAGTTGCTGTTGGTTGCAGCCGCAGGATTGTCGATCCTGTTCACAGCCCTGTTGCTCAGGCCCGTGATTCGGCGCGGGTTGTTGGTGCCACTGGATGATTTCGATCAGCAGCTGCAGACCCTGGAAGCCGACAATCTCGGCGAGCACCTCTTGGATCCCCAGCTGCAGCCGCAGGAATTGCGTGCCATCGCCATTGCGTTCAACAACCTGCAGCAACGCCTTGCCGCCGCCTGGCGCCGCGAGCGGGCTTTCGTAGATGGCGTAGCCCATGAACTGCGCACGCCGATCACCGTGATCTCCGGCCACAGTCAGCGGCTTCAGCGCGAAGCACTCCCTGCATCTGTCCAGCGTTCCGCTGATCTGATCAATGCGGAAGCAGCGCGAATCGCTGATCTGCTACGGGTGTTGCGTGATCTGGCTCTGATCGACTCCGGTCGTCTCCAGCTTGATTACGAATCACTCGATCCTGATGATCAGTTGCTGCTGGCTTACGAGTCGCTTTCCGCCGATTCCAACGGTCGGCTTCAGTTGCCTCAACCCGCTGGCGAATTAATGCCAGCTCTATGGGCTGATTCAGCGCGGGTGCAGCAGTGTTTGCAAGCACTGATTCGTAATGCTCTTCTCTACAGCTCGGGGATTGTGCGATTGCAAACAGAGCAGCGTTGTGATGGCTTGATCTTGCACGTGATCGACCAGGGTGATGGCATCGCAGAAGTCGATCGTTCCGTTCTGCTTCAGCGCTTCAAGCGCGGCGTTAATTCTGCTGGTACTCGGGGCATGGGTATTGGTTTGGCACTTGTGCACGAGTTGATGCAGGTCATGCAGGGTGAGTTGCTGATCAACGATGCTGCAGGTGGTGGTGTTGATGTTCAGCTGCGGTTCAGGCTTGCGGCAGCCGGGCCATAAAGCCCACGCCGCGCACCGTGTGCAGCAGCTGCGGCTCACCTTTGGCTTCCACTTTTTTGCGCAGGTATCCCATGTACACATCCAGTGAGTTGGGATCGCCCACAAACGGTTTCCCCCACACCCCTTCCAGAATCTGTTGCCGGGTCTGCACTTCGTTGTTGTGCTTCACCAGGTAGGCGAGCAGATCGAATTCACGCTGAGAGAGAGACAATATTTTGTCTTCCCTCTGCACCCGACGTTCGATCAGGTCGATCTGCAGATCGCCAAGGCTGAGGCTGTCTCTGGCGCGTTCAGAACTCGCGAACTGCCCTCGGCGCAAGCGGGCGCGGACGCGGGCGTGTAATTCCTTCAGCTCGAAGGGTTTGGTGAGGTAATCGTCAACGCCCAGGTCCAGTGCCTGCACCCGGTCATCAATATCGTCGTGTGCGGTCAGCATCAGCACAGGCGTGGTGTCGCCACTGCTGCGCAGACGCTGGCAGATCTCGGTGCCATCGAAATCCGGAAGGGTCCAGTCGAGCACCACCAGATCAAAACTTTCCTGTCTCAGCTTCAGCAGCGCATCGCCGCCGCAGATGGCGCCGCTGCAGTTCAACCCCTGCTGGCTGAACTCGTCCTGCAGAAACTGCAGCAGTTCCGGATCGTCATCAACCACCAGCACTCTGCTGCGACTGCTGCTGGCATCCACCGCTGAGCTACCCATGCCTGTTCGGATTTAACGGGCATTTGTATCTTTTCACACCTATTCTTAAATTGCTTCCCCCGATCGGGGGATCTGTGTATTCGGGGGAATGCTCGGCACAGTCGTGAAGCACTGCTGTGTTGTTGCTGGAATCTCACCAGTCGTTGTTTGCCAGGCCGAAGCCGCAGGCGTCAGGGTTTGTTCTTCCCCTGGCACTGACCGCTTCCGCCGTGTTGCTGCTGGGCAGCGCCTCGATTCACACCCTCAGCCTCAAGGGTCGCTTGCGTTTGCAGGCTGCCATGGAGCGGGATCAGTCGGCCGATCTGCTGCGCTCAGCCGCCCAGGCCTTCACGACCATGGCCACCGGTGTGCAGGCCTGCCTGCTGCAATGGCCCTCTGCTACCTGGGGGTTGCGCCAGCACAGTTGCTCCGGTGCTGAGCCCGCAGCATTGATGCAAGGCCGCGTGGCTGATCAGCCGTGGCAACTGCTGTCCTGGCAACCCGCCTCCGGATCGGGGGATCTGCGCCTGGCCCTCGTCGATGGTCGTCGCGCCAGCTTCAGGCTTGAGCTTGCTGCCGATGGGGCACAGATCCTGGGTATCCGTGCTGTGCAGTTGATCGGACGTGATGGCTCGGAGCCGTTGTCATGAGTCTGCCGGAGGTGCTGATCTCATCAATGCTCTTGGCCAGCAGCAGCAGTGCGGCCCTTGGCGTCTGGAGCCAGGCGACGGCGACCTGGCAGCAGAGCCGCACGCTGCAGCAAACCGCTGATCAGCTGGAGCTGATGCAGCTGGCCAGCCATCGCTGGCTGAGGCAGCACGGCGCTGAGCGCAATCTGGTGATCCCTGGTTTGGATCCATGCCTGCTGGATGCCAGTGCTGTTGCTGTTGCGCTGGACCAGGCTGTGCCGTTGCCACAGGGCATGACTCGCCAATGGGTTGTGGATTCCGAGCAACTCGGCATCTGGCAGGAGCTGTCTGCATTGAACGCCGATGGTGAGGTGCTGTTGCAGCGCCGACAGCTGGTCAGCCCAGCGGCCTATGGGCTCTGCCGCTCATGAGGCGTGCCAGCGTAGGCTTCAGCCTCGCGGAGCTGATCGTTACGGTTGCACTTCTGGGGATCATCGCCTCACTGGTTGTGCCGGATGCGGCTTCTGATCGAGATCGGCTGCAGCTGGATGCGGCGGCCCGGCGCTTGCAGCTGGGTCTGGAACGGGCCCGCCTGGCGGCGAGACGTGCGCAGCAGGCCTGCGGCATCAGCCTTGCTCGTGATGCCTGGGAGCAGCCTGAGCAGCAGCAGTTGCCGGCTGTGTTGGCTCCCTGTTCAGGAGTTGGCCTGGCCTTGCAGGAGGCCTTCGAGCAGGGGCCGATTCAGCTGCACACCAACCTGCCGGAGCTGATTCGTGTGTCGGCCAACGGTTTGCTGCTCGATGGCGGCACCACCGTGCTCAGCCATGAGCGGTTAGATCAGCATCGCTGCCTGGTGGTGAGTTTGCCGTTGGGTGTGAGCAGGGTGGGCACCTACCAGGGAGACCTCCCTGCGCTGGGCGAGGCTCCCCGCAGCGCGCTCTGCCAACCCAGGGTTCAGGAGGGTTGAGATGAAGCGAGCGCGATGCAAACCAGAAGGCTCTTGGGGGTTCACGCTGCTGGAGCTGCTGCTGGCACTCTGTCTGGGCACGCTGCTATTTGCACTGCTGCTGCGCTTGATCGGCGCCGATCTGCAGCTGGGTAGGGCCATGGCCGTGCGTTTGAGTGAAAGCTCGCGACAACGCCGCAGTCTGGAGCTGATCCGCGAGGAACTGGGATGGGCCCATGGCTGGATGGTCGATCCACCGCTCTCCAATCGTTGGCCTTGCCGCATGCGTGGTCGCCGTCCGGTGCTGGCCATAGCAACCCAGGCTGACGATCTCCAGGCGCGCGGTGAGAGCGCGATCGTGTATTCGGTGGGTTCAGCTCCAGCTCCGATCTGGCGCGGGCAGGTGTTGATGCGTTGTGGCCCGGCCTACGGCCTCGATGGCGTGCCTAACCTCCGGGGTGCTTTCCAGAATCGGGTGCTGCTGGATGCGCTTCCCCACGACATCGGCCCAGGATTCACGGCACGTCCGCACCCGCAATGGCCTGTGCTGGAGTTGGAGATCGAACAGCAGTTGCCGTCTCGTTCCGGGGATCCGCAAGTCCTGCGCAGCCGGCTGGCCGCCTGACGGCTTGAGACCGTTAACGCCCTCTGTTGCTGCTGCAGAGAGGCCACTGTGAGCGCCAGGGTTGAACCAACGTCGATCCGGCGACGGTTGGAGCGCACCGCTTTGCTAGCGGTGTTATTGGGCTATGGCTTGTTGGTGCTGGCGAATGTTCAGTTGTTCCAGCAGCAGCGCAACCAGCGACAGCTGACCACGATGCAGCGGGCCGAACGCTTGTTGCTCGGCAATGTTGCCGTTGCTGAGCAACCTCAGCAGCTGCAACGCTTGTTTGGCACGTTCTCCAGCTCCGGTCTGGCGCTGTGGGGGAGCTTTGCAGAGCAGAAGTCCGGTGATGCTGCGTTGATGGATCCCTCTGCGGATCTGCGCCAACGGGCTGAGCGGCTGGCTCAAAACCAATCCCGGCCTCAGCTGTTCCGCAACCGCAGCAGCAGTTACATGATCACCAGCAGGGTTGTGAATCTCAACGGCAACCCCTTGCGTTTGTATCTGCTGGAAGATGTCTCGGCCGAGGTGGCGTTTGAGCGTCAACTGAACGGATGGTTGCTGCTTGCCGCTGTTCTGGCAGCGCTGCTGTCTGTTCTGCTCAGCCGCCGTGGTATTCACCGTGCCTTGCAGCCTTTAACGCGCCTTGGCGACAGGTTGGAGACGTTGTGCTCCAATCCTCTACAGCATCAACCGCTTACTCCCGACCAGCAACCACTGGAGTTGAAGCCTCTGGCTTCTGCTGTCAACGATCTGCGCGAGCGTCTTGCCAAGGCCTTGGACCATCAGCAACAGTTCGCCAGCAGCGTGAGCCATGAGCTGCGCAATCCCATCACCATCATTGGTGGCTACAACCGCAGGCTGATGCGCCGCGCCGACAACCTCACGGACGATCAGCAACGACAGCTACTGATTGTTGAGGATGAAATCCGCCGGTTGGGACAACTGGTCACCGATCTGGTGACGATCACCCGCGCTGAGATCAGCGTTCAGAACCTGGATTGTCAGCCTCTTTGCATTGCTGATCTGGTTCAGCAGGCCACTGCGCTGCTCGAGCCACAGGCACAGCCGCGGATTGTGGTGATCCCTGCTGATGGCGTTGATCCCCGGTTGATCGAGGTCTTCGCTGATCGTGATGCAGTGCTGCAGTGTCTTGTCCATCTGTTCAACAACGCCTGTCAATACAGTCCGCCCGCTTCTCCGGTCGAGATTGGCTACGTCTGCCAAGCCGAGAGGGTGTTCCTGCAGATTCGTGACCACGGCCCGGGCGTCCCCGCGGAAGAACGGCAGTTGGTGTTCGAGCGTTTCCGGCGTGGCCGTAACAGTGAGGGGAGTCCCGGTAGTGGTATCGGGCTGGCCGTGGTGCAGACGCTGGTGGATCCCATGGCCGGCAGCGTGTCGATCGAGGACGCCGAAGGCGGTGGTGCCGTTGTTGTGCTGGGTCTCAGGAGGTGCTCGTCTCCTGCTCCGGAAGTTCATCCTCCGCTTCATTGAGCAGGTAGAAAGCCAGCACGGCCATGCAGGCGATGGCCAGGAACAGGTGATCCACCCAGCCATACTGCACGCCCATGCCCATGGCGGTGATCTTGCTGTTCACCACCACCAGCACCACGGCAAAGCTTGCCAGCAGCAGGGCGGGTAGCCGTTGAATCTGCCGGCGTTGACGCCACATGCTGAACAGGGGAGGCAGCAACACCAGCGTCGAGACGCCATGCAGAACACGCATGCTCAGATCGCTATGCAGATGTGGTGTGATCGACGCCCAGAGATTGGCCGGCACCAGCAGCGAAACCAGGATCAGGTAGGGAATCAAGGGGCTCGCCTCAATTGAATGCGAAAGCAGCTGCCCATGCCGGGTTCGCTTCTCACCTTGATGCTGCCACCCATCGCTTCCAGCAGCAGTTTCACCACGGAGAGTCCAACGCCGCTGCCGCTCTGCCCCGTGGTGTTGGCGCCACGGTGAAAGCGATCGAACACGTAGGCCAGGTCCTGCAAGGGAATGCCGATGCCTCGATCTTCCACCTCAAGCGTCAGGTTGTTGATGCCTGAACGCAAGTGCAGCTGGATGGGCTGTTCAGGCGGTGAGTACTTGTGGGCGTTTTCGATCAGGTTGAGCAGCACCTGGCGCAGCCTGGCGGCATCGCCGAGCGCCATGATGGAGCTGCCTTCTGCTGGCAGCTCCAGGGTCAGTTCACGGGCCAGGGCCGATCCCTGGGCGCGCACCACTTCCTCGAGCAGAGGTCGCAGATCCACCGGCTCCTGTTTGACCTGCAAGCGCCCGGAATCGCTGCGTGAAAGGTCGAGCAGGTCATTGAGCAGTTGCTGCATGCCGATCGTCTCTTCTTCAGCGTCGTGAAGACGCTGAACCAGCTGTGCCTCCAGCTGCGGTGCCTTGCGGATCACGCGTTTGAGAGATCCAGACACCAGGGTCAGTGGTGCCTGCAATTCATGGCTCACGGCGCTCACGAACTGACGCTGCTGGCTCCAGGACTGGGCCAGTCGCTCGGTGAGGGCGTTGTAGGTGCGGGTGAGCTGGCTGAGTTCCTGTGGTCCCCTGGGCACCGGTAGAGCGGCTGTTTGCAGGCCTTCGGCAGTGAGCTCGGCGCTGCGGCTGCTGAGCTCCTGCAATGGTCTGGTGATTCGCTTCACCAACAGGCTGACCAGCAGCAACGAGCCACTGAGGGCGCTGCCCCAGATCAGGATCATCCAGGCCAGAAATTCGCTCTGAGCAGGGCCCAGGCCGGAGATTTCCGTGCTGCTCCAGAGCAGATCCCCAGAGCGCAGGCGGCGGTCCAGCAGGGTGAGGTATTCCCGCTCCTGCAGCACGATCAGATTCGACTGGCCTTGCTCCCGCAGTGGATTGGCCATTGCGGCGGCTTGCAGAAGAGCCGCTGGGATGGGGCGGTGGTCTCGTCTGGGGGTGATCAGCTGCCCGTCCGGCTGTTCCAGCCACAGGTTGGTGCGCAGGCTGGAGTGGTTCTGAAGTTCCTGCACGATCAGCGTTTCGCCCTGATCGACTTGGCTCTCCAGCTGAAAAGCGAGTGCTGCTGATGCTGTCAGCAGCTCAGCTTCTCCCACGCGCAGTCGGCTGCGTTCGCTCAGCAACAGCCCTGTGCTGGTGGCACCGGTGAAGCCGAGCAGCACCGCGGCGTAGGTGGCGAGCTGCAACTGGCCGAGCATGGTGCCCGTCAGGCGGGAGCGCCAGTGGCGGGAACGGTTCATGATCCAATGCTGCTCTTGGTCGGACAGTCGGGCAAGAATGCGCTTGATCAGCACTGCACTCCACTGTGAGTTTTGCCGCCTCGCCCCTGGGCATCGCCCGCCCCAGCCTTTCGGCTCGTATGGCCCGCTGGGGCCTGGTGATCGTGGCGATCTATGGCCTGGTGGCCCTGATCACCCCGGTGCTGTTGGCCGCTGGCCTGCTGCCGGATCCCAATGCCGGCCTGGAGAATCCCATCTATGCACCTCCATCGTTAGAGCACTGGTGCGGCACCGATCGGCTCGGGCGTGATGTTTGCGTGCGCACCTTGCAGGGCAGCGGAGTGGCTCTGCAGGTGGTGCTCCTGGCCGTGACCTCCGCGCTGGTGATCGGTGTGCCCTTGGGCATGGTGAGTGGCTACCTGGGGGGAGGCGTCGATCGCTTGCTCGTGCTGCTGATGGACACGCTGTACACACTGCCGGTGTTGTTGCTGTCGGTGGTGTTGGCCTTTCTGCTGGGTCGGGGGGTTCCCAACGCGGCTGCGGCGTTGTGCGTGGTGTACATCCCCCAGTACTTCAGGGTGGTGCGCAACCAGACGGCCCAGGTGAAGGCGGAGCTGTTCGTGGAGGCAGCGCGCACGCTCGGTGCCGGACCGGTCTGGATCCTGCGCCGATATCTGTTGCGCAACGTGATCACCTCCGTGCCGGTGCTGCTCACGCTCAATGCTGCCGATGCGGTGCTGGTGCTGGGTGGCCTTGGCTTCCTCGGCTTAGGGCTTCCGGAAACGGTGCCGGAATGGGGCAGTGATCTCAATCTCGCGCTCGCGGCTGTGCCGACCGGTGTGTGGTGGACCGCTCTCTATCCAGGCCTGGCGATGTTTGTGCTGGTGCTGGGGCTGTCGTTTCTGGGTGAGGGTCTCGAAGCCTGGGTGAGCAGCACGGGGCGGGACGCGGCAAAATAGGCCAGCAGGACAAATCAGACCATGCCGTTCTGGGCCACGCTCGCTCTGATGACGCTGATGGTGACGCTCTGGGTGTCTGGCCGCAGCAATCCAGATGATGTGATCGGTCTTCTCGAGCAGATGCTGGCGATTGCGCTGGGGCTCGTGGTCCTGTTCATCGGCCGCAGTTTGCCGCTAGAGCTTCTTGCCTTGGTGTTTGCCCTGCGATTGCCGGCAGCGCGTCGAAACCATCCTGTGATGGAGCGCAGGCAAGGCAGCAAGGATGTGTTGATGCCGTTCTGAACCTGTTAGCAGAGCTGCGGCTCCTTGCTTCAGAGTTCAGCAGTGCAGCTTGGCGGTGCGAGGCAGCTGCTCGAGAATTTCACCGTCTTCTGAGAGGGCCGGATAGCTGCGGCCCTGCTCACGGCACCAGCCCGCCACCTCCGGATAGCACCACTCAAACAGCAGGTCGGTGTATCGCTCTGCAGGAATACCTTCACCTTGAAGCGGTGCGAGCCCAGCCGCCTGACGCTGCCTGAGGGCCTCAAACAGCAATGTGGCTGTGGCCACCGACACATTCAGG
Organism: Synechococcus sp. MIT S9504; assembly: GCF_047497135.1. Classification (NCBI taxonomy): domain Bacteria; kingdom Bacillati; phylum Cyanobacteriota; class Cyanophyceae; order Synechococcales; family Synechococcaceae; genus Synechococcus; species Synechococcus sp. MIT S9504. The sequence goes on along the minus strand of NZ_CP138942.1, from coordinate 1,995,980 downwards.
GACTGCACCATCCCACGCATCGGAATGAAGACCGCCTGATCCATCAATGCGGTGGCTTCCGCGGTCAGTCCCCATTTCTCAGCACCGAGAACGAAGGCTGTGGGGCCAGTGAAGTCGCATTCGTGGTAGTCGCGAGCGTTCACGCCCAGGTTGGTGCCATACAGCCGGAATCCTTGATTCTTGAGGTGGCGCACGGCGCTGCTGATGTCGGCATGGTCATGCAGTGGCACCCAGCGCTGACTGCCCTGGGCGGTGCTGTTGAAGGTGCGGGGCCGTCCGCTGAAACTGACGGCATGGGCTTCCAGAACCCCCACGGCATCGCAGCTGCGCAGGATCGCCGAGAGGTTATGGGGCTTTTCCACGTGCTCCACCAGCACGGTGAGATCCGTCATCCGGCAGTTCAGAACCTGCTTCAGACGCTGAAATCTGCGGGGAAGGATCGGCATCGCTGAGATCGCTGCAGGCGTGAAGGTTTGCTGGCAGCCATGGGCATGGCTCAGATTTGCATGTGAGCCGCAACCGGCATCCTGCTGAGCGCTCAATGCATTTGCTACACAGGGCCCTGTCATGACCACAGGCTCAAGGTGACTTCAGCTGATAGCTCTAATTGAAGCGAGGGATCTGGGGATGGGCACGATCTTGACGTCCAATGCGGCTTTGGAGCTCATGCGTCAATCCGCTGTTGCTGGCATACCAGGTGAAATGCATGCCGAAGTGGTGTCCGGAGGTTGCTCTGATTACGCGATTGTGTTCAAAGCAGGCCGCAACTCAGGTGAGCCAATCTCCAGGGAATCTGGAGTAACTCTCTACTCCAAGGCTGAGCAGGTTCGGCTTTTTTCCGGTCTTGTGATCGATTATCAGGAGTCTCTCTCTGGGGGAGGTTTTTTTCTGTCTGGTAAGACGATTGATGTGTCGTCGTGCGGAAATTGTTTCTCCTTCAGGGCTGCTTAAATCTTTGCTACTGGTTCAATTTCTCTTCTTAAGGTTCAGCTCTAAGTGCCCAGGGTCGGTCGATTGCCTTTGCACATTTATCCGCAGCAACCGCTCTGCTGCAGTGGTGTCACGGTGACGCCACTCACAACTTGAGGGTCCATTAAAACGCGCACTTTGATGCCACCGTCTGGATCGTCGGCAAGTTCGATACCAAGGCCCAGCAGCTCTTTCCCAGCATCGTTTTTGTAGTTGATCAACTCGACTCTTTGGATATTGCCTTGCTCAGACATTGTTGAAGCTTGTGTTGTGATCCATCATTATGCCTGTCTGATGTTGAAAGAATCTCGATTGCTGAGATCAGCACTCTTCATCAGCATTCCCCATGGCACGGTCAAGGTTGTGGGCTGAGGAGGCATAGCGCTCACAGAAGCTGTCAACCATGGCTTTTTGACCTGTTCGCCGTGCATTGATCTGAATCTGTCGCCAGACAGCTTTGTCGTTCAGATACAGCTCCAGATGCTTGTCGGCTTCGGAGTCATTGCCCAGGGGGGGTAGTCGCTCGCCAAGCACGACGCGACGCACCAGATTCCAGTCCTGGGGAATGCCCTCGACACTCACAACCTTCAAGGCTTTAAGTCTGCAGGGCTTGTTGCTGCGTCCGCTGTGTTCAGCGCCATGGCGTCTGGATCGCAGCCAAAGCTCGCTCTCCTGGCTGCAAACCTGCAGGTAGCGCAGGTCAGCCGCTTTGAGGCCATAGGTCGCCATCAGCTGGAAGGCGAATCCATAGCGGCGTCCCATCGTTGTGTTCGGCAAGGCTGCGAGCAACTCAAGGATTTCTGAATCCTGCAGCGCATAGGTGATGGGTTTGGGTTGGTTGCTTTTGGGTTGGTTGCTCATGTGTTCGTCCCCTTCGCCTTGCCCACGCTGATGGCTTGTTCGTGATGACTGTTCGCTGCAGGTGACTGATCCCAGTCATATCTGGATGCAGGGTCGCTGATATTCAGTCATTTCTTCAGAGGTGGGCTTCAACAGGATGGCGTTGTCCATGAATGAAGTTTTCATGAATAAGCCTGTTCCAATGCGTTGGTCCGCTTTGCTGACGCTCGCTGCCCTGTTGCCCATGACGGCAACTCCTCTGCTGGCACACGAGTATCGCGGTGATGACGGGCGTAACTACTACGACGGCCGCGATGACTACGGCCGTCGCGCCTACGGCAGCGGCCGTGACTATGAGAACAGCCGTGAGTATCTGTATCGACCGAATGGAGTGGCTCAGCGGGCTGCATGGGACGAACCAGGTACAGATACCAACAGTTGCGTTGAAGGCAGCGTGATCGGTGGTCTGCTCGGGGCCGGTCTCGGCGCCGTGCTGTCCCGTGGCAACGGTCGCTGGATCGGTGTGCCTGTCGGTGGTGCCGCTGGTGCACTGATTGGTTGCCAGGTTGACGGGGGCTGATCTTTGCTGGATGGGGGAAGGGTTTTGTCAGTTTTCTGACTGGATAAGCGATCAATCAGCAGTCTCGCCATTCGCAGTGGTCGCCGCTGTTGCAGGGATAGATGCGATAGCCCTTCCCGATCAATTCCGGTGTGTCGCTGTTGTTGATCATCCATTTATCCAGTCGCAATGCATAGACGCCATTGCCTTCATCAAAGAGACCCGCGTAGTAAATCTCGATAAAAGGTGGCCAGCAGTCGTCTTTGCAGCCAGGTTCGTTGTCGGCATAACATTTCCACCCACTCTTAACTCCAAAAGTATCCATCGTTGGCGAGGTGAAATTGGTGTTAGGCATGCTTGAATCTGCTTCGCAAACCCATGGATAAAGTGCGAAGTTGAACGTCTTAAGTACGCCTTTCACGTTTGCATATGGATTGACTTGGTGGATGTCTTGGATTTTTTGACAGACACTCTTATTCCATTTGCGTTGGTTTTGTTCTGGTCCTGCTCCGCAAACAGCACCGCTGATGACCGTATTGCCATCGCTATACCATCCTGCCCAATATCTTTGAACACCAAAAGTAGTTCCAGAATTGGGATGCGTGAATGTGCAGTGATTACGCCCGTGGGGGCTGCTTGAGCCGCTGCTCTCACATTCGGGAGATGTCGGTGGCCCATCGAAGCGTTCGATGTATTTGATATCACCTAAACAGTCGGGTTGAATTCCAGCTCCATCGCAATTATGAAATACCCAATAATCTTTGCGCCCTTCTTTGGGAAAGCTGGCCCATGTTCGGGCTCCCATATTGTATTTGGCTCCATTGACAATGTCATAGGGATCGTTGTTATTGCTTTTACAGACCGGCGATAAACCTTTGTCCCAGTTGAATTGATAGGGGCGATAATAAAAGGGGGTGCAACTGATGTCTGAAGCACCTTCTCCACCACCGCCGCAGAAGGTATCTAATTTTTTGATCGTTCCACCTTCGTTTGCCCAGCACCATCCTTGGCCCAAGCCGCTCATCATCATTGGCTTGTCAGGTTGGTGTTGAAAATCCAACCGCTGAGGAATTGATTCGAGCGAAACAGGGGCAACTGTGGTCAAGCCTGATGACAATCCGGCGAGAAGATGGATTAACACGTTGCTTGAGTGAAATGTCGCAATTGTGGCCAGCTAAGCCTTCTTAAGGGGTTTTGAGGATATTTAGTAATATCAAAGATCTCAAAAGTGTGATGAAAGGCACCGATTTTGATCAACGTGTCTACGCCATGGTTGGGCAAATTCCTCATGGACATCTCTCCACCTATGGCCAGGTTGCCGACCGTATTGGTGCCTATGGCTGTGCGCGCCAGGTGGGTTGGGCTCTGCGTCGTTTGAGCCTGCCTTCTCAGATTCCTTGGCAGCGTGTTGTCAATGCCCAGGGTCGTATCTCCATGAGCCTCAGTCGCGAGGGATCCGACTGGATGCAGCGGGAGCTTTTGATCGCCGAGGGAATTCCTGTGGATCTGGAAGGCCGCTTGCCCCTCAAAAGGTTCCTGTGGTCACCTGATGAAGGGCAGATTGCCGAGATGGGTCAGTTGCTCAGGGCGCTGTAGGCGACGGTGACCACCAGGCGCGTGATTTCGATCACGCCAGCGATCACGAACACCGTTGCAACCCGGGTGGCCCAGCGCGGTGGCTGATTGCCTCTCCAGCTGCTGGAGGCCCGCATCCACTGGGCTGCGGCGGAGGCAGGAAAAGCGATCGTGCTGGCGCGTCCAGAGGCCAGCTGATTGCCCAGTCTGGAGCCTGTTCCGATCGCTTTGTCGCTGTAGGCGTAACCCAGAGACACCGCGGCGGTTCGGTTGAAGGCCGATTGGGCTGATCCAGGCTGGGATTGCCAGGAGCGCACGAATGGAACGCCATGCTCTCCGAAGGCTTGGCTGTATTCCTCAGAATCAATCAGAGAATCCACGAGCGCATCATGTCCTTGTGAAGCCTGGAGCTGAATGCATTCAGACACTTCACTTTGATCATGAGGTGGTCTGCCCAGCAGATGTTTGAAATCCAGTTCGATGGTTCTCTGTGGAGAGCAGGAATCGTAAAAGTTTTTGCGATAGAAGTCCGACTTGGCCAGGCCACGGATGAACTCCTGAACGGTGATCCTTCCATCGCGCAATTCAGCCTCAAGAGAGGTTGAGCGCTCACACTCCATGACATGTCCATTGCCATAGACATGCTTGTAGGCCTCATGAATCGCTGAGTCGACATCAGCTGCTTCGGCAGAGCCTGCGAAGCCGGAACGCAGTTTTACGGGCTGCTTTGTTGCACGTTCACCGCCGAATTGTGTCGCGACAGAGGTGGACGAAAGCATGGCAATTTTTGGACATGACCTTGGTATCAAAGAGAGTCCTGGGCCGAACTAAGATTGAATTGAAAGATTCTTATGCTTTCGCAAATAAACAAGATTTTTGTTCAAATAAATCGGCATTTTTGGTGAATTTGGGTTTCATTTTTAAGCTGTTTTCAATCTTTCTGGTACAGAGCCGATTTTGAATGTCTGATCTGGGAATTGGCTTTTAAGCGCTCGGTCTCAGGAGGAGCCCTGTCCGGCTGCTGGCGCTTCAGTCGAGATGTTGGATGTTGCTGGCAGATGATTGAAGCCAGCGAAGCCCATCTATGGCACAACCTGCTGAACCGTCTTCCCGAGATGCTTTGCTCTCTCGCCGTGTCGCCTGGGACGTTCTTGAAGCGGTTGCGGCTGGGGCTTACGCGGATGTCGCTCTGGAGAGGGCTCTGCGTCGACGGTCTCTGGCTCCTGTCGACCGCGGATTTGTCACGGAGCTGTCCTATGGGGCCATTCGCTGGCGTCAGTGGCTGGATGGCTGGCTGGATCGATTGGGCAAAGTTCCGGCCTGTAAGCAACCTCCGCGTTTGCGCTGGCTCCTGCACATCGGCCTCTACCAGTTGCTGCGTATGGAGCGCATTCCTGCCTCTGCTGCGGTGAACACCACGGTGGAACTGGCCAAGCAGGGCAAGCTGGCACGTTTGGCACCGGTGGTGAATGGACTGTTGCGTTCAGCCTTGCGAGCCCATGAGGCCGGTGAAGGCTTGGCTCTGCCCGAGGAGCCGGCGGCGGCTCTGGCCCAGCAGCATTCGCTGCCGTTATGGATCAGTCGTGGGCTGTTTCAGTGGTGTGGTTCGGAGCAGGCTGAGCGCGTAGCCAGGGCCTTCAATCAGGTGCCGCCCCTCGATCTGCGCGTGAATCGGCTGCGTTCAACGCCTGATCAGGCGACAGCACTGTTCGCTGAACGCAGCATTGCAACAGCTCCGATCTCAGGTTGCCCGCATGGGCTTCAGGTGCTGGAACCATCCGGTGATCTGCGCCAGTGGCCCGGTTTCAGCGAAGGCTATTGGTGTGTCCAGGATCGTGCGGCCCAGTGGGTGGCTCCACTGCTGGATCCTCGGCCTGGGCAGCGAGTGCTGGACGCCTGTGCTGCCCCAGGAGGCAAAGCCACCCATCTGGCGGAGTTGATGGGTGACGAGGGAGAGATCTGGGCTGTGGATCGTTCACCCGGTCGCTTGCAGCGGGTGGCTGCCAATGCCGCAAGGCTGGGCTGCAGCAGCATCCATGCCCTGGCATCCGATGCATCGCAGCTCGGGCAGGAGCGACCTGAGTGGAGGAATCGATTTGATCGGATTCTTGTTGACGCACCCTGTTCCGGCCTGGGAACCCTGGCGCGCCATCCCGATGCTCGCTGGAGGGTGACCGAGGCGTCGGTGGCTGAATTGCTGAAACTGCAGATCGTCCTTCTGGATGGCCTGCGATCTCTACTGGCCCCAGGCGGACGCCTGGTTTACGCAACCTGCACGATTCATCCTTCAGAAAACACCGAACAGGTTCATGGCTGGCTGCAGGCCCATCCTGATCTCGTGCTCGAATCAGAGCAGCAGCGTTGGCCTGATCCCAGTGGGGGGGACGGCTTTTATGCCGCGGTGATCACTGCACCGGCAGCGGCCTGAAATTCTCATCAACCGGTGGACCATCATCTGGAGCGATGTAGCGCCTGGGTGGTGCGACCGGCGCGACTGGTGTGGTTTGTTGTCCGCTGCTGAAGGGCTGATCACCATTGCCACCGGTTGCTGAGTCTCCCCCTGTGGTGCGGCCCTTCTTCTTAGGCCCTTTGAAGGGGCGGTTGAGCACCGGTTTGGGAGGGAAGTTCTGGACGTTGTAGCTGCCTTTGACCTGAGTCATGAATTGCTTCCAGGCCCAGGCAGCCTCGCCGCTGCTGCTTTTGGTTTCAGCATTGTTGTCGTAGCCGAACCACACCGCGGTGGTGAGCTGTGGGATGGAGCCGATGAACCACAGGTCCCTGGCTCCTTCAGAGGTTCCGGTTTTGCCAGCTACGGGGCGATCGTCGAGGCGGGCTGCAGCACCCGTTCCTCCCGTCACCACCCGTTGCAGCATCCAGTTCATGGCATCGGCCACCTCGCTGTCGAGTGCCCGACTGCCCTTCTCACCATCGATGCGCCTGCTCCAGAGAACGTTGTCTTCAGGTCCGCGGATCTCTTCGAAGGCCATCGGCTTCACGTACACACCGCGATTGGCCACTGCGGCATAGGCCGCGGTCATGTCGAGCACGGTCTGCTCATAGGCGCCGATCGCCATTGGGTAGTACTTGCCCAGAGGACGCTCGTTGCCAATGCCCAGTTTGTTTGCGGTGCTGATGATCGCGTCGAAGCCGACCTTGTCCTGAAGCTGGACGGCAACCGTGTTCAGAGAATTCTTGAGAGCGTCTGCGAGCGAAATATTGCCGAAGTATTTATTGCGGAAATTCTTGGGGCAGTATCCGGACCAGCAGCGGGGAGAATCCACAAAGATGTCTTCCGGCTTCACTCCGGAACTGATGGCGGCGGCATAGGGAAACAGCTTGAAGGTGGATCCCGGCGAGCGCAGGCCCTGGGTTGCTCTGTTGAACTGACTGCTGCTGAAGTTCTTGCCTCCCACCATCACCCGCACCAGGCCAGTGCCGGGTTCCATCGACACGATCACCCCTTCGGTGTTGAACGGGGCAAACTTGCGGACCACTTGCTGGGCTTTCTTCTGCCAGTCGAGGTTGAGGCTGGTGCGGATCTTCAGGCCTCCCACCTCGATCTGCTCGGGGGTGAGCAGCTGCGGTAACTGCTGAGCAACCCAGCTGGTGAAGTAAGGCGCTGAGCTGTTGAAATATTTGGGAATGGCTGGTTTGAGATCGAGCGGGCTGGTGCGTGCCTGTTCGGCTTCACTTGCGGTGATGAAGCCAGCCTGTCGCATCCGATTGAGCACGATGCTTCGCCGCTCCAGGGCCAGTTCGGGATTCACCAGGGGTGAATACACCGATGGAGCCGGAGGCAGGCCTGCAATCAGTGCGGCTTCCTGAAGATTGAGTTGATCCGGTGTTTTGGAGTAATAGACCCAGGCGGCATCGGACAGCCCGTAGGCGCTGGCCCCGAGATAGACATAGTTCAGGTATTGCTCGAGTATCTGCTCCTTGCTGAGCTGGCGTTCGAGTTTGTAGGCCAGCGCTGCTTCCTTGAGCTTGCGCGTGATCGTGCGGTCCTGGCTGAGGAACACCGTGCGAGCCAGTTGCTGGGTGATCGTGCTGGCGCCTTCCCGTACCGCTCCCTGGCGCACGTTGCGCACAAGGGCCCGGCCGATTCCCCAGATATCAACACCGTTGTGCTCATAAAAGCGCCGGTCTTCCGCGGCGATGAACGCCTGCTTCACGAGCAGAGGCATCTGCCCCGGTTGGATCTTCTCGCGGGTCGCCGGACCCAGTTTCTGAATCACCGCTCCGTTGCTGGCCAGCAGGGTGATGGTGCCGGGTCTGTTGAAACGGCTGATGCCGCGTGCGTCCGGGAGTGTGGCATCGAATGCTCTCACCACAGCAGATTGGGCCAGAGCCACACCACTGCCGATCACGAGGGCTGAACCGCCGATCAGGATCCAATGACGACGGGTGCGAATCACATGACTTGGGTCAGAGGGCTGTGACCAATCGCTAAAGCGGTGACCAGCATTCCAAGCACCAGAAAGGGTTGCGCGCTTGCCTGGTATTTCACGTCGTAGGCCACGGGATCACGCAGCAGCCAGATGTCCTGGAAGGTGATCTGCGGCACGATCAGCAGCACAAGAAGAACAGCAGCGAAATGCTGCCCGATTGCGATCAGCACCGCAACCATCAGCAGCTGAAAAACATCGATCATTCCAGCGCTGATCCAGCTTGCGGGGCCGATTCCGAATGCGACCGGAAGTGACTGAAGCCCGAGGGCACGGTCACCTTCAACGCTCTTGAAGTCGTTGACGACGGCGATTCCCAGCCCAACAAGGCTGTAGGCCAGGGTGAGCAGGGCAGTCGCCCAGGTGAGCTGACCGAACAGCGCCTGGCCTGCCCACCAGGGAAGGGCGATGTAACTCGCACCGAGGGCATAGTTCCCAAGCCAACCGTTCTGTTTGAGTTTGAGGGGAGGCGCCGAATAGATGTAGCTGACCAAAGACCCGCCGATCGCCAGCAGGAAGAGCACAGGGATTTCATGGTTGGCCCACTGGTCGAGCCCCCAGGCCACGGCCAGTCCGCTCAGCAGCAAGACCCAGATCTGCAGCCTGACCTGTCCGAGGGAAATCGCGCCGGAGGGAATCGGGCGGTAAGGCTCGTTGATCGCGTCGATTTCGCGGTCGTAGTAGTCGTTGATGGTCTGGGTGTAACCCGCCAGCAGGGGGCCACTCATCACCATGCAGGCGATGGCTGCGAGCACGTGATCAAGCCGCCATTCGTAGTTCCCGCTCGCGGCTGCACCGCAGACAACGCCCCAGATCAAGGGGATCCAGGTGACCGGTTTCATCAGCTGCAGACGCAGCTTCCAGATGTTGGTGGTGCCGCTGGCACCTTTCATGCCGAGCAGCTGACGGGCGTCACTCACAAAATCAAGCCTCAGGCTGCGACGATTTCGTCTTCAAAGAACCAGGAGCTGGATCCATCACTCAGCTCGACGACCACTCCAATGCCTTTTCCGTCGACCGTGCGGAATTCAGTCACGGTGCCGAACGCATCACTTTTCAACAGGTCAACCATGTCCTGAGGAATGCGATCACGAACCCGGGTTACGCGAACTTTGCTTCCGACCTCAATCGACTCGAGTTTCGGTGTTGGAAGAGGTTCTGAGCCGGTTAATCGTTTGATCAGATTGAGAGCATTTCCCAGCATGACCTGCAAGGCTTGGAAAGACGTTGCACCTTAACAGCCGTGTATCGAATGCCATGGTCGCCCTGCGCCTGATTCCCTGTCTTGATGTCGCCAAGGGGCGCGTGGTGAAGGGGGTGAATTTCGTGGGACTTCGCGATGCGGGAGATCCTGTCGAGTTGGCCTGCCGTTACAGCCAGGCCGGTGCGGATGAACTCGTGTTTCTGGATATCGCGGCTAGTCATGAGGGCCGAGCCACCCTGGTGGAGATGGTCCGCAGAACATCGGATCAGGTCACCATTCCCTTCACGGTTGGTGGCGGCATCGCCTCGGTGGAGGGCATCACCGAGCTGCTGCGGGCTGGTGCTGACAAGGTCAGCCTCAACTCCTCAGCAGTGCGAAGGCCGGAGCTGGTGAAGGAGGGAGCGGATCGCTTTGGTTGTCAATGCATCGTGGTTGCCATTGATGCTCGCCGCCGGGATGAAGGCGGATGGGATGTGTATGTGAAGGGTGGTCGTGAGAACACCGGCCTGGATGTGATCACCTGGGCACAGCGGGTCGCTGCACTCGGAGCCGGCGAGATCCTGCTCACATCCATGGATGGTGATGGCACCCAGGCGGGCTATGACCTGGAGCTCACGCGGGCGGTCGCACAGGCCGTTCCCGTGCCTGTGATCGCTTCCGGAGGCGCCGGTTGTCTTGATCACATCGCTGCGGCTCTTGACTCCGGCCCGGATGGAGGCCAGGCATCCGCTGCGCTGCTGGCATCCCTGCTTCATGACGGAATCCTCACCGTTGAGGCGATTAAGGCGGATTTGCTCAGTCGAGGCCTGATGATCCGGCCTTTGGAGGCTTGATTTCTCTTAATGTGTATGGAACTTTTCTTCACGGTTGGATTCCCTTAGTGCATCTCCCGCTTTCCACGATTGAGGCACTGAAGGTTTCTTCTGGTCAGCCATTGATTCCCTCGAGCTGGGTGCTGCCCCTTGGCATTTTGCTTGTGTTCGTGGTGATCGCCCTTGTGGGCTGGGCTCTTCAGTTGATGCAAGCCGCCATGGATCAGGGAGAGTTTTCGCTCATGCTGGCTGGCTGCATGGTCTGTTCTGCCGCAGTTGGAATCGCCACGGTGATGGTCATGACGCTTAGTGGCCTGCCGCTTTGAAACCCGGCGATGCAGAAGCTGTTGAACAGTTGTTTAACGAGGCTGCGCCCAGCTACGACAGGCTGAACGATTGGCTGAGCTTCGGACTCCATCGCCAGTGGAAGCGACAGATGGTGCTGCAGCTTGCACCGCGGCCAGGAGAGCAATGGCTGGATCTGTGTTGCGGAACGGGTGATCTGGCCCTCGCTCTGGCACGCCGTTTGAGACCTGGTGGGGGCGTGGTTGGTGTGGATGCGGCGGCTGCTCCTCTGGCGATCGCGGCCCAGCGATCAGCGCGGGAACCATGGCTGCCGGTGCACTGGCAGCAGGGCGATGCTCTGAATCTGGAACTGCAGGATGCCTGCGCCGATGGGGCGTTGATGGCCTATGGATTGCGCAATCTGGCTGATCCGGCTGCTGGCCTCAGGGAGCTTCGGCGCGTGTTGCGTGAGGGAGGCCGCGCCGGTCTGCTGGATTTCAACCGACCGCCGTCTGGCACTGCTGCGGCTGTGTTCCAACGGACTTACCTGCGCAGAGTGGTAGTTCCTGTTGCGTCTAGGGCGGGCCTTGCCGAGCACTACGCCTATCTCGAAGCAAGCCTCATGCGTTTCCCCGATGGACCCGCACAGCAGCAGCTGGCACTAGACGCCGGCTTCCGCGAAGCCTGCCATTGCCCGTTGGCAGGTGGCCTGATGGGCCTTCTCACGGTTTGGGCCTAAAAGATTAATCCCCCGGCGCAGCTCGCTTGCGACAAGTGAGACCGATGAACTATGAAGGAATGATTAAGAAGCGGGGGAGAAACGCATGGCCTTTCCGTTGCCGTCTCTGCTGTCCTCCATTGAGGATTTGCTGGATGAAGTCCAGTGGCTGGACGGGATGATCCTGGTCACCGACGCACAGAAGGCCACCTTCGTTTCCTTTTCTCAGGTGGATCCTGTGCTGCGCCGTTTGCGTTCTCGGCCCAGAGGTGCGGAGGTGGCTGAAAAGCTCTGCATGTCGCTGCTGGAGACCCACGGCAAAGGGGCCAGCAAGCCCGTTCTGGTGTTTCAGGGGGATGGCAGTTTCTGGCTGGGCACCATGGGTCCGGGTCGCAGTCATCCCCATCGGCATCACGCGATCGCTCATCTGCGCCGCTGCCTTTCCTTGAGCTGAGCTGCCGAGGCGGCTCTGACGAGAGAATGCATCGGATTGGCTCCAGCGCACGGATGCATTTTCAGGACATCATCAGCACTCTCAACCGTTTCTGGTCGGAGCAGGGTTGTCTGCTGCTGCAGCCCTACGACACGGAAAAAGGCGCAGGAACGATGAGTCCGCACACCGTGCTGCGAGCGATTGGGCCGGAGCCCTGGGCGGTGGCTTACCCCGAACCCTGTCGCCGCCCCACCGATGGTCGCTACGGCGACAATCCCAATCGGGCTCAGCATTATTTTCAGTACCAGGTGCTGATCAAGCCTTCACCGGATGGCATTCAGGAGACCTATCTCTCCTCGTTGGAAGCACTTGGCATCAAGGCTGCCGAGCACGACATCCGCTTCGTGGAAGACAACTGGGAGTCACCGACACTGGGTGCCTGGGGCGTGGGCTGGGAGGTGTGGCTTGATGGCATGGAGGTGACCCAGTTCACCTATTTCCAGCAGTGCGGCGGCATCGACTGCAAGCCGGTGTCGATTGAAATCACCTATGGGCTTGAGCGTTTGGCGATGTACCTGCAGGACGTGGAAAGCATCTGGGATCTGAGCTGGAATGCCGAGCGCAGTTACGGCGATATCTGGCTTCCCTTTGAGAAGGGACAGTGCCATTTCAATTTCGAGGCTTCCAATCCTGAGCGTCTCAAGCAGTTGTTCGCCATCTATGAAGCGGAAGCAGCCGATCTCATTGAGAAGAACCTGCCTGCTCCGGCCCTGGATTTTGTGCTCAAGTGCAGCCACACCTTCAATCTGCTGGAAGCCCGTGGGGTGATTTCGGTGACCGAGCGCACGGCCACCATCGGCCGCATCCGCAACCTGGCGCGCAAGGTTGCCGAGGCCTGGCTCGCCGAGCGTGAAGCGCTGGGATTCCCCTTGCTCGAACAGCAGTCCGTCCCTGCAACCTCCACCGCTGTCTGATTGCGGGGAACCCTCGCAGCAACTCCGATCATGCTGAATGAAACCGGTCTTCAGTGCCGGGTTGTTGCTGCTTTCTGCCTGCATTGGCGCGGCCTATCTGCGCTCCTCGATGCATTGGTTGCTCCTGGTGGTCCTTCTGGTCTGCGGACTGGCGGCCTGGGGGCGGGTCTGCCGTCGACCGAGCAAGGCGATTGCTGTTCTCGCTTTGATGCTCTGTATGGTCAGTGTTCGCTGCGGAACTGGGGCCATGCCCCAGCCGCAGCCTGGTGATCCCAGCCTGTCCATTCCTCCTGATGGCAAGGCTCTTGCGGTGCGCGTGGTGGGCCGGATCCAGGCTGACGGTGCTGTGAACAACGGACGCTGCAGATCTCTGCTGGCGGTCAGCAGCCTCAATGGCCACTTCAGTGAAGGGCGAACGGAGCTGACTCTTGATTCTTGTACAACCCCGTTGCTGACAGGAGCCTGGATTGAGCTTCAAGGTGAAATGCGACGACCTCAAGCTGGCTCGCATCCATTGTTGGCCGGTGCTGATGAGCGCTTGGCGCTGCAACGAACTTGGAGTCGTGTACGCACCGATGCCATCCAGGTGTTGAGGCAGGACCGGACCCCTCTGGCCGATGCACGCCGAAAGATTGCTCAGCGTTTGATCGCTGTTGCCGGAGAGCAACAGGGTGGTTTGCTGGCTGCGCTGGTGCTCGGAGGTGCCCAGGTGCCGTTACCGCAAAGCTTGCGCGATGTCTTCCGGATGGCCGGCCTGTCGCATGCCCTTGCGGCATCGGGATTTCATCTTTCCGTACTGCTGGGCAGCACTCTGGCTTGCACCAGGGCCTGGCCTGGCGGACTGAGGCTGGCTGCTGGCAGTGGAGCCATGGCGCTGTTTCTCGCCCTGGCGGGGGCACAGCCATCCGTGGTGCGTGCGGTGTTGATGGGTGCGGCGGCACTGCTGATTCGTGAGAGCGGACATCGCAGTCGCCCGCTGGGGGTGCTCCTGCTCACATTGGTCGTGATGCTTCTGCTGCATCCGACCTGGGCACGTTCCATCGGTTTTCAGCTCAGTGCAGCGGCAACGGCTGGCCTGGTGATTTCGGCTGGGCCTATGGAGCAGTGGATCGCGCAGCACCTGCCTCGGCCATTGCACCGATTGGCTCCAGCGCTCTCGATTCCAATTGCTGCCTTGTTCTGGACCCTGCCGCTGCAATTGCTTCATTTCGGCGCAGCACCGCTGTATGCCGTGCTCAGCAATCTGCTGGCAGCGCCCTTGCTGGCCCCCCTCACCCTCGCCGCCATGGCTCTGGCTCTGATGGTTCTGCTGCTGCCGGCGGCGCTGGCCTCTGCTCTGCTGCCCTTGTTGATCTGGCCGGTGCAGCAGCTGAGTTGGCTTCTGATCAGCTTGGTGCACTGGATCAGTCAGTGGCCATGGGCTCAGCTGCTCACAGGGCCGGTGCATCCTTTGTTGGTGCTGGCGTTTTCGTTGGGCTTGCTCCTTTGGTTGTTGCCCTCTTCACAGAACTTGCGCTGCCTCTCGCTGCCGTTGCTTCTTTTGGTGGTGGGTTTGCAGGCTCGCGTTCAGTTTCGGGATGACTTGATCCGTGTGGAGCAGTGGGGGCGCCAGTGGTTGTTGTTGCGCCACCGAGGACGGGCGGCCATGTTGAGCAGCCATGGCGATGAGCTCAGTTGCCGAATCGCGACACGACTGAGTCATGGGCTCGGTCATCAGCGGTTGGACTGGGTGGCGGTTCTCGATCCTGTCGGTACAGATCAGCAAGCGTGTTGGAACGCCTTGGCGCGCACACTGCAGGAAGAACAGAGAGGACGGTTGCCCCTGTCAGCAGGACAGCGTTTGCAGAGTGATGGACTGAGTGTTGGTGTCCCTAAGTACCATGGCCGCCTTCTGGATGTTCGCTTCGGGAGCCGAGTCGAACGACTGCGCCGCAGCGACCTTCAGCCCCAATCGGGCTCAGTGCCCAGGGTGTGAGAAGGCTGCCTACTAAAGTGGTCCTGCGCTTTAAGTGCTTGGAGAGGTGGCAGAGCCCGGTTGAATGCGCACGACTCGAAATCGTGTAGGGGTAACACCCTCGTGGGTTCGAATCCCACCCTCTCCGTTCTCAGAAAGTCCCGCTTAGTCCCTTGAGGTCTCACATCCCCTGCTGGGGAGTGGTTTTAAGCGATTGCGTAGTCCACCAAAGGGCAGGGAGTACCACCGACGTCCTCGATATGTGTTGTGGGATGTGTTGTGGGAAATAAATGGTGTTGTGGGAATGGCTCAAAACCTGCTCTCTGACACGCAGCTCAAGGCCATCCGTGCTGTTGATAAGCGCCAGAATATTTCTGCTGGCCACGCTTTATTCGTGGTGATCGAATCTCTCACCAAAGGAGGAGGGAAGTCTTTTGTCGGTCGCACTCGGTTTCCCCCTGGTCGGGATGGCAAACAAGTAGAGGTCCGCATTGGGGTCTATGGCCGAGGGCCTGGGCAATGGAGCCTGAAGGAAGCCAGAGATGAGTGGCAGCGCATCAGGGTCTGGTCCCATGAGCAAAGACGTGATCCAAGAGATCTCAAGCGGGAGCAGAAGGCTGCACTTGTTCCGAAGCTTGAGGGGCCGACGTTGGTTGAGGTGGCTGAGGCTTATCTGGCTCACAGCACCAATCGAGAGAGCACCAAGGTGGATTACCGCAACATGCTCTTCAATCAGGTGCTCCCGATCCTGGGTCCTGACACACCCGTGAAGTCACTGACTTGGGACAGTGTTCAACGAGATGGTCGAAACGGCAGGCAGGTCGTCCTCGATTTGAAGCAGTCCATCGTTGATCGGGGGTCTGCTTATCAATCAGATAAATGTTTGCTGGTGATGCGCTTGCTTTTTGCCTATGCCATTGAGCAGGGCTGGATGGACCGTAATCAAAACCCTGCTCTTGGAAGTCGGGGAGTTCGCTCCAAGCACAAGAGCAAGCCTCATCCAACGTTGCGATGGGAGCAGCTGCCCGAGTTCTTTGACCGACTTGAACACAATGAACCCAAAGCAATCCCAGTCACCATCTGTGCGGTGAAGATGGCGTTCATGACCTTCCTACGTGTGGGGTCATTAGTTCCGATGCGTTGGTCTGAACTTGATGAAGAACAAGATCTTTGGGTTATTCCTGCAGACCGTATGAAGAGTGGGCGGGAACATGCCGTCCCTTTGACAGAAGAGATTAAGACAAATCTGTTAACGCTCAAAAAATATACGGGTAATCAGGAATTTGTATTTCATTCGATTCGATCAAACGGGCCTATGAATCCTTCTTCTATTAATCAACATTTTATCAAGCTTGGGTACAAGGGTTTAATGACGGCCCATGGGGTTCGCTCTATACCGTTGACGGTTGGTCAAGAAGTTCTTGGCTTTTCTCATGAGGTCATCCAGAGACAAATGGATCACGTCATAGGAGACAAAGTTCGTCAGGCTTATGACAGAAGTCAGTTTTTGCAGGAGCGGCGAACATTTATGGAGGCTTGGTGCTCTGCTCTTGTCGATCAAGGGTTGGTTCTTTGAATTAAATTTGCTTCCGCATCCAATCTTGAATTGCTGTTAGTTGCCAAACAACAAGTCGACTCGTAAGCGGGATTTGTTTTGGAAATTTACTTTGAGACATCCATTGATAAATGGTTGATTTAGAGAGCCCGGTCATTGATTTCACCTCGGACAGACGGAGAAACTTTTGAGAATCCATGTGGCTGAGATCAAATGCTTTTTCATGTTGCCACTACAGAAGAAGCTGTGCGGCTTATGAACCAGACAGTTGCCAGACATTGTTGTCTTTGTTTTGTCTGGATTTTGTCTGGCAAGTGATGTTGACTTTTTGCATGTTCCTTATGAGTCTGTGAGGGTTGAGATTTTCTCAGGACATTGATTTTTGAATGGCGTGAATTACTCCATGAATTGGAGGGATTTCTCCTGCTTCCTTGTGGCGCTGGTGATAAGGGGAAGGCGCCTATTGATCCTGATTCGGGTCTGCCGTTAAAGGATTGGCAAAACTCTGCGTATACACCCCAGCAGATTCATCAAATGCCGAAGCATGTGATTTGCGTTGGAGTAAGGACAGGCCCTGATGCTGAGAATCTTCTGATCGTAGATATCGATGGAGAATCAGCCCTGACTTATTGCACTGAATTGTGCTGCTGCGTGGAGGATTCAGGTTGGATTATTGCCAGAGATACCGATTTGACGAGGCTCAAAGTTGTATTTCGGATAACGAATGATGAATTGTCAGATCAACTCGCGCTTCGTGGCAAGATTGTGATTTCTACATGTGAATCACCTAAAGAGCAGATAGAGCTTTTTTATGGGAGTGGGCAATGTATTGTCCTAGGCCAACATCTGGCTTCTGGAGGTCATTATTTTTGGACCGGATTGCCGAAGCAGATTTCTAAGCCATCTGTAGCCTGGGAAGGTCTCATACAAAATCTTCTAAAGAACAAGAAGATTTCCTCTCAAAAGGTAAGTCCTGGTTGTTCTTGGTCTGATTGTGTTCCTTGTCCAATATGTGGCCGCACTGAGTTGGATTGCAGGATTACTGACGATAGATCGTTTATCCAATGCCATAAAGGTCATCGATGGCACCCACCTGATCTTTCACTGGGGGAGACCATAATCGCTCACGAAGCGACATGGGCGTATGTGGGTGCCAGTGAAAATGCAATAGGTCCTTGCGCTAACTTTAAGATTAACGAAACAAGAAAGGTCACTGCCTGTATCCCAGGCAAGTCACTCTTGAAAGATTTGAATATTCGACCCGCTAGGGGGGGTAGGGCAAATGTAGGAAAAGTCGATTGGGCAATTCAAGGTTTTGCCGCTGTGGGCATTGTGTTGCTAGCCGCAGAACCAGGGACCGGTAAAACAACATTGCTGTATCGAGTAGCAGAGGTAATACAGGAAGGTAAGGACTTTCTTAATGCTGTGCCTGTTAAGCAGGGGTCTGTCTTAGTTATTCAAGGAGATGAGCCTGAAAATATCACCATGCGCAAGCTTAATCGGATGGATGTAAAGGGACAATTTGAAATCTTATACGGAGATAAATCACTTGATACTAATAGCCTTTCCGAGATTGTTCGATCTAAAAGCTGGCGTGTGATTATCGTTGACTCTCTGACAACTGTCCTTGCCAGTTCTAATTGCACCACTATGGATATGACAATGGCTGAACGGTTGTATGAATTAAATAAATTAGCCTCAGAAAATAATGTCTTGGTCTTGATGACTGCACATTTGAATAAGCCTTCTAGGGACGGATCTGGAGCACCCATGAAGCGTAAGATCATTGCCTGGGCAGATATTTCTGGTGTCGCAACGATTTCGGCTGCTGTTAATGATGCATGGGGGCTAACACCAAAGGATAATTGTTTCTCTTTGCATGCTCTTGGTAAAAGACATGTTGAAGCCGGAACGGAATGGATTCTTGAACGTTTCCCTGAGGATTATGACTGGGAATTAAAAGAAGTTACTGATTCTTTGATGCCTAAAGAAGATGCCAATATCAAGTCATTGATTGTTTCTTTTTTGGGTAAAAATTAAGGAAAGTACTTTACGACAAAAGAGATCTGTTCAAGGTTGAATTTACAGAATAAGGAGCATGCACGGCGTTGTCTTTGCAGTCTTTACGACTCACAAAAGCTTGATCGCCGAAAGCGAGCTTCAGGGAATGGCCGTCCGGCTCATGAGTACGGGGTGAATGGCTAGACCTACTTTTCCTACTTATGCTCAACCCCCCCCCCCCTACCCGCCATTGCAAGCAAACACGTCAAGCATCCCCCATATGGGTGATTCGTGCTGTGTTCTAAAAACTGCTCAGACCTCAATGCTGAATTGGCTTATCCGCCATTTCTTACTTGATTTCCTGAATACAGCCGCATAGTTATTTTCACTCCAATAGGTGATGTGTACAAACTAAACAACGCATACGTTGTAATCGCAGGCTCTAACTGGTTTTTACCGGGTTAAGCCTGGGCCCCTCAGCTCGCCCCTGAGGGGTTTTAAATATCCTGGTATAATATGCGCGACCTCGGGCGAGGGGGTTGTAGGTCATATTTTTCATTCAATGAAAAAAATTCTTTCCTTCGTTTCGGGTGTTGCTCTGTTTTGGGTAGCTCCTTTCACTGCTTCTGCTCAAATGCTGTATATGGATCCCAATAGTGGGACCATTTACAACGGTTTTGGATTGCCACGATCAGGTCCAAGTCCTTCAAGAGTTCTTGACTTTCTAAGGCAGCAGTGGCTTCCTTCGACCAGAAGAACTATCTCGCCTACCGGAACAGTTCGAGGTGGCTTTGGCGTAATGCAGTCTGGTCCTGACTTAATGATGGCTTTTTGTCTACAGAATCTATGCTTTGTTGAGAGTTCATTGTTGAGAATCACCTGATTTCTTCTATGGCTTGATGGATGCTTGTCTTGTCTTCAGGCTGTCAAGTAATTCTAAATTGTAATGTCATCTGTTTTATGATTTTGCATCATTAATTTCGTGATGAATCAGGTCAGTTTTCGAAACATTCTTGATGTCTGACTATGAACATTTTCATTCGACTACTTAAGTGGTGGTATGGACCACCTTTCCCTGAACTT
The DNA here is from genome assembly GCF_047497135.1 of Synechococcus sp. MIT S9504. Classification (NCBI taxonomy): domain Bacteria; kingdom Bacillati; phylum Cyanobacteriota; class Cyanophyceae; order Synechococcales; family Synechococcaceae; genus Synechococcus; species Synechococcus sp. MIT S9504. The sequence continues at coordinate 1,976,573 of NZ_CP138942.1, read as the reverse complement.
AAGACGGATGTGATCTTTGGCCCACCTGATCCTCCTTCTTTAGACATTACTGCGGACTTCAGTTTCTTCGAATACGTCCTTAACGTCTGTCTTGACGAGAATGGTGATTACGTACACATTGTCGACAATTCTGACTGCAATGCCAAGCCTCAGATCTACACACTGCACATCGGTCCGAAATTCTGTCCAAACCCGGATATTACCGTTGAAAACCACCTTGTTTCTTTTTAATTCCTATGACTGATCCAACCTTCCAGAACGACACTCTCACCAGTGCTGCTATCACTGCTGTTGGGATTGGTGTTGCTGCATTCTTTGGTGCACCATCTTTCATTGTTGCAGGTGGTTGTCTTTTTCTTGCCCACGTATTGTGGCGCAGCAAAGTACCAAAAGGCACCACAAACGTCGAGTACATCCCCAACCCCCAGCGCCAACAGAAACAGAGCACTTCTGTTCCTATTCCAAAATCACTACCACCTAATGTTCGCTTCTGATTATCATGACTGCACTTAACATCAGAGCTAACCTCAAAGACTTAGTTCACTTCACTGCATTTGGTTCAGTATCTGCTGCTGAAACAGAATTATGGCGTAAAGTAACTCAAGGTCTAGGTTTTGATTGCTTTTAATCATCATATCTCTCATGCATACATTTATGGCTGGGATTGATCAAAGGCAGGCAAATTTTGACGCTATCAAGCCTCAGAGGCGTATTCCATTCACGATTGTAAGGAGGTTCAGAACCAAGACAAATATCCAGTTGATTGCAAATGGTACTGACATTGAATGACATAAAGGAACTTTTATCAGTTTGAAGGATTATCTCTTGACTGCTTCTATTAGGATTTTGAAATTCCTCCTGGATTTGTCTTCTAAGCTATGAAGAAAGAACTTGTTACGATTAGGGTTTCCCTCGATCCGCGAGTGATCGAATTGATTGATACTCTAAAAAAAGAGTGGGCTTTTCATTCTCGGAGTGCTGTGATCAATCGCTTGCTCTCGGAGCTTGGGGGCTTAGAAGAGCCTAGTTCTGTTACTCACACTGACCTTTGAACTGTTGTGATAACAAGCTTCTGAATGTTTTCTAACCGAGCATTACCTCTTTTATTCAAGCTATACATCTCCTTGCTTTACGTATTTCGTGTGGAAGCATTTCGCTTGCCATTGCATGTCGTAGTAGGTTTTGAGCTTCTGTTAGAAGATTGATTGATGGACGTGCTTTGCCCTTTTCGTCTCGAGATAGGGGTCTACCATCAACCCAGTCATTATCGACATATAAGGATGGCATTACGACTCCATTGCTTTTCCCTGGTCTAAAAATTACTGCTATCGGTCTACTTAATAGCTGTGGCGAAAGTGTACACAATCCTGAAAGTATGGTTGTTGCACAAGTCGTGTTCAAGCCACAGATCAATCTAATTTGTCCGTCAGTCCCTAGGTTGGCGTCAATGACTAGTTTGTGTGCTTTGAACTGACCCCTGGCCTCAAAGTAAATATCCTCCAGAAGGAAAGTCATGTGTTCTGAAGTGGCTGGCTCTGGAATGTTCTCTCTATGATTCCAGAAATAGAGGCATTTATCTTGTAATTGTGGGTGCCTATAGATGTACGCCACTTTCCTAGGGTGCTTCCAGCCTAGCTCTGATGGTGAGGTATAAAAGAGCTCTAGAATTCTTTCGCTATTAGTTTGATTGTCTTGAGATGTGGCGGTTGTTAGTGACATGGGTTTAGTACATTTTTAGGTAGAAGAAGGCCTCCTCGCCCGTGACGCAACGAGGAAGCCAATTATTTGACTCGGACTGTTTCGTATAACATTCCTCTTTCATATATTCAGGTTGTTGAATAAACCTTTTTATTTTTTTCTCTGCGAATATTCATTCGGACGGGGTATTGGAGATGTCTCATGTAGCGCTATTCCTTTTTCAGGTCCCTATGGGGCCGCTCCTGTTTCGCTTTCAGCTTGACGGATTTCAGACTCTCTAGGGAATGGAACTCTTATTTGTGCTTGTATTAACTGATTTAGACTTAATTAGTAATCAGAAGTCTTATTGAGATGGACTTTAGCCCTAGTATTGCATCATCTTTATGTGATATCACTAAACGACTGGATCGTCTTCAATCTGACGTTGCAAGGCTTTCACAGCAAAAAGCCCCGGATCGTTTTGTTCCAATCAATGAAGCTATCCGTTACCTTCATTGTGGCAGAGATTGGTTGGTTGCCCAAATAAAGGGAGGTGTTTTGCGACCAGGTATAGATTTTATTGATCGGACTTCTTCAACAGCCGTTCGTAAAAGATATCTGGTTAATCCGGTTGCCTCATTGAGATGGCTTAATGGAGCGCAGGCAGTGTCTGTGAGGACAAATGCTAAGTCTGTTCTTCCGATTGAGCATTCATAGACTCTTTTTCTTGAAAGAGTTGGTTGACAATTGTTTTAAGTTCTTTATTTCAGCAGGATTAGCCCCATTCGCTTTGAAACGTTTTGAGTAATTTTTGATTCTTTTCGGAAATGTTGACGCTAAGTTCCGGCATGATTGATCTTAGTGGGATGTGGCTTGCTTGTGTGAATGTATTTGCAGTTTCCTACTTTTGATTTGTTATCCATGCTTGCGGGGTTGCATATTTCGTGAATTGCGTAGCCTTTTTCTTTTAAACAACCTTGGATTGTTACTGGCGGATCTTGTTTCTCTTTCTGAGCTTTCTTAATGGCTCTGTATGTGGCTTGGCGGATAGCTTCGCTGGTAATTCCAGAGCTATCTTTCAATATCTCGTTTTTCATTTCTTCCCATGACAATATTCTCTGCGTGTTGATGATTTTATTGGTTTTGGGTGCTTGAGGTCGCTGTTCCCTGTTTTTGCCTTTGATATATAACTCTGCTGCAATTAGCTCTATCTCTTCCAGGGTGAGAGATGTATTTCTCCAGTATTTGAGATTGTCTTCATTGTCGATATTATCATTTGATTGATTTCCTGCGTTTTCCTCTTCTTTTTCTATTAAGTATCGATTTATCTTCCGCCACTGTGCAAGAGCAACAAATTGCATGTGGTACGGCATGTAAAGGTCACGCCACTCATTGTGCTCCTCGCGGCTAATTCCAGCATCAAGAAATATCTTTAGTGTTTGATTTTTGTTGCTGTTGTCTCGCTCTAGTGGATCTTGTCGTCTCATCCTGTCGATTGCGTAGTACTGAAGTCCACCAGTCCTTCTGGCCAACGCGCCGATGATTTCCCTATTCACGCGCCTCCCCCTGCTCTCGCACGTAAGTCTTCGTAGAGATTGAGATTTCCTGGTAGATGCTCGAGCATTGTTTTTGCCTATTGATGTTCGTGGCCACTCGTGAGCTCACGGCTGGTTGTGCGTGTAGGTGGACTTAGATGATTTAAGACATTAGCGCAGCTCTCAACCATCAGATCCTCATATCCAGTGCCCTGAGCCTCCCATTCGCGCCATTTTGTCCAGCGAAATTCGCCGATCTTATAGTTACGGCGATCGGCTGCCACCTCTGTGACTCCGCTGCGGTTGAATGCTTTAACGCTGTGAATGCCTTAGGAAGATGTGACCAGTTTCTATTTGCCGTTGTTCAAGAGGGGTAACAACTTGATGGCGATCAAGTATTCCAACGATCGCTCGAAGTTGAGTGGGAACGGAAGCGGATCAAGCCCAGGTGGAGATACAGGTCCCTGCAATGTTTTAATTTGAGCTTGGGCTCGTCCACCCACAAGCAATACCGCGGCTGCAGTAACGGCTGCAATGCGCTTCATGCGACTGGGATTGATCTTTCGTGAGTTGCCGCGTCGTCTCACTTTCCACGCAGGGCATAACTTTAGCCTAACTTTGTAGTGAATCATGAGCGATAGTGAGTAAATGCCACCGAATTTTGGCAATAACCGACCAGGGGCTTCGAGCCCCCAGCATCACGCCTGTGATCAGCTGGTTAATCGATCAAAGACTGTATTGATTACATGCAATATTCATTAATGAATTAGCACCCATTGTTTGAGTCATGCAATCGATGTTGTAGTTGTGAATGGGACCTCCATTCATTGATATCCTGACCGTTCTATAACGTGTGTTGTACTTGTTAATAAATACACCGTGTAGACACATGTAATTACCGTCCACGTTGTAATCACAATACTGTTGTGCATGTGCAGCATCAGGAATGACGAATGCAGTGGAAGTGAGCAATCCAATCAATAAAGATTTCATGGTGTGCAGTGCAATGTGCAGTACTTATTCCCGCAGGGCGGGTGACCCCAGGAGTGAGCTGGGGGCTGCATTGGACCAATACACAACCATCTTCTTGCAGAGCTCATTCGGGTGCATCACCCAATCGGGTGAATAACTACAAGTCAGTCAGCCATTAGAGATGGCTCATTTGCGGGATGTGCCTTCACCACCCTTTCAGCGACGGTGACTCCAGAGACTTTTATGAAATGGCAACCTCTAAGGGGCAGTTCAATACCAAGGCATGGGGGCTTTGGATAACGCCCCAAAAAGAAGACGTTCAACACGGCAAGCAACACATCAATACTCGCGTTGAAAGCAGCTCCAGCAAGGGACACAACAACGTCGCCCTGATCAAGTTCACTGCCGAAGTGACCATGGGCGCTGATCTCTACGCCGAATGGGCAAAGGACGGAAAGTTCAATATGCCCGTCGAATGGATGCAGGTGGGAAGCGAACAGGAAGCATTGCCGCACACCACTAAGTATCTGAATCCTGGTGAGGAGGCTTGATCAATGAAGGGGATTAAACGTGTTGTTATCGGTTCTGCTGTTGGCGGTCTTCTTGGTGCGGCGGCATTCTTCCCAGTCGACGGGCTGATGCCAAGCAAGGTTTCTGCCGAAACGATTCGACGTACAGGCCAGCACTACACAGGAGGTAGCTCCTACAACTACGGGAAGTATTACGACCAGCCGGATTGGAAACAGAAGCCTTGGAAAGGCACCCAGATTCGTGATCGAGAAGGCAATTCTTGGAATTGCCCGACTTACTCCAGTACTTGCAGACCTGAATAAACGCGTCACCACCTGGGCTGACAACGCTTCCACCCGCTTGACTTCTGCATCGTTTACCGGGCTTCGATGGCGTTGTGTCTGAGCATCCGTCTGATGACTGGCTGACCACTGCCCCGTAATCGTCTTGTCTCCACAACAACCCACTGCGTGTGCGCGGTTGGATTGGCATTGCTGAAGCTGCAGACCTTTCCTTGCTGAGTGTTCACCAACCAGCCGACACCGTTTTTTGGTGGGTGCCGTTCAACCTGTGGGCGGTCCTTGTTTGGCATGACGCCACGTTGACGAAATCAGCAGCCCGCCATGGGTCCTGATGACGACTTGAAACCGAATCACAACGGCTTGCCCCAGTTGATCCAATCCACTGCGCCACAACCACCCTGAATCAGTTGCTTGGCCCGGTCATGGGCACGTTTCAGATCATCAGGGTCAGTCGTTGACCACCACTCAAGAAACCTGCCGCAACGCCTGCCATCACGGATAGCATCAAGGTCTTCTGCTGGTGGCTCGGCATGACGCTTCTTACGGCGTTTAGATGCCATTGCCGATGGCCAAGCAGCAAGTAACCTCTGAAAACAATTTAACCAATTATGCCTGCTGTGTCAACCCAACACCCTTGCAATCTGCCCTGCCAGGCACTGCTAAAATCATATTGTTAGAGTCATTGGATGATATTGTTGTTGACGGCAGTAGGGTGTTAAATAATGCCTACTCGGCCAGGAGCAATTGCTATTACTGGCCCTTAGTCAATCAAGGCAAAACGCATTCTCGATTCCGCAAATACGCGTGCCCGCTAAAACGGCTTTGCGAGGGTTCGCCGATATATTGGCAAGCGTCTTTTTAAGAGGCCTACACCAGCAACCAGTGGGAATGCGACTTCTATGCAATTACTCGACTGCCCTTATTCGCGCTGCAATGAATTACAAAAACAATTAATTACCGCTGACGAGCTATGGCGAGGCTAGCCAAACAAGGTATCAATCACGGTGTCAATTACACCATCGCCGTCAAGATCAGCATAGAGAGTATCCGCAATGCCATCATTATTTATATCAGCAGCCTCCAAGATCCCATCACCGTTTGCATCAGCATCGATGTATCCACTTAGTCCGTCGTTATCAACGTCAGTGCCAAGATTGTCAGCTTCAGTTTCGTTGGCAATCGTCCTGAAGTGTCCATCGACAATAGAACCATCACCCTTTACATAGCTATCAATCCAGGTCAAGTGTGGTTTTTCTGGAAGCATTGCGTCATTTATCCAGTTTTCCATTAGCCATCAATCATAGGAATACCGAATGCCGCTAGAGCCAAAATTCCAACTCTAGACCCATGCTTGCTGACCTTTCTCCATTTAGAGGCTCTACGCATTTCATAGTCATACCATCCATACTCCCTCCATCTAGCAGCAGCCTTTTTCATCTCATTACATGAGATGAATTTACCAGATTTATCGGGAAACCCATTCTCAGCCATCTGAGCAATTTCAGCGTTAAGTGTTTGGTCACATTTTTCCTGCCATCCCCATGACTCGTAATAATTACCAATCACATTCCAAATTTCTGTATAGGGATGAACTGGCGGACTATTTTCTGAAAACAGACTTTCGAATCTTCCCCAAGTACTTTCAGTTTTTACCCGTGGGAATCCACCAACAGATGCGTCGCATGTCAAGGCAACCGCAAGCCTGATAGCAACGGGTCGTGCACCCAGAACAGTCAAAATAAATCCTCAATTAAGTTGTTTGTTTTCCCTCAAATGAGTAAATAGAAACTACATTTCAGATAACTGGATTCGCCATTAGCTGATGCTCCAGTGTCATATACATAGACACTGAATTAGCCTGCTAAAGCTAATTAATCCATGAAAGCTTGAGGGATTGACATGGTCACGTCGTCTTGCCCTCGACGTGTAGTGAGTTTACCATATTTGGTTGCCCCCGAGGGCAAGTCAGGGGCATGTTCGGATCCGGAACAATTCCACCATCGCTGAAACGAACTATTCCCACATCACCCGTTCTGGTAGTTCTTGGCCTGATTTCAGGGGTGTTTATCCCCCATTCGGTTATCAGAGGCTGAGCCCCCAGTACCAAGCCACCATTCGGTCAGCTTCTGCTTCGCTGAGCAGTGACACCAGGAAGTACCGCGTTAGCTCGTCTAAGACATCGAGTCCCAGTTCCTGCAGTCCCAGACTCAGCAGATGCTTGAAGCCATCAAGGTTATTTTCTCTAAGCGCCAGCAGCAGTTCACTCAGCAAGGTAACTGTGGTCAACGTGTAAACAGGCATCGCTTCGGTTCAACTGTTGCAAGGGTTCCCCTCCTTGTTCGTTGTGGGCTCAGCGTCTGACAAGAAGGCTTTCACCGAACCGCCTGCCATCACGCATGGCATCAAGTGCTGCTACTGGTGTCTTGGCTTCACGCTTTTTACAGCGTTTGGGTTCCATTCCTGAAAAGTCCAGCGACCTAGGGTCCAGCGTATTTACGGATAGTGCAGTGACGCAGTTCTTTGCCACTAAAGCATTCCAAAACTTTCACTAGCAACAGCCTCCAGCACCTTCAACGATTGGAGCTGTTCAAGCCGCTGCTGAGCCTGGGTCATCATTGCCCTTCCGTGTGGTGCACAGGCATCTATCAGTGCTGCATCCTCTGAAGCCTCGGCCTTCGTGCGTTCAATGCAGAGAGTGATCTGTTGCGCTGCTGGCTGGGTCTCGTCAACATCAGCTCCTGAGGGTCCCGTGACGGCAGATAGCAGCTTAAGTAGCGCCTTTCTGGTGTCTTGAGAGGTTGGCTGCATTCGTGGTGGCATGTGGTTAGGCAAGTTTGGTGAAACAACTACGGCCTGCCCCCTATCTCTTGGGGTGAGCGAGGTGAACACACCGCGAGAGGTTCTTGTGAATTCTTGCTCAACCGCACTCAATGTGTTGTGGGATGTGTTGTGGGAAGAGTGTCTATCTTCTGAGCTATTGGCCTATAGCCACCTCGCGGGAGCAAGATAGATCTCAGATGAACGGACACCCTCTCCGTTTTAACTAGTCCTGAAATGAGATTTTTTAACCCGTTTAATCGGGTGTCTGTTTGAGATTGGTCTGTTTGTTTTCAATCATTCAGTTGAAATTTTTTTCTTAGAATGACTCTGGCTGGCTCGGACATGGCCTCTTGCTTGATGTTTGATCGAAACCCTTCTGCTGGCCTGCATCAAACATATCCGGCTATGCCCTGATTGAGCGAGTGATCTGAACCCCATGGTTCGACTTGGCCCTGAGAGGTCAGCCGACAATCGATTCTCGAGAAGAGGTTGATGCTGCAGCCAGCGACATTGGATTTATGAGTGGAACAGCAGCACAAGTCCATCGCTGACCTGATGAAACTCCCGTTCCTCTCGGCTCAGGTCCAGGCCGACTTCCAGTCCTTCGGTTACGGCTTGGTCAAAGGGAGGGGTGCTGGGGGGAGCATCCCCCTGCCAAAGCGCGGCGATTCCCACGGCTGTGGCATGCCAATGGAAGTGAGTGGTTTCTCCGATGGAGGCTTGCTGGAGAGCCTCTTCGAGGAGGCCATTGAGAGCAGTGCTTGTGGATGCCATGCCACAAGCTTCGGGATAGGGGCGAGGGACGGCAATCCCCTGAGAGACTTCTTGATCAATCTGTCGCGTCGTGAGACACGCTTGGATGGCTCGGTAGGTTGTTGAGCTGGTTCTGTGCCGTTGCGGTTACTGGCCCTTTGCGGCTGACGAACGCTCATCCTTGAGGTTGATTGGTTTGAGACGAGAGGGACAATGCGTGGTTAGTGCTCCCCGTCGACCTGTCCTTTCCGCGTCTCCCTCCAAGCTTCGTCTTCGCGCTTCACGCCGACACCTCGAGTTGGTTGCTGCGCCGCCTTCGAGCCTGCCTGCGCTCACTTTGGTTCGCCGTCAGAGTCGAGTGGGGCGTTCGCTGAAGCGCAGTGGTGATGTTGTGTTCTCAGCCGCAGTGCTTGGGCTGGGTTCCCCACTGTTTCTGCTTTTGGCGGTTCTGGTGAAACTCAGTTCACCCGGTCCAGTGTTTTATGTGCAGAAACGGGTTGGGCGCGGTTATCGACAGTTTGGATGCATCAAATTCCGCACGATGCGGCCTGATGCTGATTCAGTTCTGGCCCAGGTGTTGGAGCGTTCACCTGAGATGCGCGCTGAATTTGAACGCGATTTCAAGTTGCGCAACGATCCAAGAATCACGCCCATCGGCAGGTTTCTGCGCCGCTCGAGCCTTGACGAGCTTCCTCAGTTTCTCAATGTTCTGCGTGGCGAGATGAGCTTGGTCGGTCCACGACCGATCGTGCGCAAAGAGATCAGTCGTTACGGCGACTACATGGATGAAGTTCTGGCGGTCCGACCAGGTCTCACCGGCCTCTGGCAGGTGAGTGGCAGAAACAACCTCAGCTATCCCAAGCGCGTCAGGCTCGATCTGGCCTATGCCCGCGGTCGTTCGTTCCTGCTTGATCTGGCCATCATTCTGCGCACCTTCGGTGTGTTGTTGCTGCCGATGGATCGCGGTGCCTACTGAACACCTGCCTGCAGCTTCGAGCTGATTAAGGCCGTCATCAGGATCCACAGCAGCTCCAGTCGTTGCGTCAGTTGAAGGATTCTGTTGATCGCTTTTGGGTCTGCGTTGGGGTAACCAGCGCCAAGCTGTGGCTTGTCCAGCCAGCGATCGCCGTAACGGTTTCTACCGCCGAGTTGCACGCCGGCACAGTGTGCATAGATCGCTTCTGAGCGCCCGGCGTTGGGGGATGCATCGTGTCTGCCCTCGGATTCAGCAAATCTGACCAGTGCTGGCCACTTCAGCCAGGACCTGCTCACCAGCGGCAAGGTCAGCATCACCAAGCGGCAGGGAAGCCAGGTCAGCAGGTCATCCAACCGTGCCCCGGCTGTGCCCAGCCAGCGGAGGTTTCCTCTGCGATACCCCAGCATGGAATCCAGGGTGCTGGCTGCCTTGAACCCCCAGGCCAGGGCCAGGGGACCTGGAGCGGCGGTCAGCCCCGAGTTCCAAAGACCGGCGCCCACCAACATCCAGAACAAAGGTGCAAACAGCCCATCCACCGCATTCTCACTGGCGGTTTCTGCCGTGGCGCGAAGGATCTCGTCCCTGCTGAGTGAGGTCGTATCGCGACCCACGATCCAGCTGAGTTTTTCGCGTGCTGCCGAAAGATCCTCTCCCTCTGTTGAGGGAAGGGCTGAAATCACATTCAGCACACTTTGTTCAAGACTTTTGGCTGCCAGCGCACTGGCAAGGCCAGCGACCAGCGCCAGCACCGCGATGGCCTGGGGCACGCCTTGCGTGTACAGGGCAACCCGTTCGATCAGCCAGCCGATGTCGGCGCTGCCAAGGGTGAGAGTGAGTGTGATGGCGACTCCTCCGATGCGCAGCCGCAGGGGCTGATCGCCGCTCCAGGCCTCCACTCTGCGCCGAAGCGTGCTGATGAAACGCCCCATCCACACCACAGGATGGGGAGACCAGAGAGGATCGCCGATCAGCCGGTCGAGACCGGCTGCGGCGATCACCAGCAGAAAGGGCTGAATGATGCCCTGTTCAGGAGGCCTTCAGCCAGCTGAACATCGAGCGCAGCCCCTTGCCCACTTCCTCGATCTTGTGGTCACCGTCGCGTTTGCGGATCTTGTTCATCTCAGGCTTGCCGGCTTCGCACTCGGCCACGAAGTTCTTGGCGAAGGTTCCGTCCTGGATGTCCGCCAGGATGCGCTTCATCTCCGCTTTGGTGTCGTCGGTGATCAGGCGGGGACCACTCACGTAATCGCCATATTCGGCGGTGTTGGAGATCGAGTCGCGCATGGCCGACAGACCACCTTTCACCATCAGATCCACAATCAACTTCACTTCGTGCAGGCACTCGAAGTAAGCCAGCTCTGGCTGATAACCAGCCTCGACCAGGGTCTCGAAGCCTGCTTTCACCAGCTCGGACAGGCCTCCACAGAGCACAGCCTGTTCGCCGAAAAGGTCGGTTTCGGTCTCCTCCTTGAAGTTGGTCTCCAGGATCCCGGCACGGGTTCCGCCGATCCCCTTGGCATAGGCCATGGCCAAGCCACGGGCGTTCCCGGAAGCGTCTTTTTCAATGGCGAACAGGGCTGGAACACCCTGGCCGTTCTGGTACTCCCAACGCACGGTGTGACCGGGGCCCTTGGGGGCGATCATCACCACATCCACATCGGCGGGCGGTTGGATCAGACCGAAACGGATGTTGAAACCGTGGGCAAAGCTGAGAACCTTGCCAGCGCTCAGATGCTGGGCGATTTCCTTGTCATAGACCTCTTTCTGGAACTCATCGGGCAGCAGCACCATGATCCAGTCCGCCTTGGCGGCAGCATCAGAAACGTTCAGCACCTCAAGACCGTCGGCCTTGGCTTTGTCAGCGGAGCGACTTCCTTCGTAAAGCCCCACCACCACGTTCACACCGCTGTCCTTGAGGTTCAGGGCGTGGGCATGGCCCTGGGAGCCGTAGCCGATGATCGCGACTGTCTTGCCGCTGAGCAGCGAGAGATCGGCATCGGAGTCGTAAAAAAGCTGAGCCATCCGGACGATGAACGTGGAGCTTGGTAACGACCGAGCTTACGCAAGTGCCGGACCGATCAGGCCTCGTTCGGATGAGCGATCACTCGGTCAATCAGCCCATAGTCCTTGGCCTCCTCGCTGCTTAGGAAGTAATCGCGATCGGTGTCCTTCTCAATTTTCTCGAAGCTCTGACCGCTCATCTCAGCCATGGAGCGATTGAGCATCTCCTTCATGCGCAGGATCTCGCGCGCTTCAATTTCGATGTCGCTGGCCTGTCTCTGGGCAGTGCCGCCCAGTGGCTGGTGAATCATGATCCGGCTGTGGGGGAGCGCCAATCGCTTGCCCTTGGTGCCCGCTGCCAGAAGGAAAGCGCCCATCGATGCCGCAAGACCCACGCAGATGGTGACCACGTCGCTCTTGACGTATTGCATGGTGTCGTAAATCGCCAGCCCTGCCGTGACCGATCCGCCCGGGGAGTTGATGTACAGGTAGATGGGCTTGCTGCTGTCCTCGGAGTCGAGGTAAAGCATCTGGGCAACCAAGCTGTTGGCGACTGCGTCATTGACCTCGGAGCCAAGGAAGAGGATTCGCTCCACTCCAAGTCGGGTGTAGATGTCCACCCAGCGCTCCATCTGGCTGCCGGGCAGGCGGTAGGGGACGCTAGGGGTACCGATCGGCATGAGTCCTGGTGGGTTGTAGAAAAAACGTTGAAAGGAGGGGGCTTGGGCTGGATTAACCAGCCGGAACTGGAGCGGGTAGTTCCTTGCGACTGGCGAGTACTCGGTCAATCAGCCCATAGTCCTTGGCCTGGTACGGGGTCAGATAACTCATGCGATCGGAGTCCTTGGAGAGTTCCTCCACGCTGCGGCCCGTGTTCGTCGAAAGGATTTCGAGCATGGCCCGCTTGTTGTGCAGCACTTCCTTGGCACGGATCTGGATGTCTGTGGCCTGACCCTGTGCTCCGCTGCGGGGCTGATGCAGCACGATCGAGGCGTGGGGGAGGGCTGCGCGGTGACCCTTGGTTCCGGCAGACAAAATCACAGCTGCCGTACCCATCGCCTGGCCGATGCAGATGGTGTGGACGGGGGGCTTCACGTAGCGGAGGGTGTCGCAGATGGCGAAAGCTTCCGTTTCAAATCCAATGGCATCGCCTGTGTACCAGCTGGTGCCAGTTGAGTTGATGTAGAAGTAAATCGGCTTGTCGGGATTATCGAATTCCAGGAAAAGCAGTTGGGCGATAATCAGTTCAGTGACGTCTAGACCCACCTGACGTTTGGTGTCGTCATCGGAAAAGAGCGGTAGCCCCAGATAGACAATGCGCTCCTTGAGCAGCAGCGAAGGCAGATCAGGAGGGGGCGTCCGCATGACCGACGAATCGCCGTAATAAGGAGCTGATGTGGTCATCCGCGTCGGGCCGCCGTGGTGCGTGGACCTTAGCGGGACTCAGGGGTTGGACGCTCGTTGCGACGGTTTTTGCGGTGCGGTTTTGCGCCTGGGCTGTTCTTTCCGGTGGCGGTTGTTTCGCCTTCCTTGTCGAGCCGACCGAACACCATTCGACCGCTTGGGTTTTGTAAGGCTCCGGTGATTACCACGGCCCGCCGTTCACCGATGGCGGCCCGGGCGTTCTCAATCACCACCATCGTGCCGTCATCCAGGTAAGCCACCCCCTGGTGTTCTTCCTTGCCTTCGCGCACGACCTTCAGGTTGAGTTCATCCCCGGGCTGCACTTCAGGGCGCAGGGCGATCACCAGTTCGCTCAGGTTCATCACCTTGAGCTCCTTCAACCGGGCCACCTGAGCCAGGTTGAAGTCCGCTGTCACCAGGGTGCCGCCGGTGTCTTCCGTGAGCTGCAACAGACGATCATCCGTGCCGGCCCCGTCGTAGCGGGTCGTGTTGATCACCAGACGTTTGTCGTAGGTCTCACGCAAGGCATTGAGAAGCTTCAGGCCGCGTCGTCCCTTGCCGCGTTTCTCGAGGTTGTTGGAATCAGCGAGTTGCTGCATCTCGTTGATCACCGTCTGGGCCACGATCACCTTCCCCTCCAGCAGCCCGCAGCCGATCATTCCCTGGATGCGCCCGTCGATGATCACGCTGGTGTCGAGGATCTTGGCTGTGGCGGGTGTGAGCACTCCATCCGCCACCAGCAGAGCTTCTGTGGAGGTTGGGTTGAACAGCCTCAGCAGCGTCCGTCCATGCACCTCGGCCAGGTTGTAACCAAGCACTCCGAAGAACACATTGCTCAGAATCGCTGCCAGGGGCTTCACCAGAGAGCTGGCGCCGGCCAGAGGCAGCAACAGAATCGGAGCCAGCAACAGGTTGGCCACCAGCAGACCGAGGATCAGTCCAACCGCCCGGCTGACCAGAAGATCGGTGGGCATGGTGCGCACCTGATTCATCAGTCGCTGCCGCAACTGCCTGAAGACAAGTCCTGCCACAAGGCCGATCACTGCCCCCCCGGCGCTCAGCCCCAGACGCACCTGCTGGGCGTTGGTGTCATCCAACAGTTCCTGTGGGAGCAGATGCACGCCCATCCAGCCGGTCGCCGTTCCGGAGATCAGGAACAGGATGATGATGAGCGCTTCGACCATGAGGTTGGGTTCTCACTGCCCAGTCCATTGCAGGCAGCATGCACCATTCTCACTCTCCTGGCTCGGGCTGATGACCGCACCCGCGCCCCGTAGCGCTTACGTCCACATTCCTTTCTGCCATCGGCGCTGCTTCTACTGCGATTTCGCGGTGGTGCCCCTGGGAGACAAGGCGGATGCCAATGGCGGGCCAGGGAGTCGCTCGATCGAGGCCTATCTAGGGCAGCTGCTCCATGAAATCGAGCTTTCTCCAGCGGGGCCGCCCCTGGCCACCGTGTATGTCGGAGGAGGTACCCCCTCGCTGCTGACCCCTGAACAGATCGGGCGAGTGCTCAACGCACTGCGAACGCGTTTCGGTTTGCAGAGCGGATCTGAAATTACTCTGGAAATGGATCCTGCCAGCTTTGAGCAGATGGATCTCGAAGCGTTGCTGCGCTCCGGAGTTAACAGGGTCAGTCTCGGCGGTCAGAGTTTCGACGACCAGGTTCTGGAATCCCTCGGTCGTCGTCATCGCCGTTCGGATCTGCTGGAAGCCTGCGAATGGCTTCATGGAGCCGTTGAGAACGGCGCTCTGCGCAGCTGGAGCCTTGACCTGATCCGCAACCTGCCCGATCAGAGTGATGACGCCTGGGGCGTGCAGCTGGAGCGTGCCGTTGAGATGGCTGCTCCCCATCTTTCCATTTATGACCTCAGCGTTGAACCCGGCACTGTGTTCTCGAAGCTGGAGCAACGTGGTGACCTGCAGTTGCCCGATGAGGACGGCGCTGCCGATCGGATCGCCGCGACCAGTGATCGGCTCGCCAGGGCTGGCTACTGCCGCTACGAAATCTCCAACTTCGCCAGGCCAGGTCATGCGTCGCGCCATAACCGGGTGTATTGGAGCGGAGCCGGCTGGTGGGCGTTCGGTCTGGGAGCAACCAGTGCTCCATGGGGTGAGCGCTTTGCCAGGCCGCGCACTCGCGAGGCTTATGGCGAATGGTTGGAGCATCAGCACAGCGATGGGCCGCATTCCTCGCTGCTGAGAGAGCTGGCCGCGCCGATGAGCCTGGAGGATCGTCTGCTGGTGGGCCTGAGGAGACGGGAAGGCGTTGACCTGCTGGAGCAGGCTCAGAGCTGTGGCTGGTCATTGGACGTTTGCAGCCGCTGGTTGCCTCAGCTGGAGGCGCGCTGGGCAGAATTTCTGCCAACTGATCTGATGCGGCGCTGCGGCTCCCGTTGGCAGCTCACCGATCCTGGGGGAATGGCCGTCAGCAATGCGGTTCTGGTGGAGCTGGTGGAGTGGTGGGAGGAGCTGACGGCTGCCGCTGATCATCCAGCCAGCTGCTCAAGGCCCTGACCGCCAGCCCCCTACCCTCCATCCGGGCCTGGCTGAAGGGGGGTTGTGATCGGGTGAGTCCAAGCAGATCTGCGGTCACGCTCACCTGCCCATCACAGTCATCCCCAGCACCGATGCCGATCACCGGGATGGCCAGACGCCGCCTCACCTGACCTGCGAGTTCGGCGGGAACGTGCTCGAGCACCATGGCAAAGCATCCCGCTGATTCCAGTTCCGAAGCTTGCTGCAGCAGGCGTTCCTGACTGCGGGGATCCCTGGCCTGACGTCGGTAGCCAAGGCTGTGGACCGCCTGAGGCAACAGTCCCAGGTGCCCCATGACAGGGATCCCAGTGCGAACCAGGCGTTCAATCACGGCCAACACCTCGGGTTCGGCGCCTTCAAGCTTCACCCCAGCCGCATCGGATTGTTTGATCAGGGCTCCAGCTGAAGCCACAGCGCGATCCAATCCGCACTGGTAGCTGAGGAAGGGAAGATCTGTGATCACCAATGGTTGTTGAGCCAGTGGTTGACTCAAGCCTCGGCAGACCGCCTGGGTGTGCAACAGCATCTGCTCCAGCGTGACGGGAAGAGTTGTGCTGTGGCCGAGGCTGACCATGGCCAGTGAATCCCCCACCAGCACCACATCAGCGCCGGCATCCTCCACGAGGGAGGCACTCAGGGCATCCCAGGCGGTGAGCATGGTGATCGGTTTGCCGGTCTGCTTGAACCGGATCAGGTCAGAAGCGCGCAACCGCGTTGTCGGATCAGCGGACTTCCATTGCTAACATTGCAAGCGACTCGGACCTATGCGGTTCAGACGCCCAAACTTGGTCAGAACCGGAAGGCAGCAGCCACACGGGATGCTCTGAACAGGCGTGGACTCCGGGTCACCACATTGATCAAGTTCGCTTGAACGCGTCGGAACCAGGCGATTGATCTGAAGTGCTGAGGGTTCAATCAGCTGTCCTTCCCGCCATCCTGGCGCTGTTGACGCTGTCTGAGGAATTCGGGGATGCGCGCACCGGCATCCTGAGATTCGGCAGAGCTGAAGGCCGATGTGGCTGTGCGCGGAACGCTTCTCTCGGTGCGATAGGGCTGGCCGTTCTCAAAGCCTGTGGCAATCACCGTTACGTGAATCTCTCCTTCGAGACGTTCATCCACCACGGCGCCAACAATGATGTTGGCCTCGGGATCCACCACGTCGTAAATCACTTCTGAGGCGCTGGTCATGTCCTCAAGGGTCATGTCGCGGCCGCCGCTGATATTGATCACACAACCCTTGGCACCATCGATCCGGGCAGCCTCAAGAAGAGGACTGTTTATCGCCGTCTGGGCGGCTTCGATCGCGCGGGAACGGCCGGATCCGACGCCGATGCCAAGCAGCGCGGTGCCTGCTTCAGTCATCACCGAGCGCACATCAGCGAAGTCAACATTCACCAGTCCTGGACAGGTGATGATGTCGGTGATGCCCTTCACGCCCATGCGCAGAACATCATCAGCACTGCGGAAGGCTTCCTGAAGAGGCGCACTGCCGATGGCATCGCGCAGACGGTCGTTGGGAATCACGATCAGCGTGTCCACATGCTCAGCCAGCCGGGCGATACCTTCATCGGCCTGGCGCATGCGACGACGTCCTTCAAAGCTGAAGGGCTTGGTCACGATGCCAACGGTGAGGGCGCCGCTTTCCTTGGCGACTTCAGCCACCACGGGTGCTGCACCGGTTCCAGTGCCCCCCCCCATGCCAGCCGCAATGAAGACCAGATCAGCACCCTGAAGTGCTTGCTGCAGGTCAGCGCGGGATTCTTCAGCTGCTTTCTGGCCGATGCTGGGATTACCGCCGGCCCCGAGGCCACGGGTCAGGGTCTGGCCAAGCTGAACGCGATGTTCTGATGATGATTGCAGCAACGCCTGCGCATCAGTGTTCAGAACTCTGTAAGCAACCCCTTCGAGGTCGCTTTGAATCATGCGGTTCACCGCATTGCTGCCACCGCCACCAACGCCGATGACTTCAATTCGCGCGGATTGAGAGGGAAGAATTCCTGCTGAATCAGGAGAAGGGGACATCTGACCGCTCACCATCTCCATCGTCGACGCCGAACCATTGAGGTGCGTGCATTATGTCCCTGCGAGCGACGATCGCCGAATTCAAATAACACTCGTTGTGGTTTCAGCACTGAGTAACCACTGATCAGGGTTTGCTCGTTATCTGTTTCGGATCAGCTTTTAACTGCAACTCCGGTTTGGAGGGGTCGGAAAGATCAATACCGCTGCTGTCTTTGCCTCGCAGGGTTTCAGGAAGACTGCTGGAGAGCAGGGCGATCGTGCTGAGCTGCTGATCCAACAGACGTGCATTGGAGCCCAGCCTCACGAGCCCGAGAGTTTTTAAGCGCAGGCTGAGATCGCCATCCGGGGCGATATGGATCACATCTAACGGACTGCCTAACTGATCCCGTCGCGCCAGCACTGTCGCAATCATTGAGCGCCGGCTGGGAATCCATCCCTCCACACGAACCGCACTGGCTGGGGCTTCGCCCTGGCGCGCAACGGTGAGCGGCATCCAATGGCCTTCAAGGTCAACCATGCCCTGTTCCTTGCCTCGGGCTCCCATCCGGCTTGCAGCGGCGATAGGCCGGCGATCCTTCAGCTCGATGTCCAGACCGGGAGGCACAAGGCGGCGCTGAACCGACACCGACTGCACCGGCAGTTCGGCCAGCAATCGGCGTTCGAGACGAGCCGGTTCGAGGGTGATCAGGGGGCGTGGGAAACGCAGGCCGGCGGCCTTAACCACCGCCTCACTGCCAAGTCGGTCACTGCCTCGCACCGTGAGCTGCTGCTGAGAGCGCAGGCTCCAGCCGGCACTGAGCAGCACCCAGATCAGTCCGCTTGAGACTCCGCCGAAAAGCAGGATGCGCCAGCTCTGAATCAACTGCACTCGCCGTCGCTCCTTGCGCAGCCTGCGCCGGCGTTCGACGCCTGGGGGTAGGGGGGCGTTGCTCTTGCTGGCCTTTTGATTGACTTTCGAGCGTGCCATCACAGGTCGCAACGAGCCTTCGCCATCAATTGATTCATCCAGCGGCGAGCCCGTTCCGCATCTGAGAAGGGCACATCCATCTGGCGGCCTTCACCGATCAACCGCAGGCGGCAGCGACCCTGCGATTCGTGGGCCAGTGGCGCATCACCCGAGGAGAGCGACATCAACTCCACCAGTTCCAGGGTCTTGATCACAAAGCGCCCTTCATCTTTGAAGCTGCCGGCATGGAAACTGCTCCAGCACAGTTCACCGTTTTTCAGTCGTGCGGCGCCGCAACCATCGAGTTTGGCCAGCTCGGATGATTCGCTCCAGACCCTGAACAGATTCTGGCGTCGCCGCTCCAGCCAGCCCAGCGCCGCCAACAGCACAAACACCAGCAGCAGAGGGAACCAGAGCAAACCGTGCATCATTGCGGCAGCAGCAGAGGCAGAAGGCTCATTCTTGCGCTGTGGCCACCAGCTCCGCCACCAGCTGTGGCAAAGGAATACCGGAGGCTTCCCACAGGGTGGGATACATGCTCTGAGAGGTGAAGCCCGGCAGCGTGTTGATTTCATTCATCCAGATCTGGCCATCCGCTTCGTCATAGAAGACATCCACGCGTGCCTGGCCATAGGCGTGAACGGCGCGGCAGGCAGCAACGGCCATGGCCTGAATCCTCTGGCTGACTGCATCGGGTAAGGGTGCGGGGATCAGCGTTTGACTGCGCCCTTCCGTGTATTTGGTCTCGTAGTCATACCAGTCGGCATCGAACCGCACTTCGCCAACCACGGACGCCTTCAGATGATCACGCCCGAGCACTGCACATTCCAGTTCTCTTGCTTTGACGCCCTGTTCCACCACAAGGCGCGGATCGAGTTCCGCTGCGAGCTGCAGGCCTGCCAGCAGCTCATCGCGATTGCGTGCCTTGCTGATGCCCACGGATGAGCCGAGGTTGGCGGGCTTCACAAAGCAGGGGTAGCCGAGCTCCTCCTCCAACTTGACGAGCAGACGCTCCAGTTGCTGCGGGTTGTTGAGGTCAGCCGCGTTGACTCCGATGTGGGGCACCTGATTGATGCCCGCGACGGCGAAGGCTGCTTTCATGGCCAGCTTGTCCATGCCCACGGCCGATCCGAGCACGCCGGAGCCCACAAAGGGTTGTTGCATCAGCGTGAACAGCCCCTGAACGGTGCCGTCCTCACCATTGGGTCCATGCAGAACTGGGTACCAGACGTCGATTTGATCGGGGTCCACCGGCAACTGGCGCAGACCTCGTGCGGGCAGTGGTTGAGGCAGTTGCTCATCACTCAGTGCGACTCCGCTCTTCAACACATTTCTGGCGATGGTCTCCGGCCACCAGCGGCCTTCACGGTCGATGTAGAGGGCCGTCACCTCGAACTTCTCCCGATTGCTGGCGTCGGTTAGGGCCTTGATCACCGTTGTGGCCGACCGGATTGAGACGTCGTGTTCACCGGATGCACCTCCGAACACCACGCCAACGCGGATCAGGGGAGTCGGCATGGGAGGACAAGCTGTACAACGGTCTGCGCCGCAAACGTATCAGCCGTGCACAGGAGTGCCACTGAGAGAGAAGGAACGCACCGCGCTGATGCGAACCTGAACGAGGTCGCCGGGTTGATAGCGGCGTCCATCAGAGCCCTGCGCACTGAAGAACGTCAGGCGGTTGGTGCGCGTTCGTCCCATCAGCTGCGTGGGGTCCTTGGGGTTGATGCCCTCAGCCAGCACCTCTTCGACCCTGCCGGCATAGCGGTCGTTGCGCTGCTTGGCGCAGCGCTCGACCAGGGCGTTGATCTCCTGAAGGCGCGTCACCTTCACGTCTTCTGGAAGCTGATTTTCCCAGTTTGCAGCTGGGGTGTTGGGCCGTGGTGAATAGGCGGCCGTGTTCACCAGATCGAAGCAGATCTCCTCGATCAATTGAAGGGTGCGTCTGAACTGGGTGTCGGTTTCGCCGGGGAAAGCAACGATCACATCGGCGCTGAGTGAGGCCTCAGGCATGCGCTCTCGGATGTAGTCGATGATCTTGCGGTAGCGCTCGATGGTGTATCCGCGGGCCATGGCCTGCAGTACGTCGTTGTCTCCGCTCTGGAAGGGGATGTGGAAGTGCTCGCAGAGTTTGGGCAGATCGGCGCAGGCATCAATCAAACGCCGAGTGAAATAGCGCGGATGGCTCGTGGCGAATCGGATTCGCTCAATTCCCTCCACGTCATGGACGTGATGGAGCAGGTCGGTCAGCGTGTTTTTGCGCCGTCCTTCGGCAGTGATGCCAGGCAGATCGCGTCCATAAGCGTCGATGTTCTGGCCCAGCAGGGTGATCTCGCGGTAACCCTGTGCCGCCAGTCCTTCCATTTCCAGCTTGATCGCATCCGGCAGGCGCGACTGCTCCTTGCCGCGAACGGATGGAACAACGCAATAGGTGCAGCGTTCGTTGCAGCCATAGATCACGTTGACCCAGCCACAGATGCTGCTGTCGCGGCGCGCCGTGGTGATGTCTTCAAGAATGTGGTGCTCCTCAGTCGCGACCACCTGCTGACCGCTGTCAACCTGCTGCAAGAGGGTTTCCAGCCGATTGGCGTGTTGCGGGCCCATCACCAGATCCAGTTCGGGCACGCGCCTTAGCAGTGATTCACCTTCCTGCTGGGCAACACAGCCCGCGACGACAAGCTTGAGATGGGGGTTGATGCGTTTCCGGCGTGCCTGTCGTCCGAGGTAGCTGTAAACCTTCTGCTCAGCGTTGTCGCGGATCGTGCAGGTGTTGTAAAGAACGAGATCGGCGTCCAGCTCGGCCGTGGCTTCTCGATAACCCATCGACTCCAGGATGCCGGCCATTCTCTCGGAATCAGCCTTGTTCATCTGGCAGCCGAAGGTGGTGATCCAGTAGCTGCCCCGCTCCAGGCCTGGCACTTGAGCGGTTGAGGGAGAGGCGGTGACGGTCAAGACGGAGGGCCGTCCGATGGACCGCCGACGATGGAACCTTCCTTCAGTGTGGTTCACAAAGGTCCTGTGTCACCTTGAGGTTCGGTGCGCATGTTGCATGGGCTGGTTTCTGCGTCGGTTTCCGCTCACCAAGGCGGTTCCACTGGCCATCAGCCGAGGCACAACATCGGCTGTCGAGCGGCTTGAACTGCGCCTTGACCATGAAGGAATCACCGCTCGGGGTGAAACCGGTGGTCTGGATACCGGTCACCGGTCCTATGGATTGGAGGACATCGAGGCTGAACTCCAGGGTGTGCTGCCTGCCCTGAACAGGCTTGATCCTGCCGATCGAAGCGTTTTTGACACGCTGTTGAGCAACCTTTCCCCACCGGCGCGATGTGCTGTGGATTTGGCGCTCTGGGACTGGTGGGGTCAGTGCTTGCAGCAACCGTTCTGGCGGTTGTGCTCCCTTGATGGATGTTGCGCTGTTGCCACCAGCGTCACCCTCGGCCTGGCTTCGGTCGAGGGCGTGCAGCAGCGGCTCCATCGCTGGTGGCAGCAACTGCCTGCCACCCGCATCAAACTCAAGCTGGGCAGCCCCGATGGCCTTGACCATGACAGGTCACTGCTGCGAGCGGTGGCGACGATGCTGAAAGTCCGAAAGCAGCAGACCGGAGTGGTCCATGAGCTTCAGGTGGATGCCAATGGTGGCTGGACTGTGCAGCAGGCCAGGGAGATGCAATCAGATCTTATGGCTGCTGAGGTTGTGCTGCTGGAGCAGCCGATCGCTGCAAACAATGATCCCCAGGAGGATCTGCTGGGATTTGTCGCTTTGCAAGAGCACTGCAGCCTGCCGATTGTGGCCGATGAAAGCTGCTGGGATCTTGGGGATCTGCTGCGTTTGGCCCCCCATGTGGATGGGGTCAATCTCAAACTGCTTAAAACCGGTGGTTTAACGGAAGCCCTGCTAATGGCCAGAGTCGCGAGGCGATTGAACCTTGATCTGATGGTGGGCTGTTATTCAGACAGCTCTCTGCTCAATGGGGCTGCAGCTCAACTGATGTCGTTGATCCGATGGCCTGATCTCGATAGTCATCTCAATCTTGTTGATGACCCTTATCTGGGGCTTGCGCTGGATCAGGACAGACTGTCACCGCCATTTGCAGCTGGTTTGGGCATCAGCAGCAAGGCAATGTGTTCAAACTGATTGGCTGGCCTCTTGTTCTGCAAGTTCTCGCAGATAACGGCGTCTCTGTGGTGATTCGTATCCTGTGATTTGGTAGGCCTTGGCAGGTTTGCCAGACCTTCTCCACTCCCGATGGGGGGCAGCTTCTCTTCGATTCATTTGGGTTCGACTTATCGGATCTCGCGCAGTGGACCCTTCAGGGCTCTTCGGCGTTAGGTAATTATTACACGGCTTTCAAGTTTCTGCATGAAAGACTGACCTGCGCAATCGGACGAACAGTCGATTGGGTCTGAGGTTGTTTGACCTTCTGCGGCTTAAGTCTTGGCTCAAAACAAGCTGTTCTGCTCCCTTGCTCTGCATGCGCATCGCCATGCATGGTTGCTTTCAAAGGGTTGAGCAATGTTTCTGAGTGGTGGATGACCAATGGCAACTGATGGTCTACATCATCCTCGCCGCTTGTTTCGACCTTTTTTGTCGAGGTTTGGATTGCTGGAATCTCAGGTTGATCACCAGAATGTTTTCGTCTGCCTTGTAGGGCACTTCGCAACCTGCTCAAGCAGTGTGATTCTGGCTTCAGAAAGACTGTTCAAAAGCCAGCCAAATGAAGCAGGGCCTCCAGTGTGGCAAGGCCCAGTAGGAATGTGGCGCCGAGAAAACTTGCTTCTTTTAATCCTTTGGACATGAGCAGTGCCCCCAGAAAAACGCAGCCTTCTGAACAGAAGATTAATCAGTAGTGCTGCTCGAGTTTGCTCAAAACACAAAAATATTTTTTGCTTGTCGATGACAATCAAGTTTCTACAGTGTTCTGTGTCATTGGTCCCCAAAAGCCTGCTTATGAGGCTCTTGGCGACACAAAAAATCGTGACTTTTCATTGAGTTGATGGTTTTTTGTTGCGGGGTTGCGTTGTGTCTTCGATGAGCTGTGCGTCGCAGCGGTCATCGAAGCCCTTGCGGTTGATTCACGCTTCAGGGTCAGTCTTCTTCTCTTGGATGTGCATCGAGAGCTGCCCATCCAGGTCGGGGCGCATGCAGGTTGGTGGGCGTTGCTAGATCCATGGTCACTGGTGTGGGCCCCATCGCTTGAGTCTTGAATCCATTACTCAGTGCCCTTCAGGCTTCGCTGCCATGCCGGTGGTGCTGATGCAGCACGGTGGGCTGTCGTCTCTCACCGGTAAGACCGGATTGGCGATGTTGCGCCATCGGCCTGGCCCGATCGTGGCCGTGATTGATCCTGACCATGCAGGACAGCGGCTGGAGCTCGTCACAGGGATTGCCAGGCAAGTGCCTGTGGTGCGCAATCTGGCCGAGGCGCTGGCGTTTGGACCAACTGTTGCTGTCATCGGTCTGGCTCCCTCTGGCGGTGGATTGCCCGATTCCATGAGGACCGATGTATTGGCGGCACTCAAGGCCGGCCTGTCCATCGCCAGTGGTTTGCACACCTATCTGAACGATGACCAGGAGCTGCAAGCAGCGTTGCAACCCGGTCGCTGGATCTGGGACCTGCGCCGAGAGCCCACTGGACTTGGCGTCGGCAAAGCTCGCGCTGCTGCGCTCCCCTGTCAGCGGATCCTGGCTGTGGGCACGGATATGGCTGTTGGCAAGATGAGTGCCTGTCTGGCTGTTCATGAGGCCGCCGCTCGTGCTGGAGTGCCCTCTGCATTCGTTGGAACAGGCCAGGCAGGGATCCTGATCAGTGGCCAGGGGGTCCCTTTGGATGCCGTCCGGGTGGATTTCGCCGCTGGTGCTGTGGAGGCCGCCGTGCTTGCGGCAGCAAAGACTCTGCCGCCAAGGGGTCTGGTGCTTGTGGAGGGGCAGGGGTCGCTCTGCCATCCCGGTTCATCAGCCACCCTGCCATTGCTGAGAGGCAGTCAGCCAACGGCCCTGATGATGGTGCATCGCGCTCAGCAGTCGACGATTGATCGACTGCCGGACATCCCTCTGCCGTCTCTGGAGGATCTGGTGGCGCTCTGTGAGTCGCTGGCAGCCATCGGTCGACCTGCCGATAGCCCTCCAGCTCCCAGGGTGCGAGCACTGGCATTGAACACCGCCCGACTGGACGATCAGCAGGCGTCGGAAGTCGTCGAGCAGTGCGGCGAACGTCTTGGAATTCTGTGCAGAGATCCCATCCGCCATGGCGCGGATGATCTGCTTCAGGCGTTGATGACCTCTTGAAGAGGCTGCCTGCCTCAAAGGTGAAAGGGCGAGCGAGGGGATTCGAACCCCCGAATAGCGGCGCCACAAGCCGCTGCCTTAACCACTTGGCGACGCCCGCCGCGTCGGTAAGAATCTATCAATTCGCCCTGCAGTCACACCCGCATGTCTTCGCCTCGTTGGCGCTGGCCTTCAGCAACGGCGACTTCAGCTGTGCTGGTGCTGGTAGGGAGTAGCGCTGCATTGATCGTGACCAATCCCACCAGGGAGGACTACCGGGTCTTTGCCGGCGAAACATTGGCGAAGCTGGCCACCAAGGAGATCTGCGAGCGTCAGACCTTGCCGATGGTGCTGCAGCTTTGGATCAGTGACTGTCCTCGCTTGATCGCTGATCAAGAGCAGGCTCTGGCGTTGCTTGCTGACCAGTTCACCCGTCGCTGGAACCTTGGTCTGGCCAGCGTATATACAACGACCGTCGGTGGTCAGAACCTGTTGCCCGCTCTGCGGTTGCCGCGCTACTCAGTGACCAGCCTGGGACTTGCAGGCCAGTTTTTGGTGCTCAATGCCAATTCGGATGCCGGCAAGCTCGAATGAGCACAGCAGCTGTTTCGTTGTCATCCGGTGAGCTCAAAGCACGCTGTCCTCGCTCTCTGCTCGATTTGGGTTCCGATCCGATGCCAACCGCTGGTGTTGATGGATTGATTCCCGTGCTGCTCACCTGGTCAGGCAGCAGGATCCAGTCGGTGAGGGCCACGTCTGAGGCCACCGGTCTGGTGTTGCCCCGACTTGTGGAACCCCATGCCCATCTGGATAAGGCGTTTTCCTGGACTGAGCACCCCAACCTTCAGGGCACCTATGAGCAGGCCCTGGCGGCCAACTTCAGGGAGCATGAGACCCGCACGGCAGCGAAGGTTGAGCAGCGTGGAGAGCGCTGTTTGCAACTGGCCTGGCAACACGGTCTGCGAGCCGTGCGAAGTCACATCGACAGCCTTGGACCTGGCGCGAACTTCAGCTGGGAGGTGCTCGCTGACCTAAGCAACAACTGGCGTGAACGCATTGAGCTGCAGCTCGTGGCTTTAGTGCCGATTGAGCACTGGTCCACGGCCGAGGGGGAGCACCTGGCTGCTGCGGTGGCCAAGGTGGATGGACTGATCGGCGGTGTTCTAGCACCTCCCTGCAGGGGTCGGGCCACGCGCCGTGCTCTGCGACGTCTGCTGGAGCTTGCGGATCGACATGGCTGCCCAGTGGATCTGCATATCGATGAAGCAGCCTCCCAACCTGCAGAGGGCGTGCGCCAGCTGTTGCATGTGCTTGAGAGCATGACTGTTTCGGTGCCTGTCACCTGCAGCCATGCCAGCAGCCTGTCGCTGCTGTCAGCCGGTGCATTGCAGCGGTTGGCAGCCCGCATGGCGCGCCAGAACCTGCGTGTGGTGGCACTGCCGCTCACCAATGGCTGGTTGCTCGGCCATCGTGACAACGAAACTCCGCTGCGCAGGCCGCTGGCTCCGATCCGTCAGCTGCAACGCGCGGGGATTGCTGTGGCTGTCGGTGGTGACAACGTTCAGGATCCCTGGTATCCAGGCGGACAGCTTGATCCCCTGGCACTGATGGCCATGAGTCTGCCGCTGGCTCAGCTCGCCCCCTGGGATGACGATGGCCTGAAGCCCTTCGGAACCGATGCGACGGGTCTGATGGGTTTGGATTGGGACGGACGGTTGCGTGCCGGAGCACCAGCGGACCTGATTCATCTGCCCGGTGGGAGCTGGCCTGAGTTGCTGTCGATGGCATCCCGACGTCGGGTTCTTGCCGGTGGACATTGGGTGCAGGATTGGGCTTAACGCCCTCAAGACCGACCGATGCTTCCTGATGCCCTGCGAACTGAATTGGCGGCAGTCCCCGGCCTGAGGTTGTTGACGCAGCCGGAGGAGCTGGATCGGTTCTCCCGTGATGCTTACGACTACTCGCCTGTGCTTCAGCAAAGATTGGCCGATTGCAGAGCGGAGCTGGTGGTCAGGCCGGACACGGTTGAGGCGGTTGTTCATGTGGCGGCAGCGTGCCGGCGCCATGCGGTGCCCTTGACCCTGCGTGGATCAGGCACTGGCAATTACGGCCAGTCCGTGCCTCTGGAATCTGGGGTGGTGATGGTGATGACCCAGCTGCGGGCGGTGCGTTCCATCGATCAGGCCAGCGGCGTAGCCGTGGTTGAGTGCGGATGCCTCCTGAAGGATCTCAACAGAGAGCTGGCTGGTTTTGGCCGGCAGTTGCGTCTGATGCCGAGCACCTGGCGCAGCGCCACCATCGGTGGGTTCATCGCCGGGGGTTCCGGTGGCATCGGCTCCGTGCGCTGGGGATTTCTTCGGGATCCTGGGCACCTGCTGGGACTGGAAGTGGTAACCATGGAGCAGGAGCCACAGGTCCTGCAGCTCGAAGCCTGTGATGCCGAGGCGTTGAATCATGCCTACGGGACCAATGGGATCATTACGGCATTACGGCTGGCCACGGCGCTGCGTGTTGATTGGCAGGAAGTGGTCGTGGATTGTCCGGACTGGGCCACGGCAGTGGAGTTGGCAAGGCGTTGCAGTTCAGCGGCCATCGACCTTCATCTCTGCACCGTTCTGGAGGCCGCTGTGGTCGAGTTGCTGCCGAAGTGGGACCTGCCTCAGCGCCGCTCTGATCGGCTGTTGCTGCTCGTGGCGCCCGATGCGGTGAGCACGGTTCAGCGGCTGGCGGCAGCTGTGGGTGCTGATCTGACCCATCTGGGAGCGGAGGCCGACCGTCAAGGCAACGGACTCCGAGAGCTGAGCTGGAATCACACCACCCTGCATCTGC
Organism: Synechococcus sp. MIT S9504; assembly: GCF_047497135.1. Lineage (NCBI taxonomy): Bacteria > Bacillati > Cyanobacteriota > Cyanophyceae > Synechococcales > Synechococcaceae > Synechococcus > Synechococcus sp. MIT S9504. Next base: position 1,949,020 of record NZ_CP138942.1, on the reverse strand, counting down.
GCCAGCGGGACCCTGACTGGACCTACCTGCAGATGCTGCTGCCTCAGCCGGAGATCAACTGCCTTGAGACCCTCAAGCAGGCCTGGGGCGATGACCTGCTTTGGCATCTGGAGGGTGTCCGACAGCAGGGAGCTCAGCGCATCGCAGCGCTTCCGCTGGTGCGCTGGCGCGGTGTTGAAGCGCTGCAGCAGTTGATGCAGCAATGCCGGGATCTCGGCGCCCTGATCTTCAACCCGCATGTGCTCACCGTGGAGGGTGGTGGCCTCGGTGTGGTGGATGGTGATCAGGTGGCCACCAAGCATCGTTACGACCCTGCCGGTCTGCTCAACCCAGGAAAACTGGGAGGCTTCAGCAGCTGAGGCTGTCGCGCGTTGAGACGCCCGTGGTGGGGTTCACCCCCTCAGCCTCTTGGCAGAGCCGGCGCTGATCATCCCGGTCCAGCAGAGCATCACTGAAGTCAGCACCCTCGATCTGGGCTCCGGCAAAGCTGCTGCCGGCAGCGATGACGCCGATCAGCAGAGCATCGCGCAAATCCGTACGCGTGAAATCCGCCCGGTCCATCAGCGCATCGCTGAGATCGGCTCCATGAAAATCAGCCTCGGCAAAAGCCCCCTGCGTGAAGATTGCCCCATGCAGATTGGCTCCGCTGAAATCAGCGCCACGCCCCACTGCGCCAGCGAATGAGGTGTTGGTGAGTTGCTGGTCGTGAAAGTCACCGTCGCTCTGATTCGTGAGCGTGTAATCCACCCGATCCTGGAACAGCGCTCGGTCTTGGAGGCCCACCCCAGCAGAGGTATCGAGAGCCAGCACCGTGACCGGCGTCAGCCAGGTCATCACCAGGGTGAGTGCGGCGAGCAGCTTCAGCAGCAATCCCATGGTTCCAGTGAGTGGCTTGACGTTCACTCTGCCTCCAATGAGCCGTTTTCCATCAGGTGGCCGATCAGATAAAGCGATCCTGCAATCACCGGTGCCGATTCAGGCCAGCCCTGCTCAAGCAGTTGATCAAGCGCATGGGAGGCCGTCTGCGCCGATTTCAGCTGATGGGTCTGCAGCGGTAGCGCTTGCTGCAGTTGTTCCAGGCTCCAGCTGCGATGTCCCGGTACCGGCACAATCCAGGCCTCATCTTGAGGGCTGAGCAGTTGTTGCAGCATCTCCGGTGCCTGCTTCTGCGCCTGGATCGCCAGGATCCAGACCTGCCGCGTGCCATGGGATGACCAGATGCAGCGTTCTCGTGCCAGCTCGATGGCGGCAGGAGGATTGTGGGCTCCGTCCACCCGCAGCCTTAAGCCCCTCCAGCGCATCCACTGCAAGCGACCGGGCCAGCGTGCCGTGGCAAAACCTGCACGGATGGCTTGGTTTGAGATCGCTTCACTTCGTCTACTCATCCATTGCAGAGCGGCGGCAGCCACGGCTCCATTGCGTTTCTGCCAAGCCCCTGACAGGCCCAGGGCCCAGCTTTCATCCAGAGCATCGACCCACTGCAGGCTGCCTTTCATCTCACCCACTCGTTGCTCCAGCACCGCAGACACCTCAGGCTCCTGTGTTGCACTGATCACGTGGGCACCCTCACCGATGGCCGCGGCTTTCTCTGCAGCGATGGCCTCAAGGTTGGGGCCCAGATGCTCGCGATGGTCCAGGCCGATCGACGCCACAGCAATTAAAGGGCGCCAGCTGTGGGCTGTGGTTGCATCCAGCCGGCCCCCCAGCCCTGCTTCGAGCACCAGCCAGTCGGCTTTCTGGGCTTCGAAGTGAATCAGCGCAGTGCAGATCAGCTGCTCGAATGGCGTCAGGCGGCATTGTTCTGTCAGTGGTTGCAACTGCTGGAGCGTGTGTCGCAAGGCCCTGATGGAGATCAGCTGGTCGTTGACGCGGATGCGTTCACACCAGCTCGCCAGATGGGGCGACGTTGTCAGGCCTGAGCGCAGACCGGCCGCCATCAATCCATGGTGGATCAGGCAGGCGATGGACCCTTTGCCGTTGGTGCCCACGACCTGAACCGCAGGAATCGACTGAGCCGGTTGATGCAGCTGTTCCAGAGCGATCGTCATCCTGTCCAATGACAAGTCCATGCCACGGACGTCAAAGCGTGGCAGTAGATCACTCAGATCATGGGGAGTAAGGCCCTGCTGATTCACTCAGCTCACGCGGTTCAGGGCTCGTTCCAGTCGCGTGAGCAGAGCCTGGATTTCTCGCGCATTAATCACCAGAGCGGGCACCATGCGCACCACCTGAGCACCAGCGGGCACCACCAGCAGCTGTTCCTCCAGAGCGGCTTTCACCACGTCCATCGCCGTGATCCCGCAGTCCTGCTTGAGGACCAGGCCCTGAAGGAGCCCCCATCCACGTGACCCCTCTAAAGAATCCGGGAAATGTTGTACCAACCTGTTGAGTCCTGCACGCAGCTGGGCGCCCCGCTCGCGCACATTGCGCAGCAGATTGCGCTTCTCAATTTCGCTCGCCACTGTCAGACAGGCCTGACAAGCGAAAGGGTTGCCGCCGAAGGTGCTTGCGTGGTCGCCAGGTTCGAACACATCAGCGTTGTGTCGCACCATCAGTGCACCGACGGCGTGTCCGCCGCCTAGGCCTTTGGCAAGGGTGAGAGCATCGGGTTGAACTCCGAGCTGCTCGTAACCCCAGAGCGTGCCGGTGCGGCCCATCCCCACTTGCACTTCATCGAAGATCAGCAGGATGTTGCGTTGATCGCAGTGCTCGCGGATCGCCTGCATCACGCTGGGATCACTGGGATTTACGCCTCCTTCGCCCTGAAGAGGCTCGATCAGCACTGCGGCCACCCGTGGACCGTTCTGCTCCAGTCGCTCGAGCAGCTGTTCGAAATCCGCGAGATCGTTGTATCGGAAGAATTCGAAGCCTTCCACCATGGGTTCAAATCCCTGGTGGTATCTGGGTTGTCCAGTGGCGCTCACCGCTGCCAGCGTGCGTCCATGGAAGCTGGCCGAGGCAGTGATGATCACGGGGCGTTCAATGCCACGCCGCAGATGACCATGTTTCCGGGCCAGTTTGATCGCAGCTTCGTTGGCTTCAGCTCCGGAATTGCAGAAGAACACACTGTCTGCGCAGCTGTTGTTGACCAGCCACTTCGCCAGCGCTTCTTGTTCCGGAATTCGATAGAGATTGGACACATGCTGAAGCTTGCGCAGCTGCCCGGTGAGAGCCTTGCGCATCGCTCTGTTGCTGTGCCCCAGCGTGCAGGTGGCGATGCCGGCAACGGCATCCAGATGGCGACGGCTTCTGTCATCCCAGACCCAACAACCTTTGCCGCGTTGGAGGGAGAGCGCGAAGCGGTTGTAGGTGCCCATCACCGCGTCGGACGAGGGCACTGGCTCTGGCTCCACCATGGGTCGTTCAGGGCTGTTTCCCGGAGGAAATCAAAGACAAGCTCATTGTCTCGCAGTGTCCCGCAGCTTTTGCAGAGATCAGCTCAATCCTGTTGGAGACCTTGAAGATGAATAGGAGCGGTCGGACTTGAACCGACAAACCCGAAGGCGGCGCATTTTGAGTGCGCTGCGTCTACCAATTCCGCCACGCTCCCATGCTTCGACTTTAGGTGATGCAATTCGCAGGAGTGTCTCGGGGAGAGTGACGTTCCAGCTTCGCACCGCTGGCCGTGAGTTTCGCTTCAATTCCGGCGTAGCCACGATCGAGGTGGTTGAGGCCGCTCACTTGCGTTCTGCCCTGTGCCACCAGGCCTGCAAGCACCATGGCGGCTGAGGCGCGCAGATCGGTCCCGTTGACAGGCGCTGCGCTGAGGGAGGAAACACCTTCCACGACAGCCGCATTGCCCTGAACTCGAATGGCTGCACCCATGCGCTGCAGCTCCGCAACGTGCTGCATGCGGTTTTCGTAGATTTTTTCAGTGATCACGCTGGTGCCTTGGGCTGTCGCCAGCAAGGCCATGAACGGTGCCTGCAGATCGGTTGGGAACCCTGGGAAAGGCTGTGTGGTGATATCGATACCTTTGATAGAGCCCGGTGTGATCACGATGCCATCACCATCAATCTCGAGAGCGCAGCCACAGTCGCGCAGTTTCTGGAGCACGGAACTGAGGTGATCGGGAACCACCGGGGCCACACGCAGGGTTGAGCGGGTGATTGCGGCAGCGAGCAGGAACGTGCCTGCTTCGATCCTGTCGGGGATCACCGTGTAGTCACAACCATGCAGCCGTTCCACTCCTTCAACCGTGATCGATGGTCCGCCGGCTCCGCTGATGCGAGCTCCCATGGCATTCAGGAGGTTGGCCAGGTCTTGAACCTCAGGCTCCTGTGCTGCGTTTTCGATCACGCTGGTGCCTTCCGCCAGGCTTGCCGCCATCAGAATGGTTTCAGTGGCGCCGACGCTCGGGCAGTCGAGAACAATTGAGGCGCCCTTCAGACGTTTTCGTTCGCCTGGGACCGTGGCAGAGACCACGCCATGCTCAACGGTCACCACAGCGCCGAGCGCTTTCAGTCCGCGGATGTGCTCCACCACAGGTCGGGCGCCGATGCGACATCCGCCTGGCAGGGGAACTTTGGCGTGGCCCATGCGAGCGAGGATTGAACCAATCGCGAAAAAGCTCGCTCGCAGCCCGTTGACAAGTTCATAGGGAGGTTCGGCGCTGGTGAGATCGGAAGCCCGAAGGTGGATGGTTTCGCTGCTGCGCCGTACCTTCACTCCCATTGAGACCAGGATGCTCTCCATTCCGTCGATGTCTGTCAGCGGTGGCACGTTGCTGAGGGAGAGCGTGTCTTCCGTCAGCAGGGCAGCTGTCATCAACACCAGAGCGGAATTCTTGGCACCGCTTACACGCAGCTCGCCGTAAAGTTTGTTCCCGCCTTGGATCTCAAGATGTGGCTTGAGAATGTCTTGAGACGCGGGCGCCGCGGCTGTCATCCCTGTTATTTCCTGCCGAATGCTTATCTTGACGGCTATGACTGAGACCGTCTAGACGGCCGGCCCCCAAACTGTCTTGGCGATCGACTGAAGGGCCGGTTGCCGGTGTCGTATGTTTCTCGGGTCGCTTTGCGACACACGCCAGCGGATGTGGCGGAATTGGTAGACGCGCTAGTTTCAGGTACTAGTGGCAGCAATGTCGTGGGAGTTCAAGTCTCCCCATCCGCATCAAATACACTGATGTCACTGGGATCTCTAATAATCCAGTCTTGTCGTCACACAGTGCGTATGTATTGACCATTGCTTGATATATTGCAGTGCTAATTATCGGCATCAAGCAGACTTCGTGTTGTTGTTGATATTGAAGGCTGGTCGTATTAGTCAGTAGGACTAGTGAGCAGTCTTGTGTCAGTGGCAAACAGTGAATCATTCATAGTTCGTTGCTGTTGCATGAGTCTTGGTGAGTCTTGTACCAGTCGCCACTGGTGGTGAGAATTGCCTGAGCGGGAACAGGTGTGTCGACTTTTTACTGACGGCAATACTCTTCCTGCAACTGTTGTTGTGCTGGAGTTTTTGTGCTCTCGTCAGCGTTCTGCCAGGTGAGGCATTCCTGGCGACGAATCTCATGGATTTCGCTTTGCTCTCCTTCGTTATTTCGCGCTGAACCTGCCAAAGGCAGCGCGATAAAAGCAATCACTGAAATGATTAGCGCAACGTTTGCTTGCACTGCTGTCTGAAGCGGCTCGTTACAGCCTGGCCTTTTTGGCGTCATTGTCACTGTTTAAGCCCTACGGATCGCGAGGGAGGCTGAGGGGCCTTTCTCAACAAAAATCTGTTAATGAGAATGCCTAGGACTGTGGCTGGTCAGTGTTTATTGCTGCTGTCCGGCGCCAGAGCCAGTCAGGTAACTAGTTGGCATGACTAATGAGCACCTGTCCCCTTTGCTCAGCCGCCCAGCGCTGACAAGGTATGGAGGTTCGCCCTGCAGTAGCGCTTACAGATAAGGCTTCAGATATTTTGGTCATTTTCAACGGGGTAATGTCTGGAGAAGCGTGGGTGTCTAATTGACATCTTTGAGAATAGAGGCGAAGACTCTGGCAGAGAAGATGTGTAGTTCCGATGCAACATACCGTTGGTTGCTAAAATGACTAAATATTCCTGATACCTATGTCAGAAGAGCAACTCAAAGCCTTCTTGGAAAAAGTCAAAGATGATGCCATTCTTCGGGAGAAACTCAAGGCTGCAGCTGATTCAGATGCAGTAGTTGCAATAGCTAAAAACGTAGGGTTTGCGATTTCTATTGATGACTTGCAAAACACTCAATCAGAGATGTCTGAGGAAGAGCTGGAAAGTGTGGCTGGAGGGTATTACTGTGCTTGTACAAGGATACCGGTCTATAATCACACGAATTAACCGACAGTCTTGAGTGTTGCCATTGAGTAGACAGGGCTGTAACCCTCAGTCATTAGCCACTAAATCCCCTGTCATTGCACTGACAGATGTTTTTACTGCTTCAATCACTCTAAAGGCCCACAAAATAGCCTCCAATGCTTGGTAGAACTGAGTGCAGTAAGTCTTTAAAAAAACACGCTTTAGTAGGTCTAGGTAGCGATAATTCGAATTACCTTCACTGTTTCACGGGCAGCTTGTAGGACATTTGCTGTGAATCAGGGGCTGAAAATAGTAGTAAACACTTGGGTGCTTTTTGGACAGTCTTGTATAAGATGATGTTCCTTTCCTATTCATCACATCTCTGAGTCCTTGCCGTGCATTGAGAAATTTCCCGTGATACACATCAGCTTGTGATGTAATCAACGATCGATGTCCTTTTATTGATTTCAATTTTAAAAAAATAGGCTGAGACGGTAATGCTCCGCCAGAGCTAAACGCCTGTGACTCGACGCTGATACTCAGTCTTCAGTAACTATGACTGGCTCTGAACTCAGACAGTCGTTTTTACTCCCATCTGTCGGTTTTTGCTTGACCCAGTTCTGAATCGTTGCAGCATGATTTTTGCTTGAAATTCTCAATCAGCTGTCTGAAGTTCTTCAGATGTCAGCAGCGTCAGCGTTTTAAGCTGAAGTCTCCTTGAAGAGATGGATTACAAAAGCTCCTGATGTCTTTTGTTTGATCACCAAAGGTTGCCTTTGGTATTGATGATGAAGGCCCCTTGCTTGTCGCTTCTGGCGGCAAGGTTCGACAAGGGTGGTTGATTCACTGTTTCCTTGACCTTCACAGAGGCAATGTGGAATCAGTGGGCTTCAACGCTGCGTGTTTCAGTTTCCGTGTTGGAGTCTTTGCATCCATGGGCTCATTTGGTTGTCTTTCCAAGTCGCGACCAGGTCTCGTCCGTCTCAAGTTGGCTCTTTAATGCGTTGACGTCTCTGTTCAGCGAGCTTTGCCCTCCAGCGTGGCCGCCGTTCAACCTTCTCCATCCGAACTATCTTGAGCTCAGAAGGCCTCACCCACTGCCCATGATTGTTCTGAAGATCTCCAACTCATCAGAGGTTGTGGCGTCCAAGGTTGGAAAGTTTTTGGAAGCTCTGACTCCCGATAAGGTCGATCAGGCAGCTGTTGAAGACCAGGTCATCAAGAAGCTGGTGGAAAATCTCGCAGCTGAGGGAATCAAAGGAGAGATTGCCTCCGTCAATGGTGTCGATCTCGATGGAAGTGACCTCAGCCTTCACGATGGGCTGAAAGTCAGAAAACACACCAGCTTCTGAGGTGAATCAGGTTCCGGGATCCGGTGTTGATCTGATCACCAGTCGCCGCAATCCTCTTGTTCGGCGTCTCCGCTCTCTGGCGACGTCCTCGGGGCGCCAGCAGGATGGTCATCTTCTGCTTGAGGGCACCCATCAACTGCAGGAGCTGTTGTCTTTCTCGAGAAGGCTTACAAAGCCCGTCAAGGTGATCGCAACGCCGGCATGGCTGGATTCACATACAGATCTGATGGATCGGCTGGCCGATCACATCGATCTGCAGCTGATGGCCGATGAAGCACTCCGGGCAGCGCTCTCCACCGTTCACCCCGATGGGGTGGCCTGCCTCTGGCCGATCGAACAGTTGCCGCTGTCTGCTGAAGCTCCATCGTTTGTCTTGGCGCTTGATCGCGTGCAGGATCCAGGCAATGTGGGCACCTTGCTGCGCACTGCACTGGCAGCCGACGTTGAGGAGGTCTGGCTTGCTGCGGGAGCTGACCCCCTAGCTCCGAAGGTGGTGCGTTCTGCCGTTGGAGCGGTGCTGCGACTGCCGCTCAGACGGTTGGGACCAACCGATGGAGCTGGAGTGGAACAGTTGGCCGAGCAGCTCCTTGCAGCCCGAGATCGTGGCCTTCAGGTGGTGGCGGCTCTGGTGCCTGATTCCGTGGTGGGGATGCCGGTGATTCCTTACTGGCAGCTGGACTGGTGCCGTCCCACCGTGTTGGTGCTAGGCAATGAGGCCGCAGGTCTTCATCCAGCGCTGCAGGCCTGCTGCAGCCATGGGGTCACGCTTCCCCATAGCAGTCAGGTTGAGTCTCTCAATGTCGCCTCAGCAGCTGTTCCTCTCCTTTTGGAACGCCGACGGGCGACAATGACGGCCTCCATGCAGCTGTTCGGGTGAGCGACGCCAGTTTCGACTTCGATGTAATCGTGATCGGCGCCGGTTATGGCGGTTTCGATGCGGCCAAACATGCCGCCGATCACGGACTGAAGGTGGCGATCATCGAATCCCGTGATATGGGCGGCACCTGCGTCAATCGCGGCTGTGTTCCCTCTAAAGCGCTCCTGGCCGCCTCAGGCCGGGTACGAGAGCTGGCTGATGCGCAGCACCTCTCCAGCTTTGGCATCCACGCGGCACCCGTGCGTTTCGAGCGGCAGAAGATCGCAGACCATGCCAATGAACTGGTGGCCGCGATCCGCAGCAACCTCACCAAGACGCTGGAGAGAGCTGGGGTCACGATCATTCGAGGACAGGGGCGTCTGGAGTCTCCACAGCGGGTCGGAGTTCGTGAAATCAGCGGTGTCGACAGGACTCTCTCGGCTCGTGATGTCATCCTGGCAACAGGTTCCGATCCCTTCGTCCCGCCCGGCATCGAGACGGATGGACGCAGTGTGTTCACCAGTGATGAGGCCGTGAACCTCGAATGGCTTCCTCGCTGGATCGCCATCATTGGCAGTGGTTACATCGGCCTGGAGTTCGCCGACGTCTACACCGCGCTCGGATGCGAGGTGACCATGATCGAGGCCCTGGACCGGGTGATGCCCACCTTCGATCCAGACATCGCCAAGCTTGCTGCGCGCAAGCTGATTGATGGCCGCGACATCGACGCCCGTTCAGGCGTGCTGGCCAAGTCGATCAAGCCCGGTTCCCCTGCTCTGATCGAACTGGTCGACATGCAGACCCATGAACCCGTTGAGACTCTGGAGGTCGATGCCGTGCTGGTGGCCACGGGCAGGGTGCCCAGCAGCAAAGGACTCAATCTTGAGGCACTGGGTATTGAAACCAACCGGGGATTTGTGCCCATTGACGATGGCATGCGTGTTCTGGCCGGTGGTCAGCCCGTACCTCATCTCTGGGCCGTGGGGGATGTGACCGGCAAGCTGATGCTGGCCCATACCGCCGCTGCTCAGGGCACTGTTGCTGTGGACAACATCCTTGGCCACACCCGTGAGATCGACTACCGCAGTATTCCTGCAGCCACCTTCACGCACCCCGAAATCAGCTCTGTGGGGCTGAGCGAAGCCGATGCCAAGCAGCATTCAGCTGATCAGGGCTTCGAGCTCGGGGTGGTGCGCAGCTACTTCAAGGCCAATTCCAAGGCTCTGGCCGAACTGGAAAGTGACGGCCTGATGAAATTGCTCTTCAACAAGGTCACGGGTGAGGTTCTTGGTGCCCACATCTATGGATTGCACGCCGCCGACCTCATTCAGGAGGTCTCCAATGCGGTGGCCCGTCGTCAAAGCGTGCGCCAGCTGGCCACCGAAGTGCATACCCATCCCACCCTCAGCGAAGTGGTTGAAGTGGCCTACAAGCAGGCTGCAGCTTCCCTTGCCGCCGCTTCCTGATCACCTCCCCCGATTGCCGCTATGGAGTTTCGTCGTCGTCCACCCAACCCCAAGGTTCAGGTGGCTCATCTCGAATATGCGATCCCTCACGAGGAAAGTGAGCCACGCAACATCCTGGAGAAGATTGTTTGGGAGAAAGACCGGGAAATTGAAACAGCGCGTCAACGCATGCCGCTGGCCAAGCTGAAAGTCCGGGTTGCTGAGCTTCCGAAGTCAAGAGATTTTCTGGCGACGTTGCGATCGGCTTCGGTCTTGCCGGCTGTCATCGCTGAGGTCAAAAAGGCCAGTCCCAGCAAAGGTGTGATTCGTGAGGATTTCGATCCCGTTGCGATCGCACGTTCCTATGTGGCCGGTGGTGCCAGCTGCCTGTCCGTGCTAACGGACAAGACTTTTTTTCAGGGCGGTTTTGATGTGCTTGTCGCCGTCCGCGAAGCAGTGGATGTGCCGCTGCTCTGCAAAGACTTCATTCTCAGCCCGCATCAGCTCTATCAGGCGCGTGCCGCTGGCGCTGATGCCGCGTTGTTGATCGCCGGCATCCTCTCGGATCAGGATCTGTCCTATTTGCAGAAAGTGGCCGCGACGATTGGACTCACGGTGCTGGTGGAAGTGCACGACTCGCAAGAATTGCAGCGTGTTCTTGCTCTTGGTGGTTTCCCGTTGATTGGAGTCAACAACAGGGATCTCACCAGTTTTGAGACTGATCTCTCCACCACGGAGCAACTGGCCGATCAGTTTGAAGCCGACTTGAAGGCCCAGGGAGCGTTGCTGGTGAGTGAGTCGGGTCTGTTTCTGCGTGCAGATCTCGATCGTGTGCAGGCCGCAGGTGCTGCCGCGGTGTTGGTGGGAGAAGCCCTGATGCGTCAGCAGAACGTTGAACAGGGGCTTCGCAGCTTGATCTCAGGCTGATTCAGCGGTTATCGATCTTCCGACTTGTTGAAGGAATAACCGCTGTCACCACGCCGATCACGCGGTCCAATGGAACCGGTCCGAAGTGCCGGCTGTCTGTGCTCTCATCCTGGTTGTCGCCCCTGAGCTCAAGCCAGGTTTCTGTTGAGTGCCAGACGCGCTTCGTGATCACCAGATTGAAATCGCTTGGGTGATGACACACCACAACAGTGCCCGGTGAGGGTGGCTGGTCGGGTTTAGCCAGACTCTTCACCAGCAGCCGTTGCTTGGGCTGAAGAGCGGGGAGCATCGAGTCACCTTCCACCTGGAACAGTCTTCGCCTGCCTAAAAAAAACAGCAGCAGGTCCTTGAGACCTGCTGCTGGAATCGGATTGTTCACAGTGACTCACCCAGACGGTGGGGCACTCAGGATGCGGTGACCCAGGCGTCGTTGCGACCCTTGGACGTCCAGAACATGCCATGGATTTTTTCAACGGCAGCCATCAGCTCTTCCGCCTTGCCCTGATCGATGTTGACCTTGCAGGCACTGCAGAGTTTGGCTGCTTTCCAGAAGGTGTCGTGCAGATCGGGGAAGGTGGCGTGGTGATCGGGCTTGAAGTAGTCCGTCCAGAGGATCATAAGCTCCTTCTTGGCCTTGGTGGCCTCCTCTTCCTTGATCGCGACGTAGCGAGAAAACGTGTTGTTGTAAGTCGCCAGAGCTGCAGCGTCGCCTGCTGCAGGTGCCTCAATGGCCTTGAGCTTCTTGGTCATTGAGAGAACAGCTTCCGCAGCTACGCGAGCTGAAGCTGGGTCATAGACCCCACAAGGACCGTCGCAGTGGGCTTGTGTTGCTTCAGCAGGTAGTGCGCGAAAAATGGCTGTGAGTGCCGAGCGGAGCATGTGGGTTGATAGTCAACTGCCGTCCACTCAGACTAACTGTCGCTCAGGACTTGATGTCGAGCAGCTCCACTTCGAAAATCAGCGTTGCGTTCGGTGGAATGACACCGCCGGCTCCGCGCGTGCCGTAGCCGAGCTCAGGAGGGATCACCAGCTTGCGCTTGCCGCCCACCTTCATGCCCTGGACGCCTTCATCCCATCCTTTGATCACTTGCCCACGTCCGAGCGGGAATGTGAAGGGCTTGCCGCGGTCATAGCTGGCGTCAAACTGTTTGCCGTTCTCCAGCGTTCCTCGGTAATGGACCACCACGGTCTGCCCTGCGACGGCTTCAGGGCCGGTGCCGACTTCCAGGTCGGTGATGCGCAAGCCGTTGGCAAGGATCTGTGATTTATCGGCGCTCATGGCGCCTCCCAGTGCCGAGGCGTCTGCTTGGTTGGTCTCAGGAGCCATGGCGAAAAGGGTTGGATTGGTCTCATCGGGATCCAGTTCCATCGGACTGGATGCGCTGCTCAGACCAGCGGTCTGAACGATGGCGGGTTGTGCTGCCGGAGCTGCGGCGATCACGGTGGATGGAGCCACGATCTGACTGATGAGAGCCACGATCAGGCATCCCACGCAGACGGCAGAACTGATCAGAATGTCGCGCACTGGAGTTCCGTTTGTTCCCGCCGATTCTGGCAGGCTTACTCCTGACGATCGCGTTGGCGCAGCTGTTGCTCGAGTCGATCGATCCGACCGCGCAGTTCATCCAGCTCCTTCTGGCTGGCGAGCCCCAGATCCTGAAGCAAGTTGTCGCGATTGCGTTCGAGGTTGCGCCCCATTTGCTGCTCAAGCTCCGGTGTTTCTCCGCGCAGAGCCTTCAGCACGTCATCCACGAGTGCGGAGGCATGAGTCGCATCCAGGCGTCCACTGCTGACCCATTCCTGGGTTACATAGCGAAGACGGTCAGCCACCAGGGTGGTGGTCCCGAGACCACGGAGCAGCAGCTGCTGAAGGGGGTTGGCGGTCTCCATCGAGAATCGCAGTTCAGTCTGAATTCAGGATGACGGCATCCAATGGTGCTGACCATGGGCAATGACCGATCCCTGCCATTGCTCAGGGGACTGAGCGGTGGCGCTCTGACAGGAATCGGCCTCTGCCTTTCAGGCCCCTGGTGGATGGTTCCCGCCCTGGCGCTGTTGTGGTCTGTGCTCCGATCTCCTGTGGCAGCGGCGCTTTGGGCTGCTATGGCGATAGCCATCAGCCATCGCTGGTTGATTGCCCTTCACCCCCTGACCTGGCTGGGGGTACCAGCACCGCTGAGTCTCCCCCTTGCCCTGATGGTCTGGTTGGCCTGCGTCCTGTCCGCAGCGCTGCTTGTGGCGGCATGGAGTCTGTTGGCGCGCTGGCTGCCGGGTCGTGGAGGCTTGCTGCAGGCCGTGGTTCTGTCTCTGGTCTGGGGCCTGGGCGAGACGCTTCTCGCCAGAGGACCGCTCTTCTGGATTGGCGTTGGCGGCAGCGCTCTCCCCGCTGACCGCTGGCTTGCAGGTCTGGCCGGTTGGTTCGGTGCCGGAGGTCTGGCAACCGTTCAGCTTCTGCTGGGCTGGTGGCTCTGGCAATTGTGGAGCGCAGTCCGTCTTGAGGGAGAGCAGCGCTGGCGGCTACTTCGCTGGGGTGTTCTTGCCCTGCTGGTTGCCCATGGTCTGGGTGCCGTGGCCTTGCAGGGAGTCGCTCAGAGCTCGCGGAACGGCCCAGCTGCATTGCCGCTGGCCCTTTGGCAAACGGCGATCCCCACCCGTGAGAAGTTCAGCGTTCGTCGGCAGACCGAGCTGCCTCGCAGATTGCGTCAGGCCATGGACAGCGCCGAACGAGGCGGGGCCCAACTGTTGATTGCTCCTGAGGGCACGCTCCCTGCGAAGTTTGGCGTTGAACACGCTGGGGAGATTCCCCTGATCAGTGGTGGCTTTCGTTTCGTGGCGGGCCAGCAGCGCAGCTCCCTGCTGTTAATGGCATCAGAGATGCCAGAAACGTCCAACAGCATCGACAAGCACCGTTTGGTGCCGCTGGGGGAATGGGCGCCCTCCTGGCCTGGCCTGGCAGGATTGTCGGCGGTCGGAGGCTTGCAGCCAGGTGAGTCCTCCAGGCTCTGGCGCTGGGGCGGTCCTCCTGCGGCGGTGGCCATCTGTTACGAGATCAGCAATGGAACAGCCCTGGCTGAGGCCGTTGCGGATGGCGCGCAATGGATCCTGGCAGCAGCCAATCTCGATCCCTATCCACTGCTGCTGCAGAGGCAGTTCCTGGCCTTGGCACAACTGCGCAGCCTGGAGACTGCCAGGCCACTCGTCTCGGTTGCCAACACCGGCCCCACTGCTCTGATTGCCGACAGGGGACTGGTTCAGGCAGAGCTGCCCGCCATGCTCCCGGGGCTGCTGCCGGTGCAACTGGAACCAGTGCAGGGCAAGACGCTGTATGCGGTTTGGCGCGAGTGGCCGCTCTGGCTGATGCTTTTGCTGGCTGTCACTGTTCTGTTTAAAACGAGTTCTGGATCAGGCCCCCTCCCAGCACGGACTCGCCTTCGTAGAACACCGCCGCCTGGCCGGGGGTAATTGAGAACTGAGGCTCTTCGAACCTCAATCGGCAGCGATGGGGACGGTGCCCAGCGATGTCGGCATCACTGGCCTCGATGCAGGTGAGATCAGCCATGACCGGGCCGCTGCGGTAACGAACCTGCACCTCCACTCTGCGGCTGAAACCTGCAGCCGGAGGTGGGATCGAGACCCAGTTGATGGCTCCCACCTCACAGCAAGCGCGACCTGCCTCGGCCCTGGGTGCCACCACCACGCGATTCATCGCCGCATCCAGGCGCACGACATGCAGAGGTTCGCTCCATGCCACACCCAGTCCCTTGCGCTGGCCAATGGTGAAGTGCTCGATTCCATCGTGATGCCCCACAACCGTGCTGTCCTGAAGCACGATCTCCCCCTGTCGCGGCGGCAGATAGGCGTCGAGGAACGCTCGCATGGAGCCGTGATGATCCGCCAGGCAGAGGTCCTGACTCTCTGGTTTCTCCGCGGTGCGCAGTCCATGCCGGCTCGCTTCCCGTCGGGTATCAGGTTTCGTGAGTTCGCCCAGTGGAAAAACCACGCGGGAAAGTACATCCTGGTTGAGGTCGTAAAGGAAATAGCTCTGGTCCTTGCGGGTGTCCAGACCTCTTAAAAGCTTCCAGCGTCCTGTGGTCTCATCCAGGCGTATCCGGGCGTAATGACCTGTGGCAACACGTTCGAGCCCCCGTTCTTGCCGTGCCCACTCGAGCATCGGTCCGAATTTCACCGACCTGTTGCAGCGTGAACAGGGGAGGGGCGTGATGCCAGCTTGATAGCCCTCGATCAAGCCCTCCACAATCTCGCGCGCGAAGTTGTCGCGCGAATCGACGATGTGGTGGGGGACGCCCAGCTGCTCGCAGATTCCCGCTGCATCCACCAGTCCTTCGGCGCAGCAGGCGCCCTTGCCGCTCATCAGCCAGAGGGTGAGCCCTTCAATTTCCCAGCCTGCCTCTACCAGCAGTGCAGCGGTGAGAGAGCTGTCAACGCCCCCTGACAGCCCCACCGCCACGCGGTGCTCGCCAGGCCAGGCCTGCAGGCGCTCCAGGGCCTGGGCGCCGGCTGACGTGGCGGCAATGCTGGGCGTCGTTGCCGACATGGCTGGGCGGGCATGAACGGGATTCTCTTTCCATAGTGAGGTGCCATGGGTCTCGGCAGTGATCTGGCCACCCGCTGATGCCGACCATCTTCTGGTCTCCGCCGATCAGATGCTCGCTCTGGAGAGGGAGTGGCTGGCCAGTGGCCTTCCGGTGGCGGCTCTGATGGAAACGGTGGGCCAGCGCATGGCCGACTGGTTTCTGGCACGTCCGGAGTTATTGGCTTCCGGCGTCTTGGTGCTGGTGGGACCAGGCCACAACGGTGGCGATGGACTGGTGGTTGGTCGCAAGCTGCTGGAAGCGAATGTGGATGTCAGGGTCTGGGCGCCTCTTGCTTTGCGTCAGCCTCTCACGCAGGAGCACTGGCGTCATTTGCAATGGCTTGGCGCCACTTCCTTGCAGTCTTCGCCTGATCCAGCTGAACAGGGTCTGTGGATCGAAGCGCTGTTTGGTCTGGGTCAGAAGCGTCCCTTGCCTGCAGATCTTGCTGATCTGCTGCAGCGCAGACAGCATCTTTGCCCGGGGCGTCTGGTGAGCCTGGATCTTCCTGCTGGCCTGGATTCCGACACCGGCTGCCCCATCAACGGTGGTGCCGCGATTGCTGCGGACACTCTTTGCGTGGGATTGTTCAAGCGCGGGCTGGTGCAGGACGCTGCCTTAGCGCATGTGGGCCGCCTGCACCGCATTGACCCAGCTGTGCCCGTGCGGCTCATGCAGTCGCTCCCACCACCGCTGAAGCTGCTGCTACGGACCGATGATCTTGCTGGTCTGCCGCGTCCTCCGGCGTTGCCGGTGGCCATGAAATATCAGCGGGGGCGCCTGTTGCTGATCGCTGGCAGTGAGCGCTACCGGGGTGCAGCCCACCTCGTGTTGCGTGGGGCCCTCGCCAGCGGTGCCGGCAGTGTCGGGGCCTGTCTTCCTGATTGTGTGGCGGACCATCTCTGGCAGCAGGTTCCTGAGGTGGTCCTGAGGGCGCGTCTCTCGTCGGACCAACACGGGTCACTGGAGTGGGGAGCGGCCTGGGAACAGTGTGATCTGGCTCGTTTGGATGCCGTCCTGCTCGGGCCTGGTCTGGGAATGGTGCAGGGATGCTGGCGGCAGTGGGCGGATCCCCTGCTGGATTTCACCGGCCTGCTTGTGCTCGATGCCGATGGACTCAATCAACTGGCCGCCGCTGATGGCGGCTGGCGCTGGTTGTTGAAACGATCCGGACCGACGTGGATCACGCCCCACGGCAGTGAATTTGAGCGCCTTTTCCCCGACTGCTTGCAGGACTCTCCGCCGGATAAGGCTGCGGCAGCGGCGGATTGCTCAGGTGCCGTGGTGTTGCTGAAGGGTGCTCACAGCGTGATCGCTTCCCCGGGCGGGGAAGTGAGGCAGCTGACAGGCACTGATCCTGAGGTGGCGCGCACCGGGCTGGGTGATCTTCTTGCTGGTCACGCCGCCGGTTGGGGATCACGCTGCCTAGCGGCCAAGGGTGATCTCAGTTTCGAAGACCTTGCCGCATCTGCCTTCTTGCATGCCGTTGCGGCTCGACAATGCGATCAAAGCAGTGGCGCCATGGCAATTTCAGGTCAATTAGCGAGTCTCACGCGTTTCACGTTGCGATATTGACTTGATGAGCGATTGGGCTTGACTTTTCTACATTTTTTACACGATTCACCGGGTTTTGTGTCGTTTTCCACGCATGAATCTGAAGGGTTGCTGAAAACACATCGCTGATCGAGAAATTCATAGGACAGTCGCATCACGACACAGATTCATCCCCATGGTCTCAGCGGCAGCAGGGGTTTCAGAAACCCAAAAACGACGAAGTAGTGACCCGATCAGTTGGTACCTCGCCACGATCGGCAGGATTCCACTGCTCACTCCAGCTGAGGAGATTGAGTTGGGAAACCAGGTGCAGCAACTGATGCAACTCACAGAGGATGGAACGATCCCTTCTGACAGTGAGTCGTTCTCAAGCAAGCAAAAGCGGATGATTCGTGTTGGCCTTCGTGCCAAACAGCGAATGATGAAAGCCAATTTGCGCTTGGTTGTAAGTGTTGCCAAGAAATATCAGGGGAAAGGTCTTGAACTTCTTGATCTGATTCAGGAGGGTTCTCTCGGGCTGGAGCGTGCTGTTGAGAAGTTTGACCCCACGCGTGGCTACAAATTCTCGACCTACGCCTTCTGGTGGATTCGCCAGAGCATGACGCGCGCCATTGCTTGTCAATCGCGCACGATCCGTTTGCCGGTGCATCTGAGTGAGCGCCTCACCACGATCCGCAAAGTGAGCCTGGATCTCGCCCACAAGCTCGGTGCGATGCCCAGTCGTCTCGAGATTGCTGAGGCGATGGACATGCCTGTGCAGGAGCTTGATTCGCTGCTGAGGCAGGCCCTTACCACAAGCAGCCTGGATGCACCTGTGAATGGGGAGGAAGGTCGCAGCTTCCTTGGCGACCTGATTGCTGACTCTTCACTGGGAGAGCCGCTCGACAAGGTGGAGCAACGGATTCATCACGAACAGCTCGGGCGCTGGATGAGCCATCTCAGTGATCAGGAACAGCACGTTCTCACCCTGCGTTTCGGTCTGAACGGCCATGAGCGTCACACACTGGCTGAAATTGGTCGTCTGCTTGAGGTCTCGCGTGAGCGCGTCCGTCAGGTTGAGCTCAAGGCATTGCGCAAACTGCGTAACCTGACACGTCGCGTTGCACCCAGCTTCTGATTGTTCAGAGGTCAGTGGTCCTTTGAATCGTTGAAACCACCACTCGTTTATCACGAGGTTTACAGCGCTCCGCTTCCCAGTAGCCATCGTTTTCCGATGGCGAAGTTTCGACATCTCGAGAGTTGTCTCAGGGAAACGGGGTTGGCCAGTGATGGTCAGATGCATCGCCCGATGCCTGTGCCTCTTCGGCTGCTGGAATTGGTGCATGACCGCGCTTATCACGAAGCGTTTGCCAGGGACAGGCTCGATCGCCAGGCACAGCGGCGGATTGGACTTCCTGTCACCACTCCTTTGGTGCAGCGCACCTTTCTTGCCGTTGGCGGTTCGCTGCTGACAGCTCGATTGGCTTTGAAGCATGGTCTGGCCTGTCACCTTGCCGGTGGGACGCACCATGCCTTCCCTGGTTATGGCAGTGGGTTCTGCATCTTCAATGATCTGGCGATCTGTGCTCGCGTGCTGCTGGAGCAGGAGGGCCTCACCCAGATCATGGTGGTGGATCTTGATGTTCATCAGGGCGATGCCACTGCGCTGATCTTTCAGGACGACCCCCGTGTGTTCACCTTTTCAGCGCATGCAGCGTCCAACTTTCCAGCCCGCAAGCAGATCAGTGATCTGGATCTTCCCCTCAGCGATGGGGTGGAGGATCAGGATTACCTCGCTTTGATTGGCGACCATCTGCCCAATTTGCTGGACCGTTTGAATCCTCAGATCGTGCTTTACAACGCGGGGGTTGATCCTCATCGCGATGATCGTCTGGGACGACTGGCCTTGACGGATGTTGGCCTTCTGCAAAGGGATCATCTGGTGCTGGATGCCTGTCTACGCCGCAACATCCCTGTGGCGACAGTCATCGGTGGTGGTTACGACGCCATGACACCGCTTGTGAAGCGTCATGCCCTGGTGTTCAGGGCCGCAGCTGATCAGGCCCGTTTGCATGGTCTCTGATCAGCCTGCGATCGGTGGATCAAGCTCTCGTGCTGAGGCCGAACGTCAGTCTTCGGCCCAGATGTAGCGAGTGAGTTCAGAACCATCCGGTTCGGGTGCGCTGAGGGCGAAGTCGACACAGTCCTGCACGATGCCATCGATGTCCTTTTCAATTGCCCGCAGGTCCTCGCTGCTGGTCAAACCGGAGCCAACCAGGTCGCGTTCAAGCGCTTTGAGAGGGTCGCGTTTGGCCCAGAACTGTTTTTCCTCTTCGGCGCGCAGTTCGTCGGGGTCAGCCAGTGAATGGCCTCGGAAGCGGTAGGTCAGGCACTCAAGCACCGTGGGACCTTCTCCAGCCCTGGCACGTTCAACGGCTCGCTGTGCTGCAGCCCGAACGGCCAGAACATCCATGCCGTCGACCTCTTCACCGGCCATGCCGAAAGCACCGGCCTTACGCCAGATCTCGGGATCACTGGTGGCTCGGTCGTGGGCCATGCCGATGGCCCACTTGTTGTTTTCCACCACAAAAATGATCGGCAGCTTCCAGAGCTGCGCCATGTTCAGGCACTCAAAGAACTGGCCGTTGTTGCAGGTACCGTCTCCGAAAAATGCTGCTGTGACGGAATTGCTGCTGGGGTCACCCAGGGCATCCCGCTTGTAGCGGCTGGTGAAGGCTGCACCGAGGGCCACAGGGATGCCTTCCCCGATGAAGGCAAAACCGCCAAGCAGGTGGTGTTCTTTGGAGAACAGGTGCATCGAGCCTCCCCGCCCTTTGCTGCAACCTGTTTCCTTGCCGAACAGTTCGCTCATCACCTCACGGGCTGGAACCCCGGCACTGAGGGCATGAACGTGATCGCGGTAGGTGCTGCAGAACCAGTCGTGTTGTCGCTTCATCGCGCCGATCACACCGGTGCTCACAGCTTCCTGGCCGTTGTAGAGGTGCACGAACCCGAACATCTTGCCGCGGTAGTACATCTCCGCGCATTTGTCCTCGAAGCGGCGTCCGAGGGTCATGTCGCGGAACAGTGCCAGGCCGGTCTCCCTGTCAACGGTGGCCCTTTGGGCTGTCACCAGGGTTGAAAGCCGTTCCGCATGGGCACCCAGCAGAGACTGTCCGTCGGAGGCGGCGGCGCTGCGTGACTCTGTGCCGATTGCGATGTCCTGACCCATGGCACCACCTGTTTGACCACCGACTTTAAGGGTCCGTGGCGGATCGATGGGCAAAATCCCAGACACTGCCTACAGTCTGCTGCCAATGGCTGCAATGCTGGTGGACCTTCCCATCGACCATTTCCGTCTGCTGGGGGTTAGTCCAACGGCTGAACCTGAGGCAGTGTTGCGCACACTTCAATTGCGCCTGGATCGGTGTCCCGATCAGGGGTTCACCCATGAGGCGCTCAATCAAAGGGCTGAGCTGCTCCGCTTGTCAGCCGATCTGCTCACGGATCATGAACGCCGTGGCCAGTACGAAGCAACACTTCTAGAACTCGGTCAGGTTCATCCTGGCGACACCACAGGTCTGGAACTGTCCTCCAATCTGGAGGTCGCTGGCCTGATGCTGCTCTGGGAAGCCCATGCACCCCATGAGGCTTTTCAGTTAGCCCGTCAGGCCTTGCAGCCGCCTCAGGCGCCTGCTTTAGGCAGTGGCAGGGAGTCGGATTTGGCATTGCTGGCGGCTCTGGCAGCCAGAGACGCTGCTGAGCAGGACCAGGAGCAGCGGCGCTATGAGTCAGCAGCCAATCTGCTGCAGGAAGGGATGCAGCTGCTTCAGCGGATGGGCAAGCTTCCCGAGCAGAGGCAGGTGCTCGAAACCGATCTCTCCAGGCTTCGTCCATTTCGAATCCTTGATCTGCTCAGTCGTGATCTTGCTGAGCAATCGGCGCGACATGAAGGCTTGATGATGCTGGAAACCTTCATCAGCGATCGGGGCGGACTGGAAGGGAGTGCTCTTGAGGGGCTGGAGACTGCTGAACTGCTAGCAGGCATGGATCAGGGTTCCTTTGAGTTGTTTTTTCAGCAGATTCGTCGCTTCCTGACCGTGCAGGAGCAAGTGGATCTGTTCAGACGCCTGAAGGAGGCTGGCTCAGCTGATGCATCCTTCCTCGTTGTAATGGCTCTGGCGGCTGCAGGTTTTTCCCAGCGCAAGCCTGAACGGGTTCAGGACGCCCGTACCCGTCTGCAAGAACTCACGCTGGACGGTCTTGACACCCAACCTCTTCTGGGATGTCTTGACCTGCTTCTTGGCGATGTGGATCGGGCCGAGCGTCATTTCGCAAGCAGTGCTGATCCAGCCCTCAAAACTTGGTTGTCAGCGCACCCTGGCGACACCTTGGCAGCGCTCTGCGATTACTGCCGCACCTGGCTGGGACGCGATGTGCTGCCCGGATATCGGGATGTCGATGCCGAAGCCATCGATCTGGAGGCCTGGTTTGCTGATCGGGATGTGCAGGCTTACGTCGAGCGGTTGGAGCGTCAGGAGCAGCCCCGCGATTGGTCTCTTGAGAACTTGTCTCCTCTGACGGTGGATCCCGACGGAACGCTGCCGCTGCCTTTGCTGGATCCCGATCCTCCAGCAGATGACGAGCAGGACAAAGATGATGCGCCTGGAGGAGGTTTCGTCTGGCCGGCAATGCCTCGTCCATCTCTGCCGTCGGTGCCGCAGCTGCAATGGCCGCAGCTGCCTCAACCGAGTCGTTCGACCTGGATCGGAACCGGGGTGTTTCTTGCTGTGGTTCTGGTGATCGGTGTCTTCAGCGTCGTCGGTCTACGCCGTGAAGCAGAGCAGCCTCAGCTGGCTGGTGAGACACCGATGGATGCACCTGTTGATCAGTCGGCTCCAGATGCGCAGCCGCAGGGCTCTGCTGTGGATGCTGCTGATGAGTCCACTGCGAATGCTGTGCCTGCTCTCACGGAACAGCCTGAGCCGGCGCCTGTCTCACCTGCTGACTCTGCAGCCGATTCCGTGCTTCGTTCCGAGCGCCCCTCCGATGCCCAGCTGGAGGCCCTGCTTCAGGCCTGGCTGGATCGCAAAGCCACTGTTCTTGGCGGAGAGGGCACCGCAGATGAACAACTTCAGCCCATCGCCAGGGCCGGGCTGATCAACCAGGTGCGCCAGCAGCGATCTGCTGATCAGTCAGCAGGACTGACGCAGAAGGTTGAGGCCTCAATCGACTTCATGAGGGTCATCAGCCGCACTCCCCAACGCATCGAGCTGCGTGCCGATGTGGACTACAGCGATCAAACGCTGAACGCAGCTGGAACGGTGGTGAACAGCACAGCCCCGAAATCGCTCAAGGTGACCTACATCCTTGGCCGAGATGAGGATGGCTGGCGCCTGCAGGCCTATGTGCCGGTCTGATCGACCGATCAGCCTTGCGGAGATGGAGATTGCACCTCCACCCCCTGCCACTTTTACGATCAGAGAACTGAAACCGATGTCCGGCCGATGTTCGATGAGCTGTCAGCCCGCTTTGAAGACGCGGTCAAAGGACTGAGAGGCCAGGGCCAGATCAGCGAAACCAATGTGGAGGGCGCGCTCAAGGATGTGCGCCGCGCTTTGCTGGAGGCGGATGTAAGCCTCCCGGTTGTCAAAGATTTTGTCGCGGAGGTGCGTGACAAGGCCGTGGGTGCAGAGGTGGTGCGCGGGGTCTCTCCAGACCAGAAGTTCATCCAGGTGGTCCACGACCAGTTGGTGGAGGTCATGGGCGGTGACAACGCTCCTCTGGCCAAGGCCGAGGAGGCTCCGACGGTGGTGCTGATGGCCGGCCTTCAGGGAGCTGGTAAGACCACGGCAACAGCCAAGCTCGGACTCCACCTCAAAGATCAGGGCAGGAGGGCGCTGATGGTGGGTGCGGACGTCTACCGTCCTGCCGCCATCGAGCAGCTGAAGACGCTCGGTGCACAGATCGGTGTCGAGGTGTTCAGTCTCGGTGCTGACGCCAAACCGGAAGACATCGCAGCGGCAGGACTCGATAAGGCCAGGCAGGAAGGCTTCGACACTCTGCTAGTTGACACCGCCGGTCGTCTTCAGATCGACACCGACATGATGGAGGAGATGGTTCGGATCCGAACCGCCGTGCAGCCGGATGAAGTGCTGCTGGTGGTGGATTCGATGATCGGTCAGGAAGCGGCCGATCTCACCCGGGCCTTCCACGACCAGGTGGGGATTACCGGAGCCGTGCTGACCAAGCTCGATGGTGATTCCCGGGGTGGTGCCGCTCTTTCGATCCGCAAGGTGAGCGGTCAACCGATCAAATTCATCGGTACGGGGGAGAAGGTGGAGGCACTGCAGCCTTTTCACCCCGAGCGGATGGCGAGCCGCATCCTCGGGATGGGAGATGTGCTCACCCTTGTCGAGAAAGCCCAGAAGGAGGTGGAGCTCGCTGATGTCGAGCAGATGCAGAAGAAGCTGCAGGAAGCCACTTTTGACTTCTCGGATTTTGTGAAGCAAATGCGCCTGATCAAGCGCATGGGATCGCTGGGTGGATTGATGAAGATGATCCCGGGCATGAACAAGATCGACGACGGCATGCTCAAGCAGGGGGAGCAGCAGCTGAAGAAGATCGAAGCGATGATCGGCTCCATGACGCAGCAGGAGCGGGAGAACCCCGACCTGCTGGCCAGCGAGCCCTCACGTCGTCGGCGCATCGCCCGTGGCAGCGGCCACCAACCCGCCGATGTCGACAAGGTGCTAGCTGACTTTCAGAAGATGCGCGGTTTCATGCAGCAGATGTCTCAGGGCCAGATGCCTGGCATGGGAGGCATGCCCGGTATGGGGGGCATGCCGGGGATGGGCGGATTCCCTGGAATGGGTGGCGGCGGAATGCCGGGGATGCCTGGTGGCATGCCGGCCGGTCGAGGCGGTGGCCCCCCACGGCGTCAGCGACCCTTCAAGAAGAAGAAAGGTTTCGGCGACCTCTGACAGGCGGCAGGTTAAGTTGGTTGTTTGGCGCTTCTGTCAGAGGTCGCCGAACTGTCCCAACCCACACCAGCGCCACGATGATCAAGCTCCGCCTGAAGCGGTTCGGTAAGAAGCGGGAAGCAAGCTTCCGCCTCGTGGCCTGCAACAGCACTTCACGCCGTGATGGTCGTCCTCTTCAGGAGCTGGGTTATTACAACCCCCGCACCAAAGAGACCCGTCTGGATGCTGAGGCACTGCGTGAGCGACTGAGCCAGGGCGCTCAGCCCACCGATGTCGTCCGCACCCTGCTTGAAAAGGGTGGTTTGATCGAGAAGAAAGTCCGCCCAGCAGAAGTGGTCGGCAAGGCCAAGCAAGCTCTCAAGCGTGAAGCTGATGCCAAACAGGCCGCCAAGGATGCGGCTGAGGCCAAGGCCGCTGCAGCTGAAGCTGAGCAACCAGCTGGAGATGACGCAGCCACCCCTGAAGGCTGATTAACACGATGTCCGAGGCAACCTCACCCGGTCGCTTCGTCTTTGATCTGCCGCATACAGAGGCTGCGCTCGCTTTGGCGGGTGGTCCTACTTCACAGACGCTGCGTCAACTCGAGGCTCTGACGGGAACCACTCTGGTTTTGCGAGGACTGCAACTGGAGATGAGCGGTCGCCCCAACCAGCTTGAACGCACTGCTGCTGTTGTTGAGCTGTTGCGCAAGTTCTGGGAAGAGGGTGAATCCATTTCGCCGGTGGATCTTCAGTCGGCGCTGCAAGCGCTGGACACTGGCCGCAACCATGAACATGAAGCCATGGGCCAGCAGGTTCTGGCACGCAACCAGCGTGGCAGTCTGTTGCGCCCGCGCACGCTGCGTCAGAAGGCGTACGTGGAGTCGATGGAGCGTCACGATCTCACTTTCGCGCTCGGCCCTGCAGGCACAGGTAAAACGTTTTTGGCAACAGTTTTGGCTGTCCGCATGCTCACCGAGCGCAAGGTGGAGCGGTTGGTGCTGACCAGGCCTGCAGTGGAAGCAGGCGAACGACTGGGATTTTTGCCCGGTGATCTTCAGCAGAAAGTGGATCCCTATCTGCGTCCGCTCTACGACGCCCTGCACATGCTGCTTGGACAGGAGAAAACAGCAGCACTGCTGGAAAAGGGGGTGATTGAGGTGGCCCCTCTCGCCTACATGCGCGGCCGAACCCTGGCCGAATCGTTTGTGATCCTCGATGAGGCACAGAACACCACTCCGGCCCAGATGCGCATGGTGCTGACTCGTCTCGGAGAGCGTTCCCGCATGGTTGTCACTGGAGACATCACCCAGGTGGATCTTCCGCCCGGCCAGCTCAGCGGTTTGGTGGAAGCTTCAGAGGTTCTTGATGGGGTCGAGGGGGTGGCTGTCTGCCGTTTGACGTCGGCTGATGTGGTGCGGCATCCGCTCGTGCAGCGTGTCGTAGATGCCTACGCACGGCGTGACAAGAGCAACCCCCGTCGGGATGCCAGGCCGGGGCGGCGTTCGATGGGGAGATCCGCACCGGTTTGAAAACCACAAACTGGTTGTAGCTGGCAGGATATGTCCAGTGATCTGGGGCACCATGCCAGCCAGCAGCAACTTCCAAAACGCCATCCGCGATGCGCAATCCAGCGCACTGGTGGGACCCAATGTGGTCAACAAAGCCCTTCCATACGTAGGCGGTGGCATGGCCCTGACGGCTGCAGGAGTGGTTGGTGGAATGGCCACGATGGGGTCCATCGGATTCTCTGCCTTCAACACCTTGTCGTTGGTGGCAATCATTCCCTGGTTCATTCTTTTCTTTGTGGCTCAGAATGCCGCCAACAAGGGCAACAACGGTACGGCGCTGCCGCTGATGGCCACCTTCAGTTTGCTCACCGGCTTCACGCTGACTGGCCTTGTGGTGCAGGCGATTGCCGTTGCAGGTGTTGCCTCGATCGGGATTGCTGCGCTTGCCACGGGTCTCACTTTTGTCATCGCCTCGGTGGTTGGTCGCCGCATGAGCGACAGCGTCGGTCAGGCTTTATCGGCTGCTGTCGGCCTCGGCCTGATGGGGCTGATTATTGCGATGCTCGGCATCTTCGTTGCCGGATTCTTTATCCCTGGCATCTATGCAGCCACCAACCTGGCCATTGCTGGATTTGGCACGGTGCTGTTCGTAGGTATGGCCTTTGTTGATTTCTATACGATGCCCCGCACCTATCGGGATGATCAATATCTTGCTGGCGCTCTGGGGATGTACCTCACATACATCAACCTGTTCATTTTCATCCTGCGTCTTGTTATTGCGCTGCAGGGTGGCGGCCGCCGCGACTGAGTCCGAACTGATTGATCCAGTGCAGATAAACCCTGGCAGCAGCTGGGGTTTTTTTGATTGCCGAGATCTCAGGGTGTGACATTGATCGGACAACTCCAGAATCTTTCGCTGAATTGAGGTCACTGCTGCTGTCCTTTAGGCATGCAACATCGCACTGCAGAAAAACAAAAGCGGGTTTTCACGATCCTGAGCATTGCCATCACCGCTGCACTGGGTGGTTTCCTGTTCGGATATGACACTGCTGTGATCAATGGTGCGGTGAGCGCCATTGAGGCCACATTCCAGACCTCGGCATCCTTGCTGGGACTCACCGTGTCTTCGGCGCTTTTGGGTTCCGCCGCTGGAGCCTTGGGGGCCGGATGGCTGGCTGACCGTTTCGGACGTCGACCCAGCATGGTGCTCGCAGCCGTGCTGTTCATCCTCAGTGCCGTCGGTTCGGCTCTGGCGCCACGGCTGGTGGACCTGGTGGTCTGGCGAGTGGTTGGTGGAGTGGCCGTGGGCTTCGCCAGTGTGCTCGCTCCGGCCTACATCGCTGAGGTCTCCCCAGCGGCGATGCGCGGACGCACCGGCTCTCTCCAGCAGCTGGCCATTGTGCTCGGCATCTTCATCTCGCTGCTGTTCAACTATCTGATCGTGCTGGTCACATCTGACCAGGAGCCCACATCGCTTGTGGGCCCGATGGCGGCCTGGCGCTGGATGTTGATGGCGGAGGTGGTTCCGGCTCTGTTGTATGGCTTTTTGGTTTTGCGGATTCCTGAAAGTCCCCGCTACCTGGTTCAGATCGGACATCTGGATCAGGCCAGAGCGGTGATCCGTCGCACGATTGGCGAACCCACCCAGGAAGTGATTGATCGAATTCAGTCCAGCCAAGGCAAGGGCGGTGGCGGTTCGATCAAAGATCTTTTCAGTCGTCGATCCGGACTGCTTCCGATCGTGTGGACGGGGGTCCTGCTGGCGATCTTCCAGCAGTTGGTCGGTATCAATGTGATCTTCTACTACTCCAGCGAGCTGTGGCAGTCGGTGGGTTTTAGCACCACTGAAAGTCTCAGCGTCACCGTGATCACAGCTGTGACCAATGTGGTGACCACGTTTCTGGCCATCGCCACCATCGACCGCCTTGGTCGACGTCCGCTGCTGCTGCTGGGGTCAGTGGTGATCACGGTCAGCCTGGGGCTGATGAGCTGGACGTTCTCCGGAGCGCCAGTTGTGGATGGAATGCCTCAGCTGACGGGAGTCCCATCGCTGGTTGCGCTGATTTCAGCGAATGTGTTCGTGTTTGCGTTCGGATTCTCCTGGGGGCCTGTGATGTGGGTCCTGCTCGGTGAGATGTTCAACAACCGCATCAGAGCCATCGCGCTGGGGTTGTCGGCCACTGTGAACTGGCTTGCGAACTTCCTGATCTCCACGACTTTCCCGATGCTGTTGAAGTCCTCAGGTCCAGCGCTCGCCTATGGGCTCTACGCCACAGCCGGTGCGATCTCATTCTTCTTCGTGCTGTTTTTGGTTCAGGAGACTCGTGGCAAGGAACTGGAGGAAATGGCCTGAATTGATGAAACTCCGTAATCCTCTGCAGCGTTTGCTCGGGTTGGCATTGTTGATCAGTTGTTTCAGTGCGACAGATTGCGCCCGTGCCGATGAGCTTCCCTCTGTTGAGGATTCTGTTCCGCTACTGCAGCTGAGGCCTGAGCCCATTCTTCAAAACTGGCTGGATGTTCCCGACTGGTTGTCGCTCTCCTTTGGCTATGTGAATGAAATCAATGGCAATCCTTGGGGTGGTCTTGAGCAGACTGCGACCTATACCCATAATCTTTCGCTGAACATGACTGCTTCCAGCGGTCTTGCTCGTTCTGCCGAAGACTGGCAGGAGTGGGACCGCTGGAGTTTGACGGCCAATCTGTCTCAGCGATCAGGAACCAGTCTTTCTCAATCCATACCCAATGCTCAGGCGGTGCAGCAGATCTTTGGCTAAGGCCAGACCTTCCGGCTCGCTGGACTCTGGGTGGAGCGTCAACAGGCCGAAACAGGCCTGCTGAAGATCAAAGCTGGGAAAGTGGCAACGTTTGATGACTTTGCGTCATCGTCTCTGTTCTGTTTTTATTCCAACAATGGTTTCTGTGGGCAGATCTGGGGAATACCCAATTCGCTTCTCGTGGCCGCCTACCCGGCGAATCAATACGGTGCAGTGGCGCATCTGGGTACGACCGATTCAACAACTCTCCGCTATGGGATTTATCAGATCAATCCCGATGGATTTGAACCTGGATATCACGGTGCTGACTTTCAGCTGAATGCATCCCGAGATGGCGTGGCTCAGTTTCTGCAGATCGATTGGCCCTTTTCGAGGACTCTCGCCCTTCCTGTGAAGCAACTCGATGATGGACGTGTTGTTCGAGTGCCTGAAGATGAGAAAGACCTGGACTTCATATCGGGTCTTCCAGCACCTGGATTGAAGTTGGGCGGCTGGCTTGGCCGTTGGGATTTAACGCAACTGGAGGATCCAGAGCAATGGTCTGCTCGAAATGATGGTGTGTATGGACTCGTTTCGCTCCCAGCGACCCTGGGGGATCTGGCGCTGGATGGTCGCCTGTGGGCAACGGCCTCTTACGGTTTTGATCCCGACGTCCAGACCATTCCCGTTTTTGTTGCAGCTGGTTGGGTGGGTAAGGGCGTGCTGCGACGGCGTCCCCATGACGCTTTGGTGTTGGGGGTCACCCATACGACCTGGAGTTCGCAGGCCCCAAGTGGACAGGATTGGGAATCGATCCTTGAACTGGGCTATCAGATCGCCCTTGGTGACAATGCAAGTATCCAATCCAATCTTCAGTACATTCTCAATCCGGATGGAACTGGTGAAGTTCCTGATTCCATCGCTATCGGTGTGCAGATGACCGTGTTGTTCTGATCGATTTTCAATAAAAAACCCCGGATCCCATCCGAGGTATCGACATCGGTTGATCCCCATCACCCGGCCGATGGCGTTTACGGTAATCAGTGTGCGACGAAAGTTGTCTCAACTTCAGAATGCCCTAATAGTGTTGCAAGCAGATGCTTCATGCTTCGTTACGCTAAATCTGGTGCATGCTGCCCGTTGGTGATCCGGCTGAGGTTTTCGATCCTCATGAAACGGCCTGAAGCTTTTGGCTTAGGGCTTCTGAGTGACTCAGGTCACTCTGCAACGGCTTGCACGGCATCGCCGATGGCTCGTCTCTGGTGATCGTCATAACCCCAGCGTTCGAGAAAGGCCAGATCTTCGCCACGACTGTAGTTTGCGGCTTCCAGAAGGACCTCCAGTCGGTCTTTGACACGCTGGGAATCGAGCTGGCGCAGCAGTTCGCAGCAGCGTTGATTCACGCGCTCTGAACCGGCGGCTTGCTCGTCGTCGTTGTTGTTGCGGTGATGCACAGCCATGGCTGCGCTCATGGCCAGATTGCGTGCCGTGAGATCCACAACTCCGTCGCCCGCTTCGCGCAGTTTGATCACCAGGGCATCCGGAAGCCTGTCCATCAGGGCACTGTCGCCCGCAAGACTCACAACGAAGAACCCCCTGGCACCATCTCGGCTGGCCAAGAGTGCTCCGACGCGGTCGGCCATCACTTCATCGCTGATTTCCTCCAGGTCCCATTGCTTCATCCAGCCGGCGGCGATCTCCATGGCTTCCTGGAAGCTCGGTTCTCGCTGGGTCATGAACAGCAACTGATTGGCCTCACAAGCCTATGGGCAGGGTGCGGCCTTCAGGCGATGCTGAAGGGATGGATGCAGCCTCATCGTCGCTCTCTGACGGCTACCGCTCGGGTTTTGTCGCCTTGATCGGACGTCCCAATGTGGGCAAATCAACGCTCGTCAATCAATTGGTGGGCGACAAGGTGGCAATCACCTCACCGGTGGCTCAGACCACACGCAACCGCCTCAGAGCGATTCTCACCACGCCTGATGCCCAGCTGATTCTTGTCGATACGCCAGGCATTCATAAGCCGCATCACCTGCTGGGGGAGCGTCTGGTTAAGAGCGCACGCTCTGCGATCGGGGAAGTGGATCAGGTGTTGCTGCTGCTTGAGGGCTGCGAACCGCCTGGTCGTGGGGACGCCTTCATCGTCAATCTTCTGCGTCAGCAGCGCTTACCGGTACAGGTGGTACTCAATAAGTGGGACCTGGTCCCGCTCGATCGCAAGCCCGAGGCTGATGCGGCCTATCGCGAACTGTTGGGGGAGACGGACTGGCCGCTGCACCATTGCTCAGCCCTGAACGGTGCCGGCTGCCTTGAGCTCGTGGCTGCTGTCAGTGCTCTGATGCCTGATGGCCCTCAGCTTTATCCGCCCGACATGGTGAGTGATCAGCCCGAAAAGCTGCTCATGGCCGAGTTGATCCGCGAGCAGGTTCTGATGCATACCCGTGAAGAAGTCCCCCACAGCGTGGCGGTGAGTATTGATCGGGTGGAAGACATGCCGGCAAAGGGAAACAGCAAGGCGCGCACCGCCGTTTTGGCCACCGTGCTTATTGAGCGCAAGAGCCAGAAGGGCATCCTGATCGGCAAAGGCGGCGCCATGTTGAAGACCATCGGCCAGGGCGCTCGTCTGCAGATGCAGAACCTGATCGACGGCCCTGTCTATCTGGAGTTGTTTGTGAAGGTGGTGCCGGACTGGCGCAGCAAGCCGCAACGCCTCAACGAGCTTGGCTACAGCGGGGATGCTTTCTGATGCTTGTCAGGGGAAAGGGAAATCTGTAGAACTTGTCGAATTTTTCTTGACAGACAAATGTCTCAGGTCTTTCCAGGCCATGGTGTTGATCGAAGATCGGTGAAACTCTGCCGATGTTGTTCACAGCACCCTGAGCATGACAAACTCTGATGTGATTGATGGTCAGAGATTGAATGGCTTGTTGGTTGTTCAGTTCAGCAGGAATGAATGGGATATGTTCAAGGGGCTAAGTAATCTCTCTGCAGCTCTTAATGCATGCCAAGCATGATAGATAACACTCTTGACATGCTGGGTGGTGATCAATGTGTGGCTTGCAAGCAGCGGCACATTCCGTGCAGCTTTTGATGGAGAGCTTCGCGATCCCTGTGGTTAAAGGCGACTCTTGTGCGGAAAGGCTCAGCAGGGCCTCTCAGATCGGCAGCATTTGTCTTGTGGCGACAGCACATTCAAAAAATGTCTCCTCGCCTTTCGTCAGTAGCTCCACCATTTTGGTTAAACAGATTTCGGCCGAGGCCACGCAGTTTTTGGCGGTTATGATGCAATTGGCATAAGGGTTTGGTGCAGAAATGTTGCCAGAAGAGGCAGTCAAGGTGGCGTCCTTTTCTGTGGGAGCTGCCCCATTTGTTACTTGGTGAGTGAGTGCACTTGCTGCAGAAGGTGCGGCGGCGCCTACAGCATTTAACCCGAGCGCGCTGATCATCTCTCTTCGATTTATTGTTAAATTGATGTTGGCCTGTGCGATGTATTATAGGTCCTGGTTCAGATTTTGCAGTTGAAAATTAATTGATTTAATGATTGCAAGGAGGCGTTGGAATGTGCCATGGCGGAGTTGCTTGCCATGCGGGTGTTGTGTAGGATTTGGTCTTTGTTTTCAGCCAATGCTTTGACATGTTGGGTGCTGGCTGGCGGTCAATCTGAGTTGTTTGTTGGCTCGCTGAATCTTTGTTGAGTTGGCTTTGCCAAAAGCGTGAAGGAGTTGATGGGCTGTTCCTCATCCTTCACGCGCGATCGTTAGTTTGAACTTGTTGCTCTCTATCAGCGAAGCTCTAAAAGTTTCACTGAGTTTGCAGAGCCAATGTTTTTGGCAAGATGTCCGTAGTCCTGGTGTGAGGAATAACTGGAAATCGTCCCTTTGTCGTCGAAGGAAACCTTGAATATGCTAGTTAGATCAAGTGTATTATTGGATGCGGAAGTGCCTCTGAAGTCGCCAGAATTGAGAATGTTTTGATCGTAAACAATCAGTATTGACCCGTCTTCAAGCTCCGTGGCAACAACTGGTTTGATTGCATTTCGGCGGAAGCCTTCGTTCCACTGCTTGATCCGTTCGATCAACTGAGGTTTGTTGAATTGCTGTCCAGATGTTGATGCATAATTCAAATTAGGCGAGGTGTATGTCTCCACAGCCTTGACTGGA
The DNA here is from genome assembly GCF_047497135.1 of Synechococcus sp. MIT S9504. Classification (NCBI taxonomy): domain Bacteria; kingdom Bacillati; phylum Cyanobacteriota; class Cyanophyceae; order Synechococcales; family Synechococcaceae; genus Synechococcus; species Synechococcus sp. MIT S9504. Next base: position 1,916,669 of record NZ_CP138942.1, on the reverse strand, counting down.
TCCTGGAAAGCCATCTCCCGATAAGCGGTGAAACGTTTCACCCGTTGGTCTTCGAGGGAGAGGCACTGCCCCTTGCCAGAGGAGGAAAAAGCTTTGCGTGGAGTGGATGCAACAACGCCAATGCCCAGGGAGCCAGCAAGAACCATGAAGGTGCGCCGTCCGAAGAAACTCATTGAATCAGTTCCGTAAACACCTGCATGCTCATGCTGGCCAGGGCCTCGCAGGCAGTGTGGTTGCGCAATTTTTCTTGACTTGTTGAGACCTCTGTTTATTTCATCTGTACTGGGCAATAACGAAAATTTGATACTCGGTGATCGTCGGCTGTTCAGTTCCTGATGTCGATGCAAAGTTGGAGGAAATGGACCATATTTCTTCGCTCAGTGCTCTCTTAGCCAAGCTCAATCAGCTTTGACCTCGGCAGCTTGTTGGACTGATCAACGACGCCAACTCGAGGATCAGATCGTGAGTTTGTTCGCGAGGGCAAGGCTCACGCCATTCGTGATGGCTCTATGAGAATGCGTGAGCCGCTCTTTCTGACAGCTTCTGGGCATTTTTGCCGAGGCAGGAAGCAATGCTGAGAGACGATCGCTATCTGGTTCTGAAGCCAGTCGTGTCTCACTCTGAGGCCACAGCCTGGCCAGCATGCAGTTTTGAGGCATGAGCGATTCCCCTGGATCAGATCGCTGCCCTGCGAAGATGGCGCGATGGATGAGACCGCTTTCCCTCCAGCTGATCTGAAGGCGTTCCTCACACTGTGTGAGGGGTGCTGGATGAGCCTGCGCAGCCGCTTTGACCTGAGTGGCTCCGAGGAGGATGACTGGCATACCAGTGACCGTGGCGAGGTGACTGTGACCCTGAGTGATCAGGCCGCTGATTCGGTCTTGTCGGTGCAGTCTGCCGATGGAGCCGCTAGCGAACTTCGTTTTGCCAGCGATGGGAATCTTGTGGTCTTGGCTGGGGGGGCAGAGCGCAGTGGCGTCTGGCAGCTGCGAGCAGATGCCAGCCTCGAGCTTGAACTCAAAGATGCTGTCTCGGCTGCCAGCGTGTTGGAGCGCATCTGGTTCATCAAGCCCAATCTGCGTCTGCGCAGCACGACAGCCATCGCGACAGATGGGACCCCTCTTCAGGCGCGCTTCTGCTCCGAGATCCGGCGCGTGTCATCCCCTCAGGCCTGAGCCATGGCGGCCTATCGCCTGGATGTGATCAGCCTGGCGCCTCGGGCATTTGCGCCGCTCGCGGAACTTGGGGTGATCGGCAGAGCCTTTGCTGCGGGAGGTGCAGAGCTGCATCTGCATAACCCCCGCGATTACGCCACCGATCGCTACCGCAAGGTTGATGATGAGCCCTATGGCGGCGGTGCGGGCATGGTGCTCAAGCCTGAGCCGGTGTTCTCTGCCTTCGAGTCGATTCCTGTTTGCTCTCGGCGCCGGGTGCTGCTGATGACGCCTCAAGGCCAACCTTTGACCCAGGCCGATCTGCAGCGCTGGGCAGAGAGCCATGACCAGCTGGTGCTGCTCTGCGGTCATTACGAGGGCTTTGATGAACGCATTCGCTCACTGGCCGATGAGGAAGTGTCGCTTGGAGATTTCGTGCTTACCGGCGGGGAGCTGCCGGCTATGACGATCATCAACGGCGTGGTGCGTCTGTTGCCTGGAACCGTGGGAACGCCGGCCTCACTGGTGGAGGAAAGCCACAGCGACCTATTGCTGGAACACCCGCATTACACGCGTCCCGCCGAGTTTCGGGGGATGACCGTGCCAGACGTGCTGCGCAGTGGGGACCATGGAGCCATTGCCAAATGGCGTCAGCAGCAACGTGAACAGCGCACCGCTGATCGACGCCCCGACCTGCTGGATCGCTGGAATCGGCGCTCCAACGCCGAGAATGACAACGTCGGCACGAACTGACCGCCAGTAAGCATGAACCTCCGCATCGGCAATGGTTACGACACGCACCGGTTGGTGGAGGGGCGCCCTTTGATCCTGGGTGGTCAGCTTCTGGAGCATCCGGAAGGCCTGGGGTTAGATGGTCACAGCGATGCCGATGTGCTGGTCCATGCGGTGATGGATGCACTGCTTGGAGCGCTTTCGCTCGGTGATATCGGCAAGTATTTCCCCCCCACTGATCCCCGTTGGAAGGGTGCGGATAGCTTGGTGCTGCTGGAGCAGGTTGTGGCGCTGGTGAAAGAACGCGGTTGGCAGGTTGTCAATGTGGATTCTGTCGTGATTGCTGAACGTCCCAAGCTCAAGCCACACATCGAGGCCATGCGTGGGGCGATTGCGCTGCGCATGGGGCTGGATCCTGATCAGGTGGGTGTGAAGGCGACCACCAACGAGCGGCTCGGACCCGAAGGACGGGAGGAGGGAATGTCTTGCCATGCCGTCGCGCTGCTGACCAGGCCATGACCATGAAGCAATTGCGTAGAGATCTCCTTACTCTGATCTCCTCATTTGTGGTGGTCCTGATCCTGATCTCCGGCAATCCCGATGTCAGTCTGGCCTGCTTTTCAGATCTGGACGGCGGCCACGACGTTGCTGTGGTCGAGCATTTACGCATCCAGGTTCCCAGTCGGAAACGCGAGGCCTGGATGGATGCGGAACGTGGCAGCTGGCAGCCCTGGCTTGCCAGGCAGGAGGGATTCGTCGGCCGGGATCTGCTCTGGGATCCTGAAACCGAAGAAGGAACGATCCTGGTTGGCTGGAGCAGCCGTAAAGCTTGGAAGGCGATCCCCCAGCTCGAGGTTGAGGCAGTCCAGGAGCGTTTCGAGCAACTGGCCCGTAAATCCACCGGTCAGAAGAAAGGAAATCCCTTCCCGTTGGTCTTTGAAGGCGAGTTGTTGCCGCCGTGACGCACCAGGAGGCACGCCTCGATCTGACGCGCCGCCATCGGCTTGGCATGGTCGAGGCGGTTTGGGGTGAGCACAAGAGCGCTGATCAGATCGTGGCCATCCTGCGAAGCATGCAGTCGGCAGGTGAGCTTGCACTGGTGACCAGAGTGGATGCAATCAAGTCGGCAGCTGTACTGGATCTCTGTCCTGCTGTTCAGGTGCATGAGCAGGCGGCCTGTCTCACCCTCGGTGAGATTCCGGCCACGAGGCAAGCCACTCAGGTGGCTGTGCTCAGTGGTGGAACGAGTGATCGTCGCGTGGCGGAGGAAGCCTCTCTGGCTCTGAGGGTTCATGGGGTTGCCAGCGAGTCTTTTCTGGATGTGGGCGTTGCCGGTCTGCACCGTCTGCTGGATGTGCTGCCTGAGCTCACATCGATGTCGGTGCTGATTGCCTGTGCAGGGATGGAGGGAGCTCTGCCAACGGTGCTGGCAGGTCTTGCCCCTCAGCCGGTCATCGGTGTGCCGGTGTCTGTGGGCTATGGGGTCAGCGCAGGTGGTCGGGCTGCCCTAGATGGCATGCTCGCCAGCTGTGCTCCGGGTCTGAGCGTTGTGAACATCGACAACGGCTATGGCGCTGCGATGGCGGCTCTGCGCATCCTCAAGGGAGTGGCTTCTCAGGACTGAGAAGGGTGCGGCTGGCTGGGCAACAGTGGTTGCACCGGTTCACTGGAGTCGATGTCAAGCATCGTTTCCACCCAGAGCCGCATCGATCGCGGTAACAGGTTTTGCTCGTAGCGGTGCAGCGCTTCAACCAACACGGTTGAGTTGACCCAATGAGGTGATCGTGCGCGCATCGTTGCTGGGCGACACGCGAACCTTGGATGCAGCTTGTCCTCTCAGCAAGAGGGGACAATTCAGGTTCCGGATTGTTGTCGGTTCAGTCCAGAAACGGCTCAGTTCCGGAACGGCTCAGTCCCGGAACGTCTCAGTCCTGGAACGGCCTTGATCGATCAGAGGTGCTGGAGATTCGGATAGGCCGTGACCAGCTCATCGGCGCTGAGAACATCGCCGACTCCATCCGGTTGCCAGATCACTTCAAGGGCCATCAGATCGCTGGATGCCGTGGAACCGAGGATGCGCAACGACTCGCGCAGCTGTTCGCCGTTATCGGCCTGTTTGAGTTTGACCGCGCTGCGGCTGGCCACCAAAACGGTGACAACGATGAATTCACTGGTGGCGTCAGCATCTCCGCGCGATGCGAGGTCGCTGCCAGCGGACTGAACACCACCCACGTTGGTGGTGAGTTCTTCGCGCAGCTTGCTGCGCTCGGTCATCGACAGTCGGTTGAAGGTTGATTCAGCCGCATTGAACGGCACGCTGCCGGACTCCACGTTGGCGTAAACCCACAGGTCCGGCTGACGCAGCAGCGCCAGAGTGGTGTCCTGCAGCACCCGTTGCAGACCACTGGAGCTGCTGGTGTCGGCGGTGCTGGCGAGTTGACGCAGGTCGCTCTGCAGATCCTTGGCGCTGGCGAGCAGACCAATCTGGAGCTGCAGCAGAGACACCGGGCCCATCGCAATTTCACGTGGACGCTCGTAGCCGCCCATTGCTGGACGACCAGCTCCTGCTCCTGCGCCGCGAAAGGCATTCACAAGCACTCCGACAAACGCCATCAGGACCATGAAGCCCAGCAGGCCTCCGCCACCGAATCCGAAGAACGGAATGATGAAGGGGAAGCCAATGCCACCGCCGTAGCCACGGTTGTAACCACCTCCCATGCCACCGCCTCGATACCCCCCGGTACGGGGCATGGTGGGCGCCCGGAAGCTGCCTCCGCCGATCCGCCCGCCGCGGGCCGCGTCACTCGGCAGAGGGTGGATGATCAGCAGCCCGACCATCAGCACCGGCACCATGAGGCCTGAAAGCCAGCGTCGCAGTTGAATCAGGGCGGAACGATTCGGCAATTGGGCCAAAATGGCGTTGGAGACTGAGCTGATCCTAGGAACCCCCGCCAACGATGGTGACGATCTCGAGGCTGTCACCGTCCTTGACGTGCTGCTCTGCCCAGCGATCAGGGGTGAGGATCAGTCCGTTGAATTCCACCACCACCAACTTGGGATGATGGCCGAGCGCTTCAACCACCTGATCCAGATGGGTGAGACCTGCCTTCAGGTTGCGCTGTTCGCCGTTCACCGTGAGCTGCATGGGCTGAAACGAGTGGATCAATGAAACCAGATCGTCAGTGAAGCGGAACCCTGCCAGTTGAAGGGGCTCAGCCGAGCTGCGTGAGCAGCTGGCGAGCTGCGGCAGCCGGATCGCTCGATCCCATGATTGCGCTCACCACCGCCACCCGGGAGGCGCCCGCCGTCAGCACCTCAGTGATGTTGTCGCCGTTGATGCCGCCGATGGCGAACCAGGGGACTGTGGCTGAATGCTCGGCTTGTCGCACCCAATCCAACCCTGCCGGTTTGCGATCAGCCTTGGTGGCGGTGGCATAGACCGGCCCGACCCCCAGGTAGTCGGCACCTTGCTCCTGGGCCACGAGTAATTGATCGAGTCGGTGGGTGCTGCGACCAATCAGCTTGTCGGGACCCATCAGCTGACGGGCTTCCGAATGGGGTACATCCTCCTGGCCGAGATGCACTCCATCGGCATCCACGAGCAATGCCAGATCGATGCGGTCGTTAATGATCAGCAACGCCTGGTGTGCCTGGCACAGCTCAGCAAGCTGACGTGCTTCCTGCAGTTTCAGTGCATCAGCTCCTTGTTTGCACCGGTACTGCACGAGCGAAACGCCTGCTCGCAGAGCCAGTTCCACCCGCTTCAACATCTCACCGCTCGCTTCGTCGCCGTCGGGATTGGTAATCAGGCACAACCGTGAGCGTTCCAGGCGCTGATGCCGCTGGTTCTGCCCGCAGGCCTCCAGGATGCGCACCTCATGGTCGTAGAGCGCATAACGAACGTTTGCCGCAGTCTGTGCCAGCTCGGCATCACTGCTGCGCGCGAATTCTTCAATCACCCGCAAGGCTTCTTGCACCCTGCTGGCATTGGCTTTCAAAATCTGAGTGCTGTCGGTACGGGTCTGCTGAGCGGGATGACTGAGCCCTGCAGCGGTATCGGTGGCGGTGGAACGTGCCTGTCTGTAGCAGTCGGCATGCCGTTGTCCCAGCTGCTGGCGCCAGTCCTTCAGCGGCACCACCAGGTCCTGCCGGTCCAGTCCGAAACGACACCAGTCCTCGATCACCCGCAAGCCTTCCCGGGCTCGGTCGAGGTTGGCATCGATCAGCCTGGCGATACGCGTGTCAGTGCTGGGGGCGACGGGCATCCATTCCATGGCACTGTGGGCAGGATCTCATGTCTGGTGTGGCAATGGAGAACGGTGGATCAGAAAGCACGATGCATGTTCTGGTGTGGGGCATCGGTCTTCTCGGTGGCATCGGCGTTTTCATCGTGTGGGGCCTAACCAACGCCTACCCAGCGGTGTCCTGAAGCCGAGCTCTCGCCTGCTGGGCATCACGACTGATCTGGGCACTCAGTTTCATCGTGTGGGGCCTAACCAACGCCTATCCAGCGGTGTCCTGAAGCCGAGCTCTCGCCTGCTGGGCATCACGACTGATCTGGGCACTCAGTTCCTCAAGGCCTGAGAAGCGTTGTTGGCCGCGCAGGCGCTCCACGGGTTCCACCCGCAGAATTCGGCCCACCAGTTCGCGGCTGGCGTCGAGCAGATGCACCTCCACCGCTGAAGGCGATGCTGGATCCACGGTGGGTTGAGGGCCGAGGTTCATCACTGCAGGAAGTGCGTGCGTCTCGTTGTCGACCCAGGCCCGCGCGGCATAGACCCCCAATCCAGGCAGGAATTTTCTGCCGTCGACCTGCAGGTTGGCGGTCGGCCATCCCAGCTTTCTGCCAAGGCCGCGGCCTTGCACAACCTCGCCTTGGAAGCGGTAGGGCCGTTGAAGGAGTTCACTGGCTGTTGTGAGGTCGCCCTCTGAGAGGGCCTCACGGATGCGACTGCTGCTCATGCGACCACCAGGGTCTTCCAGAATCGGCAGCACGCTCACCATCACACCGGCGGCCTCCGCCAAGCTGCTCAGCGTGTCGGCACCCCCCTCGCGTCCTCGCCCAAAACGGAAGTTGGCGCCAATGGCGATGTGACGTGCCTCCAACGTGCCAATCAGAATCTGATCAACAAACTCGGAAGCACTGAACTGGGCCAGCTGGCGGTCGAAGGGCACCAGCACCAACTGCCTGATCCCAAGTGGTTCGAGCAGATGCAGCTTTTCCTCAGGCAGATCCAGGCGGAGTCTTGGTTCGCCATGCAAAACCTCGCGCGGGTGTGGCCAGAAACTCACCACCGTGGGGACTCCACCTGCCGGGTGCTGGCACACGGCTTCGATCACCCGCCGGTGGCCGGCATGCAGCCCATCGAAGCTGCCCAGCGCCAGGGCGGTGGGCATGCGGGCCTCCTCAGGGGAGCAGAGAGGAATCAACGGGCCGTGCACGGTGCAGTGGTTGATGGCAAGTTTGGACGACAGACCTCCTCGCCCGCATGGCCGATCGGCTCGACTTCCAGCTGCTGGCCCTTGGCCTGCGGCGCACTGCCTGGATTCGTTTCTGGATTCAGACCGCTCTCGGTGTGGTGGTGGTGGGGGTGCTGTTGTTCAACAACATCGGCGGCAGCCTGTCCCGCAACGCCGATCGGGCCGTTGGCTTGAGCCCGGGCCTGTCGCTGACCACTCTTTCGTTTTTAGTCCTGTTGTTCAGCCTCTGGCAGGGGTGGTTGATCGTGCGTCTTGGCCGTGCCTTAGACAGTGGCGCCCGCCCCAGCCGCGGTGAGGCCAGCCGTCTGCTCAAACGTGGAATTTTTGCGGACCTGCTGGGATTGGTGTTCGCGTCGATCGGGTATCAATCTCTGGCCGGAGCCCTGTTTGTGCAGGCGTCCTCTCAGACTCCTGGCATTGCCATCGGTGGTGCTGGCGCAGCAGAAAACCTGGCGATCACTTCACTGGAGATGCTCTCGGTGTTGAGCAACACCCAGGTGCTGTTCGCCCATCTGATCGGCTTGCTGTTCTCGCTCTGGATGCTGCAGCGGATCTACCGGACCCGCTGACCATCAATTTCAACTTGGGGCAGGCCACTCAGTGATCCGCGCCAGAACAGTTCCGGCTCAATCGGTGTGAGCGAGGGTGAATTGTTTCCGATCTGGGCCACGTCCGTGGGCCAGTCGCGGGGACCATCGCCCCCTGACTTCAGGTCTTCGACCAGTTTCCCCGCCAGCCAGTAATACGAACGACCCTGCGGATCGGTTCGCGGACTGAACTGCTCCCTGTATCGACGAATCGACAGCCTGGTCCAGCGCATCGGCCCCATGGTCTCAGGCTTGCAGGGGGGCAGGTTCAGGTTGAGCAGCAGATTGGTAGGCCAGCCCTCCCGCAACGCTGATTCAGCCGTATCCATAGCCAGCACAGCGGCCCCCTCGAATTCCCGCCATTTGAAGCAGGCACTGCTCACCGCCATGGCCGGACGGCCTTCCAGGGTGCCTTCCAAGGCCGCTGCCACGGTGCCTGAGCAGAAGATGTCGGTGCCGAGATTCGGACCGTGATTGATGCCCGACAGCACCAAGTCCGGCGGGGTCTCCAGCAGTTCACAGATGGCCAGTTTCACGCAATCGGCAGGGGTCCCACTGCAGGCCCAGGCTGTGATGCCCTGGCCGAAAAGCTGGTCGGCCCGCTCAGCTCGGATCGGGTGCTGAAGGGTGATGCCATGGCCGGTTGCCGAGCGTTCTTTGTCGGGGCAGACCACGGCCACCTGATGGCCTCGGGCCGCGGCGGCCTGGGCCAGGGCCTTGATTCCGTCGGCGAAGATGCCGTCGTCATTGCTGATCAGAATCCGCAGCGGGGCCATGGGGTTGCGTACCAGTGGGGCGAACCTAGTCGTGATCACTGCTTACAGTCAGCTGTCGTGATGTCAAAGCCTTGAGCGCCACCGTGTCCCTGCAGCAGCTCACCGACCAGTTGGAAGCGCTTGAAGCTGAGGCGGCTGAAGCGATCTCTGCAGCGGTTGATGCCGAGGCCCTCGAGCAGCTTCGGATCGGATTGCTCGGCAAGAAGGGTCGTCTCTCAGGCGTGCTGGGTGCGATGGGCAAGCTGCCTGGTGACGAACGGCCATTGGTTGGCCAGCGCGCCAACGTGCTCAAAACTCAGGTTCAGACTCTGCTGAGCGATCGCCTGCAGGCGGTGAAGCAAGCAGCGATGGAAGCCCGAATCGCGTCAGAGACCCTTGATGTGACCGCACCTGCCCAGGGGATTCCCATGGGCCATCGCCATCCCCTGGTCATGACCACAGAGGAGATTGTTGATCTGTTCTGCGGCCTCGGATATCAGGTGGTTGAAGGCCCTGAAGTGGAAACCGATCACCACAATTTCACCGCTCTGAACATCCCGCCGGATCATCCCGCCCGGGATATGCAGGACACCTTTTATCTCAAAGACAATCTGTTGTTGCGCACCCACACCTCACCGGTGCAGATCCGTCATCTCGAAACCCATGCGCCACCGGTGAGGATTGTGGCTCCTGGTCGTGTTTATCGCCGGGATGCGGTTGATGCAACCCATTCGCCGGTGTTTCATCAGGTGGAAGTGCTGGCGATTGACGAGAACCTCGATTTCAGCCATCTGCGTGGCACGGTGATGGCTTTCCTCAAGGCATTTTTCGGGGATCTGCCCGTGCGCTTCCGCGCCAGTTATTTCCCGTTCACGGAGCCTTCTGCCGAAGTGGATGTGCAGTGGCGCGGCCGCTGGCTGGAAGTGATGGGTTGCGGCATGGTCGATCCCGCAGTACTGGACGGTCTGGGTCTGGATTCCGAGCGTTACAGCGGTTTTGCGGCTGGAGTGGGAGTGGAGCGCTTCTGCATGGTGCGCCACGGAATTGATGACATCCGCCGTCTGTACACCAGTGACCTGCGTTTTCTGGAGCAGTTTTGAACAGGCTGCAGTGATCACCTGCAGTCCATTGATGTCTGAACTTGCGCGTCGTTCTCCGGTCGCTGATCCCATTTATTCCGGATTGACGGCAGAGCGCTGACGCTCTTTCGCACAGGGCTCAACATGCGGGAACTGTTTTCGCCCGGATTCAGGCATGTCCGTGCTTTCTGTGTTCGACGGTTCCACGCGGGCAGTGGAGATCGTGCGGATCGTCAGTCGCCATGAGTGGTCGTTCCTGTCCCAGTTGCTGCGCCGCGGTCATGCGGCTGAGACGCGTCTGCCGTTGCCTTCGGTGCTGTGCAATTTGCTCACCGAACTGGGGCCCGTTTATGTGAAGTTGGGTCAGCTGCTGAGCACGCGCCCGGACCTGCTGTCGGATGACTACATCGAGGCGCTCAGCAAGCTGCAGGCCAATGTTCCGCCGGCGGACTGGCCGGAAGTGCGTGAACAGATGGCGCAGGAGCTCGGTTGTGACGTCAGCTCAGCCTTCGGCAGTTTTGAAGAAGAACCCATTGCCGCAGGCAGTGTCGGCCAGGTGTATCGCGCCAATCTCAAGAACGGGCAGAAGGTGGCGGTGAAAGTGCTGCGGCCTGGTATCGAATCACAGGTGCAGGAGGATGGTCGTCTGTTGCGCAAAATCGCCGCAATGGCTTCGGCGACTGCGCTCGGTAGCCAATACGACTTCGTGGGGCTTGCCGACCAAGTTCTCGAAGCTCTTGGTCGCGAGCTGGATTTCCGCATTGAAGCTGAAAACACTTTGCGGCTACAGCGCTGCCTCGCTGCTTCCAGCTTTGTGCCCGACGGAAAGCTGAGGCTTCCGCAGGTGGAGGAGAACCTCTCCGGTCAGCGGGTGTTGGTGCTCGAGTGGATCGATGGCGATCCGATCCTCACTGCAGCCGCGAGACAGTCCCTGGAGGCTGGTCCAGGCATCGCCTCCACAACCAGCGCCATGCTGGGGGCCTTTGTCGAGCAGTATTTCGTTGAGGGCTTCTTTCATGCCGACCCTCACCCCGGCAATCTCAAGGTCCAGGCTGATGGAACGGTGATCCTGCTTGACGCCGGCATGGTGGGTCAGTTTGATCCACGCACCCGCAGCAACCTGCTGGATCTGGTGCTGGCACTTATCAATCAGGACGGCGCGCGCGCCACCGATCTTCTGGAGCAGATTGCGCCGCCTGCACGCGGCGTGCGGGTGGATCGCCAGCAGCTGCAGCGACAGCTGGATCAGCTGATTTCCCGCAGTTTTTCTAAGCCGCTGCAGGAGCTGAATTTCGCGCTGTTCCTGGCAGAGCTGCTGCAACTAGCCAACCGAACGGGCCTATGTGTGCCAGGGACGTTGGGATTGTTCGTGAAATCGGTCACGAATCTGGAGGGCGTGGGCTGCTCGATCAATCCCGCCTTCAGCTTCACCGGTGAGATGCAGCCTCTGGTGGCAAAACTGCTGGCGAGATCGGTGATGTTGCCGCAGCAGCGTTTGATGCAGTTCGGCCTTGACCTGCGCAACCTCTCGATTGACTCACCCAGACAGCTGAGTCAGTTGCTGCGGCGTTTCAGCAGTGATGAGCTTTCATTTGCCCTGCAGATTGAGGGCCTTGAATCCCTGCGCAGAACCCTGGATCGTTTGTCGCGACGCGTGTCTCTGGCGATTCTGGTGGCGGCTCTGCTGCTCAGCGCCACACTGATGGCCACCCTTGCTCAACAGCAGCTACTGCGCAATGTGAGCGAGGTGCTGTTCATTGTTGCCACCGTGTTCGGGATCTGGTTGATCGTCTCGTTGTTGCGATCTAGCAGACGCTGAATGCCTCAGTCGGTTCGACGCACCGGGCCCATCAAAGGGCTCTGCACTGGTGCAGCAACCCCATAAGTAACGACAATGCCCTGGCCGCCAGGGAATGTTGAAGTTCTGCCCGTATAAGTCTTGTTGATGACGGTATCGCCTTCGAACCAATTGTTGGCACTCCAGAGATTGCCTGCATCGTCGACAACGACATCAGTTGTGATCTGAATGACTCCACTCTGGTAATTGTGAATGACATCGCCAGTTGTTTTTCCCTCAGGGCAATTCTCTGGTTTCATTCCACAGATGTGAATCAGGCTTTGTCCGTAAAGGTTGCCGACCCAGACATTGTCTTTGCCATCAATTGAGACTCCCCATGGAATGTAGGCGATGCCTTCTGCGACATTATTTTGTACGACCTTAATGTCGGGTGAGATAACTGCTAAAGAGCCTGTTTGAGTCAGTTTGGGGTTATCAATATAGTATTCCGCACCTGCAGTGAATTCCTGCATGATGGTTTTCGGTTGTGGTGGAATGGCTGGAATCCCTGGTGGAATTTTTCCTCCAGGTCCAGGGGCTCCCTTCGTTGAATTTGTCTGCTGGGCCACCCAGGCATGACCTGTCGAATCCACGGCGATTCCGCGTGTCCCGAGATAGACCTCAGCGGTTTTGGTTTGATCAGGCTCTTCAGCAGAAAAAACAGTGATCTTGTTGTTGAAACTGCTACTCACCCATACACGGTTTTGATCGTCCACGGCGACTCCAAAAGGTCCCTTGAGTCCTGGTATTGAAAGTCTTTTACCTTTGGTGTAGTCGCCGTCTGGGAAATGAATCATGTGATTGCTTGTGTTGTCGGCAATCCACACATCGCCATTCCTGGCAGTAGCGATTCCCTGTAATTCTCCAACGGGTTCGTCAATCGTGGCTGGGCCTAAGGCTTCACCATCTTCAAGCGAGAACACGCCGACACGATTGTTGAATGTGCCGACCCAAGCATATTTTTCGGAAATACCTGTTCCCCAGCCAGTGCCATTCAGACCTTGCCCGTTGTAGCCGGTAATCGCTGGAGAAATAGCTGTGCCATCCGGCCCGAAACGGGTGACCCCTCCTCCAATGCTGTTGATCACTCCTGATTGCGAGCCCGGCATCCAGTTGGCACCACTCCAGGCATTCCCTTTGTGGTCGATCATCACTTTGCCGAGCGCTAGAGCTCCGCCGCCTTCAAATCGAAGTGATAGCGAGAAACTTTTGGGTTCGAAAAGAAGATACGGCTTGGTTGCAGTGGCGCGAAGTTGTGTGTTTGGGTCAATCGGATAGCTCTTCACAAAGAGTCGATAGAGGTCTTTGACATTTCTCCAGGGTTCGCGTGCGATTGACGTCATGGCCGCCAATGTGTCATCCGAACCGGTCAGTTTCAGTAGCTGATTGCAACCATTGCTTTGTGCTTTGCTTCCGCACAATGCCAACAGATTTGAGAGCACATTGATTCTGGCTGCGGTCTCGGAGTTCAGCAGATTGCTGCCGTTCAAGAGGGTGTCGCCGAATGTTCCTGTGCCTTGGTTCACCAGATTTTTCACTTGTGATGAGCCAATGCTCAACGCCGTGGCACTGCCTTTGAGGAGATCTCCCTGCAGTTGCTGGGCATTGGGCCAGACCGATCCGATCGTTGTCAGCTCATTGACCTTGATGCTGTCGCTTGCATGGTCATCCAACACGGTGAGCATGGAAAGCTTGTCTGCCTCCATTCCATTCACACGTCCTCCCCGTGAAACCAGGTAGTGAACCCGGCCAGGTTCTTGCTTGAGAGCAATGCGAAACAAACCTTTGTTATCGGTCCGGACGGTTCGCAGTCGTTTTGGCTTTTCGCCACCCCGGCTTTCCCACAGGCTCACAGAGGCCTGCTGCAGAGGTTGCCCCATCAACGAGGCCTGGCCATTGAGACTCGGGTCACCCACGAAGGAACAGGATGCGATACCGAAACCGATCGCAGTCAGCAGCAGTGTCAGCTTGGTGGTGTGCTGAGAATCCATGGCTGCAGAGCGATACGGCGATTGGGTAGGGGGAGTATGAGCCTTTCGCAGGGGCTCTTCAAGCGCTGTCAGAGAGTCTCCGCAGATCAATATCCGCAAATCTGAGGGCCGGAGCAGGATCCTTCTCATAAAGTGGATCCGATGTTGCCTGCTGCGATCGGTGCCCCGTGTCGGACTGATCGTCAATGACGGCAAGCCTCAGGCGGTTGAAACTGCAAGCACCATTCAGTCGCGTCTGGAGCGGGGCGGTCACGAAGTGATCCGCGCCAGCAGCTCAGGTGGAATGGTGGGTTTTGCCAATCCTGATCAGCACCTGCGCATGCTCGGGTACAACGCCTGTGTGCCGGAGGGCTTTGATCAGGCGATGGTGCTGGCGATCGTGCTGGGTGGCGATGGCACGGTGTTGTCGGCAGCGCGTCAGACCGCTCCTGTGGGAGTGCCGATTCTCACCATCAATACAGGACATCTCGGCTTTCTGGCAGAGGCTTACCTCGACGATCTGGATCATGCCCTGGAGCAGGTGCTCACCCAGCAGTGGACCATCGAAGAGCGGGCCAATCTGGTGGTGAGTGTGATGCGCGGTGATCAGCGCCGCTGGGAAGCGTTGTCCCTCAATGAGATGGCGTTGCACCGGGAACCGCTTACGAGCATGTGTCATTTCGAGATCGCCATTGGACGCCATGCTCCGGTTGATATCTCCGCCGACGGTGTGATTCTGTCGACCCCGACGGGTTCTACCGCCTATGCACTCAGTGCCGGTGGACCTGTGATCACTCCGGACTGTCCGGTGCTGCAGCTCACGCCGATCGCTCCCCATTCCCTGGCTTCAAGGGCGCTGGTGTTCAGTGACGCTGAGCCGGTCACCGTCTTTCCCGCCACACCGGAACGCCTGATGATGGTGGTGGACGGCTGTGCAGGTTGTTATGTATGGCCGGAAGATCGCGTTCTGATTCGCCGCAGTGATCATCCCGTTCGCTTTGTGCGTCTCAGGGACCATGAGTTTTTCCAGGTTCTCCGAAACAAACTGGGCTGGGGATTGCCGCATGTGGCTAAGCCTGATCGTCCATGACCGTTGAGCAAGGCTCCAGTGCAGCCAGCTTGCAGGATGCCGTTGTGCTGCTGGTTGGCTACGAGGCAGCAGCTCTGGCCGAACGTCTGAGGGCTTCGGGATACGTTCCGATCGACTGGACCGATGGAGCTGAAAGAGGGCCAGTTAGCGGTTCCAATCCAACTCCGGTTGCTGCGGTCCTGGCAAGCGACCAGGGATCAAGGGTTCTCGAGTTGCGCTCTCGTTTTGGGTCACTGCCGATTCTGATCGGAGTGAGCGACGACAGCATTGCCGCCCGGGAGTCGGTGTTGGCCTGTGGTGCGGATGATTTTTGGTTCACGTTCAGTGCCCCGAGCGATTTGCTGCAGCGGTTGCGCTTGCATCTTTCGATTCACTCCCGCAGTGCACTGAGACCCCCGCTGCTGCAGCTCGCTGATCTCAGCGTGGATATCAGTTGCAGGCAGGTTTGTCGCGGTTCCCGCTCTGTTGTCCTCACGGCCAGGGAATATGCGCTCTTGCTGCTGTTGATGGAGGAGCGAGGCAGGGTTGTGAGCAGAGATCGCATCTTGCGGGATGTCTGGAAGGAGGACCAGGGTTCTTCCAGCAACGTGATCGAGGTGTATGTGCGTTATCTGCGCCAGAAACTCGAGGAAGGCGGGGAGCCTCGTTTGATTCATACGATCCGTGGTCGCGGCTACTGCCTCAACGACGGGTTCCCGAGTCTGCGCCACATCTGATGGATCAGCCACCTCTGCCCCCTCAGATCCTGCCGATCGAAGCGCGTTGGTGCCTGGAGCAGCACCCTGCGCGTTGTATTGATCTGGAGGTGGCTGATCAGCCTGAAGAGCAGTGGCGTGGTCTGATGCAGCGCCCGCCACTGCCGCCTCTCCGAGGCATGTGGTTTCCGGCCCGCCCCTCTCAGCCGCTGCGTTTTTGGATGCGTCATACGCTCGCTCCCCTGGACATGGTGTTTATCCGCGATGGCAGGGTGCTCGACATCGCAGCCAACGTGCCGATATGTGCGGCATTGCCTTGTCGCTCCTATTGGGCTGATGCTGATGGCAATGGTCGAGCTGATTTTGTTGATGGTGTGATCGAAATTGGCGCGGGAGAAGCACAGCGCTTGAACATTCGCTCGGGTGATGCAGTGAGGATTGAAGCAATCAGCGGCGATTAACGTCGTTTTCCGCACTTTTACTGTTGAAAAGTGCGGAAGTTGATGAGCTCAGAATTGTGGAGTCATGACTGCTTGTGCTTGGTGAGATTTTGAAATAGCTGTTCTTTTTACCGAACCTTGGATGACGGTTATCCTCCCTTTAGGGATGGATATCAGGGCAATAAACCAAAAACGTCCCTCATAGAGGCGGTCATGAATTCACTCAAAATCCAATCCTCCACTCAGACCAACCTGGAGGCAGCTTTCGGCGGTGAGAGCATGGCGAGCCGCAAGTATCTGTTCTTTGCCGACGTGGCCAAGAAGCTCGGTAATCAAGAGCTTGCGCGTTTGTTTCGAGAGACTGCAGCACAGGAAACAGAGCATGCGTTTGCTCACTTTCGTCTGTTGCATCCAGAACTGGTGTTTGACAATCCTGAGGATCTCAGTGAAGACTTCAAGCAGATCCTGCTAGCCCGGTGCCTCGAGTTGGCGATTGAAGGCGAGGTGTATGAATTCACTTCGATGTATCCAGCGTTTGCAGCTGAGGCTCACCAAGATGAGGATCACGCTGCAGGTGAGGAATTCCAAGAGCAGGGCGAAGAATCAAGAGAGCATGCAAACATGTTTCATTCAGCTGCTAAGAACTTCGGCCTCCTGACTGCGGTCGAAAAACATCACGCTGATCGCTACGGAGTGGCTCTTTCTGCACTGAAGGGTGATGGAGAGCCTGGCGAGTCGGAACAACCCGTCTCCGATCAATGGATCTGTAAAAAATGCTCGATGATTTATGATCCTGTGGCCGGTGATCCTGATTCAGGTATTGCTCCAGGCACACCATTTGAAGCCATTCCTGATGATTGGAGTTGTCCAATCTGTGGTGTTACAAAAGCAAGTTTCGTTCCTTATCGGACCGCTCAGCTGAAGGCTGCCTAAGCAGCCTTGATGTTGAGAGCTGTTGATGATCCTGCTGATGGTCGTCAGCTCCACCAGGGTGCCATTCATCAGCGGCACTCTTGTTAACAAATGATGCGGCTTTGGCTCAGCAGGGCTATGTTGAAATTGTTTGGAGTTGTAAAAAATGATCTCCTGTTATCTGCAAAAACTTGTTGGTCAAATCAGATCAAAGCCCAATGAAGAGTGGCTTCGTCTCAAGGATGTGATTGAGTTTGGTGGTGATGCTGGCCTAGAGGCCTGGCTCCAGGAAGTGGCATCTCTTGCCGCAGATCTTGAAATCAATTTCGAATCTGCCTCAAGAGGGAAGAAAACCAAGTATTGCCTTAAAAAAGTTCAAGCTCTTGAAGATCGTTATAGAAGGCAGGCGGCTGCTTACAAAAAAGCAATTGATGTTGGTCTGATTCATGACAACAAGCTCCCAAGGCTTTACAGTTCGAATATGACTATGTTGATCAATCGCTATGCACGCTAGCGATAGCGGGCCTGGGCAATGGACACTTCGATTGACAACAATTAAAAACAGACCTGCTTCATGTGATGTTGGTTGCTGTGATAAATCATGCTCGCACGGCTTGCGGTTCGAGCAAGTATCTGCCAAAGCGCCAAAGTTATGACATCTCCCATGTCATCCTTGTTCTATGAGGCGGACGATCATTATTGCCGTGAGGTTGAGCAATGGTGGCAAGAAAGGATTCGATATTTAATCGGTAATGGACAGGCCTATGACGCTGCAGCTCTGTTTGAGGATTTTGAACTTGAACGGAAATTGACGATTGTCAGGCCTGAGAGTGATGAAATCAGGTGAATGTCTCTCGTGATTTCTTGTATGAGTGCTGATTGACATCATCGCTGTGGACAGGGTTCTCCCAGGTTCAGGCACTTTGTTTGCGCTTTTCTCTTCTACTGCGATTGTAGAAGCGTGCCCGCTGATTCATCGGTTCTGTAGGTGTTCGTTGGTGTACTGGTCTCTGAGTTGTTCGTGCCGCTTGTCCAGGCAATTGTTTCACGTTCTGAATTGCCTGGCGATTGACTCCGTCTGAACAGGTGCAGAAAGCGCCACTCAAGACAATCGAGGTCTGGAAGCAAGGTCGTTGGACGTTCGTTCCGGTTTTGATCTCAGTTCCTTGCTTTTGCAAGTGCTTATTGCGGGTTCACCAGGCTGCTTCAGTCACGGTCCAGCCATATTGCTTGAGCTGGAACCACAGAGCAACGGCGTCCTCGTATCTCATGCTTCGCCGGGTCTTCAGAAGAGCAGGCTCATCACCAGGCATGGGTCTCCCGTTATCAACCACCACCCCTGCGTTCAGGGCCCAGGCCTTGGGATCTCTGTGAAACCTTGCGTACCAGAATCCCTTTGGATCCTTCAGCCATCCATCCATCGCTCTTTGCTTTCGGAAGTGACCATTGATTGTAGTGGTACACGTGTATTATGGTCAATGCTTGTGGGTCTGGCAAAACAGCTCGATCCCTTCAAAGCCATCGTCGTAGGTGTTTGGGACCTCTGCATTGATGCCAAGTCGTTCCCAGTATTCAGAGACGTGCTCCAAGCTCTCGTAACCATCAGGGCGAGGGTTGGCTAGGTACTCGAGGCAAATGTCTCGTTTCGACTGGCAGCCTGCTAGGAGCAGTGAGGCAGTGGTAGCGGCTGTGATTGTGGAGAGGCGTTTCATGGTTGTGATTGTGAGATCAGCGCTACCGGCAAGCCTCCAATGCAGCGCTTTGAATGTTTGCACCCGTCCGCCGATTTTGGCAGTGCCTAGCAGGCGGAGGAGAGCTCTGTTTCAAGGTTTTTGAATCGCTTTTGCCGTTTGAAAGCAAAAAACGAAGACAGCAAGCGCGACTGCCCAGGCAGGAGAATTGGCTGTCCCCAAGCGTTGGCTGTCCCCAATCATGGGCTGGAACTGGGTCCTATCCAGCAGATTAAAGAGGGCGTGAGTCGTCAGTGGGCTTGTCTGTGGTCACCTTGCGCTGAGCTGTCTTGATATAAATCCTCCAAATGGGTTGCTGATTCAGTAGAAACGTGAAAACTGAAACAAAATATTGAGCACGTATCTTTGTTCAACTCATGCACGATCGCAGCTTTTTATTGCCATGTTCTGCGAATCTCTGCAGCTATGGTTTTGTTCTCGAGTGAGATCTCCTTACTTCGCTTCGATTGGGCTGGTCCCTCCTTTATTCATGCTGCTGAGCATCTGCAGGTGCTGCTTCTGCTCCCCTGGGCCGCTGCAGAAAGGGAGATCTGATCCCTTGTCTAAATGACACCCTTTCATGTATGGGTCCGGAAATGCTTGCGATGTCCGGGTGTCGTCTCCCTAAGTAATCATCTGAGCCTAAATTAAATGTATTGAATGCTCGTTGCCTGGTTCAGTGCAGCTGAGAGTCAATGGAATAACAAACAAGATTCAGTTAACGACGTTGCAGTCTCCGATGGTGTGATGATTGATGGTTATGATCAGATCTGCGTAGCTCGATCCAGAAGAGAACGACTCTTAATCTGGATCAATCATTTATGAAACAATTTTGATGGGAGGTTATGCTTTCGATACTTGGCCTGGTTATTTCGAATGGGGCTGCAAAGTATCGAACGCCGGGCAAATACTTGGCGCGATCTTAATATTGAACTCCTGTCACATCGTTGATGTGACTCCCATGGATCAGCATCACCAAGCGCTACTTAAGGCAGTGAGCGAGGCGCTCAGTCCTGATCAGTTGCTCAATGGTGAGCATTGACTGAGGCGCAACGGAGAGGGTGATAGGCGGTCATTCAGGTTTGTATGCACGCCCAAGTAAGATCCTGGAAGCCAATCTGACTCGAAAAGAATCAGTCCAGTGTTCTTTGTCAGCCATCGAGATGACTTCCTTGATGAAGTAGGTGTTTGCCTCTTTCTTTGTCATCTTCTGTGCTCCAGCTCACATCTGTCTTACACGAGGTTCTACTGGTCATTCAAGGGGTTGAGGTCAATGCGTCTTGCTGTTGTGCTTTAAGGCTTCTCGGAAGGCCTCATAGCGCTCTCTCAAGGTCAAAAAAGATCCTGGTAGAGGTTAATCAGAGCAAGTCAGGCAAAAAAGTTCATCAACTCATGCTCTGGTTCTTCTTTTGAGGGCTGTCCTGGTCCTGCAGGGCTGTGAAGTTTGCGTGCTCCCATCCGATGTCGACCCATCAGGGCTCAACAGGCAGCCTCTTTTAAGGGCTTGGTGCTCTGATAAGCCTTTTGTTGGCCAGAGCAAATCAGCGGATTTCAGCCCAAGAACCTCATTGGTTAATAGAACCTGACAATGTCTATGTGGGAGAGGATTTGATTGCTAGAGATTCACTTAAGAACTCACTTTCGGGCACGCTAAGCCGCTTCAGCTACGGCTCAGCCATAGCCAGAGCTCAGCCATAGCCAGAGCTCAGCCATAGCCAGAGCTCAGCCATAGCAACTGTCCAGCCATATGACTTGAGGTGTTAATTGTTTAGAAAATTTGGGTTGCCATTGCATTCGCTTACAGCCACAGCATGCGAACGAGGCTCGGCCAACCCTTTCGCCATGAGTGCTTTCTTGCTGATGGACACACAGCGGTTATGGCCCCTGGAATGCTGGGCCACCTCCTTGAAAAGAAGAAGAAAGGCAGCTCCCCCAACTGCAAGCAGCAGGATCAAAACATTCATCTCTGACACCCTTCGGATCATGTTCCCAATGTCATGACGCTCCATAAGCGTTCATAGCTTGCTCACCAGGTGGTGTCACAGGATGTCCAGCCATAATTTTTGGGTTGGAGCCAAACGGCTGCAGAGTCCTCATCTTTCATGCCTTAAAGAGTCTTGAGGAGTTTCGGCACGTCACCTTGCATGGCCCCGTTCGCTTCAAAAAATTAGTCAACCGACGCCGACCGAAAAAGCACAGATGAGTGGCAAGCCCTTGAGCAACATTCCCCAAAGGCAACACGAGGGGGTATGAGGGGCTTTCTGCGTCAGTGCAGAGAGGGAATAGGGCTTTAGATATTTCTGCCAAGTTTTCAGTGATCACAGCCATATGGCCGATACACAGGGATATGCCTGCATCGCGCTCCGGAAAGGATTACTCCCCTGGAGCCTTGGCGTCACAGGCTTCTGCGTGAGTTGATCCCCGTCCTCATAGAACTATCAGCTGATGTTCACTCCTTTGGGTGATGTAATTCAGATCGATTTAGGAGATGGTGAAGAGGTCCAGGAGGGATGACCTCCACTATCCAGATCAGATCAATGAAACTCTTCTCCTCCATCGCTGCCGCTTCTGTTATCGGCGCTTCAATGTTTGTTGCCCCACCGGCTGCGGAAGCTAATAACCATCATCATTACAGTCATCAACGTCATCATGAGCTAAGAAGAATTCGTCGAGATTTCCGCCATGATGTTCGCGAATTTAATCATTATAGGAGAGTATATAATCGCGATTGGCGTCATGCTGGCAGGGTTTACAACCGCGAGATGTATGGTTATCCGCGTGTGATTCCTGCTTACGGCTACGGCTATAGGTATCGTCACCCTGGATTCGGAATCCAACTCAGGTTCTGATTTGCATTTCCTGTCGGGAAGCCTGAAGCCGTGAAAGCGAGGC
The DNA here is from genome assembly GCF_047497135.1 of Synechococcus sp. MIT S9504. NCBI lineage: Bacteria > Bacillati > Cyanobacteriota > Cyanophyceae > Synechococcales > Synechococcaceae > Synechococcus > Synechococcus sp. MIT S9504. Next base: position 1,895,315 of record NZ_CP138942.1, on the reverse strand, counting down.
TGAAAGCAATACAAGACCCGAAAGGGAAAAGCAGGGGGCGTTGAGTAGTCGCTATCGATCTCCCGACAAAAAATCTCACATCAATCACGCCCCGCCAACAGCGGGGCTTTTTATTGCCTACTGCCGACTGTTGCTATGACTGCTGAACAGACCTGATACCCATGTCAGACGAGCAACTCAAAGCCTTTCTTGAGAAGGTCAAAGCTGACACCAGTCTTCAGGATAAGCTCAAAGCCGCTGCTGATTCAGATGCAGTTCTTGCGATTGCAAAAGATGCTGGCTTCAGCATCTCTGTCGATGACTTGAACGCTCAATCAGAGATTTCTAACGAGGAGCTGGAAGGATCGGCTGGAGGTGGCACCGGGCGCCATACCTGTGGCACCGGCAGCTGTGGGTGTTTTTGCTCGATTTATGAGTGTTAGATAAGTTTACTCATTAATTTACTCATAAGAGCTCCTGTAACCTCAGGGGCTTTTTATTTCTTCAATCTCGCCAGTAATCCCACAAATCAGCCTTCAGTGCTTGGCACGATTTAGCGCAGCAATTATTAGCTAAAGACGCTTCAAGATGTCGTTGCTATAACCGCTAAAGACTTCCGATAGCTATGTCAGACGAGCAACTCAAAGCCTTTCTAGAAAAAGTCAAAGCTGACACCAGCGTTCAGGAGAAGCTAAAAGCTGCAGCCGATTCTGATGCAGTGGTTGCAATAGCTAAACATGTGGGGTTTACGATTTCAGCTGATGACATTCAGACCGACATTTCACAAGATGAGCTGGAAGGCGTGGCTGGTGGAATTTGTAGACAGAGCTGTATCTGGAGATCCATATTCAAAGCGGCTCCAGAATGATCCAATCAGCAAGCCTACACATTCAAAAGCCTTCCGCATTGACAGGGGTGCTTTCTTATTTCAATCACCCCTAAAAAGCCTACACATTGGTTTTCATTATCTAGAATCATTGCCGACAAAATAGTCACTGATTTCACCCATGCAGTAGCCTGGTAAATCGACCAAAAATGTAAGTTACAGCGAATAAAGCCTCACAATTATTTTCCCTGATTTTAATGATATTCGCGCAATCCAAATGCCAAAGACTTTGTTTCCTATCGCTATCACTCGTGCTATTTATTCGTGCTGCGAAGCCCTGCCGCAGCTGATGCCTTCATTTCAGTGCCAAGCCTGTGACCAACACTCCCTGAAGGCAAGGAGAGGGGGCAGGGGGAGGGCAGTGTCCGTGCTGTTGCGTCATAGGACTTAGGAAATTTCTGCTCGATGTCTAGCAAGCACCGCCAGGCGGCAGATGTGCTGGGAAATATCTGCATCTCATTCCAGAAAGGCCTTCTACTGGGATCTTTGGCGTGACTGGTATCCGAGAGAGCAGAACGCTGTCTAGGAGATGGGTCTGATCCGTTCACCAGGACTCCACCAGAACTGCTCATTGGTTGCACCAGGGCGCAACCAGGAGCTCACAAACGCATCAGACATGGTGCAGGTGTCCGGGAGCAATCCCACACCAACACAAGATCAATGGAAGTCACTTACACCAAACTCCAACTCGATGCAGCTGGCCAAACCAAATTGTTGGAGCAAACCAGCGACCAAACGATGATGGCCAAGCAAGGCGAGACCAGCTTTGTTATTCATGGCCAAGACGGCAAAGCCAGCACCGCAGTTGATCAGAAGTGGCACATGATCAGTGCCGAACAAGTGGGTGACAGCGGCAGCGTCATCTGGCAACACGCTGATACCGGAGCATTCCGCGAAACCAAATACAGCATCGACAAAAACCAAAAAACCTGGACTCAAAGCGGAGAGACTCAGGAACTCAACACCAGTGAGCTCTACGCGCGGGAAGGCCAACACAAAGCAGACCTCAATGGTGATGGCTTTCAAAGCTCGAGCGCACTTTCGCTGAAAGGTCCTGGCAATCAACAGCAAGGTTCGTCAGAAATCATGTTGGAAGGTGATGGTCTAATCAGCAGCACAAACAAGGTTGTCGGCCAATGGAAAGCAGACCGCAACACTGAATACTCCATCGAAGGAAATGATAAAGCGCTATTTTGCATTGATAACAATGGCGAAGTGAGGTTCACCGGAGATTCATTTGCTCCAGAGGCAAGCAAAGCGAATGGTCCAACAGCCTATGAAATCACAGTCAAGGCCACCGATAAATCAACGAATCAGAGCGTCAGCCAAACGATCAAGCTTCAACAAAGGCATGTCATCGAAGTAACGAACAATGCTGGAGATACACGCGAAGGCTCATTTGGGTGGGCTGTTGAGCTTGCCAATAAATTAGGGGCAAAAAATGCTGCCTGCGAGATTCGCTTCAAAGAAAGCATGACAATTGAAAGCAAGAATGGATATCGTCTCACGCATGGTGACGTTAAAATCAATACTTATGATTCTAAAAATGTCTCAATCAAGCGTAAAAGTAATGGTTCGGCGTTCACCATCGGAGAATACGAATACGCAAACAAGCACGATGTTGACAAGCAGCCAGATCTTCGAGTAGAAGCATCAAATATCAATATCTTTAATACAACCGCGAAAGGTCAAGATGCTGCAAAAAATGGCGGCGGCGGCGGTGGATACGGGACAGGAGCAGGAGTGCTTCATTACAACGGCCACCTGACATGGAGCAATAGCGTCGTCCAAGGAAACAAAGTGGTGGGTGGTCATGGAGCAGGTATTGCCTCTAATGGAAAAGGTGGCTCCTATTACATCGCAGGATCGGGGAGCGGCGCCAGAACCGTGCACAGAACCGCCGACCGAGGCGATCATGGCCTTAGGGGTGGCGGAATCAATGATCGCAATCATAGTTTCGGTAACCAGAAAGTTGATGGTGGTGCTCCAGGGAAAGTTGACCCCTATTTTTTAACCTCAAGCGGGAGAGACAACCATGGTAAAAAAGGCTCCAACGCACCGAATAGTGCCGGGCTAGGTGAGGGCGGAATTGGGCCTGGAGCTGGCGGGGGCGGAGAGTATCCACGTGCAAACGACGTCTTTAACTACAAAAGTAATAAAGGCAACACTGGAAAACCAGGAAAAGGCTCGAAGGCTGGCTATGGCGGAGGCCAGGCAGCACAAGGTAGCGGCAAGATTGATGATTCCGACACAAGAGAATGGGGCGGTACTTCGGAATCCAACAAAGGGGGACGCGGGTCGGCACAAGGCGCATTCCTGTCGTCACTAGCTCACAAGAATGATAAAAATTCAGTGACGATAAGGTCGACTGATGCCCTAGGAAACGAAGCACAGTCGTCTAGTTCAGCAGGAAAAACAAAGAACATTAACAGCAGATATATTGAAATCAAAATCGATAATTACCGCCAGTCTGACAACCGCACAGCACCTGATATGCAGCGCGAAACAGTTCAAGTCGGTACTCACAATACTGATCACAACGTTGACCGTAGTAATGCGTTCAATAATTCAGGTAAATTCACCCAAGCAGAACACAAAGAGCCCACGAGCATCGCAGTGAGGTCAAAATCTTTTGTGGTTAAAGAGAATGAGGCCAACATCGTTGGGCAAACCATCGACCTTGATCCAAACAAGTCTCATGTCATCTTCTTAGGGATGCAGCTTAATGGCCAAAATAGCGTCACAAGTGAAATTCAAAATTGGCAACAATGGAGAGATGGAATTTCAGGAATTATGCAAAAAGTCTATTCTGTGAAGACAGAGCAGCAGATCCGAAATAGCAGGAAAGGATTTATACAGACTTGGGGTTCCACACTGCTCCAAGCAGCTGGTCAGGCCGGCGCCACAACAGGTCCAGCAAGCCTGATGTTTAATGTAACGAAGGGGATCGGGAGCGAAATATCAGAAGACCGCCGTATCGAGAAAGAGCTCAAAGACAGAGAGGCAACCATCGAAGAACAACAGCGGGTAGAGAGCCACTTTGTAGAAGCGCTGAAAACAAATCCCATTCAGGTCACTGATGTAAGAACGCGCCCTCTTCACAACAATTTCAGCCTTGGTACTCACACGATCGAGTTCCAACCAGGACTTGATCCCTTGCTGAAATGGGAAAGTGTAAAAAATGGGCAAGCAATTATATCTGTCAACAACAGAGATTTTAACAATAGAACAGCAGACAATAAGGCTAAGCAGTTTTCGCTCTTCAAGCTAACAAAAGAACAGACAAAAGAGATGGAGAACATCGAGAATAAGAGCGCCTATCTCAATAGTTTCATTCAATTCAGGCAAGAAGCTGGCAATGGCTTTATCTCCGCAAGAATGGGAACTCAGACGAAATGGCTGTTCGTTAAAAATAATGCTCAAGATCCACAAACTGGAAACAGCAATGATCGAGTGGCAATTCAAAGAGATTACGGTGCAGGCTTGACTGACAAAACGAACTTGGTAGTTGACACTTTTCAAGGCAATGATGTGATTCAAGGCGATCGAGGCAATAGCACAATTAATGCAGGGCGAGGGGATGACTACATTCAACCCGGTCTTGGCAAGGATATTGTCAAAGGGGGCGAAGGCATCGACACAGTCAGCTATGCCAATATCGAGCATGCGTTAAAAGCAAGGGTTGAGAATGGAAAAGTCACTCTCAAATTTGATAAACCAGCCAAAACAAACACCGTCATGGATGACAAGGTTTCAGGAGTAGAAAAATTTATTTTCGGGAAAAATGCCAATATTGATTTGAAAGGGCTAGCGCCTGCAGTTAAATACTCAACAACTGATCCGAATCGAACGACAAATCATCAAGTCACCAGGACGATCATGTTCAATGAAGGCTCCACATTTAAAGGATCAGCAGGAGATGAAAAAATCATCGTTGGCTTTGTCGTCAAAGAGGGAGCCCCTAGCACAGTTGACTCGATCAAGAAAGTATCAATCGATGGCCGAGGTGGAAGAGACACTGTAGTAATTAATGGTTTAGATTCGCACCTAGAAAATGGGCACAAAGTGTCTATCGATAGAACAAAAAAAGAGGTCAACCTCATTAAAGGTGATAGCAAGAAAGCAATCGTTAGCTATCGAAACATCATGGGTGATCCAACAGTCATCACCAAAGACAATCAGGTTATTGAGCCGGAGCTCAATCCATCCAAGCCAGCAGTAGAAGAGGTTAAAAAGGTCGATCCAAGTGTTAGCCCGCTCACCCAATTTGATGCTGAGCCAACAACTACCTCTGCCTCTGCGTCAGCTGATCAGCCAATGATGGTTGATTCACTCACTGGAAACACTGTTGAACCCGCTAACAATGTCACCGGCACCGGACCGCAATTAAAAGCAGGTACTGATTCTCTAACTGGTGAGACAATGACCAATGCAGATGCAGACAGCTCTGACTGGACTCCAATGCATCCAGATGCCGGTCTCAGTGAAGGGTCTGCGAATCATTCGAGAAATCTGCTTGCGGCTCAGCCCAATGGCATCAATTCCAATAATGAGTTCAACACTCATCCTGAAACACTCAGCGTTCTTGAGGTCGATCCGATCCCAGCATCCATCGCTGGGCAACCAGTGATAAGTGATCCGCTTGAGGCCGTGGGAGCTGACGCAACCTATCGGTCAACGTCTACACCAGCTGGAGTGATTGAGATGGTCTAACAGTCGTTGAAGACTTCATGATGACTAAAACAACTAGATGAAGCCCCGCTTAGTGCGGGGTTTTTGATTACTGCGGTGCTGTGCTGCCACTGGCTTCCTGACCAACTGAGCCCTGTCAGAACGTTGGCTCTGAAACTCCAGTGGCTCCACCTACTCCTGGGTCGTTCAGGTGGTGACGTTCATTGGCTGAACTGAGACCCCACGACGCTTCATTTCCTGTGCATCGTTTGTCTTTTCATTGATTGGTCGGCCCCTCTTGGCTCCAATCCTTTTGCTGTAGACCTCAACAGTGTGTTCCCCGATCAGATTCATCGATCCCAGACCAGCAAAGAACTTTCCTCAGCGTTGACATGCGACTGGCTAAGTCTTGGGTGCTTTGTCGTGATGTTTTGCTCTTAGAGACTTTCTGTCGTTCCTGCCAATGGTTCATCGGTTGATGGTGTGACAGTGCAGCTTGGTCATGTTCAGCCGAAGAATCCCTTGGACTGTAAAAACAGTCCGACAGCCAGCAGTGGGCCGAATCCAGCGATCAGCAGCGTGATTTTCATGCGCAGGGGCGAGACCTGCTTCTCCTTCTGCACCGGCATGGATCGGGATTGAAACGGCCTTGATTCTGCAGGTCAGCCTTTCGTTTTGCTGCCGCGGAGAATCAGCACCGGATTCATGGGTGCCAACCGGGTGCCATCCGCCAGAGGTTGACCGCGATAGGCCTGCTGCTGGTTGATCTGAATGGCCCAGCTGGCGTGATTCAGGATTGGCTTCAGTTCTGCAAGAGCCTCAACGTTGGCCATCGGAATGGCAACGACGCCACCCGGGTTCATGCGATGGATCACGGCTTGCAAGAGCTCTGATCGCTGGCGGCCACCCCCGCCCAGGAGCACGCGATCGGGTGCCGGCAACTCTTCGAGAACAGACAGGGCGCTGGCTTCTATCACGGCTGCTGGTTTCACTCCCAGTCGTCTGGCGTTGGCCTCAATCAGCGTTCCGCCACCGCTGCGTTGTTCCACAGCAAACAGTTGCAGTTGCGGCCGGAGTCTCAGTGCTTCCAAACCCACGCTGCCGGTGCCAGCGCCCAGATCCCAGAGCACTCCTTGTTGAGGCAGCTGCAGATCAGCCAGCAGCTGGATTCTCACTTCCCGCTTGGTCATCAGCCCAGGTCGGTCGTGGTGTTGCAGATACAGACCGTCGTCGAGTCCGAACAGAGGCAAAGTGTCTGCAATCGGAGCGGCAGGAGGTTCTGCCAGCAGCACCACCAGGTGCAAGGGATTGAGATCAGACGGGGTGGCCTGCGTTGGGTTAAGACGCTGGACGCGCTCATCATTGTGGCCCAGTGCTTCAAAAAGCCAGAGGGCGTAACTCGCTTCCAGCCCGCTGCTGCCGAGGATGCGACGCACATCATTCACCCCGCCGCGGCTGGGATCGGTGAGCACAGCAAGGGCGGAGGGGCGCTGTTGTAGCCGTTGAATCAGTGGAGCTGAATCACGCCCATGCAGGCTGATCCATTCCGCGTTCTGCCAGGGTCTCCCCAATCGAGCAAAAGCCAGTTGCAGTGAGGATGGACCGGGGTGAAAGCGCAGACTCTCTCGCCCCAGACGTTCGATCAGGATCCGGCCGATACCGAACCAGAGCGGATCGCCACTGGCCAGCACCACTCCTCGTTGGTCTGAGCCGAGGGCTCTCAGGCTCTGGCAGAGGCTGATCGGCTCGTCGCTGTTGAGGCACCTCGCTGAGGAGTCACATTTCAGCCATTGCTTCAGCGCTGGTTGCATTCTTTGCGGCGCAGCGATCAGATCGGCTTGTTGCACCAAGGCCTGGAGTGCTTCTGGCAGCGAGTCAGGGGCACCTGCATCGGTACCGATCACATCAATCATGCTGCCATTCTCATGCCAGCGCCGATCCTCTGCAGTTCAGAGCTCGTTGGCAGTCTTCACCACAGAAGCGGCCCAGGTCCCGGTCGCCAAGGCCATTTCACTGACATCCATCCATGCAGTGTGGTCCCTTGCTGTTGCGCTTGTCTCTCATTGTTCCCAGAACAATGGCTGACACTGATTGCCGAGTAGTATTGCTGCTGCTTTTTATGGTTTTGGGGAATAAATACTCAATCACTTCTGCCAGATACATTTTGGGCTTCTGCACAGCAACAATTGATCAAGGTTGAATGAAAGTTGCCTGCATCATTCTCCCAGATTTTGTGGCGCAATGGATCTGAGATTAATTCAATTCCTGTCTGAATGTCGCGATGAAGAGCATGAAGCGATTGATCGTTGGTTCCATGCTTTTCAGCCAATCTCAATGACAATGGCTGGTGCGATCAGTTTTGCAAGAGACACCACAAGGTTGGCTGAGCTTCTCGGAACAACCGAATCTGCTGCCCATAACGCTTGATCAGCAATCATTTGATCAGCGTCAAGTTGATGACTTGATGCTTGCCATCTTGAGTATGGCTGCAGTGGTTAATTGTGCCCCAAGCGCCCGCATCAATCACTACTTGCCATCGATGCATTCAACTTTAAGTCAATGCTCTGAATTCTTATGGTAAACTTTTGCGATTGATCTCGAATGACATCGAGTCGGGTCGATCGGATTTCCAGCGTTCACTGGTGGTTGCCTCATAAAGATATTGGAGTGATGTTGAAGCAAGCTCACTCCACGTTTAGTGACGATTTTCAGGGCGAAGAAATTCAAGAAATGATGGAAAAATGGGTTGAAAATGTCTGCCGATTGTCAGAGGGAGATATGCGTGATCTTCTGAGCCTGGTAAAAGAATTTTCCCTGGATTGAAAGTGGATCGGTTGTTAGTCAGGTTTTTGCTTTCAATCGTCAGGGCGCTAGCAATGCTGATGATGGCCACTCGTGTCGTCAGGCCTTGTATTGCGGGCGATCAACAGCATTGCTAGTAGGTCCATAGTTCATACAACGACTGTCTGTGAGCAAGTCTTTACGCCGCGGAGCCTCGCTTCTTTTTGCTTCAGCTATGGGATGCGCTGCCTTGACGGGGCTCAACGGCCAAGCGGGCAGCGTCAGGTTGGCGTCGAGCGGCCAAAGCTGTCCTGAAGCTGCTGTTGAACAGACCGCCACGGTGGTGACTCCGGTCACAAAAGCCAACTATGCCTTTGCGGAAACCGAAGTGATCCTTGCCGATTATGTGCGCAAGATCGCCAAAGGCACCTGCAGTGATGGCGTTGGTGTGTTCTTCCACCAAAAGACGGCCCAGGATCCAAAAGAACGTTCGATTCTGCGGCCCAATTTCGATACGCTCTATTCCTTCGCTGTGCTGGATCTCAACAGTCCGGCCACTGTGGTGTTGCCCGACACCGATCGCTATCAGATTCTCGAGGTCGTGGATGATGAACACTGGATCCCGTTGATCAGTGACAAGCCGGGGCGCTACACCCTCACCAAGGATTCCATGGGTAGTCGTTATGTGTTCGCTTTTGTGCGGACTCAGGTGAACATGCAGGATCCCGAAGATCTCAAGCAGGCAGCTGCTGTTCAGGACCAGATCAAGCTTGAGCAGAGCGAGAAGGGCTCATTTGTTGTGGGTCACAAGTACGACATGAAGCAAATTCTGGCCTTGCGCGCTGACTACAACGCGCGACGACAACCAGAGGGGATCACATCGGAAATGGCTTTTGGCAAAAAAGGGCAGATCAGTCCTGAAATGCGCAACTTCGGGGTTGCCATCGGCTGGGGCGGCCTCCCTAAGGAAGGCGCTGTTTATCCATTTCCGAAGGTCGTTGACTCGACAGAGCCTCAGACGCTGACTCTAAAAAACGTTCCGATTGATCCGCGGGCGTTCTGGTCAGTGACTATCTATGATAAGGATGGATTTTCCATTGGTGAAAACTATAATATCAACAGTGCTTTTGCCAAGCAGAATGAGCAAGGAGAGTATGTGATTCATCTTGGTGGTGATAAAAATCAAGACAATTATCTTGATATTTATCCGGGATGGAATGCCGCGATTCGCATCTACTCACCAACGAAAGCTTACTTTGATGGTTCGTGGACTTCTCCTCAATTCAAACCGGCAAAATGAATGCCGCCCAAGGGCTTTGTGTTATGACTTTTCTGTTGGATCGACGCAGTTTTGTCTGAGTAAGGTCCTTGTTGCTGGCGAAAAAACCATTTGGCAGAGCGCGTGTGGATGATGTCCACACGCGTTTTTGCTTGTGGTTTTTGCCGGATGGCATGCAGCCAGAATTCCCCCTGATCCCGTTTGGGCGAATTTCTTTTTGCTGCGCAGTCGCATCACCTGATTTTCTTTAAACAAAAAAAGAACGCTAATTCGGCAGTCAATGAAAGGGTTCGCGAGCAGATTCTGCACCAGGTCTTCCGCTGTTTTTCTCGCTTCAGCGTTTGCTGCCAGTCTGAGCACGCCAGTCCTTGCACAGAGCGCTGTCAACGCTTCAGGTTCTGTCCCAAAGGGTTACACCACGCCAATTCCCGCTGAGCTGTTCACGCCTGATCAGGTCGACACCAGTGCAGGCACGTTTCGCTTTTTCGACGGCATGCCGGATGCCGCCACGGTAGACGCCAGTTTTGATTACCTCAAATTCATCCGCGCCTATGAGACGTTTCTCACGTTGATGCCGGCTGCCAGCATCGAGATGATGCGTGTTGGTCATGCGCAGCAGGGGGTCGACGACTACACGAAGGTCATGTTGATGGCCCCGCTGAATTCCAATCCACTTTTTCTGACCGGAAATACCGACACGGTGTATGGCTCCGCCTTCTTCAATCTGAAGGACACGGGGCCGATGGTGATTGAAATCCCAGCCGGCCTCGGCCCTGGCACGATCAATGATGCCTATTTCCGATTCGTGGCCGATACAGGTGCTCCCGGCCCAGATCGGGGCAAAGGAGGCAAGTATCTGATCCTTGGTCCCGACGACGCAGAGCCCGCGAACACCGAGGGCTATTTCGTGTTTCGTTCACCCAGCTACTCCAACTGGTTGATCATGCGTGCTTTTCTCGATGATCAAGGCAAGCCTGATCAGGCGGTTGCCAACTATGAAAATGGCGTACGTCTTTATCCGCTCTCACTGAAAGACAACCCTCCGGCGATGACTTTTGTGCAAGGAGGCGATCTCGTCTTCAACACGGTCCATGCCAATAATTTCCATTTCTTTGAAGAGCTGAACACGGTGATTCAGCGTGAACCGGTCGATCTGTTTGACCCAGAACTGCTCGGACTGGCTTCGGCGATCGGACTTGAAAAAGGCAAACCCTTCAATCCCAGTGCTGAGGATCGCAGGATTCTCGAGGAAGCTGTGCAGGTGGGAGTCGCCTATGTGCGCTCCGACATGGGTAAGCCTCGTAATCGCGACGTCTACTTCTATGAGGACAAGCAGTGGTTCAGTCCTTTTGCCGGCGGAAGCCATGAATGGCTCATCGATGGCGGCAAGGGCGGCAGAAACCTTGATGCCAGAAGCAACTTTTTCTGGGGTTACACCGTCAACACCCCTGCCATGGTGCTGAAGATGGTCGGTGCCGGATCCCAGTACGGGGTGGTGGCGACTGATGCCGATGGCGTCTATCTCGATGGCAGTAAGAACTACAAGTTCACGGTGGATGCCAACGTGCCGGCCAAGGATTTCTGGTCGATGGTGGTTTACGACCCCCAGACGCGCTCTGAATTGCAAACGCCCCAGATGCTGCCCAGCAAAAACAGCAAGCGCAACAAAGACATGGTGGTCAACGCCAATGGCAGCATTGATCTCTACTTCGGTCCTACTGCGCCGCAGGGCAAGGAAGCCAACTGGATTCAGACCATTCCCGGTAAGGGATGGTTTGGAATTTTCCGTTTTTACGGACCGCTGGAGCCTTGGTTCGACAAGACCTGGCAGCTCAACGACATTCAGCCTATCGGTTGAGACCTGAACCCATCAACACCACGATTCATTCTCAACCATGACTCCTCTAACTCGTTTCCCTTCCGCTCTCTTTTCCGCATTGTTGCTTGCCTGCAGCGGTTCAGCCTTGCAGGCCGCTGATGTCGTCCCCAAGGGCTACAACACCACCATTCCTGAGGATGTATTGACGCCTGACAGGGTGCAGACACGGATCGGTACGTTCAACTATTTCGATGGTTTCCCCGACGACGACACCATGGCCAAGGCCCGCCGTCAGGTGGATCTTGGTCGTGGTGTGCAGACCTTCCTGAACTTCATGCCGGCGGCATCGCTCGAAATGCTCTACGTGGGGCACCGTGATGGCTACGGCATGCAGGTGAACCGGGATATCGGTTTGTTTGAAGAGCTGATGAGTTCCAAATCACTCTGGCTAACCGGCAATACCGACACGGTTTACGCCACTGCCTTCCTTGATCTCTCCAAGGGACCCATCGTGGTTGAGGTGCCTGCTGGTACCGGCCCCGGCACAGTGAACGATGCCTTCTTCCGCTTTGTGGTGGATATGGGTGGTCCCGGCCCCGATAAAGGCAAGGGCGGAAAATACCTGATTGTTGGTCCAGGGCAGACAGCTCCTGCCAACACCGAGGGCTATTTCGTTGCCAACACTCCCAGCAAGATCAACTGGTTGATCCTGCGAGGTTTTCTGGATGATCAGGGCAAGACAGACACCGCCAGAAATGCTTTCAAGGGTGGCTTGAAGGTCTATCCCTATTCAGAGCGAGCCAATCCTCCAGCCAATAACTTCAAAAACCTCACGGATTGGGAAACGAACACCATTCATGCCAACAATTTCAAGTTCTATGAGGAGCTTGATGAGGTGATTCAACGCGAGCCTTCTGATCTGTTCTCGCCTGAACTGCTCGGCATGGCATCGTCGATCGGGATTGAGAAAGGCAAGCCTTTCAACCCTTCCCCGGAGCAGAAGGCCCTGCTCACCGAGGCGGTCGCCATTGGTAATGCCACAGCGCGTTCGATTCTGTTCGGACCGAAGGATCCCAAGAATTACATCTACCCCGGCAAGGCCGGTTACTGGCAAACCGGTTTCCCTGGTGGCAGTCACGAATATTTGGTGGATAAGGGTAACGGTGGCCGCGATATGGATGGCCGCACGTTGTTCTTCTATCTGGCCACGGTGAATACACCGGCCATGGCCTTGGAAATTCCGGGTGTGGGTTCCCAGTACGCCTTCAGTTCAAGGGACGGCAGCGGCGCTTATCTCAATGGTTCCAACACCTACAAACTGAATATTCCGGCCAACCCTCCGGCTCAGAAATTCTGGTCGTTTGTGGTCTACGACCCGCAGACCCGCTCGATGCTGCAGACCGGCGAAATGCCCTATCCCAGCAAGAACAACAAGCGTAACGCTGACATGGTGAAGAATGCTGATGGCAGCATTGATCTCTACTTCGGCCCGCAAGCACCTGTCGGAATGGAGGCCAACTGGGTGAAGACTGTTCCAGGCAAGGGATGGTTCGGCATCTTCCGTCTCTACGGACCCGGGCAGGAGTGGTTTGACCGCACCTGGAAACTCGGGGATATCGAAAAGGTCTGACCAAGTTTCAACCTCACACGCGGGCTGATTAGTTTCCGGCGGGTGACTTCCGTCCGAAATCATTCAGGCAGACCATTGACTGATTTTTTGAATCGTGAACATGAAGACCGTTGATGTTGTTGTGATCGGTGGTGGCTTTGCCGGCGTCACCGCTGCCCGGGACCTGCAGAAGCGTGGATTCAAGGTGCTGGTGCTCGAGGCTCGCGATCGCTTAGGTGGTCGCACCTGGAGCACCGATCGCAATGGATTCCATGTGGAGCTGGGTGGCACCTGGATTCACTGGACCCAACCCTTTGTATGGGCTGAAAAGGAACGCTACGGCTTCGAGATTCAGGAGACTCCAGGGTGCGTTGCCGAGAGGGTGGCGATCAAGGTGGATGGTCAGGTTCAGGAGTTGCGTGAGGACCAACTCGGAGAGTTTGTCTCAGGTTTTGAGCAGTTCTTTGCTGAAGCTCAACAGGTCTGGGAACGTCCCTATGACTCGCATTACAACTGGCCCGCGATCGAGCAACGCGATTCCCTGAGTGTGGCCGATCGTCTCGCTTCTCTGGATCTCACGCCATTACAGCGCACCAGTATTGGTGGCTTTCTCGAGATTTTGTCGATGAATCAGCCGCAGAATGCCTCCTATCTGGAGATGATGCGCTGTTGGTCGCTCACGGGGTGGGATTATTCCCTGTTCAATGACTCAGCAGCCCGCTACAAACTCAAGCGCGGCACCGGCGCTCTGGTGCAAGCGATGGCCAGTGATGGTGGCTTTGATGTGATGCTGGACACCAGCGTGACATCCATTCAGCAAACGGCCAACGGCGTGACGGTGACGACAGCAGCTGGTGAGCAGGTGAGTGCCAAGCGAGCAGTGGTCACCGTGCCTCTGAATGTGCTTCACAGCGTGGCATTTGATCCTCCCCTGAAACCGGTGAAAGTGGAGGCCTCAAAACTCAAGCATGTGGGTGGTGGAGCCAAGGTGTTTTTTGAGGTTGAGGGAGACCCTGGTGCAGTGATGACTCTGGCCACGTCGACTGACTCTGCGCTGATCGGCAGCTTCACCTATCAGCGCGGTGATCAGCGTTCTGTGTTGGCCGGTTTCAGTTTGGAGCCGGATGCACTGGAACGATCTGTCGCGGATTGGCAACTGGTTCTTGAGGAGTTTGTGCCTGGTATTCGCCTGCTGTCGACCTTCGGACATGACTGGGGAGGCGATGCTCTCTCCCAGGGGAGTTGGTGCACGTACCGCCCCGGCACCTTTGTACGCTTCGCTGATGAACTACCAAAGCCAGACAACAACCTGTTCTTTGCCTCTGGTGATCATGGCGAGGGATGGCGCGGCTTCATCGAAGGAGCCATTTCCAGCGGATCCAAAACCGCAGTGGCCGTGGCGGCAAGCCTCAACCCCTGAAGCCTCCAATCTCTTCAGTAACGCTGATCAATCAAATAGCCAGCGCAGGCCTAGGTTAACTCCGCTCTGATAGGAGCTGTAGCCATTATTTTCTCTACCTCCTTCAAAATAAGCAATTCCAAAGTATTTATAGGAAAGCGAAATTTGCGCAGAATTTCCAAGTGCATAAGCAATTCCTGCTTGAGCTGTTCCACTTAGATCCTCACTGCCACTGAGTCCAAATCCGCCTGCATCGAGATAAGCGAAAGCCTGCCAATCTTCGCTGATTGCGTAAGTGCCAAACATTCCCAGCATTGGCTGTACCCAAGTGTTGCCCCAGCTCACATTTGAAGATTTCTCAAGTTCTCTGGAGTTTGATCGATTAACTTTAACCCCTTCAACAGTGACATCTGTCTTGCCTTTGATATTGAAGTCTGTCGATAGACTTGCATCAATGAATCTTGCACCCACTAAGCCGAGGAAGCTTGTGCTACCTTTTTTCATGCGTGGTTTTTGAATTGCACCAGCTCGGTATCGCATCGCAAGATCAAAAATTGTTTGACTGGCATCAACATCAACGTCTAAATCACCTTGAACGCGAATAGTGCGTTTTCGAAGTGGTGAAGCAATGCCTAGCTTGTCTCGTAACGGGTTTTGCGTTTCTAAAAAGGATGATCTTGAGGTGGATGAAGATATGGTTGCATAATTGATTGCAGCTAAAACACCTAATCGACCGTATTCAAATTGTGCTTTTAAAGTCAATGCCTCATCGATTGACTTGATTACATCCGATAGGGGAAGGTCTACTTTTGTGGTGTTGCCATCAATTGTTGATGTGCTGCGTGTTATCGGAGGTAAGAAAGCGTAAAGGTCGAGATAAACGCGCCAGCTGTCTTCTTCGTCTTCTTCCTCTTCGCTTGCCGAAGCACTTTCGTTGGATTGGCTCAAGACCAAGGGTTCCATTACGCCCGTAGCGTCGGAATCATTCCCTTCGCTGATCTCATTGTTCAGAGGTTGTTCATCAGCTTGATTGGTTGAATCACTTTCGCTGCCATCTTTGGATTGATGGCTGGTTTCAATCAACGAGGCGACATTGGAGTCGCTGGAGTGAATCTCGCGAGAATCATTCTGAGGTTGTGCCACGGCCTCGACGCAAAGGGCGCTCAGTGGTGTGAGGAGTGCGAGGGGCAGATAGCGGACCACAAGGAAAATGGAGATTGGGCGAACCGTAGGAGCGGGATTGAAGTCGTGCAGCTGGATCTGATCCCAATCGTGCGAAGTTTTTTGCGGCAGCCTTGGCCTAATTGCTGATTGGTATTAAAGAACTCTTGTTTTTCATTACTTTTGATGGGACCGCTTTTTCGTCGAAGTCTTCGCTTCATCGGGTTGTTGAGCTTCGCGGCCCTTCTGGTCCCTTCAGCTGCTGAAGCTCAGGAACAGCCTCGGTTCCTGATTGATGAGACGGTTGAATTTGATTTCACCCCGCTGGTGTTGGGTGAGCTTGAAGTCGCACAGGCCCCATCCGACTCACAAGAACCCGGCACGGATAATCAGCCGGTCACGGTGACTCCTGGGGAATCCGCTTCTGCTGAGGATGCCTCATTGGCCAAGGCGGCACAGAATCCGATTGCCAGTTTGATCAGCCTGCCCATTCAATGGAACAGCACCCCTAATAGCCAATGGGCTCCCAATGTGCTTGATCCGCGTGCCAAGCACAATCAGACTCAGAATGTTGTGAATGTGCAGCCCGTCGTTCCCTTCAAGGTGAGCGATGGTCTGACATTGGTGACTCGAACGATTGTTCCTTTCATCTCTCAGCCCTGGGCACGCGGAACCAATATCCAGGCCATGGGTGATATCAATCCTTCGGTCTTTTTTGTGCCGACTCTGAAAGGTAATTTCACTGTCGGGGTGGGTCCAACGCTGATTATCCCCTCGGCGACCGACTCCAGGTTGGCATCGGGGCGTTGGAGTGCAGGTCCTACAGGTGTCTTGGTTTACAGCAAAGGGAAAGTTGTTGCGGGCGGTTTGATCAATAATGTTTGGTCATTTGCGGGAGGAGGTAAAAACGATGTCAATAAGATGTTGATTCAGCCTTTTCTGAATTACAACTTGCCGAAGGGCTGGTATCTCACCAGTTCACCAATTATTACCGCCAATTGGATGAATGAAGATAACAAAGGCTGGATGGTTCCTATTGGTGCTGGCGTTGGACGTGTTTTTAAGCTTGGAACTCAGCCTATCAATACTTCGCTCAGTGCTTATTATAATCTTGTCAAACCTGAGATTGCTGGTGAAACTCTCGCCGGAGACTGGACATTCCGGCTTCAGGCGCAATTCCTATTCCCAACTGGCGGTTGAATTATTCTGAACATTTGATTGTTTTAGCACTTGGCATCTTGTTGGAGTCAGTCCGACTCAATCAAGATGCTTTTTTTGAATAGGATTCAAGTCTGCTCACAAATTGTGATCTTTGCTGCTCTCTGTTCTTTGTCTCAATACCCTGATTTCATTGATTGACTGACATGACTGACATGACTGACATGACTGACATGACTGACCAGCGCGATCAGATGATTACGATTCCTGCAGGTGAATATGCGATTGGATCTGATTCTTTTTATCCAGAAGAGGCCCCAGTTCGTTCAATCGAGATCCGTTCATTCTTGATCGATGCAGCTCCTGTGACCAACGCCGAGTTTGCGCGTTTCGTGTCGGACACCGGTTACGTTACCGTCTCGGAAAAGCCACCCGATCCGGTGCTGTATCCGAATCTTCCGCCGGATCAGCAGAATCCGGAATCGGCAGTGTTCATTCCGCCCCCAGCATCGGTGGATCGCAATCAACCGATGTCGTGGTGGGCCTTGATTGAAGGAGCCGATTGGCGCCATCCCCAGGGCCCTGACACAGGTATTGACGACCTGATGGATCACCCTGTGGTGCATCTCGCCTACGTTGATGCGCTGGCCTATGCCCAGTGGGCTGGCAAACGGTTGCCCACTGCTGAAGAGTGGGAGGTTGCTGCCAGAGGTGGTCTGGTGCAGCAGAACTACTCCTGGGGTGAAGAGATGATGCCGGATGGTCAGTGGCTGGCCAATGTCTGGCAGGGTCCGTTCCCCTGGACGAATGAACAGACTGATGGATGGTTCTGGACGTCGCCTGTGGGCTCATTCCCCCCCAACGGCTACGGACTGGTCGACATGTGCGGCAATGTATGGGAATGGACTTCCACACTGTTCCCAGTACCCAAGGGTGAACAGGAGAGGCGAATCATCAAAGGTGGGTCCTTTCTCTGTGCCGAGAACTATTGCCATCGCTTTAGGCCGGCGGCATTGATGGGGCAGACCACCGATACGGCCACTTGTCATATGGGTTTCCGATGTGCAACCGATTTAGCCTGAGGAATTGGCCAGCTGGTCGCGAATCATCATTACTCCCAGAACCACGTGAATAAGGGCACCTGCCCACACCGCTGCTCCACCCGAGAGGGCCTGTGAGCCCAGGATGATGAGAAGCACTGCGGCGCTGCAGTTGTAAACCAGCAGTCCGCGTCTTGCTGGTATCGGACAGGGGGATCCCCAGCAGGCCACGCCCAGCCCGATCAGTGCCAGGCCGTACAAACGTGTCAGTTGTTCGCCAGCGTCGCTTGCTGGCGAGCTGAACAGCTGTTGCATCACTATCGCTGGCAGCAACAGGAGAGTGACTCCCGTGAACAATTCAATCGCACTGGCCAGGCGGTAGAGCGTGGAGCGAAAGGGCAAGGCGTCTTCCTCAGCCAATGATCTGCAGGAAAGCTAGGCAAGCATCGTTCTGCCAGCCGCAGATGGCTGAAAGTCTGTGGCATCAGCGATTTCGCTCGGTCTGATGGTCCCAATTGTGCAGATCTGTGCTGCTGCTGATTCTCGATCCCATACCCGCAGCTAACAGAGGGTGTTGAGGCTGTTGCCATGTTCTTGTTGTGAATCACGCCTCTGTAGAGGCTCCTCAAGGCGTCAGAGCCCGCTGAGTTGAATGCGAGTCATTTATTGGGCTGTACGCCTGTTCACTTCTTCATTCGCTTTTTCAGCATGCTTGATCAAGTCAAAGTGTCCAAGCTGATCCGCCACCTAGCTGTGGGTAGTGGATTGCTGTTGCTCTCAAGCCTTTCCACCTCCTGTACGGATCAGAAGCAGGCCTTGGGTGGAAACCTAGATCGGACCAATTTGCCGATTGCCGAGCCAAAGCCTGAAAAGGTCACAAAGGCTCTCCCTTCTGAGGTTCCATTGCCTCCACAGTTTGAGGTGACGGCACCAAAGGATGCCCCCAATGTGGTGATCATCCTTCTCGATGATGTGGGTTTTGCCGCACCCTCCGCCTTTGGCGGTGCGGTGAACATGCCGACGGCGGAAAAGCTGGCTGATAATGGCCTGCGCTACAACAAATTTCACACCACAGCTCTCTGTGCGCCGACCCGGGCAGCTTTGAAATCCGGACGCAATCACCACAAGGTCAATATGGGTTCGATCCCAGAGATCGCAACTGGTTACGCGGGTAATTCCACTGTGGTGCCGGATTATGCCCAGCCGGTTGCTGAGATTCTCCGATTGAACGGCTACAACACCGGTGCCTTCGGCAAGTGGCATGAAACGCCGGGTCGGGAGACCACGGCAGCCGGCCCCCAGACCCGTTGGCCAACGCGGCAGGGATTCGAGAAGTTCTACGGCTTTGTTGGGGCGGAAGACAACATGTGGGATCCAACGATCCACGATGGTGTCACCGTTGTGGATGCACCTAAGAAAGAGGGGTATCACTTCACTGCAGACATGACCGATCAGGCGATCGGTTGGATGCGTCAGCAGAAATCGATCAAACCGGATAAACCATTTTTCATCTATTACTCATCCGCCGGTTCTCACTCCCCTCACCATGTGAGCAAGGAATGGATTGCCAAATACAAAGGTAAGTTCGACGAAGGCTGGGATGTTTTGCGCAAGCGCAATCTTCAGAATCAGATCAAGGCAGGGATTGTTCCTGAAGGCACTCAGATGGCCAAGGCGCCAGACAGTATTCCTAAATGGGACAGCCTCACGCCACAACAGCAGAAAATCTATGCACGTCAGGCTGAAGTTTTTGCTGCCTTTACTGAGTATTCAGATTATGAAGCTGGCCGTTTGATCCAGGCGATCGATGATCTTGGCGAGCTTGATAACACCTTGGTGATTTACATCACTGGTGATAATGGCGCCAGTCCCGAAGGGGATAGAACTGGTCAGTGGAATTGGAATCACTACCTCAATGGCGTTGCAGAAACGCCTGACGAACAGGAGGCCAAGCTTGAGGAGTGGGGTGGTCCTACCACCTATCCCATGTATCACATGGGCTGGGCGATCGCCTTCAATTCACCCTTTGCTCTCTCCAAGCAAGTCGCAGGTGATTTCGGTGGAACACGTAACGGCACGGTGATTCATTGGCCGAAACGCATCCAACAGGGTGGTGGTCTACGCACACAGTTCTCGCATGTAAATGATGTGGCTCCAACAATCCTTGAGGCGGCCAATCTGCCGATGCCTAAGACAATCAATGGCGTTACTCAGATTCCCATGCAAGGAACCAGTCTGATGTATACCTTTGATGCTCCAGATGCCAAAGAAAAGCATGATACGCAGTATTTTGAGATTATTGGTAATCGAGGCATCTATCACAACGGCTGGATGGCGCGGACAACAGTGATGTATCCATGGATGGCGCCGGAAAGAATGAATCCGGTTGCAGACGATTCTGGTTGGCAGCTTTATGACACCACCAAGGATTTCAGCCTCTCGAATGATCTCGCCGATCAGGAGCCTGAACGCCTTATTGCCATGAAGAAGAAGTTCATGGAAGAGGCCATCGCAAATCAGGTGTTGCCGCTAGACGATCGTCTGCTCGAGCGTCTCGTGCCCTCTGTTGCTGGTCGTCCGACACTTTTGGGTGATCGGACGTCGATGGATTTGTATCCCTATGCCTGGAACATGGTCGAGGATTCGATCCTCAATGTGAAGAACACCTCCAGCAGCATTACGGCTCAGTTGGATGTGAAGCCTGGCCAGAAGGAGAGTGGCGTGATCTTCTCCCAGGGCGGTCGCTTTGGCGGCTGGTCTCTCTATGTAGAGAACAACGTGCCTGCTTACACCTACAACTACATGGGTAAGCTTTACACCTTCACTAGTAATGAGCCATTGCCAGTTGGTCAGTCTGAACTTCGCTTTGAGATCGACTACGACGGTGGTGGTGTTGGCAAAGGTGCCGATGTGCGGATGAAGATCAACGATAAAGTTGTTGCCCTTGGTCGCCTTGATCAGACCATCGCCTCTCGATTCTCCATTGATGAAGGTGCTGATGTTGGTCTTGACCGCGGCTCGGCTGTCACGGTCAAGAATATTGGTCCCCAGCGTTACAGCGCCTATGGCGGACAGATTGACAAGGTCACCCTTGAGATCTATCCCAAGGAGACTGATGCCAAGAAGAGCTGATTGAGTCGATCATCAGCTGTTGGATGGTGATGTTGCTCAGGGGAGCAATATCACCATTTTTTATGCGTTGCGAGTGGATGAATTGTGATTTGCAGTGTTGCCTTGTTGAAGCCTAGATGCAACTCCTCCTGGAGAGGAGAAGATCTCCGATGACGGCTCAGCGTAGGGTTGGAGCTGTCGAGACTACTGCATCCCTCTCTGTTTGATTTGGTGAACAGTGAGGATAGAAGCCTGCATGAGTTTGAATCCTTTGTTGAGTCTGGGACTTATAAAAAAGAGCAGACCTCTTGAAGAGATCTGCCCCGGTTGATGAAATTGAGCTAATGAGTTCTCGATCAGGTTGTCTTGAGATTTTTCGTTTTGATCATGTAGACCGGACCTTACTTATTTGAGATAGTCCACCTTCATAGTGTGGATCGTGCCGTTGAACTTGAACGGTGCACGCTCTCGATAGTCCATGGAAACCGGAGAGCCGAGAGCCTGACCAACGTCAAGGCAGTCATTCGCCGTCAAAATCAGAGCTGCCGGTCTCGGCACCATGCCATCGATCACTTGCGTGCCATTAAGGGAGCACTTGATTGACAGCGGACCCCTTGGATTGTCGTCGGTGTGCTGGGTGATGATTTCCAGTGTGTGTTGACCGGCTGGCAGCGGCTGAGCAGAACGCAGCTTGGTGCGTTCAATGATGAACAGGTTGTACTCATAGATGAGCACCCCTTGATCCATATACAAGGTGAGACCACCTGAATTGGCACCGAGTTTGTAAAGCACACCACTGGCATTCTCAGGAATTTCGATGTCGAGGGCGACCCTGTTGTCGAGGGAGCCGAGTCGTGGTGCGCAGGGTTCTGGAATTCTGGTGATCGTGCCTGGGAACTTCCAGGATGTTGCATCGGGTGCAACCTTCAATTCCGGATGGAACACGAGGGTCCAGAGGCCGCCGCCGACTGGCAGGTTCTTGTATTTGGCCGATTCCACTAGGAACTGATTCTTCATCGCCTGCAGTTTCTCTGGATGCTGATCGGCGAGGTTATTGGCCTGGCTCCAATCCTCCTCAATGTTGTATAGCTCCCACTCGTCGGTGTCGGGGGACCAGGTGAAGATGTCGGGGTCAAAGCCCTTCACCCAGGGCAGGCGAGGTCCAACGGCGCCTGCCATCCAGCCTTCGTGATAGATGGACCGTGATCCAAAGATGTCGAAGAACTGGGTTGTCAGTTGACCCGGTGCATCAGGGGCATTGAGGGCGTAGGCAAAGCTGGTGCCGTGAATGGGATCCTGCGTGACGCCATTCACCATCTTGGGTGGCGTGATTCCCACCAGCTCGTAGATCGTTGGCACCAGATCGCAGACATGGTGGAACTGGGCACGAGGTTTGGGATCCGGCTTGATGCCCTTGGGCCACTTGAGCATCATGGGATTGCGGGTGCCGCCCAGGTAAGACCCCATCAGCTTCAGCCCTTGATAGGGCGTGCTGCCCGCCCAGGCCCAGCCTGCGTGGTACATGTTGTCGACCAACGCGGAGCCAAGGGCATCGAGACCTCCCAGCTCGTCGAGCACCTTGATGTGCTCATCGACCTCCGTGGCAATGCCATTTTGAGCAAGCAGCTCTGAGATGGTTCCTTCCTGGCCTTCTCCGGAGGAGCCGTTGTCACCCCAGATGTAGACAACCAGTGTGTTTTCTTCGTATCCGAGCCGTTCAATCTCGGAAAGGATGCGACCAACCTGATGATCTGTGTGTTCGGCAAAGCCAGCCAGCACTTCCATCAAACGCGACTGGAAAGGCTTCTGGTGATCGGGGATGGAGTCCCACCCCGCCAGGCGGGGGTGACGGGGTGTGAGCTGGGCGTTCTCGGGAATCCAGCCCTTGGCCTTGGCGTTCTTGAAGGCGCGTTCGCGATAGGCATCCCAGCCATCGTCGAATTTGCCTTTGTACTTATCGGCCCATTCATTGTTCACATGGTGAGGACCATGCAGGGCTCCGGATGCCCAGTACATGTAAAAGGGCTTCTCGGGACGCAGAGCGTTATGGGTCTGCAGCCAGTTGATGGCGTCATCGGCCAGGTCTTCACTGATGTGATATCCCTCCTCCGGTGATTTCGGTGGCATCACCACCGTGGTGTTGCGCACCAGATGGGGCTCGTACTGGGAGCATTCGCCGGCGAGGAAGCCGTAGAAGTATTCAAAGCCGAGTCCGGTCGGCCAGTTTTCAAAGGGACCGGCGGCAGAGGTCTCTGTGGCTGGAGTGTTGTGCCATTTGCCCCATGCAGCGGTGGCGTAGCCATAGTTGCGCAGAACGTCGGCCTGCAGGGCGCAGCTTTCGGGAATCCGGCCTGAGTAACCGTCCCAGTCGTTGGCGAATTCACAGATCTGTCCATTGCCCACAAAGGTGTGGTTGCGACCGCAAAGCAGCGAAGCACGTGTCGGAGAACACATCGCTGTGGTGTGGAAGCGGTTGAAGCCAACGCCGCCGTCTTTGACCGCCTGCAGGTTGGGTGTGTGAATATCCCCTCCCAGACAATCCGGTAGCGCTGGACCGGCGTCGTCGATCAGCACCACAAGAATGTTGGGTGCATCATCTGGAAGATATTTTGGATCGGGCAGCGGGCTGTACGTCGAGTCCTGCATCGTTGTACTAGCTTTGCTTCCCGACGGTTTGGCGGGGAAGGGCAGGATCGACCCGTCGACTTGTTGGCTTGTTGTCATGAATGAGAGGGCTGTGGTGTCAGTGCCATCCCTCTTTTGGTAGCCGTCTGCTCTGGTCAAGCCAAGTGTTGCTGATCAGCTGCTTCCTTTTGCTGATGCAATGTTTCAGCGATCGGTTCCCTTGGCATTTCATGGTTTCGCTGTGCAGGGGCATAGAACGACGCTGTCTGTATCGAAAGGCTTTTAACAACATCCAGTTCTTCATCAAGTATGTCTCAAAGATCCCGGCAGCATCATGGTCTTGATGGCTGGTGGTGGTATCAATGCGGTTGATTGCGTTGGTAATTTTTCAAGCGATGGCTGATCCAGCCAGGCCCAACCAGGCCGAGAATGATGATGGTGAGTGTTGTGGTGAGACGACTGGAGAGAGTTCTTGCTTCTTCCAGTCCGTTGAACACGAACGCAATGGCGACCAGAACTCCGAAGACTCCTGTGAACGTTCCACTGAGGGACCTGAGCAGGTCGCCGATCGAGCGGCCCTCAACAGCATCAGGGTCGATGCCGACATAGCGACCGGCCAGAACACCTGTGATGCCCAGAATGACGATCAGAGCCAGTCGCTCCCAGGGTGAGTAGGCAGATCCAGCTTCACCGGCCCGCTGCATCACATACACCATCGAGGATGCTGTTCCGAGGAAGCTGCCGGAGCAAAGCCCGATGCTGCCCCACCACTGCGCTGGTGTTTTCAGGCGATTGCGCAGCCTGCTCAGCAGGATCAAGAAGATGCAGCTGATCGTGACATCTGCGAGCAGCGGCAGACTCAGATTAATGGCGTAGCCAATCCCGGCGCCGAGCAGCAATGCAGCCATATCTGCTCCCTTGCGAGGGTTCTGTTTCAGCAGCAGCTTCGGATCTGATGGGGTTTTCATGGATTCGCTCTAAGCGTCTCCTGTGATCTGTTCCTGGCTTGCATTGGCCTGGCGCCATTTCATGAACGGTGCTGTACCAACTGCCGTTACGACGACGTACCCCACCACGGCCGCTTTGAGGTCAATCGCGTTAGGAGCCATGCCTTGAATGATGAGCAGGGCAAGACCTGGATTACGCATAGAAACCACCAAAGGAAGTGTGCTGCGTTCGTCGTGGTCGTCGCCTGCAACGACATATCCCAGCCCGATGCCGACCCAGGTGAGGATGAACATCAGCAAGGCTCCTCTGAGGTTGCCGATCAACATCGGCGTCACCTTCGGCAATGCCACGATCAGGATCAGGGCCAGCAGCACCAGCAAGAGGATGCTTGCTCCTTTCTGAATCACCGGATTCCAGCGTTCAGACCATTCCGCACACCAGCGCCGCAATGACACGCCCACAAGCAGCGGAATCAGTTGCACGGTGAAGACCTGGAAGGCGACGTCCTTGGCGGAGACGCTCCAGATGGTCTCCCCCGCTTCCAATGGCAGCTGAGTCACCCACAGCGGTACAGTGACAATGGCGGCACAGGCTGACCAGAACTGCAATCTTGTGGCCAGTTGAGGGTTTTCCGCCAGCTTCCTGCTTTTCAGAGCGATCATTGGCGCGCTGGGACAGATTGTCATCAGCATCACCGCTGTTGTGATGGCAGGAGATAGACCTTGTCCGAGTGGGGTCCGCAGCAGCAGCAAAGCCGCCAGTGGCAGGACCACGCAGGTTGCCAGTAACACGCGCGCGATCAGTGCTGGCCTGTGTTTCAGCAAGTCGAACTGCAGGCTGGGCAGATTCAGACCCAGAGACACCATGATGAAAAACAGGGCCAGTGAGATCAGCAGTGACATGGCAAGAGAGAGAGATTTGACAGTGATGCGGGAGAGGTCATGGGATCAGATAAATCCGGACAGCAGTAAGAGAAATGCAATTACCCCGATCACCAGTACAGCTGTTGCTGTGGCAATCGAAAGCGATGGCTCGTCCCGGTAGAGGTACGGGTCATTGCGCAAGCGCACCAGTTCACGTTTGTGTTGCCTCATGGCAATCAGCAACGTGAAAATGCCAACCCCGATGAATCCCATCGACATCAGCTGCACGCCGACGTCGTTACCGGTGTTGGTTTCGCCTCCTGTATCGCGGATGGCGCTGATGATTTTGTCGAGACCGAATCCAAAACTGATCAGAGCCAGAGCTGTTCGGATCCAGGCCAGCGTTGTGCGCTCAGCCGCGGCGCGATTTCGGGTTTTGGCCAGCTCCGTATTGGTATTGCTCATCCGTGTGGGAAGGGCTGACCGCTGTCGACAGGGTAGAAATCGCCGTGATTGACGTCATCCTGAACTGCTCCCGATTGTGCTGGATTGCAGCGTTTTGCTATTCACCAACTGGTGATCGTTGTCTTTGCCATTCACAATCACCGCAAACTACGAGCAATCATTGATGGAGTGGGCTGAACATCTGCTGACGCATTCAGCCGAAGCATTGCGCTTGATTCTTGAGTGCCTTTCGGTGCTTTCTGTTGCGGTTGGCTTGATTGCGGTATTCAGTCGCGGTGGGCCATTACGTCTGCGGGCGATTCCACCGCATCTCATGCAGCGGGGACCGCTGACCGCAGCGCGCCTGACCTTCGGTGGATGGGTGGCTCTGGCTCTGGAGTTTCAGCTTGGCGCCGATGTGGTGCAGACCACCATCAGCCGTGAAGCATCGGCATTGATTCAGCTGGGTGCAGTGGCACTGGTGCGTACATTTTTGAATTACTTTTTGAGCCTGGAGCTCAAAGAAAAAGAGCAGACTCCGTGATGAAGTCTGCTCCCTGCCATTGTTGACCAGTTTGATCGATCGTGACTGGCTGTCTTAGTCGGTGTAGTCCACGTTCATCTGATGGATGGTGCCGTTGAACTTGAACGGAGCACGCTTGCGGTAGTCCATGGAAACCGCCGAGCCCAGTGATTGGCCCACATCAAGACAGTCGTTGGCGGTAAACAGCAACGCAGCCACTCGGGGCACAATGCCGTCGATCACCTGTGTGCCATTGAGGGATGCCTTGATGGAAATGGCGCCCCTTGGATTGTCGTCGGTGTGCTGGGTGATGATCTCCAGTTTGTGGCGACCGGTTGGCAGCGGCTGAGCAGAACGCAGCTTGGTGCGTTCAATGATGAACAGGTTGTACTCATAGATGAGCACTCCCTGATCCATGTAAAGGGTGAGACCACCTGAATTGGCACCGAATTCGTAGAGCACACCAGTGGCGTTTTCTACAATCTCAAGATCGAGGACGACCTTGTTGTTGAGGCAACCAAGCCGAGGTGCACAGGGTTCTGGAATTCTGGTGATGTTGCCTGGAAGTTCCCAGGACTTGGCATCGGGTGCAACCTTCAGTTCCGGGTGGAAGATGACGGTCCAGAGTCCTCCGCCGATGGGAAGATTCTTGTATTTGGCCGATTCCACCAGGAACTGATTCTTCATCGCCTGCAGCTTCTCGGGATGCTGATCGGCGAGGTTATTGGCCTGGCTCCAGTCCTCCTCGAGGTTGTAAAGCTCCCACTCGTCAGTATTCGGCGACCAGGTGAGGATGTCGGGGTCGACGCCTTTCACCCAGGGCAGGCGAGGACCAACGGCGCCAGCCATCCAGCCTTCGTGATAGATGGACCGTGATCCAAAGATGTCGAAGAACTGGGTCTTCAGTTCACCCGGTGCATCTGGTGCATTGAAGGCGTAG
Source organism: Synechococcus sp. MIT S9504 (assembly GCF_047497135.1). Classification (NCBI taxonomy): domain Bacteria; kingdom Bacillati; phylum Cyanobacteriota; class Cyanophyceae; order Synechococcales; family Synechococcaceae; genus Synechococcus; species Synechococcus sp. MIT S9504. Next base: position 1,868,079 of record NZ_CP138942.1, on the reverse strand, counting down.
GCAAAGCTGGTGCCGTGAATGGGATCCTGCGTGACACCGTTCACCATTTTGGGTGGCGTGATTCCCACCAGCTCGTAGATCGTTGGCACCAGATCGTTGCAGTGGTGGAACTGAGCACGAGGCTTGGGATCCGGCTTGATGCCCTTGGGCCACTTGACCATCATGGGATTACGGGTGCCACCGAAGTAAGACCCCATCAATTTCATGCCTTGATAAGGCGTGCTGCCCGCCCAGGCCCAGCCTGCGTGGTACATGTTGTCGACCAGATCGGAGCCAAGGGCATCGAGACCTCCCAGGTCGTCGAGCACCTTGATGTGCTCATCGATCTCCGTGGCCACGGAGTTCTGCGCAAGCAGCTCTGAGATGGTGCCATCCTGACCTTCTCCGGAGGAGCCGTTGTCTCCCCAGATGTAGACAACCAGGGTGTTCTCCTCATATCCGAGTCGTTCAATCTCGGAAAGGATCCGACCAACCTGATGATCCGTGTGTTCGGCAAAGCCAGCCAGCACTTCCATCAAACGCGACTGGAAGGGTTTCTGATGATCGGGGATGGAGTCCCAAGCTGCTAAGCGGGGGTGGCGTGGCGTGAGCTGGGCGTTCTCGGGAATCCAGCCTTTGGCTTTGGCATTTTTGAAAGCCTTCTCGCGATAGGCATCCCAACCCTCGTCGAACTTGCCCTTGTACTTATCAGCCCACTCCTTGTTCACATGGTGAGGACCATGCAGGGCGCCGGATGCCCAGTACATGTAGAAGGGTGCGTCCGGGCGGAGAGCTTTGTGGGTCTGCAGCCAGGTGATGGCGTCATCGGCCAGGTCTTCACTGACGTGGTATTGCTTGCCCTCTTGTTTCGGAGGCAATACGACTGTGGTGTTGCGCACCAGATGGGGCTCGTACTGGGAGCATTCGCCGGCGAGGAAGCCGTAGAAGTATTCAAAGCCGAGTCCGGTTGGCCAGTTTTCGAAAGGACCTGCAGCCGTGGTTTCCGTCGAAGGTGTGTTGTGCCACTTGCCCCATGCTCCGGTTGCGTAGCCATAGTTGCGCAGAACGTCGGCCTGTAGAGCACAGCTTTCAGGAATCCGGCCTGAGTAACCATCCCAGTCGTTGGCTAATTCACAGATCTGGCCGTTACCCACGAAGGTGTGGTTGCGACCGGTCATCAACGAAGAGCGTGTCGGAGAACACATCGCTGTGGTGTGGAAGCGATTGAAGCCAACGCCACCGTCTTTGACCGCCTGAAGCGTGGGCGTGTGGATCTCGCCGCCAAGGCATTCCGGCATTGCTGGACCGGCGTCGTCGATCAGCACCACAAGAATGTTGGGTGCATCGTCTGGAAGGTACCTGGGATCGGGGAGTGGGCTGTACGTCGAGTCCTGCATCGTCGTGCCAGCTTTGCTTCCCGACGGTTTGGCGGGGAAGGGCAGAATCGACCCGTCGACTTTTTGGCTTGTTGTCATGAATGAGAGGGCGGTGGTGTCAATACCATCCCTCCGTTGTTAGCCGCCTTGCCTGGTGCTGCCGCTAACTGCGTTGCCAGGTGTGCACGAACGGGATCTGAAACAATTGCTACCGGCTCGAGGATTTAAGCCAGGTTTCACTTGGGCTTTCGGCAAAAACTTGTTGGTATGCCTTGGCGAAATGACCTCGACTTTGAAAACCGTAGTGCTGAGCAATCTCTGAGATCGTTCGAAATTTTTGATCTGCGCGTGCATCTGGTGAACGCAGAATCCAGTTCACTTGCTCGAGTCGCACCCGTTTCATCATCTCCATCGGACCCATGCCGAGTGATTCTTTAGTACCTTGGATTAATGTACGCCTTGATGCGAAGAGAGAGTCGCTGATCTGGTCAAGGTTGTAGTCTTGATCTGTGTTCCTGAAGCCCCAGGAAACAAATTCTCTGACTAGCCGTTGTCTTGGTGACGGCGCATAGGATAGAAATTTAGCGTTTGTTTTGCTGGAAATTGCTTCTAAAAATGAATTGTAAAGATGATTTGTTGTATGCCTGCGCTGCTGAGGTGTGAGTGGCTGGTGTTCAAGAAAATGTTGAAACTTTTTACGGAACTGGGCATGTAGTATGGGATCAATTTGTAATGCATTATTTGTTTCCAATTGTTCGATAATATCTTCGGAGTCGTGATGGCTTAGAAATGCGTTGAAGCGACTGGTTGACAGAATTGCCAGATAAATTGTGGTATTGGCTGAAAGTTGAAAATGCGATTCGATTTGCCCTTGGCGAAAGCCATTAAGTGAATATCGTGCGAGCGGAATATTGAAAAGTCGACATTCTTCGACCAAGCCTGTGGCTTCAAGGCAGAAGCTCATGCAGTCAGGGCCCCTCTCTCCATTCAGCAGCAAGTGCTGATTGGTTTGCAGCTCGATCAAAACAATGCTGCCTAGGTTGGCGAGCCTGAAGCGCCCCTGCAGCCGACCCTGGCTGAGTTGAACCGCGTCAAAACTTTTGCCAATCAGCTTGAACAGCTGTTTGAGCTCGCTGGCGGAGTGAAAGGGCAAATCCATGCTCTGCTGAGGCTGAGAGCCTCCAGGCTGTTGGCTTTTGCCTCCAGTGCTGGCAACGCTTGTAAACACGGATTTGCACAAGACAACAACAATTTATACCTTTTTCAATGGTTAAACTGAAATTAGTGAACGTTCGTGTATGACCGATGCGTCGCGGCGTTGATCGACAAGTGGCCGGAGGCTTTATCACGCCCCGCACGTTGGCTGCAGCTCTGGCAATGACCCGACCTGCGCCAAATCGATTGTTTCTAGGTCTGCAGCTCGGCCTGGGCGGATTGCTGTTGCAGCCGTTCGCCTGGTTGCAGTCTGTGTTTTGGGGCCGTGCCCTGAAGCGTCTTGAATTACCTGATGATCCGGTCATCGTGATCGGTCACTGGCGCAGCGGTACCACTTATCTCCATCAGCTGATGGCTGCAGATTCTGGTGCAGCCACTGCCAGGAACGCTCTCACGGTGGCTCCGCAGGTGTCTTTGCTGCTGAAGCCGTGGATCATCACTGTTCTCAATCGCCTGATGACGGCAACACGTCCGATCGATGCTGTGCCCTGGAGTGCTCTGGATCCTCAGGAGGACGAAATCGGACTGGCTCGTCTCACTCTTGACACCAACATGGCTGGAGTGGCATTTCCTCAGGATTACCTCAGGCATTTTCATCGCTGTGTCCTCTCAACCACCCGAGACTTTCAGCGACAGCTTTTGCACTTTGTTCGTCTTACCTGGGCCCATGATGGGGAGGGTAAGCGACATTTATTGATTAAAAATCCAACCCACACAGCGCGGGTGACCTTGTTGTTGGATTTGTTCCCGAAAGCACGTTTTGTTTTGATGAAACGAGAGCCTGTGGATGCAGTCCGGTCTTTGACGTTGGTGAAGCAGAAACTTGCCGATCTGATCGGTCTGCAGCCGGCACCGGATCAGCAGCGGCAGGTCGAGGAAACGGCGATGGCTCATCGTTTGTTGCTGGAAGCCTTTGAAGCCGCCCGTCCACAGATTCCCGCTGGTCAGCTGGTGGAGGTGAATTACGACGAATTGGTGGACTCGCCGATGAACACTGTTGAAAGGATCTACCGCGAGCTTTCCATCGAGGGCTGGGATCAGGCTTGTGATGCTGTGCAAGCCAGGGTCGAACGTGCACAGACCTACAACCCTTCTCAGGTTCTATTGGAGCCCAAGGCGGAGAAGCGTCTGCAGGAGCTGATGGCACCTACAAACGCTTTAACCACCGACTAGCCCTTACTGGCCAAAGGCCACCTGACAGGCGGCATTGAGCAGCTGGGCTTCGTTGCCGTTGTTAGGCGTTCCACCGTTGATGGTTCCTTGCCGGCAATCGGCATAGAACCTCGCTGTGGAGTCGCCGTCATCGGCCTCGAACGTCACGGTGTCGCCCGTGGCGGTGACGCTGGGGTAGTAGAGGGAGTACTCCGAGTCGGGTACAACGATGTAACTCACCTCGTTGCTCTGGGCAGTGTTGACCAGGCTGTTGATCACACCGAAGGTGGCCATGCTTGCCACGCCCCAGGCCGCTGCCCGGCCTGGGTACCAGCCCCAGTTGTTGTAGTAGGAACCGCCGTACCAACCGCTGTTCCAGGGGCGGTTGTTGTACCAGTTGTTGCCGCTGTACCAACCGTTGCCGTAGCGATCCCAATTGTTGATCGCCTTGCGCCGATTGTCTGATCGTGTGTTGAACCGATCGTTGCGATTGTTCTGACGTGTGTTGAAGCGGTCGTTGCGATTGTTCTGGCGGTTGGAGCTGTTGTTGCGTACCTGGTTCTGGCGGTTGCTCCTGGTGTTCTGCCTGTTGCTTTGGCGGTTGGAGCTGTTGTTGCGCACCTGGTTCTGGCGGTTGCCCCTGGTGCTCTGGCGATTGCCCTGGCGGTTCGCGCTGTTGGTGCGTGCCTGACCTTGGCGATTGCTCCGCGTGGTTTGTCTGGTGCCCTGACGACTGCTCGAACGGTTGCCAGATCTGCTGCCTGAGCGACTGCCGCTGTAGTTGCTGAATCCAGTGCGGCCTCCACTTCTGGAGCTGCTGCGTGAGCCGCGTGAACTGCTTCTGGAGCTGCTTCGAGAGCCTCCCCGTGATCCGCCCCGTGATCCGCCGCGTGATCCGCCCCGTGAGCCACCGCCACCGCCGCGGCGCTGGGCCAGCTGGATATTTTCACTTGTACCTGTGGTGGCTGCTGAATCAGTGCCGATGGCTGCTAGTCCAGCTGCTGGTTGGAGTGCCAGAACCAGACCCAGCAGGCCGGCGAGACGACGCCTAGAGGATCGGCGAGTGTTAATTGTCATTGTCTGATGGCATCCTTCAGTCGATCACAGCCGTTGTCGAAACAAGCCACATCCACGCGGCCATTGGCAGCGAAGACCATTCCCACCTTGGTGCGGCCCTGCATGGCATCACCGCTGCCGACCAGTACGTCGGCGAGATATTTGGGATTTTTGACACAGAAGGCGTTGTTGTTGAAACAGAGCTCCTCAGTTCTGAAATCGATTGTGGCGTTCTTCACCGATCTCCAAGGTGTCGTGTCGCTGGCTCGGCCTTCAATACGCACGTACGGATCGTCGATCACGCGATAACTCACGGTCTTGGATCCAAATTGGTGAACGTATTCAGTGGTGTCGTCGACATTGGATGCCACGACATTGCAGGAGTAGGTTTGACCTGCGCTTCTGCAGGTGGTTTCCAGGGTGTAAAGCTCCTGGGCCACCGCTGCGGATGCGCTGAGGCTGCCGAGCAAGACCGTCAGGCCCGTCAGCACCCTGCAGCGAAAGAAGCTGTGCATGGGTGTAGGGGGTCGCGGAGGATTGCAATCCTCCATTTCGACACCATGACCATGAATGGCTCACCAGACCGTGGTTCTGCCTGATCGGGATCAGCTCGGCTTTTCAGAGGTACCTTGGCGCTAATGATTCTTCCTTCTGTTGTGCCTCGCCCCGTCGTTGTTGCGTTGGTGCTGTCGCTGTCGTGTGCCGGTTCTGTTCATGCCTTGGAGGACTGCAGTCTGATCAAGAGGCTGATGAACACACTCGGTGCCTCAATGGCCCGCAATCGGATGTTGATCGCGGCCTCGCAACAGACCGGAGAAAACAAGGCCCAGGCCGAGCAAGCGAGTGAATTGCTTTCGCGTCAGACCCGCAACTACAGGGATTTGAGGGAGGATTATGAACGCAACCGGTGTGCTCGTGACTGGGAATGATGCACAGGCCGAGCGCCGTCAGCGCCTGCATGAGCTTCTGCTTGCACTGATCGCTCGCCAGGACGACTTTGAGTTGATGGATGCCGACGGCCCCTCCGGATTCGCCAGTTCAGGCGCTGGTGAAGGCCCAGCGGAAGCAGCACGCTGGTTGGACCGCAACCGGCGGGTGTTGCAGCACTATCAATCACTGGTGCGCACGGCAGTGACGTTGGATGCCCTGTTGGACGCCGAGCAGGTTCTGCCCTCCAGGGAGATCTGAGCCATCTGCGCAGACCCATTAGAACAGTGCCATCTGCTGACAAGGATGCGGGGTGGCAACGGCTGGGATGAGCGTTGATCCAACCGCATTCACCATTGCCATACCGGGATGTTTTTTCTGGCATTGAGCACAGACCGTTCAGGTCTGGCAGGCTGGGGCGACTTTCCGCCTTTCCATGGCTCCGCTTGGACTGACTGCTTTGCGTTCGCTGCTGCGCCGCAGGTCCCGTCCTAAATCCTGGAGTGCACCACAAGCCAGCTGGAGCAGGCCCTTCGGATTGAACTGGGATAAGCCCTATACGGTTCGTTATGCCAGCAACCTTGATGACGGCCCCAATCACGGAACGCCCCTGGGTGGCTTTGGGGCTGGCTGCATCGGCCGTGCTCCCGATGGCAATTTCAATCTCTGGCATCTCGATGGCGGTGAGCACTGGTTCGGCGTGCTGCCCGACTGTCAGTTCGCTTTGTTTGAAGACAACGGCACTAACAAACGCTCCCATGCCCTGGCGGTGAAGCCGCAGGCGGATGCCTCCCGACCTGACGCGTCCGATTTCCTTCAGTCATGGGATTGGTATCCCGCCAGCACGCAGGAGTGCAGCACCGGAACCTACGCGGCCCGCTATCCGCTCAGCTGGATGAACTACGACGGCGTTTATGACGCCGATGTGCATTGTGAGGCCTTCAGCCCGATTCTCCCTGGCGACTATCAGCGCACCAGTTATCCGGTCGCGGTGTTTGTTTGGACTCTGAGCAACCCCACCAAGAATCCTCTTGATCTCTCGCTGTTGCTGAGCTGGCGCAACACCGGTGGTTGGTTCACCAACACCGACGCCTCTGCTGAAGTGCATTTCCGCGATGACGGAAGCCCGGAGCACAACTACGCCCCGGCGATCGGTCGAACCGAGGGGCAACGCAACCGTTATGTGGATGAAGGCAAGCTGCGGGGAGTGCTGCTTGAGAGCAACGTCTCCGCACCGATTGCTGAAGGCGAAGGGCAATGGTGCATTGCAACAGCTGAGCAACCAGGCGTGAGCATTCAACGCTGCAGCCGCTGGAACCCTGCGGGTGATGGCAGTGAGCTGTGGAACAGCTTCAGCGATGACGGCTCGATCCCCAACAGCAACAATGATCGGCATAGTGGCAGCGATGATCCACTCAGTGCCGCCCTGGCAGTGCGCTGTCAGCTGGCTCCCGGGGAGAGTATCGAGATCCCTGTGGTGATCAGCTGGGATTTACCGATCACGGCCTTTGCTACCGGCAGTAAAGCCCTGCGTCGTTACACCGATTTCTTTGGCCCTGGTGGCAACCAGGCCGCGGCGATTGCCACCGAAGCACTGCGCGACTGGAAGCAGTGGAGGGCTCAGATCGACGCCTGGCAGCAGCCGGTGCTGCAGCGCAATCAGCTGCCGGAGCCGTTGCGCATGGCGCTGTTCAATGAGCTCTACGACCTTTGCAGTGGTGGCAGTCTCTGGAGTGCGGCATCGCCTGAGGATCCCCACGGTCGTTTCGGCGTACTTGAGTGCCTCGACTACGCCTGGTACGAAAGCCTGGATGTACGTCTGTACGGATCCCTTGCCTTGCTGCAGCTTTGGCCGGAGCTGGATAAGTCGGTGTTGCGCAGCTTCGCGCGGGCCATCCCTGCGGCGGATGCCACCCAACGACCGATCGGTTGGTATTTCACCCAGGGCAAGGGCCGGGTGGAAGCTGATCGCAAGGTGAAGGGCGCAACCCCGCATGATCTCGGTGCGCCCAACGAGCAGCCCTGGGATGCCACCAACTACACCGCCTATCAAGACTGCAACCTTTGGAAGGATCTCGGCAGCGATTTCGTGCTGCAGGTGTGGCGCACCTACAAGCTGGCCCCCAGCGGTGAGGATCTGAGTTTTCTGGCGGAGTGCTGGCCAGCTGCCGTTGAAGCGCTCCGCTATTTGAAAACCTTTGATGGGAATGACGACGGCCTTCCGGATAACGGCGGAGCGCCGGATCAGACCTTCGACGACTGGCCCCTGAAAGGTGTGAGTGCCTACTGCGGTGCCCTCTGGATCGCTGCTCTGGAGGCGGCGTTGGCGATCGCCCAGACGCTGCAGCTCAAAACCGGACTGGAGACCTCCGCTGAGCAGCATGAGTTCGGCTGCTGGCTTGAGCAATCGCGCAGCAATTTCGACAAGCTGCTCTGGAACGGCGAGTTTTATGACATCGATGCCGAAAGTGGCACGCCGGTGGTGATGGCCGATCAGCTTTGCGGTGATTTCTATGCCCGCCTGCTTGGTCTGGAGCCTGTGGTGAGTGAAGCCAACAGCCGCAGCACGCTCAAGGCGGTGAAAGAAGCCTGTTTTGACAAGTTCGAAGGCGGAACGCTGGGTGTGGCCAATGGCCTGCGCCGTGATGGCACGCCACTGGATCCGAAGGGCACCCATCCTCTGGAGGTATGGACCGGCATTAACTTCGGCATCGCCAGCTATTTCCAGCTGATGGGCGAAGGGCCAACAGCGGAAGCGATTTGCTCAGCGGTGGTGAATCAGGTGTATTCAGGCGGACTGCAGTTCCGCACACCGGAAGCGATCACAGCAGTGAACACCTTCCGTGCCTGCCATTATCTTAGAGCCATGGCGATCTGGGGGCTATGGGCAACGCAGACGGACTGGCAGGTGATTCCAGGGGCTCAGCGCGGTTGAGTGTTTGAACAGCATCAAAATATTGCTTGCAGAAATTGATGGATCAGAGCAATGAATGCGTCGGTTGTTGGCTTTTTTTAAGCGGCTTGTGAAGTTATCTGGGTAATGTAATTGCGTGCCATCGTTAAGTGCAGAGATACTGCCGGCAGCATGTCGATATAACGAAAGAGTCCTGTGCGCCCGCAAAAAGTGATGTCAGGCTTTTTGCTTGCAAGCGCTTGATAACGTTTGAGCAATTGTTCAGAATCTTTAGTCTTGACCGGGTAATAGTATTCGCCTGGATTCATTTCAATGCTGCAGGGTTCTTCAAACGTGATTTGATGAGGGCCGGGATTTTTGCCTGGTGAGTTCGGGAGTAATGACCATTGCGTCACACGCGTGAATCGACCATGATCTGTGAAATTGATGACAGGGGCTGATTGCTGGCTTTTGGTATTGCTTTGATGAAACAGGATTGACCGATAGGGTAAGCGGCCAAAGCAATGGTCAAAATATTGATCGATTGGAACTGAAAGGAAACAATGCTCATAGTTTTGTTCGATTGTTTTGCAGAATGTACGCTTCAGCTCCACTTGGATTAAAGGGTGATTCAGTAGCTGTTCGAACAATGACGTATAGCCTTGGCTTGGTAGTGATTGAAACGTATCTGTGAAATAACGATCATCGCGAGTTGTACGAACAGGCAGTCGAGCGCCGATTCCGATGGCGAGCTCGCTTGCGTTAACGCCCCACATTTTGCGCGTATAAGGGCGAAAGAATAAATTTGCCAATTGTTCTCCAACGTTTGCCAGAAATAGTTGATCGGAATTGGTGGGCTTGATAGCCGTCTGGCGTAATGAATCAAGAAAAATTTGCGTTTCGTTTTCGTTGGATAATTGAATCTTAAAGATGTCTTCTAGAGTTGTGCGGTTGACCGGCAGAGGTGTTGTTTCTCCGCTGGGAAGTAAGGCACGAACTCGATGTTCATAGGGGGTCCAACAGCAGAAACGGCTTAGGAAGGCAACAGCTTCTGAGTTTTTATTGCCATGAAGAAGATGCGGGCCATAACGATGAATGCGCTCACTCTGCTCATTCAGTTCATCGAAAGCGTTGCCCCCGATGTGGTCACGTTTGTCGATTAAATGAACAGGTATTCCATTCTCTGCAAGAGTTCGTGCAATTGTCGCGCCTGCAAAGCCGGCGCCGACGACTAAAACTGTCATTTAGCTAGCAACCGCCCGTTCCAGTTGTTCGTGATCTTGCTCGTTGACAGCAAATCCCATGGCCAGCGTCAATCTCTGTCGCACTAACAATTCTTCTTCCTTGCTCTTCAGTCCGTTGCTGAATCGTTGCTCCACCGAGCCCAAAGGCCGCAGATGACTCATCGGAGCACAATCAATGGCAGCAAAACGCCAATCGCCCAACTCAGCAGCGCACAACGGAAGTGCGAAGCGGTCATAGCCGTAGGCGGATTTTGTGGAAACAAGAAATGGCATTGATAGGTCTAAAAGATCGCGGCGAATGAAAGGTGCTTGGTTTTCGACAATCGGCAATCTGTGCAGGGATGTGCAAGCACGCTGCCTTAACCAGGGATATTCGCGGCTGCTAGGGCTGTTGAGGCTCAAGGCAGGCTGCGCTGCCAATAGGTGATGGATTCGAGATAATGCCAACACTGTATTGATATCGCTTGTCCGCAAGCAAAGATCATCATCTAAAAATGCAACATAGTGATCCTCTGCGGGCATGTCGAGCTGACGCCATGCGGACTCCATTAACTCACCTTTGCACTCCGTCTTTTCACTGATCACTTGCCAGTTTTGTGGATTGTCCGATTGGGCAATGCCTTGGCCTGTCCAGTCGAATAGCACAACGCGGCAGCCAAGAGGCTGATCCACAATCACACCGTGTTGACCTTGCTTGCAGGTGATGACAACCAGATCATCACTGTAGGCCCCTGGTGCAATCACTGGATCGCCTAATTCGATTGGATCTTGCTGGTTGAGTTGCTCCACAGCTGCCGCCATCTCTGGCAGGAACTGATCGCTGTGACTCCCCAAAACCCAGCGTGCCCAGCAGTGACGTTCAGCCTCTGATCGATTACGCAGTAGCTCTGGTAAAACGTTCTTCACGCTGCCCGCTGATCAAATCTCTCTGTTCTCAGAACTGTTTGAGCGAGTTCAAGAAATGCCCAGTCGGCCGCATAAAACTGATGCAGCGCTCTGAGAGCATCAGGAGTGAGATGTTCACGCTTCAAACGTCGCCAGGTATTCTCATGTTCAAGATCTCTGGACATATGTTGAGATGATGTATCGATCTCCATTCCGCTGACTGTTTGCCAGTGCTGCATCAGTTCATTAATATTTTCCATCCCATGCAATGAGTAATAACAGCTGGGGTCACCGCCCAGATAGGCCACCTGAGGAATCGTGTGATGACTCCAGTCCATATGGCAGGGGATCCACTGGCTCAGTTGCAGTGCGACAGCATTCATGACGTAGACGGGGTCAGAGTCATCAGCAAAGCTTGCGACTCCATGCCGCACAAAAAGGTTTCGTTGATACTCCAGGGCTTTTTGATAGGAGGCCTCGTTTTCAGCGTTTGTGCGTATTTTCTGCTTGATTTTTGACCTTGTCAGTTCTACAAGGTGGCTTCTGCAGGCCGATACGAATCGGTCAACTGGGTCTCGCCAGATGGCGATCAGGGCTCGGTGTTGAGCGACGATTTTTAATTCTTCTGGAGTCAGCCAGTAGGTGTGATGGAGTGCTGAACTGTGGGGATCACCGACCAGTTGTTGTTCACGGTATCCCTGCAATTGCAGCCATACACGTTTGATCGTGCTGCAACCGTTTTTGGGAACCCAGACGATGGCTGCGTCGTTGCCAAGGGGCAGAAGGGGGGTGAGTGTTCCTCCTTCTTGAAGATGCTGTTGAGTTGAAGCCCAGTCACCAGGTTTGTTCACCCGTCTTCCAGGCATCAGCCCATCGGCTTGCACGGTCTGATTCATGCCGCCATTGCTTGATCGGTGTCTTCAGGGCTGACGCTTGGGTTGATCGTGCTCAAGGGAAGTGGGCGAATGGCAGATGGCTTCTGGCCCACCTCCGGCTGCTTGCGGCAGATGGTTTCCACGGCCACTTGGAAAGCTTGCGCCACACTTCTGTCCTGGAAAAGCCGAGCTTTGCGTTCGGTAATCAATGTGCGCATTTGTTGGTAGAAGCTCTCGTCTTCAAGCAGCCGGCTCGAGATGGCCACGTAATCATCGACATCCTTGGCAATCAACTCGGGGAGCTCAAGAACGTTGAGCATCGAGACGGTATGCCGGCCGCGCATGAAGGTTGTTGGCAGGGTGACCACAGGGCAATCCAGCGAGAAGGACTGCATTGAGCTGTTGCCACCGTTCCAATCGATCGTGTCGATGGTGTGATGACTGATGGCGAACAGACCCATGAAGTCTCCGTAATCCAGTCGGGGCAGAATGCGCAGGTGGTTCTCGATCTGCAGGCCGCGGTGTTCAAAGTGTGGGCGCAGGCGCTCGTAAAGCCGTTCGGCGATGCTGCCGTTGCCCATATGCCCGACCAACACAATGAAGGCTTCGGGATGGCGCTGGGCAATCTCGGCGAAGGTCCAGTCATTACGCGGCAGGTATTTGAAAGTGCTCTGCAGCGAATTGAGGATCGGTCTGTCGCTGGGAAGATCGAACTTGTCGAACAGCAGCTGACCATCGTGAATGGCAGCAGGCTTCTCGTAGTTCAGGCCTGTTTTGGGCAGGCGGTAGAGCGTTTCGCTGTAGTGAGCTTCATTGCCCTCAGGTTCCATCCCTTCACCGGAAAGGTAGTAGTGCATGGTTTTGGATCCGCTGCTGATCGGGTGTCCCCATCCCTGTGCCTGCACCGGGGCCAGTTGCAGCACGGATGTGGTCTTGCTGGCCGGATGCATGCCGATATCGGTATAGATCAGCAGATCCAGCTGATCGTCGAGGATCTGCTGCAACATCGTCTCTGGATTGTCTGCACGCAGCGGCAGATGGCGGTAGGTGCCTAGGTCCGCGAAGCGCTGGCTGCCACTGTCTTCGCTGTCAGCGATGTTGTAGCTGAAGATCTCGTATCCGGGATTGCCGGCAATACCCTCGAGCCATCCCAGGGCCCAGATCGATCCGTTGTGGTTCACCAGATGCGGTGAGATCACACCCACGCGTAAGGGCGTGGTGTCGGCCGGATCGCGTTGGGGCAGGGGCTGCATGAACGCGCCGAGCTTGGGGCGCAGGATGCGATCGAGAATGCCGGCATAAAGCTCCTGCAATGGTCGATCGTCTTCCATCTGATAGGCGAGATAGAAGTTGGTGAGCGACCACGCATGCGCGTAGAGCTGCTCCCAGGCCGGATCTTCTTGGGTGATGCCTTTCAGGAGTTTGTAAAGCTCCTTGGCATCTTTTTTCCAGCGCTTTCGCACTTTGGTGACTTCTTGATCCGTGGAATACAACACTGGAACGACATGCAGCCTTGTCATCAGCTGAACCCGCCGGTCGTCACTGCAGCTATCGGCAACATTGAGGCTGTCGTCGTAACGGTTCAGCTCCATCAGGCAGGCAATACGGCCTTGAATGCCCACCACTGCTTCCATCGGTGAGAGGTCCGGGCATTGGCAGAAGCGTTCAAATTCTCCGAGTGCCTTATCATGCAGTTTCTTTTGAATCAGGGCCTGCGCAAGGTTCTGGCGTGAGGGTCTGAATTCAGCGTTGATCGAGAGTGCCTGTCGGTAACTGGAGATCGCGGCATCGATGTCGCCGATGCTGCCCTGGGCCAATCCGAGGTTATTCCAGGCATCAGGAAAACTTGGAGCATGCTGAATGCAAAGACGGAAGGCTTCAATGGCTTCAGGATCACGTTTGTGATCCCGCAGCAGATTGGCGAGACAGAACGCCGCAGAGAAATACCCGGGTTGATCGCGCAGCAGCAGGCGCAGTTCGCGTTCAGCCTCTGCTGGTTGGCCAGCTTCAACCAAGCAGAGCGCCAGATTGTGGCGACATTCGCTGAAGCCAGGATGCATTTCAAGGGCTTCACGGTAAAGGCGCAGGCCTTCATTGCTGTTGCCGAGAGAGCGGCAGGAGTTTCCGCCGTTGAACAGCACATAGGGCGTGAGGAACCCGTTGCTTTGCGCTTTCTCAAAGCAACGCAGAGCTTGTTCGTGGTTGCCTAGGGATGCATGGCTAATTCCTTCGAGATAAGCCACTTCACCCGCATGCGGGTGGCCTTGCAGTGAGGCTGCTTGTTCGACGACTTCCTGGGAACGTTTCTGGCTGATCGCCTCATAGAGATGGGCTAGTCCCGCTTCAGGGGTGTTGTGATCAGGCCAGCGTCCGCTGGGATTGCTGATCGCCGGTAGCGGAGGTTCAGCGAGATCCTGTTGGGCTCTGGCCAGTTGCTGACGCAACTCCAGAAGCTGGTGTTGCAGCCCAGCGATCTGTTGATGCCGTTCGCGCAGTTGCTGCAGCGGATCCACCAGGGCGTCGTGATCAACAGCCGCCAACGGTTTCACTTTCTCCCTGCGACGGCGTGGCAAGGAGTATTCGAATCTCTCCAGATCTTCGCCGTAGATGGTTTCAAGCAGTTCAAAGCCTTCCTTGCCGTAGGCCTCCTCCCAGCGATGACTTAGTCTTTGCCGAAAGTTGGTGTCATAGCTCTTTAGTTCCTGCTTTAGCCGCTGCATCCGCTCAGCTGGAAACAAGGTTTTCATCCTCCTTGGTATCTCCTTGACCAGCTGATTGCGATCCAAACGCAGATTGAACAGGTCGCTTTGGCCGATGAAGTGATGCTGCGGCATCAGGTGGCCGTCGCTTTGCAGCAGTTTCCAGTGATTGCTGAGGTAACTCAGGAAGTCTGAAAAACGGCAGGGATCTGAGCTTTCTTTACCCCGGGCCGCCTGGACAGAACTGTTTAGGGGCTCATAGGCCGGATCAGCAAGATGCAGTTTGTCGTGCCAGAACGACAGCAAGCGTTCACCCGGGTGGCGGGTGACCACCAGACGCAGAATGTGAGGGTCGTTGCACAAACGCTGCTGCTCTGTTTCAGGCAACTGAGCGAGTATGGGTAGCCCGTGAAGTTGAGGTTGGTGTATGGCCAGCGCTGGTTTGGTTTCACCCAGAGCAGCACCGGCATAAGGCTCCCTGCCGTCGGCAAGTACAGCCAGGCGTTTGAGGAGTGTCGAAGCCACCTTGGGGATGGGCAGAAGCATCCAACGGGCATCTCCCACCAACAACGTGTTGGAAGCAGTTTGCGAAGCGACTGCCATGGGAAAAGTAAAGAGTGACTTGAGAAAAATGAGACTAAGAGAATTGTTCTGTTGACAGGTTGTTTGTGAAGCAACTGTGTTGAGCTTCCAACGACATCACATATGGGCAATTGATACCAATGCAACAACGAGCCTGTTTGAGCGGATTTTGTTTCAATGTTGTTGCAGATTTTCGATTTCTTGCTAACCGATCGAAGTGAGCATTCTGTGATGGTCAAAGATGTTACCAGTCACCCAACAATCCCTGCGGCATCTGGGTTCATTCAAGTTGCCGATGGTTTGCTGATCGGGATTGGGCTGCGTTGATCTGGAGATCATTACAAATTCGTGCGTATTGATTCGTAACTCAGCAGATTTTTAAAACTTGCATCGCGTTGCATGGTTCCCTCTAGGGATTCTTTAACGCTCAGCCTGCTGCTGAGAGTTGCGGGTTATCGGCGCAGCACTTCCAAACGCCGAAGCAGTCGCAGCAAATGCTGGAGCCGTTCGGCTCAAACCCTCTTTGCCAGTTGGGCCGTTCTTGGGCAACTCGGAGCAATTGGTGTGCTCGTTGGCGAAGCATTGGAGCCGCAACTTGCGAAAGCCGATATCAACGACATCCCTGGTGCATACGGCCTTGGTCCAAACGTTCCGCAAACCACAGCATCAGGGCTAGGTGCTTTCGCCATAGGTAGGGAGGCAACTGCCGAGGGTCGTGGCTCCATGGCGATTGGATCTAAGGCCACTGCTAATGGAGTAAACGCAAGCGCGTTTGGTGCTGGTGCTGCTGCTAAACGAGATGATCAGTTGATGTTAGGTGCTGGCTCAACGGATGTGACAGTCGAAAGTATTGCAGGTGACGATACTCAATTAGTCTTCTCTAATGAAGATGGAACGCTGAAGCGTGCTGTTGGTCTGAATGTTGATAATAACTCTTTGCTGATTGAAAATAATTTAACGATTGGTGGAAATCAGGAAGTTAGTGGTAATTCAACGATTCGTGGTGATCAGACGATCGACCAAAACCTAGCCGTCTCTGGGGATACGAGCCTGAACAAGCTGACTGCAACAGGTGACAGCCAGTTGAATACGCTCACGGCGACTGGAGCTACTGATCTGAAAAGTACGCTGACTGTCGGCTCGCTTGCGAAGTCAAATCAAAACGCCAATGCCATTGTTACGGCAGCTGCTGATGGAAAGCTTTCAAGAACGGAGGTTGGGGGAGGTGTCCTTGAATCTTTGTCTTGTCAGGGCGATGGTGAAGATGCGGTTTGTTATGGCCCAGACGCAAAAGCTACTGGAGGTAATACGACAGCGATTGGTTCTGGTGCCACAGCAGCAACGAGTAATAGTTCAATAAATCTCGGGGCAACTGCTGTTGGTTCCTATGCACGAGCAACAGATAATAATTCTATCGCTATTGGATATGGTTCAATGGTTAATGCAAGTAATTCTTCTGCTATTGGCACTGGCAGTGTTGCTGCAGGTAACCGTTCGGTCGCTATCGGTCAAAATGCAACAACAACAGCACTTAGTGCGTTAGCGATTGGGGCCAATTCTTCGGCTACATTTGAGAATTCAATTGCGTTGGGGAGAAATGTTTCAACAGACCGTCCTAATCAAGTCAAACTTGGTGACAACACAGTTTTAACAGCTCCCCAACTTAAGGCGGGATCACCCAGCATTTCGCTGTCTGGTTCTGAATATGGATTGGCAGTACTTGACAGCACTGGAACATTTGTCCGGGCTGGAGTGTCAAATAGTTATTTCAAGGCTATCAACTGCGTTTCGACTACGAATTCAGCCGTATGTTTGGGCGATGAGGCTTTGGCAAATGATTCAAATACTTCAGCATTTGGTGCTAGCAGTAGCGCCTTATTAAATGGCGCATCTGCTCTGGGCTTTGGATCGAATGCTGCTAAAACTTTTTCGACGGCCGTTGGATTCAATTCTTTTTCAAATGGATCCAATGCAGTTTCAACAGGTGCATCTTCTAAGGCTTTAGGTACAAGAAGTACCGCGGTTGGCTTTGAAGCACGAGCTTCAGGATCAGATGCGGTCGCAATAGGTTCTTCAGCACGCGCAAGCAGTATTGCATCAATTGCTCTTGGTCAGCAGTCAGAGGCTCTCAGTCGTCGATCAATTGCCATTGGCTTTGATTCAACAGCAGTTAATGTAAGTTCAATAGCTGTAGGTTCTGGGTCCAGTGCTACTAATGTCAATGCATTGGCAATCGGCTCAGGCAGTCAGGCTAATTATGAAAATTCCACAGCGATTGGCGTAGACGCCCAAGCAACGCAGGCAGAAACAAGCGGCATTCGTACCTCAGTGACGATCGGAGCCAATCAAAGCAAAGGTGGAACAGATTATTTCTTGCCTGGATTTGCGAATTTGCCAACGTCTGGAAAAAGTGCAATTACCATTGATAGTGCAGGCCAGCTGTATGTCGATGACCCTGAGATTTTGAATCCCATTATTATTGAATATCAAGGCACTAACTGTACTGCTACTGAGGATTCGTCTATTTGCTTAGGGAATGCATCTGTTGCTAGTGGTGTAAATTCTGCTGCCTATGGGCAAAGTTCTGAAGCAACAAATAAGGGAGCAATTGCTCTTGGTGCCTTTAGCAATGCGTCCGAAGATTATTCGATGGCTATTGGTGCTGAAGCTACTGCAAGCAATGATACTGCTCTAGCTGTTGGACGTGATGCTAAAGCGAGTGGCGAATTTACGATCAGTATTGGAGCGAACAGTAATGCTTCTGGGAATGGTGCTCAGGCTGTAGGTACTTCAGCTACGGCAATCGGAAACAATTCAACGGCTTACGGTCAGCGTGCTTTCGCTGAAGGCGTTGAAGCAATTGCGATCGGCAATAATTCACAAGCCATTGATCGTGCGGCAATTGCGATCGGTAATGATTCGCAAGCCATTGAACGTGCGTCAGTTGCAGTTGGTTTAAATGCAATGAGCAATGGTGCATCAGCTATCGCCATTGGTCAAATTTCTCGAGGTCAAGGTCAATCATCAGTGGCAATTGGCCGAAATGCCGTGTCATCAGATCAATCCACCATTGCTGTTGGAAAT
This sequence comes from Synechococcus sp. MIT S9504, assembly GCF_047497135.1. Taxonomy (NCBI): domain Bacteria; kingdom Bacillati; phylum Cyanobacteriota; class Cyanophyceae; order Synechococcales; family Synechococcaceae; genus Synechococcus; species Synechococcus sp. MIT S9504. Next base: position 1,850,112 of record NZ_CP138942.1, on the reverse strand, counting down.
GATGCGAACGCGACCTTTGAACGAGCTGTTGCGGTTGGTGCTAGCGCTAATGCCACGAGCACAAGAGCTATTGCTGTTGGTGCGGATGCCAATGCGACAGCAGCCTCTTCAGCAGCTGTAGGGGCAAACGCGTTGGCCAACAGCACCGATGCATCTTCATTCGGCAGAGATTCCAGTGCAGAAGCCTCAGGTTCTACGGCCCTAGGCAGTGTTTCCCGAGCCTCCGGAGGTAATGCCTCTGCTTTGGGATTTGAATCCTTGGCTAAAGGAACGAATTCCGTTGCAGTAGGAGCTGCCTCCGAAGCGCTTCAAGTTGGTTCAGCTGCGTTTGGTGCTCTTAGTAAAGCTACAGCAGTTAATTCCATTTCTGCAGGTTCATCTTCTAAGGCGTCAGGCGATAGAAGTTCTGCATTTGGATTCAACTCAACATCTTCAGGAGCTGAATCACTTTCTCTTGGTGCTTCTGCTTCTGCTTTTGGGGATAGTTCGCAAGCTGTTGGTGATTTCTCCTCTGCTAATGGTGCAGGCAGTATTTCAATTGGTTCTCAATCCTCATCAGGTGTCAGTCGTATTGTCGAAATTCCCCAACCTGATGATGAAGATGGTAATCCAGTAGATCCCATAAGAGAGACCAGATCAACAACCAATACCATTGCTATTGGCTATAAAGCCAGTGCTGGCAGTTTTGATGATGCGAATGAACAACCAACAGGAAATGAATCGATTGCTATTGGTCTGTTATCAGGTGCTCGCGCAGATGGATCAGTTGCAATTGGCGCCAGATCTTCTGCTGAATCAGATAATACAACTGCTATCGGGGCAGATGCTCAGGCAACTCAGAACAATTCAATTGCTCTTGGATACCAAGCGCAAGCTGCTGGAATCGATGCAGTTGCCTTTGGTAAATCATCAGTTGCGAGTGATAGCAACTCTATTGCAGTTGGAGCAGACTCCAAGGCTACGAAATCAGGAACAATCGCATTAGGAGATAACGCCACTGCCGCTTATAAGAATTCAGTGGCCATCGGCATTAATTCAGAAACAACAAGAGCTGATCAACTCAAGCTTGGTCGAACAACCACTCAAGTCACGGTGCCCAACCTGGCCAATGACTCTCAACAACGTAATGCTCTTGTTGTTGCCAACGCTGATGGCACGATTTTTAGGGAAGAAATCGGCGACGGCATTATCGAGGCACTCAACTGCCTTGGCAATGGAGACAATGCCGTTTGCTATGGACCTAGAGCCAATGCAACAGGTACCGACACCACGGCTATTGGTGCTGGTGCGATTGCTAATCAACTGGGAGCTTCTGCTTTCGGTGCTGGAGCGAATGCCAATGGGAACTTGAACATGGCTCTTGGCTTCAAAGCAACCGCAACCGGTGAAAGAGCGCTGGCGTCTGGCATCTTCGCCAATGCTTCAAATTACGGGGTTGCCATCGGGGCTGAAACCATTGCTGTGTTTGAAGCCACGGCTGTTGGCGGTCTTGCCACCGCTACAAATTTTGCGAGCGCTTTGGGCTTTGGAGCTGCAGCAACTGCTGACTATGCGACTGCCATGGGCTATACGGCGACGGCTTCAAGCAATTCAGCCATTGCAATTGGTAATAGCTCTCTAGCCAATAGCTCCAACGCGATCGCTCTTGGTAATCAAGCTAGCGCCACCGAAAATCGTGCTCTTGCGATTGGTTTCAAGTCCGACGCAACTGCGCTTGGTTCACAAAGTATCGGTTCTAGAGCACAAGCAACTGCGAATTACGCGATTGCGCAGGGTCGCCTCGCCAACGCTTCTGGGAATAACTCAATAGCGATAGGTCGCAGCTCAAAGGCATCAGGCACAGATGCCATCGCCATGGGCCTTGAAGCCATCTCCTCTGGAGAGTCCTCAACAGCCCTGGGTCGCAGTGCTGAAGCAACAGCGAATTTCTCAACCTCAGTTGGTGTAACAGCGAAAGCTACTGCGCGTCGATCAACAGCTGTTGGTTATGAAGTTGAAGCATCAGGTTCTAATAGTGCTGCTTTTGGTGTGAATGCTATTGCTACTCAAGATAATGCTTTGGCGATTGGTTCAGATGCTTCTTCGCGAATTGCCAATGCAACGGCGATTGGTGCGGGCTCAGAAGCAAAGCAGGCACTTGGCGGCTCAGAATCATCCATTACGTTGGGGGCTGCAGGTAATGGAACAACCGATTATTTCTTGCCTGGTCTTGCTAATAAGCCCGGAGAATCGGAACAGATCAATGGAACTCAGTATTTGACTGTTGATGCAGATGGTAAGGTTATCGTTGGATTGGCTGAAATTTCTCCTAATGTAATTATTATTGCCCCAGATTTTAATTGTACTGCATCAGGTAGAGGAGCAACTTGTTTCGGTGAAGAGGCAAAAGCGATTGGAGATCTAACCTCCGCCTTTGGTGCTACTTCGAATGCGACAGGCTTAGGTGCAACGGCTGTTGGTTCAAATGCAACAGCTGGTGATCGAGCCACTGCAGTGGGTGCATTTGCTAAGGCATCGGGTGACAACTCCATCGCGATTGGTGGTCTTGCCAATGCAACGGGAACTAGCTCGCTCGCCATTGGAGAAGAAGCCACAGCATCGGGCGCTCGCTCTTTTGCCTTTGGTTATCAATCCAAAGCGTTGCAGGATGACACGCTTGCTTTGGGTAGTGGAGCTACTGCGAATTACTCCGGCTCTGCTGCTTTGGGCCAGAACGTCGAAACAACCCGTTCGGGTCAGATTGCCTTAGGCAGTGCTGCTGCCGAGGTCACCGTGGCCAATCTCGCTGATCAAGCTTCAGTTGATGGTCAGGACCCTGCCAGCTTTGGGGCTGTGATGGCCAATGGAGATGGCACACTGATGCGTTCTGGCGTGGGGGATGGTCTGCAGGTTGAGATTGATCAATCCACGGGCGATCTCAACTTGGCGGTGAACACTGGAAATGGAATCACGATTAATAATCAAGGCCAAGTTGAAGTCAATGTGAATGCCGGTAATGGCATCAGTATTCTTCCAAATGGTGCAATTCAGGCCAACGAAGCGGTTGTCGCCGCAGGCGACAACATCGAGGTTGCGTCCAGCAACGATGGCCGGGTTACGACTTACAGCGTCAGCGGATATAACGCAGTCACTCAAGCAGGCGTAATTGCAGGTGCTGATACGACAAACACCAGCAACGGTGTGACGGTGACATCGAAATATGATTCAGATAGTCAAACCACCAGCTATGGCGTGACTGCGGCGACGGGTGATGGCCTCACAATCAACAGCGATGGAGAGATTGAAATCAATACCGGTGGAAACAACATCATTGTTAATCCCAACGGCTCGCTCAGTGCTCTGAAGACAACGGTCTCAGCAGCAGACTCCAAAGTGACTGTTTCAGAAACGGGAGGATTTGACGAGGCGAACAACTACACCACTGATTATTCAGTGGGTCTGAATATCTCCGACCGTGGCTTCAATGCCATCAATTGCGATGGCGATGGCGATGGTGCCGAGTGCTATGGCAACGGCGCTTCCGCAACAGGAGCAGCTTCAACGGCGATTGGTTCCGGAGCCATCTCCAGCGCTCCTGGTGCCACCACATTGGGCAATGGAGCCACAGCAACCCAGACCAATGCAACGGCTCTTGGCGTCGGTAGCCAGGCCACCCATCCCGGTTCCACTGCAATCGGTGCAGGTGCCTCCTCATCAGCTGATGGGCGAATCACCCTCGGGGCTGAAACAGCGAGTTATCAGACTCCAGGATTGACATCAAGCAGTGGAACACCTTTCTCGCTTGTGGCCACTGATCGAAAGGGCGTGCTTCGGGTTGTGAATCTGGGTTCGCTACCCAATGACACCACCTTCTGCATTGGGAGTGGCAAGGAATCAACCTGTTACGGCGAAAACGCCGTGTCCTTCGGAGCGGGCACTACGGCTCTTGGCGCCAACAGTGTTGCTGATAGTGGTGACGGAGTTGGAGACGTCGTTGCAGCCACAGCATTAGGTGCCAGAACCGAAGCCACTGGTGCAGGTTCAACAGCTCTCGGCGCAGGGGCCGATGCCTCCGGTGAGGGATCCATCTCCTCCGGTATGAATTCTTCGGCGACAGGCCGCGGTTCTCTGGCCTATGGCTTCGGCGCTAACGCCACTGCTGAAAACACCCTAGCCATGGGTGGTTTTGCCAGTGCCAATGGAGCTAACTCTGTGGCCATCGGCGCTGGTGCGGTAGCCAATGGACGCCGGGCCATGGCGTTTGGTGCTGGCGCCCAGGCTCTTGGCTTCAACACCGATCCCATTGCCTTTGGTACGGCCGCTCTTTCTGATGGAACAGCCACATCGTCTTATGGCGGCCAATCAAGAGCTGTCGGCACCAACTCCACGGCGCTTGGCGGCTATTCCGAAGCGACCGGTGTTAATTCAGTGGCGGTTGGTTCTGCTCGCGCTACTGGCACCAACGTGAGCGCCATCGGCGCCGGTGCAGTGGCGAGTGGAGATAATGCCACTGCTTTCGGTGCTGGCTCCACGGCCAGCGGCACGAATTCCACGGCTTTGGGAAGTCGCGCATCCACGACACGCGATGACCAGATCATGCTTGGAACTGAATCCACCTCAGTGACCGTCTCCAACCTTGCCAACTCAAGTCGTGTTGTGGATGCAATTGTTGTTGCCAACGCCGATGGCACACTGAACAGTTTTGAGGTTGGTTTCGGTGCGATACCCGCTCTTACTTGTGATGCCACTGGCACCAATGCTGTTTGTTGGGGGCCTAATGCCAGTGCTTCCGGCGACAATTCAACTGCGATTGGTGCCGGAGCGACTGCCGACCAAGAAGACGCCACTGCACTGGGTGCCTTTGCTCGAGCTACTGGCCAGGGCGCAACGGCAATGGGAAAGGACGCATCTGCATCAGGGCAAGGAGCCTTAGCGTCGGGTCTCTCCGCGCGTGCTGCCGGAACTAATGCAATAGCCGTGGGTGCTGGAGCCAGTGCTACCGCTGAAGCCATGGCGTTTGGCGCTGGCGCAAGTGCCAGTGGTGTGGGCGCGATGGCAACAGGCATAGGGGCATCTGCATCCGGACAAGGAGCTCTAGCTTCTGGTCTCTCGGCGAGTGCCACGGGAATCAATGCCATAGCCGTCGGTGCTGATTCCAGTGCTTCGGCCGAATCAACAGCCATCGGTGGTTCTGCCACGGCGAGTGGTGAAGGAGCTCTTGCCACAGGCCAGCGTTCTTCTGCTTCTGGACGAGGTGCCATTGCATCAGGCTTTGCAGCCCGCGCCTCGGGCACGAATGCACTTGCCGTGGGATCAGATGCCAGTGCCTCATCGGAAGCGATGGCCGTTGGCAGTTCAGCGAGTGCCACTGGTGAAGGGGCAATCGCAACGGGTCAGAAGGCGACTGCGACCGGCGAAGGTGCCTTGGCGTATGGCTCTAACGCCATCGCCACAAACGACAACACTCTGGCAATCGGCAGCTCTGCTTTTGCCAATGGCACCAACTCCTATGCCATCGGTGCCGACGCAATTGCCAATGGCCGCCAAGCGCTGGCCATTGGTGCAGGTGCCCGCGCTGAAGGTTTCAACACAGACCTTGTCGCGATCGGCACCAAGGCAACAGCTCTCGGCACCAACACCACGGCAGTAGGCGCCTATGCCTATGCCGATGGAGTCAATGCTCTAGCGGTTGGTGCCAGGGCTACCGCGACGCATGACGGTTCAAGTGCTGTTGGAGCTGGTGCCTCCACCACGCGCAACAACCAGATTGTGTTGGGAACTTCTAAGACAGATGTCACCGCACCCAATCTTGCCGGTGAAGGCACTGAACTGATCGCGGCGAATGAAGACGGCACGCTCAAGCGCACGTCGGTGTCGTTCGATCAATTGGATGATGCTGTGAATAAGCACATTCCCAAGCTGGAGTCTGCAGCAAGAGGGCTTGGTCAGGCCGTTCAATCCAGTGGTGCGATTGCTTCTGCGATGTCGGCGATTCCGGAAGTGACCTTGCAGGAAGATGAACCGGCGCGTTGCGGTGTGGGCACGGGTGCTTTTGGTTCCCAATACGCCATTTCTGCAGGTTGCGCAGTGAGAGTGGGAGATCGTTTGCATCTCAATGGTGCACTTTCTTACACCCCTTCAGTTGATTACGAGTACGGGTCAACGCCATCCGTTGCCGGTCGGCTGGGTTTCTCCTTCCCACTTGGTAAAAAGAAAGAGTCAAGCAAGCTGAGCTCTTCTGAGATCTCTGAATACCGCACTGAGATGAATGCCAGCTTCGTGAAGCTCAAGGATGATCTCAAGTCCCGTGATCAGCAGATTGATGCCTTGAAAGCCAAGCTTGAGGCTTTGCTGGAGCAGCAAAATGATCGTGAAAGCATGAATGCTCCAGGATCCGAATCAACCCGTGAGCTGGTGGCATTGTTGCGGCAGCGGATTGAACAGCTCGAAGACGAGAAGCGCCAGTCTCTTGCCGAGGACCAGCGGCAAAATCTGGTGATCGAGAAGCTTACGGAGCGTGATTCTCAGAGCCAGGAGCAGATCGAGGCCCTCGAACAGAAACTCGATGAGAGCGACAAGCGGTTCGGCAAGCTGAAGCGTCAATTTGATGCGATCATGGAGAAGCTTGGAATGAAAAAAAGCGGTAATGCCAGTCTCTAGATGTCAATAAACATAATTTTTGAAAGTCTGTGCTTGGGCAATTTCTCTTTATAGTGGCTACAATTCTGGCTTGGCTCATGCGACTCAATTCCCTGGCTGTTTGTCTGGCAGTGACAGCCTTGATGCCGCAAATCGCTGAAGCGCAAACCTCTCAGCGGCAGCCTTCGAATGCTCAGCTCACGCGTCAATTCAATGATGGCTTTCTGAAAGGATGCGTCTCAGGGAAGACAGAAGGTGTTTCTAATCAGCGGGGTTACTGCAACTGCATGGTGAGCAGTTACAACAGCCGTTACGACGGCAAAACGTTGTCGGCAATCTCTCAAATTGCCAATGCTTCCGGACAGGGCGGCCCCGCACTGGTCAATTTGATGATGCAGCCAGAGGCGAAAAAATGTGTGGCTCGATTCTGATCAATCGCGTGAGCGGGCTTTTCTTGAGAGCGGCTTTCATGGCTGTTCTCAATCCAGCTCCACATTGACTGAGCGACTGAGCAACTGAGCGGCTGTGTTTCGTCATCGCGCTCGTTGGTGTCAGGAAGCTCAAGGTTGAAAAACGATGCCGACGCTGCTTCAAGCAGTGGCCCTGCGTGCCAGGTTCCCAGATGCAACTTGATGCCTTCACCGGGGTTCAGCTTCAGCAGCTATGCGGCTGAAGCATCCAGCTTCGGGCCCTGGGTCTCCCGCGCTGCCAACAGCGTCCAGAAGGGTCGGCCTTCGACAGAGCTCAGCCATTGGGTCGCCTGCAGATGGCGTGTCATCGCTGTGATCGGTTGCGGTCGATTCTGGATGCGCTTCACGTCGTAGCGCAACTGGTCTGGGCCGAATCACAGCTCGGCATCATGGCTCCCAACTGGTGTCATCTCGTCGACTTCACGCATTCCAGTGCTGCAGGAGTCGAGACGTGGATCCAGCAAGGACGCCGCTTTCAGTGATTCATGACTAATCATGGTCACACCTTCCACGCTCTGTTCATGCTCGCGCTGCGTCGTTTGTTCTGCACATTGCTGGTTGCTGTTGTGTTGCTGCTGCTCACCCCAGCAGCGGCAAGCGCCCAGGTGCATGAGCATCAGGATGAAAACGGTGCGCCGATGTTGCGCAGCCTGGAGAGCTTGCGCGATCTCGATTACCAGAGCTGGCAGGCGGTGGCCTATCGCGTTGGCGAGCCCGGGAATCCGGTGGTTCTGCGCATCGTTGGCTACCCCGGCAAGATGCGTCTTGAGCACCCCACTTCCCTCTTGGTGCAGGCTGGTGTGAAGGAATGGCAGCTCGAAGACATCACCCTCGACAACGCATTGCTGGCCACCGACGGCCGTGAAGCTGCAGCTGAATTTGCCCTCGATCCGCTACTCAATGATCTCTCCAACAAGCGTCCGTTGCGCCTCTTCCTGCCCGGTGTTTTCAATGAAATGCCCGTGCCTCCCTACGTGGTGGCTGAATGGCGTGATGTGCAGACCGAGCCGCTGAGCTGATGGCGGGTCAGGCCACACCGGAGCAGCGCTGGATTCCCTGGATGCGCCGTGCGCTGCAGCTGGCTGCCCTGGCGGAAGGACGCACCAGTCCCAACCCGTTGGTTGGAGCGGTTGTGCTCGATTCAGAGGGCTGCTTGGTGGGAGAGGGCTTCCACGCCCGAGCGGGACTGCCCCATGCCGAACCTGGGGCCCTCAAGCAAGCTGGCAAAGCCGCACGTGGCGGTACGATCGTGGTCACCCTGGAGCCCTGCTGCCATCAGGGCAGGACACCTCCCTGCACCGAAGCGATTCTTGCTGCTGGTATCGAGCGGGTCGTGGTCGCCCTGACTGATCCTGATCCGCGCGTTGCCGGTGGTGGTTTGCAGCGTCTGCGCGATGCCGGTTTGGAGGTGATCAGCGGAATCCTGGCGTCAGAGGCCGCCTATCAGAACCGGGCCTTTGTGCATCGCGTGCGCACTGGTCGTTCCTGGGGGGTGCTCAAGTGGGCGATGAGCCTGGATGGCCGCACGGCGCTGCCAAATGGCGCCAGCCAGTGGATCAGTGGTCCGTCTGCGCGTGCCTGGGTGCATCAACTCAGGGCTCGATGTGATGCAGTGATCGTGGGTGGTGGCACCGTTCGGGCCGATGATCCGCTGCTCACTAGCCGTGGTCATCGCTCGCCAGAACCGCTGAGAGTCGTGCTCAGCCGCAGCCTTGACCTGCCCCTGTCAGCCCAGCTTTGGCAGCAGGCCATAGCTCCCACCCTGGTGGCCCATGCAGCCCCTGAAGACAGGGAAATGGAGACCCAGGTCAACAATCTGGCTGCTTTGCAGGCCAAGGGGGTTGAACTTCAGAAGCTCGATCCCTGTGAGCCTGTACACTTACTGCGGGAACTTGCTCGCCGTGGTTGTAATCGGGTGCTGTGGGAATGCGGCCCGGGTCTGGCCTCAGCGGCTTTGCAGCAGGGTTGTGTTCAGGAGATCACTGCTGTGATTGCGCCGAAGCTCCTCGGAGGGGAGCTGGCTCGAACGCCACTCGGTGATCTGGGCTTAACGGCGATGGATCAGGCGCTGGGCTTGAACTGTGAGCCAGGCCTGAGCCTTGGTCAGGACCTGTTGATGCAGGGGCAGGTCAGCCCTTTCTCAGCCCCGAACTGAAACGGCCGATCAGGATCCCCATCACCACTGCCAGATACAACTGACCGGCCAGGCCAGTGCCCACCGACAGCATGCGTGCCATCGGATGCACCGGCGTAATGTCACCAAAGCCCACGGTGGTGAGGCAGATGAACGCGAAATAGTTGATCTGTGCAAACAAGGGAGTGAACTCCAGCACACTGGAGTTGCCCACTACCTCGACCCCTGGCAGGGGGACCGGTTCAAAGCTGCCAGGCTGGATTGTTTCGATGCCGATCATCACCAAGCCGGAGGTCAGCCCCAGCAGGAGGTAGCCAGCGGCGGCTCCCATCAGCACCTTGGAGTTCACGCGATGTTCGCTGGCAAGTCGCGTCACCAGGCGCACCTGGCTCCAGCCCACCAGCAGGCTCCAGCTCAGAACCAGAGGGACGGCGCTGAAGTACCACTTCACGGGCGTGCACAACCATAAAAGCTGGGTCAGAAGGGCAACAATCCCCAGAACCTGATACATCCGGTCGTGCAAGCTCAGCTTTGCCCTGCGCAGCATCACAAGCTGGGTGAGCAGCAGGGCAATCAAGGCATAACCAAAGTGGCCCAACCAGCTGATGCGAGGGAAGGCAAAGCTCGCCATCACCAGCAGGCAGAGCCCCAACAGCAGCTCGTAGATCTTGCCCTTCCAAGGGGTGAGCCCTGATTCCAATTGCATCGTGTTCGCCACGCTCAGTTTGAGAATGGCCAGGTTTGCCAGTGCTGGCGAGCATCAAGAACATGATGTGTCGTTCGGTTCTCCGCCATCGCGCTCTGACCAGGCTTGGAATCCCGGCCCTAGCCTTCCACCAGCACAGGACGTGATTTATGCCGATCCGCGAGGACGACAACCGCCCCAACCGCCGCTTTGGAATCCTCAACCTGGTGCTGATCGGATTTGGTGTGTTGCTCTTGATCAGTAGCTTCATACCCAATCAAGGCATGCAGCAGGTTCCGCGAGTGCCTTACTCCCTATTTATCGATCAGGTGAACGACGGTGCCGTTAAGCGCGCCTACATCACCCAGGATCAGATTCGTTATGAGCTCTCCGAAGCCGAAGAGGGAGCGCCATCGGTGCTTGCCACCACACCGATATTCGATATGGACTTACCTCAGCGCCTGGAGACCAAGGGCGTTGAGTTCGCTGCTGCACCACCGAAGAAGCCCAATATTTTCACCACCATTCTCAGCTGGGTCGTTCCCCCGCTGATTTTCATCCTGGTGCTTCAGTTCTTTGCGCGCCGCTCCATGGGAGCTGGCGGAGCCCAGGGGGCTTTGAACTTCACCAAGAGCAAGGCAAAGGTCTACGTGCCCGATGAGCAGTCGCGTGTCACATTTGCGGATGTGGCCGGCGTTGATGAGGCCAAAGATGAACTGGCCGAAATTGTTGATTTCCTCAAGTCTTCGGATCGCTACACCGAAATCGGTGCCCGCATTCCTAAGGGTGTGTTGCTGGTGGGCCCTCCCGGCACCGGTAAAACACTCCTCTCCAAAGCTGTCGCTGGAGAGGCGGGCGTGCCTTTCTTCATCATCAGCGGTTCGGAATTCGTGGAGCTGTTTGTTGGCGCTGGCGCCGCGCGCGTTCGCGATCTGTTTGAGCAGGCCAAGAAGAATGCTCCCTGCATCATCTTCATTGATGAACTGGATGCCATCGGTAAGAGTCGTTCCGGTTCCATGGGTGTTGTCGGCGGCAACGATGAACGAGAGCAGACCCTCAATCAGCTGCTCACTGAGATGGATGGTTTCGCTTCCAAAGACAAACCGGTGATTGTGCTGGCAGCCACCAACCAGCCAGAAGTGCTGGATGCAGCTCTGCTGCGTCCCGGTCGCTTCGATCGCCAGGTGCTTGTGGATCGCCCTGATCTCTCTGGTCGTAAGACGATTTTGGAGATTTACGCCAAAAAGGTGAAGCTGGCAGAAGGTGTCGACCTCGACCGCATAGCTCAGGCCACCAGCGGGTTTGCTGGTGCGGACCTGGCCAACCTCGTGAATGAGGCCGCGCTGCTGGCGGCCCGTGCCAAGCGCACCAAAGTTGAGCAACAGGATCTGGGTGAAGCGATCGAGCGGGTCGTCGCTGGTTTGGAGAAGAAGAGCCGTTTACTCCAGGACGACGAAAAGAAGGTGGTGGCTTATCACGAAGTGGGCCACGCCATCGTCGGTCACCTGATGCCTGGTGGCAGCAAGGTGGCCAAGATCTCGATCGTGCCCCGGGGCATGAGCGCGCTTGGTTACACCTTGCAGCTCCCCACCGAGGAACGGTTCCTCAACTCCAGGGAAGAACTGCAGGGTCAGATCGCCACGCTGTTGGGTGGACGATCTGCGGAGGAAGTGGTGTTCGGTAAGGTCACCACTGGTGCATCCAACGATCTGCAGCGAGCTACCGATATTGCTGAGCAGATGGTGGGGACCTACGGTATGAGTGAGACTCTCGGACCACTGGCCTACGATAAACAGGGCGGAGGTCGCTTCCTCGGTGGGGGCAACAATCCTCGCCGCACCGTTAGTGATGCCACGGCTCAGGCCATCGACAAGGAGGTGCGTGCTCTTGTTGATACTGCCCATGACCAGGCCCTCACGATCCTGCGTCAGAACATGGCTCTGCTGGAAACCATCTCACAGAAGATTCTGGAGAAGGAAGTGATTGAAGGCGATGAGCTTAAAGAGATGCTTGATGCCAGCGTCATGCCTGAGGCAATTGCTGCCTGAGGCTTGACGGATTCACTGTTTGTCCCCCATAACACTCCTTTGAACTCAGTCCATGACGTCCGCCACCACCAGCGTTGCTGCCGTCCTCTCGGCACTGAGCGGCAAAGATTTCCTCTCTTCGGCGGACACTACAGCTGAGCAGACAGCGGCACTGCTTGAGTTGGCTTGCCAGCTCAAGAGTGGTGACCGCCGAATTGATCTCGGCAACCGCGTGCTGGGCCTGATTTTCACCAAGGCTTCCACGCGTACCCGCGTCAGCTTCCAGGTGGCGATGGCCAGGCTGGGCGGACAGACCGTGGACCTCAATCCCCAGGTCACCCAGTTGGGACGTGGGGAGCCACTGGAAGACACCGCCAGAGTGTTGAGTCGTTTCTGTGATGTGCTGGCAGTTCGTACCTTCGCCCAGCAGGAGCTTGCCGATTACGCCTACTGGGCCTCGATTCCGGTGATCAATGCTCTCACCGATCTGGAGCATCCCTGCCAGGCTCTGGCCGACTTTCTCACCATGCAAGAAGCCTTCGGTGAACTCCAAGGTCAGACGCTGACTTACGTAGGCGATGGCAATAACGTGGCGCACTCCTTGATGCTCTGTGGCGCTTTGTTGGGCGTTAATGTGCGCATCGCCTGTCCTGATGGATTTGAGCCACTACCAGGCGTGCTTGATCAGGCCCGCTCCCTTGCGATTGGCGGTGCTGAGATCAGCGTTAGCAGTGATCCATCAGCTGCTGTTGCGGGTGCGCAGGCGCTCTACACCGATGTCTGGGCCTCGATGGGGCAGGAACAGGAGCAGCTGGAGCGGGAAAAAGCCTTCCAGGGGTTCTGCGTGAATGAAGAACTGTTGGCCAAAGCCGACTCGCGCGCCATCGTATTGCACTGCCTTCCTGCCCATCGCGGTGAAGAGATCAGTGCGGGGGTGATGGAGGACTCCGCCAGTCGGATCTTTGATCAAGCAGAAAATCGCTTGCATGCGCAACAAGCTTTGTTAGCGGCCTTGCTGGGTGGACTTTAGGCAATGATTCAAAATTCTTCGGTATTTTCTGAAAGCTAAATCCCGAACTTGAATCCGCTAATTGTTATATTAAGTGTTTAATGCTTGCTGCTTGCTTATGAATTAATCGCAAAATTGTTTCATGTTTCAGAAGCTAGTTTGTGGCCTTTTGGACTGGTTGAATAAAGAAGTAATCGCGATTATTGGAAGGGGCTTATCCGCCAAAGTCAGAGTTATTGGATCCTTAGTAATTACGGCATGAGTTGGTCTCTGCTCACCACTCATTGATTTGAGTCATGACAATTATGCAGTCCGCCACGCCGCCAGCTAGGTGTTCCAGCTCTTTTCGCTCAGCAAGATTATTTTATCAGTAGTTAATTCATGACCATGTTCTTTAGCGATTTTTATTACTTCATGAGGTAATTGAGAGTCTTTTAGCTTCTCTTTGCTTTGGCGAGGAAAGCCCTGAGTTGCTCTAGGGACATTAGTGATTGCGTGATGGTGAAGTCATCGATTTTATTAGGAGGCGTTCGTCGATTATTTTTTCATAATCGACTCTTTGACTTGCATCATTCTTGAGGCACCACCGCCACTGATCCCTTTCAGTTCTTCATTAGACAGCTTAACTATGCCTCTGAGTTCTTCCTTTGACAGCTTTTTGCTGTCCTTATTGGCTTGTTCTTCAGTCACTAGGATCCTGTGCTGTGTTTAGTGGTCATAGCAACGGTCTGCAGGTCGCACAGAATCAATATAGATTGTATAAGAAAACTCAGTGCTTGTCGGAGTTGGATATTGGTTTTAAAACCTTGTAAAAACAACCATGTACGTGATGCTTTCTTCTTGGCTTTGTTTGCTGCGATATAAATTCACGTGTTAGAACTTGATCCAAGTAATGGCAGCCGACTCTTTTGTTTAATATTCACGATGATTTGACTCGATCACTTGGTAAGAAACTTTGAGCAAGCTTTTCAACCATTGCCATATGCAGGCACTGGTGAGATGTGTGGGTCAATGACATATGAAAACTGCCGCTCTTGAGCCGGCTGATCATGATTCGGCGATAGATACTGGCTCGTATAAAGATCCTTGTTTTCTCTCTTTGCCGTTATGAAAAACTCTCTACGACAGATCCTATTGTCGATGCAAGAATGAAAAAGGTGCTTACAGCAATAAAAATTCCAATCAGAACTGTTGGATTTACGTCGTTTGCGGCCTCGTTGTCTAACGCTTGAACAGTGTTATCGGTAACTTTGTTTTCCATGGAATTAATTTGCAGTCCTCTCAGTTTATTGGATAAAAGCCTTGGTGATTTCTGGAGGCAGCAAAAGCCATTAGAGAATAGACCCCTTGTTAAAATTAATCGCACCAAAAGAAGCATTTGCGCTGAATTAATGTTCAATCTTGCGCAACGCTTCATAAATCAACAATAAGCCAGCTTATTAAATGTTTAGCTTTCTTTGTCACGGAAGAAATCGTTGCCAGAGAGGGTATTGGTTTCTGCAGGTAATGGCTTTGTGAGGAGCGCTGGTAATGAGCCAATCCGTCTCTTTTAGTTCGTGTCTTCTATGGCTAGCAGCCTTCCTGATACGCAGTTGCGACAGCTGTGTCCATCAGCGCACCGTTACGCATGAACCGCGAAGTGTTTTCTTGCATATGTCTTGAAATCACACCCGTCTCGGTTTGGACGATGATCACAACTTTGGAAGGATTTTCTCTGCAGACCCCGCGATAAAGCACTTTGATGCCTTTGGCCTCTCGCCCAGCTGCTTCCTCGTGATCGAATCTGTCGGCAAACTCCGTAAAAGAGTTGCTGATGTCGAGTGTGCAGACGACGGTTTCGATCATTTGATTGTTTTGGATTAGCAGGATTCAATTTTTGCCTTGATCGAAGGAAAACCCAAGACATCTTCATGAGGACTTGCCGAATCAGAACCGCCAACTTTTCGCACGCTATGCACTAAAAATTGGTTTCAGTGAGCCAAGCTCAATAAAAAAGAGGCTGGTTGCTCCAGCCTCAGGGTGAGTTCAGTTTGGAGTTGTCGTGCCCGATGAAATTGGCCGATCGAAGCCGCGTTGAGGCCTGCGTTGCTGAACAAGTCAGCTGAAGAAGCTGAGAAGACCAGAGAAATCGATTCCTTTGGTTGATTCGTTGAAACCCCAGACCTGTTGAATGATTCCTTTGCCAGTAACGGCTTCAACGACCAGGCCAATCATGAGGCCAAGCATGGCAGCTCGCCCGTTGAGCTTTTCGCTGAAAACCTTTTGCGGATCAGGGGTGTTGGAGGATGAGGAAGTCATGGAACTACCGGTTGCTTTTGAAATATTAACGAACGTAACGATCGGTTGACGCCTGTTTGGCAATTGTCCGGCTTTGCCAATATTTCAGCTCTTTCAGCCCTTTCAGCCCTTTCAGCCCTTTCAGCCCTTGCCGCTGAGATCGCTCAGGCGAGGAGAGTGCCGGCAGGTGCCCGTCCTCGTCAAGGATCAGATTTCAAGGCGACTCTTCTTGTGCTGTAGCTGAGTGGTGATCACGATTGTCGGAGTCGCTGCTCTCGATTCATGCTCTCGCGTGATGGAACGTACAAATGAGAGCTGACATGCCCGCCGTTCGTGGGTATCAACAGAGTGTCGCGACACATCTTTGACTGTGATCTGCACGGCTTCGGCCCAGTCAATCGGCACAGAAATGACCGACGGCAAACGTCAGCCCTATCGAGCACCGGCTTGTTCCTTGAGGGCCATTGACTACGAAGAGTCTCAAATGAAGGAAAGCGACGGAACCAGGCGTGAACAGCAGTCGGAGCTGATTTACGACTGTTAGTCAAGCCAGTTCAGGATCCGTAGCGACTTAGAGCAACCACCATCCAAGCAGTAAGCCAAGGATCAGGCCTTTGAGCCAAACAAGTGCTGCCATCTGATAGTTCGATAGCCCCAGTTTTTTCTGAATCCAGTTGAACGCCTGCTCATCGGCGAAGAAGGCGGCACGGATAGGGCGGATAATCCATTCCATAGTGAGTGACGCACGGTCGATCTCATCTTCATTGCTGGGATCACTGTGAAGCAAGAGATGGTGGTCAGCCGTTACGCCTCAATGATTTCAGCTGTGTCTGTTGATGAAAATGGCAATGGTTCATGGTTAAGAGCAGAGTTGAGCACCGATCGGGGTGATGCAGCTTTCGACAACTTGCAAGTTCATCCTCAGTGAAAACCTCTAAGCCAAATCGATATTCTCCAATCCGTGATGAAATGTATTGCACTAATCGCTTGAAGTTTTTTGCGAGGACTCACGACTTTCAACGCCATCACTGGAGAATTGAATTCAAAGCGGCTGGTTTTGGATTGCTTAATGTCCAGAACAATGGAAAGTTGATCGTCAAAGGTTTCTGGATGGCTCTTGCCGCTGGCCACTGCCTGCGGGCTCTCACTGATCCATTTGCGATCAGTTTTCGACTCAGCCGTTAGGTATTGGGTGGGTGGGAATCTGAGGTGTGTCTCACCACTTCAGGTTGCACTGCTTGAATCTTTTCTGCCAGTTGTTGCAGAAGATCTGCACTGCCTGAAAGGGATTGTCCGTAGTCCTTGTCCAGCTCTTCACAGCACCGCTTCAAGGTTGAATGATCTTGTGTGTTCAGTGCATCAAGGGATTCAAGGATCAGGGCAAGATGGCGGCTGGTTTCCCTGCAGCGGTGACTGCTCAGAGCGAGGAGTTCAATGATCAGGTCGCTGTCGTAGACAGCTGCTTGCAGCAGGTCATCTGCTTTCACCTCCAATAGCTCAGCAGGCCCACGGCTCACAGTGACAGTGGCGCTGTGAGTTTGGTCGCCCATCAAGGCCATCTCTCCAGCCATTTCGCCGGGGCCAACCGTGGCGATGAGCCGAGGTTGGCCTCCGGCTTCCGTTCGCTGAACGCTGAGTTCTCCTGCCCGGACTACCAAGACACGTTCCGCAAGAGTGCCTTGTTGCATGACGACTTCTCCGATGGATGGGCGAAGTGTTCTGTGATTGATCGCATCGAGATGGGTGCTCACCAACATCGGTAAACGAACGCGCATCTTGCGGAGTTCTCCAATCTTGCGCTCATCCACCGACTGTTAGCGGTTGGAGGCATGCTGACTTGCCCAGCCGCGAGAGGCATCACACCCTTGCTTAGCGTCATGTTCTGATGTGGACCTTCATTGAATGCGCTTAGGGGCTTGCGGAGCTTGGACTTCGGTCTGATTGAAGTGGAGATCACCCCTGTGAGCAGGAGTGCAGTTGCCCTTGATCTGGGTGATGAGGTCTTTTGTCGGTGGAGAGATGGTGGATGTATCTGAGGAAATTACCCTTCACAACCTTTCAGTACCGATCCCCTATTCCGCGTCTGTCGATAATGCTTGCGTTGCGCAGTCAATCAATGCAAATAGGACTCAATGACAGCGTCCTAAGTTGAAGGAATGTTTCATTGGCTTTAATTCTACGAATCAGGGAATTGGTTCAACAGGTGGTCAGAAGTTGGGGCAACTAGTTGGAGCAACTCTGCCTTGTCAATCCTTCTCTGGCGAATCCATTGATGATGCTTAATGGCATGGGCGAGGTTTTGATTCATGCTTTCGCTGCTGATTTCTTCTCGGGTTAATGTTGGAGTCAGTGTCTGTTCAAGTGTTGTACTCCTGAAAAAAATCAGGTGTGTGCTGTCGTCTGTGAAGGTATGAATGGTTGTTTTGATGGGCGCTGGTGGACAGTGTTGGTTTCATGGGAAATGGATTAATGAGTTGATGTCTGTGTCTGTATTCTTGCGGTCTGAGAATCAGTTTGTTGCTGTTGTTTAGTCTTTTTTTGATTAGTTCTGATCGTTGTGCCCACTCTGGTTGGGTGAATTTTTGATGGTTTGGCCAAAGATGTACCGCTTCGGGTTGTCTTAATGGCAATAGGCGGTGATAGGTGCTCCTTCAGCTTCACCGCTGCAAGACCACTTCCTTTCTTCGGTTGCTCAACCCGTGCTGTCTCCTCTCTCGGTCTTCGCCGTGTCGACATTGTTCATTGCTCTCCCGCAGGTGAACAGTTGATGCATTGAGCCAGCTGGTTTTGAGCTGCTTCACCATTGATCTTCCTGGCGCTGATCAGGCCCTTGCCTTGCCGCTTGGCCATGGTGCTAGGTCCATGTCTTCTCAATTCGACAGATCATGCCGGTGCCGCCAAAAACCGGGTGTCAGTTCGTCGTGAAATGGTCCTATTCGGGCGTGTTTTCCGGCAGTTGCGGTGGCATCTTTGGCTGGTGGTTGCTGTGAAAAGACGCTATTGCTGGAGTTTTCGAGCCGTTAGCTCTCGTTTTCTCCAGATATGGTGTTTTGGAAGAATTTGTAAAGAGCTAATGGAAGTCATTCCTGCAGTTACAAATTCAAGCGGTTGCCCTTCGTACTCGTTAGAAACCGTTTCTGCTGAATAATCAACTGATGACGGACGGTTGGCTGAAGGATCCACAAAAATACTGGGCAGTGCGCTTTCACAGGGAGCCACAGAGTGGGCACAAGGATGTGCGGGTACTCGTTGACCACGGCCGGAGGTTGTCTCGAGACCAGCCTGCAATGTTGAAGTCACGCAGAAATATGCGCTACGAAGACGCCATCTCGTTATATAAAGAGCTTCAGCACATTGGCTGGACCCATTGTGAGGCGGTTTGGTGATTGCTCTTCTGGAGTGATTCCTGCCAGGTGTTGCGATCCGTCATGAACGAACCTGGAGCTGGTATCACTCTTTGCGGCGGTGCTGAACAGTTGAATAATCAAGTGATTGTAACGATCCCTTGAGGAATTTTTTGATTTTCCAGTTCAGATTGCTTGCCGCAATATTGAACTGTTTATTGTACTTCGTACAACGGCAGCTAATAATCAAATGACCCATCTGAGACCCGTCTTTAATGACTGAAAAGTCTTTTGCTTCAATGTTGCCAATGGTTTCACCTGTTTGTATTTTGCTGAACTGTAGTAAGTAATTGAGTCCAGAATTTGCCACTGCAAGCTCCAGTTTCTTAAACCTTAGCTTCTGTATTTTGTTTTCGCGCAGGTTGTCCTGGTGTTTGATGCTTGAGCGATCTGAGTGACCATTCCGATATCCATGGATCGATTGAACTTGCCTTCATGGCTTCTGCTTCCTTTCAATCAAGCACTTCGACCTCAACGGATGTCTTGCCTTCGTCGTCTACGTCGAGGGCTGTGGCTGAGCCATGGGCAAGATCAATCACGGTGCCTTGTTTGAACGGTTTGCGGTCATTGATCACAACAGTCACGCTTTTGTTGTTATCCAGGCGTGTCACTCTCACTTTGGTTCCCATCGGCAGGCTGCTGTGCGCGGCTGTCATCGTTCCTTTTTTGAGAATTTCACCGCTTGCTGTCTTGTTTCCATAGTGACCAGGGCCATACCAGGAGGCCTGGCCCTGCACGGGCTGGGATGCTTGCTTGTTTTCTGACGGCGCATCGTCTGAATCGATCGCTTTGCTGGTGAGAGGGTTGTCGGCGACGTTCTTTTCAGTGACTCCCTGGGTGCTGACAGCCTTTTCAGTGGCGCTTTTTTCAGTGGTGCCTTTTTCTGTCGCAGCGTTGCCGGTGACGGCTTCCTTCCCGCATCCAATGGCGCTGAAGATCAGCAGGATTGATGCGAGCTTGGTGAGTCGTTGCATGGATTGCATCTACAGCTGAAAACCCTTTGTTGGAGATAGCAAGAGTGGTGGCTCCTGTCATGGCGGCTTGGACCTCAGTCGCAACATTGTCTTCCCCGCTGATGCAGGCTCATGGGTTCGCCAGAATCCAGGCACCGCATTGTTCGCTGAGGTGATGGCCGCTTCTCCTGAACCGTTCTCGATGCCGGGTGGGCCAATCACTGTTGTGTTGTTGCACGGCTACACCGGAGCACCGGCGGAACTTTCTCTGCTCGCTGAGGCGCTGCATGAGCAGGGTTTTGGTGTGGAAGCGCCGCTGCTTGCCGGCCATGGAACTTGTCTTGAGGATCTGATGCCTGTGCAGCCCAGCCAGTGGTTGGAGCAGGTCGATGGCGTCGTTGACCGGCTTCTCGATCACGGCAAGCGCGTGGTGGTTGCCGGCTTGTCGTTGGGTTCGATCCTTGCGATTCAGGCCGGCATACGGCGTCCGGGCGTTGAAGCAGTGATTGCTTACTCACCACCGATCGTGAGTGGCGATCCTCGAGCGCTGATTGCCCCGCTGTTGTCCCTGCTTCTGCCTTCGGTGCCTCGGCCTGCCGACGATTTCGTGGATCCCGCAACAGCTGAGCGTCTCTGGAAGTATCCACGCTGGCCGAGTCGTTGCTGCGTGCGTGTGCTGGCTCTTATCGCCTCCACTCGCAGGCATCTCGGCAATCTGCATCAACCCTTGTTGGTGATGGCCAGCACGCGCGACAAGGTGATCACGCGCCGAGGCGTGGAGTTACTCCTGCATCGAACCGGCTCCGAGCATGTGCAGGTGCATTGGTTGGAGGGCAGTGGTCACGTGATCACCGCCGATGCTGAGTGGAAAACAGTGGCTGATCAGACCCTGTTTTTTTTGAAAGACCTTTAGGGTCACTGCATTCCAGATATGACCCATGGATCAGCAGGAACGAGACAACTGGCAAAAGGTTCTCGACTCCCTTGAAGCTGCCGGCGACACTGAAAGTGCTTTCTACGTTCGTGCTCGTGCCATCTCTAATGGTGACCCCGATCCCATGCTGACTTGGGAGGCTGAATCTTGAGCATCGATCCTCTTCAGCAAGGGCTTGAACAGTCGTTTGAAACCGAACGATGGGGACGGCTCATCCGCGAATGCGATGACATCGAAACCCTCAGGCAAACAGCACTTTCCTTGCTGCAACAGGTCACGCAAATGAAAGTTGCCAGTACCTGGATGGCGTCGAGAGCTTCGGAGTCTGAAAATGCCAAATTGGAGATATTGGCGAAACTGATCAAACAACGGTCTGAGCGTCCACAGGAGCAGACTGAGCAGTAGGTGCAGACTGAGTAGTGAGCAACCTGGTTCGATTCGGCGCTCTCGCGCTGACCTTCACCATTGGCAGTGCTGCTGCGTATGCGGAAAGTTGGTCACCGTCTCCGGAACCGCCGTTCTGGTCGCAGACTCGGCAGTCCCTTCAGGCTTCGGGCAAGTTGTCTGAGCGCACCTGGTTGTTCATGGAGGCGATGGATTCGCCAAGCCTGAAAGCCGGGGAATATCTCAGTAATCCTGCCCGGACACCAAGCGGTGTGGAATTTGATGCTGCGCTGTTGATGCGCCGTCAGGGTCAGGATGTTTGGAAGGTGCGTGAACTGCGCATGCGTGCACTCTGTAATCAGCAAAGGCTGCAGCGCAGCAGTGCTCAGGGGCAATGGCTTGATTACGTCGGGCGTGAGGACACTTCGGACAAGGTTCGTTGGATCTGTGCTTTGCCAGCGCCCGACTGAGCCCTTGCCATCTTGGGTGATGACCGGTACACATGTATTGACGAACAAATGAATTGCCGGTGTCTGCTGGAACTCCCGAGCCGCTAACGACTGCTCAGCAAGAGCTTTATGAGTGGCTTGCTGATTACATCGGCTGCCATCATCACAGTCCGTCCATTCGTCAGATGATGCAGGCCATGGGTTTGCGTTCACCTGCTCCTGTTCAGAGTCGTTTACGGCACCTACAGCAGAAAGGCTGGATCACTTGGCAGGAGGGTCAGGCTCGCACCCTTCAGCTGCTTGGAGGGATTGCCTCCGGAATTCCGGTGCTCGGTGCTGTTGCGGCTGGTGGCCTGGTTGAGACTTTTGACGACATCCAAGATCGATTGGATCTTGCTCCTGTTCTTGAAACCCGTGGTCTGTTCGCGCTAACGGTGAATGGTGACTCCATGGTGGATGCCCATATCGCCGACGGTGATGTGGTTCTGATGGAACCGGTCGTTGATGCGGCTCGTCTGCGTCAAGGCACGATCGTGAGTGCGTTGGTTCCTGGCAGTGGAACCACGTTGAAGCATTTTCATTGCGATGGCCTCACGGTTCGGTTGGAAGCAGCGAATCCTGCCTACGAGCCGATTGAGTTGCCAGCCGATCAGGTGCAGGTTCAGGGCAAACTGGCTGCCGTATGGCGACAGATGTGATTGATGGTTAGCGGGGGCCGCTGTCGTTGTAAGCTGCTACACGACAAAGGCCGGGTTTAATCCCTGTCTGCGTTATTGGGGCCATAGCTCAGCTGGTAGAGCACCTGCATGGCATGCAGGGGGTCAGGAGTTCGAGTCTCCTTGGCTCCACTGGAATTTCACAGTCGCTTACTGACTTTTGAGCTGGTGGGCGTTCTTTTTGTTCAGGCTTGCTACGGCATGCCGTAGCCAAATAGAGCACTTTTGCTCTACCTTTTGCTCTATGAATGACCCCCTGCGTAGTGCAGGGCGATAGAGCAAATGCCAAAGACGTTCACTGAGCAAGGCACCTGGGATCACGATCTGCGCCGCCAGATAAAACGTGAGCACGGGACTGGCTGGACGCTTTATCCGCAGAGCAGCGGCACCAAGCTCACCCGTAGATATGAGGACGGAAAGAAGTCCAGCGTGATGCTGGAAATTGAATGGGCTCCGAGCTCTGCCACCGCGATCACTAATGCCGTTGGCGTCCTGGCCGCACGGATGAATGAACACGACATCAGCCTGCGTGAAGCGCACCGCCGATCGCAGCAAGTTGCTGGTGTGGTGACTGGCAAGGGTGTGGTGGCAGGTGCCATCGATTGGAGTGCTGCTGCCGATGCATTTCTGGAGACCCGCAGCGATCGCCGTGGCACGACCATGGCCGACACCAGCAAGCGCGTCAGAAATGCTGTTTCTCTCTTCGAAGCATCCCCACGCCCGACAGATGGCTCATCTCTGATGCAGGCGTACGCCCGCAACTTCTTTGATGGTTGTGCTCCAGGTGGTTCAGGCCGCAAGCGTCACTTAGGAGACGTGGCCGCTTTCCTGAATTACGCGATCGACAAGTGTGGTGCGCCTGCTCGGTGGAAACCTCTGGAGGGGGAGGATCGAGACGTGCTGATCGGCACTTCAGATGAAGCTGACGACAATCTGACTCCCCCGATCAAGCCAGAGCAATTGGCGGCATTGCTTGATGCATTGATTGCTGATGAAAAGCATGAGCTCTGGATGGCGGTGGCTCTGGTCGGATGCTTTGGATTAAGACCAGCAGAACTTGCAGCTTTAGATGTTGAAGACGGCGAACTGATGGTGCGCAGCAACGTCAAACGCAATAAAAGCAGCATGAAAAAACAGAAGCCGCCGCGATTGGTGATTGCACTGGAGCTCGACGGTCGTGATGACGGAGCTCGGGCATTGGCGCAATATCAGCTGGGTCAGCTCAAGCTGCCGCGTGCAGTCCGTACGGCAATCGACAGCGGCGAATTTAAGAAGGTTGGAGATGCATTCAGACAGCTGTTGGATCGATACCCGTATTGGCAATCGTTAGTTGCAACGACTCCTGATCTGACGCCCTACAGCCTGCGGCATGGATGGGCATGGAGAGCTCACAAGGGATACGCCACACCCCTGTCAGTCCGTGATGCAGCTGCGTTGCTGGGCCATACGCCTAACACTCACCATCGCCATTACGGACGCTGGACTGATCAACAGGGTCTGCGTGATGCAGTGAAGAAGATCACCCGTACGGCACCCCTTAGTGATCAATCAGGGCGCCAGAAAGCTCCACCACGCGCAGAAATAGCTTGACACCAGCAATGGTGTGATGGGTCTTGCATAAGCAAGCCATAGCGTGCTTAAACTACTTGCAGTGTTCTTCTTGAGCACCTCATCGCGCTTCCCCAGAGCTCCTGGGCCGTGATCGAGAGATAAACCTTCCATCAATTCTTCAGTTGTCTGAATTGCAGCTGCTGTCATCTTCAGTGTGCTTTTCTTCAGAAATGGAGGATTGGCTAAATAAGCCGATTCCTCGTGGAAAGCAACAACGCCCCCTTTTCAAAGGGACTGGAGATCAGGCTGCGGCAATCCGTAAGGTTCGATTCGATTACGCCCTCGGCCTTATCTATGAACCCTCCCCGAGGGTTCGTTATAAGCACTCCCCAGGCAGACCTCGTAACGGAGATCTTCTTTCTTACAAGATTGGAATTCGCCTTTATGCCTTGCAGCAGCGACTGATAGAAGCTGAAGGAAGGGTTTCGGCTGCATTGCAGCAGGAAGCCCGTGATGCTTACCGAGCATCCGCGACACCAGCAGAAAACTCCCCAGAAACCAGCGCCTACTTCGAGCGGATCTGGGGACCACTCAAAAACCCCGACGTCACTGCTGTCCCTTGGCAGCCAATTGAAAACGAAACGGTCAACCTCGGAGAGCTTTTCCCAGAGCCGACCTAGTACGCCTACGCAGGGTGGACATCCTTCATCCGTAGAGCTCTCGTTTGGAGGGCACCAATGACTGATTCATCGTGGCTTGAAACCACACAGGCGGCCCGTTCATTAGGGATCGCCCCCTGCACGTTGAAGCGCAAACGCGACATCAACGGCGGGTTTCTTGAAGGTGGCAAGCACTATCGCTTCAAGACCGACACGGCCAACAGTCCCGTCCTCTGGGATGTGGAAACGATCCGATCAATGCTTCATGAACGGGGGATGAAAGCCCGTCAAGAAGCAAGAGCTGATCAGGTGATCCGTGAGCTCCAGCGGGAGGGCAATGCATGACAACCCTCGCGAGAAAGAACGCTCAAAATGTTTCTTTTCAGGAATCACCAGCGTTAGCGACTGCCAGACGACTGCAAGCAGCAGCTGATCTGTTTAACCGTGAGCTCTTCAATAACCAGCTGCCGAGCACCATGCTCAGGCTGCAGAACAAGAAGGGCTGCAACGGGTTTTATAGCCCTAACAAGTTCATTGATGCCGATGGCCGCCAGTTGGACTGCATCACCCTGAACTCCACCACTGCGATCGATCGCCCATTGATCGAACTGCTGTCAACGCTCGTTCATGAGCAGTGCCATCAATACGTCTGTGAGGTGGTGAATCACAAAGCTGCCACTGGGGGCCACGGTCCTGAATGGCGCAACGTGATGAATAATCTCGGGCTCCCACCGATCAGGGTTGGAGCTACGTGGCGCGGGCCAGCAACACACTCCATCGACCCCGATGGTTTGTTTGCTCGATGCTTCCGTACGCATGCCTCTGAATTAGAGGCGATGTCGTGGCAAGAGCTCGCGATGGATCAGGCAGGGGTCGTGCGAAGGGTCTCGACAAAGTCCGCTTTGAATGCCCCAGCTGCGGTCAGAAGGCATGGGCTAGGGCTGCAGCAGAACTAGTCTGCGGCACCTGCACAACAGCTGATCGCCTTGTGGTGATGATCCCTGAATTCAGAGCCACTGGCGGTTCTGGAGGTGGTGGCAAGGGCCGAGCCACAGCATCAAGGGATCACTATCCCGAGCCAACACAGACACCGCCGCTGCCCGTCTGGACTGATGAGCTCGGACGTCAGATGCGACTGCATACGGGCCTCGATCACCCACCACAGGACCATCTTGAAGCACTGGTGGTGATGTTATTTGGTGTGTCGCAACGACGGCCTGATTTGCTGGATGAGCTCTGCGCTGCTGCCTCACGCGCCAATCTCCCGACACCAGAGACCGACAGCTGGGAGCGTGCATTGAAAGAGGTGTGGAAGCACCGTGCATCAGTGCTGCATCCCGATGCTCACCCTGACGCTGATGAAAACCAAAAGCGTTATCTGGGCGAGGCATTCAAGTGCCTGCAGATCGCCAAGCGGATGCTTGATCAGCACAACGCCAACACCTCAGCTGAAGACGTCCGAACGGCTGCGGCCAAGGGTGATGGTTGATGAATGATCAGGGGGGGCAGCCCCCCTTTTCACACCAATCCTTCAAGCACCTGCACAATCCGATCGCGATGCTCCTGCTGCAGCTGCACCTCAGCTTCGAGATCACCGCTGAACATCCCCATCACTGCCGCTTCGATTCGATCACGAGCCACTGCAGGAGACATTGCATCCATCTCCACGCAGACCTCTTGATCAGGCGAGAAGCCATGACGCTCTAAGAATCGCTTAGTGCGGCTGTCGTTCTTGTTGTCACCCCTCAACGCAACCTGAGCGCCAAAGCCATCAAGGTCATCACGGGTCACCAGCACCCGTTGCATCGTGATCAGATCAGGGTTGCTCACATGAGATCGAATCTCCTCCAGTGCTGCCCGTGGCCAATCATCACCACTGGGGTCGAAGTCAGCACAGACCAGCAGGTGAATGGCTTGCCCTTCACAGATGTGCTCATTCACGCTGAGCGCAACCGACCGCAAGTAACTGGCCGATCCGTAACCCTTGCAGGCCGCTACATCAACACCAAGCCCGCGAGCATGTTGCATATAGACAGGAATCTGACCCGCCTTTTCGACTAACACCAGTGGCCGTTGATTCTGCTCACGCCAGAAATCAAGCCTGTAAAACCATGGCGCAGTCTCAGCGAAGCCAGCAGGGTTGTTCCAACGATTGACGCCATAACTGGCGCGGGATTCATCAACGATGTAATTCCAAGGCAGCTCGGCTGATTTACGCAGGTCCAGAACGCGACGCTGGACTAGGTCGTAATTAACGGTGCTGCCCATGCTGTCCTTGCTGATGTAATCCAGCAATGAGGAGACCACCGCCTGGTAGTAGAGACCACGGACGGTGATGGGCTGGAGCTCAGCAGCTAGTCGCAGTAACTCTGTCCTCAGGAGTGCATCCTGATCACGAGAGAGCAGCTTTGGCGATTTGCGGACCATGGGGGTGCAAGGTGACTGTGAAGGGCTTGCCCTTCCTCAGCAGCATACACAATTCCTAGCGTGTAAACACGCTGTAGCCGTACGGGTGCATCATTAGCTGGGCTTATTGCAGGCGTACTCTCTCATCACAAGTCTGGGAATTTGTTATTGCTTGCTATAGCAAGACTTGGCAATTTCTCCATTCCGCCTGCGGAGGGGTTTTAACTCACTTTTACCTCCCTAATTTGAATGAGTAATACGTGCTCCCCAGTCGTATATGAACTGCGTCTCTCCTGCTGAATACAAGCAGCACGAAAAACAATTTGCTCCGCTAGTCCGCGTCAGCAACACCTTCAAGTTGCAGGTCGAGACTGATCATGCTCTGCGCGATTTCTCCAAAGCAAGCAAGCAAGATCTCTCGGTCGTGATCAGACACGCTCTTCACGAATATCTGGAACGTCGTGGCATTAGCCCCACGCAGCCACTCGGCGTTCACTAATCCAAAAGGAAGCCTGCGGTCATAGCTCCCCAGCCATACCCCGCAGACCACCAGCAGAACAGCAGCCAGCACTTAGGCCACTCATGAGAAATTGTACAAGGCAACTCCCGATAACGCACCTGCTGCGCGAATCAATCGCAGATCAGGTGGAGTCGTTAATCCTTTCAAGTCCTGAATGTAGCCGTACGGCTTCATATCAAGTGGATCGATTTGTCCTGGCCGCTGAACGTATTGGATCCGATTACTAATGTCTGAGCTCAAGCCTGATCTAAACGCAGCTAAGACATTTCTCGACTTGCTTGGCAAGAACGGTGATGCTCGCTTCCGCGCGTTCCCCCATAAACACACGCCACCAGAAATCAAGAGGCAGCTAAGAGCTCGCAAGATCAACGGTGAAGGCTCTGGTGATCGTGTCCTGAAAGCTCGGAGCGATGGTTTAGGCATTTATCTCGTCATCAATCGCGGTGGTGATGACAAAGCATCCATCACTGAATGCATCGCCTACTTCGCGGAATTCGATGGCACCGCAGAAGCCGATCAGCTGCAGCGTGTAAACGACTCAGGATTGCCAGAGCCATCAATCATCAATCGCACTGGCGGTGGCTCCCTCCACTTCTATTGGCTGCTCGATACGCCGATTGCCAATAAAGCTCTTTGGCAGTCCGACATGAAGCGGCTCGCTGGTTATCTCGGCAGCGATAAGTCAGTAAATGACCCTTCACGCGTGATGCGGCTGCCTGGATCCCTCTACATGGGACCTGATCAACAACCGATCGCTCTGGTGGAAACCATCCACGTCGGCGATGGCAGGTACACCCGTGAAGACATCATCAGTGCGCTGCCAAATGATCCGACTCCACTGCTGGAGCAATCATCACCACAACCCGCTAACGATCGCACTGCTGAACGAGCTCTAGATCAGCTCTATCGCATCCCTTCACGCACTCCAGGCTCCAACACCAGAGATGAATATCTCCGATTGCTCTGGGGGTTGGCTCACATCCTTGGCCCTGATCGTGCAGGTGCTGCCATGGCGGTTCACTCCCCTGCCTGGGCAGCTGAAGAGGACTTAGTCGAGAAAGCCCGTGAAGCTAACGGCACCATCACTGACGGCACGTTCTTCGAGGTCGCCAAGAATGATTTCAACGTCACTGATTCAACTGCTGATCAGACCGCAGCCAGAAATGGCAAGTCTTCACAACAGCGCAGCCACGTTGATGACGATGAACCCCTCGAAGAGCTCATTTCTCGCAAGGTCGGTGAACTGCTCGATCTCCGCCTGCTGACGCAAGACACCTGGGCCAAAGAAATGGCACTGATCGCTGAGCTCGGATGGCGTGGCTTGAAGCGACACGACATTGAAGAACGGATGTACGCCGCTCTGGCTAATCGCTGGAAACTAGCCATCAGCCAATCCCATAACAAGAAACGTCGCGGTCGATCACCAAACCAGACCCGTGAAGGAGAACAGCAACAAATGCTCGTTCACGGTTTTCTCCCCTGGAAACGTGATGCAGTTCTCTTCGGTGCTGGTGGTGTCGGTAAGACCACTGCAGCCGTACGGATCGCATGGTCTGCCATTACAGGTGAACCGCTCCTTGATTTCGAAATCCCTGGAGACATCACAGGCAAGGTCCTATTCATTGGCTCTGATGGCGGCACAGGTGCCTACGACATGTGGCAGAACGCCGCTGAAGATCTCGGCATTGCCAACGATCCACGCTGGATTAATGGCTGCACTCATTGGGGTGCTGATGAACACGACGGCATCGGTGCATGGTCTGTCACGCCAGCAGGTCTCCAAGAGCTCAAGACCGAGCTTGAAGAGAACAACTACGCACTGGTCATCATCGATAGCTGGAAAGCTGTCCTGAGCCTTGCTGGCGTTGATTTCGGTATCGGACCTGTCGACACCATCGTTCGATTGATTCAAGCCCTGATCGCTAAACACTGCAGCGGTCTTTATCTCCATCACCCCTCAGGCAATACAAAGGGCAAGGGCATCAGCGGGGCAGGCGGCAACCAGAACATCAATCAGATTCCCTACGCCGTTCATGAGCTCCGCGTTGAACCTGTCTCTGATGACAGAGCCAAATGCGTTCGCTGGATTGCTCACAAGCTTCGTGGATACGTCTCCAGAGAGTTTCTTTATCGACTTGCACCCGATGGCTTTCAGATTGTCGAGGGTGAACTGGTCCGTAACTGCCGCGACGACATCCTGATCACCGTCTCTGACCTTGAGCAGATGGGGACCGCAACCACCAGTTACGCCATTCATAACCTGCTCTCTACGCGGAATGAATCCACTATCCGCAACAACCTCACCAAGCTCCGTCAAGACGGTTTCCTTAAAAAGACAGGCTCTAGCTGGCATCTCACAGCCAAAGGCAAGCGCACTGTTACCGAGCTCACTAAGACACACGTATAGGAGTATATATAAAAAGGAATTAGGAAAATATCTTTATAAAGCATTGCTATTACTAGTTTTCTCTTGTCTCCATCATCGGGAATATCTAGGGATTACGCAGGATTTGTCGGGATTACCTCTGCTTTTTTGGTCACCATTAAGCGCTGCCAATGGTTCTCAGCCGTTTTTTCCCGCATTCCCGCATATACATAGGTATACCCCTCCCCCCTACTGAGGCGGATAGAATTCACGCAACGGTTTACAACGTCTTAAATTTGTGTGTAGCACACCAGTTCTTATTAATAATGCCAGCATCAAGAGCAATACAAAAAGAGACTGAAGCCAAGAGGAATAGAGCCTGGGAGATGCATATAAACGGGCGCCCGCATTACGTAATCGCCGCCGAGCTCGGAGTTACATCAGCGAGGGTGACGCAGATGATCCAGCAGGCAGCCAAGGCTCATCCCGTCAACAAGCTGAGCATCGAAGAGCGGATGGCGGTCAGCGAGGGCCGTTGGCAGTTGGCTGAAGATGCAATCAGAGCGGAGATCCTGAAACAGACGGGCGAGGGCTTTAAGACCACCAGACAGATCATTGATCCTGTTGGCCGTGTCCAGATTGAAGAGACGGTGGAGCACCGTGTTGATCCAGCCCTGCTGCGCGCCTGGAGCACACACACCGATCGAAGAGCTCGACAACTCCAGAACCAGTTGGCACCCGATACGAGCGTTCAGGCGGTCAACGTCAACCTGATCAAGGATTTTCTGGGCCAGGGCGATGCACAAGGCAAGCTCTCTGCTCAGCAGTGGAACGAGACCGTCGACGTCACTCCTGCTGGTTAAGCAGGGGGTCAGTCGCGTCATATAGCTGTCCCAGCTTGTAGTCGTACGGATATAGGGCAGCTAAATAGAGCAAGACCTAGAGCAAAGCTCCGATTTCGCCTGAGCTCACCGCTGCCATTTTGGAAGCCTCAGTGTTGCCTACCTCTTACGAGCGGCATGCCCTTCACGCTGTCGATCTAGCTTTTCTCTGACAGCATCACGGATGAATTCAGCCATTTGTTTGCCTAACGGGCGGAGCTCATCATCATCACTCTGATATAGCCGTACGGAAGCAGGTTTACTTGATAAGGGCTCATCTCCCTTTACGGTGAAGTTGAATTCACGTAATTGTTCTGGCTGGCGTTCAGGATCACGACTCATGCGATCAGCGTGTGTACGTTGAACAGTAGCGCCCAATTAACATTAAACAAAGAGAGAGCTCAAGGTGGATAACGGGATACAGCTAAGCCCATGGCAGAGAAAAGTTGCTGGATTACTGCAGAGCGTTGATGAGCTCAACACGCTCGTATTGGCAGGCGGTCGAGGTGGTGGCAAGTCGATCCTGCTTGTGTGGATCATTGTTTATTACATGTTGCTGTATGGGGAGAAGTTCAACGGTGTCTTGATCAGGGCTGACCTTGCTGGCTTACAGAAGCTGGAGACACTGCTGATAGAGCAGATCATGCGGATGATGCCTGGCAGCAGGTATCTGAAGGCCAAGAGGCGTTGGACAGCGAGCAATGGAGCGACGTTGCAGCTGATCCACATGGATGGCAACGACGGGTTTAACAAGATCCAGGGTGAGGACTTGAATTTCTGCGGATGGGATGAGCTCGGGCAGGAAGCTGATCCGCAGATGGTGTTGAGGGTGAGATCAAGCATGCGGAGTACAGATCCAACGTGTCCGCCGAAGTTCATCGCAACGGCCAACCCGCTTGGCCCTGGCAGCTGGTGGATCAGGGATTATCTGGTCACCAAGTCGATGCCGAACCGCATCTTCACTTGTGAGGTCTTTGGTGCTCAGCCTGCGGTTTGGATCAAGTCCACGCTCAGAGATAACCCGTATCTGAGCAACCCGGATCAGTATGAAAAGGAGCTGCGGGCCAGTTGCTTTGGCGATGAATCAAAGATTGCCGCTGAAGTGCTTGGCGAATGGGGGCAAGTTACTGCTGGATTCTTTGGATCGTGCCTGAGCATTGAGCGGTCAATGCTGCCGGGTGATTTTCAGATCCCTTGGTATCCCGACAAGAGCGGATCGTTTACTGAAAAGACCAAGGCACATTGGTGCTGGATCGGTGGCGACTGGGGCACGGCAAGCCCTGCATGCGTCGTGTTGATGTGTCAGATCCAAGAGCCAATGATGGACGGTGATCGCCATATCGCCAGGGGCAGTTGGGTGTGTGTCGATGAGGAATACGT
This sequence comes from Synechococcus sp. MIT S9504, assembly GCF_047497135.1. Lineage (NCBI taxonomy): Bacteria > Bacillati > Cyanobacteriota > Cyanophyceae > Synechococcales > Synechococcaceae > Synechococcus > Synechococcus sp. MIT S9504. The sequence goes on along the minus strand of NZ_CP138942.1, from coordinate 1,818,290 downwards.
CTGTTCGATTCAGCCAGACGGATCAAAGGAATGGAACCGCGGCGATCGTTCATTGACTGCACCGCAGTTTGTGGAGCGTGTGAAAAACCTCTACATGCGCAATGGATTCACGAATTGGGTGATTCCTCATCGCAGGGTAATTATGGATTCTGCAGTTACCGCTCAGCTTGGTTTTGGCGGTGCAAGTGATCCAGTGACATTGAGCACTGAATTCAAGAAATACGGCTGGGAGGTTACTGGTTCACCTAAATCAAGCCGTGCAGTGGGTTGGCAACTGATGAAATCGTTGCTGTATCAGGCAGGCAGTGATGAGCCTGGGTTGTACATCTCAGAGCGGTGCGAAAGCTTGTGGGCGACGTTGCCTTATTGCATCAGTGATGATCGCAATCCAGAGGATATGGAGAAAACAGCACCGGATCATTCTGCTGATGCTGTGAGATATGTATTGACTGCCGCAAATCAAGCTCAGCACAGCTATCGGCAATCACAGCGAAGTGGGGCGCATCCACTGATGTGGGGCGCTGAAGAGAAGCGGAGACGATATGTAGGAGGTATGCGGACGTATAAGCCAATGTTGATTCGCTGAGGGGATAAAACAGAGGGCTACCCATACGGAGGAGGTAGGCGGGTGGAAGCGGTGCCCGCCTAGATGGTGATTTAGACCGTTGCTATGACTGCTGAACAGACCTGATACCCATGTCAGAAGAGCAACTTAAAGCGTTCCTGGAAAAAGTGAAAGGCGACACCAGCCTTCAGGAGAAGCTCAAAGCAGCTGCTGATTCAAACGCAGTTCTTGCGATTGCAAAAGAGGCTGGGTTTAAGATTTCTGCTGAAGACTTGAAGACCGCTCAAGTCACAGAGCTTTCAGATGAGGAATTGGAGGGCGCAGCTGGAGGGTACCTGTCTTACGATGGGAGCGGACGTACTTTTGGTTGTGGGGGTAAAGGGTGTGGTTGGGTGGAGCCGCCGACGAAAATAGGTGGGGGTGAATGTCGGGACAATAAGCTTAGATAAATTAAAGCCTACACACCCGCGAAAGCCCCTGCATTGACAGGGGTTTTTTATTGCTTCAATGGTCTGACTGACCCCATAAATCAGCCTTTAATACCTGGCGTGATAGAGCACTTTAATTGTTAGTCAAAGACACCGCAGCAGACCATTGCTATAACTATTCAACGGACTTGATACTCATGTCAGAAGAACAGCTCAAAGCCTTCGTTGCCAAAGCCAAGGATGACCAGTCCATTCAGGCGAAACTAAAGTCAGCGAAGATTCCTGAGGAAGTTGTGGGAATCGCTAAAGAATGCGGTCACGAATTCACTGCTGATAAGATTACTCAACTCAGTGAAGATGAGCTGGAAGGCGTGGCTGGTGGCTCTGGGTGGGCCGGTTATAAGCCTGGACAGGCTTGCCTGGGAGTAGACACTATGGCACCACCTTCTCCAGGAGAATTTTGAACTAACCCATCATCAAAACCTCTGCCAAAACAGGGGTTTCTTATTGCTTCAGTAGCCTGACTAATCCCACAAATCAGCCTTCAATACCTGGCACGATTGAGCGCAGTAAGTATTAGCCAAAGACACTGCAACAGACCGTTGCTATAACCGTTAAAGACTTCAGATACCCATGTCAGAAGAACAACTCAAAGCTTTCCTGGACAAGCTCAAAGAAGACACCAATCTTCAGGAGAAGCTCAAAGCAGCCGGTGATTCCGATACTTTTCTTGCGATTGCAAAAAAGGCGGGATTTAGTCTTTCTGTTGACGACCTAAACCAGAATCAATCCGAGACATCAGAAGAAGAACTGGAAGCAGTGGCTGGTGGATGTGATATTGAGTTGGTAAGTTTGTGCAGCAAAACTCACAATGTACTTTGTTGATAAGTTTACTCTACGAAAAGTTTGGCTAGGCAGAATAAGTTTACTGATAAGATTGCCAAGGATTTTTTATTTATTCATTCACGCCAATAACTCCACATATTAGCCTTCAATCCTTGGCACGATTGACTGCAGTAATTGTTAGCCAAAGACACTGCAGCAGAATGTTGCTATAAATGTTGAACTGATCTCATACCCATGTCAGAAGAGCAGCTCAAAGCCTTTCTAGAGAAGGTCAAAGGCGACACCAGCCTTCAGGAGAAACTCAAAGCTGCAGCTGATTCTGATGCAGTTCTTATGATTGCCAAGGAGGCTGGGTTTAGTATTTATGCTGATGACTTAATTGAAAAGATAGAGCTCGCTGAAGAGGAATTGGAAGCTATTTCTGGGGGTGAATACACAGGAAATGACACGGGTCCCACGAACATGTATGGAGTATGTCATATTCCTAAATGTCCAGAATGGGCTGCCTCTAAAGGCTGAATACCTCGCCTAAACATCCCAGCCTAATCATCGAATACTAAACTGTAAATATCCTGACCCATCTACTTATCAAAGCCCCTGCCGCAATGGCTTTGACTTCTTCAATAGCCTGACTAATCCCATTAAATAGTTCCCAATACCTGGCACGATTGAGCACAGTAATTATTAGCCAAAAATATTGCAGCAGGGTGTTGCTATAACCATTAAAGACTCTCGATACCCATGTCCCTAGAACAACTCAAGGCATTCCTCGCCAAAGTCAAAGGTGATTCCAATCTTCAGGAGAAACTAAAAGCAGCAAAGTCACCTGATGAAGTCGTGTCTATCGCCGAAGAACATGGTCATGAATTCACTACTGATAAGCTGAGTCAGCTCAGTGAAGAGGAGCTGGAAGGCGTGGCTGGTGGTGGCTGTATCCCTTTTCCCCCCTATGATAAGAATTCACTGCTTAGTCCGTAGCTGAACATATTGTTTAGTCTTAATCATCAAATTCCCATGTCAGAAGAACAGCTCAAAGCATTTATTGAGAAAGTCCAGGGAGACGACAGTTTGCAAGAGAAACTTAAAGCAGCTGCTGATTCTGATGCAGTAGTTGCAATAGCCAAGGACGTAGGGTTTACTATTTCTGCTGACGACTTAAGAACTCAATCTGAGATTTCTGAGGAGGAGTTAGAAGGCGCGGCTGGAGGGAATTCCTGGGGCTGGTGCCGCGGGTTTACGGGGCTGGAGGGCTGTTCTGCCTGGTGCAATCGGTTCTGCCACGGTCGACAGACCCGCTGAAAAAGCCTAAAAGCCTACTCATTCCAAAGCCCCTGACGCCGCAGGGGTTTTTATTTCTTCAATCACCCCAAAAATACCATCAATCAGCCTTCAATACCTGACACTAATTAATACTTAGTCGAGCCACCAGCGGCTTAACGATTGAACCAGTGCTACAACAGCTCTATTAGCAGGAGCACCATGTCAGAAGAGCAACTCAAGTCCTTCCTCGAAAAGGTCAAAGCTGATTCCAATCTTCAGGAGAAACTAAAAGCAGCTAAGTCACCTGAAGATGTTGTGGGCATCGCTAAAGAACACGGTCATGAATTCACTTGTGACAAGATCAGTCGACTCAGGGAAGATGAGCTAGAAGGTCTGGCAGGCGGAGGGCTTAGCATATGGGGATGCACAGAATGCGTAGATGGAACTTTTCACTGCAAGAGATGCGATTTGTCAAATCTATTTTAATTAACATCTCAAGTACACAATTTAGTGCTGCAAAACATTGGAAATGAATGCACGGCCTGAATTTGTGTTCTCCAGACACCTTGTCAAGGAAAATACTCTTATAATTATCATATATATATTAAAACTCGTCACGATTGAGCGCAGTAAGTATTAATCAAAGACACTTCAAAGCATCGTGGCTATGACTGCTGAAAAGACCTGCTACTCATGTCAGAAGAGCAACTCAAAGCCTTCCTCGAAAAGGTCAAAGGCGACACCACGCTTCAGGAGAATCTGAAAGCAGCTTCCGATGCTGATGGTGTTGTGGCGATTGCGAAAGATGCTGGCTTTAGCATCTCTGCTGACGACTTAAAGGAAGTTCGATCAAAGCTTTCTGAAGAAGAGCTGGAGAGAGTGGCTGGGGGTTGTTATGTTACCTGCTGGACTGGGACTGACTGGGTAGAGCCTAGCTACGGACCGAAATGCTGAAAGATTTAAACTGTTTCTGGAAAGGCTGTATTTACACACTCAAAGCCCTTGCATTAGCAGGGGCTTTTTATTTCTTCAATCACCCCAAAAAGATCAGCAACCAGCCTCCAATAACTGGCATGATTGAGCGCTATAAGTATTAGCCAAAGACACTTCAAGACATTATTGCTACAACCGTTAAAAACTCCCGATAGCCAGTCAGAAGAGCAACTCAAAGCGTTCCTTGAAAAAGTCAAAAGCGACACCAGCCTGCAGGAGAAGCTCAAAGCAGCTGCTGATGCTGATGCAGTTCTTGCGATTGCGAAAGAGGCTGGGTTTAGTGTTTCTGTTGACGACTTGAAAGAGGCTGGGTTTAAGCAATCAGAGATTTCTGACGGGGAGCTGGAAGGCGCGGCTGGTGGGGCCGACACCTTGTGTTGTCCGGTGCGGTGCGGGCAAACCTTTAGCTGTATTGCATAACTATCCCGGCTACAGGGGCAAAAGCCCCTGCCGCCGCAGGGGTTTTTATTGCTTCAATAGTCTGACTAATCCCATAAATCAGCCTTCAATACCTGGCACGATTGACTGCAGTAAGTATTAACCAAAGACGCTGCAGCCGACCGCTGCTATGACTGCTGAAAAGACCTACCACCCATGCCAGAAGCACAACTCAAAGGATTCCTCGAAAAAGTCAAAGCTGACACTAGCCTTCAGGAGAAGCTCAAAGCTGCAGCGAACTCTGATGCAGTGGTAGCAATTGCAAAAGAAGCAGGGTTTAGTGTTTCTGCTGAAGATTTGAAGACAACTAACGCGGAGTTAACGGTTGAAGAGCTGGAAAACGTGACTGGGGGCACAGCCTGGAGCAATAGTTGTTACTGAAAATTGTCTAGACAATGCTGACGACAGACTGAGCCTTTACCCAGCAAAGCATACAAATTCAAGAGCATTAGGGGGCTTTTTATTACCTCATTTATTCCAATAATCTCATAAATCAGCCCCCAATGCCTGGCACGATTGACTGCAGTAATTGTTAGCCAAAGACACTGCAGCAGAATGTTGCTATAAATGTTGAACTGACCTCATACCCATGTCAGAAGAACAACTCCAAGCCTTCCTCGAAAAGGCCAAAGCAGACACCACACTTCAGGAAAAACTAAAAGCAGCAAAGACACCTGATGAAGTCGTGTCTATCGCTAAAGAACACGGTCATGAATTCACTGCTGATAAAATCAGTCAGCTCAGTGAAAGTGAGCTAGAAGGTGTTTCGGGTGGCGCGGCGAGTGCGATTGTGGGGGATTGTCAGTCTCAGGAAGGGCATGTATGTTTCAGTGAGGGCGAGGTTGTGTGTGGTAAAAGGTAGCCTGCTGGTCTAGTTGAATTACTAGTTATATCAAACCTGAAGTCTCTTTTATCACAGAGATCTTGCTTCATTAGCTCAACTAAACCCATAAATACACCTTCAATACCTGGCACGATTGAGCACAGTAATTATTAGTCAAAGACACTGCAGCAGACCATTGTTACAACTACTCAACAGACTTGATGCAAGCTATGTCAGAAGAACAACTCCAAGCCTTCCTTGAAAAAGTCAAAGCTGACACCATTCTTCAGGAGAAGCTCAAAGCAGCTGCTGATGCAGATGCAGTTCTTTCAATTGCAAAAGAAGCAGGATTTAGCATTTCTGCTGACGAATTAGAGAACGCTCAATCAAAGCTTTCAAATCAAGAGCTAGAAGGAGTTGCTGGGGGTGGGGCTTGTCCTAGCACTTTTACGATCGACGCCTGTGCTGCTACTGGCTGCAATCCTAAAGATTTATAAGTGGTGAGACTTAAGAGTAACTTTATACACTGTAAGCCACTGCAGTGACGGGTGTTTTTTATTTCTTCAATAGCCTGACTAATCCCACAAATTAGCCTTCAATACCTGGCGCGATTGAGCGCATTAATTGTTGTCTGAAGACACTAGATGATATCATTGCTATAACCATTAAAGACTCCTGATTGACATGTCAGCAGAACAACTCAAAGCCTTCTTAGAGAAGGTCAAAAGCGACACCAGCCTTCAGGAGAAGCTAAAAGCAGCAGCCTCACCTGAAGCTGCTATAGACATTGCCAAAGAAGCTGGGTTTGCAATTACCGCAGAAGATATTCAATCAATGCAATCGGTAGAAGTGTCAGACGTGGAGCTGGAAGGCACAGCTGGGGGTTAATGGGAGACTGGATGTGATATATGGGATTTAAGCTGCTGTCCTGACTAATCCCACAAATCAGCCTTCAATACCTGGCACGATTGAGAACAGAATCAGTAGAAGTCCCTGCGCTACAAAAATGGTGCTGCACCCGGCCAGAGTCCAACGCCTGGATGTTGTAGCCAACCATTTGGAGTAAAGGCGACTGAGCCAAGGCACTAGTAAGTAGCCGGTGAGTAAAACGGTGATCAAGTTGCTGATCAGCATGTTGAGGGGCAATGACAACTGGCTCAGCGTTGACCCTCCGAGCCACATCAGCAGCATCACCGACGGATACAAAGCCAGCCAGACCAGCAGGTTGACCTTCCAGATAGGAGTTCGCGATGTTCCCCTGGTCTGAATCTACTGATCGAAAAAGCTTGCATCCAGATGGAAGCGAAAGCGATAGCCGACCAATTTTTCTGCCTCTGTGATTAATTCTCTCCTCTCTGGGCTATCAATCCAGCGAAGACACTGCTCTAGTTCCTTAAAGCGAACATGGGTGGTCACCTTGAGCGTTTCGCCACCAACGGAATCATCAAAAACAACGTCTTGCCCGAGGAAACCGCTATGACCCTGAGCGGCACGATTCAGGCGATCGAGAATAATCTGAATGTCCTCGCGCTGAGAAGCTCCGACCGTGCTGTGAATCGTGTAGACGAACTCATCATTCGTGGGTTCAGTCATGGTTCACTCCAGTCGCTGATGCTTCTTAGCGATCCTCATCAGGCAATGTGTGGAATTCATCCCACATGTTGGAAGCTTCAAACGTGAGAATTTCTGTGAGTTTTATTTCATGCTCCGCCTTTGGTTACTGCATCTGGTGATTGCTGGCTTCTGCTGTTGCTGTCGCCCTGCTTCCTTTGAAGGCACAGGACGGCAGTGCTGAAGATCTGGGTGATGTGATGAGCATCAGCCTCAAGGATGTGGTCAAGCCCACCTTTGGCTTCCAGGGTGCATTGCAAGGTGCTGGAACACCGAATCAAGGAGGCATCGGCGGATTCTTGCCCCTCTCTATTGGCGATAACAGCGTGTGGTTCGTTGATGCCCTGATCAACGCCAACTTCGCTGACCGTGAGGGTGAGAGCAGCATCATCAACACCGATGTGGCAGGTACCACCGTCAGCACGTCTACCCGACTTGGTTATCGTTGGCTGAATGGTGACCGCAGCTGGATGTATGGGCTTAACGCTGGTTGTGACAGCCGCCCGATGAATACAGGCGGAACCGATACAGGCATCAGTGTCAGTGGCACAGAGAAGAGTGCTTTCTTCCAGCAGGTCGCAGTCAATGCAGAAGCTGTTTCTAATGACTGGAACTTCAATGCCTATGCCTTGATTCCTGTTGGAGATATCGAGCAGAACCTTAACTGGTACTACCAAGGCGGCGCGCTTGATACCTACGGGCTTGATATTGGTTATTTCATCACTCCAGTCTTGAAAGCATCAGCTGGTTATTACTACCAACATCGTAATCAAGAAAATGTTGATGGTTCTGGTGTGCGTGGACGCTTGGCTTATGAAATGATTAATGGAGTCATAGCAGGCGTCAATATCTCCTACGACGAGGCTTTTGATACAAGAGTTTCAGCGGATATTAAAGTTCGCTTTGGTGGTCCTAGTGCAACAGCGCAACGCAAAGAAGTTCAACAGTTACCTGTAATAAATGCCTTAACATCAACACCAAGCCATAGGGATGTGAGAGTGCACGACGAGGCAAATACAATATTTGAATTCAACTCGGGAGCGGAAGTGGACGTAGGCAAAGCGGACGATGCGGTTTATGTGAAAGTGCCAAAATTAAAAATACCAAAAAGCCAAGCGGAAGTGGAGGTGGGTAAAGGGGACGCTTCGCTTTATATGAAGTCGAAATAACCGAAAATACCAAAGTTTAAATATGAACCTCGAGATGCTATATTTAGGCCTTGCGAATACCTTAGAAGGAAACTAAGCGCCCAATCTATTGTCACAGCAGAGGTTTTTTGTTTCTTTAATCACTGCCTAATCACGCCTAAATGCCATCCAACACCTTGAACGATTGAGCGCATTAATTATTAGTTAAAGACAAACTAATGTTGCTGAAAGGGTGGTGAATGCGCATCGCCCAAGAGGACCAAAGTCACTTCTGCCCATAAAGCTCTAACCAATCGACAGTATCAGCGCCGCCATCAAGCAGTTGCCTGCATCGTTGCTGTGCCGCCTTGTTTTCCGCAGGCGTGTGGAGGGACTGGTTGTGTAGGAGTTGACTCCAACGGCCCTTGTCCAAGATCTCGTTTTCTGTTTCAGCCCGTGCTTTGGTTTGCCGTGGCTTCCGCTTGGGCATCAGCGAACGCTTCTCAGCACTGATCGAAGAAGCAGCAACAGATCACCGACTGCCACCGTCACCTGCTCATCAGGCGATGCCCAGGGGCTGCCTCCTCCCAGAACAGCCTTGGCCCTGCTGCTGCTTGATGCGCAGACGCCTCATTGCAGCCTTGAGTGGCTTGAGTTCAGCCCTGAGTTCTCTACGGGCTTCAGCAATGGCACTGCTGCGTCTGTAGGACTTCGGTTTTGGTTGTTGATGGCGTAGTTTTGCATACCCCAATTGCCTGTAGATACGCCTCTGCTTGGCACCCAACGCCCGCATAGATTTGCGCTGAGAGCTGAGTTCAGCTCTTAATCCCTTGCGGGCTGTGATGAAGTTGCGCTTGCGTTGTGCCTTAGCTTTTCGCGCCTCAGTGGCAGCTCTGGTGATATCGGCCTGACGTTGACGTAATGCAATTCGTGCTTGCTTCTTGGCTGCTTTCTCAACAACTCGCAGCGCTACAAATGCCCTACGGCGACTCTTGAGCAGCTTTCTCTTTGCTTCTTCTAGTGCTCGTCGTTCTGCAATCTGCTCCTTCAGCTGTTCGCCGATGATTGGGTCAAATTCCGTAAACGCATCCAGGTTTTGAGATACCAGCTGCAGACGCTGGTCTTCAGGCATTAGCTGCATGCGCAGCAGTAATGAATCAACGGTTGCTGTCAATCGAACTGCTCCCTAGGACGTACAGGGGTCAACTCCTGGTTGGTGTAGGCATCGCTGGGATGTGGGACCACACCAAGCGCAGAATTGCCATCCAAGTAACTGCCGTAAGGCATATCGGAATGGTCGTTTTGGAAGGTGGTGGCGCTGAGTTCTGGCCTCGTAAGGTCACGGCCCAAAGTGACGCCAGGTGAAACGTCGCGGCGCATTGCTTTACGACGTGCCATTAGCTGTATCTCCGAAGGATTTGACGTTTGGCTTGACGGTTTTTCTGCAACTCTTCCACACGCTCAGCTCGCCGTTCATTGGCAGCACGTTGCTGTTTGGCGTGGTCAATCCACCTGTTCAGCTCTGCCTGATCGGACTGCTTTCGTGCTGATTGCTTTTCAGACTCAATCCTGCGAATTTGAGGTCCACTGACTGCCTTTGCTTTGGCTGGTGTTGCCCAGCCGTGCATGGATTTTGCTTAGCCATTGCAACGCTCCTGCATCTTCTTCTTGAACTGCTCAAACACAACATCGAGATGACGTTTAGCCTGAGCTGAATTGCGCTTATTGTTGGGGTCATGACGGTCGCGCTTGCTGGTGGTAGTGAGCCTGCCTCCGTGATTTACACGCATGTCGTCACCACGTAGCCTTCAGGGGTTTACCGCCGTCAGTTGGCAGCACCCAATTGATGGAACCTTCAACAGCGAGCTGTGTTACTCCAGAAGCGTTGGAGTCGACTTGCATCTCAATGACGGGCGTATGCGTTGCTGAGGTCGCTGCACCATTAGGAGCCCAAGCAGGAACAGTGCCAGACCCTGCAGGGGGCAACCTGAGGCTGATGCCCAGATTCAATCTTCCCAACATTGCTGAAACTGTCTCAGACGCAGCCGTGTTGTTCTCAACCAGCAGGTCATATCGGACGTAATCAGAGCGCCCAGCCTGAGGACCATCCAGTGCCGACACTCTGAGAATCACTTCACAGGCACGGGCATATTGACCAGTGCGTTCAAGTTCTGCGCCATAGGCAGCACCATCACCAATCCGCTGTGCTGCACCACCAGCGACACCGCTGACCAGCTGGTTTGCCAATGGAGTTGAACCACCTCCACCACTTTTGATTGTGGTGTTGGTGACAGGTGCATTCACCTTGGTTGATGCGTCCTGAATGTTCAGGTGCTTACTTACCAAATCCTGCTTGTTGGTCCTGAAGTCGACCCTTTGGAATGATTGGGCATCAGGCGTAAGCCAGAACTCAAGGCCACCCTCAACTCCTCTTACGAGGTTGTCGCCAGGAGCGTATTCATCAAAGCCAAACCACTTGCGAGCGCCTGATTTGGGGTCAGTCCGTGTCGGGTCTGAATCGCAATATGCAAAGCCACTACCTCTCAGTCCTTGGTCACCCTTGTCACCTTTGGCGCCTTTGTATTCATCCTTGGCAATCTCAGACCACAACTCATCACGAGTTGACTCTTTGTATGCCTCGAGTTCTGCTGTTGCTTGATTGGCTCGCTCAGTAGCTGCCTTCACCTCTTCAAGCAGAACGGCCTTGTGTTTTTGCAATGACGTTAACGTTGCTTCTGACTCTTGCTTGAGTCGTGCAGTGGCCTGCTCAAGCTGCAGCTGTGCCTCCTCCGACCGTACGGAGTGACTGGCAATAGCTCCAGCATCATGTAATGCAGCATTGGCCAACATCGCGGCCTGGTCAGGTGTCACCAGCGCCGTTTGCTCTTCAACAGGCTCAGGTGCTTCTGCAGCTTCAACCGTCGCAATCCTGGCGCTCAGAACTTCCTGGTCTGCAGCCTCACGTTCTGCATCAGCCTGTTCCTTGGCAATTTGTGAGCGCACCTTCTTTTCAATAAAGGCACCGCCACGCTGTTGCTTGACAACATCATCAGGTACTTCGACCTTGTTGCCGTTGCGTGCCAGGTATTCCCTGACCGCTACATCGTTGCCTTCGTATCCGACAAGCATCAGGCTTCCCCTGGTATTGCGTAACCGTGAGCACGCAGAATTGCAACTTCACGGTCTGTGAATGAATGGGCAGGTGCTGCAGGTTGCGATGCAGCTTTTTGCTCGGCCGCTGTCTTGGGACAGAGCTGCTCAAGCATTGATGCGTTAGTGAAATTACCCTTGGTTTCTGGCATCAGAACTGGCTCACCATTAGGACCGTCCACATAATGTGCGGCGCTCCCATACGGATTACCTTGGCTGAGGATTTCAGCCACCTTGGCTTGTCTGATATCCTTTTCAGTAAGAAGATTCATCCGTTCCAATTCAGCCTGAATTGCAGGCGTTATTGGTGCCAAACCTTGTTGAGCTGCTGCAGCTTGCAGTGACATTGATGCACCTGCTTCTGCAATCCATGCCTTGGCCTGAATTGGATTCAGCTGCGCAACCCTACGCTGCATAAACTGCGCAATTGAACCCTTCTGTGTCCATGGATTAGACAACGTCAGCCTGTTACGCTGCTCGCCACTTAATTCAGGTGATTGGTTCGCCTGAAATAGCAGTTCAACCTGCTCTGGATTCATGTTTAATAGGGCTATTAGCTCCTGCTAAGGCTACTTAAATTACCCTTTTTTACTTACACTGAGCAGGCAGCAAAAGGTTACAACCCGCTGCAGACGGACTACCAAGCGTAGGGATGGTTTGGTATTTCGTTGCGTCTATCAATTACGCCATGGGTCTTCAGCCACATTGCCAAGCTCTTTCAATACCTGGCGCTGACTTCTCTCCCTGGCGTCAACTTCTCTGACCTCTTGAGCTTTCATCTGAGCAGTTCTTACCTGTGCATTACGCATATGGATCGCAAGTAGCTGGCGCGAATGCGCCAACAGCGCGGCTGGGGCATCAACCCCTGGGCGACCCACACCCGCTTCATCCTGAGCCAATCACTGGTGCGTGATGAGGCCTACGCCGGGCCACTGCGCGACTGGCTGGGTGACGAGGGCAGGAGAGCCTGATTGGAATGCAGGGTTAGGAGCGAGCAACCTGCAGCAGGCAGAGATCCTGCGTGAGTGGATTGATCGTTGGCCGATTGCGCTGCACAACATCAAGTGGATTGCAGATGACGCGTGTTGGAATCGGACTGGTCATGCAATGACAATCGGCGATGAGTTCCGGAAGGGCGGGGTGCCGTTTATCCGAGCAGGGAAGGCAGCAATGACCGAGGAAGCAGGACTTGCCCGACTGCGATCAATGATGTGGGCGACCGATAGGGATGAGCGTCATCTATGGCTGAAGGCGAGCAGGAGATGCCGTGCGTTCTGGGAGTTGACCCCATTACTGGCAAGGGATCAGAAGAAGCGTGAATTGCTGGATCCCACTGCAATCACGCACTGCATTGACACTTGGCGATATGCGGCGAACTCTGTTCACAAGCCATACCGAGTCGGCCGTGGCCCGAGGTTCTCATGACTCCTGGTGAACTGCAGCGTTATGGAGTGCGGAACGGTGTGTTGTTGAGCCGTGAAGTGAGGCGGAATATTGCTGATTTCAGGGATGAACTGGGTCAGACAGTGCAGTTGGATGGATTAATTGAAGCGATCAGTGGAACACATGCACGAGTGTGTGTGCTGCTGCATGTGGGGAATAAAGGAATCGGCAGTCGTGGTGGACCGATGTTGGGGACGATTACGTGGGTGAATGAAAGTGATTTAGAGCCTTATGAAGGCATCAATGTATGGGCGCAGTCTTTGGTGCGAAAGATATTGCGTAAGCGTGCTGGGAAAGATGTGAGTCAACCCCGGGAATCACCATTTTGGGCTGAGTTATGAGGATCGAGTATTGCGGTCATTACATCAGTGATCTGGAAACCAATTTGGGAATGCCGAAGTTGCTGGTGAGCCCATTTGGATCGTTTGCGGCGATCTGGAGTCAGGTTGGCGCTGGTGTTTTGTCGCTTTGATCTTTGGGTGTTTTATCGAAGTAACAGCGCCATAGCCACTCCTGCTGCTGAGCTTCAGGTGTCCCCTCCCGGGGGAAGATTGTCAAAAAATCTTTGTCTACCAGAGGTTGGTAGGGCCCCTGCTTGATCTCAAACATCACTGAATCAGTTTCTAGGGCTACCAAGGTGTGAAATTCTCCTTCTGCCAATTGCACCCCCCGGACCTCTCCGTTGGCTTCAAGTCGTTCGCGCTGCAGCACCTCACCAGCTTTGTTCAGGACAAGCAAACCGATGCTGCCTTTTAGCACCACGAAACATTCGAAACCTGCCCCCGCTTGCTCACGCAGGTGCCGATGTGGACGCACGTAGGTTCCCGGCTGTAGCACATTAAGAAAGCGCTGCACCAAGTCGCTTTCCTGGTGCAGGTTGTGGTTTTTGCGCAGTCTTGGGCTGATCGCGGCTTGTTGCGCGACTTGCGCAAAGAGACTCTCAGAGATTGGAATTAAAGCCTCATTGGCCATGACGATCAAGGTATTGGCTAACCATTTTCGACGTATCTTAAACCTTTTAAAGGGCTAATTTAACAGTTGCCCCATTTTGGTAGCAACGGCAAGGTTTTTCAGCAAAATCCTAAAGGAGTTCAAAGTAATAAAAGACGCAAGGTTGATTCGGTCAGGGGCTAGCTGATATTGCTTGATGCCCAGGTGTTGCGATGCGGTGTTGAGTGTCATGACACGGTCAATGCGTTCACATTCGCGACGATGGTTCATGCCTGAAAGTCGTTGGCACGCGCCATGAGCCCACATAACAGGGGATCGGTCCTAGTGGTCAGTTACAGAACTTGGCCCTTTGCTGGCTGGCTGCTGTGATGCCCTGCTGATCGGGTGTCCCCCATTCGGGGGTTGCACACCACCTGCCGTCGGTGCGAAACAGGAAGTTCTACCTGCCCCTGACGACCATGAGCAATTGTGAAGCAATTTCTTGGGAGGAATAGAAAGAGAACTACAAAAATTCTTCGCTGCGGCAGGAACTCCTCTCGCAATTGCATTCCTAGGTGTCTGCATAGTTGTAGCGTGGGGGGCTCGTTGTAGGGCGGATAGAAGGAATCAAGAGAGGGATGTATTCAGCAGTGAAGGATGGGATTACGGTGAAATCGGACAGAAGTATCGATGTAAATCTCAGTGGAGGCGAGTTTGTGGGGCGATACGCCAACTAATAACTCTCACCACTTAGGCGGGCAACGTTCCATCGGTGAGTTCTCTGGCAAAACCCGATTGTGGTTTTAGTGGTGATTGAGGGTTGGACGTCCAGCCTTAGGTTTGTCCCAATTGCTGCCTTGTTGATTAGACACAGCGGATCCACATCCCTGCGAGGAGTGAATCTGCCGCCCTCTATTTTCCACCAAGCCTCTGACCTGCTGAAGTTGTAGCCGAGGGTTGCTGTAAGTAGCAAAACAGCAGCTATTGAAGTTGTGCTGAGGGTTTGACCCCAAACGGGGAAGTCAGGCTGCTGGAAGACTACCGGAACGGGTGATGTGGATTCTGTTTAGTTCAGCGATGGTGAATACGTCGGGGTGATGAACTCAACTACCTAAATCAAATAGCAGTGAATGTTATTCTCGAAAAACGCATAAAAGAGATCGAAGACATCAGCCTTGAGAAAGAAAAATTAATGGACGGTGTCGCCAATGACACACTGAAATGGGCTGGAATTGGCTTGGGAGTAGGCGTGGGTATATCTGCAATTCTTTTGTCATTCGGTGCAGCAGCTCCAGCGGTTGTAGGGGGTGCTGCTGCAGCAAGAGCTGCGGCTAAAGGGGGAGTAATGGGCTGGAGATCAGCCAAAGAAAAAACAGCGTGTTGAAATGATAGACATTGAGATGAAGCAAAAGACCAGAAAATTAATTGACGGTTTATGCGCGCAGGTGAATTCAAATCAAGTCGAGAGAGCTAAAGCCTATAGCGTTTGCAAAAATTATTGAAGATGGATTCACTTCTCTAGGATCAGATTGAAGAGCTGGCCAATAAACTAGAGGTGAAGTGAAATGATTGATTTTAATGATCTGCCGCAAAGCATCAAGCACCGACTGACCTCAAGAGCTGCTACTCATGCAGGCACCTCAGCCAAGCATATGTATGAGACCATCCCTTCAAGATTGAGAGATAATCCCAATGAAATTCAGGAGTGGTTGGATTCTCATCAATGGTCACATGTCACGCCAAAATCTGATGGTGGTACATATGCTGTATGTGATACGAATAAAGGATTCCCGAATCAAGTTAGAGGCGACAAAAACATGACTCTTGAAGAGCTACAAGAGATACTTAGACAGAATGAGCTGAAGTCTCAGCAAATTGATAATATGTATTCAAAAGATGTCTCTTTTGACGAATCAGCGATTGCTGCTGAAGCTCCATGGAGCGGATCATTGGAGCAAGCATTCACAGGGATTGGTATGGCTGGGGTTGCTGGCTATGCAGTAGCTTTTGCTTTTCGAGTAGGCAGAAATATCTTTAAACATCAAATTCAGTTGGTCAAGTTAAGGGAATTTAGAAGAGCTTTTACTTAACACACTCAAAGAGGCTAATTGGCAAGGGATCAGGGGTGCATCATTAGCGTTTTTGATAGCTTTCATTTGTGCGGCGCTGCCAGTATTTAAATATTTAATCGTTACCGGGGCCATGGAGGGATTAGCCCGATTAGGAGTAGAACTTCTTTCTTCGGTCGTAAATTACGTCGACCCAAATAAAAATACTATTTTATCCAAAGTATTTGATTTTAGTGCTAAGGCTTTAAGTTTCGTGTCTATGGTCTTGTCTAAGATTTGGTCAGTTTTAAATGTCGTGGTGGATTGGATCGAAGAAGGGTTGAAAATTATTGACTCTTCCGTTTAGAAAATTGCTGGCATTGTCTTCAACGCGCTCGCGTATTTCATGGACTGGCTTCTCGGGAAGCAATCGTTAGTAGTTGTTTATTAGCTTCTTCGTTGGAAAGCCTGAAGCCATTGCGATGTGGCTGAAAGCAATGCAAAACCTTTGAAGCGAAAAGCAGGGGGCGTTGAGTAGTCGCTATCGATCTCCCAGCAAAAAACTCACATTAATCACTCGCTGCCTAGCGAGATGTTTTTTATTGAGATGCTTTGTGAGCTCATGGCGAAAAAACTCTATTGTGATGGTTGGTCAGGGCTTCCCAGCAAGCCTGTCTCCCGCATGCGATCGCGTTCGATTAGGTACAAGGCAGCCAAGACGCTGCCGCACCACACACCGGTGATGAGCAGGATTTGCCCCATGGTTTTCAGAAATTTCATCAGTCGAGCCTTAATAATCTGAAGTCCATCTGGTTCATCTGGGATCGACGGGCACCAGCCGATCCCACTGAGCATCAGCAGACATCTCAAGTCCTACCTTCATGTCTAGCGGCTCTTTGAAGGTCACCTGCCAATCCTGGCTGATGGCGCGTAAGCCCCACTGAATCATTCGGTTCTCCCCTCTGGTGACTACTTCTCCACCGACTTCTGATGAATACTGAACAACTCTGAGGCAGAGCTATGTGGTGGGACAGCGATTGGGCTCATGTCATTGAACTGTTGACAGTCATCAGTTCACTCGCGCTGGCGGCTTATCAGAACAAGGATTCAAGTCGTCATGGAGATGAGCTTTGACAGCAAACCGGTTCGAGCCAGGTCGTCTCTGATCCATCGGTACCAACCTGGCCCTGCTGTCTTCTTCCATGGAGGTTTCACTTGTGGGCTGACTCTTCGTGGTCTCTAAGGCTTCGACGATGAAGTCGAATATAAACCCCACAACAAATGGGATTGATATGAGAATTGCAATAGAAACCATAGAAATATTTTTAAGTCTCTGTTTAATTATTGGCCTCTAGATCTTAGCATTGTTATTAGTTTCCAGCAAAGGTTTGGTGAATTCTTGGTGAGTTTTGTTGCCTCGGAACGACCCAAAGCTGGTTCTGAACTAATCGGTAGCCGCAAAAAGTAGCTCCAACTCTCCAATTCCGCAGTTACAGCCGTTCCGCTCGCCATCACATGGCTCCATGTTGGGATGCCCCTTGGCACAGGACTTAGAGCAGAAATGCTGCCCGCCAACCCTGATTGATCGCGATTCCTCAACGCTGCGCTTGCAAAGTGAGCAGTCGCATAAAAGTAAAACTGCAGTCATCACACAACTCTCGGTAACAACTCATCTGGTCTATTGCATTCAGAACGTCATTTCTTTGGCGGCTAACCGAACACTCAATATCGATCTATCAAAAATGATTCTCAGCAGCAGGCCCGCGCTCTTGAATGTGATTCTCAAAAGCATATTTGGGGTTCTTGAATGTGATTCTCAAAAGCATATTTTGACCCACTAATGTTCGGTTTTTACGCATATCTTTCGCTGTTTTGTGATGTAGAACTGATGCATCCCTCCCAGAGGAAGACAAATGACAGCTTCACAAATCCAAGCCCCCATCAATGTCCCCACCGGTCCTGCAGGCCGGGCCATGGCCGAGCCCATGTCGGCTGAAATGCTCGATCTGATGGAAGCGCATCTCAACCTTGAGCGTCAGTCAGCTGCTGATTACTTCGCTGCTGCTGTCTGGTTTGCTGAACGTGAACTGACCGGCTTTGCCGAGCATCTGCGTGATGAAGCCAAGCAAGAAGAGCAGCACGCTGCCAAGTTCGCTGACTATCTGATCTCCAGAGGTCAGCGCCCTGTGCTCGATACCATCGAGCCACCTCGTCAGCAGTGGACTGGCGTGGAGCAGGTGATCGCCAACGTCTTCCGCATGGAAGCTGATGTGACCGCCTCGGTGCTGCAGCTTTACAACACTGCAGAAAAGGACATTGACCGCCGCACCACGGTGTTCCTCGATGCCATCGTTGACGCCCAACGTCTCTCTGAGCACGAGGCCGCTTACCTGCTGGGTCGCGTCAAGTTCGCCGCAGAAAACCCTGCTGCCGTGATGATCATCGACGCTGAACTGAGAGAAGGCGAGGCCGAGCCCGCCAAACTCGAAGGCTGATCAATCGCTTAGCTCAAAGCCCAACCTGCCAATCCAGTGCACCATCCCTGCAGCCCCGCCCAGTGCGGGGCTTTTGATTGCTGAGTCGGACCATGGTCAGCTGCTGCAGTTACCGACCGGAACGGTGATTCACTTTTCAGATGACCGGGATCAGACTCTGAGAGTTGAATCACACGCAGCCTGATGCAGACGGTCTCAGCAGAGCAATTCGAACTGTCGTTGTCTCTGGGATTGTCGGCACTGGATTGGATTCAGGAGTCGTACGACGAAGAACCAACGAGGTCTGTGGCGACCTTCGCGACTGGTCTTGACGTCTGGACTCAGATGTTGGAACTGCAGTGTACCCAATAATAAAAAAGACCCCACTGCTAGTGCAGCCGGGCCAGGGTGATGGGGAGACACATCTTGGTATCACCAATACGTCTCGTCAACGCTACATATGGTGCACCTCATCTGAAATTGATGACAGGGTGTTCCCGAATACCTATTTCAAGAATTTGATCCCTACTCTTGCCCTGTCAGGGTCGGGTGATGGGGATTATCCGAGTCAAGAATTGAGCCACTGCCAATCCGGTGGCTTTTTTTGTGCCATGAGATTCAGCTCCAGCTCCTTTCTGCGTTCCCCCTAGCTTCGATGCTTTCAAATGCAGCGGTGACAGGGGGTGACAGGGCATCACAACAGCCAGCCAGTAAGACGCCCCTGAGGAGGTATTGCACGGAACACCCGGTCAGCCGGTGGCGAGCTAGCTGATTGTTAGATGCACCCCTTCAATCTGCTCATGAGTGAGAACATCCAGGGACTGCTCCTCAGCATCAACGAGCTGGCCGCAAGTGCTGCAGCAGAGGGCAATGAGATCCGACTAGTCGCGGCCTGCGAGGTGCTCCGAAATAGCGGCGCGGAATCCTTGTGCTGGATTGCTTCGTTTACTGAGCCGGAGGAGGGCTATCCGGAAGCGCTTTTCTCGGGCTGACTTAGCTGCAGACCCTCTCTCCTTGTCGCTGATCAACGGTGTCGAACCATCGGGGGAGTCGCTCAGATCTGCTTTATGAAAATGCATTTCACATTTGATGCTTTGCCTGGTAAACCGATCTTCCTTGTTCGGTTTTGAGTAATGACTGGAATACTCGGTAGGTCTAAAACAAAAAAGCCCAGGGAATTCACGGCATGGTTTCTCGTTCTGAATTAAAAGAGGACTCTCTTGATTTAGCCTTAGGAGTTCTTCAGTTAGCCAGGGATCCTGAACATGGATTCAAGCACAGCAGGCACTTCTCCTCAATTTTTAAATGGGATCTGCAAAAAGAATGTCTCAACAGGTTTGTAACTCATCCCAAGCTTCAGCCTCTGATCGATGAGCAGTTTGACATTCCATGGCCATCATTTGATGCGATGCGTGCGATGCCAGTGGGAAGCCTTGGATTCTGCGCTCAGCAAATGTTTAGCAAACTTGAAATTGAGCCATTAGCACCGGTAAATAAAAATCTTAGAAAGGTTGTCGAGACCAATGAAAAGGAAGATTATCTATCCCGCAGGCTTAGAAAATTTCATGACATTTTCCATTTAGTTCTTGGCGTTGATACTTCAGTGGCTGGGGAAGCGGCTGTACAAACCTATGTTGCTGTTTCACAACAGCTACCGGCAGTAATTGCGATTCTTTCCGCTTCAATGACACATAGTTTCTTATACCCCGATGAACATCGCATGATCTGGGAGGCTATTAGCTTTGGCGCTCAAGTCGGTCTCGCTGGAGTCTTCCTGGAAGGGTGTCGTTGGGAAGAGGGATGGGAGCGACCTTTAGCTGAATGGCGATCTGAACTTGGACTTACTCCCTTGCTGGAGAACTCTCCTTTTCAGGATGAAATACATCGCTGGGAAACTCCTTCTACTTAAAGAGTCACCACTAATGATTAGGCAATCAAACCCTATGCTTCATGCAGATAAGGACCCCATGTAGTAGCCAAGCTCTCTGCTTATGACTGCCACTAGAACGGTGTTTTCTCTGACAGTTTTGATCAGAATGTACCCGGGAGTCATCACACTGAGCCTGCATGAGCCACGCCAGAAAGGTTGCTGTTCAAGGGACAGCTGAGCTGGATTAGTTCGAGGAAGCCTTTCTGGGTGTCTTTGCAGCCAAGGACCCTGAGGCCATTGCCATTGCACTGAGGGCCTTCAGCTGTTATCTCCTTTCATAGAGCCATTCATTCATGTGTGGCGCTGCCCTGGACCTGATGGATGAGAGGGAAGCAACACATGCACTTGAACTTCGTTTGATCAGTCAGCGCGATTAATCACCAGCCGCCGGGCTCACGTTATGGGACATACCAGAACACGCCCAGGGTGTACTGGCCTTTGCGTTTGAAGGAGATGCCCGATTCTTTGTTGTCGCGTTCGTAGGTCTTGTCCTGCTCGGCAGAGGGGAAGGCGAATTTGTAGTAGTTGAAGTCGTCGATGTAAGCGTTGCCGCCGTATTGGCTGAAGGTGCAAGGGCCTTTGATCGAGTCCTTGCTGCTGTCATCCCACGTCAGCATGCAATAAGCGCTGGTGCTATCGGCTTGAGCTGGTACTGCCAGTGCGGTGATGGCGAGTGCTGCAGTGGTGATTGTGGTGCGAATCATCGTGTCCAGGGGGATTGGTGGGGGTATATCCAGTAGATGGAGGCATGACCAGAAGCCACCATCTGTTGTTGGACGTTGGAGCCATTCAGGAATAACTAGCCCTCGGTCTTGCCGTAGTGATCACGGGTGATCTGGCGCAATGACGCCTGACGGCCTACAACAAGCCCCCCTGAGGTAACTACGTACAGCCTTGGCGGGCACTGGGTCAGCGCGCCGACCCCGCAGTTCTGGAGTATCGATGCAAGCAAGCCTGATTTTTTCTCCTGGGCTGGTGGTGCAGGTGTCGCCGTCGCAAGGGGAGTTACACCAGCACAACTTAGGCGAACATAAATAGCAATTTGGTTTGATCTATCTCTGCTCAACTGCGCTCAATCGTGCCAGGTATTGAAGGCTGATTTGTGGGCTGTTTGGGGTGATTGAAGAAATAAAAAGCCCCTGCGGCGGCAGGGGCTTTGAATGAGTACAGCTAGCCGAGTATTGGAAAACTATAAAACAACTATGATAATTTGCCTCGTCTTATAAATAAACTACCAAAACTAACGCATACAATTCTCCCTCCAGTTGCGCCTTCCAGTTCCCCTTCGGAAATCTCTGCTTGAGCCTTATTGTTTAGGTCATCAGTGGAAATGCTAAATCCTGCTTCTTTGGCAATGGAAGCAACAGTATTGGTATCAGCCGCTACTTTGAGCCTTTCCTGCAGGCTGGTGTTGCCTTTGGCGTTTGTGATGAAAGCTGTGAGTTGTTCTTGTGTCATGGTTCTAAGGAATGAATTGTCGGGGATTTATCCCCCTGGACTCTTTCAAGATCACAGCTCTTCTGGTGAACTTCACTGCACAGCTATGGTGCAGAGCCCAAGAGGTTCTGGTGAGCTTCTGGTGATTCATTCACTACCTGGTCGGGCAACGCTTTCACCTGCCTGATTGCTACTCAACTGCGCTCAATCGTGCTAGGTATGGAAGTCTAATTTATGGGATTATTCAGGCTATTGAAGAAATAAAAACCCCGGCTCCTTGCAATAAATGGGGTTTTGATGAGTATTAATAGTGATTATGCTTCTTCGTTTTAGCGCGCATCATGGTTTTAATATGAGTTCTGGCCCTTTCTCGTAAGTCATCAGACAAATAATCATCCCATCCTTAGGTTGATTCAGACTAAAGGTGCAATTGCCTTCAGCAACTGCCTCCAGCTCATCATTTGATAAGTCTGTATATTGCTGAATGTCTTCTGCAGTAATTGCAAAACCTGCAGACAGCAGTTCACTGAGGCTCGGCTGATGAACTTTCTGAAAAGCATTGGGCTGTTTCTGTTGATCCTCGGTTTCTGGTGCGGCAGCGTTCTAGGAGCCCTGTACTTAATCGAACGGCATCGCCTTCAGGATTCAGGCGTCTTAGAGGGAAATGGCCCGAATGGGTGATGTGTCCCCGATCAATCGTGGTGAGGTTTTGATGGTTGTAATTGTCTTAGGGATAAGGCAACCAAAACCTTTGTGATCGGCGCTTGCAGAGTTGTCATTGCTCTGCCGGTGGTGTGGGTCGGTTGGCAGTTCAGGCAGGGATCATCGCTTGGATCTTTGAGGCGTTTTGCCTGCATGGAGGAACGCCAGAATCTGCTCTTCCGCGGCTGCAGCCGCTTCCCCGACAAGAGAGTGCTGCATGACAAAACCATGGGGCATACCGGAGCCGATATGGACTTTCACCCTTGAGCCCTGGCTGTTGGCTCTAGTCGCGAAATCAAGGCCATCGTCCCTGAGTGGATCGTGTTCGCCCACAATCACCAAGGTAGGAGGCAGGGTGCTGAGATCGCCATGGGCTGGACTTGTGAGGGGCTGGCTCCATTGGTCAACCCTGGGGGCATAGAGGGCCCGTTGGTATGCCAGCAGTTCAATGCCGTTGTAGGGATGCCCGATCCCGAATTCGATCATGGACTGATGACGTTCCAGTTCAAGATCGAGCACGCCGCAGATCAGCACCATTCCATCAGGCCTCCTTGCCTGTTGCTGGAGCTGCCATTGATCACAAGCAGCAGCGAGATTGGCACCCGCTGAATCCCCGGCAATGGCCACATTGTTCTGATGGGTCTTGAAAACGTGTTTGAGCACCCCGATGCAGTCCTGGAATGCTGCTGGGTACGGATGCTCTGGTGCCAACCGGTAATCCACTGCGTATACCGTGCGCTCACTCAGCGCGGCTATTCGTTTTGCCCAGCCGAGATGTTTGCCCGACATCGGGGCGATCCATCCTCCTCCATGCAGATAGAGCAGGGCTCCGCTAGTGGTTGTCGAGGGGGTGAAGACCTGGACCTTCACGGAGACCCCGAATTCCAGTGAATCCAGTTTCAGTGACCGCTCGTCAACATCCGCAAACAGCGCGAGGCTGGGATGATCGGGCCGCCCCCAGGCTTCCCGGATCTCATGCAGCCAGCCTCTGCTGAGTGGCTGGTCAGGCACTAGTGCCGCATATAGATCACTTGCTGGACCTTCATGCAGTGCCTTTGAAATCAGTGGGTGCATCTTGAAGTGACCTGGTGTGGTGAGCGAGTGTTCTCCTATCAGCGCTGTAGCAGTGCTGGTTTGAACCGGCGTCTTACGTCCTGCAGCAACAGCATCACTTCTGCTCGTAAAGCTTCACTCAATCCAGTGCGTCGTCTCTGCCGCTGAGGAGCTGAATGCATCGCTCAAGGGCTGTTGCGGTCTCTTCAACTGACTGGAACATCTCGTTTGCTCGCAGCTTGCTCCAGCGGCTACGCACCAGAATTTCCGCCTCCGCTTGTGCTCGAGTATCAAGCGCTGACTGCTCTGGCGTCGTCTCCAGTTCTTCTCAGAGACGACCAAGAGAACGCAGCATTGCTGCTGATCTCAGGCCTGGTTCAGCGTCTAACTGCTCCAGAAAATGGGTTGTGTCGTTGGTGCACTCGGGCTAGCCACTGAACGCATCCCACATCGTTGCCGACTTTGGTCAAAAGTTCAGTCATATTCACTTGCAACGCTGGATCGAAAGAATCAATATGAAAAGTCCTGCTCTTGGCGAGGCGTGATTGGTGTGAGCTTGTTTTTTCAGCAGATTGAGAGCGTCAACCCACCAACTCCGCTCAAAGTAGGTACTGCAAATCTTCTGTTGAAGGCAAGTGATTGAAGAACTAGATGATCTTGGCAACAGTTGGAATACGCCTGAGCTGATGGGTGAGTCCAAAGGAGATAATGATCCCGATAGGTATCGCAGATAGAGCAATCAGCCATGGATTAAGACTGAATAAACTAATCGTCTTAAGCAGCACTACCAGCACAATTGGATGGACTATGTAGGTCCCGAAGCTATCAACTCCAGCTGCGGCAAGCCAATTGCCGCAGTTTTTCTCATTACGCTGGAACCATAGCAAGAGATAGGCGATTACTCCCCAGCCGATGAGGGGATTCAAGAAAGCCGTCAGAAGGTATAGCCTGCCAAACTCATCCGACATGCTGCCGTTGAAGGTCAGCACAAGACAGATCGCTAGAAGGCTGAGCGCTAATACAATGGAGAAACGAAACCACCGTATTACCAGATGGCTATCAAGGCGTTCCAACCAGCGATAGTTTGAAGCCTTGCATCCCAATGAAAACAAAAAGGCATAGGTAAATACGTGCATTCCTTGAGCACCCAGGCCATCGAGTGGTGAACGTGTCAACGCAGCCCATAGGTCTGTACGTGTTGTCATCATCACCTCAATGATCGCTAGGACGACGGCACTGACGAGCCAAGATTTTAGTTGCGGAGTGGGAATAGAGGTATCGATAGAAAAGTGATCTCCATGCAGTGCACGCCATGCGCAATAGAGCAAATCAAAGACAAACAGAACTACAAGAAACCACAGTACCCCTACCCGGTTGAAAGGTATCTCATTCCAAGACAATTCTGCCAAGGGGCGTGTTGGCGAGAGCCTCGCGATGAGTACCGACGCGTTGTTAATCAGTAGTAAGTCAGCCATGAAAGGAATGCCAATTCGCAGCATGCGATCTTTGATGTATCTCATCACACCTTTCTTATGTACTGAGGCAGGGACGAACTAGCCCGAGAGTAGAAATAACATGTACATGAAGAAGGCATTACAGAATAAAAGTAACCAGATAGCTATTCCACCGAAGACAGGGTGCAGAGATTCGCTCAAGGTAAAGTGCACTCCCATGAAGCTAAATATAAACGTGCTTAGAACATGGATGGCAATGACCAGTGCGATCATCAGTGCTTTGATCTGATCAAAGAAGAGCACACGCTTGCTGGATCTGGTTTGTTGGTCACCCATCGTTCCAGCTTTATCAGATATTTCTAGATTCTTGTCATCCGAAATTGATGCACTGTTTTCAGGGCAGTAAGACAATGCTGAAAATTTGGTGTGAGTCAACAAAGCTATTGTTTTGCTGTATTCAACATGTCCGGAATCAATTGGATTCACATCACCCGATCAGGTGGTTCTCCAGGCGCCTGCCTCCCCCGGTTGGGTGGCTCTCTGATCCCTTCAACGAATTGTCATGGTCTTGAACGTCGGTACCTCTCCCACATGCCGACGCGGCTTCTTTTCTTTCACCTACATCAGCGAACGCTGCCCATTCTTCTGTGATGCCTGATTACTGGGCTGGTTTTGATTGGCAGCAGCCAATACATATTTGACGGCATCAGCACTGTGATCAGGTGCAGCTCCACCATTCCTTCTGGATTGCGAGCATCACTGATGCATTCAGGCAAGGTCACCCATCAGCTTTCGCATCGTTCGGACATAAACCATGTTTCTACTGTTTGCCTGCCACAACAACTGTTTCATGAGTCTCCAGCCCACTGACCGTGAGCTCTCAGTGCAGCCTTTCAACTGCTAACCGTAGGTCTTGTCTGCGGGATCAGTTAATCAGCGAAGCTGCTGTGCGGATGTGGCTTGTTCATCTGCTGCATAAATTGCGTTACATTCAGTGGACGGTTACCTCTGTTGCTTTCCTTGATTTGATTTTAAAATACGAGGCCGATAATGATTTTATACCTACAATTCGTCTGACTACTTGACTTTTATTCCTAATGTTTTCAAGACTTGTCTTTGCTAGTCTGCTCACATTAACGGCTTTAGTGCGATAACTACTCTATGGGCCTTGCCATGAAAAAAGTTGGCTTGTTTATTGTATTGTTTTTACTAGCATCTTGCTCGAGTCGTCAAAATATCTATTCCCCAAGTGCTGGTCCAATGAGAAAGGCACTTACTCAGGACCTCGCCTTTGCAAATCCAATTATCATTATTCCTGGTATTGGGGGATCAAAGTTTATTGATTCAAAAAATGGAAAAGTTGTTTGGGGTGCTTTTGGGTACAACTCCTATTGGCCAGCAACAGAGCAGGAGAACAAGTTGCTCGCTCTTCCTCTGAACCAATCAGCTAAAAATATACGATTAGCCGATAAAAATCTTATTACCCAATCTGTGTTAGATACAGTTAAGTTCGAGTTTCTGCCTCCGCCTTTTGTGTCTATTGAATATTCAGTTTATTTGAATATTTTCAAATCTCTCACTATGGCTGGTTTTGTGCCGGCCGAGGAACGTGATGATCACCTGCAAATTCCATCTTTTAAGGGAAAGCCCGTTTTTTAGTTTGCTTATGACTGGAGAAAATCTAATGCTGTCAATGCTAAGCGCTTGGATGCATATATTGCAACTGTCTCAAGACAATTGGTCGATAAAGGAGGTTTAAGCGGAAGCCAAAAGGTTGACATTGTCTGCCACTCGATGGGGTGCCTGATGGCTAGGTATTATCTTCGTTACGGCGGGCAGGATTTAGGTTCCTTTGATAACCCACCAGTTCTTGATTGGAGAGGTGCAAGTAAGATAGAAAATCTAGTCATGGTTGCACCACCAAATAAAGGTTCTATCAATGCATTGAACTATCTTATTCATGGTTTCCATGTTGCTCCATTTAAATATTTCAAATATCCATCTGCTGTCGTCGGAACGATGCTTTCAGTGTATGAGTTGCTTCCGCGAAGAGATATTTTTAATGCTGTCAACCAGGATGGTTTGTCCGTTGATCTTTTCGACCCTAAATTGTGGCAACAGATGCAAGGGGTCTTGTTGATCCAAGACAGAAGGATGTATTAAGGCAGATTGCCTCTGAATATAATACTGATTCTTATCGATACAATGGGGCGAAAGAACTTCAGAGGCAATTGTTGCAAAATGCATTCTTATTTCATTCTTTGATTGATGCCACCGCTAGTCCGCCAGAAGGTTTGAAGTTTTGGCTTTCGCAGGTGTAGGCACTCCTACTGTTTCAAAAATTATGCTTAATACATCCAATCGTACATATTTTAAGCTTATGAGTAACGGCGGAGATGGAAGCGTTCTCAGGGAAAGTGCTTATGCCATGAAGAACACTGAATATCCAGGAGAAGGTTCTTTGATTGATTGGAATAATGCAATGTTTTTCTATCTTCCACACATGAAATTGGTCAAGAGTAATGACTTTCTTGTTAACTTTTATTATACTTTGTTCTGGCGCAAGTTCATTCCAGCGGATGGTTAACGTTATGTCAAATGAGTTGTTTATTTCTCGACAGTTCTTTCTTTAACGCGGTGATTATGTCGCGAGATAGAGTTGACTGTTCGTCGCTTGCGTAATCTTTATGCGATCAATAGCCTTCTTTAATGCGACTTTTCTGACATCATATTGCTTCATCGATGTAGAGATTTTTGCATGGTAAAGCGTTTTCGCGCTTAATTTGTACATATCACTGGCCAGATTCTCAGAAGCATTCTGCAGAATTTGAAACTTGTTAGTCGTCATCGTTTTACCGGGCTTCAATATGTCTGGGCTCAAGCCAGCGATAGTCGTTGCCATGGCGTATCCATAGCAGCAGCTTGCCCTCTCCGGGGCGGGCTCTGCCTCAAGGGTTCCTTTCCGATCCATGAATCGCTGATGCTTGTGTTCCTCAAAGCGGCACAACCCTAAGTGCTCAGCGACCTCTCATTGATTTACAAGATCTTCGACGTCATGCCCACATCAAATGGGTGGATACGAAGATAAGCCATGACCAGTGCGATCAAAGGCTTTGGTCCATCAAAAAAACATCAAACTACCCAGTTGACTTGCTACGCCGTGATTTGCGCTTTGATCGCTCCTTGTATGGTTGGGATTGGTCTTTCCCAAAAATTGAGTCGCTGGCCTAAGGCAGAGGCGCCTTTCAAGCTTTAGTGACGACTCTGCAAGCTCTGTATGTCATGACTTAAGACATAAAACTGGTGTTCCTTGGCATTCATCTTCCAGCCGTTCGCACTCTTCGCTGTCTTGCGGTTGATCGTCGGGCGCGTCTTATGGGCCGCCTGATCTGGAGTTTTACACGGTTATGACCACCGTTGTGCTGTTTGGATGACCGTTCATCTCAAGGTGGCCAGTGAAGCTGAAATCTCTGTCATAATAGCTGCTTATAGTGGTTGAACGTCATCCAAAGCCTTGTTGTTTTGTCTATCAGCATCTCTTTTCTACTGTTGATGTCTGTTGGCTCCAAGCTCTACGGCCCAGCTGATAGTTAAAGACTACGCTCAGATACTATGTTGATGCATAAAGGTTTCTATGTTCAGGTCTGGTCAGGAAGCAGCATCTAAGGAAGTCCTTCAAGGTTTAGACATCAATCAGCGGCATCTTGGAAAATAGGCTGATATGAAATTCAGTATTCATCCCCTACCCGTTCTATTAGAAGGACTATCGAGAACTACAGTTGTTGAGATCAGCTTGGCTTCCTCTGGCCTTTCCAGGACCATTGTTAATTCTGGAAGTCTTCTCTAAGAATCAATCAAATATTCATGAGTGGTCTTGAAGCTTAGGGAAAGAGGATGAAGGGATCCATATCCATTTCAGCAGACGTCTTGCTGGATGAGCATGCTTGCGCTGCATATCACCAGAGCGTTTTAAGCTGCATGATCTTAGATCAAATCGACTTAGGCATTAACTCAGCGACCTTGGGCATCGGGTCTGGCTTTCCATCAGCGATGGCTCTGGCGCGTAGATAAAACCAACTGCTGGTGTTTCCATCAGCCTCCATTTTCTGGGCGATAGCTTTCCAGTTGGTCATTTCGTTTTGATCCATGGAGGTTTTAGATACCAGCCAATGCTGGAGACCTGATGATGGTGCTGCGAGCTCTCCAGGTCGTGATGACCGTCACTGAGATCAGATCGGAGCTAAAGCCACCTGAACTTCAGCAGCGATCACAGCAATAGCGAGCAGTCCCAAATGGACCGCCAACATCTCGCCGCGACACCAGTAGGCGGTTGAACGGGAGACAACGTGTCTGTCTGCCGGCTCCTCCGGGCCAATCGTTATGGCACATAACCGGATCAGATTGATGGCTGCTTGATCTTTTCGATGGCATTCAGGGGTAGCAGTTCGTGTGTCTCTCTCTTTGCCTATTTTGCGTCAACCCTATGTTTCTCAGCGGGTAGGCGCTTGTATGTGCTCGTTCTGAGGCCTTTGGATCTGGCTAGATCAGATTGTTGAACATGGATAACGAGCCCTCTGCAAGGTGCTTGTTGAGGACCGTGCGTAGCTCTGAATGCAGGACCTGGATTAACGCAATCCCCCTTTCGGGTGATGCGCGCCGCTGCCATTCCGAAAGAGGTTGTGATGGGAGGAATGGCTGATGGACAAGTGCACCAAACGTTTTGTGGTTTTCGCGTGTTCTGTCGTGTTCGCGGCAGGGGTAGGTGAGGTGATCAGCCCCATCCTCGGGGGTCTGGCTTATGAGGCAAAGATGGATCGGTGTGTTGAGGCGGCCGAAGCACACGGATTGATGGCCGGTCCACCCCTGCTCCGTAACTGCGAGAGAGGGCTGTACATCGGCAAATTTGACTACTGATGGCATTTCGCTTCCGCCAACGAGCCGATCGAGATAGTCCGTATGAGGTTGACATCCGGATTGGCCCGTTGATGTCCGATCAACATGACTCACAAGAGATGACGCCAACTGCTGCTGCGCTGGCAGTGCTTCCGCCTGCGATCGCCGAGCTCCTGGCGATTCGCTCCAATCTTTCGCATGAGGTCCACTCGGTTGCTCATGAAGTCATCCAGTTCAGCACTGACATCGATGACATCGGTGTTGCTAGCCGATCAGGGTCTTTCATCGCCATGCTTGGGAGCTGCAGCCGTGAGCTCTTCAACCCACGAGCAGGAGATGTCGAGAGTATGTGCTGGTTCTGGGCTAGCTAGGAGCAGCTAGCAGAAGTGCCAACTCTCCGGTCCCACAGTGACAACCTTCCTGCTCACCGTGGCAGGGCTCCATGATTGGATGTCCTTTGGCGCAAGCCTCAGAGCAGAAGTGCTGACCACCAATCCTGATCGATAGCGATTCTTCAACGCTGCACTTGCACAGCGAGCAGTCGCATAAAAGCAGAGTTTCAGTCATCTCAAAACTCTCGAAAACGATTGATTCGGTCTACGACATCCACTGCACCATTTCTCTAGCGGTTATCCGAACTTCCCGAACTGTTGGCTGTCTGGAGTCTGGCGGTTGACCTGTGTGAGGTCCCTGTTCGGTCTTGGTGGAGTCTGGTTCACAAACAATTGAACGGGTGAACTGATCCTTGCTATACGTCTGAAAACAAGTCTGACTCAATTGATGACGGACCAAGAACGCAGAGAAGCTGCCCTCGCAAGCCTCAAGCATCGGAGGGGACTAGAGAGACAGCTCAGGATTTATGCCATCACCAACATCACGCTTGTGGTGATCTGGGCGCTGTCGGGTCGTGGTGATTTCTGGCCAATTTGGCCGATCGCTTTTTGGGGTCTGGCGTTGATCTGGCAAGCCATTTCCTATAACTATCGACCAAAGCCGATTACAGAGGATGAGATCCAAATTGAAATGCGGAGATTGGACTCCTGACCAGCAATCGGGGTTCATTTTGCGGTAAGACACTATCGGCGCCTCGCCACTTTGGAGAATTCACTCGGACGGGGGATGACCCGAACCAGCACAAATCCGAGGCTGATGGAAGGCGAACGATAGAACCCCATGTGCTGCAACCATCCAAACGCTGACCACCACTAGACCGACAAGCCACTGAAAAAGAAGCATTACACGGGCTACTCCGATTGATCGGCTCAGGGCTGATCAACTTCTAAGCCAATGCTGCTTTTGCCTGGCTTTCGGATTGGTCTTGCACTTCTGTTTTCTCATGCTTTGGCATGCCGCACTGGCTTTGTGCCTCACCAGGCAGTGCTGACGCATGGGTTGGCTAACTCAGGGTCACAGCCGATCAGTGCAAAGCGAGCCTTCATTGATTGACAAGCTTCTGAAAGCTACCCGCCCTCGCCTGATCAATGGACGTGAACGCATATGGCGCGATGACCAGTGCGATCAAAGCTTTTGGTCCTCGAGTAAGGAATTACGATTCCAAATTGATCTTGTATGACCGGTTGGTGCTTGGATGATCTTTGACAGTTGGGATTGGCTTTTCTCAAACGTTGAGCATTTGGCCTGAAGGTGAGACTCCTGTCAGTCTTTGATAACGCCTACGCAGGGCAGGAGTGATGCTACGGACCAGCGACTGGACATGAGCTGTCGGTCGGGTACTCATGGCATTTGAAGGTCGTTGCTATCACTTCTGCATAGACCTCGCAACGACAGGAGTTCAATATGCTCACTCAAATATATGAAATTCAAACACCTGAAGAAGCTGAGGCAATGATAGAGCTTGGCGTTGAACATATCGGCAGTGTGATATTGAGTGCTGATGACTGTCGACAGCCGGAGCTTTTGGATACAGTTAATGCGATTAGGGACAGCAGCTCCAAATCGTCAATCATTCCTTTGTTTGTCGATTTCGAGGTGATTTGTAATGTTATTGACTACTATCGGCCAGATATATTGTATTTTTCTGACTGCTTGTGTGACTCGTCTGGGATTTTGCCTGTGTGTGAAAATCATCTAGAGCTGCAATCCAAAGTTAGAGATAAGTATCCAGGTCTTGCTGTCATGCGTGCTATCCCAGTCGCTCAGGCAGGTCGAGGTCGGTTCTTGCCCAGCCTTAAGGTCGCAAAGCTGTTTGAACCCATTTCCGATTATTTTCTGCTGGATACTTGCATCGTTGCCGACAAAGCTGAGGCGCAGAGTGATCAACCACCTGGGGAAGGCTTTATTGGTATTACAGGCCTTGTCAGTTATTGGACGACAGCCCGTTGCGTTGTCCAGCAAAGTCGAATACCAGTGATTCTGGCGGGCGGACTATCTCCTTCGAATGTCCAACGCGCTATTCATGAAGTCATGCCTGCTGGCGTCGACAGCTGCATGCAAACAAACGCTCGAGATGCCAATGACAAACCCATTCGCTTTCAGAAATGCATGGATAGAACTCGTCAGTTTGTCGAAAATGTGCGTCACGCATCAATGCCGGCTTAATCTCATGCTTTTAATCCAAAAGTAGGTGATTAGATCACTGGCTTGCCCCCTTCCCTCGAATAGATTCCATTGACCAGTTTAACGAGGTTTCCTCCAGCTGCTTACGTGGTCTCAAGAGTTTTGAAGACCTTATTGTGTTGATCCAGTATCAGCTCAAGTTTGTTATCTCTGCGAGAATGATTAACTTTCTCCTCGACTTCTAGAGCAAGATGCACGAGGTGTCCATTTAATTTGCGGAGGTTGGCTGCGGATTGGCGAGTCATGGATAAGCCTTTATTTATATGAAAACTAATTGAAAGACTCCAGTGCTAAGGGCATGCTTAACTCAATTTAAAAAGTGTGCCCTTTATGTATTTTGCCGAACATCCTATGCAGAGATTTTTGTCGCATTTGATACTAAAACTGCTTGTTAGCTGAAGCGATGTGTCGGGTTTGGTGGTTGGTTGATGTTTGCTTTTATGCGTTTGATCCCAAAACAAACCCAAATCTTTGTTGATTGATTGGCTTGGTCGGTTGATGCTGCAGGCAGTGCATTGGTATCAAATGGCTGCTTCTACTGTCACGATGGTCACGGGTGCGGGTGAGCAGGCCTTCGCTTGTGATGACGATCAATACATCCTCGATGCAGCAGAGGAAGCAGGTCTTGATCTGCCTTACTCCTGCAAAGCAGGCGCATGCTCAACCTGTGCAGGCAGGGTCTCGGAGGGGACGCTTGATCAAAGTGATCAGAGCTTTCTTGATGAGGAGCAGACGGAGGCGGGCTTCAGCCTTCTTTGTGTCGCTTATCCCAGAAGCGATTGCAAAATCCAGGCTGAGGCTGAAGAAGTTCTCGCATAGCTGAAAGGCAACTGTTGCGTTCGGCGAAGGCCAATGTGGCCAACGATTCAGAAGATGGCCTGGAGGCGATGTCATCCGAGGTGGAATGAGTTCTAGCTTGTAGGAATGACCCGAATCCATCACTCTGTTCTGTACTGCTCGCTAGCCGTCTTCACGCTGTATGGGCTGCATGCATCTGCTCAAACCAACGAACGCCTCCTGCAAGAGCGTCTGATCAGTCCGGCCATGTATGAGCTTCTTAATCGTCGTGGTGCCACAACCAGAGCAAAGCGCATGGAAGTGGTGCAAGAAGCTTGTGCAGCGCGCGAATTGCCTCCCAGTGACTGCGAATCGATCAGCGGAACAAGAAGGCTGTATCAAGACTGACGGAGCTGGAGGCTGGCTGCTCGTTAAGGACCAGGTCACGATTTTCCACAGCAGGAACACTCTGCAAAGGGTGGAATGACAGGGCTCATGTTCACGCTGAATGATTCAGTCGGACGTCTCAGGGGCGGTGATCAGTGTCTGATCGATCTGCAGCAGCGAGCGTCCGTCTGAACCCACAAGAATCCTTGTCATCACTGAAGGAGAGCCTGCGGACTGTTCCCAGCCAGGAGCACCGCCAGGAATCTTGAATTCAAATCCTTCAGGCCCCGCGTGGACCAGGCAGGGATTATTGGATGCACTTTCATACATGCAGATTCCAGGGCGATAAATTCTCAGGCCGCCATTTCTCCGGGTCGCAGCACCTCGGGCAAGATTCATCGCTCGCCGTGCGGCAAATGGATCATTGCGTACATAGCGATTCACGACTTCTGGATCGGGAGACAGTTCGGCGTACGGGCTTGGTCCACTGCTGATTTCCGGATCTGTGAATGGCTGTTCAGCACCGTCTTCAGGGGCTTGATCAGGCGAGGTGATCGTGGGTTCTGTCAGGGTGATGCGTTCACAACTCACCTCTGGCGTACTGAGATCGATCAAACTTGCTGCCACAGGGCGTCGAGTGTCTCTCTCGAAGCATTGATAGTTCATCACATCGCTCTGCGCGGTTTGCGCTGTCGTGATCAGCAAAGCGGCTGATCCCATACAAAGGCTCAGCGATTGCATTGACATCCTTGAAGTTGTTTTGTTCAAAACGTAGTGAGTTTGAGATGTTCTGGTTAAAGGCGGTGCTGATCGGTACCGCACCCGCGAAGACTTTCCCTTATCAGACATGTTGTCAGCCCCATCGCTCTAAGGAAGCCACGGCTGTAAGGAAGCCACGGCTGTAAGGAGACCACGGCTGTAAGGAAGCCATGGTGGATTGCAGCAGCTTGTTGATTTCAGAAAAGGGCAGGATCAATCTCAGCTTCAGGATTCAGTTTGAGAACCATCCATAGCAACATCGCGATACAGGCTCTGTCATCGGCTCCGTAGTCGTATTTCCAGTCGTTCACCATTGCGGTCAGCTCATGCTGCGCGCTGGCGATGAATTCATCTGTCCACTCCATGGTCACCTCTCTCGTGATTGGACCTCGCCCTCAAGTCTTGGAGGAGGCCCTCGACACGACTCTGCCTGTCGCAACAGATCTCTGAACATCCTGGCAAACACTGGTCGGGCATTGATCCATCGAGGTGTCTTTTCTGCAAGCAATTGGCGTTCTCTCTGATCCTCCGGTGACTTCTTGCCAGGAGGAAGCTTTGCTGACCTGACTTGATTAGCCCCCATCTGTCGTAGTGCGGATGAACTACAGCAGAGAGGAGTGACGAAGGAGTGGGATTTGATGGACTGAGTGGGAGCCTCGGAACTGGACAGGAGTCGGATCTGTCTGACTTGCCAGTACTGGGGAAAAATGCGGCCGGCAACTTCCTTCAGCAGCAGCTCCAGCAGGGTGATCACCTGAAGCACCGCTGCCGCCACTGGAGCCCCTTCCTGGCAGAACCGGGCCAGATGGAAGCTGCCTGGACCAGGGTGAGGCATGATGCGCAGACTTTATGCCAGTCCAATGCTCCGTCGCATCTCCATTGGACTGCTGGTTTCTGCGGTTGCCATCGCTCCGCTCCCCTTGAAAGCACAGGACGGCATGCCTGAGGATCGAGGCGATGCGATCAGCATCAACTTCAAGGATGTCGTCAGGTTCAACTGGGGGTTCCAAGGTGCATTGCAGGATGCTGGAGTGACAAATCGAATAGGTGCTGGTTTTTTCTATCCTTTCTATGTCAAGCCCAATAAAGTCTGGTTTTTAGACAGTAGATTTGATCTGAATTTAGGCGATTACAATATAAACCCTGAATATCTTAGTTCCAGTATTAATGACGTGCAGGTTCAGGGGGTTTCAATATCAACATCAACTCGGCTCGGATATAGATGGATTGATCGTCATTTGAATCGTGGCTTTGGTATTTCGGCTGGATACGACAGCAGACCCTTGATCGCTGGTTTTCCGATGGATGAATTCATCAAAGAATCAACTGCTTTCCGAGGAGGACCGCAGACACAGTTTTTTCAACAGCTTGCGCTAAGTGCAGTAACAGCAGGGGAGAAATCGAAAGTTTCAGCGTATGGCTTATTTCCAATTGGTGAATATGGAATTGGATCTAATAAGGTCGCAGCTATTTACGGCTTTTACGGAGCATCACCACTCATGACGACTGGGGTTGATGTCGAATATGAGGTGTTCCCCTCAATCAAGGTTTTAACAGGCTTTTACTATCAATCAAATGAATCAGAGCCGCCACTCTATGTTGACCCCGTCTCGGGTTTTGGGTTCAAGGCACAACTTACAGGAGACGTCAACGATTATTCCAGTATTTATGCAAGAATGACACGCGACTTGAATTTTAAGACAAGGTATTCAGCAGGATTTATTGTTAGATTTGGTAAAGAGGGCGATCAAAGTAAGAATAATGGCCTCGTAGAGTTTGTCAATTCTTCTCCTGATTATCGATATGTGAGAGTTAACTGCTCTGAAGCAAATCCAAGTCGTGCAGAAGATGAGCAGTGTGGCGATTAACTGTTCTGTGCATTGAAATCATTGATTACGTAAATAAGTTTATTAATCACTTGGCACATATGGCGTTTGCATCTTTCACATGTTTTAAAATTTTTCAGGCATGTCTAACAGGTATAGGGTCCATTCAGCAGTGAGCACACTAAAGCAGAGATAGATAAAACCATATTGAAATTCAGGCGCGTTTTAAATTGGCGATTGCGGCCAATCAATACTCGGTCAGCGGCAGCGATCAGTTCAGGTTGGCCTGCATCGTTAACGTGATGCAGCACATCGGTCATGCGATTGTTGCCGATGAGCAGGCAGACATCCCGTTCATTCAGGCTGATGTCGTCAGCCGTATGGGTCGTTCGATAGCGAGTCAGGCTTCTCATCTTGCTGCGCTCGCGGTACTTCTCTGAACCCATAGAAGTGCATGGAAGACAGCATCCGATGATTTCTGGAGAGGGTTCTGAGGTCGTCGCCTAATAGTTCTACCCAACTCTGTCAGCTTCTGATGCAAGCTACAGGAGTGGATCTGAATGGTTTTATTCCGTTCAATTAGGAAGATGGTTTTACGATCACCCATGCCATAACTCCGGCAATCTTCTCAGCCAGTGGAGGATCATGATCATGGGGGTAGACATGGTCTGAGACGTCGTCTGGATGACGCTCATCCTGATCGTTGAACAGATCGATGAATCATTCATGCCACCACCCGGAGCCACCAACTCAGCGCACCGGTGGATGGCATCGACGCCAGCCGACCATTTGCATGTTTTTCCAGGCTTCCACGGCGTTATGCCGGAGCATGCGCCTCTGGCTCTGCGGGACCGGTGGATGGGGTCTCACCCAGCGGTAAGTACTCAAGATGACCCACTGGCCATGACCAGTTGGGTTGTCATTGCTGAACCTCACCAGTAGCTGTTCATCACCATTCACCAGCCACCCTTCCCCTTCAGGCTTTGGTGGGGATTCGTGAGTGGCACGATAACGATTCGGCATGTCTGCAGTCTGACGGTCAGGAGGTTTGATCCGGGGCAGAGAAAGTCCTCAGGGGAGGTCGCCCTTGCGGTTAATCAGCAAACGGTCGGCCAGATCGAGTCTGCTCATCTCTTTGAGCAGCTGCGCGTAGTCAATCTCTGGTCTCGGCCGAAACTTGGTTGATGCCATTGGTGTCTCCGAGTGAACCTCACTCGGTCTATGCCCGTTCAATCACCCCTGGAAGGGGGTCAACCGTCCTCTGTCGTTCGGTTTCAGGACCTTTCCTGAAGTGGCCTACAAGGACAGAGTCGCTGGCTTGATGCACCCGAGCAAATGATCAGCATTTCAGACTGAATCGCTCCCGATGGGCTGTTCTCATTGCCTTTACAGATCAATTCGGCGTGTTGGCTAAAACTGTGTCAACGCTCACGGCACCAAAAACCAAGGCCCCAATTGAGGCTCATAACACTGTCTGGTTTAAGTCTTTGACAAATGGCGGTGGAGCGACGAGATCTGAGTTTTGGTGGTTCACATTTCTAACAACGATTGTCTCGATCGTGTTATGGGGGATTGGGACTCTTGAACTGAATCTCCTGAATACCAATTTTTTTGATGTTTTTTCAATCATCTATTCGATCGCTGGGATCTTCACGTAGATTTCTCTTTTTATTCGCAGGCTTCGTGATTCAGGAAAGAGTTGGCTATGGCTCTTCATTAGCTTTATTCCCTTGATTGGTGGTCTATGGCTTCTTTGTTTGATGCTTCAACCCAGTGTTTTGGTATGATCCAAGTTATGGTTTTTAAATGTGAAAGAATAAATGCATTCTAAGGATTTCCTTTTGGGCGAAGCGCAGTATGCCATTGCGTTTTGATCAACAACAAGATGTCTGTAATTTGTTCGGAGTGCGTCAATTGACAGACTTTCTCAACTGGATCAGGACTCGATACCTTGTTGATATGCTCTGCATGACCAACTTCATTGGCGTTTGGGGTCTAAGGAGGGCCTTTCCTCAAGCTGGGGAGGCTCACCTTCGAACTGCCGTAAGGCTTTGAAAAGTGCATTGAAGTAGGGGAAAAGCCAGACCACGATTCCAAAAACTGTCCCCCAGGCGAGCCAGGTTCCTAGGAGGGCGGTAAAGCCCATTCCAGGGTTTCCCTCTTAGAAATGATTGAGAGCCAGAGGCCAGCCAAAAGCTAGTAGTGCAATTTTAACCAGTGCACTTTTCTCTGATTTTTCCATTGCCTTTAAGCAGCTGCTCATCTTTCTAGCATTGATAGATATCAAGAGCAGCCGGGTTGTCGTCGCTGATACCAAGAACTTCTCTTGTCCCTAACATCTTCCAATGGCTTTCAGTGTTGTTATGATTGGGATAAATCATCCCTCAATTTCCATCTAATGTTGATGCGAATAGGAATAGCCAGGCTGGACAATGATGGGTTCAGAGTTTAGACGCATTGAGATACTAGGTTGCTGATAAATATTAATCCGCGCTTGTTTGCATTGATTTTCTTCTTTATAGCCCTGATTAATCATTGCTTTAGAGATTAAATATTTTCCTACAGTCTCGTAAAGTGACGACGCATTGTACATTTTTTGAATGCGTGTCAAAGACTCGATAGGTTTTTCCTGTGGCCATGCATTTTGTGCGAGCACTGACAAATGCTTTGAATTCCGTTTTATATTGAATCTCTGGAATCCATACTTTTTGCTCGGAAGATGCATCCTTCAATCGCTCGATGGTATACATGAAATTATCGCTACATCATTCATCTTTACAATGAACGAAGCAAATGGGTGAAATTCACAGCTTCTTGTTGGGATCATCGATGTAACAGGCCATGCAGTGCGGGCTAGCTCTGGGAAAGATGTCAGAAAAAGTTGGTTGAGCTGCTGATGGCATTGTAATCCTTATTGATCTGGTCTGAATACATGCTTCGTGTCATTTCCAGCTTGGTAGAGAGCCAGACGTGATCAAGCGTAGCTTGATCACCTTGTTTCGCTGTTGTCGTGAAGCGATCCTGGATGGCTGTGGTGTACGGCGTGTCAAGGATCATGAGCCGCAAGCACATATCATGGGCATTTCATGGCAGGTGCTATCAGTTTGGTTGAGCCATTCACTCTGGTGAGTTTGTGCGGAGCACTGTTTGCTTGTTCGACTGGAGATGCGTGCTTCCCCTGATATTTCAGTTGGCTCCGTCTTCTTGAGACGGCCTACCCATCTGCACTGACTACAAGCCTTGTGATTGGCGGATTGCCCATGCACTTGCAGCTTGCTGTTGCTGCCATGCCATCAATAGATCTTTGGCAATCGAACGAAGTTGCTGTACATCTTTTGAGCTGTCGATTTCCCTGGAGAATTTTTCAATTTCAAACTTTTGGCCCAGAGTCAAAGCAATCGGTTCCATAACAGCTTTTGGCTTGGCGCACAGAAGTTAACCCAGATGTTCTTGGGGAGCAAATCTCAAACGTAGTCGTTGCAACCATTTCGGCAGATCGATGCTCGAGTGAATCCATTGTGTTGATTACAAAGCGTTGCCTGAATGAGCTAATCATTGCCATTCGATCTGCTGACTCGCTTAAAAAGGATTACCCCATCTGACTTCGATGCATTATTCCTGGCAGAAACATCTTGAACTTTCCAGGGTTGTATCGAATGCTGCAGACAAAGATAGTGGCATTGGTCTCGCTCTTATGGGAATTGCGCTCACGATTCTTGCTAAGGATCTCTTGATGTATGAGATGCGGTCGTCAGTAAGCAGTACTTGTCGGGAAATCGGCCTCAGTTAAACGTCAATGCATGCTCATTTGTGGAGTGTTGTCCATGACTTCTGGTTTTGAGGTTCCGTCTTGAACAGCTAAGATCAGTTTCTATATCAATCAGGCCATGCTTGTAGTCATTGTTGTCTTGAGCAGATAGTAGTCAGTTATACCGATCAGGTCGCAAGCCTTTGGCTCTCAGCGGCTGACTCCGTCAGGCCTGTTAGCCAAGACCAACGGACCTGATTTTCTCCTCACTTTTGCGACCAGATGTTGAGGTCCTGCAGACCATCTGATGTTCAGTTACACGACCAAAGTAGCGGGATCAATGGATGTCAATGAATGTTTCGCCGTTTCAGCGGGTGGAGATGAAGTGTCTCTTCACGTCAGTAAAGCTGAGGGTTCTCAGCCTCAGCGCAGGCGATTTTTAAATTCTCGCTGCGTAAGTCAGTGTTCAGTAATGCTTAGACATCCAAGGATAAAAGTCGAAATGATCATCTAGATGAATGATGTCTCATAAGGATCTCTCATCTATCCTGAATGATGAGATGAGACGACCTGGCAAAAAGAACTATTGCTTGCGTGAAACTATGTATAGCTTCTTTTGTGTGACAACTTATTGTCTTGTATAGAATAAAAATGCTTAACGGAAACTGATGAAAAATAGACATTCCTGGCACTTCTGGTTGTGGATCTCAGCCTCCTTTAGTCTTGGTGCTATTTCGATACTTGTTTTTGCTGTGTTGGCTTACTTCGGTGCAGGCGCATTTAATGCCAAGAATCGGTTGGCAAAGCGAGTCAACATCGCTCAGGCTGAACTTATTCAGCGGCGTAAGCAGGAGATGACCGAACTTCTGGAACGTAAGCGAAGATCGGCAGAGAACTTGGTTGATCGAATGTACAACAGATATTTAGATAATCCAAATGCAACGATGGATTTTTCGGTGATATCTGGAGGGGGAGAAAACGGAGCCTTCGGATCAGGGTTCCTTGTTGGCTGGTCAAGCGATACGGATAAGGCTGGATTAATGCCGGTATTTGATGGTGTGACCGGAGTTAGTGCCGGTTCTCTTATTGCACCCTTTGCTTATATTGGTACAAAAGAAAGTCTTGAAAATATTAATTATTTTTTCGGAATACTACTGAGGATTTTGTTGTCCTAAGAAAGCCGATTTACTCATTGCCAAGCAACATGAGTTTGGCTCGAGTTCCAGGCTTGGAAAGGGCGGTCGGCGAAGCATTTGACCAATCAACCGCTCAGCAAATTGTCGACAAAACCAGCCCTGGTAGGCTCCTGCTCATTCAGTCAACAAACTTAGATTGGGCATTTCCAGCTGTTTTTAATTTTGTAACAGCAGCTAAGAAGTCTTTGGCTGAAAACAATACGGAGTCAATGACTGATGTTGTTCTGGCTTCAGCCGCCATCCCAGGGATGTTTCCCCCTCGCGAAATGAACGGTTTTCTATATGTGGATGGAGGAGTGGAAGGAAATTTTTATTATGGAAGTCATCCCTCAAAACCTGTGAACACTTTTGGCGGTATTTGGAAACGAAAGCATCCTGATATTCCAATTCCTAAGACCCGTTACTGGGTGATCATCAACGGTAACCTCAGGGAGTCGCCTAAAACCAGTGAAACTGGATGGGCAAGTATTGCTTCGCGAAGTCTTGAAGTTTCTGTTGGCTCAGACCAAGTTGTAGCGCTGAGACAACTTTACTCAATTGCAGATCTCACCCAACTTCGTGGTCTTGGTCAAGTCGAGGTGCGTTGGATAGCGATCAATGAACCTCTCAAAGATGGTGTTTTCCCGAAAATATCTGATAATAAGCAGATGCAGCGATTGTCTGATCTTGGTGAACGCTTGGTCGCGATCCGAATTCCTGGAACTCAACCTCACCTTGACGTCTTGACAATGCGATCTTTTCTTTTGATGATGATTTTAAGCGCTGTGAGCGGACTCCTCTTGTTCTCCAATCGTATGAGCAATAAGCAGCTGATGAATTCCTAAAACGGTAGGAATCGTTACGACATGGCCAGGTTCGCTACTGCCACGACAAAAATGTCATCGCTAGATCTCAATGGACTCTCAAACCCTTCTTGCAAGAACTACCAGGGGAACTGCGCTGCACAAATGCAATGATGGTTTTTTGGTTTGTGATCCTGACGGGCAATGCAATTTTTGTGTTGATTTATACATAGCTGAAGAGTTGGTTCGTGAATTAGATGATGGATTTGATTATCCATATTCTTCAGGTTTTCATGAGATCATGCATTAAGAGCAGCAAACTGGTTGACCTGGTGATTTGGGCTATGTCAAGGCGAGGGTTCGCCAGGATCTGAGTTTCTGGCTGCTCTCATTTTGGTAAAAAACAAAGACCTCCTTGTCAATTGACTTCTGGTGCATTTCCGATCAGCCGCTGTTGAAAGATCAGGCTCTCCCTTTTTCTCCTGAGTCGATATCATCAGGAAAGACAGCGTGGCAGGTGTGATGCGCTATAAACATCTATCGATTCCAGTAAGCTATTGCTGATTCAAGATTCATTCGACTGCCATTCTTCCAACTTAAAACAATACAATCCAAAGTTGTCGCTGACTTGCGGCGATCACCTTCCTTAAGAGACAGGTAGTCGCGGTGTGGTGTATTGATTAATCCAAAGCTTGTATAAAACATTTGCTTTCATATCCTCGTTGTCGTGGCTTAGCTAGCAGTTCATTGATAGGGCTGTTGAAATGTCCACCATGACACGAATTTCACGACCTCAGCTGGCTTTCTGACACGCTGTCAATCAATCTAAAATCTGCAGTCAAACAGTCTTATAAAGATCGAATAAAAGTAATCAATTGATCTGCTCTCAGTGCAATTCAATTAATAATCTTTTGTTGATAGGTAGAATGCAGCGAATAGGATTGCAAGCAGGACAAGAGGTTCCATGGAGCTTTGTCTGAACTTGTTTATGGTGCGACTGCATTGATTTTTAATCCGTCACCGATGAGACTTTTTACACGTGATCCAGAATGAAATTAAAGTAAAAGGCCGGATTTCTCCGGCCTTCATCCCTCTATTGACAAGAACGACTCTCGTTAACCTCTGTTTTGGATCGGGTCGATGGGTTAGTGCTCAGCCATCGGACAAGCTGGTTCTTGTTGTTGGCTCGTCAGAGGTATTGATAGGAGCTGGTCTCAACCTATGAAACGCAAAAGGAAGATCTTTGAATACGTAGAAATTCTGCTTTGTCCATGATGGAGAGCGTTTGCTTATTCAGCGTTAGCCGCGGCTTGGACCCCTGGCCACATTGCTGCAAACTCAGAGTCAGAGACAACCGGTGTTATCTCAAATTTGATACCGAATTCTTTGATCCAAGGGGAGAGATGAGCCCAGACTTTGCCAATATCGCTTGCCACGGCAATGGCCATTCCTCTGCCAGCAATGGGATCACATACGCGATACTTCAGTTCAAAGCCTTCAAATTTGTCGCCTGGACCACCTGAATTGATGTATTCGGCAAAAGGAGGGCAAGCTTCCCAGGAGCCTGCAACGGTTGGGAAGTTCCAGACAATCAGATAGTGCTGCACGAGGTTCTGTTAAAGGCAGCCCTTCGTAGCAGAAACCATCATCATACAGAGTTGCGGTTGATTCATTCTTGTGTGCTCCGCATCAGGCTATTGACACTCGCGCACCCCCCAAGGTCAGGTTTAACACTTTAAATCTTATGTATTAACTTAATCAGTTTGGCAAGGAGATCATTGGTTGTTAAATGTTCATCTTGACACGGTGACCACTCTTTGGATGTCCCGATGAAAAATTAAACGCTTGAATTGCTGTTTTGCTGCCATTCTTGCTTTCTAGATATTGAGTATTGAATCCATTCAAGGGTAAACTGAATGGCTACAGCTGCTATTCCCAGGATCAAAATGATATCAATATTTTGTTTTGCAAGGCT
Source organism: Synechococcus sp. MIT S9504 (assembly GCF_047497135.1). Lineage (NCBI taxonomy): Bacteria > Bacillati > Cyanobacteriota > Cyanophyceae > Synechococcales > Synechococcaceae > Synechococcus > Synechococcus sp. MIT S9504. The sequence continues at coordinate 1,774,658 of NZ_CP138942.1, read as the reverse complement.
TGCTGTCGCAGACGAGAAAATGATGAAGCCTAATGCACCTATTGATGTGGCAGTCGACCACGATCGACGTTGATCGTCCTCGTTGCAGAGTTGTCCAAGTCGATCAAATGTGAGCGTACCTGTCATCATGTCCCAGACTCCGATCAGGAAAATGGAGGCGGAGAGTATGAAGACATTCTCTGAAGCTCCGAAAAGGATGACTCCCAGCAACCCAATAATTGAGATCAAAGCCAGGAATAGTCTTGTTGTTAATTTTGAGGGGACTATTGACGGAATTAATCCGCCAATGATTAAGCCAATTCCGAATAAACTGTCTACACTGCTTGATATCATGGGTGTCAGCCCGACTTGCTTGATCGCCACCAATGGCTCATAAAGAATTGCAGGTACCTGGCCAACCTGCATCATTGCAAAGCCCAGGATGATCACCAGTATGAGTGGTTTTGATCTCAATTTGCTGATCTTTTTTTGTTCGTTTTGGCTTAATTCTGAAGTGGTTGTGCTAACAGATGCTGGCTGTCGTCTGTTTCTTGTAACCAGCTTCAGTGTCGGCAGACTGAGAATAATCGTTAATATGGCAAGAACATTCCAGGATGAGGGCGCAGATGTTGGAGAAAATAAGCCGATTGCAATAGCTCCTAGTAATGATCCGACACCACCTCCACACATGATCAGGCCCGTCGACTTTCTTCTCAACTGATCTGGGACATGCTCCAATGCCAGCGTTGGAAGGCCAGAGACAACATGGGCAGCGCCCCAGCCGCAAGTCAGTCTGAGGATTGATTGACTGGTGAAATTAATCAATCTTCCTTCCAGAATAATTGAAGCGATAATTGTGATTATCGCTGTCAACACATATCTGATTGATGCTTCTCGACTTTTCACGTACGACTGTTGAATGCATCCTGCTAGATAGCCGAACATATTGATGGCGGCAAGTTTGCCGATGTCTTCGACAGTGATCCATTTTGCGTCTGCCATCAGACTTCCAATGATTCCAAAGTCAAATCGAACCAGACCAAGCGCGATTGCAATTCCGAAGCATCCTCCAAGCAGATCAAACCACCAATGCTCCCAATTGATTTTCATTTGTTGATGCTCATAGTTGCAGTGATGTGAACCCTGAATCATTCATTGGTGCTGATCAGATCCCAAGCCTGAGTTGTTTGGCTTGGTTTGCGAATGTCAACAGCAGCTGCTGTATTGGCGACTGTCTGTGCAGCAAAATTTTGATTTTGTGCAGCAAAGAGGTTCATGTTCGATTTGCTTTGTTTCACCTTCGGCTCATGTGACTGATTGATGTGGTGTGTCATCAGCTGGAAGCAGGGTCGGATCCAGTGTTTGGAGCCTGATTTATTGATGTTTTGTTGCTGGTATCGGTTAGGTGTAATCCCGTGCTGTCTTGAAGTTGGCGCAGCAAGGTGGCGATCGAGAGGTTCATTTGTCCATCACGCTCTCCTATCAAGGAAACCTCTTCCACTTCGATGGGCTGTACCGTACCGCTCAGCATCGTGAGTAGTGGCTCCAGCTTCTGCAGCAGGAACAGACGTTTGGCATCAGAGCCGGACCGTTTGAGTGAGGTCACGAGTTCCTTAAGGCCCTCTGCTTGCGATCTTCCCTGCTCAACAATGGAAGCTGCTGCACCCTTTGCATCCGCCATCATTGTTTCGCATTCAGATTCTGCAGGTGCAATCACATCGGCTTCGAGCTGCTGCATCACCTGCTTGATCCGTTCTTCCTGGACCGGTAATTCAGCTTCAGCACGAGCCAGTTCAGCGCCCACCTTTGCATCGACTTCGGCAACCAGAGCATCTCGGCGAGTGAGTGCATCCTTGATGCGCTTCTGAGCATTAGCAGTCGCTACAGCGAGCTCTTTGTCGAGGCGACGCAGCGATGTGATGCGTTCATTTTCAGCTTGCTTTACCGCTGATTGAGAGGTGGCTTCCGCTTCTGCGATCCGAGAGTCCCGTTTCAGTTCGACCAGTTGTTTGCGACCGATTGAATCCAGGTAGCGCACATCATCTGAGATGTTTTGGATCTGGAGAGTGTCGAGGACCAGTCCTAGCTTCTGGAGATCATCCTCTGCCTCTTCCAATAAGGTTCTGGCAAATGTGATCTTGTCTTCATTGAGTTGTTCCGGAGTTAGGCTTGCCATCACACCTCGCAGATTCCCTTCCAGTGTTTCTTTGGCAATGTGACGAATTTCATCCTGAGTTTTGCCAATCAGGCGTTCGATCGCGTTGTGGATTCCAGGTTCATCACCCGAAATCTTGATGTTGGCGACTCCGGCGACATTCAATGGGATCCCTCCTTTGGAGTAGGCGTTCTCCACACGCAACTCGATGATCATGTTGCTGAGGTCGAGTCGCATCACCTCTTCAAGAACGGGGATGCGCAAAGCACTGCCTCCCCTCACGGTGCGATAGCCCACCTTGCGCCCATCTCCGGTTGTTTTGCCCAAGCCAGCAAAGATCAGTACCTCGCTGGGCTGACAGATGTAATAGAGCTGACGCAAAAGCACGACAAACGCCCAAACTCCTGCGGCTCCAGTGAGACCAACTGCAAAAAACATCACTTCACTCCAGTTGAGGACAAGGTTCCAATCAGATCAACGCCAAGGATCTCCTTGACCTGCTCGAAGAATTGACGAACCACTTTGTGGTTCAAGGCCACCAGGCTGGCCAGGCTCGACGCGTCATTGCCATCGAGCGACGTGATGCGTTTGAGCTGCAACTGGGCGGGCAGTCGTGTTGCTTGCTGAAGCACCATCTCAATCTGTTGCAGCAGGAAGACAAGCTCAGCTGTGTTGCCGGCATCTTCCCAGACCTGAGTGAGCATGTCGTTGACCAGGGCGCTGGCTTTGACATCCTCTGCAGTGGCAGCCGCCTGACCACGAGCCCGCAGTTCCTGTGCTTTTTGCTGAGCCTTCGATGGAAGAACTGCTTCAGCTTTCAGACGCAGACGCTCCAGCTCAGCGCGTACCTTCTGTAGTTGTTGCTCAGCACGAGCTCTGGCCTCCAATTCGGCGGCTTCAGTCCGCTCCTCCTCCGAGCGGGCCTGTTTCTCCATCTGGGCGACTTTGGTGCGAACCTCGTTGTCTTTTTCAAGCACCACAGTGTCAGCTTCTGTGCGGACCACCTCAGCCACCTCCTCCATCTCGGCTTCAATCCGTTCGGCTTGACCGATGGCTTCTGCTTCAGCGATTTCAGCGTCTCGCACGATCTGGGCTACTCGCCTTCGGCTGATCGAATTGAGGTAGTCGACATCGTCATAGACACTCTGAATCTTCAGGGTGTCGAGCTGCAGCCCCAGCCTGCGCAGATCCTCGCCGACTTCATCGGCGATCTGCTCAGCAAAACGCAGGCGGTCTTCATTGACCTGCTCAGGGGTCAGCTGCGCCAGAACACTGCGAAGGTTGCCCTCCAGATTTTCCTTGGCGACCTGCACGATCTCCTTGTTATCACGGCCGAGAAATCGTTCGATCGCGTTGTTGCGGACCTCCGGGTCAGTGCTGACTTTGACATTGGCGATCGCCTGAATATTGAGAGGAGTACCGCCCTTGGAATAGGCGTTATTCACCTCCACCAGTACTGGCAGCAAGGTGACGTCCATGCGACGTGCTGTTTCAAGAATCGGTTTCACAAAGGTGCAGCCGCCATTGGCTACGACGCGGTAGCCCTTGACCCCCTGATTGCCCTGATTGGATTTGGAGCCGGTCACCACCAGCATTTCATTGGGCCTGCAGATGCGGATCATCCAGCGGCTGATCAGGGTGAGTGCGACGATCACCACAAAAACGCTGGAACCGATCGTTACCACTGCCGCGGCAGGGTTACTGCTGGGTTGTCGTTGGGCAAGAACCGGCACCGGTTCGATTGCCAGGCTGTTGTGCATGCCTGGGAAGGCGACTGACCTTCCCTAGCCAGGCTCCAATCAGCTGACCATGTCCATGGCATCCACAATCAATGTGTTGCCCTCACAACGCAAAATCACCACGTTCTGGCCTCGCTCCAAAGGACCACAGGCACTGCGAGCTGCTCGTCGCACCAGACTGCCACGCACCGATGTCTCCACAAACCCACGCTGACGTTCATTCAGCGGCAGGGTCACTTTGGCTTCCAGTCCGATCAGGTCTCCGGAAAGCACGACCGTATTGGCATCACGCCGAGCCAGAACGCGCAGCGTAAGCGAAGCACACAACCCCAGGCCGACTCCAATCAGCAGTGCGATGGGCAGATTGAAGCGGGAAGCTGTTGTTCCTGCGAACAACTGCAGCAATAACCCACAGAGCCCAAACCCGGCCAGTGAAAAAGACCAGAACGATGTGCTGAAAACAACAGCAGGATTGCCACCTTCAGCGATTCCGCTCGCAGCATCGCCATCCATGATGCTGTCCGATTCACCAGCGATCGAAAGCGTGATCAACACTCCGCCTGCGATGAGGCAAAAGAGATAGGTCCAGGTCATCGGCGTCGACTGGAAGAAGTTTCATCATGGGCATGATTGCTGTTCGGGAACAGCAGCCTGTTGTTCATTTCAGAGTTTTTGTTGAAAAATCCTGCCAGGGCAATCAAAAGCCCCGCCTCAAGCGGGGCTTGTTGCTGAGTTGGAGATTGATCAGCTGATCAGCCTTCGAGTTTGGCGGGCTCGGCCTCGCCTTCCCTCAGTTCGGCGTCGATGATCATCACAGCAGCAGGGTTGCCGGCAGCGAACTTGACGCGGCCCAGCAGATAGGCGGCTTCGTGCTCAGAAAGACGCTGAGCATCAACGATTGCGTCGAGGAACACAGTCGTGCGGCGGTCAATGTCCTTTTCAGCAGTGCCGTAAAGCTGCAGCACCGAGGCGGTCACATCAGCTTCCATGCGGAAGACATTGGCGATCACCTGCTCCACATCAGGCCATTGCTGGCGGGGTGGTTCGATCGTGTCGAGCACAGGGCGCTGACCTCTGGAGATCAGATAGTCAGCAAACTTGGCGGCGTGCTCCTGCTCCTGCTTGGCTTCATCACGCAGATGCTCGGCAAAGCCGGTCAGTTCACGTTCAGCAAACCAGACAGCAGCAGCGAAGTAATCAGCAGCTGACTGACGCTCAAGGTTGAGATGGGCTTCCATCAGGTCGAGCAGTTCGCTGGACATGGGTTCGGCCATGGCCCGGCCTGCAGGACCGACGGGAATGGTGATGGTGGCCTGGGTGACGGAATTTGTCATTGCGTTGTCCTCTGGGAGGGATGCATCAGTTCTACATCACAAAACAGCGAAAGATATGCGTAAAAACCGAACATTAGTGGATCAAAATATGCTTTTGAGAATCACATTCAAGAGCCTCAAATATGCTTTTGAGAATCACATTCAGCAGTGCAAATCTGCTGCTGAGAATCAGTTTCGTTTGCGGGGCGGGACGGATGGCGGCCGGCGGCCTGCGGCGCTCAATCGCTTGAGACCGAGTCGGTTCAGCCCCAACTGCATCAGCGTCAGCTGCTGCTGCAGTGAATTCCGGCTTCGACTGTTCATCTCCGCAGAGCAGGGTCGTCAGAGTGCATTCATCGACGTTTCAGACCATCAGTCGGGCCTGTGCTGCCCGCTTGGTGCAGATGGTCAGAGCCCTGTTGGGGTTTACGGGCTTTCGCTTCGGTCATGGGTAAAGATGCTCATGGTTCCTCACCTGCTGAATCATTTCCGCTTGGTAAGGGTTCAGTTGCCACTTGTTCGGCTCCAATAGTAAAAGCCTGGGTATCTTTTGTGCTAGATGAGTAACTCGAATGCGTGGCGTAATCACGAAAAGCCTGCTGATATTTATTGATGTTGTATTAAGTGATAGGGAACACATGATTGAGAGGATTCAAAGTGGTATCGCTAATCGAGGCAAGTCATTTCTTGCTTCGATCGTTTTGGCTCTGTTTGTGTTCGGCGTTGTTCAGATGCTCACCAGCGCTTGACCACATGTTGTCTACTCTGATCTCCAAGCCTGCATGGACGTCGCTATGAGTCGACCCATTGTTCAGGGTGACCTGTCGTCGGTGCTGTGAAGCTCTGGGGTGATCATGTTCTTGTCAACACTGTCTTGATCGCTCATAGGGGCAATCCTTGCAAGGTTTATTCCCAATCCAGGAGTGCTTCCGCGTTGCAATGCAGATTACTTAATTCAACGCGTGTCAGCGTGTTGAGCTATTGAATGAAAGTCTGCTGGTTGAGCCGATCTGTTGCAGAGTTGCTTGATCAATAACTCCCACAAGTCGTGTACGAAGTTTTGCTGATTGCTCAGCTGATTGCCTCGGATGATTCAACTTTTCAAGCTTGGGTTGACAGCCGTACACCTGAGGAGCTCTGTGAAATTTACAGAGACGGCTTGATTCCCGCCAACATGTTGCCAGGAGGCCGTGCCGAAACACCTTGCAGTTTCGGTAATGTTGATGATCCTATGGACTACATTCCGCGATGATTCATCGCCTGAATTTTTTTAGCGCACTGGTAAAGCGCATCGACGTCATCCAACTTTAATCATGTGCTTCCAGATTTCACTGGCGTTCTGGTTTGACAGCTTGCGTCTGGACCGAGGCACAGGCGGTTGGGGACGACTCCAAACGTATGTTCTCAACTCCACCCAATGCCCATGGGTCATCGAAGAATCAGGTTTGAACTGAACAATCAGTAGTTGGTCGCCATTCACAAGCCAGATTTCTCCACGAGGCATCTCGTGTGATTCAACGGGGCTTGAGCTGCAATTCAACATGAAGCAGAGTATGCCCTCGACTGCTTCACAGCAGTTGTTGTAGGTCATCAGGTCAGCACGCGCGGGACCATTGGTCGTAGCGGACGATCTTGGCTTGTGCTTCTATTTCATCGATCGGATCAGCTGCTATTTCCAGCTATCAAGTGTGTAATTGCCATGAAGAGATGGAAACCCTTCTGCTGATTACCCTTTTGATGGTTGCTGTTGATGGGCCTGTCACTCCTTCAGAACTCAGTCAAGACATCCGGAATGGAAAACTACCTGAAGACCCCAGTCCGAGTGCTTCCGTGTGGACCGGTGGTCCAGAGGTCAACATGTGGACTGGTGGTGGGAATCAGGCTGCCGATGACCTGTTGGATCAGCGTCAGCCTGAGCTCAGGTGACGGATGCGGTGAGGATCAGTGGGTCAAGGAAGATCTGTTTGCTGTTTTAAGCTCGACTTTTAGGATCTGATCAAATAACAAAAGGCTGTCAATGTTTTGATTTGATTTGTTGATTCAACGAAAGTTGTGGATTCGCAGAAAGATTATGGTAATGAGTCTTGCTCAGAATCTTTGTATTTAATATCAAGCGGGTTTGGGATATGAAGGGTGCGCTGGGGAAATGGTATCTCGATCGAGTTTTCTTTCAATTTTTTCCAAATCCTTAGATTGATATCGCTTGTAACGCGAATGCCTCCCTTCACATCCTGAATAAAGAATTTTACATAAAAATCCAGGCTTGAATCGCCATAGGCAACAAACACGGTTGATGGTGCTGGATTTGCAAGAACTTCTGGGTGTGATGTCACAACCTCTGTAATTAACTCGATCACTTGATTTGGGTCACTCCCGTAGCTCACTCCAAAATAAGATTTTCTGGCAATAATGTTGTGGTTTTTGGTATACGTAGTGATTTGATTGGTGAAAAATAGGTTGTTAGGAATGATTCTTTCGCAATGGTCACTTTGATTTGTCACAGTGACTGCCCTTAAGCCGCAATCTGTGACTTCAGCGATTTGAAACGCTTCCCCCGAGCTGTCCAGAAGGTTGAGATTAATCACATCCCCTGGTTTGGTCGAACCTTCCATGAGTAACCAAATGCCACTAACGAAGTTACTAATAATCTCCTTGAGCCCAAGACCAATACCCACAGAGAGTCCGCCAGTAATTAAGCCAAATACTGTTGGATTAATGCCAATTGTCCCAATGATGACAAATATACCAAAGCCAACCAGGCCATAACGAATTAAGATGAAAATGGCTTTCGATACCTCCCTGTTTTCTGTTTTATTCGACCCCAAAAACCATTCAAGTATTTGCGTCATGAATGACGAAAGGTTAACCCATAAATATAGACCAATTGTTATCGATAATCCATCGCCAATATTAAAAGGGGTTCCAAAGAGTTGGATGATCGGCGCGCCAAGCAATGATGATGGATCTCCAAATGTTTGAATTATGACAAAGAGAAGATATCCAATCAAAGCAGGCATGAAAAGCCTCATTTTGTACTGATTTAATTTTTCGGCTTTATCTTTGTTGACCGAATGAGTTAGCGATTGAAATAAAATATTGAGTATTATATAAGCCAGTAATATTGCCCATGCATGTTGAATAAGTCCATTGGGACGTCGTGTGATTTCCATTATTGCGTAGATTATTGTTAACACAATAAGTGCTATTGAGGCTGCTGTGGCCCTCGGCTTGATCGGGGCTTTAAGACGTTTAATATTGATTCTGACTTTTGATGCAACAATGAAACCAATAGATATGCTGATGATAATAATTAGAATCTGGATGCTTACAGCTGGTCGACTCACAGCATGCCAAAGCTCGTTACAGAATTGAGTAATGGGTTCTAAATTGATTTGACTTGCTGTGGTCATTGCGGACTCTCAAATAGTTCAATGATTTCATTACTGGCTTTAACTGGGTCGATTAATCCCGCTGTTGCATCTTGATAGATCTCCTGAATGGCGTTGTAGTTCAAGATCATTGTTTCTAGTTCTCTGTCTGTCAACTTCGATGATTTAGCGAAAGCCTTTTCTGATACAGTCCGAACAGGAAGAAGCTCTTGATTAAAGTCACTATTTTTGTTGACTGGTAAAAGTGAGTTCCAATTGATTGCAATTTGTTGTTGCTGGTCAACGCTGATTGCGTAATTGCTGAATCGCAAGGCAAGTTTTGTTTGGCTCTTGCTTGCGAATGGATTCAATACAAAGGATGCTCCAGTCAGTCTTGGCTCGGAGTTTTTACCATTAATGCTTGGTAGTTCACTGATTCCAAGATTTTCGCTACCAAGCTTATTCCTTAGGAATGGCAGGTCAATTGATTCACAATTAATGATACTAATTTTACCTTCTGCAAAATATTTTTTCATTAATGCCGAGTTTTTGAATAGGGCTACATTGGGCTCCTCGTCACTTTTTTTGAGTGTCTTGATCCAATTATTCAGACCCTCTTTGAGGTCCTGAGCAGAGCTCTTGTTGGCTCCAAATAATCTCGCGTTAAATCCTGGCAGTCCCCATATTGTTTCAAGGAAATTTCCCCCTATTGCGATCGAAATGCCTGATCTGGAAAGTTCAAGCAGCTCATTAAATGTTTTAGGTGTAGTTCTTGCTTTTTGCTTGTTGATGCAAAGTAATTGAAGATTAATGATGAATGGTATGGCATAGAGTGTGCCATTAGCCCCCGCGGTTTTTAAAAGTTTTGGACGTAATTCTCCAACCCTTACGCTGTTGGCTGGTATGGCCGCAATTTCATTCTTTTTGCGGAGCGCTGGGATCATGAAATTATGAGCTAATAACAAGTCTGGACCTAATCCTTCTTTGACTTTTTCTGAATACTTCTTGTAGATATTTGAGTCTGAATATTTTCTCCAGATTACATTGACCATGTTGTACCTTTCTTGAAATCGTTGAATTAGGTTTTTTAGGGTCTGATCTATTCTTTTCTGGACGAGTGGGTTCATTCCCTCATAGTCTGGAGTCCAGATCAAGATTGTGCCTGCCGGAGGCTTTTGATTGTCTTTCTCTCTGGAGACCAATTCAAGCCATGGTCCTCTCCTGACCTGGCTTCCATAGGCGGAAATGTTGGGAGTTGTTGCTGATTTTTTTTGAATGCAACCCTGTAGCAGTAAGCCAGCGGCCAGTAGAGTTGTTGTCGATAGAGCTGAGTTTCGAAGCACGGTACTTCAGATCTCCACCTAAAGTTTGCTCGGTTATGGCGCGACAGCCATGAATCACTTATTTATTTTCGGTTGTGATGTATTAGACCACAGCGTTAATGAGCTCTCTTCTTGCTTTTTTCACTGAGTTTAAATCCTATTCAAATTTGTAATCTTTTGATTTAGTCATTGATTTGATTTGATTTGTTTGACCATGCTCGAATACTTTCATAATTTTCATTCAATGTGTCATTTGGTGCTGACAGTTCTGAAGTTGATGGCTACATAGAATATAGAGATTTAGCTGACTAGTGACAAGTGAAGAACTCGATGGTCTTGAAAATCAATCTGTCGGCGATGCAGTCAGTCAACAGTCCTTGGAGACTTCATTAGTCTGGACGCCTCAGACGATTGCTTTATCGATCCTCCTGTTCATTGCTGCTGGGCTTCTTGAAGTCGGAGGTGGTTGGCTCGTTTGGCAAACAGTCAGAGAAGACAAAAATTGGACTTATGCCGCTGCCGGAGTCATTGCACTGATTGGCTATGGATTCGTACCTTGCTTACAGCCTACTTCGGATTTCGGCAGAGTTTATGCTATTTATGGCGGTTTTTTCATTGTTTTAGCCTTTGCCTGGGCTAAACAATTTGATGGATACTTGCCTGATCTGGGTGACTTGATAGGAGCTGGTATTGCTCTATCTGGAGTTCTTGTTATTATGCTTTGGCCACGTTGATCGCGAGATTATTCTGCTTATTGAACAACCTTTTAATTGGACAATTGTTCTAATAATTTTCTTTTCTTGAATTATTTGTAAGTGTAATTTTTATGGTTGATATGAATTCTGGCTCTACGGCTTGTTCAGATCCTGGTTCAGAAATGATTTTGTCCATCCCTGGAATGGATTGTACCAGTGAGCAGCATGAAATTGAGGCTGCTCTTGATGGGATGGAAGGCATCAGCAACCAACTCTTCAACCTTTCCAAGCGCACCTTGGTTCTATCGGGTAAGCCTAAAGCTCTGACAACAGCACGAGTTTTGATTCAAAAAATAGGCTATAGGGTTGAGGTGATTGCTGATGTTGATCAGGCGAGAAGTGTTCAAAAGATTTCTTGGAATCGTTTGTTATTGTCACTCTTTTTTGCTGTTCTTGCTGAAATCCTAGAACTTCTATCCTCTGGTGCAACAGGTGAGCGAGCGCTGGTCGTTTTAAGCTCTTTAATCGCCATTTTTTTGGCTGGTTTGCCTGTATACCTTCAGGGCATTTCAGCTTTGCGAAGGATCAAACTGAATATGAACTCTTTGATGTCAGTCGCAGTGACTGGTGCATGTCTTATTGGGTATTGGCCTGAGGCGGCAATGGTCATGTCCTTATTCTCAATTGCTGAGGAGTTGGAATCTCAGGCTTCTAATCGAGCAAGAAATGCTATCTCCAGGCTTGGAGAACTAGCTCCTGATTTTGCTCATGTGCAAATGAGTGACCGTAGCTGGAAGAGTGTTGCTGTAAAGAACATCAGGGTTGCCAATCTGGTCAGAGTCGATGCTGGTGACAGGATTCCACTTGATGGAGTTATTCAGGCAGGTCAAAGTTCAGTTGATCAGTCATCCGTTACCGGTGAAAGCTTGCCTGTAGAAAAGCTTGTTGGTGATCAAGTATTTGCTGGAACTCTTAACACAACAGGCTCTTTTGTTTTCCGTGTTTCATCTCTTGAGTCTGAAAGTACCATTGCTCGAATCATACGTGGAGTTGAGGAAGCGCAGGCTTCTCGGGCTCCGATGGAACGTTTTGTAGATCGATTTGCGGCCAAATATACACCTGCTGTTTTTTATTTAGCCATTGCTGTTGCTGTTCTGTCTCCTGTTTTCTTTGATATTACTGTTCTCAACGCTATCTATAGGTCATTGGTTTTGCTTGTGATTGCATGTCCATGTGCGCTTGTTATCGCCACCCCTGTCACTCTTGTCAGTGGATTAACGGCTGCAGCGAGAAGAGGAATCGTGATCAAGGGTGGACTTTTCCTTGAACAAGTTCCAAGACTTAAGACTATTGCATTTGACAAGACTGGAACCCTTACTATTGGACATCCTGTATTGGTTGCAATGCAATCATTGATTGAGGATGATCAATTAGTTCAGCTGAAGCAGTGTTGTGTATCACTGGCTCTGCAATCAAAACATCCTGTCTCGCGTGCAATCGCTGCAGGTATCGATGCGGAGCCACTCCAGGTGGAACAATTTGAGGCTCTGATTGGTAAGGGTTTGACAGCTTTGATCAATAATCAACGGTTCTACCTTGGTAATCGACGCTGGCTTAAAGAGATCGTTCCCATTGATGCGCATATTCAATCGTTGATTATGAGTCACGAGAGCGCAGGTCGAAGTGTGTCTCTACTTGCCGATAGTGAGCATATTCTGGCTTTGTTGGCTGTTGCTGATCAACCTCGTCCAACATCAGCACGAGCAATTGATCTCCTTCATCGAATGAAGATTAGAACAGTTATGCTAAGCGGTGACAATAAAATTAGTGCCAAATTAATTGCAACTCAGATTGGTATTGATCAAGTTCTAAGCGATCTTCTCCCTGAACAGAAATTACTCGCCTTAAAAGAATTGCAGGCTGAATCACCAACGGGAATGGTAGGAGACGGCATCAACGACGCACCTGCTTTGGCAGGAGCACAGATTGGCTTTGCCATGGGTGCAGCTGGTAGCGATGCGGCGATGGAGGCTGCTGATGTTGTGATCATGGATGACGACCCAAAGCGGCTCGTTGATGTCATTCAGATTTCTCGTCAGACTTTGCATGTTCTTTGGCAAAATATCGCGATAATTGTGCTTATCAAAGGTTCGTTTCTTTTGTTGGCTTTGTTTGGGTACGCAACAATGTGGCAGGCCGTTTTCGCCGATATGGGCACCAGCTTGATTGTCGTGTTTAATAGTTTGCGTCTTCTTGCTAATTCGTCTTCTGCTATTTCCCCTTCTTTTTCCTGACAGTTCACTTGTTTTGTTGATCGTTTAAGGATCTACTTGATGGCGTCGTGATCCCATCTGAGCTCTCCATAAATCAACCATTTCTCTTGCTCGTGCGTGTGCAGACAGATCATTTGTGCTCACACCATTGCGATATTTTTGGTCGAGAAGCTGATCCAGCCAATCGAGAGCAGCCTCATCGAGATGCCATTCTGTGGGGTATTGACTCATTACTCTTTGTGCCTATAGAGTTTTGATTGATTCTGGGTCTTTGTATTTAGATGCGTTGCATGCATCGGATGTCCTCATCAGCTACCGATTTGTTTGCGCTGTTGCCTTATCAGGCCGTTAACACTATCAGATGCAAGGATTCCATGGAGGTGGCTCAGATACCTGAATTAATAACAACCCAGTCGGTTTGTCCTCGATGGCCCATGAGTGGTGATCTTGACATCCTCGTGTTCCTTGATCTCTACCGAAACTGATGTCTCCCGGTCCCATTTCAACAACCATTCCATCCATTGTTTCTACGCCCTACCTGCCCTTCAGGGGAATGATCCATTGAGGCTTGGGATTTTCGTGCCAATTCTTGACTTCTTTCGGCATTAACAGGAGCGTGATGATTGTCGCAGCGCCGCTGTAGTGCACCGCACTCCATATTGGACTTGTTCCCACAGCAAAGATAGTTTTCTCGTGGTTTTTGAATAAATTCCTATTCTGACAACTTTCACCCTTTTCATTCACCCAAACTCGCCAGAAGTAGTGAAGAGTTGAATCTTTCATTGGTACGGTACCTATGGTTCAGTTTTTCTGTTTTGTGTTCACTGATGGCGTTGATGAATTTATTTAAATGAATTCATGCTGTTTTAGGCTTTGTTTGTCATTGATTGCATGCCGAATCGTTTATTTCATTTTCACTGCATTCCTCTAGTGAACACAGTGACATGAAAATAAAGATAGCTGACGCTATGAGGCAGAGCAATATGGAATTTTTTTCTGATGACAATTCGAATGGAAGGTTGATCGCAGTGTTATAACCATGCAGTGCTGACAGGCAGTACAGTGCTGACCCAACCAAAAAGCTGAAGCTTAACCACCATCCTAAGTGATTTTTTTCGACAAATACTAATCTTCCATGGCCGATTTCTGCGTAGTGAGCAATTCCCGAAATCAGAAACATAAATGATCCTGCCATGTATGCATCTGGACCCAAAAGTTTTCGCGTTCTTGTGGCCAGATTCAGATTCAGCCAATCGCTGATGCTGTCTGCATTAAAAAAGAGGGTTCCAACTTTGGCTCCAATCACTCCGACCAGGACCAAGCTGAGCGAAATCAGAATGTACTTTTTTTGCGTCGCCATGCTCTAAAGGTTTGCCAAAGCTGAGTTAGGCTTCCTGTTAAGAACAGGACTGACCCAAGCATAAATAATGTTTTAAATATCCACTGGTTATGTAACTCAGTGATCGAGCCAGCGACAAATAAAATTGAACCGAGTAAAAAAGCTATTGAACTTTGCACCTCCAGTTTATTCCATTTTTTAGGCAGCATGAGCGCCCTAGCCATCTCGTGGAAGGTTATAAAAATGTAGTGATTGCCTTGTACGGGCCCCAAGTCTTTTCTCAGTCTTCGACTTGTATAAAAGTAACTTTGATCGTCGCCGTTGACTGTGGCCAGATCAGGTCTGTTCTTTGAGATTTTGTGAATGATGCTCTTTCTGGTCAAGTATTGATCTTGATTTTCTCGACTTTAGCTGTAGCGATTCATTTTGACCATCGATCAGAGGTCCGTTTTCTGTTGGCCAACGCTGTGAAGGCTTTGATGGTTCCTAGATCACGCTATCTATTTTGATATTCCTGAATTAACTCTTGTACGCTTTCTTCTGATTGTCTTTTTTTGAAGTCCTCAAGGTTATTGATCTTCATGGCTTGCAGATCAAAAAGAAGTTCTATGACGGCACCTCCATTGCATTCTTCCGTGGAATACTCCTTAGAAGAGTGTAATAGTTTTGCAAGATGATTGCTTAAGCTGTTTTCCATTTTTTGTTGTAAGAGTTAAACTATCTTGTTGTCTTCGCGTGGAACTGGCTCTTGAATGGTTACATTCGTTTACGACGGTCTGGACTGATTGCTTTGGTTGATCTTTCGAGGATGATCAAGCTGTTTTTACAACTCCTTATTCAGAAACTTCATTTCAGCTCACTTGCGTCCATGATTTGATTGCTTGTCGACACTCGGTGGGGTCAACCCAGTCTTTTGCAAAACAAAAAACAAAACCCTTGGCTATGCGCCAAGATTTTGTCAGTCGAATTTCTTGTTTCGTCTTGAGTCGGCGTTGCGCTTAAAGGGTCAGGACGCCTGGATCTGATGCACGTTTGTCCTCACCAGACTTTTGGCAGCAGTGACTGTCCAGCAGCCACCTCAATGGCGATCGCCACCACAAATCCGAGCATCGCTAGTCGGCCATTCCAGGTTTCGCCGTCTACCCAGGTTTCCATCCCGAAGGTTTCTTCCATGGCGCTTTTGGGTTCAGCTTGCTGGTCTGTCATGGTCTTTACGTAACTTCATCTATTTTTGCAAACATGTTCGCGTGAGGTTGCGGCAAAAAGCACAACGGCATGCTTCGTCTGGCTGCCGGAGCGTGTCTTTGTGTTTCAGGTGTTTCTGCCCGTGGCGTTCGCCTCTGAGATCAGCTTTTCGGCTGAGATCACCGGTTGTGCAGTTGGCCAAGCAGCCTTGCCGCTAGTCCTCTGGAGATCCGACGCTGCACCAGCAGATCGCAGATCCAGTCGAACAGTGGGACTGAATCAGTGCTGGCCAGTCGTTGTTCGAGCGTCTCTTGTTCAGCAACGCTTTTGCAGCCCCGCAGGGCATCGATCAAGGTGTCTTCCTTAGGTTGTTGGATCAGCACCTGTGTTGAGTTCAAGCCATGGCTCGCCAGCAATACATGTCATGGCATCACTTGGGTGCTGTTGTCACTTCTTGTATGTCAGCGATCACCCAGTGACCCACTGTCTGGAGTTTTCAGCAGGCCTAGGGCCTGCATGACCTGCAAGCGAATGCCGCCGAGTCGACTCCAGGCGTGCAGCGCTTCCTCTTTTGATCTGTAGGGGCGCCAGTCATCTTCCGCGATTCGTCTGCGAAGGTGGCCCGCCACTCTTTCAGCGACTCTGGCATCGCTCGCCGCCTTCAGATGCAGGGCCTTGCTGTCCAGGAAGCTTTCAGGTGGCATTGTTCAATCCAATGGGATCCATTGTGTTCGACAGAGCTTGGATTTGAGCCAGGCATCGGTGTGCTGGCTTCATTTAATCTTTCTTCCAACGTTCCTTTGCCCTCCCATGGAAACGTTCGATCCCCTGCTGCTCAGCATGTTCGCTGTTGGGGTGGCTTTCACAACCACCGTGTTTGTCGTGTCATTTCGCCAGATTGACCGCAATGAGAAGGAACGTGCACAGCTCAATCGGATGAGGGGCAGGCTCAATAGGCTTTTGCAGCAACGTTTCTGATCGACAACGCGTGCTGCTCCTGATTGTTGCTGGTGGCTTTCTGGCTTTTCTGGCGCTCACTCAATATCTTGTTCGTCGCACGATGGACGGTGGGCAGGACCGCTGACCGTCAACGTCTGGCGATGCCTCTGCCATTGCCGATCAGCCCCGCATCGATCACAAGGCCGATCAGAACAATCAGCAATCCACTGAACGATTGCACTCCTCCGAATGAAACGGTTGCCCAGCAGATGCCCAGAGTGGTTGTGGGCAGAAACACAAGGCCCAGAATTGGAATGATTGGATTGGGTATCGCCAGGTCAGCGAAGGGCCCAAGCACAACTTCAGGACTGAACAGCCAGAGCAGAATAAGGATCAGGCGTGGCGCAATCAGTCCAAGCCCCGCAAGAAGACACATCAACCTGCACCCACAACTTCGAAGCTTCCCGAGCTGGTGACAGAGAGGATCAACCAGAGCATCACAACACTCGCTGCAATCAGCACGACAGGCCAGATTTCCCCTTCTGGATTCATGGCAGCTGAACGGCTTCTGCCCTCTTGTAGCAAGCTCTTATCAGACTGTCTCAGTCGACAGCGGACGAAATGCGGTTTCGCGTGTGAAGGCGCATGCCGTGATGAGCGTGCACAGTCCGCTGAAGGCGACCCATGCCCCCGGTAACAGAGGATTCCCGGTTTGAGCAATCAACCAGGTTGCAATCAGTGGGGTGGTTCCGCCGAAATAACCTTCTGCAACATTGAATGCCACGGCCAGGCCGGTGCAGCGAACCGCGGCAGGCATGAGTTCCACGTTGGCGGGATTTTTGCCGCCTGCAAGCAGAGCCACAGCCAACGTCAGCCCCAGTTCTCCCCAAAGCACTCGCTGAGGATCACCGCTGTGCATGAGCTTGAACAATGGCAGGGCTCCAAAACAGAGCAGTGATGCTCCGCTGATCAGCATGGGTTTGCGTCCGATGCGGTCGGAGAGCCACGCTGAAACCGGATACAGCATCAGCAGTACAGCGAGGACGCCGGTGTTCAGGCTCAGGGATGTTGCGGTGCTGAGGTGATCGACCTCTTCCATGTAGCTCACCGAGTAGACGAACACGGCGTAATACCCGACGCTGCTAGCGATGTTCAGAGCCATGACGCGCAGCACCTGCAGGCGGTAGCGACCAAAGGTTTCCCGAATCGGCGAGTTCGTTCGCGGTGCGTCCAACTCAGCACCAATTCCTTTGCGGATCACGACCCCGCTTGTGGCCACCAGTGCTCCAAGCAGGAACGGAAGCCGCCATCCCCAGCTTGTCAGCTGGGCTGGGTTCAGTATGTGGGCCAGCAGATCACCGAAGCCGGAGCCGAGCAACATTCCCAGCACGGATCCCCAGAGCCCCCAGATCGCATAGAAACCACGTTGACGGGATGGGGCGTTTTCGCTGAGAAAAACAACGGAGCTGGTGTACTCGCCCCCCACCGACAACCCCTGAACAATGCGAAGCAATACAACCGCAATCGGAGCAGCGATGCCGATTTGCTGATGCGTCGGCAGCAGACCCAGCAGCACGGTGGGTACGGCCATCACCATCACCGATAGTTGCAGAGCACGCTGCCTTCCTGCCAGATCGCCGATTCGACCGAACACCATCCCCCCAAGCGGTCGCACCAGAAATCCAGCAGCAAAGGCCCCGAAGGCGCCGATCAGTGAGGCGGCTGGATCACTGGAGGGGAAGAATTCCCTGCCGATGGTGGTCGCGAAGTAGCCGTAGAGGGCGAAGTCGTACCACTCCATCACGTTGCCGATCAGGCCCGCCAGAAGCACTCTGCTGGTGCTTCTGACGCTGGGTTGAGTGATCATTGCGTTTGATCGGAGATCTCATGCAACCGGTCAATCAGCAAATCCACATCTGTCTCAATCCCACCGTCCTCAGCCCATGCCCCGGGAACGTGGCGCGCTTGAACGACATCATTCAGTCTTCGGCCGTTGCGGCGAGCCAGCAGGGTCGCCGTGGCGTTTCTGCCTGATGCTGAGAGCTGACTTCGATTGCTTGATGGGTCCGCCATGTTTCCGATCAGATGACAGGCCAGTCGTCTGTGATGCGGGGATGAGCGATGTTCCCAGAGATAGACCGCCTGCCAGGTTCCCAACAGCAGTCGCCCGTTCTCAATGCTGAGGCTCATGGTCTGGGTGGTGAGCGCTGTGCGGATATGGGCTGGCATGTCGTCATCACCTTCGTCGTCGTGCAAGTAACGGCGACGTCTGCCATCAGGTCCGCAAGGCCCAGCCCCGTCCTGAGGCACCATTGCACTCATCCAGGCCGCCAGATCTTCGAGAACCCGTGGGTCCGCGTTTTCATTGATGGTGAGGCTGCAACTGGTGTGCAGGCAGGTGAGATGCATCACGCCGTTGATCAATCCGGCTTGGCGCACGCAGTGATTCAGTTGTTGGTTGAGGGGAGTGAAGCCCGGTCCCTGCGTGTTGATCTCCAGGTGCGTCAGCCGTTGATCCAACGCCATGCCATGGCCTTCGCTGCTTTCTCTTTAGCGCGTCTCTGACGGCAATGGGATCGCCCGCCCCACCGTGGGTGTGATCAGTGTGCAGTCTTCGGGGAGATCGCCACAATCTGCCGAAGCGTCAGCAGCGTTCAGCAGGCTGCTGATCATCCCGCTGAACTTCACATCGCCACCTGTGGTGCTGGCCAGCACGGTCTTGGGTTGGAAGCGGCTGATCAGATCAGGCATCACGCTTGCGCCTGTGATGAATGCTCCCAGCATCGGCAAGCCAAGATCCACCACCGGGGTGATCAGGGTGTCGACGCTGCGCTGATCGATCGCAGGATCCAAAACACCATGTGGTTCGAGATACAGGGATCCCTCGGGCCAATCGAGCAGGTAGCCATTTTCCACCGCCGGGACTGCTGCACCTGCGGTGGCGCGGATCTTCAGACCAGCGATGGTGGAGGTTTCGCCGGGTCGCAGCTCGGTGATGGCCTCAAATCCCAGACGCTTGACCACACGAGCGGCAGCTGCTGATGCCACCACGGGGATCTGCTTCGACAGCGCCTGAAGCGTTTCCGGATGGGCATGATCCGGAAGCCCCTGCGTGAGCAAAAGCAGATCCAGTTGATCCGGTATTGGCATCAGTTTTGGCATCTCACCTTTCAGCAACCAGGCACCCGGTGGAAACACCAGCGCACCACTGAGCCATGGGTCCAGCAGCACCCTCAGTCCAGCGATCTCCAGCAGCCAACCATTGGCCCCGAGATAAGTGGCTGCGTCTGTCATCCTCGAGCGCTCCTGGCGCATCGACGCTAGTCAATGTGCTGGTTCAGCCGAGCGCTTGACCGCTCAGCTCAGCACTGCAAGACCAACGCCTGTCACGGCGAGGGTCGAGGCCAAGAGCACCGATGGTTTCAGCTGATCCCCCTCGGCACGGGCCACCACCAGGGCCATCACCGGTGCCGTGCTCAGCACCGTGATGCCAATGCCAAGAGGCAACCTCTGCAGCACCACCTGTTGCAGCAGGATCCCCAGAACGGTTCCCAGCACTGTTGCAGCCAGCACCCGCGGCCAGCGCACACTGCGCGGTCGTGGTCGCGGAAATCTGGCTGCCAACCGCAGCCAGGGAAGCAGCAGCAGCAGTCCTCCCAGCAGACGGCAGGCAGCACTTTGCAGAGGTGTTAGCTCACTGTTGATCAGGACAGTGCGCGAGACGGCGGCGCCTGCCACACCGCAGACCACGGCCAGCAAGCCCAGCAACAAGCCCTGCGTCTGAACACGGCGGCTTCGGTCGAGCAGTCGTGTGGCGTCAGGAGGTTGCTGCAGGGCAACCAACACCACGGAGATCGTGACCAGCAGCGCACCAGCCCAGCCCTGAACAGAGAGCTGTTCTCCCATGGCGAACCAACCTCCCGCAGCTGCTGCGACGGGGGCGAGCGACTCCAGGGTGAGTGTTCTGCGGGTGCCTAGACGCCGCAATGCAGCGAGATAAAAGCTGTCTCCCAGTGAGATTCCCAATCCACCACTGATCAGCAGCAGCATCAGGCTCTTCACCTCTCCGTTCCAGGGGAGTGTGACCAGCACCGGCAGCAATGCTGCGCAGGCGATCAGATTCTTCAGCCCGTTGAGTTGAATCGCGCTGAGGGAGGTGGATAGACCTCGCCATAGACTGCTCGCCAGAGTCCATGCCAGTGCTGCAACCAATCCCGCCAGGATTCCCACTCAGTGCCTCCGCTGCAGGCTCAGCCCCACCAGCAGGCCGATCACCAGCGCTCCTGCTCCATGGCCCTGCAACAGAGTGAGGCCGAGCACCAGTCCAAGCAGTGGCGAGGGGAGCAGCACCGCAAGGCACCCCCCGACAACACCAGCACTCCAGCTGTCGATGCTGCCGATCCATGGCATCCATTGGTGTAGCCCCATCCCCAGCGCGCTGCTGGCCAGGATCACCGGAAAAAACTGGCCGCCTCTCCATCCGGTCTCCAGACAAAGGCCGACCATCAGTAACTTGGCCAGGGCTGACAACATCAGCACGTTTGTATCCAGCCTCCATTCGTTCAGCACAAGGGGTTTCAACTGGTTTTCCCCGGAAAAGCCCGCCAGTGGTAAACCCCACAGGCAGAGTCCGATCAGCAGACCTGTGCCGATCGGTATCCACCAGAAGCGTTCCAGAAGCTCCAACTGTTGAAGCCACTGCCGCCAGCGTTTGATCAACTGGCCCGCCAACCAACCCGCGAGCCCGGCGAGTAGGGATGCCAGCAACGCGCTCAATCGTTGTGAGGGATCAGAGGGCCAGGAGTAGGACACGCCACGCATCCCAACGCCCAGGTCACTCAAACCGTTGAAGGCCACAAAACCGGCTAATCCCCCGATGGTTCCTGGCAGCCATCGCCAGATCAGCTGCCACTGACGTCCAGCCAAGGCTGCGCCTCCCACCAGAGGTGAACGGAACAATCCCAGGGATCCGGCCATCGCGGCAGCCACAAGGTCACGATCCGCGCCTTTCCAGACCGTGTGGCTCGCGACCGCGACGAGGCGTGTCATCAACGCCTCCGGGCCCAGTGTTCCTCCGCCGGCGAGGGCCAGCATTCCTCCGATGATTTGCCTTAGGCCGTGCCGCGTGTTCAATCCTTCCGGTTTTCTCAGTTCAGCGAGCGTCTCCGACATTTCAGGCAACGCACTGCCTGAACGTCGCCGCTGCAGCAGGCTGAGAGCCACGCCGATCGTTCCCGACCAGGCCAGACACAACAGCAAAGAACGATCGCTGGGCAACCCTCGCTCCACCGATGCACCCCAGATCCATCTCTGCAGCATGAGTGTGCTGCTCACCACCAACGCTGCGAGCCCTCCACCTGCTGCTCCAGCCAGCAGGGCGCGAGCAGTGCCCTGCAGAAGACTCTTTGGCATGGTTGGTGGCGGATTGATCACCAGTAGGGGTCAGTGGCCAATTCCACCTTGAGCTTCCCTGACGCTGAGGTGGGCACGGTGCTGATACAGGCCCTCACGGTGGTTCCATCAACGTCGATCTCGCAGGCACCGCAGCTGCCTCCCATGCAGCCAGTGGGCACATGAACGCCAGCCTGCCGCGCCGCAGACAACCAATCTTCTCCGTTGTGGCTGAAGCTTCGCTGGCCATCCGGCCACAAGATTTCCACCCTTTTGTGCCCAGAGGTCACGTGGATGTTTCCAGCAGTGGTTCCAGATTCACATGTTGCTCAAAGGCATCGGCCAAGCGGTCGAGCAGCGCGTCCCTCTGCCGACTGTGGTGGGGTTGTTGCTCACTGAGCTCCGGTAGTCCCCGTCTGTGTCGAAGGCGATTCAGCCACCGTCGTCGCCAGGGTCCGTTCTCGAAGATTCCATGGAGATAGGTTCCTGAAGTGGTCTCACGCACCCAACCCAGGTCTTGATCCGCACTGAATGGATTGCAGTCCTCGATGGCTTCGCTGATTCCCCGATGCAGTTCAAACCCCTCCACCTCCAGTCTCGGTTGTTGATCCGGCCACAGCACGAGGGCTTGCCGCTGATGCAGAGCTTTTTCGCCGCTGAACACCGTTCGCAGTGGGAGAAGACCAAGGCCGGCAACGTGGTCATCAGATTGCCCCGGAGGATCGTTGCCCTCTAGTCCTTGCGGATCGTGCAGTTCCACCCCGAGCATCTGCATGCCACCACAGATGCCGAACAGCTCACCGCCATTTTTGGCGTAGCGGATCAGATCAGCGGCCAGGCCGCTGCTGCGCAGTGAGGCAAGATCCCGAAGGGTTTGTTTGCTTCCTGGGATCACCACGGCATCGGGAGCCCCGAGTCGTTCACCCGGTGCGATCCAGCGCAGCTCAACCGTGGGCTCCGCCTCCAGGGGGTCAAGATCGGAGAAGTTGCTTAATGAGGGCAGTTTCAACACGGCGATCTCCAGCTCGGCACTGCGCTTGCGTCCACGCCTTTCCAGCAGGTCCAGTGAGTCTTCAGGAGGGAAGAGTTCGTCAAGCCATGGCATCACTCCCAGTACCGGAATCCCAGTGTTGGTGTCGAGCCAGTGTCGACCTCCGTCGAAAAGTTCTCTTCTGCCTCGGAACCGGTTGATCAGCAGCCCATGGATGAGTCGCCGTTCGTCGGGTTTCATCAATTGGAGAGTGCCCACGATCTGGGCAAAGACGCCTCCCCGTTCAATATCGGCAACCAACAGGCAATTGGCTTGCAAATACTTGGCTAAACGCAGGTTGGTGAGATCGCGCGATTGCAGGTTCACCTCCACCGGGCTGCCTGCTCCCTCAAGCACCAGTCTTCCTCCGGGATGGCTGGCCTGCAGATCTTCAAGCCCCCTGCGGATTGCAGCCCAGCCGGAGTCGAACCAATCACTGTAGTAATGCTCTGCCTTGCAAGTCCCTGCGGAGTCCCCGAGGTGAATGACCTCGCTGGTTGAGTCGCCCTGGGGTTTGAGCAATACAGGGTTCATGGCATGCACTGGTTCGAGACCGGCTGCCCAGGCCTGCAATGCCTGGGAGTAAGCCATTTCGCCTCCGCCCTGATCAACCCAGGCGTTGTTGCTCATGTTTTGGCCCTTGAAAGGCAGTGGTGTTTCCCCTCGTCGTTTCAGCACTCTGCAGAGCGCTGCAGTCATCAGCGACTTACCTGCGCCACTGCTGGTGCCTAGCACCATCAGCGGAGTTGGGCGGGACGTGCTGCTCACTGCGCTTCGACCTGGTCCAGAAGATGCACCATTGCAGTGTGGCGTTCATAACGTCAGGGAAATTCTGGAGGCCTGTGACGTTTCTGCTTCAGATTTTGGTGGACAATTCAAAAATTTGTGATTTGATAACGTTGCTTTATGAGGTGATCATTGCTCCGAACTAGGCAATGCAAGTGCTTATTAGGAGTCGCTGTCGGTTTTTTCTCAATCGGTTGCCCATTTTCATCGGTAGATGCGCAAGCCGCAGAGCTTGTGCCTACTGTTCAGGCCAATCCTGGGACATCAGTCGGTCAACTGTCCGGGCAACATTCTCTCTCCGCTGAGCAGCAGGCTGATCAGCTTCTGGCAAGACTGAATGCCATGCGAGAGAAAATTGATAAGTCTGCGCGTAAAATATCTCTTGATGAAGCGATTGCGCTGGGTATTCGCAATAACCCCGAGCTGATTTCAGCCTTTCGATCCATTCAAGATTATGAATGGCAATTGATTGCCGCTCAGCGTCAATGGTATCCCACTTTTGCAATCAGTAACGGAGCGCCTACTCTCGGCTTAGATGTTAATACTTACATAACTAAGTTTTACAATGATCCCTTTAGAACGTCCGTCAGTACAACTCCAGGCAGTGCCATAGGTACTGAGCCTACCTCAATATCTCAGTATACAAACACTTTGAACTTTCAGCCAAATGCTTCCATTTCATGGAATTTTATTGATCCTACTCGTCAGCCTGATATCAATGCAGCGTCCGAAGCCCTTCGCCAACAAAAGTTGCTTTTCGAGGTCAGTGCTCGCGATTTAATTCTCAATATCCAGACGTCGTATTTTGCTCTGCAAAGTACTCGACAGTTGATTGAAGAGTTTTACAATATTTATGATATTAATCGTCAGCTCCTTGAAGTCAATAGAGCGCGTTACGAAATTCGCTTGGTGTCCATGCTGGCTCTGGCGCAGACACAAACTCAACTGTATAATCAGCTGAACCAGTTACTGGGATACACCAAGCAATTTATTGAGGAATCAGCAACTCTTGCGATGCGTCTTGGCTTGCCAGTTGAAGCGCTTGCCTTGCCTGACGAGAAAGCCAATCTTTATCGTGACTGGTCCATGACGTTGCCTCAAACGATTGATCGCGCCGTCGAATCACGAGAGGAGATTCTTGCCAGTCTTGCTGCCGCAGAAGAAGCGCGTTGGGATGGGATCAGCAAGATAAACAGTTATTTGCCCATTGTTTTGTTGTATGGAGAGGGTGCTCTTTCGAGGGCAAGCGGCGTGATTAATGGCTCCCCAGGTCTTGATAATACTAGAAGTGAACAGCTTCAAACCGTTTGGAATGCCGCCGTCGGTCTCGGATTTGAATGGACTTGGGATGGAGGAGTTGATGCAGCAGCTGCTCGCTCTGATTACGCCCAAGAAGAGATGGAGCGTTCCAAGGCCGAGATGAATCGTCTCCAGGCGGTTCAGCAGGTTCGCTCCAGCTTTGGGCAATATGAAACCTCGCGAGTTGCCGTCGACAGTGCGCGTTTGGCGTATCAGTCAGCTCAAGTGGCCCAGGAAGCAGCCAGAGCTCGTTACGAAATTGGCCTTGGAGACATCACGTCCATTGTGCAGACCATTGAGCAGCTGGGGACTGCTTCCATCTCACTGTCTGACTCCATTCTTAATTACAATAGATCGGTGGCTCAGCTTTACCGCTACTCGGCAACCTGGCCGGGTGAAAGTGATCAATTAGTGCGCCAGCAGGAGAAAAGTCTGAGATGAGAGAAATCTTCGAAAAACGTGCCCTGCGCAAGCGTCATCAGGCCGGAGATAAAAGTTCTCCAATTGTTGTTCTCTCCCCGCCTCTGCGCATTACTCTGGGTCTTGGGGTTGCATTGGCTGCTGTTGGTGTTTTATGGGGGTTTCTGGCAAAAATACCCATTGAGGTCAAGGG
The DNA here is from genome assembly GCF_047497135.1 of Synechococcus sp. MIT S9504. Classification (NCBI taxonomy): domain Bacteria; kingdom Bacillati; phylum Cyanobacteriota; class Cyanophyceae; order Synechococcales; family Synechococcaceae; genus Synechococcus; species Synechococcus sp. MIT S9504. Next base: position 1,749,232 of record NZ_CP138942.1, on the reverse strand, counting down.
CACCGGCGTTCTGTTGCCTGTAGGCGAGATCAACAGAAAACGTGCTCAAGTGGATGGTATTGCCCGTTGGATGTTTGCTGAAAAGCAAAATAATTGGGTTGCTGATGTTCAGAAATTCCAGCGTCAGCCCGATCAGCTATCAGATGAAGCTGTACTGGATCTCTCGCGTCGCATCCTTCGTACTTACTCAACGTCAGAGTTTTCTGCACCTTCTCAATCCAATGGTGTACTTACAGATAAAAGGATCTACCCCGAGGGGACTCTACTGATCTGGTTGCAGTCGCTTCAGGAGCAGGAATCGTTGCAGGCCCAGGTTGACACGCTTGCCTCGATTGGTCGTCTTAATCGTATTCAGCAAAAAACACTGACTCAAAAACAATCAATTCTTGAACAAGAGCTTAAGAGTCGGCAGACTTTTCTCAATTCGATGCTCGAACTGACGAAAAAGGGCTTCGTTAGTAAGCCAACAATTCTTCAAAATCAAGCTGAAGTTGACAATCTCAAATCCCAAGTTTTTTCTAACCGTGACTCTTTGGTCCATCTGCAAACAGAATTGCAGCAGTCATTCATCAAGCTGCGTAAGTCACTGGCTCAGATGATTTCGAGAGGCTTTGTTTTTGCCGATTACGACCTATATATCCGTCAGGTAATTCCCAACAATGGCGAGGGCGTTTCTCAGGGTGATCTTCTCTTGCTGCTTAGTCGTGAGTCGTTAAGCAATCCAGTGCAGGTGCCTGTATTTCTCTCCGAGCGTGAATCTGCGCAGGTCAATGTTGGCATGTCGGTGCTTGTTACTCCTGTGGGGATGCGTCGTTCTGAGGTGGGTGGAATTCTTGGACGCGTTGTACAGATGTCTGAATTGCCCAGCGGCGACAAGGATCTGGAAGCACGTATTGGTTCCAGTAGCCTGGCGAAGGTGATTCAACAGCGGGAACCCAGTCCCACGCTTGCGATTGTTGAACTGCAACGCTCCGCGCAAGATCGGGGAGGCAACCGTGGCGGTTATGTCTGGAATTCCAAGAGTAATTTGCCGTTCCCGCCTAAAACCGCTGATCAGCTCAATGTCTCGATCACAACCCGTCGTGTAGCGCCCATTTCTTTGGTGATTCCACGACTGAGACTATTGCTGGGGCTGGCTCCACCTGAACCTAAACAAAAGCAAGATCGTCAATCGGATCAATCATCGTCCTTGCCAAACGGCAGTCCAAAGGTGTTTGGCTGATGGCTTCCTCCGCTTCACGTCGGGTCAAGGCCATGACGGTTTTGCAGTACGAAGCGACCGAGTGTGGTGCAGCATCACTGGCCACAATTCTCCGTTATTACGGTCGGATTGTGCCTCTGCCTCAATTACGTCGTGAATGTGGTGTCAATCGCGATGGTTCCAACGCCCAGCGCGTGCTTTTGGCTGCTCGCAGTTACGGGCTTGAGACCAAGGCCTTTCGCTGTTCCGGCGAGCAGCTTGTTGTGCAGGGACAGTTCCCCTGTGTCGTTTTCTGGGGATTCAATCATTTCCTTGTACTTGAGGGATTTGATCAGAAATACGCCTATGTGAGCGACCCCGCTGAAGGTCGGGGTCGCATGTTGAAAGAGGAGTTCTTCGATCAGTTCACCGGTGTCGTGATGGAGTTCTCACCAGGCCCGGAATTTAAACGTGGAGGGCATGACGAATCTCCGCTCTGGATGCTGCCTGGATTGCTGTTGCCTTATCGGAGGCAGGTGCTGAGTCTGCTCCTCGTAGCCTCAATTCTGCTCATTCCGAATATTTTAGTTGCAGGACTGACCTCCTCTTTCATCTCTGATTTCCTACAGGAGGAAAGGCTTTATTTCGGTATTCCCATCGTCTGGTTGTTGGGATTCAGCTGCGTGCTTTGGCTCATTCTTTTGGTCGTTCAGTTTGTCTTGTTGCGTCGGCTTGAACTGTTGCTTTCCAAGAAGCTGACCGTTGATTTGTTCGAAAAGCTCTTCTCGGTGCCATGGGCGTTTTTTCAGGTTCGTATGGGGGGAGAGCTGGCGTCCAGGATGTTGCTGGGGATGAGAATCACTCAGGTCGTTGTTGCACAGTTGCTGCGTTTTGTCGTGACCATCTGGGCGGCGCTTCTGTTGATGCTCGTGACCTGCCTGATTTCGTTCTGGCTGACCGCACTTGTCGCAGCTCTGCTTGTCTTCAATCTTTTGTTCAATTGGTGGCTCACGGCTCGCCGTTATGACGCCAACCGTAAACTTGCTATCGAGCAGGGAAAGGCGCAGGGCCGTGCCCTGCAGGGCATCAACTCCATCGAAACACTCAAAGCCTCCGGACTTGAGTTTGATTTTCTGAGTCAGTGGCAGGGAAATTTCGGATCCGTCGTTGAACAGAACCAGTTGCTTGGCGCCCAGCTCGCCTGGTCCAGCATCAGTGCCAGCAGTGCAACTTTGTTGCTTCAAGCTCTGGTGATCACTGTCGGTGGTCTGTTGATCATTGATGGAAGGATCTCTCTGGGTCTGCTTGTTTCGTTTCAGTTCCTTCAAGCCCAGTTGGTGGCCCCAATTTCCACACTTCCTCAGTTGAGTTCCACCCTTCAGCGACTGATCGGCAATCTGGGCCGATTGATGGACCTCACGACGACGGCGGATGATCCGCATGTGCGCAGTTTTCAGGATACCGGGGATGGAATCGATACGGAAGATCGTCTCCAGGGACGGATCACACTCGAAGGTGTTGCCTATGGATTCAACGCCGTTGATCCTCCCTTTATCCCGGCCATTGATCTGGATGTTCCTGCTGGGTCAAGGCTGGCTCTGGTGGGTGCGAGTGGATCTGGCAAGACCACTTTGATCCGGATGCTTGCAGGTCTGGTGGACCCGCTTCAAGGTCAGATTCTGTTCGACGGTAAGAACTGGGATCAACTGGATGATCAGGTCGTGCGGGGGAGTATCGCTTATGTGCCGCAGCAGGTGTTTGTTTTCAATGCCAGCATTCGAGACAACATCACTCTCTGGAATCCTGATTTCACTGACGAAGACCTTCAGGCTGCAGCGGCTGACGCTCAATTGCTGGAGATGGTCAACTCGCAACCAGAAGCTTTTCAGAGACAACTGCGAGATAACGGTAGTGATCTCAGTGGGGGAGAACGCCAGCGTCTTGAGATCTGCCGTGCTCTGATTCGTCGGCCGTCGATTCTGCTTCTCGACGAAGCAACCAGCAACCTCGATAATGTCACCCAGCGAAATGTGATTGATGCCGTTCAAAAGCGTGGCATTACTGTCGTCAGTTGCGCTCATCGCCTGGATGCAGCACTGAGCAGTCAACAGGTGCTTGTTCTCGCTCACGGCAAGGTTGTTGAGCGTGGGCATCCTGATGACTTGTTAGCTAATCCGGATGGAGCGTTCACGAAACTCGTGGCCGCTGAACGGCGCGATCAGGTAGAGGTTTGATGGCATGACTGACTCTCGCAAACGCGCTCTTCAGCAGGTTGATCAACTAGAGAAAAACCTCATCTTTGAGGTTGTGGAAGAAACCGATCCTCAGCGTGATCTTCGATTGATCGGCTTCTGTCTTCGGCGTCTGAAAGCACCGGCGCGATCATTGATTGCCATGCCCGATGCTGATATCAGTCTTCAGCTCGATCACAACGATATTCATCATCGCCGCGTGGACTCCCCGCGTGAGCCATGGAAATCTGAATTTCCCATGCTGATCGTCAAAGATGAGGCGTCTGGTGAGCCCTTGGCGTTGTATCGCGATCGCGGCAGGAACTGGTTCTATTCCGCAGCTCAGGGACGACACTGGCTCGTGCCGGAGGATGTCCGTCTGGACAGTGATGCGTACGAGATCTACCCCTCATTGCCGGCCAAGATTGTTGGTCCATTAGCGGTGATCAATTTTGCATTCAATACAGAGTTGAATGCAATCTGGGCTCTGGTTATTGCCTCTGCAGTAGTGATGATGTTTCATCTTTCCATACCGATCTTCACCAATGTTCTGGTGAATCGGATCCTGCCTGAAAACGATAGTGCACTACTGCTTGAGGGTCTGACGATTGTGATCGTAGTGGTGGTGGGTGTTGCTGCTGCCCAGTATCTGCAGACCATGATGATGCTGCGGATTGAAAGTGTTACGGACCTGCGATTACAGACCGCAGTTTTTGATCGTGTAATGCGTCTTCCAATGCGTTTCATTTCGAAGTACACCACAGGTGATCTTGCGTCACGTATTGAATCGATCAATCAATTGCGTCAGTTACTAGGAAGTGGTGTTCTATCGACATTGCTCTCTTCAGTCTTCAGCCTGGGTTACTTCGTTCTGATGGTGATCTATGACCGCTCGCTAGCTATCTGGGCTGCTTTATTCACAATTGTTTCTCTTACATCTCTGGTTTATCTCACGATTCGCGATATTCAATTGCAGAAACCATTGTTGGAGACTGGAGCAGAGATTACAAACTTCTCACTGCAATCGGTCATGGGACTGGCGCAGATTCGCAGTTCCGCAACTGAACCGTTTGTGATGCTTCGCTGGCTGCGCGAGATCAATCGATATGCGCTGCTGCAATTGCGTAGCAACTTTTATAACGATGCCATCGAAATGTTCGGAACGCTGGTGAGTCCATTGGCTTCCTTGATGATGTTCGCGGTGGTGACCCACAAACTGCTGGCCAGTGCCAGCACCTCTGCAGAGTTTGAGCTGATTTTGGTGAACTTCATATCCTTCAATGCCGCATTCACAGGATTCAACTCATCCCTCTCTCAGGCAGCCAATCTTGCCGCCAATACTTTAGGTCGAGCCAGCGTTCTCTGGCAGCGTGCCGAACCGGTGATTTATGCCGAAGTGGAGAAGGGCTATGAACCTGATGCGGTACATCATGACCTGGAGGGGCATTTCCTTTTCAGAGATGTTGTTTACCAGTTTCCTGATGCTAGTGAACCGCTTTATCGCAACCTCAATTTCGAAATTAAACCTGGTCAGCACACGGTGATCACAGGGCCAAGCGGCTGTGGAAAATCCACAGTAATGAATATGTTCTTGGGTTTTATTGAACCTCAGGGGGGTGATTTATTGATCGACGGGCTTGCACTACCTCAGCTCGCCATCCGCCATTACCGCCGTCAGCTCGGTGTTGTTCTGCAGACTGCCCATCTCAATGCCGGCTCCATTTACGACATTGTTTCAGGCGGTCTTGTAACCGAAGAAGATCGAATCTGGGCAGCGCTTGAATCTGCTTCTGTGGCTGATGAGGTGGCAGCCATGCCGATGAAGCTGGAGACGATTGTGATGGAAGGGGCCGGCAACATGTCTGGTGGCCAGGCACAGCGAATCGCGATTGCCAGAGCATTGATCCATCAACCTCGAGTGCTGCTGATGGATGAAGCCACCAGTGCTTTGGATCCACCTTCACAACAGCGCATCAATGAAACGGTGCAGTCTCTGGGGATTACAAGAATCAGCGTTGCGCACCGTCTTGCCACCATCCGCGATGCGGACAGGATCGTCGTGATTCGCGATGGTGTTACTGCTGAAAATGGAACTTGGGACGAACTTAAGCATCACGGCTACCTTGCAGAAATTCTGTCGAAGGGACACTGAAGGACGATGGCTGAGCCAAAGAAACTCTCTTCCTTGCATCAGCTGATGGACGCCGAAAAGGTTTCCCCTTCTGAATCATCCTCTGGTCCATCAATTACTCGCGACGATCTCGAAGACCGGCAGCCTGGGCTTGGCGAAGCATGGCTGGACGCGATCGCACCTCAGGAACGTGAAAAGCTTGAGCGTCGCTTTGCATGGGCTGGACTTGATCGTCCTGCTCTGTACAGAGTGCTCGATCAGCTTGAGCAACCCAACGAATCCTCGAGCACGGAGACCTGGTTTCAGGAACTGACTTTTCTGCAGGCAGCACTGCGCAGTGATGCTGAACGTGAGCTTGAGCCTTATGTCGCGGAAGTCTCGGAGGAGAATCCGGATCAGCTCCCTTTCCGCGACCTGTGGATTCCCGCGGTTGATGCTTTCGTCGCGCGCCTGCGTAGCAGCTTGGACGATCTCCAAGATCGCAGCATCAATGACCAGGTTTACCGCTCTTTAGGTCAGTCACTGCTCACCAGGTTGAGCAACATTTCTGAACAGGCCCTGTTCGAGCAATTCAATCTGCAGCGGCCTCCGGGAGCGATGTTGCTGGCCCATCTTGGTTCAGGTGGTGATGGCCAGGGTCCTCCTGTCAGGGAGTACTACGAGCGGTTCATCAGGGAGCACCGATGCGATGGATTGGCATCGTTTCTGGAGACGTACCCAGTGCTGGGACGATATCTGGGGCAGGTCTGTGGTGATTGGCAGCATTCCAATGAAATGCTGCTTCGGCGGATTGATGCTGACACGATTCCCTTGCAGCAGCTCTTTGGCGTCGCTCCTGAGATGGAGTTGTCCGGAGTCCATCAGGGCCTGAGTGATCCCCACAACCATGGTCAGGTTGTGAGCATTCTGAAGTTTGCTCAAGCTGATGGAAGTTCTTCCGTGCAAGTGGTCTACAAGCCCAAAGACATGGGTGTGGACTTTGCTTACCAGCAGGCACTTGAACATCTCAACAGCGTCAGCACACTGACGCCGCTGCGCAATTTGCGGATTCACTGCGGAAACGACTACGGATACATGGAGCATGTCGAGCATCGTCTCTGTGCAGGAGATGATGAACTGGAGCGCTTCTATCGCAATGCCGGACGTTTGACAGCCGTGCTTCATCTCCTCGGCTGCACTGACTGCCATTACGAGAACTTAATCGCCTGCGGGGATCAGCTGCTGTTGATCGATACCGAAACTCTGCTTGAAGCTGATTTGCCTGATCATGTTTCTGATGCCTCTGATCAACAGACAACTCTGTCTCAGTCGGATCTTCAGAAGAGTTTTCAGAATTCAGTGCTTCGATCAGGTCTGATGCCGAACTGGCTGTTTGTCGGTCAGGCCAAGATCGCTGTTGATATCAGCGCTCTAGGCATTGCCCCCCCCTCCAGTCCTCTGACAAAGGGGCCGGGTTGGCTGGGGCTGAACAGTGACGGGATGATGGCCGCCCAGATCAGTCGTCCATCACTGTTGCCCACCAGTCTTCCAGTGGGGGTTGGTGCAACCAATGGTCTCAATGCCCATCTTGAGATTTTCTGCCAGGGATTCCGTGAGCAGTGCGCTGAATTTGAGAGGACGCGTGAGGATTGGACCAAACCTGGTGGGGTCCTCGATCAGTTCCGTGGTCTTCCGCGTCGCATTGTGCTGCGGGCCACCCGTGTTTATTTCGCATTGCAGCGTCAGCAACTTGAGCCAGCTGCTCTGCGTTCGTCTCTCCGCCAGGGACTGGTGCTCGAGCAGCTCACCCGCAGTTTTCTGATGGCCAGCGAACAACCGCTGCACTGGCCTGTGTTTGAAGCTGAACTGCGTCAGATGGAGCGTCTGGATATTCCATTTTTCGTGCATTCCATCGATGGGCAGGATTTGCCCTTAGTTGACGGCATGAAGCCCGTTGAAGGGTTTATGGAAACCAGTGGTCTGGAGTCGAGTCGTCAGCGTATCGCTGAATTGGATCCAGCAGCCGTTGCTTTCCAGGAGCAATTAATCCGCGGTACCAGCCGTGCGCGCATCTCCACTGAAGATGGCCGAAGTTCCCGAAATGGTGTAGCGCCCGATGTTGACGTCGTGACGCTTACGCCTGAACAGCTCCACGAGCAGAGCCGTCGTCAGCTCAAGTTGCTCGAAGAGATTGCCATTCGCGATACAGATGGCCTCATCGACTGGTTAGGAATGGATCTTGGCAGTGATGGTGAGAGTTTCTGCTTCGGCCCTGTTGGTACCTCGCTTTACGGTGGATCCATCGGTGTTGCTTTACTGGCATCCCATTTCGCCGACGAGCCTGGTCCAGCCGAACTGGTCGAAACTTGTTTGAAACCTCTGCTGCAGATGGGTGAAAAGGACCGCGATGGTCTCCGCCTGCGCTGGTGGCGTGACCAGGCGCTTGGCTTGAGTGGTTGCGGCGGTTCTCTGCTCTCGATTCAGGAATTGTCGACCTGGGGACCGGAATCACAACAGCCAATGCTCCAGGAGCTGCAGACCAGACTCATCGAGGCATTGCTTCCGGAACATATTCGCTCCGACCTCGGTCTCGACGTGATCGCTGGTGTGACCGGTCTGATTGGGCCTCTGCTCAGGGATGGTTCGACACGAGCTCTGGACTTGGCTCTCGTTGCCGGAGATCATCTTCTGGGTCTCCAAAACGAACAGGGAGCTTGGGGTAGTCGTGGCAAGGAGCCCTTGCTCGGCTTTTCGCATGGAACCGCTGGATATCTGGCTGCGCTTGTCAAGCTGGGGCAGCAGCTGGGTGAGCAGCGTTTCCTCGATGCGGCGGCTAAGGCTCTCAGCTATGAACGTGAGCGTTTTGATGCGGAACACCTCAACTGGCCCGATTACCGGGAGTACCAACCCGATCAGCCGAACAAGTTCATGACCTCTTGGTGCCATGGTGCACCTGGAATCGCCTTAAGCCGGGCTTGTCTGTTTGGCTCTCCGCTCTGGGATGAGCATTGCGTTGATGAAATGGCTAATGCTCTGCAGACACTCACTGCGCTGAAGATGCCCTGGTGTGACCATCTCTGCTGCGGCACCTTCGGAAATGCCGGAATTCTTCGCGTTGTGGCTGAGGGGCCATGGGCGAAATCCGTCGCAGAGTCCGTCCGTGCGGATGCGATCGAAAGATCGTCTGAGCTTGTTGCTCAGGCGGTCTCCATTGCCAATCAAAATGGCGGAGCTTTCCGTGGTTTCGGCACGGCCGACGGCAACCTGCTGCTGCCGGGTTGTTTTACAGGAATCTCCGGGATGGGTCTGGCTTTGCGTGATCAGCTGAATCGCGATGATCGTCTCGGCACGCTTCTGACCATTGGCTTGCTTTCACCCGCGGGGGAGATTGCGACGACACCAGTGCATCAGAAGGCTTCCAAGGCCTGCTGAAGGAATCCCGATTCCGGCCAGGTGATGAAGCAGGTCTCTGGCCAGTGGGGGCAAGCCAACACGCTCTGTGAACGCCTAACACTGTCATCAACTTCGCGTCATTCGGCTACCAACCCAATCTTGGATGCACCCACTGACAATGCACAAGAGTGATGATTGATCCCATCAGCTGGCATGTTCTCAGCGATGAAATTGAACAAGCGAAAAAGCTCCATTTGACTTTAGATGTCAACCAGGAGGTTCGAAATTTTTACTGCCGTGCATATTTTGATGGCTTGGAAACAGACCATGGCAATGTTCACGCATGTTTGTTAAAAACAATTAGCAGAGATCAGTAACTCCATAGTGAGTTGCTTCGGAAATACAGGTGATCTTTTTTGTTTCAATGAGATTGGAATGCTGCGGTTCTTTCCGATAAGTGAAAGGTTCTCTGTCTGAAAATGTTCTCTGTCTGAAGAGTCCAGCTAATGTCTTGCCCGCATGCTGCTTGTTTTTCAGGAGCCCGGGCCGGGCTTGCCGAGGCGAACCTGCTTTCAGTAAAAGAGTCACGCGCTGTTGTTGCAAAGTTTGAGATATTGTCTTCGATAAAATCGCAAACAGTCGAAATAAGGGATGTTCAGGTGGTTGAAGGCCACCCCCGCATGTAGACCATTCAGCCCCTGATTGAGCAGAGATAGCGGAAGGGCAGGGGTGAACTGGGTGCTGACTATTGGTCAGATCAGCGAGGACATGCGTAACGGATCAGCTGGATATCGAAGGGTGCTGACTGATCGCTTTCCAAACAGAGAGCTCACAATCGCTTTGTTTGATCGTTCAGTTTTTGCGATCATTTCTGTTTGCCCCGCTGCGACCTGTCAAGATTAATATCGTAAATGTTTGTAGATGACATTTTTGATCAGATTCGCTACTTTGAATTAGTTATTTTAAAATCAATGTCTAAAGAGCAGCTCGATGCCTTCATGGCCAAGGTCAAGACCAATGCAGATCTTCAAGCCAAGTTAAAGGATTCAAATTCACTGGATGATGTTCGTGGCATCGCCAAGGAGCATGGTCATGAAATCGATGCCAGTGCGAAGCTGAGCCCTCTCAGTAGTGAGGAGCTTGAAGAGGTTGCCGGGGGGTGGTGCGGAAACGCTTGCACAAACTGGAAATGGTCCAATGGCGCTGGAACTGGCTGCTGAATCATCACGCTGCTGAAGTTCTTCCTTTAACCCCCCCCTTTCTCATACAGGGGGGTGTTTTTATTGAAAGGCTTATAGATCATCGCTTGTTCGGGAATCAGCGAATTTTGTAACTGGCTTAATCAGGTGACTATGAACACTCCAGCGAATTGATTTCTTTTAAAACTTGTAGATGAGATTATTCACCTTTCGCTTTTTGTCGTTTCTAGACGCTGTGTTTGCAGGCTTTATTGATGCTGATTAGGTGTCAGGTCACTGATGGCATAGAAATAGCCTTTTACACTCGTGTGGCCACGTTGGAATGACAACTTCAAGTGGGATGGAAGTGCCAGATAAGTGATCTCTTCTTGTTCAAAAATCCCAGTCTCAACCATCCAGCTAGGATATGATTCGCACGCTCCGATGGGCAGACCGGCACAGAACTGCTCGATAATCACGCGTTGATCTGGACTCAGCTTGCATAGCCAATCAAGCACTGGCAATGCATTACAATGGCAGGCTCTAGGCCATACAGATGGAAAGATTTCAATGGACAATCGTGGCAGGAAAGCCTGTTGTTCAATGTCGTAATCAAGGCTGTAACTCAGAGGCTGAATCCCTTCGGGGTGTATATTCTGATTCGCAAGACGTGTGATCACTCCTGATGAGTGTTTGACCACCTTGCTGAAATACTTTTCCAGGAAATCCTCTGCGGCTTTCGCTTGAGTCGTTTGTCCAATCACTTTGATCGTTTGCCCCCTTCCGCACATGATTCCAATCTGGCTTGGTAATCCTGTGACACTCAGAAAATCTCGCAAAGGTTGATGCTCCTGGTATTTAAAATCGGGATAGGCTCTGCTCTTGATCAACAATTCAGTGATAATTGCATAGGCATTGATGACCGTTGAAGTTTTGTCCAGAGTTTGGAAGATTCCCGCTAGTTGGAGTTCGTTTGAATGATGGTCAAACTCAGTAAAATACTGATCAATAAGGAAGTTTCTGAGTGATTCGTTGTCTAGGAGTGCGCCTAGGGATTGGGCAAAATCGGGAATGCCAGAGTCTTTGATCTCCAGGATCTCTCGATTGCCATAAAATGATAAATCAACTTCGTCTGCACATAATTGATTGAGCGAACACTCAAGGATCAATCCTGTTTGTCTCTGGTTTAAATGATTTCGCAGTTTCTCGTGAGCTTTGATGAGTGGCAGATCATTATCTCTGATGAGCTTTGAAGGCAGAAACTTGTATTGTTGACCTTCCAGCCATTTCAGTGGTTTAACTAGATTTCCTGCCTGACTGTGCACTCGGTTGGTGGCTGTCGGCCGTGATCTAGTTCCTTAAATCATAGATGATTTAGCTTGTCAAGGCAACATCTTTCTGTGGTTCGAATATGTCTCTATGTCGCAAAGGGTCATCGCTAGGAACTTTAATCAGATGGCCATTCTTCTTTGGTTGTTGTGTGCAGCCTCGTCTTAAGTTCGTTTTGTCATCGATTGTTGTTGTTATCGCCATCTTTTGTTGATTATCTCCCGCTGTAAAGTCTTTATTCAAAGGTTGGATATATCTTGATTTCCAGGCATGTTGTCTTTAATTGATCTCAGAGTCGCTCAAGTATTGTTCCGTCAAAGCCTGAGAGATGTTCTCCAGTGCAGTGGTGTATCACATTGCGTTTCAGCGCTCTTTAGAGCACTGAAGTCATTGGCAACTGTCCTCCGCCACTGCTGGTCCCCAGCAGCATCAGCAAAGTCAGGCAGGGTGTTCTGTTCCTTGCCTTTCACGTGAGTTTCTAAACCAGCATTGCACGACCCAGCCGGCGACTTCGTCTGGACTCTCGTGACTTGTCAGTGATGCGTTTTTCACCTGTTGGCTACAACAAAGTTTTCTGGTAATCGTCTTGCTGCCATGGGGGTATCGCTTACCAGCGGGGACGATTGCGACGACACCAATGCATCAGACGGCTTCCAAGGCCGGCTGAAGGGATCGTTTCCTGCCAGGGGATCAGGACCTCCCTGCCAAGAGGGGTTAAACGCACCCGTTCCGTCAGCCCCTGACCGTCAACCTCCCGACGCAGAACTCCCAGTTGAATCAGCCAGATCAGCAGATCCTCCGTCTCCCTTGCATTCAGCCGCCTTCGTGTCTGTGACGACCAGTCAGATTGAGCGACCAGTTCACTGCTGCTCAGAGCTGCCTCTTCAACGTTGCGGTAGAAGCTGCGTTGGAAAGGAAGGCAGCGCACGGCTTGGCGTGCCCGCCCCAGAGCATGCCTTGTGAGTTCGCTTGGGTCCTGAAGTGTCACGCCTGACGTGCTGTCGGTGCCATTCTCGTTCTTAATGCCGCAAACTGAGACACCAATGTTGCTGCTGGCTTCAGCATCCCCGGCCAGACGTCGTCTTCTGGAACAGGCTGCCATTCCCCACCGCGTACAGGTCAGCGGTGTCGATGAAGACGCCATTCAGGATTCCGATCCGATCGAATTGGTGAGGCGCCTGGCGCAGGCCAAGGCGATCGCCGTCCGTAGCCAGCTCAATGACGCCCAAATTACAGCTGTGCTCGGCTGTGATTCGTTGTTTGTTTTTGCTGGTCAGGTGTACGGAAAGCCCACTGATTCGGCTCAGGCGGTGGACCGCTGGCAACAGATGCGTGGATCCTGGGGTGATCTGCATACGGGCCACTGCCTGATGCCAGGGCAGGGTGTGACGTCGCAGCAGCCGCTGCTTGCATGTGTGACCACACGTGTGTTGCTTGCCGATCTCAGCAATCAAGAGATTGAAGCTTATGTCGCTAGTGGCGAACCGCTTCGCTGTGCCGGAGGCTTTGCCTTGGAGGGCCTCGGAAGCTCCTTTGTGGAACGTCTCGATGGTTGTTATTCGAACGTGATCGGGCTCAGCTTGCCGCTGCTGCGCCGTTGGTTACCGCAGATTTGATACAGCGCAAGGCAGGACGTTGCCATTTTTCGCTTGCCGTAGCTAAGTCAAGGACAGTTGCTTTGTGGGTGGTCATGACCCGTTTGATTGGCCTTGTCATTCCTGTCGTCTCGTTGGCCTTGATCCCGCCGTCATCCGCGCTTGAGCCTCTGCAACGTTCCTTGGCCAGTTCACCTGTAGTTGCATCAACAGCACAGCCACTGGATCTTTCATCAGAGCAGACCCATTTCAGTGAGTCTTCCAAGCGTTTTGGAGATTCTGATGGTTCATTAGTCATGCCCGTTGCACCAGGAGAGAAAGGACGGCCTCCATCTGGTCATTCCTTGATTGACCTCAACTTCTGATGTTTTTTAAAACGGAATAGGTTGAATTGATATGAGTTGGTTGATTATCAATTTTTTGGACATCAGTCGTCATCTGTTCGCCTGATGTGGTTCGAACTCTTAAGAAAAATGATGCTACACGTTTAATCTTTTGGGCTCGAGGTGTGCCAGGTCTGGTTGATGAAGTCCATGGTCTATTCATTAATGCTGGAATATTCAACAGTTGATCAAGCTGCATTTGTTAGTGCTTTTGTTGTGATTTAAGGTCAATTAAGGCTGGCCCTTTCCCTAAAGATCTAGAGATAATCCTTGAGATACAGCAGATTTTGATTGATAAGTTGTTGTCTGAATCTGGGTTAAAATAGTCGTTGTCAATGTTCTGTTTGTGAGGTGATGCCTGCGGGGATCCTTTGGGCGAAGTGCACGCCTTTGTGGGTCTGTTTGTATCTATTCTTTTGGATTGTTTAATTGCTGTTCAATATGATTCTTTTGTTTGGGTGTCTTGTGTTTGCTGTTTGTGCATTAAGAAGATTGACTATGAACTATCAAGTTGCCTTGAATACAAGCGCTACTCCCGTTTTTCAACTGGTCAAATTTCCACACGGTATGGATATTGAGTGGATTGATGAAATGCTGGAAGATCAACGCTTCAATCGTTTTCTCGGCTACAAAATCAGTGAGATGACGCTTGAATCGTGCAATGAGGTCTTTTAGCAAGTGTTGAATCGAATATTAAGACTACCGAAAAACAGTTTAAGCTCTCAAGTTTTATTGTGTATGAGTTTCATTCCATGATCAACAATTCCTTCTGCTCCTAGAAGGCGGCGTTCTTGGCCTTGAAAAGGGTGTGTTACAGCAATGTGATTGGTTTTATCTTTCCTTTGTTTGAATCTTGGCTCGTTCAGTCGATAATCAATGGGTATGCATGGGACCCATGGCTCAGCAATCGTCGACATCCTCCTCCTCCGCTTCTTCCTCTGGGCTTGAGATCAACGCAGCCACTGATGCAACTTGGTCAGCGGTCGCTGATAGCTTGCCTGAAACGGTGACGATCAATGGTGTGGAGTACAAATCCGCTGACCTCAACGGAAATGCCCGCAAATTGTTGTCGATTTATCTTGCCGATCAGAAAATTGTTGGCGAGCAGAAGGAGCTCGTGGCACTCGCTGAGCTGGGTTTGAAGTCTCTGTTGGCAGAAATTGAGAGCAACTTGCCTGGTGCTTGAGTGAAGAGGTGGCTTTTGTTGCGGCTAATCTCAAGCAGGACTCGTCCAATCGGAGTGAGGCGTACCCGTTCAGTGAGCCCTTGCCCATCCACTTTCCTGCGCAGTACAGCCATTTGAATGAACCAGAACAGAGCGCCTTCTGTGCTGGAGCGAGCGAGCGGTTTTCGGCTCATGGCTTTCGTTTGTCTTGGCTGCTGAGCTGCGGGCTACTTCAAGCAGCCTGTTCGAGTTGGTCATAAAACGCACTGCGAAACGGCAAACAGCGCGCGGCTTGGGGTGCCATATCAAGGCCTGTCCGATACCAGGATGGTGGAGGAGGTCACGACTTCGCTTCTTTACGTTTCAGTTTTACCATTGCACTGCAATCGTTGCCGCACCATCGACCCCTTGCGTCGCCCTTGTTTTAAGCAGGCGGTATTGGGATGGCCCGCATCAAACTGGTTGATGTTTCTTGTTTCATGTGTTGCTGTTGGCATCCGCGTCTCCATCGATGACGGCGGCTCTCGGTTGTGATTCGATGCTCGCCTTTGAGGGAGAAGTGTTGGGTAGGCTTTGGGCTGTTTGGAAGGCTTCGCTTGAGAAGGAAGTGGAGGCCATTATGTCCAGCCAATGGATGGCTGTTTTGTAAATGTGATTGGCTTGAGTTTGCTTCTTCTCAAGGATGGTTGAGATCAATATCAAAATGATCGCTTTCGGCATTCTTCGAATTCAGGTTTGAAAAAATCTCGAGTTGAGGCCTTGACAAATCAAGGGAGAACCTTGTTTAGTGGTAGAGAATTTGGCCTTTAAATGTTTTTTCAATTGCGGCGTTTGGCTTTAAGTGGATCTTGCTTTGTAGTTCTCTTGGGTTGTTTGTTTCCTGCCATAGCTGGCGCTCAGTCAATCCAAAATCGCGTGGATCCGATGAGTAAGGAAGCTTTTGCACTATCTATCAAGCAGGCAGCCCTGACTGTTTGTGCATTAAGGAGATTAGACATGGACTATAAAATTGCCTTGAACACAAGCGCTACTCCCGTTTTTCAACTGGTCAAATTTCAATACGGCATGGATATTGAAGGGAATGATGAAAAACTCGATGAACAACGCTTCATTCGTTTTCTCGGCTACAAAATCAGCGAGATCACGCTCGAAGCATGCAAAGAAATTTTGCCTCCCAATGTTGAATTGACTATTCAAAAAATCAAGGACAAGCTCAATCCTTAATCATTTTTTAGTTTTTCGCTTCTCAGCTAACTCTAAGATTTGCGCGTTTAGTCTGAGCAGCCTTGAAGTCTCGTCACAGCCTGCTGCTTCTGTGGGTCTTACAAGTCTCAGTTTCTCTTTATTCTGGTGCGGCGCGATCAGGTTCATATGACGCTGGAGGTGGTACTGCAGGAGGAGAGGATGCTGTTGCAATCGGAGAATCCGCCAGCGCAAATGGAAATTATTCAACAGTATTAGGTGCTGCTGCTAGTGCAACGAATATTGGCTCTATCGCCATAGGTAATGCTTCACGTTCCTTGGATCAAGGCGCCACAGCTTTAGGTTTGGCTGCAATCAGCAACGGTACTGATGCCATTGCTGTTGGATCGAATTCTTCAGCGCAATTGAATCAGAGTATTGCGGTTGGAGCCGATGCCAATGCAAGCGGAACAGCTGCGATTGCTGTTGGATCGAATAGCAGTGCAGCAGCTGATGGAGCAACAAGCGTCGGTCCTAATGCAGTTGCAGCGGGCACCACATCACTTGGCGTTGGATCGAATGCTGCAGCGCAATCGAATCAGAGCATTGCAATAGGATCCGAATCTAATGCAAGCGGAACAGCTGCGATAGCTGTTGGATCGAATAGCAATGCAGCCGCGAATGGATCAACAGCGGTAGGCCCGAATGCTGTTGCAGCCGGTACAACGGCACTTGGTGTTGGATCAAATGCTGAAGCAAGTAATGTTAATGCTATTGCTATTGGCACTAATGCAATCGCTAACGCAAATGGATCGATTGCTATTGGTGCAGGTGTCGTAGCAAATAAGGTCAATGGAATAGTTATTGGGGATAGCAATTCTAATTATACTCTGCCAGGATTGGCTACATCTAAGAGTCTTAAAAATCTTCCAAAGTCGGTTCAAAACGTAACTGTTGCTCCAGATTCTGACTCTACAGTTTATCAATATACCTTAAGCGGTAGTGATGGCGTTTATTACGCAGTAGGCGCTTCCAATATTCCCTCCAGTGCTACATCGAGCTCGGCAACTGATTTCACGGGTGTTCGCTACTCTTACACGATTGATGGTCAAACCGGTACCCAATACAGTTATGGAAAACCTAATGCAAAATCTGGTGCTAATACTCAATCAATAGCGGCAACTAATGTTGCTTACAAACAAACAATTAAATATACGAATTATTCTAATGGTAATGGATGGACTGCCCAAGCAAAGGGATTCAACGCTAGTTCGTTCATGCTTGATGCAAACGGAGATGTATACGCAACTGCCCCTGCAAGTTCGAACGCGACTTATTACCTAAATAATGGTACTTTAACTTCTGCTGCTGATTCTGCCACTAGCACATACGTTTGCAATCAGACTTATGCCGCGAACGGTAAGACGAGTGATTCTTGCATCCCACTTCCTGCTTCTTCATCGAGTTCTTCCACGAGTTCTTCATTAAGTTCATCGGCGGTTTCTTCCCAACTATCTTCATCAAGTCCTCAATCTAGTTTTAATGTTAATACTGCAGGATTGGTCGATAGTCTTGCTGTTGCTGCGGCAAGTTTGCTTGGTGGAACGTCAAGTTCTTCGACTATACCTGTTGCTCCGGGGGGAATCGATACTGGCACATATTATGGCTCATGTATTAATTTAGAGGATTCATCTCTAACGATATCGGGAGACGGTTCTTTCTCTGCTCAAGGTGAAATCGGGCTTATGCAAGTTACCAGCCTGGAGACTGATGAGTTTTCTGGTGAAGTTACTGCGATTATTTTAGATGGATCAGTTGATTGTGGAGGGCTTTGTGGTGGTGGAGGTTCTGTTGATGGTGCCACAAATATCGTAGGTGGCGGTGAAATTGAAATGACCGACGTCAATATCGATGATGCAAATATAACGATTGAAAATGGCGGATTGTTTTCAGCCAATTGGACTAACGAATTAGTGAACCTAAGCGCCTGTGGTGGTGGCACAGGAAGGTTTGACTTGGGTGGTATTGCTTTAGAGGAAAGTACTCTCGCCATAGGGAGTGCTAAGACTAGTGCAACTGCTGCTGAATCAATTGCGATCGGCGTAGGTGTGGAAGGAGCCGATGTTGTGGCAGGTAGTGCGATCGCAATCGGAAGCGATGTAGAAAATACTCTAGGAGCAGATAATATATTAATTGGTTCAACAGTTACTAATACTAGTGGTGAATCTAATATTTTAATTGGTAGTAATATTACTAATGCTCTTGGTGCAGGTAATGTAGTAATTGGTAAAGGAGTTGGTGTTGGTCTTGCGGCTGGTCAAGTCGTTATAGGTAATGGTGCTGGATCAACTGGTGCTGGTTCGATTGCGATAGGTAATGGCGTATCGGCAGATGTGGCTGGCTCGATTGCCATGGGTGATGGAGCGGCCGCCGATGGCGGTGCTATCGCGATTGGTAATGGTGCAGGCACTGGCGCGGCTCTTGGTGCTATTGCGTTGGGTAATGGCGCTGGAACGGCAGGTAGCGCTGGTGCCATTGCAATTGGTAATGGTGCAGGTACTGCTGTTGGAACAAATCAAATCGCGATTGGTAATGGTGTTAGGGCTATTGACGATTCAACAATCGCTATTGGCTACGGAGTAAGCGCTACTAAAGATGGTGCAGTAAGTATTGGGGCAAGCACTAACGCAACTGGTGCACAATCACTTGCTTTGCTGAGTGCCACAGCTTCCGGAGACAATTCGATAGCCATTGGATATATGACTAATGCGACGGAAACCAATGCAATTGCATTTGGTACGGATGCACGCGCATTAGCAAAAAACTCCATGGCATTTGGGGCAGGGTCTTTCGCCAATAAAGACAATTCCTCTGCGTTTGGTGCCGGGGCGATTGCGAATGGCACGAGAGCCAGTGCAATCGGATATTTAGCTAACGCACAGGGTGTAGATGCACTGGCGATTGGCGTTCAAGCTTGCGCCTTGGGAATTAATTCCTTAGCAATTGGTACTCAAGCTGTTGCCTCCGGAGTCGATTCCGTTGCTATTGGATCCGTATCTAAAGCCTCAAATTACGGATCCATTGCTCTAGGAGCGAATGCATCATCAACTGGTACCAATGCGATTGCGATTGGTACGAATACATCGGCCACGTTTAACAACTCCTTTTTGATTGGTGCAGGAGCTAAAGCCAACGGTATTGGTGCAGGAGCGATTGGATATCTGGCGAACACGCAGGGCCAAGACGCGATGGCCGTTGGCGTTAAGGCTTGCGCGTTAGGGAATAATTCTTTAGCCCTTGGCACTCAGTCTGTTGCCTCTGGCGTGGATTCGATTGCGATTGGTTTTAGCTCATCGTCAACTAATACAAATTCTGCATCCATCGGAACCAATGCGACGGCGAATGGGATTAATTCCATGGCCTTTGGTGCCAATGCACGTGCAACAGGAACCAATTCAACAGCAATTGGTGCTCAGGCTTTTGCGAATCGGAACAATTCTTTTGTGATTGGTCCCAACACCACAGCTTGTGGTGTGAATGCGGGTGCGATTGGAGCTAGCGCCAATGCCAATGGGACTTCATCGTTGGCGATTGGTGTTCAATCGTTTGCTCAGCAGACGAGTTCCCTAGCTCTGGGAACAAATGCGTCCTCGATCGGGAAGAACTCCACTGCCATTGCTGTGAATGCCTCGGCAACGGGCGCGAATTCGATGGCGATTGGTTATTTCTCCACATCGAATGGGGTGAACTCTGCGGCTTTATCGGTTCAAGCCAATGCATCAGGAAATAACTCTGTTGCCTTGGGTGTTTTTGCTAACTCTCAGGGCGGTAATGCCTTGGCTTTTGGCACGAAATCAATTGCCGTTGGCACGAATTCCACCGCAATCAGTTCTAATTCTTCTGCCATTGGGAACAATTCCATCTCCATCGGTGTGGATTCACAAGCCACAAAGACGAATGCTCAGGCCTTTGGTGTTTCAGCGAAGGCAACAGCTGTTAACGCCACTGCCATTTCTGCAAATGCAACAGCATCAAGTCCCAATTCAATTGCCATTGGTATTGATTCCCTATCGAGCGGGGAGGATTCCGTTGCAATTGCTGCCAAGTCAAAATCAACAGCTGAAAATTCTTTGGCGTTCGGCGTTGAAGCCCAGGCGACTGCACTGAATACGGTGGCGATCGGAACGCAAGCGATTTCAAATCAACTCGGTGCGTTGTCGTTTGGTGCGAACGCTACAGCCACGGCGAACTACACGATGGCCTTTGGTGTTGGTGCCAATGCGAATGAAAATAATGCAATGGCAATTGGACATGCTGCAGCAGCTTCATCTGCCAACAGCATTGCGGTCGGCCTGGATGCTCAGGCGAGCGGCACGATGTCGATGGCATTGGGTTTGAAATCGCGATCGCTTGATACGGAAACGATTGCGATTGGTGCTTATTCGAATGCGAGCAAAACGAATGCCACGGCCTTCGGAACCAATGCCAATGCCTTAGCTGTCAATGCGATGGCGATGGGTACGAATTCGTTAGCCAGTACAAAAGATGCTTTTGCCGCTGGTCTAGAGGCGAAAGCAACGGGTGTGAACAGCATGGCCTTGGGGATGCGTTCATCAGCCACCAACACCAATGCTTTGGCCTATGGCTCCTTGGCCAATGCCACAGGAAATAATTCGATGGCAACCGGTACGCAGGCGTTTGCGAATGCATCAGAAGCGATTGCCTCTGGTGTGAAAGCAAAGGCCACAAAGACTGGCGCCATTGCCTTTGGTGCCTATGCGAATGCCACGAATGTGGAGACGATCGCAATGGGCGGATTTGCGCAAGCGATTGGTGCCAACAGTACGGCGATTGGTGTGAATAGTTTCGCCAGTAACGAGAAAGCGCTTGCAGTTGGAGCCTGTAGTCAGGCACTTCAGAGTGGGGCGATGGCGCTTGCTGCCTATTCATTAGCGAATGGAACCGATGCGATCGCCGCTGGTTATGGAGCGAAAGCGATTGCCGATAACGCGATTGCGATTGGTACCAATACCTTGGCGAATGCGAATGATGCCTTTGCAGCAGGATTTAACGCCCTAGCCACAGGCGTGAATTCGATGGCCTTGGGTAGTTCTGCCAGTGCAACAGTAGATGGTGCCTATGCAGCAGGATTAAAGGCAAGTGCCACTGGAATTAATTCTGCTGCATTTGGAACATTGGCTAATGCCAGTGGGACTGCATCGTATGCCGTTGGTTTGTTGTCCAAGGCGACCGAGACCAATGCCACGGCCTTTGGAACCAATGCAACAGCAAGCAATGTCAATAGTTTTGCGATTGCTTCAAATGCAATAGCAACAGGTCTTGACTCAGTTGCGCTGGGAGTTTCTGCAAGTGCCACTCAGAATGAATCGTTTGCTGCAGGTACGCAATCGCAAGCTGTTGCCAATCAGGCTTTAGCTTTCGGCGCTAATGCGAACGCATCTGGAAACTATTCTCTTGCTGTGGGTTCCAATTCTCAGGCCAGTGGTGAGAATGCTCAAGCTCTTGGTGATCAGTCCACAGCGTCTGGAAATAGTTCCTTCTCGGCTGGTGCTAATTCACAAGCAACAAATACCAATTCGGTTGCAATTGGCACAGGGTCGTCTTCTACGAATACATCGACGTTGGCTCTAGGCACAATCGCACGTGCCAGCGGTTTTCAATCCACTGCGATTGGCTTTAAGGCCAATGCATCGGCTTACGATTCTGTCGCTGTCGGCGCGCAGTCTTTTGCTAATGCAAATAATACGATTGCCTTTGGTACTTCATCAAAAGCGACTTCTCAAGGGGCTATGGCTTTTGGTCTTAAGTCACAGGCCAGCGCTGATGATTCGATTGCCATTGGCTATAAGTCTCTAGCGAATCAAGACAACAGCACAGCGATTGGTTCTAACTCCAAAGCGACAGGTTTGCGCTCGATTGCCTTTGGTCAGCAAGCGACAGGAAGTGGATCCGATTCAATTGCAATTGGCTATTTATCCAACGCTGTCGATCGAGATTCTCTTTCGATCGGTACGAGTAGTGTTTCCACTGGAAATGAAGCATTTGCTTTTGGCACCCGTGCAGTCGCAAGTGGTGAACGCTCCACAGCCATTGCCACCAACGCTTCTGCCGTTGGTGTGAACTCCGTTGCTTTTGGCGTAAATGCTGATGCTGTTGGATTTAATTCCTTTGCTTTTGGACAGGGGGCGATTGCTCGCGGAAACAACGCATTTGCATTTGGTCCCGGTGCAAGAGCGATCGGCGATGACTCTTACGCCTTTGGTGATAGTGCTCGAGCTGCATCGTCTGCCAACGACTCTTTGTCGACGGGGGCGAATGCAAGTGTTTTTGCTGGTGATGCATCCGCATTCGGTCTCGACTCTTTCTCAAGTGGCACTCGCGGTTATGCCTACGGGACCGCGTCTCGCGCCTTGTCCGATGATGCGTTTGCCTATGGCACCGATTCGCATGCTGTGGCTGTTAATTCAACGGCTTTTGGCACAGACAGCCTCAGCCGAGGTGTGAATTCGATGGCCTTTGGTCTCGAATCAATCGTTGGTACTCAGTCTCCTAATTCTTCCGCCTATGGAGTATCGGCCTATGCCAAGGGATCGAATGCATATTCAATGGGTACAGAAGCAAACGCTAATGGTGTCAATGTAACGGCGTCAGGAACTGGCTCCAGAGCCATTGGAACGAATACAAAAGCGCAGGGTGTGAATGCATTCGCCGTTGGAACGAATACAAAAGCGCAAGGTGTGCAAGCCTATGCATCGGGAGTGAATGCAATGGCGTCAGGTACATCTGCAAGCGTCATTGGCACCAATGTGCGTGCATCAGGAACGGGTGCCAGCGCTTCAGGGTTTAATTCAATCGCAAAAGGAGTTGGTGCGTATGCAAGAGGAACCAATGTGCGCGCTGAGGGAACATCGTCTTCAGCGACTGGTTTCAATACTTCAGCGTCAGGAACGGGTGCGAGTGCTTCAGGGGTCAATTCAGTTGCAAAAGGAGTTGGTGCGGTTGCGAACGGAATCAATGTGCGTGCGCAGGGAACTTCGTCTTTAGCCAGTGGTGAAAACACATCAGCATCCGGAACGGGTTCTCGTGCAACAGGGTTGAATGCATTTGCAACCGGTGTTGGATCCACAGCGAGTGGTACCAATGTGCGTGCGGAGGGAACATCGTCTTTGGCCATTGGTGAAAACACGTCAGCATCAGGAACGGGTTCCCGCGCTTCAGGTACGAATTCATTCGCAGCGGGTGTTGGAGCCACAGCGAGTGGCACCAACGTGCGTGCGCAGGGAACGGGCGCCATTGCTTCAGGTACGAATTCATTCGCAGCGGGTGTTGGAGCCACAGCGAGTGGCACCAACGTGCGTGCGCAGGGAACGGGCGCCATTGCTTCAGGTTTTAATTCAATCGCAACAGGTGTCGGAGCCACGGCAACAGGAACCAATGTGCGTGCGGAGGGAACATCGGCTTCTGCAAGTGGAGTGAATACTTCAGCCACAGGATCGGGAGCACAATCTTCAGGGGTTAATTCATTCGCCAAAGGAGTTGCTGCTGTAGCCAATGGAACCAATGTCAGCGCTGTGGGTACATCTGCAGAAGCGACTGGAACGAATACACAATCTTCCGGTGTGGCTGCCTACTCCAGCGGCAGTAATACTCAGGCTTCTGGAACCAATGCCAGGGCAATCGGTTTCAATGCCGTTGCTCAGGGCACTGATGCAATGGCTGAAGGTCGCAATGTCATCGCGATTGGAACAGGAGCCCAAGCTCTGGGCTACAACACCAACGTTGTTGCAATCGGCACGGATGCCTTTGCTAACGGCACCAGTGTGATTGCCTTAGGCGAGCGCGCCAGTGCCACATCGCGCTACTCAACCGCTGTTGGATTTAATTCACGTGCAACAGCTCCCAATGCGATGTCGATTGGATCATCCTCCAAGGCGGTTGGCACTGCCTCAACGGCAATTGGTAATGCTGCATTTGCTGGTCACTATGCAGCAACGGCGTTGGGGAATAACGCGCGCACTGAAAAAGACCACCAGGTCGCGTTGGGTTCTAAAAAATCCCCATACTTGTTGCCTGGATTGGCGAATCCAGATTCAGGGTTTGTTAATGATCGCTATCAAGGGCAGGGAGAGAAGCGTTTTGTGACGACAGATCAGAAAGGTAACCTTGGCACGACCAGTTTCAGTATCGATTCTCTCTTAGATAGCGTGGGTGCTGTTGGAGCCCTGAGTGCATCATTGGGCGCCATACCTCAAACGACTCTTCTCCCTGATGAAAATCTCCGTTGTGGAATCGGAGCCGGTGCTTACGCCAATCAGTGGGCGGGTTCATTTGGATGTGCAGTGAAAATGCAGGAACGTTTCTTCCTGAATGCTGGTCTGGCTTCTACTACAACCAATACACTTGGCGGTTCTTTGATGGGTCGGGTTGGATTCTCTTTTGGCTTTGGTGGCAGACCTCCCAAGGCTCAATCCGAGCAACTCTCGCGATTGCCAAGTGCGTCACCAACATCGGCGTCATCGTTTATGGAAGCCGGAATGGATGTGCCGTTCCTTGATGCAGACGAGCAATCATCAGAGATGATTGCTTATCGGACGCAAGAACCAGCTGTCATTTCAGCGATTGAACCCACTCATTCACAAAAAGATTCTGCGGTGCTGCTTGATTCTGATTTGTCCGATTCTGCCGATATGGAGATCAGCGCCTTACGTGATCTGGTCTCAAAGCTTCAGGAAAAGATTACTGAGCTGTCAAGGCAATCCGATGACGATCCGGATTCTGCTCGCTTGCAGGAGCTGGAGTCTCTGCTGGAATCAAAGAGAAAAAGAGAGGAGGAGCTGTCTATGTTGCTGCAAAAGTTAGATGCACGCGTTAGAGACCAAGAGGTAATACTTAAGAAACAGCAGATTTTGATTGATAAGTTGTTGTCTGAATCTGGTCTAAAATAGCCGTTGTCAATGTTCTGTTTATGAGCTGATGCCTGCGGGGTATTCTTCGGATGAAGTTCAAGTGTTTGTGGGTCTATTCGTATCTATTCTCTTGGATTGTTTAACTGCTGCTCAGCATATTTCTTTTGTTTGGGTGCCTTGTGTTTGCTGTTTGCGCATTAATAAGATTGGCTATCAACTATCAATTGGTCTTGAATATAAGTGCTGCTCCCGTTTTTCAGCTGGTCAAATTCCAATGCGGTATGGATATTGAGGGGATTGATGAAAAACTGGAAGGTCAACACTTCATTCGTTTTCTCGGCTGCAAAATCAGTGAGATTAAGCTTGAATCGTGCAAAGAGATCTTGCCGCTAGGTGTGGAATCGTATATTCAGACTATTAAAAAATAGTTTAAGCTTTAAAGTCTTTTTTTGTTTTTTGAGTTTCATATCGTGATCAACAACTCCTTCTGTTCCTGGAAGGACGGTGTTCTTGGCCTTGACAAGGGTGTGTTGGAGCAATGTGTTTGGTTCATCGTCCTTTATTTGAATCTTGGCTCGCTCAGTCGATAATCAATGGGTATGGATGGGACCCATGGCTCAGCAATCGTCGACATCCTCCTCCTCCGTTTCTTCCTCTTGGCTTGGGATCAACGCAGCCACTGATGTTTCTTGGTCTGCGGTCGCTGATGGCTTGCCTGAAACAGTGGCGATCAATGTTGTGGAATACAAATTCGCTGACCTCAACGGAAATGCCCGCAAATTGTTGTCGATCTATCTCGCTGATCAGGAAATTGTTGGCCAGCAGAAGGAGCTTGTGGTACTTGCTGAGCTGGGGATGAAGTCTCTATTGGCAGAAATTGAGAGAAACTTGCCTAGTGCTTGAGTGAAGAGGTGGCTGTTGTTGTGGCCAATCTTCAGCAGCACTCGTCCCATTGGAATGAGGCGCACTCGTTCAGTGCGCCCTTGCCCATCCACTTCCCTGCGCAGTACATCCACTTGAATGAGTCAGATCAGATCGTCTTTTGTGCTTGAGCGAGCGAGCGTTTTTCGGCTCATGGCCATCGATTGTCTTGGCTGCTGAGCTGCGGGCTACTTCAAGCAGCGTGTTCGAGTTGGTCATAAAACGCGCTGCGAAACGGCAAACAGCGCGCGCCCTGGCTTGCCTTATCAAGGCCTGTCCGATATCAGGATGGTGGATGAGGTCACGACTTTGCCTTTTCATTCCCCAGTCTCCTACCACTCCACTGCTACTTCGTGATCGTCTCGCTGAGCTTGAAGCGGAAATCAAGCGCTTGAATTCCACAAATATTGGTGAGGCTAATCAACGTATTGCAACTCTGGAAAATCTGCTTGAAGAGAAGAAAGAAAGCGAGCGCCGCCTTCTTACGATGCTTTCCGAGATGAAGACTCGCCTGGATGATCAAAGGATCATGCTTGATCGGCTGATGAAGCGCTTGGATTCTGAGGCTGGCAACCAATCCTCATGACGGCGAGTTGTCTCTGATTGCTTGGTCCTTCTTTGACTCGGCATTGTTGAAACTGCACTGTTGATGATTGGGTTAGCACCATCCTGTTAGGTGGTATCAACCCTCTTTCTTTTTGTATCCCAATAAAAAAACCCCACTGTGCAGTGGGGCTGAATGACGATCGGAACTTTTGATCTCGAGTGGGTCTGATTGCAGAGATCAGTCGAGGTCTGGCATAGCCAGTGAAGGCTCTGCCGAACGGTCGATTCCCTTCTCGAAACCGGCAGCGGCTGCGCGGGCGCGGCCTGCATGCCAGAGGTGACCCACCAGGAAGAAGAAGGCGAGCACGAACTGTGTCGCAGACAACCACTGGCGGATGTTCACGAAATTCACTGAGTTGGGCTCAGTGATGATGCCGCCAACGGAATTCAGTGAAGCGTTGGGAGCGTGGGTCATGTACTCGGCAGCACGACGAACCTGCCAGGGCTGGATGTCGTTCTGAAGCTTGTCGAGACTCAGACCATTGGGACCTCGCAGAGGCTCAAGCCAGGGACCACGGAAATCCCAGAAACGCATCGTTTCACCACCGAAGATGATTTCACCGGTCGGTGAGCGCATCAGGTATTTGCCAAGACCGGTGGGGCCCATGGCGGAGCCGATATTGGCGCCGAGACGCTGATCTCTCACCAGAAAGGTGAAGCTCTGCGCCTGGGAGGATTCGGCGTTGGTGGGGCCGTAGAACTCCGAGGGATAGGCGGTGTTGTTGAACCAGATGTAGGCCGAGGCGATGAAGCTCATGAAGCTGAGAGCGCCAAGGCTGTAGCTGAGGTAAGCCTCACCGTTCCAGATAAAGGCGCGACGCACCCAGCCGAATGGCTTGGTTGTGACGTGCCAGATGCCACCGAAAATGCAGGTCAGGCCTAGCCAGATGTGGCCACCGATGATGTCTTCCATCGAGTTCACACCGATGATCCAGCCTTCTCCACCGAAGGGAGCGCGGAAAAGATAACCGAAGATCACTCCAGGGTCGAGAGTCGGGTTGGTGATCAGACGAACGTCTCCACCACCCGGAGCCCAGGTGTCGTAAACCCCGCCGAAGAACATGGCCTTGAAGACCAGGAGCAGACAGCCGACGCCTAGAAGAATCAGGTGATAACCAATGATGTTGGTCATCTGATTCTTGTCGCGCCAATCCTGGGAGAAGAACGTGGAGTAGTTCTCCAGAATTTCAGGACCGCGCAGGGCGTGATACAGACCGCCGAGGCCGAGCACAGCGGAACTGATCAGGTGCAGAACACCGACCACAAAGAAGGGATACAGATCGGTGACTTCACCACCGGGACCCACGCCATAGCCAAGGGTGGCCACGTGGGGGAACAGGATCAAGCCCTGCTCGTACATAGGCTTATCAAAGGTGAAATGACTCACCTCGAACAGCATCATGGCGCCTGCCCAGAACACCATCAGGCCTGCGTGAGCCACGTGGGCACCCAACAGACGGCCTGAAAGATTGATCAGACGAGCATTGCCAGCCCACCAGGCGTAGCCGGTGGAGTCAAGGTCTTTACCGCCAGTGGCGATAAGACCGGAATTAAAGGGCGTTTCCACGGGGTAGAACCTCTTCAGGGAAGACGAAGTTTTCGTGTGGCTGGTCAGCCGGTGCCATCCAGGCACGCAGACCTTCATTCAGAAGGATGTTCTTGGTGTAGAAGGTCTCGAATTCGGGATCTTCTGCAGCGCGGATTTCCTGTGACACGAAGTCATAGGCGCGCAGGTTGAGGGCCAGGCCGATGATGCCGATGGAGCTGGTCCAAAGGCCCATCACAGGCACGAACAACATGAAGAAGTGCAGCCAGCGCTTGTTGGAGAAGGCGATCCCGAAGATCTGACTCCAGAAACGGTTGGCGGTGACCATGGAATAGGTCTCTTCTTCCTGGGTGGGTTCGAACGCCTTGAAGGTGTTGGCCTGTTCACCATCCTCAAACAAGGTGTTTTCCACGGTGGCGCCGTGAATGGCGCAGAGCAGTGCACCGCCGAGGATGCCGGCGACGCCCATCATGTGGAAGGGGTTGAGGGTCCAGTTGTGGAAGCCCTGCAGGAAGAGCAGGAAACGGAAGATCGCTGCTACACCGAAGGAGGGCGCGAAGAACCAGCTGCTCTGGCCGAGGGGGTACATCAGGAAGACACTGACGAACACCGCGATCGGACCGGAGAAGGCGATGGCGTTGTAAGGACGGATGCCGACCAGACGGGCGATCTCGAACTGACGCAGCATGAAGCCGATCAGGGAGAAGGCACCGTGCAGGGCCACGAAGGCCCAGAGGCCGCCGAGCTGACACCAGCGAACAAAGTCGCCCTGGGCTTCAGGGCCCCAGAGCAGCAGCAGGCTGTGACCCATCGCATCAGCGGGGGTGGACACAGCAGCTGTGAGGAAGTTGCAACCTTCCAGGTACGAGGAGGCAATGCCGTGGGTGTACCAAGAGGTGACAAAAGTGGTGCCTGTGAGCCAGCCACCGATGGCCAGATAGGCCGTTGGAAAGAGAAGAATGCCGGACCAGCCGACAAAAACGAAGCGGTCGCGCTTGAGCCAGTCATCGAGGACGTCAAACCATCCCCGCTGTGGCGCGCGTCCTACAGCGATCGTCATGAGAGAGAACGGGTGCGGATATCCGCAGGCTGTGGGATACCAGGCGACCTTAACAATTTCAGCGAAGGTTGCGGGGGGAAATCCATTCACCTGAAACCCCTTGTATCGGAACATTTCTTAGGGGTTTCTTCCGCTTTGATCGCAGCCTTTGTGGCAGTGCCGCAGAACGTCGCCACCCGTGCCGCTTCAGAGGTCACAATGGGCGCTGCTTCCGGGCTGTGATGGGCGCTGATCTGCTTGAACAACCTGTCGTCGGTTCACGGCGGCTGTCCAATGTCCTGGTCGCCAGCATGGTCACCATCGGCGGTGTCGGCTTTCTGTTCGCCTCACTCTCTAGTTACCTCGGGCGTGATCTGCTCCCTCTCGGTCACCCGGCAGGACTTGTTTTCATCCCTCAGGGACTAGTGATGGGGCTCTACAGCATTGCTGCGGCGCTTCTGGCCACCTATCTCTGGACGGTCATCGCCATTGACGTGGGTGCCGGCATCAATCGTTTCGACAAATCATCAGGGGTCGTCACCATTTCCCGCAGAGGCTTTCGCAAGCCCATCAGTGTCGAGATTCCGATCAAGGACATCAAAGCTGTCAAGGTTGAGGTTCGTGATGGCTTCAACACCCGACGTCGTGTCTCTCTGCGTGTTCAGGGTCGACGTGACATGCCGCTGACCAGAGTGGGTGAGCCTCTTCCTCTTGCTCAGCTCGAGCAGGACGGTGCTGAGCTTGCACGCTTTCTGAATGTGAATCTCGAAGGCCTCTGAATGACCATGATTCGTCAATCGCTTCAATCGCTTCTGACACTTGCCTTATGTCTGCCTTTGCTGGTGAGCTGTGCATCCAGCACAACGGCCTCGATTCCGGTTGGTTGCGAGCAGGCCAGCAGCCCTTGCCTTCAGGGCAAAGCCAGTGTTGAGCTCACCACCAGCAAGGGTTCGATCACGCTGGAACTCGATGGAGACGCCGCCCCTGTGACGGCTGGAAATTTCCTGGATCTGGTTAAAAGAGGTGCTTACAACGACACCGTTTTTCATCGAGTGGTGCGAGACCCGGTTCCATTTGTGGTTCAAGGCGGCGATCCTGCATCCAGCGATCCCGCGACTCCGAAGGCGCAGTACGGAAAAGGCAGCTTCGTGGATCCGAGCACTGGCCAGGCACGTTTTGTGCCTCTTGAGCTGTCCTTCAACGGCGAAGATCAGCCCCGTTATGGTCGGGTCGTCAGCAATCCCACTGAGCTGCTGCAGCTGAAGCTCAGCCATGAACGTGGTGCTCTGGCGATGGCTCGGTCCCAGGCTCCTGATTCAGCCAGTGCGCAGTTCTACATCGCACTAAAGCCCCTTCCAGAGCTTGATGGTCGCTACGCCGTTTTTGGGCGGGTGACTGAGGGCCTTGATGTGGTGGATGCCATCCGTCAGGACGACATCATCAAGACGGCCAAGGTGTTGACACCTGGCCTCTGAAGGGATGGAGAGGCTCAGGCGGGCACGCGCCCGCCACTGTTTGAGGCCTTGAGCAATTCGGTATTCACCCCTGAAGCTCTTTCCAGTGCGACCTTGCCGGTGCGGGCGATTTCCTCGATGCCATACGGAGCCATCAGCCGTTCCAGAGCAACCAGTTTGCCTGG
Organism: Synechococcus sp. MIT S9504; assembly: GCF_047497135.1. Taxonomy (NCBI): domain Bacteria; kingdom Bacillati; phylum Cyanobacteriota; class Cyanophyceae; order Synechococcales; family Synechococcaceae; genus Synechococcus; species Synechococcus sp. MIT S9504. The sequence goes on along the minus strand of NZ_CP138942.1, from coordinate 1,718,808 downwards.
ATCACCCACGACCTCCAGGGTCAGAGCATCGTCCGCCACATCGACCACCTTGGCTCTGAACACCTGAACCAATTCCAGGATCGCGCTGCGCTGAGACGCCGGCGCAGAGACCTTCATCAGCATCAGTTCCCGTTCAACGGCAGGACGCTGGGAGAGGTCGAGCACCTGCAGCACGTTGACCAGCTTGTCGAGCTGTTTGGTCATCTGCTGAAGGGTGTTCTCATCACCCTCAACCACCATGGTCAGTCGGGAACGACCAACAGCCTCAGCAGGACCCACCGCAAGGCTGTCGATGTTGAAGCCGCGGCGAGCGAACAGGCCGGCAATGCGGCTGAGGGCGCCGGATTCGTCCTCCACCAGAACCGACAGTGTGTGCTTCATGCCTGGTGTCCGATCCCTGGTGCGCTTGCGCTTCCCAAATTACGGTCCAGCCAGTGCAGCAGCTCACGATGAAAGAGCTCGGGGGTTTCGTCGTGGGGGCAATGTCCGGCATTCTCGATCACCTTGAGCTCCACCCATGGATGTTGGGATCTCACCAATTCGCCGATCATCAACGGCACGAATCGATCCTGGCGCCCCCAGAGCAACAGCACCGGAGGGGCATTGCGCATGCTCTTCAGCCGGTGCAGCAGCAGTGGGGCAGTGGCGTCTCTGGGACGCAGAGCCATGCCCACGCTCATAGCGCGAAGGCTTCGGGCCGCTGTGATCCTGCGAGCCGGTTGGCCGATCAGGGCCTGCAGCTCCCGGTCGCAACGGATCGATCGCTGATAAGCACCTTGCAGACCAACTCGCAGAAGCGGGGTTCGCGCGATCAGAGGTACGACCAGCTCCAGGGGCAGCAGGCGGCAGATTCCAGTCACGATGACTCGTCGCAACCGCTTCAGCCAGCGGGACTGCTGTTCTGGCAGCGGCCTCAGCAGGGTTGGGTCCGGAAGAGGTGCTGCAACTGCCGCTTTCACAAGCTCGGGTCTCAGCGCTGCGGTGGTCAGAACAGTGAGGCCGCCCAGTGAGTTGCCCACAAGCACCGCTTGCTGCTGCACGATCTCTTCGAGAAATGCCGCCAGTTGCCTGGACCAGAGTTGGTTGTCGAGTGAGAAGTGCCGATTCAGGCCCGGCTGGTCGGAGCGCCCGAAGCCGATCAGGTCGAGACTGAACACCCTGTAGCCAGCTGCGGCAAGAGCTCCGGCGTTATGTCTCCAATGGCTGCTGCTGGCACCGAAGCCGTGAATCAGCACGATCGGTGCAGCTGATATATCCCCCAGAACGCGCCAGTGACAACTCATATTCATCCAATGCCATGTGTGGGCCTCTCCCCAGTCGGCACCGGTGGAGGCAGGCTGGAGAGCGGTTGCGTGCACGCGCCTGGAAACACCGGTTTCTCACTATCGCGAAGGAGCTGTCTGCCTGCAGACAGGATCCGGGTTTTTTCGAAAGGATTCGCGACCATCGAGGGACCTTTCGGTTCTGCTGGCGACCCACCAGGCTTCAGAGGCCCAACGGCCACTGCGCTGGCTTGACCTGATGGCCGGTTGTGGCATTCGTGGACTGCGCTGGGGGCTCGAGGCTCTCCCCCAATCCAGACCCAATCTGGAGCTGTGGTCCAACGATGCCGATCCAGACCGCAGCTCTTTGCTGGCGTCGAACCTTCAGCCGTTACAGAGTGTTCACGGTCTGTCTTTGATCACCGCCTGTTCGGCGGCGGAGCGTCTGCTGCGGCAGGCCTATCTCGATCAGACCTTTTTCGATCTGATCGATCTCGATGCCTTCGGTTGTCCGAACGCCTTGTTGCAGTCGGCCTTAGCGGTACTGCGCTTAGACGGTCTGCTGATCCTCGCCAGCACTGACGGACGTTCGCCCACCGGCCATGACCGCCCTGCGGCGGTGCGTCATTTCGGTGCAGCGGCGCGAGTACATCCCGCCAGTTGGGAGCTGGCTCTGCGACTTCAGCTGGCCGTGCTGGCCAGAGAAGCCTGGCAATTAGGACGAGGGCTTGAACCCCTGGCCTGTTTCAGCGAAGGACGCACATTTCGGCTCGCGGTACGGCTGCGCCAGCGAGTTTCCGCCGATGAGGAATTGCAGCTTGGCCTGCTGGCTCGTTGCGAGCGCTGTGGTGATCAAGCGGTGCAACCCCTCCTGAGGCTCTCGGGCTGGAGGTCCTGTCGCTGCTGCGACGGACAGGGGAGGTGGGCGGTGACAGGGCCGCTCTGGATCGGTCATCTGCAGAAGCCCGCACTTCTGGTTCAATTGCTCAACATTGCCGACTTACAGCCAATCACCCTGTCTTCTGCTGGGCGGCGTCTACTGCAACGCCTGCAGAGGGACTGCGGATTGCCGGTCTGCTGCTGGTCCACCGCCGAGCTCGCCAGTCGGCTTTCTCTCGCTGGACCACCTCCGCTGGATGAGCTGGTTGGGTCGCTCCTGCGAGCAGGGCACCAGGCTTGCCCCAGCGCCGTGATGACCGGCCAGCTGCGCACGGATGCTCCTTTGGCTGAGTTATTACAACAATGCGTTCAACACGTAACCGGAGAGTCTTAAATAGGAGCTGATTCACAGCGCTGTTCGATGGCTTCGGAGATTTTCGGGATTGCAGCCGTGTTCTGGGTGCTGATTCCCGTGGGCCTGGCCGGTGGAGCCTTGTTGCTGAAGCTCCAGAAGGACTGATCCACCAATGCGAGGGAGCGCCAACTAAGCTCCTCGCTGGACTTTGAACGCCCCATGCAGGTTCTTGTGGTCGGTGGTACAGGAACCCTGGGCAGGCAAATCGCCCGCAGGGCTCTTGATCAAGGTCATGACGTTCGCTGCATGGTGCGAACGCCAAGAAAAGCGTCCTTCCTGCAGGAGTGGGGATGTGAACTCACTCGCGGTGATCTGCTGAATTCCGCCAGCCTTGATTACGCCCTCGATGGCGTCGATGCCGTGATCGATGCGGCCACCAGCCGCCCCGACGATCCCAGAAGTGTTTACGAAACGGACTGGGACGGCAAGCTCAATCTTCTGAGGGCTTGTGAACGTGCCGGCGTCAACCGTTTCGTGTTTCTCTCACTACTTAATTCCGAACAGCACCGTGATGTGCCGTTGATGGATATTAAATACTGCACAGAAAAACTTCTCAAGGAATCCGAGATCGACTACACCATCCTTCAGGGAGTGGCTTTCATGCAGGGCGTGATCAGTCAGTTCGCCATTCCTGTTCTGGAAAGTCAGACGGTTTGGGTGAGCGGAAGCCCCACATCCATTGCCTACATGAATACGCAGGACATGGCTCGTTTTGCTGTGGCTGCACTCGACCACGAGCAGACGGTGCGCAAATCATTCCCTGTTGTCGGGCCCAAGGCCTGGAACAGCGGTGAGGTTGTTCAGCTCTGTGAGCGTGCTGCGGACAAGTCAGCGAGGGTGTTTCGAGTGCCCTCCTTCATCATGCGATTCACAGAGGGCATGTGCTCTTTCTTTGAACCCGCTGTGAATGTGGCGGAGCGTCTCTCTTTCGCTGAGGTATCCGGCGGTGGTGTCTCCATGGATGCGCCGATGGAGAAGACCTATCAGAGCTTTGGAATTGACCCCGGCGAAATCACTCATCTTGAGGACTACGTCAAGGAGTACTACGAAACCATCCTCAAGAGTCTACGGGCGATGGAAGCCGACCTCGACAAGGATGCCAAGAAGAAACTGCCGTTCTGACCAGGGACCCCCTGCCGGTGTAGTTGATATGTACTAATCGTCTCGATATATTGAATCCAGTTTTTTCTTTCTGAGATGTCTGTTGCTCAAGTCAAAAACCTGCAGCGACGTCTCGAGAACCTCGCCCGTGAAGCCGAGACCGAGCTTGATCGCACTTGTGGTCACGATCTTTGGCGCAGTGTGGGATTCGATGCCTTCGACAGTCTTGAGGACAATGACCGCCGCGCGAGCGCCAATTACTACTACGGTCAATGGTCGACTGTGCGCGAATTGCAGGAGGCCCTCGGCTGATGAGTGAAGGATGTTGTGGACCGGCACTGGATCAGACCCAGGCCGTTGAAGAGCGTTACGGCGCAGCCGCCTTGGAGCAAGAAGCCTGTCTTTGTACGCCAGTCAGTTTTGATGCCTCCTTGCTGGAGGTCATTCCTGAAGAGGTGGTGGAGCGTGATTACGGTTGCGGCGACCCGACGCGCTGGGTTCGTTCTGGGGACACCGTGCTGGATCTGGGCAGTGGCAGCGGCAAAAATGCCTTTATCTGTGCCCAGGTTGTGGGGGCGGGTGGCGCCGTGATCGGTGTGGATCGCAATGCCGACATGTTGGAGCTTGCTCGCGATGCGGCTCCTGTGGTGGCTGAAAGAGTTGGTTTCAGCAACGTTCAGTTTCTGGAGGGTGCGATCGAAGCCCTGGATGCATCCACCCCGACGGGTGAGCTGCTGATTCCCTCAGCCAGTGTCGATGTGGTGCTGAGCAACTGTGTGCTCAATCTGGTGAATCCTTCTGCACGCGCGGCTCTGCTCTCCAACATCCGCAGAGTGCTTCGGCCTTCAGGCCGCGTCGCGATCAGCGACATTGTGTGTGATCGCTCTGTTCCACAGCATCTTCAACAAGATCCAGAGCTCTGGAGCGGCTGTATCAGTGGTGCATGGGAAGAGCAGGCCTTTCTAGCCGATTTTCGGGCACTTGGTTTTGAAGATGTGAGCTATGCCGACCGCTCCGATCAGCCCTGGCGTGTTGTCGAAGGCATTGAATTCCGTGCTGTCACACTCATCGGCGTCTTGGCTGCCGGTTGAGCAATGTCACCAGACGTCGATGCTCACCTGCAGCTAGCTCACGCCATTGACCTGATGCGAGGCCGCTGAGGCTGAGAGGCTGACCTCCATCCATCAGATCAATGCTTTGGCGGATCAGCCTCAGCGTGGGGAGTCCCACGGCAGCTGTCATGTGACGCACCTGGCGGTTGCGCCCTTCCCTCAGGCTCAGTTCAAGCCACGTGGTGGGAATGCTCAGCCTGGTGCGGATTGGCGGGTTGCGTTGCGTGAGTGTCTGCTGATGCTCGGCGGCAAGATGTTGGGCCCTTGCCGGTCTTGTGAGCTGCTGCTTGACCATCACCCCATTGCGAAGAGCGTCCAGCTGAGCTTGATCAGGACTGCCTTCGACCTGCACCCAGTAGGTGCGCCAATGGCCGAAGCGTGGGTCTGTTAGCCGTTGTTGCAGACGACCATTGGCGGTCAGCAGCAGCAAACCTTCGCTGTCGGCGTCCAGGCGACCTGCTGGGTACACATCAGGGACATTCACCCAGTCGGATAGGCAGCCCCAACGACTGCCAGGTTCTGGTGTGAACTGGCTCAGGACTCCGTATGGCTTGTGAAGCAGAAGTGTCAGGAGTGGTTGCCAAAGCAGATCAACAGCGCTTCGCCCCAGCTGGAGGCATCGTTGATGTGGTCATCCTGCAGGTGCTTCATTTTTTCGGCCTGCATTTTCATCATGGTGGCCTGGGTGAACACGTGCCCCTTTTCTTTGGCCAGGTTCACCACATGCATGGGAGTCGCGGCCTGACGCACCTGTTCGCGGACCTGGGAATCAGACTGAGTAAGGGTTGCGAAAGAGGCGAGAGCGGACTCGGACACGGCGATTTGGCGTTTCCAAAAGGTTAGGTGGATTTCTGGCGGGCACGCCACAGGTTCACCGCACCGATGGAAATCATCAGCAGCCCCAGATCCATGGAGAGGGGAGGGAGAATCATCGGCTCGTTTCAGAATCAGCCGACCTTAGGGAGAGGTCATCCGCCTTGGGGCTGCTCAGGCAGCAGGCGGCCTTCTAAAATGCGGAAACGTTTTGTGGGTCAATGCCGGCGCATGATTGAAACCTCGGGTGTGATCGAGAAGGAACAGGGCAACGGGTTTTACCTGGTGACCCTGGAACAGCCCGCAGGTCATCAGTGCCTCTGCCGCGCAGCAGGCAAGCTCACCAAGTTCCGAATCAAACTGCTGGCTGGAGACAAAGTGCTGGTGGAGATCAGCCCTTACGACCTGACTCGTGGTCGGATCACCTACAGGGAGCGCAACGCGGGAGCGCCAGGAGGTCGTCCCGGTGGTAACCGTCCGGGTGGCCCTCGTCGCCGATGAGGCTCAGGCTTCGGTAAGCACCGAGCGGATTGAGTCCATGAATTCACTGCGTTGTTTCACCCCTCGCCACTGCTGCTTCAGTTGCTTGTCGAAAAACAGCTGAACAGTTGGTGTGCCTTTGACTCCGGCCTGCTGGGCAATCTCCTGATCGGCTTCGATGTCGATTTCAATTCCCTGGGCTTCTCCGTGGAGTTCATCAAGCACTCGCTTGAGCTGGGGTTTGAGCACGTGGCAGGGGCCACAACTGGGAGAGGTGTAGACCACCAGCAGAGGCCTTCGGCTGTCGTGATAGAGCTTTCTCAAGGCGTAGCTGCCCTTCTGCCAGAGCGCGTCTGAGTTGTATGTCGCTTCAGTTGTCTCAGCTGTGGTCTGTGGAGTTTCTGCCTTGGCGGGCTCGGCGTGTTCCCGGCTGATCAGTGCGGCTAGATCGTTTTGACTGAGCCAGCGTTCGGCGGCGAAGGCAGCCTGACAGCCGCTGCCGGCGGCTGTGACCCCCTGACGCCACTCGCCATCAGCAACGTCGCCTGCCGCGAAAACTCCTTCCATGGAGGTCTCAGGGCGACCAGGCTGGGTGATCAGGTAACCGTTTGGATCGCAGTCGAGCTGGTCACGGACCAGCTCTGTATTGGGTGTGTGTCCGATGGCATAGAACATGCCCCGCACAGCCAGCTCTTCATCGAGGCCGCTGTCACGCCGATGCAGCTTGAGGCTGCTCAGCCACTCGTCACCCTGAACGTCGCTGACCTGAGTGTTCCAGTGCACGCTGATCTGAGGATTGGCCTGAACGCGATCACGCATGGCGGCACTGGCGCGCAGACGGTCTGAGCGCACCAGAAGATGCACATGGCTGCCGTATTTGGTGAGATAAACCGCTTCCTCGCAGGCTGAATCGCCACCGCCCACCACGGCTAATTGTTCGTTGCGAAACTGGGGAGTGGCGCCATCGCAGATGGCGCAGGCGCTGATGCCCTTGCTCCAGAAGCGTTCTTCATTCAGCAGTCCGAGGCGATTGGCACTGGCGCCTGTGGCGATGATCAGCGATTGTGATTCAACAATCTGCCCTTCGACTTCAATCCGGTAGGGACGCTGGCTGAGATCGATGCGATCGGCGTCAGCTTCAAGCAGCCTCGTACCCCAGCGCGCGGCCTGGGCTTTCATCAGATCCATCAGGTCTGGACCGAGAACACCATCTGGAAATCCGGGAAAGTTTTCAACATGGGTGGTGGTCATCAGCTGGCCACCGGGGATTCCACCCCTCTGAAACCCTGTGATCAGCAGGGGGTTGAGATTGGCGCGGGCGGCATAGATCGCAGCGGTATATCCGGCGGGGCCGGACCCCACGATCACCAGATTTTCAACCGCCATGCTTATCCGGAATGACTATGAGTTGACTTTAATCTCCGCAACGTCGTGTCAGCGGGAGCTCCAGAAACTCTCAGACGAACAATCTGAGTGAAATTTGTTCTCCCCAGATGTACAAATTGGACAAAAAGACTCAAGAATTCATTACAAATTTAAGTCTTTCTTCAGATTTCAATTGCTCCGTCAGTTGCTTCGTCAAGTTCCAGGTGGTGATGCTTGCCTTGTGATCGCTGAACGCTCAACACAGAGTCTTCAAGTAGTTCAGGGTGCTCCCCCAAGCAGGTGATCCATTCTCTGAATTCCTGCGTCAGTGCATAGCTGTCTTCATAGCGCTCTGCGCTGTCCAGAACTGCAATCCGGGTTGTTGCCCAGCAGGTGGCAACGCTGACTCGACGTTCAATTGCTGCGTCCATGTCTGTCTCCCAGATGGCGACCAGGCTGATGGTTGATGGGTCCAAATCAGGCCGGATTTCGCAGAATGTCGCATTTTTTCTTGGGAAAAAATGTTTTCAACGCTGCAAAAATCTGGGTAACTGCGGGGTGCGCATGCGAATGACAGCACCTGCGCCGTCCTCAATCGCTTCCATCGGCAGAGACGGACCTCGCCAGTCACCTCCCAAATCGCTGCCGCTGTCCTCTGCGCTCTGCGGGGCTGCAATTCGGTAGGGCTCAGACAGGGACCAGCTGCGGGCGTACTGCATCAGCAATGGATCCGCCGGAGCAAACACGTAGGACGGCTCTCGTGGCACCGCTTCCAGTGAGGCCCTTTCCCCGCACATGCGCACGGCTCTCGTGATGCCCTGAACGAAACGACTGCGTGTCACAACCGTGGTCAGATAAGCGACCACCCTGAGTCGTGAGGCATCGAATCCTTCCGCACACATATCAATGCTCACCAGCCAGTCGGCATCACCGCTCTGAAATCCATTGAGGCGTTCTGATGCACCTGGATCCTGGGAATGCACCAGATCCACCAGGTCGCCTTCCTCCTCAAGCAGCAGGGTGATGCTGCGTGCGTGCTCGATATCGCGGGCGATCACCAGCCCGCCGGCACGTGGGTGACGTTTGCGAACGCTGGTGAGCTTGGTTCGGGCTCTCAGCAGCAGCAGCTGGGCAATGCTGCTGCTGTCGGAAAGCCGAATCGCACGGCGCAGATTCCGTGCTCTCCAGCTTTCCCTCTGTTCCGCTGACAGTGGGGAAATCTCCCGGTCAGGCAGTCCTTCCTGGCCGTGTTCCACCCAGCCGTCCTGGAAACGAAATTCAAGCGGACGAACATCGCCAGCTTCGATCAGTTCTCTCGGTTCAACCGAGAGATCCGGATGGATCTGCTCCACGAGCTGGCCTGCTTCCTCCACCCGCACCCGTCTGGCGGCACAGAACGCGAGGTTGTCGGCGCGGAAGGGTGTTCCTGTTAAGCCGAGTCGCAGACGGGCATGGCTACTGAGCTCAAGAAACGTTCGCCCCCACACAGGTCCGTCGGGTTCATCGGGGTCAACTCCCAGGTGATGCGCTTCGTCGGCGATGGCCAGCAGCAGTTCCTGGTTCCAGTGCTCGAGTTCGGCTTTCAGAGACTCCTGCTGACGCCCTGCACCCTGATAGCTGAGCAGCCAACCGTCGGCGGCTTCTGAGGCGCTCTTAGGCCCGTTCCAGAGCTCAAGCTGCAGGCCCAGCAGGGCTGCAGCACCCTGCCACTGGCTGAGAATCGAGGTGCGATGACAGAAAATCAGAGCGCGTTGAAGCCTGCCCTCCGACTGCATCACTTGGAAGGACAGCAAGGCGCCAAGAGTCTTGCCAGCGCCTGGACCGGCATGAATCAGAACATCACGTGCAGCGGCCGTGCCTGGATCCAGCCGTCTGCGCAGCAGCTGAATCAGCTGCTGCTGCCATTGCCTGGGCCGAATCGCCCGGGATGGAAGCGAGGCACCAAGAGCGAAGGACGGTGTGTTGATGGTGGCAGGGAAAGATAGGTCTTTCTAACCATTCCAATCGGTTGCGCCACCCTTAACTTCCGACCATCAGCCCCTGGGGTTCGGCCCCCTGCCGCCATGGCCAGAAGCCTTCTCCGCTACTCGTCCAGTCCTGATTCCCGCCGCTGTCTTGAGCGTTGCTGGTCCCTGGAGTGCGACCTTGACCCGCTGATTCTTCAGGCGCGCCTGCTCCATGGTCAGGGCCTTCGTCCGCAGGCACTGGCTGTCGAGGAGGAGCTTCTGCCGATTTTCTGAAGCTCCTTGCCCAGATCTGAACGAAGGCCTCAGAGTGATTCGGTGTGATTGCAGAGCAACCGCTCCACTTCCATCAAGCCCTCTGAAGCGGCCTTCTGAGCCCGATCAACCTGACCGCCTGCTGGTTCGATGATTCTTGCTGTCAGGCGATCCATCAGTTCAGCTCTGTTGTCCTCCAGAAGTGTCAGGATCTCCTTCTCGATCAAGTGCCGCACGGCTTCCGCACGCAGATGGTCGTCTGAGGCTTCATCGAACGTCCCCTGGACGAGCTCCTGGATGAACAGGCGATGCACCTCACTGCTACGCAGAAAGCTCTCGGTGGCGTTGATGATTCCGTCAACCAGGGTGCGATCGGGTTCCGAATCAAGTTCCCTGAGCTTGAACTCCCAGTCGAGATGACGTCGCTGCCAGCCCGCTGCATGCAGGCTTGGCATCACGGTCTGGGAGAACGTGTCCACCGACATTTCATAGATGCGTTCCGCCAGGCGCTCGCACCATTCACGACCGTGTTCAGCCAGGAGGTGTTCCATGGTGATGCGGTCCACGGCATGACCGCCGTGGTGGCTGTGGCAGACGCCATCAGGGCATTCGATTGCGGTGAGTCCCATGCTCTTGCAGACAGGACCCTCTCCCTAGCTACAGGCTTCAGGGGCAAACCCCCTTCTTCAGGAAAGATGCAGGCCTCCTCACCCGCGACCTCGTAATCTCGACTGGGTCGGCGGCATCACGATCTTGCCCATACTGTTGATTCCGGTGGAGACCGCAGCGGGCGAAACCCGCGTTGCGGCTTCTCCGGAAACCGTCAAGAAATTCACTGCACTCGGCTGCAGGGTGATCATCGAGAAAGGTGCTGGACAAACTTCCGGCTATCTCGATCAGGCCTATGCCGAGGCCGGAGCGGAGCTTGTTTCCTCCGGTGACTCCACAGCCTGGTCCCAGGCTGATGTTCTGCTCTGCGTCCAGTCACCCTCTGCCAGTGCCCTGAGTCAGCTCCGTCGCGGGGGCCTGGTGGTGGGTCTACTTGCTCCCTATGCGAACGCTGATCTGGCGGCGTCTCTGCAGAAGTCGGGCCTCTCGGCCATGGCCCTGGAACTGCTGCCTCGCATCAGCCGCGCTCAGTCCGCTGATGCACTTTCGTCTCAGGCCAATATCGCCGGCTACAAATCTGTGCTGTTGGCCTCGGCCGCACTGGACCGTTATTTCCCCATGCTGATGACAGCGGCCGGCACCGTGCAGCCGGCTCGTGTTGTGATTCTTGGGGCAGGAGTAGCCGGCCTGCAGGCGGTTGCCACGGCAAGGAGGCTTGGTGCTGTCGTTTATGTCAGCGACATCCGCCCGGCTGTGAAGGAACAGGTGGAATCGCTTGGAGCCCGCTTCATCGATCCACCTGAGATGGAGGACAAGCCTGCGGAATCCGGTGGCTATGCCAAGCAGGCCTCCGATGCCTTTCTTGCCGCACAACGCCAACAGCTCTCCGACCAGCTGGCTGAAGCGGATGTGGCGATCTGCACCGCCCAGGTTCCGGGCCGTCGTGCTCCACGGCTGATCAGTGAGGACATGCTGGACCGTATGCGCCCCGGAGCCGTGGTAGTGGATCTGGCGGTTGCCCAGGGCGGCAACTGCGCCGACACCGTTCCCTCTGAAACCGTGGATCGCAACGGCGTGAAGCTGATCGGTGCCAACGATCTGCCCTGCACGGTTCCCAATCACGCCAGTGCGATGTATGCCCGCAATCTGCTGGCCTTGCTTCAACCGACCCTGAAGGAAGGTCAGCTCAGTCTCGACAGTGAAGACGAGCTGATCGCTGGATGCCTGATCAGTCAGGACGGCACGATCCGCCGAGGAGACGTTCTCACCCCAGGAGCCAACTGATGGATTCCCTTTTTCTCATGGGTGCGGCCACGGCCTCCCAAACCCCACCTCTGGTGAATGCCCTCTGGGTTTTGCTGCTCGGAAGCCTGCTCGGCTTTGAGCTGATCGGCAAGGTTCCCCCGACGCTTCACACCCCTTTGATGAGTGGAGCCAACGCCATCTCCGGCATCACGATGCTGGCCGCACTCACCGCGATCATCAAAGCCGATGGAAGCACTCCTCTCCTGGTGCTCGGCTCGGTCTCGCTTGGCTTCGCCCTCTTCAACGTGATCGGTGGCTTCCTGGTCACTGACCGCATGCTCGCCATGTTCAGCCGCAAGCCCGCTCGCAAGGAGAACAGCTGATGGAGATCCTGAACTACGCCATCGACCTCGTTGCCGTTCTGCTGCTGGCACTCGGCATTAAAGGTCTTTCCAAGGTTCGCTCTGCGCGGAGTGCCAATCAGCTTGCGGCTGTGGCCATGGCACTTGCTGTGATTGGTCTGCTGCTCAGTTATCTGGGCACCCCAAGCTTCGATGGACAGGCCTGGTCCTGGATCATCGTCGGCTCACTTGTCGGTGGAGTGCTGGGTGCGATCACAGCCCAGCGGGTGCCCATGACCTCCATGCCCGAAACCGTGGCGCTGTTCAACGGCTGTGGCGGCATGTCATCGCTGTTGGTGGCCCTGGCCGCGGCACTGTTCCCCGGAACACTCGATGACGGCACGCTCGTGGCGGTTGTGTCGATTGTGATCTCCGTCTTTGTTGGCTCCATCACCTTCACAGGCTCGATCGTGGCGATGGCCAAGCTGCAGGGCTGGCTCTCAACGCCTCCCTGGATGCAAAGCAAGATCCGCCATCTGGTGAACATCGCTCTGGCCGTTGTTTGTCTTGTGGCTGCGATCAAGCTGATCGCTTCCGATGGCAGCAGTCAGGCCGGGTTGTGGTTGCTGGTGATCGCCTCAGGCTTGCTCGGTATCGGCGTCACCCTGCCGATCGGCGGCGCAGACATGCCTGTTGTGATCTCGCTGCTGAACAGCTATTCAGGTGTGGCCGCAGCCGCAGCCGGTTTTGTGGTGGGCAGCCAGCTTCTGATCGTGGCGGGTGCCATGGTCGGCGCCGCTGGTCTGATCCTCACCCAGGTGATGTGCAACGGCATGAATCGCTCACTGGTCTCGGTTCTGTTTGGTGGAGCTCTGGGAGCCGGGTCCTCCTCGGGCGGTGGCGGTGGTGAATACACCAACATCACCAGCTGCAGCGTTGAGGAGTGTGCTCTCACCCTTGAAGCAGCTGAGCGCGTGGTGATTGTGCCAGGCTACGGGCTGGCTGTTGCCCAGGCTCAGCACACGCTCAGGGAGGTCACCCGTTCCTTGGAAAGCGCTGGGATTCAGGTTGATTACGCCATTCATCCCGTGGCTGGGCGGATGCCGGGTCATATGAATGTGTTGCTCGCGGAAGCCGATGTGCCCTACGAGCAGCTCAAGGAAATGGACATCATCAATCCTGATTTCCCCGCCACGGATGTGGTTCTAGTGCTGGGGGCGAATGATGTCGTCAATCCCCAGGCCAAGAACGACCCAGACTCACCTCTCTACGGCATGCCGGTGCTTGATGTGCAGCAGGCCCGCACGGTCTTTGTCGTGAAACGCGGCATGAGCGCTGGTTATTCCGGGATTAAGAACGATCTCTTTGAGCTGGCCAACACGTCGATGGTGTTTGGTGATGCCAAGAAAGTTCTTGGTGATCTGCTCGGTGAGCTGAAGGAGCTCGGTGTTGGTAAGAAGTGATCAGATCGGTCTGAACGGCCTTTGATGGGTTTCCATTCCCGCCTTCAGCACAACCCCCAGTTGCTCGGGCACCTGGGGGTTGCCACGTATCAAGAGCGCTGGCCATGGGTCGGCGGCGACCTGCAAACCCTGCGCGACACGATTAGGCCGGTACCTTTGCCCGAGGACCAGGGAGAGCCGATTCGGATTGCTGTGCCTGCCCTGACCAGTGGCGCAGCAGCAGCCGGGGAGTTGCTGGCCTTTCTGGATCGTCCCCTGCCCACATCTGCGGGTGATCCCGTAACCCCAAGAGCGCTTGTTCTGGCCCTTCATGGTCTAGGGGGTTCCAGCCGTCGGGAGGGCCTACGCCGTCTGGGCCTCACCCTGCAGAGGCAGGGGTTTGCGGTGCTGAGGCTCAATCTGCGGGGAGCGGACCCCGGTAGAGATCTGGCCGGTGGCACCTACGCCGCCGCCTGCAACAGCGATCTGCTGCCAGCAGTCGCGCGTGCCCGTGAGCTTTGCCGGCAGCTGGCCCCATCCAGTTCTGTCTTGCCCCTGTTCGGTGCTGGGGTTTCTCTAGGCGGCACGATGCTGCTCAATGGTTGCCTGGCCAGCCCTGAGCAGAGGGCTAAAGCCGGCCTTCCCTCTGACCAGTTGGTGCTCGATGGATTGTTCTGTGCCAGCAGCCCCCTGGATCTGGCTGCCTGCAGTGCCTCGATCGAACGACCGCGCAACCGTGTGTACCAGCGATGGCTGCTGCAACGCCTGGTGAGACAAACACTGGCAGACCCCTTCGGCGTGAGCCCGCAGGAGGATGAATCGCTGACCCAAACCCCTCCGCGTTCGATCCGCGCCTTTGATGCAGCGGTCACGGCTCCCCGCTGGGGGTTCGATTCTGTGGATGCCTACTACTCACGGGCATCTCCTCTGCCGTTTCTGCTCGATGATCGCCGTTCGTTGCCGCCCACCCTGCTGCTTCAGGCTCTCGATGATCCCTGGGTGCCAGCTGATGCAGCCGGGCGTTTGCTTTCAGCCCTCACCTCGCAGCCGGTTGCTCAGCGTGAGCCTGTATCGGTCCTTCTCACTGAGAGAGGCGGACATAACGGCTTCCACGCTCCCGGCGACAGCCTGGAGAGCGGATGCTGGTCCGATCGTGTGGCTTCAGCCTGGCTGAGCCAACTCAGCGCTGATGTCGATCGCTGAATGGGCTGCGGCGGATCACCCAGTCTTCACAGGGACGACCACCGATCACATGCTCTTCGAGGATGCGTCTGATCCGTTCGGGTGTGACACCGCCATACCAGATTCCGTCAGGCCAGATCAGCAGCACAGGACCCTGCTGATCACAGGATCTCAGGCAGTCAGCCTTGCTGCGCAGAACAACCCCCTCAGGCCTGTCCGGTTTCTCCAGTGCCAGTTCTCGCACGCCAAGTTTCAAGGCCTCCCAGCTGGCTGCGCCCAGCGTCGGATCACAGCATTTGGCCTTGGTGGCCGTTGCACAGAGCAGCAGGTGGTGACTGATCACGCCGCCATGGCAGTGAGCGGTAGACGGCGTGTGCCCCGATCAACCTGTTCGCGCACGGCGATACGGGCCCACTGATCCACAGCCAGCACATCATCCAGTTGCGGCTGGTCGATCCGGTCGGATTGGTGGCGCTCGCAGACTGTTTCGATCAGGTCGGGAATGTCGAGGAAATGAATCCGCTCTTCAAGGAACTGGGCCACCGCTTCTTCATTCGCGGCATTGAGTACAGCCGGCATGGTTCCGCCGGCCCGGCCGGCGGCGTAGGCCAGTTGCATGCAGGGGTATTTGGCGGGATCAGGTTCGTTGAAGGTGAGTTGCCCGACCTCGGTGAGATTGAGGCGACGCCAGGGGGTCTCCAGCCGTGACGGCCAACTCATGCAGTAGAGGATCGGCAGCTTCATGTCGGGCCATCCCAGCTGCGCCAGGACAGAGGAGTCAGCCAGCTCGATCATCGAGTGAATGATGCTCTGCGGGTGAATGACGATTTCGATGTGGTCATAGTCGAGCCCGAACAGATAGTGGGCTTCGATCACCTCAAGCCCTTTGTTCATCAGCGACGCTGAGTCAACGGTGATCTTTCTGCCCATGCTCCAGTTGGGATGGGAGGTGGCATCGGCCACTGAGGCTTTCTCCAGATCGGCGGCGGCCCAGTCCCGAAAGGCACCACCTGAGGCCGTGAGCTGGATCCTGCGTAGGCCCGGAGTCGGAACACCCGTGGAAAGACGGGCATTGTCGGCCCAGGGTGTGCCCTGCAGGCACTGGAAGATGGCGGAGTGTTCCGAATCAGCTGGCAGGAGCCGGCTGCCGCTTTTCTTGAGTTCCGGCAGCACAACAGGCCCTGCCGCGATCAGGGTTTCCTTGTTGGCCAGTGCCAGGTCCTTGCCGGCCCGGATGGCCGCCAGGGTTGGAAGCAGGCCTGCACAGCCAACAATCCCGGTCACCACCAGGTCTGCCGTGTCCCAGGAGGCCGCAACGTTCAGACCTCCGGGACCTCCCACCAGTTCCGGTTGCCGCTGAGGCTGTTGATCTGCGGGGAGCGAGTTCAGCCGCTCCTCCAGTTCCTTGAGTAGAGAGTCATCAGCAAGGGCCACCACCTCGGGGCTGTGTCGCTGGATCTGCTCCACGAGCAGGGGCAGGTTGCGACCGGCTGTCAGCGCTACCACCCGGAACTGGTCCGGGAAGTCCTGAACGATTTCGAGAGTTTGAGTACCAATTGAGCCGGTGGAGCCCAGCACGCTGATGGCTTTCACGCGGATCCTGGCAGTTGCAACCATCCTCCCACTTCAATTCCAGGCCCTGGCAAACTTCGGCCAACGCACTGTGTTCACGGTCATGGCGGCAGCGCAGAAGGAGCACTGGGGATCGGGGCTGGGATTTGTCCTCGCGGCAGCGGGCAGTGCAGTGGGCCTGGGCAATCTCTGGGGATTCGCCTACAGGGCCTCCCAGGGAGGAGGAGGCAGTTTTGTTGTTCTCTACGTGTTGATCGTTGCGGTCATCTGTTTACCGGTGCTTGTGGCTGAGATGGTGCTGGGTCGCAACACCGGTCGCAGCCCCTTGCTGGCTCCGGCCCAGGCGGCTGGCCGCGACTGGCAACCGATGGGTTGGCTGTTCGTGGTCGCCTCCTGCGGAATCCTGGCCTTCTATGCCGTGCTGATGGGCTGGACCGCTCAAACCCTGATCCATGCCCTCAATGTGGGGCTTCCCCAGAGCATGGAGGGTGCCCAGCTGTTTTTCAACGGCATCAGTGGCGGCAACAGTGCATTGGCTGGGCAGGCCATCAGCCTGCTGCTGACTGCTCTCGTGGTTTCGGCAGGGGTGCAGGCCGGCATCGAACGACTGTCGCGCTGGGCATTACCGCTTCTCTTTCTGCTGTTGGTGGCCCTTGCGATCTGGGCCAGCACGCTGCCTGGAGCCATGGATGGTTACAGGACCTTCCTGCTGCGCTGGGATGGCAGGGAACTGATGAACATCACCACCATCCGCAATGCCTTCAGTCAGGCCTTCTTCTCGATTGGCACCGGCATCGGTTCGATCATGGCGTATTCGGCTTATCTCAACCGCAAGGCTCCCGTTCCTCAGGAAGCTGTCTCAGTGGTGGGGCTGGACACCGCGGTGGGTCTCTTGGCGGGCATGCTCACGTTCCCAGTGGTGATCAGCTTCGGGCTGGGGGATGCCGTCAGTGAGTCCACAATCGGCACGATTTTTCTCGCTCTGCCAACAGGACTGGCATCCATCGGTGCGACTGGCCGAATCGTGGCTGTGGCTTTTTTCTTCCTGGCTTACCTCGCTGCGATCACGTCGTCGGTGTCGCTGCTGGAGGTCCCGGTGGCGTCGCTGATGGATCGCTGCAACTGGAGCCGGAGCAAGGCGACCTGGATCAGCTCTGCTGTGATTTTTGTGCTGGGTCTTCCTGCCGCCACGAATCTCGAGGTGCTTGGGGCGATGGATGCTCTGTTCGGTGGTGTGCTGCTCATCGCCGGCGGATTGCTGATTGCTGTGTTGATGGGATGGGTTCTGCCCCAGACCTTCCTCGATGACCTCAAAGACAGCTCAGTCACTCAATCATCCACCAGCGGTCTGATCCTGTTTTTTCTGCGCTGGGTTTCACCGGTAGTGATCGCTGTTGGTCTTTTGATCAGCGTGGTGGATCTGATCCGCAACTGGACTGGTTAAGGCTGAGCACCAGGCTTTGATTCGTTCCAGCCTTTTCAGAACAGTCGATTGATGTGGACGGATGCCATGCGCACCTCTCGCAGAAAACAGATCGAAGCCGACATCACCAACAGCATCGCCGAGATGAACAGGGGAACCACCACAAGTGTGAGGTTGATGCGGCTGATCACGCTGAAGAACATCACAACAACCACAGCTGAGATCAGCAGGGTTGCAGCAGTGAGCAGTTCGATTGCACGGATCGTGAGCTGCATGCGCCTGCGGTAAGTCCACTGCTCTCGTTCATCGATCGTCTCGCCGGCATCGAGGCTTGTTTTGGTTTTGCGCGCATTGTCAACAATCCTCGCGAGGCGACCGGAGATCACATTCATCAATGCACCGATGCCTGCCAGCAGAAACACCGGAGCGACTGAAAGCTGAATCGCTTTGGACAGGCTCTCGGGTTCCAGTTCCATGGGCATCACACCTGTCCTGGCGAACCCTAGGGCTCATGCCACAGAAATCCGGTAGACAGGTGCCTGAATGCACTCCATCACGATGCTCTGGCTCAAGCGCTGGAATTTCATCGAAAGGGCCAGGCTTGAACGGGAGCTCTGGGATGCCTTTGAGGCCAAGCTGGACCCTGAGGCGAAGCTTGAACAACTCAAGAGCTGGGTCGATGCTGCTGACCCTGCTGACCCCACCCTGGCCGAACAGCGCTTCAGGCTGGAGGTCTGGACCACCACTCTGGCGCGAATCCGCAAGATCGAAGCGATGATGGCCTCAAAAAAGCGCTGATCAACAGCGACGCCACTCGGTGATGCCTCCAGGCTTGTCGATCAGTTCAATCCCCTGACCAGAGAGTTCTGCTCGGATTCGGTCGGCTTCTGCAAAATCCTTGGCCTGTTTAGCCGCTTTGCGGGCAGCGATCGCCGCTTCGATGGCGGCGCTGTCGTTTGATGCTGCATCGGATCCCTCCATGGCTTTCAGCGGCTCGAAGCGCAGTCCCAGCACTGCTGCGAGCTCACGCAGCAACAGCCAGCGCTGATGCATGGTCTTAAGCTCATCGCGCTCGCTCACCGGTTCTCCACGTTCCAGACGGTTGGCCAGCGACTTCAGCGGTTTGGCCAGCTCAAACAGCACCGCGAGACCTCCTGAGCTGTTGAGATCCTGATCCATGGCCTCGGTGAAGCGGTCGCGCGCAGCACTTAAGACCTCATCCACTGCCAAGTTCTGTGCATGCATGGCACCGGATGGAAGCTCTTCTGCTCTGGGCCAGCCCAGCTGATTCGAACATTGACTGCCAAGGCCAAGAGCAGCATTAAGGCCTTTCCATCCCGTGCTTGCCGCCTCCAGAGCTTCTGCAGTGAAATCGAGTGGCTTGCGATAGTGCGCCTGGAGCACAAAGAGTCTCAGAGTCATCGCTGAAACGCCGCTGTCGAGCAGCGCGCGGATGGTTGTGAAGTTGCCGAGCGACTTCGACATTTTCGTGCCGCCGACATTCACCATGCCGTTGTGCATCCAAACCCGGGCTAGCTGTGCTTCATTGGCTGTTTCTGACTGTGCAATTTCATTTTCATGGTGCGGAAAGACAAGATCACCTCCGCCGAGATGGATATCAATTGTGGTGCCGAATTCTTCGCGAACCATGGCGGAGCATTCGATGTGCCAGCCGGGTCGTCCTCGTCCCCAGGGTGATTCCCAGCCTGGTTCTCCGTCTTTGGTTTTTTTCCAGAGAGCGAAATCAAAGGGATGTCGTTTGCGTTCTTCTTCTCCTTCCTTAATGCGGCCACTGGCACCCTGTTGCTGCTCGTTGGGATCCCTTCCACTGAGTTGCCCATAATTCTTTGCTTTGGAAATATCGAAATACACGTCACCGTCAGAACTGTAGGCCGCTCCTTTGGTTTCAAGTTCGCCAATCAGAGTTTGAATGCCCGGGATGCAACATGTTGCCCGTGGCATTTTGTCTGCGGGCAGAATGTTTAGTCGACCCATGTCGATTTCAAAGGCTTTGATATTTTTTTCGCTAACCTCCTCCATTGTTGATCCTTCGGAGTTGGCTTTGTTTAATATTTTGTCGTCGATATCTGTGTAGTTCTGCACGAAGGTGACAGCGTAATCACGCCAGATGAGATAACGGCGTAACACATCCCAGTTGATGTAACTGCGCGCATGCCCAAGATGGCAGAGGTCGTAAACGGTGACTCCACAGCAGTAGATCGTTGCTTTGCCGGCCTCCAGCGGTTCGAAGTTCTCGGTGCGATTGCTCAGGCTGTTAGTGAGGCGCAGTGGCAAAGGTCTGATCAGGCTCTCCAAGGAGGTTACGGCCCGCCCACTCCTGGATCAGCCGTGAATTGCCTGGTTTCTGACCTGTTGTTACCGATCTGTTGTCTTCGCTGCCTCCGATCGGTTCCAGTGGAAGTTGATGGCCTGCTGGTTGCCCTCCTGTGTGGCTTGCGGCTTGAACGGCCGCATCACTTCTCACTGAAGGTTGTTGTTGCTTCTGATCCCTACGTTGGTTTGAAACCGTTCCACGATTTTCGATGCACTATTTTCAAGAGCCTTTCAAGAACTGAACGCTTTGGCTCATTCTCTGCAAGGCCACTGATTTGCATCAGGTATTCGTGCTGGCTCCCATTCCCTCGTTGTCTGGAGCAGATCACTGTCACGTCGTCGTACCCAATGGGGAACTCATTATTAAGTGGAACGTTGAGGATCCATTCGGCAACAAACAGCAGGAAGTCGCAGATGACCGGATTGATGTATTCCTCTCCTTCAGCCAGATCTCCACAGGCAACCATCTGTTCTTTGCTTTGAGGCGTATACGTGACGAATGAGAAAAAGGAAGGTGCACCGGTTGGCTGAAGATGCAGCCCGTAAAAAGCTCTACGGCTCATGACACTCCGCTGGATCGTGAGTTCGGCTCATCGCTCGCTCGATGATGAGTTTTGGTGTGCGGATCGGCATAGGCGTCAGCACAAAGGGATTTCGGCTTCCAGTCGGTTTGAAGTCTGTTGGTGAATGGTTTCATTTGTTTGTTCATCGCTCGCTCTCAAAAAGGACTATTGCTGCGGTGATCATTTTTGTTTTTCTGGAGCGATGTCGAATGTAAAAAAGGTTTCACCACAGGCCTTGTGTCAATCGCCCGATTGTCTCTAGAGTGACTCTGTTGGACCCTTGGCTCAGGTGGATGATGCATCCAGACTGGATGGGCGTAATTGCTCTATCAACAATCATTATCTCTGTCACTGTGATTGGATATCGCGAGGGTCATTCGATACTGAAGCGCCGCACTTGAGCATCCCTTCCCCTTTGCGGGTGATTCGCACACTGTTATTTCGCGTCCATCCAGTTGGTGCCGATGCCGGTTTCAGCAACTAGTGGCACGCTCAGGCTGACAGCGTTTTCCATGGTGTTCACGACAAGTTTTTGAATCGGTTCCAGAGCATCTGGATCCACTTCAAGCACCAGTTCATCGTGCACCTGCAGAAGCAGTCGTGCCGGAAGTGCCTGCTGCTCGATGGCTGCCTGAAGCTGGATCATGGCCAGTTTGATGATGTCGGCACTGGATCCCTGAATCGGTGCGTTTGCGGCGGCGCGCAACTGCTGAGCCTCCATTCCGCCCCGACGAGCGACATCCAGATCGATGTCCATGGGCTCCTTGCCAAGTAAGCGCCCAAGGCCGTTGCGATCAAAGTGGAAGGGACGACGTCGACCCATGATCGTTTCCACGTACCCGCGACTGAGGGCCAGCCGCTCCTGCAATTCCAAAAAGGCAAAGACCTTGGGATATCGCTCCCGGTAACGCAGCAGGAACTCCTTGGCCTCCGCTTGGTTGACCCCGGTTTCCCGAGCGAAGCGCTGGGCACCCATTCCGTAGATCACACCGAAATTGATCGTCTTGCCCAGGCGCCGTTCATCGCTGTCCACCTCCTCCTTGTCGAGCAGAAGTCGTGCTGTCAGGGCATGCACGTCATCTCCCTCCCGGTAAGCCTTTTGCAGCACGTCCTCGCCGGAGAGGTGGGTGAGGATGCGCAACTCAATCTGGGAATAATCCGCGCTGAGCAGCGTCCAGTTCTCCTGCGGCAGGAATGCCTTGCGGATGCGGCGGCTGTAGTCCGTGCGGATGGGAATGTTTTGCAGGTTGGGATTACTGCTGCTCAGTCGACCGGTGGCCGTCACCGCTTGATTGAAATCGGTATGCACCCTGCCTGTTTCCGCTTCTACCAGCTGAGGTAGAGCATCGACATAGGTGCTCTTGAGCTTGCTCAGCACGCGGTGCTCCAGAACCAACGGCACCACAGGGTGATCAGCCTCGAGTTTTTCCAGCACAGTGGCATCCGTGCTGTAGCCGGTTTTTGTCCTGCGGGATTTCTTGCGGTCGAGCCCCAGGGTGTTGAACAGCAGTTCGCCGAGTTGCTTGGGTGAGGCGAGGTTGAAGTCGGTTCCTGCAGCCTCTTTGGCTTGCTTTTCCAGGCGCTGCAGGATGTCACCCATCTCTGTTGACAGTGCATTGAGGTAGGGCAGGTCAATGCGGATGCCAGTGGCTTCCATCAGAGCCAGCACCGGTTCCAGCGGCAGTTCCACATTGTCCAAAAGGCTGGGGAGCTTCTCTCCTGCTGCTTCCAGTTGCTCACGAAGATCGATGGCCAGACGGCGCGTGAGATGAACGTCCATGCCGCAATACAACGCGGCCTGGTTAAGGTCCACTTCTGCGAAGCAGCTCGCTTTTCCTTCCTTGGGCTTGCCCACCAGATCACTGAAAAGGGTGGGAGTGATTCCATACATGCGTGTTGCCATGGCGTCCAGGCCGTGCTTGCCGGCTGCATCTCTGAGGTAATCGGCCAGCAGGGTGTCCATGGCAACTCCTGACAACGGCAAGCCATGGCGCAACAGAATCAGGCGGTCATATTTCGCGTTCTGCAAAGCCTTGGGGTGCTCTGGGCTTGCCAGCCAGGGAGCCATCTGTTCCAGCACTGTCTCGAGTGGGAGCTGCACCAGTGGCTGCTCGGGTTTCAGCGTTGGTTCCGCCGCGGCACGATGCCCGACAGGGATGTATGCGAGATCTGCATCACCGGGCCCCCAGCACACACCGATGCCGACCAGCTGCGCCTTGAAGGGATTGAGGTCACTGGTTTCCGTGTCGAGCGCGACCGGAGCAGTGGGATCGGTGCAGGACTGCAAGCGTTGCATCAGCTCTTGCAGACTCTTGTCGCTGTTGATCAGCTTTGGCTTTAAGTCAGTTTGGGTGGAGGCGGCATTCCGGTCTGGAGCGTCAGTGGAATCAAGCTCCGTTGCTGCTGAAATCTTCGACGTTTCGGGTTGCCCTGAGTCATCTGAAACCTTGGTTTCGAGTAGGTGGGCATTGGCCGTTAGACCGCCTGGGGAGAAGGTGGCGATGAAACCCGGAACCTGTCGCACCAGACTGTTGAGCTCAAGATCCTTGAGCTGTGCTTCCAGACCTTCGCCGTCCACAGGGCCAAGTTCGAGTGCGGGCTCTTCAGGCAGTGGGATGTCGACCAGGATTTCGGCCAATCGCCTTGATAGATAAGCGTTGTCACGGTCGGAACGGAGTTTGCCCTTCAGAGCCCCTTTGACAGCACCTCTGCTGGCCTTGGGGCCTTCCGCCTCGACTTCGGCAAGAACCTTGTAGACACCATCAAGGTCCAAGTTTTCCTTCAGCAGATTGATGGCGGTTTTCGGGCCGACGCCTTTCACTCCAGGAATGTTGTCTGAGCTGTCTCCGGTGAGGGCCTTCAGGTCCACCACCTTGTCGGGCATCACCCCGAGCTTTCCCTCAACACCGGCCTCATCGATCAGCGTGGGGCCGCTGCTCTTGGCGTAGGGACCGCCGCCCATGTACATCACGGCAATGTCCCGCTTGTCGTCCACCAGCTGGAACAGATCGCGGTCCCCGCTCAGGATTCTCACCCGCCATCCAGACGACGCGGCTCTGTTGGCCAGGGTGCCGAGCACGTCGTCGGCTTCGTAACCCGGGGCCAGGCACAGCGGCAGCTGCAGTTGATTGCGCAGGATCAGCTGCAGCTGATCCAGGTCCTGAAAAAACACGTCCGGTGCCACATCCCGGTGCGCCTTGTAATTGGGATCGGCCTTATGGCGGAAAGTGGGTTCCGCGGTGTCAAAGGCGATCGCCACACCCTCGGGTTTCAGTCCCTTGCAGTTGTCCAGCAGTGCCTTGAGAAATCCATAGGTCACGCTCGTGGGACGACCATCCTTCGTGGCCAGTCCCCCCTCACCGCCCTTGCTGAAGGCGTAGAAACTGCGGAAGGCCAAAGAATGGCCATCCACCAGCAGCAGCAGGGGTTTCTCCTTTGTTTCGGGCATGGATGAAGGGAGGTCCTGGCTCGGTCAGTCGCGCTGTTTCGCCCAGGGCGGCATGTCAATAAACACGCGTGTGCCGGGCTTCACACCGGAGAGAATGGCACTCTTGTCGCCGCTGCTGGCACCGAGCTGCACAGGCTGGAAGGTGGGCTCATCGTTTTTGCCAACCAGCAGAACGCCTGACTGCCCTTGTTCAGTCACGATTGCCACTGTTGGCACCAGTGTGTTTGCGGTGGTGCGTCCGGTCTGGAAATTCACATCCGCGGTCATGCCGAAACGCAGGGTCGGTGGCGGATCAATCAGCGTGAGTTCCACTTCGAATGAGGTCACGTTGTCGGTTTTAAGTGCACGCGGAGCGATGTCGCGCACCTTCGCAGGGAAGAGCTGATCAGGGAAGGCATCCACGCGAACAGTGGCATCCTGACCAATACGAATGCGGCCGATGTCGCTCTCAGGCACCTTGGCCGCCGCTTCCATGCCTTGGGAAAGCTCAACAAGTGATGAACTTGTGGCGCCGGCATTGGTTGATGCCGCTGTGGTGGGAGTGACAAAGGATCCAGGTTCGGCGAAGCGTTCCGTAATGACCCCGCTGAAAGGAGCCCGGATCAGCAGGTCACTGCCTTCAACGTTGCGTTGTTCAATGCGCTCGCGAGCTGCGGTCAGAGCTTCCTTGCTGCTGATGAAGGCAGCTCGGAAGCTATCCAGGTCTGATTCGCTGATGGCTCCCACATCCACCAGCTGCCGGTTGCGCAAATATTCGGCCCGCTTGGCTTCATAGTCCGCCCTAGCCTGTCGCTCGAGTGCGGCAAGTTCATCCATTCGGTCCTTGAGGTCACCGGCCCTCATACGAGCCAGGACCTGACCTTTGGTCACGACATCGCCTTCGTCGACGTACAGCGCTTTCACCAGACCACTACTCGTTGGGCTCACGTTCACCCGTCGGATGGCTTCCAGAGCGCCGCTGGCCGTGATCACGCCGGGCAGAGACCCCCGTTCCGCCGCCACGGTGTATTCACTCAACTGTCGCGAACGATCAGACCCTGGACCTTTGCTCCAGATAACTCCGACTGCCGCCGCCAGGACGGCGGCAACACCAACACCGAACAAGCGCCGCCGCCTGCGTTTCAGACCACTCAGGCGGGTGAGCGCACGCAGAGCTTCGGGTGTGGTCCCTGCAGGGGACTGGCTTTTTTGGCTGCCCATGGCCCCTTCAACATTATTCATAACTATTCTCGCCCGTGAACGTTCAAATCGTGTTTCGACCATCCGATGCCGAGACGCGCCTGCCGATAGATTTCCCGCCATGCTCAAAGCCGGAATCGTTGGTTTACCCAATGTGGGTAAATCCACCCTCTTCAATGCCCTTGTGGCCAATGCCCAGGCCCAGGCAGCCAATTTCCCCTTCTGCACCATCGAACCGAATGTCGGGACCGTGTCTGTTCCGGACGCGCGGCTGGAGCAGCTGACTGATCTGAGCAGCAGCGCCGAAACCATTCCCACAAGGATGGAATTCGTTGATATCGCCGGTCTGGTGAAGGGAGCCAGTCAGGGTGAAGGTCTGGGCAACAAGTTTCTGGCCAACATCCGTGAAGTGGACGCCATTGTTCATGTGGTTCGTTGCTTCGAGGATGACGACGTCATTCACGTCTCCGGCTCCGTTGGCCCCGTTCGCGATGCTGAGGTGATCAACCTTGAACTCGGGCTTTCAGATCTCACTCAGATTGAAAAGCGTCGCGAACGGCTGAAGAAGCAGATGCGAACAAGCAAGGAGGCCCAGACAGAGGATGCGGCGCTTGAACGGGTTCAGGCTGTGCTCGAGCAAGGCGGCGCTGCGCGCAGTGTTGAGCTGAGCGACGAAGAAGCTTTGATGGTCAAACCACTTGGGCTCTTAACGGCCAAGCCAATCATTTACGCCACCAATGTGAGTGAAGACGACCTCGCTGCAGGCAATCGATTCTGCGAGGACGTGGTTGCTCTGGCGGCAAAGGAGGGCGCTGAAACTGTGCGCATCTCTGCTCAGGTGGAAGCGGAACTGGTTGAGCTTGGGGCTGATGAGTGCAAGGACTATCTCGATGGACTGGGTGTTAGCGAAGGTGGCCTGAAAAGTCTGATTCGTGCCACTTACCGTTTACTGGGGTTGCGCACCTATTTCACGACTGGTGAAAAGGAAACACGAGCCTGGACATTCAGGGCTGGGATGACTGCTCCTCAGGCGGCAGGAGTGATCCATACTGATTTCGAGCGAGGATTCATTCGTGCTCAGACCATCGGTTGCGAGAAATTGCTTGAAGCAGGATCGCTGGTAGAAGCTCGTAATAAAGGTTGGCTACGCAGTGAGGGCAAAGAGTATGAAGTAGAGGAAGGCGACGTGATGGAGTTTTTGTTTAATGTGTAACTATCCAGTCAGGAAGGTTTATCTCACGATCTACTGACTTGGTGGAATCAATATTATTTACGAGTCTAAGAAATTTCTAAAAGAATACAAAGGCAAGTTGAAAAGAGAAACACAAAATCCTTTGCAAAATGAAGACATGCCGTTTAATTGATGACAAATGAAATTTATTCTTCCTATAGCAGGTATTGTTTTTGTTGGAGAATCTCGAAAGCAAAAGGATGCGATAGCAATTCTCAATTTTGGTGGGCAATGGCTGGTGCAACATGCGGAATTATTGGAATAATGCTTGCGTGGATTTACGCTGGTAAGAACAAGGCAATATTCCGCGGCAATTTAGTACTCAAGTCGGTTGGAGTAGTATTTGCTTTAGTCATCGCTTTTGGGGATTTGATAGTTGATGAAACAGCTCCGAAAGTAGCCAAGAGTAGTCGAAGCGTTCTCAGAAAAAGATCATTAGATGGATTTGAATTAAAGACAGACTGGGGAAGTGAAGGAGATAATCTTGGTGGGTGTATGTCTAGAGCAAAAAGGAAACTAAAAGACCCTGATTCCTTTAAGTATGACAGTCACTATTCATCAAGCGATAGTATCACTCTAAAAATATAGGGCAAAAAAAATCATTTGGCGCTTACGTGCCAGAAACACATACTTGCGGTGGGTAATATATCAATCTAATTAAATATATAACTAATGCGTGGTTTTGTTATTAGTTGTGGTGTCATGACGCCAACTACAAACAGCAGACACGCTGGCAACATAGGAAGCAGGTTCAAGTTTGATTTAGTCATACGCTGCCCTAAGGCTTTCATCTCTAATACATATATCAGAACTTAGATAATTTCATGTCGCCATATTCACTGCAATTTTTAATGTATTTTTCCCAGCTGCTCTTGAAGCATTCTCAGAATATTCTTTTCGAGCTTCTTTTTGATTAATCCAGTACTGAATTTTCTTTTTCTTGTGATGCGCACTCAAATCATCGCTATCTACGTTTTCGCAATATTCTTTATACCGCTCAATAGCCTTGTCAAGCTGTTCTTGCGTGAAACGGACAATTCCAGGCTCTCCATCGCGAGCATCAAGAATTTATAAAAATAGCTCAATTGAGTCATGGGTATTATCGCCTTTGTTTATGTTCCCTAGATCGTCAACTTCAGGTGCAATCGCAAATAGCCCATGAAGCTTTCGTTCGGATTCATATTCATATCGCTTCCCGCTATTTAATTAACATAGATACCAATCAGTCCTTGCTAAGGCTTTTCGCTGATTACTGTATGAGCGCATTGGAATAAGAACGCATCCCCCAAAGCAGCTAACCCTCACGTAATGGGTTATTGCTTCGCAACCTGCGTTACTCCTTAATAATCCTCATATCCAATTACTGTAGTGGTATTCTGCTTCCACATTCGATTATAGGGTTCAGAGATTTATGTCAAAATTCCTAGAGTCGTGCAAGAAGTTTTGGTTCTTCTACTTTGACATAATCCTACTCATTATCTTCCCCTGGCTGTTTCCCTACGCTTTAACTGCAGCCGTTATTGGGTTAGTGATTTGCTTGTGGAATGAGCGTAAAAAGAGGAAAGAGAAGAAGTAATTGTTGCTAGATTAAGCCTGATATAAAGATAATAATTGCAAATCATTAACACGCTGCAAGCTGAAGAATAGGGGTTGTTGCCGTAGACATTGCCTATCTGCCTACGCCTTTTTAGGATTGAGGTTACTGCAAAATAATCGTGAGATTCTTAGGAATTCAGGCTTTGAAATCCGAATTATCTAAGGGATCGCTTAAGCAGTCTGATGTGTTTGGGTATTTGCTTGCGTCAACGATTCTGCTTCATCTATTTATGTTGCCCACGTCTATGCAGCCGACTGTCTGAGATTACCTGTTTTGGGCTCTGACTTTTGTGGCGACTGTCGTGCTATTGCGCAATTGTTATATGGCCAATGGTGGTGAGTCTGGTGTCAAATTTTCGGACAAGTTGGTTTTTATCTCCTGGGTGATGTTGATCCGGGGATTTGTTTTCGTCTTTGTTCCTTTGTGCATTATTGGTTCAACGGTTGCGATTTTTGTTGGCATATCTCTTGGTTATAACGATGAAGTTTCAGCTAACCTTGTTGAAAATTGTGTGTTAGGTGAAGCACTTATTTTTGAGATTTGGGTTTGGTTGCGGATTGCAGCTCATATCCGAGATTTTCGCGAGTCTCGCAGTATGATTGCATCGTAACTTGCGTCGGTCCTGCGTACGCATTGTTTTACTTCATCAACAGAGTCCAGCGTGATGATCTGTATTGTTTCGATCATCCATCAACAATTCTTCCGCCAACGCATTGGCTGGAAATTGACCAGATCCCCCCAGCGGACTTCAGTAAATCAATATTCCCACGAAAAATACTTCGCTGTTCAGTTGAATCCCAGTTCCAAAGCGCAGCTGCCAGCCCCGCAAAAAACACTCGGTTGCTGTCCTGCGGTCGTGGTATCCGTCGATAGGGGTTCCAGATTTCTGTGCCTTTGAAAAAAACTGAGACTCCTTTGGAACTGTTGTTGTCTTTTTGAAAAGACCACCAGGGATCTTTGCCTCGCTTTGGTTTTCCCGATTGAAAATCACCAAGTGTACTACCGTTCTGAATCAATTCACCTTTGAGCGATCCTGTTGTTCGTTCAGTGAGTCGAATCTTGATTGAAGGAGACTCTTCGCTGGTTAGCTTGCAGACCAGAGGTAATGGAATGGCGGCTGCCGGTGCAACAGCCCAGACAAAGTAGGTGATCAGAAGATTCCTGCCGATGTCTCCTCTCTTCATGGCTTGTCTTGATGCCCTCGGGTTTGTTCAATCAATCAGACTGAGGTGACCAAGACCTGTCTTTGATCAACAGGCCTTGGTTTTGAACGCAGCTCAGGATGAGGGAGGGTGATGGGCTGGGCCTTTCAATCAGCCGATGAAAGCATGTGGTTTGGCGATCCCTGATGATGTGCTTCCTTTCAGAAATGCCATCATCGTGTCAGCGTCAGAGGATTGGAAAGGATCTGTTGGGCAGTTGTCTGCAAAATCAGGCTCAACAAACATTTTTTCAATGACCATGTCATTGACAAGCATCGAATAACGCCATGAGCGCATTCCAAACCCGAGATTTTCTTTCTCAACAAGCATTCCCATCTTTCGGGTGAATTCACCATTGCCATCTGGCAGCATAAAAATGTTCTTGGTTCCCAGGTGCTTACTCCACTGGAACATGACAAATGCGTCGTTCACTGACAGACAGATGATCTGATCAACGCCTTGACTTTTAAATTCCTCAAAGAGTTCGTCATACCGGGGTAGGTGATTGGACGAGCATGTTGGTGTGAAGGCACCAGGAAGTGCAAAAAGTACAGTTTTTTTGCCACTAAAAATGTCCTTGCTGCTTAGCTCTTGCCACCGGAATGGGTTATCGCCAGGTACACTTTCATCACGGACGCGAGTCTGAAACGTAACCAATGGAACTTGATTGTTAAGAGGCATGATCTGGATGAATGCAGGATTGTGGCTATGTTGACATTATCTTTTTAACCATTCCTTTAGAACAACGGATGAGTATTTTTGCTTATAAGGTTGTTTTTGGTGTCCTGCGTACGTCAAGGAGATTGGTATGTCTGTCGAAGTGGGTTAGGTTTACAGGATTTCAATGTTGGTTACGGAGCCCTGAAAAAAAGAAGACTTTTTGTGCCTTATGCTTTGGTATTGTGCTTGGATTCATGAGTCTTTTGCGGCAGATTACATATTGATGACATCCTCAAGGCATTTATTGAGAGTATCAATTCCAAAGGGTTTTTGCAGTACGGCATAAAATCCTATTTGTTTGTAATTGGATAACGTGTTGTCATGGCTATATCCACTCGCGGCAATAGCTCTTGCCGACGGATTCAGTTTGAGAATTTGTTCGATCGTCCAGATGCCCCCCTTGCCTCCTGATATCGTCAGATCAAGAATGATGATGTCAAAATATTTTTTCTCTTCTAACCCTTTTGAATAGGCCTGCAGGCACTCCTCGCCGTGCTTCACGGAAGTCACGTGATGACCACAATCTTCGAGCATGAGCTGCATTGACTTTCGAACAATTTCTTCGTCATCCATGATTAATATGCTCATGGATGTTGTTTGTTTGCTTTTTCTGCTCTGTGATTTATCTGAGGCTTCTGATCTGTGTAGGGCAGGCAAGGAAATCTGAACTGTCGTGCCTTTTCCGTACTCACTGTTGATTTGTAAATTGCCATTGTGTTTCTTGATAATCCAGTACGCACTCGTTAAGCCAAGGCCATTTCCTGTTTTTTTAGTTGTAAAATATGGATCATATATTTTCCCTAAGTTTGTTACTTCAATGCCAATCCCTTTATCTTTAATTTCCACGACAACCATTTCTTTTGGGCTGGGATTGCTATCTATCGGTAATGCTCTTCTTATTGTAATATCGAGTAGTCCGCCTTCGGCCGTTGCTTGTTCTGCGTTGAGGATGACGTTATGAAGGACTTGATGAATTTGTCCATAATCCATATTCACTTCTGGTATGTCTTGTTCAAGCTTGATGGATGCTTTGAGTTTTGACCCGTGCAGGCTCATGTCTACAGCCTCTCTGACAACCTTTTCCAGGGATCCAGGCTTTTGAACTGGTTCCCCTCCCTTACTGAATGTCAGCATCTGTTTTGATAGGCCAGCTGCACGTAGGCAAGCCTGTTTTGCGGTCTCCAGATAATTTGAATCAATTCCTTTTTTATTGATGAGTCGTTGGGTTAAGTTGATATACCCCATGATTACTTGCAGAAGATTATTGAAATCATGGGCCAAGCCTCCAGCAAGATGGCCAATGCTTTCCAGTCGTTGGGCTTGAATTAACTCAGCATCAAGGCGACGTCTTTCTGTGAAATCCTCCATCAAAGCAATGACCTCACCGTTTTTGCGCTGATCGAGTTTGATTCGAAGCCAGCGAATTTGCTCTTTGGAATCTTTGAAGCGGATTTGACTATCCAGATCTGATGATTTTCCCTTATCATTGTGGCTCTGTTCGAGTAATTCGTTCCATCTTTGTAGATCCTCTGCAAGTATAAAGGAATTGATTTCCATTCCTATGCAGGAGTCAATCTTGAATCCAAGTATTCTGCTCCAGGCCATATTCAGAAATTGAATTTTTCCTTTGTTGTTCTTGTTGAAGCGAGCGACAATGACGGGAAGGTTGACTAAGATGTCCCGCATCGTGCGTTCCGATTCCGCTAATCGTTCAATCAGTCTTGATTGTGCAATCGCTGCTGCGTCAGGTACTTGATAACGGTCCATGGCTGGCGATCAACAGGAATTGCTTCTTATTGCATTAATGAAATCATCGTGAGTTATCACGTCCGCAAATAGTGGGAAAATTTCATCGCAAAACATCTCTTGTTCAATAGGCGTTCGGCTCGAGGTGCAGTCCGAGAGAATGGTTACTTCATAGCCTTGATCTCTCGCGTAAAGAGCCGTGGCATTGATGCATAGTGATGAAACACATCCAGCAATCACAATCTGTTCGATCTGATGATCGGAAAAAAGCTTCTCTAAGTCGGTGTTGGAGAAAGCATTAAATCCTTTTTTGCCGGGCACTGTTTTAATGCGATCTCCATACTTTTTGATTTCGGCTATCACCTCTGCTCCTGCTGTGCCCACTTTAAATGCCTCAATTTCTTTGATTGCTTTGAGGATTCCGGTTGGGTTCTCAATCTCCTTGTAGGTCTCGCTGAACACGATAGGTGTGTTCACGATGGTGATTGGAGATTGAACAATGTTGTCGATTGTCTCGATGGTGTGTTCGAGGGTGCCTGAAACACGATGTGATTCTTCTACAACAGAATAGAGGGCTCCTTGCGGGTCAAAGTAGTCTTTCTGAAAACCGATCAGTACTAGTGCCGTTTGGTTGGGTCTGAAGCGAATCACTCTGATGGCTCAAGAAAATCCTCATCCAGCTTATTCCTGAATCAGTGTCTGAATGGTTGGCTGACAGCATCTGCTGAATTCTGAAATAAGTTTCACTGGTCTTTTGAGTGAATCCTGCATTTCATAATTGATCAATCGCTTCCATTGCAGGTATGAATTGAGAACTGTTCTGATCAAAGCCATTGCAGCTTTTGTTCATCGCTTCACTGGTGAGAGCTACAACGCGAATGGCCTGGGGTGATTGCAGCCACTCAGCTTGTTTCTCCAGCCCCTTATTTTCGATCCAGGTGTTCAGGATGGTTCTGGCCCTGTCGCGGCTGTATCCGGCGTTCAGGACCTTGCATTCGGCAAACGCAGCCATGGCTGCCATGGCATGACGTGTTTCTGTTTCGCTTGCCTGAAGCGGTGTCTGCAGCGCTCCCAGAAGCGCGCAGGCCGTCCAGGCTGAGCACCAGCAGCGTTTCCAGCCGTGTGAAAGGCCCTGCAGGCCCTCAAGGCTGACGCTGAGACCGATTGCCATGACTGCAGCAAGACTGGCGGCAGTTTATGGAGTGATTACGCTCCAGTGAATTTCGCAATGGATGTGGATTCAATTGGCTATGTGGCCGCGGCGCTGACCACTATGAGTTTCTTTCCACAGGCCATCAAAACGTTGCGCACCGATGACACGCGCTCTATTTCACTGTCGATGTACTTCCTGTTCACCATTGGGGTCGCCATCTGGGCGGTGTTTGGTCTGCTCAGTGGGAATGGACCGGTGATCCTCGCCAATGGCTTCACACTGATTCCAGCATCGTTCGTTCTGCAGAAGAAGATTCGCCATCGCCTGCTGGGTGGTGAGCATTAGTACTCAGCTCCAAACGCTTCTCCCGCCGCGGGCTTGACCCCCAGCTCTTGGCGCCACTGATCAAGTGGCTTGTCCCAGCCTTCCTCCCAGCGCTGCAGCACAAGAGGAGTCGCTTCCAGCCCGATGCGGCTGCCCACAGCGATCGCACGACTGATTTTCTCAAACTCATTCGGTTGGAAGCGAAATGCGCGGAAGCCCGCCAGTGTGTTCAGCAAAACGTAGGCAGGAAAACCGATCTGGGTTGCTGTGATCGACAGAACTCCCGATTCACCAGCGGTTTCGGTGTTGAATCCGCCGATCACGTGATGCAGATCATGGGTTGAAGCGATTCGCTGCGTCAGCCAGAGCGCTTCGCTGCTGGTATCTCTTGGTCGGAAAAAATCAGCGTCGTAGTTCAGTCGGCGGATCATGCACGCATAAGCTCGACCCAGTGTTCCTTCAGGCAGCTTCTCTAAGACTGGGATATCGGGCTGGAAGGGTGGGTAACGCTGTTCCACCATCTCCTTGCCACCGGGCAGAGCTTTGAAACGTTGGAGGCAAACCACCATGGCCTCACTGTCGATGAAGTTATCAACCAAATCCCCGACACTGTCGAGGCCGCCATTGGTTTTGGCCAGCTCCCGCAGGACTGAAAGATTTTTAATGGAGCGAAGCAATTCGCGGGCTCGGGACATCCTCGTCGTTCTCCAGGGGGGTTGCTTGCAGACCTGCTGTATAGCGAGGTCGAACTGTTTTGAGCAGTGGCATCACGGCCAGGCAGATCACCGCCATCAGCAACCAGAGCTGTACGCCATTACCCTGCTGGTCAAGCAAGGCTCCGGCCAGAAGAGGAGCGCCGGTGGCGCTGATGGCGAAGCATTGGGAGAACAGCGCCATGGACAGACCCCTATGTTTCAGAGGGGTCTCTTCCACCATGGCTTCGGCTGCACTGGGAAGGAAAGCAGCTTCTCCAAACGCCAGTGGCACCATGGCCAGTGAGATCAGCACCATGCCACCGCTCCAGAGCGCCGAGCTCGCCAGCAGCAGGCAGCCGGCCACGAAGCCGGCCAGTCCCATTCCCAACCCGAAGCGCAGGCTGCGCTTGGCGACCCAGTTGCCGACAGGCCACTGCAGAACCAGCAGTAGAGCCAGCTGCAGCGCAATCAGTGCTCCGCTTCCGGCTTCGCTTACGGCTGGACGCGACAGGCCTCCACGCACCAGCTCCAAAGGCAGGGCGCTTTGCCTGAGCGCAATCATCCCCGTGGCGACGATGCTGATGGCCAGCACTGGTAGAAGTGGCATCAGCCAGCGCCATCCATCCGCTGCGGGGTCTCTGGCGTTGGATTGCTTGTCCCCGATGTCGTCGACATGCAACAGGGCTGCCCGCCCATCGGGAAGGGGGCGCCAGCTCAGCACAAGCAACATCACAGCAACGGCCGCCGCCTCCACCAGATAAACCGCGCGAATCAGGCCGAGAGCTGTGACGATCGCACCGATCAGTGCGCCCATGGCGACACCAAGCGCATCAGCGCTACGAGCCAGCGCATAGCCGCGGCTGGATTTGAAGCCCGCACAGCTGAGTGGCACAGCCAGCTCAATGGCGGGGAAGTAAAGCCCTGCTGCCAGACCAATCAGTAGTTGTCCTGTGAGGTAGCCCGTAAAACCTTTCGCTTGCAGCAAGACGAAATCGGCGATGAAGGCCAGCACTGCCGCGGCACGCACCGGCCAGGAGCAGCAAAGGCCTCGATCGAGCAAGACGCCGCTCAGCAGCCTGGCAGCCGTTCCAATCAGGGCGGCGGCTGCCAGGCCCTGCCCCACCTGAGTTGCCGTAAAGCTGGCTTGGTGGAACACGATCGGCGTCATGTAAATGACTCCGCCTGCTCCCAGCGAGGCCAAGAGCCTGATTGAAGCCACTTCCTGCAGAGGTGCGGGAAACTGGTTCCACCAATGAACTGGCCTAGGCCTTGAGAAGACGCTCAACAGGACAACGGTTTGCCGTAGGACTGATTTGCAGTCTGATGCTCGCTGCCCTATCACCGCGACCAGCTCGTACAGCCGCCGAGTTGGTTGTCCGTCTGGATGGCATGGATCTGCCCTTATCGATCAACGATCTGGGTGGATGGCTCCGTGGTGAAGAACGCGGCTCTTCCGAGCTGAGCGTTTGGCTGAATTTGCTTGAGGAGGAGAGCCGTCAGGGAGTGATCGATCTGCTCAAGGCTCCGCTGATCAACGACCGCAGCATGGCCCGCCAGATTCTCAACAGCTGGGCAGGCCGGCGTTTGCTTGACCAGGTCAGTGATCTGGTGCTGGTTGACGACGATGCAACAGGACAAACCGTTCAGGTGACCCTGGAGTCGCTACTCGACAAGCGCGCGCAGGTCACGACCCTCGATTTGCTGGAGGCTCTTCCGGCGAAACGTGTACGCCTCGATCTTGATGCCCTGCTTCCCGTTGCCAGCAGCTGGCGGCGTCAGCTGCAACGGCAGCAGGCTCTGGTCAAAACCCTCAATCAACTCCCGGTCTCATCCCTTACTCGCAGGGCGGATCCGTCTTCTAAGACTGAGAACGCCTCCGATCGCGCCCTTCAGAGATTGAATCTGCCGGTGGAGCACAGAGATCAGCCGCTGCAGATCCAGCTCTGGCGCCCGCTGAGTGCAGAAGGTCTCGAGCGCAGTCATTGGCTGGTGCTCATGCCTGGCCTTGGGGGTAGTCCGGATCATTTCCGCTGGCTTGGAAGAGCCCTCAGTCGTCAGGGCTGGCCGGTTCTAGTGCTTGAGCATCCAGGCAGTGATGCGCTGGCCGTGCAGGCTCTGTTGGAAGGACGCCGTCCGCCGCCGGGTGCTGAGGTGTTGCCCGATCGGCTCAGGGATCTGGATGCGGTGCTGGCTGCACGTCATAGAGGGGTTTTCGAGCTTCCTGGGACACGTCTTGTGCTCGGTGGGCATTCCCTGGGAGCCCTCACAGCTCTGCTTGCCGCAGGCGCCGGACCAGAAACAGGTCTCGGACGACGTTGCGGCCAGGATCTTGATGACCTTCCGATCAGCAACCTGTCGCGACTTCTCCAGTGTCAGATCGAAGAGGTGCCTCTGCCCGCAGTGCGTCCACCCAGGCAGCTGGCCGCTGTGGTGGGTCTAAACAGTTTCGGCAGCCTGCTCTGGCCTCGCAGGATTCCCCTGCCGAGTGATGTTGCTGTATTTCTGAGCGGCGGAACTCTTGATCTGATCACCCCTCCGTTGAGTGAGCAGTTGGGCCTGCTCAGGTCGTTGCCCGCCAATCCTGCAACCCGCGCAGTTTTGGTGGAAGGGGCCAGCCATTTCTCTCCTGTGCGCGTGGAGGGACAGAGCGGTGGCGGTCAAGGTGAGGATGTGTTCCAACTCGGAGAGGAGCTTGTTGGGGTTCAGCCTCTGCGGGTTCAGGCCCAGTTGGAGAGAGAAATCGAGCGCTTTCTTTCTGATCTGGAGCTTGGTCGTGTGTCCGGGTCGATGCAGGACGGTGTTGAACACCTGCAGGTGGGGGATCTTCATGTGCACCGTCTGAATCAGACCGGTGCAGAGCGTTTCCTGGATTGAAGTCCACTGAAATGCTCCTAACGCTGCAGTTCAGTACCGGACCCTTGGATCGAGAAGGGCGACGAGCAGATCCACAGCCACACTGACGAGCACCACCAAAGCGGCTATCACCACAACAATTCCCTGCACCACTGGGTAGTCGCGCTGATTGATGCTTTCCTGCAGTCGCAGTGCAATGCCCGGCCAGGAAAAGGTCACTTCAATCAGCAGTGCACCGCCAATCAGCGAGGCGACGGTGATTCCGGCAATGGTCAGCACTGGCAGAAGTGCATTGGGCAGTGCATGCCGAAGAATCACCTGGGTTTCGCTTAGTCCCCTGCTTCGGGCCGCCTCCACATAATCCGAACGAAGACTGCGATTCAGATTCAGGCGCAGGGCATTGGTGAAGACACCGCTTAGGAGCAGTCCGAGTGTGCATGCCGGCAGCACAAGATGGCGCAGAGCACCCTGCAGTGCCGCCCAGTTACCACTGATCACACTGTCGGCAATCAGAAAGCCGCTGCCATTAGGCGCAATCATGCCTGGGGGAAAACGGCCTCCAACAGGCAGCCAGCCCAGGGTGACGGCAAACAGCAGCTGCGCCAGCATGGCCACCCAGAAGGGCGGTAAGGCGTAGGTGCCGATGCCGTAAAAGCGTCCTGCCAGATCAATCTTTCCTTCGGATCGGGCAATCGCTGTGAAACCAACAGCCAGTCCGGTCACCGCTGCCACCAGCAGGGCGGTCACGCTCAATTCCAGGCTGGCTGGAAGCGCCTCTCGGATGATTTGACTGACCGGCTCCTGATTGATCAGCGCCTGGCCGAGGTCGCCATGCAGCAGCCCGCCGAGGAAATCCAGGTACTGCTGCGCCAGTGATTGATCCAACCCCAAACGCGCTCTGAGTGCCGCTTTGGCTGCTTCCGGAGCGCGGCTCCCGAGCACGGCATCCACCGGGTCGCCAGGAGCCACCCGCAGCAAAAGAAACACCAGGGTCGCGATCAGCCACAGCATCACTGGAGCTAGGGCAAGCCGTGTCCCCGCATAGCGGAGCAGCTCTCGACTTCGTCCCATCAGCGCTGATCCTGCAGTCGGGCCAGAACCACCTGACCATTGCCATCGAACTCCGGAGTGGCCAGAGCGGTACTGCTCCAGGCCCTCGGCTTCACGAGCCAGACCGGAATGTAGGCGGCGCCTTGAGCAGCCATCTGCTCAACCCTCTCCAGATCACGCTGTCGTGCATCACCGCGGCTGCGATCCGACTTCAGCAATGTGGTCTCCAGTCCTGGCGCTGTCCAGAAACTACCGCTGATGGCGGCTTCCCCTCGCTTGCAAATGGATCCCTGCGATTCCTTGCAGCTGAGCAGAGGTGCCAAATAGGCCTCTGGGTCGGGATAGGCGCCTCGCCAGTCGAGCATCACGGCCTGGAAAGCCCCTTCGCCCAGCTGTCGATACACAGTCGTTGATTCCACGCCGTCGAGTTTGAGCGAAAGACAATCGGCCAGGTCGCGTTGAATTTGGGCTTGCCATGTGAGGGCCATCAGACGGTCTGCGGGCACATTCGACCGGTAGGTGAATGGCAGATTGAAGACCTTCCCATTGCAGTACCCCGCCTCAATGAATAGGTTTCTGGCCCGGGCGGCATCGTGCCGTGGCCAGGGCTTGAGATCTCCTCCAGGCAGTCCCGGCGGAACCAACGAAAAAAGCGGAGGCCGCAAGCCGTGGCTGACTCTCTTGTTAATCAGGTCTCGATCGAGGCTCAGTGCCAGGGCCTGACGCAGAACTGGATTCTGAAGTGGTGGTGTGTTGCTCATCAGCGTGATGTAGCCGATCACCAGGGCAGGACCCTGCCCTTCTCGCAAACGCCCCTCAGCGGCCATGCGATTCAGAGCCAGGCGCTGATCCTCATCGATGGAGTCAGAGAGAAGAACATCCACTTCGCCGCTGCGCATCGCACCGAACAGGGCGGTGGAATTGCTGAGATAAATCAGATCCAGCCCTGCGTTGCTGGGCGAGGGGCCCCAGTACTGCTTGAAGGGCTCCAGTCGCTGCTGAACAGCTCGGAAGCTGGTCAACTTGTAGGCACCCGTTCCGATAAATCGGTCGTTGAGAAATCGATCCTGATGCTCCTGGTAAGCCCTCGGTGATACAGGAGTCAGGTTGGTGGCGGTGAGCAGATTCTCAAGCGAGCTGGAGGGACGGCTCAAGCGCAGTCGCAATTGAAAAGTCTCCGGAGCTTCAACCGCAGTGATGCGATCACCGATCACATAACTGAGAGTCCCGATCGCCAGAAAACGGCGCAGACTGAAGGCCATCGCCTCCGCATCAAAGCGAGTGCCGTCATGGAAGAGCACATCCTCACGCAGGGGGATTGTGACCGTGAGGCCGCCATCGCTGATTTCCGGCAGTGCTGAAGCCAGGGCAGGCGTCAGTTTCCCTTCCGCAGTTCTCTTGTAGAGCGTGTCTCCTAGAGCACTGAGCAGCTGCAGAGCTCCGAAGGTGCTGGCCTGAGCCGGGTCCAAAGAGGTGATGCGACCGGCGCTGGCCACCGTGATCCGATCACTGCGTCTGCCCGGCTGACAGGCGCTCTGGCAGACGCAGAGCGCCAAGGCTGTGCTGAGTGCCATGGCTCTCCATGTCAGCACTTGTTTGCAATGCCTTTTCAGGGAGGCCAGGCGTGACTGTCTGGATTGATCGATCACGCCACTGAAGTCAGACGCAGCCATTCAAAGGCCCCGCGTCTTAATCAGGACCCGACGGCGGCGTGATCTGGTCGAGAGGGACCTCGAAGACCGGGGAGCCCTGGGGCTTCAGTGGCCACTGGCGCACCCAGCAACGATCGTGGTCGCCATCGATGCCGATGACCTGAAACAGGCCGGCATCACTGCGCAATGTGATGCAGTCCCCCTGTTGGAGCCTCATGACGGACCGGGATTCCGACTGATTGCAGCGTTGCCCCTGGAGAACAGAGAGATCGTTCGGCATGAACGTTATGCAGCATGAATCCGCGAATGCGAACCAGAGCTGTGATTGTTCTTACAACTTTGCCTCATCCGGGGGTGTGTTTGCCAGGGGCTGCGAACACACCCTGATCTGCGAACGGCCTCCGGGTGGGTTCAGAAACAGCCGAAATGGGCAGCTAGAGAACGGACTCCAGGCAGAGAGGCAATGGCCTGAAGGGCGTTCTGCATCGCTTCGTTACCGACTTCGTGAGTGATCACAACGATCTCAGCTCCCTCGTCGCAGGCGTCAAATTGAACGATGGACTGGATGGAGACACCCTGTTCTCCAAAGCAGCTGCCAATCCTGCCGATGACGCCGGGAGCATCTTCCGTGTTGAAACGCACGTAGTTGCGCTGTCGGATGCGTCCGGCATCCACGAGGTGGCAGGAGCGCCAGCTGCTTGCTGCCAGCAGCGGATCAAGGCCGCCATCACTGCTGTTGAGCTGACGGATGCCGGCAATATTGAGAATGTCAGCAACCACTGCGGAGGCTGTTGGTCCTGACCCAGCGCCAGGGCCGTAAAACATCACCCGACCAATCGGGTCGCCTTCCACAAGGATTGCGTTGTTGACACCATTGACTCCGGCAAGTGGGTGGTCCTTGGGCACCAGTGTGGGTTGGACACGAACGCCCAGAGGCAGGGATCCCATCGGATCGCCATCGCTTTCCAGGCGTTCAGCAACAGCAAGCAGTTTCACGCCATATCCCAGTTGAGTGGCGTAGTCCACATCACGCCCCTGCAGATTGCTGATACCCGTTGTCGGAACGGCGCTGCGTTCGATCGGGCCGCCAAAGGCCAGTCCGGCAAGGATCGCGATCTTGTCCGCAGCGTCGTGACCATCAACATCGGCTGCTGGATCAGCTTCCGCGTAGCCCAGTTCCTGGGCTTCCCTCAGAACGGCGTGATAATCGGCACCCTCGTCGGCCATCCGACTGAGGATGTAGTTGGTGGTGCCGTTGATGATGCCGCTCACCCGCTCGATGCGATTGCTCCCGAGCGACTGTTTGAGCGGTTCGATGATTGGAATGCCCCCGCCGACGGCTGCTTCGATCAACACGTAGACACCGGCTGCTGCCGCTGCCGCTGCGATTTCCTCACCGTGTCTTGCGATCACGGCCTTGTTGGCGGTGACCACTGATTTTCCGGCCGTGATGGCTCGCATGATCAGCGTGCGAGCCGGTTCAATGCCGCCGATCACCTCCACAATCACATGCACATTGGGGTCATCAACCACGTCATTGGGATCCGTGGTCAGGCGCTCGGAGGGGATTGAGACGGGGCGGCTGCGCTGCAGATCACGCACAGCCACTCGAACAAGCTCAAGGTCGGCAATCAGTGGATGGCGACCTTCCGGACTGTTCAGGATGCTTGCCACACCTGCGCCGACGGTGCCTAGGCCAAGCAGGCCGATGCCGATCCTTGTCGCCATGGAGCGGGTCCGTTAGTTGCGCTGAAGGGACGACTTTAGGCAGCGATCGGTCCGCTGGTTCTGCTCAACCCGATTCATTGAGAACAGTCGCCTGCTGCTGCATCATCCGCAGGATGTTGAGGAAGCCATTGGCGCGTGAGGGAGTGAGGCTGGCTTGAAGTCCTGTGGCGGCGATGAAACCAGGGTCAACAGACATCACCTGTGCTGGGGTGAGGTCTCCCAGTCCTTTGATCAGAAGGGCCAGCAACCCCTTGGTGATCAGGGCATCTGAATCTCCATGCCACTGAAGACGCCCGTCGATCAATTCTGATGCAATAAAGACCTGTGAAACACACCCTTTGACCTTGCGCTCTTCGGTTTGCAGCTCTCGGGGCATGGAAGGCAGCTTTTTGGCGAGCCAGAGCACATACTCGTAGCGCTTGCGCGGATCTGATGTGCTGTTCAGTCGTTCGGCCAGCTGATCAAGAGCCTGGCTGCCGTAGCGAGTTGTGGAGCTGCCTGGTTCAGCCATGGCTGGGTCAGCGTTGTCGGTGGCTTCGCACCTTAACCATCAGTCCCACCAAGCCGACCAGGGCTGGTGCCATGGCCCAGTCCAGAGCATTTCTGCTGCCCGGGCGCATCACGACTTCGTCCAGGTTGACTCGCCCCTGCTGAAGAGGAAGGGTGAGGTAGTCGCGGTGGCCAGGTCCGCCATCCACCTGCAGGTCCACCAGACCATCTGAAAGTGCTGGAAGGGTCATCTGCAGCCTGCCTTCCGCATCCATTCGCCCGAGTTCCTGGCCGGGTGTTCCATCCGCCTTCAGGATCCTCACCACGGCTCCTTCCACTGGTTCTCCTGTGGAAAAGCTGCTGCTGAGTTCGAGTTGTCCGTCGAGATAGCGAAGGCTGCTTTCCACCCCATGGGCTTCAGCCTGCATTGGCTGCGCCAGAGTCAAGCCCAGTGCTGTGGCGGCCATCAGTGCAAAACGGGATGGAATGGCCATGTTGTGCCAGTTGTCGGTACACCCATCCTGCGGGAGATTGCCCTCCTCAACCAGCCCTTATTCATGCGGATCTGAATCTGTTCTGAAGACCAGCTTGGGCTTGATCGGCAATCCATTGAAACGCTTCTGGCCAGGTTGCCTTGGACTCAAGGCAACGTCTGTTGGAAACCCTTTTCGCTCAACCAGCCCTGGAAAGGTCTGTCCCAGGGGTCTGTTGGCAGAGATTGAACACTCACGCAGTCTTCGGGGAGTACAACCAGAGCTGGTACTTCGCTCCAGCCCTCCTGGCAGCGAAGACGGTCGTAGTAGCCACCGCCGTAGCCGAGTCGGATGCCCATCCGATCCACAGCCAGAGCAGGAACGAGCAAGAGAGACAGCTTCTCAGCACTCAGGTCTTTTTGATCCAAAGGAGCCGGAATCCCGCAGCCGTCGCTGGCTAAGGGGGCCGCAGTCCAGGGGCGAAAGGTCATGTTGCCTTGTCCATCAGCGACAGGAAGCGCTGTGCTCAACCCGAGTTCTTGGACAAGCTCAAGACGCAGGGGGCTCAGGTCCACTTCTCCAGGCAATGGCCAGTAGAGCCCTACGGACTGCGGCAATTCACCCTCTCGGTGGCGTTGCCTGATTTCCTGCCTGACCTGATTGCGGATCCTGTCCTGCAAGCTGGGTTCAGCCTCAAAGGCCAGGCGCCTTCGTGTTCTGAAGATCTTGCGCAGAGTGGGTTTTCTGGCTTCCTCAAAGGCCTGCATCAGGGGAATACCCCCCAGCGCCCCATCAGCGGCAGTTGCAGTGTCACTTGTGCTGAATCCTGAGGCCAGATCTCCTTCAGCTCTTCGGAGAGGTTGGTGATCAGTGAGCGGCTCTGATCATTGCTATCAACTTGCTGGCTGGCCTGTCGGAGTGCTGACCAGGTGCTGATAAAGCCCAGAAGGTCGTTCTGCGTCCAGTGCTCGGTGATCCTCAATCCTTTTGGTAGCGGTTGATTGCACACCGGAAAGGGCAGATTGGTGTAGCAGGTGTCCACGTGGGTGCGTTCAGGTGGCCAGAACCGGTTGAGTCGCTCGTGATACAGCCTGTTGAGCCACGTCAGTAAATCCTGAGGTGCACCCTGGATGGGTTCATAGCCCAGCCAGACCAACAGCCCCCCCGGTCGCAACACCCGTCGGACTTCCTGGTTGAAGCGCTCCACATCCAGCCAGTGAATTGCTGCAGCAATCAGCACCGCATCCATGCTGTCGCTGCTCAGATCGGATTGTT
The DNA here is from genome assembly GCF_047497135.1 of Synechococcus sp. MIT S9504. Lineage (NCBI taxonomy): Bacteria > Bacillati > Cyanobacteriota > Cyanophyceae > Synechococcales > Synechococcaceae > Synechococcus > Synechococcus sp. MIT S9504. The sequence goes on along the minus strand of NZ_CP138942.1, from coordinate 1,675,636 downwards.
CCGCGGCTCCTTGCCGGTAGTGAATGCGGGGGTGTTGTTCTGCTGCCGCGATCTGCTGAGCACTCAGGTCTGTTGCTTCAACACGGTTGAACCAGCGGCTCAGTCCAATGGATGCCTGGCCATTGCCGCAGGCTGCATCCCAACAACAAGTCAGTGCTGGCGACTGGTCTGCCATCCAGGCGAAGAAGGCATCCGGGTAATGGGGCCTGCAACGCGCATAGTCGATCGCCACAGAATCAAACCAGCCTTTATCAGTTGCCGGCATCAGTCACCAAACGACATCGATGAAGCCTGCAGAGGAAACCAAAACTGTCTGCTCATTTTCAGGAACGTTTGAACGCCTGGCTTTTGTGAATCCTTTCGCAGTGGAGCTGCTTCAAAACCCGATCTTCAGTTGTCCTGAAAGTTGCATTCCAGCAGTGCAGCCGTTAGCAGTGTCTTCATGTCCTGCAGATTGTTCTGCTCGACAGGATCCCCGCCCGACCATCGATCGAGCTGATGACTCACGGCACCTAGCAGCAGTCGCAGCCCTGCGGCATTGAGAGTGAGATCGATCGTGCTTTCGGTTCGGTCCATCACAGCCTCATCAGGCATTGCACCATTGTGATTCTGCACCCTGCCCGTCCATTCTTTCTCTGCTCATCGCAGAGCTCTCTCGCTGAGGGGCTCCGTGATCGCTGCATTTTTATTGTGCCCAAGCGTTGCTCAACGATTTGGTTCAGCCGTTGAAGGGAGCTAAACCCATGACAAGCGCAGGATGCGCAAATTGACACATTGCTGTTCAGAAAAGATTGGTGGTGCTCGTTTCTTTGCTTTTCAACAACATTGAAACCGTCAAAAAATGCTCTGGTCTGTCAAATAAATTCAGGGTTGATGAGTCATCGTGTTCTCATGGCTGTTCAAGCACTGCATCTGTTGACGGATTCCGTTTGTCAGTGAATCGATGCCGGAAAGTTACGGCAACTTCGCCAGGAAGGTCTGCTGTGAACAGATTGAGGCCAGTTCTTCTCGCAGTCTGGGTCTCACCGTCAAAAGCTTTCGGCTTTTATGTCGCCTCTGTTTCAATGCCTGATGTGCGGGCAGTCAATCGAACGCTCCAAACGCTCGTACTGGAAACGAAAAGGGCACCTTCTCTGCTCCACTTGCCGAGATCGGATTGACCGCGGTGAAGACAATCCGCCTGACGATCCAACAGCGCATCTAAATCATCGGCAATGATCGGAGGGTGTGGTGCCCCTGCACTGAGTCAGAAGACAGCCGCCCGTGTCATTTGCATGACGGTCTTGAAAACATTGCTGCCAAGGCTGGCGGCCTGGTTTCACTAATGTTGCCATCACGCGTCTGTAAGCCAGTGTTCTCAGCTATTAACGCGCTTGCCTACACAGCATTTCTTGCTTTTGTGGTTGTTCAGGCGATTCGATTAATGCGTCTATCTTTTAAAACAAAAGATCGAACTGGGCTCAAAACCACTCATCCGGAACTTTTTGATCAAAATGGCAGCGTGACTAAGGAAAAACTGCTTGTGGTTCGTTTTGACAGACCAAAGCCAGTCCTCCCTTCATAGCCGCGGTGACCAACTGCGCCGCAAGAGTCATTGCGATTTTCACTGCTTTCTAGACAAATCCTTCCGTTAACGCCCTGCCCCTGTTGTGACGGCCTGATAAGACTGCTTTAGTTGGTGCATAATGAAGCCATGATCAAGATTATCTGGCTGCTTGCGACGGTCTATTTCATGAGCCGACTGGTGAAAAAGCTCATGTCCTCGATGAAAGAGATGCAAAGTGAAGAAGATCTCGATGCCGGTGACGCCATTGTGGATGTGGAGGCAGAGTGAAGTGCCAGGCATCAAAATCGCATGATGTCTTGCTCTGCACTTTTGGAATGGTTTCCGCTCCAGGAAACATGAATGGCATCAATTGTCATTCGCCGACTGGGATCCTGGTCAGAGCATGCTTGGTTTGAAGGCATCGACCCGTTGAAGGCATCCATTCACTGCAAGGTGATAGTGCACCGATAGCGGACATTGAAAACAGCGGTTCCAATGTCCTCGCAGGATGTGTTTGTCACTGTTGCACCCTGGGGAACCTTGGACATCAGTCGATTGATTGTCACCTCTTTGTCAACACCCTCTGCAGTGGCTGATTGAGTATTAGCGAAGACATTCGTTACCATAAGCATTGAAATGGCATAAACAGGAATCAATGCCTTCATGCGTTTCTCTTCCGGTTAATTGAAAGCTAGCAGGTATTTCCATTGAACAACATCAGAGCTGTTCCCAAGAATGAATGCTGCCGCTACTCTCGGTGATCGCTTCCTTTCTTTTGTGCCCATGGCGAAAGCTCTTATGACATGGGCAGATGTTTCTCAACCTTCGCATCCCTGCCTCCTGTTGCTTGGTGGAACAAAACCACCAATTTTGATGACAGTAACCTTTCCCTGAGATTGTGATCTGTTGTGCGCGTTTCAAGAGCCCTTCCAATTTTTGGTTTTTCTTCGGGCGCAGCTTCCACAGCTGAGGGGTTGCACTCGCCAGATTCGCCTCAGCTGAAAGACATGGTTGCCGTGTCATCGTCCGAGATTCCCTTGACTATCGAACAGCAGTTCCGCGTCGAACGTGCCTGCCGCAAAATCGATGAATGCGATGACGTGGAAACTCTGAAGCAACTCTCAAAAGCGCTGATTGTCACCGCTGCAAAGGAGCGAGCTTTTTCCCGGGTCGTGATGGATCGGCTCAAGCAATGACCAGCGACCTCTTGAACTTTGCAGCCGGCTGTTCGAGTCGGTCGGATCTTGTGCCGTTACTCGGTGCAGATGATTCAGATCCCGCTGATGATCAGGGTCTGGCCCCATCCAGTGAAGCCATACCTTTCAGGCTGATGGCATGAAGCTACCTTGTTTCGTTAACGACCTTTTCGCTGGTTAACGAACTTCATCCTTTCAACTGGCTTTGGCTCCCAGTGTGGAAGTGATTACGTAGTTTTTGGTCCACCAGCAACTCGGACCATGCGTCAGATCAATTTCACCCTGATCTTCGTGTTCGGCCTGAGCATGGTGTTCTTCACCCTGGAAAATACGGCTGCTACCACCGTTCATGTGCTACCCGGCCTGAAGTACACCACGCCTCTTGCAGCATTGCTGCTCCTGTCTGCCGGGATTGGTGCAACTTCAGCCTGGCTGTTCGCTGCATGGAGCGGGATGCTGAACAACGTGGAACGCATCCATCAATCCAGTAATCTCGATGCCCAGCAAGTGCGCATCCAGGAATTGGAAACCGATCTGAATCGGTACCGAGCAACCGTTGAAACACAACTGGGCTTGCTTCCTTCTGCAAGCGCTGAAGACGAAGAAGCAATGGAAGATGCTCAAGCGGTTCAGGTGTCCAGCTCAGACTGAGCGTTGCTCAATCGTCGAGAGATTTAGCGACAGTTCCCAAGCCAGTTTTAATGGCTAGCAAGCCATTGTTCTGATCTCGACAGACGGCCAACGTCTTGACTCTTTGAGGCCACCCTGGGTGAATGATTTAAAACTCATCGCCAGGCATGATTTATTATTGCCTTTTTCCCACAATTTGGCAAAGTTATCAACAGTAATCTGTGGAAAAGTGCTGGTAGTTCAGTCTTCTCTCATCAAGCTTTCATAGAGTTTTAATGAATCATTAGGCTGTTGTAATCATTTGCTATTCCGTTAAAGACGTTGATCAGCAATCCACCGCTTCAGCGTGACTGTTTGAGTGTGTATCGAGGTCTCTATCGCTGAAACCATCCGGTCAATGCGACTGCCAGTGCATCTGCAGCGTCGTCCGGTCTGGGCGGAGACTCAAGGTTCAGCTCGCGCATCACGGCTTCAAGAACCTCATCCTTGTCAGCATGGCCATGGCCGGTTAGAGCCTGCTTGATCTGCATCGGCGGAAACTCGACGATTGGCAATCCAAATCTGCTGAGGGTCATGATCACCACGCCCCGAGCCTGAACCACGGCGATGGTGTTGCTGGATCTGTAGAAGAAAAACTTTTCGACGGATGCCAATTCCGGGCGCCAGGCCCTGATCAGCTGCCGCAAGTCTCTGGCGATCTCCACCATCCGCTTGCCTTCTGAATCCCCAGGATCGGTGCGGATGATGCCGCAATCGAGCATGGTCTGCTGACCAGCAGAGGTGTCAATCACCCCGTAACCAACCCGGGCGAGACCGGGGTCGATGCCGAGAATGCGCACGGCTCGGCTACTCCTGTGCGCTCATCAGGCGGCCAGGGCCAGTTCGAATTCGGCTCTATCGCTGCTCTCGCTGCGCTCGAACACTTTGCAGAACACCTTCACGACTCGATCACCGGAATCGATCTGCTCGAGTGGATCTTTGCGCAGGCGGTGACGAAGACAGCATGACGCCACGCGGGCAACATCCTCTTCCGTGACTTCAGTGCGGCCTTCAAAGGCCGCCAGTGCTCGTGCAGCCCTGTTGGTGACGATGTCTCCCCTCAGACCGTCGACATCCAGCTCGCCGCACACTGCGGAAATGCGCAATCTCAGATCATCGTCGATTTCAACCTGGTCCAGTCGCTGCTGGGCTTCGACCACCCTTTCCTGCAGTGCTTTCTGTCCAGCTTCAACCGAGGAGGTGAAGGCATCAGGGTCGGTGTCAAAGGCTGTGCGCTGGTCCACCACCTGGACGCGAAGCTCAGGGTCTCTGACTGTTCGCACCTCAACACTCATGCCGAAGCGGTCGAGGAGCTGAGGGCGCAGCTCGCCTTCCTCAGGGTTGCCGGAACCGATCAGCACAAAGCGGGCGGGATGTCGCACGGACACGCCTTCACGTTCAACCGTGTTCCAGCCTGAAGCGGCAGAATCGAGCAGGACGTCGACCAGATGATCGTCCAGCAGATTCACTTCATCGACGTAAAGCAGGCCCCGGTTTGCCTTGGCCAGCAATCCTGGTTCAAAAGCCCGCACGCCCTCGCTGAGAGCCTTCTCAATGTCGATGGTGCCGCACAGGCGGTCTTCCGTCGCGCCAAGTGGAAGATCCACCATGGGCACCTGTCGCTCCTCTGTCGCGAGGGTTTCCCCATGCTCGAGGCGCTGACGCACGTCGCTGCTCTGCAGATCAGGATCGGTTGGTGAGCTGTTGTAGGGGTCTCCTGCGACCACCTCAATACCAGGGAGCAGATCCGCCAGTGCCCTGATCGTGGTGGATTTGCCTGTGCCCCTGTCGCCCATGATCATCACACCGCCGATGCGGGGATCGATCACGTTGAGCAGCAGAGCAAGTTTCATTTCCTCCTGACCGATCACGGCGGTGAAGGGGAAAACTCTGCGCTTGCGCGGTGAACTCACGGACGATCGACTGGTGCTTCTGTGGATTGTTTCACAGGTCGGAGAGACAGGACCTGGGGAGGTGTGGCATCCGCCGGGTAAACAAGGCGTACTCGTACCGAACGAGTTTCTCCAGGAGCGAGTGTGATTTGCCCAAGTTGGGGGCCCTCCTGCCCCCGTCGCAACACCAGGTGAAAGCGTCGTCGACCGCTGGGTCTCCCCCCTTGTGCATCCAGTCCGCTCACTTCGATCGGTCCACGGAACATCACCGGACCGCTGTCACTGCCGTTGAACACCAGTTGGCCGTTACCGCTGCTGTTCTTATCAGGAGAGTCCAGGGTGATCGCCAGTGTTCGCTGCTGCGATCCCTGATTGCGCAGTGGCAGCGTCAGGTCGTATTCAACGCCGTAGTTCCCATGTGCTGCCCAGGCGGTGCCTGCATCAAAGGCCTTCAGCTCCGCTGTCTGGATCTGTCCTGTCTGCAGCTCACCGCGTTCCAGGCTGCTGATCGGCCAGGAGACGGGAGCATCTTCAATGTTCAGGTGGCTGGATCCGGGATCGGTCAGGGTTGCTCTCCAGGTACTGCCGATCTGAACACCGCTGACGCGTGAGTAGACCATCCTGCCGCGAGCGCCACGCGGAGTCGGTTGGTGCTCCTTGGGACTCTGCCGTCCCTGATTCAGCAGCCTGATCCACCGCTCTGGGTCCGGAACCTTGTCACCATTTCCATAGGCGGCCAGGGTGGCGATATGCACCGGACCTGAGCTCTGAAGCCGCAGCTGCAGGTTGCGCCCGTTGAGAAGTGGATCGAGTCCTGCGACCGGGATTGGAAGCACCACCAGGGGGCTGACGTTTCCGGGTGCAATCAGCCATTCCTGTTGCAGTTCGTTCGCGATGTCTCCGCGCAGCAGGTCGCCGGCAACCTTGCTGCCCGGACCGGAGGCAACCGCTGTGCCTGATTCAGCCATCAGGGTTGGCAACGGCAGAAATGGTGAAGCGGTTTGGCCCTTCACAGTCGCCTGTGAGAGGGAGGTGCTGCCACCCAGAAGTCTCAGAGTTACTGGAGCATCTCCTGCTGGCTGAGCCACAACAGCGAGCCAGAGAGTCGAGTCAAGCTGATCGGGCTGACCGGCGTAAACGTGATGGCTGAACAGGTCGAAGCGACCATTCAGTGCGATATTCAGGCCCGGCGCCTGCGGAAAGGTCGAAACGAGGATGCCTTCCCCGGTAATCAGTTCCGGGTTGTTGTCATTGACCATCAGCACGTCATCCAGCTGGCCTGGAAGGGCTCGTACATCGCTGCGGCGAGTCAGTGTTTGGTCCGCCGGTTTCTGCTGGTCCGCTGCAAGTTGTGGCGGTGCAAACACCGTCGCGATGGATGCTGTGGCCACGGTTAGAGCGGCCAGTGCCTGCAGGCTGTTGAGACGTGTCATGGATCGATGCTGGCGGCACTTGCGCTTGAACGGGCAACGGCGGGTTTGGGTTTGAGAACCGGCGCCATCGCCGCTGCCAGCTTGCGGATCAGTTCCGTTGAGCGCGGATCGTTGAACGGTCCCTTCACCAGGAAGGCTGCAACCGCTCTGCTGCCATCAGGCAACTCAATCAAGCCTGCATCGGCGTAGGCGATACCGATATCGCCGGTTTTATTGAGCACTCTGTAGCCCTTCACCATCAGGCTGTCGTCCGGCTCTCCCTGACGCCCGCCGAGACCCCGCATCAGGCCCCGCGGCAGAAGGGTATTGGTGATCGATGTGCCCATCACCTCCCGGAACAGATCCCGGCTGCGGATCGAGAGGGCTTCACCGGTGTCAACCAGCGCGATCGATCGAGCCAGATCTCTGGCGCTGGTGCTGTTGGTGCCCTTGAGATCAGGTAGCCAGTCGTTCACCTTGGTGGCGCTCAGGCCCAGAGCGTTGAAACGGGCATTCAGTTTCTCCTGACCTCCCAGCCGTTCGATCAGAAGGTTGGTGGCGGTGTTGTCGCTGACCCGGATCATTTCAGTGGCGACTTCATGCGTTGGGAAACGGGTGCCGAGCGGTTTGGACGCCATCCAACCGGCACCGCCACCCACCACGGTTTTGTTGAGTTGCAAAGGCTCGTTCCAGCTCAAGCGACCTGCGTCAAGCTCCTCAAGGGTGACGAGCAGGATCGGGGTTTTGATGGAGCTGGCCGCCGGCAGCGCGGTGTCAGGCTCCAGCTGTGCATAGCGACCGTCGTCCAGCACGAGCATGAAGGCGCTCACTTTCAGGTCGGGCTGTTCTGCTGCCAGTGTCTGCCAGCGCTCACTCAGCGGCTTGAGTTCATTGCGGGTCTCGAAGCGACCCAGGGATTCGGTGCGATTGAGGGATGTGGTTCCGTTGTCGTTGGCAGTCGCTTCAGGCTGGGCTTTGCCCTCTGGGCTCTGCTCGATTAACGGCAGCCACCCAGGAAGTGCGAGATCTCCTTTTTCAACGGCAGGGCCAGCCAGTTTCAGCAAGGAGCCCGTAATGACGCCAAGTCCCACGCCCATCAGAACAAGTCGCAGCACAAGCCGCAGAGGACGTCCCCAGCCAGGGTTTTGGCGTCTCGATCGACTGGAGGCCAAGGAACTGCGCGAGAAAGCCAGAGATTACGGGCGGTGGCAACGAATCGCCCAACGAAGTTGTCGGACCATGCCGCGCAGCATGGCCAATTCCTCAGGACGTACCAGGGATCGTTGCAGCAGACCTTTGACCTTGGCCATGCGTGCCCTGGCGGTGTGCTCCAACAGGAAACCCGCCTCCAGAAGCAAATCTTCCGCGTCATTGAGGCAGTCGATCAGCTGGGTTGGTTCGGCTGTTTCTGCATCCTGCAGTGCTTCTTCCAGCTGACCTGAGGATTGCCGGCGAACCCTCTCCAGTTCATGCAACATCACAGCAACCGCATGGGACAAATTCAGCGATGGATAGGCGTCCGAGGAATGAAGCCGTACAACGCGTTGACTGAGCAGCAGCTCCTCATTGCTCAGTCCGCGATCCTCTCTGCCGAAGACCAGTGCAACCTGTGCAGCCGATTCAAGACCCTGTTGCACCCAGGGCATGATCTGTTCTGGAGGCTGAACAGCAATCTCTCCATGGTCAATGCGTCCGCAGCTGGCCACGACGCGCTTGCAATCGGCCAGTGCCTCGAACAGTGTCGGGAAGCAACGAGCTCGGCTTAGAACCTGCCCTCCATGCACGGCCATGCGTTGTGCGTCGGGGTCATTGGGTTCACATCGCGGAGCGACCAGCCTCAGATCATCAATTCCGAAATTGGCGCAGAGCCGAGCCACGCTTCCAACGTTGAGAGGACCGGAGGGCTCCACCAACACCACTGAGAGGCTCACGATGGCATCAGTTCAAGGTGTGTAGGTAGCTCAAAAGGTCCGCCATGCCTTCCGGTTCGATTTCAAAGCGTGGCATCGGCGGGGTCTCTCCGCTCACGATCTGGTGGATCAGCGATCGGTCCGGTCGTCGTTCGCTTACGGCCTGAAGGCTCGGGCCCACCAGTCCCTGACCCGAGATGCCATGACAGCCAGCGCAGTTAATGCGGAACAGCTGCGCACCATGCTGCACATCGCCGTTCAATGCCAGTGCCGCCTTGCTGTAAGGATCCAGACGGGTCCTGACATAGAACCAGGCCCCGAGAGCCAGCGCTGTGATCACAGCCATGGCTACCAGCGCCGTCACCAAACCACGGCGTCGCTCCGACGTTGCAGCAGTTGATGACGGAGTCGTCACAGTTGCGTCATATGCATGGAACAATTGTGGTCAATCCTTCCACTCGGCGTGACGACATGATCGAACCTCTGCTGTGCGGCATCGTTCTTGGTCTGATTCCGGTCACCCTTCTCGGTCTGTTTGTCGCAGCTTGGAATCAGTATCGCCGCGGCAGTGCCCTTGGGGGTTGAGGATCAGCAGGCTGCTCTTCCCGTATTGACGTCTGTCTGTTTCCTTCCAGCCTGACGGCACTTCAAATTTCTCTTTGCTGGCGAACTCGCAGATCACCAGTCCCTGAGGCTGAACCCAGCCGCCACTTCGAAGCATGTTGAGTGCCGGGCGGTAAAGCCCGGATCCATAAGGCGGGTCGAAATAAACGATTGAGAACCGCTGATTGCCGTCAAGGCACCCCTGTTTCAACCAGCTGAGCAGATCTTTCCTGATCACGTTCACCGTTGCATCACAGGCATCGTTGGAGGCCACCAGTTCGAGATTCTCTCGACAGATTGCCGCAGTGCGCGCATCCTTCTCCACCGCAACCACATGGGAGGCTCCTCGGATCAACGCTTCACAGCCCATGACTCCGCTGCCGCTGCAGAGGTCCAGCCAGTAACAGCCTCTGATCTCGGAACTCAACATGTTCATCAGGGCTTCACGCACGCGCGCGGTGGTTGGCCGAGTTCCCTGGCCTTGAGGGCTGCGCAGGCGACGCCCACCGATCAAGCGCAGCTGCCCACCTTTCACTGGGGCAGCTGCGCGCCGGACTGCAGCCATCCGATCCATTGCTTCAGCAACCGAGCGCCGGCTTTTGCTGACTTTTCAGGGTGAAACTGACAGGCACCCGTGCGATCGCTCCAAACCATCGCCGTAGCTTCCCCCTGCCCGAAGCTCACGGTCGCGGCCAGATCAGCGGTCTTGTTGGGGACCGCTGCATAGGAATGCACGAAATACACCCAGGGTTGCGTTTCGCCTTCCACAAGAAGCGGGCAGGGCTGTTGGGGTCTCAGCTGCCCCCAGCCCATGTGCGGAATCCGCTCACCCTGTTGATCGGGTAGCCGTTGAACTTCGCCTTCGAAAAGTCCCAGGCCTTCGATACTGCCTTCATCGCTGCGTTCGAACAGCAACTGAAGGCCCAGACAAATCCCGAGCAGAGGGCGTTTGTTGTCATGCCAGCTGCGCAGATGCTGCACGAGTCCAGTCGAATGAAGCTTTTCCATTGCCGGATCAAAAGCTCCGACTCCCGGGAGAATCAGCGCATCACAGGCTTCAAGATCCCGAGGATGCCGAACCTGGACCAATGGCTGCCCCAAGCGTTTGAAACTGGTCTGAACGGAATGGAGATTGCCCATTCCGTAATCGATCAGGCCGATCGTCTGGATCGGCTTGGATGAGCCCTCAGGAGCTTGGTCTGCTGACGAAGTCAGTTGAGGCCTCAGAGGTATTTGGCAATCGTGCCAGAGAGAGTTGCCTTGGGGACGGCTCCAACGACAGTGTCGACTTTCTGTCCACCTTTGAACACCATCAGAGTTGGAATGCTGCGAATGCCGAATTGGCTGGCCACGTTGGGATTTTCATCGGTGTTGAGCTTGAACACCTTGATTTTTCCTTCGAACTCCTTGGCAATTTCATCAACGATGGGCGCAACCATGCGACAGGGGCCACACCAGGGGGCCCAGAAATCGACCAGCACGGGAACGTCGCTCTGAAGGACGTCCTGTTCGAAGGAGGCGTCGGTGACAGCGGCAGCGCTGGACATTCAGGATCGGTCGAATTGGGCGAAATTTAGCAACCGTTTCTGAGGTTGCTGCTCAATCACCCAGCTCTTCGCCTGAACTGTGATGGATGACCTAAAGACAGAAAGCCCGAACGCGTCGGGCCAGGGGGTGTGAGGAGTGTGTGGGCCAAGGCCCGCACGTGTTGATTTTACCCGCGTCTCGGCGATTCATTCTTGTCTCAATGCAAGAACTGTGCTCACTTGCCCATGCCGAGATGCTGGGCTTTCTGATAAACCTTGCCCTCGGTGAGCAGCGATGGAGCCACAACCACCTCCACCTGCTGCATCTCCTTGATGGTCTGTGCTCCCAGGGTTCCCATGGAGGTTTTTAGACAGCCCAGAAGGTTATGGGTTCCGTCATCAAGCTTGGCTGGTCCACGCAGAATGCTCTCCAGGCTTCCGGTACTGCCGACGCTGATGCGGGTGCCGCGTGGCAGGACAGGGCTTGGGGTGGCCATGCCCCAGTGAAAGCCACGACCAGGTGCTTCCTCTGCCCGGGCAATCGGTGATCCGATCATCACGGCATCAGCTCCACAGGCGATGCATTTGCAGATGTCGCCGCCGGTCACAATGCCGCCGTCGGCAACGATGGGAACGTATCGGTTGCTTTCCTTCTGGTAATCCTCTCTGGCCGCGGCGCAGTCGGCCACCGCTGTGGCCTGAGGTATTCCCACGCCAAGCACTCCTCTTGAGGTGCATGCAGCTCCAGGGCCTATTCCCACCATCACGGCAGCTGCCCCGGCTCGCATCAGCTGAAGTGCCACCTCGTAGGTCACGCAATTGCCAATCACAACGGGCACCCCCAGATCTCGACACAGGGCTGCAAGGTCGAGTGTCTCCTGGCCCTCAGGTCCGACGTGATTCGTCGACACCACCGTGGCCTGGACAAAAAACAGATCGGCACCAGCTTCGGCAATCGCCTTGCCGTAGCGCAGCGCCGCAACAGGGGTTCCGCTGACAGCGGCGATACCACCCTGGGCCTTGATGTCCTGAATGCGCTTGCGGATCAGGGGCTCCTGCACAGGCTGGCTGTAGATCTCCTGCATCAGAGGAACGAACTGGTCCTTGCCGACCGATGCAATGCGATCGAGAACACTATTTGGGTCTTCGTAGCGCGTCTGGACTCCCTCCAGGTTGATCACACCGAGTGCGCCGAGCCTGGACAGGTTGACGGCCATACCCACATCGACGACGCCATCCATGGCACTGGCGATAATCGGAATCTCGCGCTCGATTCCTCCAATTGACCAGCTGGTGTTGGTCACCTCTGGATCCACGGTTTTGCCGCCGGGCACCAGTGCGATTTCATCGATGCCATAGGCCCGGCGTACAACCTTCGAGCGTCCGAGCTGAATGTCCACCGCAGGAGCTAACAGAGTTTGATCAAGCTACCAATCGGTGCTTCGCGCTTCGTGACGATCCGGGTCAGGTTTTTGAGCCTCCCCGCAAGCTGCTCCAGAGATCATTCACGTTGGCCGAAATCTTCTTCCGCTCCTCGGCTCGGATCAGGCGTGTGGCTGCAAACCAGAAGGCATAAAAGGTGCCAACCAGTTGAAACAGTCGTGGAGCCAATGGAACCGTGGCGATGGCATCGAGGATCCCTCCATAGATTCGCATCGTCAGGATCACAACAATCAGTCCACCGAGCAGAAACAGAGGCTGGCGAAGGCTCTGCCATTGATCCTGAAGATTGTTCGCCTCGAAGAACTGCTTGATGCGGTTGGAGAGAAGGTCCCATTCGCCGCCTTCTTCTCTGCTGTCGTCAGCAGAAGCCTGGGCTGGAACACTGATGCGCTCTGCAATCGAAGGTGAGTCAGATGCTGCGACGGGTTGCACAGCTGGCTCAGCCTTCACCGGTGTCTGAGGCGGAGCAAAGGCAGCTGGAGGGGGAGCCGTTTCGGACTTGGGGGCTTCTGCGGTTTTGTCCGTCTCTGCTCCGCTCTCGGTGATGTCGCCCTGAGCGGGAAGATCCGGATTGATGGATTCGGCAGGAGCCTGAGTTTCGGGGGGCTTTTCGGACGACATCAACTTCAGTCCAAGTGGCGACGCCAAAGCGTAAGGTCCTGATCCTTGGTTGATTGCACACAGACAGCAAAAGGTGACGAGCCGGGTGTCATCCGATCGCGCATCCGCGATAAAGTGACTGACGATCTAAAGGTCTTGTATGACGGATTCAGTGGGGCCCGGCAGCGGCGGTCCCGGCGATTCCGACGATCGGATCATCCAGACGGATCTGCGCAACGAGATGTCGCGCTCGTATCTCGAGTACGCGATGAGCGTGATCGTCGGCAGAGCTCTGCCTGACGCCCGTGATGGTCTCAAGCCTGTTCATCGCAGGATTCTTTATGCGATGTATGAGCTGGGCCTCACCAGTGACCGCCCCTACCGCAAGTGCGCGCGTGTGGTGGGTGAAGTGCTCGGTAAATATCACCCCCATGGAGATACGGCGGTCTACGACGCACTAGTGCGGATGGCCCAGAGTTTCTCCATGTCGATGCCGCTGATCGACGGGCATGGCAACTTCGGCTCGGTGGACAATGATCCGCCAGCCGCAATGCGATACACCGAATCGCGGTTGCAGGCACTCACGACCGACTCGCTCCTCGAAGACATCGAGGCGGAGACCGTCGATTTCATCGACAACTTCGACGGTTCGCAACAAGAGCCCACGGTTCTGCCATCACGGATCCCTCAGCTTTTGCTGAACGGCTCGGCCGGAATCGCCGTGGGCATGGCGACCAACATCCCCCCTCACAACCTGGGAGAGCTGATCGCTGGTCTTCTGGCTCTGATCGAGAACCCTGACATTGGCGATCAGGAGCTGATGGCCCTGATCCCCGGCCCCGATTTTCCGACCGGAGGCCAGATCCTGGGCCGCACCGGAATCAAGGAGACCTACCTCAGTGGTCGCGGTTCGGTGACGATGCGCGGTGTGGCCGGCATCGAAACACTCGAGGTGCCCGGTCGTCCTGATCGCGATGCCGTGATCATTACCGAGCTCCCGTATCAGACCAACAAAGCAGCGCTGATTGAGCGCATTGCCGAGATGGTCAACGACAAAAAGCTGGAAGGGATCTCGGATATCCGTGATGAAAGTGATCGCGACGGCATGCGCATCGTCGTTGAGCTTCGCCGCGACGCCTATCCCCAGGTGGTGCTGAACAACCTCTACAAGCTCACCCCTCTGCAGAGCAATTTCAGTGCCTACATGCTGGCTCTCGTCAATGGCGAGCCGATTCTGCTCACGTTGCGCAAGATGCTCGATGTCTTCCTCGACTTCAGGGTCGAGACGATCGAGCGCCGCACCCGCTATCTGCTGCGCAAGGCTGAGGAACGCGATCACATTCTGCTTGGTCTGCTGCTGGCTCTCGACCAGCTCGATCCAATCATCGCCCTGATCAGGGCTGCCCCCGACACCGCCACGGCTCGTCAGCAGCTGCAGGACCGTCATGGCCTGAGCGAGGTTCAGGCGGACGCCATCCTGCAGATGCAGTTGCGGCGACTCACTGCTCTCGAGGCCGACAAGATTCGTCTAGAGCATGAGGATCTGGTCGCCAAGATCGCCGACTACAAGGACATTCTGGGGCGTCGTGAGCGGGTCTTCGGTCTGATCAAGGACGAACTCAATCAGCTGAGGGATCGTCATGCCGTTCCACGTCGCACTGAGATTCTCGACCTTGGTGGCGGCCTGGAAGACATCGATCTGATCGCCAACGAGCGGTCGGTCGTGCTCGTGACCGAAACGGGCTATCTCAAGCGGATGCCGGTGAGCGAATTTGAAGCCACCAGCCGGGGCACGCGCGGTAAGGCTGGCACCAGAAGTCAGGGTGAAGATGCGGTCAAGCTGTTCATCGGCTGCAATGACCACGACACCTTGTTGCTGTTCAGTGACCGTGGTGTGTCCTACGCCCTGCCCGCGTATCGCGTGCCTCAGTGCAGCCGAACGGCCAAGGGAACACCCGTGGTGCAGTTGCTGCCCATTCCCAGGGAGGAAGCGATCACATCGCTGCTCGCCGTATCTGAGTTCAACGACGACACCGATCTGTTGATGCTGACCCAGGGGGGATTCATCAAACGCACTCGTCTGTCGGCATTCAGCAACATCCGTTCCAACGGACTGATCGCCATCGGTCTTGAAGAGGGTGATGCGCTCACATGGGTGAGGCTTTCCGTGCCTGGAGACAGTGTTCTCATCGGCTCGAAGGCTGGAATGACGATTCACTTCCGCCTCAGTGATGACGAGTTGCGTCCACTGGGTCGCACCGCCCGTGGTGTGCGCTCGATGAATCTGCGCTCTGGAGATGAATTGGTGAGCATGGATGTGCTGCCGGTGGAGCTGGCCGATCAGATCGCTGCAAGTTCCGACGACGATGATGACGAAGGTACCCCTGCCAGTGAGGGGCCATGGGTGCTGGTGGCCTCGGCGGCTGGCCTCGGCAAAAGAGTGCCTGTGACTCAATTCCGTCTGCAGAAGCGGGCTGGCATGGGCCTGAGGGCCATGAAATTCCGCACGGATGCTGATCAGCTGGTGGGTCTGAGCGTTCTGGGAGCCGGGGAGGAGTTACTGCTGGTGAGTGAAAAAGGCGTGATCGTCCGGACCAGTGCCGATGCCATTCCTCAGCAGTCACGGGCAGCCACGGGTGTTCGCCTACAGAAGCTCGACAAGGGTGATCGTCTCCTTAAGGTCGTTCTGGTTCCCCCGGAAGCCGAGACGAATGAGCTCGACGATGCCTCAGCCGACTCTGATTCCAGTGAAGATGTCGAGGCCAACTCTCAGGGTGTGCCGGCGGACAGCTGATTTTGGCTAGCTGCGCTGGTGTGCTGGTGCTTGGGGGCGGGCCCGCCGCTCTCTGTATTGCCTCTGAGCTGCACCAGCGCGGAGTCGCTGTTGAGGGCATTGCCCCCGAGCCCGTGGATGCACCATGGCCCAACACCTACGGCATCTGGGTCGATGAGTTGAAGGATCTCGACCTTGAGCATCTGATTGAGCATCGCTGGAGCGACACGGTCAGTTACTTCGGAGCCGGTGGTTCCGAGGCCGCAGATCAACCGCTGGTTCACGGCATCGACTACGGCTTGTTCGATAGGGCTGCCCTACAGCGCTATTGGCTGAAGCGCGCCGATGGTGTGGTCTGGTATCACGACTCCGCCGAACGGGTAGAAGCAGGAGCAGAGCACACTCTGGTGAGCTGCGCCTCCGGCGAAGTGCACAAAGCCAGGCTTGTTATTGATGCATCCGGTGCCAGCAGCCCACACATTCGCCGTCCTGACCAGGGGCCGGTGGCGGGGCAGGCGGCCTATGGCGTCGTGGGACGGTTTTCAGAGGATCCAATCTACAGCGGTCGGTTCGTGCTGATGGATTACCGCTGCGATCACCTCAGCGACGAGCAGCGCCTAGAACCGCCCACATTTCTGTATGCGATGGATCTGGGGGATGGGATCTTCTTCGTTGAGGAAACATCGCTCGCTCTGGCACCAGGGGTTCCCTACGACGTGCTGAAGCAACGGCTGCAGCAGCGCTTGGATCGGCGCGGCGTGGAGATCACCGAGGTGATCCATGAGGAGTTTTGCCTCTTCCCCATGAATCTGCCGCTGCCTGATCGCAGTCAGCCGGTGCTGGCCTTTGGAGGCGCGGCGAGCATGGTGCATCCGGCATCGGGCTACATGGTGGGGGCGCTTCTGCGTCGGGGCCCTGGATTGGCGGATTCTCTGGCAGCAGCTCTGGCTGATCCATCGTTGAGGCCCGCTGAGCTTGTCAGCCATGGCTGGCAGGCCCTCTGGCCAGCGGAGCTCGTCCTGCGGCATCAGCTGTATCAGTTCGGTCTGGGCCGTCTGATGGGATTCAACGAAAGCCTGCTGCGAACCCATTTCGCCACCTTCTTTGCGCTGCCGCGGGAGGAGTGGTTTGGCTTCCTGACCAACACCCTGCCGCTGCCCCGCCTGATGGCAGTGATGTTGCGACTGTTTGCCCTGTCTCCATGGGAGCTGCGGCGTGGGCTTGTGCTCGGAGCAGCGAAACGCCAGGAGCCAGGGTTCAGGTGTTGATGCTGCTCCAGTCAGCTGGCTGAATCAAGGGGAATAGGGCGTCTTCCTGCTCCAGTCCCTCGAGCCATCCTTCCGGTGGTTGCTCCCGTCGCTCGATCGCGGCGATCAAGCGCCAGAAGCGTTCGAGGTGACGCTCGATGCGCTCACGGGCCAGTTCCGTTGTGGTGCCTGCTCTGAGAATGAAGCTCCAGTCGGAGGACTGGGCCAGCAGTAGTTCCCGTCCGGCCTGATGCAACAGACGAAGGTCCAGTTCGCTGCCCACCCCGCGACTGCAGCGTTCCACCATGGCTCGACCTGCTCGGCTCCATTCAGGAATGATCCAGGCATTGGTTTCGTTGAGCCAGTAATCGTGAAAACCGCCCCTGCCCCAGCTGGAAGGGCAGGGACTGCAGATCTGAAGATTCGGTTGATCGTTCAGCACGCCACGCAGGCTGGTGAATCGGATGTTCTGTTCCGGCGCCTGGCGGAACAGTTCGGCCAGAAAACCAGGACCCTCAAACCACCAGTGGCCAAAGAGCTCAGCATCAAAAGGCGCCACGAGCAGAGGTTCAATAGCCATGCCGTCGCTCAACCGATCAAGTTGCTGTCGTCTGCCCGTCAGGAAATGCTGGGCATGGTCACGGGTGCGTTCGATCGCCCGTTGAGGCTGGTACGGCTGCTTGCCATCCAGACCACCGGCCGGATCGCTGACCCGGTGCAGCTTCAGTCCCAGTGGACGCTGGGCCGGAAGCCCCATGGCTTCGATCTGTTCAGCTGGCAGATCCCAGCCCAGATCTCGGTGAAATTCCCTGTACCAGGGGTCACCTGGATAGCCATCCTTCGCTGACCAGACTGGGAGGGTGGCATCACTGTCACGACCGAAGAAGGCCACTCCCTGCCGGCTCACGATCGGGGCATAAACCCCGTAGCGCGGGCGGGGTTCGGCATGCAGAAGTCCGTGCCCATCGAGGACGGCGTAGCGCAGTCCTGCATCGCGCATCCAGCGATCCAGTCCTTCGTAGTAGGCACATTCGGGAAGCCAGACGCCCAGGGGCCTCTCTCCCAGCAATCTGTGGTGCTCTCTGACGGCCGTTCGCAACTGAGCACGCACCACCTCAGGGTGCTCTCTCAGCAGGGGTAGATACCCGTGTGTGGCCCCACAGGTGAGCAGATCGAGAACACCTTGGCGCTGGAGTGCACGGAACCGTGGAATGATGTCGCCGTCACAGTGTTGCCAGGCAGTGAGATGCCGCTCGAAGCAGCTGGCCAGATGCTCCGCTGCAGCTCGCTGGTCAGCCGGGGCATGGTGCAACAGGTTGAGTCTTGCTTTGACCCAGGCCGGAAAACGCTGTCTCAACGTGGAATCGGCCAGCAGTGACAGCAGAGTGGGCGATAACCCCATGGTCAGCTGTGGGCTCTGTCCCGGATCGGCAGCAGCTCGCTCGAGGGTCTCCAGCAGGGGGAGATAGCACTCGATCAATGCCTGGAAGAACCAGTCCTCTTCAAGCGAGTGGGCTTCTGCTCCGCGGACGTACGGCAGATGGGCGTGCAGAACAAGAGCCAGTGCCCCGTTGGCCACTTTTCCGTCCCATCAACCGTGTGAATGTACCGGGATTCCGGGCTGGATCTACAGCATTGGCACTGGCTCACTCGCTTAGAGTGGCCTTATCCATAGTCATTCCGACTAAATCGCGTCGAGGCTTTTGCCATGGCCCACGACCCAGGCCGCGTTCTGATCTTCGACACCACCCTCCGGGACGGTGAGCAATCTCCGGGAGCCAGTCTCAATCTTGAGGAGAAGCTGGCGATTGCGCAGCAGCTGGCGAGACTGGGCGTCGATGTGATCGAGGCGGGCTTCCCTTTTGCCAGTCCAGGGGACTTTGCCGCTGTCCAGCGCATCGCTCAGCAGGTCGGAGGAGAACACGGCCCCGTGATCTGTGGGCTGTCTCGAGCGTCCAGGGGCGATATCAAAGCCTGCGCTGAAGCAGTAGCTCCTGCACCGCGGAGACGGATTCACACTTTTATCGCAACCAGCGATATCCACCTTGAACACAAGCTGCGAAAAAGTCGAAAGGAGGTGCTGGCCATCGTCCCCGACATGGTGGCTTACGCCCACACCCTGGTCGATGACGTTGAGTTCTCCTGCGAAGACGCAGGACGCAGTGATCCTGAATTTCTTTACGAAGTCATCGAGGCAGCGATCGCTGCAGGCGCCACCACCATCAACATCCCTGACACGGTCGGGTACACCACGCCGACTGAGTTCGGCGAGCTGATCGCGGGTATTGATCGCCATGTTCCCAACATCGGCGATGCAGTGTTGTCAGTGCATGGACACAACGATCTTGGCCTTGCTGTTGCCAACTTCCTGGAGGCTGTCAAGAACGGAGCGCGACAGCTCGAATGCACGATCAATGGCATCGGTGAGCGAGCTGGTAACGCTGCCCTCGAGGAACTGGTGATGGCATTGCATGTGCGCCGCCGCTACTTCAATCCCTTCTTCGGACGCGATGCGGATTCGCCGACTCCACTGACTGCTGTGCGTACTGAGGAGATCACCAAAACCTCACGCCTGGTCTCCAACCTCACCGGCATGGTGGTTCAGCCCAACAAGGCGATCGTGGGTGCCAATGCGTTCGCCCATGAATCGGGGATTCATCAGGACGGTGTACTCAAGAACCGGCTGACCTATGAAATCGTCGACGCACGCACTGTGGGGCTCAGTGATAACCGCATTTCCCTGGGAAAGTTAAGTGGTCGAAGTGCCGTGCGCGCGCGTCTGGAAGAGCTGGGGTACGACCTCAGCCGTGAAGATCTTGATGATGCTTTCGCTCGTTTCAAGGATCTCGCCGATCGCAAACGCGAAATCACTGATCGTGACCTTGAAGCCATTGTCAGTGAGCAGGTTCAGCAGCCGGAGGCCCGCTATCAGCTGAAGCTGGTGCAGGTGAGTTGCGGCAGCAGCCTCAGCCCAACTGCCACTGTCACCTTGGCGGATGAAGATGGCAATGAGCAGACCATGGCGTCGATCGGCACCGGTCCTGTTGATGCCGTGTGTCAAGCCCTCAATGCTCTGGCCGGGGAGCCCAATGAACTGGTGGAGTTCTCCGTGAAATCTGTGACCGAGGGCATTGATGCCATCGGTGAGGTGACCATCAGGCTGCGACGCGACGGTGAGTTGTATTCGGGTCATTCCGCCGATACGGATGTGGTGGTGGCTGCGGCTCAGGCATTCGTGAATGCTCTGAACCGTCTGGTGGCTGGGTCTGCACAACAGGCTTTGCATCCGCAGAGGGACACCGCACCTCTTGAAGCCCGCCCCACTCTCTGAAATTGATGCAGTCCTCCGTCACTCGAGACCCAGCGGGCAAAGCTGGGCTTCGTGCCGGGGCGTTGCTCCAGCTGCTGATACTGCTGTTGCTGGCACTGGTCGTGCTTGTGCCCCTTCTCTGGCTGGTAAGCACGTCTCTGAAGGGCCCTGCAGAGGACATTTTTACGAGCCCTCCAGCGCTGCTGCCCTTGCAACCCAGCCTTGATGCCTACGGACGGCTGTTTCGAGACAACCCACTGGGTCGCTATCTGTTCAACAGCACAGTGGTCAGCCTGTTGGCTGTGGTGGCCAATCTGCTGTTCTGCTCCCTGGCGGCCTACCCCCTGGCACGAATGCGCTTCACCGGCCGTGGCTTGGTGCTGGGCTTGGTGGTCGCCACCATCCTGATTCCGTTTCAGGTGGTGATGATCCCCCTGTATCTCCTGATGGTGCAGCTGGGTCTGCGCAACACCCTGATGGCTCTTGTCATTCCCCAGGCGGCAACCGCCTTCGGGTTGTATCTCCTACGTCAGAGCTTTCTCGGTGTTCCGGCTGAGTTGGAAGAGGCCGCTCGAATGGATGGCTGCAGCAAGCTCGGTGAGTGGTGGAATGTGATGATTCCAGCCGCACGAGCTGATCTCATCACCCTGGCCATGTTTGTCTTCATCGGCACTTGGAGCGATTTCCTCTGGCCGCTGGTGATTCTGGATGATCCTCAGCTGTTCACGTTGCCGCTGGGTCTGCAGCAGCTGGCCAGCAGTTTTTCTCTCGATTGGAGAATTGTGGCCGCAGGATCCGTGATTTCCATCCTTCCGGTGCTGCTGCTGTTCATTCTTCTGCAGCGCTTCATTCTTCCCAGTTCCAGTGGCGATGCGGTCAAGGGCTGATCACTGGCTGCTGAGATGAAGGCTGTCGAGATGAAGGCTGCTGAGATGAAGGCCGTGGTGATGAAAGCTGTGGAGATGAAGGCAGTTCGGGTGGTGTTGTTCGCTCAATGTCCCGCTCGTCGGTAAGGTCGGAACCCAGAGTGGGTGGGAACGGTGTTTCGAGCCTGTTCCAGAGGGTCCGTTCCCGATCACCGGAAGCACGCTGCCAGCTTTCCAGATTGCTGATCTGCCTCTGCAGCTTTTGTTGTCTTGTCTGGAGAACCTCAAGCTGCTGTTCGATCAGGGCTTGGTTCCCTTCCCTGTTACGCAGCTCGACACCTTCGAGTCCGTCGAGCTGCTTCACCAGGTTCTGAATTGTGCGGTTCTGTTGTTGCAGAGACTGCCAGAGAACAATGAACAGCACGAGCAGGAATGGAAATCCCGCTGCGGGGATGACAATCCAGAGGCGATCACGCATTGCTCTCTGGAATGGATCAGTTGCAGCCCTGAACGGAAATGCGGTAGCTGAATCCTGTTGAGTTGGGATCGCTGCCTGCTCCGATCTTGAAGTTCACCTGACTGACCTGTTTGCCCTGGGGAACGGTGAACGGTCCGAATTGCCTGCCTGTGCCGATTGGAGGAGTCATTGACTCCTTCACCACGCGCAGATTGCTGCCGTCGGTGAATTTCAGGAATGCTTCAACTGGATAGGTGCCGCTGGCAGTGGAGTCCGCTGTGAAGAAAAGCTTGAAACTGCTGTACGGAGCATTGACAGCAAAGTCTGTGTTCCAGTTGGTACGGCCGATCAGCTTCTCTCTGCTCACCCGTTTTTTGACGATGTTGCTGCTTCCGTTTCCGCCGACCGGGGGGAGGAAGTTGCAACCAGCCTGTGCCCCTGATAAGCCAGCTTCAAGGCTGATCAGACCAACACTCAGGCCGAACAGAGCAGTCGTGAAACCGGTGGTCCTCATGGTCTTCACAAGTCCTTCGCGATGTCTAGCAATGGTCTGGTGGAATGGGATCTGATCACTGCACGCTGCTGTTTATGTCCCTTCAGGATCTCGATACCCTTCTCCAGCAACGCCAAGACGAGCAGGACCTGGCTCAGCGGCTCTCAGAGCCTGTGTCTGTCGAAACCCTGATCCAGCTCGGACGTGAGCGTGGTCTTTCGATCACGGAAGACGACGTGATCAGCGCTCAGTTAAGGGAAGATTCCGATGCTCCGTCCGCAGAGCTGCAAAGGCGTATGGCTGATGAGTCCAGGCGTCTCAGGCATTTCATTCAGGGTTGAGTGGAGATCAGATTTCAACCTCAGCCCTGCCGACAAGGTGATCAAGATCTGTTTGGAGTCAAGGCATTGAACACACTTGATTTCAGGCTGCTCAAACAACGAGAAGAGGTGCTGAGTGAGATCAAAGCGCTTTGTCTGGAAACTGTTTCCCCAACATGTTCAAACCATTTTCACCACGTCCGGCGTCTGGCCAAAGACTTCACCGATCCAGAGTGCGTGCGTCACTGCTCCTTCATGCGTATGAAACTCCCATGCTGATTCAGGGCTGGAGCTGCGCTCAATTTCCTGGTTTTCGTCGTTGACCCGCAGGTAATGACCGGAGTTCGCATAGCGCAGAACATACCGCTCAAGCAGTGAAGATCTCATCATGAATCTCTGCGAGACATGAACTCTGCCTAGCCAGCTTTGTGCAGCTGGTAACTGTGACTTCAGCTTTTCGTGGGTTTTCCTTTGCCTGACTGATTATCAATCTCCTGATATCGGCTGCTCCGGACCCAGGTCAGGGGCTGCTGCAAGGTGATGCGGAGTTGAAAGCCGCTGTTGCGGAACCAGGGTTCTGCGATTGCAGTGATCAGAGAGGGTCGCAACTGCCAGCTTTGCTGGAGGTATGTCTCAATCAACGTCTGCCCAGGGTGCTCGTCACGCTGCCAGTTCACGAGCGCCAGTTCCTCCGTGCTGGATTGAAGTGTGGCAATCCTGCCGAGAGGGCCTGCATCCTGATCGGTTTCCACCCGTTCATCGAGGGTCTCTTGCACGACGAACAGGCGCAGTTTGCTCTGGGTCGTCCGTCCATCCAGGCAGTATTTGTTGAGATAAAGCTGTCTTGCTCGTGCGAACAGAGGCGCGGGAGCGCGGCTCAGAAGTGTTCCGTAGGCGTCAGTGAGAGCTTGGCTTGGCATCGCGCAACGAGGGCTAGGCACATGCTCCGGGATGGCTCATCCCCCTGTGCCGTGGAACACTGTAGACAGATGTGAAAGTGGACCTATGCCTGAGTCTGGTTGCCCCCTGTACAGACTTGTGGCTCTGGACGGGCAACCGCATCCGGTTTTAGACGCTCCCTATGAATCGATCGCGGCGGCGGAAGCGGCGGCCAGCCGCTGGTGCGCTGGGCAGGGGCGTTCGATGTCGGTGGTTCAGCGTGGGATTGCTTTGGAAGTGCAGACCCGCTGCGGGGAATGGCGCACTCTTGGTTATCCCAGTGCCTGCCTTTTGGAGTCCGGGAGTGGTGTCGGGGCTCCCTGAGAAATTGTTTGCTCGAGGGTTTGTTTTGGGCGTGATCCTGCTGATGCGTCGAGTGTCCTGAGCCGCGTCGCTTGCATCCTTGCTTGATCCGGCTCAACCATTAGGGGGTTTGCGGAGCGACTCATGCGGGTCAGCGTTGATCTGTGTTTGGTCCCACTGGGGGTTGGTGTGTCGCTTGGGCCTTCCATCGCACTGTGTCAACAGGTGATCAACGCCTCCGGGCTGGATCATCAGCTCGGACCTGATGGCACAGCCATCGAAGGGGACTGGGATGAGGTCTTCGCTTGTGTGAAAGCCTGCCATGAGCGCCTCCACCAGGAAGGAGTGCCGCGGGTTCACGCCACGCTGCGCGTCAACACGCGCATTGATCGCATCCAGTCGTTTCGCGACAAGGTGAACAGCGTGAATCGCCTGATGCCGTGAATTGCGGCGGGAGGGATGCCATTTTCGTCCAGCGTGTCTTGAATGAGACCAGGAACTGGAGAGGGTGGTTTGTTGGGTCTGGCTCTGTCGGTTCGAGTGCGTGCCTTGACGGTGCTGGTGCTGACTCTGGTCGCTCCTTTCTTCTCCGGATCGTCCAAGGCTGAGACCTGGGACAGGATAGGAAGCTATGCCGCTCTTATTCGTCGAGCGGGGACCAACACTCTGGTGGCCAAGGATTGTCCGTCGGCCCTTCTGGGTGCCTTTCATGCCCCTCGTAATGCCCTGCTGCTTTGTGCCAACAACATCGAGGACGATCCAAGGCAGGTCTGGGTGGTCCTCGCCCACGAATCAGCCCATGTCATGCAGCACTGTCATGGCGGGCCGTTGCTCGCTGATCACCAGGTCGGCAATGCCCTCGCGCGCATCGAGGCTCAATCCAGAACCACCTTCCAGGAGCTGCGTCTCTATCACCAGTCGCAGCGCCGCGATGAAATTGAGGCACGTCTAGTGCAGGGGATGCCTCCCGATGAAGTGGAAGCTCTGTTTCGCAGTTTCTGCGCCGAACGTCTGAATGATCGCAAGGTGACTCAACCACCTGCTGCTCTTGGCTCTCAGCCCTGAGCGGTTTCCCATCCGAAGCTGGATCAGCTTGCTCGTCCGAGCGAAACGCGCCCAGCTGGATGGGGCACGGACCTTACGGTGTGCAGATGTGTGGCATCTCTCCATGGGTCCGCGGCTCAACGGCTACTGGTTGATGACCTGGCTCGGTCTGGTGGCCAACCTGATCGCGCTGCCAGTGATCGGTCTCCTGGCATTTCGAGAAGGGACCTCCTCCGGCATCGCTATTACCAACATCAGCGTTGCCTTTTCTCTGGCTTGGCCTGCTGCGATTGTGGGCATTGTGGCTTCAGCAGGCCTGCTGGCGCAGCGACGCTGGGGAGTGATTCTGGCGATTGTGGCTCTGTCCATGAGCCTTGCAGGAGCCATCCCCTATGGCCTCGTTCGCCTGGTTCTGGGGCTGGAGCCGCAGACGATGGGATTGGGACCTGTCTTGCTTGGGTTGATCAATGTGCTGGCGCTGATCTACTGGTGCCGCCCTGCCCACCGGCGTGGCGTCAGGCTTTGATGTCTTGGCGGCAAAGCTTCCTCAGCTCGCGGGCTGTTCACTTGTGCTCGAACATCCTCAGTATCTGGTGGTCGACAAGCCATCCGGCCTGCTGAGTCAGCCTGGCCTCGGTTGCCATCAAAGCGATTCCCTCATCACACGACTTCAGGGCTGCTGCCCTGAGCTTCGGTTGGTGCATCGCCTCGATCGGGATACGTCTGGACTCATCCTTGTGGCCAGAAATCAGAGCAGCCTGCGGTCGCTCAGTGCTCTGTTTGCTGTCCGCAGAGTTCAGAAGCTTTATCTCGCTGATGTGGTCAGGCCCTTGTCAGGCAGGCGAGGAAGCATTCAGCTTCCCCTGGCCAGGCTGCAGCGACAGCCGCCTGTTTATGGACCGCATCCTGATGGCAAGCCCTGTTGCACGCTCTGGCGCAAGTGGACGCCGTCAATCGATTGCACGCGCCTTTGGTTGCGGCCTCTGACCGGGCGTTCCCATCAGTTGCGTGCTCATCTGGCTGCCGTGGATGCCCCCATCCGTGCTGATCGCATCTACACCTCCTCCGACGCGCCCGGCCCGATGCATCTGCATGCTTATGCGCTGAGTTTTCAGGACCCTTTTGACCATCGAAGGGTTCGTGTTCGCTCTGCACTCCCCCCCTGGGCATGGGCGTAGGGGCAAGGGCTTACGGGATAAAGGCGGACGGGGCTCAAGCGGAGAAGCTGCGCTTTGCCGGAATGGGATAGGGAATGCGGCGATGACGCATTCTTCTCCAAACGCGGACGAACGACTGCATGACCAGCTCCAGTTCGGCCCGACTGAGGCTGCTCTGGCTGAGTTGGCCGTCGCTGATTCGTGCTTCCACGATCCGTTTGACCGTGTCACGAGCTTCCTGATCACTTGTGTCAGGCGGCAGTGAGCGCAACGCCGCCTCGCATCCATCCGCCAGCATCATGATCCCTGTCTCCTTGGAGCGAGGCGTCGGTCCGTGATAGCGGAAGCGTTTCTCCGAGATGTGAGGGTTCTGCTGACGGGCTTGATGCAGGAAATACCCCATCCGCAACGTGCCCTGATGTTCAGGGATGAAGTCGGCAATGGGCCGAGGAAGCCGGTGTCGTCGTGCCAGTTTCAGCCCTTCATCAACGTGTGCCTGGAGCACTCCAGCGCTGGCCAAAGGGTCGTTCAGCTGAGTGTGCGGATTCTCTCCACTGGTCTGATTTTCGATGAACCAGTTGGGGGCATGAAGCTTGCCCACATCGTGATAGAGCGAACCTGTTCTGATCAGGTCGACATCAGCGCCGATCGACCGCGCACCCTCCTCGGCCAGACCGCAGATCATCAGTGTGTGTTCAAAGGTGCCTGGGGCCTCTGAGGAGAGCCGCCGCAGTAATGGACGCTCCTGATCGGCAAGTTCCATCAACCGCGCTCTTGTCAGCAACCCAAAGGAGCTTTCCAGCAGAGGAATGATCAGGATCGTCAGCATCATCGCCAGCCCCAGCAGCAGAGCTTCCGATGCGAGTTCACCGGCATCGGATGGCAGGCGAATCCATGTTCCTGCAAGCGGTTGGCCATCTCGGCTCATCAGCACCAGCTCAGCCAGCCATGCGCCCACCGGCAGCAAGACAGCGAGTTGCAGCAGCTGGGCTCTGCTGCGCAGACGACCTGCCTGTAAGGCAGCCACGGTGGCCGTGGCTGCGGCAATCAGCAGGCGCCCTTCGCCAAGGCCTGTAACCGGTGTGGGCCAGAGAAGACTGGCTACAGCCATCCAGGCCAGAGCACAGGTTGTGCCTAGGCCCTGAGCCAGGAGAAGGGTGGGCGGCACGATCACAGCCAGAGGGCTCACTGAGGCGCCGAACCACAGTTTGCAGGCCTGGCTCAGCAGCAACAGCCCCAGAGCGAGCAGGCCATGGGGTGCCTCCAAGCAAGGACGTTCTCGGCGCATGACCAGCAGCAGAACCCCACAGCTGGCGAGTGCTTCTGTGAACCGAGTGATCCAGATGCCCAGCTTCGGACGGCGATTCACCATCCCGAAAAAATCGAGGACGTCATAGGCCTGTGAGCTGATCGACTCCCCCTTGCGGGTGATGAGATCGCCTCGATTCACTTCAATGGTGGGGATGCCTTGTTGGGTGATCAGGTCCTCGATCAGTCGCTGGCTCCTCACCGGATCGGTTTGCAGGTTGCTGGCGCCCTGAAGCGTGGTGGTCAGCACCTTGCTGCCCAGGCTGCGACCTGGTTTCGAGACTGTGTTCAGATCTTCGAGCTGCAGGTCGCTGGCCCGTCGAAGCTGCTCCTGAGCCAGGGTATTGACCAGCCCCTGACTCAACATCCTGTCGAGCGCCCGGCGCAGAACCATGTCCCAGTCCCGACGCTCATCCTGGGTTCGATTTTCCAGCCAGAGCTGCTCATCCGGAGACAGATTCACAGGCCCGATTCGCTCGGCGTCATTGCTTTTGGCAACTCGCTCCAATTCGCTGAGGTGTCGCTCCAGCCGCATGCGGATCTGCTCATTTTCCTGAGGATCCAGAACCTGAACGACGGTGCTGGATCCCAGGCTTGAACGCCTCTGTTCCAGAGCTTCGCTGTCAACAACTCTTGCGTTTTTCGGGGCCACTGCATCGAAGGGGGCCGCCAGACCTGGTCGAAGGTCGGGCTCCACCAGCCAGGGCCAGCTGGAAACCAGTGCCACCAGGACACAGAGGATCAGCAGTGTGGCTTTCTGCAGCCGGTTCCAGCGCAGCACCGGTCTCCGCGGTGATTCGCTCCTCAGCCAGGACCTCCAGAGACGTGCAAGGCGATGCGAACGCAAGTCAGCCGGGAGCATCCAGAACAGACGCTAGCTCTGTCGGAGCGGCATGCTGGATTCAAGTGCATCGGATGTCAATGGCCCTCAGGTTGGATGGCAAGGCCCTGGCCAAGACGCTCGAGCTGAGGCTGCAGTCTCAGATCCAATCCGCGAGTCAGTCCGCCGGTCGCCCGCCGGGGTTGGCTGTTCTGCGGGTGGGTGATGATCCAGCCAGTGCGGTCTACGTGGCTAACAAGGAAAAGGCCTGTGCCCGCATCGGCGTTGAGAGTTATGGAGCTCACATTCCCGCAGATGCTTCGGCTGAGCAGGTGTTGGAGGCAATCCATGCGTTGAATGACAACCCCAGGGTGGATGGGATCCTGTTGCAGCTTCCCCTTCCGCAGGGACTCGATGAAACCCCTCTGCTGGCAGCGATTAATCCTGAAAAGGATGCCGATGGTCTGCATACGCTGAATCTGGGCCGGTTGCTCAAGGGTGAGCAGGGCCCCCGCAGCTGCACTCCAGCCGGTGTGATGGCCATGCTGCGCAGTGCTGACATCGATCCTGCGGGGCGTCGTGCGGTGGTGGTCGGACGAAGCATTCTGGTGGGGCAGCCCATGGCATTGATGCTTCAGGCCGCGAACGCAACGGTGACCATTGCGCATTCGCGCACCGGGGATCTCGCTGCCCTCACTCGTCAGGCAGATATTCTCGTTGTGGCAGCCGGTCGTCCGGAAATGCTGGGAGCCGAGCATGTGAGCCCCGGCACGGTTGTGGTCGATGTTGGGATCCACCGCCGTCCTGAGGGTGGTCTTTGTGGTGATGTCAAGGCCGCAGAGCTGGAACCCATTGCCGCAGCGCTCTCGCCCGTGCCCGGAGGCGTTGGCCCCATGACCGTCACGATGCTGCTGGTCAACACCGTTGTGGCCTGGTGCCGTCGCCACGGGGTCGATCACGATCTGGCTGACTTGATCATCTGATGGTGCTCGCGGGCCCGTCGGCCTGACAGAATTCGCCCAGCATTACGCTCCCCATGACCGCCACGGCGACCAGCCCTGAAGGCGTTCCGCCGCCGGGTGAGCTTCAGCAGAGCTTTGATTTCAAGGCTTATTTGAACCAGTCCCGCGAGCGGGTCGAAGCCGCCCTGGACGCCTCGATGGGGCCTGAACGGCCGGAATCTCTCAGGGATGCGATGCGCTATTCCCTGCTGGCAGGAGGCAAGCGACTTCGCCCGATTCTCTGTCTTGCAGCCTGTGAGCTGGTGGGTGGTGATGCCTCGCTGGCCATGCCAACTGCGGTGGCGGTCGAGATGATCCACACCATGTCGCTGATCCATGACGATCTGCCGGCGATGGACAACGACGATCTCAGGCGTGGTCGACCCACCAATCACAAGGTCTACGGCGATGCCATGGCCATTCTCGCCGGTGATGCTCTGCTCAGCCGCGCTTTCGAGATGGTGGCGGTGCGCAGTGCCGATGTGCCTGCCGAGAGGTTGGTGAAGGTGGTTGGAGAGCTCTCCATGGTCTCGGGAGCGCCTGGCCTGGTGGGCGGACAGGTGGTTGATCTCGAATGCGAAGGCAAGCAGGTCGACCTCGAGACGCTGGAATACATCCATCTGCATAAGACCGCTGCGCTGCTGAGAGCCTGCGTGGTCACCGGCGCCTTGATCGGTGGCGCCAGTGATGCCCAGGTGCAGGCCATGTGCACCTACGCCAATGGCATCGGCCTGGCGTTCCAGATTGTGGACGATATTCTCGATGTCACTGCCAGCAGTGAAGTCCTGGGCAAGACGGCGGGCAAGGATCTATTGGCGGACAAGACCACCTATCCAAAACTGCTCGGACTGGAGCCTTCGAGAACCCGAGCCCTGGAATTGGTGAAAGAGGCTAAAGCCGCTCTGCAGCCTTGGAAGGACAAGGCCCAACCTCTGCTGGCTCTGGCCGATTACGTGGCCAGCAGGGATCGTTGAGTATGGATGACGTCTCTCTCAGCATCCACCTTCAGATTCTGGACAATGGAGTGCTGGCCTGGGGGCTTGCAGCTTGCGGACTGGCTCAACTGTCGAAGTTGCTGATTGAACTCGTCGTCTTTCGCCGCTGGAGGCCTGCGGTTCTGTTCGAAACCGGTGGGATGCCGTCCAGTCATGCAGCACTGGTGAGCGGGACGGCCGCGGCGGTGGGCTGGCAGGAGGGATTCGCCTCTTCTGTTTTTGCCCTTGCCGCCACTGTGGCGTTCGTGGTGATGTACGACGCCAGCGGTGTGAGGCGTGCTGCCGGTTTCACCGCTGAACGGGTCAATGCCTTGCCGGAGTCTCTCTGGAAGACACCCTTCGAGAAACCACTCAAGCAACGGCTTGGACATTCCCGAACGGAAGTGCTGGTCGGAAGCTTGCTGGGCCCCACCATTGCTTTGCTTGGTCTCGATTATCTGGGATCACCGCTTCAATTGACGCAACTGATCACCAACGCTCTGGGGTGACATCATTTCCCTACGCTGAACTGAGCCTCACCGAGGATCAAAACAAGGCGGCAGAGGCCTTCTCCGACTGGCTGCAGCAGAAGGATGCAAGCCTTCCTTTTGTCCTCAGCGGCTATGCCGGCAGCGGCAAGACCTTCCTGTCGATGCGTTTGCTGAGGCAGGTGGAGAGCAGCGGTCTCTGCTGGACCGTTGTGGCACCAACCCATAAAGCTGTTGGGGTTTTACGACAGGCCCTCAACCTTGAAGGTCTTCAGCCCACCTGGTACCCCTCCACAATCCATCGCTTGCTGCGTCTGAAGCTCAAGCGACAGGGTGATCGGGAGCTGTGTGAATCCACCGAACAAACCGCGGCAGCTTTGGAGCATCTCGGTCTGGTGCTGGTCGATGAGGCCTCGATGGTCGACAGCTCGTTGCTCTCGATCGCCTTGCAGTGTGCCCACCCGTTCAAGACACGACTGGTCTTTGTGGGAGATCCGGCCCAGTTGCCACCTGTGGGTGAAAGCGAAAGCCCGGTGTTCGGCATGAAACGTGCTGTTTCTGCCTGTCTGCGCGAGGTGGTTCGTCATCAGGGTCCAGTCCTTCAGCTCGCCAGCTGCCTGCGCGACGGTCGCTTGCCCTGCGAAGTTCCGCCGCTGCTGCCACCCTTGCGCTCGGATCTGGGTCAGGTGGGTGTGCTGAACAGAGGCGACTGGTTGTCGCGTGCGCAGGAGGGTCTGCGCCAGGCCGCGGCCTCGGATAACCCTGATGCAGCAAGAATCCTCTGCTACACCAACCGCCGTCTGGAGGCCCTGGTGCCCCATGCCCGCAGGGCCATTCATGGAGAGATGGCGGATCAGATGGCCGTTTTGCCGGGTGAGGTGTTGATCACGCGTACAGCGGTGATGGCACCGGCGTCTAGCGACGGGGGCGAGACCGGTGAAGAGCCCGACCTGGTGCTGGGTTCCAATCGAGAACTCGTCGTTGAAGACGTGTCGCCGGAACGCTGCGATCTGGCGGAGTTCGGAGTTGCCGGTGAAGCGCAGATGTCACTGGCCGGTCTTGGCGCCCCGGTGATCGAGACCCTCAACGCCAAGGTTCGCAGCGGTGAGCTCGAGCTCAATCTGCGCCTTCAGCCTCCCTCCGGCAGCCAGGCGAGGGAACACCTGGATGCACTGCTGAAGCGTCTGGCTCAGGACGCAAGGAATGCGGGGAAACGTGGCGGGCGACCGCTGTGGCGCCGCTACTTCCTGGTGAGGGATGCTTTCGCATCGCTTGGGCCTGCTGCTGTGCTCACGGTGCATCGCAGTCAGGGCAGCAGCTTTGGTGAGGTTTTTGTCGCTGATGATGTGTTCCCGCGCAGCCTTGATCGCCTCGCTCCTGATCGGCGGGTTTTTCATCAACAGCTGGCCTATGTGGCCGTCAGTCGTGCCAGGCATGGGGTTTATTTGGTGGGTGACAGCCAACGCAATGCAGCCTCCTGGAGCAAGGCTTTGCGCGGGATGGGCTAGTCGGTCATGGCTTTGACTTCTGAAGACATGTGATTCGTTTCAGATCACAGTCATGCCACTGACGCCCTGCCATCCCAGGTAGATCCCGAGTCCGAGACTCACCCCACCAACCAGAAGGCTTCCACGGGCAAACAACACCTCTTTCCCTTTTTCGAGGAGTGGAACGACATTCTCGCGGCCGATGACCACGGCCAAGAAAGGGGTGAGCAGAAACAGGCTTGCTCCGAATGTGAAAGCAGCCAGGCCGACCGCTTCCTGCCAGGTGGGCAACTGCGCGGACAGAACCACACCGGCTGACTTGGCGAACAGCACGATGTCGTCGGGGCTGATGAATTCTCCGACGGAACCCAACAACAACAGCAGCGGCAGCGGCATGGCCAGGAAACGGTCGATGCCTTTGGTCCAGGACGGCGGCTCCGAACCCTCGGTAAAGGATTTGATCAGTTCCCGCCCACCGATGGCGACCAGCGCTCCGCCGGCCAGCAGATCCAGGCCCGTGCGGTGATGGGAGCCATGACTCATGTCCAGAACAAGGGAATGCCCCACCGTCACCAGCAGCGTGGCGGCAAGAAGGGTGGTGATCACCCAGGTCGCGACGAACCATCCGCCTCTTTTGATCGGGTTCGGACCCAAGAGCAGCAGTAGGAGAACGGCGATATGGATCGGCGAGAGGCCAATGCCGGTGCCATAGGCCAGCAGTTCCGCCCAGAGGGTTGTGTCGCTCATCAGAACCGGCCGTCAGCAGGTGCATTCCAGCGCACGATCGCATGCTTTCCATGCTCGAAACCAAGCACACAGATACTTCCGGTGCTCAACATCAGCAGCCTGCCGCCCACGGCTCCCAGTCCAAGCCAGGTTCCGGCCAAGGCCCGCAGAATATGTCCATGGGCAAACAGCGCCACATCTCCATCCCCAGGCGATTCCAAGGCAATCCGAATCGCGGTTTCGCATCGTTTTTGCACGGCCTCAGCGTCTTCGCCATTGGGACAGCCATGGCTGAAGACGCTCCAGTCCGGCACCCTGCGCTGAATCTCCGGAGTGGTGATGCCCTCGTAATCACCGTAATTCCATTCCAGTAACTCCTTCATCACCATCATGTTTGCGCCCAGTCCGCCCAGCTCGCAGGTTTGGCGCGCGCGTTGCAGAGGTGAGCTGAAGACGGCAGCAAAGTTATGCTGGCTCAGCACAGGAGCCAGTTGACGTGCCTCGTCTTCTCCCTCTGGAAGCAGAGGAAGGTCGGTGTTACCTGTGTGACGTCCGTTGCGAGCCCACTCGGTGGCTCCATGGCGAAGGAGCCAGAGCTGGCGTTGTTGTGTCATGGCCAGAAGGAGCCGTCTCTTTCCAGATTGTGACCTTCAGGGATTGATTTGGCTTCGCCTGCAATCGCTTGCGACCTTGTTGTCAGTGACGGATCTCAAACCAGTCGGCACCGGTGATTGGCATCTGACAGGGCCTGACATGACGAACCCTCGCTTCGCTAGGACCCTGTTCACACCAAAGCCTCAGTTCGTTGAGGGGGAGCTGATCGCCTTCGGCCTGCACTTCCACTCTTCCGTCATCGAGATTTCGGACCCAACCGCTGAGACCCAGTTCAAGAGCACGTCTCCGACAGGCCTGCCGGAAGCCAACGCCCTGAACGGTGCCTTCCACGAGAAAACGCCAGCGCTCCTGAAGGGTGACTGACCGTTGCCGGGTGCTGCGGGTCACAAAGCGGCGACGTTCCGCTTCGCTGCGAAGCCGAGCGCGGCGCGCCATCTGCAGGGGATCATCGAGGATCCTGCCCAATGGAGGTGGACCCAGCTTGCGTGGAGATTGGGCAGGTTCCATCCCTCTGCTCTGCACTCAACTTTCCAACCTTCAACCTGCCACAGCGGCCCAAAGCTGCCAACGCTTTCATCTGATTCACTGCACAGTTGCCAGCGGTGGAACTCATGGCCCCTGAGCCTTTCACCCTTGCGCAACAGCAGGCTGTCTGTTCTTGCCTCCAGCAGCCTGTAGCCCACCTGTAGCCTTCCGAGTCTGGCTTCAAACGGCAACAGACCAGCCATTGTGTGTAGAGTTCCATCTGGACCTGCCAGACCTCGACCCAGCAGCAGCATCCCTCCGCATTCGGCGTAAATCGGCTTATCGCGAAGCCATGCGTGCAGTGATGAGAAGGTTGTCTTGCATTCGCTCAGCTGCTCTGCATGCAGCTCCGGGAATCCTCCAGGCAGGATCAGGCCGGTCGCCTCTGATGGTGGAGCGGCATCGCTCAAAGGACTCCAGGGCAGCACCGGCATCCCCAGCAGCTCCAGGCACTCCTGCATCTCGGGGTAGCGGAAGTGGAAGGCCTCATCCTGTGCGACGGCGATGGGCAGAACGTGTTGTTGTGAGCTCTCCGGTGCTGGGGAGAAGAGACTTTGAATCGGATCCGGACCGCGCTTGGGTGACTGCAGGAGCGTGCGAAACACGTCCATGTTGAGGTGCTGCTTTGCCAGAGAAGCCCAGTGACCCAGTCGCTTTTGCAGGCAGCTCAGTTCATGGGCCGGAGCAAGACCCAGATGCCGGTTTGGAAGCTCCAGGCTGGGATCTTTCGGTAGGCAGCCCAGGCATTGCACGCCGATGTCCGTGAGCACCTCCTCAAGCAGCTCCCGATGTCTGGGACTGCTCACACGATTCAGCACAACGCCAGCAAGGTTGAGGCGTGGATCGAGATCTCTGAAGCCTCGAACCAGAGCTCCGAGTGAACGGGCCTGACCTCCGGCATCCACCACCAGCACCACCGGAATGTCCAGGTTCACCGCCACTTCGGCCGTACTCCCCTCGGAGCTGGCTCCAATGCCATCGAACAGTCCCATCACGCCCTCAACCAGGGTCATGTCTGAACGCCCGCCATAACCGTTGAAACTGAGCTGAACCCAGTTATCGCCACAAAGGGGGAGATCCAGATTTCGGCAGGGCAGTGTTGCCGCCAGCGAAAGCAGCTGTGGGTCGAGATAGTCGGGTCCGACCTTGAAGGGCTGAATGCTGTGCCCAAGTTGGCGGGCCCAGGCAATCAGGCAGAGGCTCAGCAGAGTTTTTCCGCTGCCGCTGGCCGGAGCAGCGATCACGCAGGCCATGGTGTGAGCGGAGATGGTTTGAGCGGAGCGACAGGAGAGACCCCGCTCAGCTGGGATTCAGCTGATCAGCTTGGCAGCTAGTGGAGCCGCAGAAGCGAGCAGTGGGTTGGTGGAGTCGTGGCCGCCTTCCAGCTGGCGAGAAACATCCGCCTCCACTGGGGAATGCTGCACCGGAACCACTTCCTCAATCAGTTCCATGCTGGCCATTCCACCCGCTTCCAGTCGCATGCAGCCTCCGGATTCAGCGCAGAGAATCACGCAGATCGCAGGCTGGTTGTCCGGCTTGCAGATCAGGCGCAGCCCCACAATCTGACCGGGATGAATGCTGGGTTGCCCCATGGGAACCGGCGACACCCGCATCTGAACATCAGTGCCATCAGGGCGCCTGAAGTTGGCGCTGATGCTCTGGTCCGAGTTGCGCTGGGTGTGCTGCAGCTCCCAGCTCAGACGGTCGGCGATCCAGGATGCCAGAAGGAGTCCCTGGACGGGATGGTCGCCTTCGACATCAATGTCGAGCTGAACCACGTGACCAAGTGCATCGCGGCGATGCGGTGGATCGAAGACCATGGCCAGGGTTTGATGCCAGCTGCCAAGGCGCAGCCAGTTGAGATCGTTGACCGCCTGCCCTGCTTCGATCCTTGAGGCCAGCAGGTTGAGGCAGAAACCAGGTTCTCCCAGGGCGGAATCGAGAATCAGCCGTCGTGGTGAGCTGGCAAGTTGCTGCAGAAGCTCAGGGGCTTCATCGAGGGCTCCGTTCCACCACACCCAGGAGGGGAGTTCCTCCGGCAACAGAGGATCGAGAATTGTGAGGCCCTGCTGCAGCGCAGGCTTGCCTCCACGCAACACCACCACATCTCCGCAGGCGACCGTTCCACCGCCTTCTTCAGGAAGCGGGCAGTATGCAGCCACCAGGGTTTCAAGGGGCTGTTCTGAATCGAGGCTTGGCGCCAGAGTGATCAGTCGCCGCGGGCGCAGGTTGCTGAGAGCTGCATCCACATGCTGGCCGCGCAGATCCTCGCTGGTATGCCCTCCGTCCATTTGGCTGAGGCAAGTCGCCACGGCTCCTGTGAGCGGTGGCGTGCTGATGGGCAGATCGCCATCCACAACTGCCTGACGTCCTGCGGCAATCAGCTGCGATCTCTGCACGCCGGTGATCGGCCCATCCAGGCGGCCCGTACGCACCAGTTGTTGCTCAACCCAGGCCGGTTGCCAGACGAGCAGGCAGAAGGTGTGTGCTCCGACGTTGTTGGGCTGATCCCGCGACCAGAGTTGCTCTAGGTAGCCAGGTACCTCAGAGGGTGGTAGTTCGAGAGGGGTTTGAAGCGTGAGCTGGGGGGACATGGTGCAGCCAGTTAATTGGGACAGGTGTGGTCAGTCGGATCTGGTCAAGGACGACGCCAGAGCAGGCCATCGCGGGCAAGAAGGGCATCGGATGCAGCCGGTCCCCAGGTTCTTGACTCATAGGGGTGGATCGGCAGCTGCCAGGGGCTGTCTTCAATCAGCTCCAGAAGAGGGGTGTAGAGACGCCAGGCCGCTTCCACCTCATCACTGCGAGTGAACAGCGTGGGATCGCCGAGCATGGCGTCGGCCAGCAGTCGGACATAGCCCTCATCGGAAGGCTCTCCGAACGATTCGTCGTAGGAAAATTCCATCTCGACTGGTCGGCTGCGCATTCCGGAACCTGGAGACTTCACTTCAAAACGGAATTCAGCACCTTCATCGGGTTGAATTCTCAAAACCAGTTGATTGGCGGTCGGACCTCCACCCGCGGCATCAAAAAGGTGCACCGGTGCTTCTCTGAAGGTGAGCACGACCTCGCTGAGACGCTTGGGCAGTCGTTTGCCC
The DNA here is from genome assembly GCF_047497135.1 of Synechococcus sp. MIT S9504. NCBI lineage: Bacteria > Bacillati > Cyanobacteriota > Cyanophyceae > Synechococcales > Synechococcaceae > Synechococcus > Synechococcus sp. MIT S9504. Next base: position 1,638,888 of record NZ_CP138942.1, on the reverse strand, counting down.
GTGCGCACATAGAAGGGCACACCCTGCCAACGCCAGTTGTCGATGAACAGTTTCATCGCCACATAGGTTTCTGTCGTGCTGTTGGCATCCACGCCATGTTCCTGGCGATAGCCGGGCAAGGGTGAGTCCTGGGTCCCACCAGGGCCGTACTGACCACGGATGCAGCAATTCCAGGGTTCGTTTTCATCTGCCAGCCGTGCTGCCTGAAGAACCTTCGCCTTTTCACTGCGGATGGCTTCAGGGTCGAAGCGTCCAGGTGTTTCCATGGCTGTGATCGCCAGCATCTGGGTCAGGTGGTTCTGCACCATGTCCCTGAGGGCGCCTGATGTTTCGTAGTATCCGGCCCGTTCCTCAACACCGACCGTTTCCGCCGCCGTGATCTGAACACTTGAGATGTAGTTCCGGTTCCAGATCGGCTCGAAGATGGTGTTGGCAAACCTCAGAACCATGATGTTCTGGACTGTTTCCTTGCCCAGATAGTGGTCAATGCGAAAGATCTGATTTTCCTGTCCGCAGCTTTGCACCACTCGATTCAGAGTTTGAGCACTGCCGTAATCCCTGCCGAAGGGCTTTTCGATCACCACACGACTGCGTTGCGGATCCTTCAGCAGGCCTGCATCAGCCAGAGCACGACAACCGCTGCCATAGAACTTTGGAGAGACTGATAAGTAGAAGGTGCGATTGCTGCGGGTGGCTCGCAATCTGTCGATCTCGTCGAGTCGGTGACCGAGCTTCACCAGGTCCTCAGGTTGCTGAAGATCCACCGGTTCGTAGAACATGCCAGCCGAGAACTGCTCCCAGGCCGCACGGTTCTCACTCACCGTGCTCTCCATGGCTTCTGCCATTTTTTGGCGGAATTCCTCATCACTCCATGGGCGCCGAGCACATCCCAGCAATGCGAATTCACTTGGCAAGCGGCGCTGTTTGAACAGCTCGAACAGCGCTGGCACCAACTTGCGATGCGTGAGGTCACCACTTGCACCGAAGATCACCAGGCATTGGGGGGCGATCACTCGCTCCTGACGCAGGCCGACCCTCAGCGGGTTTGTCATCGTTGCGCTCATGACACTGGAAGCTCTGACGAAGGTTTAACCAGGAATCCCCGTGCTGACAGTGCTCCAGAACATCCCGCCATGTTTTGTCGTCGTCTCGGGACAACCAAAACAAAAAAAAGCCCACCGAAAGGTGGGCTTTTGTCGGGAATCAGACCCTGAAGACTCAATAAGTCTCGACGTGCCAGCGGTCGGCTTTCTTCAGCTGAGGACGCAGCTCTGCCCAGTCCAGCCCCTTGGAGGCTGCAGCAGCTGTCATGGCCTCATCGATGCCAGGTTCCATTCCACGTAGTCCACACATGTAGACATGCGTCTTGGGATCTTCGATCATCGAGAAGATTTCATCGGAGTGCTCCAGGACTCGGTCCTGGATATACATGCGACCCCCCTTGGTGTTTTTCTGCTCGCGACTAATGGCTTTCGTGTAGCGGAAGTTGTCAGGAAATTCCTCCTGATACTTCTCGAAATCGTCGTCGTAAAGGAGGTTTGGCGTCTTAGGTGCACCCATGAACAGCCATGCCTTGCCTCGGAACTTCCAGCCGTTTTTGTCACGTTCGTCGGCTTCAAACATGCGGCGCAGATAGGTCCGCATTGGGGCGATGCCGGTGCCAGTGGCAAACATAATGACATTGGCTTCCTCATCTTCAGGAAGAAGCATCTCCTTGCCTACAGGACCTGTGATCTTGACTTTGTCTCCAGGGTTGATGTCACAGAGATAAGTGGAGCAGACACCCTTGATCTCTTCTCCGGCTTCGTTCTGGTATTCGAGCTGTCGGACGCAAAGGGAAACGGTCTTGCCCGCCATGTCATCTCCATGGCGAGTGCTGGCAATTGAGTAGAGACGAAGCTTGTGCGGCTTGCCTTTGGCGTCGGTCCCTTCGGGAATTATGCCGATCGACTGGCCTTCGACATACTCAAGATGGGGATCACCCCCACTGAGGTCGAATGTGATGTGCTGAACGCGGCCAATCGCCCCTTCCTGCAGAAGGCTGTAATTGCCTAGAACGGTTCCGACAAAAGGGGTTTTGGGTTTGTAAAGATTGACGGGAACCGATTGGTGAGCAGACTTTGCAGGAGCCTTGGAAGCATCCACTTTGGTTACAGGCTTGGTGGGAGCTTTAGTTGCAGCTGCTTTGGAGGCAGGCTTAGCGGGAGCCTTTGCGGCTGCCGATTTTTCAGCCTGTTTGGCAGAACTCTTCGAGGCGGGAGCCCTCGAGGAAGAAGCCTTGGCAGCAACAGCTTTAGCAGTTGTAGCTTTTGTAGCCTGTGCACCTGCCTGTATCGGCTCATTGTTTGGAATCACAGACTGAATCCGGCCACCTCTGCCATTAATGGTCTGAACAGTTGTTTGCAGGCGGTCGTAGGAAACGGTGATTCGCTCTTCCGATCGAAGGTGTTTGCCGGCCTGCAGCCAGACAACGACCAGCGTGAACATCCGTTCGTTGTAGCTGCTGGTACCCGCCGAGCTGACACGCATGGAATGTCTGTTCCCTTGAAAGATCGCGCGATCATAGTCGTGTCATCAAGAGCAAGCCCAAGTCGTTCAGACCCTCACATCAGATTGCGGTCTGGCCTTCAGCCTGACTTTCTTTAGGATTCCGTTGTTACATTTTTCAGGTTGAACTTCGCCGACTCCTTGCCGACCCTTCAGCGAGCAACCAGAGGTCGTCAGCAGACGATTGAACAGACTGTCGAGCGTCTGCCACAGGGTGTTCGTCGCTTGGCTGTTCAGCTGCGAACGGATCAGACAGTGGACAACCTTTGGCAGGTGCTCACTGACTACGAAGGGCTGAGCAAATTCATCCCCAATCTTAGCCGTAGCAAGCTGATTGAGCGTTCAGGAAATCGAGTTACTCTCGCGCAGGTTGGCAGTCAGCAACTGGTTTTAGGCCTGAAATTTTCAGCTGAAGTGCAGCTTGAACTCACGGAGCATCGTCCAGAAGGATTGCTTCAGTTCAGAATGCTGAAAGGTGATTTTCGTCGTTTTGAAGGTGCCTGGCGTTTGCAGGCTGTTCCTGATCAAACTCTGGTGCTGTACGAACTCACTGTTCAGGGATGTCTGGGCATGCCCGTTGCACTGATCGAGCAACGCTTGCGACAAGATCTCAATGACAACCTTCTAGCAGTTGAAGAAGAAACTATCCGGCGTTTCGGTGAGGCCTAAAAGGTTCTCTCTACTTGAACCTTTTGGGGCACTTAAATGAGGCCCTCATAAGCTGATCAATTGTCATAAAAAAACATCCATAAATGAGATGTTTTGCTGCGAAAAGCAAATCAATCAATACCCCCAAGGGGATTCGAACCCCTGTCGCCTCCGTGAAAGGGAGGTGTCCTAGGCCTCTAGACGATGGGGGCGAGGCCGTGCTCTCAGGTGTTCTCCCGTGCACCAAGTGAAATTACGGTTCCGACTGACCCTCCGTCAAGGCAGTGATCAAGTTCTCCTGTCCTTGTCCTTGCCAGACAGGGACATTGAAGGTGAAGCAGGCTCCTTTTCCTGGTTCTGAGACAACCCAGATGCGTCCACCATGAACTTCAACGATTCGTCGGCAAACGGAGAGCCCCACTCCGAAGCCCGATGTTCCTCCTGAGGTTTGGGGAAGTCGTACACGGTCCAGAAAAATGCGTTGCTGTTCGGCTTCGGGGATGCCAGGACCGCTGTCGCTGACACTTACCTGCACCCATTGACTGGTGCGATGCACCATGGCGAGTGCGATTGTGCCGCCGTCCTGGGTGTATTTGAGAGCGTTCTCAAGAAGATTGAGCAGCACCTGACGCATGCGCCGCTGATCCGCGAAGACCATTGGCAGATCGGCTGGAATGTCTGTGTTGATGGTTACGTCTCGACCGAGCCAGAGCTTTTCCAGTTCAAGAATTGCTTCTGCGGCAATGTTGGCCAGGTCAAGTCGTTGGGGGTTGAAAAGAGCTTCCCAGCGTGTGCTTCCCACCTCCAGCAGATCTTTGGAGAGAAGTGCGATCTCGTCGAGGCGTCGCTTCAGGACGTCGCGGAATCGATTGAGATCGATCTGACCCAGTTGCTGGCTCTGCAGTGCCAGCGTCGCGGCCGTCAGGGGCGTGCGAAGTTCGTGGGCCACCATTCTCAGAAGGCGTTCTTGAGATTGCAGACGATCAATCAGCGTTTCATTCTCCTGCCGCAGAACCAACAGCTGATCCTCCAGTTGAAGCTCCCGCTGAGTACGACTTCCGTCCAACTCGGTGGGCTTGAGGCTCAGGCCCAGACCGCTCACGACCTCATCCTGCTGCCATCTAGGCACCCAGCCGCGTAGTTGCTGGAAAATGCTGCTTCCTGCAAAGACCTGCTTTGGCATGGGTTGCAGCTTCACCAGAGCAGGTGTGACAACCAACCGGTGAAGTTCCAGCAGTTCCGGGTGCTCGACAGGATCAGCAACCTGGAGTGTCACGTCAAAACCGCAGTCCTCCTGTTCCAGAAACTGGATCAGCGAACGCAGATCCCCGCTGGAGAGATGGTGACGACCTGCGACCAGGAGCAGAGTCAGCTGCTGACGTGGTGTGGGATCGATCCCGCCCACCAGGTGTTGCTCCAAAAGATGAGCCTTACCTTATGGGTTTTTGCAAAGGTCAGCAGAACCGCTAAGACGATTTTGAACAGACTGTTGTCAGTCAGGACTTTGCATGGCCCTTCTCCCTGTCGAAAGCCGTGGTGCTCCACCCCCGGACGGTGAGTCTCCGGCTTCGCAGCGGGTTTATCTCGACAGCAATCTCAGGCGTTGGTTTGCACGAAACCTGGGCCTATGGCGGTCACGACGCCAATACGTTTTCAAAAATGAGGAGGTCCTGTTCCTGGACATGATGATCCGGGTGGAGATCTTTGCGGAATCGAGGGTGGGCAAGCCTCACTACCGCATGAGCTGGTGGCCTGAACACGAAACAGATTTCTTTGATCGCAAACCCCGTTATCAGCGTGAAGGGGTGATGGAAGCAACACTGATGGGACACCAGTTGCTGCGTAGTCGTGCCTATCTCGAAGAAGTCGAGTCGCGAACGAGGATTCGTCAGGTGGATGAACACGAGGTGGTGTTCGAATCGCATTACCTCGACTGGGATGTCCAGGAATACACACGTCTGATTGATCAGGATCGTTTCCGATCGCGCGCCATCTACAGCTGGCAGAAAGGTGATCTGGAAATCGTGGAACATCACCACGAAACCCGTCTTGAAGATGCTTCGGCTCCAATTGACTCGAATTGAGTTGTGCAGTCCTAGGCGTCCTCGCCTGGTTCCTAGGCATTCCCGTTGGCGATGTCTTTCGCGGTTCACAAGTGACAGATTCTCCTGTCGCGCTTTGAACGGCCTTTTGTTTGGATCTTGCTGAGGCCTTGAACATGGCTTGATCAAGCTTCTCAGCCTTGTTGCAGTGCTTCTCATTTGATCCAAACCAGCCATATGGCGTGAATCCGTCAGGTGTTGTTCGAGACGTTTGCTTGTGATCAGCTATCCATCAAATTTTGACCGCCTACTAGTGGCTTGATCTGAGTGCCGAGCTGTCAACACTGGAATCAATTTTGTTCTGTTCTCGGCTTGAAAACACTGCATACCCAGATTTTGAGCACTTTGCTGTTGGTCTGGGATTGATCTTGTCGCAACAAATACCTAGCCATTTTCAGCTGGTATGAGGCAGCATGGGACCGCTCCCCTAAGTCTGTCAGTGCGTATCCCCCGTCCCAGTCTTTCCAATGCGTTCAGAACTGTTCTGCTGGTCGCAGCGCTTCCTCTCAATACTTCCATTGCATTCGCTCAAGGGGCAGGTGGAGCGAAATCCCCGGCCACAGCGATTGAAATCGAGCGAATGGTTTCAGTCGCTTCGATCAACATGTGCATTTTGTCGAAAAGCAAGGTTCCATTCTTGACTGCAATGCAGGCCAACATGGTGCCAATGGTGAGCTACATCAAGGAAGTCAACGGGTCCAAAATTTCAGGGGTCAAGAACGGACAGGCTTTGACTTCTGAGGAAGTTGCCAATGGTCTAGCGATGCAATTATTGCCTGTCGTCGGCGTTCGTTGTGGAAAGGACTTGCCTCAGGATTACAAAAAAGAGGTTACAAAAGCAGAGAAGCTGCTGAAGTCTCAGCCTGGAAGCTGACCATTGCTTCACCTGATCTACTCTGATCTTTTGGTTGAGATCAGGTTCTTTGAGTGAGTTCAGCAGGGGGCATTAATCTATAAGCCAATCTCTTCTTGTCGATTAAAAGTTGAGATTGGCTGCATTACAATGGATTCATGTTTTCTTTGTAGGTGTCTGGCAAGTCTCAGTAATGATCAGTGCACCGCAGCTCTGAGCTAGTCGCTTTTAAATGCACCCGCATGACCTGTCGGTCATCACCAGGTCGGCTTGATTTCAGAGACCAATCCACCAACTCTGCACCTCTGTTTGCCAATTCGTCGCTAAAACTCAGAAGTCCGCAAACTGGTGAGGTTTTCCCTCCCGCCATCTGTTGATCGGACGAGTCAGGATGATCAAAGAGTGAGCTGTCCATGGTTTCCACCGCATCCTCTGAGTCGACCATCAGCTGGGCGGGGGTTGCCCCAGCCCAGCGTCTATCCGATTACAAACCGTTCCCTTTTTCTATTCCCAGGGTTGAGCTGAATGTGGTGGTGCATCAGCCCGATTTTGTTCTGGTCACGGCCGACCTGCACTTAGAGCCCTCCGAGCCCAAGGCAACCACACCTCTGATTTTGCATGGAGTTGATCTTGAATTGATTTCAATCGCTGTTGATGGGCACACCCTTCAGAGCAGCTCCTACCGCTTGAACCATGAACAGCTGGAAATTTTTGAACCACCGACTCAACCATTCACGTTAACGACTGTCAGTCGTCTTGATCCACAGGCCAACACGTCACTCGAGGGTTTGTATGAAAGCGGCGGAATGCTCACAACGCAATGTGAGGCCGAAGGGTTTCGACGGATCACCTTTCATCCAGATCGTCCTGATGTTCTGAGTCGCTATCGGGTTCGGATTGAGGCGGACCGAACACGGTTTCCAGTGCTGCTTTCGAATGGAAATGAAATCAGTGCATCGGCTCTTCTCGATGATGGTTCGCGACATGAGGTTGTCTGGGAAGATCCATTTCCAAAGCCCTCCTATCTATTTGCTCTTGTAGCGGGGGACCTGCGCGAGATCAGAGACCATTACGTGACGGCTTCCGGTCGGAAGGTGACCTTGCGTCTGCATGTGGAGGCAGGTGATGAGCCGTTCACGGCCCATGCCATGGCGTCGTTGAAACGTTCCATGGAATGGGATGAGTCTGTCTATGGACTCGAGTACGACCTTGATGAATTCAATACCGTTGCAGTACGCCACTTCAATATGGGTGCAATGGAAAACAAAAGTTTGAATATTTTCAACTCGAAACTGGTTCTTGCTGATGCTGAATCTGCAACTGATGGTGAATTAGAGCGAATTGAAAGTGTTGTTGGACATGAGTATTTTCACAACTGGTCTGGTAATCGAATCACCTGTCGCGATTGGTTTCAGTTGTCGCTCAAGGAAGGTCTCACCGTTTTTCGTGACCAGTGCTTCACCGCCGATCTTCATTCCGAACCCTTGAAACGAATAGAAGATGCAGCGATGCTTCGCAATACTCAGTTCCGTGAGGATGCAGGTCCCACAGCTCACCCTGTGAAGCCGGACTCCTATCAAGCCATCGATAATTTCTACACCACCACGATTTATGAAAAAGGGGCGGAACTGATTCGTATGTTGCGGACCCTGCTGGGGCCTGAGCGGTTCATGCGGGGTATGAGCTTGTTTTTCCAGCGTCACGATGGAGAAGCCGCCACCACAGAGGATTTTGTTGCGGCGATTGTCGATGGTGCCGGTGCTGATGGTCAGCCTCTTGGCTTTGATGTTGAGCAATTTCGGCTTTGGTACCACCAGGCGGGAACGCCTCATGTGGCAGTGAAATCTGTCTGGGATGGTGAATCCGGACGCCTGAGCCTGACGCTGCAGCAATCAACGCCCCCCACTCCAGGGCAGGAAAGCAAGCAAGCACTGGTGATTCCTGTGCTTTGGTCTGTCTTGCAACCCGACGGATGTGCTGGAGATGAACGGCTGTTTGTGCTTGATCAGGAGGCAAAGACCATCGTCCTGGAAGATTTGCCTCCTGCTGAGCAGCCACCGGTTGTCTCGCTGTTTCGTCGTTTCTCAGCCCCGGTGACCTGGGATGCAGGCCAGACCCTTGAAGATCTGTTTGCGCTGTTTGCTGGGGATAACGATGCCTTTGCGCGCTGGGATGCCGGCCAACAGCTGTGGAAGCGTTTGATCCTCTCCCGTGCTGCGGGAACTCCTCAAGCAGAACTGGAGTCAAGCATGCTGGATGCCCTTCGCCAACTGCTTGCTGGCAGTGGAGAACAGGACCCTGCCGTGTTGGCCACTCTCCTGGCCTTTCCCGGTTCAGCCGAACTCGAGTCGCTTCAGCGCGAAGCCGACCCCCCTGCGCTTGATCGCGCAGCCTGTGAACTGCGAGAGCAGCTTGGATCGCAGCTGGCAGCTTTGCTGAGGTCCAGACTGGATGGCGTTGCGTCCAGCCTGGACCTGGTTTGGCCTGCCGGCCAGGGTGAGCGCCAGCTCACGGGGCTGATCTGGAGCTGGCTGGCTGCTGCCGGTGATTCAAAGGCGCGCTCTGATGCTGCTCAGGCTGTCCAGGGCCCCTCGATGACGCTGGCCCGAGCGGGTCTGCGGGCATTGCAGCCGCTTGACTGTGTCGAGCGTGATCAGGCTTTGCAGTCGTTCCACGATCGCTGGCAAGAGCGTCCGGTGATTTTTGACACTTGGTTCTCGCTGGAAGCTTCAACGCCGCGAGCGGATGCCCTTGAGAGGGTTGCTGCCTTGTTGGAACACCCTCGCTATGACCCCATGGCGCCCAATTCCGTGCGTGCTGTATTGGGCGGGCTCGTGGGCAATCCACGTGTCTTCCATGCTCTTGATGGCAGTGGGTATCAGTTCATGGCTGAACAGATCATCGCTGTGGATCAGCGCAACGCCATCACAGCGTCGCGGCTGGCCAAGGTGTTCAGTCGTTGGCGCACCTACGGCAGCGAACGTCAGGCCGCCGTGAAACGGGCATTGGCAACTTTGGCTTCCGCGGATCTGTCCACAAACACCCGTGAAGTGGTGACGCTGATGGAAGCCTGAACCGCGATCTACGGGTTCTGATTGAGCAGGTGAAGTTGGGCCAGGTCAGTTCAATTCAGTTCAAGCTTGTTTGGGTCTGCAGCCCTCCTCTTGCTTGTGGATTCGGTTGCAGCAGTCTCTGTTGATTGTGCAGCGCCTGCCCGACATCGAACAGTTAAGGACAATCGCGTTACGGCCTGTGAAACTCAATTGACTCGGGAATGATGCTCTCTAGGTTGCGGTTACTCGCAGGGGAGGTATGAGCAGCGAAGTTCTTGAGAATCTCCTTAAGAAAGACATTCATGAAGACACTTGGGAATGGTGGAAGTCTCATCTCTACTTTTTAAGACAGGACCAAGACTTTTACGAGGCTGAAGCCGTCTTCAAGGAGTTCAGTATGTATAAAAGCAGGCCTTGTGAGTTCGATTCTTAGTTCAAAGTGGAGTGGTGGTTTCACTATTCCGATAGGGATCAACCTGGTTTGTTCGTGATCTTCAAGTCAGCAGAGATGTGATGTCGCTCTCGAATGTGAAGATGCTGTGACTTTGACCTTTTTGCCCTGGTAGCAGTGCAACGGCGCTGATGGCCTTGGGGAACGCCGCTTGACTTCTGGATACAAATGAGGAGAGATCATCGGTAGACCAAAGGCCTTTGATTCCGGCATGACGCTCCTCAATCAGCCGTTCGTAAGCCTCATTGAATCGTTTGGCGCGTTCCTCATCGCCATTGAGCATCTCTGTGAATGCCACTTCGGGGCTTTTCTCCGTTGCAATGCGAAGCCATTCCTTGACCTCAGGGCTGTCGATTGCGGCTGATGTTGGAACCAGGTTGCCAATGCTTCCGACGCCGATCACCACGGCTTTGATTTCATCCGTACGACCATCGAGAACAACGCAAGGACAGGAGAAATCCCAAGCGCTTAACCCGTTCAGCTTGATTGCTGCTTCCACGAATATCTCTCGGCATTCAGACACCAAGACGTCCAGACGGGCTCGATTTGATGACATGCGCGTTTTCGCTTTGGTCCGAGTCGGGGAAACTTATTCCATTCTCTCGAAAGAGCATTCATCTTTGTGGATTGCTGCAATCAGGAGAGCCAGCTGGAATTCACCGAGAAAGTGAGAACGCCGTGATCTTCCGTTTCATTCCCCTCCGTGATGGCAACGCAGGCAATCTCCCCTTGTTCAAAACACTGCTTCGATTTGAGGGCGAATTTCGCAGCTTCGGAATACGACCAAACAGCGATTCCATGTTGATGGCGTTCATCGGTATAGCGATCCCAGAGCTTTGAGAAGTGTTCTGCTTCCGGTCCATGCATGAATTCATCAAGGGCTTCCTCGGCGCCAACCTGCTTGAAACGCGCCAGAAACGTCCGCAGCAATGGATTGTCGATCACGTTGCTTGTGGTGATCGTGCCTGTGAGACCTCTCACTGATGTCTTGAGAACTCGTTTGGGATGCTCTCTGGCATCTATGACAATTACAGGGCACTGCAAATCCCAGGTGGCTCTGTTAAGCAGTTCCCTTGCTGCTTCAGACATCTCTTCGCGAAGCTCGCTAATGAGCGTTCTGACAATGAGAGTGGGTTCCTTCATTGTTTGAATTTAAGGCTTGCACCGGTCAGGGAAAGAGTTCATGCCTGTCTTCAACCATCCCCAACCACGCAGTGCAGCAAGCCAGATCGCTTGACAAAGGATGTAAGGCTCCGCTCAGAACATGATCAGACGTCATGACTGATCGATTCAGTCTTTTCAGTTCGGTCTTGCCAGTTCAGTCTTGCCAGTGACAGTGGCCTGAACGTTGTACTGACTCTGGTTCACTCTGCACAAGACGGGGCAGGTTTTCCCTGCCGTGTCACGCCCGACGACATTGAAGACCATCAAGATCTGTCTGGTAGGACTGGCAGATTCTGATGGCGTATCGGGGCTTTTGGCGATGACCAATCAACCCGTGAAACGTTCCCAAACGCTGCGACTGGTGTTCCTCACCCTGGTCAACGACCGGGTGGCACGCTCACTGATCAATTGCATCCTTCCTTACATCGTCGTTCGCTTTCACTTGTCCGGTCTGATGCTTGGGCTGATCATGGCGAGCATCACCCTGACCTCAGCGGTTTCGGCTCCAATCGCTGGAAGGTTGAGCGATCGTTGTGGCCGTCGAAAGACCCTGCTCGGCTGCCTTGGCATCAGCACCGTCGGCATGTCCATTTTTGGCTTTGCCTCAACCGTTCCTGCTCTGTTCACCGGCCGTTTGGTCGACGGCATCGGTGGTGGCAGCGAAGCGACTTCGGAGGCTGTGATCGCTGACATCACGCCTCGCAAAGATCAGACGAAAACTTTCGGTCTAGTCGCCATGGCCAGCGTCATTGGCCTGATTGTTGGCCCAGGGCTGGGAGGTCTCTTCGCAAGTCTCAATGTGCGCCTGCCTGTCTGGATCGCCAGCATCATGTTATTCCTTAACGTGATTTTGATCGCCGCTGGATTTCAGGAAACCAGGCGATCTGATTCACCTAAGCAACCATTTGCATTGGTAGAACGTTCCTGGCCCAAGCTGATTGGTTTTGCTTAGACCTTCCTGATGATGGCTGGTTATGGCGGCCTCTATGCAGCAAGTCTGATGTTGCACGGTGTAAACAAGGTGAATGTCAGCACCGCTGGATTTGTGTTCAGTTTTGCAGGATTGCTCAGCGTGCTTCAGCAGTGGCCGATTATTCCTCGTCTAAGTCGACATTGCAGTGACCATGGAATCTTTCGAATTGGCTACTGCTTAAATATTGCTGGAGATGCGCTGATCTGGGCAGTCCAGATTCCATCGAGCTTTGTCACCACTGTGGTGGGTGTCAGCCTGATGTCGATGGGCTTGGCTCTGACTTCTGCTGCGATTTGCTCCTTGTTTGCCCGCGGTTCCTCCTCAGGCCAGGCTATGGGGACACTCCAATTGTTAAAGGAGCTCGGGATTGGAATTGGCCCGCCGCTCATGGGTTATGCCTTTGATGAGGTCCTTCGAGGTGCATTTCTGCTGGTTTTGCTTCTGGCTCTGGTCGGATTCGTATTGGCTTTGATGGCACCAAGACAGCCACAGATCGACTCACTTTTGAGTGTTCCCTGAATTCTTTGACCCAGTATGAGTTCATGCACTACCAGATTAATTCTGCGATCTTTTGATTAAATAAGGCATAACAAAGTCATTGCATCTTCTCTATTTCTTTCACCCTTGTTTGTTGCCCTGCAGTTGATATTTCGCTAATGCTTCTAAATGTTGGGTATTGATTGATGTCTTTGATCTCCTGTTTGCCTGTGAATGGCACCGCTGATTTTTGTGGGCGGGACTGAGGTTATTACTTTGTATTGAAACAGTGTTTGGCCTCTTCTTTGATGTCGCGCTAATACTTGTATCCTTTAATTCTATTGCGGTTGATTTCTTTTAAGGCTCCCTGGCTTTATGACTCATGTTTCCAAGCCAGCCATCGATATCGGTAGGTGTAAAAAATGGAGCTGTGCCTATCAAGAACCAAGTGCCTTCATTCATTAGAATGTTTGAAGCTGAATCATCTTGTGGTGATCAGTGGTAAAAGAAATTACCCGATTTGAGGAGGCTTCCTGTATTTGGTGTCATAAATAGGTAGTTCCCAGTCGGCGTCAGTGCTTGCGGGCACTGCTTTGAGCACGACTTCCCTCAACTCTCTCTTCAGATTTGATGTTTGTCGCTCTTGTGTTGGTTCTTCCATTGCGCTGTCCAATGATGATCTAAACCATAGCCACGGTTCCAGTGATAAGCAGGCACTTCTGAAACTTTCCTCTTTTGTTGTTGGAAATATCTACGGCAAGGATGTCAGCAAGAGGGGAATACGCAACAGGTCATGCAAAGAGATGGGTGAATTGAAGATAGAAACAACAGATCAGAAGAACAGAAGGATAAGCAGAGGGATGTGTTGGCGGCACTGCCTTCTGCCTCTCAGTGTCCTTGCAGGACCATCTTTGGCTCCTTGAATGCCTTCCAGGCGCTGTCTATAGAGAGGGCATACAGAATTGCCCCGACGCCGATATCTGCCTGTCCTTTGCAGTCTGTTTGATATGGGCGGGGAAGTCTCTCTGTCCATTTTTATCATCACCTTTTGCAAGCTCGCTTCTTTTTCGACCGTTCAACGGGTTCGTCTCTTTTCGGACAGCATCTCTGCTGCGTAAGCGGCATGCTGATTGCAAATCTAATTTGTGAGAGTATGTTTACCCCTGGCTGGGTCCATATATAGACGCCTACATATATTTAGAGACAGGAGTAATGCAAATGATGAAATAGACGAGAAAACCTGCTTTTGCATCTTGTGAAGAACGACAAATGCTTGACTATGTATAAGGGAGCAACGGTCTCTATGTGATTTTTATAAAGAATCAGGTGTCTGTCGCAGGCCCAAACTATCGTTCGAGGTCCCGAACCAGTTCAGGCTGTTCTGGCTCTAGGTCTGAACCTCTCTGGTTCCGAACTTCTCCCACTCCTTGCAAATCCTTTTGTGGCTGCATGTGTCATAAATCCTTCTCGTGGAAACCCGAAGAAGCCCCATATTGAATTGTTGTTTGATCGATGCTTACCGGTTCTGAGAACCCAGTTTTCGGAGAGCATCTCGGCGAAACTTTGAACCCTCCCTGCCGCTATGTTTACCCCATAATCCCTCCCAGTAGAAGTAAATTACCCCATAACCTTGCTCGTTGCTGAGGCGCTTTTTTTCGGCAAGTACAGGGATTGGTGTGGTTCTTTTCCCGAAACCAGCAAGAACTCCGATCTGTACAGGCAATCCCCACTGACGCGCTTTGCGCAATGCGGGTTGATTGAGATCTTTGGCAAACCCCTTGAGTGAATAGGCATAGTTCTGCACGACCAGATCATCAATCAATTCTCCAACTGCCCAGAGCTCCCAGTCCTGCAGCCAGTGGTTGTAGGCAAATCGAAAAGGTCCTGGCGAGAGACTGATGCGTTGTGGGAGTGACTCCTTCTCCAATCGATCTCTCAGTTCTCTCAAAAGGCCTGTCAGTTGACGACGTCTCCAGGTCATCCAATAGCGATTGGTGTGATCCTTGGGCGGCGGTGATCCGGTCTGCGTTTCATACAAAGCAGAGGTGAAGGGGTCGTATCCCAGTTCCACCGGCCATGCGAAGTGGTCATCCAGTTGGAGACCGTCCATCCGGCAGCGTTTCATCACCTCCACCACCAGGCCGATGAAACGTTCGCGCACCTCAGGATGGGCGGGGTTGAGCCACACCATGTCCTTGCCGTGCATGGTCATGACGGTGTTGCCGTCAGCTCGTGCTAAGACCCATTCAGGCTGTTGACGAACGATTGTCGAATCAGCCGGCTCCATCAGTCCGTATTCAAACCATGGGATGACCTTCATCCCGCGTTGATGCGCCTGTTCACTCAGGGTGCAGATGGGGTCGAGCTGAAGCCCGGCTTTCTTCAAGGCCGGTTCAACCGGTGCGAAACGACTGCGATGAAAGGTTGTACCGCGACTCCACACATTGGGATAAATGACATTGAATCCTGCCGCCTTCAGGTCGTCCATTGCCCGGATGAGGCTTTGACGGTCGTAGTAGAGACGGCTTGGGCTGTTGGTCAGCCACACCCCCAGTGTGCGTCTCGGTTGAACGGAGGGCAGCTCTGCTGATGCCGGAGCTCCAGCACAGAGGCTCAGCAACCCAGCCATCACACCTGCGATTTTTCGGCGGAGCTGCTGTTGCGCTCTGGTCACGGGTTCAGCGGAACATCGCTGCAGAGTCAAGTCCCTGACTGGCGTTCTGCGACACCACACGTTGGCTTAACGACACTGTTCTGCAACCTTATCGGGCTCTTATTTCGCTGCCTAGTCATGAAAAAAAAAGCCCCACCTTCCGGTGAGGCTCGACGGCAGCACGTTGCCCTCGTGGTTTACTCCTTGGCGTTGTCGTCGCTCGACTCAGTCACCTCAGGGCCAAGAATCAGTTTGCTGGCTTGGTGGCATCTCCAGGGCGAGAGGGCTGTGGAGCGGGAATGTTGTTCCAGAAATTGCGGCCTTGGCCGCTGGACGGGAGTGACCGTTGGTTTCAGCCATGGTGCAGATGCTTCTACCCCAGTCTCTCCAGCCCAAAAGCAATCCTGATCAGCTCACCCCTCACTCGGCGATCTCTACTACGACGGAGCTGCCCGTGCCGTGTCCTTGCACAATCTCTTCCAGATCGCTGATGTGGATTCAGGTGTGATCCGCTGGGTCAACGCTGATCTGGTCACCCATGTCATCCCGGACTGCTGAAGGCAGGTAGGCCCGCTTGGTGTTCAACCTCAAGCAAAGCATCGACATCCAAAACCCTGCATCTAACATCGAAATATCAAGCTGAGTTGCAGATTAAAAATGGATTTAGCCACGGTACTTCTTTATATCTCCATACCTTTTGTGTTAGTCACCCTGTACTTCGGCACTAGGGGTGGTTTTTACAACACAGATAAGTACGACGGCGACGGAACCGCGCATAAAGTTCTTAAGTAAGTTGTCAATTACCAATAAATAAACCCTATCTCATCAAGCGTCGATAGTTTGGTGGGCAAGGATTAACTCATGTATCCTCTCCAAGGTGGCTACGTGTTTCTGTAGCCTGCTTTAATTGCCCTGAGGGGGGGGGGGGATTGATAGGGTCAGCTCACGTGGAAGCCGGTGACGCCAAGGCTCCAGGGCAATAAAAAACCCCGCACTTAGCGGGGCGGGGTTGGTGGAAGGTTGCTGTTGGCTGATCGATTATCTTTTGCCGGGTTTTATCAGAAACCACTTGATCTGCACGCTTTTCCCGAGCTTGGGTCTTATATAGCTTGTTTTTTTGGTGCGAATCATGCTCCTTGGCATTTATCAGTTAAAAGAAATCATTTCCAACAGCTGCCATTGATTCCAAGAAATTCGTATCGATATCAAAGGACTCATTATGTTTGGGGTTAATGCCACCTAGTCTATTAATTAGACTGGATGGATTGTAGTGCTCATCGTGTTGTTCGCCGCCCCAGTTTGTATGAGGATCACGAGCACCAATTCCAATGTATAATCCAAAACCAGCATCTCCCTGCTTCCCGTCAGAACCCCAATTTGTAATGGGGTCTAATTCATCCATGAATCCAATAGAAGCTGAATCGGCTTCATTGTTTTGACCATCTGGCCCCCAATTGATATCAGTATTAGGAATATCGAATGCCGGGGCTCCATCGCCATCGCCTTGATGATCATTCATTGGGTTATCAGATGATTGATCAACATCTTGAGAAGGCTCAGGGTCTTCACATACTGGAGCTTCTGGATCGCTCATCCCACCCTGGCTACCATCGTCACCTTCAGAATCGTCTTCAGATGGCGACGGATCCACAGACATTGGATTATCCGGATCTGTCATGCCACCACCGCCGGAATCGTCTTGTGGTGCAGGCTCCGGTGCATTGCTATCACCGTCACTGCTTGGAAAGGGAAAGTCGAAACCGTTCAGAAAGTCATCATTCTGATTTGAGGGTTCATAATTCTCGTCCCATGCAGATTCAAATCTTTCACTAGCTGACGGTTCAGGGGTGTTTAAATGCGTTTGGCAACCGTTACCATGCTGCCAGGTAGGGTCTCCGTCTTCACCTGGATTAGAATCCAATCCTTTGACTTTACCCTCTAATAGTTCACTGTTATTGTTAATAAAACCGTTTCCAGGAAGCCCATAAGATGCAGTTCGATGGCTTAAGCCTCCATTAATATTCAGTCTCTCAAAATGATCAGTGCCTAAATCAATTCCCTTCGATAAAAGGTCTTGACTGTTTAATTTATGAGTCAGATCGTATTCAACACCTGAATTAACCAGTAAATTCTCTTGAATAGTATTCTCAAGAACGCCTTGTGCGATCGGCCTAGCAAAGTCCTTGATTGCTAGTGCGTCTTGCGCAACACTTTCATTACTGGCAGCATCGGTTAGCTTGACTTTTGTGAACCACGTCTTCTTAGTGTTGTAACTATTCCAAGCACTAAGAGAGGCTCGTACTGCATTCCAGGTGGTGATGTGAGGCATTGGTTTAAGAAGTGGTGGAGGAGTGTTTCCTCTCGACAAACACACCATCAACGGCTCCAGCTTCTGACTCAGTGATCTGTCTCATAAAAGTCTGTGATCTTGCTCACAGAGTGCGAGCAGTCTGTTAACTCAGGGGCTTGACTGCTAAACGCCCCGCATTTGCGGGGCGTGATTGGTGTGAGTTTGTTTTGCCAAAAGCGTGACCACGAGCTTGGCAACGGGAGCGTGATCACGAGTTCGTTAGCTAAAGCGTGATCACGAGCAGGTTTCGGCAAAACGCGATTGGCACAGCGGCCTGAATCTCAGAAAGTTGGACACAACTGGTGGCCGGACTGGACAGGATCAGCAGGTCCAGTCGCATCCGATCGGGACGGCTGAGACCAGTGTTGGCGGGGCCAACCGTCACACCAGGCGTTGCGTCTCTGCCTTTTGAGCAGTGCCTCCAGACAGACCCTTCAATTATTCCTCAGATAACTCTTCCTTGAGTACAGACGCTTACAGCGGTCATAGAGCCAGTAAAATAGTGGGAAGTTGGCAGCTACTAGTAGATACTCTTGCCCTCCTCTTTCTTTATGCCTTCATTTATTTACTTGCCAATTAACCTCCGGAAGGGGCGGTGGGTTCCGGATTTCTTATCGATGGGGGGAAGGGCAGTGGATTCACCCCAATTGGCGCGCCTCCATCAACACCCTTCAACTTGTCTTCAGTCAACTCTTCCTTGAGTTCCGGTGACTGCTTCTCTTGCTTAGGGTCTTCCATGGTGTTAATAAAAGAGTTTCTGAAACTGTAGGGAGGGATTAACTCTTGCCCTCACCTTGATTTATGCCGATGGGTCGAGAAAATGAATTCTTTCGTCAATCCAGTTGTTCACTGTTTGCTCAGTAACGCCTTTGTCACCTCCAGACAGACCCTTCAACTCGTCTTCAGTTAACTCTTCCTTGAGTTCTGGTGACTGCTTCTTTTTCTTGGGGGCTTCCATGGTATTGCTTCAAGGGTAACTCAAACCTAGCAATGAACTCATAAACACAACAAATAGGAGAGCCTTACTCTTGCTCTCCTCTTTCTTTATGTCACCATGTAGACCAATTACCTTCGTCAGGCATTTTGAAGTCTGGGATCCACATCTTTACCTCCAGACAGACCCTTCAACTCCTCGTTACTCAACTCTTCCTTGAGTTCAGGTGACTCCTTCTTTTTCTTGTCGTCCTTGATGTTCTTGGGGTCTTCCATGGTGATAGATGAATAACTTTATTAATCAGAAGTGAAGGTGGGCGCCGCTTCAGAGATTAACCCCTCCATGACAAGGCGCTTCAAGATTGTCCGTCTTTAGTCAATTCTTGTGCATACAAGACGTGCTCAATCTGGTCTGAAAATTGAGCAGGGCTGCAGTGTGTATTTGTACTTAGCGGCAGGTCCATCTTAGCGCAGATCCTGCAGGACCTCCATCAACACAGCTCCAATCTCCAAATCGAAGGGCTCGGTGCTGTTCAGATCCGGCTTCAGCCAGGTGTAAGACGGGTCCCCCTTCTCTGCCAGCAGCAGCGCACGCCCCAACTGGAAGAGCCATGGATGCCCCATGTCACCCGAGGGTTGCGAAGCGTGACCTGATCCAGCCGCACCCGGTAGGTCTCCGCATCAAACCCCATCCAGGTGCGGGTCACCATGCCAGCGATCGGCCTGATGTAGCCGAGGTGTCGCTCACCTTCGGTGGTCAGGATCACCCGATCGCCAGGCGTCATCATCTGCCGCCCATCCAGCTCCTCCCGCGGGACCGCCTCAGCAGGTTCCGAGTTCATCCACCGGTCAAAATCTCGATCATTCGCTGATGTTCACGAAATCAGTGGCTTCTCAGCTGTTGAAAAGTAAGTTTTCTGATTGGCTGTTTGTCGTTGAATTACACGTTTCAGCTGTAATTCGTCGGAGCTTGCAAGCATCTGCCGTCTTCAGAAAAACGCACTAGGGCGACAATTGAGCAAGGGACACATTGGCGACTGTCACGTAGCTGGGCCGTGTCGCTACCCGCCATCAGCACCACATCAGTCCATTAGTTCTGCGACACCGTGGCCGTTGAGCTAATGTGATTACGATCAAGATCCCAGCAGTGGCAGTCGATCTCATGCTGTTTCGGCTCGACGTTGAGGCGACGGTGTAATGCGTCAGTGCTGCAGAAACACTAAATTTTCCAGCTCCTGAGTGCACTATTACTTAGCGGAACATCGAACTGACGGAGCTCTCCTCATGAATACGCCAGATCGCTTCGCCCAGCATGTTGGCGACCGAGAGGACCTGTAGCTGCGGGAACACACGATCTGAAGGGATGGGAATCGAGTTGGTCACCACCACCTGCTCAAACAGACCTTCTGCAGAGAGACGCTCCGCTGCAGGTGGTGAGAACACGGCATGGGTGGCGCAGGCAAGCACACGACGCGCTCCCGTTTCACGCAGCAGCCGTGCACCGGCGCAGATTGTGCCACCGGTGTCGATCATGTCGTCGATGAGAATGGCGGTCTTGTTCTGCACATCACCAATCACTGTGAGGCTTTCGGCCATGTTGTGACCTGTGCGCCGTTTGTCGATAATCGCCAGAGGCGCATCATTCATCTGCTTGGCAAAGGCTCTGGCGCGTGCCACTCCCCCTACATCTGGAGAGACCACCACCACCTCGCCCAGATCCTGATCAGATAAATAGTCGACAAGCACAGGAGAGCCGTAGATGTGATCGCAGGGAATGTCGAAGTAGCCCTGGATCTGAGCGGAATGGAGATCCATCGCCAGCACTCGGTCAACACCGGAGGTCACCAGCAGGTTGGCGGTCAGTTTCGCGGTGATCGACTCACGGCCAGCCGTTTTACGGTCAGCTCTGGCATAGCCGTAGTAAGGCACAACAGCGGTGACCTGACGGGCGGATGCGCGACGACAGGCATCGACCATGATCAGCAGCTCCATCAGGTGATCGTTCACGGGAGCGCAAGTGGGCTGGATCAGGAAGACGTCGCAGCCACGGATCGATTCCTGAATCTGCACGTAGAGCTCGCCGTCAGCGAAGCGTTTGCAGACTCTTGGACCATCCGGTACGCCGAGATAGGCGGCGATTTCCCGCGACAGGGCAGGGTTTGATGTTCCTGTGAAAAGTCGCAGACGCCGCGTGTCGTGCTGAATCTTTTCCTGTTCGGCGCGGGCTGCAGTCAGGAATCCGGTCACGATGCCCGCGAACGAGAAACTGGTGCTTCGATCGTAGAGGTGCATGGACCCATGCATCCTGAACATTTCCTCAACCGGTCCTCTTAACGTGCCGAGATGTCTCAGAACCTACTGGTTGTCATCGGTGCCGGTCCTCTGCCTGAGTTGCAGATGTCCGCAGCCTGCAGCTCCCTTGCTGCCGAGTTTGGAGCTGTCCTCATGGAGGAGGGCTGCGGTCTTTCGCCCCACCCACTTCTCTGCGAACTGGATGCAAAAACAAGCGATTCCAGCGCGTTGACCGTGCTCAAGCTGAGCGGTGATGTTGGTGTTGATGAAAGCGGAGCAGGCAGCTGGATCGAAGCTCTCGCGGCCTGGCGAATTCCTGTTCTGATGCTGGCTCAGCCTCGACCTGATGGTCGTTTTGGTGGGATTGTTCCAGCTTCTGTGGCTTTCGCCCGATCGCTCAACCTTTCCCTGCTGGGGTTAGTGCAACTGGGCGGTGAGTGGGATGCTTCTGCACGACGCCATGACGGTCTTCCCTGGTGTGGATGTCTGGAGGGCCCTGATGATGACCCAAGAGGGCTGATCAGTTGTCTGCAGCATCGTCAGGGGGTGTTGGCCAGAGGGGGAGTTTCTGGTCCGGCTTGAGTTCCCGCATCACCTGCTGGCCAGTGCGAGGGGCGAGTTCCAGCTGACTGATCACAGGGGGCTGATCGCTGCTGAGTGCCGCCGCTGTCAGGCTCATGATCTCAGTCGGAGTGAGATCCGTTTCCATCTGCGCGCTTACCTCGCCAATCACTGCGGGCAGTAGGGCGATGGCATTCGGTTGATTCAGCTGCTCGTGAATCCCCTTCAACAGACTCTGCTGCCGAGTGCGGCGTGCCTGATCATTCTTGGGCTGGGGCCTATAGCGCGCAAGTTGTTCAGCTTGGCGACCGTTCAGTGTTTGTCGCCCCGCCTGAAGATTCACGCTGTAGTTCTGGGCCTTGTCCTTGTGCTCATAGGACTGATTGAGAGTGACTTCCACTTCACCCAGTCCATCGACAAGACTGCGAAGTGCCTGTCGCGGAATCACCACAAAGCGGTCAGGTTCCCCCTGCTTCAATCCCACCACTTCAGCGATCACATCGGCTGTGAGGGCCACGCCGCCCAGTGGATAGGCATCAGCCAACGACTGAAGCGTTTTTCGCCCGGGCAGATTCACCGCCAGTTCTGTCGGAAGCTGCAGCACTTGGACGGGTTCGCTGGAGCTGACCTGGACGAGCATCAGGCTGTCGGCATTGGCTGGGCCTTTGGGCGCGGCTTTGTTGTTTGGATCATTGATTCCATCGGCATCGATGCCCACCACCAGCACCATGACCGGACGCTCCGGAAGTGGCGCCAGACTGGCTGGATCATCCGCTGAAGGCGGTTCCGCCGCCATCGGGTCGGGTTTCGGCCAGATCACACCGAGACCTCCAGCGATCAGGCTGGCCCCTGCCACAGCAGTAGCGATTCTCAGAATGGTTCTGAATGGATGGCTTCCGAACCATCGCGTCAATCGGCTCGGTGAAGGATCACCTGTCGGTCCCTCGTCCTTCATTGCGCCGGATCCTCCAGAACTGAGTCGCAGTCTCGCCTTGTTCTAAGCGAATAATGGAAGGTGTCGACTCTATGGCCATGCTTCTGAACGACGGCTTCCGGAATCGTTCGCCAGACAAGGTGCGTGTTGTGGTCTTTGGCGCGACGGGATATATCGGTCGTTTCGTGGTGAAGGAGCTGATCACGCGCGGTTACGACGTCGTGGCTTTCGCCCGTGAGCGCAGTGGTGTGGGCGGCCGCCAAAATCAGGAGAGCGTCAAAGTGGATTTCACTGGTGCGGAGGTTCGGTTCGGTGACGTTACCAATTGCGATTCACTGGCTCGCAATGCTTTCGATCAGCCGGTGGATGTGGTGATCAGCTGCCTGGCCTCACGCACCGGCGGACGTAAGGATTCATGGGCCATCGATTACGAGGCCACTCTCAACACCTATCGGCAGGGAAAGAAGGCAGGGCTCTCGCATTTTGTTCTTTTGTCAGCAATCTGCGTTCAAAAACCTCTGTTGGAATTTCAGAAGGCGAAGCTTGCGCTTGAGGCGGAGCTTCGCGATGGCTGTGATGTGACCTATTCCATCGTTCGCCCGACGGCTTTTTTCAAAAGCCTGGGAGCTCAGGTTGAAAGTTGTCGCAAGGGCGCCCCGTACGTGATGTTCGGAGATGGTGAGCTGGCAAGTTGCAAGCCAATCAGTGAGTCTGATCTGGCGTCCTATCTCAGTGATTGTGTGGTTGATCAAGACAAGGTCAACCAGATTTTGCCGATTGGAGGCCCTGGAGAGGCCTTAAGTGCCCGCCAGCAGGGCGAACTGCTGTTCAAGGCTTTAGGGAAAAAACCCTGGATGATTTCCCTGCCGATTGCATTGATGGATCTTCCTGTTGGTTGTCTCGAATTTTTATCCGGGAAGTTTCCCTCACTTGAAGACACGGCTGAATTTGGAAAGATCGGCCGCTACTACGCTGGAGAGTCAATGCTTGTCTGGGACGAACAGCGTCAGCAATACGACAGTGCAGCGACGCCCTCCTATGGCACCGACACTTTGGAGCAGTTTTTTGAACGCGTTGTGCGTGATGGGATGGACGGCCAGGACCTCGGTGATGCTGCTCTGTTCTGACGTCATGTCGTTGACTTTCAAAGCGAGTCGCGCGTGACAACTGTTTCTCTGCCGCGTCGTCGCGTCGGTGTTCTCCTGCATCCGACAGCCCTTCCAGGTTCGCCTGTGTGCGGAGGTTTAGGAGCTCCTGCCCGCTTTTGGATCAAGGCCCTTGCGCAGCACGGCATCGGCGTGTGGCAATTGCTGCCACTGTCACCGCCGGATGGAACCGGGTCTCCCTACAGCTCTCCATCCAGTTTTGCCATCAATCCCTGGTTGCTGGATGCCAAGGATCTGAGCGATCAGGGATTTCTTCAACCAGGTGATCTGGAGGCTCTTCCCGCTGATGAGGCAGACGGTCTTTCACTGGATTTCTCCCTCGCAGATCGGCGTGCTTCGGCTCTGGCCAGGCAATTGCGCCATTGCTGGGACCAGCTTTCGCACTCCCACCATGCGGCCTTTGATCGATGGCGACGGGATCAATCCCGTTGGCTTCAGGATCACGCTGCATTCCTCGTGCTGCGTGAACAAAACGAGGGACGTCCCTGGTGGGACTGGCCTCAGGAGCTGGCTGTTCACGATCAGAGAGCTTTGGAGAAGTGGCGCCAGGCCAATCAGGATCGTCTTCTGGAGCAGGAGCTACTTCAGTGGCATCTGAGCCTGCAATGGATGCGGCTGCGTGAGCTTGCCCGTGAACTCGATGTGGAGATTCTCGGGGATCTTCCCTTTTATGTGGCCCGAGACAGCGCTGATGTTTGGAGCCATCGCGCATTGTTTTCCATTGCGGCGGATGGAAGGCTGCGAGAACAAAGTGGAGTTCCGCCTGACTATTTCTCCGCGACAGGACAGCTGTGGGGAACGCCGGTTTACAGCTGGCCCCGGCACCGCAGCACAGGATTTCGCTGGTGGAGGGATCGTCTGCGGCGTCAGTGGCAGCTCGCCGACCGACTGAGACTGGATCATTTCCGTGCGTTGGCGTCCTACTGGTCTGTTCCCGGTGGGGAGTCCACGGCCATCCACGGAGCTTGGCGACGTTCTCCTGGTCGTGAGTTGCTCAGCTGTCTGCGTCGGGATGCGGGAGGCCGCTTACCGCTGGTGGCCGAGGACCTGGGGGTGATTACTCCTGATGTGGAGCAGCTGCGTGATCATTTTCATCTACCTGGAATGAAGGTGCTGCAGTTCGCTTTTGATGGCAATCCCCGGAACCCTTACCTGCCGTCCAATATCCATGGCACCGGATGGGTGGTCTATTCAGGAACTCACGACAATCCAACAAGCTTGGGTTGGTGGCAACGGCTTGATGGCGACTCCCGTGCTCGCTTCGCCAGTTGCCTTGATGGCCCGGTTGAGGCCCCCGGCTGGCAGCTGCTGGAGCTGGGCATGGCTTCAACGGCTCAGTTGGTGATCGCACCACTGCAGGACCTGCTGCACCTGGATGATGCCGCCCGCTTCAACACCCCCGGAACGGTCGGAGGCAACTGGAGTTGGCGTCTACCAGTGTTTGACGACTCGCTGGATGGAGCACTTCAGGGCTATGGATTGCGTGCTGAAGTCTGGTCAAGGCGATAGATCCCGGGCTGATTGTTCTGCGCCTTTTGGGGGAGCCCGTCCCAGCGAACATCTCCTGCCGCGGGTGCCGGTTGAACGCTGAGCTGAAGAGGTGGAAGCAGCTGAAGGGTGAGCGTGCCGGTTGCTCCTTTGAGAGAACTGCGATCGCCTCCTTCACTGCTGAGCGTCAGGGTGCTCGGTTGCTTCAGGGTGACCTCAAGCACCCCCGGCAGCAGTTGGTTGTCCAGAAGCTTTGCAACGGAGTCAGCCGTTTGTTGCGACCTGAGCTCGGCAAGCGGGCGCAGGCCTTGCAGGAGCGCATCGGAGTCCTGCTGAAGATTCAGTGGAACAGGAGTGAAGGACTTGGTGTTATCGATCGCCAGCTGTCGTTGCTGTTGATTCAACGCCAGCAGCGACACGCTGATCACAACGATGTAGACGAGGCTCCCCTGCCAGGTGGTGAAAATGTCGATACTTCCCAGAGTGAAGCGTGTCCGCCGCAGATCCTGGGGCAGTCGCTGTTGAAAACAGTCTTCAGGCAGTGCTCCGCTCAGGCTGTTGGGCTCGAGCTGGAGGTACTGCTCCAGTCGGTGCAGCATCGCCACCAGGTAAGCCGGTTCCGGTAGGCGGTCTGCCCAGCCCCGTTCCAGAGCTTCCAGAACCGGTGTGGTGATGCGCACCTCCCGTGACAGATCTCTCAGGCTCAGCCCTCGTTGTTCACGGTGCTGTCTCAGACGTTGCCCAGCCTCGATCAGTGGGACCGCTGTGACCACTTGATCTGTTGCAGTGTCTTCACTCTGACGTCTTCTTCGCCAGCGCCATGGGAGGGAACGTTTGAACAAAGCCATGGCCGAATTACGCCTCACCTGCCTGAGAGCTGATCAGGCTTCGCCATTCTTGCCTGGATAGCTTGCGCCAGCATCCTTCATCAGTGGATCCAAGCGCCAGGCCGCCGATTGCAACCCGCTGTAGGTCCAGAACGGAATGACCGAGCAGCGAGACAATCCTGCGGATCTGTCGGTTGCGTCCTTCTCGCAGAATGACTTCCAGAGTGCTGTGTCCACGCTTGCTGTGGAGCAGTTTCACGCTCGCCGGGAGGGTTCGAGAGCCATCCAGTTCCATGCCTTGTCGCCATCGTTCCAGCTTCGACTGATCCGGTGTCCCGGTCACTGTCACCCTGTAGGTCTTGCTATGGGCATAGCGGGGGTGTGTGAGCTTGAGGGTGAGCTCTCCCTGGTTGCTGAGTAACAAAGCTCCACGGCTGTCGGCATCCAGTCGCCCTACCGGATGCAGTCCTCGCCGGAGCTCGGCAGGAATCAGGTCCAGCACGGTCTCGCGACCCTGAGGGTCATGGCAGCTGCTGATAACACCAGGAGGTTTGTTGAGCAGCAGGACCCGCTCTGCAGTCATCTTGGTTAACGGCGTCCCATCCACACAGATCAGATCCGTTTCGGGATCAGCCTGATCACCGAGTTCTGCCATCGTTCCGTTCACTTCGACCCGGCCCTGACGCAGCAGGTTTTCTGCCTGGCGTCGTGAGCAGTGCCCAGCGGCGGACATCAGTTTCTGAAGTCGCTGGCGCATTCAGCTCGGTTTTGTCTCAGTGCTCACCGCGCGGTAGCAACAGTTCAATCGATGTGCCTCCGTCAGGGTGATTACGGGCCTGAACCCGTCCTCCATGGTTCACCGCAATCTGTTGGACGATGGCTAGTCCCAGGCCGCTGCCGCTTTGGTTGGAGCGGGCACGGGAGGGGTCGCCGCGGTAGAAGCGCTGGAACATGTTGGTGAGATCACTCTCACTCAGCCCAGGGCCATGGTCCCGGACGCAGACAAGCCACCACCCACCACTGGGGAGGATCTTCACGTCAACGGCGCTTCCCTGAGGAGAGAAGCGCAAGGCGTTGTCCAGCAAGTTGAGGACGGCACGATGCAAGCGGCGTTGATCTCCCAGAAGTGGTCCTGGCTCTCCGGTGTTGAGGGAGAGTGTGACCTCTCGCTGATCTGCTAGCGGACGGATGCTGTTCCAGGCGGCCTCTATCAGCTCTTCAAGGATGACTGGTGAGTAGCTCCCCTGCTCGTGAGGAAGGATGTTCTCCAGCCTGGAGAGCTCTAGCAAATCCTCCACCATCAGTTGCAGGCGTCTCAGTTCCTTCTGCAGACGCTCCACAAGAATGCCGTCATCAGCGGACACTGCTGTTTCCAGCCGATCGCTCACAAGCATCAGAGCCGTGAGTGGGGTCTTCAGTTCATGGGCAACATCGCTTACCCAGCGTTCCTGTTGGGCCTGCTGTGCTTCCAGGGATTGTCTGTTCTGGAAGAGCACCAGCAACCATTCGTCCGAGCCGGGCAGAACGATGGCTTCGAGAGGCACACCTTGCTGTTCCCATTCACAGCGTTGCGGCCGTTGTTGATAGCGGACGCTCACGATTGCCTCTTCAAGCTGAGGCACGGTCACAACATCCTCGAGGGCCTGTCCTCGTACGAGCAGATTGCTGGAGAACTGCAGCAAACGTTCCGCTCTTGAGTTGATGAAACCGATCGTCAGATCCGGTGTGAGCACCAGCCACCCTTGGGTGGCTGCATCGATCCAGGCCAGAAGTTGAGCTGTACTCAGCGAGTGACCGGACAAAACCGGAGAGATCTGAGCTGCATGCCGTCGGGCACCGGAGCGCAGATTGAAGCGGTTGTGCAAAACCCAACCGCTCACAACACCGATCGTGATGCCGAGGATGAGCGAAGCCTCTGAGCTCACATCAATCAGCCGAATCGGTATCCGAATCCACGAACGGTTCGGATGTGGTCTGGAGAGGAGGGAGTGGTCTCGATTTTTTCCCGTAGCCAGCGGATATGCACGTCGACGGTTTTGGTGTCTCCGACGAAGTCGATGCCCCAGATCTGTTCCAACAGCTGATCGCGGCTCCAGACACGTTTAGGGTTGCGCATCAGTAACTCCAGAATCTTGTATTCCTTGGGGGCAAGGCTGAGATCCTCGCCATCCCGAGTCACCCTGCATTCCTGGCAGTAAAGACAAAGGTTGCCACGTTCAACGATGTTGTCCCTGCTGGAGGGGTTCGCAATGATTCGCTGCGAGCGTCGCAGCAGTGCCCGGCAGCGGGCCACCAACTCCCGGAGTCCGAACGGTTTGACCAGATAGTCATCAGCACCCACTTCGAGGCCGAGCACTCGATCGGTCTCGCTGTCCCTGGCGCTGATCACAAGGATTGGGGTGGTGTTATTGAGCTTCCTGAGCTCGCGACAGAGATCCAGTCCTCCTAGTCCAGGAAGCATCAGATCAAGCACAAGCGCATCAACAACGTTTGCCTGCGGTTCGGTGAGCATGGCCAAGGCTTCGCTTCCATTTCCGCAGGCAGTCACCTCAAATCCCTCGGCTCTGAGCGCTTCCTTGACGGTCTCCCTGATCGAGGTGTCGTCCTCCACTACCAGAAGGTGAGCAGCACTGACGTTGTTAGAAGCTTCGGAGCTGCTGGCGGTGGCGAAGGTCACCGGGGACTCTTGAGTTGGCCTCATTCTGGCCATAAGTCTTTTCTGTGGGTCGTTAGCGGGAAACGCCTGTAAACGATGGTAAATTAAGAAACGGATAGGTTTCGTAATTAGTCGATGTCGCCCTTGTCCCTGCTACCCGATGCGGACCTGGTGCGTTCCTACTTGCGTGACATCGGTCGTGTGCCGCTGCTGAGCCATCAGCAGGAGATCACGCTGGGTCGTCAGGTGCAGGAACTGATGGATCTGGAAGCCCAGGAAGCGGAGCTGAGTGATCAACGCGGCGGAGAGACTGTGCCAGCGGCGGAGCTAGCCAAGGCAGCAGGGCTGAGTGCGGCGCAACTGAAGCGCAAGCTTCAGGCCGGTCGCCGCGCCAAGGAGCGGATGGTGGCGGCGAATCTGCGCCTGGTGGTGAGTGTGGCCAAGAAGTACACCAAGCGGAATATGGAACTGCTGGATCTGATCCAGGAGGGAACGATCGGCCTGGTGCGTGGTGTGGAGAAGTTCGACCCGACCCGTGGCTACAAGTTCAGCACCTATGCGTACTGGTGGATCCGTCAGGGGATCACGCGTGCGATTGCGGAGAAGAGCCGGACGATCCGTTTGCCGATCCACATCACGGAGATGCTGAACAAGCTGAAGAAAGGTCAGCGTGAATTGAGCCAGGAGCTTGGCCGGACGCCATCGGTGACGGAACTGGCTGGATTTGTGGAGCTGCCTGAGGAGGAGGTGAAGGATTTGATGTGCCGTGCGCGTCAGCCTGTGAGCCTGGAGATGAAGGTGGGCGATGGCGATGACACCGAACTGCTGGACCTGCTGGCGGGTGATGGCGAACTGCCGAGTGAGCAGGTGGAAGGCGAGTGCCTGAAGGGAGATCTGGGCGATCTGCTGGGCCAGCTGCCGGAACTGCAGGAGCGTGTGTTGCGGATGCGCTACGGGATGGACGGAGAGGATCCGATGAGCCTCACGGCCATTGCTAAATCGCTGAAAATGAGCCGTGATCGCACCCGTAAACTCGAACGCGAAGGCCTGGAAATGCTGCGTCGGGGTGATGTGCAATTAGAGGCCTACGTTTTGGCCTGACAGCAGCAAACTGAACGACAGCAATCAGAAGAATTCGTCGAAGTTGTCGAAATCAACCGCCTTGAAGTTTCCAGCCTCCACCTGCGTCATCAATCGCTCAAGCTGAGCCCAGAGTGCGCCACCTGTGAGGATTGAGAGCACAAAGGCACTCAGATAGGCCGCACCTGAAGCAAAGCCGAAAACCTGAAGTGATCCTCCGATAAACAAGGTGACGCCAATCAGGATTCCCGTGTAGCTCATCACGGTTTCAGCATTGCCAAGAGGAAGCAATGGCAATCTGTCTTTCTTCCAGCCATCAAGACGATTCTGAACAAGCCTTGAGAAGGTGAGTCCGCAGGCCAAGCTGATTGCTAAGCCAAGCCCAGCCATGGCATATGGCGGCTGCTGCAGGTTGGCGTAGTCCAGCAGGATGTCATCCATGCTGAGACCGCCGAATGCTTCAGTCAGCAGGTCGATCTGAGCCTGATCGAGCTCGATTGGAGCAGTGTCGGGCGCGATCGACATAAGTCAGTGAGTGAGTCTTTGAATGGCCATTATCGCTGTGCCGCTGCAGGGGTGATGGGCCCGTTCGGCCTGAATCAGGCCGCCAGTGGATTCAGGCGTTGCATCACACCCTCCGCAATCTGTCGGGGTCCAAAGGTCTTTCTCATCAATGCGGTGAGCTCTTTCAGATCCGAGATGTTCAGGCGGTCATCCTTGACCAGGGTCAGCAAGAGGCGCTGACGCAGGTTTCCCCCATCTCGACTCAGCAACAGGCGCAGGCCGGCCCCTGCCACCGGCAGCAGCTCCCCACTGCTCTGACCACCCGAGTAGTTGCCAACGACGTCGAGAAGACTTTCAAGTCGCTCAACGCGCAGACTTCCCTGCTCATCAAAGATCACTTCCATCAGTTTCTCTCGCATTTCCCTGGTGTCGCCAGCGAGCAGTCGCTTGGCCACATAGGGGTAGGCCACCGCGATAATGCGGAAATCGGGGTCAAGTCTTAGAGCAAGGCCTTCCTGGCTGACCACTGCACGAATGATCAGGGCGAAGCGTGCAGGGACTCGGAAGGGGTAGTCGTACATCAATTCCGAGAATCGGTCGGTGATTGCCTTGAAGTTGAAGGAACCAACGGAATCGCCAAGACTGCCTCCCAGCGCATCTTCCAGGGCGGGAATGATCGGCGCCAGATCAGCATCGGGTGAAAGAAAGCCGAGCTCCTGAAAATCCCTGGCAACCGCTTCGAAATCACGATTGATCAGGTGGACAACAGCTCCAGTGAGCGTCAGTCGATCCTGATCACTAATGGAGTCCATCATGCCGAAATCTACGTAGGCCACGTGACCGAGATCGCCACTGCGTCCTGGAAGAGCGAAGAGGTTGCCGGGGTGGGGGTCAGCATGGAAATAACCGAATTCCAGAAGTTGCTGGAGTCCACTGATCACGCCTGTGCGGATCAGAGCCGCAGGATCAAGGCGTTGTGACTTGAGCTCCTGAGGATCGCGAAGCTTGGTGCCCTGGATCCAGCTGGTGGTGAGAACGCGACGGCTTGAAAGCTCTTCGTCAACGTCAGGAATGGTGACCGCGTCGTTGTCAGCGAACAACCTTGAGAAGTGCCGGGCGTTGTCCGCTTCACAGCAGTAATCGATTTCTTCAAACAGGCTTCGCCCGAACTCATCAATGATTTCTCCGAGTCCAAAGCCCAGATTTAGTGGCAGAAAAGGGGCAGCCAGAATTCCCAGACTGCGAATCAAAACCATGTCCCGCCGCAGGATGAAGGTCAGATTCGGTCTCTGAACTTTGACCGCGACCCATCGCTGTGAACCGACGCGGGCCTTGTAGACCTGTCCAAGACTTGCGGCCGCAATCGGAGTATCCGGGAATTCATCAAAAAGCTGATCTGCCGGAGCACCCAGTTCCGTTTCGATCGTGTTCAGCGCGATTGCATGGTCGAAGGAAGGCAGATCGTCTTGAAGTCGTGTCAGCTCATCCAGCCAGTCACGACGGATCAGATCCGGCCGAGTCGAAAGGGCTTGCCCAACCTTGATGAAGCAGGGACCAAGGTTGGTCAGGGTGCGCAGCAGTGTGCGAGCCAGATTGCGCTGAACACGTGGATCTTTGCTACTGCCCCTCAGCAGCAAGCTCAAGAACAGTCCAAGCAGAGCCCAGGAGATCTGGATCAAGCGCGGTATGCCGATCCATGGGCGCATCAAGAGCCATCGGACATCTCGGCCCGGGTTGTAGCGAAGCGAATCCACGCCCAGCAGCGCTAGGGATTGTCGATCTTAGAGAGTTCTCAAGGCTTCACGATGCCTCCGTGTTGCGGAGAGCTGACCGATCAGAACCGCCAGCAGCGGCAGGGATTGCCATGCTGAATCAGGGAAGTCCATCTGAAATGACAGGGCCGGTTATGCCGCTCTCCGTCGTCTGTTGCTTGCGTTCATGCCGTCGCTTCTAGAGCTTCTGCGACCTGATCGACGGCTGGCTTTGCATCTGCCGGTGCATGGACGTGGTGCAGCCCTGCCACCGCGTCTGCGGAGGTTGCTGCGTCAGTCACCGGGTAGCTGGG
The DNA here is from genome assembly GCF_047497135.1 of Synechococcus sp. MIT S9504. Taxonomy (NCBI): domain Bacteria; kingdom Bacillati; phylum Cyanobacteriota; class Cyanophyceae; order Synechococcales; family Synechococcaceae; genus Synechococcus; species Synechococcus sp. MIT S9504. The sequence goes on along the minus strand of NZ_CP138942.1, from coordinate 1,607,111 downwards.
ACCTGCCCGAGTTGCCGGAGATCGGTGGTCCGCTCGAAGCGCAGGGCGCTGTGGCGAGCAGTCAGGCGCGGCTGGCTGAAGTGATGGGTGTTGATCACTGCTGGTTTGGCGTGAACGGTGCCACGGGGCTGCTCCAGGCCGGCCTGCTGGCGATGGCGCAACCCGGAGAGGCTGTGCTGCTGCCTCGCAATGCCCATCGCTCTCTGATCGCTGCCTGTGAGCTGGGCGGCGTGATGCCGGTGTTTCTTCCGGTGCCGTTTTTCTCCGATCGCGGCCACGCCGGTGCGATGACCGTTGAAGGTCTGCGGCAGAGCCTGGACCCCTGGCCTGATCCAGGTCGTCGTATTGCCGGTGCTGTTCTTGTTCATCCCACCTATCACGGCTATTGCGCTGAGATCCGCGAGCTGATCGAGCTGCTCCATGCCAAGGGGTTGCCGGTGATGGTGGATGAAGCCCATGGCACGCATCTGGCTTTTGCCTCAGGTGAGGGTTGTCCTGTGTCCGCTCTTGCCGCAGGAGCCGATCTGGTTGTGCATTCCCTGCATAAATCAGCGCCTGGGCTGGCACAGACAGCGGTGCTGTGGCATCGATCCGAACGGGTGGAGCACGGACGGCTGCAACGTTCTCTGGCCAGACTGCAGACCACGAGCCCCAGTGCTCTGCTGCTGGCCTCCTGTGAGACAACCCTTGATTGGTTGCAGTCCAGCAGTTGGACTTGGTGGTTTGAGGCTCGTCGGGACGAAGCCATCAACCTGATCGATGCTCTTCGCGAGCGGGGAGTGATGCTCCACCCCGGTGATGACCCGCTGCGACTGATTCTTGCAACGGCAGAGATCGGTATCAGCGGTCTGGATGCGGATGACTTTTGTATGCGTCGGGGTGTGATCGCTGAGTTGCCTGAGCCGCTTTGTCTCACCGTCTGTCTGGGCTTCGCCAAGCATCGGGGATTGGCGAAGCGCCTGGCGATGATCTGGGAGGCCTTAGCCCGTGAAGGTGATGGAGTGCCGCTGCCTGTCATTCCTGAGCCGCCATTTCAAAGCCCCTCGATTCCCGAACTCACTCCTGATCAAGCACAACGTCATCCCCATTGCAGGCGTCGATTGGCTGAATGTGCTGATCAGATTGCAGCTGAGTTGATCTGCCCTTATCCACCGGGTGTTCCTTTGCTCATACCGGGAGAGAGAATCTCTGCAGATCGCTGCCAATGGCTCCAGTCTCAGCATCAGCGATGGCCCGATCAAGTGCCCGGTATGGTGAAGGTTCTGGCCTGAAGGGCCCTGGGATCTGACAGGTGATTTCAGACGCCACAACCGGGAAGGCCCAAAGCACGCGGCGAGCTGCCGATCACAAACGCCTCGTCAGCGGGTTGCTGGTGGGGCTGTTCGGGTTAGTGGTAGTGGGTCTGGGAGGTTGGTGGTTCACGATTGCCCTGGGTGTGATTGTGCATCTGGGTTTGCTGGAGTTCTTCCGCATGGCCCAGTTCAAAGGCATGCGTCCAGCCACCAAAACCACACTCGTGGCTTGCCAGCTCCTGCTGATCAGCACCCAGTGGTCTGTTCACGGAGGCATCGCCTCCTCTCTCGCCGATGCGGTTTTGCCTCTTTCCGGTGCTGCAATCTGCGGCTGGTTGCTGTTGCAGCCGATCACCGGTTCGATTGCGGATATTGCCGCCTCGATCTTCGGTCTCTTTTATCTGGGGTTTCTACCCAGTCATTGGCTGCGCCTTCGCAACCTCCAGGCTGTGGACATCGCGCCCCTAGTCGACCACATTTCATGGGACTGGGTCAGCTCCGGCCTGCTGATCACCCTGATGGCCTGCCTGTTGGTGGTGGCGAGTGACATCGGCTCTTACGTCATCGGTCGCCGCTTCGGTCGGCACCCTCTTTCTCCGATCTCCCCTGCCAAAACCATTGAAGGTGCTTACGGCGGACTGGCTTCGGCGCTGCTGCTTGGTGCACTTGGAGGTGCACTGCTGGAGTGGCCCTATGGACCTTTTACCGGCGGTTGTCTTGGTGCGCTTGTAGCTCTCTTCGCTCTGGTGGGTGATCTCACTGAATCGATGATGAAGCGAGATGCAGGCGTCAAGGATTCCGGTGATGCCCTGCCTGGCCATGGCGGGATCCTGGATCGGATCGACAGTTATCTGTTCACACCAGCCGTGGTCTTTTATGTCGTGACCCTGGTGATGCCAGTGATGGCTCGGGGGTGACCCTTGAGGGGTGCCCCTGCAGGGATGAACCGTTCAGGGATGAACCGTGGCATTGCCCTTGATCACCAGCTGACCGCCCTGCAAACGGGCATCATCGATCGTGATGGACTCATCCATCGGCAGAAAAAATTGTCCTTCAGCATCGCAATGGTTAAGCCTGATGGTTCCCCGATCCGCACTGAGTGAAAAGCTGCGCTGCACAGGTTCTTTGCCGGTGATCACATCCGCTGTCAGCACCAGGCGATCGTTGTCGATCGCCAGTGACCTCAGTGGCGTAAGGCCCATCAGCTGTTCAGCCAGTAGATCCGCCAACCATCGCCAGCGATCGGTCGCCAGAGCCTTGTTGAGATCAGTGCCGCCCAGAACCACCTCTCCTTCGATGCTGAAGGGATCTTTGAGCTGCACCGGCTGGTTGGGTTGACCAGGACGAAAGACGGTCTTCAGTGCTCCGGATTGCAACTCGACGCGCATCAGCGGCAGCTGATCGAAACTCACCCTGCGAGCCTCGAGCGAGACACCTTTCAAACGTCCTCTCAGCAGCTCGATGGCGGACCCCTGAAGGGCCAGGTTCAACTCGTCAACCGAGTCGCACTGGTTGCGGATCCAGCGTTGAAGACCACTGGCCAGGATCTGCAGAACGGGGCCGGAGCTGGTCTGGGGCATGGAAGCTGAGCACCACGATGGCGGATCAGGGCCCCATCATCCGATGAGGTCTGATGGACGACTGTTGGAAAGGGTGGATTGGAACCAGTTGAGACAGCGTTCGGCAACCCGATCGGGCTGATCGATGTGGGGAAGATGTCCGCAATCCTCGAACTGTTCAATCCTGTCGTTGAGAATCAGAGCTGCTGCTTTTTTCTGTGGAGCTCTGAGGATCCGGTCATTGTCTCCCCAGATCACGTGCAGAGGCTGATTGGGAAGCGGTGTGCCGCAACCTGCAAAACCGCCACTACGGGCAAAAGCTGCGAGGGCTTCGGCCCATCCCGGGCACTGCAGATGCAGTGAGGCAATCTGCTCTTCCGCGGCACCGACGTTGGCGTCGGGATCGGCAAAGGCCTGTCGACAAAGGCCTCGACGCACTCCCGGGCGACTGAGGAACCAGGCGCCGAAGCGATCTAACACAGGGGGGACAGGCATCGGTCTCCCAGTGAGTCCTGCCGGTGCGAGCAGCATCATTGCCTCGATCCGATGGGGCTGACGTCGTGCCATTTCGACGGCAACGGCCCCTCCCATGGACGCTCCGATCAAGCCGCACTGGGATCCTTTCGGGAGGTGTTCAAGCACCGCATCCAGATGACTCAGCACCTTTTCGGGCCCATAGATCGCTTCAAGGGGTCTCGGTGAGAAGCCAAAGCCAAACAGATCGGGAATAAACAGTTGGAAGTGTTGGCTCAACAACGGGGCCAGACGGCGATATTCCAGGAAACTGCTGTCGAAGCCATGAAGCAGCAACAGAGGAGGACCTTGCCCGACAACAGCGACAGGAAACGAGGCGTCAATGCTGAGTTCGGGCAGATCCCACCACTCGAGATGCTCAGCCAGAGTGCGGGCTTTTGGATCCAGCAGTTCGCTTTTGATGGAATTCAACAGTGCTTTCAAGGCAACACTGGGCTCGTTTCAGCAGCTCCCACAAGAGCTTCCATCAAGGCAACTGGAGTGACTTCGAAGGGGAGATGATGCAGATCAGATCCCTCTCTGCAGGCGAACTGGCAGACCTGCTGCAGTTGATTGAGGCTGGCATGACCTAGCCCCAGGTCATCCAGGCAGACCGGCAGACCCAGTTCGCGTAAGAGACGCAACAGCTGGAGATGGGCCTGCGCAGCCAAACGGTTGCCGCCGAGGCGCTCTTCCAGTCGCAGCTGCACAAGGATGCCAAACCCCACTTTCTCGCCATGCAGAACGGAATGACACGCTTCCAGTTGAGTCAGGCCGTTATGAACTGCGTGAGCGGCGACCGTTCGACAGCGAGCTCCACCGAGACCACCAATAACTCCCGCAGTGAGTCCACAGGCGTCGACAACCCGCCTCCAGGCTTCCCCTCCAGGTTCCTGAATGGCCTCGATGCTGTCGATCAGCAGCTGGTCTCGCAGCACTCTGGCCATTTGCACGGCCTGCTGAATGACCCCGTCACGGCTGGACCCGCTACTGACGGAGGCTTCGTACCACTTGGCAAGCGCGTCGGCGATCCCGCTGGCCAGGGTGCGTGAAGGGGCCTTCAGCAGTAAGTCATGATCAAAAACCAACAGATCTGGGCAGCGCTTGAGCCCTTGATCACATTCAAAGGCCCCATCAGGGCTGTAAAGATTCGAGAGGGCGGTCCAGCCGGCGCAGGTTGCGGCACTCAGTGGAACCGTGACACAGGGGACATCAAGCCTGTCTGCCAGAAGCTTGCCACTGTCGAGGACCTTGCCGCCCCCTGCCGCAATCACTCCATCGCAGGACTGCCTGCTGAAATCGTTCTGAATCCGCTGAAGATCCAGTTCACAGCAATCATGTTCGAGATTCTGCTGAAACACCCGTAGACCGCTTTTGTTGAGTTCACGACAGAGACGGGATCGAATTGACCGCGTGGACTCACTTCTGCCGAGCAGCAGAGGGTTGCGGAAGAGCTTTGAAATTGGCTTCTGAGCCTCATCCCAGGCTCCAGACCCACGTATGACCTGGGCAGGAGCGATGGAATGAACTGAGATTGGGGTTTTGCTGGAGGCTGATTGGATCATCCAGGTCAGAGACCGGCACCAGCGAGAGCAGGTGTTTCGCTGGGTACAGCGGTGAGATGCTTCACCACCACCTTGCCATCTTCCACGTCCACTTCAGCGGAATCACCATCTTTGATGCGACCGGAAAGGACTTCTTCAGCAAGGCTGTCTTCAAGCAGACGCATCACCGCCCGACGCAAGGGACGGGCTCCGTAGGCAGGGTTGTATCCCTCCTCGACAAGACGTTCCTTGAAAGCATCGGAAACAGACAGAGTGATTCCCTTTTCACCGATGCGGTTGAAGACCTCGCGCAACATAATTTCTGCGATCTCCTTGACTTCCTCGCGATTCAGTTGCCTGAACACAATGATTTCGTCAAGACGATTGAGGAATTCAGGACGGAAGTACTGTTTGAGCTCTTCATTGACGAGCGATTTGATGCGGTTGTACTGATTCTCCTCGGCGTTTTCATCACCAGAGAATTCGAAACCAAGGCCACCACCACCTTTCTCAATCACTTTCGAACCAATGTTCGAAGTCATGATGATCAGAGTGTTTTTGAAATCAACAGTGCGACCTTTGGAATCGGTGAGACGCCCGTCTTCAAGTAGTTGCAGGAGGAGATTGAACACATCGGGATGCGCTTTTTCAATCTCGTCGAATAGAACAACGGTGTAAGGGCGTCGTCGTACAGCCTCGGTGAGCTGGCCACCCTCATTGAAGCCCACATAACCAGGAGGTGAACCGATCAGTTTGCTGACCGTATGTCTCTCCATGAATTCCGACATGTCCAGACGGATCATGGCGTCTTCACTTCCGAAGAAGTACGCAGCCAGGGCTTTCGTCAGTTCTGTTTTGCCTACACCTGTTGGTCCGGAGAAGATGAAGCTGGCAATCGGACGATTCGGATTCTTGAGACCAACACGTGCTCTGCGAATCGCTTTGGAAACTGCTTTCACAGCTTCGTCCTGTCCGATCAGGCGCTTGTGAAGCGTCTCTTCCATATTGAGCAACTTGACGGACTCACTTTCGGTGAGCTTCTGCACGGGAACACCGGTCCAGGACGCCACGATCTGGGCAATGTCCTCTTCGCTGACTACCGGGGTGGTTGATTCGGCAACAGCACCCTGGAAGGACGTCTGATCGGATTCAATCGCTGATGACTCAGCCGAGGATTCGGAGGTTTCGCTGGATTCTGCAGATTCGCTGGACGTGTCTTGGCGGCTGTTCTGAAGCAGTGTGCGAATTTTTTCACGCAGCTCTACTTCCTTGTCTCGCAGTTCACCGGCACGGGCAAAGTCCTGCTCCCGGACGGCATCTTCTTTCTCTTTCTGAACTGTGCGCAGCTCCTTGTCGACTTCCTTGGCTTCAGGGGGGAGCTTGGAATTCAGCAGCCGCACGCGGCTGCCCGCCTCATCGATCAGATCGATTGCCTTGTCAGGCAGAAAGCGATCGGAGATGTAGCGATCGCCGAGGGTGGCCGCGGCTTCCAGAGCTTCATCGGTGATGCGCAGGCGGTGATGCTGTTCGTAGCGCTCACGCAGTCCACGCAGAATTTCGATGGTGTCCTCGATTGAAGGTTCACCGACATTGACAGGCTGGAAGCGTCGTTCCAGAGCCGCATCTCTCTCAATGTGCTTCCGGTACTCATCCAGTGTGGTGGCGCCGATGCATTGCAGCTCGCCTCTGGCAAGGGCTGGTTTGAGGATGTTGGCAGCATCAATGGCACCCTCTGCGGCACCCGCGCCAATCAGTGTGTGCACCTCGTCGATCACAAGAATCACATTGCCGGCGCCCTTGATTTCCTCCATGATTTTTTTGAGGCGCTCCTCGAATTCACCTCGGTATTTGGTCCCGGCAACCAGAAGACCGATATCGAGAGTGAGAACACGCTTGTCTTCGAGGATGTCGGGAATATCACCCTGTTGGATGCGCTGAGCCAGGCCTTCAGCAATGGCCGTTTTGCCAACACCCGGCTCACCGATCAGCACAGGATTGTTCTTGGTGCGGCGGCCAAGGATCTGAATGACACGATCAATTTCGTTGTGACGTCCCACCACCGGATCGAGCTTGGCCTCACTGGCCAACTGTGTGAGATTGCTGCCGAATTCATCGAGCGTGGGTGTTTTGGTGGAACCTTTGGAACCAGAACCACCACCGCCTCCAGCTCCAACTTCAGCGGTTTCTCCGAGCATCCGAATCACCTGGGTGCGGACCTTGGCCAGATCCACCCCGAGATTTTCAAGAACGCGCGCTGCAACACCCTCTCCTTCACGGATCAGGCCAAGAAGCAAATGCTCCGTGCCGATGTAGTTGTGACCCAGTTGACGGGCCTCCTCAAGAGAAAGCTCGAGGACACGCTTGGCACGCGGTGTGAATGGAATTTCTACGGCGACGAAACCAGAGCCGCGGCCAATGATTTTTTCAACCTCAACGCGGGCATCCTTGAGGTTCACACCCATGGACTTCAGCACTTTTGCTGCAACACCAGTTCCCTCACCGATCAGCCCGAGCAGGATTTGCTCAGTTCCCACGAAATTGTGACCAAGCCGTCTTGCCTCTTCCTGGGCAAGCATGATCACCTTGATGGCCTTCTCGGTAAACCTCTCGAACATTGTTCAGGCCGACAGCTGTTCGATCCAACCTATCAGGGCTGAACGGGTGGCTGTGGATCAATGATCCAAAGGCACATCCCAGTGTTGTTGCGGGTTGGATGCCTCAGAAAGTATTAATCAATGCCGAAATGTGTTCCTTTATTCAGTTTGATCAGTGCGGAAATCCCTACCACTTCCGATTGATCTCGACTGAAGCAGGGCATCGTCGCCGTTTGCGTAGTAACCGGTTCTGCGACCTGTGAGGCAGAAACCGCTGTGGGCGTAGAAGGCCCGGCCCGCGGCATTCGTTGCTGCCACTTCAAGGGTGGCTGACACTGCTCCTAGACATGAAGCCCGATCGATGATCGACTGCAGCACCCTCGCTCCGAAGCCGCGGCGTTGATGCATCGGATCCACCGCCACAGCCATGATCTGAAGTTCATCAAGAACCAGCCATCCAGAGGCCAGGGCGATCAGGCTTCGATCCTCGGTGTCGATGCCCATCACCAGCCGGTTGTTCTCTGAAAGCTCTCTCTCCCACTGCTGTCTCGTCCAGAGCCCCTTCAAGGCAAGGCGATCAAGCCGCAGGCAGGCACTGAGGTCGTCGGGACCCAGTCGTCGTGCGTTGACGGCCACTTCACCAACCAAAACCGCACTGCCTGGGCGACGCGCCTCCTTACATTGCCTGTCCGACCGACCCGACGCTCCATGCCACAGCCCTACGAATCAGGGTGTGACCTGAACAGTCCGAATCGCAATCTTGCGCCGATCACAGCAGAACTTGACGATCAGGGCCGTCTCGCGGTCGGGGGCTGTGTTTTGAGCGAGCTGGCCAAACGCTATGGCACGCCTCTTTATGTTCTGGACGAAGCCAGCATTCGTCAGGCCTGCCAGGCTTACTGCGACGCACTGAAGCGTCACTATCCTGGGCCATCACTGGCGATCTATGCCTCGAAGGCCAACAGCTCATTAGCTCTGACGGCTCTGGTGGCGTCGGAGGGTTTGGGGCTTGATGCCGTCTCGGCGGGTGAATTAATGACCGCCCTTGATGGTGGCATGCCTGCCGAGAGGATGGTGCTTCACGGCAATAATAAATCGGTCGAAGAGCTGGCCTTGGCTTATGGCCATGACGTGATGGTGGTGGCGGACAACCAGCACGACCTGGATTGTCTTGAGAGGATTGTTCCTGAAGGCGGGCAGCCTGTACGGCTGATGCTTCGCTTCACGCCCGGTATTGAGTGTCATACCCACGAGTACATCCGCACGGGGCATCTCGACAGCAAGTTTGGCTTTGACCCTGATCAGCTCGAGCCTGTGCTCCGCAGGCTCCAGGGCTGTTCCTGGGCGAGGGTTGAAGGCCTTCATGCCCATATCGGCTCACAGATTTTTGAGCTCGAGCCCCATCGCGACCTGGCCGCTGTCATGGCCGATGCGCTGCGTCTGGCCCTTGAACTCGGCCATCCCGTCCGGGATCTGAATGTCGGAGGAGGACTGGGAATCCGCTACGTGGAAAGCGACGATCCACCGACGATCGATGCCTGGGTGAAAGTGGTGGCTGAAGCCGTCGTGGCGGCCTGCAGTGAGCGAGGTCTTGAGTTGCCGCGTTTGCTCTGCGAGCCAGGCCGGTCGTTGGTGGCGCCCTCAGGTGTGACGGTCTATACCGTCGGTTCCCGCAAGGTGGTGCCGGGGATTCGCACCTATTTGTCTGTTGATGGAGGCATGAGTGACAACCCCAGGCCGATCACGTATCAATCTCTCTACACCACATGTTTGGCGGACCGTCCACTGGCAGGTGCTGAAGAGACAGTGACTCTGGCGGGTAAGCACTGTGAGTCGGGAGATGTGCTGCTCAAGGATCTTGCTTTCCCCGCCTGCAGCAGTGGCGAGATTCTGGCGGTCTTCGCCACCGGTGCTTACAACGCTTCGATGAGTTCCAATTACAACCGCATTCCAAGACCAGCCGCTGTACTTGTGCATGCAGGAGATGCTGAGCTGGTTCAGCGCAGAGAGCAGCCTGAAGATCTGCTGCGTTACGACCTGATGCCTGAACGGTTGCGCTCTGTAAACTAGGGACACCAAAGGGCGAAGGCGAAGGTGTTGGAGGTGTTGCAACTGCGCCTTCTTCTGGACGTCCTTTGCGCTTCTCTCCTCGGATTTTTGCTCTTCACCAGAGTCAATGAGCAGAGAACGCTTTGGCTGTTGCGGGGCTACCTCTTCCTCGTCGCGCTGGCCTGGTTCGTCAAGCGCTTTTTCAATCTGCCGCTGACCTCAACGCTCATTGATGCGTTGGTCCTTGCCTGCTCGTTGTCGCTGGCCATTCTCTGGCAGGGAGAGTTGCGTCGGTTGATGGAACTTCTCGGCACGGGCCGTCTTGCTGTGTTGCTGGGAAATCCCCAGAGCAAAATGAGGGCGACTGCCAGCACCGTTGCCCAGCTCACCGACGCGGCGGGTCGCCTGTCTAAAAGTCGTCGTGGGGCCTTGATCGTTGTCGATCTCGGCAGTGATCTGAGACCGGAGGATTTTCTCAATCCTGGGGTCACCATTGATGCCCAGCTGAGCAGTGAACTGCTGCTGAATCTGTTCGCTTCCGATACGCCTCTTCATGACGGTGCCGTTGTGATCAAGGGCAGCCGCATCATCTCTGCGGGGGTGATCCTGCCGTTGTCACGGCAGGGCATCAGTCGCTACGGCACGCGTCATCTGGCGGCTCTGGGTATCACTGAGCGGTTTGATCGCTGCATCTGCGTGGTGATTTCCGAAGAGACCGGTACCTTGTCTCTGGCAAACCAGGGACGTCTGGAACGCCCGATCACGAGTTCACGCTTGCAGGATTTGCTCACCGAGTTGATTGCCGCGTCTGTGTCGACCGCGCCGGTGAAATCACCATCTCCGCGTAGCGTGAGTTCAGGCACTCAGGATTCACTGCCTTGAGCCAAAGACTGGCCGTCAGTACTGATCAAGCGGCACCCCGGTGCTGTCCTGAGGGACTGGATCCACGCAGGATGCCTGGTCATATCGCGGTGATCATGGACGGCAACGGTCGCTGGGCGAAAGCTCGAGGTCTGCCACGGGTCATGGGACACAGGGCCGGTGTTGAGGCGCTCAAATCCACCCTCAGGTCATGTAGCGACTGGGGTGTTGAAGCACTCACCGCCTATGCCTTCTCCACCGAGAACTGGTCCCGGCCAGGTGACGAGGTGAATTTTCTGATGACTCTGTTTGAAAGCGTTCTTCAGCGGGAGCTGCAAGCGCTTGAGCAGGAACAGGTGCGGATCCGCTTCCTCGGAGATTTGGACGCACTGCCGGCCAAGCTGCAGTCACTGATCGCTGAAGCCACGCATCGGACCTCTGGAAACAGCGGCATTCACTTCAATGTCTGCACGAATTACGGCGGTCGTCGTGAGTTGGTGCGTGCCAGCCAGCGGCTGGCGGAACGCGTGGCTCGTGGAGAGTTGCAGCCATCGCAGATCGATGAAAATGCACTGGCAGCTGAATTGTTCACGGCAGGGGAGCGTGATCCGGATCTGTTGATCAGGACCAGCGGCGAGCGGCGGATCAGTAATTTCCTGCTCTGGCAGCTGGCTTACGCCGAGATCCATGTCACCGATCTTTTCTGGCCGGATTTCGACGCTGAGGCTCTCGAGCGCGCTCTGCAGGATTACCAGGGCCGTCAGCGACGTTTTGGTGGACTTCAGTCCATCGAGCCCCACGCTCTGGGATCCTGAGAGCAGCGGCAATGGTGGCTGGTTCAATGACGGACACGGTGGACCTACGCCACGACTGGAGTCTTGAGGAGATTCAAGACCTTCTTGACCTTCCGCTGATGGATCTGCTCTGGCGCGCTCAAAGCGTGCATCGAGCTGCCAATCCTGGTTACCGGGTTCAGCTGGCGTCCTTGCTCAGCGTCAAGACCGGTGGCTGCGAGGAGGACTGCGCCTACTGCTCTCAGTCGATGTACCACAGCAGTGATGTCGCTGGTCAGGCTGACTTAGAGGTGAAGGCTGTCCTGGACCGGGCTCGTGCGGCTGCGGCTGCTGGTGCGGATCGCTTCTGCATGGGCTGGGCCTGGAGAGAAATCCGTGAAGGACCGGCCTTTGAGTCGATGCTGAAGATGGTTCGAGGCGTTCGTGAGCTGGGCCTTGAAGCCTGCGTGACTGCAGGAATGCTGACGGATACGCAGGCGGAGCGTCTGGCCGAAGCCGGACTCACGGCGTACAACCACAACCTCGACACCAGTCCGGAGCACTACGACCGGATCATCACCACCCGAACCTATGAGGAGAGGCTGGAGACACTGCGGCGCGTGCGTCGTGCCGGAGTCACGCTGTGTTGCGGTGGAATCATCGGCATGGGTGAAACGCTTCGGGACCGTGCCTCGATGCTGCGGGTCCTGGCCTGCATCGACCCGCACCCTGAGAGCGTCCCGATCAATGGTCTGGTGGCTGTTGAGGGAACACCGCTCGAGGGTCTGCCCACCGTTGATCCGCTTGAGCTGGTGCGGATGGTGGCCGTCGCCAGAATTCTGATGCCGTTTAGCCGCGTGCGTCTGAGCGCCGGCCGGGAAGAACTCAATCGGGAAGCTCAGATCCTCTGCCTTCAGGCCGGTGCCGATTCAATTTTTTACGGCGATACCTTGCTCACAACCGGTAACCCTGCTGTGGATGCCGACCGGGCCCTGCTTGAAGCTGCAGGTGTTCAGGCCAGCTGGCATGAACAGTCACTCGAGAAGCAGCCTGAGCAGGCGATAGCAGCGGCATGACGGCAGCACAAGCCGAAAGACCATCGTTTCTTGTGGCCGCGTGGAGCGCTCCAGTCAGCCTCCGAGCCAAGCGCTAGTCGCTGCAATTCAGCAGCTAGCGGCTGCGATCAACGGCCAAAATGTTATCGGCCCTCTGCCATGAAGAAGGGGGGCTCTCTGTCCCCCCTGAAGGCCGTTGAGACCTATTCCCGGTGGTCTCTGACCTTGGATTATTTCTAACTACGCTGTAGCCGCATGAACATCCGCTGAAGTACCTGTCTTTGGCAGCAAGGATGTGGCAATCAAGGCTCTACGTCAGCTCCCCAAGCGGGTTCGGCCGCAGCCCATCCACAGCGTTGAAGCTCTTCCCAGAGAGCAACGGCGTCCGCGTATCGCATCTCCCAGCGTTTCTTGAGCGAAGCCGGACCATCTGGCATTGGCGGCCTTGGTCAACAAACAGCATTAGTTCTTGCCCCCGTTCTTTGCTGGACCCCTGTGAAACGGTGCAAGCCAATAACCCTTCGGGTCCGAGAACTAACCATCCATGTCCATCCTTGATGGTAAAAGTCGATGACATGCCATTAAGAAAATTCTGTAACTTTGTTGATTGTATCTTGCGCACTTTTGGATAGAAACTTGCGCCTCTGGTTTGTGATAAATCTCCTTGTAAGTTGACTATTTTTATTCGCAAGAATATGCCTTAGGTCGCTTTGGCTCGCATGCCGCTTTGAGTTTGATTAAGTTGAATGTGACCTCTTTAAGTTTTTAAGCAAGTTTTTTTTGGCGCCTATATTGCGACGAATGAGTGGTGGCGGCATTGCATAGCGAAAAAAAACAGGGGTTGGCCTATCGCTATGCCCTACTTTTTCTGATCGCCTTGATTTGGGGGTCACAATTTCTTTTTAACCACTTTGCATTGCAGGTCTTTACGGCTGAATCTGTGGCATGGCTGAGGGCGGCAATTGGATTTTTAACGCTCAGCTTTTTCATGGCTTTAGCACCAGGATCACGAGATTCAAAGACCAATGGAATCTCTGGCTCACGCTATTGGCTGCAGATCATTCTTGTTGGTTTTTTTGAAGCGACATTACCTTTCTTTTTAGTGGCATGGGGACAGCAGCATGTTAATAGTGCTGTTGCTGCAATCCTGATGTCACTTGTGGCAATATTCACGCTTGTATTGGTTTTGATATTTGTGAGAGATGAGCCTGTTACCAAAGGCAAATTCATTGGAATCATGCTCGGCTTCATTGGCGTTGTTGTTCTTCTCTGGCCGCAGTTCAGCCAATCCACTGGTACAGGAAGCGCGCTTGGGAGCCTGGCCATCCTTGCTGCTGCTATGAGCTTTGCCGTTAGCCTTGTGCTGATTCGTCGTTTGCCTCAGGCCGGCTCTCCTGTTCTTACCGCTAGAAATATCCTTTTCTGCGGAACTGTTGAGTTGGGTGCAGTTTTACTGCTAATGAGGCAACCTTTAGTGCATCACCCCTTACAGACCAGTGCGGTGATTGCTTTATTGGCTCAAGGCGTTCTGGCTGGTGGTGTTGTCTACGTTTTGTACGTGCGTCTTGTTAACGTGGCAGGTGCTACTTTTGCTGGATTTGCTAACTATCTTGTCCCTGTTGTGGGTGTTTTCTTAGGAGTCTTTTTCTTGAAAGACCATTTGCCGCTCAGTGCCTATTTTTCAATTCTGATTATTGCTTTAGCCATATTTGCAGCCGAATGGAGGCCAGTTCGTCTTGATTCTGTTGATTAAATGCAGGGTAAAGACGAATCCCCTACTTTTTATGATCAGGTGAAATAGCTTGGGAAAGCAGGTCTGAGTACCAGATTGTCTTGTTATGGCTAAGGCTTTTGTCGATTAAATCGACATTGTTTCCAGTTGGTGCGCTCGTTGGCTCGTGATCGGATTCTCAGCCGAAGATCCGCTTCACATTTTCGGCAGCCCTAAAGCGGTGATGTCGTAGCTGCCTGAAATCCAAGAGTTGGCGGTCCTCTGCTGACAGCAGTGCTCTTCCTGCGTTGGAGTCCGGTCGAATGGTTTCCAGCAGGCCTCTTTCAACATCTCGGGAGGGGTGTCCGTCAAGCCCTTCGGCAATGCCAGCAGTCGATCCTTCCAGGACGGGCAGAGGTTGGCTTCACGGCTGCTTCCTTCCTTGTCATCCCTGCAGCGGATATCGGTTCCGATCTCGACCGGTACCGGGTTCCACAGCCCTTGTCGAGGTGCCGGCTGCGTTGAGCTGTGACCTTGACCGAAAGCTTGAGGCTTCGATCTCCTGCAGTGCTTGGCATTTGTCTGTAGCGAGCGGCCCACTTGCTACAGGCAGATCCGAGCCTTCCTGGGCTTCTTTGATTGATCGATTGCCCTCTTGGTGGCCGAAGGGAATTGAGGTCAGAAGCGTCAGCCCCAGCGTCAATCCTGATCCAAGGCTTTTTGCGAAGTTGGTATTGCCGTCGTGCTCGATGGTTAGCCAAAGGGTGTCCCCGCGAAGCCTGAGACTGTGCCTATGAACCGTCAGCTCTGGCAGCTTCCGAAACTGACCGCCAAGGGTCCTCACTCGCCGTGGACTTGCCCGCAAGCTACGCCTGCACTGCACAGACTTGATGGCTCTGTAAGGGCCTTCTGAACAATTTCGAGACTCATTTCGTTTGTCATGACCAGTACACCTCCCCGTCAGAAAACGGTTTCTGAGGATTCGGTCGTGTCACGTGTCTCAGGGGATTACCTTGTCGCCGCCTTTTACGCCTTCACCTCGCTTGCGCCTGATGAACTGGGGTCCTTGCTGACAGATCTGCCTGAACTGGCGTCGCGCGAACAGGTTGTGGGTTCTGTGTTGCTGGCATCGGAAGGTGTGAATGGCACGATCAGCGGCCCCGACCGGGGAGTGACCATGATCCTGGAGTGCCTGCGCAGCAAGATCACACTTGGGGATGCCCATTTCGAGCGCCTTCAGGTGAAGCGGAGCCGCTGTAGCCGCCAGGTGTTCCGTCGTTTCAAGGCTCGTCGCAAGCGCGAGATCGTCAGTCTGGGGCAGCCTTGTGCGGATCCCCGGCGCAATGTGGGCACCTATGTCGACCCGCACCACTGGAATGAGCTGGTGGATGACCCCGACACGCTGGTCATCGACACCCGTAATCGCTACGAGGTGGCTGTTGGCAGCTTCGTCGGTTCCCTGGACCCGGAAACGGAGACGTTCCGGGGTTTCCCTGACTGGGTGGAACAGCATCTCCGCCCGCTGGTTGAGCGCATTTCACCGGCTCGCATCGCCATGTTCTGTACCGGTGGAATCCGTTGTGAGAAGGCCAGCAGCTTTCTGCAACAGCGTGGATTCCCCGAGGTTCATCATCTCAAGGGCGGCATTCTCAACTATCTGGATCAGGTGCCTGAAGAGCAAAGCCGCTGGGAGGGTGAGTGTTTCGTATTTGATCAACGCGTGGCCCTCAACCATCAGCTCGAGCCTGGCGAGCACAGCCTGTGCCATGCCTGTGGTCTGCCGCTGACGCCGAAGCAGCGGCAATTGGAGAGTTACATCCCCGGAGTGCAGTGTCTGCAATGCAGGGACCGTTTCACCGATGGCGACCGGGCACGCTTCGCGATGCGGCAGAGCCAGCTCCAGCAAGGCCACCTCAACCAATCATCCGGCTGGCCATCCAGCCCTGATCAGCACGGATGAGCGAAAGACCTGTTCTTTACAGCTTCCGTCGCTGTCCTTATGCGATGCGCGCCCGTTGGGCCCTGCTGCAAGCAGGCCAGATCGTGCATTGGAGGGAAATTGCACTCAAGGACAAACCGGCGCCGATGCTCGAGGCTTCTCCGAAAGGAACAGTGCCGGTTCTGGTTCTCGCTGACGGCACGGTGATCGATGAAAGTCTTGCCGTGATGTTCTGGGCGCTCAACCAGGCGGACCCGCGCGATCTCTGCCGGCAGGGCTCAAGCAAGGCGCAGGACTGCATCCAGCAGCTGATTGAGCTCAACGACACAACCTTCAAGCACCATCTCGATCGCTTCAAATACAGCGATCGCTATCCGGGGCAGTCCAGACAGGAGCATCAGCAGCAGGGGTTGGGCGTGTTGCGGAGTTGGTCTGAGCGGATTGGTGACTGTGGTGGCTGGCTTGTGGATGGCCGCTGTTCGCTTGCTGACGGTGCGCTCTGGCCGTTTGTGCGTCAGTGGCGTATCGCTGATCCTGAAGGGTTTGATGCTGATGAAGCTTTGGAGCCGCTGCGCCGATGGTTGATGCGCTTTCTGCAGCATCCGGATTTTGAGCGCCTGATGCAGAGGGCTGATCCCTGGCATCCCGGAGGGCTTCAGCCCCTGTTCCCCGCGGATGCCGTTGACGTTCCAGCTGACCAGCCCTTGTTCCATCTGGCGCTGGCTGAAGACTGGAATGCTGCAAGCCGGTCAGGCCAGTACGGCATCTCAACCCGTGGTCTGCATCTCGATCAGGTGGGATTTATTCATCTGTCCTGGCGAGAACAGGTGGCGGGCACCTATGAGCGCTTCTATGCGGATGCGGACTCAGTGCTCCTGCTCACCATTGATGCGGCACAGCTGACCTCTCCTCTGCGCGCCGATGCAATTCCAAGCGGGGAGTTGTTCCCGCACCTCTATGGACCCTTGCCGATCAAAGCTGTGATTGATGCCAGTCCCTTGACAGGTGCGGAGAGCTGATGCTGGATCAACTGGAGAGAGAAGCCCGTCAGCGAGATCTGCTGCTGAGGCTTCAGGTCGGCCGCCCACTGGGCCTATGGAGTCTGCGGCTTGTGGTGGCCCGTTCGCAGTCGGAACGACTGCAGCTTCTCGGTGAGATGAAGGCCTGGGCCTACAGCGGGCCCCATGGATTGCAGCTCGACACCATGCGCGTGCTGCCGGCTGCCCCTGCGGGATGCGGTGATCTCATCTGGGCGGCAACGATGGCCTGGGCGATGGAGGTCACCCCTTGCCGGAAGGCCAGGCTGCTGGCCATTCGTGATGACGACAAACAGCATCAACGCCTCGTGCGGTACTTCAGGTGGCGAGGGTTTGAACCCATGCGCGAGGTGCAGGCAGCACTCTGGGATCTTCCCTTGCGGATGGTGTGGGGCGGCGCTGGTGCACTGATGCTTGGAGACTGCGCGCAGGTTCGCGATCGTGCCGTGGAGCGTTGGCGTCAGTCCGCGGCGTGATAGCTGCTGCGCACCAGAGGTCCACTTCTCACCACTGAGAACCCAAGGTCGCGGGCCACCGATCCCAGCTCTTCGAATTCATCAGGATGCCAGTAGCGGGCGACCGGAATGTGGGCCAGTGACGGGCGCAGGTACTGCCCGATGGTGAGCCGCTGGCAGTCAACGGCTCGCAGGTCGCGCATCGTTTCGATCACTTCATCCCGACTTTCTCCAAGGCCAAGCATCAAGCCGCTTTTGGTGGGAATCTCCGGTGCCAGTGTCCGCGCTGCGGCGAGCAGTCCGAGGGATCGCTCGTAGGTGGCTCCCCTGCGAACCTCGCGTTGTAGGCGTTGCACGGTTTCGAGGTTGTGGTTGAAGCACACCGGCGCTGCATTCAGCACCGTCGCCAGCCGATCACGTTGAGAACTGATGGCTTCCCTGGGGTTGGAGTGCCCTCCCCAGAAATCCGGGGTCAACACTTCGATGGCGATCAGGGGATTCCTTGCCCTGATCGCGTCCATGGCAGAGGTGAACAGGCAGGCCCCATGGTCATCGAGGTCATCGCGCGCCACGGCTGTGAGCACGACGTATCGCAGCCCCATGGCTTCAACGGCATCGGCAACCCTCTCGGCTTCGAGCGGGTTGACGGCCTGCGCGCGACCTTTCTCCACCTGGCAGAACGCGCAGCTGCGCGTGCAGATCGATCCCCCAAGCAGGAACGTGGCGGTGCCGGCGGCATAACACTCACCCCTGTTGGGGCAGCGCCCTTCCTCGCAGATGGTGTGAAGGGCGTTGGACTTCACCAGCCCCTGCACTCTTTCGATGGCAGAGGCCTCTCCCAGGGGGCGACGCAGCCACTCGGGCAACCGCTCCTGCGGCTGGATGGCTGAAAAGCGACTGGTCTT
Source organism: Synechococcus sp. MIT S9504 (assembly GCF_047497135.1). NCBI lineage: Bacteria > Bacillati > Cyanobacteriota > Cyanophyceae > Synechococcales > Synechococcaceae > Synechococcus > Synechococcus sp. MIT S9504. The sequence goes on along the minus strand of NZ_CP138942.1, from coordinate 1,588,824 downwards.
GCGCACGCCTTCAAACGTGTCTGCTTTCAGAGTGGCTCCATTTCCACGAAGAGAGAACCTGATTGCCGACTCCATACCGGTGATTGATCGCCTCGCTGCAGTCAGCAGCGCAGATCAGTCCAGGTCGCGTCGACCCTCCAGTGCACGGCTGAGAGTCACATCGTCGGCGTACTCAAGTTCACTGCCTACCGGGAGTCCGTAGGCAATGCGGCTGACCCGGGTGAACGGCTTGAGCAACCTGGCCACGTAGAGGCTTGTGGTGTCTCCTTCCACGCTGGGGGTGAGAGCCAGAATCACTTCCTCCACGTCATCGGCGGCCACTCGCTTCACCAGGCTGCTGATCTGGAGCAGATCGGGCCCAATTCCATCCATGGGAGAGATCAGCCCTCCTAGAACGTGATAACGGCCGCTGAATTCCCGGGTTCGTTCGAGCGCAAGCAGATCGCGTGAATCAGCAACCACGCAGATCTGGCCGTTGGAACGCTCTTCGTTACGGCAGATCTCACACACGGAATCGGCACTGAGGTGAAAGCAGGTCTGGCATTGCCCGACCTGGGTGCGTGCGGCCAGCAGGGCATCCGCGAAACTGCGGATCTGCTCTTCCGGTTGCCTGAGCAGATGCAGGGCCAGTCGCTGCGCGGTGCGGGGTCCAATCCCCGGCAGTCGCTCGAACTGGTCGATCAGACGAGCAAGGGGTCGGGTGAATCCGCTCAGAACACTGAGGCAAGTGGCGAAAATCTAAACAGGGGAAGCTGCGGGCAGAATGGCGCGCATTCGGTCAATTTCAATTCAAGTTCCTCAATGGGCTCATTGCTGCGTCAACCGCTCCGGTCACTGCTCGTTTTGCTTTGTGTGCTGATGCTCAGCGCCTGCGGCGGAGCCAGCGCCGGCCTCAACTCCTTCAAGAGTCCCGATGGCCGCTACGCCTTCCTCTACCCCACCGGCTGGACCCGGGTTGCGGTGACCGGTGGGCCAGCTGTGGTGTTTCACGACCTGATCCACAGTGATGAAACGGTGAGCCTGGTGGTCTCCGATGTTGATCCCGATGATGATCTTGAGAGTCTCGGGAGCGCCGTGGCTGTTGGCGAGCGACTGCGGCGTGAGGTGATCGCTCCTGATGGAACTGGGCGGAATGCCGAGCTGATCGCAGCGACTGAGCGTGATTCCGATGGTCATGTCTTCTACGACCTGGAATATGCCGTGCACCTGGAGGACCGCGATCGCCATGAGCTGGCCACAGTGGTGGTCGATCGCGGTCGGCTTTATACCTTGGCAACCAGCACCAATGAAGATCGCTGGTCGAAGGTTCAGGGACTGTTCAGTTCAGTGATCAGTTCGTTCACGCTGTTGATCTGAGTCTTCGGACGTTGCTCTGAACTGTCCTCTCGGCACCGACAGTGACAGTTCACCGCCAGCAAGATGGCGTGCATGACCACGTCTTCCCGCGTTGAGCGTCTTCGAGGCCGATGGAACGGCCTCACCGACCATCAGCAGGTCGGTGCCTCACTGGCCGGGGTGGGTGCGCTGTTTGGCGTATGGCTTCTGTTCTGGCCGGTGCCCACTGAAGTGGAAGGCCGTGGCGTTCTGATCTATCCCGATAATGCTGGGATTCTCAATGCCAGGGCCGCTGGCCAGGTCTTGAGCATCAACACCGAGGTTGGCGAGGGTGTGGGCAAGGGTCAGGTGCTGATGACTCTGTATCTGCCTGTGCTGGAACGGAAGCTCGATCAGCAGAAGGGGAATCTGCGTCAATTGGTGCGTCAGAACGCGGAACTGGATGAGCGGGATGCTCTGCGTATCCGCACAGCCAAGCTGGCTCTTGATACAACTCTGGCCAAGCTGGACGACGATGAAAAGCGTCTGTCCCGGCTTCAGGCGACTTACAACAGCAAGCTCGACAACCTCAACTGGTTGGCGAGACGGGAGGTGGTGGCTCCATTGGCCCAGGAGGTGGTGTCTGCGGAACAGGGCCTCACCACGACAAGTGTCCAGCTGGATGACATCAAGATTCAGCGCAAAGACCAGATCACCGATTTTCAGCAGATCAAGCTCAACATCGAGTCTGAAAAGCTAGATCGACGCTTTCAGATCGATGATCTCAAGCGGGAGATCAAGGTCATGGAGGCCAGAATCGCCTTTGACGGCAATGTGACTGCGGTGCGCAGTGGCACGGTGCTTGACCTGCAGGTCATTCAGGGGCAGACGGTCAAGCTTGGTGATCGTCTGGGCACCATTGGCCGTAACACCAGACCTCCGAAGGGCGAAAGCAAAACCGGAGGTGATCTGATCGCTGTTTCGTATTTCTCGCCTGCGGATGCCCGTCGACTTCCGATTGGCTTGCCGGTGGAGGTTGTGCCCCTCTGGAATCAGCGCGGTCGTTTTGGGGGGATTGTTGGCAAGGTGCGCAGTGTGCTCACCCTTCCCGCCACGCAGGAAGACATCTCCACCACCATCGGCAACAACCAGTTGGCCGAAGCGCTTGTCGAAAACGGTCCCGTGATGCGTGCTGAAATCGAGCTCGACCGTCACCCCCGCACTGACGACGGCTACCGATGGACGCTTTCGCAGGGCAGTGGAGTCTTCCCGATCCGCGAGGGTCTCACCGTGGATACGTTCGCCTATGTGGAGTGGCGCTCTCCGGTCACTTACATCATTCCCGGGTTGCGTTCGCTCACCGGTGGGTTCCGCACATTCCGTATCGATCGCATCTGGGATCTGCCGTTCCTGCGGCAGCCCGGGACCCCTCAATGAAGTTCTGACTTGGCCATGTCACTCCGTCCCCTTCTGCGTCAGGAACTTCCCTGGCTGGTTTCAGAACTGGTTCTGCTGATCGTTCTGCTCAATGCCAATCCACCTGAATTGTGGTTCTGGCTTGTTGTGTTCCTCGTTATTTTCGGCTACCGCATCGAGCGGTGGTGGTCGTCCAGACCCGCTGATAAGTAGTACGGCAGCGCTGTTTCTCAGATGTGCTCCATGCCGAATAAGAACTGCGCCCGTTTCGGTGGGTTGAGTTCAGCAAAGAGGCGAGATCAGCTGACGGTTGGGGTTGGGTTCTGTTCGTTTCAGATCACCATGGCTGAGGGGCACCATCCCCGATGACATTCGCAGCCGCGTCCATCGGCGCAGGCTTCAGAGCAGAAGGCTTTGCCGTTGCTCATCACAGCTTTCGCCGTTGGAACGATGCACTGACAGCCTTGGTATTCACACCTGATCAGATCAGCATCCATGGGCGACTCCGGGATCGATGATCTTGGTTTATTCCTGTAGAAAGTTTCTCGATAGGGCAAGAGCCGCCCCTGAAGGTACGGTTTCAGGACCAAGGCCGAATGTTTCCCGGAGTACGGGTGACGCTCTAGCTGGCCATGGCTATTGCTTCAGTACTGGTCAACCACCCTTCCAGAAGAGCAATCCAGAGCCTTCCCAGGGCAGCTCAATGCTTAGAACGGATCCCAAATCCCTTTGATTCGCCTTCAAGGCTTGGCACGATTGAGCGCAGTTGAGCAGACATAACGGGATTCAATGAATCATCAAATCTGCTGTCAGTTGGAAGACAAGCCAGTATTCGCTCAGCGCCGGTTTTCAATTCTGATTCCCAGATGTTCGGCTGGTCAGGGTTGATTCAGTTCATGCATTGAGAACCCCTCCAGAGTTAGTTCCGTAGGAACCGTTGTATCAGGATCTGTTGGCATGGGCAGTAGTTCGCGCAGCAGCTGGGCGTAGGTCACATTCACGTCCACAGTTGCGATCAGGCGGTTGACCAGTGAATCAACCAGCTGTGTCTGAGTCACCGAGAGATCCACTTCATTGGTGAGTCCTGTTTTGTAGCGGAGTGTGCTGTCCCGGAAGGCTTCCTTGCTTGCTCCCACTGCGCGCCGCGCAGAAACCAGCTTGGCAAGACTTGCTTCATGATTGAGGAAAGCCCGTTCGAGGCGAAGCCGGATGGTGTTGCGGGTGGCGGCGTACGACTGGCTTGCTGCCTGCTCCTGCAGTGAAAGAGCTTTCACGGCATTCGCCGTTGCACCAGCATTGAAGATCATCCAGTTGAACGCGAGTCCAACCGACCAGTCGTATCCCGCCACCTGCTCCAGGGGGAAAAACGTGCCACCGCAGCATGCGTCCATCACAGAGAAGTTGAAGGTGCGCTCCACCGATGCCATGCCTCCCACGGAGGCGAACAGGCTCAGCTTGGGCAGCAGCTGAGCTGCAGTTTCGTCCTGCTGCAATGCCAGGGCCCGACGTGTGGCGAGGATCGCATCGAGCTCGGGGTTGCTGTCGTAGGCGGCTAACAAGGACTGTTCAAGACTCAGCGGCCAGGCCGGGGCCAGCCCGATTGCATCGCCTGCACTGGGAATCACATCGGCGGGCAGATTCAACAGGGTCCATAACGCTCTTCTTGCAACAGCTCGATCAGCCAGCGCCTGGATCAGTTCCTCCTGATCGGTGGCGAGGGTTGCATTGCGGCGCAAAAGATCCACTCGCGGCACAAGCCCTGCCTGTTTGAGATTGAGCGTGTCTTCCAGCACGATCAGGTCGGTTCGCACCACCGCATCACGGATGCGCACCAACTGCTCATTCAGCTGAAGCTGGTAGTAAGCCTCACTGATCTCGAGTTGCAGAGCTCGGAGCTGGTTGGCGTACTGCTGTTTGAACTGCTGAAGCTTGGCATCGGCGGAGCGGACCCTTGGTGTGCGGGCGAAGTCGATCAGCGCGTAGTTGAGTTGCAGGCCCGCCTGTGAGTCAACGCCATTGGAGTCGGCATACAACCCACCTCCTGCAGGTATGTAGAAGGGGCCGTCCGTTCCGCTGATCTTTTTGTCGTCGTTTTCGAGGACCGCGAAATTGGTGCTCTGGCCTTTTTTGGCGAACAGAGGACCAAATCCGAAGTTGTTGTTGCCATAAGGCGAAAAGGTGGTGCTGCCGCTCTGGAAACCCTCTAGATCGGCAAACACACTGATGGTGGGCCAGTAAGCCCCTGAGAGCGAGGCGACCGTGGCGCCCTGAGCAGCAATCTGTTCCCGTTGAATCTGAAGCTCGGGATTGTTGCGGAAGGCAATCGCGATCGCCTGTTGCAGGCTCACGGATTTCACCGTGGAGCTTTGATCAGCCAGTCCAGGAAGGCTGAGGGTTGGATCTGGAAGGCTGTCGTCCTGGCTGAGCGCATCTTCGGCCGGTCGGTTGGCGTCCATGAGGTTGGACGGGAGTTCCGGCGCCTTCAGGTTGTCCGAATCATCAAGATCTGGAGCAGGGCCCAACAGCGTGTCCAGGCTGTCGAGTTGTTGGTTCAGTTGGCTCCAGCTGCGTTCGAGCTGATAGGTGTTGCCGCCGTAATTGAGGCGGGCTGGAGCTCCTGCATCCGGAGTGGCTTTAGAGGCCGCCGGCATCAGCAGGCCAACAATCGGGATCAGAAATGAACCCCTGATGAACGACCTGATCAAGGGATGAGCCTGTTGTCCTTGAGGGCCTTGATCCTGACGCCGTACAACAACTTCAGCGAGTTGAAGTGACAGGCTTCGATCTGGCCATTCCCGGCAGGCAGTCGTGCATGACGGAAGCTCCATGCTCGATCAGGGATGAGCGCAGAACGATCTGTCGCATCCGCTCTGGGGAGATGTCTGCCTCCTTGCCCTTGCGTCCAGCATGCAATTCGAGGTTCTTCGTCAGCTGTTCGGCCACCGCTTCTAGATCTCTGTTCATCACCATCAGGGCTTGCAGATCGAGGCACTGCTTCTCGGCTAGATCGGGCTGGCGCAGGTTTCCGGACAGGGCTGTAAGAAGGTTGATCTGATGCTTGAGAACGTCCGCCTCTTCGAGATGAAGCGCCTTGATGCTCGGTGGTGACTGTATTGGTGCCGGCAGTCCTCGCAAGCCATCCAGCACTGAAATCAGCTGCGAGATCAGTAAGTCAAGTGCTGTCCACAGCTGGTGCAGCGGGTGGTTCTCCGGATTCAGGCCCAGTTCCACCTGGGCCTGGTCGCGTTGCTGTCTCAGGGCATTGAGCTGTTGCAGGATCTCGGTGCGTCTGTCTCTGCGATTGGTCATTGAGATTCGGGTGGGAGTTTCCTCCTCCAGCCGTTGTTTCTCCAACTCAAATTCTTGGATCAGTTCGTCGATGAATCGGGCGAACTGCCTGTGAAGCGACGGAATCGTGCCGCTGGGCCAGACGTAGCGGGTCGCCCACAGCGACAGCGCGATGCCGAAGGCTGTCCAGAACAGGCGCGACATGCCCCAGATTGATTCCTCTGCGCTGTGGACCAGCCAGCCCATGATCACGATGTTGCCGGCGACTTTGTAACCCACCTGCAATCCCAGAGCACCTCCGAGCAGACGAACGCTGGCGAGGGCCAGACCGAGCCCAAGGGGTAGAGGAAGTTCAAGACCGCGAGAGAAGAGCAACACGATCACCACACCCATCACCGACCCGAGGATGCGCTGAATACTCAGCTTCATTGAGTTGCCGTAGCTTCCCGACAGAACCGCGGCTGTGCAAAGAGGCACGTAGTAGCCGAAAGGAACAGAGTTCAGCAATCCGAAGCCTGCACCCAGACCCGTCACCAGGGCGAGTCGAAGGTCGGATCGCAGGATCCAGCGATTGGTTTGTTTTGCGGGGACGCTCATGATGCTCGCTCGGCATTGAGCAGTTGCTGGCAGGTCAGCACACGTCGGAAGCGGGTCACCTGTTCTTCAAGAGCGATCCGTTGGGGTAACGACAACCCTTCATCGCAGCCGTTCAGATCCAGTCGACGTCGGGGTGCTGGTCGTTCAGCCAGGTATCTGCCAAGTGCAGGGAGATATTCGCTCCCCTTGTCCCGGTGAAGCCGCTCAATCAGCCGTTCCACGAGTAGCCAACGCACCTGTTGGCAGCGCCACAAACTGAGGCACTGGCGCCAGTGGTCGCGATCCAGTCGCTGTACATGACGAGGCCCCAGACTCAGCTCCACATTGATCAGACGCTGCAGCTCCAGAAGCTTGTTCGTGATCACTGCAGGCTGGATTTCAGGTGGAGGAGAACCCATGCCCTGCAGCGCAAGACTGTGGGCCTCGATCCTTGTTTGCAGAAGGTCGGTGAGCTGATCGTGCAGGTTCTGCATCCGAGCCAGACGGTTCTTCGGCCAGAGCAGACGACCCATCACCAGGGCCACAATGATTCCCACCAGCGTGTCGATGCTGCGGTTGAACACGTAGTCCCAGCTCAGCGTGGAATAGCTGTGAATGCCCAGAAACATCACGCTGACTGTCACGGCTGTGGACATCCCACTGGCCCAACCAAACCGCCGCAGCAGCGGAATCGTGATCAACAGGCTCACCAGGATGCCGATCCAGCCGGTCATGATCGAATGGACCAGAAAGGTGACCAAACCACCGCTCACAGTTCCGAGGATGCGTCCACGCGCAGCTCTCAGGCTGTTCTCGTCCTGGTCGTCAACGACAATATTAACGGCCAGAAGCGGATACCAGAGATAAGCAATCCGTTGAAAGTGTTGAGCGATGGCACACGTGATCAGGATGCTTAACCCGAGCCTGAGGCTCTGTCGCAGCAGATTCCTGTCCACAGATACAACCGCCGGCGTCGCCATTGTGGACGCCTTAGGCGATGAAGTCTCGTCGTTGGCTCAGTAGAGGAAGCGGTAGCGCCAGCTGCTGGATTCGCTGGCATCACCACCGCTCTGTTGTGCAGGCCATGCCGTATCGAGATAACTGATGCCGTTTCTGTAGAAGGGACGTGCATCAAGACGCTCGGTTTCCAGTTCTGTCAGACCCATCGCTGTGATTAATCCGCCCAGCTCCATGGCACCGAGATCGGTCTCAAGATTGTTGCCGGCTTCTTTGATTAGAGCGGGCAGTTTCACCAGATGTTCAGGCCGGGTGAGTCGGCTGAATAGGCTTTTCAGCACGAGCTGCTGACGCGCCAGACGACCCAGGTCACCTTCCTCATCGTGTCTCCAGCGCAGGAAACCCTCAAGATCTCGACCTTTGAGCAGCTGAGGTCCAGGTTGCAGATCGATCAGCAGGCCCTGACTGTTGTCGCGGTAATAAAGGCGTTTGGGGACATCGACTTCAACGCCGCCCACCAGATCACTGAGTGTGCGGATCCCATTGAGGTTCACAAGGATGTGATGGTCGATCGGTCGACCCATCAGCCTTGATAGCTCAGCCTTCACCGCTTCATGCCCCCCGTAGGCATAAAGAGCATTGGCTTTGACAGGCCCGAAGCTGTGGGAATCAATGAAGCTGTCTCTTGGAATCTGAGTGATGGAGGTGCGGCCTCCTTCCACCTTCAACGTGAAGATCGCATCGGTATTGCCGCCACCATCATCAACCCCGAGCACAAGAATCTCGCGGTTATCGAAGACGGACCAGGCTGAAAAAGGGTTGCTGACAGGAAGCAGCAGGGGAGCTTCGGATTCAGGTATGAGCGAGCGGCTGAGGGGAATCGCCAGTAAAAAACCGCCCGTCAACCCAACGATGGCTGACAGGATCAGGGTTTTTGGCCGAACTTTCCTCGCTTCATCCATTGGCGCATTTTAAGCCCAAAATCTCAATTTCTTAATGATTCCTTGCTTGGTTGGCTTGGTTCAGGTCAGGGGTTCGCTGATCACCATCGAAGCGCAATTCAGCACAGACACCAGATTGCTGGTTCGATCACTTGCTGGGATGGGCAAGCCTGCGACCTGACGGCGCTGAGAGCGCAGTATCACCAGATCGTGATCGCGGCTGCTGAGTTCGATCTTGGCTTCAACCCCTGGCCCGGACGCGAGCTGAATGCGAATGACGGCGCCCATGCTGTTGCGAGGTTGCCACCGACGCAGCTCATGTTTGATCCGGATTCGTTCCGATCGATTGAGCCGAGGATCACAGATGTGCAGCAGTGTGATCAGGCCCTGTTCGCTGGATTGGCTCGCGAGAATCCGCTGGGCGAGTTCAAACTGTTCGCGAGCGCTGGCGGAGAGATCTTTGATTGGAACAAGAATTCGTTGAAGCGTTTCGATCGGACGGTCAGCCAGGTTGACCACCACAACTGGGCAGTGTGCGGTGCGGCAGACACCGTCCACGAGGTCACCGAAGAACCAGCGCCTCACCTTGTCCGGTCGTCCCGCTCCAATCATCAACAGATCAGCACCCTGCTCCAGTGCGCTGCGACTCATTCCGCCTGCGATGTCTTCATCCAGCCGCAGCAGGCAGCGGGTTTTGACCTGCAGCTGCCTGCCGATAGCCGCAGCCTGGGACAGTCGTTCTCTGGCAGATGCCACTGCACGATTCAAGCCCCCTCGCGCTTCTTCAAGGCTGGGACACACCAGAGCAAGGGGCAGCAACTGACCCTGCAATTCGGCACCACCGCTCAGCAGCCGAGAGGCAATGCTCAGCAGCCCCTGTTCCGTGGAAGGATTTGCGATCGGAACGACGATGGTCAGTGGTCGGCTGACCACATCGAATGGGGTGTCATCGTCTGATGAGGTGTCGTCGCTAAGCTCTTTGCTGCTCCGCATTGTCCATTTCGGTTCCACCAGTTGCCTGACGGATCGTGCGGTGAGGATTGGTCCAAGGGTTGCGGTCACCACCATCATCGCCAGAACCGCATTCAGCACCGACTGGTCGAGCAATCCGGCCTCGTAGCCAATGAATGCTGTGGCCAGTGTGGCCGCAACCTGTGGCATGGCCAACGACCACATCATCACAATCTGATTGCCGTTGTACCGGAAGGCCCGGCCGGCAATCAGGCTCACTATCCCTTTGCAGCTGATCACCCCGATCACCATCAAGAGAGGCAGCTGAAAGTGGGTGATGGAGTTTTTGAGGCTGCTCAGATCCAGCAGGAGGCCGAGGTGAATGAAAAAGATGGGGATGAACAGAGCCGCACCAACCAGAATCACCTGCTGTTTTGACTTGCCCTCCGGCAGCACGGAGTTCACCGCCAGTCCAGCCAGAAAGGCCCCAACGATTTTTTCGACGCCGGCAAGTTCCGCACCAAGCGAAGCGATGAACAGGATGAGCAAAATGGTGAGGAAGATCCGACTTTCGTCGTTGACGCTTCCGCGGAAGATCCTGCGTCCGACCTTGCGAATGATGGCGACGACTGCCACGGCAAAGATTGCGACGCTGGCGATCAGGCCGGCCAAATTGGTCAGTGAAAAGGAGTGCCTGCCAAGACCGATGGCGATCGCGAGTACGACCAGAGAGGCGATATCGGTGAGAATGGTGCTGCCCACGCTGACCACGACAGCCTCGTCTCGCTGCGCTCCATAACTACGCACGATTGGGTAGCCCAAAGGGGTATGCGTTGCAATCAGGCTCCCGATCAGCAGGCAGGGAACCAATGGGTAGCCGAGCAGGAGTCCGATGGCTCCCCCTGTTGCCATGCCACCGACAAAATGGAGAACTCCAATTTTCAGAGATCGACTGCGTACTCGATTGAATTCATCGAGATCAATCTCCAATCCCACAATGAACAGGAGGTAGATCGCGCCGATGTCAGAGACGAGTTGAAGGGTCTCACCGTCTGGCTGCAGAAGGTTGAGAGCGCTGGGGCCCATCAGGACGCCAGCGAGCAGCAGTCCGACGAGATCGGGAAGGCCTGTTCGCCTGAACAGTGGCGGAACCAGCATGGCCAGCGCCACGAGCAAGGCCATGCTTCCCAATGGCTGATGTGCCAGATGGGACAGCGAAGTGAACCCCGGTGACGCCGCAGCGAGCTGGTGGAGCATCAAAGGATCAGTGCTTCATCGCGGCGAAGTCCGGCCTGAACGCGCCAGAGATCGGCGTAAACACCGGCTTGATGCAGCAGTTGTTCATGGCTTCCGTCTTCCACGATGCAACCGTGATCCATGACAACGATGCGATCAGCATGTCGAACTGTGCTGAGTCGATGAGCAATCACCAGTGTGGTGCGGTTCGCGGTGATGCGCATCAGTGAACGCTGGATCGCCGCTTCGGTGTCGTTGTCGACTGCAGCCGTTGCTTCATCAAGGATCAACACAGGAGCGTTCTTCAGGATCGCTCTCGCCAATGCGATGCGTTGGCGCTGCCCTCCTGAGAGACGTTGTCCTCTTTCTCCCACGATGGTGTCGAACTGTTCCGGCAGTGCCTGGATGAACTCAAGCGCTTCTGCCTCTCGAGCGGCGGCACGCACCTCTTTCGGCGATGCGTTCGGTGCTCCATAGGCGATGTTCTCAGCCACGCTGCCGTGAAAGAGATAGACGTCCTGACTGACAAGCGCGATGGAGCGCCGAAGATCATCGAGTCGCAGTTGCTCAATCGGGATTTCATCCAGGAAAATTTTCCCTGAATTGAGGGGATACAGCCTCAGCAGGAGTTTCACCAGCGAGCTTTTGCCTGAACCGGTGGCTCCGACAATTCCCAGTGTTTTTCCTGCGGGAATGGTCAGGTTGAATTTGTTCAGGAGAGCTGGTCGATTTCGATAGGCAAAATCGACCAGCTCGTAGCGGATGTCTCCACGCACCTGGTCTGCGGCGAGGCAGCGGCTTCCACCCGCGATCTGGATCGGTGTGTCGATCAGATCCAGCACCCGATTGGTTGAGGCCATGGAGCGTTGGTAGTCATCCAGTGTGCGGCCAAGCGTGGTGAGTGGCCAGAGCAACCTCTGGGTGATGAAGACAAGAAAGCTGTAGGTCCCAACTGCGATCACGCCATTCCTGGCCTGCACCCCACCGACCAGCAGGATTGCCAAGAACGCAAACAGAATGGCGAAACGGATCAGCGGAATGAAAGCTGCCGAGATCCTGATGGCATGGCGGTTGCACTCCCTGTAGGCATCACTTTCCCGGCGTAGCTGCTCAAGCTCCCAATCTTCTTGAGCAAAGCTTTTGATGGTGAGCATGCCTCCAATGTTGTTGGTGAGCCTTGAGGCCATGTCTCCTGCTCGCCGGCGTACATCGCCGTAGCGTGGGGCAAGACGGCTCTGGAAATTCAGCGAGCCCCAGAGAATGATTGGGATCGGCAGGAAGGCGAAGAGCGCCACACCTGGTGCCAGCGCCGTCATCAAACCACCTACCAGCAGCACTGTTGTGATGAGATGCAGGATCTCATTAGCGCCATGGTTCAGAAATCTTTCAAGCTGATTGATGTCATCGTTGAGCACCGTGAGCAGCCGTCCGCTGCTGTCGTGTTCGAAGAAGTCCATCTCCAGTTTCTGGAGATGGTCATAGGCCTCAAGGCGCAGGCTGTGTTGAGCGCTCTGGGCCAGGTTTCGCCAGAGCAGGCCATACAGATACTCAAAAAAGGATTCAGCCGTCCAGACCAGGAAAGACAGTATCGCCAGCACGATCAGCTGACTCAACACCGTTGTGGCTCCAAGTTGAGCAAGCCAGGACGTGTCCTGCTGAACAACCACATCCACGGCGAGAGCGATCAGTACCGGTGGTGCCAGATCGAAGATTTTGTTGATCACCGAGCAGCTGGCAGCACACCAAACCCTCCGGCGGTAGGGGCGCAGATGCTGGAATAAACGAATCAGAGGCGCCTGCTCAATGGCATGGGGCTTGGAATGAGGCATCCGCTCGGGCTGATCACAGCTTCATTCAAGCGTTGAGCCACCTGTCAAGCCCTGACTGGTTTTTATTACGACGAAAGGAGGTTTTCTACAACGGTTTCTAGATCGTTTCTACGACGATCCCAGCTCGGCTCTAAGCGGCACTAGACGCGCATTTGACGATCCTGTGGGTCTTGGCCGCGACTTCCCTGGCGCATTCCCAATTCCTTTGAAGAGATCCATAAGAGATCGCTGAACGTGTTGCGTCAACGCCCTTCTGGGTAGTAGTACAGGTGTACTGTTTCCAGGTCGAGTGGGCTGCGCATGGAGGAATGGGATTTCGTTGACGAGCGCGAGCTGCAGGGCTGGAAGGGCTCGTGTATTTGCCTCACCTGTCAGCACTTCACCTATGGCGTGGATGGCTACTGCAGAACGATGGTGGCCTGCAGCCTCAGGCGGCAGCAGCTCCAGCAAGGCGATCATCTGATCAAGCGCTGTCGCCATTGGTCGCCAACCTGGCAGGACCAGGTCGGATGGTGCCCTGAGTACGGCTGACGCTGTAGCTGGCCATGGCTAAGTCTTCTGTGCTGACCAATCACCGATGTCTCTGGAGAAGCTCAAGACTTTCTTGGAAAAAGTCAAAGAGGACAGCTCTCTCCAGGATAAATTGAAGATGGCGAATTCGCCTGATGAGGTTATTGGTATCGCAAAAGAGCAGGGATGCGAATTTACCACTGATAGTCTTAATGAACTCAGTGAAAAAGAATTAGAAGTTATTCTTGGTGGTTGGAGATGTTCAGTAGGTCCTCAGACGAATAAGCAAAATTGGACGCAAGCTCTGTGTTGTCAAAAAGGCCAGATCTGAATGAACAGCCAAGTTGAAAACCTGCTAGAAATTCCGCTAAACAGCGCTGCTACCCATGTTAGAAGAAGAACTCAAGCCCTTCCTGGAGAAGGTGAAAGAAAATAGCAGTCTTCTAGAAAAGCTTAAGGCCAATTCTGATGCAGTCGTCGTAATGGCTCAAGACAGGGATGCAATTTCTGTTGACGACTCAAAACGGGATGAGCTGCGCGGCAATGAATGGAAGACGTTGTCCGGTGGTTTGAGCAACGCAGATAGAATCAAAATTTTTGATTATTTCAGCAACCCACCTGTAACTATCGATTCCCAGCTTATGCATTTAAAGGCCCCTGCATTGAAAGGTTTTTTATTTCTATTCCCCACCCCTAAAAAAAGCCCATAAACCAGCCGCCAAATATCTGCAGCTCTGAGCGCAGTTGGGCTGAAATGGACAGCTTTTAATGAGTAATCAAACTTGCTGTCTACCACCAACTGCTGTCAAAGCTCGTTCGGCGGCAATTATCAACTCAGGCTCCCAGGCGTAGGCGCCCTGAATGTGGCTGAGCTCGTCCTCTGCTTGGACCTGTGTGGGGTGCTGTTTGCGTTGAAATTGGTTGGGTGGATGCCTCTCAGGGCATGTTTGCGAGCTTGCAGGCGTGCTTCGGCCACAATGTGAAATCCTGCTTCTCGCCCCTTCAGCAGATCGCGCCAGCTGATATTAAAGTTTTCGCAATAGCAAGCCCTTGTTGAGGCTGGTCTGGTCGAGACTCCTGCAGCTATTGGCCACAACAGCAGCAGGAATCAGCAGCTCAGCATCTTCGGCATGCACGCCTCGGTGGAAACCCGCGGCTTTCTAAGACACTGTCACAGCGTTTGGCCGATCTGAGCAAGTGTTATCTCAGTGATGCCAGTGCATGTCACTGTGTTGATGTACTCAATGCTTTTTTGTTTTGCGCGAACGCTTGGTTTAAGTCACAGCCGAGGTAGACCGTAAAGAGAACGAAGAGGTTGTATGACCCGTTCACGCGCACTGAACCGCTTTCATCGGTATCTGGCACATCGTCATCGGCAGGTCCTGCGTTGCAGAGTCCCAAGCCTTCAGCCTGAAAGGGGGCACACGGAACCACTGAACGTGAGTGATCGTTTGAAGCGACGTGCTCTCATGCGTGATCAGCGACTGGATGGATTGGAGCAGGAGCCGGCTGTCTGAGCCGGCTCCAAGGCATGAATCACCAGCGATTTCCGCCACCACCGCCGTAACCGCCGCCACCGCCATCGCGGCCGCCGCCGCCGCCATAACCACCGCGACCGCCGCCACCGCCACCGCGCTCACGAGGTGTGGCCTTGTTGACACGGATCATTCGACCCATCCATTCAACGTTTTGAAGGTCGTCGATTGCTTTCTGCTCGTCCTCGTCGGTGTTCATTTCAACGAAGCCAAAGCCGCGCTTGCGACCGGTTTCTCTGTCGAGTGGAAGGCTGGCGCTCTTCACTTCGCCGTACTGGCTGAACAGGTCAAGCAGGTCTTCCTGCTCAGCCTGGAAGGAGAGATTGCCGATGTAAATGGTCATTTCCTGTTGGGACCGATGGACATTTGATCAGTGAAGCCGTGGTCCGAATTGGAAAGTCCTTGATGCTGTAGCCGAGAAGCTGAAGCCGGGGGGAGCGAGCCGATCAGAGCCGAACGATGAAGCTGATGCCATCACACGCTACAGCCTGGACAGGAAAGAGATGCGAAACCGGTGTCTGATTTCCGACGGGGCTTGTTGATGAGTGGATGGCTGGGTGTCGGATCATCTTCCCCTGCTCAGCGATGGACACTTTAATTTCTGCGTGAAGCCGTGATCAATTGCTGATGTAATTCAGATTTTGAAGCGTTCTGCAGCCTTCTGTTTGCAGGTTTCCTGGGCCGCTTCAATCGTGCTCAGCAGAGATTGCCACTGAATTGAATTGCCCTGGTTCATTTCCCTGAGAAAGCACTCACAGGTGAAATCTCCCATCCCCTCAGGGGGGATTTTCCCGGCCTGATTCATGGCTGTCTTAAAACCTGCAAGACAAAGCTGGGTGATCTTGTTTTCAGCTTCCATGGAGCTTGCCGGCAAGGAGGCCGGAATCAGCGTGGCTAGAGCCATGCTGATCAAGCAATTGCGGCCGACCATCAGGTTCAGGAGGCTTGAGAGATCTGAAGCTCTCGGTTCATGACTTTCAATTTGCGAAGAGCGTTGTACACATCCTCAGGCATGCCTTTGGGCAGATCCACAAGGCTGTGCGCATCAAAGATCTGAATCCTTCCGATCATTCGCCCTTGAAGGCCTGATTCATTGGCAATCGCACCGACGAGGTTCCCCGGTTTGACGCGGTCGCGATAACCCACCTCAACCCTATAGCGCATCATGTTGTCCTCGGGTGCGCGTGATTCCCGATCCACGCGGCGACGATCACGACCGCGCGAATCACGGCGATCATCACGACGATCGGCGCGGGCAGGTGTCTTGAGCCAGCTTTCATCACCTTGAACCAGCAGCGGTTGATCACCCACTGCAAGCTTCAGTGCTGCAACTGCCAGCTGCTCCATGCTCAGCTCGTTCTCCTGGCCCACCCTTTGAATCAGCTCCTGCAGCAGCGCTGTTTCCTCGTTGGTTTCGGCTGAAGCCGCCTGAGTCAGACGACTGCAAAGCCGATTCAGCCTGCTTTCGTTGATTTGGGCATTGCTGGGAATGTCCATCGGTTCAATGGCCTGACCCACCGCCCGTTCGAGGTTGCCGACAAAGCGACGTTCCCGAGGCGTGATGAACAGGATGGCTTCCCCTTTGCGACCGGCACGACCTGTGCGCCCGATGCGGTGCACGTAAGCCTCGCTGTCGAATGGCATGTCGTAGTTGATCACCAGCCCAATCCGGTCCACATCGAGACCACGGGCGGCCACGTCTGTGGCCACAAGGATGTTCACCGTGCCCTTGCGCAGGCGATCAACAGTGCGTTCGCGCTGGTTCTGCGGAACATCGCCATTGAGAACCGCAACATCGTGCCCTGATGCCTCCAGGGACTCAGCCACGGTGAGGGTGATGGCCTTAGTGCGGGCGAAAATGATCACGCCTTCCCCGGTCACAGCCTCCAGGACCCGGTTCAGGGCTTCGAGTTTGTGAGAATTCTGAAGCGTGATGGATCTGTGGCGGATTCGTCTGGCCTCACGGTCTTTGGTCTTGATGGTGATCTCCGCCGGTTCGCTCAGATAGCGCTTTGAGAGACGGCGGATTTCGTTCGGCATCGTTGCCGAGAACAGCACCACCTGACGTTGATCAGGCAGTTGTTCGAGGATCCACTCCACATCATCGATGAAGCCCATCCGCAGCATCTCGTCGGCTTCATCCAGCACCAGACTGCGCAGCCCTGAGGTGTTGAGCGTTCCCTGGCGCATGTGGTCCATCACCCTGCCAGGGGTACCGACCACCACATCCACACCACGCTTGAGGGCATGAATCTGTGATCTGAAATCGGATCCTCCGTAGATCGCCAGCACATTGAGATGGGGATGTCCGGCGGCATAGGCCTTGAAGGAGTCGGCCACCTGCATGGCCAGTTCGCGGGTGGGTGCAAGCACCAGCACCCTGGGCTGATTGCTGCGCCCCTCAAGGCGTTCCAGCAGGGGAAGCGCGAAGGCAGCCGTCTTACCTGTGCCTGTCTGAGCCTGGCCGACCAGATCGCGTCCCAGCATGAGTTCCGGGATCGCCGCTTTCTGAATCGGGGATGGTTCCTTGTAGCCCTTTTCTTCCAGAGTCTTCAGCAAGGCCTCGCTGAATCCGAATCCGGCAAAGCCGGAAGGATTCGGCTCCTCAGGGATTTGGTTTGCAGCTGATTCGTCTTCTCCGCTCGGTTCAATCACGGTGGTGAAGAGATCCTGCTCCTCAGCAGCGGCTTTCTGTTGAGGACGTTCGGAAACAGTGAGATCCACTGCGCAGGGCTCTACAGCCTGCGATTGCGTCTGGGTCATGTCGATGATGGCGGTCTGCCTGATTGATCCTTCAAATCAGGCCTGCAACGTCCCATCGGCATGTTGTGCCGCGCTGTATTGCTTGCCTTCTTTTCAAAGGTGAAAAATTAATTTATCACCCTGCCGAAGTCATCCTCCAGTCGTTCGATGTCGGACTCCAGCAGAATTGCTCCCTGTTGGACTTCGATGATCAGAAGATCTCCGGGGCCTCCGAAGGCCCGGTGAATGGCCTTGACGGGAATTTCAAAAGAGTTTCCGACCGAAGCGTCCATCCAGGCGCCATCGCAATAGACAGACCCTGTGCCAGCGGCAATCACCCAATGCTCGCTGCGATGTTGGTGGCGCTGCAGGCTGAGCCGTGCGTTCTCTTTGACAAGCAGCCGCTTCACTTTGTAGCCGGGCCCTTCGGCCAGCTCCTCGTACCAACCCCAGGGACGCTCCACTCTCGTTGTCACACCGACCCCTGACGATCGATCGCCCCAAGCATGCCGCTGCTCTTCAAGGATGCCAGTCGCATCACGGTCAGTTGATGTCGCGCTCTGGTGATAGCGGTGTAGAGAAGAGCTGTGTTGCTTGCGTCTTCACAAGGTGGCCAGAGCAACAGAACCTGATCAGCCTCGCTGCCCTGAGCTTTGTGGACGGTGAGAGCAAGCGCAGGCTCGATTCGCCGGATTCTGGCGGGATGCAGCAGTCGATAAACCCCTTTGCCGGAGTCATCACTGCATCGGAACAGCAGTCTGCGTGTCTCGCCGCTGCCAATGCACAGACCGAGGTCGCCATTGGCAAGACCCAGTTCCATTTGATTGTCGCTGCAGAGAACCGGCAGCCCCTCGGGCCATTCACCGGCATCAGTGCCCGACACCAGATGCCGGTGAAGACTGTCCACGCCCCATAACCCTCGACGTCGCGGACAAAGCACGATCAAGGCATCGAGATGCTCCAGCAGGGCATTGGCCTGTTCGGGATCTGGAGAGCCATCAGCTCTGACGTCCAGGCTGTTGGCCGCCAGTCTCAGCTTTTCCAGCTGCTGATTCACGGCATCCGTCACCGCATCTGGAAACCCAGAAGACTCCGTCAGTAGTTGATGCACGTTGGCCTCGTCATCGAGATCAGCGAGATCAGCCCAGAAGGCCTCCGGCCCCTTCTGGCACAGCAGAGAACTCAGCCGAGCCAGGTCTCCTCGATTTCTGTACACCTGATGAAGACGCACAGCAGCAGCGCCGAATCGCCGTTGGAGGTCCGCTTTCTGGAGGTGCTGCCAGACAGCTCCCACTCCGATCGGCGGCAACTGGTTGGCATCACCAACAAGCAACAGCTGTGCATTGGCTGGCAGAGCATCCATTAGTGCCTGCGCCAGGGTCAGGTCGACCATTGACGCTTCGTCGACCACCAGCAGATCCAGCGCCAGAGGATTGCGGCGATGGCGGCTGAAGCCTCCTGGTCTGGCCTGCAGCAGCCGATGCAGTGTGGTGCAGGGCAATTCCGAGGTGCGTTGATCGCAGCGGATCGCGTCCTGCAGTCGTCGTGCCGCTTTGCCTGTCGGAGCAGCCAGATGAATGCGCAGGTCGCCACGATCGGCCATGGCTTGAATCAACATGGCGCGAACGGTGCTGGTTTTGCCGGTACCAGGCCCTCCACTCAGTAACACCACCCTGTGATTGCTGACGGCGTTCACCGCCGCCAGCTGCTCCGGATTCAACTGCTGGTCTGAAGCCATGGCTTCGATGTCACTCTCACTGCGACGTCCGTTTGGGTTACCAAAGGGTGGAAGTGCGCTGCGTTTGATCAGCGTCTGCTCCAGTGTCTCCATGCCCTGATGCCAACGTCGCCAGAGCAGGTGATCCCCGTCCATCACCATCAGCACAGGGTCTCTGTGCAGCCAGCCACTGGCTTCAAGCACCTGTCGGTGCGTCTCTGGCCAGCCATCGGTCTCAAGCTCAGAGGGTTGCTTGCCGTCGGCTCCCAGATCGATGCTCATTTCTCCCTGGCTGAGGGCCTGGGTCATCGCCTGTACTAGGTCGTTGAGTGCGGTGAGCTCGTTGTCACCGAACTCTGCCGGAGGGGGACAGCGACGCAGCAGCATCGACATCATTCCTCTGCTCAGAGCTGTTGAGGAACCTGTTCGATCACGTGGATCCATCAGGCCTCACCTCTCAGAACAGAATCGAGAGCGTGGAGGCGTTGAAGGGGTGCGGCTTCAAGAATCACGCCGCTGCCACCAGATCTGGAAACACCACGAAGGAACACGTAGGCGTACCCGCCAAGATGTCGCTCAGGTTGATAGCCGTCCAGGCGCCACTGCAGAAATCGGTGCAGGGCTACGAGGTAGAGATGGGCCTGGAGAGGATAGTGATGCTGGTACATCTGCTCCTCCATGGCGCACTGTGAATAGTGTCGTGGTCCGCAGTGCAGCGGACGCCCATTTACATCTCTTTCACCGATCCAGTTGCTTTTCCAGTCCGCAACCCACCAGCGTGCCGTGGCGGGGTCGTTGCCATCTGTGAACACCAGATCGATGGAGCCGGTAAGAAAGCCTCGGCTCAGAAACTCCAGATCTTCGAGGGAATCGGCATAGCGTTCACCGAACCGTCGTTTGGGTTCGATGCGAAAGGCACGCGCCAGTTGCTTGGGCTGAACTGCTCTGCCCTGGTGAGCCACAGGCAAATCAAAACTGAGTTCATGCAGGCGTCGTCCACTGTGCAGTGACCTCAGCTGCAGATCGCCGAGGGGTCCTCCAAAGGGGGCTTGCACCAGTGTCTCCAGACCCTCGAAAACTGCATCAACCAGGTCGGTTTCCAGGCCGGAGCGCGTCAGTTCTCGTTCCACCAGAGCGCGATTGTTCTCCTGTTCGATCTCTTGATCGAAGGGAATCTGCTCCAGGATGCGATGCAGGCAATCACCGGCTGCTGCACCCCTCGGGAATGATCCCAAGGGGCTGTCATCCGGATCTATCGGCTCACCCTGATCATCGAACAAGAGGCGTTCGGAGTCTGCGCCGGTCCTGGCATCCATGTCGCGCCCTTCCTCAAGGTTGCGGGGGTCCGGGCTGGTGGCTTTCGCACTGCCATGACTTGAGATCCAGGCCGAATAGCTGCTGCGCCCCCAGCTGCGATCAAAGCTGTGACCTGGCACTGCACCACATTGCAGGTTCCGCTCAACAACTCGGGGGTGCCAGCGCTCGCGATCAGGATTGATTTCAGTTCGGTGCAGGCTGATCAACGGTCCCGGTGGATCAGCGAGTTCCTCCAGCCATGGTGCGAGTGGATTGCCTTCCTGGCGTGCTGCCCTGGCCTGAAACAGAACAAGATGGCGTTCGGCCCGCGTGATCGCGACATAGGCGAGGCGTTCTGCTTCCGCTCGACTTTCAAGTAGATCGCAATGACTGGCCGCGTGCCCCAGTCCCCATTGAGCATTGAGCGCTACGCGCCAGCTGCCGGAGTTATCCCCCTGGGGCACACGCCACAGCGGACCTTTCCCTGGGGAGGGCGCTTCCCATAAATAGGGGCAGATCACCACCGGATACTGCAGACCCTTGCTGCGATGAACAGTCACAACGGCAATCGCACATTCGGCCAGATCACTGAAGGGCTGTCGCTGTTCCTGGATTGTGTCTGGAGGGTGAAAGCGTTGGCGTCGCAACCAGTCGGCACCACTGGAAGCATCCAACCCCAGGCGGTGCATTGTGTCCTGCACGAGTCGTGCACATTGCTGAAGGTCGCCGAGTAAGCGGCCGCGGCTGGACAGATCTGCCACGGTCTGCCCATCCATCAGGCGTGCGAGGCAACCCATCAGTCCCAGTTTCGGCAGTTCGAAGGCAAGCTGCTGGAGCTGTGAAGCCAGCTGATCCAGCTGACCGTTGTCATCGGCGGCTGCTAGATCCTCGCTTCTCCACTGCAGGAGTGAGGACACTGCCAGCTGCCGTAAGCCACCGGTATGGGCAGGACGTGCGAGCGCGTCAAGAAATGTCTGCAGATCGGAGGCTCCTTGGCTGGTGAAGACATCGCCCTGACTGACAAGGCGGCTCGGTAGACCGGCAGCCGCCAGTTCGGCTCGAATGTCTTCGGCTTGACGATGCCTGCTCACCAGGATGCAGAGTTCGGAGGGATCCAGCTCCGGATCGTGTCCCAGGGTGAGCAGGATCAGGTTTGTTGCAATGCGGGGGATCCGCTCCTCCAGTGAGGTTCTGCTGCTTCCCCCGTCGTCGTCATCAGAATTGATGTCGACAATCTGGAGTGATGAGCTCCCCTTCGGTAGTGGTAGTGGTTGTGCGTAAGACCTTGGGACGACTTCGGGTACCGATAGTTCGGAGAGTCGAAGTCCAGGAGCCATCAGCTGGTTCATGGCCTTCATCAGTAGCGGTGTTGTGCGGCGGTTGTCGAGCAGTTCATCGATGCAATCCGCATCACGCCGTGCCGCTTTATAGGTGTTCAGATCTCCACCTCGGAAGCGGTAGATCGCCTGTTTGGGGTCACCGACCATCAGCAGCAGGTGGTTCGGCGTTGTGAATGCGGTTTTGAGCAGTCTCCACTGAAGCGGGTCGGTGTCCTGAAATTCATCGATCAGCACGACCCGGTAACGCGCTCGCAGAGGCGTGAGCCAGGCTTCTGCTGTTTCTGACTGTGCGGGGTCGAGTGCGTCCAGCAGCCCTGAGAATCCAACCACTCCGCGTTGTTGGCGTCGGGCATGGAGCTGCTTCAGTCCCTTGATCAGCAGATGGCGCCAGGTCTGTTCGGCTGGTCCGTCCCAGAGGTCGGCAACAGCGGCCTGCAGTGCGGGATAGGCAAGGTTGGGATCGGCTTCACCGCAGGAACGCGCTGTTTTCTGAAAGGTGCCTGGATGGAAATAACCACCGAGAAGCACCTGGTTACGGACTTCGATGTAGTGGATTGGATGTCCACTGGTCTTGCTGATGTGGTCGGTCCAAGTGTCGAGCTCTCGGCTTCGGTCTTTTCTGGGGCGGGCACTGAAAGGCTTGGTGTCGCTACAACCGACGCCTCTCCATTCAGCAGCGCAGCCTCGAAGGGCTTGTTCCAGAGCCGAACCATCGGTGTGCCATAGATCGAGGAAGAGCTCCCAGCGGCTCTGCAACCAGCTCTGAAACACCTCACAAAGAGATTGCTCCGCTGCAATCGCTTCCGCGTCTTCTGCGATGCGCACCGCACAGTCACCATCAAGCTTCTGGAGTGCGGAGGCGAGCGCTTCGGGCGAAAGACCTGCTCGCATCAGTCCAGCCACATGTCCAGGTTCAAGCTTGAGGACCTCTTCTCGCCAGAGGTCATGAGCCACCTGGATGGCCAGGGTCTGTGGATCATCGTCAAGGTTGAGATCGATGGCCTGACCGTTCTGCAGCGCCTGCCGACGAAGGCTGCGGCGGCAGAATCCATGGATTGTTGTGATGTCGGCCCGCTCCAGGGCTTCGAGGGCCTCGAGCAGTCGACTGGCCAATATCCTGCGCTGCTTGGAATCCTGCCCGTGTTGTTCAAGCCAGTTCTGCAGGACTGCATCCGTTTCAGGCAACAGGGTGCTGTTCCGTTCCTTTTTCAGCAGGCCCTGCAGCGCCGAGTCAAGACGGCATCCAATCCTGTCGCGCAACTCATCGGCGGCGGCTTCCGTGAAGGTCACCACAAGCAGTTGATCGAGGCTCAACGCTTTCTCCGTCACCAGTCGCAGTACGAGGTGGGCCAGGGCGAAGGTCTTCCCCGTTCCAGCGCTCGCCTCCAGGAGTCGAACGCCGGGTGTCAATGGGTAGGTATTGGCTTCGAATCGTCTCGTTCCACCAGCGGTTGCCATCTTCATCAGCACCGTGCCTCGAGCAAAGGCTCATATAAGGCCTGGAAGGCTGCTCCGAAACCTTCATGACCCAACAGCAACTCCGCGTCACAGTGGCTGCCGAAGCAGACTTTCTGTTCGGACTGATCCCGTTCAGCCCAGCCGCTGAAGCTTCCCTGCCAGCGATTGATGAAGGCCCTGTCCGCGGCTTCCGCCCCTTTGGACCACGCCAGTGCCCTGGCCAGGCCGCTGTCGGGTGGGACAGGCCAGCACACTTTTGATCCATGCTGAGCCAGCCTTTGCAGAACCCTGATCTCGTGTTCAGCCTCCAGTGGTTTCAGCGCTCTCCAGCGTATGGCGATATGGAATTGATCGGCTTTTGTACTGCCGTCTTGTCGGCACACCACTGCGGTGTTGCAGTCTGCATCTTCCAGCTGGGCAAGCAGGTGCTTCAGCCAGCTCTGCAGCAGAGTGCGTGACCTCAGCCTTGATGTGCTGATCTGAACGGCTGTCTCGCCCGCCATCACAAGGGCTGAACGCTGAGAGGTCGGTTGCTGCTTTAGGCGCAGAGGCCCGAGGCTCAGAGCAGTTTTTTGGAGGTTCTGCCAGCGTCGCTCCAGCCGATCGTCATCCAGTTCAGCAGCAGCGCCAGGAGGCATCAGGCCTTGCCCGTAACTACGTGCAATCCAGTCTCCCGTCGTCTCAACATCCCAGCGGGCGTTGGGATCGTTGGCCAGCAGTTCGAGCTGTTCAGAGAGACGCTGGCTGAGCAACTGATGACAGTCGAGTTCCGGTAACGACAGGGGTGAAAGATCGTTGACGGGATCGCACCATTCAGCAGCATCGATGCCCTGGCGTTTCAACCATTCCTTCTGTGGGGCTTGCAGCCAGCGTTCCAGTCCTTCGATCGCCTCCGAGGTGATTGGCAAGCCTGCATCGCTTGTTGGATGCTGCCAACCAAGGGGCAGGGCCAGGCCCAGATCACGATGCTGTTGATCATTCCCGGT
Source organism: Synechococcus sp. MIT S9504 (assembly GCF_047497135.1). NCBI lineage: Bacteria > Bacillati > Cyanobacteriota > Cyanophyceae > Synechococcales > Synechococcaceae > Synechococcus > Synechococcus sp. MIT S9504. Next base: position 1,564,732 of record NZ_CP138942.1, on the reverse strand, counting down.
CTGTGCATCGAGATTGCGTCGAGCGTTCAGAAGTCTGCGGTCGCAACTGATCGCATCGGTTTGTGGCGTAGCCATGAAATTGGCGACATCCAGAGGATTGGCTGGAGGGTGAATCAGAAGCAGATCCATCTGCTGTGGGTCGAGCTGCTCTGCAAGCAGACTCAGCCACTGTTGAACCGGTGGGCATGGAGGCAGGTTCTCGCCTTGTCGTTCATCACGGCTACTCCAGCTGATCAGCAGATGCTGTCGAGCTGAGAGCAGTGCCTCAAGCAACACGTAACGATCCTGGTCGGTGCTGCTGGGGTCGCCGAGTCGGCGTTGCAGTTCGAGCAGGTGAAAGCCTGCACGTTCCTGATGCCTTGGGAAGGCGGATGCATCAAGACCCATCAACACGATCACGCGATGTGGGATGGCTCGCATGGGCTCCAGCGCGCTGATCGTGAGAGCACCGCTGCGGTGGCCGAAGCGGCCGCTTTCCGTTGAAAGTGCTTCCTCCAGCACCCTGATCACAACAGCAATATCCAGCTCCAGCGAGCAGTCATTGGCCTGCAGCTGCCAGTTCTCCAGGCATTGATGAATGGCCTGCAACTCCCAATCCCATTGACCACCGTCATTGAAAATCTGCTGAAGCAGCTTGCGCAGTCGATCCACCCATTCAGTGCAGGGAGCGCTGCGACGCAATTGGGCGATCCATCCGGCCAGTTGATCCAGCAGTGGCCACCACAACTCCAGTTGCTGCAGGCTCAGATCCGTCAGCGCAGGTGCGCAGGAATCAATGGCCAGTCCAGGTTCTTCCGGTAAGGCCAGGCCCAGCAGCCAGCGATCCAGGCACCAGCGCAAGCTATTGGTTTCATCTCCGTTGCGTTCACCTGCATCCAGCCCCCAGCGGAAGCCACTGCGCTGAAGTGCATCAGTGATCGCCATCGCGTCCTGCGATGAAAGCTGTTGCAGGTCTTGCAGTGCTGGGTTACCAAGCAGCGCTTCCAGTCCGCTTGCGGTCAGCCGATCAGCGCTCAGGCGCAACAGGCTCATGAAGGCCTGCTGAAGCCCAGGACAGTTTTGCTGACTGCGATCGGTCAATCGCCAGGGAAGGTCCACACCGGTGGCATCCCTGTCCGAAAAGACAGAAGCCAGCAGCGGTGCATAGCGCTCTACATCGGGGGTCATCACCAACACGTCTCTGGGCTGCAGGCTTGGATCGGCAGCCATCCAGCTGAGAATGCGATCACGTACGAGCTGCACTTCTCTCCAGGGACCTGCACAGCCCATGAACAACAGGGAATGATCGCCTTGCTTGATTGACAGGGATGCCTGGTCCGATTCGCCCTTTGCGAGTTGCCGTTGCAGCTGCTCCAGCAGGGACGCCTGGGAGTCCTCGTGCTGTTTCATCACAGTTGGATCAGCAAACAGGTCCCCCTGTTCCCAGCTGCCCAGCAGACACTCGCCGCTTCCTTCCAGAAGCAACTGAAATTCGGCTCCCATCCTGCCCAGGATCCCCTCCAGGCGCGGAGCTTCGATCAGCCAGGAGCCATCGGGGGAGTTGGTCCAATCCTCGCCAAGCTGACTCCGTCGTCGCTGCGACCGTTGCCAAAGGTCTGGACAGGGTGTGAGCAGAAACAAGTCCACGCTGATGCGTCCTGCGAGGGCCTGCAACAAATTGATCTGGACTGGGGCCAGATTGCTGACACCGAAGAGCCGTAGGCGTGCGGGTAGCGGCAGCGCGGGGTCTTGACCGTTGCGGAGTCGTTCAACCACCTGTTGCACCTGCAAACCAAAGGGCCTGCATGGCAAGCGCTCTGCCAGAGCACGGGCCAGAAACGGCTGCCACTGCAGGCCTTCGGGGAGTTGATCACCCGCACCTCCATTCAGCCAATCGGCGAGCTCCTCCGGTCTGTAGAGCGCATAGTCGTCGATTGCATCGGCCAGGCTGCGAGCCAGCTGCCACTGGTCACGATTGAGTCGTCCCTGTTGACCACCATGGAGCTCCCACCACTCTCGAAGGTTTGTCGCACAGCTCTGGTCAAGCAGGTTCGGAAGAACCTCCAGGACCTGCCAGACCAGACGTTCCGCTCTCCATGGATCCTCAATGGCAGGAGCATCGCTGAGCACGGTCTGCACGAGCTGTCGCAAGCGACTGCCAGGGAACGGAAAGCGCACCAGTGCACTGATCCCGTTGACTCTCGCCAGCTGTTCTCCGAGCCAACGACTGGTTGGCCAGGTGTTGACGACCACTTCGATCTGTTCAAACGGGCCGGGAGGCTCAAGCCTGAGTTCCTGGGCCAGAAGCTCAGCGAGCAATTCCGCTCTGTTGCTGCGGTAAACCCTCAGCAAGGTACTTCTGCGGTCAGCTCATGGCTGGCTGCGGGCATGGCCTTGTCACTGGCCTGTCCGATCACCTGCACCACCGCTTCAGTTTCGGGGCAGAACGCAGTGAGCAATCCGCCATAGACCGCGCCTGTGTCGATCATGATGATCTTGCCGCGTCGCTCCACAGCTGGTCGGGGCGTATGGCCCACCACCACAGTTCCATAGCGACCGTCGTAGCCCTCCCAGAAGGGCTCGCGCACATTCAGATCTGGTTGTCCATGCTCATCGAAGCCGGCATGGGTGGCTACCCATCCATCACCTGAATAAACAAAAGGCAGCGTGCTCAGGCGCTGTTTCCACTCTCTTGTGTGTGCATCACCCAGTTGCCGGTACGTCTCGATGGCCAGCAGATCATTTCTCTCCTCAGTGGAAACGGCCTGGAGGCCTTCGACCAATCTCTGTTCATGGTTTCCTCGCAACCAGGTGGCCCGACCACTGTCCACCAACCCCCATACCAGATTGATGCAAGCGGCAATTCCAGGCCCGCGATTGATCACATCACCGCAGAAGACCAGATGATCGTCGGTCGGTAACACGGAAATCAGGCGAAGAAGGGCCTCGTGACATCCATGAACGTCACCGATAACCCAGTGATGGCCCCATGTAGACGCCATTTCAAGCGCTTCGATCACTCGATTCTGACTGTGTGCACCAGTGCTGTCAGCGAATGTGATTACGGTGGAGCGTCAAAAGCTCTGGATATGGACCCCCGTTCCCTTTCTCCATTTCGTCGTGTGGCTTTGTTGGTCAGGGCACTCGACGGTGCCAAGAAAACAAATCAGGCGCTGGCCCGCTGCAGCGATGGAGAGGCGATGCTGGATGTGCTGCTTGGTGCCTCACAGAAGCTGAGGCTTGGCTTGACGCGTGAAGAGCTGCGCAACACGCCTCCAATCCGCGATTGGGTGTGGTGGAAAAACAAGGACGCCCTTATCACTATTGGGAAGTGATAGGTGGGACAGAGGTGGGACGCCCTTTACAGTGAGGTGTTCTCGTATTGTCCCTCTGGGTTATGGACCCATTACTGAGAAAATCATAGGGTTCAAGAAAGGAGTCGAACTCCTCAGGACTCAGAGGTATGGAGACACCTGGTTAGTCCGAGTGATGGTGGAGAGAGGGAATTATCGGATTAGGATCACCGATACAACCAACCTCGAAGACGCCCAAGAGATGTCTTTCACCATCTGGCAATCGGTGATGAGAGAGGTTGAACAGTAACTCGTCACCAAAACATCTATCACCCGTCTATTTCACTTCTTTATGGAACACAATTAGAGTGAGGTAGAGATAGGCAAGATATCTCCATACACCAGGAACGCAAAGAACTCTCAGGTAAGGAATGGCATCCTTCCCTACATCCAAGAGAGAGGAATGAAGGATGCCAGAAGAATCAACTCCAACAAAGACTTCAGGGATTATCCAAAGTTCCGACTTGTTATGGGTAAGGACCCTGCCACTGTCAACAACGAAATCATCACCATCAAAGAAGCATTGAGATGGTTCAGACGAGAGGAATACATTGATTACGACCCTCCCTTTATTGAGACTTGCACTGTCGACCAGAGAAAGAGAGATGACTCCAACCCTCCCATCACTGTTGATGACTTTCTTCTAATCACAGAGTGGTTGGACAAGTATGTGGAGGATGTACCAAAGGGCAGGCAGACTTATATGAGGAAGATGTTCAGGTGTTATGTCCATATTTGCACTGCCGCTGCTCTTCGTCCTCATGAATGGAGGCCATTGACTTGGGGAATGGTGAAGACAGGCAGTGAGAATGAGTTAAATATCCCTCACTGGGTAAGACAGGTAGAAGATTGGTGATATTCAAGTCAGATAAACTCTCTGAACTCAGAAAGATTCAGGAGGAATTGCCGAACTTTAAGGTGAATAAGGAAACTCCTTTGGGTGCAGACCCAAATATAGGCAATGGGTTCTCAGATACCACTTATACAGATAGGTGGAAGGTGATTATGAAGGAACTGAAGATGCCTTACACAGAATACTCAATGAGAGCAGTAGGAATCTGCTCTCGTTTAGAGGCGGGAGTACCCATCTTTACCGTTGCGAGATGGGCAGGTAACAGTGTGAGATTTATTGAATCCAACTACACCGCATCCATCATGAGAAGTCAGAAAATGAGGAAGCAGGTATTGATGGATGAAGGCAAGAAGTGGAAGAAGGCAGGTATATTCTTGGGAAGCAGTGAGGATTACATTGTTAGGGACTTAGAATAAACCTTCTGTAACCCTTCTAGGCGCCTCTGTAAGGGGTTTCAGTGAAGGATAGTGAGGAAATGATACCTTAGATAAAAAAAGAATCCCTGTCGGTCAAACAGGAGTTCTTAATGACAGTGCCTGAAGTGATGGCAATCACGTATTGCTATTTATTCGTCAGTGAGGAGGGGTTTTATGTGGGTGTCCCAAGTTGTCCCGAAACTCCTCTCACTATATTGTTGTTAATATATTATTATTATCTTATTACTATAGTCAGGAGGCTTTTGGGATAAGTCGGGACACCGTAAAGTTATAAAACTAGGGTTTAGAAATCTGCTAAATAAGAGTGTGGTTAGACAAAAAGAAACCCCCTTCACCATGCAAACCCGAAGAGGTTTTTTTACCACTGATCATAATAATCCCAGAAGAAAGATTATGACTTATGTCACAGCAACTCCCGACACTGACACTCCTGTTTATAATACACCGACCACCAAAGTTACACCTTGTTCAGTTTGGAGAATGGAGGACATTCAACCCTTCACTCAAGTAAAGAACTGGCACCAAGATAAGGGAGAGGACTCTTTCCCCGAACCCTTATGTGGAACAGGCATCCTGACTACTACAAGTGGGTTTATCCAGAGATGACTAAGAGGTGGGGGTGTTCAGAGGAGAATGTAACTCCTTATTGTTATCGGACACTACTCAAATTAGTCTGCCCTCACTACTTTGGTATCTACCAGAACGATGGAAACATTATTCAGGTGAACCCCCTCAGTATCGTGGGAGGAACGATGGAGATAAAGGAACTTAGTATCACCCAACTCTCTTCCTTTATCTACACCGAAACGTACAGACTCCTTCGTCTGTTCCCAGAAGGATGCCTCGGAAGAACCATCTTCAATAACGAGATGTTCTCCAAGAGAGACTATCCCATCAAAATCTCACAGTCATAAGTGAACAGGATGGTTCCCCTCCAAAGGGTGAAGGACACTTATCAACTTATTATGTGGAGACGAAGTCAAACGGTTGGCGTCTCAACGAAGTCAGAGTTTCCGCCAACTAGGCGGTGATGGACAACTCAGAGAACAAGATGAGATAGTTTATCTTCCGTTCAGTCGGAGAAACCTTCTCTCATGACATCTTTCACACTCACCTCGATGTCTTGGGTTACAAGAACGACTCCAAACATGGACGAGTTCGCTCTATCAACAAGGTGGTTTGTGAGAACGGTATCCGTCTGGAAACCACACGGAAGAGAGTGGGCAAGGAGAGAGTTCGGTTCATCGAAGTTCAACAGAACACTGTAACTATGGAGGACTATGTTTAACTCGAACCGACTAATAAACCACTCAAATGGGTTAAACAAACTCTGCGATAATTGCTATAATTTATTCACTAGGGGGATTTTGTTATGAAAGACTTATTGAATTCACGGGTTAAACATTTTCATTCGCTTATGAAGAGCGCGTCCTCACCGAGGAAGAAGCGTATAAGCAATGGCAGTCCATCAACGAAGAGTGGGACACCCGTCTGGGTGCCGAGGAACTGACTGTGGGACAAGTCATCTGTGAGTGGGAGAGGAGCAGGGTATGGAGAAGACATCACTTAGAGAGTCGAAGGCGGATGTCTTCGCCGAACTCCAACGGCAGTTGGAGAAGTCCATAACCTGTGAACCCGCCTACGACACCCCTCTCACTGCCCGCACCAGCGTGCGTTCACTCAAGTGGTGGATGGACTGCACAGACGAAGAGTTCGTTCGTATGGGCGGCGAGTTCGACAAGGACGAGGGTTACAGACTCGAACCCAACTTCCCTGAACCGAAGGAGACGAAGGAGGACGCGGTGTTCTGGGATGGTTCTTTGAATAGAGATGGCATCCCTGTTTTCTGTGAGTGGGAGAGACGAGATAAGTTTTTAGATGGGTTCACCCTCTGAACGCCCTCGCTGGGGCATCCCTGCATCCCTCGCAGACAAGGTGTGGTTGATGGAGAACGGGCACCTCCCAAGAGACGAAGCGCTCATAGATAAATACAAGCACCAGAAGTATCTGGCGACACTTGCCTTTTACGAACAAATGGAACAGGATATTTCCGGTTGGAAACGCTCTTCAAACTGACTTGTGAATCAAATCGACATTAAAGACAAACAGGATTATACGAGTGAAGAGACTATCGAAGACAGAGATAGCAGACTTATCACCCTCTACAACCAACAGATTCGCGACGAAGAACTCGCCCTCGGGTAGTAGGCACAATAAAACTCCTAGACCCTGGACGATGCAGGAGTTGGTGGCGTTATATAAGTCCAGTAGGAAAAAGTATTAAGGGAGGTAGAACCTCCCAACTCCTCAGTCGAGTAGTGCCACGGCTTCTTCCAGGGAGAGTTCGTCTTCTGAGTAGTCCTTCTCTTTCTCCGTGGGAGTTTCAGTTTGAGTGTCCGCGAGAATCTCTAATTCGTTCTAGTCACTCGTGGGTTCAAGTGCGAAGAAGTATTCGATGTTGTCGTTGTCGTGAACCAAGTAACCGAGGTTCTTTTAAGAGAGTACGAAAACCATCCGTTGAGTATGTGATGACTAGAGATAAGGGACAAGGGTTGTTCGTGGATCAGAACGCCCGTGTTTTCGTGCCGTTGCGTGCTTGAAACTAGAAATCCTACAGACGAAGGAAGACGAGGATTAGATATAGGTGCTATGAAGTGTGTAGTCCTATCATTCATCAAGGTAATGTCTGAGAAAGAAAAGCAATTACAACAACCCGAAGAAGAGTTGACTGCTGAAGAACTTAAGGGAGTCGATGGTGCAGAAGGACTGTTCTCAACCTTGCCCCCCGTCTCGCCGCAGGAACAACTCGATGCCAAACTCGCTCAGGAGGACGGTATGATGGGTGCGATTTGAACAATAAATAGTGGTGCTTGTTTCACATGGTGCCAGCAACACCGAACATTTTTTCCTTTCTTTGGTGGACATAAGGAAAGTTGAGGGATTTACTTTTGTCCTCCTCTTTCTTTATAAAATATTCTCATCAGGGTCTATACATGCTGGAAAAGGAGCAACCACGATTTGTTGTTTTGAGAGTCCTCCAGACACACCCTCTAACTGTTCTTAATTCAACTCTTCCTTGAGTTCCGGTGACTCCCTCTCTTTCTTGTCGACCTTGGTGTTCTTGGGGTCCTCTATGGTGTTGCTTCAAGATTTATCCAAACCATAGCAACGAACTCATAAACGCGATAAAGGGAGGACCTTATGAATCCTCCCATTATCACCTATTGAGGTCCCAAAAAAATGTTAAATGGGTTGAACTCAAAGGTTGGCTGTGACGGACAATGACCATGAATTGAATGACGAACGGTTCCACCAGGCATAACTGTCTTACAAAAAATTGTGGTTTCATCGATCACAGCATCCTTAAAATGAGCACCTGTCAAGTCAAGGTTGGTAAGATTTGCACCACGCAAATCAGCACCTGCAAAATTAGCATCAATTGCATTAGCATCTGTTAAGTCGGCACCTCGCAGATCGGCATTCTCAAAATTGGCAGACAATAAATTAGTAAATCTCAGATCTGCGTTGCGAAAACTAGAATTCATGAGCTGAGTATTTGCAAGGCTTGAAAATAACCAGCAAGTTTGATCGTAATGAGAATTTTGAGAGGAAGAATTCGAGATTGAACTATCAACAATATCCGCACCATGAGCGATAATATGATCTAGTTCAGAATTGATAAAAGATGTGCCACCAAGATTTGAATTTGAAAGATTAACGCCGCGAAAATCACTGCCATCAAAGGACAAATCACTAAGGTCGAGACCGGATAAATCGTATCCAGAGGCATCAGTGCCGGAAACAAGCCGTATGCCTTTGAGCTCATCGCCGTAATTTAAGGCCCCTGGAGACTGCTCCTGTAATGCAGGTTTGAACAGTACGTCATCAGATTCAAGCAGTAATCCAAAATCAGCAGGGCCAAATCGAACCGATTCGGAGACAGGAGCAGAGCCTCCGAGGATTGTGCCATCGGGCATGATCGTATCCCGGAAAATTGCTCCCTTAAATGTGTCGTCATTTACAGTTGCACCATAAAAAGTACAGCCCGAAAGGACAACATCACTAAAACTAACTCCACGTAGATCTGAGTATTGGAAACCAACATTCTGGAGGGTTGATCCATCAAAACTAGCATCTTTAAGATCAGCAAAATCAAATGATGATCCAACAACTAAAGCACCGTTGAAACGGACATCACGAAAATCACAACCTGAATTATCCATCAGCACCATCTCGGCGCCACTTAAATTCGACCCTGACACATGAGCATCGGCAAAAGAAGTGACGGAGAGCTTAGAATTCTTAAAAGAAACATTCCGGTAGTTTCCTTTGGATATCGATCCTGCCTGAAAATTAGCATTACTTATATTACTATCAGCTAAATCACTAAAAGCCAAAAAGGCCCCCTGCAAATATGCACCTTCAAAATCATGATTCTTCGCAACCAAGCTAGGGCCAATTTTAAGACCACTGACTTCTTTGCCCACCATGACCTGGCGGCCAGAGTATATCTTCATCAGTAAATAATAAGGGTTTGAAGAATTAACGATAATTGCTTGGTCAGTTTCCATGTGCACAATAAAGCCGTATCTATACCATGATGCCAATTGATCTCAGTTGAAATGCGCAGTTTATATAAAGAATCAAAGCGATCAATGTCCATTAACTAGTTTGCTTGGAAGAAGACTCAGTTATTTATCAGTCATCATTGAAGACGGCATCTTCATTCTTCCGTAATGTGCTGACGATGAAGTTACCGTCAAGTCGAGCGATTCGGTTTTCAGTCAAGTTGGTTGCGTTAGCGAGAACTGCCTCGCCTGCCTCAGTGGCGATTCGTCCCTACAAAGCGGCGGGAACCAAAGTGTCAGTTTCGCCGTTCTTCCAAATGTATGTTTCGATGTTCTTGAGGGTGGCGCAACAGGTTTCAAGTTCCTCGTCGGTGGTGTCTTCAACAAACATATGCCCTGATAGGTTATCGAACGTCTCCTGCCTATTCGTCATTCCATGCTTTCCATATTCCTCACCTGCCTGGTGGAGACAAACAACGCGGTAGATGCTGAGTTCACGATGGGTTGGAAATCTCTCCTGAAACACGAACTTAGACATGTGTTCAGCAACGGTTTGTAGTTGGTAGAGTGTTGTCATGGGTTTGTTCCCTTTGGATGTATCCACCATCTCTCCGCCTTCCTAATTACGAATCACACCAGGTGATGGTTCTTCCTGTCGGTGCCTCACCCCTCTAAATCCCAATCACCACCTGGGCTGACAGCGCTTTCAGCAATCTGACTTTTGCATGGTCTCCCGGTCTTCGATGGCGTTATGGTGCAACATACGTTCGATCACTGGCTGCCCGCTTCCTGTCAGCAACCGCGTTTCGACTTCGACCCATTGAGAATGCCGCAATCGCATATTAAACGCTTTAATTCTACTTACAAGACTCGCTAATCTATTAGTCAACAGTTGTGAGTCAGCCCATCATCAGCACGGAGTTGGAGCAGCTGATAATCTTCCGGCCTACAGGCCAAAGTTCAAAGAATTGGTGAGTTTGGGCAAAGCCCTCTGTTGCAACCACATGCATGCCACTTGCCGACAGCGCAACCTTCGGTACAGAAAGCTTTGCCGCCGCGCATCACAGCTTTTGAAAGGTCGATGACACACCGGCATTCTGGGTCACCGCATTCGCATCTCACAAACGTAGTCATCATTGACTCCTAGATCGATACTTTCGTTCTACGAGAGCTAGCTATCGATTGATAGTGCGTCAACCGTCCTGCGAGGTTCGGCTTTAGGAACTGCCTTGCCGGTCCTTGCGTGGCATTGGTGAAGTCTGGCCACCAGTCGAATCAGACTGGCGACTGATTGATTTCCTGCATGCCGATTCCCTGGGGTCAGCCCTCGACCTGACCCGCTGCGTGTCGTGACAGTAGAACTGAACCTGGGGCCGGTGCTGTGGCCATGGCTGGCGCACTTCACTTCCTCCAGAAGGACCTGCTTATCGATTCCTGGTCAGACAACGACCCACTGCTTTGGAAGCATTGGTAGATCCACAAGAAAACTGGATACAGCTCGCTCCATATCCAGAAACGTCCATTTCAGGATCGTCCCCAATCGACCCCGGGCATTAAAAAGCCAGTCATAGCATCGAAATCTCGGCTATGAATTGGCTGAAAATTACCTTTTAAGCAGTCATTCGATGGTCCGAATCCATCAGGGGGCGTCAGTCACAGAATGGGTTCTCGAGGATGCCCGACGTCTTTTTTTGTTGATTGTCCGAGGCTCCAATCACTTTGCATACCGAGTAAGTTTCATCAAACACATGCTGAGCTGTTTCGATTGCGAATTTGTGCTGAATCTGCTCGCCTAAATTCGTCGGCTGGAATATCCAACCCATCTTCTGTTGTTCTGAAGAAGATCTATTAAGGCTTATCCATCTCATGTCCAGCAGCCGCTTTACCTCTATCTCTGAGGTTGTCTTTATCCGGGGATGTCGATTCAGTGCCGTCACTGCGATCACAGATAGGTACACCACTATCTGCCGAATCGATTTCGTTCTGAATCAGCTGCTCCACGAGAGACCGTGCGAGGTCTTTTAAGTCTCGGAGTGACTGGCAAGCCTCAATGTCGTTATGGAGTCTGAGGCGTTCTTGTTCGTTGATCATGGGACATCTTTTCATCCGCTTGGTATCAACAGGATTGGAACATACACCTCTTCACACCTCTTCACACCTCATTTGGTTAGTGACTAGGGTGAAGTCAGGAAAGATTGTGGTAGTTTTTATAGGTAAAGACAGTGCAGTTGTTTGCTAATTCTTGATAAATAGTGGTGCTGGTTTGCGTGATGCAAGCAACACCGAACATTTATTTCCTTTCTTCGGTGGACACAAGGAAAAAGAAGGGATTAAATCTTGACCTCCTCTTTCTTTATGCCTTCTTCCCAGGATATCAAGGATAATAAAGTCCTAATCTCTCCTCTTTCCGTTTAGAGGTAGGCGCTTATAGATTATTGCTATCAATCGTACAAGTGCATAAAATATATTGAATCTCTTGTTTGACGGATTGCACTTTATTGTTCTTCATCGCAGCTCATTCTCTTGATGATGTCGCGGGTATTCCTCAAGTATATGATCACAAAATTACTCTTTATAAGCTCGCTAAACTTCCTCAAGCAGAATTGAAACTATTGCTGGTTGTTGACCTGCTGACGGAAAGATTATTTGCTGTGATATGGCGCTATGCTCAGGTCTCGGTGCCAGCACTCTTTGAAGTCTGAATGAATATTGCATATTAGATTTATTGCAAAGATGCACGAATATTTTCTTGCAAGCTTTTTTAATCTTTCTCAAGCGTTGATTAAACGCGTAGTTCGAATCGATAATCTTTGCGTTTATGCAGCCTTTGGTTTTTGATTTATTTCAATCACTTGGCGATTGCTGAGGTGTGGTTTGCGAGCTTGATAATGATTGTTACCCAATCGCGTTAATTGATGCGTCTTGATATTTCAAGTAGAAAGATCCGATTCCTTGGGCGAGAAATTGAATCCCTATTGATAGCATGAAGAGTCCCATGACTTTGATGAAGATTTCCATGCCCATTGTGCCGAGAAGGGTCATGATTTTGCTGCTAAATCTGAAAACCACATAGTTGACAACCACTAAGACGATTGTTGCTCCAAGTAACTCAAGAGATGTGCCCGTGCTGGCAGCCGTATCTGCGAAGAGAACCACAGCCGAAAGTGTTGCGCCGCCAATTGTCAGTGGGATTGCAAGTGGAACGACCGCAGCTGAGTACAATTCTGAGTCGCTGAGTTGTTGTTGACGATTTTTGATTTCAGTTGCATCTCGTTTAGGTGTCGTGTCCGACTTGGAGTTCATCATTCCAAATCCAACTCGACCTAAAATTAATCCACCTGTGATTTGAAATGCGTCGACGGAGATCCCGAAAAAATCAAGGATTCGTGTTCCCACCAGCATGAACAAGACCAGGATGATCAGACAGGCGAAACTGCTGATAAGGATCAACCGGTGCACTTTGTGGCGCGGTATTCCTTGGGTGAGCATCAGAAAAGCTCCCAGCGCTGAAACGTTGTTCCCGATGGCGATCAGTCGCATCAGGTAGTGCTGAGACGAGCTGGTATCGATCAATGGTGGAAGGGACGATGATCGGGATTGGGATCCTCCATTGGCTGCTTCAGCTGCTGGAACCAGTCGACGGCATTGCGAATGTCCCGCAACAGCAGGTCAGCCATGTCGCGGGTGAATCCAGCGCGGATCACAAAGCGCAGCACCGCTAGGTCTTCACAGGCGGCAGGCATCGTGTAAGCAGGAACCTGCCAGCCCCTTGCTCGCAGGTGATCGGACAGCTGGAACACGCTCCAGTTCTTCACCGAGTCCTCGAGGGTGACGGCGAACACAGGCAGCTGACCCCGTGGGTGGCTCAGCAGCTTCATGCAATCCATCGCCTGAAGTGAGTCAGCGATGTAGGACGCCGTGTTCTCCAGGCGGCTCATGCGTTGGCGATAACCCGCCTGGCCCAGATGGATGAAGTTGAAGTACTGAGCTACCACCTGAGCACCTGGACGGGAAAAGTTCATGCCGATTGTTGGCATCTGGCCGCCGAGATAGTTGACGTTGAAGCGCAGTTCTTCAGGGAGGTCATCCTGCTGCCGCCAGAGCACCCACCCCACACCTGGAAGCACACCACCGTATTTGTGGCCGCTGGTGTTGATCGATTTCACGCGGGGCAGTCGAAAATCCCAGCTCAGCTCGGGAGAATTGAACGGGGCCACAAAGGCGCCGGAAGCACCATCAACATGGATCGGTATATCGAGTCCCGTTTGCTGCTGCAGCTGATCCAGCCCCTGCTGGATGGCTTCGATTGGCTCATAGCTTCCATCGAAGGTGCTTCCCAACACACCCACCACACCGATTGTGTTTTCATCGCAGGCCTGGATAGCGCCCTCAGCCGTCATCTGCAGGTGATCCCTCGTTACCGGCACCATGCGTGCCTCGACATCGAAATAGGCGCAGAACTTGTCCCAGCAGATCTGAGTGTTGGTGCCCATCACCAGGTTGGGGCGGCGATCATCCAGCCCCTGTGCGTTTCTGCGTTGACGCCAATGCCAGCGCAGCACCATTCCCCCGAGCATGCAGGCTTCACTCGATCCCGTTGTCGATGTTCCGACGGCATCATCAGGATCCGGTGCATGCCAGAGGTGCGCCAGCATTTTCAGACAACGATTCTCGAGCTCAGCGGTTTGTGGATATTCGTCCTTATCAATCATGTTCTTATCGGCACACTCACGCATCAGATGCTTCGCCTCTGGCTCCATCCAGGTGCCAACGAACGTGGCCAGATTGAGCATGGCGTTGCCATCCAGCATCAGGTGATCGTGGATCAGCCTGTAGGCAAGATCCGGCTGTAAGCCGTGTTCGGAGAGCTGATGCCGGGGTAATTCAAGCTGTGTCTGATTGCTTTGGCTGAGGCGGTGACCCAGGGTGGTTTGGAGATCGATTCCGGATTCAGAGGAGGTCAAGTCGTGTTCCTGCTCACAGCGGTTCTTCACTGGTAGCCACAGTTGCAGGGAAAGGGAATCATCCTGCCGTTCATCAGCGGGCAGCCTGAGCTCTGTGTATGAAGCAGGCCTTGGGTCCTTCTTGTTGTTGCAGAGCTTCCATTGATGATGACGTGGATGGATCTGAAAGCTTGTCGGACTGAAGACTCTGCAAACGGCGCCCGAACCGCTGTGATTTGTTCAATGGTCCAATGTCTATTGTCAACGCACTGAATACTGTTGGTTGATCCACAACATTGCCGGATACCGCACAGATTCCGAGGGCGTGATCAGCCTTCGGACCCGGATCCTTTCTGAATGCATGGAGGCTTCTCATCGTAATGGAGGCAGCACTCTCGATTCAGGGGCGGTTGGTTGAGTGGAGCTTGTCTGTTGTCTGCTGGTGTCTGATGGAAGCCAGTGAGGGTGATCAATATCGCCAACTCATTGGGGTGTTACTCAGGTTGATCCGCTTTTGTTCAGCTTCTGCAAGCATCACGGCAGCAAAAGATTCCAGTGCTGAAGTAATGAATTTTATGATGAGTATGGCATTCATTCTCAGTGAGATGAATATCTGTATGATTGATAGTGTTGGATTGCGGCAGAGGTCATTGCTGGGGTCGTTAAATCAATAACACACCGTTAACAGGTTTTTATGTGCTGGTGATCTCGTCTTCTGAACATTCAGCCAGGCTTAGGAGTCCAACCACTGCGAAAGCAAGAGAGCCAAGGAACGTTGTTCGAGCCGCCATATCTGCATTAAAAACGCTTTGCTCTGGCAAGTGATTTGGAAGAGCCGCTAACGCAGATTGCATGAACCATAGGCAGCCCAGTCCGTTAACCATCGCGATCCACCAGCCGAGGTGATTTGGTTCATAGACCAGCAGCTTTCCGTGGCCCACCTCTATCAGGCCATCGGCAGCGGAGATTAAAAATAAAATAGATCCTAAAAGATTTGGAAGCACTGCTAGCAAAAGCCAGCCAATGTCATTTGGCTGAGCCCAACCCCAGAGAAAGAAGGTGTTGATGTTAAATAACACTGTTCCCATGCTCTGGGTTAAGGCGCAGCGAAGACCACACCACTGCCAGTTTTCCGTTTCTGCAGGAAGTTTCTCAACAGCAATTTGTGCCTGTCTCAGTTGCCACCAGCCCCCTGCTGTAAAGAACACGGATCCCATTGCAAGTGTTGCTGAACTGATCTCT
This sequence comes from Synechococcus sp. MIT S9504, assembly GCF_047497135.1. Lineage (NCBI taxonomy): Bacteria > Bacillati > Cyanobacteriota > Cyanophyceae > Synechococcales > Synechococcaceae > Synechococcus > Synechococcus sp. MIT S9504. The sequence goes on along the minus strand of NZ_CP138942.1, from coordinate 1,549,357 downwards.
ACTGCTCCTGGCTCCATCAGCGACCACAACGATCCGATAGCAAATAAAAGAGGGCCAACAATAAAGGCCAGAGATGTACGAACCTCAAGGCGATTGAGTTGCTTGGGATGACAAAGCGCCCGTGTCATCGATCTGAGGCTAAGACGTTTGAAATGAACAACGGTTAAGGGGCCATGGCCCTTTCGAAGGCGACGGCTGGTCAATATTCCCGTAGGGTGTTGCCAAGCTGTCACTCCTAGACGGGTGCGCCAGTAGGCCTTGAGCTGAGGATTGTTACTGCCAGTGATTAACTTTTTATTCATTTGCTTGCACCGCAACGCTTCCCGATGGATCCATGCAATGTGTATTAGTATGGTTGATTCTATGCATGAATTCAATCCGCAGAACGAATGCTACTCAAAATCATTGCTTTCAAGTGATCAAGGTTTCGATTTCGTGCTTTTCGCCATCAGTCTTTAACGTTCTGACGTGTAAATCATCATCTTTCAGCCCCCATGTTCAGCCTGAATCACTGGGGACTGTTGTTGATGTGGTGGCTGATTGAATAACACTGAAACCCTTCGACTGATGCCCCTTCACAGATACCAAAACTCATTATGTTGGTGGGTCATTTCTTCAGTCGTGCCCAGTATCCAGTATCCAGTGCCCAGTGCCCAGTGCCCAGTGCCCAGTGCCTAGATCCGGAATGGATGGCTGCTCTGGCTCTGGGTTTTATGCATGTTCGCGGTAGTCCTTGTAGATGGCGCAATGACCCTTTTCAATGAGTCCTTGGCCATGACCAACAAGCCGTTAACAATCCTGGGCCAAGATCCAGTGCTCTGCAAAATTTGAGACGAATGCCATAACATCTGCGAGTGTGTTTGGCGCTTAAGATCAGCTGATCACTGTTCTGAATCAACGCGCCTTACTTCGTTCAGAAATGTGTCACCGTTGTGCGAATGATCGCGACTTTTACCATTGGGTTGACTCTGTCGTTGTTCTGAACTGCCCTGTTTGAGCTGTTGCTTGTCATGATGCTTCGGATGAAGTCTTTCAGGTTCTGCTTTGTGTGGGCGTCTGCCGCTTTAATTATGTTCGTTGCTCATATCAGTTGACCTTCTTTCGCAATGAAGCTGGTCCCTGTCCGGTTAGCAGCACATCAGTTTCTTTTCCGACTTGCTCTCGTCCCAGGTTGCTACAGGCGTCGGTGGGGAGGTGATTGACACTCCGATTTCCTTCCACATCAATTTTTAGAGCTCGTGTTACGTATCGATGTTGTTTGTCGTTTCCATACCGTGGCGTCCTGACTTTGATCCATAAAAATTTGATGAATTTTTTGGAGTCTGCAGCCAAGTCAGGAGCTTTTGGCCACAGGTTAAGGGTGACTGTATTTGTGCCTATCGATGCGTCTTCCAGCAATCACTCACTCACCTATACCAATTGCCAGGCTTGAGGTGGTTCGGAGCACGACCTGAACGATTGCATTGATGAACCGGACCTATTCACTAATCACGGCATCAGTTCTTTTGTTTGTTTTCAGGCGTGAGAGGCTTGGTTAGCTTCGGTTCCATGAGCGACAGCCAGAGTCCTAGTGCCTGGTTTCGTGGAGGGACTAAGGCCCTTCCCAAACTCCTTGGTCATGTGCTGTGGCCTCTTCCTCCAGTCCAAGGTTGTCCTGATTCCCAACGAACTGATTCCAGGTCATGCCGCCTTGAACGGCTTTCAGCTCGTTTTCGCTGAGTCTGTTCTGATTTGCATCGGTGTCCTTCTTGGCTGTTTTGTCTTTCATCGGTCTTGCTTGGTGCTCCTTCAAGCTAGTTACCACCCGGTTCAGTATCAATCCTTCAGATGCAGCATTGACGGCCGGCCAAGCACCGCTAAATATCCCCTAGTCGAAGGATTGGCTTGTATTTTCTTTTTGGGTATTTTGAGATGACTCGCAAAACACCAATGTCCGATGAACAACTCCAGTTTTTCCTTGCCAAAGCTAAAGGCGATACACACCTTCAAGAAAAGCTCAAAACAGCTAAGTCTGCTGAAGAAGTCGTGTGTCTTGCTAAAGAATATGGCTGCGAATTTACTTCGGAGAAAATCAGTCAACTTAGTAAAGAGGAGTTAGAGCATGTAGCGGGTGGATGCTGGATGAACACCTGCTGGGGGTACGGACCAGGAACAGCTGCAGCTCCAGATTGGAACTAAATGTCAAGGCCATTGACTTACTACATGTTTTTGCAACATCTTAAAGCACCATAAAAAACCTACATGGCCATATCAATCTTCAGGAAAAAATATAAGCAGCAATATTACTGGTTAATTGATTGGGATTGTTGAAAATATTGTACTCAAGCGACTGCTCGTCATATTGCCTTGCTCAGTAAACTGAACTTGAAGATTTGAGAGGTGTTCAGAGCTTTTTCTTGCCCTGTAATGTTACCTCAGGCTGCTTACTAGCTTCATTCGATGAAACTTTGATTTACTTGACTTTACCCAGAAGTTCTTTTGACTTTGACGCTCTTTATTAGATTATTCAATCCAGGCATTGAAAAAGAGCTGTCTCAAGCTGCATCATTTAACATAAGAAAAGCTTTGAAATATTCAAAAGGCAGATTTTTTTTTGAACCGTGTGAGCGAAAAAGGTGTCTCACTAATGCGCGATCCTACAATTCTGCAACAACGTGGGCATAAGTTTTTAGCTGTAATGGCTTATCTTTCTCAAGGCATATTTTGTAATGACTAAAGATAGCTGCAATCGTATTGAAAGGCAATTGTGGACATGGGAAGATATGACTAAATGGAGTTTTTTTGACTCCTCGCGGCAGATCATTGTATAAATTGCATATCTGCAGTATCAAGTCCTCTTTTAAGTTGAAGCTACTCTGCAGTGAGTTCAAAACAGACCAACTCGTTGACTCTTTAACGTGATTGGCCGGGAAGATCTCAAAACAAAGTCTTGGGTGGTTTGATGGCTTTGATAAGCATAAATCAAGGCAGCATCGTACACCAGTTTGTTCAAGAGCATAAAGACATTCTATCGCATTTTTAAATGAAACCTGAAAGTCTGACGAAAACCACTGCAAAAAACTAGGTTGAATATTTTCAAGTGATACAGAAGATTTAAAAACGAGTTTGATCATGTCCCCTCGTCCAATCATGAGGCCAATCCAAAATGGACAGCCAAGACACTCAAAGATATCCTTCAACATTTGCTCACACTCACTCGTTCGATTACCCTTCTCTTGTAAAATAAGACAATAATCAAGGATTTCGTTCAGCATTTGTGGAGGCACCTCATTCTTAAGGCTGTCCAGTCTCTGAAACACGCCACCCAGGCGAATTGAATTTTCTAAAAAGTCAAATTCGAGATAATGATAATCAGGTAAAGCACAACTAAATGAAGTGTTTCGCTTTTTATATTTGGGACTGGCATTATTGGTGTCAATGGTTTCGAAAAAAGATTGGGATGGTACGAGTTGATCACAACGCTCAACATATAAGTCCCACCAGGTTGGCATAAACTCAGCAGGTAAAAGTGCCGCTGGCGACAAAATGCCAAAAGATACATCTAGTGATAAGTGATCATCATGATGAAATTCAAGCAAGCATTCGTTTGTTTTGCAGGTTTCATCAAGCTTGATTTTGCTTGCCATCTCCAGGATTGGAGTCCATAAGTGTTGATCTGTTTGATTGAAAACTTCACTGGCGGCCCAGGATATTGATTTTTCAAAATCAGTGTATTTCAATTCTGAAAAGTAATATCCAAGCTTTAACTTATAGAAGTACAGCCTGTAGTCTTGCTTTTAATGTCTTTTTGAAATATATTTTTATCTGAAAGCTCGAATTCTACACACCGTTGCTTTCGCTTTGGCAGTGTCAGTATTTTTGATCAGCCTTTCATGGGCGATTGATTTGAGGTGGTTATGGGCATCGAAACATCTCGGTAGGTCTGAGAGCCGTCAACAGGAATGATCTACATGGTTGACGATCAACACCTCAGTCAGCAGATACCAAGATTGAGCGCGTTTAACCGCGCCTCTTAGAAACGCTGGTTTCTGGGGGATCCGGCTGCCTCGGCATCAATGGCTCCCTCGTGTGCTGATTGAAGCCTGGGAGAGGCATTTGAGCCTCTCACCAGAGGCTCACCAGAAACTTTTGGGTGCTTCACCAGAGCTGTGCAGTGGGGTTCACCAGAAAGGCTGTGATCTTGAAGAAGTCAAGGGGGCAAGACCCCCAAACATTTACTCCTCAGCCATGACGATCTTTAGCAATGCTACGAAAGTAATCAAAGCAGTTCTTTGCGTTGCTCTTATTGGAGCTACAACAGGTGCTCTAGCCCCAGCTGCTGAAGCGAGAAGCTATCAAAATAAAATACGACAAGAAACGAAATTGAGGCAGCTACGCAGGGAAATCCGCCGCGACAATCGTAACGAGAGGTACGGTCGGCGTGCATATCAACGTGAGTTCAATCGTTCTCCACGTGTGATTCCTGTCTATGGAGTCAGGTATGGAAACGTCTATGGAGCACCCGCAGGTTTTGCAATTCAGTTGCGCTTTTGAGGCATTGTCGTCCCCTTCCAGATCTATAGTCTTGAAAAAAATGTTCTTCAAATTCGGTCTTTACTTACTTAACTATGATTTACGTTTTTTGCCTTCGTTGAGACAATTTTTTCATATATAGGCTGTTGCAATGACTCATGAGCGGCCTGTCTATCAGTGCACGTGTTCTGATTGTATGTTGGCCATTGAAGATTAAATTCTGAACCCTTGAATAATTCGGTTTAATAAAATGCTTTTTTTCTGATTCCGATTAAAACATCAAGTGAAGAGCTTTGGTGCTCAACCATACAGTCGCAAGCATGATGTTGGCGGAGATGTTGATGTTTCAAGTGCAAGTTACTTGATAATCTTATTCACTAAAACATCATCAAAATATACTCTGACTTTGTCAAACACTATGCCATCAAACTCTAATATCCATACGTACTGATTATTGTAAGGTTGCCCTTGTCTGGAAACAGCCTTCGATGTCATTTCCAGTACAGCAACGGAACCATCAATGATGACATTTTTCACTATCCATTGAATATCGCCATCCAAAGAGGACTTTAACCTTGATATCGCAGTATTGATAAAGTGAGTCCTCGACGAATAAATGCCACCAAGGACGCTTGAGCCTGTAATCACCCATTGAACATTGTCTGCTACATAATTGGCTAAAAATTCATCGATTTTTCCAACTTCAAGCAAATGAATGGCTTTATCTACATAATCACGAGTGAGCTGCATCGCTTCGAAGTAGAGAGAAAAGAGTGAATGGGCAGAATTTAGGAACGATTTGATCCTTCAGCTTTCGTTTCGGAGTTTCGAAATAAGGGGTTTTGCCGTTATTGCGAAATTGGTGTAGTTATTCTTGTCTGAGCTTTCGGGCCATGGTCTATAACAGCGCCCCCCCCCTTTTTTCGTGATTATACAGGTATCCGCTGAGATTCATGTTCCCCCCTGTTGGAACAGGCAATCCGAGGAGAATGGACTGACAGGGTGAAAATGAGCTTAACTGGTCCAGTCGTTTTTGCTGTTTTTAACCAATTTTCACTTGCTGAGGTGCAGTTTTTTAAAGATTATGCTTAAAGTATAGTATAAACATTTAGAATATCAGCATTATAGGAGCTATCGGTTGCGTTTGACTCTTTGACTTTTTCGCTTGCCGTTGTCTCTTCAGCTTCAGATGATGCGTCGTGATTTCAATTAGCTCAGATGGTCGCCCTAGCTACCTTCCGAGTTGGATATCCACTCAAAATTCACAGAAAGGATCTCTCATGCTCTTGAGCCGGTGAGGACGGTTGCCTCAGATTCGATATGTTATCAACTGCATTGAAGGATTGATCAAAAATCCAGAGACAAATACCGTCGTTGCCTTTGTGGGGGTTCAAAGGTTGATTCTTGTTGGCATATTGTTTTGCTCCTCTCTCTTCAATTATGAGATTGAACAGCAGAATATTTGCCTGAATATCAAAAACACTCAACGATGAGGTGCAGGTTATAGTGTATTCGAGTTGATTTGATTAATGCATCTTTTAATTGCTTTAGGTGTTCCCATTGTTCTGTTTCTTGGTCTAACCATCCTTTTTGTCACCGACGGTGTTCCTGACTGGGTCCTCAACTTCAATAATAAGTACAGTAGTAAAACCTGGCTTTATGGCGTGATAGTTCTCAGCGTTTTCTCGTTACTGGTTGCTCTATTTAAGAAGTAAGCCCTTGGCTGTCTCTTGACTACTTGCTCAAGTTGAAAGGACTACTCTGTTATTAATTTCATACAGATTCTTTCAGCTGGACCAGCTGTGGCGTCGAGGTTTTGGAAAGAGCCAAGCAATTTTCTGCAGCCCAACCGGCCTTATCAACAAAGGTGCTGTACTGAACACTCGTTAGCGATGAATGTTCAAGACATCGGACCTCGCTGCCCCTATGAATGCCTCGCCCCCTTGCCTTGTTCTCAGACCGACCAGATCCCCGTGAGAGCATGCTAGTGGCCCCGGGCCTGCTGTGCTTCAAAAATTTCCGAAGCTATCCCTTTGAGGCAGAGAAAAGAAGGCGGTACCGCCGATGTCCGTCTATTGAGGCATCAATCTGCAAGCGTTGTAGGTCTGGTACCTCTCGATGCGCACATCATTTTCCGTTCACCGTCTGATCAGTTGACCGGCCTTACTGATCTCTGTGATTGTGGTTACAGCCTCAATGCTGCTGGCAGCTCGATGCAGCAGCCAGCACTTTTTTCGCACCGCCATCTGGGATCACAGCGCTTAACCCTCATTTTCAGCGCCTGTGCGAGCACCGCTCGCCAATCAGCCGCTCCAGTTGGCGCATAGCCGCTTTTCTCGATTTTGAGACTGACGCTGCTCGATGGTGTGTAACGTAAGTTATTGACTCAGCGGCATTCTGTGTCCCACTTTCCTGTCAACCTCAACCGGTCAGGGCTGTTCAGCTGATTACTTTGTTGTCATTAAGACAGCATTCATGGCGTCATGCATCCGATGCGTCCTTGCTCTAGGTGAGGGATTTGGATGCTGCAGCATCAACAGTCACCTGACAACGCAATAGCAGCGATGCACAATTCATAGGTCTGTCGGAGCTGAATGAGCCCTACTTACCTGATCACAACCCCTGTTGAAGTCGACGTCCTCTGGAAAGTCAAAGCAGATTCTGAGGCAGCGGCCATTACGAACCTCTCTGCACATTGCACTGATCTCAAGAGAACACCCGATACCTTGACATTGGGGTCCATCACCAAGGGAATCTCATATCGAGGCTTGCCAGACGAAACGCAGAACATCCAACAGATGTCGATCCGTTTTGCGTCGGACAACCCACATCGATGCGTTGTCTTTGACGAAATTGATGAAGACGAGAGCTGACTCGCAGAGATTGACGAGCTGGCTTATGAGCATTAGCCCCATCGCAATAGCTGACTTGACCCGTTCATTACTTCTAGAAATCGATTACACCGGGCGTGGTGATCCACTGAGTGATTCCATTCTTGCAAGGCTTCAACACTTGAACTAATGGCTGTTCCGACTGTTTTTGCTTGATGTCCTGATCAGAATGAACTCTTTACTGGTAACCGTGTCGCTAATGGAATAGTATGACTGTCGTGATCACTGGAGTTGCTTGCTCTTTTACTGCCTAATCTTGCATCTTCTTTAAGCAACCCATGTTCTGATGTGGCTTGATGTGATTGACCACAAGTAAATGTTTTCGATCCGCTACAAAGCCAGATCTACAGGCCGATCCTTTGGATTAGTGAGGGTTGGTTGAATCGCCTGTAATATCCGTGAAGAACTTCCTTCATGATTTCTAGGGTTGGATTGGTACTCATGATGCGCTAGTCCAGGACATGGGGAGACGCAGGCAGCTACTTGCTGTTCACTGTCACGGCATTGATCCAAAGAGCTTCTCTGGACAGAGAAGAATCAGCCAGCTTGTTTTTATTTCCTTATCAATTAGTCTGATCAGATGCAAAGTAGACAGCCACAAGACAATCGAGGATGGGAAGAAAAGTTCTATTCCATCAAGGATGACCTGATTGAGCACGCCAAGGATTATTCGAGATATGAAAGTGGGTTTTACTGGTATGATCATCAGCACTCAGGATTGTTTTTTATCTCGGCCAGGATGGTCGACAAATACAAGTTGCGAATGGTTTCTGATGACAACCTTGAACTCTGGATCAATGACTGTGGTTTAAATGATCATGATCGAGAAGAATGTTTGAGAAAATATGCCTATGCAATTTACATTCACCATGCTGAAGCCTTTTCTATAACAAAGGATGGATTGGATTTTTCCAGCGGCACGTATACAAAAACGCCTCATGGCGAATGTTACTCATTGGAATTCGTTGCTTGGTTTAATGATGTTTCTGTCGAGCTACTCCAGGAAGGTGATGAAGACCTCAAAATTATAAGCTGGTGTGATGGCTGACATGTCAAACTGGTACCAATCAAAAAGCTTGATCGTGCAGGAGGATCTTGTTGACATAATCTGTAAAAAGACTTGTTTTGTAGTTGATCAACAAGATATTGATGGTTTTCTTGTCATTCTTGCAAGTTACGATATTAGCACTGCGAAGCAATTTTTAGAATCATTTTTTGCTGAGTACGAGGGTGATGAAGGTGTCGTCTTGGAACAATTCGTCAAAGACTGGTGTGCTCTTGCTAAGGTCTGCCTGCCTAGAAAGTTGTTGAAGCAGCGAAGTCCCGAATAGCTCTGGCAGGAGATGATTCAGTTTGACTTTCATAAGTCTGTATTTAACGGCAACACCTACTTTTTTAAAAAGCACTTTTAAATCGTATGACTGTACAGACCAATCAATATGTTATTCTTTTCTGGATTAAAGGTGAGGAGCATCTTGATAGTGACCATTCAACGCTTCAGGATGCCAGGCAGAGGTTTGAATATCTGAAAGATAACTGGCAAGATGTTTTTCCAGAAGGTTTTGTTGCTATTGAGTTGACAGACCAGTATTTTGATCAAATCGAACAATTCAATCCTTTCCATGAAGGTTAAGAACAGGCTAAACGTTAGTGCTTAGTCAACCATTTTCATGTAAGGATGAGACAAGAATATATCGTAGTGCATGATTGGCTCTATCAAGTGTGAAATTGATGTGTCCAAGCTTTCTCAAGGTGGATTATGGGTATGTTAATTTCTTTCGGTCAACTATGTTGATGCCAATTTGTACTAAGCTCTGGTTGAAACCAATGTAAATGTATGTAATTTTTGACTGCCGACCTTTGTTCTGAATATCTTTCAAGCCTTGATATGGTGGGAGCTGAACTTTAAGATGTTTTGATCAATGAAGTTGCAATTCGCATAATACATAATGCTTGGAGGGAGTGTTCGTCATTAGACAAATGGTCTTCGTGATGACCAGTCAATGTTTGAAGTTGATCCATGCGATATCTTTTCGATAATGTGAGCATCATATGCTTGTGCTGCAAGCTTTACCTGCTTTGCAGGTTTTTGTTGTTGATGTTTAAACTCTTTTCTCTGTGATATTGCTTTATTCCCAATACATTTACGCTAAATCGGGTGGTTCTGGCTTTGGGGTCATCCTCAGTTCAATAGGTAACCTAATACTTTCTCAAATTTCATTCCCCCTTTCATATAGAGAAGCACAACGCTTGAAATGATCAGGGAGTTCACGATCAGGAAGGCTGAGATGACTCTGATTTCATTTTTCATCTCTCAATCTTCGCCGACGGGAGACTGCTGCTGTGGATTGAAAGCTGTTGTGATCTGGAAGAAAGTATCCTGAGACATTTTTCTTGCCGGCTCTGGACCGTCTCTGTTCTCTGTCCTAGACCGCAGCTCGACTCTCTTTGCACATGTCCAAGTCTTCATGCTGTTTGTGGATGTCTGCTGATGGAGCTTGGCCTGTTGTTGATTTCTAAACTGCAAAGGAATGATCAATACGCATATCTGAAGGTACAGGTCAGTCGCTTTTAAGCTGAGATTCCTATGGCCTTGCCCAATGAGCAGTACCGTTTTGTGGCTTGCCATGCTCTCCATCGCTTGATTGGTTCTGATTTCCTCGGTCGTTAGCCTTTGCCCTTCTCCTCTGGTTGTGCGTCCTCACCGACGACCTGCAGCGACATTCGCTTTTGATCACAGGCTTCTGCAGCGGATGTGTGCAAAAACCTGCTTTCTACCTGATGTCCTTCCCTCCTCGGTAATGCTTTGAAAGGGTTGTTGAGGTCAGGTGGAGGTTCGATGAAGGATTCAGAGGAAGTCTTGGCTTCTTTGACCACCTCAGTTACAGCAACGGATCTTCGCTGAGGTCCAGGAGTCCTCTCGTCTTCGCTGGTTGCTTTATGGAAAAATCCTGAATTCAGGAGCTTTGTAGGGGGTTACAGCCAGTAACTCCTGAGCCTCGACCAGTCTGGAATCATGAGCATGACGCTTCAACTGGCTGTTGCACGTGGTACGGCCCGTGGTCTGATCAACGGCACAGCCGCTGCTGATTATGGCGACGTGATTTGTCTGAGGCAACTGCTCCTGCGTGAGGGTGATCATGGTCTTGCGACTGACCTGCTGTTGCTGGCCAAGGCCATGAGCCCTACAGCTGCTGAGCTTTCTGAATATGGTCCAGCAGCATGAACGGAATCATTCCAATTGCCCACTAGCGCAGGTTGACTTCATTTGCGTCTTTGTCGTTTTGTCAAGTTAATAGGCTTCGATCCTTTCCCATGTGCAGACAGCTGCTGAGCTTGCTATGCATTGGGTGGTTGTAAGCAAGTTCAATGTCGGAGAATTCAGATCCCCAAACCGTTGATGTGACAGCGATTGTGGAAACTCATCCTCTCTTGGATGAAGATGATCTTCATGGAGGCGTCGCTGAAAGGCTGAAGCATTCCAAGGAGTTTGGAGCGCTCGTCTGGGATGCAACCAAGGATTATGTGCAAAAAATGAATCTCACCTCTGACGAAAAAGCTAACGTCAGTACTTGGTTGTCTTCAAAAAAAGATCGATTGCAAAAAACAATTGTTGAAAGGCTTCATAAGCTGCACCAGCACGATTCATAGTTGTTAAGTGTTTTGTGTGTTCGGTTGACTGATGGTCGTGTAATTTGATCGATATCTTTTACTCCATCCATCCTTCGCTTCAAACAGCACCTTGGCCTTGGCTGCTTTTGGGTCGTTTTTTACTTAGGTGTCGTCAAAAGCGCTTGCTATTAAAAATAGATTTATTTTAACCGTTTCAATACTCCTGGTGTTCGTATCCATAGGCCTATCTGTTGGCTGAGAGTCCATTCATCCACGTTTTAGCCTCCTATGTAGAACAGTGAATTGAAGAGGTTCAGATCAGGGGTTGTAGCATGCGATGTTGACCACTTTTTGCTTAGCGTCTCATCTCACAGTGTCTATCTGGTGACGATCCCTTACGAGGCTAACTTGCCATCAGATGATCGTTTCAACATTCCTGATTACACCATTCTCCTGCGTTTACGCTTCGATGTGCGACTGAGGCAATCAGCTATTGAGCAGCGGATCCAGGATGCAAAAGCCCTGAGATCTGAGTATTTACTCGTGTCTTCTGCAATGACGAGCCTACACTGACCGATCGCTGATCAAAGTCAGCTAGTACTGTTGGAGCGTGAAATACTCGTTCGTAGATGTATTGCAAAATCCTCAAATCGCAATTCTGCCAGTTACTTTAGTCTCGCTCAAGCTCAACTTTTTCAGCGTGAATCGAGAAATGTTTATGACGAAGACCATATCAGATACTATCTAATCGCGCACTGAGGATAGTTTCAATCAAAAATTCCGCTATTTTTTAGCGGCTGTTGCCTTCAAAGCATTATTTAGTTCAACTGAATTGTCCTGGAGATCATCAAAGCGTTCTCCCTCTTCAATGGCGTACAGCTTGTAAAGAGCCATTGCTGCTTCATCCCATCGCTCCTGTTCAACAGCGTCAAGCATCTGTTGAAAAAAAAGCACGTTCACGACTTCAAGATCGAGTTTGTTCATCGAATCCCAATTTCTCCGGACAACTTATCGGAATCGAGCGTGGGATCCATAGCTCAAAGCGGTAGAGAGGTGGAAGATTTTGCTTGTTCTCCACACTGCTCTGCGTTGGTAGGTGCGCGGTCGATGGTTTTTCGAGCACTGTCACTGTTGGCAGACATCGTTTTGAAGCTGCTGGGGTGAGGAAGCACCCCAGGCATCCGATTCGTTGTTGGTGCATTCCTGCTCTCGAATTTCGCTGAGCTCGCTTTGCTCGCCTTCGTTATCTGAGGCTTCTGCAACCAACACCCCCGCGAGCAGGGCGCTGACTCCGACGATGATCACGCTGATTGCTCTCAAGGCTGTTTGCAGAATGTGATCTCAGCATGCTCGTTTTCAGCTGTCTGTCTGGTTAAAGGCTTGTTTTCAGCGGGTCATTGCTCGATCATCCATTCCTCTTGATCGGCTGGGACTCTCGCCATCCTGTGCACCCTTTCTGTTCGGTGATCCTGGTGAGCGTCCTTGAAGACGACCGGACTCAAGACACATCTGCTGAAGTGCTGTCTCACGGCAGATGTGCCTGCCCTCACTGAAATCTGTCCACTCAACCGCCCATCCATCTCCAAAGTGTCCTTCTCTGGTCCAGTGATCCGACATGATTGAGGAATTTTCGATAAGTTGATTTCGTCTTTGCTTGATACAGAAAACCAAAATGCAACAATCATTTGAATAGTTTTGTTACCCGCGCCTCAAAATCAAACCCTGTACGAAGGGTTGATTTTGATCTGAAATCGCACATGGCCAGCGATGATCGCATTGCTGTATGGCAGATTTTTAATACTGTTGTTCCTTTGGTTGTTTGTGCGTATGCCTTTTGTGAAGTCACTACTTCGTTTGATCTGAAGTCGATATTAATCGCACCTTTGTTGTTTCTCCTCATTGTATTTCTGATGAGTAGAAGCTTCTCTTTGATGCATGACTGTGGTCATCATAGTTTGTTCCGCACGAAGTATTTAAATCGCATTGTTGCATTTGGGCTCAGCATTATTCATGGAATTCCTCATCATCCATGGTCGCGAGGTCATGCGTTTCATCACAAATATAACGGCAATTGGGATCGCTACAGAGGCCCTTCTGCCTTGACTACACGTGAGCAATACGAATCAAAGAAATCATGGGCCAAGTATTTCTATCAAATTTTGCGTCATCCATTGTTGCTTTTCCCTGGAGGTTTTTATTATCTTATTTTGAAGCCCAGAATTGCGCTGTTTCTGGGCTTTTTTGAATGTTTGTTCGCAACTCTTCAAAAGTTGTTCCATGCTCTTTCTAAAGGTGAATTTGTAAATATCTTTTCAATAATCAACAGCCATCAATCCAGTTTCTTTTATACAAGGGGTGAGGTTTATGACACCATTGCCAATTCAGCCATTCTTTTCACCTGTTGGTGGTTGATTGGAGGTGCAATTGGCCATTGGCATTTCTGGCTTCTCTATGCCTGTGTGATGAGTTCCAGTGCCGCCTTGATGATCGCTGTTTTCTTTGTTCAGCATAACTTTCCAGGATCTTATGCCAGCAATGAGGAGGATTGGAGCTATTTCAAGGGAGCCATCGAAGGCTCATCTTTTCTTCAGCTTCCGCCAGTCCTCAATTGGTTCACAGCTGACATCGCCTATCATCATATCCATCATCTCTCTGAACGAATTCCTAACTATCGTCTGCGTGATTGTCATTATGCCAATCTTCACTTGCTAGCAGATGTTAAGCCTCTTTATTTGCATCAAATTCCTGCCTGCTTTTCTCTGATTCTTTGGGATAATGTAAACCTTGAATTGGTTTCAACTGGCATGTGAATTGTTGGTTGGATTTTTAGGCTGAGGGATCAGCGTCGTCGGCCCGGGAGGTTCGTCACTGAGTTGCACTTGGACACCGTTTAGAACGAGGCATTGTGCTATCAGGGCGCGGAATCCGTCAATCGGAAGCAGTAAATACTGTGCGGCTTCCCTTGGATCTTGTCGCATGATTTTAATTGTTTTGGTGATATCTAAATTGGCGGCTTTGCGCAAATGATCCTGAAACCAGCTTTCAGGTGTTTTTATGCTGCGACTCAAAAAACCCATCGTTGACTGGATCTCCGTTAGCTCTCTTCTCCAGATATAAACCCCCACGATGCAGTCATTTGCTACCTCATGCCATGGCTGAAAATGATTGAATTTCTTATGGTTAAATAAAAAATGTAGGCCCTTACTTGAACTCAGCTCCTTGTCGTGTACTGACCCACAGTCTTGAAAACAATCTCTGATAAAGCTGAAGTGCTGGTGTCAGCTCCTCTGAGGAAATCACAGATGAGACCCGGTATGAATCAATTGATAACACGTCCTTGTTTCGGCTGCTGCGTATGGTTTCGATCTGAACCTCGCTGAGATCACGGTCGCGAAGACGCTGAAGGCCAATGTCCATCATCTGTTGTGCTGTGTTCTGCTCAGAGGGCCCGCTGTAACCGCTAAGGAGCACTAAGCCATTGAGTGCTGTGCATCGAGCCAGTAATCGCAGCAGGCTCACCTGCTTGTTGGCTTCAAACAAGTGCAGCACGTTGTGACACAACACAAGATCTCAGCCGATTGGTTCGAGGGATCTCAGTGTTTGTTGATTGAGCTCTTCCTGGATCAAGATGCATCGTTCTCTGCCCGCATGGTCGGCGATGGCTCCCGGCAGAACATGATCATCTCTGGCTTTGTTCCAGGATCGTTAGCTCTGCCTCTGGACAGGTGTTCAGTAAGTCGGGAAGCTGTTCTCCTGGCTCCGGACCCACCACAAGGACCCGAGTGGCTAGAGGGGCCATATTATGCATCGCTGACAGTGCAATCTCGTGAAGGGTGTCATAACCCGGTATTGAATGACGAATACTTTTGGGATAAGACTGTCCGTATGGTCCTTCGAAATTAAGTGCGGTCATTTTTTTTGCTGTGATTTCGTGTTCAAATGAGTAGCTTTTGATTTTTCGTTACTGCACTTTATTGTTGCAAGTGCCTGCTGATACCCAGGAAATGTGAGTTTTAAGCGCTTATTTGCTGCGATTATTGACCCAATAACGCTCTGCCTTCATTGCTGTTGATCTAGGTATTGGTGGTTCGTTTACCTTGTCTGTGGATAAACAGTTTGCTCTTTGCCGATGCTTCCAGCTGGAGAGCATTGATTTCGGAAGCTTGTTTCCTGTTGTCAAGATTTGACCAATCTCCAACACGGCACTTAGCTAAGGATTTGGTTTCAGCATGGCTCTTTCACTTTTCAATGTTTGTCGGTCTCTGCTTTGTTGGCCGATGAGGCATTGGTGTTGAGTGCTTCACGGCCAGTCAATCGCCAAGCCTGCTTGCGTTGTCTTTCATAAAGTGCCAGAACAGAAACAGTTGTATTGGACTCCATGGCGTCAAGCCCTGGCCAGCAAACACCTGTTGATTTTCAGACCAGAGTGATCATGGTTACAGGTGTTGTATCTGGACTGAGCTGTCTGATGGTTGTGATCACCGGTGGCTTCATCACTGCAACAGCAGTCAAAAAGGGACTGCAACAAGTGCCTGTTGAAGTTCCCATTCCCTTGCATGATTCACAGCTTCTGTAACGGCAACGACCTGGCTCAGACGCTGCAGTTTTGATTGCATCAGACAGACTTGATGTTCAAGGATCGTCTTGATGACGCGTGGTTTGAACAGCATCCCCAGTGCGCAGAGTGGCTGATCAATCGTCAGAAGGGTCTGATTATCCCAATCAGGTCAGATACTTCCATACACCACGCTGACAGCGTTCCTGAGTGTTTTTCGCGGTCATCAGTTCTGGTTCTCCAGCTTGTCAACAGATGAAGCTGCACCATCTCGGAATTGAGCTGTGGATTCATTTGCAGAAAATCGGTTGGATTCTCTGTCCATCGCCGCAGTGCTGACTTTGCGGAAAGAGGGAGTGTGACGTCTCCCTCCCCCCAACGTTCATGAGTCGGCTGCTCGACTTGCCTCCCATGACACCGTTCAACGTATCAAAGCGTACACGTTTTCGCATGGGTTCGGCTGCTTAGGTGTCCGGAGCCTGCTCAGGAAGCCTGTCAGGAGAGGGTTTGTTGGCTTTGTTGATCAGTCGATGACAGTTTTCGCGAACGGCGTTGATCAGGCTCTCTAGCAGCTGAAAGCCGCAGCCTTTGCCCTAACGCGTGAGGCTTTAATTAAGCCACAGGTCAAGGCCCGGGCATTGCGCCGCTGACAGTGCCAGAGCCAGCTGGTCTTGCACAGGTCGTTGTTTGCCGGCATGAAAACCTGCAGCCCTCATTGGTCAGTGTTCGAAGTTCCGGTGCTCTGAGTTCAACTGTTCCCTTCAGAGTCGAGATGCATGACCTGATCGCGGATTGACGCTCGCACCAGGACGAACGATGCGCGCGCCAATGCCGATCCAAACCGATGCTTCTTGGGCGTTTCTCGCTGACCTGTCAAAGAGTATTCACCAGCTCTGCTGATCTGAAAACAGACAGCTTTCTTTAGTTTTCGTTGTTGAGTGCTTGCACTTTGGGACGGTAGGAGGCCATAACATCCAGAAATTCTTGGGGTCTGTTCGGCATAGGCTCCAAGGATTGCCACAACATCTGACCAGATGCCGTTACCAGTGAGTCTGATTCTCGAAAAGCCGCGACTTGTGTTTGACTCAAAAAGCAGCTGTCAGCTGCTCAACCAACGATTGAAAGAGCAATGTTGACAAGGGCCAGTCCACCCAAAAAGAACGCCGCTAGCAGAGAGGATTCGGGGAAGAATTTGGCCAATGCCAGCCCGGCTCCCATAAATGTGGATGAAACAAGAATTGCCGTGACATCAACGGGCATCTGAACGGGAGCTCTAAGCAGTGCTTTTTAACAGAAGATGAGATTTTTTAAGGTTACCTGCAACGCAACAAGCGATCATCTGGCTTTTGGTTTGGCGCACGACTACCGAGCCAGCAGATCAAGGCGGTGTTTGCGGCCAGAGCGTGAAACAGGCCCAACGCTCACTGCCCTCGCCTAGATCCCTTGCTGGAACGATGTGCTGACCGTTACGGCGTTGTGATCCATTCCCGGACGCTGTTGACGCATTCCTCAGTGGATTCATAGGGAAGAACGTTCCTGCCAGTGATGGTGCTGATCGAGGCGTTGGGCAGCTTTTCCCTGTAGGTCGCAAGTCGCTCCTCGAGATCATCCCAGTTCCTGGATGAACCGATCCCGGTTGTGTTGATGCCGAAGAGGATCTGAACAGGAATGTTCAACCCGGTCAGCTGCGGCTCCCAGTTGCGTCGCCAGAATCCCGCAAGGAATGAATACACAGCCCAGCGGGTGTCCATCGCTCGTGAGCCCTGTTTGAGCATCTCCAGCCATTCATCATCAACCGATTCAGGGCGAGCAAACAAATTTTTTCTGGAAAAGCCGTCCAGAAATTTGCGACGCCTTGCATAGCGGTAAAACAAGTTGCCGATAGGTCCATCAAACAAGAAGCGCCAAAGCCAACGTGCTCTGCTTTGTGGAAACTCCTGCGTTAGAACCCGCCAGCCCGGCGGGCTAATCGCCACCAAGCCACTCACCAACTCGGGAGCGTTGGCCGCAATGGTCAGGGCGATGGGCAGAGACGCTCCCTGGGAGACCAGTACGACAGGTTCTTTGGCTCGCTCTCGAAGCAGATGAATGAGCGGCTCAGCCCAGTCTTCAGGTGTCAGTGGCCGTGCTGGGCATGGTGCTGTTCCGCAGCCGAGCAAATCGGGATTGAGTAAAAGGGGAGATCTCTTTTCGCTTTGCCATAACGCCACGAATCGATCCCAGAACCGCGAAGACAGACCAACGCCGATCGGATGAATGAGTAGCAGCTGCTGTTCAGCTGATGTGTTGCTGGCCAACTTCACAGGCAACGATGGGGACCTTGATTGTGATGAATAGAAGCACTGAGCGCGACGGCAGCTTTCATCCAACGAGCGTTTGGGTTGATCCATGACTTGGTGGCGTCGTCCGCCTGAGACGATCCTGCCTGCAGCAATTGCGTCGGCTCATGAGCCATTGCAGGTCAGGTTCAGCACCCGGGTCTGTCTTTCCCATCCCGAGTTGCCTGGTAACGCATATTTCGCCATAAATGCCCTCTGCTGAATGGGTGAGAACAACGCGGACTAACACCACAGAAGGCTGATGGAATCTTGAACGCAATAGATCAAGTCAATCGACTCTTATTGACCCTATTCATCGCCATGGAGTCCACTGGGGGGAAACTGCTTGGTTTCATTTAATAGGGTCTTTTGATTAAACCATCGGCATAGATCGCATTGTTGAAAAATTTTTCTGCATTCTAGATTTGTTGATTTGGCTTTTGGCAGGTATCAAGATCTCTCGCTCAGGGTGTTGCTCGGACAGTGCGCGCACCTTGCTGATTTCGCCTGGTTGACCGTGTTTGGGTATGTCCTTGAATGCAAGAACAAGTTCAGAAGTTCGAGCCTTTGCTTTGAAAAATGATGCTGTCTGCGTCTAAGCAGTTCGGTCTGTCTTCCAGCTTTCTCCAATCGTGAAGCAAGCTGGTCTGGTCGGCCAGCCTGAATGTTGTGAGAGGGTTTGAAACCCTACAGCGAGGAATTAAAACCCTGGCCATTCTGGATGGATGATGATTGCAGGTGAGTCGGATGACCGTCGCGCCCACCGATTTCAGAGAGGCCCATCAAAGGGTATGGGCCCTCATCGAGTCTGGACTTGAATCGAATTCCAGCTGGCGCCAGATGTTTGTCGACTATGGCCTGCTTGCCACGGTTGGTTTTGA
This sequence comes from Synechococcus sp. MIT S9504, assembly GCF_047497135.1. NCBI lineage: Bacteria > Bacillati > Cyanobacteriota > Cyanophyceae > Synechococcales > Synechococcaceae > Synechococcus > Synechococcus sp. MIT S9504. The sequence continues at coordinate 1,530,588 of NZ_CP138942.1, read as the reverse complement.
TCAGCCTTTTGCCGAGGATGACGACAAGGTTCGAGAGCTGGCAGAGCAGCTCAACCTTTCTGCGGAGGTCGTGGTTGGTGAGCTTCTCTATTTCATCCGACAGAACTGCTTATGGAGCACTGATGAGCTAGTTGCAGATATGGACAGGGCTCTGAAGGTTCTTGTCGACAATGGAAGCCCTCAGGAGGTCGTGGACGGTCTGCTCGACTTTTCTCCGTACGGGAAGCGCCCTGACGTTTTACGAGCCTTACGAACGGCCACGACGAAGCGAGATGATGCTGGGGCTTTTCAGAAGGTCTTGTCTGCGTTTGAGCAATAAAGCTGTTGGTGGCGCTGCAGAGCCACTGCGACACCATTCGACGGCAGTGATCGCTACCTATCCACGCTGCCGTGGAAACAAGTTTGTTTCCATCTGAGCATGTTGTTGATTGTCTTGGAGGGTTTCATGGGCAATAGACCTGCGCTCGGTTGCTGTCTCTGATCAAGACTTGCGAAGCAACCGTGCTGATTCCGGTTGGCTGGAGTCCGCGGCCAGCTGTTTGATTGTGGAACCTGATGAAGTAACAAATGAACTGGCATTCGTTTTCAGGCTTCAGTTACAGCATTTGCAGGAGCTCTTGCCCTGTTAGAGGTGACTTGGACTTGAGCTCAGGCGGTTTGGCCAGTACCAGGCTGGATCGTCCTGCCTTGTTTTGATCGGCGACCCATTTCAGCAGGGCGACCACCTTTGAGGTGTTGATTTCAGTGATCAGTCGACTCGAATCCACTGACGTGCAATTTCTTTGATGGTGAGGGATCAGAGTCAAATGCAAAAGTCGGCTGTGGATTTTCACCTCTGATCGCAGCACTTTGCAGGAGTTGGTTGAGGCAATACTCCTGAAGCCCAGAGGCAATGCTGCTGCATGAGCTGATGCAATCCATGGAGGCTGCTCAATCGCTGATGCTCTCTGGGGCTCTCGATGAAAGCCTGTTCAGATAGACCGAATCCTCTCCATGTTTGATCTCCACGGCAGGCACTGACGCCGTCGTGGACTATCGCCGTTTGAAGTCTGCTGAAGTGGAACTCGATTGGGGTTAAGTGGGAGGAGTCTGGCTGATCGTTTGCTTTGGGCCTGAGCCAGTCATCACGGTTTCAGCTCGGAGGCCTGTGGATCCTGATCTGCAACGTCCTTAACGGCCTTGTTGTGGCGTCGTCGCGTATGCCAATGGCCGACTCGCACCTCACTCTCCCCGGTGGTGCGGTGGCTCTCTCTTTGTACTTATTTGTACTTGGCTGGGCATCAGGCGGTACGAGCCTCTATCGATAAGGACAAGACTTCAGCAAGTAACTATGTCTGATGCCTGGCTGGAAGACCCTAAGACTCATTGGGCGATGAGGTTCCACCAGCAATCCAAAACTCTTGACGGAGATGTCCAGGTCGTCGTGGAAAACGGCAGACCCATGCCTCACAGCCAGCCTGCTCTGATCAAGTCACGCATTCATATGGCCTATGACGACGCTGTGTCTCTCTATAAGGAGCTGCAGCAGATTGGCTGGATGCACTGTCCCGCTTTCTGGTGAGCCTCTCGGGCGGCCAGTCAACCAACCAATGACGACGGATCCCATCTCTGCTGTTTTGGAAGGAGTCCTGCTCGGAGCCGAGGATCTGGAAGGCAACCATCCCTGGAAGGCCAGCACGGAGCAAATCATCAGTGCCTGTACACGTCTTGTTGAGGACTACGGCATCAGGCTGCAAGGGAGGGGTAGAGATTGCAGCGATTCAAGGTTCCAGCTTGGCGGTGACGATGAATTTCGGTATTCAGATCACGAAGACGACGATGGAAATCCTGTTGTGTTGATTGAGGTGGCAGAGAGCTGAGCTTCCATCTCAGAGCACAGCAAGTTCTCTAAGGCGGCTGCGTGACCATACCCCTGACAATCTGTATTGTGTTCCCTGTACTTACTGGACTCAAATAACCCCAAATTTTTTCAGGCTTTGCATGTTGAAAGGAACTACTCATCCGAATGATGAATCTTCGCGACGTCCTTTTGAGCGGAGAAGCTAAATTTCCAGATATGAAATATTTTTAATAATCGGTGGTCTTGATTTTAACGCCACCATAATCGCTGGTGAGCGCCCTAATGTTGATGATCTAATTTTTTACGTAATTAAGAGGCTGGTTTTTGATACGGGGCGAACTCGCTTGAAGTCAGTTCCTTTTCTTGGTGATCCGGCTTGGCTTGTAACGAACGTAGCCCCATTTGCATTCGCGAATAAGTACATGGGGCTTCTGGCATCAAAAAATTGCAAATCGTCTAGATAATTTGAGAAGTATTTTGTAAAGCTGACTTGTCAACCTCAACCCAATAATCACTTGTGGAAGATGCTCAGCCACTGGCAGAGGGTTTTAGTCATTGCATGCCGAGCCTGTTAGCGGAGTCTTGTTGGCAATTTTTATGAAAAACTTCGGCTGATGAGCTGTCCAATCATGACTCCGCCCGCCGCTGCGAAGCCTGCAATTCCAACGGTTTGTATCACGGTTGGATAGGTGGCGCGTTGCCCTGTTTTTCCCCGTCCAAATAAGTATGAATAGGAGTGCAAGCGTCATCAGAAGTGATATCCAGCGTGCTGTTGCCAGAGGCCAAGATGCAAAAGTGATCACTGGAGTCAGTGCAGATAGTGCATTTGAGATGAACATCCAGCAAGCATGGATGGATGTATGGACTATCAGAGGTGTCTGAATCTTGCGAATCAAATGCTGAGTCCAAAGCGATCAGTTTCCTTTTGTCACCAACGATCTCGGATTGAATGGCGCAAATTGTTTGTTGACTTATCCCGGCATCCGATAGCTTCAAAAGAAAATGATTGGCTGCTTTCCCAGGCTAATCCTGGATTCGTGTAACGCGTTTCTTATCTTTGATTCTCTCTTGATCATGGTCGGACTGAAGATCAAGAAATACGCCGCACATCATCGATATGGCCGAGGATATCCCACCAGAGGCCCCTGCTAATAGAACTTGTGTGCTGCTATTAGCTGAAATTGCAACCCCAGCAACAAGTCCAAAAATGGTGACTGCTCCATCTTCCATCCCAAACACGATTTCTCCAATCGATTCATAGAAAGACCTTCTAATGCTTTTCAGGTTAAGAGACAAGGCCATTCTCAGCACTCTTTGAATACATATGAAACTTATCCCTTTTCTTTGCCTCTCTTGGCTAAAATGGAATTGTGGATAGGACTCTTAAAGTTCATTGTATTGGCTGCAAATCACTTGAAAAGCTTTTTCGGCTTGATTGCATTGGTTGGAATACTCAGGTCATTCAAAAATTGGATTTGCGGTCAATGCTGAATCATGAAACCGCCATCTACCAACAGCATTGAGCCTGTGATGAATGCGGCTTGATCAGAGAGAAGCCACACCACAGCGTTGGCGACATCAGCTGGTGCGGCCATCCGTCCCAGGGGGTGGAGTGCGCAAGCTCGTTTCCTGAGAGCCTCAGGGTCATCGCTAGCTTCCAAGGCCTGGTGGGTGAACCCTCCGTCGACCCATCCTGGTGCAACGTTGTTCACGCGAATCCCCTGCGGCGCTAACTCCCCGGCTGCGGCGTAGCTCAAGCTGAGCACGGCACCCTTGGAGGTGGTGTAGCCCCCTCCCTCCGCTGAGCCGATGAAGGCCGAAACGCTTCCCATGGTCACGATCGAGCCTCCTGCCGCTTTCAGATAGGGAATGGCGGCCTGCACGGCATGGAATGTTCCATCAACGTTGACGGCCATCATTTGTTGCCAGTCTTGATGGGTCTGGGTCGCGAGTGGTCCGGTGCGTAAAAGTCCGGCGGCGGTCACGAGGCCGCGCATTTCACCAAGCTCTCCGACTGACCTCTGCATGATCTCTCTCACGGCGGTCGCATCGGTGACATCGACGTGGAAGCCCTCGGAAACGCCACCGTTTGAGCGAATCTCTTCAGCGATGCGTTCAGCAGCTTCGTAATTGGTGTCACAGACGGCGACGCTGGCTCCTGCCTGAGCTGCCTGAACGGCAACAGCACTGCCGATCGAGCCTGCTCCACCGGTCACCACAACCAGGCCACCACTGAGATCAATCCTTGTCATTCTGCGATGAGTCGATGGCTTGATTCTCTAAGAGTGGAGGACATCGAAGTCTTCGTCATCCACAGCTGTCTGGATAGATCCATTTCAGGATTTTCTGAGATGTTCACTCATGTCTCACAGAAAGCCACCACAGCGGGCTTAGTTGAGGCACGCGTGTGAAAGTCAAGAACCTCAAGTTATGATCAGATTTGCTCCGCCAGCACAACCAAACTCTTGATTGGATGTGCAGATGTGATGAGAACTTAATGATGACGCATGTCAGTGGATAGAAGACTTGTTGAAAGTCGTTGCTTCTATGACATTCGTCGCTAGTGTTGTCACAATGATTGCAATACCGCCATCAGAAATTATTCATGCATCAACAGGTCAAAGTCTATTCATCGGAATGCGTGCTTGATGTGGGAGCGCGTCTTGCCGAAGGTCCTCACTGGTGGGACGAGCGTGGGCTTTTGATTTGGGTCGATATTGAAGACTCACGCATTGGCTTGTTCGACCCTTGCCGTCAGACCAATCGTTTTATCGATACTGCTTCCCATGTGGGTTGTGTCGTGCCAACAAACGAGGGGCAATTGTTGGCTGCAACGTCGGATGGATTTAAAATAATAAATCCAGATAGCGGGGAAATTGTGTCGTTGCATAATCCAATCAAGGATCTAACTAATCATCGTTTCAATGATGGTAAGTGCGACCCTTGGGGAAGACTATGGGCTGGCAACCTTCATTATGATTTTTTGCCTAATGCTGGATCTCTCTGGAGGTTGAATAAATCTTTAAAATCTAGTCGTATGATTGAAGGTGTCACTATCTCAAACGGGCTTGCCTGGTCATTGGATAGAAAAAATTTATATTATGTTGACACCCCAACTCTTCATGTCAAGCGGTTTCCATTGTCTGAGAGTGGAGATTTGGCTGGTGATGGAGAGATCTGCATTCAAATACCCCCTGATTGGAATTGTTCTCCTGACGGCATGACCATCGATTGTAATGGCATGCTTTGGATTGCTCTTTGGAATGGAAGTGCTGTGACTTGTTGGGATCCAAGAAATGGAAAGCATTTGGCTACGATAGAAATTCCATGCTCGCAAGTAACCTCTTGCTGTTTTGGGGGTACGGCGTTTGACAAGCTCTACATCACAACTGCTAAATATGACCTTGATCAGGAAAGTCTCTCTTTAATGCCTGCCGCTGGAGGTATTTTTATAGCAGAAGTGGATGTTTCTGGTCTGCCTGCTTCAGTGTTCATGCAGTCATAGAATGATTGATTTCCAGGGTTTCCATTATTCATTTTGATTAGCCTGATAGATGGCAAAATAAAAAAAATCTTTTCCGACTTTTGATGTAACTGGCTGGCGATGGTGTTGCTGATATTCACATACGTAGCTCCTGACATTCGTTGGTAGCTCAAGTTCGTTCTGCAGTGCTGCGCTTCGCTGTGCACGTGCAGTGAGAGCAGGGGAGTACTGTCTAGTTAGTTGGATTGGCCTCAGTTCACGTCGCTACTTAGCATCATGAGTATTTCTCTAGAACTCACGTTGAGCTGCCTCTGGCAACCATCAGCGGATGGTTCCAAAAGCGATTCTGTCTGTTCTGAAACGGCTGTGTTGCTCGAGTGCCACAGCTGATCGTCGGCGAGGAACCATGGTCTCCAGCGCTATCGGTCAGACCCGAGAGCAGTCCAACAGAGCCATTCTGATGTTTTGAGCTTCCACCAACCCTCGGCGTTATGCCAAGGCGTTCTGGTCAGTTTTCGTGGATGTCTTGGAACAGTCCACCGGTAGTTTCCAGCATCAAAGTTGATCCACCTCAAGCGAGTTGATTTTTGTTCGTTTTGAATGTCTATCAGTGAACGTAAAACTTTGCCTCAAGGGTTGGTCTTGCTCCTGTCGAGAATCATTCTAAGGTTATAGATAAATGTTCGTTCAATTTCATGCAGTATCATGGATGCAGATCTCATCCAGCTTCAACCCAATAACGACTGCCAGTGCAGGATCGAAGTCACCATGGCCGTGATGGGCGATTGACTTGGCTGTGGTTGCCTTTGCTGGTCTGATTCCTCAGGCTCCAATCCCCTGCTTGATTGCATGGGACATCAAATCATGCACGCAGTTTCGTGCGCGCTTATTTGATCGGGATGTAGCAGCGCAGCCAGGATGGTGTTGCCTTGCCCAATATCCCTTGGTGGTCAACATCAGAGAGTCGGATGCATTTTTATTAATAAAAGCCTCTACATTAGTATTCATCCCAGTAGCCAACAAGGGTGATTTAATTTGTCAATTGATTGGTTTTGCTATTCTTTGTAATTCTTGTTTTTTTGTTGTTGGCATGAAAAAGCCGCAATACAATATGTTTATAAAGGAAAAACTTGATGTACCAGAATTACTTCATTGGCGAGCTACTGGGCACTCTTTTCTTGGTGTTGTTTGGATGCGGAGTATGCGGCGGAGCCTTATTAAAGGCTTCAAAATCGTATAGCTCAGGGTGGATGGCTATTTCAGCAGGTTGGGGCTTCGCCGTAATGATCGGAATTTTTATTTCTATGGCGTCTGGGTCCCGGGGCGGGGACATTAATCCGGTCATTACCTTGATGAAATATGGCCTTGGTAAGTATTCGTCTGGATGGATGGTTACGGCAATCATCATTGCTCAACTAATTGGAGCATTTCTGGGAGCAGTGTTTGTATGGCTTGTTTATTTGCCGCATTGGCAGCACACGGAAAGTAGGATAGATAAATTGTCTGTTTTTGCGACAACGCCTGCGATCAAGAATTTTTTCGCAAATTATCTATCTGAATGCTTGGCGACAACCGCACTTGTGATTATCGCCGGTGCGCTTGCCGAATATGGCAACACTTACAATTTTTCGGACGGTTCATTACCTTATATTTTCGGCTTCGTCGTCTGGGGGATTGGTTTATCCCTTGGGGGACCAACCGGCTATGCCATCAATCCAGCGAGAGATTTGGGCCCTCGACTGGCACATGCCGTTCTACCTATTGATGGCAAAGGCACATCTTGTTGGAGATACTCATGGGTTCCGGTGGCTGGACCATTGTCTGGTGTTTTGATTGGATTGTGCATTATTAAATTATTTCTTACCAAATAAGCTGCAGAGTTTTTATTACAAGATTTTTAGGGGAGCCGAATTTGATCGCTATCGATGAACGAGTTTTAGATTGTTGCTGGTTGATAACAGGGTTGATTCTCAATCAATTTTGAACCATTTCTGCCCAACTCCGCTTAATTGTGGCATGCGTTGGATGCCCAGCTGCCTTGATCTCTGAGGAATTTAAGCGATATAAATCTTATGTCGTTCCTTGGGGTTGTGTTATGGAATTGCTTCATTCATGTACAATCGATTGAAATTGCCTGAATTGGCAACTGCAATATCAAGGAAACTATCTTGATTAAAGTCAGCAACACTGACTCCGTACGTAGGGCTTCCTGCATAATTAGGGGCTTTGCCTGGGCCTAAGGGGATGGCATCAAACTCATTCCCGTCACCCCGGTCAATATAAACAGTATTCTTTTGTTTTGTGTGGTGGCTTCCCATCATGTTGCCTACAATTAAAATATCTCCGTCGTTGTCAACGTCACCAGTAATAACATCGTAGGTCTGACCATCTGTATTTCCAAATTCTCGTACTTCAATGATGCCACCACTCCCGTTGCCAAAATAGATTTGATTTTGGTCACCTATATTTCCAATAATTATGTCTAAATTCTTGTCTCCATTCATGTCGGCGATGGCTACTGCTCGGGAATTCAACCTCTCCGAATCATGCAATATTTGCTTATCTGAGAAATTTCCCTTTCGATCATTCAGCAAGATCACATTGGGGTCATTAACACGATTGGTGAGTACTAGATCCAGATGATCATCTCCATCCCAATCAACTACAGCAACGTCAATGGTTTTATCTATTCCTGTTCCAAATGTTCTGATATCAGCGTCAGGGAACTCACCAGAACCACTATTGAAAGCAATTTGATTAGGTGCACCTCGACATGGAATCAGAATATCGATATCACCATCATTATCAATATCAGCAAGAGTCAGACTCCGTAAACTAGATATATAGCCGAAGGAGCCAGTCTCATAAAACACGCCTTGCCCATCATTGTAAAAGATTCGATTGGGCGCATTAGCATTGCCAACAGCAATATCGAGATCGCCGTCTCCATCCAGGTCGTCAGGCACCGCAGCATAACTGGTGGAGAGATTCAGGTCCAAAGGTCGCTGAACAGTGAAATTGACCTTGCCTTGCTTTCCATAATTAAAAAACAGATAATTCTGCTGAGGCCAATGGCGTCCATTAGTGACAACCAGATCATTTATTCAGTCGCCATTTAGATCGCCAATGCCGATAGAAGCTGTGAGTTCCTGTTTGTCCACTCCCAAAAATTCGTCGGTCGTTAGTGATAAATAATTGGCTGGTAGATGTGGACTGGTTTTGCTTATTCGAATTTAAAAGTTGGCTAGGTTGGCCAATGAATGTTTGGCTGTGTAATACAGGGTTTAGTTTTCGGCTCATCTCGTTCTGGCTGATTTCCAGCTAAGCACTCCACTTATCATAGGAACAATGATGAAGTTCAAAAATTTTCCTTCTCTACGCGTGATTTAGTCTCTGTACCCCATTGCTAAATGGAGTAAATCCTCGGCCATGAATGGCTCTGCATGCTCCCACTTCAGTAGTCCTTCTTTGCAAACGCTGAACAGGACGGGAGCTTCCCCTAGGGCGATGGTATTTCATAAAATCGTGGCATTGATATCCTTGGCCAGTTTGAAAGAAGCTTGTAAGGGCTGGTGACTCTGCAGCGCTATGGCGCCAATGCCAGGCAGTCGAGGCTGATGACTGCCGCTTAATAAGTTTTGACCGGAGTTGTTGAAATAAATCAGACTTGGTGGCTGATTGAGCCATCGGGCTCTATGTATTTCCATTGCTAAGTATTAACTCAAAAGGACATGGGGCCCCCTCCAGTTACACCTTTCAGTTCCTTTTGGCTGGGCTGACTGACATGTTCTTGATTAAGCTCGTGCCCGCTTTATTTGGCGATAGTCATGACATTCACAGGTCTCTTTGCTGCCTTTCGATCCCCTGAATGTTGTAACCATCGTTGCATTGGCGATGAATGCTTCAAGTCGCTCTAGAGATATGCAGGATTGGTCACTACAGGAGAAATTGCCCTGGCCAGCCGCAGCGTCATCTTTAATTTGGATATGACTCGTTCTAATCTTGTTGGTTGGGAGATCAGCTCAGAGGCTGCGGATCAGCAGTGAAAGGCCCATCAGCAGAGCGATACATTCGAAAGCTTTCTTCACTAGTCGGCTTCCTTGTTTGAGCGAAAGGTGAGCACCGAGATATCCCCCAATGAGCGATCCCACGATCAGGACTGGCAGCCAGCTCCAGTGAATTTCGCCGCTGAACCCGAGGACCAAAGCGCCGGTTCCGTTCCAGACGAGGCCCACCATGATCAGTGTGTGGGCAACGGCTCTTGGATAACTCAATCCGAACCAGCGCACCAGCCATAGCGTGACGAAAAGGCCTGAGCCTGATGAAAGCGAACCGTTCAGCATGCCGATCACGAAGAGCACGCCAATACCGATCAGCAGTTGCTGTCTGTTGTGATTCACCACTCGTTCGGTCCGTCCGAGTTTGGGGCGACGGGCCGAGTACAGGCCGAGGGATAGCGTGAGAAACCCAAGGGCGGCTGTGGCGACGCGATCCGGCAAGGCCAGCACGCTGCTTGCTCCGATCCATACTCCCGGGAGACCAGCCAGCAGAATTAACAGGCTTAAGTGGGGATCGAGGCTGCTGGCCTGCCAGTGGCGACCTGCGGCGCCAAGGCCTAGTGCCACGCTGGCCAGTTTGTGGGTGGCCAATGCTGAGGCGAAGGGTAACCCCAGCAGGATCAGCGCCGGTAGCTGCACCAGGCCGGCGCCTCCACCTGCAAATGCTGAAAGGGCGTTGGCTACAACAGCAATCATGCCGAGTGCCAGCTGCAGCAGCAGCTCACCGGCCATGGATTGATCTCGGTTGAGTCATTGCTGGTAAGCATTGCCTCCCAGGCTTAACCTATTCAGCAAGAGTACGTGCGTACTATGCTTGACGGTGTGTCGGTTGGCATTGGTTTCATTCCTCAGCAGGACCCCTCGGAGCGGCCGGTTTTCCTGGATGTTGGTCCAGGGATGACGGTGATCGTGCGCCATGACTGCCTGACTTGGGAGAAGCCTGATAAAGACTGGTGGATGGGGCAAGTGATTCACTGCGGCGGCCCTGCACGAGACCCGAAGATCCACAACCTTTTTCAGATCGCTGATGTGGATTCCGGTGAGATCAAGTGGGTCAATGCCGATCTGGTGACTCAAATCCTTCCTGGTTGCTAGAAACGCTGATAGGAATTGCTTCAAAGAGCATGAATGACCACTGGGCAAACCGCATGACCGTTCCCGTTGTCCGCGTCAAAGAGTTTGCAGAGCTATCGGCTTGCTATCAAGAAGCGCTGAAGGATCGTGGCGCCCTGGACTGCACCTACAAGCTTTGGTCTGAGATGACTGCTGCTGAAAAAGCCAAAGCAGCAAAAAGACTGCCGAACACAGCGAATAACTGGTATGTGAATTAATTGGACGGGTATAACCTGCTAGTTCTCATAACAGAAGGAAGGCTTATGCTTCCGAGGAATTCGTAGCAATAATCAGAACGCACAGTCTGTAGGCATCACAGCGATATCTCGGATGCAGATGTGTTGTGGCTGCTGCCAGCAGAAGAGGACGATTGTTGCGAGTTCCGCTGGAGCAATGAAAGTCGGATTGCCAAGCATTTCGCAGTATTCCTCAAAGCTGATCCCCATCTTCTGATGAATCGCTGTTCGGATCAGTCCGGGGGCAAGGTTGATAATACGGACATTGTGGTGAGCTTCCGACATGTTCAGGCTCTCACCCAATGAGCGCACGGCGTGCTTGCAAGCGTGATAGACCGGTGCCCCTGGTGCAGGCTTGCGATCGCCAATGGAGCTGATATTGATGATTGTTCCGCATTTGCGTTCCCGCATACCTGGCAAAACAAGGTGAATGCCATTTGTCACTCCTTTGATCATGGTGTCGACTTCCTCATTGATCTGCTCGATGCTGAGGCTGTCCAATCCGCCGATGTGAATCATCCCTGCGTTGTTAATCAGACAGCCTGTGGGCCCGTACTGACTCTCTGCTGTCGCGATGGCATCCCTCAGCGCTTGAGCGTCGGAGACATCAAGCCGCCGGTAAAGCACTGGCTGATTGGCCAATGTTGGATCCTCCTTCTGGTTTCTTGATATCAACAAACAGGGGTGACCGGCTGATGAAAAAGCATGGGCCAAAGCCTTTCCGATCCCTGCCCCCGCTCCTGTAATCACCACCAGTTGTGCTGTCATGGTCTCGACCGACGGACTGATTGTTCACAGCTTGGCAACAGACCCCTTCACTCGCTGACTAATCGGATCTTGTTGGTCTGTACCATCCCGGAGGCTTCCACGGCAGCAAAAACCCCGCACTTGGCGGGGCGTGATCAGTGTGAGTTTTTTGTCGGGAGATCGATGGAGACACTCAACGCCCCTTGCTTTTCCCTTTCGGGTCTTGTAAGGCTCTCAGCCTCGCTTTCAAGGCTTCAGGCTTCCCGACAGAAATTTCAAATCAGAAGCTGATCTGGATTCCGAACCCAGGATGGCGATGGTTGTATCCGTAGGCAGGAATCACTCTCGGATAGCCATAGACCTCGCGGTTGTAAACCCTGCGAGCATGCCGCCAATCACGATCGTATGCTCTCTGGTAATGATTAAATTCGCGAACATCATGGCGGAATTCACGATGAATTCTTCTTAGTTCATGATGTCTATGATGATGGTGATGATGCTCTTTTGCGTCAGCAGCCGGTGGAGCAATAAACATTGAAGCGCCGATAACAGAAGCGGCAGCGATGGAAGAGACGAGTTTCATTGGTTTGGTGTGAGGGCAGGAGGTCATCCCTCCGATGTCTTCAGCATCGCTGAACTGAGCTCAATACACATCACCCGGAAGGGTGATGTTTCGTCTTACGCGATCCCTCAATGGTGTGACCCGTTTCTTTCAGATCTCTAATTAGTGCATTTTCGCTTGTTCAAAACTTGCGGAGCTCACGCTGCCGGCCAGTATTTGAAGGTCGCGGTGGAGACGCCCTCTCACTGGTTGATGTTTCTGCGGATGGCAGGGTGTTTTTGCAGTCGCAACGCGGTTCCTTGATCGCGAGCGTAATGACGGCAAGTGCCAGGAAAGCAACGGCTATCGAGTTGATTGGCGTAGATCTGGTGTCCATAAGGTCAGGGGCGATGTGCTTCTATCTAATTAATCTTGAAATGGCGACTGGCAACCATTACCCATTGCATATATCTCCTGCACAGACAGCTCTTCATCTGTATAGATTCAGCATAGATTCCCAATAAACGACAATACAGTTGGCTTCAATTTTGGGTATCTGGTTCCTCCAGATGCGTTTCCCAACTCTTCGTCAGAAAGCGCTGATTGAGCCTTCTTTAGGTCATCAGCAGAAATCATAAATCTTATTTCTTTCGCAATCGCAGCAACAGCACCAAAATCAGCAGTAGCTGTCAGTCTCCTGAGGATTAGGGTCACCTTCAATCTTCTCAAGAAAAACTTTGAGTTGCTTCTCTGACATTAGAGTGCATTGAGCTACAGTCTAGTTCTAGCAACAGCATGCTGTAGTGTTTTTGGCTAATACTTACTGTTCCTAATCGTGCCAGTTGTTGGAAGCTTGTTTGAGGGATTATTTCAGGCTATTGAAGCAATAAGGCCTCTTTCTTGGAGGGGGTTTGAAAGTGTAGACTGTGCTAGAGCTCGAATGCTGAAGTATGAAAGTAGCTCTGTTCAAATAACCTTAAATTATGGCATTATCACACGGCTTAGTATACCCGGGAACCTCACCACTAGGTGAACATCCAGTAGTGCATTTGTTTAGGGCATTATCCGTGCCACCCAAACCAGCCTCTAGCTCATCATCAGGTATGTTTTGGCTATGTGAGTTTAGATCTTTTGTCGTGATAGAGAACCCAGTAGCTTTGGCAATCGCAAGAACTGCATCTGAATCTGCAGCTTCTTTGAGCTTCTCCTGAAGGGTAGTGTCAGCTTTCACTTTTTCTAGGAAAGCTTTGAGTTGCTCTTCTGACATGTGTATGAAGTCGGTTCTGCATTTATAGCAACGGACTATTGCAGCGTCATTGGCTAATCGCTAGCGCGCTTAATCGTGATAGGTATTGGCCTATAATTTGTGGGCCTCTTTGGGTTGAGTGAGTCAATAGAAAAATCTGCTGATGCAATGGCTAATTGATGGCTAGACTTGGCCATGAGTTAATTAGTTATTCAAATAAAGTATCGTTCATGGGCGTGATTCTGTTTTCATGATTTATATACTAAAGCACACGTTTGAGTCTTTACATTCACAACCAGTACAAGCACCTGCGAAGGAAGATACTCCTGCAGCTGCGCTCTCTAGCTCCCATTCGCTGACTTGGCTGACCTTATCAGCAGTAAATTGATTACCTTGGTCTTTGGCAATTGCTACTACTGCATAGAATCAGCAGCTCCTCTTAGGTTCTCCTGAAGACTGGTGTCGGCTTTGACTTTGGCGAGGCATGCCTTGAGTTGTTCTAGGGACATGGGTGATTGGACACTACCGAGGACTTGGCTACCGCCAGCAGCAGCGTCAGCCGACCTTCGGGCACCTACCGGCTTATTGGTTAGAAAGTTTTTGACAGTCTTTCAGCAGTTTTCTGCCTTGAGCGGTAGTGACGCCTTTCCAGTAGCTCTCTAGTGCAGTCATTGGCTTTTCCCCTGTCGGTAAATAAGTTCTACGTATGATTCACAACGCGAAGAAGCCGAAACAGCCGCACTGAGAGGTACGGATTCAGGAACGTTCCAGACCAGATTCCACGGGAGCATATTGACGGGCTTGACCGGCGCCCAACTCCTTTACGTGCTGGTACTGGTGTCCTAGTTTTGTGGACATGTCTTTTGACATAGGGTTTACAGCTCACCCGAGTCAGGGAGGCTGTTTTACACGGATTTGCCTTCAGGGTTGAGGGACTCCTTGCTGGGAGGTGCTGCCTGTAAAGAATCGAGTCCATCATTTTCACCTTTCGCGTTATTCATGCCTGTGCGGCTGTCTGTGATCCTCAGAACCATAACCTTGCTCAGATCACAGCTATAGGATCCGGAGTGAGGTGGGTCAACTCTGATTTCGTATCCCACATGCTCCCTTCTTGCGGTCAGAACGATTAGATTCTCGTTTTCTATCGTTAACGCAATGATTCCAGAGCCCTATGAACTTTTCGATATTGACAAAGGCTCAGACAAGTTATTCCTTATCGGGAGCACTTGGATTGTTCTTTTTTTGTTTCTTCTGTAAGACACATCTGATTTTCTGCTGAGCCGACTAGCCGACTTGCAGTTAATCTATTCAAAGATGTTTCCCTTCGTGCCAGATTTTTCATCTCATGCGGGTGTCGTTGATTTCACGACTTTTGGGCAGCAGTCCTTTTGATTTCCGCATTGCAGGCACATCCGTGTGTTTCGGAGCTGCTTTTGATTGCACTTCAGTTCTGCTATGCCGTCACTTTCAGCCCGTTGGTAATGCATGCATTCCCCTTAGTCACTGCTCCAGAGCGTCCAAGAAGTCATCCAGAAAGGTCCTTAGCCATGTCTTCCTGGCTGGATTGACGTTCCCAGTCACAGTTGACCAGTGCACCACTTGGTGGCAATGCAGAGAAGCACCGCAACTCTGTTTTTTTCACTGATCGAAGCTGATGGCTGCTGCTTTGCCTCCAGCACAAACTTATTTGCACATCACCGCTTAGCAGTGGTGGTTATCGCTTGAGGAATTCTATGGACCGCTTTAGGGCCGGTTGCTCTTCTTTCAATTTGCTATTCGAGTGATGAATGGAGGATACATGTGTACCATCTGCTGAATCCACGATTCATGTGTGTCGTGCTTCTGGATCCACCCTATGGTTAAAAGTAGTCGGTAGCTTTTGATATGTCGGGATTTTGTCGAAAAAATTGGTTATTTTGATTTTGTACCACTCCAGGAATTTTCTTAGAATGAAGCCAATCAAGGTTTTGACAATCCTACCGTTAACTTTGCTTGCAGTTGCTTGCGAAATGGGTGCAGACGTTCCAGGTGAATCAGATAAAAAGATTAAAGAAATTTGTGCTCAATATAAAACCGAGCAAATCACTAAAGATGAAGCGCTTGATCGTTTGGGGTTAAAAGACGAGGAGCAGGCTAATACTGTTGATGGCTCTATCGATACAGATGAGCTGATTTATGATATTTGTGATCCCTCGGCAGCAAAAGATCGGGGTGATGTTGAAGACGGCATCTGAGTACAACTTCTGCCTGAGTCTTGTTCGATCGAGAGCAAGTGCCGAAATTACTTTCGGCATTTTCCTTTTGTCCATAGCCCAAGAAATCCCCAAAACAGCTGCTGCAGAGTCCTATTGCAGTGCTGCATAGGTCAATATGGGCGTCAGCGTTTGGCTGTTTGTCAAAACCCGGCTGGAGCTCACAGCAAGCAGCAAAGAATGTTTTCAAAAAAATTTGCGCGTTGACCTTTTGTTTTGCTCCATTGTGCAAACAAGTCAAAGACATTGGATGGACCATCTAAAAGTGCTGTTCCCAGTGAGTTGGCTGCAGCCAACGTATGAATTGCTTCTTGCTCTGATGTTTCTATTAGGGTTAGATCTTGCACTTTTTTATTTCACCATTATCACTTGGAGACCTGCGGAGGAACTGCCACTCTCAAACCAAGATGTGACCCTTCATTTCATTGGTTTTCATGCAGCAACAGTTGCCTTGAACATGTTTCATGTCTTCCAAATGCTTTCTAATTGTCCTGCCGGTATAACGTTTTCGCGAAACTACTAGCAAGTTGTCAATCATCAAAGTCTGCTCCAAGCACTTTTAAATACAATCCCCCCTCAGTGACATGGTTTTGAAACAAAGAGGTATGGATTCACAGCCGCAGTGAATTAGCGCCTACGGGAGGTGTAAATATAACAGTCGAACCTTAAGAGTACGGTCAGTGTCATAGTGGCGAGCCAAGGCATTTATTTATCGATTCAAAGCCAGCAGCTATCTCTTGCATTTCCCATCTGAGAGCATTGAGTGAGCCTTATTAAGTCATCAGCAGATATCACAAATCCAACCTCTTGCGCAATCACAAGAACTGTATTTGGATCTGCTGTCGCTTTGAACTCCCCTTGTGATTCAGCATTTGATTTGATTTCTCCCTAGAAAGCTATGCGTTGTTCGTTGTTCATTAGTCGTGTCTAAAAGCAGAATCTGTCTATTATGCACTCGACGTTTCGAAGCATCTTTGCCCAGTTATTGCTGTGCTCGAAAACGCTGGATCTAGGGGTCTGGTTTATTGGTTATTAAACCAACAGTTTCTGCAAATTAGATCTTGGAAATATTATCTATCTTTCAAAAAAAGACTTGTCAGCCGGAATTAGTGTATTGAAGTATTTGGCTGTCATCTATGCAGGTTGTTGCGATTTGGCATCCAGTGCATATGTTTGCTCCTCCTGAAACACTTTCTAATTCGCCATCTGTGAGTTCATTGATATGCATAGAGGTAAAAACGTGGCCATTTTCTGCAGCGATAAGTGTTATTTCGTCGGCGGACTCAGCAGCTTTTACCCTCTCAAAGAGTCTGGCATCGCTTCTTACTTTTGCTAAAAATCCCTTAAGCTGATCTAGGGTCATGACTGTCAAGTATGTATAAGAGTTTTAGCAGTGGTGTGCGGCGTTGTCTGTGGCCAATGATTCCTGTATTTCATCTTTCGGGCATCCTATGCCGTTTTAATCAAAAACGAAGGTTCTTGCTGCAATAAAAACCTACGCCTATGCTGAGCTTTTGAGTGTTTATCTATTGTAGCTTGGTGGGGTCTTTGTATTACCAGGTTCAGTGATGTTTGCCCTTAGCTACACTTTCCAATTCTTTATCTGAAAATTCTAGTTGAGCTTTCTTAAATTCGTCAGCGGAGATAATAAATCCAGCCTCTTTTTCGATCGCATCAACAGCATCAATAACAGCAGCAGCTTTGATCTTCTTCTGAAGCATGGTGTCGCTTTGTACTCTCTCACGAATGAGTTGAGTTGCTTTTCAAATATGGGTGGTTGGTTAGCACAGAAAACTTTGCCATGACCAGCAGAACGTCACCGCTACTCAGGGCACCTTCCTGTACAGACCTGCCAGGCGGTCTTGGCTAGATTCTCCCAACCTTGACCTGTGCAGGTGCACTAGCCAGGAAAACGTGTCGGTCGATCATGGCTTCTTGGACCCCTAGGTCCCCTTAGGGCAGCTGATCTTCCGGAGTCAGGCCCTTATCGGGAATGATGGTGGTCCTGCGCCAGGATAATCTGAGCGCTGAAAGGGTCGACAAGCACTGGTTGATAGGCCAGGTCATCCACTGCGGGGGAGCAGTATGTGGCCCAAAGCCCCCCCTCCTCTTGCAGATCGCTGATGTTGATTCAGTTGTGATTTGCTGGGTTAGCGATGGTCTGGTGACGCATACCCTTTCATCGATCTGATGAGACTGTCAGCACCATCACAGATTTACTTGATATTGAGCATTGAGTCAGACGCTGAATTCATCGATGGTGACATCAACCGCCACTTGTCCCATGAACCTCGCAGAGAACTTGTTCGCTCTTAAGATAATTCATTGCTCCATGAACACGGTCAACCCTGAATCTCAAAACATGAAAAACCTGCGGCGAGCAGCTTATCTACATGTCATCGTCAATGCTGCTCTGAACGAGCAGGTAAGCAGCCTTCCGCAAACGTCTGAGATCTACAGCTGATCGGTATTAATGCATCGCTAAAAACCCCGCACTTGGCGGGGCGTGATCAGTGTGAGTTTTTTGTCGGGAGATCGATGGCGATACTCAACGCCCCCTGATTTTCCCTTTCGGGTCTTGTATAGCTCTCAGCCTCGCTTTCATGGCTTCAGGCTTCTCGACAGAAATTTCAAATCAGAAGCTGATCTGGATTCCGAACCCAGGATGGCGATGGTTGTATCCGTAGGCAGGAATCACTCTCGGGTAGCCATAGACCTCGCGGTTGTAAACCCTGCGAGCATGCCGCCAATCACGATCGTATGCTCTCTGATAATGATTAAATTCGCGAACATCATGGCGGAATTCACGATGAATTCTTCTTAGTTCATGATGTCTATGGTGATGATGATGATGATGGTGATGATGCTCTTTTGCGTCAGCAGCCGGTGGAGCAATAAACATTGAAGCGCCGATAACAGAAGCGGCAGCGATGGAAGAGATGAGTTTCATGGGTTTGGTGTGAGGGCAGGAGGTCATCCCTCCGATGTCTTCAGCATCGCTGAACTGAGCTCAATCCACATCACCCGAAAGGGTCTCTTAAGGCCCTACGTCTCCTTCATTCAGGTCTTCAGCGCGTCCAGGGGCTCTGGCTGGCGTATTTCCAAGAGATCTCTGCATGGCGACTGGTGACCATTGTCTGCTGGACGTTGATCCCGTCGATGAACAGCTCCCCGACAGTTCGGTCATAACGGTCGGTTGTGATGCGGCGAAGGCTGACGGACTTCCCTACAACCATGCCCTGCAGATGATCACGGGCAGCTCTGGCAAGCTCCGGTTTAGCCCGCTTGCCTTTCAGCTCCGGGGTGTCGATGCATGCCAGCCTGATCCGTTCACCGAAAGAAGTCCGGCAGGTGTCGCCGTCGTAGCAGCTGCGTATGGTGACGGTGTCCAGAGTCGAAACAGTCTGTGTTAGGCCAATCATGAACAGCAGTGCAAATGAACTGATCACGGCAGTGTGAAATTCCGTCTCTCTGTAAGTGATGGTTCAGGGGCGGCGCTCTGCATGGCCAGCTCATCAAGTTTGAACAGGTGCAGCTGACGCAAGCCTTCACCGTTAGTCCACGGGATACCCTCAGCAAAGGTGCCCTCCTTGTGCCCTGATCTTGCTCTGCCCAAAATCAACCTCCAAGGCTTGGACATCGCCAGCCTGGTCTTCACTTAACTACGTTCAACTGTGCAAGGTATTGGAGGCTATTTATGGGATTAGTCAGGCTGTTGAAGCTATAAAAGCCCTGACAATGCGGGGGTTTTATTGAGCAGACTATTGTATCTGGTGATTTATACAGGTATTAAATAATTGTTTACGACAGTATCTGTATCCACAGCCCCTGCGAGCCACGCCTTCCATCTCCTCTTCACTGAGCTGGTTGATCTCGTCAGAAGTAAATTCATGACCATGCTCTTTAGCAATACCTACAACATCTTCTGGTGACTCTGCTGCGTTTATTTTCTACTGCAGGCTGGAGTCGCCTTTGACTTTGTTAAGGAATGCCTTGAGTTGTTCTAGGGACATGGGTGACTGCCTTTGATCAGTAGACTATTTGTAACAGTTGGCACACTAACAGCAAATGCACAGAAGTTGTTAGAAGTTAGCTTGTTAGAAAGTCCGCTCACAGCCACGCCTTCCAGCTCTTCATCAGAAAGTCTAAGGTCATCAGCAAAAATACTAAACCCTGCTTCTTTTGCAATAGCAAGAACAGTATCAATATCAGCTGCTGCTTTTAGTTTCTCCTGAAGGCTGGTGTCAGCTTTGGCCTTCTCTAGAAAGGCTTTGAGTTGTTCTTCTGACATAGGTGTCAGGTCTGTTTAGCAGTCATAGCAGCAGTCGGCAGTTGGGAATAAAAAAACCCCGCACTTGGCGGGGCGTAATTTGTCTCACTTGTTGAGAGGCCTGCGTTCAGTTTTTACAAACATCTTCCCAGAGGTGAGAGACAGCGATCGAGTGGTCGATCCAGATTGCCGAGATACCTTCCCCCAGCAGCAGCTTCCAACTCTTTATCAAAGAGCGGTTGACGCTCTGCCTGGTTGGATGTTGGAACAGCGTCCTTGATTTGCAAGGAAGCATTGAAAATTGAAGTAGTCATTGTCAAAGCTGATAAGTGTTTGAGTTGTGTTGGGGGTGTTGCCCCCTCGACTCCTTCAAGATCACAGCCCTACTGGTGAACGCCACTACACAGCTCTGGTCAAGTCCCCGCGAAGTTCTGGTGAGCTTCTGGTGATTCAGTCACCATCTAGTCGGGCAGCGCTTTAACCTGCCTGATTGCTACTCAACTGCGCTCAATCGTGCCAGGTATTGGGAACTATTTATAGGATTAGTCGGGATTTTAAGCTATAAAAACCCTGTTAATGTAAGGCCTATGAGTTTGTAGTCTGTTGTTCTACTTGCATTTACAAGCTCATCATTTTTGTCACCCAAAGCAGACCTTTTTAAGTAATTCTACAACAGTAATCATGCCAGCTATCACCTACATAGCTTTCAATGACCGGCCCAGTCAAAACCTCACATGCTCCTCCGCCCGCTCTCTCTAGCTCATCATCCCTCACCTTTAATTCTTCTGTAGCGATCGAGAAACCAGCCTTTCTTGCTATCCCAACAACAGCTTCAGCATCAGCGGCTGCTTTGAGCTTCTCCTGAAGGTTGGTGTCGCCCTTGACTATTTCAAGGAAGGCTTTGAGTTGCTCTTCTGACATGGGTATCAAGTCTATTCAGCAGTTATACCAACGCTCTGCTGCAGCGTCTTTGGTTAATAGTCACTGCGCTAAATGGTGCCAGGCATAGGAGGCTGATGTTTTCATTATCTGTAGCGCAGTGATTACACACTCCTGTTGAACCCGTCGCATTTAAAGGTCGCCATTAACAGAGTATCCAGCACGATAAATTTGTATAATCTTCAATGATTTTGTGGGTAAAAATTCAATCGCCGCCAGCTGCTTTTTCAAGTTCCTTGTCGGAAATCTCTGCTTCGGCTTTCTTCAATTCATCCGTCGAAATCACAAATCCCGATTCTTTAGCAATTGCTACCACTGCATCGGCATTTGCTGCAGCTTTGAGCTTCTCCTGAAGGCTGGTGTCGCCTTTGACCTTTTCTAAGAAAGCTTTGAGCTGTTCATCTGACATGTGTGACTGGTCATTACAGAAGACTTAGCCATGGCCAGCAGCAGCGTCATCTGTATTCAGAGCACCCTCCGGCTTGGTCTTGCCAGGTAGGGCTCCAGTGGCGACAACGCTTGACCAAGTGAGTGCCCTGCTGCAGCAGCTGCTGACGGAGGTTGCAGGCCACCATTGTTCGGCAGTTGGCATCCACGCCATAGGCGAAGTGCTGGCAAGTCAGGCAGATCCGGGCGCCTTTCCAGTTCTGCAGCTCCCGTTCATCCACAAAATCCCATTCCTCCATCGATCCCCCTCTGCTGCAGTACAGGCGTACTAAGCCAGGAAGGGAGTGGTTGTCAAGCTTTGCGCTCGGCAGGGCGGCTGATCACTTGCCGCGAGCCTTGTCGGCTCGCTCATTCACCGAGGGGATGATCAGATCTGAAGCCCTGGTGGCATCTCCAGGGCGCGATGGCTGTGGAGTGGGAATGCTGTCCCAGGGATTGCGGGCGGTTTTGGGTTCGGACATTGGTTTAGTGAGAGGGGTTAAATCCATTCTGACAAGGTTTATATCCCGAATTCAGCCCACCAACTGATGGGCGACTAATGTCAACTGATCATTCCTAAAAAACTCCACCGGACAAGTCATTGTTTTTTGTTGTTTTACTGCTGGCACACATGCAGGCAGTTCTTATTCCAGCTTGGATCGCAAGTCGTATAAGCTCAAGAAAATCAACAATGTGTACTGTTTTGCCAAATGGCGGCATCTCGTTGCTTTTATTTGGCTTTACTTGTTTCAGCATTGCTGCTTTTGCGGAAATGTTGGATCACACAGAAACAAACTGGATCTACATCAATCGTTTAAGTGGTTGGAACGGACTTTTTTATGCAGGCCTTGCAGGAGGCCTGGCGAGCTTGACTGCATCTGTCACTGCGAACAAAACACTCCGAGTGTCGCTCTATTTGCTTGTAATAGCAGGAATTGTGGTATATCCGCTTCTCGGAAAAGGTGTCACAATTTCGCTCCAATCAATCATAACAATCATATTTTTGGCTCAATGGTGGAGACGTTTTCATGATCCAATTCTTTGGATCTATCCGATTTGCGGGGTTGTGCTTACAACGGTTTTTGGAGGCATGCTTAGCTCCAGTGGTAATCAGATATGGCATGTATTTATAGGTCCTGCCGGCTCGATCAGTCTGATTACACTTTGGATACTTCTGAATCGCGCTGAAAGGAAACACAATTTCTCTAATTGAATACACAAACAACAATCAGAGAGAAGCTGGAATGACGCCGCATTTACATCGTGGATGGAGGGGCGAGGCATAAGGCCTAGGCCGCAGGTCAAGCGCTGGAGCAAGCATCGGGCGAGCAGAACAGCGTCACCGGCCCTGAGCACGACCGGATCACCTGGCGAGGCTGTTGATGGGGTCTTCTCAAGCGCGGCCCTCAGCCGCTCGAGCGATGTGAGGTTCATCGCTGCTCTGAGGTGGTGGTTCTCCTCCGACAGGCGAGTGGTCCAGTTCAGGTCGGCATCACACTCGATGTGATCAATCCCAACAGCAACATCCCAAAGAGTTTCACGCGGCAAAGACAACTCAATCTGTTTACTTTCAGATGCAGTGTTTGACATAGGAACTGGCCGTTCACGACATAAAATATAAATACCGCAAAGCTCAGAAATGACACACGGCCTTTCTTCGAATATCCTTTGTCTGAAGAGATGGGCACAGCACAATCCTGAGATGCCGATGCCAGAGGACTGGGCGACATTTAGCAAAACAATCCCAGAAGATGCGATCCGGATGAGAGTGAAGGACCCTGAACTTGTTTCACTCCTCAATATCAACGCACCGGCACAACTCAAGGCTGATGCCCTGACTGATGACTTTCCCGATGTGGCGCCGACAGAGCGAGAGAGCAGAAGCTCAGCGAAGGGCACGCGTTCAAGAAATCTTCGATCAGAAACCTTTCGGCGGTAACGGTCGCCCAATGAACATGAGTCCGTGCTTGGAGCTGGCCAAGCTTGACCCCGCCCTACATGCACAACTTGAAGCGAATTTCAAACAATGAGGGCCCAGCGAAGATGAACTCTTGGTTCAGCAGACTCAGCAGAAAGCAGCTCATGAGAGAGCTCGCCATGAATCTCAATTAAGGGGTGTGCAGTTGGCACAGGCCGAGACCATCCGCCAGAGGTTCCGTTGAGCGTTACCTACCGCGGCGATGTCCTCGAGCTGCACGGTTCAACGTGGGATCTCCCGGAGGGACTGCCCATCGAGAAGGCGGCCAGCTGGATCGAAGACCAGTGGATCAAAGGCGAGATGGAGCAGGCCACAGCAGAGCTCGAGGCCGAGGCCTCTGCTGCTGCTCCGGTGGTGATCGAAGAGCCAGAACCACAGGCTGAGCCAGAACCGGAGCCAGAGGCCGCACCTCCGGCGCCGGCATCGATCGGTGCTGCTGATGCGATCGCCATCCACACCGCTCTCAGCAAGAGCCGTGATGAGGCCAGGAACGCTGCAGGTGAAAACCAGAAGATCCTCAGCCAGATCCGCGAGGCCCAGGCCAGCGTGGCTTCAGAGAAGGCCGAGGTCATTCGGCTCACCAAGACAAACCAGCGGTTCATGAATGAAGCGTTTGGCTCTTTTGCCAAGCGACTAAAGGAGGCACAGGTTGAGCTCGAGATGCTGCACCGCCAGATCGCGGAGCTCAAGCAGGCAAGTGGTGGGCGCGCGCCCTGAGGCGTCAGTGACCCTCTCTGTGGACCACCACGGTCGGCCTTGTGGGGGCACATGGCCGGCCACCCCATTCACACCGGCTCCCAGAACTGGGAAAAACTCGGCCGGTTCCAGCCATCGTTTCGGCCGTAGCGACGACTTCTCTCAATGGCGGAATGCTTCAGGTTCCACTGGCGCCACCAGGTGAAGGGATGGCCCAGAAGCTCGAGCTCATCACGGTGAACGCTGGTGGTCATCTCCAGCTGTGGCTGATGGGGATTCTTTGTCAGGTAGTGGATCCGAATCCAGGCCTGGGCCCCTGAGATCTCCTGCACCAACCCATCGAGACAAACCTCTCCGATATCGGTCCTGGTGGAGGGGTCGATCTTCCGGCTCGCAGCAGCGCTGATCAACACACAGCGATTGGGTTCAATCTCTCCCCAGGCCTCCTGGTGGGACTCTTCGCGGAGCCGGTCTTGCTCGGCCTGTTGGCGTGATGACTCCGCAAGGTTGGCGATCACGGCACGGGTAGCGGCCTTGCCCTCCTCAAACTCCTCCCGGCTCCCGTAGTGGCAGCCGCTCACCGGATCGAAGAACATCACCACACCCTCACGTCGGTCTGGCCCGTGAGCCACTTGGTGTTGCTCCAGATCACGGCATAACGGCCGGCATCACAGGCGTGATCCGCCTGACCAGAGGCGATCCTCTCGACATTGCTGGGATCTCGGGAAAGGCTTGGCACCGTGGCTTCCCAGGCCGCACACCGGGTGGACCACGTGAGCCATGGAGCGGTGAAGTTCTTGCGGGTGCTCGAGAGCCGGCTCTTCAGAGCTCCCAGGCCGGCCTCAAGGGTTGCCACGTTTTTGCCGACAGGCTGCAGCGGCACCCCGGCCATCTTGAAGTCACCTGTAACGCTGCCGTTCGGGGAGCCGTTCCTGGCGAACACCGCGTCATCACACAGGATCTTGATTTGCCGAGGCCTTAGGCCCCAGCGCTCAAGCCACTCGCGGAGGGCCTCAGCCTGCTCCTGATTAGTGAGCATGGATCCCTTAGACCACTGTCTACCACTGCGATTTTGGCTGCAGGTATAGAGCTCATCGCACAGATGAATCGAGCCCCGTGGAGTGTCCAGGCCTGGCGGCCGAGGGACGCACAGATACCAGGCGCTGGGTGCGCTCATTCCTCAGTCGCCGACCACGAACGGCCGGGGCATGTGTTCGGAGAGTTGATATCCCGAAGGGAGCTCATGGCGGCATCGGCGGGGACTCCACACAGGGCCAAAAGCCGACCCCCCGGCCAGGTCACCCCACTTGCCCTCGAGCAGAGCCGCGAGCACGTCGGGATCGTCGTGCGCCATCAGCTGGACTTTGCGGCGGTAGGCCTCAAAGTCGAGATGTTTATTCACCGTCGCGTTGGCGGTCAGGCTGATCACGAACCGCTGGTAGTGATCCGAAAAGAAGCGCTGCGGCTTCATGTGGGTTAGCTCAAACGGGAGCGGATCCACAAACCTGGCCTTCAGTGCGGCATGGGCCGGGCCGCAGGGGTTGGCGAGCACAATCATTCGCCGCGGATCCGATGGCGCACCCCTCAAGACGCCCGCAAGCTCATCCGTGAATTCCAAAATGCTCGGCGTGGCACCGGCCTCGTCGACGATGATCGAGCTCTTCGATCGGCCTTGGAGGCGGGTCATGGCTCGAACTTGATCCATCGGTGAGCTCGCCGAACAGGCCAGCTCGACGGTGCCGAATGGTGGGTCCCTTCCACCAAGGCGAAAGACTGAATCAGCGGTCGAGTATTTCGTTCCGGGGAACACCGCCGACAAGTATTTGAGCAAATCTGCCTGAATCTCAAGTAAGGCCTGATATGAACTTGGGATGATCAGACAGGCATAGTCTTCCTTGAGCATCGTGGCGTCGCGAGCCACAAGGAATTTCACGCCCGTGGACTTACCGGGGCCCTTGCCGGTGCCAGCGAACAGATGCTCATCAAGC
This sequence comes from Synechococcus sp. MIT S9504, assembly GCF_047497135.1. Lineage (NCBI taxonomy): Bacteria > Bacillati > Cyanobacteriota > Cyanophyceae > Synechococcales > Synechococcaceae > Synechococcus > Synechococcus sp. MIT S9504. The sequence goes on along the minus strand of NZ_CP138942.1, from coordinate 1,504,774 downwards.
GGTGCTTTGAGCAACAATTCCTGGAATGGATTAGGGGTCTGGAGCTCCATCAATTCACCACCAGCGCTAGGCCTCTGGCGATCAGCTTTGAGAGGCTGATTCCCTGGCTCGCGGCCTCTGCCTTGGCCTTTCGATGAAGTAGTTCAGGAAGACGAATTGACGTGAGCTTTATCTCCTGCATTTCAGCCATGGGGTGATGCTTTTCATGCAGTTTAGGAAGTCCTTAAAAGCTAAAAATTCAGACAAGATGGGCCTCTAAGAGCTGATATCAATTCAACCCCTGCCCCTCCCAAAGCACCTTTAATCGAAGGCGTTTAACACTTAGAGGATTAGCTCTTGAATGTTAAAAACTGGAAATCACTGTCCGTAAGCTTCGGGCGCCAATTCCGCTTGATAAATTGTCACACTGCCCACTTTTTCGTGAGCTTGTGAGTTGAAATAAAGGAGTGAAAAAGTCTTACACTCTTTTTTCGCAAATTCAGTCAGTCGATATCAACAACTGACTAAAGACAAGTCAGCTTTAGTTTTACAACAAAATGACACTTTTTCCGCCAGCAATTGTGGAGAAATACCACGTGCGATTCCGCGGATTCGCTGACATTGAAGTGCTTTCAATCGGATCGATTGAAGCAGTCTCTGCAGCGCGTCATGTCCTGATGGCTGAGCGTGGCGTCACCAACCGGGCCACGCTCGAGAGCGGTCACGTCACGTTTGTGGAGGCCGCCTGATGGCAGGAGGCGCCAAAACGGCCAAGCAACGTGATGCCGCCCTCGAGGTGGCCGCGCGGTTGCTCGATATGGGCTCGCCCGGATCGATCGTGGCCATGACGCTTCAGCGCCAGCACGGATATTCACGGGCCCAGGCCTTCCGGATCGTCGCGAAGGCGAATGAACAACACGGAAGCGAGGGCATCAGCGCTCGGCCGACCGCCAGCGACATGATCGCCATGAGCCAGCAAGCGTTAGCGGGTGCCCTGGCCGAGGCCGCGGAAGCCGGTGACTGGAAGGCGATCGCGAAGCTCAGTCGCGAGCTGCGTGAAGCGCTGAAGGCAAATGGCGCCATCACGACGGTGGCCGGACCTGAGCCGGACGCAGCGGTGGACTGCGTGATGGCCGTGAAGGCCGCTCATACTCGCGAGCGATGAGACAAGTCTCATCCCAAAAGCCAGTCCACCACTGAAGCAAGAATTTTTCAGTCTCATCCGCTGAAAGGCCACCGGCCATCAGCGGCATCCTTGTGCCCTTTTGTCTGACTTGACGTTTTGAATGAGGCCCCAGCCGGCCTCAGCAGCCAGTCACGCCAGGGCATTTGCCATTTCAAACCAAACAGCAAGTCAGTCATGCCCAAAACCAACGGCGCCGGCCAGGCCACAACCATCACGCCGGAACAGATGAACACCCTGCTCATGGCCGCTCCCACCCCTGAGTTGCGTTTCGCCTGGCAGGTGATGAGGTTCACAGGCTCACGCCTCACGGAGACGCTCAGGCTGAGCTGGGGTGCGATCCACTCAGACCGGATTGTTTTCATCAAAAGCACCACCAAGACCAAGACCACCCGCGAGCCGCGGATCGGCGACCGTTTGGCCGCAGAGGTCGAGCGTTATCGCGGCCGCTGGATCAAACGGCATGGCCGGGAGCCGCGGCCAAGGGATCTCGTGTTCCCCGGACGGTTTGGCGTGGGCGAGCCATTAACGCGCCAGGCCTGTGACTTGGCGCTTCGCCAGGCATGCCAGGCCGCAGGCCTTCCGAGCGGCATGAGCCTCCACTCGTTCCGGCGATCGCTGGCCACAACAATGGTTCAATCCGGGACATCGCTCATGACGGTGAGCCGTTTCACCGGCCATGCCTCGCTCGAGCAGCTCAGGCGGTATGTGGACGTGAGCCCCAATGACGAGATGAGCGCTCTCGAGGCGATCGGAGGGTGATTGGCCGCTGCTGGTTCAGGGCCCCCTGAGGGGCTCTCAGCAGGCTCTGAAGCCACATCCACTGGCTCTGGAGCCGGTGACATGAATGCCTCGGCTGAAGGCGCCGGCAATGTGACCTGGATGGCAGTAGTTGCAGCGCCCGCGGCGTCAATGCCCCCATCCATCAGGCCCATAAGCTTCGCCATCCTTTCCACGCAACGGCCGCTCTCTGATACAGCTCGAGGATCAATGCCATTCCTCACTTGCTGCTGGAGCAGTTGGCCATCAGCGCCCAGCGTTGTGACCACCACGCCTGCTGCCGCCTGACGCTCAATGTCTTTCAGGAGCATGCCAGCGAGACCCCGCAGAATCTCGAGGCATTCGCCTTTCACAACCTCAGCTGTGTTCTCCGGCAGATCTCCCTAGGCGGAGCATGCCCACTGAAAGTCACGGCTTGCGGCGGATTGAGTGATGTCAAGCCGACGAGCAATATCCCTCAGGCTGTATCCGTGAGCTTTGAGCTTGAAAACCTCTTTCCCTCGCTCAACAAACGCTGATTGCTTCCCATATTCACGTTTTCGAGGCGGAATTGAATCGACCATGTAAAAACTATTTACTGTTTTACTAAATAAAGTTTAGGTTGTCGAAGAAACAAGAAAAGCTTTATTCCTAGGGAATTTTCCCATAAGCCTGAAGCTCTTCAGTGAACCCAAAGGCCAATGAACTGGTAAGACGGTCAGGGAAAAGTATGCCGTCTAAGTGGTCGTTTTCATGCTGGATGACTCGTGCATGAAATCCATGCAATTTTTCCCGATGGGAAGACCCTTCTTGGTCTTGATATTGCAGATGAATGCGTTCCCACCTCTCCACTTCACCGCGCAAACCAGGAACACTCAGGCAACCCTCCCAGCCAGCTATCGATTCTTCGCCAATCGATTTGATTACAGGGTTGATCAGGACACGCTCTGGTAAAGGTGGAGCGTCGGGATAGCGAGGGTTATGCCTCATCCCGACCACAAAAATTCTCCACGGCTCATTGATCTGAGGTGCCGCTAGCCCCGCGCCAGAGCATGCCGATTTGGTATCGAATAAGTCGTCTATCAGCGTTTGTAAGCGTCGACTACCGAACCAATCATCGGGGATCTGCGCCGCACGTCGACGTAATGATGGATGACCAATTCGCAGAACACTTCGAATACTCATCAACCAATGATGCCGCCAACAATCTCCCGCTTGCTCCAGTGTCAGCTCAGAGCAACCACCAACCAAGCAGAATTCCAATAATGGTGCCTTTTACCCATACCAGAGCTGCCATCTGGTAATTCGATAATCCCAGCTTTTTTTGAATCCAATTGAAAGCCTGCTCATCAGCGAAGAAGACAGCTCGTACGGGGCGAATAATCCAATCCATTTCAAAAAGGCGTTATTGCCGTAGACGATGCCGTTCAGACATCGCTTAAGCAAGCCGTTACAACAGCGAGTAATCCGCTCCATGTCATCTACCTTCCGGCTACAGCGGGTGCCCTTTTGGGAACCGAACAACCCACGCTCCAGCCGAACTGCAGATGCTGGGTTTGGTTTAAGGGTGGACTGAACCAGGATCCCTACTGGATTAGTAGTTGGTCTTCAATGAAAGGAGTTGATGCTTATGAATCCTGTGACTCAGCTTGATTTCGAGGCTGAATATGGACGCAAATACCGCACGACAATCCAACACTCCGTACCGGGTCATGCAACCCTTCTCGAGATCGCTGCTGCTGCAATCGGTGATACGGCTCCAGCAGCTAGGCGAATTCTTGTCGTAGGGCCTGGACCGGGAGATGAGCTGCCTCAGCTACTGGACGCCTGTCCTCAAGCTGAATTTGTTGTGATTGAGCCCAGTGCTCAGATGTTGCAGACCAGTATTGAAACCTTGAAAGGCCATGGCGGTTTCGAAAGGTGCCAGTGGGTTCCGAAGACCCTGGAAGAAGCCGTTCGCTCGGATCTCCTGCAAAGGAACTTTGATGGCGTCATCTGTCATAACGTGCTGCACCTGATGGCTCCAGATCAGCAGGATCTGATGATTGAGCTCCTTGTAGAGCAGTCACTGCCAGGAGGCGTGCTGCTCATCAGCAGTTACAGCGAAGCTGCGGAATCTGAGGTCTGCGACACGATCTTCAGCATCGCTGCACGACGACTGCTCGATCGTGGTCTTCCTTCCGAGATGGTGGATAAATTTCTCACTGCAAGGAACACTGCCGTTTTTTCTCTGGATGCGGCGCAGCTCGAAACCAAGCTTGTGGGTCTGAATTGCCAAGCCCCAACCCAGCTTTATCAAGCCCTGTTTGCACGGTTGTGGATCACCAGGCGGATTTGAATTTGATGATCTTGTGGAGATCTGGAGTGCCTCTGACATTCGCTGCTCTGGTTCGGACCAGCGGACATCTACATCGGCTCAGCACTGCCAGACGATGCCATATGAGCAAAGCTGGTACCTACTGTCCCGAGATAGTGGATTAAGGGGATGGTGCGGATTCTGCAGTTAGGAGCAATTGCAGTGCTTGCACTAGTGACTGTTGTCGTCGTAGGAGTCGATCAAGGCAAACAGCCAAGTAGCGATCGACCAGCTGAAAGCAAGGGACAATTGGAACGCCTACGCAAGGAGCATCTTGAAGACTCCGTTCCACTAAGGAAATGATTGGAAAAGCTGGTCCCTGCGGATCAACTCTGACCGCTCCAAGCCCTGGCGGAACGAGGACCGGAGGGGGGTAGGTCTAAGAGAGAGATTTTGGGATATATAGGGAAAAGAATCAAATTTACATTGTCATATTAATAGATTTCAGAGATTGATAACGACTAAAACACTCGGGATTTAGCCGGGATTTTCTCGGGATTTGGGATTTTCGCCCAGACGTAGAAGCCAGGACTGTGATCCATCAATTCCCCCAAAATCCCGAATCCCGATGAAATCCCTCGAATATCCCACCACTTTCAAACCTTCCCCAACATTGAAAAACCGTTTAAACACTGACTTCTCAATGTTCAAGCGGTAGAAAATCCCAAAATCCCGACTACCCAGTGATTACCCTCCCCCCTTCTTCCACTCCTCAACCTCAGGAGCGAGTTCTGGTATCGCCAACAGCAATGGCTCAGTTCCCTTGGAGGTGATGTGCCATCGCCTCTTCTCACTGCGGATCAGCTTGTCTTTGCCCAGGGCGGTGAGCCGGTTCTGAATCGTTTTCTTGGCGTTGTCGATGCAATCCACCAGCTCGGTGGTCGAGACACCATCCGATCGCTTCAGCCACAGCTGGAAAAGGATGTCTGTGGTCCGGTTCTCCTCCACATCACCGTGAACCAGCTTGAAGAATCCGTTGTCGGGATCCAAGGTGTACTCGAAGGTTCGACTCGGCTCACCCCGGAGCTTCTGAACGGTCCACCTCACAACATGGTCATGGCCCTTGCGCTGCACCTTGTGCAGGGTGTGAACCGCAAACGGCACTTGAGTGATGTTGCTGTTTCCGCCCGCTCCATCAATCCCCATATCTGCCTTGGCGGCCCCGGGTTTGGTGTGATGCAGCCACAGCGCCGTGACGTTGAACCGATCAGCAGCGGCCTGAATCAACCTCATGCAGGTGCCCATCGGGCCAATACCGAAATCAATGCCACCCAGATCCATTACAGCCTTAAGCGAGTCGATCACCACCAACCGATAGGGATCACCGTTAAAGCCCTGCTCCAGCTTCTCGAACAGCTTGTGCAGGTTGGAGACATTGAAAGCCCAGGGCGTTTCGCCCGTGGCTCGGTTTGAGCCCCTGAAGTTGAACTTCAATCGCCAGGTCCGCTCCTGCGGTGCCTTCAGGATCGAGATGTATTTGTTGAGCATCTAATAGGCCCCGTCACCGCCATCGGTGCCGATCCAAAGTGTTGCGCCCAGGGCTTCAGGTTTGATCTCATCAGCACGATCGAAGACGTTTGGGTTGCCAATGGCGGTCTGATAGCTGAGCCCCAAAGCCGCGAGGGTTTTGCCAACACCACCGGAACCCACCAGCAGAGCATCACGCTCCAACAGGGTGAAACCGGGAATCTGCGGAACCAGCTGATCCTGTTCCTGCGTTCCGGCCGACATTGAGCGACCACGCTTGGCCACGGTGTTTTCGCTCTGGATCTGGAGATCCTATTCAGCAGCAACCATCTCGATCAGCCGCCGATCCACCTCCTCGCAGCGAACCCGATAACCGCCCAGTACAGAGCGGTGATATTGCTTGTGCGCCCAGGCCTGTTTGCTGCAATCACCGCTTCGCTCAAGTTCTTAGAGGTTCTGCATCCGCTCATCGATGGCGGCGACAGCCTTGGCTTTTGGCTGCCTCCTTTTCCTCCTCAGTCTGGGGAGCTTCACGAATGCTTCGGTTCCATTCTGCGACAGCAGTCTTCAGTTGCTCCGCGTTCCGAAGGACATACTGCCTTCCTCGCTCCAGGAAGCCGCCCGGACGTGCATTTTTAATGGGATGCCAATCGGCGTCATGCAGGATGTCGCCACCCAGCTTCTTCACCCGATCCACCAGTGACCTGAAGGTCAGCCGTGGTTCGGTGACACCCTTTGCGGTCCAATTGCTCCACTCGCGCAGGCACTCGCCTTCATCGAAGTTGGGCATTCCCTCGCACCAGGCAATCCAATCCGGCAGCAGCAGATCCGGCTTGCCGCATTCACGGGAAACGTCATGCACCGCCATCCCAATCGACAGCCAGGTTTCATAGTCACAGAACTGCTCTGTAGGAACGAACTCCTTTTTCAGGAATTGTCTTGTCCGCTCCGCATCGGTGAACGGTTTGCAGCTGCTGGTAGGCGTTTCATCCGGTGTGATGACCGGAGCCAGCATCAACGTCAGTAACCACTCTGGAGCAGTCGCCAATTCCTGCTCTGAAGGCGATCGGCCTGGCAGGAAGACATATCCATCGGTCTTCGGGTGATGGCCGACAACAACGCTCTGATGGCCGTTCCAGCGGAGTGCAACCTGGCCCTCAGTTCCGCCACCTTCTGGCTTGAGAACCTTTTTATTGCTCAGTTGCTGTCAGAAGCTCATCGGCACCCGATAGGCCGCCTGATGCCTGCCTTCACGCTGTGAAGTCCAGCTGATCGAATCAGGCAAATCACTGACCTTGTGGCCTGTCCTTTGCTCAAAGGTCTGGTCCGAGCCAACGCCATCGAAGTCGATCGCCATGGTCTGGCTGACTACACCAGTCATCAGGCCAACAGCCTTGCGACTCCATTCATGGAGTAGATCTGTTCCAGCGAATAGGGGTTATGCGGCCATCCTGTTGCGGGTTTTCCACTCTTTGGATCGACCGGAACCTTTGCATCGCCAACGGGAGTGAAACGCCAATACTCAGGAGCTCCAGCTAGGAGCTCTCGGGCAATGAGGGCAAACCTTTTCATCAGCCCTGCCTCGAATCGATGTCGGCCAGGGCCAGACCAACGTGAAACTCGAACGATCTGCCGCCAGGGCGATAGCTCGCAGGTTTGATCACGCCGGTCTCGCGCCAGTTCTGGATCGTGCGGACTTAGACGCCTGCACGTTGAGCCAGCTCAGTTGGTGTGATCCATTTGCGTTCATGACTCGGCACCCGCTGGAGCAGGGTCTGAACATCAGCCTTGAGTTGCTGAACTTTTGCATCAGACATTGCTGCACCTCCAATAACTAGTGCAGTGCTCGAGGAAGTCAGCCACGAACATGTCATCGCAGCCCGTGTCCTGCTTGAAGTCCTTCATGATCTGCTTGATCAGATCGCAGGTGTCACTGATCGCTTCTTGAACGTGATCCGATCTTGGGTGGAAACCATCAACCATCGGCGAATCTTTGATTGGAGCACTCATCACAAAAAGCCCCAAAAGCCAGGGCATAAAAGGGATTACATGGTTTTTGTGATCGTAGAATTGCGGACCTGAGCTATCGGTGCTCTCCACAGAACGACCGCGCTACTTGCCGAACACTGGGACTTTAGTGAGGGTTTCGCGTACCTGAAGCCCCAAAGCCGAACGGGCACTGGGGATGGTGTCAGCCCTGCCTGTTATCGCCGGTTCGCGACGAATGCAGCAACGTCGGCTTCAGTGAGCCATCGGTGATAAGTCCTGGTGTGAACGCTGATGTCGTGACCCATGCACCGTGCTGCCAATCCTGTGGGAACGGCATCTCTGATTGAACGAACGGCCCAGGCGTGTCTCAGGTCATAGAGCTGCAGGCCCTCGGCCTGGCGGCCCAGCCACTTTCCCCATTTCTCGGTTGTTGCCTTGGCTTCCAAGCTGTCGTACTGGCTCGGGCTGTCGTAGCTCATCGATCGATCCACATCCTGCAGCTGCAACTCATCAGCCAGCTCTGTGGGCAGGGCCATTGCGGTGCGCCACTCCGGTGGTTCTCCCTTTCGCTTGACCGTGAGGCATCGGGCGGTCCCGTTGTCGGCTGGTTCTATCGAAAAAGTCTCTGATGGCCTGCAGCCATAAACCGCCAGGGCAGCAGTAGCCCATCCCCACCGCTTGTGATCCCTGAGTCTGCGGATCGTGTCGAACAGCTCGGCATCGCCAGGCACTTCACGTTCGCCTGGTGTGTAGGGAGTGCGGAGCTTGTCGAACTCGCTCAGCTCATCCTTGCTGAAACCAACCAACTTGCCGAGGCGTTTGAGCACCTTGCAGGATTCCAGCCTGGTGCGAGATCCGGCCTCTGTTGTTTTGACGATTGTCAGCAGCAGGTCAGGTGTCAGCACAGCATCAGGTGTGCCAATCCGCTTCAGCTCAGCTCCAATCCGTTGCCAGGTTCTGACCGCTGCTGATGTTCTGATCTTCCCCTCCCAAAAATCTGCCTCCAGTTGTTCACAGCCCTGCGCCACCGTCAGCTTCGGTTCTTCGGAAGGGACGGGCACGCTGCTGCCCTGTTTTGCATTCGCCCAGTTCTCCCAGCTGAATGTGCCAGCTGCTTTCTCGCCAGCCAGCTGCAGAGCTTTTTCATGAGCCCTGGCCAATCCCTGTGAATCTGCTTTCAGGGAGAGAGGAATCCGCTGCTGTTGTGGTGGTTTGCCTGGCGTTTTCGATGGAAGCGTGGACAGCAGGGCCAACCCCTGGCCTCGGCGATTGATCGAAACACCGGCACGCTGAGCCTTAAGGCCTTGGTTGATCAGGGAAAGCTGCTGTTCGAAGGCGTCAGCGCCGGATGGCATAAATCCATGGCATAAATCTTCCGCTTTTATGCCAAATCCTTCGCGAAAAAACCAGTGCCCTCTGCCGAAAACACCCCCGCAGGGCTGGGCCTAGACATTAAAAAACCCAGTCATTGACTGGGTTTTTGAAACGGAGAGGGTCGGATTCGAACCGACGGTAGGCTTGCACCTACGCTGGTTTTCAAGACCAGAGCCATAAACCACTCGACCACCTCTCCAAGCTGCGTTACATCGATGACGTTCGCTGAATCATTTTAAAGGAGTCACCACCTGATGACTCCCTCCTGCTTTCAACTGTTGGGCTTTGCCAGAGGCATCAGGCACTTGTCTGAATCGCAGCCGGCAGGGCCGGCTTCGCTGATTTCACCCATGTCGTAACGCTGCAGAGCCTCGAAGAAATCAGTACTCACGCGACGCTGGATCACCTCGGATTGCATCCGCTCGTAGGTCGCGGCATCGATTGGTTCGAATGGAAGCCTGGGGAAGGTGGCATTGGCATCGAAACGGGCCAGCAAAGCAGCTGAGATGTAGCCATCTCCACGGTCGATGCTGCCGTGCAGTGCGTCGACGAGCGCATCAATTTCATGCTCACGGAATTCGATCGTCGCCGATGTGTTGTGAGCTGTGTAGTGAGTCTGCACCTGCATGTAGAAATCAAACTGGGCCATGGCCGAGAAGGAGTTGATGTCCACGGCATCCGCGCCAGGCAGGTTGGCCCAGCTCACTTCAGTGGGAATCTCAACCAGCCACTCGGTGCAGCGGCTGTCAAACGGGTCATCGAGCAAGCGACCTTGCTCGTCCTTGTCGGACTGGGAAGGCACCACTGTGTAGCCGTAATCCATACAGGCCATCGCCACAGGATCGTTCTTGCCAAACGTGATGCGTCGAATGAAACGCTGCGCTTTAGGGGGGTGCCAGCCAGGGGCAGCACCGGTGAGCAGGCTCTTCGTGCCGGCGGGTTGAACCGTGGTGCAGCGGTTGGGGCGACGGAGTCCATGACGGTCGCAATACTCCCAAACGGCTTCATTCACCGTTGCCTTCCAGCGACTGAGGTAATCGGCTTCCTGACGCTTGAACTCACGGCCTTCCTCAGTGTCCGGGCGACCGGCTTCCCACCATTTCAGCCAGGGAGTTCCGAAGGCGTGCACAAAGAAATCGAATAAGCCCGTAAAGCTCACGCCAACGATCGGATCCCAGGCGCGGCTTTGGCGATAGCGCTCCACTTCGAATTGATGGTTGAGCAGGCAAGCCACCGACAGGGCTCCAGCCCTGAAGGCGTCCCGTTGTCCCTCGTCATCGCTTGGGTCGATCTGATTGAGATGAACTTCAGCCAGGTTGCAGTGGAAATCAGCACCAAGGATTTCTCCGCATGGATTGAGCCCGTAGCGGCCGAGCCGATGCTCGAGTTCGTCATCAGCAATTGGGCCGTGATTCAGATTCAGCCAGCGACCTGCTTCTTCCTTGCCTTGATCGCAATAAATGTCGATGAATTCCCGACGCAGTTCAGGGGTGGAGAGCAGGTCGGCATTGGATCGAGCAATCGCTTCAGGTGCGAACTGGATCGCTCCCTCACCGCTGTGGAACTGGCGGGTCACCGCATCCAGCACCACCTCGCGGCTGGGACGGGTGTGATAAACCCGAGTGTGATTGGCCATGCGCAGGGCATCACGCTCTGGATCAATCCGCCAATTGCCATCAGCATCCTGCTGCCAGAGGTTGTCTTTGGCTCCAGCTGCGCTGGTGTCGTTGGATGAAAACTGACGCATTCCAGCGCTACGACGGATGTTGCCGGCCACGATGGTGACGGCAGCCTCATCAATCAGCAGGCAGCATTCAATCGATGTGAGCTTGCGTCCAACGGCTTTGCCAAGAAGGCGGGCGACACGTCCGTAGAGATCTTTCAGCTTGACCGGGTTGGCCATGCCGCCGAAGCCCTTGAGGGTTTCGCCAACAGGTCGTACATCAGAAAGGTCAATCTCAACCTTGACCGTTTGACCTGCAAAACGCTCATCACTGCTGAGGTTCAGCAGCAACTGATAACTGTCGACCCAGCCACGACGGGTGTCGCCAACACGGATCGAAACCGTGTCGCCATCGATGCTGTGGCTCGTTGACTCATGACGCTCACCCGCAGGTGTTGCACCGATGTCGGTGACTTTGATCACCTCAATCGGGTTGGTGACCACCGGCAGTCGATCGATCAGGTGCGGCTCGATGATGGCGCCAGTTCCGCAGCCCATCATCGCCAGGTCCATCATCAAACCGAAGGCTTCCCAGTCCACAAGATTGGTGGAAGTGCAGTTGTAGGAGCCTGAGAAATTCTCCTGGCGTTCGATCCAGGGGGTGCCGCCGATCCAGAGCCAACGTCCTGAAGGCAAGGCTTTCTTGTCGGCCTGCATCCGAGCTAGCAGCGAAACCTCTTCGTCAGTCAGCTGGCCGAGCTTCTGCAAACCGCCGAGGTTTCGGGCACCAACTTCACTCCAGCTTTCTCGTCCAGCGGTGCTGCGCCGGCTGTAGGTCCGATAGAAAACAGGATTGGCTGCGGGTGCTGTGACGGGGAAGTCCCCATTGCTGGACACGGTTTTGGCCATGTCCTGGGTATCACTGCGGCTTGGAGACAGGGTCACGTTGTCGGGCGGGTCAGTGCCGGCACCCTAACGCCAGCAATGGGGGTAGCAAGTGGTTGGTGGCACTATCTGCAGTGTCGCTGGTCAACAGGGGTGAGGGGCTGCCACCATTTCGGCCAGTGACCGTGAGCAGGCAGATGGTTTGTGCTCAAAGCCTGGTGAGGCGACTGTTCACGCGATTGTTCCTGCGAACGCTGCGATTTCTGTTGGTTGCTCTGCTGGCAGTGGCCTTGAGCATCGGGTCGGCGCTGCTGCCTGTCACAGCGACGCAGGCTTCTCAGCCACAACCCCAGAACTCCAAAGGTCTGATTCCGATTGAGGATCAGCCGTTCTACCCACAGCTGGTGACGTCCTCCGAGACCTGGAGTGATGTGGTGCTTGATCAGGTGGTGGGCGACAGCCCTCGGACCACCTTGCTGAACTTCTATGCCGTGATGGCTGATGTTGGCCTGCGTGCTGACCGTCTCGGTCGGAAATTCACCATCAAAGATCGGTCACGTCAGGAACGGATTGACGACACGAATCTCTTGTTTGGTCTGGCCGTCAAGGCACTGGATGCCAGCTCGATACCCAAGAGCGTTCGCGATGATATGGCCGATGAGGCAGCGATTCAGTTGAAGCACGTGCTCGATTACGTGCTGACCCACAGCCGGCAGGTGATTGAAGTGCCCGATGTGGAAGGGATGAAACAGCTCAACGACCGTCGTTCAACGCCAACCAATTCATGGCGGATTCCTGGAACTGCGGTCACACTCACATCGGAGCTTGATGGCGACCCAGAGAACGAAAGCTTCTATTTCTCTGCATCCACGGTGTCATCGATTCGCTCGATGTATGACGAGATCAGGGCCATTCCCGAGATCCAACAACCATTCGCCACGCCTCGCTTTTACTCCGACTTCATCTACACGCCTGGTTATCTCATCCCCCCAGACTGGTATCTGGCTCTTCCTGAGAGTTGGCGTGGCTTGTTCGAGTGGCCAATTGGGGATCAAACACTCTTTCAGGTGCTTTGTGCTGCACTTTTGATCGGTGTTTATGGATTGATCTCATACCGCCTGCTGCGGATGCTGTTCAGCACGTACAGAACCGGGTCCCAGCGTCTTGAAAATGATCAGGAGATTTTTCAACTGGATTCATTAGCCTGGAAGCGGGTGCTGATTGTGCTGCCTTCACTGCCTCTCACCTATGTCACTGAACAGCTGATCGATAACATCCTCAATTTCACTGGCCTGCCACTCGTGGTGGCCATTTATTCCTTTTATGTGATCTGGTATTTCTCGGCCAGTGTTCTCGTTTTCTTTCTCTTTGAGGCGCTTGGTCGAAGCAGCTCTGAGTTTCTTGCTCGGGTTCGCGGTGGTGAATCTCCGATTCAATTGCGCAGGATCACCAGTCTGGTGATGCCGATCAGCCGTGCAGTCGGCGCCTTGGTTTCAGTCGTTCTGATTTATCGGCTGCTGCTGTTGCTGGGCCTTCCTTCCAGCACTGTGCTTGCCTTTTCAGCCGTACCGGGTCTCGCCATCGGCCTTGGAGCCTCCAAGTTGCTCGGCAATCTGTTCGCGGGCTTGTCGATTCAGACCGATCGTCCGCTGCGGGTGGGTGAATTTTGTGAAGTGGGGGGCAATCTCGGCTTCGTGACCAAGATCGGTCTGCGTTCAATGGAACTGCAAACGTTGGAAAGTCGCGTCACGATTCCTAATTCAGTTGCGGATGAAGCCACGATCGTCAACTTTTCAAGACGAGGCGTCAGCTGGGAGCGTCAGCCGATGCAGGGACTCGAATTGCGCTTGCCGATTCGTGATCCACTCTCCCCGTTTCAGCTGGAGGAGTTGATGCGCCAGGCCAGAAGGATGGTGGCCATGCCTGAAACGCTTCGGTTGGAGGTGGCACTGCATGAACCTGTAGTGAGTCTCGAATCACTCGAGGACGGCACAAATCAGCTGATTGTGTTTGTGATGGTCCAACTTCACGGCTGGACAGCATTCCTGAAAGTGCGTGAAACCCTGCTGGTGGCTTTGGAAGAATTGCTGGAACGCGTCTCACTGAGTGAGGTTGTTGTGGGTGTTTCCTACAGCACAACCCCTGAACAATTGGAGAGCATTCCGGAGCTCATGCGATCAGTGGTGGCGGAGGATTCTCAGCTTGATTTCGAGGCTTGTCGGCTCGTGCGCATTTCAGCATTCAGCTATGACCATGAGTTGGAAATCCGTTCATGCCATGCCACGCATGACACTTTTGAAAACAGTGTGCACCGCCTCAATCGCAGGATCCTCGAAGTGCTCTCGCAGCATCACATTGAGATTCCCTTCCCCACACAGACTCTGGAGTTGCATTCCAGTGGATCAAGTCAATGATTCTGCGCATTCCTGAACCGGAAGTCATGAACGATCCGCTGCAGGTTGATGCCTATGCAGCAGCTGATTTCAGTGGAACTGATCAGGCGATGGTGGAGCGGATCTGCACATTGCTTCAGTCATCGGGGGCGTCTTTCGGGGCAAAGTCGCGATTGCTTGATCTTGGTTGTGGACCGGGAAATATCACGGCGCGTCTGGCCCGGCGGTGGCCTCACTGTTCCGTGCTTGGACTCGATGCGGCAGACCGGATGATTGCTGTTGCGGAGGATCGCCTTCGTGACTTCGGGTTGTCCCACGAGCGTCTCCGATACAAAAAGGCTTCGTTGCCGATCCACCAGGCAGATCAACCGGCGGATCTGATTGTCAGCAACAGCTTGCTGCATCACTTACATGATCCTCAGCAGCTTTGGTCATCGCTGATTCCACTTGCATCGCCTCACTGTCTGGTACTGCATCGCGACCTCCGGCGCCCTGACAGCGAGGCAAGTATTGATCAACTCTGTGAGTGCCATGTCGCCGATGCGCCTGCAGTGCTGCAGCGTGATTACAGGGCATCACTGCATGCATCCTTCACGCTGGATGAGGTCAAAGAGCAGTTGCTGCATGCCGGTCTGGGGCATCTGCGGGTGGTGGCCGTTGAAGATCGTTATCTGGAGGTGAGTGGCTGGATCATGGGCTGTCAGGCTGGTTCTGATCAACGCAGGCCATGAGCACGGATTCAGCACTTCAGGACGGACGTGAGCTGCTGGATGCGGTGGCGAGACGGCGCAATTTTGCGATTATTTCTCACCCTGACGCGGGTAAAACCACCCTCACCGAGAAATTGCTGCTGTATGGGGGGGCGATTCAGCAGGCGGGTGCGGTGAAAGCCCGTGGTGAGCAGCGCAAGGTCACGTCCGATTGGATGGAGCTTGAGAAGCAACGGGGTATTTCGATCACCTCCACTGTTCTTCAGTTCGATTACACGGGTAACACCATCAATCTGCTGGATACGCCTGGCCACCAGGATTTCTCCGAGGACACCTACCGGACCCTGGCCGCAGCGGATAACGCCGTGATGCTTGAAGACGCGGCCAAGGGGCTTGAGCCGCAGACCCGCAAACTGTTTGAGGTTTGCCGCATGCGAGAAATTCCCATCTTCACGTTCATCAACAAGATGGACCGACCGGGTCGGGAACCTCTCGCACTGCTCGATGAAATTGAATCGGAACTGGAACTGACCCCCTGGGCCGTGAACTGGCCGATCGGAAGTGGCGAACAGTTCCGTGGGGTGATTGATCGACGCTCCCACGAAGTGATTCTGTTCAGCCGTGCTGAACGCGGGCGACAATCGGAAGAACGTCATCTCACTCTGGATAATCCTGAGCTCAAAGAGCTTGTGGAAGCTGAGTTGCTCGAGCAGGCGGTTGAGGAGATGGAGCTGCTGGACGCTGCGGGTGCTGAACTTGATCTGGAGCTGGTGCATGCCGGCGAGCTGACACCTGTGTTTTTTGGTTCGGCGATGACCAATTTCGGTGTGCGTCCTTTCCTGAATGCGTTTCTGGAGATGGCTCAAAAGCCTGTGGCGCGTCAAAGCCAAGACGGTCCAGTCGACCCGTTGCGGCCTGACTTCAGTGGTTTCGTGTTCAAGCTGCAGGCCAACATGGATCCTCGTCACAGAGACCGGGTCGCTTTTGTACGCGTTTGCAGCGGACGTTTTGAAAAAGATATGACCGTCCGTCATGCCCGCACGGGAAAGGCCATTCGTTTGTCACGTCCACAGAAACTGTTCGGGCAGGATCGTGAGGTTGTGGAGGATGCGTTCCCAGGTGATGTGATTGGACTGAATAATCCCGGGATGTTCTCGATCGGCGACACCCTCTACACCGGAACCAAGGTGGAATACGAGGGGATTCCCTGCTTCAGTCCAGAGATCTTCAGCTGGCTCCGTAATCCCAACCCCTCAGCGTTCAAGAATTTCCGTAAGGGGGTCAATGAATTGCGTGAAGAGGGGGCAGTTCAGATCCTGTATGACAACGACGAAAGCAAAAGGGATCCGATTCTCGCTGCAGTTGGTCAGTTGCAACTCGAGGTTGTGCAACATCGTCTTCAGAACGAATATGGCGTTGAAACGCGGTTAGAGCCACTGGGCTATCAAGTGGCTCGTTGGGTCACTGGTGGATGGCCGTCTTTGGAGAAAGTCGGTCGGATTTTCAATTGCAAAACCGTGAGGGATGCATGGAATCGACCGGTTCTGCTATTCAAAAACGACTGGAATCTCAATCAGCTTCATGAAGAGCATCCCGATCTTGAGCTCAACACTGTGGCTCCCGTTGTGAGTGGGGTCGAGCCGATCAGCCTTTGAACGCAGCTTTCGCTCAATGTTCGGGCAATTAAAAGCCCTCCGTGATGGGGAGGGCTTGTGGATTGATGCTGAAATGAGCTGGCAATCAGCTCATCACTCCTCGCCGTCTTCGTCAGTTGCGCCAACGGGGATCAAGCGAATCGCCTTGCGACCAAGCTTGATTTCAAATTCATCACCTGGATTGAGGTCAAGCATGGCGGTGTAGGCCTTGCCCACAAGCAAATTGCCGTTGCCCTGAACTTTTGCGGTGTAGCTGAGTTTGCGGCCACCTTTGCCGATGCCGGCGGTGCCAGTGCCCAGTTCGACACCTTTGGCGCTCAGTAGTGCTTCATAAAAAGCCGTGAAATTGACCCGCTGGCCTCCATCTTTTTTGTCGGTGACGTATCCGCAGGCTGTGGCTAGGTCAGTTTTGGAGACATCACCAAGCTCTTTTACCTTCGCCAGAAGATCAGATCCAGTAAGCATCGATAAACCTTATCTATGTTTATTTATGCATTACACGCATCAGTTCGTCAACTATTCAATCCGGTTCTCTAGGTGGTGTTGTTTGGATGGGTGTCTGTGCTGCTGAGCGCTTGAATGCGGTGGAGATCGTTGACAACGGATCGGAGGGATCTGTTGTTTCTGGTTGAGCTGAGTGCTTCCATACTGTGATCCAGGTTTTAGAGGGGTGTGAATTCGCCAAAAGCCCATTTTTCATGGCCAGCTGTGGTGTTTGGGCTTCAGTGTGAAAACCTCTCGCAAAGACTGTCTCTGCGCAAAGCGAGACCGCTTCTCTGAAAAGTGTCTGTTTTCGCTTGATTGGCCTCATTCAGTGGAGTGGGCGATGAGCCCGCTCTCTTCTCACTGCGGTTGCTTCTCTGAGTCGCAATCTTCGGCCAGAGCCTCGGCGTCAAGCTGTGGTCCTGGTGTTGTGAACTGATGACAGGAAACCAGCTGACTCTTGACAAAGGCTTGTCTTGAAGTTGATGACGGCAACGCCAGAGGTCTGCCGCCGTCAACATCACCAGTCGCTGCCCTGCTGAGCAAAAGCAAGTTCTGGGTACATGCCACTCCTTTTGTGTACAGCTCAGTCGACTTAACTGTTGACACGCAAATCTTCACCAGTCGATCTGATTCGGTTCGATGGTCGCAGTCGCTGGTTTGAGTGAGTCCTGGATTGATTAATCTGATTCGGATCAGCACTGATGAGCTTTTTGTGTTCTCCGTCGGGCGTTTTCTTGCTTTCTCAGTGGTGGTCATGTTCTCCTCTGCTGCATCAGCGCTTGAGGTCTCGGCTGTTCGAGGCGTTCTCGATTCCCATCCAGTGGTTGCTTCGGTTCGTGAGTACCGCGGCAAGGTCGTTATCAAAGATCAATGCAAAGCAGATAACTATGCAATGTTCGTTAACTATGGCCCGAATCCATACCTGATTATCTGTCCAAAATCGGCAGAGTCACTGGCTTTGATTGAACGTGCACTCCATCATGAAGCCGTGCACATGGCCCAGTGGTGTTGGGGGACATCGTCCCTTTACAGCAGCCAGAATTTAAGGGCCAATGCAATCAAAAAGGGTCTGACTTACAAGCATGCGGATTTGGCCTTAAAGCGTCTGGGTCATCAGCCTGGCTCAGATCTTTACGAGTCTGAATGGGAGGCTTATTACTTTGAAGATGCGCCTCCGGAATCGATTGTTTCTCTGCTGAATGACAATTGTAAAGATGCTACTCAGAAGGATCTTGATCAATATTAATGCGTTGCGTTTGTGGGTTGGTCAGTTTGAATTTTTAGGCTCTTTCTCGGTGCTCTCAGTGGTCTCTGAGTTGGTCTGCAGGATGCTGCCTGCTCTGTGGCCTGAGGTCTGTTGCGAGATCTGATTCGAATCGTTCCTGGCTGCAGTCCCAATCCTTGTTGAAAGGTTGAGATTCACTCATGACCGTTTTTCAGTCACGGAGAAGCAATTCCATCGCCAGAATGTTGCCCCTGAATCGGTCTGCTGTGGACACCCTCTGGCTGCATCGTCCCTGCGACGACGGCGGTACCGATTACGTCTGTTTTCGCGATCATCAGGATCACGTTGAGGTTCTCGAGGGATATCACTTGCCTCCCCAAATGCCTTTGATCAAGCACCGTCAGTTCCTGCTCAACGCCGATGTGCCCAGTTTTCGACACCGTTTTGAGCGTCAGCACGGATTCCGTCACGGTCCGCCTCTGTTCTGAGTCGCTTCCAAATTCAGGGTTTGTGCTCGCTTGGGCAGGTCTCTCGATAATCTCTAAATAGATTTCCGTATATCAATGGCTGCAGGGCTGGATCCAAGCTCGGATTCGGATCCGAAAGATCCCTACTCCTTGCTCGGCGTCAATCCTGGCGCTGGATTTGACGACGTTCAGAAAGCCAGAGATCGGGTTGTTGCATCCTGCGGCGATGATGCAGTCGCGCGCGCGCGTGTTGAGGCTGCCTACGACGCTGTGTTGATGGCACGTCTTCGTGACCGTCAGTCAGGTCGTCTGAGTTCAGCAGCCGCCTCTGCTTCACAAATCGAGCGCCAGCAGGTTTCCGCCGGAGTGCCCAGCAGTGGCAATGGTCCCGCCGCTTTGTTAACTCGTCTGCGCGGAATGTCATTGCCGGCGCCCTCGCTCAGTGGCGCCGGTTTTATGCCCGATTTTCAATTGGTGCAGGGACAGGGTTTGCTCGTGCGCTCCATTGCGGGAGCTTTGGCCTTGTTGCTGCTGCTGCTGGCTCCGCAAACCGTTGATCTGCTTCTGGCCTTGTCCACGATTGCTGTGTTCATCAGTCAGGTCAAACGAGGCAGGCGGCCCTTGGGCTCTCTTGGCTGGACCCTTTTGCTTCTGATTGTGGGCCTGGCGCTGGGGGCATTGCTCAGTGCTGTCACAGCTCAGACCGCTCTGCCACTGGGTGTGGAGCAATGGCAGGCACTGCCCACCTTGCTTTTATTGCTTGCCGGTGCTCTTCTCCTCGCCTGATTGGGTCATGTCCTCAATCAGGCTTTGCAGCTCTGATTCATTGAATCGATAAACCTCACTGCAGAAATGACAGGTGAGCTCTGCTCCTTTGTCTTCCTTCAGCATGGAATGCAATTCCTTGCTGCCTAGCAATGTGAGTGCGCCCAGGCTGCGTTGACGGCTGCAAGGACAAAGGAACTGCACCGCCTGCATCGGTTCGCTGCTTGGGATGGGCTGAGGATCCAGATCCGGGAACACATCCCGAAGCAACTGTTCCGGATGGTCGCCGCAGCTGTGCAGCTTCTGGCTGAAATGTTCGATCTCGCGGCACCTTTCTTCGAGCAGAGCCACCAGAGCTGGTTCTTCTGCTGCCTTGGGCAGCACCTGAACCAGAAGCCCTCCGCTGCTTTGCAAGCCTTCACTATTGATCATTTCGCCCACGAATACCGCTGAGGGTGTCTGTTCGGAGTGGAGCAGATAGGAGGCAACATCGTCTCCGATGCCTCCGCTTACCAGTTCCACTGTGCTGCTGAAGGGTTCGCCTTTGCCGTCGTCGCGCACCACATGCAGATAACCCGTTCCCGCCGCCGAACTGAAGTCGAAACTCGCTCGTCCTTCGGTATCGCGTATCGGGTCGAGTTCAAGCGAGGGGTTGCCGACAAAGCCCCGCACGCTGCCGTCACGGCCGGCATCCACTGTCAGACCTTTGAGAGGTCCGTCTGAGCCCAGTCTCAGGTTGACGCGACCGTGACGCACCTTCATGGAACTGGCTAACAGCAGACCCGCCCCCATGGCTCTGCCGAGCATCACGGTGGTGAGGTAGGAGAGCCCATGCCGTGATTGGGCGACACGAGAGGTTTCGCCGGTGGTTACCGCCACAAGCCTGATTCCCCCGCCTGCTGCGGTGGCGCGGACCAGCCGATCAGCCATGGCTCTTCAACAATCCAGGCGTCATGGTGACAGAGCGTGCAGTCGACCATCACGCAGGCGCAGATGCTCGCAGCTCCAGTCCTGGAACAGTTCCGGCTCGTGAGTCACCACGATCAACAAACGGTCGTGGCTCAAACGGTCAAGCAGTTCGAGCACTTCGGTACGCACTGACCAGTCGAGTCCGGCGGTGGGCTCATCGAGCAGCAGCACATCAGGCTTGCGCAGCAGCTGCACAGCCAGGGCCAGTCGCCGCTGCTGTCCGCCGCTGAGTCGCTCCGGAGCCTGACGTCCATCCACTCCGCTGAGTCCGACCTTGCGAAGTGCGGAAATCATCTCCTCACTGTTCAGCCGCCGGTGGCCCAGCTTCAGTTCCTGATTAACGCTCAGGCCCAGAAAGTGTCGTTCAGGAAACTGAAACACCACTCCGCAAAGCCAGCGTCGTTGACGCTGATTCAGTGGCTGTCCTTTCCAGCTGATGCTGCCGGTGTCAGCACCTGCCATCCCGCTGATCACCTCCAGAAGGCTGGTCTTTCCACTGCCGCTGTCGCCGGAAATCAGAAGAGGTCGCCCTGGATCGGCCTTCAGCTGGATGCTGTTCAAGACCAACTGCTCTGCTGTTGCAGGTCTGTAGTTGACATCCGTGAGTTCCAGCATTCCGCTCGAATGCCCCGCTGCGGGCTGCCTTGGCTCTTCAGCATGGTCGATGATCGCTTCGGCGGCGATGATGACGGGGTCAGCGGTGGGTCATGCGCGTTCGCTTCCGAGAGGTTGATCCTTTCAATTGCTGGGTCTGGTTGCGATTCAGCGAAATCCCCAGTCAGGGAGAAAGGAATTATGTGGATGGCATCTTTGACAGTTGGTATGTCCTGGGACGGCTCGGAGGTTTCAATGCCGAGAACCTGCAGGTGCACGAAGAAGGCGATGAGCTCAGCTGGATGAGCTATGAAGCCGAGGAAGCCACGGGTGTGATGCCGGCCCTGATGCACAACATGGGCCAGATGGAGTATCAGCAGGACTGGGCCCGTTGCTGGATTGATCTGGGCACCAGTGATGGGATTGCCCTGGATGTTCTGATCAATGCCCTGCGTCAGCTTGATTCTGACGTGGTGCAGCTCGAGGAACTGCTGATCGGTGGAGTGAATGACGACTGGCCGGTGGAGGACCATCCCGACAGTGTTTTTCCGGGTATAGGTTGATCGTTGTTGTGGCGGAACGACGACGCCTGCTGATCGACTGCCGCAGGTTGCAGTGTGCCGATGAGCATCGTTGTTTTGTGCTGGAGGAGCATGAATCGCGTTACCTGCGCAAGGTTCTGCGTCTGAAGCAGGGTGCTGAGGTGGACGTCATTGATGGTCGTGGTCATCTCTGGATGGCCCGTCTTCGCGACGGACAACAACTCGAGTTATGTACTGAGATCGAGGAGCCCAGTCAGAGCGTGATCTCTCCACTGCCGAAACTGGGTCTGGCCATTGCTCTGATCCGTCGAGGCATGGATGACGTGATGCGGATGGCTTGTGAGCTGGGTGTGGATCGACTGCAGCCGCTTGATTGTCAACGTTCCGTTCCTCAGGCTGAGCATCGTCCGGAGCGCTGGAGCTCGATCCTGCAGGAAGCCGTTGAACAGTGCGAGCGGCTCTGGGCTCCTGAGCTGCCCGCACTGTGTTCCGCAGCAGCGTGGTGGCAAACACCGAGCCAGCACGACCTGCGCCTGATTGCGGTCACTCGCGAGGTGGAGAGCCCTCCGCTGTCTGCACTACTTGCATCTCAGGCCTCAGTTGAACGATCCATCTGGCTGTCGATCGGACCCGAGGGGGGATGGAGTGATCAGGAGCTTGCCGCAGCGCGAGCGGCCGGCTGGATCTCCGTGTCCTTGGGTGACACCATCCTGCGCAGCTCCACAGCTGCTGTGGCTGGGGTGAGCAGCCTGAGCAACTGGCGAACATTCAGGTGCTGAGGCTCCTGCGTTTACACGCATCCATGAACGGTCGCCCTTTCACGCCCATGCGCTGCATTAAAGCGATCTGGGAGGAGGTTGGTCCCTGAACTGAACGGTTCAGACCAGGCTGAAATTGTCCTGAACTCTGGGCTTGTCCTGAGCCCCACTGTCTGATCAGCTGACCGAGACGGCTCTTCAAGAACCGAAGAGGTGACGGTGGGCGGTTCATGTTGGTCGGGGTAGAAACTGCGGCTTGGCTTTGCTCGTTGACTCGAGGCAGCAACGGCATCACGCATCAATCGATCAGATCAGGATCGTGCCTGACAGTGATGGGCAGGCCAGTGCAGCGTTTGTACGAGTTCAGCCTTTGAACAGGTCGGTCGCCATGCTGCGGAATCCAGCCAGGTTGTTGCCGGGACGACGCTTGCCCGGACGAATGGAATTGCCCGGTTGAAGTGCATCTGGGGCGAAAGTGACGAGTTCAACCTCTGGTCTTGCGGAGTCTGCTGCAGCCAGTTCAGCTGCAATGGCATCAGCAGTGGTCAGGGATAGCTTCTCCTTGGCCTCGACCTCGGCGCTCTCTGCTCTGGTGTCGGTTTTGCTTTCAGCAGCAACGGCAACAGGAGCTGGAGCGACCTCTTCGACTGGAGCAGGAGCCGCTGCGGGCTGTGATGACTCAGGAGCGCTCTCAGCCTTGTCCTGCTTGGCTTCAGCCTTGGTCTCTGGTGCTTTCGCCTGATGGTCTCCCAGCTCAAGGAAGAAACCCTTTCTGTTCAGCACCATGCCTCAGCGGGAAAATCGTCAAGGTGATTATCCGTGCCGGAGCTCCCTTCAGCGTTGATGCTTAGGGCAGTGCAACACAGCCCGATGTTTTCCACGCCTTTTGAGCTGCCGTCTCAAACCGCTGCGCTGTGGCTCACTGCGCTTTTGCTCAATGCAGTCTTGATCAGTCAGGCGCAGCGCTTTCCACTGCTCACTCGGGCCGGTTGGTGTCATGCAGGCATCCTCGGCACGGTGCTCTGGGGCTCGCTGGCCTGGCGCGGTTGGCTGGCGGTAGTGGCTTACCTGGTGCTGGGATCACTGGTGACCAAGCTGGGTTTTGCCAGGAAAGAGGAGCTGGGTCTTGCCGAGGGGCGCGGCGGTCGTCGCGGTCCGGAAAATGTCTGGGGATCGGCCTTCACCGGTCTGGTGCTGGCCTTACTGGTCGCTGCTCGCATCGGCTCGCCGACGTTGTTGCTGATCGGCTTTGCCGCGAGTTTCGCGGCAAAGCTGGCCGACACCTTCGGAAGTGAGATCGGCAAGCGCTGGGGACGAACCACTCTGTTGATCACCACTCTCAGGCCAGTGCCTGCCGGTACGGAAGGTGCTGTGAGTGTGGAAGGCACCCTGGCCAGTGCTGTTGGCAGCCTGCTGATGACGATCGTGATGGCTGTACTCGGTTTGATTCAGTCAGGCACTGCTTTTGCCGTTGTGCTGGCGGTTGGTTTCATCGCCACACTCCTCGAAAGTCTGCTTGGAGCTCTGGGCCAGGACCGTTGGCCCTGGCTGACCAATGAGCTGGTCAATGGCCTGCAGACCGCCTGGGCGGCAGGTCTCGCCATGGTTGCTGCGTGGCTTCTGTGTTTGTCTAGCTGAAATTCCTACGCGCTTCGACACGCAGGGTTTTGAGTATTCCGTGCAGTGTTGTACGCAAGATTTGCTTGTCAATGCATTCGCGGCGTGCAATCTCTGAAAGGGACAGTCTGTCGATCCAGAAAGCACTGAGCCAACGGCAATGGTTCGGCTCCATGCAGTTGAGCATTTGGATCAGCCATTCGTGCTGTGGATCAGCCTTCTGGCGTCCGTGATCTTGAAGACACTCAATTCCAGCCTCCTGTTCAGAAGATCCATTGCTGTTGCTGCACTGGCCATGCAGTGACTGGACCCGACGATCCCGGTGTGCCATGCAGGCCTTTCGCCAGCGATCTGTTGTGACTCCGAGTTGTTGTGCGAGGTCCTCATCGCTGAGCTCCGGCAGCCCCACATGCAGTCGTTGCTCCTGCACTTTCATCCCACGGGCATGCAGATCACCCAGTCGCCAGGGGATTCGCAAGGTCTGCAGTCTGTCTCTGCGGTAATGCCTGATCTGGCCTGTGATCCTCGGCATCGCGTAGCTGCTGATGCGGTGGCCGCGACCAGCATCAAAATGTTCAAGAGCGCGAATCAGCCCATAGCGACCTTCCTGTATTAGATCGTCGCGTTCGCCAGATCCGTTGTGCAGCAGTCGGTTGGCACCGAGATGTGCCAGTCCCAGGTGCATCAGCACAGCGTCATTCCGCTGCAGGATGTGAGCAGGGATTGGGCGGCGGCGTTCATGGCGTCGTTGACGTTCAAGCCGTCGTTGAATTGCCGCCGGTTGTGTGCTGGTCGTCATGGTCGACATCAAGCAGGAACCCTTTCAAGGTCTGCTGAGTCCTGGTTGGCTCACCTCACTCCTGTGGATGAAAGGATTCGTCCTCAGGGGGGATGCATGGGCATGGCATCAGTGTTTGCCGGTGCGCCCGATCAGATAGGAACTGAACGCCAACATCAGCACACCTGCGCAGTACTGAATCAGTTCGGTGATTGAGGTCACCTCAAAGCTCACCATCACCTTGAACGCCGTCACGATCAGGGCAACGATGATCACCTTGGTGAGCTTCTGTTTCAGCCCATCGAGATCTTGGATGTTGAGCAGGTTGCGTCTTGAAGTCGATGCATCGTTCTGTCTCGGGTCGATGTCGGAGATCACCAGCTCGTAGATGCCGTAGCCGAAGATCAGCAGGGCAATGCCGATCAGGTAGTAGTCGATGCCTCCCACCACCTTTCCGATCAGCAGCGTGCTGTTGTCATGGGTGAATTCACCTCGAAAGACTTTTTGTAGAACGCTGATCTCTGCGTAGGTCCCGATGACAAAACAGCTGATGCTCCCAAGCAGACTCATCAGCACAGGAATCAGTGTGACCAGCCGGAACTTCCAGATCAGCCCTTCAAATCTGCGTTCCAGTCGTCTCGATCGGTTCATACTCTACTTGTCCATCGTGGCGGTTGATCTTGATGCGTTCAGGTCAGAAGGGATGACCTAAGCGAGGTTCTCCGATGTCGGAGGTCTTGGTGGAGGTGGCGGTCCCAGAAGCGCTGGTATGGAGAGTCCCAAAAGGGCTGAGCTCACGGCCAGAAAAACAGCCAGAGGAATGGGCTTGACCAGTGGCTGCCGTTCCATCACGGTGCCGCAACGGGGGCAGACTGGCAGGGCCCCTTTGGGCGGGCGCAGCACGACCGCTGGACCACAACAGCAATCAGGGCAGCGGAATCGTGGCATGGCCGAAGAGCGCGTGGTGATGCGCATCAGATTGTTACTGTAATTTATTGCCAGATTGATTTGTAACTGTTAAATCGATTTTTGGCTGATTTTAAAAATATTGATCTTATTTAAATGGCCTCAAGCCTCTCCTCTCCTGAGTAGATTCCAAGAATAGCTGAAGTTGCCATCATAGAGACTCCTGCCCATTGAACGGGACGGAGATAATCGTTGAAAAGCCAGATATCAAAGATCGCGACAATGGGAAGATTTAATAATAGAATATTCACAAAGGGTAAGGGTGGTAATGCGAATGCTGTCTTGGAGACCGTAAAGCTTCCCAACATATTTAGACCTCCAATCATAATAAGAAGGATCCATGAAATGGCTGTTGAAGAAGGTGCGAAAGCTGGTGCCTTTGACCATATCAATATTGCAATAAAACCAAATAATATTTTGCTTGATTGCTTGGTGAAAACTGCTTCGCTTGCGTTGATTTTCTCGCGCATCCTTCCCTGTAGAATATCTGCATTCGTGAGAAAAACCAATGCGCCAATGCCGCAGGCTATGCCTATGAGCGAATATGATTGAAATCTGATTCCAAGCATTAAGTAAGCTCCCGTTATGGCACTTAATCCAGAGGCTGCCTCTAGTGCCATGGGTTTTCTCTTTTCGATCTGGCAGGTTCTAAGTATCAGTAATAGCGGTGACAAGCCAAGAAGCATCGTCATGATTGATGCTGGTAAAAAATTCAAGCCAAGAAAAAAACAAATATTGAATGCGCCGCTAAGCATGGCTAGAGCGAAGACTAATTTCCACTCCTTCTTGCTCCACCCTTTGTAAACGTTCCAATTCTTTTTTGCCTTTTCTAGTAATAATATTATTCCGAGTCCTGATGCAAGCAGCAGCCATCCAACAGAAAAGTATTGAAGAAGGTATTTTGACAAAATCGTAAATGAGGCAATTGCAAATACAGAGCTAATCCCCCATTTTAAACCATTTTTCATGAGATCGATGGTCGCTAATTTTTAAGACTACCTGGAAAAGCAGCTGTTGCCTGTTTTTATTTTGTATATCTATTAATTGTGTAAAATGCGCGGCGTTTTTGTTGGTTATTCATAGGGAACAAGCTCTCTGATAAGTCGATGAAGCAAGTTCTGGGGGCTTTGGCTGATGATTGATTAATGCTCTGTCTTTGCTCTCAGTCTGTTCTGCCTTTGCGATGTCTGGAGACTTTGCCGGGTCCAGAACAGGCCCAGAAACGGTTAGTCCAAGGCAAAGACCAGTCGCTATCGCCTTGCAGTCAGGTACTCATGCTTGACAGACTCAACCGTTGCCGTCGGTGGTCCTGCCATGCCTCTCAGCTCCCTGGTGCGCCTGTTGCAGTGCTCAGCGCTGACCAGTGAGCTGGGCGAACGCATCGATCGCCCCGACCGGCTCTTGCTCCGCGGAGGTGGTCGAGGAGCCAGGGCTCTTGTTGCCAGCGCACTGGCGCGTCAACAGGATCGGCCTCTGCTTGTGGTCGTGCCGACCCTCGAGGAGGCGGGTCGCTGGACGGCACTTCTGGAGCTGATGGGCTGGCGCAGTGCCCAGCTCTATCCCACCAGTGAAGGTTCGCCCTATGAACCGTTTGATCCCACCAGTGAAATCACCTGGGGGCAGTTGCAGGTGCTCAGTGAATTGCAGCTGGATCAGCAGAACCGTGATCTGGCGATTGTGGCCACGGAGCGCTGTCTTCAGCCGCATCTGCCACCGCCGCAGGCCTTGTCTGATCGATGTCAAACCCTGCACAAGGGCGACAGCATTGATCTGGAGGCGTTAGCCACCAGCCTGGCCCAGCTTGGTTATGAGCGTGTTTCAACCATCGATCAGGAAGGCACCTGGAGCCGCCGTGGCGACATCGTTGATGTTTTTCCTGTCAGCAGTGAGCTGCCGGTGCGTCTGGAGTTCTTTGGCGATGAGCTCGACAAGCTGCGTGAATTCGATCCCGCCAGCCAGCGTTCCCTCGATCCGATCGAGAGCCTGAGGCTGACGCCGACAGGATTCAGTCCCTTGATCGCTGAACAGCTGCGCGATGCCATGCCCGATGGCCTTGATCAGCTTCTCAGTGAGGACTGTCTTTCTGAATTACTGGAGGGAGGCACGCCCGAGGGAATGCGCCGTCTGCTTGGTCTGGCCTGGAAGCAGCCCGCCTCACTGCTCGACTATCTCCCGGCCGATAGCTGCGTGGCGATCGATGAGCGACGCCATGGCCGCTCCCATGGAGACCAGTGGCTCGACCATGCCAGGGAGCATTACGACGAGCTGGCACTACCGTTGCCGCCCCTGCATCGCGACATTGAGGAGGCGATGGGTCTGGCCGAAGCTTTCACCGGGTTTGATCTGGCCGAGCTGCAAGAAAGCGATGACCATGCCAACGCCTTTGATCTCAACAGCCGGCCTGTGCCGGCCTATCCCAACCAGTTCGGAAAGCTTGGTGAACTGATCAAGAGCTACGGCAAGGAGAAACAGGCGGTCTGGTTGCTGTCGGCCCAGCCCAGCCGAGCTGTTGCGCTGCTGGAAGAGCACGACTGCATCAGTCGCTTCGTTCCCAATGCCGCCGACGCTCCAGCGATTGAGCGTCTGATCGAACAGGGAACACCTGTTGCTTTGAAAACGCGTGGTACCGCGGATCTCGAGGGTTTGCAGTTGCCTGCCTGGCGGGTCGTGCTCATCACGGACCGCGAGTTTTTCGGACAGCAGACGCTTACCAGCACTGGCTATGTGCGCCGCCGCCGCAAGGCGGCCAGCCGCACGGTGGATCCCAACAAGATGCAGCCCGGGGATTTCGTGGTGCATCGTAATCACGGTATCGGTCGTTTCCAGAAGCTGGAGAAGCTGGCGATCAGTGGTGAGGTGCGTGACTACCTGGTGGTGCAGTACGCCGACGGCATCCTGCGGGTGGCGGCGGACCAGCTGGGCAGCCTCGGTCGTTATCGCGCCAACAGTGATGCTCCACCCCAGCTCAGCAAAATGGGGGGATCGGCTTGGGTCAAGGCCAAGGAGCGTGCTGGAAAGGCCTTGCGCAAGGTGGCGCTCGACCTGGTGAAGCTTTATGCCGAGCGACATCAGGCGCCTGGGTTTGCGTTTCCTGTTGATGGCCCCTGGCAGAACGAGCTGGAGGAGTCATTCCCCTACGAACCGACCCCGGATCAGCTCAAGGCCACAGCTGATGTGAAGCGGGATATGGAGAAATCTCAACCGATGGATCGTCTGGTTTGCGGTGATGTGGGTTTCGGTAAAACCGAGGTGGCGATTCGAGCCATTTTCAAGGCGATCACGGCGGGGAGGCAGGTGGCGATGTTGGCTCCCACAACAGTGCTTGCTCAGCAGCACTGGCGCACACTCTCGGAGCGTTTTGCTCCCTATCCGATCAAAGTGGCTCTGCTCAATCGTTTCCGGACCACCAGCGAGCGCAAATCGATTCTTGAAGGTCTCAAGAAAGGCACTATCGACGCGGTTGTGGGAACCCATCAGCTGCTCAGCAAGAGCACGGTGTTCGACAAGCTCGGCTTGCTGGTGGTGGATGAGGAACAGCGCTTCGGTGTCAACCAGAAGGAAAAGATCAAAGCGTTGCGCAAAGACGTTGACGTGCTCACTCTTTCAGCGACGCCGATTCCACGCACGCTCTACATGAGTCTGTCGGGAGTGCGGGAGATGAGTCTGATCACCACGCCTCCGCCATTGCGCCGACCGATCAAGACCCATCTGGCTTCTATTGATGAAGAGGCGGTTCGCAGTGCCATCCGTCAGGAGCTCGATCGCGGTGGGCAGGTGTTTTACGTGGTCCCAAGGGTTGAGGGCATTGAAGAGGTGGCTGGTCAGCTGCGTCAGATGCTTCCAGGCCTGCGGCTGCTCGTGGCGCACGGACAGATGGCCGAGGGCGAGCTGGAGAGCGCCATGGTGGCTTTCAACGGCGGAGAAGCTGATGTGATGCTTTGCACCACGATCGTGGAAAGCGGTCTCGATATCCCCAGAGTCAACACAATCCTGATCGAGGATGCGCATCGATTCGGTCTGGCGCAGCTCTATCAGTTGAGGGGACGTGTTGGTCGCAGTGGCATTCAGGCCCACGCCTGGCTGTTTTATCCGGGTAACGCTTCTCTCAGTGAGGCGGCACGGCAGCGACTGAGGGCTATTCAGGAATTTGCTCAGCTGGGTAGTGGTTACCAGCTGGCGATGCGGGATATGGAGATCCGCGGGGTCGGAAATCTGTTGGGCGTTCAGCAGAGCGGGCAGATGGAAGCCATCGGTTTCGATCTCTACATGGAGATGCTTCAGGAATCCCTGGCCGAGATCCAGGGCCAGGACATCCCTGCGGTTGATGACACCCAGGTGGATCTGCAGGTCACTGCGTTCATTCCCGCTGACTGGATCACTGATGCCGACGAGAAGATGGCGGCTTATCGATCGGCAGCAGAGTGTCTCACAAGCGAGTCTTTGGTTGAGCTTGCAGCGATTTGGACCGATCGCTACGGCGCTCTGCCCGGTCCGGTTCAGTCGCTGCTGCAGCTGATGGACCTGAAGCTTCTGGCCAAGCGCTGCGGTTTTTCACGCATCCGTCCAGAGAAGCCGAACATTGCCTTGGAAACACCGATGGAAGAGCCTGCTTTCCGACTGCTACGCCAGGGATTGCCGCAGCATCTGCATGGGCGACTTGTCTATCAGGCCGGGTCTGGTGCGACTGCCAAGGTGATGGCCAGAGGCCTCGGCGTGTTGCCGATGGAGAAGCAGCTTGAGGAAATCAAGAGCTGGCTTGAGCAGATGGCAGCTCAGATTCCTGGTGTCGATGGGCTCACCGCCGACGAGCGTGAAAAGCAGCAAACCGCACGTAACGAGGCCGTTCTCAGCGTTTGACCCTCGGCGCCGATCTTGCTGGCCGGGCCAAGATGAGAAAGTTCTTACACAATGCGCAATTGTTCGTTACACTACGCAGAGATAAATTGACCACGTGGGCGAATTCATCGATCCGATCAGCGCAGTGGGTCCTATGGGTCTGTTTTCGAGCCTTGTCGGAGCTGCTGCTCTCGGCGTTTATGCCCTTTGGCAGGACGATTCGCAAAATAATGACGATGACGATTCAAGCCCGGGTGGCGGCTTGATGCAGCCTGTTGCCTGAACCGATCAGTCCCTTTCTTTCTACGCCAGTCACATTCACTCATAACCATCACCCATTTGGGTGATGGTTTTTTGGTATCCGCATAAGAGCTTGGAACAGTCCCACGCTGTTCAGGGCCTTTGAACCGACCTTTGCTTCGATGTTGGTGTTGTTGGCTTCCAGTGGTCTGCCTGCCATTGCTTGCTGCCATTCCGGCGCAGGCTGTGTCCTGGGAAGCCATAGATGTTCTGCGCAACAAGCTCACCCGGGCTGGTGTACGCGTGGTTCAGAAAGATTGCTCTCAACGAGGGCTCCAGGGCTTGTATCACCCAAGCAGCGACACCCTTGTGGTCTGTCGCTCGCACAGGTCCCCAGCCCAGGTTTGGGACACCCTTGCTCATGAGGCGACCCATCGCATGCAGCGCTGCGCGGGAGGCCCCATTTCCGATCGGCAGCACCATCGCGCCATGTATTCAGCGCTTGCCCGCAGCCATCCGGCGGAAGTGCGTTCAATCCGTGTTTATCCCCGTCAGCAGCAGTTGGCTGAACTTGAAGCCAGGTACACCGCCAAGCTCCCTCCCCGCGATGTTCTGCAGCTGTTCGATCGCTACTGCGGAAGTCAGGTGCGTGTCTGAACGACGACGATCACGCCTTTTTACTCACATGTATGGAGATCAATCATGAATTCAATACTGATGCAACTGGCGCTGGCTGCGCTCGGTCAGTTCGGTGGCAATGGCTCCATGCCGATGGGCGGTGTTCCCATGGGCGCTCTTCCGATGGGAGGTGTTCCGATAGGAGGTGTTCCGAGGGGGGGGCTTCCCATCGGAGGGTTTCCTGTCGGCGGGGGGCGTCCCGTCATGCCCGTTTCAAGGCCAATGCCCCGTTACCCCACAGCACCCATGGCAGGGCGCACCTCATCTCTTCAGCTCGCATCATTGGCTACAGCCACATGCCTGTTGCGAGAGAGACAGTTGAGCCGTGCGCAGGCTGTTGATCTTCTTGACCGCCAGGGGCAGGTCTGGGGATGGGAACCGCAGTGGGGACAACGTATTCAGCTGGCTGCTGTGGATGGTGCCATCAATGCAGCCGGAGGCTGCAGAAGCATGGTGCGTAGGATTAAGCAAAGCCCTGTGTCCATGCCCCCAATGGCAACAGCCCCGGTCAGTCGGAACCCAGTTCCCACTGGAAGCCGGAGTGAACGTGAAGGATTCGGATTGTTTCCCTACCGCTGAAGGGCGGAACGCAGGTTTGCGGATCCCGGTTGATAGGCCTGACCACGTTGCGGTGAGCGCAGCGCTTTGATCAGGGTGGTTTCAGCAGCTCGGTACTGACTGTCTTTGCCGGTGCCAAGCTGCTCGACGGTCAGCGATTCGATCTCCTGATCGCTCAATTTCACGTCCACATCCGGGCGGATGCCGTTCTTGTGGATATCGGTGCCTTTGGGTGTGAGGTACTTGGCGATGGTGACCGTCAACCCGGATCCATCCGAAAGGCCGCGGACGGACTGCACCAAACCCTTGCCAAAAGTCTTCTGACCAACCAGAACAGCTCGATTGTTGTCTTGGAGAGCGCCGGAGAGAATCTCGCTGGCACTGGCTGAACCTTCATTCACCAGCACCACAACCGGACTGTTGGTCAGTGCACTGCCGGTGGCGCGTCGGACGTCCTGAATGCCGTCTCTGGTCTTGGTGCTGACGATGGTGCCTTCATCCAGCCATTGCCTTGCGATGTCGATGCTGGCTTCCAGCAGCCCACCAGGATTACTGCGCAGATCGAGCACGTAGCCCTGAGCGCCCTCTTTTTCGAGCTCCCGGATAGCGGCTCGCATCTCCCGGGCGGCATTGGCATTGAATTGTTTGAGTCGGATGTAGCCGACCTTCTTGCCATCGCCTGCTGTGTTCAGCCGACTTTCGACCGCATGAATTTCGATACGTGCTCTCTTGAGAGGCACCGTCACCACTTCCCCCTTCCGTCGCAGTCCGAGGGTCACCTGGCTGCCTTCCTGGCCTCGGATCAACTTGACAGCATCCTCCGTGGTCATTCCTTTCGTGGACTGGCCGTCGATCGAGACGATCACATCCTTGGGCTGCACTCCGGCTCTGGAGGCAGGGGTTCCTTCAATCGGAGACACCACCAGAATCTCTTTGGTGTCTTTGTCCAGGGTGATCTGGATGCCAACTCCCGTGAGCTCTCCGGAGGTGTCGATCTGCATCTCCTTGAACTCTTTTGGGTCCAGGAAGCGTGTGTAGGGATCGTCGAGGCTGGCGAGCATGCCTCGGATCGCTTCATAGGACTCATCCGTGCCTGCATAGCTTTTAGCCAGCAGATCTCTTCTCAAGCTGGTCCACGTTTCAGGGGAATACTTTCCTGAAGAGTCCAGAAAATCTCTGTAAACGATCTGCCAGACCTGGTCGATGACCTCCTTGGGGCTGTTGGTGATCGAAGAGGAATTGGTGCTGGGGAGCCCAAGACCGGGTGCCGCAACAGCAATGGCTGTGGTCAAACCACCTGCCCCAAGAATCAGCAGCAGACCTCTGTGCTGTGAAAAAGGCGATCGAGGACTTTTAGTGGTCATTGATGTCCTTTAGGCCCGTCTCTTTAGATTAACGAGTTCAGGCAGGATCTACCCAGCGTCCGTCGTCTTTGATCAGCTGAATTAAGGCTTGAACACCATCGGCTTCCGGTACTTTGCGGATCTCTTCACGCCCTCGGTAAAGCGCGATGGTGCCAGGCCCTTTACCGACATAACCGTAGTCAGCGTCTGCCATCTCACCTGGACCGTTCACAATGCATCCCATCACGGCGATGTCCAGTCCCGAGAGGTGAGAGGTTGCGTTTCTCACCTGATTCAGCACCTCCTCAAGATTAAACAAAGTGCGACCACAGCTTGGGCAGGCCACGTATTCGACCATGGTCTTGCGTAAGCCAATGGCCTGAAGAATCGAGTAGCAGACGGGGATTTCCTTCTCAGGAGATTCAGTCAGCGAAACTCGGATCGTGTCTCCAAGCCCCTCGGACAGCAGAGTTGCGATTCCTGCGGTGCTCTTGATGCGGCCGTAATCCCCATCACCGGCTTCGGTGACTCCAAGGTGCAAGGGGAAATTGAAGCCTGCGTTGTCGAGCGTGTCGGCCATCATCCGATAGGCAGCAAGCATCACTGGGGCTCTGGACGCCTTCATCGAAATCACGATGTTGTGGAAATGAAGGTCGTCGCAGATCCGCACAAATTCCATGGCCGACGCCACCATTCCCTCGGGGGTATCGCCGTAGGTGAACAACATGCGCTCCGCAAGGGAGCCGTGATTCACCCCGATGCGCAGGGCTTTGTTCTCCTTCTTCAGTGCCTCAACTAATGGTGAGAATTTGTCCTTGATGCGCTCTCCGATGGCATCGAATTCCTCCTGACTGAAGTCCTGCCGGTTGGGGTCCGGTTTGTCGAACACGAACAGACCAGGATTGATCCGCACCTTGTCCACGTGCTTGACCACTTCCAGAGCAATCCGAATGCCGTTGTGGTGAACATCTGCCACAAGCGGAACATTGCATCCCTGGGCGCGCAAAGCCGCGCGAATCTGGCCCATGGCCTTGGCGTGAGCCAGCGTGGGCGTGGTCACTCGCACGATCTCGCAGCCGACATCTACCAGTCGAAGGATGCCTGCCACGGATCCTTCGATGTCGAGGGTGTCCTCATTGATCATCGACTGAACCGCAACCGGATGCTCACTGCCGATGGGGACTTCGCCGACCATGACCGTTCGCGTGCTTCGCCGGCGAATCACCGTGTCGTAACGGGGATTGATGGCAACTTCACTGCTGCTTTCAGGAGCACTGGTCAAGGTGCCGGTCATGGATCGGACGGGTTCTGAGCCAAACCTTGGCATAGACGTCGGCGCAATGACTTGCGTTTGTCCCAGTCGCGCCGCCTATGACATTGAACGGACCATCGATTTCGGTTCGGCTGGACGGCTCAGCTCCCCGACAGCAGATGCAGTCTGTGTCGGGCCTCTCGCAGGTCCTGCAGTGTCAGATCCTGGGGTGTTCCAGCCTCGCGAGAGCGGAAGCGCAACAGGTATGAGGGATGAAACACGGGCATGAAGTCGCGACCCTCATGGTTCTGCCACTGGCCCCTCAGCTTGCTGATGCCGCTACGGGTACCAAGCACCGCCTGCAGGGCTGTTGCTCCTGAAAGCAACACAAGTGCCGGATCAATCAGATCGATCTGTTGCTTCAGCCATGGTCTGGAAATCTCGATCTCTTTGGATGTGGGCTTGCGGTTGTTGGGTGGCCTGCACTTGATCACATTGCAGATGTAGAGCTGGCGCTGTTCATCCAGGCCTGCTTCCTTCATCAGTTCACTGAGCAGCTGTCCTGAGCGACCCACGAACGGCAAACCACGGGCATCCTCTTCAGCTCCGGGTGCTTCGCCGATCAGCATCAGGCGAGCATTCGGATTGCCACGACCAACAACAACCCGAGGCTTCTGCTCAGGACACTTCAGCCGCTTCCGCTGTGGTTCTGTCATCCAATCGTCGTTTCAGCAGATTCAGATCTGAGCACTAGCAGCAGGAACCTCTGCCCCTCTGGATCCTCCAGCCAGCATTCCGCGCCGAAGCTTTCCAATCTCGGCTCTTCCGTGCTCTTGCCTCCGAGTTGAATCACATGGTGAAGCCAGGACTGCAGCTCCAGCAGGGGGTCGGCCTTTGCCCGCCGTTGCAGACATGGCGCCAGCGCGGAGCCAGACTCAGGCCATGGACGCTTGCCTGATGGTGTGTAGATCTGGAGACTTCCCTGCGCCTGCAAAGGAACAATCCAGTGATGGGCGGCCACCCCCGGTTCGGCGATGCTGCCCAGAAGATCCGCATAGAACTTCGCCAGCTGCTCAGGCCTGCGCGAGGCCAGCACCCAGCTCAGAGCAATGTCGTCACTATCCATCCCGCCATGATCCATGGTCAGGAGGCTGGCTGAGTGAATCGTTTCTTTGTTGTCTTTGACTGCACGTCTTCACTGTTGTTTTTGACACCACATCAGGCAGGATGATCAAGCTTCTACCTGCGCATCCACTGGAGGGGTGCCGCTCCGATGTCACGCCCGCTACCCCTTTCAAGCCGGGCTGAAGCCCTCCAGCCTTCGCTCACCCTGGCCATCAGTGCAAGGGCCAAGGCCTTGCAACAGCAAGGGCGCGATATCTGCAGTCTCAGTGCCGGGGAACCCGATTTCGGCACACCCTCATTCATTGTTGAGGCCTCAATCCAGGCGCTTCGTGATGGAGTGACGCGGTATGGGCCAGCTGCTGGAGACCCTGCTCTGAGAGAGGCGATCGCCACCAAGATCACCAACGAAAACGCTCTTCCCACATCGGCAGATGAGGTGCTGGTGACCAACGGTGGGAAACAGGCCATCTTCAACCTGTTCCAGGTGTTGCTCAATCCTGGCGATGAGGTGTTGATTCCTGCGCCCTACTGGCTCAGCTATCCAGAGATGGCCCGCCTGGCGGGTGCCCAGCCCATCTCAGTTCCGTCATCGGCGCTGAACGGTTTCCGCCTGGACATGGAGGCTCTCGAGGCCGCGATCACCCCGGCCACCCGCTTGCTGGTGATCAACTCACCGGGTAACCCAACCGGCCAGGTCCTCAGTCTTGATGAGTTGCAGCAACTGGCCGAGCTGGTGCGGCGTCATACGCGTCTGCTGGTCATGACAGATGAAATCTATGAATATCTTCTCGATGACGGCATCGAGCATCACAGTTTCGCTGCTCTGGCACCTGATCTCAGAGAACGATGTTTCATGGTGAATGGCTTCGCAAAGGGCTGGGCGATGACCGGATGGCGTCTTGGCTATCTCAGTGGCCCCGCCTCAGTGATTAAGGCTGCATCCGCTCTTCAGAGCCAGAGCACCAGCAATGTTTGCAGCTTTGCTCAGAGAGGTGCCATCGCGGCCATCGAGGGTCCCAGAGACTGCGTCAGAGAGATGGCTCAGAGCTACAACAAGCGCAGGACCATTCTTGTTGATGGGCTCCAGGCCTTGCCTGGTATCACACTCGTTCCTCCCAAAGGGGCCTTCTATGCCTTTCCTCAGCTTCCGGACGGCTGCGGTGATTCGGTGAGCTTCTGCCAGAGAGCACTGGAAAAGGAGGGCCTGGCCATCGTTCCTGGCGGAGCCTTTGGCGATGACCGCTGCGTTCGTCTCTCCTGTGCTGTCTCGCGTGAGACGATCGCAGATGGCCTCTCACGCCTCGCCCGCTTGCTTCCCGCCGGCTGAGGTCGCAAACCGGTCAGATCATCCAATTGCGTCTCTAGAGACATGCCTTTCCGAGAACCCCGGGCCGTTGCCTTGCTGGCCCTATTGCTTTGCCAAGGGGTAACGGTCTTGCCTGTTGTGGCCCAGCCCACACTCAAGGTGGGTGCCATTCCTGATCAGAATCCTGAGCGACTCAATCGTCTTTATGGCCAGTTGGCAGACGAATTGAGTGATCGGCTCAAGGTCAAGGTGCGCTACGTACCGGTCAGCAATTACCCAGCGGCTGTGAGCGCTTTTCGCACCGGTGGACTGGATCTTGTCTGGTTTGGTGGCTTGACCGGTGTGCAGGCGCGCCTGCAGACGCCCGGGGCTCAGGTTCTTGCTCAGCGCGACATTGATGCACGCTTCCGCAGTGTCTTCATCGCCAACACAAGCTCTGGTCTGCAACCAATCAGCTCGATCAACGGTCTGACCAGTCTGCGAGGCAAGCGGTTCTCTTTCGGTTCAGAGAGTTCGACCTCCGGCCGTTTGATGCCACAGCATTTTCTTGCCAAGGCCGGAGTTACCCCAAATCAGTTCAGTGGCGCGCGGGCCGGATTCAGCGGCAGTCATGACGCCACCATCGCAGTGGTGCAAAGCGGTGCCTACGAAGCGGGTGCCCTCAATGAGCAGGTCTGGACGTCGGCGGTGAAAGACGGGCGCGTGAACACCGAGAAGGTGAGTGTGATCTGGCGAACTCCTGAATACGTTGACTACCACTGGGTCGTTCGGCCGAAGCTGGATCAGCGGTTCGGAAAGGGCTTCACCACGCGTCTTCAGAAGGCGATCCTGGGTCTCCAGCCCACCACGCCACGTCAGGTGACCATCCTTGAGCTCTTTGCCGCCAAGCGGTTCATTTCAGCGGAGGCGAGTCAGTACAAGCCGATTGAAAAGGTTGGCCGGGAGTTGGGCAAGATCAGGTGACAGCGCTCCTGGAGCTCGATGAGGTGCGTCTTGCTGGTCCCCATGGGGATCGGCTGAACGCTGTCACTCTCAAGCTCCAGAACGGTGAGCGAATTGCCCTGCTCGGTCGCAGCGGGGCCGGCAAGAGTTCATTGATCGGGGTTTTCAACGGCAGCCTGCTCCCCGCTGCAGGCCGCGTTCTGTTTCAGGGAGCGTCGCTCGCGTCGCTCAGCCGGCGACAACGCGCACGGATCGGCACCCTCTGGCAGGACCTGCGTCTGATCGAAGAGCTCAGCATTGGTCAGAATGTCAATGCCGGTGCACTTGGCCGCCGCCGCCTGCCTTGGGCCCTGGCCAACCTGTTGTTTCGCGTTGATGCGGAGGCCAGCCGATCCTGCCTGCGCCAGGCAGGTCTGGAGGAACCCCTGCTGGCTGACGCTGGGCTTGATCGTTCTGTGGGCCAGCTTTCAGGCGGCCAACGGCAGCGCGTGGCCCTGGCCCGACTGTTTCGACAACAGCCTGATCTGATGCTGGCGGATGAACCCCTCGCCAGTCTTGATCCCGCCATTGCCTCTGAAGTATTGGAGCGGCTTCTGACCTCTGAGCTGGATGGCACTCTGCGCAGTGGTGCGCAGGCAGTGGTGGTGTCCTTGCATCGCCCGGAGCTGATCGATCGCTTTGATCGCGTGCTCGGTCTGCGCGCAGGACGGCTTGTGATCGATGCGCCTGCAAAGGCCGTCTCAGCAGCTGATCTCCGCGATTTGTATGCACCGTGATCGCTCCGATGCGGCCCACTGCACCAGCTCTGGTTCTGTTGCCGGCTCTTGCTCTGCTGCCGGTGCTGCTTGTGGTGTTGAACGGAGCCCACGGTGGCGGAGCCGAGATTCTGGGCTCGTTCGTGGTCGGTGCGGTCAGCCCTTCTATGAACCCTGCATTGTTGAAGGCGTTGCTGGTCGGCTTGCAGGTGACGGTCGCCACGGCACTGACCGGATGGAGCTGCAGTCTGGTGCTCGGTGTCTTACTGGGGTGTCTGAGTTGCGAACGTCTCTGGCTCACCTGGTGTCTTCCTGACTGGCCGGCGACCCTGCTCCGGCGCCTGATGGCCTTGCCCCGCTCCGTTCATGAACTGATCTGGGGACTGCTGCTGCTGCAGGTGCTTGGGCTACATCCCTGGGTCGCGGTACTGGCGATCTCGATTCCCTATTCATGCCTGATCGCCCGGGTGTGGCGCGATCAGCTGCAGAGCCTTGATCCGTCCCGCCTGCAGGCCATGCTCCAGACCGGGTCTTCACCCATAGCGGCCTGTGTGACGGCGTTGTCACCCGCCATGGGCTCGGTGCTGGTGAGTTACGGGGGCTATCGACTGGAGTGTGCCCTTCGCAGTGCCACGTTGTTGGGGGTCTTTGGACTTGGCGGTCTGGGGATGGATCTGGAACTGAGTCTGAAGTCGCTGCAGTTTCATGAACTCTGGACAGGACTGTGGTTGTTGACCGCCGTCACCATTGTCTTGGAGCAGGGACTTCGCTGCTGGAGGAGCTGGAGCGAAGAGGCTCAATTCGGACAGCGCCGGGTGCTTTGGTTTTCTCTGGCAGTGCTGTTGTCAGCGGGTCTTGGTGCTGTCTGGCTCGCTTGCCTGTTTCCCGACTCCGGCTCCTTGAGCTGGCTTCCTGAGCAATGGCCTGATTTCAGCAGCCTTCAGCAGGCGGCTCAGGAGCTTCCCTGGTTGTCGATGTTGTGGGAAACCTTGATCCTGACCCTGCTGGCGGCCG
Source organism: Synechococcus sp. MIT S9504 (assembly GCF_047497135.1). Lineage (NCBI taxonomy): Bacteria > Bacillati > Cyanobacteriota > Cyanophyceae > Synechococcales > Synechococcaceae > Synechococcus > Synechococcus sp. MIT S9504. Next base: position 1,465,145 of record NZ_CP138942.1, on the reverse strand, counting down.
GCATCGCCATCGGTTTGCCGCCGTTGCTGTTGCTGTTCACCCCCGCGCGGCTCTGGCAACGCTGCGTGAATGGTTTCTGGGTTGTCGTTCGGGTGATCCCCCCACCTCTGGCGGTACTTCTGCTCTTGCTGAGCAACCAGCCAACCCTGGCCATTGGTGCGCTGGCTCTGGGGCTGCACAACAGCGGCGTCATGGGGCGTTTGCTCCAGGATGGTCTGGAGCAGCAGGACGACTCCGTTCAAGTTGCTCTGGCCAGCAGCGGAGCGTCCCCGCAGGTGGGCTGGCTGTACGGCTTGCTCAGCCCCAGGAGTCCCTCCCATCTCGCCTATGGCGCCTATCGCAGTGATGTGATCCTGCGTGAAACGGTGGTGGTTGGTCTGATCGGTGGAAGCGGTCTCGGCTGGCAGCTGCTGGAGTCGCTCAGCTCCTTTCACTGGGCGGCGGTGTTGTTGTTGATCACCACCTATGCGGCGCTGACCCTGATCGGTGAATGGCTGAGTGATCGGTCAAGGCAGCACTGGCTGCAAAGCTGACCTCTGTTAAGCCGAACAGCAGTGGATTGATGCGGGCTCCCCGTCAACTGATCGTGATCGGAGACAGCGGAGTGGTGGGCTGGGGCGACCGGGAGCGAGGCGGATGGTGTGAACGGCTTCGCTGCCATTGGATGGAACTTCCGGATGCACCGCTGATCTATGGGCTCGGGATTCGCGGTGATGGTCTTGAGGCGGTGTCAGCCCGGTGGGAACGCGAGTGGTCTTGCCGAGGGGAATTACGTCGGAAGAAGCCCGAGGCCCTGTTGCTGTCGGTGGGGCTGAATGACACGGCTCGGGTCGGTCGTATGGATGGCAGGCAACCCCTCGATGCGCAGGCTTTTCGCTTTGGATTTGAGCAGCTGCTGCGGGCCATTCAGCCCCATGGATCGGTGTTTGTTCTGGGGCTCACGCCCGTCGATGAACAGGCCATGCCATTCGCCGGCTGTCTCTGGTACAGCAATGGCGACATCGCTGTGCATGAAGCGCAGATCGAGGAAGCCTGTCTGGAGGTGGATGTTCCTTACCTAGGCCTTCACCAGTCCATGCAGGCGGAGCCAGACTGGTTGCAGTGGCTCGAGCCCGATGGCATTCATCTCAATGCATTGGGTCATGCCTGGATTGAGCAACGTCTGCGCTCCTGGAGTGCGCTGCAGCAATGGGCTGGGCTTCAGCCTTTGCAGCAGGTCATCCCTTGCTGACCCGCATCAGAATCGAGTTGTCAGCGGATTGATCATGCGCCTGCTTGCTTGTGCTGCAGCCTCGTTGTTGTTGTGTTGTGTGGCCTCGGAGGCGAGGGCTCAGCAAGGTCTCGTGAACTGTGAGGCTTTCTCCAGTGGTTTCACAACCCCGGAGGGCTGTATCGACGGATCTCAGCCCAGTTCAGGTCCGATTCCCGCGAACCAGGATGGGATGGATGACGACTGGGGGGACATGCCTTTCGGTTGGTACGGACCGGGGGACTGGATGGATTTTTAGCGTCAGCTGATGGGATCTTCCCTGTTGATGTGTGGTCTGCTGAGCAGCTGTACGAGGGCTCCCAGCGGCCACCCGAGGTTGCGCAAATGGCGAGCCAGAGATCTCGATGCCTCGTAATAGCCCTCTCCGTAACTGTGGGAATAGCCGATCTCCTTCAGTGTCAGGAGAAGCAACCGGTGCTCTCGACGGGTGCCTTCCCTTGCCTCCAGCAATTGGAAGCCTCGCTCTCTGAGCTGTTTGAGCGCCTGGTCGCTCAGATCGTTATGAAACCCCAGGTACATCACATGGTCGATCTCCCTATAGGCAGTGAAAACGCGTGCGCCGCGATGGATTTCCAGGAATTGATAGCGCTCCGTGACGGCAATCACGGAATCCATGCAGGGGGCGAGCAGGGCCTCCTCGATCTGAGCGATGTTCATGGCGTTGCGCTGCCGGCGGCCAGACGTTCCTCGCAGGCCACTTCGTAGTTCCGGACTGCACCGGCAGGGATCGAACCGTTGCTTTTCAGTTGTCGTACTGACAGCTCGACACACTGCAGGACCACGCTGGTGAGCTCACGTCCCTCGCACTGAGCCCAGCTGCGCAGCAGCACGTGCAGGCTCGGTGGAACGGAAACCGTGAGCTTCACCTGGTTTTCCCGTGGGGGCGCCATCGGCTGGGTCTTCACGTCAGCTTCACCATAGCTTCAAGTAGCTCTAAAGCAACTCTGTAGTAGCTGTGCAGTTGCCTCCAAGCAGCTATTAAGCTTTTGGCGCGGTGTTGGGGCTGTGATGATTGCTTGCGGTTGTTGCTGGGTTTCGGCGCAGGCTCTCATGGTCTCAGCGGACCCAGGTGATCATGCGATTGTTGGCGGGCATCAAGGTGATGTTCTGAAGCGTCAAGCCCTCTTCGCAGGCTTGTTTCAGCACCGTCGTCTGGTCTCGTACTCCCCAGGCAGGATTTCTCTGGCGCAGGGAGTCATCAAAGCTTTGATTGCTCTCACTGACGTGATGACCATCGACGCAGAACGGGCCGTAAACGCAAAGCGTTCCACCATTTGGCAGCAGCGCCGCTGATTGCCTCAGCAGAGCGGTGGTGCAGTCCCAGGCGGAAATGTGGAGCAGGTTGATCGCCACGATTGCCTGCAAGGGTTCTCCCAGTTGTTGCGTCAGAGCCGTGTCTCTGATGTCCAGTTGCAGGGCTGGTGGCATCTTCAGTTTCAGCTGCTCATGGCGGATCCAGGAATCGATGCTGCGGCAATGCTCAGGATCAGGATCGCTGCATTGCCAGATAAGCGATGGAAAGCGTTTCTGGAAGGTGACACCGTGTTCGCCCGATCCGCTGGCAATTTCAAGAATCAATCCACTGGCTGGAAGCTGCTTCGCCAGCACATCCCCGATCGGGATCCGGTTGCGCTGCGTCGCAGGAAAGATCAGGCGTTCATCGCCGAAGCCGGAATTCATTCGGTCAATGGTGACGTTTCCGTCTGTTGACGGGATATGGGCGTTCATCTTTTCAGGCTGCCTTGGATCAGGATCCCGAACAGATTCCAGACCACGATCATCGTCGTTTCATGCCACTGCATCTGGTTTGAGGGCCTTGAGCATGATCTCAGCGATCATTGCCGATAAAATGAACTGCTCAATCGGGAGACTGCGTTGCCGCTCAGTTCGGTCGCCGACTATCTCGATTGGGTGATGAGTTTTGACGTCTGCAAAGTCCGTCAGGAGGTGATGCTGCTCCGGCGACGCTTTCCGGATGCCACAAGCTACGAGCTTGCGGAGCAAGCATTCAGTGACGTGCGTCTGCGCGTTGTCACGGCGGGAGCTGCCATGGGGCTGGCGGCTAATCCGCTGCTGAGTGTGGCGGGTGCACTTGCTGATCTTTCCGTCACTACCCGCGCCCAGCTGTTTGCTGCGGCCTGTGCCGCCGAACTGTTGATTCCAGGCTTCCTCGATAGCGACACAGCTCGCTACGAGCTGCTTGTTCCCGTGCTCGGCTCGAGCCTGATCAGTCAGTTGGCTGTGGAGTTCGGTCTCAAGGCTGCAAAGACCGCAACGCGTGATGTGGTGGTCAGATTGATCAATCAACGCGGTCTGCGGTTGATCAATGCTGTGATCACAAGAGTGTTCGGGCGAAGGGTGACTCATAGAGCCTTGATCACCAAGACAATTCCCCTTGTGGGTTGCCTGATTGGCGGCGCCTGGAATGCCATGGAGGTTGAGGTGATCCGTAACCGCACGCTTCGCTACCTCACGGATCAATTCATGGAGCCGGTGAATGTCGTTGACGTCGAAGCTGTCTCCGGTTGATGCTGCAGTCTTCGCCGGCTCCGCAGGACCTAGGTCCCCGATGATTTGTTCGTCCTCTGGATCGGCCTGAAGCGTTTGATCAGGGGCTGGAACCATGATCAACACATCAGAGTGTTGTGATTCACACAGCTGATCACTGCTGCCTGTCGCTGAATGGTCTTAGGTGCTTTTTGCGAATGAGCTATGAACCTGGAAGTCTTGACTGTCGTCTGCTGATTGATGCCAAGCATCACCTGGAGCTCGCACTCGCTTCACTCAGTGGTCTTCCCCAAAGCGATCACATTCAGAGACAGCTGAAGGCCGTTCATCAGCAGCTCGAGGGCATGCACGATCTCAAAAGGGCGCTGAAGATTGATTGATAACGCTTGATCAATCAACCCAGTTCACTCAACTTCGATTGATTGGCTGCGCTGCTGGGTGACAATGACATCTCCCACCTCAGCCCGAATGTTTGAAAAGAAGGAGCGCCCTGCCTGGCTCAACTGGTTGTTTCTGGGCATCTTCCTGCTGTCGAGTTGGCAGCTTGCAGGCTTCTGGTTTGAAAAGCTGCACGGCTGAAGCCCTCTTTCACTCGGATGCCATCACCTTGGCAGTGGAGCGAACCACCTCGGCGACTGGCTGGGCGGATGTTCTGTTGAGTTCACGCTCGAGCGCTTCAACACGTCGCTCCCGCAGACAGTATTTGCAACCGCCAGTGGTCTGTAGGTGCCGTTCAGGCGTGATGGTGATTTCCTGAACAGGGTGCTTGCAACAGCGGATTTTCACAGGGCTCTTAAAGCTCCGCCATTGGATGCCGGAGTAGTCGAACTGATCACCGAAGCGCTGTTTTGCTCGCTTCAGGAACGTTTCCAGCGTGATCCGTGCTCCCATGGCTGCAATCTATGGGCTGTGGTCGGCAACTTCACTCCCGCTGTTATCCGTCTTCACGCTCCATCAGGCCGGCGCGGGCGCCAGAGTGCTCCACCGTGATGGTGTGCTGGGGATGGCCGCAGACGAGGCCCTTGAAGTCATGAACTGGGCCCACCAACCAGGCTGGCTGCCTCCTGACGTCAGCCAGATCTGGATGGATCGCTGTGTGGAGCAGATCAGCTGGGACCAGCCGCAGGTTCGTGTCTATGGACGATGGCATCTGGTGCCAAGGCTGACGGCTTTTCTGGCTGATCGCCAAGTGTCCTATCGCTACAGCGGTGCGCTGCATCGAGGTGAGGGCTGGCCGGACTGGTTCCTGCCACTGCTGGACCACGTCTCATCCAGGAGCTCAGCGCCCTTCAACGGCTGTCTTTTCAATCTCTATCGCGATGGCCAGGACCGCATGGGGTGGCACGCCGATGACGAACCGGAGATTGATGCCTCGTTTCCGATCGCATCGTTGTCGTTCGGATCAAGCAGAGATCTGCAGTTCCGCCATCGATTCACTGGAACACGCTGCGATCTCACTCTCGCTGATGGCGACCTTCTGCTGATGGATCCTGATTGTCAAAGGCTTTGGATGCATGGCTTGCCGGTGAGAAAGCGGGTGAAACAACCAAGGCTCAATCTCACGTTCCGGGTGTTCCGCTCAGTGGACTGATCAGCAGGCTCCAGATCGGGACACTGATCAGAGCTGCCAGTGTGCTGATCAGAATCAGTTGTGCCGGTCTGGCGCCGTTCAGTTGTTCGGATTCGGCGATGAGCAGAACGGAGATCGCGGTTGGGGCGGCCGCCTGCAGAACCAACGCCTGGCGGGCATAACCAGGCAGCGGAAAGGTCAGGCTGATCAGCAACATCAGGGAAGGAAACAAGACAAGTTTGCAGATCAGTGGTGCACTCAGATCGATTTCTGGTCCCTTCCACTTTCGTGCTGCAATATCCCCAAGTCGCATCCCCACCACAACCAGAGCCAGCACGATGACCGCACGTGAAGGCAGCCAAAGAGCATCACGGATCAGTTCATGCCACGGGGTTGCCTTCACGATCAGTGCTCCGAGCAGCCCTCTTGTGGCTGGGCTTGCACTGAGATGTCCAAGCAAATCCCGCCAGCGCTCACCGGTCCTTGGTGTTTTGCTTTGTCGGTTCAGCCAAACAGGTCCCAGACTCCAGACCAACAAGGTTGCGCCAAGGTCGTAGCCGATGCTCACCGGCAGCGCTTCCGGTGGAAGCAGGGCCAGGGTGGCTGGAATCCCGAAGTAAGCGGTGTTGCCAATGCAGCTGCCCAGCTGCAGATCAGCTCGGCCCAGAGCGGGGATGCCGGCACTCAGCCAGTGCAGGATCATCATCATCAGGGCGATGGCTGTAACGGAAAGAAGCGCCATCCCAAATAACGAACCGTTGAGGCCGCCATGCAGCAGCAGCCCCATCAGGCTCACAGGAACGCCGAAACGCACCAGTGGAAGCGCGAGGGGGGCGATCCACTGCGGTCGCCATCGTCCGAGGACTGCCCCCCCGATGAGGCAGGGAGCCATCTCCCAGAGGAGTTTCAGCACTGGTGATGCATCAACAGATCAAGGCCCAGAATTCAAGCTCTTGTGCCAGACTTTCATCCGTCTATGCAAGGGGATCATTTTGACCATCGCTGCACCCTCCTGCTTGATTCAGAGGCATTTTCTTCAGCTCAGCGCGACTCTGGCTGAGCGATGCGAGCAGCTGCAGCTGGAACTATCTGATCAGGTGGCCAGTCTGCCGTTCGGGAACGAGCGTTGGTTGTTGACCGAACGGGAGCTCTCGGCGGCAGAGGATGCGCTGCTGCGACTCCATGACCGTGTTGATCAGCTTGTCTCAATCCCGTAGTAGCGAAGCGGGATGCCAAACGTCACGACGTCATGTGGATCGCTTGGCAGAAGAGCCACGATCGCAAGCTCTCGGTCGTCGAATGCCTGCTTGGATTTGACCACAAATGATGCTGCATCTGATGCGCTCCATAGAGGTGCTCCACCGCTTCGCTCTTCGCGATACATCTCGAATATGGCTGCAAACTCTTCTCCGTAGTCGGCATCACTGAGCATCAGGTCCAATGCGGAGTCATCACTCCTGGTCTGGATCAGCTTGAACAGCTGTTGCATCAGTGGATGGTCGATGGTCGTGGAGACCCGGACAACATTGCCGATCGTCCCAACCGCTGTGACATGGAATCGTCTTCTGTCGGAACGGGCATCGATCACCGCTACGGGCAGGGTCAGATCCCACTGACGATGTTCTCCAACGTTGATTGCATGACTGCGGAGATCTTCGGCGTGGTCCTCGCAAAGCTGCTGAACCCTCTCGCGTTGGTCCACAGCGCGTTAAGGGTGTGGGTGAGCCGACAGTTCGACCGCTCGGCTGCCGGGCAAGCAGAACTCCAGATAAAGGCTGGCGGCGTCTCTCTTTCTGTTGTCGAGGATCAACATTGAAACGCGGTCCCTCCACCAGGTTGAAACAGCGGATCTCACTGCGTCACGGCGGGGTTGCCTGCATGGATCGCTCATCCGATCGCGTCCTCAATACGTTCTCACCATGGCCAGGTCCCCGGCAAAAAACAGGTTCCTGCGCTTGGGATCGTGATCAATGCGACATTTGATTGAGAAAACGCCTGCTGCGCTCCTCCTTCGCCTGGGTGAAAAATGTGGAGGAGTCGGTCAGTTCCACGACCCGCCCTGCATCCATGAACAAGACCCGGTCTGCGACTTCACGCGCGAACCCGAGCTCATGGGTCACAACGATCATCGTCATGCCATCGGCAGCGAGTCTTCGCATGGCATCCAGCACCTCCTTGACCCGTTCTGGATCGAGAGCGCTGGTGGGCTCGTCAAACAGCATCAGCTCTGGATCCATGGCCAGTGCCCTGGCGATAGCCACCCGTTGTTGCTGACCCCCGCTCAGTTCAGAGGGATATTTCCTGGCCTGATCGGCGATGCCCATCTGCGCCAGAAGTCCGTGTGCCCTTGCTTCTGCATCAGCTTTGCTGATTTTTCTCACTCGGATCGGCGCCAGCGTGATGTTGTCGAGGATCGAGAGGTGCGGGAAGAGGTTGAATTGCTGGAACACCATCCCGACACGACGACGGATCCGCCGGATCTGTCGTTCATCCTGCTCCATATCCAGAGGAATGCCGACGATCTCCAGCTTCCCGGCATCAATTGCTTCAAGCCCGTTGAATGTGCGAATCAGGGTGCTCTTGCCGGAACCGGAGGGCCCCATCACGACCAGCACTTCACCATGGTTGACGCTGAGGTTCACTTGATCGAGCGCTTTCTGTGAACCGTTGAAGGTCTTGCTGATTGATTCGGCTCTGACGGAGACAGTCATGAAGGAATGGCTGAAGTGGAGGCAGAGGGGCCCTGACGTTCAAGCTGACGAGCCATGAGGGCCATGGCGGTGCATACCAACCAGTACAGACCTGCTAGCCAGATGTAGGTCTCGAGGTGTCGACCGATATAGGCAGGATTGGCCAGCAGGCTGCGGCTGATTCCAAGCAGTTCCACCAAGCCAAGAATGGCCATCAAGCTCGTGTTCTGAAGCAGGCCAATGGCTTGATTGGTCAGTGCAGGCACCGCCACGCGCAGTGCCTGAGGAAGGACCACCAGCTGTTGGATCTGCCATGGACCCAGCCCCAGTGCTGCTGCTGCTTCGAGCTGCGTGCCCGGAATGGCCTGTAAGCCTCCGCGCACATCTTCAGCGACATAGGCGGCCGCGAACAGCGCGAAAGCCACGATGGCTCTGAGTACGCGATTGATTTCGATCTCGACCGGCAGAAACAGAGGAAGAAGCAGCTGTCCGAAAAAGAGCACGGCAATCAACGGCACTGCTCGCATGCCATCGATGTAGAGGCGACAGAGATGGCGTGGCAGTGTCAGCTTGCTTCTGCGTCCAAGGGCCAGCAAGATTCCAAGCGGTAGGGCCAGCAAACCGCTGAAGCCGGTGAGCAGCACCGTCAGGGTCAGCCCCCCCCAGTCCCTCGAGCTCACGGTCTGCAATCCTGGTCCGCCGGCAAGCAGCAGCAGGCCAAAGGGCAGCATGGCGAGCCAGCACCACGAAAGAGCTAAACCGCTGACTCGCCAACGTGCAGGCAGGAGAGGCTGCAGCAGGGTGGCCGCCGTCATCAGGCAAAGCATTCCCAGCCAGAGAAACGGTCTCCAGCGCTCGTTCTCCGGGTAGGAACCTAGGGCGAAGAGCGGAAGATTCTCCGTGACGACGGACCAGTCTGCTCCCACAACCAGCCAGGCAGCGGTTGACCAGACGATCCAAATGATCAGGGCCAGGATCACAACACTGAGCAGTGTCTGCAGGGGATGATGTCTGGCCTGGAGAAGTCGTTTCCGATACGCAGTCCGTGACCCGGTCATCAACTCCCGGGCTGCTCCGCTGGTGCGCTGAACAGTTTGATGGCTGACGTGAACAAGGCGACTCCGAACAGAGTTCCGAGGGCCCAGAGGCTGTCGAACGGCCACTCCACCACCAGCAGAACTCCAATCAAGGAAGTGAGTATGCCATCAACAATGCTCAGGCCGCCGGCTGGACCTGATGCACTGGCTCCGGAGGCAAGCTCCATCACACCTTCCACCAGCAGCAGGATGCCTGCAAAGAGGGTGAGGCTGACTTCACTGTCGATGGGATCAATCAGAATGAAGATTGCGCCACCGACATACAGCAGTCCTGAGAGAACGCGAAACAGTTTCCCCTGACTGTTGCTCTCATCGCCAAGACGCAGAAACTGACCGATTCCTGCTGCAAATGCGATCCCACCAATTCCAATTGTGAGAAGAGTGGCGGAAGCAAAGGGCAGCAGGATCGCAGCGATTGCGGCGATCACGAGCAGCACCGCAGCGATGCGACGGGAATTCATTGGCTCAGCAGTAACAGATCGATCCTAGGTCCGTTGTACAGGACGAACCACGATTCGATTCAGCAACTGCATGCCACCATTGATGAGAAGATTGAGTGCGAGAAAGCTCAGCAAAAGGATGAGGAATCCCTCGATGGCTCTTCCGGTCTGGGTGATCGCTGTATCACTTACGGCGTAGAGATCTGCAAAGCCAACAGCGATTGCCAGGGTGCTGTTTTTGGCCAGATTTAAATACTGACTGCTCAGAGCCGGAAGAATTGCTGGTAAAGCCTGTGGCAAGACAACTCTCCTCAGTCCGAGGGTTTCGCCAATACCCAAGCTCCTGAATGCTTCCCACTGACCCCTAGGGACGGAGTCGAGTCCACCGCGAACGACCTCCGCGATCGCCGCACCGGTGAAGACGCTCAGGCCGACCAGAACCGCAGAGAACTCCACGCTCAGGTTCAGCCCAAGAATCGCGACTCCCTGATTCGAGAGGCTGATGAGCGCACCGATGGGAGCCATCGGTTCGGACGGCAGGCCAAGAAAAGCCACGAAATACCAGAAGAGAAGCTGCAGCAGCAAGGGGATCTGGCGGATCAAGCCCACGTACAGGCCCGCCAGCTGACGGAGCAGGGGATTGAGACTTCGTCTCGCTGCTCCGGCCACAACACCCAGCACCGTGGCCAGCACGATGCTGCAAGCGATCACCCGGAGACTGTTCAGCCAGCTCACCAGCAAAGCCCAGGCTGTGCTGTCCCCAGGTTGATAGGGAAGTGTGTGTTCGCTGAGGGCGAATCCAGCGGGCTGCCAGAGCCATTCGAAGCTGAGTCCAAGGCCTGTGCGGATCAGATTCACTGCCAGGTTATTGACCAGAATCCCCACAACAGTGAGAACCGCGACCACCAAGATGAGCTCAAGCCAAGGGAAGCCTTTCCGTTTCATTGAAACGGAGGCGCAGTAATGACTCCTCCATCGCGATGCAACTGATTGAGTCCGCGTGGGATTGGAACAGCGCTGTCAGGCCCCAGATGGCGGTCGTAGATCTCTCCGTAGTTTCCAGTGGATCTGATCACGTTCACCATGAAATCGTTGCTGAGGCCCAGCTTGCTGCCTAGATCGCCTTCGACTCCAAGAAACCGCCTCAACTTCGTGAGATCAGGATTGTTCTGTGCCTCTTGCAGCTTGTCGTCCACATTGGCCTGGGTGATTCCCATCTCCTCTGCAGTGATCACTCCATACACCACCCAGCGCATGGAGTCTGAGAGTTTTTGATCACCACCTGACGACAAGGGAGCCAGGGGTTCTTTGCTGAGAACATCGGCAAGAATCACATGCTGCTCAGGTCGTTCAAATCCTGATCGGGCCGATGCCAGTTGGGATCGGTCTGAGGTCATTGCCTGGCAACGTCCCTGGAGATAGCCAGCAACCACTTGGTTGAGATCCTGATATTTGATTGGCTTGTAAGGCAACCCAAGCGACTGGAACGCATCATTCAGATTCTGTTCGGTCGTGGTACCCGAGCCGACACAGATCGACTGACCTTTGAGATCTTTAAGGCTGCGGATTCCGCTGTTGCGCCGTACCAATAACCCTTGCCCATCGTGGAAAACGACTGGCGCAAAGCTCACGCCATTCCCACCTGAAGCATCTCTGCTGAGATTAAACGTTGTGTTACGGGAAAGAAGATCGATCTCTCCGGTTTTCAGCGCTGTGAATCGCTCCGGTGCAGTGAGCGGTCGGTATTGCACTTTGCTGGGATCACCGATGATTGCTGCCGCAAAGGCCTTGCACAGATCCACATCGAGGCCTGCGTAGCTGCCATCCCTTTGCAGGAAGCTGAAACCTGGAATCTTTCCACTGACGCCGCAACGCAGTTCCCCTCTGTTGCGAATCAGATCCACTCGGGATGCATCGCCATTTCCGAGGCTGGCGCAGGCTGAAAGCGCCAGGCATGCCGAGAGAAGGGAGACAAGTGAGCGACGCTTCGTCATACAAATGGTCCTAGAAGGGCAATTTTGTCAGAACTTCGAGAGGTTTGAAACGGATGTCTGCTGACCTTGGCAGGAATCTCTACTGTTGTTTGCATGTCGATCAAGCGCCGAAAGATGTTTCGGTTCCGAGCGGGATCCTCGTTAGCCATGGGATTTGTACTGTCCATGGCTGCTTCTCCTGTTTTGAGCTGGCAGCTTGGCGACCGACAGGCTTACAACAACAAGATGGCCCTGCTCAACGTGATGCTTGAGGGTGCCAAGCAGCGTGCTGTTGACACCGACGATCTTCAGACTCTGTGCCTGGTGATGAGCATCGGCAACGATGTGACAGAGCGCTATCTCCAGGAGCATTCCAGTGACCAGCAGATCGAACAGCGATTGAAAGGAATGCGCAACGACTTCACCTCCTGCTTGGGCCTCCTTTACGACGCCCAGTGAACCTGTCGATCGATCAGATCAGATACCAGCTTTAAGAATTGCCCCTGTCAGCCATGGCCCCCATCGGTTTGAGGCCCAATTCGTTCAAAAAGATTGAGACTTTCCTGGTTCATTCCCACCACTTCAACCTTGGATCCACCCTGCTGAAGCTTGCGAATGACCTGATTGAGAGCGCTGACGCCGCTCTGGTCCCAAATATGGGCTGCTGACAGATCAATCGTGATCTGACTGAGATGGTCGTGAACGTCAAATCCCTGCAGAAAGTAGATCTTGCTCACGAAAAACAGCTGTCCGCTCACGACATAACGGCGCATGTTTTCGTTTACATCCACTGCATCAACGCGGATCACCTTGGCCACCTTGCGACTGAACAGGATGCCCGCCAGAGCAACTCCTGCGATCACGCCGAGCGCCAGATTGTGAGGTGTGGTGAGCATGGTGACGGCGAAGGTCATCAGCATGACCGCCGTGTCGCTCTTCGGGATGGATCGGAGACGGCGTAGCCCGGCGATATCAGCTGTGCTGACAGCGATGCTGATCATCACAGCCACCAGTGCTGCCATGGGGATCTGCTCGAGCCACTGCCGTCCCAGCAGAATCATCGCCAGCAGGCTGACCCCTGAAAAGAGCGTGGAGAGCCTGGTTCGCCCACCGTTGTCGATGTTCATCACCGACTGACCAACAAGAGCGCAGCCGGCCATGCCGCCAAACAAGGAGGACACGATGTTGGCGATGCCCTGACCTCTTGCTTCCACGTTCTTGTTGGAGTTGCTGTCGGTGCGGTCATCGAGGATGTCCTGGGTCAGAAAGGTCTCCATCAGCCCCACAAGTGAGATCGCCAGGGCCGTTGGCAGAACGATGCCCAGGGTCTCGAGACTGAAGGGCACCTTCATCTGCTCCGGTGAACCGAAGGGCCAGCTCGGAATCGGCAGTCCGGTGGGCAGGTCACCGAGGCTGCTGACGGTGGGGATCTCCAGGCTGAATCCGATCGAGATCACGGTCAGCACAATGATGGCCACCAGCTGGGACGGCACCAGTTGTGTCAGGCGTGGCAATCCATAGATGATCACCAGACCAAGCAGGACCAGTCCCCAGACGATCGGAATCTGGCTGCCATGCGGCAGCAAGTCATGGGCATGGCCCGCCACCTCTGTTTCGCCGAAGTGCAGATTGATGCCCAGCTGGGGAAACTGTGCCTGGAAGATCAGCAGCGCCAGCGCGTTCACAAATCCGCTGAGTACGCCAAGAGGCACGAAACGCATCTGGTAAGCCAGACGCAGCCAACCCCAGAGAATCTGCAGGATGCCTGTGACCACTCCCGCAACCAGGAGATAGGTCAGTCCCAGTCCCTCACCGCGTGCCTCACCGGTGGCGACCAGACCGGTCATCAGCAGTGCTGTGGAGCCTGTGGCGGAGGTGATCATTGCTGACCTTCCACCAACGAAGGCGATCGTGATCGACAGCAGAAACGCTCCGAACAGGCCGACCTGCGGATCCACGCCGGCAATGCCGGAGAACGCAATCGCCTCCGGAATCATGGCGAAGGCCACCACAAGTCCGGACAGCAGATCCTTGCTTGGGTTGCCGAAGCCGAGATTCAACTGCCGAGGCACGGATCCTGAGGCCATCAATCATCTGTTGAGTGCTGGGACCGTAGTTCAGAGCGGAGGCAGCCGTCCTTCGGGATCCAGTTCGCTCTTGAGTTGGCGCAGTTCCGGCAACCACTCGCCGAAGGCGTCCACCAGTTCCCGTTGATGACCAGGCAGATGGTCATGCAACTGTGCGAGATGCAATCCCGGGCAGGCCTGGCGGAGGTCATCACTGACCTGATCCATCCATTGCAGGCTTCGCTCCCTTCCGGCCAGGTCTCCAGGATTCCAGGCCGCTGTGATCCACGGTTTCCACATCGAATCGCGGTGAATGAAGTAGGTGCTCTCACGGTTGACTCGCGTGGTTGCTCCTCCGAGCTGCTGAGCGCTGATTCGGCATTCATCATGCGGACGTTGCTGGATTCGCGCGCTCAGCAGCTCGATCAAGAGGCTGGCCTTTCGTCCCAGAGCAGGACCGAGACGCCCGGTCACCTCGTTGTGAACCGGTGAAGAGGAGGCGATGTCGGATGCAAGGCTGCCGAACCTGGGCTGCTCCAGCTGGCTTGTGCAGTGCTGAACGGCGGCCTGGTGATCGGTTCCCAGGATGGGATCCAGTGCTGCCAGGGGGCCAGGTGTTGTTTGGTCTTCGCTGCTGTCAACGGCGTAGATTTCCAACCTCTCCCCCCAGCTCCATTGCAGGCTGCAGGTTTCAGGCCACTGTTCCGCCATCTGCAGCAGTTCGGGAAGCAGCGAGGGATGGATCAATCCACGCCGCAGTCGCAGCGGTTGTAAGGGTTGGGTCCGCAGGCGCAGGCGTGTGACAACGGCGAGGAACGGTGCGGCACCCAGCAGAGCGCGCCATTGGCGGGAATTCTCTGCGCTTTGATCGGTGGAAAGGGAAAAGAATTCACCTGTTCCCCAGATGCCCTCCATCGCTTGGATGGAGTCCACTGCCAGCCCCTGGGAACGACTGAGAGGCCCCATTCCACCCGTGAGTAGGAAGCCGCTTCCGGTCAGTCCGGAAAGTCCGATGGGCACGCTGCGCCCATAGGGACGTAAGGCCTGCAGAAGCTCGGCCATGGTCAAACCGGTGCCGATCTCGATGTCCCGGGAGTGATCGTGGTAGTAGATCTCGCGGTGTTTGCGTAGATCGAGGGTCCAGCAGCCATCGCTTGCGCAGCGACTGCTGGTGCCACCCGAGCGAATCCGCAGAGGAGTTGATCCGAGCGGCTGGCGCATCAGCTGCTTCAACAGCTTCGGATTGGGGGCCAGGCAGCCGAGGGTTTCTGCATCACTTGCCAGACAGTTCATGGTCTTTGTTTTACGGCCGCGAATAGGTTTGATACAGATGCACCTCACGTGTGACCCAGCAGATCGTTGCTCCTGCTGCAACCAAACATGGAGTTCTGATCTGTGGTCATGGCAGTCGTAATCGTCTGGCCGTTGCCGAGTTCGAGGGTCTGGCCAACGGACTCAAAGAGCGCCTGACGGGATTGCCGGTGGAATACGGGTTCCTTGAATTCGCCCGTCCCATCCTGAGAGATGGTCTGGACAAACTGCGCGAGCAGGGAGTGGTGAAGGTGCTTGCCGTTCCGGCGATGTTGTTTGCCGCTGGACACGCCAAGAACGACATCCCGTCCGTTCTCAACACCTACAGCGCTGAAACCGGACTGGAGATTGACTACGGCCGTGAACTGGGCGTGGACCGGTTGATGATCGCCGCAGCAGGAGCACGCATTCAGGAGGCTCTCAACAAGACCTCCAGGGTTGATCTCTGCGACACCATGCTCGTGGTCGTTGGTCGAGGTTCTTCGGACCCTGACGCCAATTCCAACGTGGCCAAGGTCACCAGGATGTTGGTGGAGGGTTTTGGTTTCGGCTGGGGGGAAACCGTTTATTCGGGCGTCACATTTCCTCTGGTGGAACCCGGTCTCCGTCATGTGGTGAAGCTTGGTTTTAAGCGCATCATCGTGTTTCCTTACTTTCTGTTCTCCGGGGTGTTGGTCAGTCGCATTCGTCAACACACAGAACGGGTTGCGGATGATCATCCCGAGATTGACTTCGTCAATGCGTCCTACCTGGGTGATCACAGCTTCGTTCTCGACACGTTCCTAGAGCGGGTTCAGGAAGTGATGGGCGGAGAAGCTGCAATGAACTGCTCTCTCTGCAAATACAGGGCTCAGGTTCTGGGCTTTGAGCAGGAAGTGGGCCTTGACCAGTCAAGTCACCATCACCACGTTGAGGGGCTCACGGAAGCCTGCGCCCTCTGCGAACGGGAATGCACGGGGGTTTGTCAACCCGACGGCATCCCGATTCCGCTGAGCGGTGGGCACCATCACGATCATGACCACAACCATGAGCAACACAGCCATGAGCAACACAGCCATGAGCATGGACACCATCCCTATCCCCACGCCGATCACCCCCTCGGACCGACAACGTTGCGTCGCGTAGCAGTCAAGCAAGAGGCGACTGAGTCTCAAATCTGAAGCAAATCAGTAGGAATGCCGCGCTCAGGCGTCTCTGTCTTGCTTTGGTCTCGCGAGACTTGGTCGTATAAGCGTGGCTGATGTGCCGTGGCGCTGTGGAGAAAAACCGGGGTTTTCCACAGTTCTTGGACGCTTTTCCACTGCTATTAGCTCAAAGCGGTCGCCTGGAGGACGGGCCTGTGGTTTTGGGTTCCGGTGCCTTTGGTTGCTTGACAGGAGGGCTTCTGCGAAGGCTCGAGTGGCGGGATGAGTCTGTCTTGAGAGCAGATCGACTGCGCTGCAATGAGTCTTGTTTGAGATCAGTGTTTGGTGGCAGCGCGTTGTTCGCTTTGACGATCAGGGCACTTGTGTGGCTTCCTGTTGGTGGAAACCGGACTCAGAAGCGCGGATGGATTGCAATCACTTGGAGTGCTGCATGGAGTCGCAGCCGGCCACCGCATCAGAGCGTGAATCAGCCTGCGTGAGTCTTGAGGCTGAAATCCCTGAGGTCCTGTACCAGGGCATGAAAGCCTTCATTGGATCCAATCCGGCCTGGGATCAGTACCGGCTGATGAGCTCAGCTCTGGCCCAGTTTCTTTTTCAGAACGGTTGTTCTGAGCGCGCCGTCACGGAGCGCTACCTCGATGATCTGTTCAGCCGTTCCCAGGCGTAACAGCTGCCAGGCATGCTCTGCGGGTGATCGCCATCATGGTGAGCGTCGGGCTTTGCCATCCGGAACTGGGCCAGCAGGCTCCATCCACAACCAGCACATTGGGACAGCGCCAGAGACGGTTCCAGCGATCAACCACGCTGTGCTCTTCGTTGGTTCCCATGGCTGCTCCTCCGACTTCGTGGATGTAATAGCCGGGAGGAGGAGCATCCTCCTGAGCCGCAAGAGCCTTCGCGACAAAAGGCTTCACCACTGGAAGGTGCACCTGATCAGCGAGTGATGTCGTCAGACCTCCGGCAACCTGGATGCAATCCTGAATGGTGCGCTTCATGTGCTGCACCATGGCCTGCTCATTCGCTCCCCAGCGGCAGCTGATGTGGGGTATCGGCACATCAAATGGATCGCAGCGTTGCGAGAGGGTCACCTGATTTCCTTCATCTGAGAGCACCTCACCGTGGCCGATCAGAAAGCCAAGTCGGCGGTCCGGATTGCGTTTGAGCCACCGGGGCGGATCAAATCGGTTGATGGCCCCCCAGATCCCATAGCCGCGCAGAAAAGGGCGCCCGGCGCAGGTCTCTGGGGCATTGCCGAAGGGCAGAAAGAAGCTTCCTGCTCCTGAAAGCGTGCTGGATGGGTCGGATTGCTGAGCCGCACCACGTCCTGTTTCGCTGGGAACGGAAAAGAATTGACAGCAGGACACATGATCCATCAATCCCTTTCCCAGCAGACCTGAGGGATCCCTGAAGCCCTTTGAATTGGTTTGTTGCTCAGACTGAATCAGCAGTCTGAGCGTTGCAATCGTGGAGGCGCAGGCCACCACCAGATTGCATTCCAGTCGCTGCCGTTCCCCATTGATGCGGTTGACGACGACAACGGCACGGGCACGTTGCTGGGCGGGATCCATCTCCAGGCTTTCCGCCATTGCATTGCACAACAGTTGAACTCGCCCCGTAGCCAGTGCTCGCTGAAGACTGCTGCCGTTGCTGCTTGATCGAGGCCACTCGGCTGATGGGGTGCGCTTGGGGGCCTCAAAACCGCGGGAATGGATCAAGGCAATGCCTCGCTCCTTGCTCAGGAGTTCACGCATCCGCTCCTCCTCAGGCATGAATGGCAAAGCCGGTGCCATCCGTCCGTCAGGGAGATGGTCGAGTCCATCTCGCTCACCACGGACTTCAAACAGCTGTTCAAGTGCGCTGTAGTGCGGATCGAGTTCGGCGTGAGTGATGGGCCAGTTTTGGCCGTATCCGTCTTGATCCGCGGCTTTGAATTCATAGTCCGACAGCCGCAGGGTGATACCACCCCATGTGAGGCTGCGGCCGCCAACCTGACGACCCTGGGTCCAGAGAAACGGTTGATCGTCTGGCGTGCTGTACGGGTACTGACGCTCGTCCGCGTAGAGGGAGGGATTCTGTTTCCAGTAGCCAGGGTGCTGAATCTGACGCCGATGGCGACCGCTGATCAGGCCTTCGGCTCGTCTGAGGCTATTGCCAGGCTCGTTCCCGAGGGCTTCCGAGGGCGATCGATCCGGACCCGCTTCAACAACCAGAACTCGGAGTCCTGCTTCGGCGAGTGTCATCGCGGCCACTCCCCCTGTGGCGCCCGATCCGATCACAACCGCTTCGAAGGGATTCAAGGGCACGGACATCACGATGACCTACCGATAGTGCCCGACGCGGTCGAGAGCTCTGGTCACTGTCCTGCATCTCCCTGCTCGACTGAACTGTGATTCCGAAGTGAGTTATTTGCGCTTGGCTGCAGTATGCGTTCTTGGCCGTTGCCGCTGATCACCGCCATTGATCGTAGGGACTGATCGGCGGGGCTGATCGGTTGATCGGTGTCACTGAAGATCTTCGTCGGATCAGATAGAGATGATTCCTGGGCTGATTCAGGGTGTTGTTGATTCAGCTGAAGAGGCTCAATTCGCATCTGCTCACTTCATTGTCTGTGCAGATATCTCACGCAAAGTTGAGTCTGTGCTTGCTGTTGCAGATGCAGATTGTGCCCCTGCTCCTGACCTGCGATATCGAATTAAGCGGAGCCAATGCCTTGCATCCAAGGCAAGCTATTCAGATTGGCTTCCCTTTTTGGGTCATGCATCTGCATCCATCCCACTAAAGGTACTCAAATGATTAAAGCAATAAAAAAGCCCCACAAAGTGAGGCTTTAAAAATTGGTGGCGGGGGGGAGATTTGAACTCCCGACCTTCGGGTTATGAGCCCGACGAGCTACCAGACTGCTCTACCCCGCGGTGACCTAATAACTATACAACTTGGTGATCAGAGACACCACTCAATTGGGGTCAGGTTCGCAGCTCACCCTCTACCTCAAGGTGAACGCCAGGATTGAGGATCAACAGCTGTTCCTCCAATTCCTTGAGTCCGCTTGGCGTCATCCAGTCGAGCTGATGCAGTAGATGGAGGGCCACAGCCTGCTTGGCACGTCTGGCACCGTCTTCAACCTTGATGGCAACGCCAAGACCTTCGCCAGTTCGGCTCAGGCACTGAATGCCTTCTGCACCCCCTTTGCTGATCACCTGGTGATGGGAGCGTCGCATTAATTCCGTATCGAACCGTCCCTCTCCAGCCACCAGTTCTGGGTGCGCAAGCATTGCCCGGCTGATCTGTTCCAGTTCCGCATGGGCTGAGGATCCGAGGTGGGCAAACAACAGAGCCATCTGGTTGAGCTGAAGGCGCAACGTGGGAGCTCCGCAGTCATCCCGTTCAGCAACCAGTTCATCAGGGGGCAGACCGAGCAGTTCCGCCACGCGTCGTGTGATCTCCTGCTGCAGGGGATGATCTCCCTGGAGATAGGTCTCAATCGGCCATCCCATTTTTCGGGCGGTAATCAGAAAAGCAGCATGCTTGCCCGAGCAGTTGTGCTCAAGGGGACTGGAGCGGCCCACGGGGATCGGGCACTGCAGATGATCGCTTTCCAGTTCTGCGTTCCACAGCAACCGGAAGGCTTCACGTGCATGCCCAGGGGTGCCCGAATGGGATCCGCAGCTGATGGCGATTCCCCGCTCACCGCAGTTGTAGGTCTCCGATGCGCCGCTGCTGATCAGTGGCAGGGCTTGAAAGGGTTTGAGCGCCGAGCGAATAAAGGTTTCGAAGTCCGGCTGCCCAGCTTTCATCAGCACCCGGCCGCGGCTGTCGCAGACCACTGCATGCACCCGGTGGGTGGACTCGATGGACGACCCTCGTCGCAGCCGGACCTCGAGTGCTGGAGAACTCAGGGAGCGCGCCGAGCCGCGGTAACCCGATGGGATCGACATGCCCTGATGTTCCATAGGTTCAGAGAGCCTGACAGATGCTTGCTCCACCGAGCATCAGACCTGTGACCAGGGCCATGGCTCGCCCGAGCCTGCCCAGGATGGGCCTGACTTCATGCTGAGCAAGAAGCAGATCTCGCTCGCGCCACGACACGGGTTTTTCCCAGACCTGACCGTCGTACCAACCTGATTCCTCGTATTCCACCTTCTCCGAGAGCAGGCGTTTGTGCACGTAGGTCCAGCCAAGCCATTGCCTGATCAGCAGCAGCATCGGCATCACAAGGGCTGCAACACCTCCGGCGAGCAGCAAACGCACTGGGTCGTGGCGCAAGGTCCAGCTACCACTGGCCACCAGCACGGTGATCGGTGAAATCAACAGCCAACTGATCAGTAAAGCCCGATCGAGTGAGATCTGGGCCGTACAGGGCCATGCAAAAAACCAGGATCGGCTGAACTGAGCGAATTCCTCCTGAGGTCTCTGCTCAGGGGGGACAGGGCAGGAAATGCTCGAGGCCATGCCGGGCCGCCTGTTAATCGTCTGATGATCTGGACGTTAGGTAGGGACGGCGTTCCCCGTGACTCCAAAATGCTTCAAGGTCGTAGTAACTCCTTTCCCCGGGTTGGAGCACGTGCACGATAAGTTCGCCGTAATCCAGCAAGGCCCAGCGGCCCTCGTTGACTCCCTCTTTGCGCAGGGGAAGTCTCTTCACCTCATCTTCAATCCGATCCTCGACGGATCGTGCAATCGCCCTGACCTGAACGTCGCTCTGCCCACCGGCGATCACCATCCAGTCGGCAAGACTCGAGACCTCATCGACCCGGATGAGCTGGATGTCCACCGCCTTGCGGTCATCGCACGCGTCGGCGGCGAGTTCCGCAAGCTGTTCACTATCCATAGACGTTTTCGCTGGTGACGGACTGACGTGAACCTTGTTGTTGCGCCATTTCAGCGCGAGCTTTTCCAGCACTCTTGCGCAACGCTTCCAGTCGGTCTTCGTAGAAGCTGCGTTTTTTCTTCTTTCTGGTTTTCTCGACGAGGTCCTTCAACGCCCCGCCCAGACTTTTGTAGGCATTTGGAACGCTGTAGCCAAATCGACAGGCCAGATCGATAGCCCGCTCATCAGCCGAGATCGCATCGCGAAGACGTTTTTCGGCATTGTTCTTCAGGTAGAGGCGATAGCCGGCGAATCCGGACAGCCCCAAAGCCATGAACAACAGCAGCCCGTCTTGGACCCAGAGTTCACCGATGGCCCCGCCGAGACCGATCGCAAGGGCTGCCATCTCCCAGCCATCGCGTGGAATGGTGTCGTTCTGAATCCGCCCCACTTCGTGCCAGAACAACAGATTGCGGTGGTCGAGGGCCAGATTGTCCCAGGCATCGAGATCAACCTGGATCTCCACCTCATCCCTGCCGATCTCTTCAAGGGTGATCAAAGCCGGCTCAACGGCAGCGGCGGCCTCGACAAACACCCAGCTCTGCATCTCCGGGGGGAGTAACCCTTTCAGACGCTGGAGCTCACTCATGATTGTTGATCGTTCTCCTGACCCCTAACGCTAGCGACTGTCGGGCACCTGCCGCTGAACAGACGCATGTGGACATGGGGCTGCGTGGGAGACTCAAAAGGTTTGGCCGCTGAGAGAACGCCCATGCCCCGGCGGAATGACCTTCGTCGCATTCTTCTGCTGGGTTCAGGGCCGATCGTGATCGGCCAGGCTTGTGAGTTCGATTACTCCGGAACTCAGGCTTGCAAAGCACTTCGCGCCGAGGGCTATGAAGTCGTGCTGGTGAATTCCAATCCGGCTTCGATCATGACTGATCCGGATATGGCGGATCGCACCTACGTGGAACCGCTCACTCCAGAAGTGGTTGCAAGGGTGATCGAACAGGAACGACCCGATGCCCTTCTGCCCACGATGGGTGGCCAGACCGCCCTCAATCTGGCGGTGACCCTTGCCGAAAACGGAACACTGGAGCGATTCGGTGTCGAGCTGATCGGTGCTGATCTGCAGGCGATCCGAAAAGCGGAGGATCGATTGCTGTTCAAGCAGGCGATGGAGCGTATCGGCGTGAAAGTCTGTCCTTCGGGAATCGCCTCATCGCTGGAGGAGGCGGAGGCTGTCGGCGCCGCCATAGCCACTTATCCAAGAATTATCCGCCCCGCCTTCACCCTGGGCGGGAGTGGGGGTGGCATTGCTTACAACCCTGAGGAATTTGCCTCGATCTGCAAAACCGGTCTTGATGCCAGTCCCGTCTCTCAGATTCTGATTGAACAGTCCCTCCTGGGTTGGAAGGAATTCGAGCTGGAGGTGATGCGTGATCTCGCTGACAATGTGGTGATTGTCTGCAGCATCGAAAATCTCGATCCTATGGGTGTTCACACCGGTGATTCGATCACCGTGGCTCCAGCCCAGACCCTCACGGATCGTGAATACCAGCGACTGAGGGATCAGTCCATCGCCATCATTCGCGAGATCGGTGTGGCCACCGGCGGCAGCAATATCCAGTTCGCGATCAACCCTGCCGATGGCGAGGTGGTGGTCATCGAAATGAATCCCCGTGTCAGCCGATCGTCGGCTCTGGCCAGCAAGGCCACGGGATTCCCCATTGCCAAGATCGCTGCACGTCTCGCCGTCGGTTACACCCTCGATGAGATTCTCAATGACATCACCGGCAAGACACCCGCCTGCTTCGAACCGACGATTGATTACGTCGTCACCAAAGTCCCCCGTTTCGCCTTTGAAAAATTCAGGGGCTCGCCTGCGGTGCTCACCACGGCAATGAAATCCGTGGGTGAGGCCATGGCCATCGGGCGCTGTTTCGAGGAGTCGTTTCAGAAGGCTTTGCGATCCCTGGAGACCGGCCTGGCCGGCTGGGGTGGTGATCGCGCTGAGCCTGAGCTCACAGCGGCTGAGCTTGACCGTTCTCTGCGGACACCCTCGCCGGAAAGAATCCTCACTGTGCGTGCCGCCATGGTGATGGGACGCACCGATGAGCAGATTCATGAACTCAGCCGCATTGACCCGTGGTTCCTGGCCAAGCTGCGTGTTCTGATCAACACGGAATCTGAACTGCTGAACGACAGAAAGCTGTCGGACATCTGCGCTGCGGATTTTCTCAGGCTGAAGCAGCTCGGCTATTCCGATCGTCAGATCGCCTGGTTCACAGGCTCGGACCAGCTGGACGTACGTGAAGCGCGACTGAAACTTGGAGTGCGTCCCGTGTTCAAGACCGTGGACACCTGTGCGGCCGAATTCGCTTCGACCACGCCTTACCACTACTCAACCTATGAACGTCCCTTGTCACGCCTTGATGTGACGGGGACATTGACGGTTCAGCCCCCGGCGACGGAGGTGTCGGAGGACAGCAGGCGCAAACTGATGATCCTGGGCGGCGGCCCCAATCGCATTGGCCAAGGCATCGAATTCGATTACTGCTGTTGTCACGCTTCGTTTTCCGCACAGGATCGGGGCTTCGCCACGGTGATGCTCAACAGCAATCCCGAAACGGTCTCCACTGACTACGACAGCAGTGATCGTCTTTATTTCGAACCACTCACCCTTGAGGATGTTCTCAATGTGATCGAGGCGGAACGCCCCGAAGGTGTGATTGTTCAGTTCGGTGGCCAAACACCGCTCAAGCTGGCGATGCCTCTGCTGAGTTGGTTGAACTCGCCGGCAGGTCAGGCTACGGGCACCCGTATCTGGGGTACCTCACCGGAATCGATCGATCGTGCTGAAGACCGTGAGCAGTTCGAAGCGATTCTGCGTGAACTTGACATCCGTCAACCACGCAATGGCCTTGCCCGCAGCGAGCATGAGGCACGTGCCGTGGCAGAGGCCGTGGGCTATCCGGTGGTGGTGCGTCCCTCCTACGTGTTGGGTGGTCGGGCAATGGAAGTCGTTCATGACGAGTTGGAGCTCAATCGCTATATGACCGAAGCGGTGCAGGTGGAACCTGATCATCCGGTGCTCATCGACCAATACCTTCAAAATGCCGTTGAGGTGGATGTGGATGCGCTCTGCGACCGGGACGGTGTGGTGGTGATCGGTGGGCTGATGGAGCACATCGAACCCGCGGGGATTCATTCAGGGGATTCCGCCTGCTGTCTGCCATCGGTCTCCCTCGGTGATGAGGCCCTTGCCACCATTCGCGCCTGGACCAAGGCCCTGGCCCTGCGCCTTCAGGTTCAGGGTCTGATCAATCTTCAGTTCGCGGTCCAGCGCACTTCCTCAGGGGAAGAGCAGGTGTTCATCATCGAAGCCAATCCGCGGGCATCACGCACGGTTCCCTTCGTCGCCAAGGCCACCGGTGTGCCACTGGCAAGAATTGCTACTCGCCTGATGGCGGGAGAGATCCTCGCGGATATCGGTCTCAGTCAGGAGCCCTCTCCGCCGCTTCAAGCGGTGAAAGAGGCTGTCCTCCCATTCCGGCGCTTCCCTGGTGCCGATTCCTTGCTGGGACCGGAAATGCGCTCCACCGGCGAGGTGATGGGATGGGCTCCGCAATTCGGGATGGCCTACGCCAAGGCAGAGCTGGCCGCTGGGGAGGCCCTGCCAACCAAGGGCAACGTTTTTCTGTCCACCCATGACAGGGACAAGCCTGCTCTCGTTCCTGTGGCCAGGCGATTGCTTGATCTTGGCTTCGCGCTCACCGCCACTGCTGGAACAGCGGCCACCTTGACGGAGGCTGGTCTTGAAGTGCAGTCAGTGCTGAAGGTCCATGAAGGGCGCCCGAACATCGAGGATCTGATCCGCTCCGGTGCTGTGCAGCTCGTGATCAACACCCCGATCGGTCGTCAGGCAGCCCATGACGATCGCTATCTGCGTCGTGCTGCTCTCGATTACTCCGTGCCGACCCTCACCACGCTTGCCGGAGCACGGTCTGCTGTGCAGGGGATTGAGGCGCTGCAATCGCAGGCGTTTGATATCCATGCCCTTCAGGATGTTCATCGATAGGGTCAGTCCCGGTAAGGTCGCCGAAGCGTCAATGTCTTCACGTGACTGTCACCAGCATTCCCAACGTTGCCCCCGGAAGTGATTGCCGGGATGCGTTTCAAGCTGCTTATCAGAACCGCTACACCTGGGAACCGGGATTTGGCGGATACAAGGGTCGGTGCATCTGGGAACAGGGTGACCGTCGTGTTGAAGGACGTTTCCAGATCGGAGCTGATCTGAAGGCCAAGGTCGAGGGAATCGAGGATGCTGAGGTTGAGAAGGCGATTGCTTCTCAACTTTGGGAAGTCGCCATTCATCGCGTTCGCAGGTCTTTCGAGCAGGTGCACGGTGCCAATACCTTCACCGCTGGTGACTGCACCGATGAAGGCTTGGAGGTTTTGATCGGAGGCAAGGGTGAGGGTGACCGCTATCGCATCAAAGGTGATGTGGTGACGATGGTCCACCGGCATATCCACGGCACTGTGGTCACGATTCACACCGGAAGTACAACGGACACCGGATCGGGTTATCTCAGTCGCAGCTACACAAGTCAGTACTCGGATCCTGCCAGCGGCGAAGTCAGAGGATCCTCCAGCAGCTTCGAAGATACCTTTGTGCCTCTTGGCGAGCAGGGCAGCTGGGTGCTTGAGCGTCGAGCGATCAGCTCCAAGGATTCCGATGGCAAGGACACGCTTCAGGTGTTCGAGTTCAACGATCTGGCTGCGCTCTGATGTCAGCTCCTGCAAGCGCTTCTGACAACTTCGACAGCGTCGTCACCGCGATCAACGGTCCGGTCAGTTCCTTCGCCTGGGGATGGCCGACCGTGGGGCTGATTTCGATTACGGGCATTGTGCTGATGCTCGGTCTGAGGTTCATGCCGGTCCTGCAGCTTCCCTATGGGGTGCGCATGATGCTGGCCCCTTCAGATCAAGAGGCCGAGGGCGACATCAGCCCCTTCCAGGCTTTGATGACATCGCTGGCAGCCACCGTCGGCACTGGGAACATTGCTGGAGTGGCAGGAGCGATCGCCATCGGTGGGCCTGGGGCAGTTTTCTGGATGTGGCTGATCGCCTTTTTTGGCATTGCAACCAAATACGCCGAAGCCGTCCTTGCGGTTCACTACCGCGAGGTGGATGAACTGGGTCATCACGTCGGTGGGCCGATGTACTACATCAGCAAGGGTCTTGGACCTCGCTGGGTCTGGCTTGGTGGTCTGTTTGCTCTGTTCGGCATGCTGGCCGGCTTCGGCATCGGTAACGGCGTTCAGTGTTTCGAAGTGTCCAGTGCTTTGCTCGGTCTGGGTGTGCCCAGGGAAGTAACGGCCCTGGTGCTCGGGGCGCTGGTCTTCGCCGTGATCATCGGCGGTGTGCGTCGTATTTCGAAGGCCGCCTCTGCGATTGTGCCGTTCATGGCGATCGCCTACGTGCTCGCCTGTCTCATCATCCTCTTGGCCAACATCGGCAGTGTCGGCGATGCCATCGCCAGCATTTTTAGTAATGCATTCACTGGTCAGGCCGCTGCTACAGGCACGCTCACGCAGGTGATTCTGATGGGATTCAAACGGGGGATTTTCTCCAATGAAGCTGGTCTGGGCAGTGCTCCAATTGCCCATGCAGCTGCGCGCACTGATGATCCCGTTCGTCAGGGCACGGTGGCAATGCTTGGCACCTTCATCGACACGATGATCATTTGCACGCTCACTGCCCTTGTGATTCTGGTGAGCGGGATCGCAGGCGGTGGACTGTCAGGGTCTGAGCTGTCAATTGCAGCCTTCGATGAAGCTCTGGCTGGTTCGGGATGGATCGTCACCTTCGGCCTGCTTGTCTTCGCATTCACCACTGTTCTCGGTTGGAGTTTCTATGGCGAACGCTGCACTGAATATCTCTTCGGTGTGAAGGCGATTCTCCCCTTCAGGGGCGTGTGGGTCGCCGTGGTTGTGATTGGTTCGCTGGTGGGCGACCGCGGTGTGGTGTGGGGAGTCGCGGATACGCTCAATGGCCTCATGGCCATTCCCAACCTGATAGCGCTGTTGCTGTTGTCAGGCACCGTGTTTGAGCTGACCCGTCGTTATCGCTTCCCCGACACTTCGGAATTATCCAGTTGATCGAACTGGCTGCATTCAGTGTTGAAAAGCCTCCGCCATTGAGTGGAGGCTTTTTGTTGTGGAGATTCTTGCTGTGGTTTTGCTGATTCAGCCTTGGTCGGGCATCGGGGTGACGTCCTTCAGGCGCTCATTGAGCTGCATGGCCATGGACTGTCGTCCAACCGCAAGAACTTTCAGGGTGTCTTCGTGCATGCGCAATTGCGCATCTGCGACTTGCATGCCGCGCACCAGCTCCTTCAGATCTTCAGGAAGTTCATTGAGGTTGTAGCGCTTGCCTTCAAAGGTGAGCACTGGATTTTCTGCTGGCGTTGCGGTCATCGGAGGGACAGAATCACGGTTGAATCCAACGAAACCTAGCTGCGCCCATCGCGAATCATTTGGCGTTCACACAGATCTCGATAGCGACCGTTATTCGCCATCAACTGATCATGGCTGCCTCGTTCGCTGATCTGGCCATGGTCAAGCACCACGATCTGGTCGGCTTCCTGCACCGTGGCCAGTCGGTGGGCGATCACCAACACAGTGCGACCGTACATCGCCTGACGTAGCCCCAGCTGAACAGCAGCTTCAGCCTCAGCATCGAGGGCACTGGTGGCTTCGTCGAGCAGCAGCACCGCAGGATTTCCCAGGACGGCCCTGGCAATGGCAATCCGCTGCAGCTGACCTCCTGACACATTGGTGCCGCGTTCCTCGAGCTTCGTCTCATAGCCATCCGGCAAGGCCATGATGAAGTCGTGGGCATTGGCCAGACGGGCTGCCTCGAGCAGCTGGCCATGGCTCGCCGGCCTGCCAAAACGAATCGCTTCAGCGATGCTGCCGGAGAACACGGTTGTGCGCTGGGGAACGAGGGCGACCTGTTGCCTGAGTTCTCGCGCTTTCAATTGTGCCAGGTTCTTCCCATCCAGCTCGATCTCGCCTGACTGGGCACTGTTAAAACGTAAAAGCAGTGAGAACAAGGTGCTTTTGCCGGCACCGGATGGGCCCACCAGTGCCACGACTTGACCGGCTTCGATGCGCAGATTGATGTCTCGAAGAACCGGTTCGCCGTTGCCGTAAGCGAATTGGACGCGATGCAGGTTCAGGTGGCCCTCAGGTCGACCAATCGGCAAGGCCGGATCCGGATCTGCTGTCTCCTGAGGTTCCTGTTCGATCTGCCGTAGCCGTCGCAGCGAAGCCTGACCCTGTTGAAATTCATTGAAGTTGTTGGTGACGTGAGCGATGGGGTCGATCAGCACCACAAGGCCGGTGAGATAGCTGCTCAAGCCGGCAATGCTCAGCCCATCGTTCTGAATCCTCCAGGCGGCCAGGCCCAGCACGGAGAACAGTCCCACCACTTCGATCATGCCCACCACCGGGTGCTGCAGGGCAACAAGGCTGTAAGTACGGTGCCGGGCCTGACGATGCTGGTCAATCTCTTCTTCAAACCGGCCTTGCAGCCAGGGCTCTGCAGCAAACGCCCGCACCAGCGGCAGGCCCTCGATCGCTTCGCCGAGCAAACCGGCCAGTTCGCTCACTTTTTTCTGACTGCGTTCGGTGGCCGCCATCACCCGTGCGCCAAACAGGCTGATCAACCAGATGATCAACGGTGCGAGCAGCAGGATGGAAGCCGTCAGTTTCCAGTCCAGCCAGAGCATGTAGCCCAGCACCGCCAGTAGTTGGAGCACACTTGGAAGTGTGTCGTGAATCGATTTGTACAGCACTTCACTGACACGATCGGCGTCTTCGGTCAGTCGGTAGGTCAGATCCCCTGCCGAGAGTTTTTCCAGTGCGCCCAGTTCAACGGTCTGCAGACGCTTAAACAGATTGCTGCGCAGGGTTTTGCTCACCTGAAGGGCAGGTCCGGCCAGCAGGGAGTCCTGACCGAACTGAGCCAGTTTCTGGATCGCAAAAATCAAGACGCCCTGCCCGATCAGCCCCAGCACCCGGCCAAGATCCCTCGATCCCAGTGCGGGGAACAGGGAACCCGCGAGATTGAGCAGCAACAGAAAGCTGCTCACATAAATGAGCATGCAGACCAGCCCGAGGCTCAGTTGGGGCAGATGCGGACGCAGCAATGGCAGCAGCCTGCGGAATCCTGCCTCGGAGGTTTTCAGCATCGCGTCACACTATCAATGCTCTTTTGTGCTCCCATGCGCTGATGCGACTCGATCAGTTCCTGAAATGGCAAGGATGGGTCGGCACTGGCGGTGAGGCCAAGATGCTGATCCAGACAGGGGAAGTACGTGTGAATGACTGCGTTGTCACTCAGCGTGGTCGACAGCTCAAGATCGGGGATCGTGTGATCGTGGGCGCAGATCAGGCCGTGGTCACGAAGATCTGAGACGATCTTGCTCGCGTAGGAACGTAAGTTGGCTGCTGCTGAGCCGCAGAGGACGCAAGCGTGGGCAAACCGGTGATTGCTGGAAACTGGAAGATGCACATGACGTGCGCCCAGGCCCGGGACTGGTTGGCCACGTTTCTGCCATTGATCGCCGACACGCCTGATGACCGTGAGCTGGTGGTGGCGCCTCCGTTCACGGCAATCAGCACCACGGCTGAGGTCACCTCAGGATCAAGGCTTGAGATTTCAAGTCAGAACGTGCACTGGGAGGCGCAGGGCGCGTTCACGGGTGAGATCGCTCCGTCGATGCTGGAGGAGCATGGAGTGCGGTACGCGATCGTCGGGCACAGCGAGCCGCGTAAATATTTCAGTGAGAGCGATGAGCAGATCAACCACCGGGCGCGTTCAGCTCAGGCTCATGGCCTGATCCCCATCGTCTGCGTGGGAGAAAGTGATGAACAACGCAGCCGTGGTGAGGCCGAGCGTGTGATCCGTCGTCAGGTGGAGCAGGGCCTCGAAGGACTCGATCCCAATCGTCTTGTGGTCGCCTATGAACCCATTTGGGCCATCGGCACCGGCAAAACCTGTGAGTCGTCGGAGGCGAATCGCATCTGTGGCCTCATTCGTAGTTGGGTGGGTGCCCCTGATCTGATCATTCAGTACGGAGGATCCGTTAAACCAGGAAACATCGATGAGCTCATGAGCATGAGTGATATTGACGGTGTGCTCGTTGGTGGTGCATCGCTCGATGCCGAAAGCTTTGCTCGCATCGCCAACTACCAGCTCAGCTGATCAGTGATGCGTCATCCCGCCTGCTGGGGCCATCGCCCGGCTGTGATGGGGGTGATCAACATCACCCCTGACTCCTTCAGTGATGGTGGGCGGTTCAACCGGGCGGATCTGGCCTTGAACGAAGCGTCACGTCAGATTCGGGATGGGGCGCAAGTGCTTGATCTCGGTGCGCAGAGCACCCGGCCCGGTGCTGTTGATGTTGGTGCGGAAGAAGAACTTTCTCGACTTCTCCCTTGTCTGGAAAGCATTCGAGCAGCCCATCCCCAGGTGATTCTTTCTGTGGACACCTTCCTGGCATCCGTGGCCAGAGCGGCTTTGCAGGCAGGCGCCGATTGGATCAATGATGTCAGTGGAGGCAGGCGCGACCCTGCCATGCTGCCGTTGGTGGCTGATGCTGGTTGCCCCTATGTGCTGATGCACAGTCGCGGTGATAGTCAGACCATGGATAACTGCACCGATTACGGCGACCAGGGCGTTGTCGCCGGAGTGTTGCAGGAACTCAGGCTCAGCACTGATCGGGCTCTTCAGGCAGGCCTCAGTCGGGCACAGCTGATCTGGGATCCAGGTCTTGGTTTCGCCAAGACCACGGAACAAAATCTTATGCTGATCCGTCATCTGGAAGACCTTCAGCAGGACGGCATTCCGCTTTTGCTTGGACCGTCTCGAAAGCGTTTCATCGGTGCTGTTCTTGACCAGCCCCGTGCCAAGGCAAGGATCTGGGGTACGGCTGCTGTCTGCGCAAGGGCTGTAGAGGCTGGGATTCACGTGGTGCGAGTGCACGACGTAGGACCGATCAGTCAGGTGGTGACCATGGCCGCGGCGGTTGCTCGGCAAGGTTCGTGAATGATCTGGCTAGAACAGATCCCTCTGAAAAGAACTCATGAGCACGAGCCCTGAGCTCACCCTGCTCTACGACGGGGGATGTCCACTTTGCGTCCGTGAGGTGACGTTTCTACGTCGCAAGGATCGCGATCAGTCCATCCGTTTCATCGATGTTGATGCACCGGACTACTCCCCTGAGGACTGGTCAGGCATCAGTTATCGCCAGGCGATGGCAAGGATTCATGCCATTCAGGCCGATGGAACTGTGCTCACTGATGTCGCGGTGTTTCGCGAGGCTTATCGCCTGATTGGTCTCGGCTGGCTGTATGCGCCAACCCGCTGGCCAGTGCTCGGACCAGTGGTTGACACTCTTTATGGCATCTGGGCTCGATACCGATTGAAGATCACCAACCGTGCATCACTTGATCAGCTCTGTCTGGATCGATGCGAACGCTCTCTCTGAGCAGTATCCCCAGCTATTCAAAAGCTGGTCTCAGTCCAGAGGCTGCATGGCTTGAGCGTCAGAGCTGAAAGGCCATGATCAGACTTCGGCAGTCGTGACTCCTTCAATTCGATCTTCCACCTCCTGGTAGAGCTCCTGCAGCTGTTGGATGTTTTCATCAGAGGTCTCCCAGTAACCACGTCCATGCACCTCGAGCAGCGTGCCCACAATCCGCCGGAAGCTGTTGGGGTTCAGATCCAGAAGACGCTGGCGCATTTCCGGATCATTGATGAATGTTTCGTTGGCTTCTTCGTAGACGAAGTTGTCAACCGAGCCACTGGTCGCACTCCAGCCAAGGGTGAAATTGAGGCGCTTGGCAACTTCTCGAACACCCTCATAACCCGAGTCGAGCATTCCCTCGTACCACTTTGGATTGAGAAGTTTGGTGCGTGAGTCGAGACGAATGGTCTCGTTCAGGGAACGCACCTGAGCATTGGCGGTGGTGGTGTCGGCGATGTAGCTGGTGGGTGATTTGCCGTCGTCGCGCAGACCGGCGATCAGTTTGGTGGGATCCGAGTCGAAATAGTGACTTACATCGGTCAGGGAGATCTCAGCGGAATCCAGATTCTGGAACGTGACGTCTGCCGTCTTCATGACACTCTCGAACACATCACGCTTCTGATTCATCTCACCGGGATTGTCAGCATTGAAGGCAAAGGTTTTCCTGGAGAGATACATCTCCTGCAGCTCGCCTTCCTCTTCCCAGGTGCTGTTTTCCACGGCCAGATTCACATTGGAGCTGTAGCTGCCACTGGCATTGGAGAACACGCGACAAGCAGCGTCTCTCAAGCTGCTTCCCTCTTTTTCAGACTGCTCAAGGGCATGTTTGCGCACAAAATTCTGCTCAAGCGGCTCATCAGCTTCAGCTGCCATCTTCACGGCCTGATCAATGAGTGCCATCTGATTAATGAACAGATCGCGAAACACTCCGGAGCAGTTCACCACCACATCAATACGGGGACGCCCCAGCTCTTCAAGAGGAATCAGCTCGAGTTTGTTGA
This sequence comes from Synechococcus sp. MIT S9504, assembly GCF_047497135.1. Lineage (NCBI taxonomy): Bacteria > Bacillati > Cyanobacteriota > Cyanophyceae > Synechococcales > Synechococcaceae > Synechococcus > Synechococcus sp. MIT S9504. The sequence continues at coordinate 1,432,667 of NZ_CP138942.1, read as the reverse complement.
CTCGGCCCACTGAGTCCGGCATTGGCTTCACACCCACAAACCAGAGAATCTGAGCCAGAGATTCGCCGTAGGTCTTGATGTTGTCCGTGCCCCAGAGAACGCAGGCAATGGTTTCGGGCCAGGTTCCCTGCTCTTCGCGCTGGCGCTCGATCAACTTGTCAACGACCCCTTTGGCGGCGGATACAGCCGCCCGGGTTGGTATCGCCTGAGGATCCAGGGCGTGGATATTCTTGCCACTGGGCAGAACTCCGGGATTGCGGATCGGATCACCGCCAGGCCCGGGGAGGATGTACTCGCCGTCAAGAGCTTTGAGGAGACTTTCCATCTCCATGTCGGCACAGACCTGTTCAAGGCAGAAACGCAGATATCCGAACAGCCTGTCGAGCTCTGTGGGGTCAACCTCGTTGAATCCCTTGCTTCGACATGCCTTCAGCCATGGGGAAGTTCGCTTGAAGCCGAAGCGGGCAAGCAGATCGTTGAACCAGGACCAGTTGTTGCGCAGGTTGACCCTCCCGTCACTGCCTGTGACGGAGCGGACCATCGCCGAGGTGGCTGCGCGTGATGTCTCGGTGATGGTGCGATTGAGTTCGACATCGGCGAGTACACCGTTGTCATTTCCCTTGTAAACGTCTTCGATTGTTCGACCAATGGATTCCGCCAATAAACCTGGAAGGGAACGAAGTCCGTCTTCATCGCGTTCGAGTGCGGCGATGTTGACTAGAGTGGCGATGGCTTCTTCAGCTGTTGGCGGTTTGCCGATGGTGTGGAGTCCGCAGGGAAGCAGGCGGCTTTCGATCTCCATGAGTTGGCGATAGACAGCGCCAACAAGCGCATCGCGGCCTTCCAGATCAAGCGTTGAGGCATCCTCTTCGGGAAGATCAACATCCTTGTCCAGGTTGCATTGGCGAGCTGTCTCGACAATTGTGTTGACGATCTGAACACCGCGACCACCTTCACGAAGTTGTTGGTAGGAGCCGACCAATTCGCCAAGTTCTTTAAGACCCTTGTAGAGCCCGGCATTCTCTGCGGGCGGAGTGAGATAGCTGATCGTCGATGCATAGCCACGACGCTTGGCGATGGTGGCTTCCGACGGATTGTTGGCTGCGTAGTAGTAGAGATTCGGCAGGGAGCCGATAAGGGAGTCCGGGTAGCAGGTCTCGCTCATCCCCATCTGTTTGCCAGGCATGAATTCCAGTGACCCGTGGGTGCCGAAATGCAGCACTGCATCGGCCTGCCAGATTTTTTCCAGGTAGGTGTAATAAGCGGCAAATCCATGATGAGGACTAGCGCTTCGCGAATAAAGCAAACGCATGGGGTCACCCTCGTAGCCGAAGGTGGGCTGTACGCCGACAAAGATGTTGCCGAAGTGCCTGCCGAATACAAGCAGGTTCTGGCCATCGCTGTTCAGGTTGCCGGGAGGTTTGCCCCAGTTCTCCTCAAGTCGTTCCGAGTAGGGAGTGAGACGCTCATATTCTTCGACGCTCATCCTGTGGGCGATGGAAAGCTCCGGGGATCCCTGCATGGCATTGGCGTCGTTGATCACCGCTTCAAGCAATGCCCGGGGGGTGGCAGGCAGATCCTTCACGTCGTATCCCTTCGCTTTCATCTCCTCCATAACGCGATGGATGGAGCCGAAGACGTCGAGATAGGCCGCAGTGCCCACGTTTCCCTTGTCGGGTGGAAAGCTGAACACCGTGATCGCCAGCTTTTTGTCGACGCGGGGCTTGATGCGCAGAGACGACCACCTGATCGCCCGTTCAGCGATTGCGTCAACTCGATCTTGCAGTGTGTGAGCTTTGCCGGTGGCGTCATCTCGTCCTGAGAGGACAATCGGTTCGATCGCTCCGTCCAGCTCTGGAATGGCAATTTGCAGTGCAACCTGAACCGGATGCAGGCCGAGGTCGCTGTCTTCCCATTCCTGGGTCGTCTGAAACACCAGCGGTAGAGCCACCATGTAGGGACGATTGAGTTTTTTCAGTGACTCAACTGCTTTTGGATGGTCCTGGCGGGCAGGGCCACCAACCAGCGCAAAACCGGTGAGGGAAACGATGCCGTCAACAAGCGGTTGCTCTGGATTAAGCGGGTCGTAAAAGAAGGCATTGACAGGCTTGGAGAAGTCGAGGCCCCCGCAAAAAATGGGAATTACCCGGGCACCACGGAACTCCAATTCCTGGATCGTTGCCACGTAGTGAGCATCATCTCCGGTGACAATGTGGCTGCGCTGCAGCACGAGGCCGATCACCGGGCCTTTGAGAGCTGCCTCGGAGAGATCGGTTCGACTGGAGGTCCAGTTGAGGTACTCCCTGAGGTCCTCGAACATCGACGGTGCCAGTGGATGCCAGATGCCGAGGTCGGGAAAGACTTCGGGAGCGGCAACGTCCATGACGGGACGCTCTTCGCCTTCCTCTGTGGGGAAGACATATTTGTCAGCCAGCATCAACAGGAAGTTGCGCAGATTGTCTGGTGTTCCCCCCAGCCAATACTGGAAACTGAGCATGAAGCTGCGCGCATCCTGCGCCTTCTCAACAGGCAGATACTTGAGAACGGTGGGCAGAGTGTTCAGGAGCTTGAGCATGGCGTCCTGAAAGCCCGCTCCGCCCGCCTCCTTGCGCTTTTTCATGAAGCCGGCAATAGCGCTCTTGCTCTGCCCGAGCTGCGCCATCGAGAAGCTGCCGAGTTTGTTGAGACGCATCACCTCCGGCATGGAGGGGAAGACAACTGCGGCTTTCAGACGGTCGCGATGGGGTGTGACGGCATCGACGACCTTCTGAGCCAGATCTTCGATGAAGATCAACGAGGCGACGAAGACATCCGCTTCGGCGACGTCGTGCTTGAAGTCTGCGTAGTTGGTGTCGTCGCGCAGTTCCTCGATGAGGTATCCGCTGAGCTCGATGCCCAGATCGCCACCACTGGCGTTCAGGGCTGTGGCTGCCTGAGTGAGTGCGCTTTGGTACTGAGGCTCAAGCACCACATAAACCGCCTTCATCACGGATTTGTGGTTCTGACCCTCCACAGGAGCCACGCGGCGATTGGCGGAGCGGACCTGTGTGAACATCGGCGCACGTTGAGCTGTGTAACGAACTTTACGGCGAGGAGCAGTTCTACGCGCATGTTTTCTCGCGGTGTTACAACTCGACCTGTCCATAGGCTCTGAGTAGAGACACCCCTGGCATGAGCGCTGTTGCGAATCAGTCGATCCCTGTTCTGGTCACCGGAGCGCTAGGGCGCATGGGTGCCGAGGTCATCCGCGCCGTTCAGTCCTCAACGGACTGTCATCTGGTGGGGGCAGTCGATACGACACCGGGCAAGGAAGGAGCAGATATCGGCGAACTGCTGGGTTTCGGTGCCATGGAGGTGGCTGTGACGGCAGACTTGGAGGGCTGCCTGTGCGCCACCAGTCAGGCGGTTCGGGATGCCGGTCCCGGCCAGGGGGCAGTGATGGTGGACTTCACCCATCCATCCGTTGTTTACGCGAACACTCGAGCAGCCATCGCGTATGGAGTGCATCCTGTGATCGGCACCACAGGCCTTTCTCCCGAGCAACTCAAGGATCTGCAGAGTTTTTCTGAGAAGGCTTCCGTCGGTGGCGCTGTGATTCCCAACTTTTCGGTGGGCATGGTGCTGCTCCAGCAGGCCGCGGCTGCAGCGGCACGTTTCTATGACCATGCCGAGCTCACCGAGCTGCATCACAACCGCAAGGCCGATGCTCCCAGTGGGACCTGCATCAAAACCGCAGAGCTGATGGAGGAGCTCGGCAAGACATTCAATGCTGCAGAGGTTGATGAGCATGAGTCGCTCGAGGGCAGCCGCGGCGGGGAACGCCCCAGCGGTCTGCGTCTGCACTCCCTGCGCCTGCCGGGACTGGTGGCTCACCAGGAGGTGATGTTCGGCGCGCCGGGTGAGACCTACACGCTTCGCCACGACACAATTGATCGCGCCGCCTACATGCCAGGTGTGCTGTTGTGCATCCGCAAGGTGAGACAGCTCCCAGGCCTTGTTTACGGCCTGGAGAGGCTGATCTGAGTTTTCATGCTGATTCCACTCCGTCCCGGCGAGCTGCAGACGTTGATTCCAGCAGTGGCGACCGGCACTCAGTTCAGGTTTGCCTTGGGAGATCCACGCAAGATCCTCCAGCGGCTCCTGATCTCAGGGATCGGAGGTGTGATCACACTATTGATCAGTCAGAGCCTTTCCTTCAACCGCTGGGGTTCCGTCTGGCTCGTTGCCGGTGTGGTGTTGCTTCTCTACATCCTTTGGGGGCCGATCCTCGAGGCTGGTCGCAGGAATGCGTCATTGCGCCGATACCCTTCGGCCGCTCTTTTCGAGGGGGAGGTGATTGAGGCCTACACCAGGGAACGGGTGGAGAATCAGCGTGAGCAAGCTGATTCCAGCGGTCGGCTGGAACTGGTTGAGAACCGCAGAACCTGGTTGATCCTTGAGCTTGCGGATGAAGACGGCTACCTGGGGCGAGTCAGTTTTCCCATGATCAAGACCCATTCCGCGATTCGTGTCGGCGTGCTGGTTCGCTGCATTGTTCTCAGTGACCGCAAGGACTTTTCCAGTGTTGGCGCCCTCACCGATGTGTGGCTGCCGCAACTCAAGCTCTGGGTTGGGGAATACCCCTTTCTGCTCAGACCGGCATTTGAGGATCTCTGCAGATTGCGTTTGCGTAAAAGTTCTTAATAATGCGTTACGCTGCGTAAAGTAGTCAGGTTGATCATGTCCCAGGTTCCTTCCAGCGCTCCCGCTATCCGCGGCGCCACCGTGACCACTGAAGATGGTGGTCGTCTCAACGCTTTCGCAACCGAACCCCGCATGCAAGTGGTGGATACGGAGAGCGGCTGGGGCTTCCACGAGCGCGCAGAAATGTTGAATGGCCGCATGGCCATGCTCGGTTTCGTTGCATTGCTCGCCACGGAATTCGCTCTGGGTGGCGAAGCTTTCACCCGTGGTCTTCTCGGCATTGGCTGATTGTTTGATGTGTTGACGGCTGATCCTCAAATCAGAGACTCCGCTGTCAAAGCAGTCCATCACCAGTTCCGCATCGTTGGAGCTGGTCCAACGGGAGCCCTGTTGGCGCTTGGTTTAGCGCATCAGGGCTTTTCTGTTGTTCTTCACGATCGCTTGAGCGCTGAGTTGCTGTTGAATCGCAGCCGCGCTTACGCCATCACGCACTCGTCCAGGCGTCTTCTGCAAGGTCTCGGCCTTTGGGCTGCCTTGCTGGATCATCTGGAGCCCTTTCGCACTCTGCGGCTTGATGACTGCTCCGCCCATCGCACAGCCTGGTTCAACGTTCGCGATCTGCGACCTGGCAATCGCAGCTCGGAGGCGATTGGTTGGATTCTTGACCATCGCCCCCTGATGCATCTTCTGCTGGAACGGCTTGAGGCCTCAGAGCAGGTTGTGCTGCAATTGGATGACGCCACGCCAGCAGAAGGGGCTCTCACCACCGCTGGGCCTTGCCAGTGGATCGTCGCTGCGGATGGCCCGCGTTCCATGCTGCGTCGTTGCGCTGAGGTTCCCTTCTGGTCCCATGCCTACCAACAGGGTTGCCTGACCGCAAAGCTCCGCTTGACGGGAGCGGGTCAACACTGTGCTTACGAACTGTTCCGTCCTGAAGGCCCTATGGCCGTTCTGCCGCTTGGACAGGACAGTTATCAGGTGGTCTGGAGTGCACCGCTGCAGCGATGTCGAGACCGAGCTGCGTCCTCTAGCGCAGAGCTGTTGTCGGCCCTGAACGCAATCCTGCCTGATGGGCTCAACGCAGTTCAGCTGCTCGATGATCCCGGAGCGTTTCCACTGGAGTTGAGTCTGGCGCCGCGTCTCCACCGTGATTCCTTGCTTCTGGTGGGAGAAGCAGGTCATCGCTGCCATCCAGTGGGTGGACAGGGTTTGAATCTTTGCTGGCGTGATGTCAGTGACCTCTTGCACCTGACCGAGGCAATGCGATGCGGAGAGATGGCGTTCCCATCACTGGCTCGGCGCTATTCCCGTTGTCGTCGTTTCGATCTTGCTGGTGTTTTGCTGGCGACGGACCTGCTGATTCGTTTCTTCTCCAATCACAATCCGCTGCTGATGCCTTTCAGGCGCCTCGCGCTTTTCATGTTGAAGCACGTCAGCTGGATGCGACGCCTGAGTCTGTCCGCGATGACCGATGGCCCGGGCGCCTTGCTGAAACCGCTGCCAAAATGAGCATCTCGCTCTGCAGTTGATGGTCATCAGCAGTGATCCACAGCCAGTGGCTTCCCGCGCGTTGATTGGCTTTCTGCAGCAGCGGCTGGGATTGAGTGAGAACGCCATCAATCTCGGCATTCGTCAGGCCCATCTAGAGCAGGCTCCTCTTCCTGTTGTTCTCTGGAGTTTTGGATTGCTGAACCTCACGCAATATCAGGAGGTTCTGGATTGGCAACAGCAGCAGGATTAAACGTCCCTGCTGATGAGTTGCATGGTTGACCTTCCAGCCTCTTGCTCTGAATCAGTCGTAACGGATGAGTGATGTGACAGGAAGCTTCTCCGGCAATCGACTTCGTCCGGCCAGACCTGCCAGCTCAATGACAAACCCGCAGCCCACGAGCTTTCCTCCAGCCTTTTGAATCAGTTCAACACTGGCTGCTGCCGTTCCACCTGTTGCAAGCAGATCGTCTACTAGCAGGACACGGGATCCATCCGCCAAAGCATCGGTCTGGATTTCAAGACGATCGGAACCGTATTCAAGGGTGTAATCGACACCCGTCACATCGCCTGGAAGTTTTCCAGGTTTTCTGACCGGCACAAAGCCAATCCCTTTCTGGGTTGCCAGAGGAGTGCCCACGATGAAGCCCCTGGACTCAATGCCCACAATCAGGTCTGGTTGGAGTTGGTCGCAGACGTCGCCAAGCTGCTGCATCACTGCGCTCCATCCATGGGGATCGCGCAGCATTGGCGAGATGTCGCGGAAGAGAATTCCTGGTTTTGGGAAGTCCGGCACATCGCGAATGAACTGACGAAGATCCACAGGGTGGTGACGCAAAGGCCTCAACCCTGGCATCATCGCAGCCATGACCGATGTCACTGCTGAGGCGGCTCCAGATCCGTCGATTCCTGAAGCGGTTCTTGGCCGCCGTGCTCTCGAGCGCCTAGATCTGCTTCTGCTCACTGTTGAAGCTCTTGACCTGAACGGAGGGGAGGCCATGCTCTGGGCGACCCGTCAGCTTGGCTTTGAAATGATCTTTCCCAATCGGGTTGAGCTCTGGAAACGTCGCTGCCATAACCCGCTCAGGCGTTCCACACGACGTGGTCAGCTCAGTGCTGTGGAAACAGAGGCCTTGATCAGGATCCTCTGCGTGATGGCCGACCGTCTCTATCCGATGCTTCACCAGTTGCTCTCCAGCAAAGAGCCTCGGGAGCTCACTCGCCAGCGCTGGGAGCTGGTCCATCAGCGTCTGCGCGACCTGATTGAAGAGCGTATGAATCTGCGGCGTGGAGCCATTCAGCGCTTCCTCGGCAGTGCACCCGAAGGCCCGCTGCAGCGGCAGCTGGTGTTGACCCTGGCACTTGCTGCTGGCCCCGGTGGGGTGGATCGTCTCCGCGCCAGTCTTCTTGATCCGACCCCCTGAATGGTGATGCTCAAACAGTCCTACCGCTACGACCAAACCACTGCACGACTGGAAGTTGAAGGTTTGCCTGACTTTTCAGCCGGTCATGCGGATCAGGCCATCGGAATCCTTTCCACTTGGCGCTTGAAAATTGTCGGTGCCTCAGAGCTGGAGGGCAAACGCGAACATCTGGAAGCGTTGATGCAGGTGGTGATTCCCTATGTGCGTCTGCGTCTTTCAGGTGTGGTTCGGTCTCTGGGAGCGCTGAACGATCCAGTGAGGCTGGTCCCTGATGGGTCTCAGCATCGTCTTGATCTCACCAGCGGCCAGCCGGATATTCCGCCACTGTCCATCCATCTTGATGATGCTCAACTGGCCGATCTAGTGCGTTGTCTTGATGCCTTGCGAAGCGATGGTCGTGTCTGTCTTGCCTGGCCATCGATTCAGCATGAACCACTTCATCGCCGCGATCTTGTTGAGAGGATCCCTTTGACGCAAAGGCTGACAGCGCCGCTGCTTGGAGGTGCCGCCGTTGTGGTGTTGGGCGCCTTGGGGATTCTGTTGCCATTGCCTGAAGTGCAATCTCCAAAGCCTGCGCAGGTCCCTGAGGTCACAACAGACACTCCGATCAGCGATCCTGCACAACCTGATCAAGAGCGTTGACCTCTGAGCCAGGCAGCTCAGAATGACCCGAATGCCTGAGCTTTCGCAAAGCAGTGAGTCCGTCCAACCTCAAGAGTTCTGTTGTTTGGATCGCTGAGTTCTTGCCGTCAGCGTCTCGCTGCTTTTTGATCGCCTTTGAGCGCCGGTCACTGATTACCCGCCTCGCTCAGGAGACGGCGTCATGAATTCCCCAAATCTGAGACCTCTTAGTGCTGTGCCAAAGACTCGGAGAGTGTTCAGAAAGAGCCCACGGTCGAGGGCTGTTTCAGTCGGCCGTCAGATGCTTGAGGGTGTTTTATTGCTGGCCCTTGGTTCAGGGTTGCTCGCATTTCTGAGCTGGTTGCCTCAGAAGGTCGACGCCATGGTGGTGGTCAGCGAAGCCATTGCTGATCTGATCAGAGGCCTGGGACAGCTCCTGGAGGCCTTGCTCGGCATTGCCGCGGTCATCCTGATTGCCATGCTGCTTCTCGCAGGCCTTTTGGCCCTGGTGTCTGGAGTGTTCCGCCTGGTTAAATCCTTCACACGGTTGTTCAGCTCTGAGCGGCCCAAGCCGAGTCAAGTGATTCAGCGTCGATCCAGGCCCCGCCGTTAAGCATCAGTGGTGGAAAGCATCAGTTGCGAAACACATCATTCGCCAAAAACATCATTCGCGAACAACATCAGGGGCGCGGAGCGAGCGAACGCTGCACCGTCCACAGTTCCTCAAGTGTTAGTCCGCCATCGGCGTCGAGATCGAAACTTACAAAATTCCTGCTCAACCATGGTAGTGATTGGCATTCATGCCGGTCGATCCGACCATCACCATTGCGATCGGCCTGACGGAAGCGTTTCTGCAGCCGCTGACCACTGGGATGAGGGCTCAGGGGTCTGAGATCTTTCAGCAGCAAGTAGCCCCGTGAATCAGGCCGTTGCAGTCGTCTCTCGAAATAGGGCCGACCCCTGACTTCTCCCGTTTCCAGCCGACCGTCACCGTTGACATCCATCAGGATGAACAGTGCCTCCATGCGTTTCCCATAGACCTGAACATGCCGTGGGCTCGCCAGAACAGCGGAGAACAGGTCAAGACTTTGCAACCCGAACAACACGAAGGCCATCAACACCGGTTGTGACAAGCGCTTCGCCATTCATTGAGCATATGGAGATTGGGCGACATGGACATGTCTGAGTCGTGACAGTGATCTGATCAGCTGTGACAAGGTTCGTTTCAGCGCGACAGGAGGCAACGGGATCCATACGATCAGTGCAACTTGAAGCAGCGACAGAACTCATGCCCCGCACTTCGATGATCTGGGTGGTCGACGATGACCCTGATTTGCGTCAGATGGTTGGGACCTATCTGCTGGATCAGGGGTATGACGTCCGCAGCCTCAGCGATGTGAAGCAGCTTGAGGCTCGGCTGGAATTTCAGCGGCCTGATTTGATCGTGCTCGACCTGATGATGCCCGGCGATGATGGGCTGACGGCATTGCGTCGTCTCAGGGATGCCGGAGATGACCTGCCGGTGGTGATGCTCACGGCCCGTGCAGAGGGCGTTGACCGGATCATTGGTCTGGAGCAGGGGGCTGACGATTACCTGGCCAAACCTTTTCTGCCGCGGGAGCTTTCAGCTCGGATTGAAGCGGTGTTGAGGCGGCGCAGTGCCCTGCCCGCAGGCACACCTCTGGCGGAGGGGGGCGATGTGGTGTTTGGAGACAACGTGCTGGATCTGGCTGCCCGCACGCTTACCCGTGAAGGCAAGCCTGTTGTCATTACCAGTGGCGAGTTCAGCTTGTTGGCGTCTTTTGTTCAGCACCCTCATCGCCCTCTCTCTCGCGAGCGGTTGATTGAGCTAGCCCGTGGACCTGGCTGCGATACTGACAGCCGCAGCATGGATGTTCAGGTTTCAAGAGTGCGCAAACTGGTGGAGCCGGATCCAACCCGCCCGCGCTATCTGCAAACAGTCTGGGGTTATGGCTATGTGTTCGTACCTGACGGCCAGCCGCGATCCCGCTGATTTCTCCTTCACGACTGTTGTCGATGCCTTCCCGTCCTTGGAAGAAGCGTTTCACTGCTTTGCTGGGTTGGGGAGGATTGGCCCTCGGTAGTTCGGCCTTTTGCCTGGTGGTCTTCCAGGCTCTTTTCGGTCGTCAACTGGAGCAGTTGCAAACCATTCAGCTCGGCAGAGAGCTAGCCCTGAACGTGCGACTCACTGAGCTGGCACTCGAGCGTTATCCACCTCATCTGGTCGCTGAACTGAGCGGTCTTGATCTCGAGGTCACGGTTCGCCCGAAACCCGCACCTCTGCCACCTTCAGCGGCTTTCAAACGTCAGGCAGATGCGTTGCAGCTTCAGCTTTGTCAACGACTCTCCCATTGTCCAATGGTCTTGCCCGACCGGGCTGCCCGCGGAGAACGCAGCGTCTGGATCGAACTGATTTCCCCTCTGGAGCCCATCTGGCTGCGTGTGGACGTGCCCTCGATGATGCGTTGGCCTCCGGAACCAACACTGCTCGGACTTTCCCTGGTGGGCGCTGGCATCATCTGTGGTGGGTTGTTTCTGCTGGTGGAGGTGGAGGCACCTCTGCGCGGGTTAGAGAAAGCGCTTTCCCGAGTCGGTGAAGGCGAGGACCCTGATGCTGTCGCGGCTCGTGGAGCTCCTGAGGTCCAGCGCCTCACTCAGCGCTTCAACGCCATGGTGGAGAGGCTGGCTGCCAATCGTCGAGAGCGGGCCACCATGCTTGCCGGGATCGCGCATGATCTGAGAGCACCGATCACCCGTCTTCAGTTCCGTCTGTCCATGCCACAGCTCTCAGCAGATGAGCGGGAGCGTTGTGCTGGTGATCTTCAATCTCTGGAGAGAATCACTGGACAGTTTTTGCTGTTTGCCGGCGGTGGTGACAGTGAAACATCGGTTCAAGTTCCCCTGGACCAATTGCTGGCGGAGGTGGCCAGCAGCCATCCTGCAGATCAATTGCGTCTTGATCTAGCTCCGCTGTCCGTTTCGGTCAAACCCGTTGCCCTCGGTCGTGCAATCGCCAACCTGATTGATAACGCTTTCTCCTATGGAGTGGCCCCTGTCACTCTGCGTTTGCATATCGAAAATGAACGCTGCTGTATCGATGTCTGGGATCAAGGTAAAGGTATGCCTGCCCAGCAATGGGAGGAGGCTTTGCAGCCCTTTCACCGCCTTGATTCATCACGCGGTCAGCAGGGCCATTGCGGTCTAGGGCTGGCCATTGTGTCTCATGTCGCCCGTCTGCATGGCGGCAGGCTTGAGTGCATCCATCGCGCCGATACCGATTCAGGCACTGATCTAGGCAGGTTTGCGATCCGTTTCAGCCTGCCTTTGCCAGATGGTCAGTCCACGTCACTGGCGAGCTGAAATCTGAGAAAAACCGGAGCTGTTGGTGAGCTAGTCACGTCTGCTGCCACCAATAGGAACGGATTTGTTCAGAGCATGGGCAACAAGGACAAGAGCAAGGCAAAAAAACACGATCAAGCCAAGGACAAAAGTCGGTCAGGCCGCGCTTCTGAAGTTGCTCTTGCAAGCCTTGGTGGCAGCGCACAGGACATTGACAGTCCATCAGAGCTGCTTGGCGATCTCATGGAAGATCAACATCAAAAGATTAAGAGGCTGAACAAGAAGCTTTATGAGGCTGAATTGATCCGCCTGCAGACTGATCTGGTCAGAATGCAGTACTGGATTCGTGAAACCGGCTATCGGATGATCGTTCTCTTTGAAGGGCGTGATGCTGCTGGAAAAGGCGGCACGATCAAACGATTGACCGAACCACTGAATCCAAGAGGTTGCAGGGTTGTGGCATTGGGAACACCAACGGAGCGCCAAAAAAGCCAGTGGTATTTCCAGCGCTATGTGGAACATTTTCCTGCTGCTGGTGAGATTGTTGTATTCGATCGAAGCTGGTACAACCGAGCCGGTGTTGAGCGTGTGATGGGCTTCTGTAGCCCTGAACAGGTTGAACAGTTTCTTGATGATGCTCCTGAATTTGAGCGGATGCTGGTGCGCAGCGGCATTCTTGTTCTCAAGTATTGGTTCTCTGTCAGCGACACCGAACAGGAAATGCGTTTTCAGTCACGTATTGATGATCCCACACGCCGTTGGAAGTTGAGTCCGATGGATCTTGAGGCGCGTAATCGTTGGGTGGATTTTTCAAGAGCAAAGGATGAAATGTTTACGCGAACAAATATCCCTGAGGCTCCCTGGTTCACTGTTGAAGCAGATGATAAGAGGAGAGCCAGACTCAATTGTCTTCGCCATGTACTCAGTAAGGTGCCATGGGAAGACATGACTCCACCTGGGATCAAGCTCCCTCCCAGACCCAAAAAGGGTGATTATGCACGCCCTCCCATTAACGAACAATTCTTTGTTCCGAACATGTACCCGCACCACTAGCCAAGTAATTGTAAGGTTTCTGCCAGTTTGACTCCTACGGCTGGTGAAATAGGCTTCTCGTCCTCAGCCAGTGAAATAAGAATCAGATCCCGTTGCAGCAGGTGCAGCGCAGCACCCAGCCGGGTGAAACCCTCGGTACGTCGAATTCACCGATAATTTTAATGGCGCGGCTGACGTCCAAGTGTTCGCCCCACACATCCGCCATAAACCATTGATGACTCAACGCTCAGTCTGCCCAGACCCGCCTGTAAGGATCACCATCTCGCCACCAGCTGCGCAGCAGTACGCGAGCAAGCTCCTGAAGCCATCGGCTATTGCCAACAGCGCAATCGCTCTAGTGTCTGGCCCTGCGGTGAAATAAGGGTGACCATTAATTTTAGACAGCATCTCTGCGCGTTCACGCTGCTCTTCAAACCATGCGGCGGAACTTCAACTCTACACACATTCACCAATGCCCCTGAACACGCTGATGGGGAATAAGCACTACTGCCTCCAATAGAAAGATCAAACTGACTTTTCCAAGGGAACGATATTGCTCAAGAGTGGGCTAGAAGATCCACTTCAGACCACCACCAGCAGACCACTCATCACCGTTATCCCACCAACGGCCTCTGCCATTGATGAATAAGCTGATGTCACCGGAGCGAACCTCAGCAACTGCTTCAAGAACGAAGGCATTGTTGCCTAACGTTCGACCAAGAGGTCTTTTTCTGCTTCAGAGCCCCGGCCAGGGCTCTATTCTTTTGGCTTGTGCTCTTGCGAGAACGAGAAAAGTGGTGAATGCATGAGGACACAGCTTCTGGTCTGCTCCATCGCTTTTTGAAAGGTGGATTACTCCTCATCTGAATTCACAATTACCTCCTGATGGAGACTTTTGCTCGCAGTCATACATCCCACGTCAGTTTAGCTCCTGACGACATTGTTCGACACACCAAGGCAATGGCGAATTAGATGTCGACCCAGCGCTCCAGTGCTTACCATTTTTCAAAAAGGCTTCCGAACAATCATGCTTTCGCTTAAGCGTACACATTGAGATGCTCAGTGCATACGATGCTGCCTTTGTTGATAGCCACAGGTCATTTTTATTTCTTTTGGCAATGCTATTGCACCGACTAAATAAATATTGACAACCGCAATTCTATGAAACATTGAAACAGTTCTAGAATGATTTAAAGATCAACAACTAGGCAAATCCGAGATGAAATCACGCCGCAAATTCACCCCTCAGCGGTGATGCCTTTTTGCAAATAATAAAAACTACTGTTAGCGACAGAGATTCACTCAGTGGAGCCATGGAGACTCGAACTCCTGAACCGCTGCATGTCATGCAGGCAAAAAATCGCTCAAAAAGCGCTAAATAACTGCAATCTTGAAGAAAAAGCTTCAGGAAATGTACAAGATTGATGTACTTTTGGAGGCTTGCGCTAGATCCAATGGTCTTGGCTTCGGGCACGCCAGACTCGTCAAGTCGCACTGCGGCTGCCGCATGAAGGCGAATGGCAAATTTCTCCCAAAATCAGACTGGATGAACACAGCGCAGCGGACTTACCCGGTAATGCAGTATCGCTGACATCCCCGGGCTTGCCTGCTCCGTCAGACTGAGCCACAAGAATGGCGTCGAGCGCTGTGACTCAAAACTGAAACGGGACTCAATATTGACAAGTTTCACACTGTTGCCGTGGCCGTCGGGCCCATTTTCCACGTACAGGTGCCTGGGAACTGCTTCCAACCTTCTCGCGATTAACAACAAACGACTAGTTTTGCGTGCTCGGTTGCATGCCGGTTATCACTATGACAACCCATTGATGTCAATGACGAAAATAATGACTGCAATCAATTCACTTCAATGACCACCGAGATCCGCAACTGGGACACCATTGCCAAAGCAATGGAAGCCGCCGGGGCGACATCAAGCCAGATGTATCTCCGCGCTAAAGCCTTGGCAGAAGGAAAAGCCGATCCAATGCCGACCACTTCTCCTGCAGCTCCCTTCAGCATTTCGGCTGTGGCTGGCTGAGTTAGTGCGGTCAAAGCCTCATAACATTAGGCACTGACCGCACCTTTGCGTCCTGATAAATGACAACCGAAAGTGCCCGGGTCCCAGTCAGTGACTGCTCAGAAGTTGCGGCAGGGTTAATTTTCCTCAGCCTTTGGGCTATGTATATGGACAGTGTATCGATTTGACGAAGTCGGATCCTTTTATACAGCCAGTGTTTGCAGAACACACTCATGCAACTTCATGGGAGTGTCTGAGCGCAAATTGTTGAGTATTTTTTGTCAGAGAATTATACCTAAGTGATTTACACATTGAAACAGCAGGCTTGACTTTATTTAGTGATGCGTCTTATGGACTATCTACTTCTAGGTCTGATATGGATTATTTAAAAGCTGAATGTGATCAGAAGCCTCTTGCAGAAAGCTGGGAGGCGCTCGAGAGCTATTTCGCATGTATTTCAGAATGTTCAATTAATGATCATGAATGTGTTTCCGATTGTCTTGATCAACATCTCAACAGCGATGATGGAATGAGTCCATCATTGGCTTCATTTTTGTCTGGACCTGCGAACCGAAATGGTTTCTTGACTCAAACACCCTGAACCTGGGAGTACAATTGTTTGAATTCTGGAGTCCGGCTGACACACCTTGCTTGCGGGAAGGCTGAGAGAAATTCGAGTCAGGGGCACACGAGCAAACGTTGAAGACCATCTGTTGGCACAGATTTGTATTCAGCGCTGGTCAGTCAGGTTCGTGCGCTTGCTATCCGCAAAGATCGCGGCAACACCTTTACATTAGTTAATATTTATGTCATTCTTGTCTTCCATGCCTAAAGCTTCCGACAACTTCACACCCGATTCGACCAAGGTCTTTAGTGAAAAGCTCAACGGTCGTGCTGCGATGCTTGGTCTGGCAATTGGATTGGCCACCGAAGCGCTTACCGGAAGGGCACTATCTAACAGGTGTTTGGAATCTTCGAGTGAGCTTCATTCTAAGCAATATCGACTCTCTCGCCTTCGCTTCTGTGAGCTTGTTTGTGGCCAGTCATCATCCCCAAATCCATGAGCACCCAGCTTCGGCTGCGGTCAACCTTCTTAGGCTGGGAACTCTGTTGACACATAAAGCAGCAGCGCAGGCAAACGAGTCGACGGCAGCCACGATGCATATCCAATAGACGGGCAACACTTGAACTGCTGTCATGACATTGCCAGTGTCTTAAGTCTTGCTTGGAACGTATCCACGGACTACATCGGGCTTGAGAGGCAGCGCCAGATAACAGCAAGGTCCAGTTGCTGAGTCCTCAAGCAACAAACATTTCGATGCTGTGATTCTTTCAGTTGTTCTGCTTGCTGCGATTTCGCTAACTCAGCTAATCGCTGCTCAAGGGTGGTGCTGCAGGTCTGCTGATCGGCAATAAAAAGTCGATTAAGCAATGACTCCGATTTGGCGAGCAGAAAGCCGATCAGGTTTTGGCTTGCATTCAACAGTGACTTGCTGCTGGCAGGTAGTTCGTGGCTTCGCCTCAATGAGCCCTCGAACCATCTCTGATCATGGCTGTCTTAGTGTTGGCTTTAGCCTTTGCTTTCGCAATCTTCTGCACTTATGCGGGTTTACTGGGAATCGGTCTCGGCGATGAGTATTTCTCGCTAGGTACTGGTTTCGAGAACATCAAACTCTCGAGAAAGCGCATCAGCATCCTGGAATCGCTTGTTCAAAAGCAAGTCTCTGACTCTTATTTTCCACCAATCTTCAAGTAACCTGGCGTCACGCTTACTCAAAGTGAGTTTAGGTAAATCCACAGTCCTCCTTTGAAGTTGAGTCATTCAATCGCGTTATTCAACATGGACATGAAAATCATTACATAACTTAGGTGTTTTAGAATACGCTACTGCGTTGCTTATTGCTCACTGTTAGTGATGCTGATGAACACTGCTAGCCTCGTGGATGCAATCAACTGATAGAGCATGGTTGCAGTGATGTGATTAGAAAAAAGGCAGGGACTATCACCTCCTGCCCCGAGCTGTCACATCCTTCATCAATGCAACTGTGTGACAGTAGAAACAGAGAGTTGGGTGGCGAGAGTTCAAAACTGACGGTTTACCCAACCTTCATTAGCGACTCATCCGAGTTCGGGAATCACAGGGGTGATGAGCTCCCATAAAGGAGGGGGCATTTCTGCCCCCTCCTACCCATGAGAACTCTGTCCTCTCCAGAAGGGCAGGTGTTCCTCGGGTCTGCCTAATTTCTAAGCGGTCTCAAGAACGAAAAATCCGCCGGGCAATACAAATCAAAGAATCGACTCAGAGGGTATCTCCTAGTTCTGCGTCTGCTCCCATAAAGGAGGGCCCCATTTGGGGCCCTGAAGGCCGTGTGGACCAACTCCTGGTGGCCTTTGACCTTGAATGCTTGTACCAGGCTGTGTCGGTAAACACATCCGTAAAACTACTCGTCTTTGATTACCAGTCTGCGTCAGTCATTAGAAAAGGGGCCAGGATCGTTTGCCCCCCAAGGTCACCTAAACCACGCAACACGGGAAATGGTCCCTGACCTTGCATCATTTCTAATCATTCTTGGCATGGTGAGCATCCGTTGTAGTACTCCCCTTTGGCCACAAGAAGGAGCGTTCAACATTTCGGGGTCATGGGTGACCAGGTTTGGATTGGCCCATCGGATCACCCCGGAGTCCACATCAGCTGCGACCTCCACCTGTTCCCAACCAGGCTCGGCATCAGGAGCGACCTGAATTGGGGGATCCCTCGGCTGCACAACGGTTGACTCTTCTGTCTGCATCTCAGCAATCAGCGCATTGAGTTCTGTTGGAGCATCAACCTCTGATCGGATCTGCAGCAGCAGTCGCTCGCAGAACTCCCGCGGAAACCCCTCCGGCGGCTCGGGTTCCTCGAGGTCCCAGGCAATGACCAGCGATACCAGAGCATCAAGATTGGTGCTGATCCCCCGCGGCATACAACTACCACCCGGTGCTCGTTTTTCGTGGCTGCAGCTCTTCACTGACAGCTGGTGGTTGAGACATTGGGGGGACTCCCTTTTTTCCTCATTAACTGCAGCGGCCGGCGCTGTGCTTTCCTCCAACTCCAGCGGTGGAATCGGGATTTCATCAGTGATCGGCTGGGCTTCTTGGAACACTTGAACCTTCTGATTGATGACTGTTTCTCGGTTTGCCTTGCGCCTGAAAATTCGGCGCTGACGTGCGCTGAGCGACCTCATTGCCGTGCGCAATGGTTGCAATTCAGCCCTTAATTGCTTGCATGCTTCCAGGAGATTGCGCCTACGTAGCGCCCCTGCTTTTCTTTTCTCTCTGTCAGTTTTGTTGGTCTCAATTCGCGGCTGTCGAAAAACTGCACTCACTTGCTTTTTGGCTGCTTTTTCTGTAACTCGTAGCCGGTCAAATGCGCTGCTGCGACTCCTCAGCAGCTTTTTCTTGGACTCTTCGATTGCTCTTCTCTCAGCAACCTGCTCCTCCAGTTGTTGACCTATGACAGGGTCGAATTCCGTGAATGCAGTGACATGCTGCTGCACCAGTGAAATCCGCTGCTCTTCGGGCATCAGCTGCAAGCGCAGCATCAGATCATCGAAAGTCGCGGTCACTCGAGAGCCCTCCGATGGATGATCTCTGAATGGATGGAGGCGTAAGTGTCCTGCAGGATCAATGCAGTGGTGATTGCATCAACGCCTGCTGTTTCAGGCTCCTTGCCTAAACGCAACATGCCGGCTGCTGCTGCTTCCCATGCCAGACCGAAAAATTTGTTTGAAAGTTTTTCTAGAGAATAGGACTCTTTTTATCTAAACATCGGGTTTTCCTTCTGGCCAGTCAGGCCTGCTCATGGTGCTTTAAGTAGATGCCTGGTGTATATGGTTGTCCGCAGAGGCAGAATCAAGACCACTAGCGTGGTGCAAATATTTTTGATCCATGTCCGATGAATTAGTTAGTTATTTCACAATAAAATGTATTGAGCTAAAGAGTTCGATTGCGGATGGATACGAGAAAGACAGCCTTGAAAGATTCCTCAACCAATACATTAGCCGGGGTGTTCAAGGCCCTGTCCGATATTTTTGCGGATCAGAGATCGAGGTTTATGCAAAAATCAGAGTGGTTATGGAATTTATGCAACAAGACCTGTCGTCTGTGAATGAGATTTTTGAGATGATTCAATTTATAGAGCTCGATCAGTGGTTTCTTGATTCCAACACGGGAAATGTTTCTCCCGGGCTAGTGAGTCAAGCCATTTCTGGAGAAAATCAAGTTGCTTAGTCATGCCATTCTTATGCTGTAAATCATTAATCGCTGTAAAAATGATGGACACTGGTTTTTGTCATATTGCCAATTGGCTGCTTCTCGATCGGATGAATTGAGTTTTTGTTTGTTTGTTTGTTTGTTTGTTTGTGCTTTAGGTGTAAACTAAGAGAAGCTGGATGGCGATGAAGATTGGTAAGTTCAGAGCTTGCTATTCAGTCAATTCGTTAAATTTTTTATTAAATATTTTCAGACTAATTTTGCTTAGATCACATCTTCGAACAACTCATCTTCGCCATAAAACAACCACGGCTGACCACTGTCGAGCCGGTTGCGTTTCATCCAAGCGGTGAAGCTTTCAACGTCCTCTTGTTGAGGCAGAGTTTCGTTTGAATTTTCGTTCATAGAGAACAATCTGGCCAGAAGCAGTGATGATCACGTGTGATTTCATGCAACGAGCCGTGACTGTTTGATCATTCTCAGGTTCCTGCCACTGGGCTCAGATCGTGCATTGGTTTTGCACTGGTCAGGCATTTCAAGCAAAGGCTCATGTCATCTGCTGTTGGTGGCTGCCTTTTGTTATGGACTGATTCTCGCTGAACTCAGGAGGAGTGAGTGATGGCACGATTGACTGATGAATCCATCGGATAGACCAGTGGATCCACAGTAGTCCCTCATTATTCGTGATAATTGTCGTGTCTGGAGTCCTTGCCCCAGACATTTGTTCTCAGTCGGGGCGATAGGGATACCGCCCCGTTTTTTATTGGCGTTGGGATTCTTTCAATGATCTCTCTCGAGTAGAGCATCACATGTACGGATGAGCAATTCCAAGTCAATCAAGATGCAAGACCTCTGAACAGCTTGTTGATTGCTATCAATCTTGGGCTTGCCTGGTTGAGCTTTCGGTAAGTTCCGATCACGCACTTTGGCTCCTTTTGGCCCATCTTGATCAAGTAAATGTTTGATTTGTGATCTTGTAGATCCTCTTTTCTCCTGTGACTCATGCAGTAACAGCTGATTCGACGTCATCTTTCGCCCATGACATGGAGCTTAAAAGCACTTGACATCTTACTTGTTGACGTAATGATGTTAAAAATTTCTTCCAAACAATGTTTATCACTGTTTTCGGTCAGAAAGGAGGAGTTGCAAAAACATGTACGAGCGTTCATTTTGCTGCCATCTGGGCCCACCAACAAAAAAAAGTTGCTTTGATTGACGCGGACAGAAATCGATCGGCAACTGCTTATGGAGCACGTGAATTGCTTCCCTACCCAGTGATTCCGATTGAAGCAGCAGCTAAAGCAGCTAGAGGTGCGGATATTGTTGTGACAGATGGTCAAGCAAGCAGCAACGAAGAAGAACTTAAAAATCTTGTTGAAGGCTCTGATATTATTGTCCTGCCTACGACACCTCAGAGTCGCTCAATAGAATTAACTGTTGAAATGTCGACGTTGTTAAATAATTATCGTATTCCTTATGCTGCTTTGTTGGTTAAGGTTGATTCACGAAAAAAATCTTCAGCAGAGTCTGCCATTGAAATCCTTGAAGGTTTTGGTATTCATGTTTTAAACTCTCAAATTCCTCTTTTAAGCGCTTTTGAGAGCGCTGAAACCAATGGTGTTACGGTGGATCAGTCTGTTGATAAAAGAGGTCGAGCACATTCAAGGCGCATGATGGGTTGGTATGCCTATGACAAAGCTTGCATTGAGATTGAAGAGCTTTATCAGGCACACCAAGAAAAAAATATCTCCTCAACTCCAATAGGTTGGGACTTCACACCACTGGAACATAGAGCTGCATGATTAAATCATCATTGCTTTGATTGAATAGAATTTAATACTTTCCAAGATATTGGCCACTCATTTCATAGTAAGCAATGAGTAAGAAGATATTTGAATCAAATTCCTTTCAATAAATGTTTTCGTTTCGCTTTTAACAGTTAGCCGATATTGGTGTTTTTCAATAATTGTATCCAGTCTGTGGTTTTCAATGTCATGATGCAAACCAGACAACAAAAAATCTCGATGGTAATTCATGGAATTACCATCGAGTTTGTAGTTTATTGGATTTAAGAAGTGAAGATCAAACCGTATATCTGATAGAATCCAAAAGCAACAACCCAGGCAACGACCATTGATACAGCAACAGAAAATAGGGTGAATCTGGCTGATTTTGTCTCACCCCAAATGGTTGCAACAGTCGTTAGGCATGGAACGTACAGAAGGCTGAAAAGACAGTAACTGAAACCTTGCCGGAAATTGATAGCACCTCCCAGTGTTGATTTGAGTGCATCACTTCCTTCACTCAATCCATACATTGTGGCAACAGCAGCCAATTGAACTTCCTTGGCGACGAAGCCAATGATTAGTGAAACAGTCAACAACGGATTGATGCCCAAAGGAGCCATCAAGGGTTGGAAGAAGGTTCCGATTTGTCCTGCGTAGGTATTCAATCCTTCGGATCCACCAGGATAATTAGTAAGGAACCAAGTGATCGTCGTACCAATAATCATGAAGACAGAAAGTTTCTGAACGAACGTCTTCATTTCACTCCACACATTCAATGCTACTTGTTTGAATGTTGGAGTTCTGTAGGGGGGCAATTCAATGACAAACGGATCTTTTGACTTGAACTGTCCACTAGCATTAAAAATCATCGCCATTACAAATGCCACGACAAAGCTGATGATGTAGAGCAGCCACAGGGCAACAGCACCCAAATAGCTGGGCAGGATGATTCCCAGGAAAAATACAAAAACTTGTAGTCTTGCAGAACATAATGCGAATGGAATAACAAGAATTGAAAGCAATCTCTGACTGCGTGAACGAATTGTTCTTGTTCCCATGATCGCAGGAACATTACAGCCGAATCCGAACAGCTGCATTACGAATCCACGGCCGTCAAGACCTGCCTTACGCATGATGTTGTCCATCAGATATGCAGCTCTTGAGAGATAACCACTGTCTTCGAGAGCAGTCATCACAACAAAGAAGAAGGCAACAAGTGGCACAAAGCCGAGCAACGAAGCGAATCCTGTATAAGGTCCATTGATTACAAAATCTTTAACGATCTCAGGGAGAAAGCTCAACCCTGGCTCTAAGACAGTTGCTTGGAACCAATCCGTGAAGTCCCCAACCGGATCCTGTGCTGGCATGCCCACGTTCCAGATAAATAGGAAGAGGGCCAACATGGTCAGGAAAAAGATTGGCAAACCGAAAATCGGATGCAGAAGCACTGCATCCATGCGATTCGTAAATGTCACCAGATTTTCCGGTGGCATTTCAATGCCTTGATCTAGAGATTCTTGGATTTCTTCATCGCTGATCTTATTCTCTCGGCAGAATTCAACGAGTTCGGATACCTTATATGAATCTTTGATGTCATTAACAGTATTCCAGATTCCATCGATGGCCAGACTGCAGCCTGCGCCGTATTTTGCACTGATCGTAAAGACAGGCATTCCAAGGTGCTGAGAAAGCTTCTGAGTATTGATTTTCACCCCAAAGCGTTTGACCTCGTCTGCCATATTGAGTGCAACCAAACTCGGAATACCAAGTTTTTTGAGTTGCAGTGGAATAAGTATTTGTCTATCAATCTGAGATGCATTAACAACGCAAACGATTAAATCGAAATTGTATTGCTGTAAAAAATCCTGAACAACTTTTTCATCCTCTGTGAATCCATCGAGATCGTAGATTCCTGGCAAGTCGACAAATTCGACGGTTTTTCCATCGCGTTCAACTTTCGCCTGCATGAAATCAACCGTCAAGCCAGGCCAGTTAGCGACTCCTGCAGTCGCGTTTGTGACGCGATTGAAGAAAGTTGATTTACCTGTATTGGGTTGACCTATAAAAACGATCCTTGGTAGTTCGTTTTTTGCCTGGATTGTTTTACCAGTTTCTGCGGTGATCATGATGAAGTTTTAGAACTAGTTGAAAAAGAATGAAGGGACAGGGTCATGATTTTTTGGTGTCTGAGACATCTGTGATTTCAACCAGAGCCGCCTCAGACTTTCGTATAGCAATTTCAGTGGTGCTGCCAACTCTTACTTCGTAGGGATCACCACCAGGAGCCTTGCGCATGACTCGTACCGTTCTACCCTTCCTTATTCCCATTGCTTCCAGACGATCCTTGAAGGAATTGCTCAAGTCACTTCCGTCACTGCTGACGCCAACGACTGTTGCTGAGTGATGGACGTCTAACTCACTTAATTTCATTTGCGTGGATGGGCTTTTGCAACTCTGTAAAAAGGCTAGAGCTCCAAGATTGATCTGGCAATATAAGAAGACTGAAAAATGACTGAAAAGATCACTTCGGTAGAATTTTTTACTGATGATCTTTGCACTTTTTTCGAAAAACAAGCAAATCCTTTAGATACGAGCTGAGATCAGAGCTGTATTGTCACATTTGATACCTCGTAGTTGATGTTGCTTGTCGACCTCTGAATCGCTGCTAATTTGAGATTTGATTGTATTTAATCATGCTGATTATTGAAATTGAGTTGCTCATTGCGCTTGTGCTTGTCCTGATAGCTATTACACGTCGTACTGCAATCACGCAATGGCTTGCCAATAGAAGATATCAAATTGGTCTTAAGCGGGCTAGGAAGCTGTTCCAATTATTAGATCAAAAAGATGGTCAGAATGCGATCACTAATCACCTGCTCGAAGAGGGTCATTTTTTACGTTCTAAGCGTAGAGTAGGAGATTTTTATTGCATCCCTGATGAAGACATCGATGGCGAGAAGCAAGATATTATGCTCAGGATGTCACACAAGAACGAACCACGTTGGGTCGCTCTTCGAAGGCTTTACCTCAGCTCAATTCAGGATGGTTATTTCAAGAAGTCTGTAATTGACATTCCTGCCCTTTGGGATCGTGAGTTCGACGTAGCTTATGATCACTGGAAAGATAATCTTTCTGGAACCATCCAAAGAGATGAGCAAGAAGATGCTTGGATCGTTGCTTAAGACCTAACGATAACCTGCTCTTTGTTTTGATTTCCTTGGCCTGTTCACTGGCCAAGGTTTTTTATTAGTTTTTATTCTTACTTGACTTGCTGATTTTTATTTCTTGTTTTCAGTAAGTTTGAAACTGAATGGAACAGCGCTTCAAGAAGGTGTCCGAAGCTTCTCAACAGGCGTTTAATGCCTAAGTTTGGCATTTTGCCGCATTTGCTGCAATGGGGCATCAGTCTGACTCATACACAGTTAACCCTAGTCCGAGAGGTTGCTGAAAACCCTATTCTTTTGATTTCTTTTCTGTCCTGGGTTGACGAGGTCGTTCATGATAAGAATGATGGTTTTCAATTTTTCGACCGGCACGTACTCCTGAGTTTCAATCAGCTCAAAATTTTTCGCTGGTGTTCATTGTATTTGCTTAAGGTCTATTCTTGTCAGCCGGTCTTTGCCCTGATCACCCTGTTGTTCTGGTGTTAACAACATTTTATATCTGGTGACGGCGGATCAGAGAATTCTCTGGTGCTTTTCTGCAACAAGCTTGATCTCTCGTCCTGTCATTGTTAACCTGTTAAAAGCAATCATTCTATGGCTACAGATGAGAAAAGAGTATCAACATCTTGCTAAAAAAATGTCTCATGGTGAACAGATGGTTTTTGAAAATGAATTTGAGCTACGTTGCAGACAGCCCTCTTTAGGAGTTGTTTATGCCCTGCTTTTGGGATGGTTTGGTTTTCACCGATTTTGGTTGAATGATCGCAACAGTGGTATTATTTTTCTCGTTTTTTCATGGACATTGTTGCCTGCGCTTTTTTCCATCTTTGATGCTCTTTGCATGCGCGAATTGTGCACAGGTTATAACAATAGATTAGCAAAACAATTGTATGATGATATCAAGGAAATCAGCCCTTACTAATATCTGGATTCTCTTTGTTGTCTCAGTAGTCTCTTGAGTCTAGGTTTTGCCGCTGCATTAGACGATCTTGTGCATCATTTGAATAAATGATCGTTGCGCCCCCTTGCGGTCTTGATCTTTGTTCTTACTATTTGCATTCCTCTTTTCTTGGTGTGAGGAATTCCATGAAATTTTTCAAGCAACTGCTCGTTGCTCCCGCTGCCCTGGGCCTGCTGGCTCCAATGGCTGCCGGTGCAACTGAAGTCAATGTTGCCGGTGTCTCCGACTATGCCTCCGTGTCCGAGGGCGCGGTGTCTGTCGAGCAGGTCACCAGCATCACCCAGTTCTCTGACGTCTACCCGACCGACTGGGCCTATCAGGCTCTCAGCAACCTGATTGAGCGCTACGGCTGTGTCGCCGGTTATCCCAACGGCACCTACCGCGGCAACCGCGCCATGACCCGCTTTGAGGCGGCCGCACTTCTGAATGCCTGTCTCGACCGCGTCACCGAAGTGACCGACGAGCTCAAGCGTTTGATGAAGGAGTTCGAAAAGGAACTCGCCATCGTCAAGGGCCGTGTTGATGGTCTGGAAGCTCGTGTTGGCGAACTGGAAGCGATGCAGTTCTCCACCACGACCAAACTTGAGGGACAGACCAGCTTCGTGCTTGGTGCTAATGCCTTTGGGGGGGAACTAAACGAGTACGACTTGTTCGGTCTTAATGACCGCTTTGAATTGGGTCTGACAGCTACTGAAATCAATGATTTCTTGGCAGATCCTGACGACGGCCTTTTTGAGAACACACCTTTCAGCGACGCAGCCGTATCTGAATTGCTCTTTAGTGGGGATAACGCTCAATATTATGAAGGTCGGAGATTCGGAGCCACAACATTCAACTACGACACGCAGATCAACCTCAATACCAGTTTCACTGGTAAGGATCTGTTGACGACAACTTTGCGAGCAGGCAATTTCGGAAGTACTGCGTTTTTCGGCGCTCCCTCTACTCTGTCGACTCTTGAAGTCGCTTCAGATTCCCTGGATGGCGGTAGTAGCAGTGATGCAATCTACATTGACAAAATTTTCTACACAGCCCCGATTGGAAGCAGCTTCAGCTTTGTGGTTGGTGCCAACGTCGGACAGGATGACATGATGCCGATGTGGCCATCTGTCTATCCCTCCGGTGATGGCAACACTGTTCTTGATGTGCTGACGCTCAACGGTGCACCTGCTGCTTACAACAAGACTCAGGGTCCTGGTGCGGCACTCAACTACGAAAACAATGGCTTCGTGGCTGGTGTTCAGTACGTTTCACAAAACGGTATGTTCGGCAATCCTCAGGAAGGAGGTATCGCTACGGATGGCTCAGCTGGAGTTGGTACTGTTCAGATCGGCTACCAAGCTGAGCAGTGGGGCATTGCTGGTGTTTATTCCTACTTGCAGGAAGCTCAGCTCGTTCCCTACTCAACAGCATTTACACAGCTCAGTTATTTAGCCAATGATGCAACGATTAACAGCTCTCTGAATGCATTTGCACTCTCAGGTTATTGGCAGCCTGAAGAGACCGGTTGGATCCCAGCAATCAGCGCGGGTTGGGGTATCAATACCCTGAGCGATAGTGACGGTGCGGCTGATTTCATTGTGACGACTTCTCAGTCCTGGCAGGTTTCACTGCACTGGGATGATGCATTCCTCCAGGGCAACAGTCTAGGTGTTGCGATTGGACAACCAACATTCGCGACTGCACTGAAGGGCGGGGACACCCCATATGACGGCAACTACGTTATGGAGGCCTACTACGGTTTCCAGGTTACAGATAACATCACTGTGACTCCAGCAGTCTTTTATCTGAGCCGTCCTTTGGGTGAATTAACTTACCTAGGCCGTGACGGAAAAGATGGCACCTTCAATCAGTTCGGTGGAGTGCTTCGCACAACATTCACCTTCTGATCTAGCAGTTTATGTTTGATTGGTTGATCAGGCATCTCCGCCATCAACCGATGAAGATTCAAGCCGACCTGTCTTGCAGGTCGGCTTTTTGTTTGACTTAAACAGGACCATCATTCCTTTCAATGACATTCTGTTGTGTAGTCATGAATTTTCCCCATGAGTGAAGAGACCGGTCAGATGCATCCGCTCTATGCAACGGATCGTGATCAGGTGGATGCCCTGCTCGGTCATCAGGGCGATCCAGGTCCTGAGCAGCTCACTGTGGCGGCAAGACTTGTGATGCGATACGGCGATTTTCCAGGCGCCGATGACATCAAACAGGATATCCAGAAGGTGGTTGCCGGCTGGGGACTCGATTCTCAGAGCCTCAACGCCCGTTGCCGTGAGATCTGGACCAGTGGTTGGAAGCCTGGTCAGGAGCTTGATAACGAACTCGGTTCTGGTGCTGATGTGGCCGATCAGGAGGGTTAATCGCTGCTGCTTTGGGTAGGCCCAGGTGGTGAACCGAGGCCTTCGCCTGAATCACTTAACTGAGGCGGTCAGGAAGGAGTCGGCAGAACCTTGCCCTCTCTGGCTTCCTGTGCAACGCGGCGCAGATCGTCGCAACCTTCTTTCAGTGTGGGGTAGGCGAACATGCCGCTTCCCGCAATGAAGCAATTGGCGCCTGCAGCGCAACACTGGGAGATGGTCCAATTGGCCTTGATTCCACCATCGACTTCAATATCAACGGTGAGACCACGTTCATCGATGGTTTTTCTCAGTTGTGAAATCTTGTCGAGCATGGTGGGGATGTAGGCCTGACCACCAAAACCAGGATTCACTGTCATCACCAGCACGTGATCGACCATGTCGAGCACGTTTTTGACCATCTCCATCGGTGTATGGGGATTCATCGCCACGGAGGGACTCCCCCCGAGCTGCCGAATCCTGCCAAGCACTCGGTGCAGGTGTGTGTTGGCTTCTACGTGAGCAATGACAACGCCAGGTTCTCCGTTTGGCCCCTTGCTTGCATCGACGTACTGCTCAAGCATCGTTTCCGAGTTGTATTGACTGACCATCAGCTGGGTCTCAAATTTCACATTGCAGTATTTGCGGCACGCCTTGATCAGTTCAGGGCCGAACGTGAGATTCGGCACAAAGTTGCCGTCCATCACGTCAAACTGAATTCTGTCGACACCAGCGGCTTCGAGATCCTTCACGCACTGGCCCATGGCAGCCCAATCAGCGGGCAGCACCGATGGAATGATCTGAATCGGGCGTTCGGATGCGGTCATGGAGGCTCTGAAAACTCGGGGGACTTTAGGGAAGCGCCATGAACTCAGGCTTGCTCGAAGTCACTGATACAGTAAGCCGCGCTTTTGAGCGAAAAGCCCAGTGGCGCCAAGTCCTGAGAGCTGCTCCTCACCGCATTTAGTTCCCCGCCGCACTCAAGTGGATCGCACTCTCATCCAGGAAATTCTCGAGGTTGTTGAGCAGGCAGCCATCGCCTCTGCTCGCCTCACAGGCCTCGGCAAAAAGGATGAAGCCGATGCTGCAGCCGTAGAAGCCATGCGTCAGCGCATGGGCCAGATTCAGATGCAGGGTCGAATTGTGATCGGGGAAGGCGAGCGCGATGAAGCTCCCATGCTCTACATCGGCGAAGAGGTTGGCAGCGGTAATGGCCCTGGAGTGGACTTCGCCGTTGATCCCTGCGAAGGCACCAACCTCTGCGCCAACAATCAGCGCGGTTCAATGGCTGTGCTGGCGGCGTCCGATCGTGGCGGCTTGTTCAATGCGCCTGACTTCTATATGAAGAAGCTGGCGGCTCCCCCGGCGGCTAAAGGCAAGGTCGACATCCGCAAGTCTGCAACCGAAAACATCAAGATTCTCAGCGAATGCCTTGGACTCGCTGTTGACGAGCTCACCATCGTTGTGATGGACCGGACGCGCCACAAAGATCTGATCGCTGAAATCCGTTCGACTGGAGCCCGTGTTCAACCCATCTCAGATGGAGATGTTCAGGCCGCCATTGCCTGTGGTTTCGCCGGTACGGGCACCCATTGCCTGATGGGCATCGGTGCAGCCCCTGAGGGTGTGATCTCCGCAGCTGCCATGCGTGCTCTGGGTGGACATTTTCAGGGTCAGCTTGTTTATGACCCCGCCGTGGCCCAAACCAAGGAATGGGCTGATCTGACCAAGGAGGGCAACTTGGCTCGTCTGGCAGAAATGGGTATCAGCGATCCAGACAAGATCTATGAGGCTGATGAGCTGGCATCCGGCGAGCATGTGGTGTTTGCCGGCAGCGGTATCACCGATGGTCTGCTGTTCCACGGCGTTAAGTTCGAAAAGGACTGCACTCGTACCAGCAGCCTTGTGATCAGCAATCTCGACGACACCTGCCGTTTCACCAACACGGTTCACATCAAGGATGGTGCACAGAGCATTGCTCTGAGCTGATCTCCTTCTTCAAGCAGCGAGGGTTTTCTCCATGCACATCGCCGTTGTCGGCCTCAGTCATCGAACGGCACCGGTCGAAGTGCGCGAAAAGCTCAGCATTCCTGAGCAAACCATGGAGGAATCCCTGCAGAATCTGCGGGGGCATGACCAGGTGCTTGAGGCTTCAATTCTCAGCACCTGCAATCGCCTTGAGATTTATACCCTTGTACGCAATCCTGAACTGGGAATTTCGGCTGTCAGGGAATTTCTGAGTGGACATTCCGGACTGGATACCGGAGATCTGAAACCTCACCTGTTCACATTCCACCACGAGGATGCTGTTGGTCATCTGATGAGGGTTGCCGCCGGTCTTGACAGCCTGGTCCTGGGAGAGGGGCAGATTCTGTCCCAGGTCAAGAAAATGATGCGCCTGGGCCAGGAGCACAAATCGCTCGGCCCGATCCTTAATCGCCTGCTCACGCAAGCTGTGAGCACGGGTAAAAGGGTTCGCAGCGAAACCAATCTGGGCACCGGTGCCGTCTCCATCAGCTCTGCAGCTGTTGAACTCGCTCAGTTGAAGCTGGGGCAGAGCCGTGGTGTGGACGATCTGGTCACCCTTGAGGATGAACAGGTGGCCGTTGTCGGTGCCGGACGGATGAGCCGTCTTTTGCTTCAGCATCTGAAAGCGAAAGGTGCTTCAGGTGTGGTTGTTTTGAACCGCACCGTGAGCCGGGCACAGGCCCTCGCTGCCGACTTCCCTGATCTTCCAGTGCAGTGTCGTTCACTGGACGATCTTGATCACTGCCTGAGTACCTGTTCGCTGGTCTTCACCAGCACGGCTGCAGATGATCCAATCATTGATGCCAGTCGATTGCAGCAGTTGAATCGTCGCAGCTCACTGCGGCTGGTGGATATCGGTGTCCCTCGCAACATTGATGCTGATGTGGAAGGGATCACCGGGGTTGAGGCTTTCGACGTCGATGATCTCAAGGAAGTTGTCGAACGCAATCAGGAAGCCCGTCAGCAGGTGGCTCGAGAAGCACAGGGACTCCTCGATGAAGAAGCGCGGCTTTTTCTGGAATGGTGGGACAGCCTGGAGGCAGTCCCAACCATCAATCGACTGCGTTCTTCTCTGGAGTCGATCCGGTCCGAGGAGCTGCAAAAGGCGCTCAGTCGCATGGGACCGGATTTTTCTGCTCGTGAGCGCAAGGTTGTGGAAGCTCTCAGCAAGGGCATCATCAACAAGATCCTGCACACCCCTGTGACTTCACTGCGTGCACCGCAGCAGCGCAGCGAAAGACAAAATGCGCTGATTGTGGTCGAGCGCTTGTTCGATCTGGTTCAGGATGATGAGCAGGAGCGCTGAGTCATTTCCGGCACTGAATTTCCCTGTCTAAATCTGATTCCCAGCATTCTTGTCGGATCTGGCCCATGCATCGGTTGGGAGCCCCAAAAGTCCGGTAGGTTTGCCCGGCAAAGCCGATCTGCGGGGGCGGCATGAAGCGTGTTCTGGCCATCATTCTGGGGGGAGGAGCGGGAACGCGTCTATACCCCCTCACCAAGATGCGGGCCAAGCCCGCTGTTCCTCTGGCCGGCAAGTACCGACTGATCGATATTCCGATCAGCAACTGCATCAACTCCGACATCAACAAGATGTACGTGATGACGCAGTTCAACAGTGCTTCACTGAATCGTCACCTGAGCCAGACGTTCAATCTCAGCAATTCCTTCGGTGGCGGATTCGTCGAGGTCCTTGCCGCTCAGCAGACTCCCGACAGTCCTTCCTGGTTCGAAGGTACCGCTGATGCAGTGCGCAAATATCAGTGGCTGTTTCAGGAATGGGATGTTGATGAATATCTGATCCTGTCCGGGGATCAGCTGTACCGCATGGACTACAGCCGTTTCATTGAGCATCACCGACGCACTGGAGCCGATCTGACTGTTGCGGCACTTCCAGTTGATGCCAAACAGGCTGAATCCTTCGGTCTGATGAGAACGGATAATGACGGCAATATTCAGGAATTCCGCGAAAAGCCGAAGGGTGACTCCCTGCTTGAGATGGCCGTGGACACAGCCCGCTTCGGGCTCAGTCCGGAATCCGCTAAGGAACGTCCCTATCTGGCTTCGATGGGGATCTACGTGTTCAGTCGTCAGACACTCTTCGATCTTCTCGATGGCAACACCAACCACAAGGATTTCGGCAAGGAAGTGATTCCTGAATCGCTTGCTCAAGGTGACAAGCTCCAGAGCTATGTCTTCGATGACTACTGGGAAGATATCGGCACGATTGGTGCGTTCTATGAGGCCAACCTTGCTCTGACGCAACAACCAAAACCCCCATTCAGCTTCTACGACGAGAAATTCCCGATCTACACACGGCCGCGTTATCTGCCACCGAGCAAACTTGTTGATGCTCAGATCACCAATTCAATTATCGGCGAGGGGTCGATTCTGAAGTCGTGCAGTGTTCATCACTGTGTTCTTGGTGTCCGCAGCAGGCTTGAGTCTGATGTGGTGCTTCAAGACACCCTTGTCATGGGTGCTGATTTCTTTGAGTCCAGCGAAGAGCGTGCAGTGCTCAGAGAGCGTGGTGGCATCCCCCTCGGGGTGGGCCAGGGCACCACGGTCAAGCGTGCCATTCTCGACAAAAATGCGCGCATTGGTTCCAATGTCACGATCGTGAACAAGGACAATGTTGAAGAAGCCGATCGCGCCGAGCTCGGCTTCTACATCCGTAATGGCATCGTGGTCGTTGTAAAAAATGCATCGATTCCTGATGGAAGTGTGATCTGATCGTTCATTCCTGACAGAGGTTGACCATCTTGCAGCCGACTTCGGTTGCTGTGGTCACACTGTCATTAGTGAATGGTCCAGCTGAGCATGTCCAAGGCCCACTTCGGTCTGATTGGTCTAGGCGTGATGGGGGAAAACCTTGTCCTCAACGCTGAGCGCAATGGTTTCTCGAGCGTCGTCTACAACCGCACTTATTCCAAGACGGAAGAATTCATGTCCGGCCGTGGGGCGGGCAAAAACATTCAGGGAGCCACTGACCTCCAGGATTTCGTCAACAAACTGGAACGTCCACGACGCATCTTGATGATGGTCAAGGCTGGAGGACCTGTGGACGCAGTCATCGAGCAGATTTCCCCCTATTTGGATGAGGGAGATCTATTGATTGATGGTGGTAATTCGGAATATCACGACACCGAACGACGCGTTGCTGAACTGGAAAGTAAAAGGTTTGGATTCATCGGGATGGGCGTCTCGGGTGGAGCCAAAGGTGCTCTGGAGGGGCCGAGCATGATGCCAGGAGGGACCAAGTCCTCCTATGACGCCATCGAAAGTCTGGTCTGCAAGATGGCGGCCCAGGTTGAGGATGGTCCTTGTGTCACCTACATCGGCCCGGGAGGCTCAGGTCACTTCGTCAAGACCGTGCACAACGGAATTGAATACGGCATTGAGCAAATTCTGGCCGAGGGGTACGACCTGATGAAGCGGGTCGGTGGCATGAGCAGCCTCGAGATGGCGGATGTGTTTGCGCACTGGAACAGCACCGAGGAGCTGTCGTCCTATCTCGTTGAAATCACCGAGGTGTGTCTGCGCACCATGGATCCGGATGATGGCACTCCGCTCGTGGACAAGATTCAGGACAAGGCTGGGCAGAAGGGAACGGGGCTCTGGACTGTTGTCAGTGCTCTGCAGATGGGCGCCTCGGTGCCCACGATCTACGCCGCCCTCAATGGACGGGTGATGAGCTCCATGAAGGAGCAGCGCATCAAGGCTGAGCCGATTCTGAAGGGGCCGGCCATTCAGGCGTTCGACATGGGCACAACGGCTGATGGCATGTCTCCGTTGATGGATGCCATGGTTCTGGCCTGCATGGCCAGCTACGCCCAGGGAATGGAGCTGCTGCGGATTGCATCCGCTGAGCACAACTACAACCTGAACATGCCGTCGATTGCCCAGATCTGGAAAGGTGGCTGCATCATCCGTGCCCGCTTGCTGAAGCGGATTCAGGATGCGTTCAACGCCAACCCCCAACTGGAGAACCTGTTGATCGATCCCTGGTTCGCCGATCAGGTGAACCGTCGTCTGCCCGGACTGGCGAAAGTGGTCGCTGGTGCAGCCGCTGCCGGCGTTCCAGTGCCCTGCCTAAGCAGCACTCTCGATTACATCAACAGCTACCGCACGGCACGCCTTCCCCAGAACCTTGTGCAGGCCATGCGTGACTGCTTCGGTTCCCATACGTACGAGCGCGTGGACAAAGACGGCATCTTCCACACCGAGTGGCTCAAGTGAGGGCCGCGCGATGAGCTCTTATCGCATCGAGCAGGTTCAATCAGCCCAGGATCTTGCTCGGCGAGCCGCCGAGCACATTGGATCCGCGATCGACCTGGCGCTTGACCAAAGGGACCGGGCACAGATTGCCTTGTCCGGTGGCAACACCCCTGCTCTGGCCTATGCATTGCTGGGGCAGGAACACCTGCCCTGGGACAGAGTCGACGTCTTCCTAGGCGATGAGCGGTGGGTGGCTGCTGATGATGAATCAAGCAACGCACGTATGTTGCGCAACACCCTGCTCAAGCAGGATCAGCCAGGAGCCCGCGCCTGTTTCCATCCCGTTCCGACTGTTGAACTGCCCTCTCCAGAAGCCAGTGCCGAGGCCTTTGCTGAGCTGGTGGCCAAGGTCTGCCTGGGCGAACCACCCGTTTTCGATCTGATGTTGCTCGGCCTTGGGGATGACGGTCATACGGCGTCTCTGTTTCCTGGAACGGAGGCCCCCGGAGTTTGTGATCGCTGGACCACCATTGGCCGGGGCAAAGGGCTTGAGCGGATTACTCTCACGGCTCCCGTTCTCAGTGCTGCACGCCAGGTGGTGTTTCTGGTGAGCGGAGAGGCCAAGCGCCAGGCTTTGTCACGGCTGATGGATGCTGAGGAGTCCCCGGAGCGCACACCTGCCAAGTTGGTGCAGCCAGCCTCTGAGATTCTCGTGCTCGCTGATCAGGCTGCTGCTGAAGGTCTTTGACAACACCTCCCTACCAACAGCCACCGCAAATTCGAGTGATCGCTGCCGGTGACTCCTTTCGCGACTGGGCCAGTCTCAATGACACGATCATGGGTGGGTCCAGCCGTGCAGGCTGCCGATTCAGTGATCAGGGTCTAGTTCTTGAAGGCGAGGTGGTGAGTGAAGGCGGTGGTTTCGTGAGCTGCCGTTCTCCGGTGTTTCGACCGCCCCTGGATCTCAGTTCCTACCGAGGCCTGCGGCTGAGATTGGATGGGCAAGGACGCAGTTTCAAATTCGCAGTTGCGTGCCGTGATGGCGTGTTCGGACTCACCGAGTTGATTCCTGGTGGATTGCGTTGGGTCACAACGGTTGCCACCGAGTTAACGGATACCACGATCGTAGATCTTCCCTTTGACCTTCTCCGGCCTGTTGTGCGAGCGAAACCTGTCAGTCTTCCAGTTCGCTTTGACCCATCGTGTATTACGCGTCTTCAGTTGTTGCATTCACGATTCGGTGACGATGGTGAGCCCAATCCCGGCTATCGAGCGGGTGAGATCAAGCTCTTGATTCGCTCGATCGAAGCATTTTGACGGCAATATTCCCGCGTCCAAGAAGTTCTGTTGCTTGCCTTTATACCATGATTAAAGTGACAACCTCTTCGAATTATTCAGTGCTGACTAGTGCATTGGTGGTTTGTTGAGTCGGGGGGCAACCCGTGTTCATCTTGAACTTGCGCCTTGATTTGTCCGAGTCTATTGTTTTGATAGTAATCGATTAAAGTGACAATGAGATCACCCCTTTTAAGTAAAATTCTTCTGTGTTTTTGCGCATTGCCTTTGGCTCTTCTGTCCGCGCAATTGTGTTCTTCGGCTCTGGCAAAACAGGATGGTTTTAAAGGTCCTGGTCCGTACGCCGTTTCAGTGTCATCGGTTGAAGGCCAGGGGTTGTTGTTTGCTCCCACAGGTTCTGCTCCTGAAGGTTCGTGGCCTGCTGTGGTCTTTGCTCACGGATTGTGTGGTCCTGCAGAAAAGTATTCATCCACTCTGTCACGTCTCGCTTCCTGGGGTTTCATGGTGATTGCAAGCCAGCAGCAAGGTGATTGTGGAGTGATGAATGTTGATCATCCGTTCGCTACTCTGGGTAACCTCTTTCAGCTTCCGATCAAATTTAGTAATGCTGTCGACTTTTCTGGTATGGCAGATGATATTCGCTCGAATTTGAGATATTTAAAGAGTCGCTCAGATGTTGATTCCAATCGACTTGCCCTCATGGGTCACAGCATGGGAGGCGGGATGGTTGTCGATGTGGCATCTGGTCTCGGTGCGGATGGATCTGATTTGGTTAAAGCCGTTGTTGCGATCGCTCCATGGAACGGAGTTCAGCCGACCCCTAGTTCCGTTGTTAGAAGCGTTTCGGCGCCTATTCTGATTTTCTGTTCAATGTCTGATGCTCTTTGCCCATGCTCCGGTGAGGTTCAGTTGAGTGATACGCAAGGTGTCCTGACTGGCAGCGTATCTCCTGAAATCCCACTGCTGTTTGGACCTTCGGCTGATCCCACATGGCGCGGTGGGGCTATGGCGATTTTTGATAATGCTCAGAACGCTGTCTTAATTGATATCAACCGTGTTAGCCATTTCACGATTGCCGGCATTGATGATGGTGGCGATATGCAGAATTTTGCGGATTGGGCTCGTGGTGAATCGGGTTTAAACTTTAATAGGCCAAGTCGCCCCTATGTGGATATTCCTACAATGGAATATGCTATTGCATTTTTGAATAAGAGTCTAAATCTTGATGCTAAATCGGGTCAGTCTTTCCTCGACCAATCTGCCTCGGATTCACGCATTGTTGACATTCACCGTTCTCGTTAGGCTTCCGCAGTTGTCAGTGGTTGGTTTAAAGCTGATTGATATTTCTGCTAGGACCGCTGGGAATACCATGCCCACCATTGGCAATTGTCTAAGTGTTCTGTCTGGGGTTGAGAGATGAGATTTCGGCTGAATTCTCTGCACGCAATCCCTGATTGTTGGATGGCTTCTGGGATCAAGGTATGGACGATTTGAAGCCTTCTCTGGCTGAGTTGATTTGTTCGGCTGCCGATCTTTGCCGAAAGCCGCTGATTCACGCGCTTGTTCCATTCGATCAGCAGTTTTCCTCTGATCAGGCGCCGATATCCAATACCGATTCTTTGAAGACGATGATTGATTTGAGCGCTCATCTTGAATGTCGAGACCCAGATGGCAGCCGCTGTAGTGAGCAGGATCTCGAACTCGAGATTTACCAAAGTGGTGAGGATTTGAATTTAATGCTGAGTTGGTTGAATCAGACAGACAGACCACTTCTTTGGCATGGACAGCACCCGGTTTGGATGGATGGTGATACCGGCAAGCGCTGTTCGGCTCCTAACGACGGGGCACCGCTGGAAGCCCTCGCTCGACGCCTCAGGGCCCTGCTGGTCTGATCAGGGCTGATCGGTGACCGCTCCTCTGCTGCTGGAACTGACAAGACGGGCATATTTGCCGAGGATGCCGGTGCGATAGCGGGGAGTCGGACTGCTCCAGGCAGCACGTCTGCGCTCCAGTTCGGCTTCATCCACGTTGAGTTGCAGCAAGAGTTCATTGGCGTCAACGGTGATGCTGTCGCCCTCCTGTACCAGTCCGATGGTGCCGCCAACAGCGGCTTCAGGCGCAACATGCCCCACGACCAGTCCGTAGGAACCACCACTGAAGCGACCGTCGGTGATCAGGGCCACTTTCTCCCCCAGTCCCTGACCGACAATGGCTGCAGTGGGTGAGAGCATCTCGCGCATGCCTGGCCCGCCCACTGGCCCCTCATAGCGGACGACCACCACATCTCCAGCCTTGATCTTGCGATCAAGAATGGCTTCAAGGCAGGTTTCTTCACTTTCAAAGACCCTCGCAGGGCCGGTCAAGACAGGAGATTTGACCCCGCTGATCTTGGCGACGCTTCCCTCGAGCGCAAGGTTGCCCTTGAGAATGGCCAGGTGTCCTTTCTGATAGATAGGTTTGCTGATTGGACGGATCACATCCTGATCAGCAGGAGGTTCTGAAGGCACATCTTCGAGCAGCTGCTTCAGCGTCTTGCCTTCAATCGTTCGGCAATCTCCATGCAGGAGGCCTGCATTCAGCAGCAGTTTCATCACTTGGGGGATGCCGCCGGCTCTGTGCAGATCAACGGTGACGTAACGACCGCTCGGCTTCAGGTCACAGAAGACCGGAACCCGCTGGCGGATCTGTTCAAAGTCATCGATGTTCAGGTCGACTCCCGCTGTTCTGGCAATGGCGAGCAGGTGCAGAACCGAGTTGGTTGAGCCGCCAACGGCCATGATCACGCTGATCGCGTTTTCAAACGCTTTCCTGGTCAGCAGATCCAGGGGTCTGATGTTCGCTTTCACCGCTTCGACGAGGACCTCAGCCGACCGGGCAGCACTGTCGGCCTTCTCGGCATCCTCCGCCGCCATCGTGGAACTACACGGAAGACTCAGCCCCATTGTTTCGATGGCGGCGCTCATCGTGTTGGCCGTAAACATGCCGCCACAGCTTCCGGCTCCAGGACAGGCGTTCTTTTCGACGGCGATCAGCTGATCCATATCGATTTTGCCGTTCGTGATCTGTCCCACGGCTTCGAAGGCACTCACCACGGTGAGATCGCATCCACCGAGTTTTCCCGGCTTGATCGTGCCGCCGTAGACAAAGATCGCCGGGATGTTCATCCGGGCCATCGCCAGCATGGCGCCAGGCATGTTCTTGTCGCATCCACCCACGGCAAGAACACCGTCCATGCTCTGGCCGTTGCAGGCTGTCTCGATTGCATCGGCAATCACTTCACGGCTCACCAGGGAGTACTTCATCCCCTCAGTTCCCATGGAGATGCCATCGCTGACGGTGATCGTTCCGAACATCTGCGGCATGCCTCCCGCCTGCCGAGCGGCTGCTTCCGCCCGTTTCGACAAATCGTTCAGGCCCACATTGCAGGGCGTGATCGTGCTGTAGCCGTTGGCAATGCCAATGATGGGCTTGCCGAAATCCTGGTCTCCGAATCCCACGGCTCGCAACATCGCCCTGTTAGGGGAACGCTGGATCCCCTTGGTGACGGCATCGGAGCGAAGCATGGACTGTCTCGCGTTGCGGCGGATCACTCCGGTCAACCTACCGGCCTCTCTGTCACTGCCTGGAGCCGAGATCTTCAAGTTGACGGCGCACATCTGCAATCGCCGAATTCAGCTGCTCGACACGGGCTTCAAGGTGACTATCGGAATCAGGCTCAGGTCGATTCCCGGCGCTGAATGCCTCACTACCGTCCTGCATGCGCGGTGCATAAAGCATCGAGCGCTGGTTGCGAATTCGACGACGGCGGTCTGCCTCGGAGAGCAGCCACCAACCGAATCCAGCCGCTCCCAGAACGGCGCCACTGACCAGTGTGGCCAGGGTTCCTGATGCAGAGTCCTGCTGCCGCGCCATGGGCTTCCATTAGATGTGTTCAGCCTAGTTCGGCTGAGCTGTTCTGATTCCCAGTCTTTGCAGGGGATCACCGATTCCTGGAAGGATCCTTTCTTGCTCATCGAGGTCGGCATCGATGCAGCCTGTGTGGATCGTGATCTCCGGGTAGGACTCACCGATTCGCTTCAGTCCAGGGCTGGCGGAGAGTGCTGTGATCACACGCAGTCTCGGCGCTTCAACGCCCAGCTGCTCCAGACGCTGAAGCAGGTCGATCAGCTCATCGCCACGACGGATCTGATCCAGAAACATCACCACGCCTGCCTGGGCCTCAATCGTTTCCGGCAGTCCTCCCAGGCAGAGTTCGGCGCTTGGCAGTACCTGGCGGGCACCTTCCCAGAGGTGGAGGCCTCCCGGGAACATCGGAACCGCCAGCAGTGGAACTGCTGCCTCAATCACGGTTCCCTCCGTGCTCCCCAGTGGGGTTTTCACCAGATCCTTGCGATGAGGCAGCCAGTCACGCATCGCTTCGTAGCTGAGCCAGCGTCCGAGCTCCTCCATGGCTGTTCTGAACAAAGCCGGTGGAGTTCCCTCATGCCTGAGCATGGTCAGCCAGTGGGCGATCAGGGGATGGGGCGGTACCACCACCCGGAGAGTCTTGGCCATGACGCGTGGCTGGGCAGTCGTCTGCCATATCGTGACCGCTCAAGTTACGGCAGTTGTTTCCAGGCACCTGTCGAGCGTTCATTCACCATGGTCTTGTCAGCTTTATTCCGATCTGTTGCCCGCCGCTGCATCGCTTCGTTTGTCTGTGGGCTGCTTGTCTTCACCGCAATGGTTTTTGCTGGTGGCGCTGCTGAAGCGATTACGGCTCCGGAGCTGCGCGGGCAACGGGCTGTTCAGGACATCACAGCCGATATGCATGGACGCGATCTCAAAGAGAAGGAATTCCTCAAAGCCGATCTGCGTGAGGTGAATCTCAGCGAGACCGATTTGCGTGGTGCTGTGATCAATACCTCGCAGCTCCAGGGAGCTGATCTTCGGGGAGCTGATCTTGAGGATGTCGTTGCCTTTTCAAGCCGCTTTGACGGAGCTGATTTGCGCGATGCCAATTTCACCAACGCGATGCTGATGCAGAGTCGCTTCACCGATGCTGAAATCGAAGGAACGGATTTCACCAATGCTGTGATCGACCTTCCCCAGCTCAAGGCCTTGTGCGGCAGGGCCACGGGTGTCAACAGCCGCAGTGGTCTCAGCACCCGTGACACCCTGGGGTGTCGCTGATGCCTTCACGACTACCTGTCACCGTGATCACAGGCTTTCTTGGAGCCGGGAAGACAACTCTTCTTCGACATCTTCTTGTGAAGAGCGGCCAGAGGCTGGCGGTGATGGTCAATGAATTTGGCACGGTCGGGCTCGATGGCGATCTCATCAGAAGCTGTGGCTTCTGTCCTGACGACGAGATTGACGGTCGGTTGGTGGAGCTCAACAACGGCTGTTTGTGCTGCACGGTTCAGGACGACTTCCTGCCGACGATGGAGACATTGCTGCAGCGTTCTGATCAGCTCGATGGAATCGTTGTGGAAACCAGTGGCCTGGCGCTGCCCAGACCGTTGTTACAGGCTCTTGAGTGGCCAGCCATCCGTAAGCGTGTGCACGTGAACGGAGTGGTCACCGTTGTCGACGGGGAAGCCCTCAGTGCAGGAAGCCCTGTTGGCGATCCCGCAGCCCTCGAACGTCAGCGTCAGCAGGACCCCAATCTGGATCACCTCACTGCTATCGACGAGTTGTTTAGGGATCAGCTCGAAGCTGCAGATCTTGTACTGATCAGTCGATCTGATCGTCTCGATGTCCCCCAGATGGAGTCCGTACAACGTCAGCTTGCAGAACGGTTGAGGTCGGGAGCGGTCACCCTGGCCATCACTCGTGGCGTTGTCGATCCAGCGCTTGTGCTGGGGATGGTGATTTCACAGGAGGAATCCACGCCCGTTGACGATGACCATCAACATCAAAGCCATGGTCATAACCACGCTCATCATGGCCACCACCATCACGATCACACGCATGTGGAGGCTGTGAGTGGTCAGATTCGAATGGAGGGAGGTTTCGAGCGTGATCAGCTCGAACAGCTGCTCAAAAGTTTCGTGATCGACCACGATGTGATTCGACTCAAGGGACGGCTCTGGATTGAGGGAAAAACCCTGCCTCTTCAGATCCAGATGGTGGGTCCTCGTCTTGAGAGCTGGTTTGAGTCGGCGCCATCAGAGGCCTGGAAACCCGCCGGATCCCAAGGTCTGGAGTTGGTGGTGATCGGTTTGCAGAACGATTCCACTCAGCGACTGGAAAGGTGTCTGCAAAAAAGCTGTCTTCAGGGAGTTTGATCGTGTTGCGTTGTCTTGCAGCAGCAGCTCTTCTTGGGGGACTCTCGAGCTCACTGCTGTGCCTCAAGGCCGAAGAGCTCAGTCTTCAAAAGGAGTCAAGCTCGAGCTACCGCTGCAGCGGTGGTGAGCAGCTTGAGGCGACCTACTACGGGCTTCGCGATGGTTCTCTGGCGTTTGTGCGTCTGCGACTGCCGGATGGTCGTCAGCTCACCTTGCCGCAGATTTCCTCGGCATCAGGAGCCCGATTCAGTGCTGACAGCAAGTTCACCTGGTGGATCAAAGGCAACAGCGGTTTCCTTCAGCAGCGCGACTCTCACGGCAAGTGGAATGTCACGTTGAAGGACTGTGATTCAGTGACCTAGAACCCGGCGGCGCGAACAGCTGGTTCTAGGTGATGGAGCCTTCAATCACGGACTTCCAGTCGATCGGCGCCGCTGCGTTCAATCAGTTGAGCCAGCTCGAGCATGTCGGACCTATTCACCAGTCCGATGCAGCCGAGAGTGCCACTGTTGGCATTCTGAAGTCCTGCGCTCGGATCCAGGTGGATCCCCAGCACTCTGCGCCCGGTTGTGAAGGTGGGTTCAATACTGATCCAGACAGGACCAAGCTCGGGGTAATCACCATCGATCAGGGGTTCGACGACCCCCACGCTGTAACGGCCGATGGGCAGGGGAGCGCGGCTACCGAGCTGGTCACGATTGGCGTTCTGTCGGTTCGCCCGGCCACTGACGGCATCGAACCGTCGCAGCGGTTCACCCGGAATCTCAATCTTGAGGTCCCAGATGGGGTCTCCGGTCGTCTGCAGTCGCCGATCGGTGCGTTCCAGAACGAGTGTGGGGACAGGATCTGGCTTCGGCGCTACAGGTTCAAGCAAGGCCATCAAGGACTGGCGTTTGAACGGTTTGGCTTCAGCCCTTGCTTCAGGCATCAAACCTATCCCTGCCAGGACCAGGGCCAGGGTCAGACCTGAGAGCAGGCTGCTGAACAGAGGACGAGTTCTGGCGATTTGCATCCCGTTGGCAGAAAAACGTGCCTTTCCTAAGGGGGATGATTATCGCTTGATGAATGAATAAACGGTTGTTCAGCTGGCCTCTAGTCGGCGCCAGTCCAACCCCGGGCAATGGGCGACGATGGCCGCCGTCGTTTTCATGTAGTCCGCATAGGAGGGAAGCATTCGAAGCAGTGCGCGCTCCTCGCGTCGGGCCTTGCCTGTCAGCACAGAGACCAGAGCGAGAAAGAGCAGAAGATGGAACAGGCTCGCCAAAGCGATCACCACTCCCAGAGAACAGACCAGTACCGCTCGGTAGAGGGGATGCCGGCAGCTTGCATAGACCCCTGTTGTGATCAGAACGGCTCCCGGTTTCGGATCTGGCAAGGGAGAAAGGCTGGGCCCCAGCGTCAGAAATCCCTGGACGGCCAGGCCCAGTCCGAGGGCCAGGATGATCAGGCCCGTGAGTTGAGCAGCGTGAGGCCAGCTGATCCCAAAGAACTCAGGCTTGGGCCAGGCGGGCAACAGATGGCAGGTGATCAGGGCCAGCTGCGCCAGCAACCACCACTCACCGCGCCGGTTGTTGATCCATCCGTCCCAGCTCAGTCCCCAGCCTGTGAAAGCGTCTTTCCAGTCGGTCACGGCGGGGTAGCTCCACTACTGCAAAGGCTGTCCCGTCGATGGGACCATGCTCCAATCCTGACCTCCCATGAACGATGAGAACCGTTGTGATCACAGGTTCCAACCGGGGGATTGGAGCTGCGGTGGCTCGCAGGCTGATCGATCAGGGGCATCAGCTCTGCCTGGCAGTGCGGAATCCCGAGGCCTTGCTGGGAACTGATCTGGATCCAGCGCAAGCTCCAGCCAGCCTCATGTCATGCCCCTATGACGCTCGCGTTCCTGAGAATGCTCAACGGGTCGTCGAGGCAACCCTGAACCGGTTTGGATGCCTGGACACGCTCATCCACTGCGCCGGAATCCTGCGTCGCACGCCCCTGCTGTTCAGTGAGGAGCAACGGTCTGAACCGGATGAACTCTGGAAGGTGAACGTGATGGGTCCCTGGTGGTTGACCCGAGCTGCCTGGCCAGCCCTCGTTGACTCCGGACGGGGTCGGATTCAGGTGCTGGTTTCGATGAGCGGCAAGAGGTCCAAAGGTTCGCTTGCTGGATATACCGCTTCCAAATTCGCATTGATGGGCCTTTGCCAGACCATGCGCAACGAGGGGTGGGAGAACGGCATTCGCGTGACCGCCGTCTGTCCCGGTTGGGTGAATACCCGGATGGCGGCAGGGGTCAAGACGATGCCTCCTGAGCAGATGACCCAGCCCGAGGATCTGGCCAGCCTCTGCGCACATCTGCTGACGCTCCCATCGGCGGCAGTCCCCTTTGAGTGCGCTGTTAATGCATCGCTTGAGCGCTGATCAATCCAGAGGGATCTCTCCTCGGGCACAAACGTCGTTCCAACAGAGCGTTCGTTCCGCGATCCAACGGGCCTGAACGCCTGTCCAGTCGCCATTGTCATTCAGCTGCATCTTCATGCGACCGCTGCCGTCATGGTGAAAGCGCACAGTCTTGTTTTCGAACTCCAGCTGCCAGCTCCTTCCCGGTTGATCGCTTTCGTACCGACAGTTCTGCCACTCCTGATGCTGTTGCCTGCATTCAATAGGCACGCTGACGGCTGGTCTCGCAGGTGCTGCCATGCCAAGTCCCGCCGCAACCAGCAGGCTGGTTTGGCTCAGTGAGCGGATAAGGGGAGCCAGTGGATGGGGCACGGACTGGCCGTTGCGGCAAGGGTCTTTCTTCAACCTGCATTTCGTGGAAAGAAAGCGGTCCCCTGGCCTGTCAATATTTAACAATTGCCGCTCGGAGCCCGTGCCGCGTTACCAAGCCCGCGTTCTGGTGCACCTGCGCCCATCGGTTCTCGACCCAGCCGGTGAAGCTGCCAGGGCTGCCGCGTCCCGCCTCGGTGTGGATGGTGTGGAGCGACTGCGCATCGGCAAGGCCGTGGAGCTGGAGTTGGAGGCGTCTGATGAGGCGGAAGCACGTCGCAACCTGGAGCTGCTCAGTGATCGGCTGCTGGCCAATCCCGTTATCGAGAACTGGACTCTTGAGCTGACCCAGCCATGACCATCGGGGTTGTCGTTTTTCCAGGATCGAACTGCGACCGTGATGTTCGCTGGGCCACCGAGGGCTGCCTGGGGATGCCCACGCGTTACCTCTGGCATGAGGAACGGGACCTGAGTGGCCTTGATGCGGTGGTTCTTCCCGGTGGCTTCAGTTATGGGGACTATCTGCGCTGCGGCGCGATTGCCCGGTTTGCTCCGGTGCTTGAATCTCTGCTCGGTTTCGCCTCATCCGGTGGACGGGTGCTTGGCATCTGCAATGGTTTCCAGGTTTTGACAGAACTGGGACTGCTGCCTGGAGCGCTCACCCGTAACCGTGATCTTCACTTCATCTGTGAAGACACCGCTCTTTCTGTCGTGAGTGATCGCTCTCCATGGCTGTCCTCACGTGGCCGTGGCAGTCAGTTTTGCTTGCCGATTGCCCACGGCGAAGGGCGTTACCAATGCAGCGATGACACGCTCAAGCAGCTTCAAGATGACGATGCCATCGCTCTCCAGTACTGCGAGAATCCCAATGGCTCGGTAGGCGATATCGCCGGTATCACCAATGTATCCGGTTCGGTGCTCGGACTGATGCCTCATCCTGAGCGCGCCTGTGATCAGCAGACGGGAGGAACGGCAGGTCGAGCCATCCTGGAAGCGCTGCTCTCCTGACCCATGCGTCGTCGTTCTCTGCTGGCGCTGGCTCTCTCCGCCGGCTCAGGAGTTGCTGTGTCTTTTGCTGGCGGCCATCTCAAAGCCGCTTCCAGTTTGCGTCAA
Organism: Synechococcus sp. MIT S9504; assembly: GCF_047497135.1. Taxonomy (NCBI): domain Bacteria; kingdom Bacillati; phylum Cyanobacteriota; class Cyanophyceae; order Synechococcales; family Synechococcaceae; genus Synechococcus; species Synechococcus sp. MIT S9504. The sequence continues at coordinate 1,387,862 of NZ_CP138942.1, read as the reverse complement.
CCTCGGCCAGTGCCTCCACTTCGCCGAGGTTCCCGGCTGAGAGCCATCAATCCAGGCACCTGGATGGATCCTGAGACAGATTTCACGCTATTGCTGCAGCGATGTGCCGCCCAAGGCTGGGCTCTCGAAATTCCAGAAAGCGTTAGAGGCCAGTGGCAATGGTTTTCTGCCACTGATGCGCAACGACGTGCGTCGATCGAAGAGGCCTGGAACGATCCCACTCTCGATGGTGTTGTTTATGTGGGAGGTGGCTGGGGTGCTGCGCGGGTGCTTGAGTCTGGTTTGCGCTTTCCCGAGCGACCTTTCTGGTCTTTGGGTTTCTCTGACAGCAGTGCCCTGCTGCTCGCCCAGTGGCAGGCCGGTCTGCTGGGAGCCATCCATGGCTCAGCCTGGGGCGTTGAGAAACAGTGGCAGCGCACGGTTGATCTGCTGAGCGGACGACCGACACAACCCCTCCAAGGACGAGGATTGCGCGGTGGCATGGCACGGGGGCGACTGGTGGTGACCAACCTCACGGTCGCCACCCATTTGATTGGTACCCGCTGGTTTCCCTCGCTCAAGGGAGCGATTCTGGTGCTGGAGGATGTGGGCGAGGCGCCCTATCGAGTGGATCGCATGCTCACCCAATGGCGCAGCGCAGGACTGTTCAAAGGTTTGGCTGGAATGGCATGTGGTCGCTTTAGTTGGAAGGAAGACGACGTTCTCCCTGGAGATTTCTCCATGGCGGAAATCCTTGAGGAACGCCTGAGTGATCTCGGCGTGCCTCTGGTGATGGATCTTCCTCTTGGCCATGGTTTACCGAACCTGGCACTTCCTCTGGGACGCGAAGCACTGCTGAACGCACAATCAGGACAACTCACACTGCAGGCCTGAAGGGTTTCTTTCAGAGGCTGTCGCCTACATCAATCTGTCTGCTTTTGCGTCCTGATCTTTTTCTCAGCAGCAAGTCCATTGGAATAATTCCAATACTCAGATAGGGAGTCAGCTGAGGTGAAAATTCAGCAGCAAGACCAATCAATAGAAAAGCTGCAACGAAGCCTGCACCACGATATTTTTTGAGTCCAGAGTTTTCTCTCCGCTCCAGGAGTACTGACTGCTCTAACAGCTCCGGCTTTTGCCATGCATGGATTGCCTCAAGCCATCCAATGCCGCTGATCAGGGCGAGTGTCCACCAGTAAAAAAGACCAATTCCCTGTGATTCAGTCAGCTGGCCATCATTCAAGGAACCGTAAAGTGCTGTAGGCCAGGGTAGAAAGACAATCAATGCCATCCAAATTGAATTCAACCAGAAAATCGTCCCATCAAAAGCCCTCATCGAATTGAAGACCTGATTGTGCTTAAGCCAGAGTACGGAAAGGATTAAAAGGCTAAGCCAAAAAGCAAAAATTTGAGATGAGTTATCGCTGATTAGTTTCCACATTGACTCTCCATCAGTCGCTTTAATGTCAACAAGTGGAAGCAGTTGAAGGGTAATGGCGATTGCAACAACAGCATCCGTGAAATTGATTAATCGATCGAATGATCGCCGCTCGGAAGGCGAGATTGGATTTTGAACGCCGTCCATTCGAAAGTGACCACTGGATTTCCATGGTAGAGCTCGCCTCATGATGAGCTCTGCGCCTTATTGGATATGGATTGCTCTTTTGTTGATTCGGATATTGTGAGTATGCTTTTTTAAGCTTCTGCTCCTTTTCTTGAAAGGGGCATTTGATGGTTATTGAGTGGATGAAATGTGTCGGATTGCTTGTCTTCTTGAATCCTTTTTTATGCTGATTAATGATGATTGAGCAAGTCAAGGCCTGTTTGAGGCTTTGAAATGATCGTTGAAAGTCCAAAAAAAAGGGCCTGATGGCCCCTTTGCGATGCAAATTGTGCAATCAAGTTGATCAGACAGCAACAGCAGCTTTGGGATCCAGTGCACCCTTGGCGTAGAGGCCGGCGTAGTAGGTGATGCTCTGCTGTTGAATTTTGCTGGCATTGCCTGCTGCCCAGAACTGCTGATAGCGGTCAAGGCAGACCTGCTTCATGTATTTGCGAGCAGGCTTGTTGAAATGGCGGGGGTCAAAATTAGCTGGATCAGCGATCGCAGCCTCACGCACTGCGGCTGTGAAAGCAAGGCGATTGTCAGTATCGATGTTCACTTTGCGAACACCGTTGCGAATCCCTTCCTGGATTTCCTCGACAGGCACTCCATAGGTTTCAGGGATTGAACCGCCATGCTTGTTAATCATCTCCAGCCACTCCTGGGGCACTGAGGAGGATCCGTGCATCACCAGGTGAGTGTTAGGAATGGCCTTGTGAATCTCAGCGATTCGGCTGATGGCCAGCACTTCACCGGTGGGTTTGCGGGTGAATTTGTAAGCGCCATGGCTGGTGCCGATCGCGATGGCCAGAGCGTCACACTTGGTTTTTGCCACGAAATCTGCGGCTTCTGCTGGATCGGTAAGAAGCATGTCTTTGGAGAGTTCACCCTCGAAGCCATGGCCATCTTCGGCTTCGCCTTTTCCGGTCTCCAGTGAACCCAGGCATCCCAGTTCACCTTCGACACTCACGCCAACGGAGTGGGCAAAATCAACAACTTGCTTGGTCACTGCAACGTTGTAGTCGTAACTGGCGGGTGTTTTGGCGTCAGCTTCCAGTGATCCATCCATCATCACGGAAGTGAATCCATTGATGGCCGCCGAATAGCAGGTATCAGGGGCATTTCCATGGTCCTGATGCATCACCACTGGAATGTGGGGATAGGTTTCAGTTGCGGCCAGGATCAGGTGGCGTAGAAAAATCTCACCCGCATAGCTGCGTGCGCCACGGGAAGCCTGCAGGATGACCGGGCTGTCGGTCTCGTCGGCCGCTTCCATGATTGCCTGCACCTGCTCAAGGTTGTTGACGTTGAATGCAGGGATGCCGTAGCCGTTTTCGGCAGCGTGGTCGAGCAGAAGCCGAAGCGGAACGAGCGCCATAGAAAAAGTCCAAAAAAAAGCCCTAGCGGACTAAAAGGTCCGTAGGGGCGAGACTTTACCTGAGTGGCGTTCAATTTGTCACGCAGGCCTGTCGCGGAAGTGGCGACAGGCTGTGCGTGATGATGAATCAATAGGTGTAGCCGGCTACGAACAGTTGCTCATCGGAGGAGGGCTGGGAGCCGGGCACATAACGGCCGAGTGAGGCCTCAGAGTTGGCTTGTGCACGTGCAAGCAGTGCTTTCTGGCCAGCTTCGAGATTGGTGCCTGCCCATCCCTTCAGGCAGGAGTGCTGCAGTGCTCTTCCGTAGGAGAAGCCCAGATTCCACTTCGCCTTGCGCTCAATGGTGTTCATGTTGTTCAGGTAGACCGATGCCGCTTCTTCGCTCAGGCCACCAGAGAGGAAGACGATGCCGGGAACGCTTGCGGGGACGCTGCGTTCCAGAGTGCGCACAGTCATCGCAGCGACTTTGGCTGGATCAGCCTTGTCGGAGCAATCGGCACCCTGCACGGTCATCGAAGGCTTCAGCAGCGTTCCTTCGAGTAGAACACCGTTGGCCTGACAGGCGTGATAAACCTCCTGGATCACGTGCTCCTGAATTCGGGCCGTGGTTTCGATGGTGTGATCACCATCCATCAGGATTTCTGGCTCCACAATCGGAACAAGGCCGGATTCCTGGACTGAGCGGGCGTAGCGAGCCAGGCCCCAGGCATTCTCCCGAACAGACAATGGTGAGGGGCAGCCGTCTGAAGTGATCTGCAAAACGGCGCGCCATTTGGCGAAACGCGCACCTTGGGCGTAATAGTCGGCGGCACGTTCGACCAGTCCGTCCAGACCAGTGCAAAGGGTTTCGACCGAGCCAGCGCCTGCCAGCGGACGCAGGCCCTTGTCGACCTTGATGCCGGGAATAATGCCCAGCTTTCCAAGCTTGCTCACCATCGACTCGCCGTCGGCATGGTTCTGGAAGAGGGTCTCTTCGTAGAGAATGGCGCCGCTGATGAAGTCTCCGAGGCCGGCGGTGGTGAAGAGCATTCCGCGGTAAGCCTGGCGATTGGCTTCGGTGTTCTCAACTCCGATGGAGCCCAGGCGCTTGCCAATGGTCTTGGTGGATTCATCCACAGCGAGAATTCCCTTGCCAGGTGAGGCGAGGGATTGCGCGGTTGCAATCAGTTCGGAGGAATAATCAGACAGTGCCATTTGATTCTTCGGAATTGAGAGAGTCTCGGGGTCCAGAAGGACACCAAGGACACTCTGTTTACACCTTTGGGTGAGATTTGCTACGTAGTTATTGCAACATTTGATTTTTGCTCCAATGTTGGCTTGCCGCTTGCTAGCGGTTGGGCTATGGGATTTGATCCACTGACGACTTGCGGCTCCAGCTGATTTCCTGCTCGCGGTTCGCGCGCCTCGGACAAGCTGGTTTTTCACTGCCCTGAGGCGAAAAAAAAGCCGGCTCCTTGAGGAGCCGGCTTTTTGCTGTTCGAAGCTTCTATCTGGATCAAGCCAAATCAAAGTTGAGAGAGAGGCTCCCACTGATTGGGAAGGATCTTGGCGACCAACTCGAATTTGTCATCTCCGAGGGGCTTCACAACGTAGGCAACACCCATGGGTGCTGGATAAATACCATTGGTCGGAACGACCGGCATGGTCACTCCCTGGAAAGGATCGTCATGCCCAACGAGGACAGTGTTTTTCCCGGTCTCAGGCAGCGCGGACATCAAAGGAGCGACACGCGCGGCGTATTCCTTGTAATCGTCCGGAGTGCACTCAACACAGGGCAGGAAATTCAGGTTTGAATTCTTGGTGTATCTGCCGAAAGCGAGATCAGCGGTGTTGTAGGCACGGCAGTAGTCGCTTGAGATGACATCTCCGATAGGAATGTTTGCGGCCTTGATGCCTTCACCGATGACTTTGGCATCAGCCTTGCCTTCGGTACTCAGGCGCCGCTGAGTGTTGCAATCGGAAAGATTCAGTGCGGGGCTGACCTGATCACCCCAATCCTTAACGGTTTTCGTGTGCCGGAGGTAGATGACATGGCCACCATCCCTCAGAGCGCTGACAAGGTCAGTGTCGTCGAGTTTGTTGACGAAATCTTTGTTGTTCTGTTCTCCCGAAAGGGTGGTGTCGTTCTGCTCATAGGCTTCGACCTCACTTCTATCGGCTGAGAGTTTTTCCTTGTCCTTGGATGAGTCGTCACTGACCGATCCAGATGAGCATGCCGCCATTAAAAGCAGCGCTGCAAAACAGGTTGTTTTTTTGAGCATTGATCAAAAAATTCATTTTCATTAAAGCGATTTAAAAAATGCCTAGCTTTTTTAAAGACACGCCAAGCAGTTGCCGTTGATACGAAGTTGGCCACGCGTTATGTGCTTCCGCAATCAGCGTGACGACAAAGTCCTGTCACAGGCTTGCTGACTCGCCAGGCCCTCAGCGAGGCCGGGCACCATCGGATGGCCGCTGTGGATGCTTTCCGCCCACCAGCGCTGCAGACGAGCGACAGGGGCCACGCGTCCATCACTCCATGTTGTGCCGAAGCGCAGATCCTCATCCGGCTGGACGTGGCGAGGAGCTTCTCCATCTCTCTGCAGGGTGAGGGAAAAACCATGCACGTAATCCTTCTGGTTTTCACTTCCGAGAACCAGACTGCCTTCGGATCCGTAGATCTCAATCCAGCAGCCACGACCATTGCGTGCAACCGAAGACAATGCCATTTGTGCGGCTACAGCGCCTCCCTGATGAGTCGCTAATTCGACATTGATCAGGGCAATGTCGTCAGCGTCGACGGCTCGCATGCTGCCTCCGGAATCTGGTCGCCGTTCAATGGCGGTGCGTGTCATGGCCTGTGGTTCTCCCACAGAACCGATCAACCAGGCCAAAGTGTCAAAGGCATGGGTCCCCAGAGCTCCGAGAACGCCTCCTCCCTGCTGTGCCTGCGAGTACCAGTTCCAGGCTCGTTGCGGATTGGCTCTGCTGCTCATCAACCAGTCCAGTTTCACCAGCCAGGGAGTTCCCACGGCTCCCTGCTGGAGGAGGCGTGCTGCCTGTTGAAACAACGGTACTGCTCTGTATTCGAAGTCAACGGCAACGCTGAGACCTCTGCCGATGGCTTCGCGCTGCAGATCCGCCACCTCCCCCGCGTTCAGGGCGACCGGTTTCTCAAGCAGCAGATGCTTGCCTGCTTTCAGAGCTCGCTTCGCCAGCTCATAACGCGGGGCCGGTGGTGTGGCAATGATGACTGCATCGACTTGGGAATCCTCGAGGAGTGAGTCCCAGTGGCTGTAGCCAGTCAGCCCGAAGTTGCTGCAGGCCTGATCCAGCCGATCCTGACGAGGATGCCAGAGAGCGACAGGTTCCAGTTCGGAAACGTTCTGCAGAGCGGGCAGATGCACCGCTTCGCCGAATCCGAGACCGGCGATGGCAACACCAATCGGGAGTTGAGGTGTCGGATTGGGAGCCATGGTGAACCGGGCGACGGGTGAAAGGAAGCAGTCAGGTCAGTTCGGAACTGCAGACAGCGTTGATGACTTCGGTGATCAGGTCATCTTTGGACGGTGCTTCCCATTCAGCTCTGAATCGAGGCAGGCCGTTCTTCTGAGTGTCACGGTAAAGCGACTGATCACAATCGATTTCCATCACCACAAGCGTCCCCAGCGCAGGCGACTCATCTTCTGTTTTCAGGCTGTAGCGACTGAGAACAGACACATTGCCCTCCTTCGTTCTGCGGACGCTTCCGGCATCCCACCACTGCTGCCCTTCGCTGGTGGATGGCACTTCACGCCAATCCACAGGACCGGCGATAACAGGCTGGGCCAGCACCACGATCAGCACCGCCAACAGTGCTGATATCAGAGACTGTTTGACTCGTTTAGACAGATTTCCGTTCATGTCTGGACGGCGAGCGCGGGACGACAGCCATGCAGGCTTAGGAGTGTTGCCAAGGTGTTTTTCAGCTGCGTTCGCGGAACGATTGTGTCAACGAAGCCATGGTCTTGAAGGTATTCGGCCGTCTGGAAGTTGTCGGGAAGCTTCTCCCGCAGGGTTTGTTCAATGACTCTTCGACCTGCAAAGCCGATCAGAGCCTTCGGTTCGGCGAGGATCAAATCGCCGAGCATGGCGAAACTCGCTGTTACGCCTCCGGTTGTGGGGTGCGTGAGCAGTGGCATGTAAAGCACACCGGCTTCCCGATGGCGTTCCAGAGCACCGGAAATCTTGGCCATCTGCATCAGGCTCAGCATGCCTTCCTGCATGCGTGCACCTCCTGAGGCACAGACGATCAGCAGCGGCAGGCGCTTGGCTGTGGCCGCCTCAATGAGACGGGTGATTTTCTCCCCCACAACGGAACCCATGGATCCCCCCATGAAGCGGAAATCCATCACGGCGAGGGCCATGGGTATGTCGTCCACCCGGCAGAGCCCCGTAATGACGCCATCACGAAGTCCTGTACTTGCTTGGGTTTCACGCAGACGATCGGCATAGGCACGTCGATCCTTAAACCCCAGTGGGTCGGTGGGAGTCAGGTCATCGTCGAGCGGTTCAAAGCTGCCCTCGTCGGCAATGATCGCGATTCGTTCAGCACTAAAGATGCGGTGGTGATAACTGCAGTTGCCGCAGACGCTTGCATTGGCCAGAAGGTCTTTGCGATAGACCACCTGGGAGCATTCAGGACATTTGCTCCAGAGACCATCCCCCTCCTCCGGTTCCTGCGCGACCTTGACCACGGACTGACCCTTGCGGCGATCAGCGAACCAGTCGAAAAGAGACACGGGGACGTTCCAGACCGGTCTATTTAAAGACGGACCAGGCCAAGAACCATGCCATCGCGGCTTCTTGTCGCGATGAGGAGCGTTTTTCAAGTTGATGCTGATCGACTTTTTCTCCTGAGTTCTGAGCACGGCCAGTCCCAAAATCGAGCGCTAAAGCAGACGATGCTGACGCGTAGCATTTGTTACTCATGCTGCATGATCGAAGCGGTTTTTAATCTTTGCTCTAGGCCTCGCTGGGAATGGCATGTCTATAAAAAATTATCAGCTTTCTTTTCATGGCATCGCATACTTCGGCAATCAATGAACATCTTGCGCTTGAATTTCAAGCTAGTCATACATATCTTGCGATGTCGATTTGGCTGCGCGAAAGAGATTTGATTGGTTTTTCCAGTTATATGCTCAATAAGAGTACCGAGGAGCGAGGTCACGCTTCAAGATTCATTTCCTATCTTGTGGATAGTGAAAGTGAGGTTCAGCTGCCTACCATCAATTCGCCCGAAAGGCAGTGGCAGTCCGTTAAAGCACTTTTTGACAAGGTGTATGAAATGGAGAAAACTGTAACGAAGTCGATCAGTAATATTTACACGTTATGTGAGAAGGAGAATGACAGAGCTGCCACAGCCATGCTCGATTGGTTTGTAGGCGAGCAGTTGCAGGAAGAGGCAGAAGCCCGATTTGTTCTGAAGCGTTTGCGTCTTGCTGATTCCAGTGCTTCTGCATTAATTCTGCTTGACCAGCAGTTCCTCGACGGAACTCTGCTTGCCAATGTCAAAGCAGGAGGAGCCTTTGACATTGCCGGTGCTGGCGGCGGCGGTGCTGCCTGACTGAAAGTGCGATCAGAAGATTCCATTCTTCTTAACTGAATAACTGAGCCCGTTGTCTGTCCAACCCGGTTCAACGGGCTTTTTCATGGTCCAATCAGAGCCAGCCACTGAGTCCACCACCATTGGGGGCCCATTAACCAGACCAGCCAGATCCCAACACCAATGAAAGGACCGAATGGAAAAGGTTCTCTGGGTTTCAGGCGGCCTGTGATCCTGCCAATGATCCCGAACAATGCTCCTGAAATCACAGCGATGCCCATCGCCACGCCCAGTCCAGCCAGTCCCAGCCATGCCCCGGCCATGGCTGCCAGTTTGGCGTCACCCAACCCCAGTGCAGGCTGACCCACCAAGCGTTCGGCCAAAGCGCTGAGTGCTTCCAGCACCAGTAACCCCGCTGCTGACGCCAGCAGATGATTGAACAGAAGGCTTCCCGCCATCTGCTGCTCTGCAAAGGCTGCAACAAGTCCAGTGGCCAGCAGACCTGCAATCACTCCTCCGCGGCAGATCGGTTCCGGCAGCCAGAGGTGATCGATGTCGATCAGCACCAGCGGCATCAACAGGCTGATCAGCACGACTCCGCCCACCAGCGTGACCAGGGTCGTTATGGGGTCTGTTGACAACGTGCTAGAGCTGAAGCCGATGGCCCACGTCGCACTCAGCCACAAGCCTGCTGTGAGCGCCTCAACCAGGGGGTAACGCGCTGAAATGGGTTGATTGCAGCTGCGGCAGCGTCCTCGCAGAGCCAGCCAGCCAAGCACGGGGATGTTGTCGTGCCATTGCACGGAATGGCCGCAGTGAGGGCAGCGACTGCCGGGCCACACAACGGACTCTTCTCTCGGAAGCCGCCAGACGACTACGTTGATGAAGCTGCCAACACAGGCTCCTGTCAGCAGCACGATCAACAGGAGTGGGTTCAAGACCCCTGCCCTCTGAGCCGTTCTTTTGGATTGCGTGGTCGCCTGAGCCTGCGACTGATCAGTTCTGCACTGATGAATTGTTCGTCGGGCAACAGCGTTGGGGCATTGAGAACCACACGTCCCTCGGTGAGATGGATATTCACCACCACTCCGCAGGGTTCGAGTGAATGGGTTGATTCGCTCAGATGCTGGAAATAAATGCTTCGTGCCAAAGCGATCAGACGTCTGCTGTCCACTCGGTCCCAGCGTGGAGTGAGGCTGGCGTTTCCGCCGGCTCCCGCGATCACGAAGGATGGAGGAGAAACAGAAATAGGCCCACCTGAACCATCAGATGAGCCCACGATAGGACTGATTGGAGCTACTGCTGAGAAGAAATCAGTTCAGTTTTTTCTTCTCTTCAATCATGCGATGAATGATTGGAGTGAGGATCAGTTCCATGGCGAATCCCATTTTGCCTCCGTTCACCACAATGCTGGTGGGACTTGACATGAAGGAGTCGTGGATCATGTTCAGAAGATCGTTGAAGTCAATACCCCATTTCTCTCGAGCACCCTTGCGGAAGTGAATGATCACAAAGCTTTCGTCCGGGCTGGGAATGTTCCTGCAGATGAAGGGGTTGGATGTATCGACTGTGGGGACTCGCTGGAAATTGATATCGGTACGGCTGAACTGGGGACAGATGTGATTGATGTAGTCAGGCATCCTGCGGAGGATGGTGTCCACAATTGCTTCAGCTGAATAGCCACGCTCGGCATTGTCACGGTGGATCTTCTGAATCCATTCGAGATTGGTGATCGGCACCACACCGACCAGGAGATCAGCAAGTGATGCCACGTCGTAGGCATCACCTTTCACGCCACCGTGAAGACCTTCGTAAAACAGCAGGTCAGTGCCCGTGGGAATGTCTTCCCAGGGTGTGAACTGCCCCGGGTTCAGATCGACTCCCAGACGTGAATTGTGTTCAGCGGCTTCTTCAGGACTGTGCAGGTAATAACGCTTCTGCCCCCCTCCTGTTTCGCCGTAGACGCGGAACAGTTCCTCAAGCTTGTCGAACAGGTTGGCTTCAGGGCCGAAGTGGGAGAAGTTCTCACCCTTGGCCAGTGCATCAGCCATGGCATCTTTCATGGCCATGCGCTCGAAGCGGTGATAGCTGTCACCTTCAACGACAGCCGGTGTGATGCTTTCACGGGCGAAGATGTGCTCGAAGGCACGCTTCACGGTGCTGGTGCCGGCACCTGAGGAACCGGTGACAGCCACGACGGGGTGACGCTTCGACATCGACGGAGGCAGATCTGGCCCGAAGAGTTTGGCAGGTCAACGGACCGATTTCGAATTTTGCTTGATCAAATCTGTTCAGAGTGCCTTGAGCAGCTCTTCACCCATCGCCTTGCAACCCAGTGGTGTGCAACCTTCCGCCATCAGATCGCCGGTGCGGAAGCCCTTGGCCAGCACCTGATCCACAGCCTTTTCCAGTGCGTCAGCAGCGCTGGGCTGCTTCAATCCTGTCCTCAGCATCATCGCTGCGGAGAGAACCATGGCCATGGGGTTGGCCTTGTCTTGTCCGGCAATGTCCGGAGCTGATCCATGCACCGGCTCAAAGAGCCCCGGCCCTTCACTTCCGAGAGACGCTGAGGGCAACATGCCGATGGATCCCGTGAGCATGGCGGCCTCATCGCTGAGAATGTCGCCGAAAAGATTGCCTGTGAGTAAGACATCGAACTGACGCGGAGCCCGCACCAGCTGCATGGCGGCGTTGTCCACGTACATGTGACTCACCTCCACCGCGCTGTAGTTGCTGGACAAGGCATTCACTCGGTCTCTCCACAGCTGGCTGACGTCAAGAACGTTGGCCTTGTCGACTGAGCAGAGTTGACCTCTGCGCTCAGCCGCCAGCTCGAACGCCACTCTGGCGATCCGATCCACCTCTGAATTCGAGTAGGTCATGGTGTTGAAGCCCCGTTCCTCTCCGTCTGCTTCGATTCGACCCTTTGGTTGGCCGAAGTAAATGCCGCCCGTGAGTTCACGGACGACCATCAGATCGACTCCTTCAATCACTTCTGGCCGGAGACTGCTGGCATCAATCAAGGCAGGCACAATCTTCACCGGACGGAGATTGGCGAACAGCTCCATGCCTGAACGCAGAGCAAGCAGTCCGCTTTCCGGTCGCTTGTCTCTTGGCAATGCATCGAAACGTGGACTGCCGATCGCGGCCAGCAAGACGGCATCCGCTGCACGGCATATCTCCAGCGTGCTTGCCGGCAAAGGTTCTCCGGTTGCGTCGATGGCGGCTCCACCGATCAGTTGTTCATCGAACGTCAGGCTGAAGTCGAAACGTGCGGCGACGACTTCAAGAAGCTGTCGGGCCACGGCTGTGATTTCCGGACCAATGCCGTCACCGGGCAGAAGAACGACACGATGCTGATCCATGTTGCCGAGCCCGGACAGTGCTGGGGGGAGATTACTGAGCGGTCTCTGATCCTTCAGGCATGGAGGCTGCTGGAGCCACCTGGCGCTGGAGATGACGGAGCTGTTTGGTCATTTCCGGCAGTTTGCTGAAGGCCGCAGAGCAGCGCAGCCAGAGCCTGTTGGGAATGGCTGGATAACCACTCACCACTTCCCCTGAGGCGATCTCGCCATGGATGCCGCTTTTGGAGCTCGCGATGGCTCTGTCGCCGATCACGGCACGATTGGCGACGCCGACCTGTCCGGCAAGTATCACCCCATGACCGAGACGCGCTCCGCCGGCGATACCCACCTGTGAGGCCAGGGCGCAGCCCCGTCCCGTCACCACGCCGTGGCCGATCTGGACCAGGTTGTCGACTTTGCTGCCGGCTCCAATTCGCGTTTCACCGACGGAAGGACGATCAATCGTGCTCCCGCAGCCGATCTCGACTCCATCTTCGAGAACCACCAATCCGGTCTGGGGCATCTTGCGCCAACCCTTGGCCGTTGGAACAAAGCCAAACCCCTCGGATCCCACCACTGCATTGGAATGCACAACGCAACCCTTGCCAATGCGGCATCCGGGGTGGAGAACGGCATTAGCGTGCAATTCGCAGCCTTCCCCGATCTCCACGTTGCCGTAGATCACCACGCCTGGATGGATCACGGTTTGAGCTCCGATCCGGGTGTCATCGCCAATCGTCACGTTGGCGCAGACGCTGACACCAGCGCCAATCTGCACGCGATCGGAGATCACGGCGCTGGGATGAATGCCGGCGTTCTGAACAGGACGGGGATGCAGTTGTTCCAGTGCCTCAGCGAAAGCAAGTCTTGGATCGCGACAGATGGCCCAGGCCAGTTGTCTTTGCTCGGCAATTGTCTTCAGATCCTCCTGATCAGGGAGAAGTAGTGCACCCACTGCACTGGTTTCCAGGCTGGTGATCAGGGCGTTGCCCTGTTCAAGGAAACTGAGCTGATCGGATTGTGCGAACTCAAGAGAGGCCGCCCCACGCAGGTCCGGATCTTGGCCTGTGGACACCTTCAGAATGCCGGATTCGCCCTGCTCAAGAAAGGCGATCAACTCGCTGAAGCGCATGGAGACGTACCGATTGACTGAACATCGTTTTCACAGCTGACATTCTCAGGTTGGTTCGCAACGCATTCGTTGCTGACAGCCTTGGAGAATCCAGTGAGAGGTTCCGGTTAATTTAGCTGGCAAAGAGGTTGATGATGCACGCTCAACTGTTGCGAAATCAGGACTTTTTGAGAGCGTAAGTTGGCGGTTCTGGCTGACTGCGTTTGCCGAACGCCTCGAGCCGATGATGGTTCATGAAAGAATTTGACGACATTTGACTCTTCCTGATTGTGTCAATGTCTCCAAGGAAATGCTTCAGCATTTTTGCGTTTTGAATTTTTGAGATTAAGTCCATGAGTGCTGAGCTTTTTGGCCTGAATTTTTGGAGTCATTGTTTTGATAAACTGATTTCAATGTTTGTTTTTGCGGCGTCTCTTTCGTGTTTGCGTGTTGCCTTTTTCCGATTTTGCTTTGTCTGGAACAGGGTTGGGTGGTCTGTTGGCTATGATGTGCCATCTCATTAATCAGTTATGTCGAAGTGGGTTCTGATTCTTGGCGGTTTATATTCGTTCCTTCTTCTTTATATCTATGTGATTTTGCCTGCTATTAAGTAGTTCTTCTCTGCTGGTTCGATGCCAAAGCGTTCGTCTGTTTGAAAGAATCAATTCTTTCCGGTTTTGCTGAATCATTCTTGTTGGATTGAATGGTTCGTGTGCGGCTGAGGGAGGTATGGTTGAACGATGTTTGGTTTCCGGCGTTGTTTGTTGTGGTAGAAGCTGATACCGCTACGTGGCCAATCTCTCGCTAAAATGATATGGCTTGTTGATTATGTTATGTCGACGAAACAGGACCCGATTGTCAGTTTATTTGCTGCTGCCTCTGTTGGAGCATTTCTTTTAACGTCTTGGCTGGCCCTCGATTACGCCAATATCATTATTCCCTTTCTCTTTTTGAGCATGATTTGTGCCAACGGATTTGGGTACTATATGGGGCTTTCTGCGAACAAGTAGTCTTTGGCTGAATTAATGTTTGAATTAGTGCTGCGTCAATGTGTGGGCTTGATGAATTGAGCAAGTTCATCCCCTTTAAAGTTCTAATTTTCACTCACTGTTTGTTAATTAAAGCCATTGCGTGTGGTGGGCATCGTCAAAACCATGGCGTCGCGATGAACCACAACTGGTGAACCGCCGGTGGTTGTCTGATTGGGTGACTGCCTGGTCAGCAGATCTTTCAACCTCTTGCTACTCATTGTCGCAAGACCTCGAGCCACCTCCTGGCCGTCCTCATCAAGCAGGAGCACAGCCTGATTGGCGTCGAACTGGCCATCGAGCTCGGTGACACCAACAAGCAGAAGCGAAGCTCCCTTGTTCAGCAGTGCCCTGCAGGCCCCTGGATCAAGGTGCAACGAACCTGTTGGCTTCAGTGCATGGGCTAGCCAACTCTTGCGATTGCCAAGCGGTTGAGGATGGGGATGGAAAACAGTGCCGCCTCTCCCTCCTCGCAGAATGTTCCGCAAGGCCTCAGACTTTCGGCCATCGCCCAGATGCACTCTGACGCCGCTTGCGGTAGCGATTCGAGCAGCCGCAAGCTTTGTGGCCATTCCCCCGGTCCCCCACTTGCCGCCGTTGCCTGCACCTTCTTCAAGCGCCCCGATCTGTTCAGCATCATGCACATCCTTGATTGGAGTTGCATTGAGATCACTACGAGGATCCGCTGAATAAAGACTGTCCACATCAGTGAGCAGAATCAGTTCATCCGCTTTAAGTGCAGCAGCCACGAGTGCTGAGAGGGTGTCGTTGTCGCCGAATTTCAGTTCGTCCGATGACACCGTGTCGTTTTCATTCACCACGGGAAGCACTCCCCACTCCAGCAGCTGATTCAGTGTGGCGGATGCGTTGTGGTAGCTCAGGCGGTCTTCCAAGTCCGCGCGAGTGAGAAGCACCTGCGCTACGGGAATGGAGTGGCGGGAGAAGGCCTTTTCATAAAGGCTCATCAGATATCCCTGGCCCACTGATGCGGCAGCCTGCAGGCCTTGAAGGCTGAGGGGACGCTGCTTCATTCCGAGCCGTTGGCAGCCGAGACCAACGGCTCCAGATGACACCAACACCGTTCGATCACCGCTGTCCATGCTTTCCGCCAGTGTGCTGGACAACCCTGCAATCGCCTCAGCTGTGGACGTCTCTTGGCGTTGTCTCAGCAGGCTGGTGCCCACTTTCACAACCCTGAGCGTCATGGCCCCACGGCTCCGAAAAATCTGGCGAGATGTCGTTCCAGCCTTTGAACCCGATCGTGACTGCAGGGTGTGCCGTCTAAGCGAGGTGGTTTCACCAGCACGGTGTATAGACCCAGTCTGTTGCCTGCAAGCACATCAGTGAACACGCGATCTCCCACCATGGCGATCTCGGCGGGCACATTGGGAAGCTTGCTGATCACACGGCGAATCGCTCCTCCTCGAGGCTTGGCTGCCGAGCAGGTGTATGTCACTTTTAGCTGATCCGCCACTGCCTGGATTCTCTGACGCGAGGGGTTGTTGCTGATCAGATGGATGTGCAGCAAATGCGATGCTTCGTCAGCCCAGCGACGCATTGGAGCGGGAAGTTCCACATCACGCCCTGGGAGCAGGGTGCGGTCAACATCGAGCAGCAGAACCCTGATTCCCCTCCCAATCAGGGGTTCAAGGGGCAAGTGGGCCAGGGTCAGGCCTGGATCCCAATCCGGTGTCAGCCAGTGACGCTGCATCACTCAGGCAGTCCCTGTTCATCCAGCTCGGCTTCAATCCTTGGTTGAACGCGGTCGAACTCCTCGCCTTCGACCAGCAAGGCTGCACCGTCGTCCATCCTTGCCACCACGAAGAAGGGATCCAGAGGGATGTACAGGCCGTATTCCTGTTCATCCACCAGAAAACTCACCAACAGTTCATAGGTTTCGGTTTCATCATCAACGTCCTCTTCGTCGAGTTCCTCAGGATCTGGTTCATCAAGCTCACCGTTCACAGTCAGAGTCACCGCTGAACGAACCAGAGTTAGATCGTGTTCCTGAAGCACGACGTCAGCGACTGAAAGGATCGGTTCACTGCTGGTGATGCTCTCAATCAGCTCTGGATCATCCCCGTCTCGCAGCCGGAACAGACACACAGGCGTGTCAACCGGAGTGAGCAGGGCGTAATCCGTGTCATCGAGTGGAATGAGCTGCTCCAGAAAGCAGAGCAGGTCGTGTCCGTCACGGTCCTTGACGAGAACGGTGGGCACCTCACCGCTGGAAGCAGGTCCGCTTGAACTCATGGCGCTGGAGGAATTGAAATACAGGATCTTGCATCAGCATCCGTTTCGCCACGATCGACAGGCGCCATCTGGACTGGTTGTGGCTCAGGCCCATCGGCCAGCCACTGTTCAAGCAGCAGTGCTGCAGCGGCGCTATCCAGTCGCCCAGTGCGATCACCATGCAGTTGATGGCGTTCTCCAGCTGCCCAGCTGCTGCTGTGCTCGTTCACAAGGGCCATCGGCAGTGACAAGGCGCGGGCCAGGCGGACTCCGTAGCGATAACAGTGTTTGGCTTGCGTGGTCGGGTTGCCGATCTCATCCAGGGGGAGCCCCACGACCAGAGCCTCAACCCGGCGTTCAACGCAGAGTTTTTTGATTTGACTGACATCGTTGCCGAAGTCGCCACGTTTCAACGCTTGGAGTGGTGTGACCGTCAAGCCAAGGCCATCACAGCCTGCCAGTCCGATTCTTCGACGGCCTACATCAAGGCTGAGAGCCGATCGCGCACGGGGACGTGAGCTCAACTCATCGCCTCGGGGCCAGGCTTGGGGTTGGGAGTGGAGGTTGTTGAGGCTGCAGGCGACCGAGCATGGATTCAAGTGGCCTGAGCCCACCCAGGCTGCGCTGGTGCACACGCCTCCAGATGCTTCGCCCCAGCATCATTTCCAGTGGTCCTTCCTGCCATCCCTGGCTTGCGAGTATGGACCTCAGCTGATGGTCCTCCTCCGCTACGAGGAGTGTTGGGGGAACCTGCTGACTGAGCAGTTGAGACAACGCTGCGGGTAACCCAATGCCGATGCGTTCATCCCACGCCGGTCCACGCAGCACTTCCAGACGGGGTGAATCCATCCCCCAGGGACGTCTGATCAGCCCTGCAATCACCTGACTGCTTCCATCTCTCTCAACGGTCAAAACCGTTGACCCGCCGCCGCGCAGGTCGAGCAGATCGCACCACTGGCGATCGAGGATCTGTCTGTGTTGTGGGCTGATGCTGGCCTGCTCCAGGGCCAACAGCTGTCGAGCATTGTCCTGGTTGAGAGGATTCCAGCAGAGTCCATCTGAAAGCTGCAGGCTGCGCTGCGCTTCAGGGGGTGATGGCGAAACCGGGATCGGCGGATTCCAGATGCGCGCCTGGCGCAGAGGCTGGAAGCCAAGCTCTCGCAACAGATCAAGTTGCGGTCGGTCCGTTGGGTCGCAGCGTACGAGCCAGCTGCGACAGCGAGCGATGTCATCGTTCAGCGCCTGTTGGATCAGCAATCGCAGGCCTTGCTGGCCACTGAAGTGACGAGGTGAAGCAAGGGTGAGAACGTCGAGATGCCAGCAACTGTTGCGACGGTTGCTGGAGCGCATCAGAAGCAGGGATTCAATCTGGTCCGCTGATTCTGAGGACGACTCGATCAGAGCGAGCACCCGCGTGAGTCGCGCATTGAGAGGGTCAGGAAGAAACTGTTCGAGACGGCTAAACCATGACTGAACCAGCAGGCTCTGCAGAGCGCTGTTTTCAATATTGGAACAGGGATCGGAAACCGATGCGATCTGGCCCAAATGCCCAGCTTTCAAGGGCTCGACCCGGAGCCGGAATCCCGCTGACGTTGCCACGGCAGGCCTCCACCACCTTTTAAATCTATCGCCGCCTTTCGTTGTCTGAGGTCAAGCCGGCCTGACCAGCACCAGTGGAGTGCGCTCGTTGGCATTCCCCGCCGGGTTGGGGCGCAGGGCGCGATGGAGCAGCGCTTCATCACAGCCGCTGCTAGAGGCCAGGACCTTCACCCGTCCAAGATCGTTGACATCAACGATTGCAACGCCAACGCCGAGGGTGTCTGCAGCATCCTGGCAAAGCCGGACCGGGTCCTCAGGGCCAAGCACGATGGTTTGGTCGTAAGGGGGGGTTGTTCCTGTGATGTCATCAATCAGGCGCGCTTGATCGCCGGCGAGTCGATAGAACCAGCCTTTGAATCCAACCATTTTCAGCGCCAAGCCGATCGACCACGCGAGCAGGACTCGGGTGGGTCCGACCTGATCGATCAGTGTTTGTAAGCCGCAGGCCGTGGCGAGGCTGCTGGTGGGGTGGAACACGCGGCAGAGCAACCGAGCGATCCAGGACGGTTCGACCATGGATGGATGGGTGTATCTCCCCTGAATCACCGCGACAGGGGTTTCCCCGATCGTGAGAATGTCCCCTGGTTGCACCAGCTCGCCCGCATAGTCACGAAGCACCTCAATGGTGCTGTCAAGAGGGCCAAGCAGGTGTGTCTTCAGAGGAAGCACTTTGCAGTTCTCCCCTGAGCGGAATTCAGCTTTGCTGGGCTGAAGCACAGCGGGTCTGCGCAGAGGCACCACGACGCCCTGGCGACGATTGAGACGTCCGAAGGGGCCGTAGTTCATCCAGTGGACATCCATCCAGACCGTATCGACCCGATCGGCAACCGCAGCATCTGTCAGACCGCTGAGGCTGACACTGACCTTGATGCGAGTGCTTTTGTGTCCTTTCACGATGTAGGCCGGCCAGTACCCGTCGGCCCGGGTGTCCTCGTCAGGATGGTGGGGTGTGATCCGGGTTCTGACCATCACATCGCTGAGGTCCGAGCTGCCGATCAGCACCGGTTTGACCTGCAGCTCAGGCACCATCACCTCCATGCGCGCATGAGGATTGGTGATTTCGATCCATCCCTCCAGTTCAAGGTCATGGCCTTTGGTCGCGACACTCCAGTCCAGTTGACGGAGTTTCAGCGGCGATGCGGGCCTCAGGCGGTGCCGCGCTTCGATCCAGAACACTCCCAGTCCGATCAGGAGCAGGATCACAAGCAGAACACACATGTCAGCGTCGGCTGTCGGCCGGTCTCAATGGCGCGCAGCGTAAGGCGTCCGCATGAACGTTCAACGTGAGATCACTTCCGTGTTGAGCTCGTTGAAACTGAGGCTCATGCTTTCTCCCTGTGGAGCGGGAAGTCCGGTTGCCTGACTGATGGCGGCGTTGATCTGCTCCAGAGGAACTTGCCCCTCCTCATCGAGCAACAGCTGGCCATCTCCGTCGATCACCACCACCTGCGGAACAATGCCGTGCCAGTAATACGCCGGATCACTGTGGTCGCTGGTGGTTCTCCCCTGCAGTGCATCAGTGGTCAAAGGCAGGAGATCCACGCTGTTTCCCCAGAGCCTCTGAAGTTCCGACACAGCTGGAGAGAAGGCTTTGCTTGTGCTGCTGTCATCGAGGTAGAAGACGATGACGCTCGTGCGCCCTGCTTGCTGGGACTCAGCCAGGGTGACGGCCGGAGGAACCAGAGATCCGTTACCGGCATAAAGCGCGAAGATATTGCCGTCGTAGCTGTCGGTTTCCCGGATGGCCTGAGCCGGTAAAGCCATCAGCATCAAGGCCAGCACCGCGACGATGGAACGGATCAGCAACGCGGTCATGGCAGCGGAACAGTCCCTGCATTCTGAGCCCTGGTCAACCCTGGCCGCTGACAAGTCAGCTGCGCCCGAGACTTCGACCCATCCCTTGAGCAATGCCACGTCCGATCAGACCGATGGCCCGACCCACCACCTGGGTCAGCACCACCACCATCAGGTCACCAAGACGTTTGACCAGGGCCTGAACCTGCGGAGCGATGGCATCACGGGCTTCCACGATCAGTGCGACCTGCTGTTGCCACCAGCGCAGTCGCCTGAGCTCCTCATCTCTCGGCTCGGTCAAAAGCAACGGTTCGATGCGTCCTGTCTTGAGGCTGAACAGCAATCTTCGACTTTCATACAAGCGGATCGGACGTTCAATCCAGTCCTGCCAGCGCGACTGACTGTTGAGTTGGTTGCGCAGACGTTCGAGTTCGCGCGTTGAGATCAGATTCTGCTGCAGGAGATAACGGCGCAGTTCGGGCCATTCGCCGCAGATGCCGAGCAGTTCGGAACCAATCAGCTCAGCTGTGCGCACAAGCCAGTTGCTGATCAGGGTCTCCAGCTGCAGCAGAGCCCTGGGGTCGTCCGAGGGAAGCAGCTGACCATCGACGAGGACCGGTTGATCCAGAACCAGCGACGCCAGCATGCTTTGTGGATCTGGCAGCTCATCATCCGATTGCCGGAGATCCGTCCGATCCACCAGCTGCTCGGCCACGGCAACAAGACTTTCGCCCTGCGGAAGCCTCACATAATTGCCTGCAACGCTGCGCAAAGCCTGTTGCTTCACTTCCGTCTGCAAGGACTGCCAGCGAGCACTCAGTGCTTTCTGGTCGCGTGTGCTGACGAGCTCATCGCTACGCAGACGTAAGAGAACCTCATGCAATTGCTGCAGAAGAGCCAACAAAAGGTCACGGCGGCGTTCCGGATGAAGTCCTTCAATGGCCAGCAACTGACCTGTGCCGTTTCCCAGTCCACTGCTCACAGCTCCTTCGAGTCGTTGCTGAATGGCATGCCAGACGGCCGTCGGTTGCCGGTTGCTCAGAGTCAGTTCTAAGGATTGGCTCTGATCACGCAGGGGCACCACCTCAGCAAGGCTGGTGTGAAGAGGTCCCCAGAGCCAAAGAAGTAGGTTCCTGGCACTGCGCAGTTCACGACAACGACCTTCTAGCAACAGTCGCATCACAAGATGCTCAGGCGGGGGATCGAGCAGCGCTTCGACGACCTGGAGATCTCGACCGATCTGCTGCAGACCACTGACCAGAAGCCACTGCACCATGCTCAGGTCCTGCTCGCTGGTTGAGGCGTGAGCTGAATGGGGCTTGAACTTCAGCACCCTGCCTCCGTTAAGAAGGGTCTGAACCGCCTCCTTGAGGGCTGCTAGGTCAGGGTCCTGAAGGATGCCGTCGCAGTTCAACGAGAGCAGTGCCTGGGGATCACGTCTGTAGTCGGCGGGTAACAGCAGCAATGTTGGTGTAGGAGTCCAGCGTTGTTGCAGCTGAAGGATCTCCCGCTCCAGGATCAGAGGCTGCGTCTCCGACGGCAGAGACCAGATCACCAGTGACGGATGACCCTGAAGCTGATCAGCCGAACGTCTGACCCGAAGTGTCAGCTCGTCAGTGGAGAGTTCCGCAGCAAGGCTTTCACCGAGAAGATCGGGAGCGAAAAGCAGAATCTCCCGGTCCTGGTCGATCACGATGCCCTGAAACTGTGCTGATGAGCGTCAAGGTAACGGCACTGGCGAGGATGCTCCAGTGGCAATTCTTGGACGACCGTTCAACTGCAGGGTGTACGACTCGATGTTGAATCCGGTCCGGCGTTCGATTTCCCTAAGAAGCTCGTCTGGAAGTTTCACATCCAGGTCTTCGATCACACCTGTCTCCAGGCAGGTGAGATGGCTGTGTGGATCATTGCGATACCCGTACAGGCGACCACTGGCTCGATCGAGACACTCGATCACCCCTGCACTTTGAAGTGCTTCAAGGTTCTGATAGACGGAGGTATGGCCGATTCGCCGACCTTGCTGGTTGAGTTTCTCAAAAATGTCTCTGGCGCTGAGGTGACTGGCTTCTCGCCACAGCAGGTCGAGCACCATTCGCCGCTGTCGGCTGAGTCGCATGCCTAGATGGCGGCAATGATCGAAGGCATCCTCAAGGGTGCGCTTGTCGCTGGATCCCTGTGGCAGAAATGACTCGACCAGCGACTCCACGGCAGTCGTCGTAATGATTTCAGGTTAGACACGTGAAACCGACCCGACGGGATGATGCTTTCAGGCCATGTCGTTCAACAGTCCTGCTGATGGGTCCTGAAGTCGTCCATCGCCAAGCCCCATGAGCGCCTCTCGCAGATCGATGCGGCCGTCGTAGAGGGCTCGTCCAACAATCACCCCCTCCACACCCAGCGGTTCAAGGGCCAACAGGGCAAGCAAGTCAGCCATGCAGCCCACTCCGCCTGAAGCGATCACAGGTACGGAGCTGGCAGCCGCCATTTGCCTCAGGGCCTTGAGGTTGGGTCCCGCAAGGGTTCCATCGGTGCTGATGTCGGTGCTGATGATGGCTGCAATCGCAGATTCACTGAACCGTGCGGCCAGTGCAGTGGCTTCCGTGTCGCTGTTTTCCAGCCATCCCCTTGTGGCGACCTTGCCGTGCCTGGCATCAATGCCAACGATGATCCTGCCGGGGTGGCGGTTGGCCAGTTCCACAACAAGTTCCGGTTGCTCCAACGCGACCGTCCCAAGAATGACGCGTTCGAGACCGCATTCCAGAAGTGCTTCGGCGCGATCTGCCGAACGCACGCCGCCGCCGAGCTGAACAGGGATCGAAAGCGACTCGGTGATGGCACGAACGGCAGCATCGTTGATTGGCTGACCGCTGCGGGCACCATCGAGATCCACGAGGTGCAGACGGCGAGCCCCTTGGTCTTGCCAGCTCAAGGCCTGGGACACCGGATCATCGCTGAAGCGGGTGACCTGGTCGTAGTCCCCTTGGTGTAAACGGACGCAGGCCCCTCCCAGCAGGTCGATGGCTGGAATGATCTGCATGGCCGTTGCAATGGACTGACTCCCATCCTGCACCGGTGGGTTGGGCACGCTTCAATAACCGCTGGTCTGTTCGGGCGCTCGTGCAAATCCTGTTGATGGGGGGAACCCGCTTTGTCGGCAAGCCCCTGGTGATCCGTCTGCTTCAGCAGGGTCACAGGCTCACCCTCTTCACTCGCGGCCGTCAGCCCGTTCCTGAGGGGGTTGAGGCGGTGAATGGAGATCGTGGAGATGATCAGGCCCTGGATCAGCTCAAGGGCCGCGCTTTTGATGTGATTGTCGATAGTTCCGGGCGCACGTTGTCGGACAGTCAGCGGGTGGTGGAGCGCACCGGTGCACCAAACCATCGTTTTCTCTACGTGAGTTCAGCGGGTGTCTATGCAGGCAGCCACACCTGGCCACTCGATGAGGACAGCCCCCTTGATCCGGCAAGTCGTCATGTCGGCAAGGGTGAAACGGAGCAATGGCTCCTGCGTGAAGGGATTGCTTTCACGAGTTTCAGGCCCACTTACATCGTTGGTCCAGGGAACTACAACCCGGTGGAGCGTTGGTTCTTCGATCGGATCACGCATGGTCGACCCATTCCTCTGCCGGGGGATGGCACAACCATCACTCAGGTCGGTCATGTCGAGGATCTGGCTGAAGCCATGGCCCGAAGCCTTGAGGTGGATGCTTCCTGTAATCGCATCTACAACTGCTCCGCCAAGAAAGGGATCACCTTCCAAGGTCTGATCGAAGCTGCGGCGCTGGCCTGCGGCCGTGCTCCAGAAAACCTCGATCTACGCCCTTTTGATCCCTCCGCACTCGACCCGAAGGCTCGTAAGGGGTTCCCTTTGCGACTCAGTCATTTCCTCACGGATATCAGCCGTGTTGAACGTGAACTGGCCTGGACGCCTCGGTTTGATGCACTGGCCTGCATGGCTGATAGTTATCAACGTGATTACGCGCTGACTCCAACATCGGCACCGGACTTCAGTGCCGATCAGGCGCTGATCGGGGGCTGAGGTAGGCGATCGCTGACCAGAGGGCAAGCACCAGGCCTGGCCAGAACAGCCACCAGCCCAGTGCATGCAGGACTTCAGTGATCTGGACGGATGTCCAGATCGGGGGCCAGAGCATCAGAAACAGGCTCAGGAACTGAAAGGTGGTTTTCCATTTCCCCAGCCAGGAGGCTGGAGCGCCTCCCTTGCTGCCTGACCTCCATCCGGAGATCAGCAGTTCCCTGGCCAACAGCAGCCATACAGCCCACAGCGGCAGTTGTCGCTCGGCTGCCAACCAGATCAATGGAGCGCTGATCAACAACTTGTCAGCGAGGGGATCGAGCTTTGCGCCCCAGCTGCTGCCTCCGTCAGCTTTGCGGGCCATCCACCCGTCAGCCCAGTCGCTCCATGCTCCAATCAGCAGCAGCAGCCAAGCCCAGCTTTGCTGTCCGCAAGCCAGCAACAGCAGCAACGGTGCTCCAAGCGCGGCGCGCAGCAGGGTGAGTCGATCGGCCCACAATCGCCAGGGAGAGATCAAGGCTCAGAATGCGTGCAGTTGATCAGGTCCCATGGTGCTCCAGCAGACAGTCGGGGAGGTGATGTCCGCTCCGGTGCTGACGGTGACGGCGGAGACACCTCTTCAGGATGCAGTCAGCCTGCTCAACGATCACCACGTGAGTGGCCTGCCAGTGGTTGACGGGGACGGCGTTCTGATCGGAGAACTGACCGAACAGGATCTGATGGTCCGTGAGAGCGGTGTGGATGTCGGGCCTTACGTGATGCTGCTCGACAGCGTGATTTACCTGCGCAATCCGTTGAACTGGGATCGCCAGGTGCATCAGGTGCTGGGCAACACTGTTGGTGATCTGATGCACCGCGACAGCCACAGCTGTGATGTCAGCTTTCCGCTGCCGAAGGCTGCTTCGATGCTGCATGAAAAGGGCACCCAACGTCTGATCGTCGTTGATGCGAATCGCCGTCCCGTCGGGGTTCTCACCCGCGGTGATGTGGTTAGGGCCCTTGCGTCAGCTCAGAGCTAACGCTGGGCGACTGGCTGGATACGGATGGCAATGGGTTTGATCAGACGGAAATCGACCATGTCACCAACACTCAAATCGGCAAAAACCTCATCTTCCAGCTCAGGGCGGATGTCGAGCTTGTGAATCTTGCCCAGTGGGCCTCTGAGAGTCACCTTGTGATCGGTGCGAGAGAGGCGCACAACTTCTGCTGTTCCACTGGCCATGGCCACCCGGGCACCAGCAGGCACCGGTCCGAAATCACGACCCAGCTCGCGGTCCTCTCTCTGGAGAGTGAGCTGATTCTGCTGAGAGCTGCGCAGATCCACCACCAGTCCTTGCAGCATTTCAATGTTCACCTGATCTCCGACCTTGAGCCCAGCTGCGGTCGGGTCGATCGCTGAAGTGATCAGCATGCTGTGGCCTCGAGCTCCCTTCACCCTGAGCAGCTTTTGACCAGGAACCAGCTGTTCGATGCTGGCTGTGAGCTGAGCGAGCTCAAAGGCTTCAAGCAGCTCGCTTTTCAGGCTGACCTCCTGGGCAGCCAGAGGGCTCACCAGCAGTGGCTCTCCATGGCCTCGATAGCCCTTGAGGACCTGGCCTGTGGTCGAGTCGGGCAATTTGCGCACATTCACAGCCAGGGGCTGGATCAGTCGGAAATCAACGGTGTCACCAACTTGGATGCGATCAAAGGGGTTGGCTCCATCGGTGATCACCACATCCAGGTTGTTAATGCCACCGAGGGGCCCCAGCAGATCAATGCTGTTGTCTTGCCGATCGATGCTGATGACCTGAGCTGTCCCAGAGGCCAGCGCCACACGCATGCCTTTTTTCAGCTTGCCCATGTCCTCGGGAAGAATGATGTCTTCGCGGTTGAAACTCAGGTTCTGGTTGGTACTGGCTTCCAGCTCGACCACGAGGCCATCGAGAATGGAAAGTGAAACCTCGTCGCCTTGCTCCAGACCAAGGGGTTCGAGATCGATCCCCACGGTGAGGATTTCCTTGTGACCATGTGGATCGATCACCTCGATCACCTTCTGTTCCGGAAGGGCTGTGGTCAAGGTGGCTTTCATCTCCGTGATCTCAAAAGCCGCCAGTTCTTGCGGAGAGAACCCTGCTTCAGCTCTCTGGGTCATCCCGCAAGACACACCGAGAACGGCAGCGGCAATCCCCCTGGCGGGAAGACTTCTGAGTGCGGAACGGAACGCCTGAAAGTGAGTCACAGGTCAGAGCAGCAGTTGTGAGACGGTAGCCGCATCCGTTCTTGGGTCACAATGTCGCGGAATGTGAGTCCCGAGGCATGGTTTTTCGATTGAGGCGGATTGCTGGATCTGCAGGGTTGGCTTTGCTGACTCTCGGTCTGCTCCAAATGCCTGCAAGGGCAGAGAAGACCATTGAAATCAGCCTCAAGGATCGTTACCTCACCCTGTTCGACAACGGAAAGGTGGTGGAGCGTTTCCCCGTTGCGATCGGTGCTCCTGAATCTCCAACCCCTGCAGGCAGTTATGCCATCACACGCAAGGAAGAGGCACCCGTCTATCACAAGGGAGGCAAGGTGATTGCACCGGGTCCCAAGAATCCGGTGGGTGTTCGCTACATGGCCTATTTCCAGGTTGGATCAGGCGAATACGCGATTCATGGAACGGCCTGGCCCAATTGGGTGAAGCTGCGTTCGGCAGTCAGCCTGGGATGTATTCGCATGCTGAACAAGGATGTGGTCACACTGTTTCAACAGGTTGATGTCGGGACTCCCGTGGTCGTCACCATTAACTGATTCCTGTTCTGTTTGCTCTATTCACCGCAGCTGAATGATGTCCGTACGCACCGCTTGTTCCGTGTTCTTCGGTTCTGTGCTCGCGCTGATTGCCAGTCCGGTATCAGCCTCTCCCCAAAAGGAGATGGCTGAACAGGCATTCCTCGATCAGGTGGAAGCGCCGGGCCATGTGCTGGTGACCGCCCGTGGTGTTGAAGCAGTCAATGCAGAAGCTCGTCGCCAGGGCCTTCGCTTCCCTGCTGTGGGCTACTGGTCTCCGGAAAACATTTGCTTCAAGACACCCGCTACTGGTGATTGCAATGGACTCTTTCAGCGGTAAATCATTGCCAATGACTCTGGGAGTTCAAGGTATCTGTCGATCTGAATCAATCATGAGTTCAAGTCTTCGCTGCTGTTTCACGAAAGCTGAATAGGGACGATGATCCATTTGATGTGTTGCTCAGCTTGAAAACATCGCTCAAGTTTCTCTTTGTGCTCTGATTGAGTTTTCATCCTGGGTTTTGCGTTATTGAATGGCTGCCCAACGACTGATTTTGCTGCTTGCGACGACATTCAATGCGATGGCGTGCTGCACAGTTATGGGAGTGCAGTGAAAAAAAATAAAAAATCATTCAGCGTTCCCATGCCGTTCAGGGAGATCCAGCATGTCTTCTTTTCAGCAATGGCAGCGGTGAATTAGTCCCTGTTTCAGGCCATAGGCTCTACGGGTTTGGCGGCCAAAATGAGATCAAGGAGAGTGAAAAAGAATCCAAATAATTAGCTTCCAGTGGAGGATCAGATGCCTTTTTGTACATCCGGGATGCAAGCAAGGACTTGATGGAAATCAAGTTTTGAGAACTAGTATTGAATTTCCACTGATTTTATTGTCTCTGCTCTTCGCTGGCTTTCATTCACTCGTTGAAAGTCGTTTCACGCTTGATGCTGATCTAAGGCAATGGCGGTGGAAGCAAGGGCGGTGGTGGTGCCCCTATCAAGGGATCAGTCTGAGACAGGCTTGGCTTCTGAGCTTCAACAGGCTCTGAATCTGCATTTGATTCAGTGATTGTCTCTGGTTGATCGGATGCAGGGGATGTGAGCACCGGGGAGTCTTCACTGGGCAACGGTTCCGGTGTGAGCAGAACGGGTGGCGGGAGATCAGGAGGAAGATCGCGTTCATAGCGTTCATAGGGAGGAAACGCTGATTCCGGTCCCTCAGCGTCCGATTTTTCGCTTGGCCGCGGCTGTTCAAGCAGAACGAGTGGATCAGCGGTGATGGGCGGTTCGGGTAACGGTGAACGTTCCGCCTTGCCCTTTTGTTCGTCCTGCGAAACGCCCGGCTTCAGGGGCTGGCGTTTCGGTTTCCAGATCAGTCGAGCAACGGGCTCCACCCCTTGCTCCATGACGCGATTCAGCCCTGCAAGGGCTCGGTCAATCAGGCGATGACCAGCACTCTGGGCACAGTTCAGTGGACCCTGACACTCCACCTTTGAGCGCAGGCTTTCGGCGAGGTTTCCAACCAAGCCACCTTGCAGATGGAAGCGGCGTTCACTCAGCCGCAGCAAGTAGGGCACATGCACAAAACTGGTTGCGCCACCACTGATCCAGTTGGCGTCTTCCTCTGTGAATCCCTTCACTCCCGGGATGATCAGGCGACTCTTGGAGGCATGGTCCGGCATATATGCGGCCACTAAACCTCGGCGACGGGCCAGCTCCCTTGTCTGCTCCAGAGTGAGGCCGTCTCTGCTCATCAGCATCTCCATGCGGCCATCGCTGCGCAGTCCGTAGACCATGCGGATCCTGGGCAGGTAGTAACGGATGCGCTGGCCCATGCTGATGCTGTAAGCACCCTTGTAGCTGTCGGGCGGTTCGTTCAGATCGTTGTAGACACTGTGTAATCCACCCACGAACATGTCGTAGATCTCGGCACGTTCTGGAGTGAGTTCCCCGTAGCCGAAGTCCACTCCTCCATTCTGCTTGATGCCGACGAATGCTCTCTGTCGAGATGCTGTGCGGTTTCTGCCCTGCCAGACCTTCTGTCCGAATTTCAGATCCCCGAGAGGAACAGTGATCTCCTGTCCACTGTTGTCGATGTGACGTTCGTACATCGGGCCTGAGACGTAAGCCAGAGCTGCGGAATCCTCAAAGGCGTCCTGTTCCCGATCCCAGCCCTCGAGCAGCCCCAAACGCACCTTTCTTGGATCGAAATCGAGTGCGTAGACCTCGTCGTCGGACTGATAGCGGAAGGCTCCGAGAGCATCACCACTGGCTGCCTGCTCCAGTGGTGCGATGGCATCAGGTTGTGGAGTTCCTGGGGCCAGTGCGACAAGGGTTGCAAAGACACCCAGGGGCACAACCAGAACCAGCCAGCGTTTACGCAGTCGTTTCGGACGGGGACGACGGCGCCGAATACGTTTCTGGCGTGGGGGCGCCGCAGTGGTGGAACGGGTCCGCGTCACCATTTCAGCTTGGACCCTTTGGATGCCTGTGCGCTGTCGAGCCAAGGAACAATGGTGCCCTCGGCCACCAGCCATTTGCGGTAACGGTGACGGCAGTCGTGCCCTCCCGTCAACTCTCCGAATGCAGGAATGAGCATTCGCTGTTCCACGTTGTCGTAGGCGAAGCAGGGAAGCCTGAGTCGATCCGATCCCTGGCGCAGGATGGTTGTGGGGTGAATATGTCCGCAGAGATTGAGACCAGCACGCCCATCCAGGGGCTGTTCCGGTTCGTGGCTGAGCCAGAGCTCTCCCAGCCTGAAGGCAGGGTGCTGGGGAAAAGCACCCGGATGCAGATGGCGGTCGTGGTTGCCTCCGATCAGGAGTACCTCAGCCTCCAAGCGTTTGTGCAGGTTTCTGAGATCTGCTCTTAGGCGCTCTGTAAGTCCGAGTGGACCGTGGATCAAATCTCCGAGGATGATCACACGTTTTGGCTTCCACCGCTGACAGAGCTTCTCGAGCCGCATCAATGTGCCCCTGTCGTCATCACTTGGAAGTGGGATTCCGCAGGCTTGGAAGACCTCCGCCTTCCCAAGATGCAGATCGGCAACAAAGAGTTCCTCGCTGGACGGTCGCCAGATGGCTTTCTCAGCCAGTAAAACCAGCTCTTCGTCTCGCCATTGCCAGCGACAATGTGCAACGTCCGTCTGTGCAGGGGCTGCTGGCTCGCCATCAGCCGCACTTCTGCTGTTTTCAGCGTTGATGGCAGCCAACGGTGGAATGGACAGCTGAGATTTGCACCATTTTGCTTGCAAATCACGGAAGTGTTTCAAAAGCATGTTTTGCCCTTCATCGGGCATCCGGGAATGGCCACTCCTCTTCTGGGATGGCAATCTCAGAATGCACGAGTCGATTGACTTCTGATGACCCTCGCTTTGTTGCTTGCCCTGCTGGGATCACTCGTCGCCATGGGCGTGATCGTTAAGCGTCTTGAGAACAACGGATGAAACGCATGATCAGAGTTCCCAGGATTTCCCTGTTGCTCGCCGGTTTGTTCAGCGTTGCTGTTCCATCTCCTGCCTGGGCTGAGGTGCTGAGAGTTGGCGTCAGTGGTGCACCACCTTTCGTGATGCCAAAGGGTGAACCGATTCAGGGGATCAGCATTCAGATCTGGGAAGAGGTGGCGGACCGTCTTAATCAGCCCTACGAATTGATCTTTCAGCCGAATACGGAGGCCAATCTGTCGGCTCTGGAAAACGGCGATCTGGATCTTGCGGTCGGTCCGATCAGCATCACCCCCGATCGACTGGCGAACCCCAGGATTGATTTCACCCAGCCCTATTTTCATGGCAGGGAGGGACTGATGATTCCCGTCAAACCTCCTGGGTTGTGGGCGAGATTCAGACCCTTTTTCGGCTGGGCGGCCCTGTCATCGCTCGGTGGTTTGATGATCCTTCTGTTCCTGGTGGGCAATCTCATGTGGCTTGCTGAGCGCCGCCGCAATACTGAGCACTTCCCACGTCAGTACCTGCATGGCGTGGGTAATGGCATGTGGTTCGCCCTGGTGACGCTCACAACAGTCGGTTATGGGGATCGATCTCCCACGACCAGAACCGGTCGCACCATTGCTGGCATCTGGATGCTGATGTCGCTGCTGGCGCTGTCCTCGATCACGGCAGGCCTGGCTTCGGCATTCACAGTGTCGTTGTCGAGGCTGGAGCCCTCTGCCATTCAGGACCGTTCCGATCTGCGCGGCAAGACCGTGTCTGTGGTGGCCGGGACCACCAGTGGAACCTGGGCAAAAATCTACGGAGCCAAGGCTCGGGAATCAGTAAGTCTTGAGAAGGCCATTGAGCTGTTGTCGCAAGGCGAGGTGGCGGCCGTGCTGTTTGATGAGGCCCCTCTGCGTTATTACCTTCAGCAGAAACCGGAAGCACCGTTCAAGATGGCGCCGTTTGCACTGGCGAATCAGACCTATGGATTCGTGATTCCCATGAACAGTGCCTTGCGAACACCCATTGATGTTGAGCTTTTGCAGATGCAGCGAAGCGGGGATGTCAAATCGATCACTGATCGCCTGCTGCAGTGATGGCGAAAGCTTGGTGATGCATGGCTTCACCTGAGAGTTCTGTGTCGGCGTAATCCGTCTTCGATCAGAAAGTTGGCCAGGCTGCTGCAGCTGCGCCCCTCGGCAAGCGCTTGCTGCTTGAGGCGTTGCATGACTCCTCCGGCAAGAGTCACATTGAGTCGTTCCGACTCTGCAGCCTCAGCGACCTGGGCGGCTGTGACCTCAGCGGACTCGAGCTGCAGCTGCTCCTGCAGCTCTTGCAGCAATCCTTCCAGGAATGACACGATTTCGTGCTTATATCGTGTCTAAAACGTACCGTATTGGCGCCTGGCTCTGTGGCGTAACCTGACCCGGACTCTTGTTCTGTCTGGATGGAGACCCTGCCCCTTGAGCTGGAGCCCGGTCAGGACCTCCATCTGGTCCTGTCTGAGCTGGCGATGCAGCAACAGCTCAGTGGATTTGTTCTCGGGGTGGTCGGCAATCTGTCCCAGGCCACGTTCCGCTGTCCTGGCCAACAACAGCCCACACGGATGAGCGGGGAACTCGAGGTCATCACACTGAATGGAACCTTCTCTCCATCAGGTGTTCATCTTCATCTCAGCCTTTCGGACGGCGCCTGTCAGGTGTGGGGAGGACATCTTGAGCCAGGCACTGTTGTTCTTAAGGGTGCCCAGCTGCTTCTCGGTCTCAGCGGTCTTCCCACTGCTCAGATCATTCAGCAGCCCGTTCAGGAGCCTGGCCAGTTGGCTGAGCGTGTCGAGCTGGCGGTGCTTCCAGGATGCCCATGGAGTCTTCGGGCCAGGCAGCTGTTGGAGAGGCTTTCCATCCCCCATCGCCTGGAAACCATCGAGACGGACGACCGCTTCGAGGCCTTCCGGCAACGCAGCGGCATGAATACCTTTCCCCAGATCTTCATTGATGGAGAGGTTGTTGGGGGGTATGACGATCTCGCTGAACTCTCATTGCAGCCTGAGTTTCGGGCGTTAGGGCAAGGGGCATCAGCCCGATAGTGAGTCGTTTGATGAGCTGCGCAGACTGAGGGCAGCCCCAGCAACCCGCTTGATTCAGAGCTTTCGAAACCGTCTGTTCGGATGGTTGATGACTATCGCCAACCGTATCCATCACAGCCTCCTGAAATTGAGTCTGGACATCGATCCAGAGGACGACTGGCTGCTGGATGTTGAGACCTCTGACATGCCAGACAGCTGGATTTGATCTCTGCCGTTACGTGAAGGCGGTTGATCGAATCGTGTTGAATGATCGTGACACCTGCCAGTCCATGGCCAATTACTGGGTCATCTACCTGCAGCACTAGGGCATTAACGCCAGCGCGTCAGCGTTGATAGCTTCCGTTGAAAGAGGATTGCTCCAAGTACCTCATGGATGCCAGGCTTGGATGATTGATTAAGCTTTGGTTGTCTTTGCTCAACTACGTTCAATCGCGGCAATAAATGAAACCTTCTTCTCGGCTTTTTGGCAATTGAAGAGGTGAAGAACTTCTGTTATTGCCAAGACTGTTTGTGTTTGATTGGCTTATGAAAGTTATTCCATTGATGGCAATTTGCTGACATCCACTTCTCTACGTTCTCGAGGCCGTATCGGGTAACTGTTATAATATTATTGTGTGGTGCACTCTGCGGGACACTCACATGGATAGATGCGTATCCCTTTGTATTCCCGGAGTAGCAGTCAGTATGTGTCTCTCTGGATATTTCTTCAAGTTCATTCACTGCAAGTTCATTCACTGCAAGTTCATTCACTGCAAGATCATTCCAAAAGTCATCTGAAGAAATTATAAATCCAGCCGCTTCGCAATCGCTAGAACTGCATTGAAGTCGGCCGCAGCTTTGAGGCTTTCTTGGAGGCTGGAGTCGTCTTTGACTTTTTCCAGGGAGGCTTTGAGTTGTTCTTCTGTGATTAACTGTCAGGCGCCATAAGGAGTCATTGCATCAGTCTGTTGCGGAGTCTTTTGCTGATTCTTAATGTGCTTCATCGTAACTAAAATTAGAGGCAAATTTGTTGGTATTTGGGTTTACAAGCTATAAATTAACATGCGCTATTACTAGAAGCATTTGTCTGTAAAGCACCAAATGCAGCCAGTGTTGTTGCGAGTATCAAAACTACCAGCCATGCTCTCTAGCTCCTCGTTGCTCAGTCGCTGAGTCAACTTGTCAGCAGTGAATTCATAGCCCTCTTTGTTAGCAATACCCACGACTTCTTCAGAGGACTTAGCTGATTTTAGTTTTTCTTGAAGCGTGGAATCACCTTTGACCTTCTCTAGATGCTTTGAGTTGTTCCTCTGACATGGCTATCGGGAGTCTTTAACGGTCATAGCAACAATGATTTGAAGTGTCTTTGGTTGGTTTAATCCGCCTAATCGTGCCAGGTATTGAAGGCAGGTTTACGCGAATAGTCCGGCTATTAAACAAATTAACGCCCTACTGTTGTAAACAGTTTTTATGCGTATGCTGTTCAAGCAGTACCTACAACCTTGGCATCTCGTTGAACCTTACCATCGTGGTAATTAACCTCGGCAATTCTTATGCTGCGGTGACATCGAAAGGCGAACCCGGCATGGCCCCCAACCAGCTCTCCAGGAGCCCTCGCCACCACTCGTGCCTTCCAGTTCTTCATCAGTAATCTTCGATTGAGCGCTCTTCAAGTCATCATCAGAGATACTAAAACCTGCTTCTTTTGCAATGGCAGCTACAGCATTGGTATCAGCCGCTGCTTTGAGCTGCTCCTGAAGGTTTGTGTTGCCTTTGGCGTTAGCCAGAAAAGCTGTAAGTTGTTCTTGAGTCATGGTTCTAAGGAATGAATGTTTGGAGGCATTGCCCCCTCGACTCCTTCAAGATCACAGCCCTTCTGGTGAACCCCACTACACAGCTCTGGTGTAGACCCTGCGAGGTTCTGGTGAGCCTCTGGTGAATAGCTCAGAACCAAGTCAACATATAGTCGGGCAACGGTTTACCTGCCTGATTACTGCTCAACTGAGCTCAACAGTAAAAAAATTGGATCAATTACCGGCTCTGCTATCGCGCTGATATCTGCACTGTTTACGTTGATTTTGGTGCATCTGATATGGCAGGTGCCCTCAAATCGCCTGAGCGTTCTAGGCATGAAGCTTGCGCTTTTGCCCTGCGCCTACATGGTCTTGGGCGACTCTCTGACGCGAAAACCCGGTTAAGAAAGATTCGCAGATGTCTCGATCTCGTCCACTCAGATTGCGATTAACTTGCGATCCGCTTTCTGTCGTGAGGGTGGTCTCTCACCGGCGTAGGTGACCATCCGCTCCGTATTCCTGTGGGTCAGCATCAGTTCGAATGTGGAAGTTCCGGGAGTTCGATGCATAACTGCTCAACCTCATGTCGCAGTGCATTGATGCGGTCCAGGGGTGTGAGTCCGCTACGACCTGGGGGCCAGAGTTGATCGCTGTCGAGGTCAGAGGCCAATGCCTCTTCCTCCATGGCTTCGATCAGTTCAGCGAGCTGGGCACGCGCTTCCAGCCATTTGGTGATGCTCAAGATGTTGAGGAGCCTGAGGCGATCGATGGAATTGAAACCTAGCCAGCTTCATGACGCTGGTCAGGTTTGAAACAAAGTGATGGAACAGATCGAATGAGGCTCATGTGCGCTTCTGCCTGAGTTGCTGTGCTCCTATGAGTTAAAGGTCAGAGGTCGATACCAGTTGAACTCCCTGAACTTCATTTGTGTTCTTTCTCCAGTCGTATCTTCGTTCTATTATAGTTTCATTAGTTGTTTGTCGACTAAATAAGTAATAGTAATTTGCAACAGATTGCTGAAACGGAGGGTTAAATGCAAAAACGTTATTGTAAAGACTCGATTGTTTGCTTTGTGTGCTGTCGACGTGGATTAACAGTGGTTGAATTGTGTTGCCTTTGAGGTGCTTTCCACTGTCTTCGGATCGATGGATTGGAAGGATCCTTGCATCAGTTGTGCGTTGATGATCAGCTGCGTCTACCCGGCAAACTGTGAGTCTTGATCTGGTATGTCTGGACCTTCAAGTGGATGTGCCAGGCAGCCGTGAAGCCATTGCTATGAACTGGTGGTGTACAGCTCCGTTGCCAAGGAGCGCTTGAGAGCCTGCGGTGTCTGATACTCCTCAACCGGATCTCTGGGCCGAAAAACCCTGGTGGTGTCAGCCGTGGACGATCATCCTTACCGGCGTTCTCGCCATTTCAGGCAGTTGGTTGGTGCTGCATCGGTTGTGGGTCACCATCCCAGTTGCGGCCATCATTCTGATCTGGTGGATGCTGTTTCTGGTGATCGCTCCTGCTGCCTACAACAATCAGTCGCGTTGAGCGCTTCTGAATCGTTGTTTCTCTTCCATCAGCTCAGCTTCGAGCTGTTCAATCAGTTTGGTCACCAGGGCCTGAAATTCAGGCTGGCAGCCGCGAAAGGCCGCCTTGTGCCGGATCGGCTCGTTGCGCATGCGCAGATCGGTCAGCATCAACTGAAGGGCGTCGATTCTGGCGTTGCTGTTCAAGGCTTCAGCCTGCAGGCGAGGCGAGGTTATGACATCGCCTCCCCCATCAACTAGAAGCGCAGAGTGGTTTTTACAAGAGCCCCTAGCTGGCTCAGTTGCTGGCCTTCGGGAGTGTCAGCCCCCAGAGGTCTGCTTAGAAAAAACACAGCCGGTGTGACCGTGATGGCATCAGTCACAGGCAGCATCGTCCACCACTCCATCGCATAGCCAGCATCGTCAGGGCTTGTTCCACCAACCAGGGCTGTGGCAATGATCGGCTGACCGACCGCTGCTCCCATCGCTGCCCCGGTGTCGAACAGATCGCTCCACTGAACCGCCACTGTCCATGACTGGGAAATGGCGACGAGACCATTGTGTTCAACTCCTTTGCGGTAGCGCGTGCTGTTCCATCCCCAGCCGAGACTCACAGAGGGAAACCAGCCATCGACAGGTGGTTGCCAATAACCGCTGAGCGCGGTGCTTGTGGTCATTCCAGGTTGTTCGTAGCTGCGAAGGGTGTATGGACTGGCGTAATCAATGATTCCGAAACCATTTTCGATCGCCACCAATGCCGCAGCGATACCCCAGTTCTGTTGTGCGTATCCGAGCTGTAATGTGCTGCTGCTCCCGGATTCCTCTCCAATCAGCCCGGAACCATCGGCGCCTTCGTGCCCCTTTGAGGCGATGTAATTCGCACTGATGCTGAGCGGACCTCTCTGCCAGATCACGCCGCCACCAGCTCCGAGATTGCTGCTGTACGCCCCAGAGGCACCGGACTGTGTAAACAGGTCCAGCACAGTGTCTTCGGGATAAACGCTTGGTCGTATCCCCAGCATGACGGTCTGATTCACCCTGCTGCCCAGCGTGAAGGTCCAGTCCTGGCCGAGTGGAAACTGGTACCAGGCACGGTTGATCCCGATCAGATCGGGAGTGCGACTCTGTTGAAAGGCCACTTCCAGTTCGGAGAGTTTGCTGGGTCCACCCCCTCCGAAACTGTCGCTGGTTGTATCGAGATTTCCACCCCGCAACCGGATATTGAGCAGGTCTTTTCCGGTAAAGCTGGTGCGCAGAGTCAATTTCTGGTCGTATCCGGATTCCAGAGCTCCATAGCCGCTGCGGGCAGAGTTCAGGAGATCTCCCTCTGTTCCAGAAAAGACGTTGCCTCCGAGGATGAAAGTGCTCACTCCACGCAAGTGCGTGGTTGGGGCAAAAGAGAGGTTCTCCAGCTCATTGGTTCGTTGCTCAACCCCCTCGAGCTGCAAGTTGAGCGTGGTTAGTTCAGCTTCAAGCTCGCTTAGAAGACGTCTCAGCGGATCGGAGATGCTGTTTGCCTTCTCCAGGCAATGCTGAAGAACAGCTGCGGCCTGGTAGCGATCTCGCAGAAGCTGCGCCGATTGGCAATCGGCTTTTCGAAACAGCTCCTGCAGCAGTGGGGTGACCGGCTTTGAAGATTGCTCGATTTGTTGAGGCTGGGCAATACCTGAGAGAGCCTGAGTTGCAACCATCACCGCAAATGTTGCAGTGCGGATCCAGTGTTGTGATTTGAGACAGCTCACAGCTCAGGAGGTGACTGAGTCCAGCAGCCAAATGCAAAGCAGACCAATGAAAAAAGCCACATTGACGGGACCCGAATCATCCTCTCCGCCTGCATGGGCTTCCTTCATCACCTCTTCCACCACCAGGTAGATCAGAGCAGCGGTACCGAAAGCGAGTGTGCCGGTCAGGGCAGGTCCCTGCAACCCATTGGTGATCACCAGGCTGATGCTGAGACCCATCACATAGGTGAGAGCCATCAGGACACCTGAGACTCCGCTTCGCCAGCGACCTGCGCCACGTCCAAGCAGAGTCCCGAGTCCGAGAGTCGCCAATCCCATTTCGAGGGCAACGGCCACGGGAATCACCCACTGATGCTCTGCCGCATTGCTGCTGATACCCACCACAAGCCCGTCGATCAGGCTGTCAACGAGAAAGGGCAACATCAGCAGCAGCATCGGTCGTGGTCGACCTTGTTCAGCTCTTTCGTCGGGGTCCTCCAGGACCGCATTAATCACCAGCAACAGTGAGAAGCCGAGGCAGAAACCTATGGCCAGAGCCAATGGGTGACCGCTATCGCTGGCAGCCGGCATCAGATCCGCAGCTGCGATGCCAAGGACCAGACCGCCCACAAGATGGGCAACAACACCTCGAAAGCGTTTGCCAGGTTTGATGCGACTGCCGAGCAGACCGCCGAAGGCCATGCTGATGGCCGGGAGGATCAGAAGCACATCAGCCTCGAGAGCACAACATCGGACAGTGTCATCCTGGCAAGACCTGTCTGTACCCACCCGCCTGCACAACAGTCAATGGAGTGTCGAACAGTTCGGAAAGTCTGGGTCCGGTGAGTATGTCTTCAGCTGAGCCATCAAGGCTAACGAGACAGTCCTGCAGGCCCACAACTCTCTGAATCTCGGGAATGATGGCATCCACCTGGTGAGTCACCAGCACCAGAGTGGTGCCTTGCTGACACAAACCCCGCATGATTCTCAACAACTTGTGGCGTGCGCGCAGATCCAGAGCATTGGTTGGTTCATCCAGGACAAGCACTTCCGGTTCATTCACCAGTGCTCTGGCAATCAAAAGACGTCTCCTCTGGCCTTCAGACAGCTGCCCGTAGTTCTCGTCAGCCAGACCGTCAAGATCCATGCTCTTGAGCAATGCTTCAGTGCGCGACCTCTGTTCGGCTGTGGGTGTTTTGTCCCTGCCAAGACCGATGGCACCGAAAAAAGCTGCCAGCAACAGCTCCCGGCCAGTGAGCGAAGCGGGGATGCGTTGTTCCACTTCGTTGCTGACGACCCCAAGTCGTTGGCGCAGTGTCCAGAGATTGACCGTCTCAGATCCGAACAAGCGCAGATGCGATCCCGGTTTGACCACCGGGTAAAGACTGCGGCTGATCAACTTCACCAGTGTGGTCTTGCCAGCACCGTTGGGACCGAGCACAGCCGTTGACTCTCCACTTCGGAGACGAAGCGTGAGGTCTTTGACAACCTGATGACCATTGATCCAGGCCTCAATGGCCTGACAATCCAGCCAGGCTGAACCTGTATCTTTTGCCTGATCAAGCTCCATCGGTTGATTCTGGCCCTGTCGCGAGTTCCTGTTGATGTTTGATCGTCGTTGTGCCCGTTGTGGTTCCACCAGCTTCCGCGCTGATCGATCGCTTGGTGGCCGCCTGGTTTGTTCCCACTGTGGAGTCCCGGCGGATCAACAGGTGCGACGATCAGGCGGTGGAGGACGACCAATCCGATCGTCCGGAATCAGATCCGGTGGTTTCTGGTTCTGGATTCTGCTGGCTTTGGTCGCTTTGGGTCTCGTGCTGTTGTTTCAGTCCGCCTGAGTGATTTCATCGAGTTTGTTGACCAGCATGGACAGTTCTGATGCCAGAGGACGCTCTTGATTCAATTTTCTGCTCCAGAGCCGACCACAGCGAATCTGTTCGGGGCTGGCCAATGTCATGTCCTGGCCTTCAAGCAGTTGAAGCTGTTGAAGTGGCTCGTTGAGCTTGCCTGTGAACACGTGGACGATGCGCTGCTCATCCTGATGCCGGAACCAGAAGTTCAGTAGTTCCGGACACCAACCGATCTCTTCGTTGAGTTCTCGTTGTATAGCGATGAGCGCGCTTTCTCCGGGCTCGAGATGTCCACCAAACAGTCCCCAGCATCCAGGCGCAACGATCTTTGGGTCTTCATCACGCAATTGCAGTAGCCATCGGTCTTCCTTCTGAAGCATTGCCAGTGCAACTTCAACGGTCATCGCCTTATTCAGTTGAGGCCGAGGCATTCGTTCTAGGTGTGGAGAGTGATGTGAAGGTGGCGAGATTCATCAGAGGTATAACAGCTTTCTTAAAAATGTCTGTCGGAGTTAAACCTACTGTGTTCCATGCTGAATGCCAGCTCTGATCTGGCTTGGGATGACAAGCCATTCCAGCCATAGCATTGCGACAATCGGTTGGGTCCAGCCAATGACAAGTGACCACGGCTCAGCCACCATTCACAGCATGGAATTCGAACAATTCGTCGCCAAAATCAGGAGCCTCGCCTCGGACTCCAAAGAGCGCATCGCATTGGCTGAAAGATGTCCGGACCATGAAGCGCGAATTCAGGTCGGCTTGGGTCACGCCAAGAACATCCCTCTCAAGGGAAATCTGCTTGAGGCTGATTTTGCTGGCGATGGCAAGCAGTTCTCGCAGGATGAGTTGAGTTACATGAGCGATGACCAGGCATCGATGTTGGCCGGAATGGTGTTCATGAAGCTGTTTCCCAAGGCTGCTCGTATCTCTGAAGACGATATTCTTGAAGTCGAAGATGAAGATGAATCATGGTCTGGAACCGTTTACACGGGTGAAGGAAACGGTTGGGTGTTCGCATGGGTGATTGAAAAGAACGACAACGATGAATATTTGATCTCATTTAGTGATTATGAGGATGATGATGATGCGTAATGCTTGTTGAAAAAGCCCTTTTCTCTGGACACTGATTTTTGGCCAATAGTTGTTTTAATTTAAAGCTTTATCCTGGTCTGATCATGAAAGCATATCGGGCATTGATTGGGTTATGTAAAGTCGAAATTGATTTTTGGCTTAGCACAACCAAAAAGAAGCAACCTGTATATGACTTTTGTAAGGCCAGCGATGCCAATTCATGTGCTCATGAGCAATCTGCCTGAAGTCGGTCAACGAAATGTTGAGCGACATTTTGAATCATGTTTGCTGAGAAAAATACCACTCTGGTTATGACCAGTGCATCTCAATCCGTTTTTTAGTGGAATGATGAGCAGCTTTTTGGGTTTTGATAGGTGCCTCGCCATCCCCCGTGTCAAGGCATACCCACAAGAAAAGCCGCCCTCCGTGAGAGGAAGACGGCTTGTCTGAATGTTGCTCGAACCCATTACTCAGACGGCTGAGTAGGGCGGGTCGAAGCGTCTGGCTGTATGGCTTGTCGGGCCAGTCAGGCAGCTTCTAACTGGTGCTCAGTTGGACCGTCGTTACTCATTGAACGCCTCCAAATCCCGTTGATGTGATCACTATCCAACAGCGATGGGGGCTTTGGCATCAGTCGAATCGCTCATTGCTTTTTTTGCGCATGAAGTCCCACTGTGGGAATGACCATTTGCCCTCAGTCATAAGACGCGGTCGAATCACTGTTCATCACCATCGCCATCGAGTGCAAGCAGAACGTGGGTTACTGCAATCGCGTTGAACCAGGGCAAGGAGCCACCGTCAACATCTGCCACTTGCAAGAGGGACTTGGCTCTGGGTTTGAGGGCTTCGCTCTCACATTAGATAATTGGTCCCAT
The DNA here is from genome assembly GCF_047497135.1 of Synechococcus sp. MIT S9504. Taxonomy (NCBI): domain Bacteria; kingdom Bacillati; phylum Cyanobacteriota; class Cyanophyceae; order Synechococcales; family Synechococcaceae; genus Synechococcus; species Synechococcus sp. MIT S9504. The sequence goes on along the minus strand of NZ_CP138942.1, from coordinate 1,347,131 downwards.
CCACCAGTCATCGTTGAAGAGCCCAGCACTGTGCTGAGGAGTTCCGACGACCACGAAGTTTCCTGTTCTGATCTGACTGGCAGCAAGTCAGGCGCAAATCATTGTAAGCCCTGAGAGTGTGTAGGTGTCACTTGTCTGCCACCCATGGCTTCACCCTCGGTACAAACGTTCTGGCAGTCGGCGGGCAAGTGACCCCAGTGGAAAGCAACAGATTTGACCGCCGTCAGCCGCCTATCTTTCGTGCTTATGGGGAACTCCACGTGGTAGCCAAGCAATCCACCACTCAGCCCAACTGTCGTTGTTGGGTCTGGTTTAGGGGAGGCTTAGGAGTCGAATCCGAGTGGATCAGTGGTTTTTATGGAGCTCCATCGACCCTTGGAGGCATCCGCATCGAGAGAGGTGACTACGTCGCCTGCCGTGTAGCTGATTGGCGGGTGGTGTTTGAAGAGCCCGCAGACATCAATGTTGGCCCCGAGATTCCTAAAGGGGCTGAATGGAAGCTTGTAACGACTGACCCAAGATGATGACGATGACCAGGAAAGAAACAGAGCATCATGTCTGAACAACGTAAACTTCACCCCAAAATCCCAACTTATTTAGTGGCTGTTTGTTCAGCATTTCTTGTCGCTTTATTTCACTTGGAATATACTGGTCATTTTTTAGTCGGGTATTCTTTTTTGGTTGGTCTTATCGCAGGTGGATTTGGTTGGCTATTGGCATGGGGACTGTGGCGATTTTGGATTGTTTTTCCATACAAGCGAATTTTTAAGCTTAGGGTGAAAGTATATTTAGAGGATTAATCTCGTTGGGCTGCTGATGTTTTGCCAATTCACTGGTCAGCAATAGTCAAGGCTGGCTAATTATGTACCTATCAATATTGGTTATGTACTCTTGACGGTATTCGTGGCTAGCCAAAAACATTCAACGCAAATCGGGTTGGTACTGTTTTCGCTTGTGCTTCGTGCTAAGAATGATCCATTACGTTTTTGCTAATGCTTATTGAGCAACTTATAGGCCTTAAAAAGGCTGAACCCATTGTAGTTGCCCTAACGGCTTCAATTTTTACCACGTCAGTAGCAACTGGACAGGTTGTCCCCCCACTATCAAAAAGCTATGTTGAAGATACCACTGACAGCATCAGTAGTTTTTCTTTGGGATATGGTGCGGGAGTGGCAAACTATGTGTGTTATGAAGCGCTGAAAGGCAATCTCTCTAAAATTTGATGGAGACGAAATCTTAGCCAAATATCAACTTTGGTTTGAAAATCAGAATCTATATCAATTTGATCAATTCATAAAAGGCTATAGATTGGAAATGGAAAATTTTAATAATATTTTTCAGGTAATCATTGTAAGTTTACATTTTAACCGCTGGTTACTTCATGAAGAGAGTCTTGCTGCAAATTTTTTTTGGAAGTTGTATGCAATGATATGTTGATATCAAATTCAGATGCTCAATACAGGCATTCGTGTGGATGAGTGACCGCAGTTATATTTAGTGACCACTTCCGTACAGGTACAACCATTGCCTATATCAGCAACGATTTTCAGTTCCTCAGCGCCGAGTTCAGTGATTTCATCCATTGAAAGCCCGTAGCCACTTTTTCTGGCGCCATCTAAAAAAGGCTGTGCATTCCTCTCGCTGTTCAGTTCGTTTTGAAGATTTTTTTGTTGCCTTTGATATGGGTTAGGAATTTTTTAGCTGTTCTTCTTGCGTTGGAACTCACCAGTCCGAAAATGAATGCTCCTGGCGAAGCAAATGACACGACCACTCGTGTGCCCAGGTGCCTCGTTGACAATGCCGGTTCGATTTGATCTGAGGTTGCCCAGAGCTAACGATGAGGTCTTGTTGTCGACCCCAGTTGTTCGTCCCGGTGGCGGGTCTGAGAATATGGTCTGCAGAGAAGCAAAAGTTCGCTGTTGCTGAAGTGAGTGCGTGCCTATTCACTTCATCTGTTGATTGATGCTGCGCCAGCTGTCGCATTCGTTGCGGAGTTTGAACTTTATCGATCCGCGTATGCCATATGCAAACCATTGGTGTCATCTCTTTATTTTGATTTGATGCTGTAACCATTGGAGCTAGACTTCTATTAGTCATATAAGCATCCATCAGAATGCTTAATCTAATCGTTACTGTTATTTGATGGGAAACTAGATGACTCCTGTCGTTGCTTTGAGAAATATCAAAGTCGATGTGTATATTCTTCTATGATTAAAGCCAGCCTAGTTGAAAGCATGTCAACCTCATTCAGGAAGAATTCTTGAATGTTTCTGAGACTATACAGACGTGGTATCAAGCAGGAAGAGGAAAAATCAGGTGTAACTCAATAAAATCCCTTATTTACATATTGGACTTAGAGATACTCTCATATTGTTTCCTACCTCAGATAAATCGATTTCGAACTTAGATTGCTTGCTCGAACCAGCGTCTATTTCACTTTTAGTCAATACGAGGTAGGGACGGCAGGTCCTGGTCCTGGCATGAACCGAAAGTCAAAACTTATACGACTCTGACTTGTAGTGTTTATCTTTGATCCATGGCCACGATTCACACCATCAAAAACTAAAGCCTGCCCTGGGCACAATGTTAGTGGCTTGAAATCCTTGGCATCAACGTCGCTTTCAACCCAGAGACTATTGCTTCCCCATACCTTTGTCAGAGGAACCCAAACGTTCATTCTTCCGTCTTCAACCCCAAAGTCTCGATCTTTATGAAAAACACTACTTCCTCTGCCGCAGTAGTGAAAGCGAAAGGAGGGGGGACTCTGATATGAGTCAATACTTCCTAGCTTCCCTATAATAATATCTAATACAAATAAACGATAATTCTCAACTATTTCATTAAAAGAATTGGTTAGCTGATTTGATGTGGGGCTTTTGTTTAACAGCTTAACTCTGTTTGATGCATGTACATCTTCCAGGCTTGAAACGCCTAGAACTTCACATGCCCATTCCTGAAACTTATATTTGCTCGTGTCGTAATTCAGAATTTGTTGTTCCATAAAATCAACTTTATGCACCAATTATCAATTACTTGAGCGGAATTTTCAATTCTTAATAATGGTTTTAAAATGTAACAGTTTCCATTAAATTCAGTTGCGCTGGGTTTGTGCGTATGCGCAAATGTATTTCTGGTTTTGCAAAGATACCTATTCAATGTGTCGGCTGCAATCACGCTTCTGACCTTGTTTCGTGATCTAGGCGATAATTGCTTGTTTGTCGCTACAAGTCGCTTGGTTACGAGCTGTTTCCAGCTTGAGATAAGGATCTAGGTCATTATCCAATTTGCTGGAATATTTTTCGGACTTGAGGATTTACTGATTAGCTGATCAACTGTCATCGGTGACGGTGAAAGTTCAGACCGGCTCATGATATATCAGGAGGATGGATTTAGTGACAAGTATCTTGATCCTTTTAATCGCAATCTAATGCTGATTCGTTCAATAACCTTCGCTATTAGACCAAAGACTTTTCGCATGAGCCTGTAGAATCCGACTGTGTCTTTATGATTGATGGGCAGTCGAATACTCAGGCAGTAAACTTGAGTTCAATGTCGATACAGAAAATGGCGCAGCAACTCTATCAATTAGTGTATTTGATTTCGATCCAGCAGTATCCATCAGTGAAAAGTCTCTTATGGGTGATTGATTGGAAGCATCTTTGGTTGACGGGCTGACGAGGATTTTTGTTGCCTTGATCTCCTCTAGAAATCCTTTAAGTTGGTCTTCTGAGATGGAAAGCACATTTCTACATTATTTATAGCAATAGTCTTTTACGATGACTAGACCGGATGAGTCTTGCACATAATTCTGATAGATATTGATTCTAGATTTATGGCTTATTGGATGGTTTGTAGAGTTGACTCTTATGTCTGCAGGTTGTGTTGATGATCATCGGCAGAAGATCCTCATGAGCTCTTAGATTAAACAGTATCGATCTTAGTTCGTCATCTGCACCACCTCATCACAACATTCACATAAACCACCTCTTAAGCATTATTTTTTCCATTCCAGGTTCTGTCAACTATGACTTTAGCAGCTTCTTCAAGCTCTTCGTCTGATGATTCTGATTGAGTATTTCTCAGATCGTCCTCAGCAATTGTAAATTCACTTTCTTTAGCAATGCCCCTTACTGCATCAGCATCAGCTGGGCTTTGATCTTGTCTTGAAGATTCTTGTAACGTTTCTTTTTTTCAATCAATGCTTTTGGTGTCACTTTGGCAGGTTTGCTACTTTTGTTCTTTTTTCATAGGAACCGTTTTCTACTTTAATTTTGAAATACGTTATTGCCTTCTAATGTCATAGGAATAAAAATTACTATACTAACTTGGACCGTTAGTAGATTCGACAATAAATGGGGATTAGAGTCAATTTGTTGGGCTTTATCGTTAACGACTAAACCAAATTTCGGTTTTCTTGAAGCATGCACATCCACCAGCCACGCCTTCCAGTTCTTTATCTGAAACCTCCGATTGAATTTTCTTTAAATCATCAGCAGAAATCATAAGCCCTGCTTCTTTTGCAATTGCAAGTACAGTATTAGAATCGGCAGCTGCTTTGAGCTTCTCCTGAAGACTGGTATCGTTTTGAACCTTTTCCAGGAATGCCTTGAGTTGCGCTTCTGAGATGGCTATCAGGTTTCTTCGGCAGTCATAGCAACGGTCTTAATCACCATCAAGGTCTGCAACGCTTACGAAGTGGTCGAAGCCTCTGAGTGATTAAAATCTCAACTTTTGAAACTGGGGCATTGCGTTGAATCGCCGTGGCTTAGGCTGTGCCGAGATCGCAAATGGCATCCCAATTCAGCTTTGGTTTCAGGTAGTGGTCAGCGCCCGCAATTGTCCAGTCGTAACCATGTTCCCCATCTTTAGGAACAGTGTTCAGCAATCCAGCGATGTTCATCCCAAGGGGGGGCTCGAAGGTTTCAGTCATGAAGGTCGTGCCACAAGTACCAGAATTACTGCCGATGTTGTCAGTTGGGACGCTGAAGCTGCCTGCATAGCTAGCTAGCTAGATCGTATAAACCAGGAAAAACCAAGCCTGCTGCTGTCTTGTAGGTCATGTCACCAGGACTAAAGGCGCCGCTGATGTTTTCCCTAACGCCGATCACTAAATCGTTGAAGTCAGCGTCGTTCTGCAGGCCGGCTCCGCAGGCTCCTATATCCAAAAATCTGTTGGTTGGGAGCAGTTCTTCACCTTCTTGCCCACCTTTAAAACCAACCAGCTGATCATCCACAAAAGCTTCCTGCAACATTGCTTGCCCTGGTTCAAAACTCCCGAAGTTGATCTTTTCCGACTGAACGGTCAGGTAGGTGCCACCGAAGTCAGTGAAGTCAGGCATTGATCTGCAAGCGGTGGAGGGTTGTTTCCTCTCGATGGAGACACCATCTCCGCAATCAAATGCTGAGTTGATGACCTGCCTCAACCAGGGCTGTGAGGTTGGTCACGGGGCACTGAAGCCTCACTATACGGAACATGCCCCGTTCTCCAGTCCGTTCAATAGAGATCTTCAGGCGCTTCGTTGGTGAGCCTCAGGCATGCAGAGATGAAATGATCCGTTTCAGCACTTTCGTCAGTGTCATCGTTGTCACGACCCATTTCTGATCAGCGATCTCTTGCAGCTGTCGGTATGTCGCCAGCTGCTTGTCGTCTGTCGGGTGTAAAGCGGATGATACTCCGACAATAAACGAGCCAACTCCTGTACTGGTCCTGGCTCAATTGTGAACCATCTGATGGGTGTGATGCTATTCGCTCGGTGTAACTGCTTTCATGTTTACACCTTTGTGCCTTTTATGGATTCCTTGTTGTTTTTTATAGTGATAAATCAATATCTTTACTAGTTTAGTTATGAGATAAAGTCACCACTACGCGCAGGCTTGTCAAGAAATAGTGGATGTTTAGTTATTCCACAAGATACACTTCTTAAATTAATCTCAGTTTTCTTTTATTTGCGCCGATCCTTTTCATTAGCTTTCTTCTTGTCTTGCTCTTCGGTCACCAGCATCCCCAGCATCTACCCATTTGTAGAAGCTTTCTCGAGTCAATAGGTACCAGCTTCCACAGTGCAACGTCTTGCACCTTGGGACCCGGAAGACGTCAGGATCTTTTGTTAGGCACACATCACCTTGGGTCATTTCTTTAGTGGCACGGCATCGTCAAGATGCTCCTGCCTCAACCGTTCCAATTGTCCTTTGCTTTCAGCTGGTCGATCGCTGTTTGGTTGTCTGCCTTGATCGACTCCCAACACAACAACAGTCACCAGGGCAAGCACTGCAAGCGTCCCTATCTGCAGAGTCTTCACCATCCTGTTCATCCTTGTGTTGTGCCAGCAGGGACAAGTTTTGCTTATTTGGCATCGTCTGGCATGACTGGACCGATATGCATGTCTACTGGAGTGAAGAAGAGCAACCGGCACTCAGTAAGTCGGTCTAAAACCTAATTACCTTCCGTAATCTTACCCCCCTCAAGCACGGATGGAGTTCCATACCTTCCGCTCATCTAGCAAGGATCCTGGTTTCGCCTAGTCCTGTACTAATCCCAACAGTGACACTTCGGCTGGCTCATGGATTGCTTGGCTCCCACGCGAGTTCTCTATGGGCACTGACAGAAGAGTTAATCATTAACTCTAAAAAAGTTTGATCAAAACCGAGCATCTGTCCCCGCGGCATTTTCGGTTGCGTGATCATCTGACATAAACGCTCTGACGTTCTAGATGTTCTGGTCAGGCGATCTGTAGCTGACAATTGGCCGTTTGGGCGTGATTATAGAAATTTGTGGAACGTATTTCTGGAATGCTCCATACACAAAATCTCTCACTGCTGGTTTGTGGATGGATGAAAGAAGTCAGAGACTGACATGTCATGCCGTTTCAGGAGGGCGAATGTCGTTCCAGCATTGCCTCGGCAGATTCTTAGTTCGTTTGAAAGTGCAGTTATATCAAGCCATGCAGGAAATGATTGGTTTACGCTCTTGAGCAATTCGAGTCGTCGTCCACCTGTCAATGCAGGGCCTCTCCACCCACCTTTGCGAAATCTCACGCCGATTCGATTTGTTTTATCAGTAGTCAGCTCTGCTTCGACGGTTACTGCAGCTACCGCTCCCAATGGTCCGGCAAGACGTAGCAGATTCATGCCTCGAGCATTTGCTGGATCTAGAACCTGGATATTCTCAAGCCAGTTTGCTTGCTTCAGCCATGGTTGTTTTGCGCTGCTCCATCGTAGTTCCCAGACACCCATCAGCAGATCCTCAGTCTTGCTGAGATCAACGTTTGACCGTTCCTCTGCTGTCATAACGAGCTCGGGGATCCTATCATCATTCGGCTGTTCTCTTAACAGGCGAATCAATGTATCCATGTTTGAAAGAGGTTGTATTGATCATCAATTCTATCTATGTCAGTAAATGATTGCTTCGTAATTACGTTAAAACTGATAAGCTTGAAGGCATTAATGAATTTGATCTTGCAATAAATCAGCGGCCAGTTTGATTTCTAGCTCTAGTTATTAGATTTGCCTGGATATTTTCCTTCCTGCGTATAATTATTGATTTTATTGCTTTTGTGCTTTAGTCGGAAATTTACATTTATTGGGCATGCATTGCTCAGGGTAATTATTCCCACACAAGAGTACAACGATATTTATTATCGCCACCTGAAGGTACGCCGATTGTTTCACAGTTTGTTTCTGTGATCTTCGAGCCCTGTGGCACATTCGTTTTGAGGTCGTCAATGATTGCTGATTTGTCGAATCCTGTTCCTGTTACCGAGCCGGCATTGCTGGAAGAGCCGACGCCAATAAGAACAAGACTCGCTAGAAATCCAAATGCAATTTTCATGCTTTAAAAAATATATCTTCTTTAATCTAGCAACGATTCAAGGGAGCGACTGTTCTTTATTATTTTTCAGCTATTTTGACTTCCATGATTTTGCCGTACAGCCTCCTTCCTTCAGGCTTGGCAACTGCTTTTGTCCTCATTGATCTGTATTGACGATAAGACACATCTCAGTGACTCAATTGAGTGCTTGCCTCCATTCCTGACTTCTTAACATAAGAGATTGGTTCGCACGATATGGGAATTCCATCTATTGTAAATTGGCTTGGTGACGTTATTGATGAAGGCGATGCTCATGCAGCATTATATGTTGCTGAGATTAACCAGCATCCTGAACTAATTACTATTAGTTACTGCCATCTTGATCAGGTTGAGCAACTTCAATCGATTTCATATCTTGGCAGACTTAGATATATTACTTGTGCTGATCCTGAAATTTGTGATAAGCGCACAAACCTTTCTTTAAAAGATTGTTGGCTCGGTGAGCAATTTCTTCTCTACCAACTTTCTGATTATCGAGAAGTCCTTCCTTACTTGCAGGAAGTGGAAATACATAAGTATACTGAAATTTTTAAATTGCCCGAATCTGGTGCATCGAGATTTATTGAGTGGATTGCTGAAACCTCGCAAAAAATTTTCTGTAACCAAAAATCCGGTTATAAGCTTTGTCTTGACAGCTTGGTGACAACTTCCAGGCAACGTCTTTTGTACGAGAAATTAAAAATGCAATGGTCGAATGATTCATGAGATCTTTTCTTCAGGTGCTTTTCTACGATCAATTCTGCTTAACTAATAAATTCTGTGGACTAGATCAGTTCTGGATGGCGAGGGTCCCCCTTGAATGGACCCTCAACTGCTGAGCTGATCCAGCCTCCGTAAAAACCTCCTGGTTGAGCGGTTACTTCTTCCCCGTTCAGCCAACACCCATCCATTAATCCTGGATAAAGAGCAAACCAACCAGCAATTGCTTGAAAGGATTCTGTGGGAGATGGGTAGCGCCATACTGCGCGGTGTACTCGATAACCTCCAGCTATGACATCGAAATATTCAGCAACTCCCTTCCACTCGCAGAAGCTGCGACCAGCTGCGGGAATCAACAGCTTCAGTTTTGTGCTTGTTGGGGGTAGGTAGTAAGTGGGTGGATGAAAGGTTTCTAGTACTCGCTGACAACCACTGCCATCGAAGAGTATTTCTCCTCCTACCTTCACTAGTACATGATCGGAACTAAGCTCAAGCCTTGGAGGTCGCGGATAGTCAGCAACTCTTTCTTTTGTCATGGCCTTGTTCTCGATTACAGAGATGATGGCGTTGTTTGGGCCCGATCGGAGTTATGGCTTCTGTTGACCCACTTCAGCCTGTTGTGATTCTCGGTGGTTTCCTGATCACAGAAGAGGCTTATAAGCCAATGGCCGAATGGCTGCGGCAACAGGGAGTGATCGACGCTCAGATTGTCCCAGTTAGCCGCTATGACTGGCTTCTCACGAGTTGGGGGTTTGGCTGGCGCCGAGTTCTGGATCGTGTCGATGAGATGGTGAAGCGCCTCCAAGCCAAGTCACCGTCAGCTCGAATCACTTTAATCGGCCATAGCTCTGGGGGGGTGATGCTCCGGCTTTATCTCAGTCGTCAACTCTTTCAAGGACGCTCCTATGCAGGAGCTACCCGATGTGATCGGCTGATCACCTTGGGCAGTCCACACCAGGCTGTTCGTGCTACACCGCTTCGGGCCATGGTTGATCGATGTTTGCCTGGATGTCATGAGCCTGGCGTTGATTATGTGGCCATTGCCGGCGATCTCGATTTGCAGAGTGAAATCGCTTCTCATTTCAGTCGTCGCAGCGCCAAAGGCAGCTACCGCGGTATTGCTGGAGCCGTGGATGTTAAGGGTGATGGTCTGGTGCCAGTGGATTCAGCTCTGCTTCGAGATGCTCGCCATTTCATTCTTCATGACACAGCCCATGGTGGTTTGTTTGGCACCAAATGTTATTTCACTCCAGCAAGACTTGAAGTTTGGTGGCGATTTGTTATTAAGTGTTTTTAGTACATCACTTTTTTGTCGTTTGTATTTATTCTGCTAAGTTGTCTAATTGTAAAAAGTATTTGAGTACTATTTGGATAATGCAATTGGTGTAAATGTGTTTTGTTGAATGGTCACTTGTTTGTGCTTTTTGCTGAGTTCTGGCTGTTAAGTGTTGAAATAAATCAATTCTAGGTATTGAAAGTTGAAGCGATGGATTTTCGATTGATCAAGTTATTGGCTGTGGCGTGTGAGCTAGATAAGCAAGCAATTTTAACGTTTTTAGATTAAAGACTCGTCAGCACTAGAAAGGGCTGAGGGGGAATTAGCCATAGTGCATGATCGTTCCGGTGTAGTGTCTAGGATTTGAGTTCTTGCAACTGTCATGGTGTCATCTAAAAAGGATAGGTGGTCTTTTGTCTCGTGGTTAGTGTTTCTTGTGTTGGCATTCATTACCATGGTGAAAGAGGGTGTCATCGTGCCTAGTGCATACGGGGCGATCATCTTTGCCTTCTTTGTCGGTTGGGACGGTTCAAAATTATGGAAGAATAACAAATAATTTTTCAGTGAAAACTCATACTATTTTCAATTCATCCAGCTAGTTTGGGCACCTTTGTATAATGTCTCTCTTGCATCTGCGTCTATGCATATTCATGTTTGCATAAATAATGATCCTGCAAATGGATTGAATTGACTCCTTGCCTTACTTGTGCTCCTTATCCTGGGATTAATATTTTGACCAAGCGAAACTTGATCAAGCAGTTTAAATTATTTTTAACATCTTCACGCATGGGGCAATATTAACTAGTTATTCAATTCTGCTCAACCGAGCTCTGAAATTGCTTCGCAGTCAAAATGAATCTACTGAACTAATTTAAACTATTTTAGTATTTCAGCGCTAACAATGAGCAGCATTTTTTGCTAACGGTACTACTGCATTTATCTGATTGAATTCATGTTAATCACAATAGTTTAGGTCCATGTCTGTGTTGACTGGCAATGAAAGGCTAATAAGTTGATTGATCATTACTTGACCAGGCTTGATCATTTTCGGTACCAGCATGATGTTTCTTGAGGGTTCTCCGCTTTCCGGATTTTCGCGTTGCAAGCTAGTGTTTTGTTCATTTTCATCTTGCATTTGATTAAGGAGAATTGTTGTACACGATTATTTTCCGATTTTTTTGGGTAATGCAGGTTTGATTTGGGTGAGAATGGCTTTGTTGGCTTTTTGATCTCCTGAGTCCAATGTTTATAAGTCTTCCAAAATTACTGATCCCTTTCTTTTACACTATTTATTAAAGATGCGGGTGCAATTTTTATTGTCAAAATTTTGTAGTTTCTGCTACTGACTTTCGATAAGGATGCCTCTATAAAGGATGTCCAATCTAATAATACTTGTTCACTTGCCCTTCATGGATTTTCCTTCTCATGCCTTTATTAAACGATATGCAGGTCCCATTAGGGCATGGTGGAAGAGTCGTATTGCGTTGTTGATTGATTCCAGCAATGAAGAAGGTGCTCGAGCTTTGTATCAAGAGTTTTATTTGGGCGATCTTCCCCGTCTTCCCGAACGTTATTAATTGCTATTCTATTTTTTAGCAGATGTTTTTACAATTTGAATTTGGCTGTCAATAAATCGGAAGTTGGTTGTTCTCTCATAGTGCTCCTGTTCTAGTAGTTATTGGTCCTCGTACTATAGAATTTCGTGCCATTGTTAACGTTTCTTCTCTACTCTGGAAAGCTATTCGTCTGCACTTAGTCCGTTCCCTCACCCCTATCTTCAGGACCTTTGTCCGTTGAGATTATGGCCAGGACAAATGAAAAGTTCTTAAAGCGTTGATCTGCTGAAGATCTATGGTCAGGTTCAATATGACTGAAATCACTCCGAGCCATGATCTGATTTAGGTGAGCCAACTCCTGATTTACACTTGATATTTCTTCTGCTCTTGATCGTTGGCTGATCAAAACCTCCGTTACTCAGGCCGGGGTTTCGGCACTCTTCCATCGATTCGCCAATATCCAAACCAATCTGGCTTTAGTTCCGTATCAGTTATTTCTGGCTCAGCTTTTAGCAGGATTTGCCATCCTTCAAGCTGGAAGATGGGTAAACAGTCATCGACTGCACCCAGGTTGATGATGCTGTGTAAGTCATCCTTATGGACCTGCAAGGCTGTGTTTAGCCAACGCTGACGTGCTCTTGTCTTTGCCGCTTGTTTACTGGGAGCCACGACCAGGCCGAATTGATGTAATTCCTGTAACGAGTTTCTGTCATAGCCCCCAAGGTTGATGAACCAAAGCTTTTCGTTCTTTGTGTTTAACGACGTCGTTTGTTTCGAGTTTTCTTCCTCGTTTCTCTCGATTAGCTCAATGGTGTAGCCATCAACATGCTGGATTGCCTTGTAACTGTCGATATGCAGTCCGGTTGTTAATCCAAACCATTCTTGTCTCAGCTTCGGAATTGTCTCCTCAATGTTTGCACCCACGACCCAACGAACATCGTGCAGTTCTATGTGACAGTCGTCGATTCTCCCTCCCAGAACAACCAGAAATAGCCTCGGCTTTTTGCTCATTGCTCAAATTTTAGGCTTGTAATGCGGAATAACGCTTCTGCACTAAGTCATTCGATCCTAATCCGTCATGCTGAGCGGGAACAAGTGTTCGTGAGCGTTGCTCTGCCGCTTCTCTTCGAGTTGGTTAGTCCCTTGAATCAACCTTCACGGTCCACCGTTGACCTCAGGTTCAGAAATTACAGCATGACATGGTTTTGATAGGTGGTGTCCCTTCAAGCGTTGTCACGTTTCAGAGCTGGCCATCGTGTTGCTGGTCTCTGACCTGGAATTGTTTGCCTGTGACTGGTTTCACTGATCGCACTGCCCCTTCAGCAAACACCGTTCGGTTTGTTTCATGGTCTCTGAATCACGTTGTGGGGGGGCGACGCGCTCAATTTGCAGCTCATGGCTTTAGGGTCCATCGACTCATGAAGCGTTGATGGCCTGGGAATACACACAGCTGCGCTTCGTTCCCCGTGGCAAGAGCTGGACTGGCGAGATTGAGGAGCTCTGGCTGGACGACAAGCCCTTGATCTCTAGAAACCATCCGCAGCAGGTAAGCCTTGTTCAGCTGATGAATGAACTCGGTGCTCAAGGCTGGGAACTGGTCACCTATGCCCAGCCCTTCACCGGCTACCATGGAGGTTGCTATACCTTCAAGCGTCAGACCTGAATCCAGAAATCAGATTCATCTGAATTGAAAGTGCTTAGTAGTGCTTTTTATATTGCATGATTGTTTTATCATTAGCTCCTGTTTGTAATGAATCTGATAGGATCTTCTCCCGAATTCTTGGATTTAGTCAGTGATGTTATCTTCATCATGACGAAAATCGTCGTGGTCTTATCTCATTTTATTTCCGCTTAGACTATTTTAAGCATTATGGCTAACCCTTTAAGGGCATACTTTTTTTGCTGTGTCGCTGAGCGGCGCACATTTATTACCAAAACTCGTTTGATTAAAACTACCCCTTTTGAAGCTTGTATTTTTTGTGTCCAATGCAAGGCATGAGTTGAACGTAAGGAATTCGATCATGATTGTTTAGTCTTGGCTGGGAGTCTTAATAACGGACTATGGCTCCACAATGATTCGTCTGGCTTCATTGTCGTTGATTTTGCGCATCATAAAAGTTTCTGCATTTGTTTTCCATTTCATTCGCATTGATTAGATTAACGCCTGAAAAGTCTTCAGAGCATCTGTGAATTTTTGGATTTAATGAGTTCTACCTCTAAATGTGATTGTGCTCATGAGCATATGCACATTCGACAGGTTATCATTTATGATTTATTCTTTAGCATTAGCTGTCATTGTAATTGAATATGACTTTATATCCAAACAATTCTGGTAATTTACACTTTCATGAGTTATAAGTTGTAAATTCGTCATCAGATCATTTCCTATTATGCCTCTCCGAGACTTCAATAAACAAGTTGCTCTTTTTGTCACAGAAAAAGTAGGTACAATGACTTGCGCCTATCTTTTTGCCTTCATAGCGCTGATCTCGTTGCCTGAAGCATTGTCATCAGAAGATCCTTTAGAAATTGTATCCTGGATTGCTGAAACATTTCTGCAGCTGGTGTTGTTGTCAATCATTATTGTTGGTCAGAATATACAAAGTGAAATCGCTGAACAACAAGCCCAGACCGATCGAGAAACGCTAGCGGCCATCAAAAAACTGGCGGAGGAAATACATGTCGTTGCCACCCAATCGCAATCAAGCTGACTGTGCTTTTTGATTGTTGGATCAGTTTCATTTGAGTCGCATTCATTTCTTTTGATGGTCAGCTGCTATGTGTAATGTACGGCTGTTACTCCTATGTCTAGTGTACGAGAGAGATATTATTCAGACCAATGGCTATTCAATCATCAGCTTCTAACTCCAATACATCAGAGCACTGCGGTTCGAAACCTAAGCCAATTGCATTTGGCATTGCACCACTCGGAGTCGTAGCTATCGGAATTGTTCCTATGGGTGTAGTTTGTATCGGCATTGTGCCAATGGGTGTTGTTGGCATTGGACTTGTTTCCATGGGAGCTATTACTGCGTCTGTTGTTGGTATGGGATTACTTTCTGTTGGTTTAAATACTATGGCGGTCTGGACCGCTGGTCCGTTGAGCATGGGTTTTGTCAATTTAAGCGGATCTAAGCAACAAATGCCTCATATTCATCATTCACATCCCCATGCATTAAAGAATTCTCATCTTGAAAGTCAACTGATGTATTCAAGCGAAAAACTCGCACTTTTTGCTGCTAAACGAATGGGTTGTAATACTGTTTTCAAAGTTGGTAACTATTGGAAGCCATGTGATGATAGTGAAGCATCCGAAACCCATTAGGATATTCTTAATACTTGTTTATTTGTGTCATTTTTCTCGAGCCAATTATTTACCATTGCGAGTTAATTTTTTAAGACTTTAAACTATTATTAGTTGATTTGGACGTCGCACCCCTTTAAATGTCTTGTTCTCGCAATGAGTCTGAAATTTTGTGTTCTAAGGCTATCGATTATTTAACTCGCACGATAGTTCAGCAGATCTATTTTCCGAGCGTTCCTAATTGCCAACAATCTTCAGTACAATTAGTATATTTTCTTTATTATCCGTCTATTCCTAGATCAATTTAATCACCTGCTGTTATCATTTTCAATTATTGAAAGTTAGGTTTTATCGATTATTTTCCCCGTAGATTTTGTAGTCTTATGAATACGTCTCCTATCAGTCCTCCATAGTTCATACTTTGTTAACTTCAGTATTAAATTGTTTTACTATGTTGTTGTCTGCTGATCTAAAACAAGCATTGATCGTTTGATCTGAGTGCATAGGTCTTGTACCCAGTTAATTGCTTCCTGTTGGTCTTCTGTTGATCCATGAATATGCTAATCGTGGAAGGGGTATAATTCTACGAGCCTGTATATATTTTTCATTTCCACCACGGGTCTTTCGTTACTTTAGAAATTGTATTTTATTAATACGCATTTTCTTTTATGCTCTGGTCAGTATTTGATTGTTTGTTAATCTAGCAAGCCGCTTGATGTTAATAGATAGACCTCCAGTGACCACCCAAACAAAAAAGATAGAATTACAGAAAAAACTAGGTAGAAATATTGGTTGCTTAGAGGAAAATAAGGTGTTTTGCGTTGTCTCATACTAATTTCATAAGTTGCTTCAGGATACGAACCATAGGCTTGAGGCGTGTGCTTTGGTCTGTCTAAACTGCTCTATTAAAGATTCTCATTTGTGACCAGTTGCTCAATTTTTACTAGCCTTTAGTGAATACCGTGTTGCATGTATTTTCATTGATGGCTAAATTCACGTCAAAACAATTTTTTATTGATAACTAAGGCGCCTAGGCTTTTAAAAGCAAGTCTATTTTTTTAAATTAAATGGTATTGTACAAAGCATTGCATACAAATAATCTACAACGGATGATCGAACGGGTGTGGATGGTCCGGCAAGCTCACCTGATAAAGAGTGTCTACAGTTGGTTTCCACTGCACGAGGTGAAGAGGATTAATTTGATGCTTGTCTAGGCAATCCCAAATATCTTTTCCTGGCAATGATGCTGTTGACCAGTGATCTCCCTGGCTGATCATTTGCTCTCTTACATAGTCTTTCCAATTTTTCCATTTTATTTCTGGATAGTTTTTGATGAATTCATCAAGAATTACAATGTCAAAATTCATTGTTCCCTTGTAAGATTTTATTTGGGTCCTTATTCATTATACGACTCATGGTGTTTTATTCACAATCCATACAAAGTTATTAAATTATATTGGTTTATTCGCTTTACTGATTTTTTCTATTTTCGATATCTAGAATTTATTTAATTAATTTAACTACTTTTGTTTTGCATTTGTTTAAATGCCGCTTTCTTCTAATTACATATATACTTTCAAATTGTGACTCGCACACTATTTGTTGTGAATCTTGTTTACTGAGTGGAACTGTTCTTGATTTAATTTAACTATAAAGATTTTCATTATTCTATTGAAAAATTCTTTTGCTGTAGTCGAGATTCAGTTTAATGTTGCGCTTTGATGCTGATATTAATCCTCTGAATAGGCAGTTATCACTGTACTTTCAATGATATGACCAGCCCCTCTAATCATCTCTTTGTTATCTTCGTACAGTTTTTGTGCTACCCCAGCTGGGGCTTGTTGAACGGCACAGACTTTAAATACATCGTCTTTGCTGACTCCACGAAACAGCGTTTTAATTCCCACTGAAGAGTGCATCTTGGTGACATCTTCGCTGTCATAGATTTTGACCCATTCTGTAAATGGAACGCTTAAGTTGAAAGTCCAGACAGTGGTTTCCATGGCTTGAATTGATGCTCCATTATATTCTTACATCTTCCCTTGATTGATCAAATCGCTTTGTGACAGTCTTTTTCAATTGTTCAGTTTTGATGAGGAGAGCGAAATTCCTTTTCAATCTGTTTTTCGCTACTCTCAAATAGTGGTATTTATTTGATTATTATTAGAAAGGCCATGAGTCGTTTTCTGACACTGCAGAGATTCCTAATGGAGCAGCTTTAGCAATAGGTCAGTTATTGTTTCATATTTGATTTCGTTTTTGTTTGTTTTACGAATCATCGACAGCAGCAATCTCTAACCCTGATTTCTGTTTCTTGTGTGTTGTTGTTTCTTAGTTGATTGCTCATTGGCCTGATTTTAGGAGCTGGTGATTGCTCTATCTACCACAGCGATAGAGAGGGCGATGATTAAGATTGACCTAAAAGTCATCGTTGAGCCTTGTTATTTGTGGGGATAACCCCCTGGTTTTTTAGGATCACACCCTTTCTGGTTAAACTTGCTACATAGCTTTGGTGTGGACTCCGAAAAGTTCTAATGTTTTTCTGGTGATTGTTTAGACCAGACTATCCAGTTTTGTTCATTCAGACGCTTACAGTGCTGTTTCTTTCAGCTAGTCAATGCATACCTCGCCAAAGTCTTTTGATTTGCCATTTATGTACTTATTCTCTCTTTTTGCTATGCTACGCTTCGATCATTAAGTTGTTTTACGTGTATTAAGGCTATCAGTTCTAATTCAGCTGATTGGTTCATTTTTCTTTCTTGAAGTGATTTTTGGCATCGTAGTTATTTGACTGCTTTATACCCTCTTCTATTACCATATATTTTTAAATCTTGCTGTTGAATTTTTTGCGTCTTGTTAGTCTCTATAGAATGCATCAGGCTCTCTATGTTTTGATCACCGTTCTAATTTAGATATCCGATTTTGGGCTTAAGTGTATGATTGATGGAAAAATGATTAGGTTTAATCCTTACTCTCTCGCATTATTCGCCCATGTTGCTAATCGCCTCTTTTTTGCACTTATATGTTACTGGCGGCAGAACGATGTGGTTGTTGATCTACTAGTACTCCAGTGCACCACCAGCCAGTATGCAGGGGGCACCCAGTATTCAGGGGGCACTGTTCTCCACCGGCCACCTTCTCTAGCTCTTCATTTGCGAGTTCTGACTGGGCTTTCTTCAAGTTATCAGCAGAAATAGTTAAACCCACGTTTTTAGCTATTGCAACTACTTCATCAGCATCAGCAGCTTTCTTGAGCTTCTCCTGAAGGCTGGTGTCAGCTTTGACCTTTTCCAGGAAGGTTTTGAGTTGTTCTTGAGTCATGGGTGTCTCCGAATGGTGACCCTTTTGTTCTAGGCCGCTCGTACGGCAGAAAATAGAGGGACAGCCGACCTCAAAGGTACGGTTTCAGGACCTCCAGACGGTTTGTACGGAAGCCGAATCACAGACCCTCCGTGGTGATTGACAATTCAAAGCTCCATTCTGTGCGAGGGCTTTGTTAGGACGGCTTAACTAGCTTATCTCAGTATGTAAGCAATCTCTGAATTCAATTTCCTACATCCAAATGGCACTTTCGTACACCCAGCACCTACCAATTGGAACTAAGTCTTTACCCTCAATATTACGTGTTTTTCAGTGATTCCTCTGAAGGGTTTGGATAGACTTTCTTGAAATCCTCAGCAGTAATAAAAATCTAGTTTTTTGTAATCTCAACAACTTCATAAAGATTACCTGGGGCTTTGAGCATGTCCAGAGGTCAGGCACCAGCTCTGAGCTTCTCTAGTAAGTCTTTGTGTTATTTTCGTAATACGAGTATCTTTTCTGCTCAGTAGTCATTTTGACGGTCAGCGTTGCCCTTCGTAAACGTAGAGTCTCCCATTAAATAACCTGACTTCGGGTCCGTGATGTTGTTCATTGTTTGCCCTTGATTCACATTTCTTCTTCGCCTGAGCTTGCACAATGGTATGTGTCGATCACTATGTTTTAGGAAGTCTTAGGTATATACCCATGTCGACTCACCTCAACCATTCAAGTGAATACCAGTATTGTTGGAGTATTTTGTTTCCACTCCTCCAATTTTCAAATTTACCCCTTTATTGTTTTGACGGTAAATACAGTAGCTACGTGATAGTTAATAGGAGAAGAAGGCTTATCATTAACTTGCACAGGCAAGGAGTAGAACCGATGTTTGTGAGCTTATGAACTCAAGAACTCCCTTCTCTCCCCCCCCAATTATTTGATGAGGCTTGTTACATCCCTTAGTGATATCTGTCACAGGTGATGGTCATCAACAACTGCCTCTGTGCAATGCGAATCGAGCAATTGCTTTCTAATTTGTAGGGAGCAGGCTGACCCCGATGAATTGGGGTCGCTGTCATCAGGGGAATTACTGCTGCACAAATTAGGCGAGAATAAATAGAATTTTCCTTTATTTATCCCTTTTCAACTGCCCTCGATTATGACAAGTATTGAAGGCTTATTGATGGGGATTAGTCAGGCTATTGAAGAAATATAAGAGACTGTTAATGCAGGGACTTTGAGTGTGTAAGCTTTATGCTTGATTTTAGAAACACCAAGGATATCCCAAACCTTTTGCAGTACCACTGCGAGACGTTGCAGGTGGTGATGGCGTCATCGATAAGGGAAGCTAGTTGCTGTTTTTCCTGATCTGTGAAGGCAGGGCCATGCGTGCCGTCACCGAATGCTTTGCGGATCCTCAGCGCTTTAGCTGAGACCTCATGTTTCCTGGTCATTGGCGATGAGGTCGATGAATCTTAACTGCCTCTACTGTTCGTTTTGAAGGGCTGTTTCCTGCATTCGCCGGATCCGCTCAAGAAGAGATTCGTTCGATAGGCGAGAAGACAGTCGCTCCACCAGTAATGGAAAAGCCAGTGGTGTCGGGCGTGGCGTAGGGCAGTGCAGTGTTTCTCCGCGTTGCATTCTTTTCAGTGCACTGCGTAGCCGCGGTAGTTCAAGCTGCTCTTGCAGCACTTCCTGTCGCGCTTGGCGAACAAGAAGATTGTTGGGTTCATGTTTGTTGAACACCTCCCACAGCAGTGAGCCGCTGATCTGCAACTGTCCAGCGCTTTTGCTCTTTCCAGGGAAGCCCTGAACAAGTAAACCTGCAACTTGGGCGATACCACGGAAACGACGTCGACACAGCTCCGAAAGATTCAGTGCCTGTTCCAGATCCGTTTCCAGATCATTGTCGTCGAGTAGCTCCTCCAGATGCTCTTCCAGCAGGTCATCCATGGGATATCCCCTGGGCGCCAGTAGTTCAAAACCGTAGTCATTGACCGAGACCGTGATCGTGCCGCGATGGCGTCTTGTCAGTCGTGTGGCCCATAAAAACCCCAGGCCCTCATGCACAAATCGGCCTTCAAACGGATAGGCGTAAAGATGCATGCCTTCGCGTGTGCGGCAGGTTTCAATCAGCAACTGTTCACTCGATGGCAGGGTCGACAGATCCATCTGGCGTTCAAACAGTGGTTCAAGCGCACTGAGCTCCGGTGTGTCCAGTTCGCCACGTCTGGCTCTAGAAACCTCTTCTCGCAAATGGTGGGTCAGCAGATCCGAGAGCGACATCTGTCCACCGGCCCAGGCTGGAACAGCTGTGCTTTTTTTCGTTGTCGTCTTCACGTAGGCCGTCATGTCGCGAAGTCTCACGAATTCCAGCTGACGTCCTGCGAAAAAGAACACATCCTTCGGTTTCAGCTGACTGATGAATGTTTCTTCAACATGTCCTAATACTGATCCCCGCACATATCGAACCCGGATTGCGGGAGCCGATGTGATTGTGCCGATGTTGAAGCGATGCAGTCTTGCGATGGCGTTGTCGCGAATGACAAAACGGCCGTCATCCGTACTGTGCAGTTTTCGGTAACGGGGGTAGGCACTGAGGCAATCACCTCCGTGTTCAAGAAAGCGCAGACACCATTTCCAGTCACTCTGTTCCAGTGTTCTGTAAGAGCTTGTGTTCTGAATGGCAGCAAGCGTTTCGCCAGGTCTGAATCCAGGTCCACATGCCAGCGTCGTCAGATGTTGCAGCAGAACATCCAGCGGTTGGTTGGGTGGGCGTCGCTCTTCCACCATGCCGTTGTTAAGCCCGCGGCGAACGGCACTCAGCTCCAGCAGTTCCAGGGCGTTGGTCGGCATGAACAACACCTTTGAGGTTCCACCCGGTAAGTGCGCTGAGCGTCCTGCACGCTGCAGCAGGCGTGCCAGATTTTTTGGTGATCCGATCTGAACAACTCGCTCCACGGGTTGAAAGTCCACTCCCAGATCGAGGGAGCTGGTGCAGACCACCCAGAGCATCGACCCTGCTTTGACAGCAGCTTCAATGGCCTCTCTTTCACTGCGATCCAGGGCGCTGTGATGGAGGGCCAGCAGTCCTTCCATTTCAGGACAGGCATAGCGCAGACACTGGAACCAGCGCTCAGCCTGGTTGCGGGTGTTGGTGAACAGCAGAGTGCTGGTGCAGGGTTCCATTTGCCCGATCAGATCTTCGTATCGCCTCAGTCCGAGGTGACCGCCCCAGGGAAATCCATCGATGCTGTCGGGAAGGATGCTTGTGACATCCAGCCCACGCTTGGGGGCTCCAGTGATCAGGCATGGCTCGCAATTCACGCCCAGGGCATGCCGGGCCGATTCCTCGAGATTTCCGATCGTTGCGCTGATGGCCCAGGTCTGCAGCCGAGGGCGTTGTTGTCGCAACCAGCTGAGAGCCAGTTCCGTTTGCACGCCACGCTTGCTTCCAATTAGCTCATGCCATTCGTCAAGGATCACGGTCTCAAGCGTGCTGAACAACGCCTCGCAATGGCGACCCGCCAGCAGTACGCAGAGTGATTCCGGGGTGGTGATCAGGATTTCAGGTGGTGTTCTGGTCTGGCGGTTCCTTTCAGCGGTAGCGGTATCTCCATTTCTGATCCCCACTCGCAAGGGCCAGCCCATGGTCTCGATCGGTTGCTTCAGTGCCACCGCAAGGTCACGGCTCAGTGCTCTCAGTGGCGTGAGGTAGAGCAATCGGACACCCGACTGTTCAGCCGGTGTCTCGAGCATGTGCGCGATTGGGCCCATCACGGCGGCATACGTTTTCCCTGAACCGGTTGGCACCTGGATCAGCCCGCTGAACCCCAGCAGGTGTGCTTCCCATGTGCGGGTCTGGAAGGGAAGTGGTTCCCACCCCTGATGTTCAAACCAGTCCAGGACCGGCGCGAGCATCTGCTGTTGATCAGGGTCGCGCTGCTTGCGATCGCACTGTTCTGGAGACGTCTGATTCACGTTGATCGCGTTCGCTGAACCAATTGATCGCAGAGCGTTTGAGCATCTTCGATGGTGTTGGCGCTGTCAGCCGTGCGGTCACTCCGCCATCGCAGGATCCTGGGAAAACGAACTGCCAGGCCACACTTGTGGCGCTTTGAGGCCTGAATGCCTTCAAATCCGATCTCGAACACCAGTTCAGGGTCCACCGAGCGGGTTGGACCGAAGCGTTCGCGCGTGTGACGGCGGATCCATCGATCCAGTTCGAGGATCTCGGCGTCGTTCAATCCGGAATAGGCCTTGGCGAACGTCACCAACTGACGGTTGCTGGTTAGCTCCGACTGTTGGTCCCAGAGTGCGAAGGTGTAATCGGTGAATAGGTTGGCGCGACGTCCGCGCCCTGCCTGTGCGTAGATCAGCACCGCATCCAGGGTCATTGGATCGCGTTTGTGTTTCCACCAGTGTCCGCGTTTGCGCCCACTCAGATAGGGCGATTGCAAGTGTTTGAGCATCACTCCTTCGGCACCCTGCTCCACGGCCTCTTGGCGCAGTCGATCGAGCTGATCCCAACGTTGCAGTCGTTGTCCACTGCTGAGTCGGCAACGCCACCCCTCCGAGCTGGTAGCAATGCGTTGTTGAAGATCGCCGAGTTGTTCCAGCCGCTTCTGCAGAGATTTCGAGCGCAGATCGTCTCCATTGCGTTCCAGCAGGTCATAGGCCACGAAACTCGCAGGACACTCCAGCCTCAGTTTGCGGCCGACGCTTTTGCGGCCGAGCCGCCGCTGCAGATCACTGAAGGGTCTGGGTTGCTTCTCAAGCTCTCCCCAGCAGATGACTTCGCCATCAAGCACCGTGTCGGCGGGAATCGCTTCCGCCATGTCAATCAGTTCCGGGAACTGCTCGTTGATCAGTTCTTCGCCACGACTCCAGAGGTAGGTTCCGTTTTCGCGCTGAATCAGCTGTCCGCGGATGCCATCCCATTTGTGCTCCACCCACCACTCCGATGCCGAGCTGGCCTCGAGCGTGTCCTGTTTCAGCGGACTGGCCAGAAAAAACGGATAGGGCACCGGTCCTCTGTTGGAGCGTTCTCCGTCGGCGATCGCAGTCAGAGAGCGAAACCATTGCTCTGACGGCACTCCCGGTGTCATCAGTCGCTCCAGAACCAGAGCTTCCTCGAGCTGAAATCCAGTGGCGATCGCTTTCACGACCAATCCTCGGGCGACGCCGATGCGGAAGCCGCCTGTCAGCAGCTTGTTGAACAGAAACAGACGATCACAAGGCAGTGACTCCCAGATCGCCAGCACGATGTTGCTTTGTTGATCAGGTTCCATCGCTGCGACGGCAGGCAGCAGTTCCTCCATCCACCAGTACAGCGGTGGTGAGCTGCTGAGCTGATCAATCCAGGTCGTCACGGCCGGGTTGTGAATACGAGCCGGGATGTCGTTGCTCAGTTGTGGCCAGAGCAGCGAAAGGGTTTCCGCAGAATCGCCGACATGGCTCTGACAGTCATCGAACAACCAGTCAGGCATTGCGCTCGCCTGCTGAAGAATGTCGCGCAGCCGTCGACCGGTGATCAAACGTTTGCGCCGCTCACCCATCAGCAGCAACACCGACCAGGCTGCGTCATGAGCATCTGATCGCTGCAGATGTCCAGCGATCAGATCAATCTTGCGTTTCGTTCCAGTGATCTGATCCAGCTCCTCGATTAGAGCCGCGAAAGCATCCATGCCGAAAGGGCTCTCTGGCTCCTGCTTAGTAATTCCAGAGATTGTCCTCACTGGGACCCGTCACCTGGACGTTGCAGTCGTTGATCCCGGCTGAAGCGACGTTGAAAGCCTTCACGTAACGCGTTGCTGATTCGGATTCGCCACTTTCACTCAGAGCCCCCTGCAGACGGGCGAGAGCGTTTCCGACCTGATCGCGCGTGAGTGCTCCGTCCGTCAGACCTGTGCAGATGGCTTTCGCCGCTGCCGCACCATCAGCGGGGAACACCACGGTGTTGATCTGCTCGATCGTGATCGTGGTTTGCTGGGCGAGCACGGGTGCTGCGGTCGTGGTGATCAAAACCATGAGGCCGGTCAAGGCAGAGTTGCGGGTCGTCATGGTGACGGGACGTTGCTTCAAGAATGGAGTTCGAGGTTAGTTCAGTCGAGCTGATCGAGTGGTTTGGCGTCGAGTCCATATCGCTCGCGTAGAAAGCGCGCCAGCACATCGCTCTGCCCATGGGTGACGTACACGGTCTTGGCACAGCTCTGCAGCACCGTTTGCACCAATCCCTGCCAGTCCGCGTGGTCGCTGAGGACGAAACCTCGCTCATAGCCCCGCCGCCGTCGCGCACCCCGCACTGCCATCCATCCCGAGGCAAAGGCTGTCTGCGGTGACCTGAACCGCCGCATCCAGGCAGAACGATGGGCCGAGGGTGGTGCCAGGACCAGTCGACCCGCCAGAGAATCCTTGCGCGGCAGTTCGCTCACGGGTCTGCTCGCCGTCATGGCCACTCCTGCTTCGCGGTAATGGCGCGTGACAGTTTCAACGGCTCCGTGCAGCAGCACTTCCTCGTCAACACCGATGGCGTTGAGCTCTGCCAACAGACGCTGAGCCTTGCCGAACGAATAACAAAACAACAGCGAGGGGCGTTCGCGGTCTCCATGCCACCAGTCTCGGATCTGTGCTGCCACCTGCTTGCCCGACTCCCAGGCATAGATCGGCAACCCGAATGTGGCTTCGGTGATCAGCACGTCGCAGGGAACGACTTCAAAGGGTTCGCAGCTGGGGTCGGGGCAACGTTTGTAATCGCCGGTCACCACCCAGACCTGATCTTCGACCATCACACGGATCTGAGCGGACCCCAGCACATGACCAGCGCTGTGGAATGACAAACACGCCTGATTGAGCCAGAACTCCTGGCGATAAGGCATGCAGTGGAGAGTAATGTCTCGGCCCAGGCGCTGACGAAGCACTCCTTCGCTGACATCCACAGCCCAGTATTCGCCGCAACCAGATATGGCGTGATCGGCATGGGCGTGTGTGATCAAGGCTCTCGATACCGGCCTTGAGGGATCGATCCAGGCATCCGCTGCTCTGCAATACAGACCGCTGTCAGTTCGCTCAAGAACGTTCATGAATCAACTCTGGCAAGCCTGATCTGCAGATGTGTCCCAGGCGCCTGAGGTGGTTACTTGCTCATTGCGAGCATGCGTCTGATCGGTGCTTCCGCTTTGGAACGAATCGACTCCTCCATGGTGATCTGCGGCGAGAGTTTCTCAAGACAGTCGCGCAGTTTTTCGAGGCTGTTCATGCGCATGTAGGGACAGGCATTGCAGCTGCAGCCATCGAGGCCCGGGACATCCAATAACGTCTTCTCTGGGACCCGCTGCTTCATCTGATGCAGGATCCCGGGTTCTGTGAGAACAATAAATGTGTTGGATTCACTGGTTTCAGAGTGAACCAGAAGTTTGCTTGTGGATCCAATGAAATCGGCAAGATCCAGGAGGTTTTCCTGACATTCCGGATGGGCGATCACCTCTGCATCCGGATGTTCCAGTTTGAGTTTGAGCAGGGCTTCTTCACTGAAGGTTTCATGCACGAAACAGCGTCCGGGCCAGAGCGTGAGTTCGCGTCCGCTCTGGCGCTCCACCCAACGTCCGAGATTGCGGTCAGGGGCAAAGAGCACCGGTTGTTGTTCGGGCAGCTGCTTCACCAGATCCACGGCATTGCTGCTGGTGCAGATCAGATCGCTCTGGGCCTTCACGGCCGCGGTGCAGTTGATGTAGCTCACCACCAGATGATCCGGATGGCGCTCGCGAAAGCTGGCGAATTCATCGGCTGGACAGTCGTCAGCCAGTGAGCAGCCCGCATCGATATCGGGGAGCACCACTGTTTTTTCAGGGCTGAGGATCTTGGCGGTTTCCGCCATGAAGTGGACGCCGCAGAACACGATCACGTCAGCATCTGTATTGGCAGCTTTCCTCGACAGCTCGAGCGAGTCACCGATGAAATCGGCGATGTCCTGAATTTCGGGCTCCTGGTAATAGTGCGCCAGGATCACGGCATTGCGTTCTTGGCGGAGCTGGTTGATCGCCGCGACGAGTGCGGTGTCAGAGCTCATCGGGGCCTTCTGGGGCAGGATGGCACCAGCCTAGAAGTCGTTCTGACATCACTCCGTGTTGCCATTGCCGGAGACCTCCATGGTGACTGGGGGAAGGGAGATGTGAATCTGATTGAGCGACTGCAACCGGATGCACTCCTTTTTGTTGGAGATCTCAGTGATGGAGATCTGCGCCTGGTCAAGAGCATCACCCAGCTGTCGCTGCCTGTGGCCGTCCTGCTTGGAAATCATGACCGTGGACGCGACAGAAGCGGTGATCTGCTGCAACAGCAGATCACGATGCTGGGTGCTCGGCACTGTCCATGGACATTAAGGAAATGGAGCCAGCCCAGACTGGCTGTGGTTGGTGCCCGACCTTGCAGCGCAGGGGGTGGATTTCACCTCTCGCAGGCCGTAAAGGCGGTGTTCGGGCCAATCACTGAAACACAATCGGCCGATTGGATCGTTGATGCTGCCGGGAAGGCCCCCGCGGACTGGCCACTCGTGGTGCTGGCGCATTCGGGTCCCACGGGGCTGGGATCAGAGGCGAACAGCCTCTGTGGTCGCGACTGGAAGCAACCTCATATCGACTGGGGTGATCGGGATCTGGCTTTGGCTCTGGATCGCATGCAGCAAACTCGTCCAGCAGACCTTGTGGTGTTTGGCCACATGCACCATCAGCTCAAGGGACAACGCGGAGAAAGGATTACTTTTCACCGGGACCGCAGAGGCACCTGCTTCGTGAATGCTGCATGCGTGCCAAGAGTTGGTTTGGATCAATCCGGGCAGCCGCTGCATCACCTCACCTGGGTCGAGTTCGCAGGGACTGAACCAGCGTTGATCAGTCACCGTTGGTACCGACCCAGTGGTGAACTGATCTATGAACAGACGCTGCTTCGTGCTGCCATGACAGGGCAGTCGCCATGTTGATTTATGTCTGCGTCAGTACCCATGGCTACGGCCATGCTGCCCGTCAGGCTGCTGTTCTCATTCAGTTGCACCGACTCCGGCCCGACTGGCATCTGGTGATCAGTTCGAGCGTGGATGAAGCCTTTCTCGCTCTTGTACTGCGCGATGTTCCAGTCAGCAGACGATCGGTTCGCTGGGATGTGGGCATGCTGCAGGCCGATGCCCTGGGTATCGATCAGCAGGCCACACTGCAAGCTCTTCAGCAACTCGAGAACGACCTCCCGAAGCGGGTGCAACGCGAGGTTGACTGGATTCGCTCACAAGACAGCCAGTGTGTTGTTGTCGCTGATATTCCCCCTGCTGCAGCTGAGCTTGCCCGCCAGCTGAGTGCCCCTCTGGTCTGGATGGGCAACTTTGGTTGGGATGAGATTTATGCACCCCTTGGTGGTGCCTTTCTTGCCTGGGCCGACAGAGCCACATCGGCATACCAGTGCGGATCGCTTCTGCTGCGCTGTCCCTTGTCGTTAGCCATGGATTGGTCGCTGCCTGAACAGGCGCTCGGTCTTGTGTCAGCAGATCCAAGGTCGTTGCCATTGGATCTGGAGCGGCGTCTTCGCGCTGATGTTCGAAAGAAAGTGCTGGTGGGTTTTGGTGGTCTTGGCTTTGCCCTTCGACCTGACCTTTTCACGCGCTGGCCTGAACGTCTGTTCCTCTTGCCTGCACCCCAGGATTCCAGGTTGCTCGAGCAGCTTGCTCAGATCTCGAATGTTCTGCTCTTGCCTGAAACGCTCCGATTTCTGGATGTGATGCCGTTCTGTGATCGACTTCTCGGCAAGCCAGGATTCAGCAGTTTTTGTGAGGCGATGGCCTGTGGTCTCGGACTTCACGTGGTGGAACGTCAGGGATTTGCTGAAGCGTCAGCACTGATGAACGGTTTGCGAAGGCATGCGGCACACAGGATCCTCACTCGGCAATCCCTGGAACAAGGTGATTGGAAGCTGGATCAGCCTCTGGAACCTGCTGCTGGTGAGCCTCTGAAAGCCGCCGGGGCCGTCCAAGCTGCCGAGGCGATTCACTTGGTCGCAGCCAACACTGTTAAGCAAGGCTGATTTTTTCAATTAAGTCAGCTTATCTGCGCTTCAAAGCATTTCTGTCCCTGGACTTTTGCGCCTGGTTTGCCACGCACAGACCCCCATGACGATCGTCCGCCTGTCACAGGGCCCCTGTGATCGATGGGATCGGTTCGACACAGTTTGCCCGTGTTTTGCAGCACTGGATTCATTGAATCCAACGAATCAGGCATTGAGCTCACTTCCCTTGTGATGTCGATGTGCGGTTTTGTTCTTTGATTGTTCCGTATGACTTCCCTTGCTCTCACCGCCTGTCGTTGTATTCCAGGCGCTGTTGCAAGTGTTGTTCCACTGCTCACCATTCTCCCTGCTCCAGAGTCACGTGCAGCTCTTCCTGCATTGGAAAGCTCCCGTTCCAGGCTGGTGATGCTTGAGGAAGATGCCAAGACTTCGGCTCTTCCTTACGTCATTACTCCTGAGCGTCGCGCGATGCTCAATACGATTCGCTTCGCGGAAGGCACCTGGAAGGGTGGTCATGATCTTGGCTATCGCGTCATGTTCGGCGGTGGTCTGATGCCATCCATGGATCGACACCCCAACCGTGTGATCTATTCCTCCCGTTACGCAAGTGCTGCTGCTGGTGCATACCAGTTCATGCCATTCACTTGGGATATGGTCAAACGCCGTCTAGGCGTCAGAGGGTTTGGTCCCGAAGTTCAGGACCAGGGTGCGCTTTTTCTGATTCAACGACGTAAAGCTCTGAAGCTGACTGACAGCGGTGTGATGAGTCCGCACCTTGCCGCGAAGTTGGCTCCCGAGTGGGCTTCCTTTCCCACATTGCGTGGAAGAAGTTATTACGGACAACCTGTGAAGCGATTTGCCAATCTGCAAGGATTTTTCAACGTGAATCTTGCCCAGTTGCGCAAGATTCGTGATGAGCGTCGCTTAGCTCTTTCGGCACAGGAATCCGGTCGAGCCAACCTAGATGCTGTTTCAGATTGCCTAGGTCCAGCTTTCTCTTGCAAGTAGCCCTGAGGCTTCCCGCATGACTCAGCCATCCTGGTTGGATTCGTTCAGTTTGCGTCCAACCGTCGCTCCGGCGATCAGATAGGCACCGATTCCTCCAGCCATGAATCCCATGCCGTTGCGAATCAGCGGTAACAACTCACTGGTGCGCGTCACCACGGGCCCAACGCCGAACACTCCGAAAAGCATCACCCACAGCGGCGAGAGCAACAGCAGCCAGCCCCAGGCAATTCGCTCACCTTCTTTGCGTGGATAGGCCGCGAAGCCTGCAATCAGACCACCCAGGATTGAGGTGCTGAGCGTCCAGAGCCACTGTTCCGTCGGCAGGCCCGGTACAACCTGGCATCCGCCACGATCCAAGCAGAGTTCCACCGCATCCAGTGCCGCCAGGATGGCGCCGTCCTCTCCGTGATCCTTCACATAAAACTGATTGCCGTAGCGGGTCTGTAGTTCAACCCACCACGTGCGTGGCATCAGCGCAAACAGGGCATCGCCCACATTGAAGTTGAGCAGATTGCCCCCACGCGGATCCGCCACCAGCAGCAGGCTGCGTTCATCAAGCCCCCAGAAGTCCTTCACGGCTAGTCCCGGAGTTCGCTCGTATTGCGTCAGCACTCTCAGCTTCCAGCCGCTGCGTTGCTCAAAGGCGTCGAGAGAGGTTTCCAGTGACTGGCGCTGCGTCTGACTCAAAGCCTTGGCAAGGTCAATCACCGGCGTCGGATGGTCCGGGAGCAGTTCTGGATTGTCGATTGCAGCGGCAGGCGCGGCGAACATCACCAGCAGGACCGACAGGCTCAACAGGGCCTTTAAGCCACTCATCATTGCTTGGACACCCATGATTCAGAGCGAATGCACGCCATTCTCACCACATGAAGGCCTTTGATGTGCCCTGCCCCGAATGGCTGCGGGAACGACTGCAACAACATGGCCTGCGGGTGCCCTTCTCCACCTTCATGGAATGGGCACTGCATGACCCGGATCACGGCGCCTACGGAAGTGGTCAACTGCATGTGGGCACGGCTGGAGATTTCGTCACGTCTCCATCTCTCGGTGAAGATTTCGCCGGCCTTCTGATTCATCAGCTGACCGATTGGCTTGAGGATCTGGCGGCTCGCCATCCAGATTCCCTGCTGTCAATCGTGGATGTGGGGCCAGGTGAAGGTGATCTGATCGCTCAGTTGATCCCCCTTCTCCAGGCTTCAGAAGCTGAATGGCTGTCGCGCCTGGAGTGTGTGCTCATTGAAATCAACCCCGGGATGCAGCTCCGCCAAAGGGAGCGTCTCCAGTCAGTGGGCAATATTCCCTGCCGCTGGTCTTCCATGCAGGACCTTGTGGCTGAACCGGTCAACGGCATCATGCTGGCCCATGAGCTACTTGATGCTCTGCCGGTTGAACGTCTCATCCTGAGAGGTGGATCGCTCCGGCGTCAGATGGTCACTCTCGAGACATCAGAAGCATCGGTCCCCCTGCTGAGGTGGGATGACGATCCATTGCCACCGCCACTGCAGGAGCAGATCAGGGAGTATGCGGATCGTGATGCTCTCAACCTGCCGCCAAGGGGAGCCATGGAGGGATGGACGACGGAATGGCATCACTCCGTTCAGCCCTGGATGAAGCAGGCCTTTGCAGCCATGAACGATGGCCTGTTGCTGGTGGTGGATTATGCCCTGGAGTCAAGCCGCTACTACAACCCTCGGCGTGTTGATGGAACGCTTGTGGCCTACAAATGCCAACAGGCATCATCTGATGTTCTGCGTGATGCGGGTTGTCAGGACATCACCGCTCACCTGTGCCTGGAATCCCTTGTTGGAGCTGCCTCAGAGGCTGGCTGGATTTTTGCCGGCCAGTGCCGTCAAGGAGAAGCGCTGCTTGCGTTGGGCCTGGCGGAGCGGCTGACAGCACTGCAGCAGCTGCCTGCGGATCAGCTGGCTGAAGCACTGCGTCGAAGAGAAGCCCTGCTGAGACTTGTCGACCCCAGTTGTCTTGGTGAGCTGCGTTGGTTCGCCTTTCTGCGCAACGCACCAACTGCAGCGGACAATGGACTCCTCGACAGTCGTTTCCTGCGCGAACCGAGCTGATCAGTTCAGGGATGCAAGACAGCGACTGACATCCTCGTTGCTGATTTCGTCACTGATGATCACGTTGCCGATCCTTGTCGGCAGGACGAAACGCAGTCGCCCGTGCCGAACCTTTTTATCGCCTTGCAAGGTCCGCACTGCGGCTTCCTGATCAAGGGGCGGCCAGGCCATGGGTAAACCGGCCTTCTCGATGAGTTTCAGCTGGCGCTGTTGATCAGCTTCACACCACAGACCTTTCTGGACGGCGAGGCGCCCAACTGCTGCCATGCCGATCGCCACGGCTTCGCCATGCAGCCACGTTCCGTATCCGGTCAGGGTCTCAACCACATGTCCGAAGGTATGGCCGTAGTTAAGGATTGCGCGGCGGCCCCCTTCCCTTTCATCGTCGGCGACCACCAATGCCTTGGCTTCCGCTGAGAGCACAAGGATGTCGTGGAGCAACGTCGGATCCATGGCTGCAGGATCGGAGAGGTCAGAGGCTTCTTCCAGACGCCTGAACAGGTCGGGGTCTCCAATCACTCCGTATTTGATCACTTCCGCCATTCCAGCCCGGAATTCCCTGACAGGAAGCGTGTTCAGTGTCAGAGGATCAATCACCACCAGGCGTGGCTGGTGGAAGGCTCCGATCAGATTCTTTCCCTTTGGATGGTTTACACCGGTCTTGCCACCGATGGAGGCATCCACCATCGACAGGAGAGTGGTCGGAACCTGAACGATGCCGATGCCGCGTAGCCAGCATGCGGCTGCGAAGCCAGTCATGTCACCGACAACGCCACCTCCCAGTGCCAGCATCAGGGAGGTGCGCTCAAGACCCTCCTGCTGTGCCTTGTCGAGGATCAAGCTGAGTGTTTGCAGTGTTTTTTGTTCTTCGCCCGCTTCGATTTCCAGCAGCACAGGGTTGAAGCCTGCAGCTCTGAGTCCGTTCAGGCAGCTGTCGCCGTAGGGACCGGCGACATCAGGATTGCTGACCACAAGAATCTTGGTGCCGGATCGAATCGATAGGTCGTTGAGAGCGCTTCCGATCGCTCCCACCATGGAGCTGCCGATGATCACGTCATAGGGGTTGATCTCGAGGGCAACCGTGATCCTGGTTCGTTCCTGCAACTCAGCTGCCTGCGCTGTGCGCGTGCTCATGGGCCGATGCTGCGGTGGCAATCCGCAGGCGATTCGATCGACTGACCCTATCCTCAGCCCGATGCCTTTGAGTTTGATGAATTCTGTCTCCAGGCCAGATCGCCGGACAACACTGACAGCCTGGGCCTTTCTTGCGCCTGCGCTCACACTGCTGAGTCTTTCGGTGTTGATTCCGGCAGCCATGGCTCTGTTGATCAGCTTCACGCAGACAGGGCTTGATGTGTCAGAGCCGCTGCGATTCATCGGCCTGGCCAACCTGCGCAGACTTGCTGGTGATCCGATGTTTTATCGGGTGCTGGGCACCACCCTCATCTACCTCGTGGGGGTGGTGCCGCCAATCGTTGTCGGTGCCCTGGCCTTGGCCGTACTGGTCAATCGGGTTCTGCCTGGCATTCATTGGCTCAGAGCTGCGTTCTACACACCCGTGCTGGTGTCGATCGTTGTCGCAGCCATCGCCTTCCGTTGGCTGTACGCAGAGAACGGCCTGATCAATGGCTGGCTCGAAGCACTGATCGGCTCAGGCTTCATTCCCATTGAGTTTCTGACCAACCCTCTGCTGGCACTCCCATCGGTGATGCTCGTGACCCTCTGGAAGGGTCTGGGGTATTACATGGTGATCTTTCTTGGAGGTCTTCAGGGAATTTCCAGGGAGCTCTACGAGGCCGCGGAATTGGATGGCAGTGAAGGCTGGAGGAAACATCTCGACATCACTCTTCCATTGCTGCGTCCGTACGTGACTCTGGTGGCAGTGATGTCAGCCATTGCTGCCACCAAGGTTTTTGAGGAGGTGTTTCTGATGACGCAGGGTGGACCTGCCGACTCAACCAGAACCCTTGTTTATTACGTGTATGACCAGGCTTTTGCAGAGCTTGAGATCAGCTATGCCTGCACTGTTGGTCTTGCCCTGTTCCTGATTGTTTTGCTGCTGACGGCCATCAGGTTTGCCTTCACTGAGGAACGGTCACTGATTTAGACGACTGCTCAAAGGGTCGGATGGCAAGCTTCAGAGGAGGAGATCAGTGGCCATGGCTAGCGCTGCCGGAACAATTGGCGTTGTTGGGGGTGGGCAGCTCGCATTGATGCTGTGTGAAGCAGCACAGTCGCGGAATATTGATGTGATCGTGCAAAGCGCATCCGGCCAGGATCCGGCGATGTCTGTCGCTCAGGGGCAAGTCCTGGGTGCAGCGACAGATGCTGCTGCAACTGCTGAATTGCTGAAGCGCTGCCAACACATCACGTTTGAGAATGAGTGGATACCCGTTGAAGCCCTGCAGGCACTGGACCGAGATGGAGTGCTGTTTTCCCCTTCTCTTGACAGTCTGCTGCCGTTGGTGAACAAGCTGTCTCAACGCCGAATGCTGGATGATCTGGCGATTCCAAGTCCGGCTTGGATAGCTCTGGATGAGATCAACACCGACTCACCGACTCTGCCCTCTGGCTGGACGTTTCCGGTCATGGCGAAAGCAGCCCATGGCGGTTACGACGGCAAGGGAACCTGCGTGCTCGCAGATCTCAAGTCTCTTGAGGAACTGTTGAGCAGAGTTTCAGTTGAGGATTGGTTGCTGGAAGCCTGGGTCACTTATGAACGTGAACTGGCGCTGGTGGTCAGTCGTGACCAGCAGGGACGAATCCGTAGCCTTCCACTGGTGGAAACCCATCAGAAGAATCAGGTTTGTGACTGGGTTCTCGCTCCTGCACAGTCGGAGCAATTGTTGGAAGCCACCGCATACAACATTGCTGCTTCTCTGCTCACAAGCCTCAACTACGTGGGAGTGATGGCGCTTGAGTTCTTTTATGGGCCAGCGGGTCTGATGGTGAATGAGATCGCCCCACGCACACACAACTCCGGTCATTTCTCCATTGAGGCGTGCAGCAGCAGTCAGTTCGATCAGCAGCTCTGCATTACAGGAAAGTTGCCAGTGCCGGCATCGGATCTTGTGGTGCCAGGCGCGCTCATGGTGAATCTTCTTGGTCTGTCTTCTGAGGGCAGCGAACCGCTGAAGTCAAGGCTTTCTGCGCTGGAGGCCATCCCCAGGTGCCACCTGCATTGGTATGGGAAGGAGGAAATGCCTGGAAGGAAGGTTGGTCATGTGACTGTGCTGCTTGAACAAGCCGATTCCGAGGCTCGTGGCGAGGAAGCTCAAAGCCTTCTGAAGCAAATACGTGCTGTCTGGCCGAATCCCTTAAATTGACGTTGGACTGCCTGGTTGGTGACAGCCTTTCTCTAGTGCTCTGATCTGACTCTCTTTCGACTTGGGGTGACTGTCGTGAAGGTGCCGTAGACCGGCCTTGTAGCCGGAAACGAATCCTCGCTTTGTCGCCCCTTCTGGTAACTCCAGGTCGAACGCTGGGGCTTGCACGGTCAGGTGGTCCACCTATTAGCAAATGCAGTGGTAGCAAGAGTTTGCCGCCACTGCATCTGTTGGATGAAGTCGATAGTCCACTACCCAAAGCTTCCGAATACCTTCGAGGAAGTGGAATCAGGTATGGCAAGAGAGGCTGAAAAAGAACTTGAACGCATTGAACGTGAGCTCGATGCCAACCCTCCTTCAGGAAAGCCACCGGTGAAGAGAGGCGGTAAAAACGGCTCACCTGATGAGCCCTCAAAGAACAACCACCTTGATGCTGGTGTTGTCGGGGCTGTACTGCTCGCAGCAATTGCGTTCATCACCATGGTTGGTGAAACCCTTAGCCCGAAGCAGAAGACTCAACTCAATGCAGCATCGATGGGCGGAGCTGTTGGTCTGCTTGTTGGGTGTGGCGTCGGGCGAATTAAGCGCTGACCAATATTGATTGATGATTAGTGATGCTCTCTAAGATGTCTATAAGGCGCTGCTTTTGTAACCGATAGTAGAATGCCTAATTTATATATAGGCTTGCCACAGAGGTTTCCAGGTATCGCTGAGTAACTGTCAATATTGTTGGCAAAGCGGGGGTGTTGTCCGCACTGACAACAGCAAAATAGCGATGCACATCAGAATAATTGTCAATAAGTATTAGCATTAGGTATAGCCAATTAGAGTAACATTTAATAGATAAATAACAGGCGCAACGCGGTTGTGCCGTGACTTCCGTGTGAAGTTACGTGAGCACTGCTAGATGCCAGATCTATTCGCCAAAGAAAATCGACAAAAGCATTGGCACGACTAGCTTTATCCTCCAGCTACCAGCGCAGAAATTATTAGTGCAGCCCCAGCTGCAGCGCACAAGTCAAGGAATTTGCACGAGCAAGGCAATGATCGATGCCTTTCCCCTGGCGCTAGCAGCTTGTCCACAGCAAAGAGGGAGCCCATGGTGTATCTCAGCGCCGCTGTATACGCGAATAGGGTTCAGAAATTTCTGTTATTTTTGATGGAGCTTGCTATGAATAGAAAAAGACCCACAATCAATGAGAAGCTCATTTCAGCCGTTTTGCCTATTAGTCGGATGTGCAGCTTCAGCATTATCTATTCTGATTGGAGCCACGCCTTCCGAAGCGGTCGATTGGGCCAAGTGTGATGCCATGGGCAAAAGGTATGCCGAGCTGAAATCTTCAAGAGATGCAGCCATGGAATCTATTCCTGGATGGGTTGATGAAACATAAGACCCACGTGGCTATGCGAAGTGGAGGAAGGCCGTTATTTCTGTTGGTGAGCCATACGATGCAACAATGCTGTCTATCAGAAATGACGCAATTACTGAGGGATGCATTCAACAATAAGCTCTATGAAAGTTCTTTTGATACTGAGTGTCCTATTGCTATCGGGGGGATTTCTAAAGCCGAAGGAATGGATAAGAAAGATGCTTGTTACTTTGTGACAGTATACGTAGCAGGAATGATTTTATGTGCGACAGTATATGGCCGAAGTTAAAAAGGTCGTTGCACAAGAGGCGTTAGGTTATTTTTTTGAACGACTTTCAAGCGATCCTGGAAACAGTGATGTTGCTGAGAGCATTCAAAAGTCATATCAAGTATTGAAGTAGGAAGCTTAACATAAGGGAGTATATTGATATTCACTAGTGGCGACTTATCGTCAGCTATTGAAGGCTGATTTATGGACCCTTATGAGTAAACTCCGCTTTTCTAACTAACAGCTCTTTCTAGACGTGAGTTGCTGTCGACCGTCAATTGCAAAACAAGAAAGGGTCGAGGTGCTCTTCTGATATGGATATTGGGAGTCTTTAACGGTTATGGCAACGATATCTTGAAGCGTTTTTAGCAAATAGTTAATGCGCTCAATCGTACCAGGTATTGGAGGTTTGTCTATGGGATTAGTCAGGCTGCTGAAGAAATCAAAGCCATTGAAAAAGTCGGGATTTTGAGAAGTTAGATTAGACAAAACATGGGTCAACTGAGGGGTAGTTGCAACCCCCGGTATCCCCCCAGCCACGCCTTCCAACTCATCATTTGAAAGTGACGTCCGAACGTCGCCAGCGCAAATCGTATAACCAGCCTCTTTCGCAATTGCAAGAGCTGCGTCAACATCAGCAGAACCTTTGAGCTTCTCCTGAAGACTGGTGTCTGACTTCACTTTTTCAAGGAAGGCTTTGAGTTGCTCTTCTGACATGTGTATGAAGTCTGTTCAGTATTTTTAGCAACGATGTGCTGCAGTGTCTTTGGCGAATACTTACTTTGCTCAATCTTGCCGGTCATTGAAGTTTGCTTTGTGTCATTTGTGATTTATGCAAATGTGTAAATCCCAATCGTAGAATGGATCCGCACCGCCCTGAGGATTGCAAGATCCGGCACCACCAAGCAAAGCCTCTAGCTCTTTTTCAGAAATGTTTTCTCGAAGTGCAATTATGTCGCCAGGCTTGGTAGAAAACCCAGCAGCCTTAGCAATAGCTACAACATCAACACGCTCAGACTTGAGCTTCTCCTGAAGGCTGATGTCTGTCTAGACCTTCTCCAGGAATGCCTTGAGTTGTTCTAGCGACATGGGTACCGAGCCCTAAGCAGTCATAGCAACTTTCTGCTCACAAGTCTTTGATTAATACTTACTGCGCTGATTCGAGCTAAGTAATGCAGGAAGATCTGTCGGCTTATAGGTGTAATTGAAGCAACGAACCCTTTCTCAATGTCTAGGGTGCAGTGTGGAGGCTGTTCTATGGTAATCCACAGCATAATATGCAACAACTTGTTCAACTATCCAGTTTATAATGCGGTACAGTAACACCAATTCTTGTATTTTAGTGTCACCCCACCAGCCACACTCTCTAGCTCCTCTTTGCTGAGCTGGCTGAGGTGATCTGAATTGAATTTATGGCCATGCTCTTTAGCAATAGCTATAACATCTTCAGGTGACTTCGCTGCTTTTAGTTTCTCCTGAAGATTGGAGTCACCTTTGACTTTTTCAAGGAAGGTTTTGAGTTGTTCTAGGGACATGGGTATCGGAAGTCTTTAAAAAAATAGCACCGAGTCTTAATTGTGCCGATGCAATCACTCTTCAACAAAAACATACACTATTTTTGAAGCTTTGATAAAGCAAAGATACAATCAATATCGATATGTGAGGTACCTTTCAGCGTGGGCAATTGCCTCCTACGGTCTTTGGACACTCATCGATCGAAAGCAGTAGGACAGTCCAGTACTGGTCCTTGCTCCTCCCCCAGCAATGGCTTCCAATTCAACGTCCGTCATCGATGACTGAACGTCTTCTACAGAAAGAGAAAATCCGGTATCTCTAGCTGAGGCGATTGCCTCATCAAAACTGGTTGCTGCCTAAAGCTTATCTCGAAGACTGGTGTCTCTTTTAACCCTTTCTAGGAAAGCTTTGAGTTGATCTTCTGACATGAGTATGAGATCTATTGAGCAAATATAGAAACGGTCTGCTGCGCTGACTTTAGCTAATACTTACAGCGCTCAATTCCCAGGTATTGAGCCTAATTTATGGGATTAGCTAGGCTATTGAAGCAATAAGAAACGCCTGTGCTGGCAGGAGCTTTTGATGAATAGAGCACGGAAACAGTATTGTACGTTTCATTCCTAGATAGCAGCTTCATCCCTGTGTTGGACCTTTGCATGTTTTAGCCATGCCAATCCACCCCCATATCCCGCAGCTGTCACACCTCCTCCCACCAGCCGAGTCTTCTAGCTCCTCTTCAGAAATCTCTGATTGAGCTTTGTTGAGGTCATCAGCAGAGATACTAAATCCTTGTTCTTTGGCAACCGTAAGAACAGCATCAGAATCAGCAGCTGCTTTGAGCTTCTCTTGAAGACTGGGGTCGCCTTTGACCTTTTCGAGGAAGGCTTTGAGCTGTTCTTCTGACATGAGTGGCAGGTCTTTGCAGCAGTCATAGCAACGGTCTGCCGCAGTGTTTCTGACTGACAATTACTGTGCTCAATCGTGCATAGTGTTGGAGGCTGATTTATGGCATTATTGGTATGATTTGAGAAATAGAAAGCTTCATCAAAAAAAGAGATTTAAGGTCGCAAGCTTCTGCTTTCAGGAATATCAACAACCACATGCAAGAGATGTGTTTGAATATTCAAGCTTTGGTTTTTTACCGCCAGCCGCCCCTTCTAGCTCTTCTTCAGAAAGCGTTAGTTGAGCCTGGTTTAGGTCATCAGCAGAAATACTAAAACCAGCCTCTTTTGCAATCAAACGAACTGCATCAGAATTAGAAGCTGCTTTGAGCGTCTTCTGAAGGCTGGCGTCGCCTTTGACTTTTTCCAGGAATGCCTTGAGTTGCTTTTCTGACATGGGTACTAGGTCTGTTCAGGAGTCATAGCAACGGTCTGCTGCAGTGTCTTTAGCTGATGCTTAAAGCGCTCAATCGTGCCAGGCATTACGGCTGATTGTTGGTCTTTTCGGGGTGATTGAAGCAATAAAAAGCCCCTGCGTTTGCAGGGGCT
The DNA here is from genome assembly GCF_047497135.1 of Synechococcus sp. MIT S9504. Taxonomy (NCBI): domain Bacteria; kingdom Bacillati; phylum Cyanobacteriota; class Cyanophyceae; order Synechococcales; family Synechococcaceae; genus Synechococcus; species Synechococcus sp. MIT S9504. Next base: position 1,308,033 of record NZ_CP138942.1, on the reverse strand, counting down.
TTGATGAGTAGGCTCAGAATCCTGGGTTAGGGTTGCCCCCCACCATTCCACCACTTTGGCAACCTTTAATCTGCGTATAAGGCAGACACATACCACCAGCCACGCCTTCCAGCTCCTCTTCAGAAATTTCTGATTGAGCCTTCTTCAAGTCGTCAATAGATATCATAAAACCGGCGTCTTTAGCAATCGCAACAGGTTCAGCACCTTCTGCTTCGAGCTTCTCCCGAAGTCTTGTGTCGCCTTTGACCTTTTCGATAAATGCCTTAAGGTTCTTCGGACATGGGTTTCGCGAGTCTTCAATGGTTCTAGCAACAACCGTTTAAAGCCTCCACAACAGCTTTAACTCGCTCCATCACCGCGATATGTCAAAAGAGATTTGAAGACTATTTTGATGCGCTTATTCGTCAAACATGAAATGTTAAACTAAGCTTTGAGTAAGACTATTCTTCAGTCTCCTCCTCCTAACATCAGCAACATATAATCAATATTCAAGGCGATCTGGTTGTTCTTTTTTTGATTCTAAACGTTCCGGTGTTCAGCCAAATTAATTTCTTTTTAGTTATTGCTGTTGGTTTCTTGACTTGTCTTATGCCAACAGAGATTAATTTGTTATCAATACTTAGAAAGGCATCTTGACTGTATTGCTGAATGTTTTGCCTCTGTCGCCAAGATATGATTCACGGGAAAAACTTTTTGACAATTTTTCAACATTCGTTTAGGTTCCAACCAGTAAATTATCCCTGATGAAAGGACTATTTCTTCTCGCTTCCTTACTTGCTGCAGTTCCAGCACATGCTGCTAGATATGATTTTGGACAAGGTGCTGCAGCGGTTGCGTTTGTAATGCTGCAGTCAGGCTATAGTCAGAGACAGGTATATGATGTATTGGATAAATTAGATTCCCAAATTAGAAATAGTCCAACACCATATCAACAGGAGGCCCAAATGGTGAAAGGATTTAATTTTGAGGCTCGTAATAACCATTACAACTGCCCATTGAGGATCAGTTTCTGACTTAGGAGAAAGTGTTGTTACTTCTACGATGGAGCATCCAACGTGTCTATGCCTTCTGTTGAGGCTTAGCTCTTTTCAATGCCACGAAAGCAGCAGTCCCTACAAACAAAGCAATTATCAGGAGAGGAACTGCTACGAACAGTCCTAGTATCAATATGTAATCAGCAAGAGTCACAGGCTGCAGAGCAATAACACCATCGCGTGTCCATCTCAAAAGTACGAGAGTCCACAACGAAATAACCGCTATAAAAGCCACCAAGAATGAGACTGTCTGGGTTGTTGTCAACAGCTTTGGCTTACTGGACATCAGGGGAGTGCCTAACGAGCCCAATGTAGAACTTGCTCAGTCATCAGCCTCTAGCAATGCTTCATATCCTTCCATGAGATGCTGGTGTGTCTGATTTTCCGTGCGAGACAACCCCTTTATCAGTTGTTTGCAGTCCCGTGGCGTTAGGTAAAACAGCCCAGTATCGGTGTCCGTCAGCTCCTGATACCGGCATTGCTGCTCTTTAGTCAGTATCAACTACCTTGTTTCGTCAGAGGGTGTCTGGTCGGAATGGTTCAGATTGTCATCCCTTAGACAAGCTAAAGACATCATGGAGAATCATCCCTGCTGTTCTTTGCTAACTACAAAAACAAAAAATCAAGATGTGAGTAATTTTATTTGAGTAGCCTCTACTAAAAACTATGGTTTTCTAATAACTAAGAGTTCATTCGTTTTTTGGCGACATGAGGCTATTGCTCGTTAGATGCAACAAAGAGTAGATCTAGCTTTTTTAAACCCACTTTGATGCCATTGTCGAGTCTAATTAGATTTTAATTCATTATGTCAGCTCAGAAGATCTTTTAAATCTTGTCTCGACGAATCCTGTATTCAGAGATTGCATCCCAGGTGCCACAACTCCGGAAGAAGCTGTGAAGCTTGCCGTTGATGCAAGTATTCAGATCAGTACTGAGTGCCCTTGAACGGCATCCGATCCAGTTTGTCCGAGCTCTCAGCAGCAGAATTAGAAGCAGTGGCTGGATGCAAAAATCATATGGACATCGTCCTATCCAGTGTTCATGCCAATGTTTTGATGCTTTGGCCTACGAATAGGGTGCAGAATCTATAAAGCATGAATACTTTGATAATTAGAGCTTGTCGTCATCGAAGAACTATACTAGAGACTTTGTTATGTCAGTATTGACAGCCTACCTCTCTCGGTCATTCTTCTTCCAGGTTTTTACAGAAACAAGCGCAAATAGCCTAATCCCCAAAGCAATAATTGCTATAGTAATCAGGTAATGAAGAAACGGGTTGGATATGCCTAAAGAATTGAATATAAGGTTTATGAGAAAGTAGCAACCGATAAAAAATGCAGCACCAAGAAGAATATAATATCCAAATCTAGCTTTTGCTTGAAATTTAGTCACATCAATTCCTGATAATGATAAAGAAGATTTTTATTCCAAGAGTGCATTTATTCAGTGGCATCGCTTGCTCATTTGAGTTTACCATGAATATTTGAATTCTATTTGAATTTGCCAGGATGACTTTCAATTTCCAATTATTCTAGGTTTATCGTTGATATTTTATTTACCTGCACAGTTATCTTGCTACTCATTAATTGATTAGCCTTGATGCTTTTTATCAACAACTTTCAATGTATCTTTATCGTTTAACTCATGTAGTGTTGGTACATTGTCGTAATCCCTAGCATCTCCATTCACTTCTCTGAGCTCCTTGTGAGTCAAAGAATAAGAGGGACAAGGAACATCGTCAATGTCGTAACCACCTGCAACTTCCTTTAACTCTCCCTCAATCAACTCGTTCCTATCGGTTGTTTTCGTCATTGGTTGCTTTTCTGTCATTGAGTTGTCTAGAGACATTGAATCAGTGATAGCAATGCCACCACCTCATAAGGAGATTTGTCACAGCTTCTACTTAGACCCACTGGATCATGACTGACTCAATATCAGTGATTTGAAAGATCTTGTGCGTTGACCGGTCTACCGCTGCTTCACCCACAGAGAATCAATTCCCCCATACAGTAATTTTGCTCGTTCCCATTTGTCAGGCCATCATGTCTGACGATTGTCGTCTCTGAATCCTCTTGAGCGAATGTGAACCCTTATCGAGCTGTTCGTTGCTCCCCTTGTCAGAACACAAAGCTGGGCTGAGGTTAAAAGTTTCTCAGGCATCAGTGGTATGAAGATCTTCGAGCCAATACCTTAACTGCAGTGGTGTCTGTATCCCCATTCGAGTAAGTCCTTTCGCCAGTTGCTTGCAATCACGAGTTGTCATATAAAAAAGATCAGTCTCTATGTTCATCAGTTCCCGATAAAGGCATTGCTGTTCTGTGGTAAGGCTCATCGTTCTGGCCCTGTCAGAGGTGAAACCTGAGTATTGGCTATTTGGGAACGTTCGTTATCCCCCATTCAGGCCATTGAGACAGCACTTCTTTGGTACTAATGGGTGTTGTGATTTCGGTCTAGAACGCCCAGGATTATGGAGTTACTGGAGTCGCCTTGAAATTACAGCAAGTAGAATTGCTTTATTAGAGTTTTGGCTCATAACTCCTACAGGGATCAGAGTCAGTTTCTGGTGGGGCCAGATGCTGAGCACTTCTTTAGAGTCATCTATCCGATTGTCAATATGAAGCTCAGGGCATGAACTGCTATTTGTGTTTGCGAGAGAAAATGTTTTACAAATTGAACTGAATCTGTTGATCTACAGACCTGTTGGCTGATTGTGACAGCAGGTTTAGGACTGCTGAATTACTTTGTGAATAGTGTCATGGAAATGGTGGCCAATTACCTTGTACTCACTGGAGTACAAGGTAATTGGCAAAGGCAGAGCTAGGCAACCATATAGAAAGTAGTTTCTGACAAGTCAAATCTTTTTAAAGACAGCCACTGATATTCTGTTAATATATATTGGCATACGAATGGTGTGTTTATTCGTGCATTGAGTTTTTTCTGCTTTGATGTTATTGATTGTGTTTCTGGGGATTGTTCTAAATTAAGATTCCTTCATCATTAGTTGGTAACATGTTGATTATTGAAAGTCATCTACTTGGTTTTTGGAGTTCGGTGGTGCAGTATCCAAGGCACAATTTCATTGATTGATTGCGATCTGAAGTGAGTCAGTCCGTCTATTCCAATACCTGATGTTTTTTTCAAGACTTGGTTTGTCATCACTGGACTCTGTAGCTTGTTCCCAGTTGCACTAACTTCTGTGTCCAGCATTATAAGTAGGTGGTCGCATAGTTTTAAGGAATTAGTACAGTGCACTCGAACTCATGCTGGCGTTCAGGCCAATCTTCACTGAGTTGTCTGATCCACTTGACATAAAATTCATAACTTTGTCTTAGGTGATTGCCCTTAGCTAATCTCACCAGAAGATTGTACTCCCTTCAATTTTGTTTGATGTTATTACTTTCTTTCTTTGCCAAGAACTTTTCGTTTTTCCGGATACAGCCTTGACATCTTTACTTAATTTAGAGCTCTGTTCTTGAAATTTTGCTATCGATTATTGTTTCCATATCCATATACTTTTTTGATGCTTGCAGCTAGTTGAAGAATGAACTGCTAACAACTAACTTATCTATCCCAGTCACTTTGTTTCCAAGTCTTCTTAGTTATAAAAACGAAGAACCTAACCGCTACGGTTACAATTGCTATGCAGATGATAAGTTGAATGAGTGAATTGGTGATGCTTAAGGTGGCAAAAATAAAATTTACAAGAAAATAACTGCCGATTAACAGCATAGTCCCAAGCAGTATGTACAGAGACATATGCGCTGGTACACCAAACCATGTCATTACCAAGTTTGCAATCACTTCAATGATATCCCTTATATGGAAAGAGAGATGTTAATGTGCAATGTTAAGATGTATCATCAATGCTTCTTGAATTAGATCTAGATGTAGACTGCATTAACTTCATTATTGACTTGATATCCCTTGTATTAGCCTTTAGGGCCAGTAGGTATCCATATTGTTAGTTTTAATAGGATGTGTTTCATCTTTCCCTCGCTAACTTATGCTTGTCATCGATTGTTTTATGCTATCGTAATCTCACAGATGTGATTACAGATTTACTTTGATAGGCAATTCTCATTGTTACTATTTGAGCCGACCCAATTCTTTTGTTAGCGCTGAGTTCTAGCGTTGTTTGCTACAACGAATTAAAGCTGTTTTGTTCTCTTTGTGTTTTAGTGGTTATCTTTCCTGCTTTTTGGTTTCGTAGCAGCTCAGCTTGCACGCTATTGACCATTCAGAAGTAATTGTTGATTGTCAAATTTTGTGTTCGCTGTTGCTAATGTTCAGTTTTCCACTGGTTGTCTATCACATCTTCCTTGATTCTCGTTGCTTGGCTTTTTCGGAGACTAAGGGTTTTGGTGATAAATTTATTTATTATAAGTACGTGAGTATAGTGATCTTTTGATCAACAATTTCAAGTCATATCAGATCTTGCAATGGGAAGAGAAGATTACCTTGTAATATGGGTAGCTTGATATGGCTAACACACGAATCTTGACAGCATGAGGTTGAGAATGGTCAAATTGACGATAATTAATGCTGCAGTTCTTGTAAAAAATGAACTGGCAGAGCATGGAGTTACTTCGTTCTGGAGAGCCTTCGTGTAGATCGATCCCCCTGGCTGAATTGTTATGGTTGCTCTATTCCCTATTGATGATCTACCACAATCAGTCAATGCAACTGGCATGTGCAAAGCAGTTGATACATCAGTGTCTTAACAAGCTTTAAGCAATACTCTGAGCTGAACTTCCTGGTTTTTGTCTTTTATTCCCCTAAAGGAGCTAGACAACACTCTGAGAATTAGTCCCAATGGGGGATGTGATTTTGGTTTTGCACTGCGATGCTTAAGCAGCACTGAGGATTTGAGGATTGACGTGAAACCACATGAAATCGATTCGATGTATTGGAAGTACCTGCAAGGGATCAGTTACCACCACTTCAAGGGTTATCTAAAACAGTTAGATGCAGAGGAGTATTTTGCTGAGCTTTATCCTGGAGTTTTAAAGAAGCTTCAGGCTTGTGCTGCCATTTGCGTTTGTGAGGAGGAGTGATGAAAAGCTTATTGACTGCCATGTTTTTACTGTCATCTGTTCTTCCGACTCGTGCCGGCGAGTGGACGACATTTGAGCACGCAACTGAGACTGCGTACTATCAAGTAAGACAGGGTAAGAGATCTGAAAATATCTCATATATAGAAACTAGGTTGATCGCTAGTGGTCATCATATTCCTGCAGCTGACAGCGATTATCAGGTTAATTGTAAAGAACTTGTTATGGTTGATGAGGCCGGAAAGAAGCAAAAGATTGTTGACGGTGTATGGATATCCACTGAATCGGGTAGGCCTTCTTCTACCTACATTCACAAACTATTTGATTTTGCGTGCCAATGAATGGCCCCAACGCTGTTCTTCCTTGTCTGGGAATTGCTTTATCACTTTGAGAGGTCATAGATCCGTTTGTCTTTGGTCTCCCACAGAATTTAATTGATTATGCTACGACTTCAGAATGCATATTACGTGCTGTTCGGCTCAGTGCAGCTGCACCTTCCAAGCTTGGGAAGCATCGTCTGAATGGTGAGTGTTGCTGTTGGTCGTCGTCTGTTTCTAGGATGTAATGCTTACGTCCCTTCCTGGTTTATTTGGTTTCACCGTGTGAGCTTGCGAAGTCTTTGATCTTTGTATTCGAACAGTATCAATCTTAGAGAGTTCCGCTGTTGTGACTTTTTTCGCTTGCTTGGAACTGTCTTGTTCTTTTCTTTATTTGGTTTGATTCGATTTACTCTGGTGATGATCGCCAGTTCTTAAATATTTATAAGTGCCGGTTAGTTGAGTAGTCTCTGTATTTCTGACTCGAAGGTGATAACACCACGACAGACTTCATCTTCTCCAGAAATCAGAGCCACGCACCCGATCGCTTTCGGAAACGCTTCACGTGTTTTCACAACAAAGTGACTCAGGTCATTGGCAGACCATAAACATTCCACCCCCTCGCGTCGCTCGGTCTGTAGGAGGCCATATCCCTCGGCGAAGCGACACCCAGCGTCTTCACCGCTACGACTCAGCATCTCAGAAAAAGCGACCTCGTGTCCGTTCTTACGTACCAGCTGAACCCATTCCTTGATCTCAGGTATATCAATTGCTGCTGATGCTGGTACTAATGTGCTGAGAGCTCCGACTGTGCAGACTTGGGCTGTGCCTGGTAATTTGCGAGCATCAATAACAACTACTGGGCAATCAATCGGTGACCATGTTTGCCTTTCCGTCAGGCGTTTAGCGCATTCAATGAATACGGAACGGTGATCTACCAGTAAGGCTTCAACTTGTTTCTGCACATTCACTGGAGACCCGCTTTTCGATACAGACTATGGCAATGCATTGATTTTTTGTTGATCTCAACGAATTGACACTGATCCATTCGATACTAAGCCAGCGTCTGATCATGTCTCAGTGATCTATAGCCCTTGATTCAGATCAAGGGGCAAGTCTTCCTCTTGATGATGTGTTAATGCTCTGAAGCCACGAGGGCGCAGTTTGATGGTTCACCGCCTTCAGGAATCAGGCCAACAAAGGTTTTGGTTTTTGATGGCCCCGTGCAGGTGTCGATGACAGCTGGGCCTGATCCGTTGCTGGATCAGCCCTGAGCGTCAGCGGCCAACCTCATGTTGCAAAAATCTGTTGTCTTAAGCCAACCTTAAGGAGTTGCTTTTGTCTTTTGCTGGGTTTCGGGCCCCTGACGCCATGGCCGCAATCATCCGCCTTACCTTCGGTCCAGAACCGCTTTGGCGCCGCTGTCTTGAGCGCTGCTGGTCAATGGAATGCGACATTGACCCTCTGATCCTTCAGGCTCGCAGGCTCCATCACCAAGGACTGCATCAAAATGCACGCGCCGTGGAAGAAGAGTTGCACCCAGTTTTCTGAGTCTCGCTTGTGATTCATGATTTGGTCTGTTTCCTACACTCCAGAGCTTTTGAGCCGACTGGCCGCAGTGGTTTGACTGTTATTGAATTGCCTTCATCGATGACATTTCAAACATTGTTACGTATGCCACCAGAATGTGCAGATTGTTATAAATAATTCCGGCTTCCAGGTGACCTTGCCTTGAGCAATCGACGAATTTTGGCTTCAACCATGAATGAAAAGAAGTTTTCAAGCCATTGCTTGAACTTGATTATTATTGAACGTTGATTCCTGCGCTTATGTCAATATTGGATTTTTTAGGCTTTGTGAATCAAGGGATTCAGGTCCCAATCTTTGTTGCGTGTGATCGAAACCGGTCAATGTTTGCAGGTTTGCCTTCGAGCACCTTTGCTACGTCCTTCTTTGTTATCCGCTTTATTTCATCCAGACGTCTATTTCAGACAGCTTATGAGCTGGTTGATTGTCGCTATGCTTTCAAAACATCTGTTAAGCACTTGTGGAACGTTATCTCTTAGTCATGGCAGCATTTGTTGTGCTCATTACCGTTCCTTCATGTTCGATGGGTTACCCATCCAGGTCTGAAGCAGAGAGTGCCTGCAGCGCATGGGAAAGTCAGGAAGATAAGGTTGATTACCAGCGTGAATTGCTTGGTTTTGAAAAAAGAACAAAATTTGAGCAAGAGAATCCAAGGCCTGATGCTGCTTTCTGGGATGATGAAATCATGGAATGGGAAAAGCAAAAATTAGCCTATGCGTCTAAGATGATTACTGAAACTGTTGCTGTTAGCCCTCGTTCCTGTCAGGAAGAACAGGAAACATCCCAGTTTCTTGGTTACGAGAATAATGCTATTAAAAATGGGACTTACCAGGATGAATTAGGAAAAAAAGGTGAGTGGATCGTTGTCAAGCATTTCCGTTATTGAGCTTCTCGAGTCGCTTACGTCACATCCCTGAGTTCAGAAGTGATTGCTGGATGTTCTCTTCTCTGGTTGTGCTCGAGCTCTTGGTGTTTTGTTCCATGTGAACGCTTGCTGTGTTTGACGGTTTTGTTCCCTGATGTCATGACCACGTCTTTCGTGCTCGTAAGCTGAAACGTGTAATGAAGTTATAGGCATTGCAGCGATGAGTATTTTTTTCAAAAAAATCGACACTTTGCCGTCAATAAAAAAGCGTTATCGTACAATGTTGGATCTGTACTTGACTACATTGCACTCTATTTTTTGATTTCAACCGCTATAGAAAAAGCTTTGCACCGTCAGGTGCCAACACTCAATCAATATGGCTTTATTTCTGTAACATTATTATCGTTGCTTTTAGGTTTGCCCTATGAGTGGAAATTGCGCTGGGCAAGGTATGAGGGAATTATCTATGTTCTTGCAATGACGTTGATCCTTTGCATTTACGCTTCGATCGGAATACCCAGCTGAATAGACAAATAAATCAGAGTTGGCTCTTTCAGGTCTGTTCCTCTGTTGGATGTTTTTGCTTAGGGGCTGCAGGTCTTGATTCGCCTCAGTAGTTCGTCCTTGGCGAGCTGGGTGACCACAAACACTTCCTGAGCACTGGTGCCTTTGCGTGCAAGCATCTTGAAGCCGCCTGTTACCGGTATCGAAACACGCAATTGAAGGCCTGAGCTGTGGCCACGAACCCTGGAAATCACGCCTGGAGTGATCGTCTGGATTTCAGGATCCCTGGCAAGCACCTTCAGCCAGGGGATCAACCCCTCCACATAGGTACTGTGCGTGATGACCAGGCGCCCCACAGAGAATTGCTGCTTGCTGAAACGTGAACTGGTCGAAGCTAGTGGATTTGGCTACAGAGAAGAGAGAGTTCTGCCTGCCATGCTCCGATCTGTCGACAGGCTGCTTCGTGAGGTGACTGGCCCTTTGCAGGATCGTTGCGGCCCCCAGGCCAGGGTTCTGACGGCGGAGGTTCACGGTGATGAAGTCCGTGGTCTGGCATTTTGCCCTGGCAAGGTCCTCCGATACGTCTTGGCAGCCCGTAATCGACGCATCAAGACAACGGAAATGCTTCGCTTGGCTCGCAGCAGCAGGCCTGCTGCTTGATCAACCTCCGGAACAGCCTTGTCGTTCAGTCAAGCTCACTTGCCAGCACTGAGCTGAGAGCCTTCTCGACCTTCGATTGGAACAGCTTTGTGTCCACGCGCAGAAGCAGTAGGCCTGCTGCCAGTAGAGCGAAGGCCTGGACGACAAACACCCCGGCGTAGGCCCCAAAGGTGTTCTGAGATCCTGTGATTTCGCCGAAGACGCTCAGCAAGGCTCCGCCGCTGATCGTGGCGAGCCCTCGTGCGTAGGCCTGTGCCAAGCCCCAGACCCCGATGAACGTCCCTGCCATCAGCGGCGACGTCAAGCCGAGCATCAGTGTCAGGCTTGCATTGGTGCTGATTCCTGCTCCAACGCCGAAAAGAAACAGTGCCGTTCGGAACAGCGATGTTGAAGCCAGAGATCCTGCGAAAACCATCATCAGCACGAAAAGGGCTGAGAGCACTCCACCGGTCAAAGCTGTCCGTTGGGCGCCAAGGCGTGGTGTGATCACAAACCCTGTTGCCGCAATACCCAGCAATGTTCCAATTCCCCACACGGCATTCAGTCGCGTGCTTGTGCAGAGGTCCATGGCGAACACCGCACCTCCATAGGGCTCAAGGACTGCCTCCTGAAGAAACAAAGCGAAGGTGAACAGAGACAGCACACCAAAGAAATACCCCACCTGAGGCGATCGCTTCAGCACCGTCCATGCGCCTTTGAGAGAAATTTCCTGATTGGTCGCGAGTCGTGACTGATTGTTGGAATTGCCTGGTTTCAGACGTGGTTCCACCCCTGCGATCGATGCCACGACAAGCGTGAAGATCACAAGGGGGGCCACCGTGATCAGCCTTTCCACCCCTGAGATCAGATTGCCCAGCTCAGCTGTATCGCAAGAGGAGCCAAGAAATGAACTGAGCAGAATCGCTCCAGCGACGATTCCAACCATCAGCATCGACCACACAATGGAGATCAGGGCAGGTCGCTGTTTGTCCGTGCTCACATCAACCAGCAGTGCTGCAAATGGTGTGGAACTGGCTGCAATGGCCAGCCCGTAGAACACAAACACCAGCGCGAGGATCAGACCTCTCCAGATCACATCAGCCTGACTGCCTGTTTGGGATGCTTCCGCCAGCCAGAGAACGCAGCGGCCTGCAATCCACGTCAATGTGCAGAACGCAGCTGCGCCGCCAACAATGAAAGGTGTCCGCCTCAGTTGATTCCAGCGGCAGCGATCTGATTGCTGTCCAAACCAGATTCTGGAGAAGGCAACCAGTTGCTGGCTGCCGAGAGCCAGTGCGGTGAGCGCGGCTGGGACTTCAAATTCATCGATCAGCAGTCTGTTGAAGATGCCAAGGGTGAGAACTGAGAGAGCACCGAGACAGGCCTGAAACAGGCCAAGACGCAATGCAAGGACGATGAACCGTGCTGATCCCACGGGCTGCAGAAGCGATTCGCTGACCTTAGGTGGGGTCCTAGCAGCGCTCGATAGGAGCCATCGTCAATCCTTCCGAAGCCAGTTGCTGGTGGTAGAGCTCAGCCTGTTCCAGCGGACCACACCAGACCTCGGCACGTCCTTCTCCGTCGATGCGCCGGGCCAGAGTCCAGGCACGATCTGAATTCATGCCAGGAATGATCTTGCAGAGGCACTCCACCACATGCTCAAACGTGTTCACGTCATCGTCCAGCACGATCACACGGGCTTGCGGATAGCGCTGAGTTGTCCCCTGGCGTTCAAGAACCGTTGCTGCACCGGGTGATGACGAAGTCATGATGTCTCGTGAACAGACGGGATGAATCCGCAGGGAAGCTTAGTTACACTGCCGTCAATCAAGAGATCCACAATGCTTTTCACCCTGGGCTGGGCTTCTCTCGCAGCTGTGTTCAGCTTTTCGATCGCCATGGTGGTGTGGGGTCGCAATGGTGACGGCTCCATTAATTTCTGACGTGTATGAGACGCTCCAGTCTCCTCTGGTCAATCAGGCACTCGCTGTTACAGCTGTAGCACTGCTGGTGTTTGTGAGTGGTGCTGTGATTTATCTGTCCACCATTGAGTGGAGGGATCGGCGGCGGCGGCGGTGACAGTGTGTTCCAAACTGTATTTGTGAGTCTGAGCTGGCAGCGTTTGCGCAACCAGCTGTTGCGTTCGACAGCCACGATTGCCGGTATTTCGTTGCTCGTGGCATCCGGTTTGATCGGATTGCGATCAACGAATCGTCGGCTGCTCTGGGCTGATGACAGTCCAGCTTCGTCTCTGGCTCAATTGTCCGGATCGCTGATTCTTGTCCAGAGTTTCCGCGGCGATCCGAACCGGGCTGTTCCGTCGCTCTGGACAGATCGTTTGGGTGTTCAGCCCGCCTCCGATCTTTGGAAGCGCTATGGCCGATCGATCTGGTGGCAGGGATGGTCACAGGACGGTGATGCCTATCTGATTCTGTCGTCCTCAACCTTTCCTGTTGAGATTCAAGGGTTGCAACGTCAGCGTGTGGGATCAATGGAGGTTCTGGCTTCCGATGCGCTGCACCTCCAGCAACTGCTTCAAAGGCTGAAAACCAATCAGGTCTCAACAACCACCCTGCAATCCGACAGTCTGCTTGGAGCGTGTCTTCAGTCCTTGTCGGAGAGACCGGGGGTCATCTGGAATGCCGATGCGCTTGCAACACTTAGCGGAACGCTTGCGCCCTTGCTTCAGCAGGGTCGAGAGGGTTGTGTTCAGCTTCGGCTTCAGGCCGGTCAACTTCTCTGGGATGGCGTCATCGGGTCTCGACCCTTGAGTTCCCTGACCCAACGGATCTCCGTGTTGGCCTCGGGCCCTTTCGAAGCCAGTACGAATCAGACAGCCACTGATCTGAAATCCACCAACTCAACATCCAGCGATCTCACATTGCTTCAGGTTGATGGACAGCGTGTGGATCTGATTCTGGGAACACTGCTGTCTCGTCAGATTATTCAGGCTCCACTCGAGGAGCATTACGGAATCAACGGTGCCATGCGAGGCAAGATCGCAGATCTCCCGTTTTCCATGCGGCTGCAGAGCCGCCCCAGCGGTGCCTACAAAGCTGGATTGCAGATTCAACTGCCATTGACCGGGAGTCGTGAGCAATGGACATCAATCCTGGAAGCGGTATCGGATCGCCTCGATTCCAGGGGGTATCAGAAGCTGCAGGAGGATCAGGCGTCACCCGAGCCAGAGGCTCCCAGCCTCTGGCTGCGGCGTGATGATCCCGATCAGACCACTGTTGGTGGCTGGGTGATCATCAAGGATCAGAAGGCGTCCGTTCTGAGCATCGGATTGGGCATCAAACCTGCTGATCAGTCGTTCCTTGCGCCTCTCGTGAACAAGCGCTCCTACTCGCTCAGGATCACAGGGGACCCGAGGCGTCTGACGCAACTCGGTTTGCTCGGAGGGCTCTGGCCTAAGCCTGTTCAGAGCGCATCGACCCTGAATATTGAGATCAAGCCTCTCAACCCGGCAGCAGCAAGCCAGTCAGCCAGACAGTCAGCCAGCCAGCCATGGTGGAGAGTCAGCGGCAGCCTGAAGCTGACTCCTGACTCCTAATCCTTGGAAGCTTTTTCAGCTTTCTGTCGCTCTCGTTTGCGTCGTTCGGCCGCGAGGGTTTCCTCCATGAGTTCAACGGCCTGAACCATTTTTTCGAGGTTGCTGCGATAGAGACTCAGATCCTTCTCGAGACGAGGACGAGACAATCCGATCTGTTCACCGATGGCATGCACCGTTTTGCTCAGCTCTTCGGGATCATCACTCTCATTGCCCTGAGCTTCGGACAGCAGGCTGAACAAACCAACGGCCACGAGACGGGAATAGTGGAAATCATCCTCTGTCACGGCTGAAAGGCCTGTTGCCAGTGGCTCTGGAGCGCCTTTCCCCTTCGACTTCAACCAGGTCTGGACGTCGTCAACAGTGTGGCCCTGAACGGCCTTGGTGCTCCCTTGCGCAAGAGCCTTGATTTCATCACCGTCAAAGCCATTGCAACTGCAGAGAGCGGAGAACAACGGGTCAAGTTGTTGCTCCGGGCGATACCCCTTCGTGAAGGCATGGAAGACCTGACACAGCCCCACTGCGAATAATGCATTGATCCTGAAATGAGTTTGATGACTCAGCAGGTGCAGTTCCACCAGCAGTTCATCTGCTGTGCGTCGATACAGCGAAGGAATGACGTAAGGGAAAGCTGTGTGAAAGGCTTTCTTGCTGTCAGCGATCGTCTGGGACCCAGTCAAGCTTTTCTAAGGCTGTCTTTAAGGCAAGACCATAGCGCTGCTGTTGCCGCCGTTAAGATTCAGCCAGTCAGCAGGTCCAACATGATCCCCATCGTCATTGAGGAATCCGGACGCGGGGAAAGGGCGTTTGATATTTATTCGCGCTTGCTTCGCGAGCGAATCATCTTTCTTGGTGAAGCTGTCACCAGTGAGTCAGCCAACAGGATTGTTGCTCAGCTGCTGTTTCTTGAAGCAGAGGATCCAGAAAAGGACATCTACCTCTACATCAATTCACCGGGGGGATCGGTTTACGACGGTCTCGGCATCTTCGACACCATGCAGCACATCAAGCCCGATGTACATACCGTCTGCGTGGGCCTGGCAGCCAGCATGGGTGCGTTTCTTCTGTGTGCGGGCACCAAAGGGAAGCGCAGCAGCCTTCAACACTCGCGCATCATGATCCACCAACCTCTTGGCGGTGCAAGGGGACAGGCCAGTGATATTCGTATTCAAGCTGACGAAATTCTCTTTCTGAAGGATCGTCTGAACAGGGAACTTGCTGATAGAACCAGTCAGCCTTTAGACAAAATCCAGGCTGACACTGACCGCGATTTCTTCATGTCTCCGTCTGAAGCCAAGGACTATGGATTGATCGATAGCGTCATTGATAAACGTCCTGTCCATTCAGTCTGACCAATGTTGGTTCATAAACCCCTCCCTAGTGGGGGTTTTTTTAATGTCTTGCGTTGCCCCTTGAACCATTGGATCAGATCAATAAAAAATTCCAGGTTCAATGTTGAACCTGGAACATGAGAAGATCAATAATCTGGATCAGTTTAATACTGGGGAGAATCGATCTTTTTCAGGAATTGTGGTGTAGTTGGCGAGAACTTCGCGGAATTCATCGCCATCCATTGTCTCTTTTTCAATCAATAGTTCTACAAGACGGTCCATGGCTTCTCGTTGGCCCTGGACAAGGCTCAGGGTCTCTTCGTAGCACTGCATCACGATGCCACGAACCTGTTCATCGATTTGCTTGGAAGTGCCTTCAGAGGTGTCGCTGCGCGTCATCAGATCTCTGCCGATAAACACCTCCTGGCTTCCACCTTCGGTTGACATCTGGCCAAGACCGCTCATTCCGTAGCGTGTCACCATCTGCCGAGCGATTGAAGCAACCATTTGGATGTCTCCCCCAGCTCCAGTGGTGACTTCCGCGTATCCAAAAACCACGTCCTCAGCTGCACGTCCACCAAGGGCTCCCATGATCCTGGCTTTCAGCTGCGAACGGGAGACGAGCATCTGTTCTTCATCGGGCGAGAACCAGGTCAGACCCTGTGCTTGTCCGCGCGGAATCAGAGTGACTTTCTGGACGGGATCGTGATCCTTCACCAGGCTGCCGACCAGAGCATGACCCACCTCGTGGTAGGCGATCAAGCGTTTACTGCGTCCATCGGTCAGAGGATGACCCTCCAATCCCGCGATGATGCGGTCAACAGCATCATCAATTTCAGCCAGGCTGATGGTTTCTTTACGGCGACGGGCTGTGAGAATCGCCGCTTCATTGAGAAGATTGGCCAGGTCTGCACCCGTGAAGCCAGGTGTTCTGCGGGCAATACTTTCAAGAGAAAGATCGGAGGCGAGCTTTTTATTGCGTGAGTGAACTTTGAGGATGGACAAACGACCCTTGATATCTGGGGCGTCGACGGTCACCTGGCGGTCGAAACGACCAGGACGCATCAAGGCTGAATCGAGTACATCCGGGCGGTTAGTCGCAGCAATGATGATGATTCCACTGTTGCCTTCGAAGCCATCCATCTCCGTGAGCAGTTGATTCAACGTTTGCTCACGTTCATCGTTGCCACCACCGATTCCAGCTCCGCGCTGACGACCGACAGCATCAATCTCGTCGATAAAGATCAGGCAGGGGCTGTTTTCCTTGGCACGTTTGAACAGGTCCCTGACTCTGCTGGCACCAACACCAACAAACATCTCAACGAATTCGGAACCCGACAGTGAAAAGAAGGGAACCCCAGCTTCTCCAGCAATGGCCTTGGCAAGCAGAGTCTTGCCGGTACCTGGAGGCCCAACAAGCAGAACACCCTTGGGAATCTGAGCTCCGACAGAGGTGAATTTTTCAGGCTGCTTGAGAAACGTCACCACCTCTTCGAGATCTTGCTTGGCTTCGTTCACTCCAGCGACGTCATCGAACATCACACCTGTTTCCGCCTCCATCGCAAAGCGGGCCTTGGTCTTGCCGAACTGCATGGCCTGACCAGGACCTCCTGGCATGTTGTTGCCACGACGTGCCAGAAAAATCAGAGAACCAATCAGCAGCAGAGGGAACAGCAAGTTTCCAAGGATGCCAAGGGCAGGGGGCGCCGTCTTGGGCGGATGGACATCAAAGCTGATGCCTTCAGTCTTGAGGGTGTTGATCAGTTCAGGTGCCAATCCAGGCAGGTCAACCCTCAGGCGTTGGACTCGATTGTCGAGGTCGGGATCAACCGCTTCAACCACCGCATCTCGGCCGCCGTCGTAAATGTCAACGGATGTCACTCGGCCGGCTTCGACATAGTCAAGGAAGCGGCCGTAACTCATCCTCGCTACAGCCGTGTTGCGTGGAGCAACTGTGGGACCACCTGGCTGCAGGTTGCTCAGGGCTCCGCTGCCGAAGAATTGCAATGCCAACAGCAGAGCAACAGTGATGGGAAGTCCCCAGAGAAGGATCTGCCGCCAGCGCTGATTCATGGCATTGATGAAGATCCGACGATCGTAAGAGCTTTGGGTTACAAACTGTGCAGTTGTTCTACCTAAAGACTGCGCAAAGCCGTAATCGGATCCAGTCGTGCAGCACGCCTTGCAGGAACAACGCCGAAGAACAGTCCGATTGAACCTGAAAGACCAACTGTCAGAAGCACTGTTGGCACCCCGATGGCTGCTGGGAGTGGGGTGAGCAGGGCCACCGCCGCGATGGCTCCATAGCCCGCTGCCGTTCCAATGACCCCTCCAAGGCTGGAGAGAACCAGAGATTCGACCAGAAACTGACGCAGCACATCTGAACTGCGTGCGCCGAGTGCTTTGCGGAGTCCGATTTCCTCGGTTCGCTCACTCACTGACACCAGCATGATGTTCATGATGCCGATACCGCCGACGAGCAGGGAAACACCTCCAATGGCACCCAGCATCAAGGTCAGCCCACCGGTGATGGTGCCAACGATGGTCAGGGCGTCCTGCTGGGAGCGAACAGCGAAGTCGTCATCACGAAGGATGCGATGGCGTTGACGCAGAAGATTGGAGATCTGGAATTTCGCTGCACTTGTGCTGTTCTCATCTCTGGCTTCAGCACTGATGAAACTGAGGCTGACTCCATAGGTCGGGTCGCGCCCTGTAAGGCGGCTGACCATGGTGCTCAGTGGGATGTAGGCGTTTTCGTCCTGATTGGACCCGAAGACCGCTCCTTTAGGGGCCATCACACCGATCACACTGAAGCTCTGGTCACGGATGCGCAGGGAACTACCAATGGCTCCGCCGCCTGGAAACAGTTTGTCGCGCAGATCAGGACCAATCACCACGACGGTTCGTGCGGCCTGGACGTCCTGTTCGCTGATGAAACGTCCCCGGCCCACTTCAAAACTTCTGACAGGAAGAAACTCCGGTGTCACCCCAAAGATGGCTGCGGTGCTGCTTCTCGCCCCTGACTGCACCACCTCGTTGGCGTTGATCTGAGGAGCCACCCGCTTGACGCTTGGGACCTGTTGAGCAATCGCCTCAGCGTCCTCCAGTACGAGAGTGCGCGGAAAAGCCACCCCCTGGCGCCTTGTGTCATTACTGCCTGGCACGACGAACAGCACATTGGCTCCCAGGTTGCTCAACTGACTTTCGGCAAGATTCTGGGCACCACGTCCGACCCCAACCAGCGTGATCACGGATGCATTGCCGATCACAATGCCGAGCATGGTCAACAGGCTGCGCAACCTGTTGGCCTTCAGGGTGTTGAGGGCCATGCCGACTGTTTCGGCGATGGGCAGATTGCTGGCCATGGATGAATGCTCAGGCTCAGAGCATCGTGTCGAGTTTCACGGCCATGTTGCTGCTCGTTCCTCGATGAACGGCTCCTTCCTTGACCAGGAGGGTTACCACCTCGCCCTCCAAAAGATCACGCGTGGCATGGGCGACGCCTGCAATCACAGGGATGCCGAGACGCTGGGCAATCACCGCTGCATGGGAGCTCTCAGCGGGTGTTTCCGTGATCACCGCTGCGGCGTCTCTGATTGCGTCGAGATAGTCAGCATCGGTGTCGTTTGCCACGAGAACCTCCCCTGGTTCGAGCTTGGCGCAGTCACTTGCGCATGTTGCGATGCGCACCTTTCCGCTGATTGAACCGCTGCCAAAGCCTGTTCCACGGCCAAGCACAGCGCTCACGATGCCCACCTTGATCAGATCAGTGGAGCCGCTGACGCCAGCCAGGGTGCCAGCCGTCTGAACACAAAGATCACCGTCCTTGAGTACGCCCAGTTCCTGCGCTACTCCCATGGCGAGAGTGAAGGTTGCTGTGGTGCTCTGCTGAGTTTCGATCAGCAGTGGGGTCACACCCCAGACAAGCTGCAGTTTTCTGGCAACTGAAACCTCTGATGTGACGGCGAGGATCGGGGTGGACGGTCGAAATTTACTGACGTTGTGTGCGGTGGAACCGCTTTTCGTGAGCGGCAGAATTGCAGCAGCATTGAGCTGACGGGCAATGCTGCTGACCGCTCCACTGATGGCATTGGGAATGGTGCTGGGAAGATGCGTGTCGATCGGGCGTTGCGGGTAGTCCCGTTCAATGCGCCGGGCGATCGTGGCCATCGTCTCCACGGCTTCGACAGGAAAATCTCCCACTGCAGTCTCATTGGAGAGCATCACTGCATCGGTGCCATCAAGAATGGCGTTCGCCACATCGCTGACCTCAGCCCGTGTTGGACGGGGACTGGAGGCCATCGAATCCAGCATCTGGGTGGCTGTGATGATCGGTATTCCGAGGCTGTTGGCCTTGTGGATCAGATCCTTCTGCAGCAGAGGAACCTCTTCAGCAGGCATTTCAACGCCGAGATCACCACGGGCCACCATCACGCCGTCACACAGAGGAAGGATGGCGTCGATCTGATCAATCGCTTCAAATTTTTCGATCTTGGCGACCACCGGGGTCGAGAAGCCGTGCTTCCTGATCAGCTCGCGAATTTCCTGCATGTCCGAGGGATTACGGACGAAACTCAACGCGACCCAGTCCACTCCCTGCTGCAGGCCGAATGCCAGATCCTGTCGGTCCTTGGTGGTGAGTGCTCTCACCGACAGCTGAACATCAGGGAAATTGACTCCCTTGTTGTTGGACAGCACTCCGCCAACGCTCACAACACAGTGAAGGGTCTGGTCAACCTCATCCACGCGGTCCACTTTCATCTCGACCCTGCCGTCGTCGAGAAGGATGCGACTGCCTGCTGTGACCTCCTCCGCAAGCCTGTCGTAGGTGACCGTGGCAACGGTCTGATTGCAACGAACCTGTTTAGAGGTGAGTGCGAAGTGATCGCCCTTTCCCAGAGTGATCGGCCCTTCCTCGAAGCGACCCAGTCGAATCTTCGGTCCCTGAAGATCCTGCAGGATTCCGATGTGAACACCGAGCTCATGGGCCACCTGGCGGATGGTGGCGATCCGGGTGGCGTGCTCGGAGTGGTCTCCGTGCGAGAAATTGAGTCGAAATGTTGTCGCGCCTGCTTGAACCAGTTCCCGAATGCGTTCGGGACTCTCGGTGGCTGGGCCGATCGTGGCAACGATCTTGGTTCTTCGGGTCAGATCGAGCTCGGCCATCCTTGCCGTCGGAAACCAGCGGAATCTACCGTCATGCCCTCAACCCTCCGCTGACCTTCCTTGCTCTTCAACGACTACCAACTTGAATCACGCAAAACGGCTCGCTATCCCGATGCCGGCAACAATCTGATCTATCCAACCTTGGGCCTGACAGGAGAGGCAGGTGAGGTCGCCGACAAAGTCAAGAAACTGATCCGTGATCGTGGAGGCGTTGTGGATGAGCGTTTCACCGAGGACGTTGCTCTGGAGCTGGGAGATGTGCTCTGGTACGTGGCTCAACTGGCCACGGAACTCGGTCTCAGCCTGGAGCAAGTGGCATCAGCCAATCTCAGCAAACTCAAAAGCCGGTCCCAGCGAGGCACCCTCCAGGGGGAAGGTGATCACCGTTGAACATCCATTGATCTGTGGTCAGCCGTACATGCCGAAACCGCCGGCGAAGGCGAAACTTGCAGACATCAGCAACTGCTGCATCAGGCTCAGGGCAATGAAGGCCAGAATCGCCGAAAGATCCAGGCCACCCAAAGGCGGTATCAAACCACGAAAGGCATTCAAATAGGGATCGGTTATCGAACTCACAGTGCTGAGCACTGGATTACCCCAGTCGAGATTGGGGAACCAGCTCAGTAGTACTCGCACGATCAAGACCAACGAATAAATCTGGAGTGTCTGGGCGAGCACCTGTAGGACTGTTGACACAAGCTCGATGGCCATGGAAAACGCGGAATTAATAGAACTCTATGCAGCCTGGGGTGGTTCGGAGCCACCTCCCAGGTCAGGAAGGACCGAAAACGTTCTGTGAAACTTCTCGGAGAGGGTGATCCAGTATGAGCGCCCCTCGCTCTGACGTTTGCGTTCGATGAAGTTCTGGTTCACCAGTTCCTTGATGTGGTCGTAGGCACCCGAACCTCTGAGATCAACCAGATCAGACTGGAGAATCCTTTTTTTCAGCGCCACTGTGGCCAGAGTCCGAAGCGTGGCTGTTGAGAGATTCACAGGCAGCAGATCGCGCACAAGTTCACCCAGACCAGGACGCAACTGCAGGCTGTAACGACCGTTGCTTTGGTTGATCTCCAGAGAGGTGTCGCGTTGGGCGTAGCCAGCGATCAGGATCAGCATTCCTTGCTCGGTCTCCGATTCGGACAGACCGACGAGGGAGGACAGCTCCTGCAAAGACACAGGCCGACCTTTGAGGTACAAGATCGCCTCGAGACGAGCGGGGAGTGACACCAGGGACCCAACGTCCTGAGGGCTTTGACTGCCTGGTTGGTCGCTTCCCTGGTTCAAGTCAGCATCCTTTGATCCAACAAGCCAAGGTAACGCTCATCCCAGTGAGCGCCATCAGGGACCCAGAAAAATCCGGTAAGCGGGGTTTGAGGTCTCTTCCCAGCTCGGATAGCCCAGGTCTCTCAGGACGGCCTGCCATGACTCGAGATCGTCTGGACTGACAAGCACACCAACAACGATCCGACCCACATCGGCACCGTGGTTTCGATAATGAAAGATGCTGATGCTCCAGTTTGAGTGAAGCGCATTCACAAACCGCATCAACGCGCCGGGTCGTTCGGGAAACTCAAATCGGTACAGCAGCTCCTCAGTTGGCTCGTCTGATTTCTGGGGCAAACGACCCCCCACCATGTGACGCAGATGGACCTTGGCTAGTTCGTCGTCACTGAGATCCAGGCATTCGTACCCATTGCTGCTCAGTGAGGCCAGCAAATCTCGCCGGTCCTGGACATCCCTGACCTGCACACCCATGAAGATGTGGGCCTGATCACCGGGGCCCATCCGATAACTGAATTCGGTGAGGCTGCGCTTTTGCAGGAGCTCGGAGAGTTTGCGCAAGCTGCCGGGCTGTTCCGGTATCTCCACGGCGAGCATGGCCTCGCGCTCCTCACCGAGCTCCGCCCGTTCCGCCACAAAGCGCAGACGGTTGAAATTCATATTGGCGCCGCAAGCAATCGCCACTAGCTGCTTGTTTTGAAGTTGCCGTCTTGAGACATCGGCCTTCAGGCCCGCAACAGCCAGAGCCCCAGCCGGTTCCAGAATGGATCGGGTGTCTTCAAAAACATCTTTTATTGATGCGCAGATCTCATCCGTGCTCACCGTGACGATGGAATCCACGTACTTCTGAGCCAGTCGAAAGGTGTGTTCACCCACCTCTCGAACAGCCACTCCATCTGCGAACAACCCCACCTGTGGAAGCCGAATTCTTTCTCCGGCCTCCAGAGAAAGTGTCATTGCTGCGGCGTCATGCGGTTCGACGCCAATCACTTCAATATCAGGCCAGAGGCTCTTGACGTAAGCAGCCACCCCTCCAATCAGCCCGCCACCACCAATGGCCACATAAATCGCGTCTGGAGGTTGTTGGCTTTGGCGCAGGATCTCCATCCCAACGGTTCCCTGACCAGCAATCACCTCGGGATCGTCAAAAGGATGAATGAAACAGAGACCATCCAGTTCGCTGCGTCTTCGTGCCTCCGCGTAGGCCTCGTCGTAGGTCTCTCCGTGAAGGATCACCTCGCCGCCGAGTTGGCGAACCGCCTCCACCTTCACGCTGGGAGTGGTGATCGGCATCACGATCACGGCTCTGCACTGCAAATGGGCCGCGCTCAGTGCAACCCCTTGGGCATGGTTGCCTGCGCTTGAGGCGATCACACCGCGTGAGCGTTCGTCGTCGGACAGTTGAGCCATGCGGTTGTAGGCACCGCGCAGCTTGAAGGAAAAGACAGGTTGCAGATCCTCACGTTTGAGCCAAACATGATTGTTCAGACGCCGGCTGAGATTGGTCGCTGACTCGAGCGGGCTTTCACGGGCAACGTCGTAAACCCTCGCGCGCAGGATCCTCTGCAGGTAATCATCCATCGGATCAGTCTGACAACCTGAGGCTTTCACGGGCGGCAGGCACGCCTCGTAGATTGACTCAATCTGCCGGGAGGCTCATGCACCTGAGCGATCTATCGCATCCCAATCAGCTGCATGGTCTATCCGTGGCCGAGCTTGAAGATGTTGCGGCCCAAATCCGTCAGCGGCACCTGGAAGTTGTGTCCAACAGCGGTGGTCACCTCGGTCCAGGTCTTGGGGTTGTTGAACTCACTCTCGCCCTCTATCAAACCCTGGATCTGGACCGTGATCGCGTGGTCTGGGACGTTGGCCACCAGGCCTATCCCCACAAACTGATCACAGGTCGCTACGCCGATTTCGATTCGCTCAGACAAAAGGGTGGCGTGGCGGGATATCTCAAACGCTCAGAGAGCACGTTCGACCATTTCGGCGCAGGTCACGCCAGCACCTCCATCTCAGCTGCACTGGGAATGGCCATGGCCCGGGACAGGCTTGGCCAGGATCACAAATGCGTTGCAGTGATCGGGGACGGAGCACTCACCGGTGGAATGGCCCTTGAGGCCATCAATCATGCCGGTCATATGCCCAACACCCCCTTGTTGGTGGTGCTCAACGACAATGACATGTCCATTTCCCCGCCGGTCGGTGCGCTCTCAAGTCATCTGAATCGGATGAGGCTCAGCCCTCCAATGCAGTTTCTGTCGGGGAGCGTTGAAGAAAGTATGCGTCATCTCCCGTTCATGGGCGGTGATCTCCCGGCTGAACTCAACCGACTCAAGGGCAGCATGCGTCGTCTGGCGGTGCCCAAGCTCGGTGCCGTCTTCGAAGAACTTGGCTTCACCTATATGGGGCCAGTCGATGGTCACGACATCGCAGAGATGATGAGAACGTTCCAGGAAGCTCACCGTGTTGGTGGTCCAGTTCTGGTGCATGTGCTCACCACCAAAGGTAAGGGCTACCCCTACGCGGAGGCCGATCAGGTGGGTTATCACGCTCAGTCGGCTTTTGACCTGAACACCGGTAAGGCCCGACCGAGCAAAACTCCAAAACCTCCCAGCTACAGCAAGGTTTTCGGACAGACCCTGGTCAAAATCTGCGAGCAGAACCCCCGAGTTGTCGGAATTACAGCGGCAATGGCCACCGGCACGGGTCTGGACTTGCTGCAGAAAGCTTTGCCGGATCAATACATTGACGTTGGCATCGCTGAGCAACATGCGGTGACCCTGTCAGCTGGAATGGCTTCCGATGGTCTTCGCCCTGTTGTGGCCATTTACAGCACCTTCCTGCAAAGGGCCTACGACCAGTTGATCCACGATGTGGGGATTCAGAAACTGCCGGTCACATTCGTGCTGGACCGTGCAGGCGTCGTCGGTGCCGATGGCCCGACCCACCAGGGCCAGTACGACATCAGCTACATGCGCTCCATCCCCAACTTCACGGTGATGGCTCCCAAGGATGAGGCTGAACTCCAACGCATGCTGGTCAGCTCACTCAAGCACGACGGACCCTGTGCAATCCGGATTCCGAGGGGCCCTGGCGAAGGCGTTCCTCTCATGGAGGAGGGATGGGAACAGCTTCCGATCGGTTGTGGCGAAGTCCTGCGCACCGGTGATGATCTGGTGATCGTTGCCTATGGCGCCATGAATGCCAAAGCGATGGCGACAGCTGAACTCCTTGCCGCTCAGGGGATCCACGCCACGGTCGTCAATGCTCGATTCCTCAGACCTCTCGATACAGAATTGCTGCACCCACTGGCCAAGCGCATCGGTCGACTGGTCACCATGGAGGAAGGATCACTGGAAGGCGGCTTTGGTTCCGCTGTGATTGAGTCCCTTCAGGAATCAGAACTCCATCTGCCTGTGATGAGGCTGGGAATTCCAGATGTTCTGGTGGACCATGCCACGCCACAGCAGAGTTTCGAAACGCTTGGCCTGCTGCCTGATCAGATGGCCGAGAGAATTCGAGAACGCTTCAACTTCATCAGCACTCAGATTCAGAACAGTTCAGAAACTGGCGTTGAAATCCCATCAGTGCGCAGCTGAGCACAAAAAAGGGTGGCCATGCCACCCAGAGATTCCGATTGTTCAGTTCAGGGTTGATTCAAAGAACCCCTCTGGTCGCCAGTCCGAGAATGGCGCCCATTCCAATCACATGCCCAAGGCTTGTCGTGGCCAGCAGAGAAGCGTGGCTCATGCCACCGAAGAATGATGGGTTGGGCAATTGGGCTCCTTCATTCGGAAATTTGATCGCAGCTTTGCCGATCACAATGGCGATGACGTTGCAGACAATCATCACAAGCCCCACCTTTGGAGACCAGGTAACCGTGGCGGGAGCAATGGCCAGAAGTGGAGCGAGCATGAAGAACAGAGGCAACGACTTATCTTCCAGCCTTTAGGCACTCACGCACAACACTTGTAAAAGTTGTTCATCGGAGTGCTTTTTGATACCCGATCAGTCCTGCGATGATCACGGCATTGCTGAGCGTCAGGAAAGCCTCGGCGCCGCCATGCAGGGGATCAACCGCCACCAGCTCAGCTCCAAATTTCAGCTCAGCGATCAAAGCTGCTCCAATCGTGATTCCGACAAACAACAGTGTGAGTTGAAAGCCACGACGGCTCAATGTGGGAAGCAACCGACGTTGACCCAGGTAATAAAGAAAAATCAGATAGGGAAAGAGGGAGAGCGCGAACAACGGTGATGGATCGAAGTCAGCCATCAGATCTGATCCTCCACGTTTGTCGGCGCTTTGATTGACCATGCGGCCCAGGCCAGCATGATGTTGCCGATCAGGGTGAATGATGCCTGTAGCGTGACCAGCCAGCGCAACTCTTCAGCGTTGTCGTAGAGATGCCATGTGCAAGCTGCCATTGCACTGACCAGCGCTGGAAGCATCGCCCAGGCGATTCGCTGCGACGTGGCGTCCTGTCCATCAGGTTTGTATTGATGAATCAGAACGATGGCCATCAGCCATTCAGCCACGGAGGCCCAATGAATCCACCACGTCCCCAGCGATAGCGCGTGCATGTCAGTTCAATGGCGTGGTTCACCGTAACGGTTGAAGACTTGGATAATGGTCCGATCAATTGATGATTGCTGGTGAAGGCGCTTCGCAGTGGGCGGAAGTTGAGCGTCCTGCTCTGTGGTTATTACGGCGAGCACAATCTGGGTGACGATGCTCTGCTTCAAGTGCTGGTGTCGCAGATTCCTTGCGATTGGGACCTTGTGGTGACAGCTAGGGACCCAGACGCCGTACAAGATCTGGTTGCCGGGGTGTCGACCGTGAATCGTCGCTCACTATCGGACACCATTCAGGCCCTGAACCATGTTGATGCTCTGGTATTTGGCGGCGGTAGTTTGCTTCAGGACGGAACCAGTTTTAAAAGCCTTCTTTACTATCTCGTTCTTCTCTGGAGTGCCCGTTTCAAGCGCATTCCAATCCTGCTCTGGGGCCAGGGACTGGGCCCTCTGCATCATCGATTCAGCCAAGTCCTGGTGAAGCACACTCTCTCTGGTGTCAGGGCTGTGTCCTGGCGTGACCCTGGCTCCATGGGGCTTGCGCAGCGCTGGGGACTCAACGTTCCGATGGTGATGGGACCCGATCCCGTCTGGCGTCATCCCTCGCCAGCTTGGAAGGGTGGCGACAGGCTGATCCTCTGCTGGAGACCCACTCGTCTGTTGGATAGCAGGGGCTGGAGTGTTCTTCTTGAGGCTGTTGATCGTTTGAGTTCCAGTGGTTGTTCTGAGGTGATCTGGCTGGCCTTCCACGCAGACCAGGATGCATCGCTGTGGAATGAACTTCGCAGTCGTGATCTGATTCCTGATGGATTGTGTCGCCGTTCCGTTCAGATGCAGGCAGACAGCCTTGAACAGGTTCAGACGATGTTCAGTGAAGCTTCACTGGTCATCGCAATGCGTCTGCATGCCTTGATTCTTGCTGCAACGGCAGGTTGCCCGACCGCGGCGCTGAGTTATGACCCGAAAGTGAAGGCAGCGGCGCAACTTGCAGCCTTGCCCTTGGTGGATCTGAATAATCCGCTTAATGCCGATCAGTTGAACCACCAATGGCAGTCAGCCATGACAGCTCAACGTGATGGCTCGCAAATTCAGCAATTGAAGCGTGATGCACAGCTTCACCAGATCATGCTTGTTGAGGAACTCGAAAAATTATCGGCTTAAACGAAGACCTGTTTCAGCGTTGAAGAGGATTTCGTCTTCAGATCGCCAGCTCAATCTGATTTGTTCTGGAATGCTTTGCTCTGGAGGTGTCATCATTCGAATCAATCCATGTTGCGTTTCCAGGAACAGCAACTGGGAATTTCCCAGCCATTCTCTCGATTGGAGTTTGGCAGATAATCCTGAATCAGAAAAATGAATGGATTCAGGTCTCAAAGCACAAACACGATCTGAATCGTCTTTAAGACAATTGATTTGTGGTCGGCCGATGAATCGAGCAACAAAAAGACTGCGAGGGTTGTGATAGAGATTGTATGGGGTGTCAATCTGCTCAATTGTCCCTTCATGAATGACAGCGATCCGTTGTGCCATCGCCATGGCTTCATGTTGGTCATGAGTGACATAGATGGTCGGTTTCCGTTGCTCCAGCACAAGCCTTCGAAGTTCAGGACGAATATCCTCTCTTAATTGTGCATCCAGATTACTCATCGGTTCATCGAGAAGATAAACGTCAGGTTCTCTGAGCAGTGCCCGGGCTAGAGCAACTCTTTGACGTTGACCACCCGAAAGCTCAGCAGGGCGGTTTCCGGCTCGATTCCAAAGTTGAACAAGCTCAAGAATTTGTCTGATTTTTGTTGTTCTCTCTCGCTTTGATATGCCACGGATTCGCAAACCGAGTTCGAGGTTTTCAAATACAGTCAGGTGAGGTAGTAGTGCATAGCTTTGAAACACCATTCCAACATTTCTTTCAGCAGGTGACAGGCTTGTGATCTCACGACCACTGATGTGAATAGATCCGGCGCTAACAGGATCCAGTCCTGCAATCAAGCGTAGTGTTGTGCTTTTGCCGCAACCACTGGGACCAACGAGAGCGAGACATTCATTGTCTGCGACATTCATGGTCAGGTTTTTAACAATCCATTGGTTGTTGATGCTTCGTCCGACCTGTCGGAGTTCAAGTGTCATCCCTTAACAGCTCCGGTGGTTAATCCTGAAACAATGGGTTTCTGGAAAACCATGACCAACAGGATGAGGGGAATTGATCCAATAACTGTAGCTGCTGCGTAAGGACCGTAAGGAACTGAATGAATCGATGAGCCAGCAATTCTTGCCATCGCAACAGGAAGTGTCAACTTTTCAGAGTCGCTGATCCATGTGAGTGCAATTGGGTATTCATTCCATGAGAACAGAAAAACAAGAATCGCTGTGCTGGCAATCGCTGGAGAAATAAGTGGAAGTAAGATCCACCGAAATCGTTGTAAAACGCTTAATCCTTCGACCCTGCCAGCATCTTCGAGTTCCGGCGGAAGATCGGAAAATGCATTTGTGAGCAGGAGAACGGCCAGAGGTTGCGATAATGCTGCATAGGGAATGGCAAGTGCCAGCAGACTGTTTCCAAGTTGAAGATATCGGGCGATTTCCAGCAATGCCAGAAAGAGCAAAACATAGGGGAATAGCGCGCAACCAATCAACAGACATTTGATGATGAGTGCACTTCGTTGTCCAAGCTTGCTTAGGCTATAACCTGCAGGGATTGCCAATAACAGCGTGAGGACTGTGGAGATTCCTCCTGCGAACAAGCTATTGAAAAGATAGCGAATGAAAGGGGGATTACTTTGCAGAACACTTTGATAATGAGCGAGTGTCCAACGCTGATCCATTGATGCAAATGGTGTGACTAGTGCTTGATCAGTGCAGAAGGAGGTGTAAAGCTGCCAGGCCAATGGACCGAGTGACCAGATCAACAGAGCGATAATCACGAAACGTGCTGCTTTCATTTGGCGAAGGCCCCTGCAGATCTGCTCCTCACTGCTGTGATCACGAGCCATGCAATGACAATCAGTGAACTGAGAATCACGAAGCTGCCAATCATGATGGTGGCGCTGTACCCAAAATCGAGAAACCGCAAAGCATTCCAATAGGCATAGAGAGCAATGCTCTCCGTACTGCTCGCCGGACCACCCCCAGTCATCACCTGCACGAGATCAAAGACTCCGAAGGCTTGCGCAAGACGGAACATCAGTGCAAGACCCAGGTATGGAAGCAGAAGAGGGATTGTGATGCGCCGCAGGCAAATCCAGGGACCTGCTCCTTCCAGTTTTGCTGCTTCGTAGAGATCTGAAGGAATGGTCTGCAGGCCAGCAAGCAGAATCAGCGCCACGAATGGAGTTGTTTTCCAGATGTCGGCGTAGACAGTGGTGATCCATGCAATGGATGGTTCCCCCAGAGCATTGAGGGATCGTCCCAATCCTGATTGCACCAGTCGGTCAATGGGTCCGTAGGGAGTGTTGAAGATCCATCTCCAGCCAAGAGCCATCACTGTGGTGGGCAGGGCCCATGGAATCAATGAGGATGATCTGATCAGTGCTCGCTTTCTTAACGGCTGATTGAGGATCAAGGCAATGATCAAGCCGAGCACGACCTCAGCCGTCACTGAGACAAAGGAAAAGCGAAGGGTCTGCAGCAGGTCCTGCCAGTAACGGGCGTCCTGAATGAACCGCTGCCAGTTGGCTCCCTGATTCGGGAGGGCCACCAGACCTGTCATCACCGAATCTGCATGGAAGCTGAGCCAGACGTAGCGAAATAGCGGTAACGCAAACACCGCAAGCAGAAGGATCAGAGACGGAATCAGCAGGATCAGCAATGGCATTAGGGAGCTGCTCCTGCTGCTTCAAGCACCTGACTTGTGGATCGCTCTGCTTGTTGCATTCCTGCTGGAGGGTCTGTCATTCCCGTGAGCGTGCCACTTAGTTTTCTCTGCAAAACATCGCTGATCTGTGCATAGAGGGGAGTTTCCGGTCTGGAGCGGGCATACGACAATGCTTCACCGATGGATTGCAATGAAGGATTGTTTTTCAGCAGGTTCTGATCATTGAAGACGGCTCTTTGTGTTGGTGTATATCCGTATTTGGTATATAAATAATATTGGGATTCTTCACTGGTGAGAAATTTAAAAGCTTCAACGGTTGATTCAGGATTTGCTGATCCCTTCAAAAGGCTTAATCCCCAGCTTCCCAATGTTGCTGCAGGTTGATGACCTGTTTGCGCCACCATGGTGGTAATTCCTACTTTGTTTCTCACCAGACTGTCGTTCTTTTGTAATTCAGCCCAGGCATAAGGCCAGTTGCGCATGAATGCTGCCTGGCCAGATTTGAAGCTCTGCAAAGCCTCAGTTTCCATATAGTTGGTGACGGCTCTTGGACTGATCCCTTGTTGAATCAGGTCATCGAGCCATTGTGCAGCAGCAACTCCTGGTGGTTTATCCAAGCCAATCCTTCCGGTTTCGGGCGAAAACCATTCACCACCGAAGCCATCAATGATTTCAAGAAAAACACAGCTCAGTCCCTCGTATTGCTTGCCCTGCCACACATAGCCATAGGGGATCCTGCCGCTGGACTGAAGTGACTTACTGATGTTTTCCAGGTCCTGGGGAGTCTTAGGAGGCTGATCCATCAGGTCGGTGCGCCAATAAAGAAGGCCGATGTCAGCAGTCAGCGGCCAACGCAGCAGTGATCCCTGGTAATGGTTCCCTTCACTGGCACCTGTGGCAAGAGCGTTCACCTCTTCATTGGTGAAGTAGCTGTCAAGGGATTCGAGCCAGCCTGCCTTTGCATATTTCGGTACCCAGGTCACGTCCATCAGCAGTCCGTCAAAAGGCGTATCCCCCAATAAAAGACTGCTGATTGCCAGGTCTGAGATTGCCTCGGTTTCTAGAGGTCCTCTGATCACATTCAGATGAATTCGGCCCTGGTGTTGTTGATTAAAGCTTTTGACCAGCTCAGCAGTTGAATCAGCAAATGGAGCCGGCATCAGGATGGAGACGTGGTCTGGTTGCCTTGCGGCAACAGAAATCCCCAAAAGACCACTGGCAATCACGATGATGGAAATCATCAACAGTTTGAACGATCGCTGCCTGATCCAGAGCACTGTTTTACTCCTGGATCTCGAGTGCACCCATTTGTTCATCAGCCCAGTCCGAAACTGTGAATGTTTCAACAGCAGAACTCATTTTCTCCATCCTCTCTATTTGTTCTGATGTGGGCATATCAATAGCTGAATCAATCGCAGTATCCATTTGCTTGTGCGAATAGGGATTGGTCAAAACTGCGCCATCAAGAATCACAGAAGCTCCTGTGAATTCAGAAAGCACGAGAACTCCAGCCTGCCCTTTCCTGGCAGCGGCATATTCCTTGGCTACGAGATTGAGTCCGTCACGCAGTGGGGTGATCCAACAGATATCTGCTTGTGAAAACCACGCGACCATTTCTTCGTAAGGAATTCTGCGTGTTGAAAATCGAATTGGAACCCAGTCAATTTTGCTGAAGCGTCCGTTGATACGCCCAGCTGTTTCTTCAATCAGTCGCTGAGTATCTTCATAGATGCGCATGCCTGAAGCGGCGGCGACGCAAGCCAGCATCAGAACAACTTTCCCGTGAAGATCAGGCCGACGTTCAAGAAGTCGCTCGAAGGCTAACAATAACTCCTCATTTCCTTTTGTGTAATCGACTCTACTTGCAGAAAGGATGAGCTTTCTTCCTTTTTTTGTGTCTTCGTCAATTCGCTCTGATAAATGCTGAACATGTGAATCTTTTGTCAGTGCTTGAATGACGTCGGGAGATGTTCCGACCGGAGATGACAAAAGACTGACTTTTCGTCCTCGATAGTTCAGCCAGGGTGTTTCAGATGGTTCCGTCAGTGCGGAGCCGCAACCAAGAAATCGAAGCGGAACGCTTTGTTTTTCTCCTTTTTCCACACCTAAAAGACAATTTGCTGCCCTTGCGAAATTCTCTGTGTAGCGTGGAATGTGAAAGCCAACCACGTCACAACTGAGTAAGCTTTCTAGAATTTGCTTCCGCCATGGAAGAATTGAGAAAACATCACTACTGGGAAATGGCGTGTGATGAAAAAAAGCAATTTTTAGGTCTTGACGTTTGCTACGAATGTACCCAGGAACCAGCCAAAGGTTGTAATCGTGGACCCAAACTGTGGCACCGGGAGCTGCTTCTGAGCAGGCTGCATCGGCAAACCGTTGATTAACCTCTTCGAAAATACTCCAATCTGTATTGTTGACATTAAAGAAGTTTGGGAAGGTGTGTAGAATTGGCCAGAAAGATTCTTTTGAAGTGACGTGGTAAAAGCTTGAGATCTGTGCCTGTTCTAAAGGTATTCGTCTCAACGTGAATGAAGCTGGTTCATCCATCGCGATTCTTTCATCTTCAGCATTGCTCAGGTCATCCACCTGACGCCATGCAATCCAGGTTCCGTTGTCTCGGTCCCTAAAGAGGTTTCTCAGAGTAGGAATAATTCCATTCGGACTTTTCTGGTCGCGCCAGATTCTTTTCCCTGCTTCGTCTTTTGCTTCATCGAATGGCGTCCGATGATAAAGAATAATGAAATTACTGCTGCCTATGCTCAAATTCATTTGGATCAACTCCCAGATGATTTTGGTTTAACTCCAATATTCGGCTCATCAGAGTTTCTGTTAAGCAATGGAATGACTCTGTTCAGATACCAAAGTATTTAGCACGTCCTGCGCATGTCCAACTGGTCTAACACCAGTCCAGCGAGCACGTAAAACACCTTTGGGATCGATTAAAAACGTATGTCGAAGTGAGTAAGGAGCCATCCACGAGCCGTATTGGCGACTCACCTTGCCTTCGGGATCGGATAATAAGGTGAAGTCAAGTCCTTCGCTGCTGCAGAATGATTCGTGATCATCAACGCTGTCAGCAGAAACGGCTGCGATGTCGCACTGATGCTCGTTGAATTCTTTCAGGGATTCCTGGAATCCGTGAGCTTCAATTGTGCAACCGGATGTGAAATCTCTTGGATAAAAATAAAGAACCAACCAGCGGCCGGACCAGTTTTCCAGACTCCAATCTTTTGATGGACCTCCACCCAGGGTGCCTGGTAGATCAAAATGGGGCGCTTGTTCACCGATTTCCGGAAGTTTGCCGCCAAGTGCTCTGGCTTTAGACGGTTTGCATAGCAGAGCCGCTGCCCCAGTTACTGTGATGCCGAGAAAGTCTCGACGCTTCAGTCCAAACTGAGGCATGTCGGTAATGATTCAGACTTTGGCTAGGTCGATGCCAAGAGACTTGGCGTAAGCACCAAGGCCTTTCTTCTGGATGGTCTTGAGAGCACGGGTCGTGATCCGAAGGTTCACCCAGCGGTTTCCCTCAGCCCACCAGAGACGGCGCTGCTGAAGATTGGCCTGTTGCAGCTTTTTCGTTCTGATATGGGAGTGGCTCACTGCCATTCCGTTGTTGGCACGCGTACCAGTGAGCTGACACACCCGGGACATGATGACGATCCTTTGATTCAGTGGCCAATGGCCAAGCAGCCAATTTAGCAAACAGACCTGGTCAGGTCCCTTTACTCACAAGCTCTGACATCAGCTTGGCGCTGCGTGTCTGGAAGCCTGCCAGTTCATTGGGTTCCAGTCCACCCACGCCTAGACGTGCCATGTCGTAGAGATGCAAAGCAAGCTCCGAAGCCAGTCGTTTGCTCGGAGAGGACTGTTCGGTTCCGACAAGAACACCACCCGCAGACAGTCTCAGCAGTCCTTCGACAAGTGGATGCCGACGGTTGATCAGCAGCACGTGATGGTCAGGCAAGCCTGGCAGGCGTTGTTCCATCAGAGCTCCCATGTCATTCATGCGTCGCATCTGCTCCGGAAGCAGGATCATTGCTGGTGGAGCGTCTTCACCTCCTTTCAACGCCTGCACCTGAATGGTGACTTTGTCATTGTTGAGTGCTTCTTTGATCAGGCTTCGAATCGATTCACTCTGCGTTTCACCATCCTGGTCACTGATTTCCGGTTTCTCATCGCTAAGACTCTCGTCCAGCTCCGCATCCACTCTTTGGAATTTGAACTGATCATTCGTTGCCTCCAGCCAGGGCAGAAACTGACTATCGATGACCGTTTCGGCGAAAATCACCTCAGCACCCTGGCTTTTCCAAAGCGACAAGGCACCCGCCTGGGCCACTTCATCAGTGCAATACAGAATTCTTTTGGATTGCGTGTCTGAAAGTCTGCCCTGATAAGACGTCAATGTTGTGTAATTTTTTTCTGCTGCCTTGATGGGTTCTGCCTCTCCTTCAGATGCTTCTGCAGTGGTTGTGAACAAGATCAACTCGGATACTTGCTCAGCGAACTTTTCGTCTTCCATCGCACCAATTTTTACAAATGGTGCCAGAGAGTCCCAGGCTTCGGCATATTGTTCAGGTTGATCTTTTTTCAGATTTTTTAAACGGTCAGCTACTTTCTTGGCAACAAAATTGCCAATCGATCTGACTTTTCGATCAGTTTGAAGAGCACTTCTGCTGACATTCAGAGGAATGTCAGGGGAGTCGATGACTCCTCTCAAAGGCAAGAGATAACGCGGAACAATTTCTTTGATTGAATCGCTGACATAAACCTGATTGCAGTACAAGCGAATATCACCTTTTTCCCAGTCTGCTCGTCCTACGGATTGGGGGAAGAACAGGATCCCCTGCAGTGTGTAGGGATAGTCAGTATTTAAGTGAACCCAGAGCAGTGGGTCTCCCTGGAAAGGATAGAGATAGTGGTAAAGGTCGATATAATCCTGGTCGGACATCTCTCTGGGATTTCTTCGCCAGGCGGGATTCCGTTTGTTGACACTTTCGCCCTCGAGTTGGACATCGATGGGCATGAAGTCACAGTACTGAGTGATCAGTGTGCGTAACCTTGCAGGCTCCAGATACTCAAGTTCATCCTCCATTAAGTGGAGGATGACATCTGTGCCAGGCTCAGTTCTTTCGTGACTCTCCAGTTTGAAAGCGGGAGATCCGTCGCAGATCCAGCGAACTGCTTCACTGTCTGGACGCGCTGAGCGGGTGATCAACTCCACCTCTTTGGCAACCATGAAGCTGGAGTAAAAGCCAAGACCGAAATGGCCAATAATGGCGTCTGATTCCTGTTTGTATTTCTCCAGGAAATCCTCCGCGCTGGAAAATGCCACCTGGTTGATGTACTTTTTCACTTCATCGGCAGTCATCCCGATTCCGTTGTCGCTGATTCTGACTGTCTTTGCTTCTCGATCAACAGTGATATTGATCAGACCCTCATCTCCTTCAGAACAGTCGCCTGCCATCGCTGCCATGCGGCGTTTGCTGATGGCATCAGTCCCATTGCTGACCAGTTCTCTAAGAAATACTTCGTGGCCTGAATAAACGGCCTTTTTGATGATTGGAAAAATGTTTTCGGTATGGATCTGAATCTGACCCTGTTCAAGTACCGACATCAGCACGCATGAGCTTGCTGAAAATTAGTCATGGCGGGTGCTGCTGATCAAGCGGTTGCTTGGTGAGTTTCCCGAACGTCAGCAGTGCGTGGGGCGTTGGAGCTCAGATCGTTCCTCTGGCAGGATCGCGCCTTCAATCGGGCAGATCTGGAGGCAGACGCTGCAGTTAATGCAGGTCTCGAAATCAATCCAGTAATACTCAGTTCCTTTTGTGTTTTTACCGTTTCCAGGCGTAATGCATGCCACTGGGCAGGCGTCGACGCAATCGGCCGCCCCTTCGCAGACATCTGTCACGATCGTGTGAGCCATGCGTCCAAACAGCGCCGGTCGATCTTAGTGATCGATCCATTCGAGGCAGTCACAGCCCGACTGATTCAAACGATCGAGTGCTTCAGCATGACTGCCACAGGCACGATGATCAAGCACACTGATCTTCCCCTGTTGGTGGAGTGCCATCTGGCGTTGCAATGCCGATTCCAGAGTTTCAGTGGGCCCGTAACAGATCAGTGCAGCGCTCTGATCATGGGTGGTGGTGATGGGGTCTCCCGGAAGATCCCTGATGTCATCAACGCAGTAGCTGAATCCCAGGCCTGTTGCCTCAGCGCCTTCACCACCAAGTTTCCTGACCAGTGAGTCGTATCGTCCGCCGCGGGCTATCACCACAGGAGCAGAGGTTCCCTGGCAGACCAGTTGCAGCACGACGCCGTCATAAAGCTCGTAGTGAGGCTGGAATGTGGGGTCAAGTTGCAGTTGCAGTCCCGACTGCTCAGCAAGGGGATGCAGATGGGTGATCAGCCTCTGCAGCTGCCTGAGCACCCCTTGATTCGGATACTGCGCATTCAGTGAGTTGAGAATGTCCTGGGGGGTGCCGCGACGATCGAGCCACAAGGCCAGGTTCCCTTGGGCACGATTCTCCAACCCCAGCTCCTGCAGGCCCAGGCGGTCGTACTGACTCAGACAGGCACGGATCCTGTTTCTCTGTTTTGCTTCGAATGGTTCCAGCAACAAGTCCATCAGATTGGTGTGCCCGATCAACAGCCTCGGTTGATGGGACTTGTCCAGGTTCAGGCTTTTCAGCGATGCCAACAAAAGACTGAACAATTCAAGCTCCGACTCAACACCCAGGCCTCCGAACAGCTCAACACCGCAGTGCAGGTTCTCCTCAATGCACTGACCGCCTTCATCGGCTGTTCTTGACTCGAAGACTGTTCCGCAGCTCCACAGTCTCAGCGGTCGCTGACGCTCCAAGAGCCTTGTGCAAGCTGCTCGGGCGATGGAGGCTGTTAGTTCCGGTCTCAACCCCAGTGGTTCATCCGAGACAAGTCGCACAATGTCGCGGCTGTCGATGGCTCCTCCCGCTTTGAGCGTGTCCATCCGTTCAATCCTGGGGGGCGTGACTTCCTCGTATCCCCAAAGGCGAAACACTTCAGCCAGGGTTTCCCTGAGTTCCTGATTGCGTTGAACCTGCTGAGGATTGAGATCTCTCACGCCTGAGGCGGGTTGCAGGGCCATCGCGCCTGTCGCTGCTTCGATCAGGATCCCATGGCTTGGGTATCAGTCTGCGTAGAGCTCTTCTGCGAGAGGCTGGATACCCTCGAGCTCCTTTTGCAGAGGAGTGTGAAGCCCAGGACCTGTGGCAAGAATGCGACCGGATGACACGTCGTAATTCTGAGCTCCGTAATCACTGACCTCGCCTCCTGCGATCACCACCAGAGCAGCGCCGGCTGTCAGATCCCAGGGAGACAAGCCTCGCTCCCAATAACCGTCAAGTCGCCCTGCAGCCACGTAAGCCAGATCAACGGCTGCGGCACCACCGCGCCGAACACCCCTTGTTTTGTGGGTGAGTCGGCAGAACTCCGCATAGTTGTTGTCTGCACGTTCCCTGCGGTCATAGGCGAATCCCGTGACAAGCAGACTGTCTTCCAGCGATGAACAGCCGCTCACTTGGATGCGTTGGTCATTGAGGAAGGCTTCTGTACCGGGGCAGCACCAGAACACTTCCTGTAAAAACGGCACTGCCACGGCCCCGAGGATCGGAAGACCTCTCCAGAGCAAGCCCACGGATGTGGCGAAAAAGGGATAGCCATGGGCGAAGTTCGTCGTGCCATCAAGAGGATCAACGCACCAGCACAACTCCGAAACATCACCCTTGGCCCCGGATTCCTCGGCGAGAACTGAAATCTCTGGGGTTGCCTCACCAAGACCGGTCAGCACCGCTTGTTCGGCAGCCAGATCGGCATTCGTCACCAGATCTCCGGCCCTTGCTTTCTGCTGGATGGAGACAAGTTGCCCGTAATGCTCCATCAGCACAGACCCACCCAGCTCGGCCATCGCTCTAGCAACCTGGCTGAGTTCTCCAAGTCTGAGCGGCGTCAGGCCGGCAGCTGCGGCTGCGGCAGCGCAATCAAGATGTTGCTTTGTCATTCATTCCAGGTTTCGAGTTCCTCGAGAGGAATGTCGCGCGTGATCGTGCCCCGGCCGAAGTGACGACCGAACTGCAGGTCGTAAACCTCATCCTCATCCTGTGTTTCCGCGACAAGTGGGCCTGTTGCCCTGGCCACACACAGCAGTCCGTAGCCCTTGGCTCTCAGTTCTCTGGACAGTCCCATGGCCTCATGCTGATCCAGTTCGCCCTGTTGGATGCGAACCGCGCAGCTTGTGCAGCAACCGTTTCGACACGAAAAAGGCAGAGGATCACCCTGTTTTTCAAAGCTTTGCAGGATGTAATCACCCTCCGGCACTTCATGGGAAATCACCCGACCTTGCTGTCTCCAGTGGATGGTGACCCGATGAGTCGGCCTCATTCAGTGCAGTTGGAAACGCCCTGCTACATTCTGACGTGCCAGACGAGCCCCTGGAGAGGTGGCCGAGTGGTCGAAGGCGCAGCACTGGAAATGCTGTATAGGGGCAACTCTATCGAGGGTTCGAATCCCTCCCTCTCCGTTTTCCTCCGGTCCCGAGGGACCGGTTTTTTATTGGTACGGTTTCCGCTGCAGATCTTCAAGCAACGATGCCTCAAGTACTGATGCATCAACGATCCGGGTAGCGGCCTGAATACAGTTCGTAGATCTATCCGCTGATCAGCCGAATCGGCCTGAAACATAATCCTGTGTGGCTTGTTGAGAGGGTGAATTGAAGATCATTTCCGTGTCGTTGAACTCCACGAGGTAGCCGACCTTTCCAGAACCTCCTTCGACCGCCTCAGCATTGAAAAAAGCAGTCATATCACTCACTCTCAAGGCCTGTTGCATATTGTGCGTGACGATTACGATTGTGAAACTCTTCTTCAATTCATGCATTGTTTCTTCGATCTTCAATGTCGAGATTGGATCCAATGCCGAGCATGGCTCGTCCATCAGGATCACTTCCGGTTGAATCGCAATCGTGCGTGCAATGCAGAGGCGTTGTTGTTGCCCTCCGGACAGGGAGTACCCACTTTCATTAAGCTTGTCCTTGCATTCATCCCAGACAGCGGCTTGGCGCAGAGAACGTTCAACTAATTCATCCATGTCTCCGGAGTAGCCATTGATTCGCGCTCCGAAAGCGATGTTTTCGTAGATGCTTTTTGGAAATGGATTTGGTTGCTGAAAAACCATGCCGATACGGCGCCGCACTTCTACTGGGTCGACAGAGGGGCCGTAAAGATCTGCTCCATCGAACAGCACGCGCCCTTTGAGGGTGCAGCCCTCAATCAGATCATTCATCCGGTTCAGTGCTCTCAGAACCGTTGATTTGCCACAACCTGATGGACCGATGAATGCGGTAACTTCCCCTCGAGGAATGTCGCAGTAAACGTTCCTGACTGCTTCATAGCTGCCGTAGCTGATTGTGGTGTTTTGAATGGAGAGGCAAATGTCTTTTGAGACTGTATTGCTCGGCTGGCTGGTGGAAGTCATGAGGATTGACTGACTTTTTGAAAAAACTGAAAAACAAGTGATCGGTTAAAGATTGGTGCCTCAATTGGAGGCAAAGCGTCTTAGCCACCGAGCAAATAGATTGATGAGCAGGATGAATAGAACAAGTACGAACGATGCTGCCCATGCGAGTTCGTTCTGTGCTTCATAGGGCAGAGTCGCAAAGTTGTAGATCAGTACTGAAAGTGTTGCAATCGGATTGAATATTGCATCGAATCCCCTAGGCCAGAATGGTGAAAATAAGGCTGTGAAAATTAACGGGGCTGTCTCTCCTGCTGCTCTCGCAATCGATAACACCACACCTGTGGCAATGGGAGTAAAGGCTGAAGGAAGGGTGATTCGCAGGATCGTGACGAATTTGGATGCGCCTACACCCAATGCGGCGCGTCGAAGGTCGTCTGGGACAAGCTTTAGCCCCTCGTCAGTGGTTTTGATGACCGTCGGCAGCATCAAAATCGATAAGGCAACACCACCTGCGATTGCACTGTAGGAATTTCCAAAAATAATCTTTGTTTTGACGATCACGGCGTAAACAAAAACACCGGCAATAATGGATGGGACACCAGCCATAACGTTGGTGCCGAAGCGAATAAACTTTGCAAAGATCCCCCCTCCTGAATACTCAGCAAGAAAAATCCCTCCTCCTACCCCGACAGGAATGGCGATCAGAGCCGATAGAAAGGTGACGATGATTGTGCCGATCACCGCATTGCCAATGCCGCCACCTTCAAGTCCCGTGGATGCTGCAGTGAACAGATTCAGGTTGAGCACTGCTCCACCCTTGATCAGCACATAAGCAAGTACGGCAATTAACGGCAGAACGGCAATCGCTGAAAATATCCCGGCCAGAAACGTGAGACTTCTGTTGAGTAAATTTCGCCTCAAGCCACGCTTATACGACAGGTCAGGAATGTCTCGTCTCAGGCTGACTGTTGGTGAAAGTGCCATGGTTTTAGTACTTGAGGCTCAGACGTTTGACCAACCGTTGGGCCAGGAGGTTCACAGCCAGAGTGAGAATCATCAGGATGAATGCTGCATACATCAGCGACGAAA
The DNA here is from genome assembly GCF_047497135.1 of Synechococcus sp. MIT S9504. Lineage (NCBI taxonomy): Bacteria > Bacillati > Cyanobacteriota > Cyanophyceae > Synechococcales > Synechococcaceae > Synechococcus > Synechococcus sp. MIT S9504. The sequence goes on along the minus strand of NZ_CP138942.1, from coordinate 1,267,738 downwards.
CCTGGCTTCCGTCGGCCTCGCCAAACTGATTGGCAAGCATTGCTGAGATGGTGTTTCCGGGTGCCAGCAGCGACCAGCTGAAGGTGTTCGAGTTGCCAATGATCATCGTGACGGCCATCGTTTCACCCATGGCACGTCCCAGTGCCAGCATGACGCCACCCACAATTCCTGAGATTGCAGCGGGCAGCATCACGTTGAGAATGGCCCCCCAGCGCGTTGTGCCAACGCCGTAGGCGGCTTGACGCAACTTCATCGGCACCTGGTTGAGTGAGTCTCTCGAGATCGCCGTGATGATCGGCAGAATCATCACAACCAGAATCAAAACTGCTGGTGCGATTCCCGGCCCCATGGGATCTGTTGAAAAGAAAGGCAGCCAGCCCAGGGTCTTGTGCAGGACTTCAAGGAATGGACGGATGAACGGTTCCATCACGAAGATGGCCCAAAGACCTAATACCACTGAGGGAATCGCCGCCAGCAACTCCACCATCAATCCGATCAGCGTTCGGATTTTCAGGGGAATGATGTTTTCGGTGATGAAGATCGCTGTTCCCACGCCGAGAGGCACCGCAATCAGCAATGCCAGCAGCGATGTCAGCAGCGTTCCGTAAATGGCTGTGAAGGCGCCGTATTCATCTTTGACGGGATTCCAATTGGATGTCACTAGAAATGACCAGCCATATCGGCCCATCGAATCCAGCGATCCCCAGAACACCACGATCAGGATGGCCAGCAGCACCATTGCCACCACCGAGGCCAGCAGGATCGCCAGGATCCTGAAGCCGCCATCCACCGATTTCTCCATCGGCGGACGTCGCCGTAAGCGATAAAGCTCCAACGACTTGGGCATTCTGTTCTGAACAGACCCTTGAAACGTACCGGTCCAACGGTGCCAAAATCACTAAGGGCTCGTTAACTCACCCTGTGGGATTGCATGTGCGGGGGCTGGGTGAGAGCTGTTTGGGCCGTTACCGTGGGACTTCACTAAGGCATTTATGGGCCGGATCGTCGGAATCGACCTGGGTACCACCAATTCCGTCGTGGCTGTTCTTGAGGCCGGGCGGCCCGTGGTGATTGCCAATGCGGAGGGCACCAGGACGACCCCCTCCGTACTGGGTTACACCAAAGACAACGAACTTCTGGTGGGTCAACCGGCTCGACGCCAGCTGGTTCTCAATCCGCGCAACACCTTCTCCAATCTCAAGCGTTTTGTCGGTCGGGCCTGGGATGAACTCGACGACGGATCACTCACTGTTCCTTACACGGTCCGCTCCAACAGTCAGGGCAATGTCCGCGTGGCTTGTCCTCAGACCGAGCGGGAGTATGCACCAGAGGAACTCGTGGCCAGCATCCTGCGCAAGCTTGTGGATGATGCATCCACCTATCTGGGCGAAGAGGTGGAATCCGCGGTGATCACCGTTCCCGCCTACTTCAATGATGCACAGCGTCAGGCCACCCGAGATGCCGGTCGACTGGCTGGAATCAATGTTGAGCGGATTCTCAATGAACCCACCGCAGCTGCCCTCGCCTACGGCTTTGATCGCAGTGCGGTCCGACGTGCCCTCGTTTTTGATCTCGGAGGAGGAACCTTCGACGTGTCGCTGCTGAGGATCGCCAACGGTGTTTTCGATGTCAAAGCCACCAACGGTGACACCCAGCTGGGCGGTAATGACTTCGATCAACGCATTGTTGACTGGCTGGCGGAAGCTTTTCTCAAGGAGCACGAAGTCGACCTGAGGCGTGATCGTCAGGCGCTGCAGCGACTCACCGAAGCTGCCGAAAAGGCCAAGCAGGAGCTTTCCGGCGTCACCTCCACACCTGTCTCCCTGCCCTTCATCGCCACGGGTGCAGACGGTCCTCTCCACATCGAAACAACACTGGACCGGGAAACCTTCGAGGGTTTGTGTCCTGATCTTCTCGACCGTTTGCTGGTTCCGGTGCAGGCAGCTCTCAGAGATTCCGGTTGGGCCGCTGAGGATATTGATGACGTGGTGCTTGTTGGCGGCAGCACTCGCATGCCGATGGTGCAGCAACTGGTCAGAACACTGATTCCCAATGACCCCTGCCAATCGGTCAACCCTGATGAAGTGGTGGCAGTGGGTGCAGCGGTTCAGGCAGGGATCATCACTGGCGAGTTGCGCGATCTGCTGCTCAATGACGTCACACCGCTTTCGCTGGGACTGGAAACCATCGGTGGTCTGATGAAGGTGCTGATTCCGCGGAATACCCAGATTCCTGTTCGTCAGTCCGACGTGTTCAGCACATCGGAGCCCAACCAGTCATCGGTCGAAATTCATGTCTGGCAGGGCGAGCGCCAGATGGCGACCGACAATAAATCACTGGGACGTTTTCGACTTTCGGGAATTCCTCCGGCGCCTCGCGGTGTGCCTCAGATCCAGGTTGCCTTCGATATCGATGCCAACGGAATTCTTCAGGTGAGTGCAACGGATCGGACGACGGGTCGTAAGCAGTCGGTGACCATCCAGGGCGGGTCAACGCTCAGTGAGGATGAAATTCAGGGTCTCCTCGCTGAAGCCGAGGCACGCGCTGATGAAGACCGCCGCAAGCGCTCCACGATCGAGCGACGCAACTCGGCGATGACCCTGGTGGCACAGGCAGAGCGACGACTCCGCGACGCCGCTCTGGAGCTTGGCCCCTACGGAGCTGAACGTCAGCAAAGAGCGGTTGAGATGTCGGTTCGTGATGTCCAGGATCTCCTTCAGCAGGATGATCTTCAGGAGCTTGAGATGGCTGTGAGCGGTCTTCAGGAGGCGCTGTTCGGTCTGAATCGCCGTCTCACAGCTGAGCGTCAGACCGACGCCGGACCTCTGCAGGGGCTGAAAAGCACCCTCGGCACTCTCAAGGACGAGCTGTTTGCAGAAGATGACTGGGATGACGATCCCTGGGCATCGCCACAGTCCCGTTATGACGGACGCATGAGAGGTGGCCGAAGAGGGATTGACCCCTGGGACGATGACAACTTCCGCTGAACCGGACTACTGGTCGTTGCTTGGTCTGGAGCCTGGTGCCGCTCCTGACGTGCTCAAGCGGGCATTCCGGCGTGAAGCCAGACGCTGGCATCCCGATCTGAACGGCAATGATCGTCACGCCGAAGAACGCTTCAAGCTGGTCAATGAGGCCTACGCGGTTCTCAGCAACCCTGACCGGCGCAAGGAATGGCAGTCGCGTCAACGTGGAGGCGTTGCAAGCACGGACCCGTTCAGCACTGGATTTCCCGATTTTGAGGACTACCTCGCCGTTGTTCTTGGCCTCGAGCGTGAGCCTGTGCGCAGAGAGCAGGCCTCAAGGGAGCAAGACGGCCGAGAGCCGTCGTCCAATCACAGCGAAGAATCTGATTCGACCTTTGCAGCTCACTGGCCGGAGGCCTCACCACAGCCACCTCCACCGGTCCGCAGTGAGGATGATCTGGAAACGGTTGTTGATCTCACACCGGATCAGGCCCTGCACGGCACAACCGTGGAGCTCGAGCTTGGGGACGGAACTCTGGTGGAAGTTGGTACCCCGCCTCGGGCGGGAGACGGTTGGCGATTACGTCTGGAGGGCGTAGCCCTGGGAGGACGTGATCATTTCCTGCACCTGCGGGTGATCACAGATGACGGGCTGCGCATTGATGGCCTGCGGGTGCATTACCGACTTGAGTTGCTGCCACCGGATGCCGCGCTTGGATGCGCGGTGGATGTGCCAACTCTGTCCGGCCCGGTGACACTTCAGGTTCCTCCCGGTTCATCCAGCGGACGATTGTTGAGATTGCGAGGTCGCGGTCTTCGGCTCGCAGACGATTGCGGCGATCAGCTTGTGGAGATTGTGATCGTGATCCCAGCGGCGCTGGATGATGATGAACGGGCGCTTTATCAACGCCTGCAGGAACTCAGTCTTGAGCGAGCCAACGGTTTCTAAGCCGCTGTTCCGATGAGAGACTGCTGCTGACGATTGATCAGCATGTTGGTTCACGTGCTCCTGTACGACGCAGGACAGGACAGCGAAGGCATTCACTCCCTCGAACTCTCAGGTCAGACGGTGGTGCTGATGTTTGAGAACCGCGACGATGCCGATCGCTATGCCGGACTTCTGGAAGCTCAGGATTTTCCGACTCCCAGCGTTGAAGCTCTCGATCGTGAAGAGATCGAGTTGTTCTGCCGTGAAGCGGGTTATGAGGCCCGATTCGTTTCCGATGGTTTTGTTCCGAAGTCGGACGATGAACGCCTGATGCTCGCCCCACCGAGTGCCAATCGTGATGTTGCCAATTGGCAGGAGCAGGATTCGGAACAGGATGCAGCCCAGGCGCAGGGACGCGCATCCCAGGACGAATCCTCGGTACCGGATCTTGATGATGTGCGACGTCGTCTGGAGGGCCTTCTTTAGACATGTCGGAATCTCCTTCCAGCGCTGCCGTGTCGAGCTCCCCCTTGGTGTCTCCTTCGGAAGACCGTGGCTATCTGCTCACCGAACAGGTGAATCCTGCCAGTGATCAACTCGATCAGCTGTCCACCGATGCACTCGTCGACCTGTTTATCGATGAGGACCTCAAGCCCCAGCAGGCCGTGTTTGGCGCAAGAAGACCTCTGAGCCTGGCGATCGACGCCATTGCTGAGCGACTGCAGCGGAGCGGCCGTTTGTTTTATCTGGGTGCTGGAACTTCAGGGCGACTTGGAGTTCTGGATGCTGCCGAATGTCCACCCACCTTCTGCAGCCCTCCAGAGCTTGTTCAGGGAATCCTTGCCGGAGGTGCTCCGGCGCTGTTGCGAAGTTCCGAGGGTCTTGAAGATCTTGAATCTGCTGCGGTGAGTGATCTTCAGGAACGTGGTTTTGGCTCGGAGGATTGTCTGGTCGGCATCGCCGCTGGAGGAACGACGCCCTATGTCCGAGGTGGACTCAGCTACGCCAAAAAGCTCGGCGCGCTCACAATTGCTATGGCCTGTGTTCCCTCGGAACAGGCCCCTTTGCCTTGCGCGATTGACGTCCGACTGCTGACAGGCCCCGAGCTGTTGACAGGGTCAACACGTCTGAAAGCCGGAACAGCGACAAAAATGGCCCTCAATATCCTCTCAACAGGAGTCATGGTTCGGCTTGGCAAGGTCTATGGCAACAGGATGGTCGACGTTGCCGCCAGCAACAGCAAACTTGTTGACCGCTCCATGCGGATTCTCAGGGATCTTCTTGGCGTGAAACGCGAGGTGGCTCTCGGCTTGCTGGAACGCGCCCAGGGATCCGTGAAACGCGCACTGCTGATGGGTAGCTGCAATTTAGAGGCCGACGAAGCTGATGCTCTGCTTGAAGCTCATGGAGCTGATCTGAGGGCAGCGATAGTCAGTCAGGGACAGTCGCTCCCTGTTCAGGGCTCAACACTTCCCCAGTAGGGACTGGTGAATAGGTCGAGGCGCTGACGCGTCGCTGCAGGCACGGCATCCGGAGCCGTCATCAGAGCATGTTCAAGGGCTCGGTGCGCCGCGGATTCGGGCCGTTGTTTGCTGAAGCTGTCCATCAAACGTTCCAGGATTGGCCCTGTTGCCGTTGCATTGGCTTTGAGGTTGTCCACCACCATGTCCACGGTGACGGCGTCATGGTCATCGTGCCAGCAGTCGAAGTCAGTCACCATGCTGAGTGAGGCATAGGCGATCTCGGCCTCTCTCGCCAATCGCGCTTCCGTGTGGTTGGTCATGCCAATCACATCGCAACCCCAGCTTCGGTAGAGCTCGCTTTCAGCACGGGTTGAGAAAGCCGGACCTTCCATGCAGAGATAGGTTCCACCGCGATGCAGATGGTGGCCCACGGGCATGGCGGTGGATGCCGACGTCGCCAGCCATTCACTGAGAATGGGACAGAACGGATCAGCCAGGCTGACGTGTGCGACGCATCCGTCGCCGAAGAATGACTGGGGGCGTTGCCTGGTCCGGTCGATGAACTGATGAGGCACCACCATGTCGCGTGGCCTCAGGTGCTCTCTCAGCGAACCCACGGCGGACACTGAAATCAGCCAGCGCACGCCAAGGCTTCGCATGGCCCAGATGTTGGCTTGATAGGGCACTTCGCTGGGAAGCAGATGGTGCTGCCGTCCATGGCGAGCCAAAAAAACCACCTCAACACCATGGAGTGATCCGACCCTCAACGCATCCGATGGCTTGCCATAGGGAGTGTCGGTATGCACCTCCTCGACAGATTCCAGGTTGTTGATGGAATACAGACCGCTGCCACCGATCACACCCACCCGGGCGGAATCCAGCTCTGGACCTGAGGCTGTTTGACTCATGGTGTGGTTGAGGTCGGCCTGCACAATCACCTGCCTAGCATGGTGTTTTCGGATTGACGCCTTGACGACCGTTCTCATGTCCACGGACGCCGGCGATATCAAGCTGGAGATGTTCGACCAGGACGCTCCCAACACCGTTGCCAATTTTGTCAAGCTGGCTCGCGATGGCTTTTATGACGGGCTGGCCTTTCACCGGGTGATCGACGGTTTCATGGCTCAGGGCGGATGCCCCAACAGCCGCGAGGGTTCACGAGGAACCCCCGGCACCGGCGGTCCCGGATACATGATCGATTGTGAAATCAACAGCAAGAAGCATGTTCCCGGCGCGTTGTCGATGGCTCATGCCGGTCGCAACACAGGCGGCAGCCAGTTCTTCATCGTCCATGACGCTCAGCCTCACCTGGACGGTGTGCACACTGTCTTCGGCCTGACCGGTGATATGGACGTGGTCATGGCCATCAAGAACGGCACAAGGATTCAGAAGGTCACCGTTCAGGACCAGTGAATCAATGCGGCCTGGTTCCCTTCGGGGAACCAGGCGGTTTCCTGCTTCGCATCGACGAGTGAGCTGCGTTTCAGTTCCTTCCGCTCCAAGGTCTGCGGTGGGTGGGTGATCTGCTGTTCGTTCACCGTATGCAGGAGACCTAGCCGTGATGTTTCCGGCCAGCTCGCCATGGTCACAAGCATTGCCTTGATTGAGGCGGAGTCAGGATCTGATCCCTGCAACGACCAGACGAAGCGTGGGCGCTCCCACAATGCCAGGAGGCGGGGCCCCTGTTCAGCCTGCAGCTGAAGGCCGCTTGTCTCGCTGAGCTGTTCCACACGGTGCAGCAGTTCAGAGAGAACGCCGTCATCGGTCGAGCTGCTGTCGAGACAGAGGACCCAGTGAGAGCCGAATTCGATCGGATCCAGCAGATGCCCAAGCTTCTCTTTTTTGGTGGCCAGATATCTGGCATTGAAATCACCGACAGGTGCTTTCATCGGCACACGGTTCACCACCTCAAGCCCATAGCCACCCAGGCCTGCGATTTTTCTGGGGTTGTTGGTGAGCAAATTGAGCCGGTGAATTCCCAGGTCACTGAGAATCTGTGCGCCGACTCCGTAATTGCGCAGGTCAGGGGCAAATCCCAGCTTTTCGTTGGCTTCAACCGTGTCCAAGCCGCCTTCCTGCAGGCTGTAGGCCTTGAACTTGTTGATCAGACCGATGCCCCGCCCCTCCTGACGCAGATAGACAACAACTCCTTCACCTTCCTTTTCGATGTGCTTCATCGCCATATGCAGCTGAGCACGGCAGTCGCAACGGATTGATCCGAAGGCATCACCGGTGAGGCATTCGGAATGCATCCGCACCAGCACGGGTTCGCTCAGGTTGTTGGGATCACCCTTGACCAGTGCGACATGTTCACTGCCATCAAGCTCATTGGAGTAACCGATGGCGAGGAAGGAACCAAATTCCGTGGGCAGTGAGCACTGAGCCGATCGCACCACAAAGCGTTCGTTATCGAGCCTGTAGCGAATCAGGTCTTCAATGCTGATCAGCTTCAGACCGCGTTCGCGTGCATAGATCTTCAGTTCCGGAAGCCGTGCCATCGAGCCGTCCGGGTTTTGAATCTCACAGATGACACCGGATGGATAGAGGCCCGACATCTGGGCGAGATCCACGGCGGCTTCGGTGTGCCCTGCACGCTTGAGAACACCTCCTGGGCGAGCTCTGAGCGGGAAGATGTGGCCGGGCCTGCGCAGATCCGACGGTTTGGAACCCGGTTGGATCGCCACCTGGATTGTGCGCGAACGATCGTCGGCGGAGATCCCTGTGGAGACTCCGTTTTCGGGGCCCGCATCGATGCTCACGGTGAAGGCCGTCTGATTGGAATCGGTATTGCGATCCACCATCAGCGGCAGATCAAGCGCGTCCAGGCGCTCTCCCTCCATGGCTAGACAGATCAGCCCACGCGCGTCCGTAGCCATGAAATTGATTTGTTCAGGGGTGGCGAACTGAGCTGCACAGATCAGATCCCCCTCGTTTTCCCGACGTTCATCGTCCACAACAACAATGCACTCTCCATTGCGGATGGCGGCGAGTGCATCGGGAATCGAATCAAACATGGGAGTCGCTACCTCGGTATGAGCTACGGAATCGGCCACCGTTCCTGGCGTCCTTGAAGCTTTAGCCATTATCGACGTCGGTACGATCGATCCATGTGCCGTCGCCGCAATGGGGATTCAACGGGTTGCTGTGGTGGGTGCCTCCGGGTACGGAGGTCTGCAGACCCTTCGCCTCCTGAGCGCCCATGCAGCCTTTGATATCACCTACCTGGGAGGCGAGCGATCAGCAGGTCGCTGCTGGAGCGAGATCTGTCCGTTCCTGCCGCTTGCTGACAACCTCACCGTTGACAGCCCAGATCCGGATCGCATTGCTGCTGCCGCTGATTTTGCGGTGCTGAGTCTTCCCAACGGTCTTGCGAGCGAGCTGGTGCCACCTCTGCTTGAGAAGGGCGTCAGGGTGGTGGATCTCTCCGCTGATTACCGCTATCGCAGCCTGGAACAGTGGGCTGCGGTGTATGTGCATGAGGCAAGAACCCATCAGCGCACGGATGCTGATCTCTGTAAGGAGGCGGTTTATGGCCTGCCTGAATGGCATGGAGCTGAGATTGCCGAAGCCAGGCTGGTTGCGGCTCCTGGTTGTTTCCCTACCACCAGCCTTCTGCCCTTGCTGCCATTCCTCAAGCAGGGCTTGATTGACACCGAAGGTTTGATCATTGATGCCAAAACAGGCACCTCCGGTGGAGGTCGGGCTGCCAAGGAGCATCTGCTTCTGGCCGAAGCATCAGAGTCGATCAGTCCTTACGGCGTCGTGGGTCATCGCCACACCTCGGAAATCGAACAGCTCGCCAGCAGCGTGGCGGGATGCCCCATTCAGATTCAGTTCACCCCCCATCTCGTGCCAATGGTCAGGGGTCTTCTATCAACGGTGTACGCACGATTGAGGGATCCCGGGCTCACCGCTGAAGACTGCACAACCGTTCTCAAAGCGGTTTATCGCCATCACCCCTGCGTCCGCGTGTTGCCTGTTGGCACCTATCCAGCCACCAAATGGGCCAAGCACACCAACCAGGCTCTTCTTTCCGTTCAGGTGGATGGCCGCACCGGACGTCTCGTGTTGATGAGTGCTGTTGACAACTTGATGAAAGGGCAGGCTGGCCAAGGGGTGCAGTGTCTGAATCTGATGGCGGGACTCACGGTCAGTGATGGACTTCCACTGGCACCCTTCTATCCCTGAGTGTTCCTCGCTGATCTCCAGCGCTGCCCAGCCATGGCCGTCGCCCAGGGAAGCAGTCGGTGTTCCTGCCTCTGAATGCGGCGCTTGAGTGTCTCCCTGTCGTCACCGGGAAGGACTGGAACGGCAGCCTGAGCCAGGATTGGCCCCGCATCCACATCGTTCAGCACCTCGTGCACCGTGCAACCGGCAATGGTCACACCTGACGTCAGACACTGACCGATCGCATCCATGCCTCTAAAGGATGGGAGAAGGGATGGATGGATGTTGATCAATCGGCCCGGGTACGCGTCGATCAGCACAGGTGTGACGATGCGCATCCAACCGGCCATCACAACGGCCTCAATGTTCTCGGATTGGAACGTGCGCACCAGCTCCTGATCCATGGCTTCTCTGCTGGCGAAGAGGCGGTGGTCTCGGAGCTCACAGCGGATACCCAGGCGGCTGGCTCTCTCGCTTGCCCCACAGCCGGGATTGTTCACCACCAGAACATGGATTTGGGCATCGAGGTCGCCGCAGGCGATGGCGTCATGAAGTGCCTCGAAATTTGTGCCTGTGCCTGAGGCCATCACCCCCAGTCGCAAGGGTGAATCAAACCTGGGCCATGTCCCGATGGTCGGAACGATCAACGCGGGGTAACACTCGCTGTCCGTCTGGCTAGGGTCAGATTGCGCGGGCATTCCGATTACATGTCCCATCTGTCCATCCTGCCCACATTGGTGACCGATCTCGATCTGCTTGAGATCGCTCTCACCAGCGAAGGATTCAAGGTCCTTCGGAGAGGTGTCGTGAGTTCCTTCGACAGTCATCAGTCAGTGGATCTCGCCGCGGTGCATCCTTCCGGTCTGCAGCTGGGCTGGAGACAAAGTGACAATGCCCCCCATTTCGATCTAGTGGCGGACCTCGCCGCACCTGAGGGTTCGGGAATGACCGAATCCGTTCTGCGACGTGTTTTGCGTCGCTACGCCATGACCCAAGCCATGCGGCAGGCGGAGATTTTTGAAGCCGAGACGGTTACCGCCGGCATCTGATGGCCGACGTTCACGTTGCGCTCGATCTCCGTTCTCCCGCTTCACAGCTTCTCTGGGTCGAGCTCCAGTGGAGTCCAGCTCAATCTCGGCAGACCTGGACTCTGCCGGTGTGGACCCCCGGTTCCTACACCGTCAGGGATCCCTCCCAGCATCTTCACAGCCTCTCCGTTGAGCAGGCAGGTCAGCCCCTGGTTCCCCGTCGCCGATCACCGGAGACATGGGAGCTGCAATGCCGTGTTTCAGAACCGATCACCTTGCGTTATGCGCTGGAAGCGAGGCAGCTGACCGTCCGCACCAATCACCTCGATCCGGTGTTCGCATCACTCTGCCTTTCCGCAGTGGTGATGTTGGTGGAGGGTCAACGCTGGAATCGCCACCTGTTGCAGGTGTTGCTCCCCCCATCCTGGTCTGTGGTTTGTCCGTTGCCACAGAACAACGGCTCCTTTGTGGCCGAGAACTTCGACCATCTGGTCGACGCACCTGTCCATGCCGGCGAGCTTCATGTCGAGACGCTGAACGTGAGGGAGATTTCTCATCAACTGGTGTTGATCGGCACTCCACCTAGTGGCTGGTCGAGCACGCTGCCAGCGGAGATCGAAGCCATCTGCTCGTCGGTCTGCACTCTGATGGACTCGGACCCGCCTTCCCGAGAGTCTTATCAGCTTGTGCTGCAACTTCTGGATCAGGGTTACGGAGGCCTGGAGCACGACAACTCCTCAGTCATGCAGTTCCCTTGGACACGCTTACTCGAAGAGGGAGGGACCCGCAGTTTGTTGCAGCTGATCGGCCATGAATATCTTCATCAGTGGAACGTTCGACGACTCCGGCCGAGCGAATACGTTCCCTATCGCTACGACAAGCCCGTCATCAGTGAGGGCCTCTGGTTTGCTGAAGGCATCACCAGCTACTTCGACCTGGCTCTGACTCTGCTCTCAGGTTTTTCCAGCCGTCTGGATCTGCTCGAGGATCTGGCCGCGGATCTCTCTCACGTGCTTCTCAATCCAGGGACAGGCATCCAGTCTCTCGCTGACAGCTCACGGGAGGCCTGGGTACGCCTCTACAAGCAGTCCCCTGCGAATGCCCGCAGTCAGATCAGTTATTACAAACTGGGAACCGCACTGGCCTTCTGTCTTGATGTGCGCCTGCGCCAGGCGGGTGGATCCCTGGCTCGGAGCCTGCGTCTGCTGTGGTCACGGCTGGGTCCTCATGGTCGGGGGTACACGCGCCGGGATCTGATGGATGTCATCGGTTCCACCTCGCCTGAACTGGCTTCCCAACTCCCCACCTGGTTGGATGACTGCGGCTCGATACCGGTCGAGTCCTGTCTGAAGGAACTGGGCCTCGAGCTCCAGCCTGTGATGGCAGCTCATCCCGATGCGGGATGGACCCTGCATGAAAACGACGGAAGTGTCTGGATTGTTCGCACGGTCTCGTCTGGGGCAGCTGAATCTGCTGGCCTGGTCGCCGGTGATGAACTGCTGGCCATCCGAAACTGGCGTTGCCAAAACCTGCAACGCAGCCAGCAGCTGCTGCATGGTGCTGATCAATGTCAGGTGTTCTATAGCCGTCGTGGCCGGATCGCCAGCACGGAGCTATCCCTGAAGAAGGCCGGAGTGGAACGACACCGCTTGGCCTGGGACCCTGGTGCGACCAGGGAGGCTCGTTTGCTCCGCGATCAATGGTTCCAGATCATCTGAATCATGCGTGGCAGAAGGCAATCGGCCTGCTTCGCCATCCAGGAGCTGGAATTCTGCTGGCGACAACATCCACCCTGGTGCTGGTGCTGTCGCTGGTGGGATTCACCGCGGAAAAGTCCACCGAACGCACCGCTCGCAAGCCTTCCCTGTTGGATCTCCTTGATGAAGTCGCTCGCGACTCTGATCCGAAAAAGATCCTGCCCGGACAGCAACCCGATGCTCCGCAAGCTGAGTCCTGGACATCTCCTCTGGCCCAACAGTGTTCGGGCATTGATCAGTCGATGCGCAGTCGACTGTTAGCCAAGCGCCGCAAACTCCCTCAGCTGCGCCAATCGATTCCCGCCGACCCAACCAACTACGGAGACCGCTTCCGCAGCAATCCCTGGGGCCAGGCCATCAACCCTGCTCCAAGGGTCGTGGTTCTGCATGAAACGGTCTATTCCCTCAGTTCGGCGGTGAACACATTCCTCACCCCCCATCCCCGTGATGAGGATCAAGTCAGCTACCACACGTTGGTTGGCCTCGATGGATCGATCGTGGATGTGGTGGATCCACTCAAGCGGGCTTATGGCGCTGGATACTCAGCATTCCTCGGCGAGTGGGCCGTCACCAATGCCGAGTTCGATGGCTCTGTCAACAACTTTGCCCTGCATCTGAGTCTTGAAACACCGGATGACGGGCATGGCACCCATGGCGACCACAGCGGTTACACGGCCGCTCAGTACGACGCCCTTGCCCTTGTACTGGATGGCTGGCTGGAACGCTTTGAGATCGATCCTGCAGCGATCACAACCCACCGACATGTTGACCTGGGTGGAGCCAGGGCGGATCCCCGCAGTTTTTCCTGGTCCGATCTCCAGAATCGCCTTGCAGCTCTGGGCAGGCTCTGCCAGTCGTAGCCCAAGGCTGCTGCTGTTCAGATCACAGGTAGCGGTGCAGGACGGAAAGTGGAATAGATCAGTCCATGCAAAGCAGGGTCCTGCATGTAGCGGAGCACCCTGGCGGGATAATCAAGTTTGCCGTTATGCAAGTAAGCCAGGGTGGCGATGGCCTTGGCATCGACGTAGGAACGGCTGGCAATCAGGATTGATTCACGCTCCAGGCCGAGCTCCCCTTTGAGCCTCGCGAGTTTCGCTGCCAGCAGCTCCACGTTGGCATCCGGTTCCATCAGCAGGTCACGGGCAGCCGCGATCTGCTGGGGAGTGGGATCGGCAGGAAGCCGCCCTTGGTGAATCAGCTCACTGATTCCGAGTTGCGCAGGGCCATGGGTCTCCACAAGACCTGAGTGCACGACGAAGGGCAGATCCTCTCCTGGTTTGGAGTGCTGAATTTCATCAAACAGAATGGCCGTGATCAACATCGGATTGATCCGATGGCGATCGGCTTCTCGCTGGATCACCGGTTTCAGCCTGTTCAGTCTCGACAGAGTGTTGGCCCGCAGTGGCTGCAGCTGATCCACTCCGCGTGTGAACAACTGAGCCAGTTGAGTCTGAGGCCCGTGAACGCCGAATCGGCGTTGCAGATGTTCAAGCTCTTCGGCACTGAAATCAGTCGGGTCGGGGTCTCTGTCCTGAGACAGGGGAGAGGTCGACCTCTCCAGCTCGCTGTGGTCATTGACGCCAGGCAGAGGTGGCCTCAACGCCAGTGAGGCGGCAAGAGCCGTGATGGCCAAAGTTGCAAGGCTTGTGATCGCTCTCGGGACCATTGCGGAGCAGAGACAGAGCCTGTCAGGAAGTATTGACGGAGATTAGCCGTGGTGTCTCATTTCATGGGCATTCCGCTGGATCGTGGATACCTTCGACACAGAGAGTTCTCTCCATTAGATGAGTTTTCCGGATTTCAGTGCCACGGATACCCAGATTCAATGGCAGAGATTCTGTGATCTTCTCTGGCATCACGAGGACCTCGGAATGTGGCTGGATATCAGTCGCATGCACCTCAACAACGCCCAGCTCGAAGAGCTCACGCCCAGGCTGGAGAAGGCTTTTGAGGCTATGAAAGCCCTTGAGAACGGTGCCATCGCCAATGCCGACGAAAATCGCCAGGTGGGTCATTACTGGCTGCGGCATCCTCAACTGGCTCCTGATCCGGACGTTGGTCAGCACATCGCTTCCGAAATTGATGAGATCGAGCAGTTCGGAAAGGCGGTGATCAGCGGGGCGATCAAGTCTCCGACTGGTCAACCCTTCACGGATGTTCTCTGGATCGGTATCGGTGGCAGTGGACTCGGCCCCCTGCTGATGATCCGTGCCCTTCAGGACAAAGATGCAGGACTTCCCTTCCACTTCTTCGACAATGTGGATCCCAACGGCATGAGTCGGACTCTTGCTGACCTTGGTGATGCTCTGCGCACCACCCTGGTGATAACGGTGAGCAAATCCGGAGGTACCCCGGAGCCCCATCTCGGCATGGAGCAGGCACGCCATCGCCTTGAAGCGGTTGGAGGCAACTGGTCGGCTCAGGCTGTGGCGATCACCATGGCTGGCAGCAAGCTCGACAAACAGGCTGTTGATGAACAGTGGCTTCAGCGCTTTGACATGTTCGACTGGGTCGGAGGCCGTACCAGCATCACCAGTGCTGTTGGCCTGGTCCCAGGCGCCCTGATCGGATCGGATATCCGCAGTTTCCTGGCAGGTGCTTCTCAGATGGATGAAGCCACTCGCGAGAGTGATGTGCGCCGCAACCCCGCTGCACTGATGGCAGCAGCCTGGTACACGGCGGGAGAAGGCAAGGGCAAGCGCGACATGGTGGTGCTTCCTTATCGCGACCGTCTGGAGGTGTTCAGTCGCTACCTGCAGCAGCTGGTGATGGAGTCTCTCGGCAAGCGCCTCGATCGCAATGGCGATGTGGCCCATCAGGGCATCGCCGTTTATGGCAATAAGGGATCAACCGATCAACACGCCTACGTTCAACAACTACGAGATGGTGTCGACAATTTCTTTGTGACCTTCATCGAAGTTCTTCGGGATGTTGAGGATATCCCCGAGATCAACGGTGAGCGGCCTGGGGACTTTCTGGATGGCTTCGTTCAGGGAACCCGGTCGGCACTGACCGAAGGAGGACGTCAGAGTCTGAGCATCAGCATGCGTCAGTTCGATGCCCGTCGCCTCGGCGCTCTGATTGCACTTTTTGAGCGTGCCGTGGGCTTCTACGGTGAATTGGTCAACATCAACGCTTATCACCAGCCTGGAGTTGAGGCCGGTAAGAAGGCCGCAGCTGCGATCCTCAAACTGCAGCGGCAGGTGGAGGAGGTGCTCAGCGATGGAGTGTCGCGCTCAGTCGTGGAGATTCATCAGGCGATTGGAGAGGGACCGGTAGAAGCCGTCTTCTGGATTGTGCGTCATCTCACCGGTAACAATCGCGGCTATCAGGCACAAGGTGACTGGAACAAACCAGCCACTCTGCGTTTCAGCAAATCCTGATCGGCAGTCAGGAAGGCACCAGATTCACCAGCTTCCCCGGCACCACAATCACCCGCCTGGGGGGCTTGCCGTCCAGCCAGCGCTCAGCCACGTCGCTGGCCAGCGCCAGGGCCTCCAGTGTGTCTTTGTCGCATTCAGCAGGAACCTGAATGGTTCCTCTGACCTTTCCCTTGATCTGAATCACCAGATCAACGGTGTCCTGCACGAGTGCTTCAGGGTCATGCAAAGGCCAGGCCTGGAGATGAACACTGCCCTGTCCACCGAGTCGGAACCAGAATTCTTCCGCAAGGTGTGGAGCAAACGGTGCAAGCAACCTGATCAGCGCCTCCATCGCCTCCACCTGCACCGGTCGTGATGCCTCAAGCACCGCTCCAGAAAGACTGTTCGACAGTTTCATCAACTCCGATATCGCGGTGTTGAACTGGAACTCTCCGCTGAGATCCTCACCCACCGCCTGAATGGCCAGATGAACAGCACGTCGAATCGCTGTTTCCGATTCGGACAGCTCTGCGGGAATACCTGATGCGTCTTCGCTCAGCAGTTGATCCGGAGCTGTCACTTTGCTGACGCTGTCCACCAGCCGCCAGAGACGTTGAAGGAAGCGGAACTGACCTTCCACATCGGCGTCATCCCACTCAAGATCTTTCTCGGGCGGAGCTTTGAACAGGATGAACATCCGAGCCGTGTCCGCTCCATACCGGTCAATGACCAGTGCTGGATCGACTCCGTTGTGCTTCGACTTGGACATTTTTTCGAACAGCACCTCAAGCTCTCCGCCGTCGTCGGGGTCGGTCGGAGCACCCTGATCGGCCACCTGAGCGGGGGCGACATATCTCCCCGTCCTTGGATTGCGGTAGGTCACCCCCTGCACCATTCCTTGAGTCAACAACCGCTCGAACGGCTCATTGATCGAGATCAGACCGCGATCCCTCAGTGCCTTGGTGAAAAATCGCGAGTAAAGCAAATGCAGGATGGCGTGCTCAATGCCTCCCACGTACTGCTGAACGGGCAGCCATCGCTTGACGGCTGCGCTGTCGAATGGCCGATCGGAGTTGTGAGGATCAGCGAAGCGCAGGAAATACCAGGAGGAACACATGAAGGTGTCCATGGTGTCCGTCTCACGTCGTGCCGGTGTTCCACAGATTGGACAGGGGACATTCACCCAGTCATCCAATGCGGCAAGAGGTGATCCACCCTTGCCCGCCAGATTGACGTTTTTGGGCAGGGCCACCGGTAGCTGATCTGCTGGAACAGGCTGTGCGCCGCAGTCCGGACAATGAATGATTGGAATCGGACAACCCCAGTAGCGCTGTCGCGAGATCAGCCAGTCTCGAAGCCTGTATTGACGCTTGGCTCGCGCCCATCCTTGGGTTGTGCCGTGTTCGGTGATGGCCTGCTTGGCCTGGTCATTGCTTTGACCATCGAAGTCTCCGCTGTTGACCAGGGTTCCAGGTCCTGTCCAGGCCTCACCATCGTTGAGGTGCTCATCAGCGCCATCCACCAGGATCACTCGCTGCACGGGTAACTCATATTTTCGTGCGAATAGGAAATCGCGCTCGTCATGGGCGGGAACACCCATCACTGCTCCGGTTCCGTAGCCCGCCAGGACGTAGTCAGCAACCCAGATCGGAATCCTCTGACCGTTGGCCGGGTTCACCGCTTCGGCACCGGTGGCGACACCACGTTTGGGACGATCATCCGCCGTGCGCTCATCATTCGAAAGATCGCTGACCAAATCTCGGAATGCTTCGACGGATTCTTTTTGATCTGCAGTGGTGAGAGCATCGACTAACGGATGTTCAGGCGCCAGAACGACATAGCTGACACCAAATAGGGTGTCTGCTCTGGTTGTGAACACGGTGATCGTGGCGTCGTGGTGACCCACCACCTGAAAGTCGATTTCTGCCCCGATGGAGCGTCCGATCCAGTTGGCCTGCATGGTGCGCACCCGTTCAGGCCAACCCTGCAGCTGATTCAGGTCCTCGAGCAGTGCATCCGCGTACTGGGTGATTTTCAGAAACCACTGCTTCAGGTTTTTCTGCTCGACCAGCGCACCGGATCGCCAGGAACGACCCTCGGAATCAACCTGCTCGTTGGCCAGCACCGTCTGGTCGACAGGGTCCCAGTTGACGGTTGCTTCCTTCTGGTAGGCCAGACCTGCTGAATGCAACTCAAGAAAGAGCCACTGCGTCCAGCGGTAATAGTCCTCATGGCATGTGGCCTGCTCTCGAGACCAGTCGATCGATAGCCCCAGGCGACCGAGTTGATTTCGCATCTGATCGATATTTCTGTCTGTCCAGACGCCGGGGTCCACGTTGCGTTCGATCGCTGCGTTTTCAGCAGGAAGCCCGAAGGCATCCCAACCCATCGGATGCAGCACAGCATCACCACGCATGCGCTGGGCTCTTGCAATCACATCGGTGATCACGTAGTTCCGAACATGCCCCATATGAAGGCTGCCGGAGGGGTACGGAAACATCGAAAGCGCATAAAACGCTTTCTGCTCAGGCCTGGGATCCTGGGTTTGATAGAGAGCCTCTCGGTCCCACTTGCATTGCCACTGTTTTTCGAGGAGGGAGGGGTCGTAGCGATCGGACAGCCCCGGGGTGGAGTCGGGCATGGATGAGGACTGCGGGCCTGTCACATCAGGAGAACACCTGCGTGAGATCGTGACACAGCCTGAGGCCTTCCTCTGGCAGCAGCCCCGATGTCGCTCAGACAAGAGGACGAATGGTGAGCACCGCCAGGCGATTGATCAAGACGGGGTCGTTGCCGTCGTCCCGTTGGAGTGCGAAGTACTGAGGATCCTGCCAAGCGATTCGGCCATCCAATCTGCGGCCATCATTCAGCTCGATTCCGAGCACTCGCTGCTCGCGAATCCATGACTGGATCAATCGGATACCGGGCAAGCTGGGATCAAAGCCCGTTGAATCCATGGTGTGGAAATGAAAAAGGCATAACTACCGCACTTCAGCAAAGACGCTTGACGACGTCAATCAGGCTGTGGGATGCATGGTTCATGGGATTAATTGATCCTGCAGAGCGGGGAGGCGTTTGTCTGGCAACAACAACTCACTTCTTAGAACATCCTCGAAGTA
Source organism: Synechococcus sp. MIT S9504 (assembly GCF_047497135.1). NCBI lineage: Bacteria > Bacillati > Cyanobacteriota > Cyanophyceae > Synechococcales > Synechococcaceae > Synechococcus > Synechococcus sp. MIT S9504. The sequence goes on along the minus strand of NZ_CP138942.1, from coordinate 1,248,948 downwards.
CTGATGAAGGACTTTTTTGGACTTAAAACCTGAGACAAGAGAACAATTACTCATCGCGCTCACGAATCAGTGGGCATCCATGTTGGATCAATTGGATGAAGGTGATTTCACTCCTGAAGATTTTTATGAGATTCGCAAACAGGATTCAGATGATGAGCTGGTCAGGGAAAGCGGCTGTCAAACGGATGAGGAGCTCAACGAATTTATCAACGATTGGTTTTACAGTGGGTTCTGGACTTCACCTTGATCTGAATAATGTGCGAGTCAAGACGTTTTTAGTGAGTGCTGTAGTTTGTATGCTTCAGGATTGATTGAAAGGATTTAAAGGCGTATGAATGATGGGATCGTGGAGTTGTAAGTTGATGACTGCTTGAGTGATTTTTCCGGATTGGTCCTGCTCGGAGTCGATCATGGCAATGATGAAAATTTGGGTTAAGCTGCTTTATTGTTTTTCTGAATAGCAATGATTTCACCGGCAAGGCTCTTAGGTTTTGCGGTCTTGATTGTCTGCGCAGGTGGTTGTCAATATTTCATGTCGCCCAAGACAATGCTGGAGAGCACTGAGGCTGATGAACTCTGTTATCAGTGGAAGGAGGAGTCGAGAAGGGAAGTGATCAAATCCGGCATGTCCTACACGTTATTCAACAGAGGTTGTAAATTGAATGCTGATCGGACGATGTATCTTGGTTACGAGGGCGACTATTTGACCGGTAATCAAGAGCAGGATGAGCAAATCATGGCGAGTTGGACTGTTGTGAAGACTTTCAGATTGAAGAGTTGATATAAACCGCTCAGCTTTCCAGTCGATGCACTTTGTGCCACGGGTGCCATTTCAATGTCGCGTGTTGAACAGTGGTTTTGTAGACATTTTTTGTTGAGCGTTCTGCCTGTTTTGGTTTGGCCTCTGGTGGTAATGCCTGGAGGCTGGGCTGTTTTGTCATCAGCAAGCTGAATCGCGATCCAAGAGGTTGAGATGTGAAGTGAAGATCAGCGTCGATTGAGAGCTGGTGTTGTGTTGAGCTTTGGGCTGTTTAAGTTTTCTCTTGCGCACATGCTTCTGGTTTTTTCATCACCATTGCTCCGGAACGCAACTCACAGGAGCGCAGCGCCTTTGACACGCGAATATCAGTGTTCGAAATCCTGTAACGTGTTGCTATCACAGGGTTGTTCTGAATGCTGACATTCAGCAAATATCAAGGGCTGGGCAACGACTTCATTTTGATGGAGGGCCGTTCCGGGCAATTGTCGGCTGAGATTCACAGCCCCGATCCAGGCTGGGTCCAACGTCTTTGCGATCGACGCTTCGGCATTGGAGCAGATGGATTGATTCTGGCTCTGCCTGCGGAGGGAGATGCCGAGCTGCGCATGCGCATCTTCAATGCCGACGGCTCGGAAGCAGAGATGTGTGGCAATGGAATTCGCTGTCTTGCGCGCTTCCTCGCTGACAGCGACGGGGATGGTCCCGGTCGTCAATGGGCGATCGAAACTCCTGCTGGTCTGATCATTCCGGAACTTCAGAACGATGGTCAGATTCGCGTGGATATGGGAGCTCCGTTCCTTGATTCTGCCTCGGTGCCCACCACTCTCACCGCTGATGCATCCGGACTTCCGGTGGGTGAACTCAACCTTGGTCGCGACACTCTTGCGCTGGCGGCAGTTGGCATGGGAAATCCCCACGCAATCGTGCCCGTCGACGATCTCGACGCCATACCGTTTGAAAGCTGGGGTGCGGCATTGGAGTTCCACGAGGTTTTTCCGGCCAAGACCAATGTGCATTTTCTGAAGGTGCACGGACGTTCTCAGCTCGAAATCAGAGTCTGGGAACGAGGTGCTGGTCCCACCCTTGCCTGTGGCACCGGCGCTTGCGCCACGCTTGTCGCGGCTGTTCTGCTCGGACTCAGCGATCGGGAGGCCACTGTTGAGCTGCCCGGTGGTCCTCTTCAGATCAGCTGGGAGAAGACTGGCGCATCGGTGTTCATGACTGGTCCTGCCGTTGCTGTGTTCGATGGCGTTCTCAATCCTGAACTCATCCCTTCTCAGATCTCAGCAACAGATGCAGCATCGGTCGCGATCGTCGAACCAGCGGCGTCTCTCGAGACAGCCAACGGAGAGTCCGAGAAGCGCCAACCAGCTGATGCATGTTCCGAAGAGGAAGCCCAGTCAAGAGTTCAGGAATTCCTTGCCTCCAATTCTCTGGATTCGATGATCAACATCGCCACTGAATCCCTGGAACAACGAACTCTCTCGCGTCTTCAACGCGACAGCCAACCCTGAAAGACGTGTGATCTATCTCGATGCCTGCGCAACCGCGCCCCTCAGGCCGGGAGTGCTTCAACGCATGATCGAGACCCAGGATCAGGCCTGGGCCAATCCTTCCAGTCTTCATGGATTCGGGCTGAAAGCCTCTGAGGCTCTGGAGAGGGCCCGCTCTGAGATTGCCTCAAATCTCTGTGCGGATCACCGAGATGTGGTGTTCACCTCCGGTGCCACCGAATCCATCCATCTCGCGCTGCATGGGCTCGCCGCCTCCCGTTCGCCAGGCCGGCTTGTGATCTCTTCGGTCGAACACCCTGCCGTCTCCGGGGCTGCGCGTCTGCTGGCCATGAGCGGCTGGGAGGTGACCGAATGGCCTGTTGATCAGCTGGGCAGGATCAGGCTGGAACTTCTCGAGCAACTGCTGGCTCCACCAACTCAGATTGTTTCGTTGGTATGGGGTCAGGGTGAAGTCGGCACGATTCAACCCTTGCTCGCCGTTGCAGAAGCTTGCAGAACGAGGGGGATCGTCATCCATACCGATGCCACCCAGGTTCTGAGCCAGGCACTTCCCAGCTGGAAGCATTTACCTGTCGATCTGCTCAGCTCCTCGGCTCACAAATGCGGGGGCCCCAGAGGGATCGGACTGCTGATGACGCGCGAGTCGCTTCGCTCCGGGCTGAAACCGCTTCTCTCAGGTGGCGGTCAGGAGGGAGGCCTGAGAAGTGGCACTGAATCCGTTGTTCTGGCAATCGGCATGGCCGCTGCGCTGGATCAGATCGAGTGCTGTCCTCCAGCTGATCTCGCTCGATCAGGACACGGCATCGCTGATCTCCGTGATGCTTTACGCGACAGCCTCCTCAGGGATCAACGTCTGATCGTCTGCGGCGATCCAGAGGATCGGCTTCCTCACCATCTTTCACTGCTGGTGAACGATCACAACGGCCAACCCGTTTCAGGTCGTCGACTCGTTCGCACTCTGGATGCATGCGGACTGGCTGTCAGCAGCGGCAGTGCTTGTTCATCCGGCAAGGACAGCGACAGCCCTGTTTTGGCTGCCATGGGGCTTCCCAACACGATGCGGCGATCAAGCATCAGAATCAGCCTCGGGCCCTGGATTGAACGCAAGGACCTTGATGGGATCGTCCAGCGCTTTCATCAAGGACTCGAGCAGGCACTCTGCAGTTGATAACGCAGCGGCTGTACGCTCCGCCCCAGCGACCTAACAGAGCCTGGTGAGCGCCGTTCTTCCCGCTGATCTCTCTGAAGCTGAACAACGCACATTTGTTGCTCTGAGTGAGGTTCTTAGCTCCAAGCGTCGTGGGCGATGGCAAATCACCTGGAAGTTCGAGGGTCTTCGGCTGCTCGGACCCGCAATCCGTCTGTCTCAGGCACTGAAGGACAGCGGCATCGGTCTGCTGCTGGCCTGGCCCGATGCAGGTGCGGCAGCCCTGGCCAAGCGTGATGGACCTGAACTGGCCGAGTGCTGCGTTGATCTGAATCAGCTGCAACGTGACCCTGCCTGGGCCGGACGTGGTGATCTTTTGCTGATCGTCGGTGCTCAACCCAGCGATTACGAGACGGTTGAGGCGATCTGTAGTCAGTGGTTTGAACCGGTTGTACTGCTGAACAGCCGTCTGGAAGACGCCGCTGTCGGTATCGGCAGTGTGGCTCGCCAGCGACGCAAGGGATTCATGTCCGTCTGGCAATCGGCCTTTCATCTGGAACCCTTTCTTCAAGGTGCTCTGATGCAGGAACGTCAGCAGCAATGGGAACTGTTCCGCATGGATCCGGATGGATATCGATGGGTCAAGCAATTCGCTGCCCGTCCTGATCAGGAACAGATTGACGAAGCTCTTGCCAGTGCGGGGGATGGTTTAAGGCAGACCCTTGGGGCGATGGATCGCTTCATTGATGATCTGCGTGGTTGATACCCAGGCCCATCACTTTTAGTGTTGCCATCCCGAGCTCACTCCCATGGCCATCTCTGATCGTCTTCGATCAATGTCCGTCATTGACGTCGCCGCCGCGGTTGTTGCCCTGGTGGCTATCGGGGGTGTTTTGTGGAGTCCGAAGCTCAGCAACACGGTCGCCAGGGCTACCGGGGCGGTCAAACCAGTGGAAGTCACTGTGGATGTCCGCAACACCAGTGCTGCCGACCCGGATCAACTGATCGCGGAAGCTCTCAAATCCGGTCGTACCTCCCTCGTGATCCGCAACCAGCCCGCTGGGAGTGTGCAACTGATCAGGGTCGACGACATCAGGCGCCAGCTCGCTTCCGTTCTTCCTGATGGCAGCGTTGTGATGGCCGATGACCCGAACAGGACGATCCAGGGCATGCTCGATGCCCGCTTTGTTCTTCAGGGTGACGCCACAGTCACCTCGTCTGGTGTTGTGATGGCAGGCACAAAGCTAAAAGTTGGAATTCCTGTAGAACTTGAAGGCCGTTTCTATCGGGTGAACGGAATTGTCAGTGGAGTTTCCGTCCAATGAGAACAATGCTCCTGACCTCTGGACTTCTCCTGACACCCCTGGCCATGCCGGTGGCCGCCAATCAGGCAGTTCCACTGATCATCCCGCCGCCGCCGACCGAGCAGCCACTGCCGCAGCTGCAGCAGGCTCGTTCGTGTCCGGAACTTGAAAAGGCACTCAGAACCAATGTCGGCAGCGAAGCGAGAGTGTGGTCTGTCACCGTTCTCAACAGCGATGGAGATGTTCTGGGCAACGTGAACGGTGCCGTCCCAAGGATTCCTGCATCCAATCAAAAGCTGATCAGCACCGCCTACGCCCTCGATCGCCTCGGCCCGGATTTTCGTTTGAAAACCCGTCTGATCCAGAGGCCAGATGGCTCATTGGAATTGAACGGTCAGGGAGATCCTGATCTCGGGATTGCAGGTCTTCAGCGATTCGTTCTTGCCGCGCTTCGTCAAGGCGGTGCCAGAGGCAATGCCGTCTCGGATGTGAAGCTGATGGTGCGGGAAGAACCTCGCAGCAACTGGTGGCCCAGCGATTGGCACCCTGCTGATCGTGGTTATGCCTATGGGGCGCCGATCACGCGTTTGGCGCTCACCAGCAATGCCGTTGGCGGTGCTGTGAGTGATCCGTACTCGCGACTGCAAAGACTGTTTCAACAGGAAGCGATTCGTCGCGGTGGAACGGTGCAGATCCAGAGGGGCCAACCGCTTGCTGAAAACATTTCAGCTGTGCAGCAGGACACGGTGGTGTTGCACGAGGAGAACTCCGCTCCCATGCACGCGTTGCTCAGCCTTGCCAACACGGAGAGCCACAATTTCACCGCAGAGGTTCTGATGCGACAGGCTTCAGGCCTCTGGGACGTCAGGGCGGCCTCCCGTGCAACAGAGCGCTGGATGTATGAGCAGGGTCTGCCAATTCAGGGGTTGCGCGTGGCTGATGGCAGTGGACTCTCGCGAAACAATCGCGTCACGAGCAACACTATCGCCGCTCTGCTGATGCGCATGGATCAGCATCCATTCTCGGCGTATTACCAGTCCTCCATGGCCATTGCGGGCCGCAGAGGCACTCTGCGCAATCTTTATCGCGGAACAACTCTTGACGGACGTTTTCGAGGTAAGACAGGAACCATCAGCGGAGTGCGCAGCATTTCCGGTTATCTGCAGACCGTTGATGGTCCCAGGTACGTGAGCATGATTTCCAATGGATCTGGACGCCCCAACACGGTGATGGGGCAAATCCTTAGATCCGTTCAGAGATTCAGCCCATGCCCCTCATCTGTCGCACCCGCGAGGCAGCCCGACGTGCTCGGCTAATCGGGACGGTCTTGCCATCCTTCGCCTCAGCCTCGGGTGATTCCTGCCGTCCTGTCTGGATCTTCACCAGTTCCTGACGTCCGGCCAGGACAACCTGTGCCATCTCTTTGAGTCTCTGTTCGAGCTCACCGAGCGTTTGTTCGGCATAACGGTTTGCCCCGTCCTGAACATTCGCGGCTTCCTGACGGCTGCGCTGAATCAACGATTCACACTGTTGCTGAGTCTGCTGCCTGAACTGCAACGCATCCTGATGCAGTCGCTCTGCTTCAGTCTGAGCTTCCTTCTGCAGACGCAGTCCTTCAACCCGAATCTGCTCGAGTTCCTGGAGTGACTGCTGCCGGTTGCGCTCATGCTGTTCGGAGAGCTGCCGCTTGAGTTCGTTGGCCTCCTGATCGAGCTGTTGGCGACGTTGCAGCGACTCCTGCTCAAGCTGCTGGCGACGGGAGGCGAACTGCTGCTCGAGCTGCGCGTGCTTTGACTGCATGTCCTGCTCCATCTGGGCGGACTGCTGGCGAGCACCCTGAAGCATCTGCTCGCACTGCTGACGAACCTGTTCACGCATCTCGCTGACCTGACGCTCCGCTTCCTGACGGATGGATGCCTGGGCAAGAAGCTGTTCGCGCTGTTGCTGGGCTTTGCTGACGATGTCGTCGGCCTGAGTGCGCGCTGTGGAGATGAACTCATCACGTTTCTGGAGCAGCTGATCGGCCTGCTCGACCTGGGCGGGCATGGCTTCGCGGACTGCGTCTAGCAGCTCAACAGCATCCTGCTCATTGACGAGCCTTCCGCCACTGAAGGGAATGCGACTTCCCTCCAGCACGATCTCCTCGAGCTGGTCGAGCTGGTCGAGTACGGAGAACCGGATCTCGCTCATCGCTGAGGTTGGTGGAAAGCCGAATTAAAGAACCTCATGAGGTCCTCCGCCACCACCGGAGGGACCATATGGTCAACAGATCCGCCAAAACGGGCGACTTCCTTCACCACGGAACTGCTGAGAAAGCTGTAGTGAGCAGACGTGCTGAGGAAAACCGTCTCAAAATCCGGATCCAGTGACCGATTTGTGTGGGCGATTTGCAGCTCGTATTCGAAGTCGCTCATCGCACGCAGACCACGCAGGATCAGTTGTGTGTTGTTGGATCTGGCGCATTCAACGGTGAGACCATCAAAACTGATCACACTCACATTGCTGAGATGACCTGTTGAATGACGGATCTGATGAAGTCGCTCATCCAGCGAGAAGGCGGGAGACTTTCCTGGGTTTTGAAGCACCGCAACAATCAGTTCCTCCACCAACGATGATCCGCGTTCGATCAGGTCAAGATGCCCGAGTGTCAGAGGGTCGAAGCTGCCTGGATAGAGGGCCTTCATCGCGACAACCTCCGCGGGTGCTGGCCGGATCCTATGCACAACTGCATCCCTAGATTCTCGGCATGCCCACCTTGCTCGAGCAACCGGATCGCCTGGAACGTCGGCTGAAGGAAATCCCGACCGAACCCGGTTGTTACCTGATGCGAGACGCGGAGGATCGTCTGCTTTATGTGGGCAAGTCCAAGAGTCTGCGCAGCCGGGTACGCAGCTATTTCCGCAGCCGCCACGATCTGAGCCCGCGCATCCGCTTGATGGTGCGTCAGATCTGTGAGATTGAGTTCATCGTGACCGACAGCGAGGCGGAGGCCCTCGCGCTCGAATCCAATCTGATCAAGAACCAGCAGCCGCACTTCAATGTGCTGCTCAAGGATGACAAGAAATATCCCTACCTCTGCATCACATGGAGTGAGGCCTACCCGAGAATTTTCATCACCAGGCGTCGCCGCTTTCGAAGTCCTTTGGATCGCTTCTACGGTCCCTATGTCGATGTGGGTCTGTTGAGAAGGACGTTGTTCCTTGTGAAGCGGGTGTTCCCACTCAGGCAGCGTCCTAGGCCACTGCATCAGGACCGCACCTGTCTGAACTACAACATCGGACGTTGTCCTGGGGTCTGCCAGGAGCAGATCAGTTCAGAGGATTATCACCGCACGCTGCGCAAAGTGGCGATGGTGTTTCAGGGGCGAAGTGATGAGCTTCAGAAACTCCTCCATCAACAGATGGAACGTTACGCCGAACGTCTGGACTTCGAAGCAGCTGCGAAAGTGCGTGATCAGCTCAAAGGACTCGATCAGCTCACTGCAGATCAGAAGATGAGCTTGCCCGATGCCTCCGTCAGCCGTGATGTGATTGCCATGGCTGCCGATGAACGGCTGGCCGCTGTTCAGCTGTTTCAAATGCGGGCTGGCAAGCTCGTCGGTCGACTTGGATATATGGCTGACGCCTCCAATCAGAATCCCGGTCAGATCCTTCAGCGGGTGATTGAGGAGCATTACAGCCAGGTGGATGCAGTTGAGATTCCACCTGAGTTGCTGGTTCAGCATCCACTTCTCCAACAGCCTCTGCTTGAGGAGTGGCTGACGGAACAGCGCGAACGCAAGGTTCAGATTCACTGCCCGAAGCAGCGTCAGAAAGCAGATCTGATCGAACTGGTTCAGCGCAATGCCGACTATGAGCTCCAACGGGCGAAACAGGGTCAGGAGCAGCAGGCTCTCGCCACCGAGGATCTGGCTCAGCTTCTGGAGCTGCCCTCGCCGCCTCGACGGATCGAGGGTTATGACATCAGTCACATTCAGGGCAGTGATGCGGTTGCATCCCAGGTGGTCTTCATTGATGGCTTACCCGCCAAGCAGCACTATCGCAAGTACAAGATTCGCAGCAGCAGCATCAGGTCCGGGCACAGCGATGACTTCATGGCCATGGCTGAAATCATGCGGCGACGCTTCCGCCGCTGGGCTCGTGCCAAGGCTGAAGGCGTTGATGTTGGAGCTCTGCGTCACAGGGGGGGAAGTGCACTGCAAACCGATGGTCTCAACGACTGGCCAGATGTGGTGATGATTGATGGCGGCAAAGGTCAGCTTTCTGCAGTGATGGAAGCTCTCAGAGAGCTGGACCTCCAAGAGGATCTCAACGTCTGCTCCCTGGCCAAACAGAGAGAAGAAATCTTTCTGCCGGGTGAAAGTCATCCGCTCGAGAGTGAACCGGATCAGCTCGGAGTGGCTCTGTTGCGTCGCCTTCGCGATGAAGCTCACCGCTTCGCCGTGAGCTTTCATCGCCAGCAACGGGGTGAGCGGATGAAACGCTCCCGTCTGTCTGATATCCCCGGCGTGGGTCCAAAACGGGTGAAGGATCTGCTGGCCCATTTCCATTCCATTGACGCCATCCAGCTGGCATCGGTGCAGACCCTCGCTCAGGCGCCAGGTGTCGGTCCGGCACTGGCCCGAGATATCCATCGCTTTTTCCACCCTGATCAGGATGCAGAGCAGGATGGGCAGATTCAAGACCCGGGATCCTCGACGCCATGATCCGTGCTTTCACACTGGCAGCGCTGGGGATGTTTCTTATGGTCGGTTTGATCTCTCCTCTTGCGGTCATTGCCTCACCAGGACTCTGTACGGGGCCGGTCTGCGCCGATGACATCACACGCAGTGCCAAGAATCACTGGCAGCTCGTGCTCAAACTCAATGACCAGCTGGGTCACAGAGAAAAGGTCGTGATGAACTGCAGGGCAGGCCAGCTCAGTCCCATGTCAGGTCCGGTGGACAGGGCCTATGCCACATCCATCGGACGACGTGCATGTCGTCTGGCCGGGGAGGGTTGAGGTTGGATCTCACCGTCATTTATCCGCATCAGCTGTTTGCCGACCATCCCAGCCTGCAGCCAGGCAGGCCGGTGGCTCTGATTGAGGATCCGCTCTTCTTCGGCACGGATCCGCGCTGGCCGATGCAGGTGCATCGTCAGCGGCTGTTGCTGCACCGATGTTCCCTATCCGTCTACGCGGAAGGACTGCGGGGACGCGGCTTCACAGTTCTAGAACGACGCCATCACCAGGCGCCAGACACGCATGGACATCTCCAGGCTCTGTTCGCCATCGGTTACAGGCACTTCCATCTGGCGGATCCTGTTGACGATGTGCTGAGCAAACGACTGCGTCGATTTGCAGAGCTGAACGGCTGCAACATCGAGATCAGCTCAACTCCGATGTTGCTGACGCCGGATGCGGTGATCAACGAGCACTTCGCCGCCGGACGCAAGCCGCTCATGGCCAAGTTCTATGAGATGCAGCGCAAACGTCTGAATGTTCTTCTCGAGACCGACGGCGGTCCCGTCGGTGGTCGTTGGAGTTTTGATGCCGACAACCGCAAAAAGCTGCCGAAAGGAATCGCTGTTCCTCAGGAACCGAAAGCCAGCTCCGCTGCTGTCGTGGATCGGTCGCGTCAGCAGCTGGAACAGGAAAATCTGCCGCTGATCGGCCAGTGGGATTTGTTCGCTTATCCGCTGGACCATCAGTCCGCGGATGCCTGGCTGCAGGACTTTCTCAGCCAGCGATTACGAGATTTCGGCGCCTATGAGGATGCCATCAGCACTCAGCATCGGGTGATGTGGCACAGCGTGCTCACCCCAATGCTCAACATCGGTCTGTTGACACCGCAGCAGGTTCTTGATCGCACCCTTGAAAGGGCCGCCGAGGGTGATGTGCCGCTGAATTCCCTAGAAGGTTTCATCCGCCAGATCATCGGCTGGCGTGAGTTCATGGCGGCGATGTACAAGCGCCACGGGGTTGAGATGCGCACCGGCAACTTCTGGGCGTTCGTTGACAGGCCCATCCCAGAAGCCTTCTATCGGGGCACGACCGGTCTGCCTCCTATCGATGACGCCATTCAGCATGCTCTGGACACCGGTTATTGCCATCACATCGAGCGACTGATGCTTCTGGGCAATGTGATGCTGCTTTGCGGTTTTCATCCCAATCGTGTTTACCGATGGTTCATGGAGCTGTTTGTGGACGCCTATGACTGGGTGATGGTCCCGAATGTGTACGGCATGAGTCAGTTTGCTGACGGAGGGCTGTTCTCGACCAAGCCCTATCTCTCCGGCTCGAATTACGTGCGCAAGATGTCGGATTACCGCAAAGGAGAGTGGTGCGAGATCTGGGATGGACTTTTCTGGAGTTTCATCAAGACACACGAGGACTTCTTCCGTGGCCAGTTCCGGCTGGCGATGATGGCTCGCAACCTGGACCGTATGGATCCGGAGGTTTTGGTGTCTCATCAACGCCGGGCTGAGGCATTCCTTGACTCGATGACCTGAACCCTGCCTATGGTCAATTCATACCGTCCCTTGTGATGTCGCTTCCTCCTGAGGCCTATCTCTGGTTCAAAACACTGCACATCGTTGGTGTGGTGGTTTGGTTTGCAGGCCTCTTCTATCTGGTGAGGTTGTTCATCTATCACGTGGAAGCTGAAGAGCTGGAGCCCGAACTGCGCGTGCCGTTCCAGCAGCAATACAGCTTGATGGAGAAGCGCCTCGCCAACATCATCACGACACCGGGGATGGTGGTCGCGGTGTCGATGGCGATCTGTTTGTTGATTGCTCAGCCGGCTTGGCTTCAGCAGGGCTGGATGCACGCCAAGCTGGCCTTCGTGGCTGCTCTGCTGGCTTATCACGCCTTTTGCTACCGAGTGATGGCTCAGTTGCAGGCCGGAACCTTCACCTGGAATGGCAAACAGTTGAGGGCTCTGAATGAGCTGCCGACGCTGCTGCTGGTGATCGTGGTGATGCTGGTGGTGTTCAAGACCCAGTTCCCCACCAGTGCAGCCACCTGGTTCATCGTTGCGCTGGTGGTGTTCATGGCGGGCTCGATTCAGTTTTATGCCCGCTGGCGCCGGCTTCGTGCAGAGGCCGCTGCTAGCGATGCTGCTGCCCATGAAGCTGCTGTCCATGAGGCTGCTGCGCATGAAGCTTCAGCGATCAATGCTGCTGGCAGTGCTGCTGGAAACGAAGCAGCCTCCACAAAGGCATCCCATGCCGGCTGATCACCATCCTTTGAGGGCCGTGCTGGAGACAGTTGGACCGGACAGCTGTCCAGGTCAGTTCAATTTTCACTGCCATACCCTCTGCAGTGACGGGAGTCTCGAACCTCTTGCTCTGATCCGGCAGGCGTCCGCCAAGGGACTGACCCAACTGTCTGTTACGGATCACCATTCCAGTGCGTCCTTCCAACCGATGCAGGACTGGCTCAAGCAGCGGCGTGATCTCGGAGAGACGGTCCCCACGCTCTGGAGTGGCATGGAAATCAGTTCAATCCTGCGTGGTTGCCTTGTCCACGTGCTTGCCCTCGGTTTCGAACCCGCCCACAGGGCACTCGCTGTTTACAACCACGGTGATGCCGCAGTGGGTGAAGCTCTCAGAGCTGAGAGCGTCTGTGAGGCGATTCATGAGGCAGGAGGGCTGGCGATTCTTGCTCATCCAGGCCGTTACAGAGTCGGCTTCGCTGATTTGATTGATGCCGCTGCAGAACTTGGATTTGATGGAGGTGAAGCCTGGTACGACTACGACATGCAACCCCGTTGGAGCTGGTCTCCCGTGGTCTGCGAAGCCATTGATCGCCGCTTGAAGAACCTTGGCCTTTTGCGTACGTGTGGAACAGACAGTCACGGCTTGGACCTAGAAGGTCGCTAAGTTCGACAAACTTCGCTGTCTGCGGGTATGGGCCTTTTCGATCGTCTGCTTAATTCCGGCTCGGATCAAAACGAGCCTCCAAAGGGTCCCAAGGCCAAGAAGCCGAAACAGGAGGCTTTTTTCCTTGACAGCGACAGCGCCTCATCGTTTGGCGATCGCAACTACATGCGCGAGTCCAAGACCATCCGCCACACGTTTCCAGGAACCCTTGACAGTCCTGGCATGAAAGAGATGGTCACTGAGGTGGACGCCACGGATCTGAAAGTCGATCGACGCAGTGAGGGCCTTGGTGATCAGGTCGTCAAAAAAGAAACGGTCAGCGTCAATACGGGTGTCCCCAAGGCGGTGAAGAAAACCTTTGCCGAAACGATGTCGCAATCGGAACTCGACGAGCGGCTCAAGGGGAACGCTTTGAAGCAGGCAGGGGTGAACGCTCTCGCTGCTCCAGATGCTGCTCCCCTCGCCCGCAAACAGGAGCTCAAACCCAAGGAAGAACCGAAGCCTTCCCCTTCCTCTTCAAGCGCTCAGAAGAGCAACAAACCCGGTTCAATCGACCCATTCCTGTCAATGGTGCGCGATCTCAACAAATGAATCGTCGTCTCAGGCGCAGAAGTTGCCTGCCTCAACCGCTCGCTCAGAGTCGAGCAACACGCGTCTGATGGCTTCGAGCAGCGCGGGATCGGCGTCTTTCCACAGACCCCTTGTCGCTGCCTCCAAGCAACGTTCGGCCATGTCTCTCATGACCCATGGATTCCGTTTCAGCAGGAAGTCTCTGACATCCGGATCAAGCAGCCAGCTTTCAGCGATTCGGCTGTAACACCAATCGGGCACAGCACCGGTGGTGGCGTCATAGGCAAACAGGTAATCGAGGCTTGCACCCATCTCGAAGGCGCCCTTGTATCCGTGCTGCATCATTCCCTCAATCCAGCGAGGGTTGAGCAGTCGGCTGCGGACCACCTTGTCGATCTCCCGATCCAGACGATGAATCCTCAGCCGTTCGCTTCGGGAATGATCAGCAAAGAACAGTTTCGGATCTTTGCCGCTGACCCGGTTCACTGCAGCGGCCAGGCCCCCCTGGAACTGGTAGTAGTCATCGGAATCGAGCAGGTCGTGTTCTCTGTTGTCCTGGTTGTGCAGCACAACCTGAACGTTCCGGAGAGCCTGTTCCAGCCCTTCCCGGTCTGAATGGGCTGTCGCTTCAGCGTCGTAGCGCCAGGAACTCCATGCCAGGTACGCCTCTCCGAGCTGATCACGCCGTTCCCACTGACCTGAGTCCATCAAGGCCTGAAGTCCAGCACCGTAGGAGCCCGGTGCGGATCCGAACAGACGGGCCTGAGGCCCCTGGCGGCGTGTCAATGCTGCCAGGGGATTGTCTCTGTCGGTTTCCTCCAGACCAGCCACCATCGACAGCGCACGATCGGCCCAGGCAAGCAGTTGGGGAAAAGCATCCCGGAACAATCCCGACATGCGCAGGGTGACATCCACACGCGGTCGCTCCAGCACAGTCAAGGGGATGAGCTCGAGGTCCACCATGCGCCGTGTCGGGCCATCCCAGATGGGCCGCACGCCGAGCAGGGCAAACATCTGCGCGATGTCTTCGCCTCCATTGCGCATGGTGGCTGTCCCCCAGACAGACAAGGCCAGGTTTCGCAGGGGTTCCCCTTCCTCGAGTTCGTAGAGATCCAGCAGCTGTTCCGCACTGCGGCGTCCCAGATCCCAGGCCGCTTCTGTCGGCAGACCACGAAGATCCACGGAATAGAAGTTGCGTCCCGTCGGCAGAACGTCATCCCGTCCACGGGTTGGTGCACCGGAGGGTCCGCTGGCAATGCGACGGCCGCCAGCGGCCGCCAGCACGGCCTGATGTTCATGACTGGCCGATTGCTTCAACCTGGGCCAGAGATCAGTCTTGATGAACTGGAGTGGACCAGGCAAGGTTTCTGAGCTCAGCAGTTGCTGAAAACAGTGGTTCAGTGGTTTCGCCTGGTCATGCTGATCTGATTTTTCGCCGTCGATCAGCTGCAGCAGAAGCTGTTCGGCCTGAGTCTCGATCCACTCCACCGCATCACTGAGTCGCCGAGGCTGATGGCAGCCATGGCGTTCCAGGATCTGCCGATCCTGATCGGACAGCAAAGCTCCGTCCTCGTCCTTCCAGGGATCGCATTCCAGGCCGACACTGCGGCTCATCCACTGGGTGAGTCCAGGACGATCGGACGCCGGGGAGCGGGCGATCGCCAGCAACAACTCAGCCAGTTGAGTTGGTTGTGGATGCTCCCCCAGGCGATGCAGGCCTGTTCTGATCTGCGCTTCCTTGAGTTCACACAGGTAGGTCTCAACCTGCTCGAGCAGGTCACCGATCTCTGCTGATGAGCTCTGGTTCGCCAGGATCCTTTCAACCGAAGGCCAGTTCAGATCGATCAGCTGTTGGATCAGCTGTTGTTGGATTTGATCGCATCGGGAGGCGCCGAGTTGCCTCGCTTCGATGTATTCATCCAGAAGTGATTCCAGGGACAGCATCGGTCCATGCAGACCAGCCCTGCCGAGGGGAGGGGTGAGGTGGTCCAGGATCACCGCATGACCACGACGCTTGGCCTGCGACCCCTCGCCTGGATCGTTGACGATGAAGGGATAGAGATGGGGGATGGCACCGAGCGCGAGCGCAGGCGCACAGCTCGGACTGAGGCCCACTGACTTCCCCGGCAGCCATTCCGCACTGCCGTGCTTGCCCACATGCAGCATTAGTTGACAGTGGTGGATTTCCCGCAGCCAGAGGTACTGCGCCAGATAGCGATGGGGAGGGGGAAGATCCGGAGAATGCAGATCACTGAGCTGATCGGCGTCATAGCCACGACTGGGCTGCACCAGAACAACCACACGTCCGAATCGCAGTCCGTGGATTGGGAAGCCGTGAGGCTCAAGATCGACCGCTGTCTCAGGTTCACCCCAGCGTTGCAGGATCGGCGACCTGGCGGCTTCAGGCAGCGATGTCCACCAGCGCTGGTAGTGAGAAAGCGGCAGGTAGGTGAGAGGTGGCCTGGTGTGACTTTCCGGATCGTTGGTTCGACCGTTGAGAACCTGTTGGATCAGGAAATCAGGATCCTCAGGGAGAAGCTGCTCACCCAGGTCGAATCCGTCCTTGCGAAGCCAGTGCAGGATGTTGAGACAGCTGGCAGGCGTGTCGAGACCGACGCCATTGGCCAGGCGGCCGTTCCTGAGCGGATAATTCGCCAAGACCAGTGCCAGTGAACGGTTTTCGGCTTTCGAGCAACGTAGTTCGACCCAGGCCCTGGCGTGTTCGGCAATCCAGTTCAGACCAGCGCCATCAGGCTGCAATCGTTTGACGGCCGTGCACAATCGCTCATCCGCGTGGTCCACTTCGCGGAAGGCGCCAATGCGCGTTGTGATTCGACCATCCAGTTCAGGCAGAACAACCTGAAGTGATAGATCAATCGGATCAAGACCCTGAAAGGACTTCTGCCAACGGTCACGGGAACGTCCGGAGCTCAGCATCTGCAGAACAGGACGATCCAGTTCATCCCAGAGAGGCGCACCAAGACCTGCTTCCGAGAACTGAACAGACGCAAATGATGTGGAGGTGATCACCAACTCCACCGACTGCTGCCGGAACAGGTCCTTCACAGCCCTCTGTACGGCCGGATCACGCAGGCTGCTCACCCAGAGTGCTTTGGGGGCCAGTCCCCGCGCTCGAAGGGCGTCGAGCAGAACATCGCACCAGTGAACATCCGCTGATTGGCGATGGGCGCGATAGAGAAGCACGCCGACTGTCGGCCCCTCTTCATGCCGCCAGTCGTAGGGGTCGGGATCGGGGCTGGCCGTCAGCGTCAGTGAGGGTGGATCCGTGGCAGATGCCGCGCCTGCTGCCCTGGCGAGAATCCATTGCAGTCCGTCGAGCCAACGCTGCAGGTTGTCTGCTCCTCCTTCTCGCAACAGCAGCGCCATGGCATCACAGAAGGGCTCAGGCTGGCTGCTGAGTGGATGCAGTTCACGGTCCTGTTCGGGAGTGCCGGCCAAAACAAGCAGCTGCCGCCCCGGCTGTTGTGAACCCCATGAGCAGCACTGCTCAAGGCCGTAGGACCAGTGACCGCGACCACCGAGCAATCTGATCACGATCAGCTGTGTCTCGCCCGTGCAGACGGCCAGGTAATGATCGATCTGGGCTGGATGGTCGAGGGCATCGAGCGGCAGTGCACGGATCTTGTTCTGCCAGAACACTTGCTTCGGCCTGTCCAGAACTCTTGCTAGGGCGGAAATGTCCGAGCTGGCGCTGGTGAGAAACATCACCGGCGCAGAGGGTTGCTCCACGTAGGAGATCGGCCCATCGATGTCGGCCCCTGGCAGGCTGCTTAGGCGGTGCATCTCCCCATTCTCCAGAGGACAAGACGATCTGGAACTGACGGGTGAGAAGATCTGGTCAACGGACCCTCAGCGATGCATCAGTTCCTTCCCTACGCCTGGTTTCAGGGACGCTGCGTTCCTTTCGAGGAAGCCAAGGTGTCGGTGGCGACGCATGCATTGCATTACGGCACTGGAGCCTTCGGTGGGATGCGGGCCATTCCTGATCCCGTCAAACCGGGAGGAATGCTCCTGTTCCGTGCCGACCGACACGCCCGTCGGCTGTCTCAGAGCGCCCATCTGTTGATGGCTGAGCTCGCTGAAGAGACCGTGATGGAAGCTCTCACAGCGATACTTCATGCCAATAAGCCCACCACACCGATTTATCTGAGGCCATTCGTGTACACGAGTGATCTGGGCATCGCGCCAAGACTGCACAACATCGAGACCGATTTTCTGATCTATGGCCTGGAGCTGGGTGACTATCTCTCTCCGGATGGAGTGAGTTGTCGCATCAGCAGCTGGACTCGTCAGGAGGATCGCTCCTTACCGTTGCGAGGCAAAATCAGCGGCGCTTACATCACCAGCTCGCTGGCGAAGTCGGAGGCTGTCGCCAGCGGTTTTGATGAAGCCCTGCTGATGAACACCCGCGGCAAGGTGAGTGAAGCCAGCGGCATGAATCTGTTCATCGTCCGCGACGGCCAGCTGATCACCCCGGGTGTCGATCAGGACATCCTCGAGGGGATCACGCGGGCCAGTGTGATCGAACTGGCCAAGGGCATGGGCATCGAGGTGATCGAGCGGCCGGTCGACAAGACCGAGCTGTTCATCGCCGATGAAGTGTTCCTGACCGGAACAGCGGCCAAGATCAGTCCAATCCGCCAGCTGGAATCAACGATTCTCTCGCACCACAGACCGTTGATGGAAGCGCTCCGTTCCAAGCTTGTGGCGATCACCGAGGGGCGTGATGAGCAGTACGCCCACTGGGTCACCCGTATCGAACTGGAGAGCTGAGCAAGCAGCGTCCCTGTTCAGGCCATCAGCAGCGGGGCTCTGATCCCAGCATTTCTTAGGATGACCTGACCGAATCAGTGGTGATGCAGGCAGTTCAGACCAAATCCATCACTGAATCATCACGCTTCCTGAAGCGACTGCACGATCCCAGTCGTCCTGTTCTGGTGTTTGACGGTGCCACCGGCACTTCCTTGCAGCAGATGGATCTGTCTGCTGCTGATTTCGGCGGTGAAGTTTTCGAGGGCTGCAACGAAAACCTGGTGATCACCCGTCCTGACGCGGTTCAGGCCGTGCATCGCCAGTTTTTGGAGGCAGGTTGTGATGTGATCGAGACGGACACGTTCGGTGCGGCGTCCGTGGTGCTGGCGGAATACGACCTCGAGGATCAGGCTTTTGTTCTCAACAAGCGTGCAGCGCAACTGGCACGTGAGATGGCTGATGAATACAGCACCGCAGAGAAGCCGCGCTTTGTGGCTGGTTCGATGGGGCCCACCACGAAGCTCCCGACCCTTGGCCACATTGATTTCGACACGCTGCGCGCCTCCTTCCGCGATCAGGCGGCAGGTCTGATTGCCGGTGATGTGGATCTGTTCATCATCGAGACCTGTCAGGACGTGCTCCAGATCAAGGCGGCGCTGCAGGGCGTTGAGGATGCCTTCGCCGCTAGTGGGCAACGACGGCCACTGATGGTGTCCGTAACGATGGAAACCACGGGAACCATGTTGGTTGGCTCGGATATCGCAGCAGTGGTCTCGATTCTCGAACCGTTTCCGATCGATGTGCTCGGTTTGAACTGTGCCACCGGTCCTGAGCAGATGAAGGAGCACATCAAGTATCTGGCCGAGTACTCGCCGTTTGTGGTGAGCTGCATCCCCAATGCCGGACTTCCTGAGAACATCGGCGGCGTTGCCCATTACCGACTTACCCCCATTGAGCTGAAAATGCAGCTCATGCACTTCGTTGAGGATCTTGGCGTTCAGGTCATCGGTGGCTGTTGCGGCACCACACCGGCCCACATCAAAGCGCTTTCTGAAATCTCCGATGAACTGAAACCGGCCAACAGGAAGGTGAGGACGCATCACCTTGAACGACAGCAGCTGGGTTATGAACCGGCCGCAGCTTCGCTGTACGGAGCTACACCGTATTTCCAGGATAACTCCTTCCTGATCATCGGCGAGCGACTGAATGCAAGCGGATCAAGAAAGGTGCGTGAACTGCTCAATGAAGAGGATTGGGATGGTCTTGTTGGTCTTGCACGGGGGCAGGTGAAGGAGAACGCCCATGTGCTCGATGTCAATGTCGATTATGTGGGACGCGACGGTGAGAAAGATATGCATGAGCTGGTGACTCGTGTGGTCACCAATGTGAATCTGCCATTGATGCTCGATTCAACTGAGTGGCAGAAAATGGAGGCCGGACTGAAAGTTGCCGGGGGTAAGTGCATCCTCAATTCCACCAACTATGAGGATGGCGATGAGCGTTTTTTCAAGGTGCTTGAACTGGCTCGCCGTTACGGCGCAGCTGTGGTAGTCGGCACCATTGATGAGGAAGGCATGGCGCGAACGGCTGAGAAAAAAGTCGCCATTGCAAAACGTGCTTACAGAGATGCCGTTGAGTTTGGTATTCCAGCTCGAGAAATATTTTACGACCCACTCGCACTCCCCATTTCAACGGGCATCGAAGAGGACCGGCGCAATGCCATTGAAACGATCGAAGCGATTCGTCGAATTCGGAGTGAACTGCCTGGTGTTCACGTTTTGCTCGGTGTCTCGAACGTCAGCTTCGGTCTTTCACCAGCGGCCAGGATTACGCTCAATTCCGTTTTCCTTCACGACTGCTGTGAGGCGGGAATGGATGCCGCAATCGTTTCTCCGGCGAAGATTCTGCCTCTGATCAAGATTGAGGAGGATCATCAGCAGGTTTGTCGCGATCTGATCAACGATTCCCGACGATTTGACGGGGATGTCTGCATCTATGACCCACTCGCAGAGCTCACCACGCTTTTTGAGGGTGTCAGTACCAAGGATGCCCGCTCCTCAGGCCCATCTTTGGCTGATCTTCCCGTTGAGGAGCGGCTCAAGCAGCACATCATTGACGGTGAACGGATCGGTCTGGAAGAAGCGTTGAATAAGGGTCTTGAGAACTACAAACCTCTTGAGATCGTGAATACCTTTCTTCTTGATGGAATGAAGGTTGTGGGTGAACTGTTCGGCTCTGGACAGATGCAGCTTCCCTTCGTCTTGCAATCCGCTGAAACCATGAAATCAGCGGTTGCTTTCCTTGAACCGCACATGGAGAAAAGTGATAGCGAACGGTCGGCCAAGGCAAAATTCCTGATTGCCACAGTAAAGGGAGATGTTCATGACATCGGCAAGAATCTTGTTGACATCATTCTCACTAATAATGGTTATGAGGTGATCAATCTGGGCATTAAGCAAGACGTTGGTGCCATTATTGCTGCCCAAGAAAAACATCAGGCTGACTGCATCGCGATGAGTGGACTTCTTGTGAAATCCACTGCATTCATGAAAGACAATCTTTCAGCATTCAATGAAGCTGGAATCAACGTTCCTGTTGTCCTCGGGGGTGCTGCTCTGACTCCCAGGTTTGTCAACAAGGACTGCAGTGAGGTGTACAACGGCAAGGTTCTCTATGGCAGGGACGCATTTACCGATCTGCGTTTCATGGATGCTTTCGTTGATGCTCGTCAATCCGATTCCTGGGACAACGAAAAGGGATTCCTCAACGGCACCCCCGAGGGCCTGTCGCTTGGGGGTGAATCGGGTTCCAGCTCGGATCCAGGAACGACCGATGATTCGACGGCAAGCGAAACGCTGAAGCAGGCCAAGGTCGACCCGGTACCTGTCAGTTTTGATCGATCGGAAACGGTGCCTGAGGAAGCAGCTGTTCAGCCTTCGTTCCTGGGTCCGAAGGTGTTGCAGGGAGACGCTGAAATACCTCTGCCGGAGGTGATGGCCTATCTCGATCGACAGGCTCTGTTCGCTGGTCAGTGGCAGATGCGCAAGGTCAAAGGTCAGTCACGGGAGGACTATGAGGCTGATCTGCAAGCCAAGGCAGAACCCGTTCTGCAGGCCTGGCTTGAACGCGCAATCGATGAAAGCCTTCTGCACCCTGCAGTTGCCTATGGCTATTTCCCCTGCGGGCGTGAGGGCAATGATGTCGTGGTCTTTGACCAGGATGGATCACGTCAGCTTGGCCGCTTTTCACTGCCACGCCAGCGTGGCGGCAACCGCTACTGCATCGCCGACTTCTACAGGGACCTCGTTGAGGGAGGTCCCAGCGATGTTCTGCCCATGCAGGCGGTCACCATGGGAGAACAGGCGTCAGTCTTTGCTCAACAGCTGTTCGAGTCTGATTCCTACAGCGATTACCTTTTCTTCCATGGACTGGCCGTCCAGATGGCCGAAGCCCTGGCCGAATGGACCCATGCCCGTGTGAGACGTGAATGCGGATTTGCGGATCCCGAGGATATGAAGCTCAGAGATGTGTTGGCTCAGCGCTACAGGGGCAGTCGTTACTCCTTCGGCTACCCGGCTTGTCCCAACGTGGCGGATTCACGGCAACAGCTGCTGTGGCTGGGCGCTGAACGAGTCGGCCTGAGCATGGATGAAGGTGACCAGCTGCACCCGGAACAGAGCACCACTGCACTGGTGGCGTTGCACAGCAAAGCCCGCTACTTCAGTGCCTGAGCCAAATCACTGTTGCAGACTGCAGCTGTCATTCACCGCATCACCATGGATCTCAGTGGGCCCGGCGCCATCGACGAGGCGATCAATGCAGGGATCGATCTGGATGGATCTCCTCTGCCTGCTCAGATGCTGACGCTGTACAGGGAAGTGATGACGCTTGAGGGCCAGCGCAAGCGCAGTGGAGTCCGAAAATCGATGCGCAACAGGGTGGTCAGAACTGGCGCTAAACATTTCGATCAGGCAACGCTCAATCAGCGCCTGATCGATGCTGGATGGGAAGGTCTGAAGGCTAAGGAGATCAGCTTCTTCTACGGCTGACCCAAGCCGCTGATGGAGCTCTGCGGATTATTCCTGGCAGAGCTTCTCCATCGTGTCGATCACTTCCTGTTGAAATTCCTCGAGGGCACTGGATTCGCTGAGGTCGATCCCCTCCCCCGCAGCATTCTGAGACAGGTCCTGAAAGTGGAATGCTCCTTCACCATTGGCGAGGAACTCAATCGCCGAGGATTCCCCGCTCTCGCGGAAGGCGTCGCAGAGGGCGAGGAACGCTGCGTCTTCAGTGAACTCCCAATCCATCGAGGAGGCATAACTGATTGACCTTTAACGCCTCGCCCCCTGGATCCGTCAACCATCTTGTCGCGCAATGTGCCACTCCTTCGGCAGACTCCTCGTGGATTGCATGGCGTAATGAGCTCTGAAACATCGCCCCAAAACGAAGTCCAGGCTATCGATCTGAACGTTCTAGGTCAGCCTCTGGAGGTCTGCAGTTGTCAACCAATGACCGGATGGTTCAGAGATGGACACTGTCGAACAGATGTGGGGGATCTCGGACGTCACAGCGTCTGTTGCGTGATGACGGAAAGCTTTCTCAGCTACAGCAGGGCCCAGGGCAATGATCTGACCACTCCGATGCCCGAGTTTGGTTTCCCTGGTCTTCAGCCTGGAGATCACTGGTGTGTGTGTGCCCCTCGCTGGAAGGAAGCCCATGAGGATGGGATGGCTCCGCCTGTTCTCCTGGACTCCACCGAATCCAGCACTGTTGAGATCATTCCCCTGGAGATCCTGAAAAAGCATGCTCACCAGGGAATGGCCTGACCATCCCAGGCGAGAAATCGACCGGTGTCGGATGGTGTCTGCTGCATCAGGACATCCACAAGATGCCTTGCTGCCCTTTCAGGGCTGAACAGCTTCTCTTTGGGTACAAAGCTCTGAAAGGGCTTCGAAAGGGCTGTGTCTGTCGTTCCAGGGTGCAGAAGAGTCACCGTCGCCAGCGGCAGACGTCGCGCCCACTCGAGACTCAGAGAGCGCAGCATCATGTTCTGTGCTGCCTTGGCGCCGCGATAGGCGTACCAGCCGCCGCTGCGGTTATCGCCGATGCTGCCGACCCTGGCACTCAGGCTGGCGAAATGAAAGGGTGTGTCTCTGTTCAGAACAGGCTCGACTGACTTGGCAAGCAGCAGAGGTCCGGCTGCGTTGATGGCAAAAGAGTCCAGCAGAGCTGATTGTTCGGCATGTTGCAGCCGCTTTTCAGGTTGATAGGAGGGACTGTGGAGACGTCCTGTCGCATTGATCACGACCCTCAGAGGATGGGGGTCATCACTGAGTTGTTCGGTCAGTTGGCTGAGACTGTCCGGGGATTGCAGGTCAACGCTCCACTCCCGATCTGACAAGGGTTGGCGGGTCGCCAGCGTCACCAGCAGTGAGGGCTGGCGGCGTGCCAGTTCCGAACTCAATGCCCGCCCGATTCCGCCGCCTCCAACCACCAAAGCTCGTCCCTGCCAGCTTTCGGAGCAGATTTCAGGCATGATTCCATCTCCGTCTCAGCGGGTATGCGTCTCGTTCGACCACTGTTGCTGACTTTGACGGCGAGTGTGGGTCTGGCCGCAATGATTGCCTGGTCCACCAGTGCCGGGCGGTTCAACACAGCGAGCCAAGACACAGAGGCTCTTCTCAGCGCACTGTTTGATGATGAGGCTCAACTCGACAGTGAGAAGCAGCCGCTCCAAGCGGCCCAGCCAGCTGAGAAGCAAGGATTGGATCCTTCAGCCGGATCTGTCCCTGCTGTGCCAGCGCCGAGTGAGAGCGTTGATCCCCAGGTGCGCATTGCCCTGTTGAGTCAGCGCCCGTTAAGGAATGTCAGTACCCAGGATGGAGCGGATTGCAGAACGCAGGGTGGGACTCCCATTCAGCCAGGTGTTCTCAATAGGATGCTCATCCAGGCCAACACAGGTCTTTTCAGTTGCGGAAGTACCGGCGGATCGGTGCTGGTGAATGGTCGTGCCTATGAAGGAACGATTCACCTGCTCAACAGGGGAAAGGGATGGCTCGCGATCAACCAGATCAACCTCGAACGCTATGTGGCCTCCGTTGTGGGAGCTGAAATGCCCAGTCACTGGAATGGGGAAGCGCTCAAGGCCCAGGCCGTAGCCGCACGCTCCTACGGCCTCGTACACATGCTCCGACCCGCCAGCAACGACTGGAACCTCGGAGACACGACTCGCTGGCAGGCTTACGCAGGAAGAACCAGCAGCAGCTCGTCAACGATCCAGGCCACTGAAGCGACACGGGGACTGGTGTTGAGTTTCAAGGGTGGACTGGTTGAGTCGTTGTATGCCTCCACACAGGAGATCTCCGATGAAGCACATGGACATCTCGGTGCAAGCATGAGTCAGCATGGTGCTCAGGAGCTGGCTCAGCAGGGGCTTCGATTCAACGAGATCCTTGGCAGGTACTACGCCGGGGCCTCCCTGGCGAGGATCAAATCCGATGGGTGAGAAGCATTTCTGGTCGAAGGCGCTGGAGCGCTCCGAACAGGCCAGGAACTGTGGAGCCCTGATTCCCCTCGGTACTTCCACGATCGAGCTCTCAGGACCCAGGGCGGAACAGTTCGAACTGCGTCAGCTGAATGCGGCTCTTCCCAAGCACCACAGACCTGAGGGGCCCAAGCCAAATCCCTTTCTCCCATGGGATTCACAACTCGAGGTGGAGCGGATTCACAACAATCACGTTCTGATTCTCAACAAGTACCCCGTTGAGCGAGGGCATATGTTGCTGATCACTCAGGACTGGGCTTCTCAAATTCACTGGCTTCAACCTGATGACTGGCGTGCCCTGGTGCAGGTCGATAACGACAGCACCGGTCTCTGGTTCTTCAACAGCGGTCCCAGAGCCGGAGCAAGTCAGCCCCATCGTCATCTTCAGCTCTTGCCCCGTGCTCCCGGAGAGCGCATCTGTCCGCGACTGTCCTGGTTCACGGAACGTCTGCTGATGCCAGCAGTATCGACATGTGACGGGCAGATCTCCGATCCGCTGGTCGACAGCTGTGTCATCGCTGAACGTCCAATGTCGAGCAATCCAGACGACCAGGGGATCATCCTTCATGACCTTTATCGCTCCCTTGCCTGGCAATTGGGGCTCGGTGATCGTTCCACGCGACAGCCTCCTGCTGTTCCCTACAACCTGTTGCTGACGCAGTCATGGATGGCGCTGATCAAGCGCAGTCAAGACCAGGTCAGGGGGTTCAGTGTCAATGCACTGGGATTTGCTGGTTACCTGTTGGCGACACAACGATCCGACCTGGCCTGGCTTCAGAGCCATGGCGGTGAGCAGTTGCTCAGGCAGGTTGTTCCCGGTTTCAGTGGTTCCGCGGATGCAGTGAGCTGATCAGCGGTGTCTGTCTGAAGGAGTCGATCAGCTCCTCTTCAGGCAACCAATGAACAGACAGCAGTTAAGACGCAATGCAAGGGTTGCGCACCACATGCGGCTTGTAGAACCGTTGGCCAGGCGTTATGCAGCCAAAAGTGGTCAGGATCCTGACGATCTCCAACAAGTTGGATTACTGGGTTTACTCAGGGCAGCTGAACGCTTTGAAGGCCAGAGAGACATTCCATTCTCGGCATTCGCTCGTCCTCATATCAGGGGGGCGATCCTGCACTATCTACGCGACAAAGCGGCAATCATTCGACTTCCCCGAGCGGAACAGGACAGTGATCGGGACATCGGCGCAGGTTTCAATGCGGCAACGCAACGACGGCGGTTTCTGCCCTTGGAGGATGACCTGATCAGTCAGGAGCCTGATCACTGCAATGACATGGAGCGAACGGAAAATCGCCAACAGCTTGCCCAGGCGCTCCATGATTTACCTAGCAAGGAAAAATCCGCAGTCGTTGAGGTGATCCTCAAAGGGCAGAGTCTCCGAGATGTGGCCAGCAGAACCGGCGTCAGTGCCATGACCGTGCAGCGTCGCGTCAAGCGCGGACTGGCCCAGCTGCGCCAACAGCTGTCAGTTCAGCTGGAGCTGGCCTGATCCCGTTCGATCTGCTGCTCAAGAGTGCTGATGGCTGCCGTCACAGCAGCGATCTGACGCTCGAGACCATCACGCCAGAAGCGCATCATGCGCAGTTTGCGTTCCTGATGATGACGCTGCCAGTCGCCATCTGCGCAGGGTGAGCAGCCAAAAGGTGGAAACATCAGAGGGTTGTTAGCTCCCACCATCCTGGCGAGAACGGCCCGTTTATCGCGTCTCCGCAAATGCTTGGCGGTTTTTCCTCTGGCGATTAAGTTTGGAACTTGAGCCTGTTCATGGCCGCCAGTCACCAGTCGCGAGTGTCTCACCGAATCCCACTGCTGGTCCTGATTGGCGTCTCGGTTGGGACGCTCTCGACTGAGTTTGTAAGGCCCGTGCAGGCCTACGTCCCTTTGATGGCTGGTCAGCGAGCAAGGCCTCTGAACGGCAGCTTCAATAACGTTCCCGTTCTGCACTCCAATCAACCTGAGATTGTTAAAGGCCCGGGCATCCTGGTGGATACCTCACCGGGCAGTTCAATCGCTGCCGAAACCAATCAACCACTCAAGAACACCACATTCACTTTCAATGGTGAATTTGGTGTTCATATGCACCATAAATACTATCCCCAGGATTCCAGCAAGCTAGGGGGCCGCAGAGCTCGAGGACTGCTGACTGTTGCTGCCATTGCGATCAATCCCGGTTCGTCTCCTGTCACGTTGCGATTCAAAAGAGGTTCAGTAAAAAACAGTTTTGAGGCTCCTTATCATCCCAATAAGCTGATGGGGGTGAAGCCGCTGGGCCCCAGACCCTGGAACACTGGCCCTGGTGATGCGACGGCAGTCCAGATTCTTCGTGGCGAATTGGACCGCAAGCTTTCAAGAGAAGTCGTTATTCCTCCGAACAGTCGCAAAGTGATTGTGAGCAGTGTTTTGCCTGCGCGTGGAATCATGAACGGCCTACTGCGTGGCAGCAGTGATGGGCCTTTTCAGATGGCTGTGATTGCAGCAGAAGAAACTCAGGACGAACGTGCACTGATTGCTGTGCTTGATGGTGGACGACTTGCACCTGGAAGAATTTATCTCAATCGCATTCGTGAGATTCAGTCAGGCCAGGTATTCTCCCGCGTTGCAGGAGTTGCGCTTGGTGATGAGTACAAAGCCTCAATTCAGCATGATCTGTCTCAGGGTTCATTGCATGTGCCTTTGACCAGCACGCGAAAGCATCATTTCGGCACTCGTGACATTCAGGTCAATCAACTCAGCACACGAATGGTTGATTCAGCAGTCAATAACGTTGGTACATATGGAGTACGTTTTGATGTTGACCTGAATCTTGCGGGTGAGGGTGCTCATGAGCTGGTTCTCAGTCATCCTGTTGCCTCAGGTCGCTCACCATTCACGGCCTTCCGTGGGTCAATCGGCATTAAAACTGATCAGGGTTATCAAGAAGTTCATGTCGGCATGCGCTCCGGACAGAGCCTTTCGATCGCGGATCTTGATCTCAAGCGTGGAGCAAACAACCCTGTCACTGTGAGTGTTGTTTATCCAGCCGATGCCACGCCGGGTCATCTGCTCAGCGTGGTCCCAGTCACTCAGCTGGCCATGCTGCGTCAGCGAGAACAGATGCTGGAAGCTGCAAGAAAGGCGCAAGCTGAAGCGAAGACCCGCAAGGTCAAGCCAGAGGTGGCCCCGCCGGCTGTTAACACTCAACCTGCTCCGGACGCGAAGCCTGTTGCACCTGTTGCCAGGCCTGTTCTGCAGCCTGTGAGAAGAACCACACCTCCACCGCCTCCGCTGCTTGTTGCTCCGAGGGGTGGATCCAATTCCATGCCTCCTGCCATGATCATGCCGTCAAGAGTGAACAGCAGCCTCGAGCAGCGATACCGTGAGGCGATCCGTGCTCAACAGGAATGGTTGCGTCGCCTGCAGGGTCGATGATCACACCTGCTTGACGGTCAGAACGACACAGCCCTATGAGCGGCAAGCGCATCAGCCTGGAATTACCCGAGGAGCTCGTCGACCAGATTGATCAGCTTCGCAAGGACTGGAAGACCCGTTCCAGGGGGGAATGCCTTCGTCGGCTGCTCGAGGAAATCTTTCATCCCGATCTTGATCAGGATGATGCCCCTGGCGCACAGTTGGATCCGCTGGCTGACCAGTCTCCCGAGGGTTCAACGGAATCAACGGCTTCTGAAGCAGAGGAGAGATCCAAGGCTTCTCTTGTCAAAGAACCGATCCAGCAACCTCAATACGACGAGGATCGAGCCATCGTTCTGGTTGGCTCAGCCGGTGGGCTGAATACGACCAACAATGAGCAGGATCGCCCCGTCTCTCCCCAACCACCGACACGCAATGCAGCAACCGTTGGCGGTGGTATTGATCTGCCCGGATTTGTTCGCAAGCGCAGCAACGCGATTCGCGAAAGCCTGACGCCAAGCAGGCAACCGAGCACGGAAATTCCGCTTGTGCCGGTGATCAGTGATGAACAGATCAAGGATTGGTCTGAAGTTGCCCTGAACCATTGGCTCACTCTTTATGGCTCTAATCCAGGTCCAACCGTTATGGAGGCTGTGATGTTGTGGATGGCTCGTGACATCTGGCCCCATATCGATGGATCCGAGGGGCGCACATTCACTTGGAGTCAGGTCAATCACTCCATGACTGAATTCTGCAAAAGCTGGATGGTTCCTTCCCCTCGCTTCGAGCAGGTGATTGTTGCTGCCGCGGTGTTGGAGGATCCGTTTGCGAGTGCTTCAGTTCCAGATCGGATCCCAACGTTGATTCGTCGCTTTGTCAGTCGCTTCAAGCGCAGCCGCAAGGTCACCTCCTTCCAAACACTCGAGTCCACGATGACGCTGCATGGTGCACTCAAACAACTGGAATTGCCCACGCAGGCTGGCCAGTCCCTGACATTGCGTGCGATTCGCGACGCCTACAAACGCAAGGCTGTTGAAGTACATCCTGATTCGGGAGGTTCAACCGATGCCATGCGCCGCCTCAACGAGGCCTATCAGATGCTCAAAGAGCTGTATCGCCAAAAGGAGATGTCTCAGTAGTCTTGAAGGAGAATTGTTCCTGGACTCATCAATGATCTCAGTTGAGATTATTAATACGCTTTGGCCCTGATTTCTTTGATGCCAGGTTTCAGCAAGAAACTGATCAGCAGTTTCTATCAAGATCATTTTTTCCCATCGTTTTATTTGCACTCTTGCTGTGATTACTGGTTGGATCCGATGTGTCGAAGTTTTGATGATCTCCGCCAAATCAGCAGAGTTCGAATGCATGCAGTGATGTCCAGTGCGCCGTTAAGCCTGTCCAGAGAATGATCTGGTGACGCTTAAGGCCAGTTAGAGCTGGGTTTTTGGTATTTGCGTCTCTGCTATTGACACAGTGACGCAATGATTTTTGGACACGGCCAGGATGGCTTGGTCTCGCTTCATGCGACCGGACATGCTCGACGGGCAAGCTCAACCAGCCGGCTCCTGCCATCAAATGCTCAGCAGTCTCACCTGCCTTGAATGAAACCAGTTCAAGACTTGTTTTTAGTCTTATGTGCGACAAGTAAACCTTGCGCAAGCCAGGTGAGGGGCCGGCGCAAACAGCCATAAAGCAAAGTTGCGAGTCTCAATTAAGAAACAACACGAGTCCAGGCATGCTTCTTATCTGAGACAAATGTCTTGACGACTGGGGGGTCAGCAGGTTTGGGTAGGCAATGGTCCAGTCAGCGGGACAATCAGGTGCTGGTCTGCATTCCTTTGATCAGATAATCGAAGTATGGACCTGCAATTTTCTGTTGTTCTTCCGAGAGAAGAACCAGCGAGGCCTCTCTCATGCAACGCATGGCATCCACCATTCCAGGCATGGGAACACCGAGGCTGTTGTACATCTCGCGGGCACCGATCAGGCCGATCTGTTCGATCATCTCGGTGCTGCCTGCAAGAACCCCATAGGTGACCAACCTCAGATACCAGCTGTAGTCACGCAGGCACTGAGCCCGTTGCTTCTGCCCATAGGCATTTCCACCAGGGGCGACATATTCAGGTCGAAGGCCGAACAGCTGCCGAGCCGATTCATCAACAATCTTTTTTTCGCTGTCCGTGAGGATCCTGACTACCGCAAGACGTACGGCACCCTGACTGAGGTACTCGACCATCGAGCGGAGTTCACCACTGCTCGGGTAACGCAGATCGTCATCCGCCTGGAGGATCAGATCCCTTACAACGCTCATGACGGCTGGCATGCTGAGAACAGTTTAAGGGGCATGAACCCCAGCCATGGGTTGGAACTGAGGGGTGTTACGCCATTGCAATGACAGCGATGAATGAAACACTGCATCCGGGACAGACTATTGATGTTGTTGGAGAGGATCTTGATCAGCAGGGGCGTGGCCTGGCCCGCTGGAATGGCTGGGTGATCGCTGTCCCCGAGCTGCTGCCAGGAGAAGAGGCCAAGGTCAAAGTCCAGCAACGTCAGAGGCGGATGTGGCTGGCCCGAAGAGTGGAAATCATCTCCTCATCTCCCCATGCTCGTCGACCTCCGTGCATTCTTGCCCGTGACTGCGGTGGTTGTTCCCTGCAGCATCTTTCGGTCGAGGCACAGAACACCTGGAAGCAGGAGCGACTGACCAACACGCTGACTCGCATCGGCCAGCTGGATCCTGATGTCAACGCCCTGGTGAGTCCCGATCGGGAATCACTGGGGTACAGAAACCGGGCATTGATTCCAGTCCGTCGTGATGGGCTAAGGGTGCGTCTTGGTTACTACAAGCGTGGCAGTCATCGCATCGTCAATCTCAACCACTGCCCAGTTCTGGATCCTCGACTGGATGCCTTGATTGCTCCGATCAAAAAGGATCTGGAATCAACCCGCTGGCCGATGGATTCAGATCTCCAGGGTGAGCCTGGTCTTCGCCACCTGGGATTGCGAATCGGCGTGCGAACCGGTGAGGTGCTGATCACTTTGATTTCCGCCACCCGGTCGCTGGAAGGCGTTGAGGCGTTGAGCGCAGTGTGGATGCGTCGCTGGCCCCAGCTGAAGGGTGTGACGCTCAATCTGCAACCGAAACGCAGCAATGCTGTGTTCGGGGAGCAGACCATTTGCCTTCAAGGTCAGGATGCGATCGAGGAGCGATTTTGTGCTCTGTCTCTTGAGCTTGGAACCACCACCTTTTTTCAGGTCAACACACCTCGTGCAGAACGGGTGGTGGAGCAGATCCGCGACTGGCTCAGCCGCGCGCAGGCGCATCAACGCGTGATTGATGCCTACTGCGGCATCGGCACGATTGCTTTACCGCTTGCTGCTGCTGGCCACAGTGTCACCGGACTGGAAATCAGCCCTGCATCCGTGCGCCATGCCGGGCGTAATGCAGCACGCAACAGGCTCAACACGACACAATTTCTGGATGGCGATGTGGCTCGGCATCTGCACGCTCTTTTGCCAATGCACGATGCTCTGGTGGTTGATCCACCTCGCAAGGGTCTGGAGCCCACCGTCCTGGCCATGATCCTCAACCATCCACCACAGCGACTTGTGTATCTGAGTTGTGATCCTGCAACTCTGGCGAGAGATCTCAAACATCTGGCGGGAGAGTCAGGTCCTTATCGGATTGAGCGCGTTCAGCCGATGGATTTCTTCCCTCAGACCTCCCACCTGGAATGTCTTGTGTTGATGTCGAGGTTCAACTGCGCAACTGCACCTGAAACTGCTTGACCAGTGCCTTGCGCACCTTCTCATGCACAGGCTGAATCATGTCGTCGGTGAGTGTGCTGTCTTTGCCGCGATAGCGCAGGCGGAACGCCTGACTGCACTGATCGGAGTCGAGCTGTCCGCCTTCAAAACGATCGATCAATTCGACCGACTCCAACAGTGGTTTGCCGGCTTTGCGGATGGCCTGCAGAAGATCACCTGCCGCCAGGCTGCGCGGAACAACCATGGCCAGATCTCTTTCCGACGAAGGCAGGGTGGAATAGGCCTTGAACTGCGGACTCCAGCGAGTGCTGCGGGTGGCTGCCTCCAGCAGGCGTGTCAGTTCAAGATCGAAGAGATAGGTCTCAGCTGGTAGCTCATGGCTTTCACACAGAGCAGGATGCAACTGGCCGAAGCTGCCAAGAGGGCGACCCTCAACCAGCACAAGTGCGGCACGGCCTGGATGAAGACGCTCATCATCGCTGAGCCGACGATCCTGGGACTCGATTCCCAATGCATTCAGAACCGTGGTGAGTAAACCCCTGGCTTCGTAGTAGCTGAGAGGTTGTGGCTTGCCGCTGGTCTGCCATCGCGAAAGGCGACGTTCCCCACAGATCACCCCCGAAAGCCGAGCTTCTTGATCGATCGTTGCGCCGTCTGAACTGAACACATGCCCGATCTCGAACACCCAGCATCCGGGCTGTGAGGCCTGAAGGTTGCGCTGACAAACCTGAAGATGCTCCTTCCAGAGAGCGGTCCTCAGATGACTGGTCTCCGTCAACAGAGGGTTGCTGATGGCAATGCGCGTGGGATCGGCTTCATCCGCCCCTGTAAGAGACAACGTGGTGATTTCCTGAAGTCCTGAGGCGCTCAGACGCTGACGCAAGCGTCGTTCCGCCTGCTGGATGAGCGTCAGCTGACCGGGCTGGAGCGGGCTTGGGAGATGGGACTGGAAGCGATCAAATCCCACCAGTCGTGCCACCTCCTCGATCAGGTCAACCTCACGCAACAGGTCCATTCGCCTCGATGGGGGAACGACCACCTTCCATCCTTCGGCACAGCGAGAGAGATCGCAACCGAGAGCTGCGAGACAGGCCTCGACCTGAGCATCAGCAAGCGACTCAGGTAGAGCACTGCTGTCCGTGGAGTCGAGTGGTCCAAGCAGTCGATGAAGTGCATGGCGACGCAGAGTTACGACCGGATCTTCTGCCTGTTCTGCTGAACAAACCCAGGTTTCGCCGATCTCAGCATCAAGCATTTCCCTGAAGAGAGACAGAGCGCGGCCTGCTGCGATCAGGGTGACTTCCCTGGGTAAACCTTTCTCGTAACGACTGCTGGCATCGGTGCGCTGTCCTGTGGCTCGACTGCCGTTGCGTACTGAGGCTGGAGTGAACAGGGCTGATTCCAGCCAGATTCTGCGAGTGCTATCGGTGACGCCGCTTTCGGTACTGCCGATCACACCGGCCACGGCGACGGCACGATCCCGGCAGGTCACCACTTGAACGCGGGAATCCAGCTCGATCTCGCGTCCGTCCAGCCCTGTGAACGACTCCCGTTCACGTGCCTGCCGCAGACCAAAATCCGCTGCATTGATCGCTGTTCCGCAGAGTGACTCCAGTGCATCTGCATCGAAGGCATGCAGAGGTTGGCCCTGTTCAAGCATCACAAGATTGGTGATGTCGACCACGGCGTTCACAGGATTCACTCCGGCACGGGTCAGCCGTTGCTGCAACCATTGCGGTGAGCGTGATGAGCCATCGATGCCCCTGACTTCAGTCAGGCCGTAAAGGCCACCGGCCTGCATGGCAGCTGTGGATTGCTGATCGGTTGCCAGCGTTTGGGTCTCTGATGGAGCGGCTGCCTCGGGCAGAGAAAGCGCTGCTCCTGTGAGCGCAGCCACTTCCCTGGCAATGCCTGTCATCGAAAGACCATCAGGACGGTTGGCTGTGATGGCGAGTTCGAGGACGCTGTCGTTGAGACCCAGGGATGGCGCCACGGGTTCTCCCGGAGATGGCAAGCCAGGGAGGAGATCCTCAAGGATGGCGATCCCATCCACATCACTGCTCTGGCCCAGTTCTGACAGCGAACAGATCATTCCCTCGCTGCTCACACCACGCAGTTCTCCTGCTTTGATCGTGAGGTTCACGGCAGGAAGAACGGCCCCGACCATGGCAACGGGAACATGAATGCCTGCACGCACATTCTTGGCTCCGCAGACGATCTGCAGGGTCTGGTCAGCACCCACATTCACCTTGCAGACACTGAGCTTGTCGGCATTGGGATGCTTATCGCAGGCCACGACTTCACCAACAACGACACCCTGGGCAAGCAGTGAGAGATCCTCCAGCTCCTCCACTTCAAAACCAGCCATCGACAACCGTTCACCCAGTTGATCCGCGGGCTCATTCACCTGCACCAGATCCTGCAGCCAGGACAGAGAAACCCGCATCGGGAGCTTGAAGTCAGCGCGTGATCCTACGAACTCGCAATCACTGCCGGACGCTTGGAGTGGGGTGAGGTTGACCTGTAAAGTGGATGTTTGTCATTTCGCTTCGCAACTGCGGCGCTACGTCCTTTATGGCCAAGAACAAGGGCGTCCGGATCGTTGTCACCATTGAGTGCACCGAATGCCGGTCCGTTCCCGCTTCCGAAAAGCGTTCTCCCGGTGTGTCTCGCTACACGACCGAGAAAAATCGTCGGAATACCACTGAAAGGCTGGAACTGATGAAGTTCTGCCCGCAACTCAACAAGATGACTCTCCACAAAGAGATCAAGTGAGTCTGCTGTTCATCCAGTTTTCCAATCGTTTCTGATTCATGTCCAGCTCCTTCTTCAAGAAGCGCCTTTCTCCAATCAAGCCCGGCGATCCCATCGATTACAAGGATGTGGATCTGCTGAAGAAATTCATCACAGAGCGCGGCAAGATCCTGCCTCGCCGTCTCACTGGCCTCACCGCAAAGCAGCAACGTGATCTCACGAATGCTGTCAAGCGCGCAAGGATAGTGGCTTTACTGCCTTTCGTGAACCCCGAGGGTTGATTCCTGGCCACTGTTGATTGCAAACCGGGAGATCTGGTCGGCATCAGCGACCTCAAATCATCCCAACTTGCGGTAGTACTTGCCGTTCAGGGAAGTAAACGTCGTTTAAGTGTTGGTTTTCGAGGCAAGGAACAGGTTGTTCCAGCTCGGGCCATCGATTTGATTCACCCCCTGCCTGGCGACGTTGATCCGTCAGCTCGGCTGGGGGCTTTTCCATGGACATTCAGCCAGCAGGATCTTGATCAATCCAGTCCCAGCTGTCGCGATTGGGGCGAAGCATGGGTCCTGATCCTGGAGTCAGGTGAGACGGTTGATCTTGCTGGATTTGCCGAGTTGGCCTGCGGTATCGATGCTGCCGTTAACAAAGCTGCCTGTTGGCTGGCTTTGCATGCAGACCAGGATTTTTTCCGCTGGAAGCAGGGTGCGGTTCAAGCAAGGCCCGCTTCCGAGATCCGCAACCGACGCGCTGAACGCCGGGTACAGGCCAAAGCTGAGCGGCGAAGCAAGCAATGGCTGCAACTCTTGAAAGCGCCTCAACCATTGGTGCTCGACACGCTTGATTGTGTGCACCAGCAGTGGATCAAGTCTCTGCAACAGCTGGTCGGTGAAGGTGCTGAAGCGATCCAGCTCGATGCTCAGCTGTTGCAGTCACTCCAAACCGCTCGAATTGAAGCCAATCCCAGGGAGCTCCGGCATCTGCTGATTCAGCTCGGACAGTGGGACGAACATCAATTGGCATCGATCGCTGGCACACCCTGGAGCGACGGATTCAGTGAGCATCTGCTGCTTGAAGCCAGGCAGCTTGTCGAGAACAGTGATGCGCAGCTTCCGGGAGACGAGAACAGACTTGACCTCACAGCTCAGGTCTGCGTCACCATTGATGATGTTGAGACGAGTGACATTGATGATGCCATCGCTCTGGAGCGTCGTCGAGACGGATCCGAACGTCTCTGGATCCATATCGCCGATCCAGGTCGATTGATCCCCGAGGGTTCACCCTTGGATCTTGAGGCTCGACGCCGAGGCAGCAGTCTTTATCTGTCAAGGGGGAATCTTCCAATGTTCCCGGCCGAGCTCTCCACCGGGCCCTTCAGTCTCAGAACAGGTCGACGCAACGCTGCCTGGAGCACCTGGGTGGATCTCGATCAGAACGGCGAGATCAGCGATTTCGGGATCCTGCGCAGCTGGGTCACCCCCAGATACCGCCTGACCTATGACGATGCGGATGAGCTGATTGATTTTGCTCCACCTGAAGAGGCGGATCTAGCTGATCTTCACAAGCTGCTGGAGCGGCGACGCCGTTGGCGGACCAATCAGGGCGCGCTGCAGATGGACTTGCCGGAAGGTCGTATCCGTTGTCGTGATGGCGAGCTGTCCGTGCAGGTCACGGAGCCGGGTGCCTCCAGGACGATGGTGGCTGAAGCCATGATCCTCGCTGGTGCCGTTGCAGCCCGATTCGGATCGACTCACAATCTGGCTTTGCCCTATCGCAGTCAGCTTCCCGCCGAGCTTCCCTCGGCAACTGAGCTTGAGCAGCTACCGGATGGTGCCGTTCGATTTGCTGCCATCAAGCGTTGCCTGAGCCGAGGTCTGATGGGAACTCAACCCTCAGCTCATTTCAGCCTTGGTCTCAATGCCTATGCCCAGGCCACCTCGCCGATCCGGCGCTACGGCGATCTTGTCGTGCAACGCCAGATTGCTGCTGTGATCAACGCTGAAAGCCCACTGAGCGAGGAGTTGATGCAGGACCTGATCAACAGCTTTGATTCAGCTGTGCGCGAAGGTCTGACGATCTCCAGGGAAGATCAGCGTCATTGGCAACAGGTCTGGTTCGAGCGTCATCAGAGCCATCAATGGCCTGTGGATTTCCTGCGCTGGCTGAGACCTCAGGACCGGCTGGGATTGGTTCGTCTTGATGAACTGGCCATGGATGTTGCCGCTGAGTGCCCTGCGGGATCGCTGCCTGGAGACGCTCTTTTGCTGAGAGTCGATCAAGTCGATTCTCAGTGTGATCAACTCAGACTGCTTGCCATGGCTCGTTGATCAGCGTATTGAGGAGGTCCTAAACCATCCTCCCCAGGGGTTATGGCTGCCTTGAACCATGACGCTTGTCGGCTTGTCGAGCCTCTGAAGCCTTGCGTTGACGGCGGGTTCCAGCGTGATCAACTGGCAGGACTCAGCGTCCTGGAGTTGGATGCTGTAGGCACCCTCACCGTCTGGACTGACCATGGCGTGCACAGATCTGCCTGAGTCCAATGTCTCGGGAAGGGCTGCTGCCAAAGGTCTGCGATCGAGGGCTGCTGTCTGCCGCTCCAACCATTGGCTGTGATGCCAGGGTGTATCCCAGAGTGGTGCGACTGCTGCTGGTGCCCTGTCGTCTCCGATCAGTCGATTCTGCAGGCTGCGCACCGGCAGTTCAGAAGGTTGCAGGTCTGATTCCAAGGCGAGAGCGGAAGCGGCTCCTGCAGCCTGACCGATGTTCATGATCAACGGTTGCAACCTGGTGGCGCCATTGGCCATGTGACTCGTGCTGAAAGCCTTATCCGCCATCAGCAGATTGTCGATTGCATCACTCAGCAGGGCTCCGAAAGGGATGCAGAAGGGTGTCCCTGTCCAGCGACCGCCCCAACGGCAACTTTTGGGAGCCAATGGCCAGTCAT
Source organism: Synechococcus sp. MIT S9504 (assembly GCF_047497135.1). Classification (NCBI taxonomy): domain Bacteria; kingdom Bacillati; phylum Cyanobacteriota; class Cyanophyceae; order Synechococcales; family Synechococcaceae; genus Synechococcus; species Synechococcus sp. MIT S9504. Next base: position 1,211,617 of record NZ_CP138942.1, on the reverse strand, counting down.
CGCCTGGGTAGTGATGGTCATTGGCATAATTGCCCACCGCAATTGAATGCAAAATTCCACTGTCATTGAGAGGTGGACCAGACCAGCAAACACCCTCAGTCAAGGGGAGCAGATCCTGTTCAATCACGGTGGTGCGACCAACCACCCGCCGGCCCTCGCGCCAGTAAGGCATGGCAGCAATCCAGGGCGCAGGGCTTGCAGCACTGCTGGGAAAGGCCTGGCCAAGCTGCAGCCATCCATCAGTGGCTTTGCACAACTCATCAGCGAAGCAGAGACTATGGTTCTGCATCTCGCTGAACAGTGCAGCCTCCTGGACTGGATCAGCAAGAAATGCTCGCTCCAGTCCTCGGTGCCAGTCATTGCCGTGCAATGGCCAATTGAGCATCACCAGTCCTGATGGCAAGCGGCCGTAGGTGATGGTTTTTTCCAGTCCGAATGTGTCAGAGGCCCCGCGAAAAGGATCGGGTAGTTGTGATCCAATCGGTTGATCACCTTGAAGTCGCGGATCGTGAAGCTGATCGCTCTGAAGCTGTCCCATCACCACCCAGGTGGGTGACTGTACGGGTTGATCTCTGAAAAAGGGATCCGTGCTCAGGTGTTGCTGAGATGGTGCACTGGGTTCCTGCCAGTGTTCCTTGGCTTCCCAGCCGAAACGGAACGGTGCATTCGCCAAAGGCAGCAAATCTCCTCGATCGCTGCCATCGATGGCAACGCGGCACGTCACCCTGCGGATTTCTCCATCCACCTCAATGCGCAAGCCGGTGATCAGAGAGCCTGCACGCTCAACGCTCAGGAGCTGGCAATCAGGCCACCAAAGCAACCTGGACTCCTGATGCAGCCAGTTCTGAAGGATCGACTCCGCCGTCAGTGGTCGGTAGCCGAAACAGCTCACCCAGTTGTGGTCCAGTCCTTCCGGTTCACTTTGTTCCAGTTCACGCAGAAAAGCTCCCCAAAGCCCCGTCTGCCATGGGCTCAGTTCGTTGCCATCAGGACAGCACACACCCGCTGCACTGACCATTCCGCCCAGCCATGCACCTGGGGTGAGCAGAAGTGTGGAGGCACCGCCACGGGCTGCCTGAATCGCTGCTGCCGTGCCGCCAGTTCCCCCTCCCCAGACCAACACATCCACCGAATCAATGCTGACGGTCATGGTCCTTTCCGTTCCCGTATGAGGAAGGTGCCCTCAGTCTGCAGATTGTTTGCTTGAGAAGCATGCAGCTGGATCAGATCTCATGCAGTCGCATGCGCCAGGCTGCGGGATCGCTCGATCAGGGACCTGGAAAGAGGGTCGTTAAGATCCAGCCCCAGAGCCAGGGGCCAAAGGAGAGCGCCGAAGCGATGACTTACAGCCTCACAACCCCGCTCTACTACGTTAATGCCAAGCCCCATCTCGGCAGTACCTACACGACCATTGCCTGTGACGCCTTGGCTCGTTTCCAGCGCCTTGAGGGACAACAGGTTCTGTTTGTCACCGGGGTGGATGAGCATGGTCAGAAGATCCAGCGCACGGCTGAGGCGCGCAAGATCAGCCCTCAGGACCACTGTGATCTGATCAGCCAGGAATACATCGATCTCTGGTCACGGTGGGAGATCAGCAATGACCGTTTTGTGAGAACCACAAGCGAGCGTCACCTGCCCTTAGTTCAGGAGTTTTTCAATCGCTGTGAAGCCTCAGGTCACATCCGTAGCGGCCATCAGGAGGGTTGGTACTGCGTCGACTGCGAGGAATTCAAGGACGACCCTGCTGATGCTGACTCTCCATGCTGTCCGACTCACCGCAAGCCTCTTGAATGGCGCGACGAAGAGAACCTTTTTTTCTGTCTCTCAAAGTTTCAAAAGCCAATCGAGTCACTGATCTCAACGCCAGGATTCATTGCTCCGCCGAGTCGCCGGAAGGAGGTTGAAAATTTTGTGGCCGGTGGCCTGCGTGATTTCTCAATCTCACGGGTGAATGTTTCCCATGGGCTGCCGGTCCCTGGCCACTCCGGTCATACCTTTTACGTCTGGTTTGACGCGCTGCTCGGCTATCTGACAGCTCTGCTGGATGATGGAGGTCCAGTGGATCTGGATCGTCTCAGCAGTGCCGGTTGGCCGGTGAGCGTTCACGTGATCGGCAAGGACATCCTGCGTTTTCATGCCGTGTACTGGCCAGCGATGCTGATGTCGGCAGGCTTGCCCTTGCCCAAGAGCGTTTTCGGCCATGGATTCCTGACTCGCGAAGGTCAGAAAATGGGCAAATCCCTTGGCAATGTGCTGGACCCTGAACTGTTGCTTCAGCGCTGCGGTACTGATGCAGTGCGTTGGTATCTCCTTCGCGACATTCAGTTCGGTGATGACGGTGATTTCCAGCAGCAACGGTTTGTGGATCTGGTCAACAACGATCTCGCCAACACGATCGGGAATCTGCTCAACCGCACCTCATCGATGTCCAGGAAGTGGTTTGAGAATGCCTTGCCTCCTGTGGATATGAGTGTTCGCGAAGACCATGCTCTTCGCGGCAAAGCAGAGCTGACGATTCAGCAGGTTCGGATGTCGATGCCGGAGCTCAACTTCCAAAAAGCTGCTGAAGCGGTGCTTCAGTTGGCAATCGAAACCAATGGCTTCCTCAACGAACAGGCTCCCTGGAGTCAGATGAAGCAACCAGGTCAGGAAGTGCAGGTTGGTGAAGATCTTTATGCCGTTCTGGAATGTTCCCGGATTGTGGGCGTTCTTCTGCAGCCGATCGTGCCGGATCTCAGTGAACGTATCCTCGCCCAGCTGGGTCTCTGCCCGATTTCAGGATCGTGGAAGGAACATCTGAACTGGGGGAGTCTGGTTCCCGGCTCGCCATTGCCTCAACCGGAACCTGTGATGCAGAGGCTCGAGCTCGAATCACCACTCTGATGACCTTGACCAAAGCCTTCGGTCACCTGAGGGGTGGTCTGTTGATCACCCTGTTGCTCCTGACAGGTTGTGTCAGTGAGAAACCCACATCAACGTTTCAGTCGCCACCCTTCGTGTTTCGATCGCTGAAACTCGAACAGAAGACCAAGCAAGGGTTGATGGACTGGAGTCTGAACAGTCCTGAAGCTCGTTATGAGCTCAATCGTCGTCTCGTTCGTGCCCGCCAGCCTGTTGGTGTTCTCTACAGGAAGGGAAAACCATCATTCAGGGTGCAGTCGGATCTGGCCCTCGTCGTCAACGATGGCGAACAGATCCTGCTTGAAGGTGATGTCAGGCTGCAGCAACTCAACGGTTCCAATCTTCTGATTCAGGGAGACCGTCTGCGTTGGCGTCCGCAGCAGGGGATCCTGCTCATCGAGCAGCGTCCGAGAGCGACGGACAAGCAGTCCCGGATCAGTGCCAGTGAAGCGCAGCTACTCCAGACCTCCAACGACCTGACTCTCAAGGGTGTCGTCAGGCTTGAGCGTTGGTCCGAAGACTCCGATCCATCCAAGCCGGATACAACACTCAGAACCGGCCTCGCTCAGTGGAATCTCGATTCCGGCCTGCTGAATGCCGAAGGCCCTGTTCTGGCACAGCGTCGTGACCAGGAAGGAACGGTGCTTGAGCAGCTTCAGGGCATGAGTCTTCAGGGCAACACGCAAGTTGGTGATCTGATGGTGATGGCTCCGGTCATTGTTCAGATGCCACGCCAGAAGGGGATTCTCAAGGCTCAGGACACCACCTGGAATTTCCGAACTCAGATTGTGCGCAGCGATCAACCCTTCGAAGCGGAACTGGATCGCACCAGGATCTTTGGCAAAGCGTTTCAGGCTGAGTTGAATGACAACACGGTTCTGATCAATGGTGATTGCAGGATTGAACAGCCCGGAGAAGCGCTCGATGCGACCACCTGTCGCTGGAACTGGGGGACTGAGGAGGTCCTTGCGGAAGGGAATGTGCTGTTAAAACGTGACGCCAATGACCAGCTGACCCGCGCCAGCAAGCTGGCGGGTCAGGTTGGTGAAAAAGGCAGGATCACCTTTACCGCTCCAGGAGGAAAGGTGGAATCCCAGGTCAGGTTCCCTTCGGATCAGTCTGAGGATGAGAGTCCCCGTCCACGGAAATCAGCTCCAGTTGAGTTCTGAGTCGTTCTGCCCAACCCGCCAGCCATCGTTCATCGGAGCGGGTGAAGCATCGCTCTGACCAGCCACCGAGCACAATCCAGCCACGCTGTCCAAGTGGTTGAACCATCACCGCCGGCAGACCTGGCAGAACAGCATCAAATTCCTGACGACCAGGGTATAGCGCGGTTCTGACCAGGGACACCAGGGCCTGTCGCTCAGTACTGCGTCGACAGATTTCACCCGGAGAAAATGGATCCTTGGTGATCAGACCTCGTCTGAGCAGGACCGTCTCGTCCCAGTTCACCAGGATCGTGGCGGCCGAAGTTGCCGTCAGAAACTGGTGGCTCCCCCAGGCCAGTTCAGTGCGCAGGCTTTCGGGGAGTCCTGCGGTGATTTCCAGACCCTGTTCGCCTTCAAGGTTGACTGCCTTGGGATTGCGTGGGACAGCCCTGGTCCAGAGCACCGCAACAAGCATCAAACCAACCGCCGCCATCCCGGACAGCACTTCTGCTCGCTGCAAGGCGGGCGTGAACGTCCCTGCAGTTACAGCGTTGAAGATGGCAAGACCCAGCACCAGCAGTCCGGAGATCAGGCAGAGTCGCGCGGAGCCTGGCATGGTCTCGAGAGTCCTGCGGTCAGAAGAGCTCACTCTTGCTCAAATGGGGCAGCACTGACCAGTGGTGATGACGGACGCAGAAGCTTTTGCCTCAATCGCACTCGCTGCGGTGGCATGCGACGGCACCCTTGGTCGTGAGGAAGCCCATGCGCTGCGACGATCACTGGAGTACCGCACTCCCTACAAAGATCGAACGGAACAGGAGATGGGTGCCCTGTTCGATCGGCTCCTGGTCACACTCCGCGAACAGGGGGTGAATCAGCTGGTGACTGAGGCACTGCCAGCACTGACTCCCATCCAGCAGGAGACGGCATTGGCTGTGGCGGTACAACTCACGCATGCCGATAGGGATGTTTCTCCTGCAGAACAGTTGTTCCTCAACCAACTCTGTGAGCGTCTGTCACTTCCTGACGGCCGTGCTGTTGCCGTGATGGAGGCCATCACGGCCTTACATCGAGACAGCCTTTCCACCTAAAGGCAGACTGGCAGCCTCAATGCCCATGACTATGAAGCGTCTGAACCACCTCGTCGGAGGGATTCTGTCTGCTCTGTTCTGTCTTTTGCTTGCGGTCCCAGCGGCGCTGGCAGTGTCTGCTCAGGATTTTCCGCCGGCTCTGCCCGATGAAGTTGTGTTGGATTCAGCTGATGTGCTGAGCAGAGCCAGCAGGAATGAGATCAGCACGCGTTTGCAGGACTTGAATCAGTTCCACGTCGATGCCCGTTTGGTGACATTGCGACGACTCGACTATGGACTCAGTCTTTCCGGTTTTGGAGACGAACTTCTTGATCGCTGGGGGGAGGAGTCCAACCTGACTGACCGCCCATTGCTGTTCTTCCTCGAGGAAACTCAGAGCAAGCAGGCGACAGTGGTTGCGGCCAAGGAGTTGCTTGAACAATTACCAGAGTCCCTGTTGCGCAGTACAGGGCGGACCACCATGAGTCAGCCCCTACGCGATGGGGATCGCTTTCGACAGGCCACCCTTGACGGAATCAGCCGAATCGAAGTTGTTCTCAACGGGGGAGAGGACCCTGGTCCACCAGTGCAGCTTGAACGCGTCGCCAACCCTACGAATATCCCAACCGCTGAAGAGACTGAAAGCAGCAACGCCTTCACATGGGTTGTCGTTCTTCTTGTCGTCGGCACCATAGTACCAATGGCGACCTGGTGGATTTTCTCCAGCTAACGACACGATGGCAGGACGTAACTGGCTTGGGACCTTCGGCGGAACCAAATCTTTCAATGTGAACTCAGAACTGGATCGTGGTTACGAAGCCGCGCTTCTGATTCAAAGTCTCGAACTTGAATATTACGGCGACCGCCCAATTCGTCCAGATCTTGAGCTCTCCGTTCCAGCAACTGTTCAGGCCACGATCCTTCGTAAGTTCAGGGCCGCCATTAACGTCTGTCGCTCATCACTCGATAAACTTGAGTATCAGCGTGGACAGTTTGATACTCAGGAACTCAGGCAGCTTCAACTGATTGAAAGCGTTGTCAACCGCTACAACCCCAGACGTTCAGCGTCAGCGCCGACGATCAGTCGAGCCCCTGATCCTCTGCCACGCTCCCTGCTAGGCATCTTTGACACATTGCGTCGTCAGCTCAATCCTGCAGCGGAAGCAACGCTGGTGGCAGGTTTCCGACGTCGCAGGGATTCAACTCTGATTTCCCTGAAGGTGTTGCTCCTGCTGATTCTTGTGCCGTTGTTGGTCCAACAGGTCAGCCGCACTTACATCATCAGTCCAGCTGTTGATCACTTCGCCCCAGATCTTCCTTTCCTGAGCTATCCAAAGCCTCAACTCGAGGAACAGGCTGTTGAAAAACTGAGGGTTTACAAGGCTGAGATTGAATTTGATGCACTTCTGCGCGGTGATTCCATTCCCACTCAGGAGGAACTTCAGCAGAAACTCTCTGCTAAAGCCGAGGAATTAAAAGAAGAGGCTGACTCGGAAAGCACCCATGCAGTGAAAAACGTCTTGGCGGATCTTGCTGCAACGGTGGCATTCGTTGTGGTGTGTCTGTTCAGTCGCGAAGAACTGAGAGTGCTGCGTGGATTCTTTGATGAAGCTGTCTACGGACTCAGTGATTCAGCCAAGGCTTTCGCCATCATTCTGTTCACCGATATTTTTGTTGGCTTCCACAGTCCTGAGGGATGGACCGTTCTTTTGGATGGAATCGCCAATCACTTCGGCTTCCCAGCAAGAGAGAACTTCATCCTTCTCTTCATTGCCACGTTCCCAGTGATCCTTGCCACCATCTTCAAGTATTGGATCTTCCGTTATCTCAATCGTGTCAGCCCGTCCTCTGTGGCCACCTTGCGCGGTATGAACGGCGGTGGTTAAGCCTTTAGATGGACTTGTCCTTGTCTGCGGTCCCAGCCGAAGTGGCAAGAGTCGCTGGGCCGAACATCTGGTTGCTCAACACAGTCCTGTCAGCTACGTCGCGACATCCGATTCACGTCCTGATGACAGTGGATGGCAGCAACGAATACGGCTGCATCGTGATCGGCGTCCCCCGCACTGGGAGGTGATTGAAAGTGGAGCCGATCTGTCGTTGGCTCTGGACACGATTCCAACCAATCACACCGTCTTGGTCGATGCTCTGGGAGCCTTTACGGCGTGGCATCTTGAAGCGTCCCCCAATGACTGGGCGCAACTTGAAGCCGATCTGATCAAAAGCCTTCAGCAGCGACAACGACCCGTGGTTCTGGTGATTGAGGAGACAGGCTGGGGAGTGGTGCCAGCAACGGCCATCGGTGGACGATTTCGTGATCGTCAAGGTCAACTCGCTCAACAGCTGGACACCATTGCCTCAGCAAGTTGGCTCGTTGTCCAGGGAAGGGCTCTTGACCTCCATGCACTTGGATGTCCGGTGCCCCAGGGATGATTTTGGCTCCAACACCATTAAGGGTTGCTCTGTTTGAACCCAGGATTCCACCCAACACCGGCAGCATCGCGCGGACTTGTGCAGCATTCGGCTTACCTCTTGCCCTGATCGAGCCACTCGGATTTTCGATTGATGACCGTCATCTCAAGCGTGCTGGGCTGGACTACTGGCCCTTTGTTGATCTCTCCGTCCATCAGGATTTCGATCAGTTTCTGAACAGTCTTCCTCAGCCTTCACGCTTGATTGGTTGCAGCCGTCGCGGTGGGCAGACCCTTCAGACCATGCGTTTTCAGCAGGGTGATGTTCTGTTGTTCGGACGCGAGGACATCGGACTGCCTGATCCGATCAGGACTCAGTGCGATCAAATTCTCACCATTCCGATGCCATGCAGCGCGGCGGATGATGGTCGCGGAGGTGTTCGCAGTCTGAACCTGTCCGTCGCCTGCGGAATCGTCAGTTATCACGCCGGATGGCAGCTTCAGTTGTGGTAATTGGAGATCTGCCACGAAAGCCCTTGCGGGGACGTTTTCCGCTCGCTACTTTCAGCCGAATCCCGGGTTGTGGCGGCTCCATCGGGAATCATCCTCAAGCATGCCTGAATGAAGCCCCTTTTCTTAGCTGTTACCGCGATAACTTCCAGCAGTGCGCTGTTCGCGGTTTCACAGCTTTCAGGGTATGCCGATTCCGACCACTACACCCCGCAGCAGCTCCTCTCTGCATTGCCCAATGTCACCTCTCTGATCTGGGTCGAGCTTGCAGCAGACAGCGATCTCAGTGTGATTTCCAGAGAGCTTGATCTCTCTTTGAAAGAGCTATCAGAACTGAATGAACAGTCAACCGGGGCCATCCTCAAGGAAGGCAGCTGGCTGGTTCTACCTGAAGCCAGTCGTGGTGATGTCGCTGATTCATCCCGATTTGTTCCTGGTTCACTGCGCACCACTGCTCCTCTGAGTTCTCCACCAACTCCGAAAGATGTGGTTGAGATCAAGTCAGATCAGTCCTTGTCTTCGTTCGTCAGGGACCATGGCATCACTCTTCAACAATTGAAGGATCTCAACCCTGGTGTTCAGCTTTCCCGGATGTTGGTCACCGGTAGCAAGGTCAGGGTTGCCAAAGCACGTCCTTTGCTGGGAATTCGTCCTTTGAGATCAGGCGGTGCGAGCTGGCCCGATCTTCCTGGCTTCTCAGGATCTGACAACTTTCATGCTTCTCAGTCCTTCATCTGGCCGACAAAAGGTGTTTTCACCTCCGGTTACGGATGGCGATGGGGTCGGATGCATAAGGGCATCGACATCGCCAACAATGTCGGCACTCCGATTCTGGCGGCCAAGGACGGTGTGATTGCGTATGCAGGTTGGAGCAGTGGTTACGGCTATCTCGTCGAAATGTCCCACTCAGACGGTTCCTCCACACGTTATGCCCACAACAGTCGTCTACTGGTCAGAAAAGGTCAGATGGTCCCCCAGGGCTCCCGTATTTCCTTGATGGGAAGCACCGGTCGTAGTACAGGCCCTCATCTTCATTTCGAGATTCGTCGTCCAGGTGGTGCCGCCCTTGATCCAATGGCCATGCTTCCTGCGCGCCGTGTCTGATTGCACTGACACATCGGGTCAGTTTCTAAGACATATATTTTGAAATTGAATATTATTATTTAGACAATAATAAATTGTTTTATATATTTTTTTTGAAAATAAATGTCAGAGGAGAGACTTGAACTCTCGACCTCAGGGTTATGAATCCTGTGCTCTAACCAGCTGAGCTACTCTGACGAAAGGCCATCAGGCCAGTAACCATCATACATCTTGGGATGTCCTGAAGAGCTAGCGCATCTCGATGGCGTTGAGACGTTCTCTGAAGGATTTGGGAGATGACTGCGCTGTTGCCACATCATCAGTCAATGCGACATGACCCTCGGGAATCGCATTAGGACGCCGTTGTTGTCTCACTGGTTGGCCACGGTGCGGTCGAGCTTTGAGCAGCAGTGCCCTTGTGTTCGGATCACGTTCGAGCGGTTGGCTGCTCAGCTCACTTCGTACCTGATTCAGCAGTCGGAAATGACCGGTGCTGCTGAATTTTCGGAGAAGCGCTGGATCCCAGCTCATGGAGGAGTGAATCATCCGTCGATAATAAGAGTGGGACATGCTCAGACAGAAGCCCTGTTGTCCCGCAGTCTTCAGGTCAGCCGTGATAACTTGTCGCGAGCAATTGGAAGTCGGAACGACTACGACCTAGGCCTGTTCACTTCCTTGCCAAACCTCGCATCACCAACATGTCTTCGCTGCGCGTGGGCCAAAAGGCTCCCGATTTCACTGCTACAGCAGTGGTTGACCAGGAGTTCAAGGAAATTAGCCTCGAGCAGTATCGCGGTAAATACGTCGTGCTGTTCTTTTATCCGCTGGATTTCACCTTTGTGTGTCCCACTGAAATTACCGCATTCAGTGATCGTTACTCAGATTTCTCCTCCAAAAACACCGAAGTTCTGGGTGTTTCTGTAGACAGTCAGTTCAGCCATCTGGCATGGATCCAGAGCCCACGAAACCAGGGTGGTCTTGGTGATATCAACTATCCCCTTGTGGCCGACCTTAAGAAAGAGATTGCAACTGCCTACAACGTGCTCGACGAAGATGAAGGTGTTGCACTGCGTGGATTATTCATCATTGATCCCGAGGGTGTGATCATGCACTCAACCATTAATAATCTTCCTGTTGGGCGCAACGTCGATGAAACCCTGCGCGTTCTGCAGGCCTTCCAGTACGTGCAGTCAAATCCAGATGAGGTTTGCCCTGCAAACTGGACTCCAGGTGAAAAGACCATGAAGCCTGACCCCGTTGGCAGCAAAGAGTTTTTCGCTGCGATCAACTGAGTCGCCCAACCTCCTTGGCTGTCTTCTAGGTCCGCTTCGCCTGCAGCGGACCTTTTTTTATGGCGTTTCCTTTGTTTCCTGTCTTCGCTTGTTGAGGAGTGTCGTCAAACCATTGTCCAGATCAGCTGCCATTGCGACGCGACGTCCATCGCTGACCACGATTCTTGTCAATGTCGGCAGCCCTCCCTGCCGAGCTCGAAGATAAATCGGTTCCACATACAAAAGCGAATCACCCACAGGTACGACAAGTAAATTTCCTTGTACAACCTGTGAGCCTGCCCGATCCCAGAGAGCGAACTGCTGACTGATTTCAGGATTTTGATTGATCAGTGCCTGGACCTGTTCAGGGCCAAAAATTGGAACATCGCTGGGGAATCGCAGCAGAACAAGCTCTCCATAATGCTCACCATCATTACGTGCCGCCAACCAGGCTGAAAGATTAGGACGTGCGAGTGGAGTGAGCGGTTGAAGTAAAAGAAACTCTGAACTTGGACTTTGTTTGATCTGTGCGGTGATGCGGTAGGGAGCTACGGGAACCTGATTCTTTCCGTACAACTCCATCGGTACTTGCCAGACATCATCCCCGCTGTAAAAAATTCGAGGATTAGTAACGTGGTAACGCAGCAGTTGCTGAACTTGCAATTCAAACTGTGCCTTAGGGACCATCAAGTGTCGTTTCAGGTTGGCAGGCATCTCTTGCAAGGATTCAAACAGTGATGGGAAAACATTGCCCCAAGCTTGAATGATCGGATCATTCGGTTCATTGATGTAAAGATGAACTGTGCCGTTATAGGCATCAACAACTGCCTTCACAGAATTGCGGAGATATCGCAAAGGTCGACCGTCAGGAAGCGTTGCTGCATAGGGAACTGTTCTTGATGATGTAAATCCATCAACAATCCAGTATTGGTGCTGACTTTGCTGATAGCCACTGGGAGCATCATCGATGGGAACGGAGACAAGATAAGGATCTCCCATCAGATCAAGAAATGGTGCAAGCGTTCTGACTCTTTCTTTGACATCGCGCCTCAGAAGCAATCGAGACTCAGTGGTCAGAGCTCCTGTGTTTAGAAAGCGGGGATCACCAAGGTAAGTCGCGGCGGTAATCCTCTGCCACTGATGTTCAAGCGAGACACCAGCTGACCCTGAGTAATGGTTGTAGGTGTTGTCATCACCCTCGGGGTAATCAAATTCCTCGATGCGTGTGGGTGCTACTGCGTAGGGGGAATGCAGGGCTCCAAAGTAAAGAGCGGCTCGGCCTATCGGTACTTCACGCTCAACATCTTCCTTGCTAATACCCAGCGACTCATTTCCTTGAATTTGTGTGGATTGTCCCAGGTCGCTGATGAAGTAAGCCGGGAGACCATCAGGTTCACGTGTATTGACAGGATTCAGTGTGAAGCCAAAACCATGAGTGAAAACAAAATGACGGTTCTGCCAGGTTCGCGAACGCTTTGGAAGTGCAGCCTGGTCCAATTCGCGCGCTGAAATGATCACCTGTTGGTTTTCATTGATTTCTTCATGGAGCGGATATCGATCAACGGATGCATTCGCGAATTGGTAGTAAACCCTCAGTTGTTGCAGCTGACGATTGGTGTCCAGCATCGGTTGGCTGTCCCAGAGCCTGATGTTTTGCAGCGTGCTTGCTCCTTTGACCAGGTCCTGCTCACTGATCTCCTGAGTTGGCGTGCTGCCCCGGGCTTTGATGGAATCCAGTTGATAGGCCTGACGTGTGGCTGAGATTGAGCGACTGATGTAGGGAGTTTCGAGTTGCAGTTCCTTAGGGCGGACCACGATCCACTGAACAATCGGCGAAAGCAGCAGTTCCGCGAGGACGGCGACCAAAGCAAGAGTGAACAGTGCTGTTCTCAGCCGTCGTCGAGGGAATTGTCTTTCTCCCGGCCATGGCACAAAGGTCCCGGCCATCAGCACCAGCAGAAGTGCAACACACTGCCGCAGAGGCAGCCTCAAATGGATATCAAGCCAGCCAGCACCGGCAACCAATCCGCTCTGGGTCCAGAGCAGTTGATGACGCACAAGCCATGTGAGTGCAGCTAGCACCAGCAGCAGCAGTGCCAGTACAGGTCGCAGCAATGCACGTTCCTGGGTGTTCCAGCCTGGAAAGCCCCAGTCACTCAGGCAGGGTGGCCGGGTCAGGCGACTCCAGGCCGACGTGCTCAGCGTCAGCAGGATCTGCAGCAACAACAGCTCAAGGACCAGCGCGATTGCTGAAAAGCGACCTAATCCGAAACTGAGATCTGCGCCCAGCAGTGGATCCGTCGATCCTGCATCAGGAATCGTGATAGCCAGTGCCCAGAGCCCCCAGCTCCGACCTGCCACAACACAGATGCATAGGCTTCCATAAAGGAAGGCAAGGTTGATGCGTCGCCTGCGTCCAAGGCCAATCGTGATCAGCAGGATCAGCAGAATGCTAATGATGAGAACGGTCCATTCCGGTTGAAACGGAACACTCCACCAGTGGGCCAGCAGAAAAGGTTGCTTCCATGCCAACCAAGCCAGCCGTGTCGTGATGGCAAGAACGCTGAGAAGGATTGAGAGGCAGGCGAGCAATGAAAGGGAATAGACGCCCCCTCGCAGCGCTGGGATCTCTCCACGTGGTGTGGGGACATAGGCCCGCATCCATCGGTGTCGCCACCAGGCGGTGAGCAGCACCAGCAATAGTGCTAACCCAGCACCAAGAACCTGAAAGCCCAGTCGCTGGAGGTAGATCCCTTCATGCCCGAACTGGGAGAACCACGACCACTCAACCTGAAGTCTGGCGAACAGCCAGAAAGCGGGAAACGCCAGCAGCAGCCATACCGCTGATCGACTCAATAGGAAGGGAAGGCCCCGTTTGAGCAGGCTCAAGCCCCAGCCGGCAACTGATCCAGGCTAGAGCTCCTGCTGGGTACGTCGATACCTGCCAGAACGTGAAAACGATCGGACTGCAGGGTCTCTTCCTCAATCAGTGCCTCAACAAGACGATCCATCAGCTGCCGCCTCGACTGGAGCAGATCAATGGCCTGATGCAGTGCTTCTTGTGCCAGCGCACGCACTCGGCGATCAATTTCTCGGCCGGTGCTTTCGGCATAGGACTGCCTGGTGTTGACCAGGTCCCGTCCAAGGAAGACTTCCTGGTCCTGACCTTCAAGAGCAACGGGGCCCAGATCAGAGAATCCGAAACGCGTCACCATCTCCCTCGCAAGTTGGGACACCATCTGGAGATCGCCGCTGGCGCCCTGTGTCACCTCAGAGTCTCCGAAAACGACAATCTCCGCTGCACGACCCCCCAGGGCCATCACCAGTCGTGCTCTCAGATAGGCGCGGGTCACGAGACCGGAGTCAATGATTTCCTCGTCAGGGAAGAAACGGGTGAACCCTCCAACACCCCCACTGCGGGGCAAGAGAGTGACTTTGTCGACCGGGTCGGCATGGGGAGTCAGCGCAGCCACCAGGGCATGGCCGATTTCGTGATAAGCAATCAAACGCTTTTTTGCTCCGTCCTGGAGTGGGGCGGCAGTCAGGCCCATGGTGATGCGCTCCAGTGCCTCCTCAAGTTCTCTGTTACCGAGGAAGGACGACTGATGACGAGCCGTGAGAATGGCTGCCTCGTTGAGAAGATTCGCCAGATCGGCGCCTGAAAAACCAGGGGTTCTGCAAGCCCAGTCAGCGAGCGAAACCTCGTCTGACAACGGACGTGTTCTTGCATGCACAGCGAGTATCGATTCCCGACCGCGGCGATCGGGAAGGCCTACCTGAATCCGTCGGTCGAACCGTCCTGGCCGCATGAGTGCTGTGTCCAGAACATCAGGACGGTTTGTCGCTGCAAGAAGGATGACCCCGGAGTTGTCGGCGAATCCATCCATTTCGGTCAGCAACTGATTCAGGGTTTGTTCGCGTTCATCGTTTCCGCCGCCAATCCCAGCTCCTCTCTGGCGACCGACAGCGTCAATTTCATCGATGAACACGATGCAAGGAGCTTTCTCCTTGGCTTTTCGGAACAGGTCCCTCACCCTGCTGGCCCCGACCCCTACGAACAATTCAACGAATTCAGAGGCTGCTATGGAAAAAAATGGAACACCTGCTTCACCTGCGATCGCCTTGGCAAGAAGAGTTTTGCCGGTGCCGGGTGGACCGATCAACAGCACACCGCGAGGTATCCGGGCTCCAAGCTTGATGAAGGTCTCCGGCTGTTTCAGGAAAGTGACGACCTCCTGCAGCTCTTCCTTGGCCTCACCGATCCCGGCGACATCTTCAAAGCGAACTGTGATTTCGTCCTGAGGGCTGGTTCTTGCCTGGCTACGTCCGAACCCCATCGCCTTGTTGGCAGCCTGGGCAGAACGTCGCAACAGCAATGACAGCCCGACAACGATCAGAACGATTAGGGCGAGATTGCCAGCGAGTCCGGCCAGTGCCTGTTCCTGACGGACATCCTTGACATTCAGTGGTGTACCCGATGCTTCGGCGACTCTGAGGATCTGCTGATCATTCGCCAGTACCGGAACTGTGATTTGCTTGCCATCGGAATAGGTGACGATCACCTGACGGCGAGCAGGTACCAGGACCAGTTCCTTGACGGAGCCGGAGGAAATTTCTTTCAGCAGGGTGCTGTAGCTCACCTCCGGTTGCCTTTGAAACAGGGCGAACGGATTCTTCTGTTGCTCCTCAGGCTTTGACTTGGGCGCTGGAGTTCCCTGTTCTGACTGGGTCGGCTGCTCTGAACTCACACCGCTGATGCGTTGCACAAAGACTAGCGATTTGACGAGTGGCCTCTTCGAAGTGGATCATGGCTGTTTGGCAGTGAACCGCCCGCGATGGCCGTCCCGAAGAAGAAAACCTCAAAAAGCAAGCGCAACCAGCGTCATGCTGTCTGGAAGGCCAAGGCTGCCACTGCGGCTCAGCGTGCTCTCTCCATTGGCAAGTCTGTGCTGAGTGGCCGTGCTCAGGGCTTCGTCTATCCCGTTGCTGAAGAGGACGAGGCTGAAAGCTGAGTGTTCAGCACATGGATCTCACGCACGTCGCGTGATTCCGTGAGATCCATCACAGCACTGCTCAGGCGAAGGTTGCGTAACCAACTCGGTGGCAATGCGGCAAGCACCATGCGGTTGAAGTCTGATAGGTCGCTCGTGCGGTAGCCCACACCGCTTTGCTGTTCCAGAGTGACCAGTTGCTGCTGCTTCCAGCGAGAGGACATGTCGCTTCGAACAGCTCGCAAATGCCAGAGGTCATCAAGGAACGCCCAGATCTCTTGATACTCAGCGAGTAAGGAAACGGCTCTGGACCGCCAAGAAAGCTCCTGTTCTGATAACCCTTCAAGGATTTCGGTTTCAATCGAGGGGAGCGGGGAGACCCCCAGAAACCAACCTTCCATCAGCACCACTTGTGGTCGTGAACTGCTGCTTCCGTATCGATCTCCCCGGCCATTGCGAAGTGATTTGTCAAAGCGTGGAGCTGTGATCTGCCCGTTTGTTTTCCACTCATCAAGCGATTGCAGGAGCCCATCAATGTCATGACTGCCCGGAAGAGCTCTCGGCACAGACCAGGGATTGCCTTGCATCCTTTTGTCCAGCAGCTCCGCGGGCCAGTAGAAATCATCAAGTGAAAGATGTTCCACCGGCCAACCCAGTTGTTGAGACGCTGATTTGACCCAGTTGCACAGGGTTGACTTGCCGCAACCAGGCAGGGCGCTGACACCAAGGATCACACGCTCTCCACAATGCAGAGCCGACTCAACTCGGCTCAGCAATGGCAGACCAACGAAGGCAACCCAGCCATCAACAACCGGCACCGACCATTGATCTCTGGCCAGGTTGAGGCCGCCGACGCGCTCCCATCGATCCCACCAGTCCTCAACGTTGGACCAATCCAGGTTTGCAAGCAAAGGCAGCAGACCGTCAGGGACCCGCTGGGGCATGGAATCGCTTTGGCGATCAGGATCCAAGTTTGTAAGCCTCAAGCACAACGGCATAGACCGTGCCGATGCGCAAATTGTCGAGGGCTAGCCAGGGGAGTGGCCACGGTCCGGGATGCACTTTGCTGCGCAGGCGCACGATCAGTTCAATGATGAGCACCATCACCAGCACCGCTACAGGACGGTTCTGACCGGACCTCTGAAACCAGATCATCGTCACGTTGCTGCCGATGATGAAGCCGAACAGCAAAGCGAGAACCCCGACACTGCGCCGTCTCCACGGGCCAATCAGGGTTTGGTTCAATAGCCTGCCGATGCGCCGCTGCAACTGCTCGTAGCGAGTGGCCTGAAGGGTCATCGCGAGGTGGCCGAAAGCAGCAACTCCAGATACTCCAGCGTGATCAGACCTTCTGCACAAGGGGGTCCACTGAAGATTCTTGCCTTTTGCTCATCCTCTCCGAGCTGATCGATCACGGCTGAAGCATGCTGCTGGCTGTTTTCAAGCTCTCTGTCCCATGGGGATGGGGTCAGGACACAGCACAGACCGGCTGCACGGGCTGACTGCAGTCCAGGGGTTGAATCCTCAAAAACCACAACAGAGGCACGATCTGATCCACTGAGATCAAGAGCCAGTTGATAAGGGTCAGGATGCGGTTTGTGCCTGTACACGTCATCGGCAGTGACCATTCCCTCAAAAATTCCGGTGAGCTCACCTGAAAAAGACTCGATTAATGCAAGAACCGAGGCTTCTCCACTGCTGGTCACAATCCACTGCTGCACATCGGCTCGGTTGAGTTCATGCAGAAGTCGACTGACACCAGGTCGCAGAGTGATGGCTCCGGAAGAAACGACCTTGAGATAGTGCTGTTGTTTTGATCGACGTAATCGTTCCAGTAATTCAGCATCAAGCGTGTCTCCCACTCGCTGCGCGTAGGACTGCATCCGCTGTCGTCCTCCAGGAATGCTCAGCAATTCGGAATAGAGCTGCTCATTCCAGTTCCAGCTGAGGCCACAGTCTGCAAAAGCCTGATTGAACGCCTGGCGATGGCCATTCAGCTCGGTGTCAGCAAGCGTTCCATCCACATCCCAGAAAACAGCCTGCAAACGGGTCATGTCGGTGATCCGATCGTGCACCAGCTTGACCGATCGCTTTTGAGGCGACGACGACCCACAATGCAGCCAATCATTTCCTTCGGCATGGTGGCGGGCGCCCGGGATCAGCAGTGGCGACTCCCACGACCGATCGAGGGTGACCCACTGCCCTCAGTGAATCTTCCATTGGCTCTGAAAGCAGTCCTCTTCAGACGAGGACTCCAGAGTCCTGAGCAGGTGATGTTGCTTCTCAGCGATCAACCGTTGCCGGCAGCAGATGATCATTTCCCTGAGCTTTGCCCGGCACTCAAACGGCTTAAAACGGCATGCCTCAACAAGGAGACAGTCGCCATCTGTGGCGATTATGACGCCGATGGCATGACCAGCACTGCTCTTTTGATGCGTGCTTTTGAGGCCATGGGCGCCACTCCACAAGCGGCGATTCCAAGCCGAATGGCCGATGGATATGGTCTGAACAGCGGCATGGTTGAGCAGCTTCATGCAGAGGGCGTCCGTTTGCTGGTGACGGTCGACAACGGTGTGGCTGCTCATGAAGCTCTGCAGAAGGCTTCAGAACTGGGCGTCGAAGTGATCCTCACTGATCACCACACCCTTCCTGCCAACCGTCCGACAGCACTTGCTCTGATTCATCCTGCAACCACTCCGAAGGACTCTCCTTATGGGGGTCTGGCAGGGGTGGGACTGGCCTATGTGTTGGCCAGAGCTTTGGCGGAGGAGTTGAAGAAACCTGATGCGATCACCACAGCAAGGGATCTG
The DNA here is from genome assembly GCF_047497135.1 of Synechococcus sp. MIT S9504. Classification (NCBI taxonomy): domain Bacteria; kingdom Bacillati; phylum Cyanobacteriota; class Cyanophyceae; order Synechococcales; family Synechococcaceae; genus Synechococcus; species Synechococcus sp. MIT S9504. Next base: position 1,193,425 of record NZ_CP138942.1, on the reverse strand, counting down.
TTCTGCATTGGAACGGTGGCCGATATGGCACCACTCACCGGAGCTAATCGAACCCTGCTGCGGGAAGGGCTGAGTCATCTACATCGAAGCAGCTGCCCCGGAGTTCAGGCTCTGCAGCAACTGGCCGGGCTTGGAGACCGTCCTTTGCGTGCTGACGACATCGGTTTCCAGCTGGCACCGAGAATCAACGCGGTTGGCCGCATCGGTGAACCCTCCCTGGTGGTTGACCTGCTCACAGCTGATGATCCCAATCGCGCCTTCGAGCTCGGCCGTCAGTGCGACGCACTCAATCGTCAGCGACGCGAGCTCTGTGATGCGATCGAAGCGGAGGCTGTTGCATTGCTTGAAAGTGATCCATCACCTTTACCTCCCTTTCTGTTGCTTGCGCAGGCTCATTGGCATCACGGGGTGATTGGCATCGTTGCCGCACGTCTAGTTGAGCGATATCAAAGACCCGCAGCGCTTCTTGCCAGTGACGGCGAAGGACGCATGCGCGCTTCGGTGCGTGCACCTGACGGTTTCGCTGTCGATCGTGCGTTGCAGCAATGCAGTGATCTTCTCGAACGGCATGGAGGCCATCCAGCCGCAGGTGGATTCACCGTTCAGGTCCCTGCTGTCACTGCACTTCATCAGGCCCTCAACGCTCTAGCGACGCAATGGTTGCAGGGCCGGGGTGAGGATCTGCTGGTGGAACCCGAAGCATTGTTGGAGCTCGATCAAATTGATCATTCTTTCTGGCAAGCCCTGCAAAGGCTGGAACCTTTCGGGGCTGGTCATCCAAAACCTCTGTTCTGGTCACGCGCTTGCCGAATCACTGACCAACAGTCCCTGCGCGGAGGTCACTTACGGCTGAAACTTGAACAGAACGGAGTGGAGCGTGAGGCGATTGTCTGGCGCTGGCCTGAAACGGCTGTGCTCAGTCAGATCATCGATGCGATGTACACCCTCACTCAGAATCACTGGCGTGGTGAGACCCGTTTTCAGCTGGAGATCCAGGCTCTTCGTCCCCATCTGGAAGTGATGGAACTGCGTCGTTTGCGCGGCAGTTACCGCGTCCAGCGCATCGACAACACAAGCTTTGAGTTGACCAATCCAGAGGGCAAGTCACTGGTGAGCCGGGTCAATCGCGAGGGTGTGCTGGAAAGCGACGACAGTCGCGCCTCACACCCTTACGTTGCAGCTTTACTTCAGGAGGCTTGTATCGGCCTCGGTTTACGCCCATGAGTCCGGATAGTCGTCACGAACCAGTCCTGATTCCGGGAACGCTGCCGTCACAGAGCCGGCTCAAAGGCGTTGTGCGGCATTTCATCGGTCTCGTTCTGGTCGGAGTGTTGATCGGACTGGCATGTCTGCCTCTGAACCTTGTTGATGGTGTGCAGGATCATCTGTATGCCTTGATGCCGACCTCCGCCGATGAAGGTTGGAGCTGGAGGGGGGTGGTTGTCGCCTTCTTGCCTCTCGTGGTGATGCCGATTCTGCTGCTGCTTCAGCGTGGTCCCTGGCAAGCCGGTGCAGGCTCAGGCATTCCATCCACCATGAATGGATTAGAGGACCCTTCCCAACTGCCGAAAGCGATGGCAGCACCAGGAACAGTGCAGCGCGGGGTTCTTTGGTCCATAGCCACCATCGCCATGTTTCCGCTCGGAAGGGAGGGTCCGGTTGTTCAATTCGGTGCTGCAGTTTCGAGGGCCTGCCACCGACGCTTTCGCAACTGGCTGCCTTCTCTGAGTGAACGGCAGATTGTGGCAATCGGTGGGGGGGCGGGTCTGGCCGGCGGTTTTAACACGCCTCTGCTTGGAGCCGTGTTCATGCTCGAAGAACTCACCGCCGACTATTCGATCGTGACGATCTGGCCAGCGCTGGTGATCAGCGTGGCCGCTGCAGGGTTCTCCAACATCGGAGGAGAACCGATGTTTGGACTCGGTGTTCTCAACGTCGCTCTACCGGAAGTGGAGCAACTGATGCTTGCTTTTCCGATCGGAATCGTCTGCGGACTCGTTGGTGGATTCTTCAATAAGGGCCTGGTCTGGCTGACCGGACGTCTTGCCCCTGTGATCAAAAGAAAACCTCTGCGGACAGGTCTCTATCTCGGTGGGGGATTGACCGTTCTTGCACTGTTGAGCTGGGGAACCTCCACTTCAGATGGCGAAGCGCTCGTGCGGCAGCTCATCGAACAGGGCATGCCCAATGCCATGGGTGATGATCAGGTTTACATCAGTGGGCTCACCAGTATCTGGATCACACTGGTCAGGGTGATTGGACCGATGCTCGCGTTAAGCCCTGGAGTGCCTGGCGGCTTGATTGATCCTTCTCTGACTTTCGGTGCCGTTCTCGGCTACACGATCTGTGCAGTGGCAGGAATCAGCTCACAGGTCGGCATCGGGTTGGGTCTTGCTGCAGGACTGTCCGGAGCCACCCAACTACCCCTTGTTTCAATCGTATTCGCCTGGAGACTGGCCGGAGATCAACAGCTGTTTGCTGGTGTGGTTCTCGCTTCAGTGCTGGCTGCCTACACCGGACGCCTGGTCTGCAGAGATCCGGTGTATCACGGACTCAGCAAACTTCAGAGAGCACCACGGCGGTAGAAGAGAATAAAGATCACTGCGGGGCCGGCCAAGGTAATCAAAGCCAGTGCCGCGAAATTGGCGATCAGGTGGAAATCGAGTCCCATGAAACGGAAGCAAATAAGGGGCATGTTGCCTTATGCAGGCTACGAGGAATGCCCCCCTCCCGTACAGCTCGAACTCAACCTCTGTGATGGCTTGTCACAGCCTCAATCCACTGAACATGGTTACGAGGAGGTCTTATGACACGTCCTGAACAGCAGTGGTCCTGCATGGACCAGTGCGGTGCCTGTTGCCGACTGGCACCTGAGGAACGCCCAGAAGCAGTGGAGGCTCTTGATCCTCTTCAGCAGAAGGAATACCTGTCGATGGTGGGTGACGATGGCTGGTGCATTCATTTCGACAGTGGATCCAGACGTTGTCGGATCTATGAGACCCGTCCGGATTTCTGCCGCGTCAGCAGTCTCTGCGACTTGTTCGGTATTGCCGCTGATCACGCGGACTCATTTGCGATCGCTTGCTGCCGACAACAGATCCGTTCAGTTCATGGCGGCCGCAGCAGGGAACTGCGTAAGTTCGAACGTCTTATCCGCTCATCGGAACCTTTGTGATGACTGATTCCGGCACCACACAACGTCCTGGATTCACGACTGTCCTCCTGACAACCTTCACAACGGTTTTCCTTGCCGAGCTTGGCGATAAAACCCAGCTCGCCACACTTTTGCTTTCCGCACAATCGGGTCAACCCTGGCTTGTGTTCGGTGGTGCTGCTCTGGCGTTGATCTGCTCCAGCCTGGTTGGCGTTCTTGTGGGACGTTGGCTGTCAACCGTGATGCAACCAGAACGGCTCGAGCAGATGGCCGGACTGTTGATGTTGGGACTTGGGTTGTGGCTTGGTTCCCAGGCACTGCAGTCGTTGATCGCTGCCAACCCTTTTTAGAAGTCTTCCCTTGATCCATTTGCCATTAGACGTTGTCTTGACATGAATCTGACCCTGCTTCTTTCCACGTTCGCCACGGTTTTCCTGGCAGAGCTCGGGGACAAGACCCAACTCGCCACAGTGGCGATCAGCGGTACGTCCAACCGCCCCTTTGCCGTGTTCCTCGGCTCATCATCAGCGCTCGTCTTGGCAAGTCTGATCGGTGCCATAGCAGGTGGATCACTCTCTGGCGTTGTTCCCGCCGACTGGTTACAGCTCATGGCATCGCTCGGATTTCTGGCGATTGGTCTGAAACTGCTCTGGCCACTTCTCAGTGGTGCGGAATCAACAGCGACTGCCGACGACTGAATCTGGGGAGCACCAGGGGCCCTTAGGATTGAACAATCGAGGGAAAGCTCGGTCTTCCGCTGCACGCGCACCCGAGATGCCCCCTCCCGGTCCTGAAGGCCGGTTCCCATCAACCGTTCCGATGAAATTCACGGTCGCTGACCTGCTCGATCAGGTTCCCGATGAGGGCAACTTGGAGATTGCCAAGCTTGAAAAAATCCTCCGGCTCACCAATCGCGCCGAGAAACATTCGCTCGGTCTCGCTGTTCAAGGTCTATCAAGGCTGGGAATTCTTGCTCTCGACAGCGATGGAGGCATCAGCAAGGGTGCCGCTGACGATCTGGTCGAAGCGCGCCTTCGCTGTAGCAGCAAGGGGTTCTGTTTCGCGATTCGCGATGACGGTGGAGACGATATCTATATCCGTGATCACCAGCTCAATCACGCTTGGAACGGCGATCGGGTGCTTGTGAGGCTGACACGTGAGGGAGGTAGGCGTCGTTCTCCTGAAGGGGGCGTGCAATGCATTCTTGAGCGAGCCACCACAAGCTTGCTTGCGTCGGTGGAACAACAGGATGAACGCGTCATCGCCGTTCCTCTCGACGACCGTTTGTTGGCGTCGATTGAATTGTCTCAAGAGGACGCCACCCATGCAGAAAAACCCATCGGCATGGCTGTTGCCGAGGTGGTGCTGGATCGCTATCCGATCGCACAGTTTCCGGCACGTGGACACGTTGCACGATCGCTTCCCCTCGATGGCGGTTCCGGTGCAGACCGCGAGCTGATGCTCACCAAGGCCAATCTTCATCAGCGACCGGCTCCACCTCGTGCCAGTTTCAAGGCACCCTCAGCCAAGAAACGTGAAGACCTGAGTGACCAGCCCGCCCTGATCATCAGCGGCTGGACTGCTGATGGTGCTCCAGCTCTTCCAGCTGTGCATGTCATCCCTCACGACGGTGGTACTCGTCTTTGGATTCATGCCCCCGCTGTTGCTGAACGTCTAAGCCCGGGGAATAGTTACGACCAGTGGCTTCTCAATCAATCGGAAAGCCTCTGTCTGGGTGGGCACTGGATGCCATTGCTGAGCCCTGCTCTTGCTAAAGCCTGTTGCTTCTCAGTCGGGGAGGTTCAAGACGCAGTGTCACTGCGTTTGGATATGGGTCCCGACGGTGAATGGCGCAACTGGGAGTTTTGTCTGAGTCGGATTCGCCCTGTTGCTGAAGTGAATGCTGGGGCCCTCCATGCTCTGGAATCTCGAAAACCGAAGTCCAGAGCAGTTCCTGTCGCTCTGAAGTCGATCAAAGACCAGATTGGTCAGCTGGAAACACTCATTTTCTGTGCAACAAAGTTGCAAGAAGCTGAACGAAGAGAGGGTCGAATCGAATTGGATCTGAAGCGTGCTCAAGCTGATGATCTGGGAGATCTCAACAGCGTGTCGCCCGATGGTGATGGTCAGAGCTGGTCGATGCCACTTAACCCCAGTTGCCCTAATTCGATCCTGTCCGTGCTCATCAGGAATGCCGACCGTGTCTGGGAAGAGCACAGTCGCCAACTGGGTTTGCCAGCGATTCTTCTTGATGCTCCAGCGCCGGATGATGCTGCTCTCAATGACGTGGCCAAGGCTGCTGTCGGCCTGGACGTTCCTCTTGAATTGGACGAAGACGGAGCACCCTCTCCTTCCGAATTGGCCATGGCTTTGGCGAGCAGTGATTCGAGCCATGTGCTCAATCTTCAACTCAAGCAGGCTTTACCAGAGAGTTTTTATCGGGTTTCAGTGAACAGAAAGGAATCCAGTTCTGCAAATTCTGGAGAGGCATCCGGCGAGTCCGTTGCAGATCAGTTGCCCAATCAAGGTCCTGGTAACCGCGAGGATGATGGATCGGACAAGCATCATCTCAATCCTTTTGCACCATGGTGTTGCCCAACGTTGCATCAGGCCGATCTGATGAACCAGCAGGTGCTTTGTTCCCTGCTCAATGACGGGAAAGATCGCCCAACTGTGCGTCAGAAAAACAAAGTCAAACTGGGTGAAAAAGGTGTTGAAGCCTCAGTGAGCTGGCCTTTGTTTACGGCTTCTCAAGAGCAGAAAATCATTGACATGATCCGAGAACGCACCGTGCAGAGGTTGAATGTTCGGCGTCGCCAGGTTGAGGAGCTGAAAAGGGATCTTCTTGCAATGGCAAAGGCTCGCAGCGCAGAGCCGATGCTCAATCAGCATCAGACTGGTGTGATCAGTGGAGTTCAGAGCTACGGATTTTTTGTTGAAATTGCTCCTTCCATGGTGGAAGGTCTTGTTCATGTCAGTTCATTGAATGATGACTGGTATGAATATCGATCAAGGCAAAATCGTCTCGTTGGCCGAAGAAGCAGGCGTGTCTATCAGTTGGGCGACACCGTCGAGGTAAAAGTTCTCAAGGTTGATGTTCTTCGAAATCAGATAGACCTCGAAGTGGTTCCTGCCACGACCCCTGTTTCTGACGATCCCATGCCGGTGGCTGTGAGCGAGGAATGATTCCCTATGTGATCGGCATCAGCGGGGCCTCCGCTCAACAGCTGGCTGAACGCACATTGCAATCGATGTTGCGCCGTGATCTGAGTGTGCATGTGATTGTCAGTCGTGGCGCCCATGGAGTCTGGCGAGCGGAACGATCGATCTCTGTTCCTGTGGATCCCAGACTTCAGGAACGCTTCTGGCGTGATCGGCTTGGCGTCAAGGAAGGTCAACTCATCTGTCATCGCTGGGACGATCAGTCAGCTGTTGTCGCCAGTGGCAGCGTTCCCACCAAAGGCATGCTTGTTGTGCCCTGTTCGATGGGAACAGTTGGTCGTCTGGCGGCTGGACTCGGAGGGGACCTGCTCGAGCGCTGTGCTGATGTCCATCTCAAGGAAGGGCGTCCTCTGGTGATTGCACCGAGGGAAATGCCCTGGAACCTGCTGCATCTGCGCAACCTCACCACCCTTGCAGAAGCAGGAGCAAAAATTGCGCCGCCGATACCGGCCTGGTACACCCAGCCTGAAAGCATCGACGACATGCTCGATTTTCTGGTGATGAGGCTCCTTGACGCGTTAGGGGAAACGCTTACGGATCAGAAGCGTTGGCAGGGACCCCAGTCATGACCGCTCTACAACGCCTGTTGCTGATCCCTTCTCTTTTACCGCTACTGCTCACCTTGCTTGTCGGCGGTCTCAACCTCGGAAAGACAGGCAGTCTTCGCATCCTCACCTGGGAACTACCCAGACTTCCCCTTGGCGTATGGATGGCTGTGGCCGCCACATCTGGAGCCGTCCTCGGATCTGGTGCTGTCCTGGCGGCCGGATCGTCAACTCAACAAACACTTCAACGGGAGGTTCGACGACCGTATTCATGGCAAGAAGAATCTCCAGAGCTTGACAGTGAGCGTGCTGCCGCTGCAGCCGCAACGATGCCCTGGCCCGAGAGAGACCTGCGAGAACCTGCACCCACCGTCTCTGTTCCCTTCAGGGTGATTCGGACGGGCCGAACTTCGAAGGACAACGTTGCTCAGTCGGATCTGAAGGAGCAGGCTGTCTCCAATCCTGCTCAGACCTCAACAACAGTCGCTGATGATTGGGATCAGCCGATTCCGGCAGATTGGTGAAGCTGGTGAGAAGTCCCCTGGGCTGTCTACAGTCCCGCGAACGATTGATGTCCGGTGAGCGAAACCCCCGACACTCCTGCCAAGCCCGAAACGCCTGAAGTGCCGGCATCGGCTGCAGGTGCTGAAGGTTCAGCGCAAGCCGACGCGACTGTCTCCTCAGACAGAACCGAACCTGCGGCAGCATCGGACAAGCCCGCCAAGAGTGAAAAAGCGGCGAAAGCAGAAACAACAGAGAACGTCGAGCCTGTGACAGAAGCGGTCAAGTCCGACAAGACCGACGCAGGGGAAAAATCAGAAGCGGCGAAGAAAATCGTGCCTGCGGCAGCAACGGACAAGCCCCTCAAGAGCGAAGCAGCATCCAAACCAGAAACGGCGGAGAACATCGATCTTGCGGCAGCAGCAGATAAGCCCGTCAAGAGCGAAGCAGCATCCAAACCAGAAACGGCGGAGAAAATCGAGCCTGCGGCAGCAACGGACAAGCCCCTCAAGAGCGAAGCAGCATCCAAACCAGAAACGGCGGAGAAAATCGAGCCTGCGTCAGCAGCAGACAAGCCCGTCAAGAGCGAAGCAGCATCCAAATCAGAAACGACGGAGAACGTCGAAGCAGCTGGAGCACCGGCCGATAAGCCCGCCAAGACTGAATCAGCTTCCAAATCGGATCGAGCGGAGAAGTCAGACCCGGTGCAGAAGAAGACTGCCGCCGTCAAAGCTGATAAGGCCAGTCCTGATGCAGCTGCCGACAAGGCCACGAAGGCTGATGCAACTGACAAAACAGCCAAACCTTCCAAACCAGACAGTGCGGACAAACCGGTCAAAGCCGCAAAACCTGCTCCAAAGCCCAAACCAGAGGACAAGCCTTTTGCCAACTTCATCCAGGAGGATCTGCTGCCATCACTGACCAAATCCTTGACAGAACGCGAGCAAGCGCCGATCAGTCTCCTGCTGGTTGAGGGAGAACGACCGGTTGTGGGTGGTCTTTGTTGGATGGTTCAAGCTGAATTGCCCGCAGGGCGACGGTTCTGGCTCTGCTTCGAATCCGATTCGATCACGTCTGGCAAAACGATTGCCCTTGCTGAATCCGGTTCAGATCCAAGCCTGCTGGAATCATTCCTGATCGATGAGAAACGCATCAACCAGGCTCTGCTTGAATCCCGTTTGCTTCAACGTCTCAATGGCCAGAAGTGGTTCGGGGGCAACTGAACCAATGGGTTACACCTAGCCCCAGCTGAGTCTGGACTGCATTTACGATGCAGTAGACACACGTTGGATCTGATGGTGCCTCCCACCGCTGTGAATGACGCAAAATCCGGGGGTTCCGGAGTCGCTGTAAAAGATCCGGTCAAGGACACAATCCTGACTCCGCGCTTCTACACAACGGACTTTGAAGCCATGGCGCAGATGGATCTTAGGCCCAATGAGGCTGAGCTCGAAGCGATCTGCGAGGAATTCCGCAAGGATTACAACCGCCACCACTTTGTTCGCAACGAGGAATTCGACGGTGCAGCAGACAAACTCGACCCGGAGACGCGTCGCGTGTTCATCGAGTTCCTTGAACAGAGTTGTACTTCTGAATTTTCAGGTTTTCTTCTTTACAAGGAGCTGAGCCGTCGTATCAAGGCAAAGAATCCCCTGCTTGCTGAATGCTTTGCGCATATGGCCAGGGATGAAGCCAGACATGCTGGCTTCCTCAACAAATCCATGAGTGATTTTGGACTCCAATTGGATCTTGGATTCCTTACTGCCAATAAGAAATACACCTTCTTCAAACCAAAATTTATTTTCTACGCGACTTATCTCTCTGAAAAAATTGGTTATTGGCGCTACATCGCTATTTTCAGGCATCTTGAAAAAAATCCTGAAAGCAAAATATTCCCTATTTTCAACTTTTTTGAAAATTGGTGTCAAGATGAAAATCGCCATGGCGATTTCTTTGATGCGCTGATGAAATCGCAACCGGAAACCGTCCGTGGTCTTCGCGCTCGACTGTGGTGTCGCTTTTTTCTGTTGGCCGTCTTCGCCACAATGTACGTCAGAGATGTAGCTCGTAAGGAGTTTTATGAGGCTCTTGGTCTAGATGCTCGTGAATATGACCGAATGGTCATTGACAAAACCAACGAAACATCCGCTCGGGTGTTCCCGGTAGTTCTTGATGTGAAGAATCCCCGTTTCTACGCACGCCTGGAAAAAATTATCGTCAACAACGAGTCTTTAGAATCTGTCGATCAGAGTTCGGCTCCAAAACCTCTTAAGTTTGTGCGTAAGCTTCCACACTGGATCGCTAACGGTGCACAGATGGTATCTCTCTTCTTAATGTCACCTATTCGCAGCGAAAACTATCAGCCCAGTGTTCGCTGATGCAGTCAACTCTTCAAAAGTCTCTGGCTGGGTTCAATGATCTGGACCCAGGCCACCATCCTTGGCGTCAGCGCCTCGATTCTTTGCTGAATATCGGTGTCAGTGCCGGAGCAGATCTGGTTGAAGTGTTTCTTGAACGTACGGATCATCTCGGTGTCTTAGCTGAACAGGACAAGATCACAAGCGTGAGTCCGTCATTCGGCATGGGAGCTGGAATCCGCGTGTTTCGGTCCGGTAGAGACGGTTTCGTGAGTACGAATGATCTCAGTGATCAAGGGCTGGAAGACGCTCTTCAGCAGGCTCTGGCCATGCTCCAGCTCAATACTTCCACGCTTGCGAGCTCTGGCGGATTTGATGGGCTCGGTTCACTTCGTGACTACGGGTCCTCAAAAAACAATTGGCTGGGCAACACTCCTGACCTGGTCACGATCACTCAGCGACTGCTGGAGGGCACCGATTGTCTGGAGAAGCGTGGGCAGCATCTCGACGTGCGTCGGGGCAGCTTCGCTCGCGACTGGCAGGAGGTTCTTGTGGCAGCCAGTGATGGAACGTTTGCCCGTGACATCAGGCTGCATCAGTCCAGTGGCCTGAGTGTGCTGGCTGCCGATGGTGAACATCGCTCCAGCATCGCCCGTCGTTATGGAAGCACCGATCGTCCTGATGATTTGTGCAATTGGAACGTTGATGCCTCGGCTCAGGAGGTTTGTGACAGTGCTGTCAAAATGCTTCGGGCTGATTACGTCGACGGTGGCCAGATGCCCGTGGTGTTGGCAAACCGCTTCGGTGGTGTGATCTTCCATGAAGCTTGCGGTCACCTGCTTGAAACCACTCAGGTGGAACGTGGCTCTACACCTTTTGCTGACAGCATCGGTGAAAGCATTGCCCATTCAGCCGTCACCGCAATCGATGAAGGCATGAGTGGTGGTGCTTTTGGATCCATCTCCATGGATGACGAAGGCATGGAGCCGCAGAAAACCGTCCTGATTGAGAACGGAATCCTGCAACGTTTCCTCAGTGATCGAGCCGGTGAAATGCGTACAGGGCATGCCCGTACTGGCAGCGGTCGTCGACAGAGTCATGGTTTTGCTGCTGCAAGCCGCATGCGCAACACCTACATCGCCGCAGGCCCTCACAGTATTGATGATCTGATCAGTTCCGTTGACCATGGCCTTTATTGCAAGTCCATGGGGGCGGGCAGCGTTGGTGCGACCGGTCAGTTCAATTTCTCTGTGGAAGAGGGATACCTGATCAAAAACGGTGAACTTGGCCAACCAGTCAAAGGCGCCACGCTGATCGGCGATGCCAAGGAAGTCATGCCCAGGATCTCGATGTGTGCTGATGACCTTGAGCTGGCTGCCGGGTACTGCGGATCGGTCAGTGGCAGCGTGTTTGTGACCGTGGGTCAGCCCCACGTGAAAGTGGATTCAATCACCGTGGGAGGTCGTTGATCATGGCCAATGCACCACTCAATGTCAGGTCACTTCAGGATCAACTCCAATCGCTGGCCAGCCGTGAAGGAATTTCGAGATGGGACCTGGGCGCCAGTCGCAGCAGCAGCGCCTCTGTCCAGGTTGACCGTGGTGAGGCCAAGCAGCTGAAAGCTTCACAACGCAGTTCGATCACCATTCGAGTGTGGAATCAACAGGGGTTGGTTGGCATCACAAGTACCTCTGATCTTTCCGATTCAGGGTTGGAAAAAGCGCTGATGGGTGCTCACCAGGCAAGTGGTTTTGGGAATCCAGATGATGTTCCTGGGTTTTCCCCTCTCGCCACTGCACCTGAGCCGGATCTGCACCGCCCGCTTCAGGATGCTCAGGGTATTCAGAGTCTTCTGAATCAACTTCTGGATGCTGAAAAACAACTGCTGGGTCGTCATCCGGCGATCGGCACGCTCCCCTACAACGCCATGAATGAGGGCAGTAGTGAACGCATTTACCTGAACAGCGAAGGTGCCTTGCGACAGGCTCAGCGCACTCAGGCGAGCATTTTCCTGATGGCTCGCGCTGAGGAAAGCGGTCGCAAACCACGCAGCGGTGGAGCAGTCCGAATAGCTCTAGGCAGCCGCGATCTTGATGTTGAGGGGTGCATCAATGAAGCGGCAGAACGCACCATCAGCCATCTCAACTATCAGCCGATCGACACCGGTCGTTACCTCGTGTGTTTCACGCCTGAGGCCTTTCTTGATCTGATTGGTTCATTCAGCAGCATGCTCAGCGCCCGTGCCGTTCTTGATGGTTTGAGTCTCAGCAAAGCAGACTCGATAGGTGATCAACTAGCTGTTCCTTTCTTCAATCTCACCGATAACGGTCTGCATCCTGCCCATGTCGGAGCGATGCCCTTCGATGGAGAAGGAACGCCAACTCGAGCCCTTCCCTTGATTCGCGAGGGATGCCTGGAGAACTTCCTACATTCGGAAGCCACTGCACGGCATTTCGGAGTGGAGCCAACAGGTCACGCAGGGATGGGTGCCAAGGTGTCTGTTGGTCCCGACTGGTTTGAAGTCAGTCGCACTCCGTCGATGAGCACAGGAGCCGACCATCTTGACCACACCACCACTCCTGACAGCTTCGTATTGATTGAAAGTCTCAGTGCCCTGCATGCCGGTGTGAAAGCCAGTCAAGGAGCGTTCTCCCTGCCATTCGACGGTTGGCTTGTCAAAGGTGGCGAGCGCATTTCCGTTGAAGCAGCAACTGTGGCTGGAGACATCCGCGAACTCTTACGTTCGATCGTGCATCTTGAACCTGAATCCGTTATTACCCATGAAGGTGTCAGTCCCTACGTATGGGTTGATGGTTTGGCGATCACCGGTGAAGCCTGACCAGTCAGGGCTGATTCATTGGTCGTGAAAATCCTGTTCTGGGGAACTCCCCTTTATGCAGTGCCCACACTGGATGCACTGGACAAGGCAGGGCATCAGATTGTCGGAGTTGTCACTCAGCCTGATCGTCGTCGAGGGCGCGGTAAACAACTGATGGCATCAGCTGTGAAAGCACGGGCTCTGGAACTCGGTCTGAAGGTTTACACCCCGGAAAAAATTCGCTGTGATCATGCCTGTCAACAAGAGCTTACTGATCTCGGAGCTGATCTTTCTGTCGTGGTGGCGTTCGGACAGATACTGCCCACCGAAGTCTTGACTCAGCCACCTCTCGGCTGCTGGAACGGCCATGGCTCCCTGCTGCCCAGGTGGAGGGGAGCTGGCCCAATTCAATGGTCCATCCTTGAGGGTGATGTTCAGACTGGAGTAGGTGTGATGGCGATGGAGGAAGGACTGGACACCGGTCCAGTCCTCATGGAACGAAAGCTCGATATCGGATTGCTTGAGAACGCGCATCAACTCGGAGCACGACTGAGCCAACTCACAGCGCAGCTGATGGTGGAGGCGATCCCACGGATTGAGGCCGCAGGACCCGGGACGGAACAGGAGCGACATCGCAGGTTGGGCCTGCGCTGCCAGGCACCTGACGTCAGCTACGCGCGGATGCTCGTCAAGAGTGACTACCAGGTCGACTGGTCCGCTTCAGCATTGGCAATCCATCGCAAAGTGATGGGCCTGTATCCAGGTGCAATGACCTTCTGGAAGGGAAAGAGACTGAAACTGCTGGCCTCTGAACCGCTGATTGAAAGGCTTCGAGACGAGCTCAGCCCCGGCGCACAACAGTTGCTTGGCCGCTGGCCCACCGGTCAACATCAGGCTGGAACTGTTCTGGACAGCAATGAGCAGGGTTTGGTGGTCAGCAGTTCGGGTTGTCCGCTGCTGATTCGTGAAGCACAACTGGAAGGGAAGAGTCGAAGCAATGGTCGGGCTCTCGTTCAGCAATTGCAGGCCATTGCGGGCGACACGCTCGGCTGATGATCGAGAGCTCCCATGGCACTGTTCAGCGTCTGCGCTGGCGTGATACGGGAGTAGTGCTGCGACGAGTGCGCTGGTTGCTGCGTTGATGACTGCGCCGTTTACCACCGCCAAGGTCCAGGGGTGGTGCCGTCAAAATCGTTGGCTCGAATCCCTTCACCTGTTCCTTGCGCAACGCCTCGCCTGTGAGTCGCTCAATTGCCTTCAGGAGGAGGGATTCCTCAGCGGCAACAAGCGAAATGGCATGACCGGTTTCACCGGCGCGCCCGGTGCGACCAATGCGATGGACATAATCCTCCGCCACGTTGGGAAGATCCAGGTTGACCACGTGCGGCAACTGCTGGATATCAATTCCTCGTGCAGCAATGTCGGTCGCCACAAGCACCCGCACACTGCCCTGCTTGAAGCCCTGAAGGGCTCGGGTACGAGCACCCTGGCTCTTGTTGCCATGGATCGCGGCCGCTTCTAGTCCTTCCTTGCTGAGTTTCTCCGCGACCCGGTTGGCTCCATGCTTGGTCCGCGAAAACACCAAAACCTGACGCCAATTCCCGCTTCTGATCAGATGACTCAGAAGGTCCGATTTCCGTTTCATGTCACAGGGGTGAACGACCTGCTCAACGGAACGTGCGGTCTGATTTTCCGGTGTGACCTGAATCTGCAGGGGTTGATGCAGCAATCCGGTTGCCAACTTTCGGATCGGTGGGCTGAACGTGGCGGAAAAGAGCAGGGTCTGTCGTTGCTCGGGCATCAGCCGAATCAATCTGCGGATGTCATGGATGAAGCCCATATCAAGCATTCGATCCGCTTCATCCAGCACGAGACATTCCAACTGATCAAAATGCACAACACCCTGCTGATGGAGATCAAGCAGTCGGCCCGGTGTCGCCACCAGCAGATCCACACCGCCCTGCAGTCGCTCGATCTGCGGATTGATCTTGACTCCGCCAAACACCACATCACTGCGCAGGGGAAGGTGATGCCCGTAAGCACGCACGTTCTCGTGGACCTGAGCAGCCAGTTCACGGGTCGGTGTCAAGACCAGCGACCTCACCTGACCACGACGAGAGCGTCCGCCATGTCGAAGTCGTTCGAGCATCGGCAAGGTGAATCCAGCAGTTTTGCCAGTACCGGTCTGTGCCGCCGCCATCACGTCGCGACCACGGATCACCGCTGGAACGGCCTGTTCCTGAATCGGCGACGGGTGGATGTACCCCTTTTCCCTCAGCGCCTTGAGAAGGGGTTCTCCGAGTCCCAGGTCTTCGAAACCGACCTGTGAATTGACCGTGACAGAGGACTCGACGATCGTGATGGAGCCGAATCTTTCACCCTAGGAGGCGGCCAAAACCCGCTCTTTGACAGTTGCAAGGGCCTGAGCAGAGCGCATTAGGAGATCTTCCAGACGGCATTTTCAGGAATCTCTGGAGCAGCATGTGGATCGGAGGGTTCCTGCTGCGTCACTCGCCAAGCGGGAACCCTGGTATCGCGGTAGTTGCCATGTTGGATCAAAACACCTTCCTGTTCATCTGTGGTGGCATAAAAGCCGCCTTGCCAATGGGACCTCTGATTCAGACCACCACGAAACCAGACCCAACAACGCTCTCGTTTCATTGATGTCATGCGGACCAGTGACTGCAACGCTCGCATGGGCCTTCCGGAATCACGGCACAGCGCATCAGCGGACTTCGGGCATTGAAACGACAGGCTGGATCTCCAATGACCCATCCATGCTGAAACCAGCGTGCATCGGTAGGTCGCTTCTGAGGTTTCACCATCAACACGACTGAACTCAACTGGTAATGACCGGAATGGAGTCGGTAACGATGACGGCGCTGCATCACCAGAAAACTGTTGTCTTCGTGAAGGAACCAACGTCCTGGGGAAGGTGGCTCATCCAGCTCCACACGATCAAGCAGTTGCTCGCTGCCGGTTTGTCTGAGTTCCACGAGCATCAGCTTAGGACTCCTCTGCTGCAGGAGATTCACGCAGTGAAAATCCCCAGATCATCAAGCCGATCACAGCCGCAAGAGTCAGCAGCTCTGATGGATGCAGCGTCGGCATAGCCGTTATCACCATCAATTTGAGACCAACAAATCCCACGGCTAGGAAGCCGGCCGTTTCCAGTCGTGGATAAATCTGCAGCCATCGAATGAAGAGTCCTGAGGTGAAACGCAAAGCGACCACTCCGATCAAGGCACCCGTCAATACAAGTAGCAACTGATCACTGATCGCAACCGCTGCAGCAACACTGTCAATCGAAAAGGCGAGATCGGTAATCGCCAGGGTCAACACCGTTCGACTGAAACGAATTGGGTTAGTTGATGTTTCCTGTGATTTTTCGCTGATCTGATCCGTTGAAGAATTCCAATGACTGAAGCAGAGCCAGAGCAGATAAACGCCTGCAATGAGCTGAATCGGAGGAAAAGCAAGTACATATTGCGCCATCAAAATCAGTCCGACGCGCAAACCGAACGCCATCACAATGCCGAGATTTAACGCTCGACGTTCCAGTCTGGGATCACGTTGTTCTCGTGCGATTGCTGCTAATGCAATCGCATTGTCAGCGGATAAGATGAACTCGAGTGTAATAAGGACCGGCAACAGCGGCAGCAGTTCACCCAGCTGGTCAACGCCATCCAACCAGGCCGTGAGTGATGAGAGGGCAGCTGTATCCATATCTACAGCCTAGAAATGGAAGACATTGATTAGTGGAATGCGAACCCACGCCCAGCTCTGCCATATCAGTGCCGACCGATGCGTTGTTCTCGTTGAGGCCTATGAGGGAACCACACCGCTCGGGAGCTCTCTCGGTGAGGGTCGCAGCGTCACAGAGGCAGAGGATCAGGCTCTCGAGCGACTTCATTCAAGGTTCAGTTCCTCAAAGCCACCCGCAGCCGAGGAGGCAGCGATCACGTCCGCTGAGACAAGCATCGAGAGCAAGACTAAGACTGCTGGCTCGAAGCAGCCCGTGCCGATCAAGCGCGTCGCCCCGCCAGAGATAACGGCTTCCGAGGAACCCATGCAGGTCCTGCAGTCCATGCCGCCCCAGTTAACTCCTCCTGTTGATGCCTCCTCAATGGTTGAGAGGGGGCCAGATCCTCAAGCACCCAGCGAAGCACCCATTGATCCAGAGGACTGGAGTGAGGAGCTCACCGCCATTGACCTCGAACTTCAAAGGGTGGGATGGGATCGCGACAGTGAAAAGATCTATCTCGAGCGAGCCTTCGGCCATGCAAGTCGCCATCGGCTCACACGCTTCAGTGATCTTGTGTCGTATCTGAAACGTCTTCGTGTGCTTTCTCCAGGAAGTGATCCCATGCACGCGGAGATTCCTTTACGTCGATCGGATTTAGTCACACAGGGCGATGAAATTCTCAAACGTCTGCAGTGGAGTCAGCAACAGGCCAAGGATTTTCTGAACCAGAACCTCCAGGCCAGCTCAAGGCAGCAGCTCAGTGACGAACAACTTTTAGGTTTTAACATGATGCTTGAAGAGAAACTGCTTAATTCATAATCTCTTGTCTCTGATGAATACTCAAACAGCAGGCTGGAGAGTTGCGGTTCTTTCCATCAATGAGGATTGAAAAGTTTTCAATCAGCCGTTGCGATGGCATCTGGAATCTCAGCGCTGGGTGCTTCAAAACATCCATCAAGAACAAACTCAAGCCTTAATTTCATAAAAGTAATGAAGTTCGAGTCTGTGGAAACGACAGCCGCAGCGGGCTGCGGCAGCTGATCACGGACCGTCTTCATCTCCTCTGCATTGAGAAAGGCAGGTTGGCGAACCAGCCAGAAGTCGATTTCCTTGCCGTTTTCTTTGTAGTTGCGCCGCCTTTCCTTGAGAACTTCCTCCAGGGGCTCCTCCTCTGTGAGGAATCGCTCGCTTGCTGCAACGAAGTAATAGGTGGTCATCAACTTTTGCTGGCGAACAAGGGCTCACGGCGTGGATTCTGAACCAGGGAGCGCATCTCACTCACTGCGGTTTTCAAACCCACAGCCAGTGCACGGGCCACGATCGTGTGGCCGATGTTCAGCTCCTCCATTCCCTCGATAGCCGCAACTGGTTCCACGTTCTGGTAAGTGAGGCCATGGCCTGCATTGACGCGCAGACCGAGGGAACGGGAGAAAGCCGTGGCTTCAGTCAAACGTGCCAGCTCACTGGGTTGTTCAGTCCATACGGCCTCTGCGTAGGTGCCGGTATGCAGTTCAACCCAGCGTGCTCCCGCATCGCGACTGGCCGTCAGCTGCGACTGATCCGGATCCACGAAAAGGCTGACGGGGATGCCTTTGTCATGCAGTCTCTGCACCATTTTTTTCAGTTGCGGGAGCTGACCTTCCACATCCAGCCCACCCTCGGTGGTGACCTCTTCACGTCGTTCTGGCACGAGCGTGACCATGTCAGGCTTGACCCGTACAGCAATCTCAACCATCTCGTCCGTGGCCGCCATTTCCAGATTCAACCTGCTGCGGACTGTCTGCCTGAGCAGATCCACATCACGATCCTGGATATGACGACGATCTTCACGCAAATGAACGGTGATGCCGTCAGCTCCTCCCAGTTCTGCCAGCAGAGCCATGGGAACAGGATCGGGCTCCACGGTGCGCCTGGCCTGCCGGACATTGGCGATGTGGTCGATATTCACCCCGAGGCTGGCCACGATCAGTTGTTGCAAAGGCGTGAATCCTATTCAGCACGTGATCCGATGCGGCCGAAGGATCAACTGCCCAGCAGAGGCCTTGCTGCTGGGTCTTCCCCGGTAATTTCTCATGAGTGGATTTTTAGTTCGAGGCGGTGTCCAGCAGCCTGACGAAGCGTTCATCTGCCCTCGACACGGGGATCGATCCCTTCTGGGCGCCGCTTGCCATGTTTTTGACCCAGGACATGGCTCTTCATTACCTACGCGCCAGAATCGTTCTTGGTTCTGAGAACCTTCCGAAGGATGGTCCGGTTCTTCTCGCTCCAACGCACAGAGCCCGTTGGGATGCCCTGATGATCCCCATGGCAGCCGGACGACGGATCACTGGGCGTGACTGCCGTTTCATGGTCACAAGAACAGAAATGTCCGGATTGCAGGGTTGGTTTCTGCATCGCCTGGGCTGTTTCGCGGTCGACCAAGACAAACCTTCGCTGACAACCCTGAGATTCGCTCTCGACCTGCTTGAGAGCGGTCAGCAGCTGGTTGTCTTTCCTGAGGGACACATCAGGAGAACAGACGCACCAATCACGTTGGAACAGGGACCAGTCCGACTGGCACAACTGGCTCATCGGCGTGGGATCGATGTGCAGGTTGTCCCTGTTGGTCTTGCCTACAACCCTGCTGTTCCAGGTCCACGCAGCCGCTCAGCAATCTGTTTTGGCCAACCTTTGTTTGTTGATGGCAAGGGCAAGGAGGAGGCCCTTCGCTTCAATCATCTGCTGGCCGAGCGGATGCATACGGCTGAACAAGCGGCCCGAGAGGCCATCGGACGACCGCTGAATTGCACTTAAAGTCCGCGCATTCAAGTTTGGTTTCATGGGCACCCGCCTTCTTTGCACAGCGTTTGCCCTTACTGCAGGTTTGTGCATCACCCCTGCATTGGCCCAGTCGGAATCAGATCCATCAGGATCCACCACCAAAGTGCTTGCTTCAAGTGGATCGGGATTCAACGTCTCGTCCGTTGAAGCCTTGATTCAGCGTGGAGATGCAGCAGTGGCATCCGGCAACCTGGCTCAGGCCAAGAAGGATTACGACAACGCCAGGACAGCGTCCAAGCAACTTCTGGCCTTCTACCGCGATCTCTCTGGATCATTCCGTGGTCTCGATGCCCGGATCCCCAGGGAAATGGATACCAAGGGACGTGCAGCACTGGCCCTGCTCGCTCAGTCAAACCTCCGTCTTGCAGCGCTCTTCCGCCGGCAGGGACAGCCCGAAATTGCTGTGCCTGTGCTGGTTGAAGTTGTTCGATTGATGACACCAGCCAAGCCGGAAGGTCAGAAGGCTTATCAGAGTTTGCTCGAACTCGGCTTCGTCGATACCCCCTACCGGGGCGCGAGCGCTGGTGAGTGATCTGAGTCACACGCGACATCCATCTGCCAGCATCAATTGAGTTCAAGCTCTGTTCCGTGGTTCAGCCTGACGCCGTCTCTTCCGCAATTCGTCGCGCTATCCCAGATGCGCAGGTGAGCGTTGAGGATCTCACCGGTGGTGGTGATCATCTTCAGGTGAGTGTTGTGTCGACTGCCTTCGACGGTCTCAACCGCATCCGGCAACATCAGCTTGTTTACCGAGCCTTGCGGGAGGAGCTGGCTTCTGAGGCGATTCACGCCCTTGCTCTCAACACCTCCACACCCAACTGATTCACCTCTTTCTCTCATCGCCCGATTCCCATGGACTCACAGACCCAATCCCGCATCGAGAGCCTGATCCAGTCGAGCCCGATCTTCGTGTTCATGAAGGGCACCAAGTTGATGCCACAGTGCGGCTTCTCCAACAATGTTGTGCAGATACTCAATGCACTTGGTGTGAGCTTTGAGAGTTTTGATGTGCTCTCGGATCCCGAAGTTCGTCAGGGGATCAAAGAGTTTTCCGATTGGCCCACAATCCCTCAGGTCTATGTCAAAGGCGAATTTATGGGTGGTTCCGACATTCTTATCGAGATGTACAACGAGGGCACTCTTAAGGAGAAGTTGGAGATCGCTCTGGCCAGCTGATCAGTCCAGTTGAATCAGAAAATCGTTGATCAGCTCAACTAATGCCTGGTTGCGATCAATGTAGGTTTTATGTCCTGCATCCTTGAGCACTTCCAATTGTGCACATTCACCAATTGCTGATCGTGCATCCTGCATGGTTTGTGGCGTTGCTGTGTCGAATTCACCGCAGATGAGTAGCGTTGGATTCGAAAGATCCTGAAAGCCTGGAAATAGGTCAAGGTCGCTGAGCATTCCGTGATGCTGGAATTCACTCGGCCCCCACATCTGCGTGTACAGCTTGTGGTTCCCTCGTTGACGTTCACAACGCAAAGCATCTTGATCTGATGCCCGCGCAGAACGACAGAAGTGTCGACGTTCAAATTCCTCTTCCAGATGTACTGATCCCCCAAGCTCCAGTTGAATGTTTTTAGTCAATCGATTGCAATCGGCAATCCACCTTTGTGTGGACAACAGAGGAGATGAGAGCAAAAGGGCTTTGACTCGATCTGGATGATCAAGGCAGAACTGCGTCATGACGGCACCACCCCATGAATGTCCGAGTACATGGGCACGGGGCATTCTGAGCTGATCAAGGATGCGCAGCGGCTCCGTCGCGAAGCGCTTCAGGGTCATCTGCTCAGGCGACAGATCAGCTGGTGATGCAAAGGACCCCAGCTGGTCGTAGAAAATCGTCGGTCGTTGGTCTGCGAGGGGGTGCAGAGCGTCATAGAGCCCAACACTTGAACCACCCGGACCGCCGTGTGTGAGCAGCAGTGGAACCCGATCAGCAGCTTCGTCGCAGTGAGGTCGGTAGCAGCGGAGCTCGATCTGCCCTCCGCTGACGCTGACCGTTCTGACCGCCTCAAGTGAATGGCGATTGATGCCCATGACCGCAGAGGCTCAATACTGATTCGGATGTCTGTAGAGAGCGCTCACATCCCCGTCAGGACCGATGAAACTGGATGGATCCAGAATCCAGCGTTCAATCAGTGTCTCGAGCTTGGACAATTCCCTTGGGTCGAGATCACCAGTTCTGCGCAGAGCGTGCAAGTAGCCGTCTGCATAGAGGCGAAGCTCGGATGGGCCGTGATAGCGAGTCGTCAGTTCCTGGCAGGCATCACAGAGCGCCTGGAAGTGGCGAATGGCCTCCGGGTGCTGAAGAGATGTCATCTTTGGTGAGGACGGCAGCCTCTGTTACCAGCGTGCCTTAGGAATGGCATTAGCGTAAGACGGCTTTCGGACGCCTTGTGACCTCCTCCTCCCGCGATCTCCTCGCCCATGGAACCGGTCAGGCTCCTGTGCAGCAACTGACTGTTCCCGCGATTCCTTCTCGAGAACCCGCACGTGTTCTTGTTGTTGAACCTCATCCGACACTGAGAACCGTCCTTGTTCAGCGTCTGCGCCAGGACGGCCATCTCACTGCTGCGGTGTCGTCATCGCAGGAAGCCCTTGAGCTCTGCCAGGAGCAGTCTCCGGACCTGCTGGTAAGTGCTGAACTGCTGGAACAGAGTTCTGCCCTGAGACTTGGCCAGCAATTGCGCTGTCCGGTGATTGTGCTGACAGCCCGCAGCGGGGCTGAACCTGTTGTGGGATTGCTTGATGACGGCGCGGATGACGTGCTGCGGAAACCCTTTGGTCTTGAAGAGATGGCGGCTCGCTGTCGCACTTTGCTCAAGCGAGGCCGTAGCGGACTTCAGGAACGTGTTGCCGTTGGCCCCCTTGAGGTGCATCTGCTTCTTCGGCAGGTGACCTTGCGCGAGCAACCGGTGGAACTCAGCCCTCGCGAATTCGCGTTGTTGTGTGCACTGCTGATGCCACCTGGAATGGTGCGCAGCCGACAGGAGCTTCTGAGAATGGCCTGGCCTCCTTTCAGCGGCGGCCCACGCTCTGTGGACACACAAGTCTTGACGCTCCGACGCAAACTTGAACAGGCCGGTCTTGGTGAGGGTGGTGGCATTACCACCGTTCGTCAGCAGGGCTACCGATTCAGCCTGGATAACCTTCCGGAATAACAATCCACCCGTATCCGACGCCCATGGCTACCGCGGATTCCACGATCAGCATGCCAAGCGCCAGACCAAACAGCAGCTGGTAGGTCCAGGGTGGAGTTAACCGTCGAATCGAAGCTGTCTTAAGACCCGTTCTCTGCTCAATGATTGAGAGAAAACGATCAAACTTTTCGAGGCGTTGCGGAAGCAGCCGTTGACCCTGGTCGGTTGTGGTGAGGTAATAAACCTTTCCTCCCTGGCTTGTGCCGACGGGAACCAGCCGCTTGATCTCATCCCACTGCAGCTGCCAACCACGACGGATCAACCAGTTGCACCAAGTGGGATGGCCCACGCTGATCCCGTTTTCATCCACGTTCACCTGCTCACTGAGCATGGCCAGCACCAGTGCCAGTCCGATCGGTGCAGCAACCCAGAGGCTGAGCTTCAACCCTGGAGGTGCCATCAACGGCAACGGCAGAACGAGAGCCAGATAAACGCTGATCAAAGTCCACCTGATCAACGGCGAAAGTCGAAACCGCTCCTGAAGCGCGGCAGGCATCACTCAGCGATCCTCCGGTGAACCCGGCAATGGCTCGATGACATCGTTGGGGCGGTAATCACCGTTGAAGACTTCTTGTTCTCGACCCTTCCAGAATTCACCCAGACGCATGAGGTCAGCATGGGCCTCCTGAATTGATTTGAGGTAGGTCTCAGGGGTCATCTGGTTACGCGCTTCCTTCAGTTTTGAGAGTCGCAGCATCTGCAGCATCCAGGGCTTCCCCAGCTCACCGCGTTGTTCCAGGTAGCGCGCAAGTTCAGCAGAACTGGGTTGAGGAGCTGATGCCATGGCGATGAAATTCTCAGATTGACCCTAAACAGCTGATCAGGTCTCATGTGGTCAGATTCAGGCGGGAAGGGCCCAGGGATTCAGACCGAGATCCGCTCCGATGCGATGGCTGCAGGCATAGCCACTGAAGGCAACCGCATTCAATCCCTGGCCCGGGAAGCAGGAGTCTCCAACGCAATAGAGACCGTTCAAACCCGTTCGATTGAACGGCATCGGCAGCAGCCCCGGCAGTCGACCTGCCGGAATTGGTCCATAGGAACCGCCCATCCGCCCGAGGAAGCGACGATGGGTACGAGGACTTCCGACCTCCTGAAGTTCGATGGCCTGCGATAAACCCGGAAGAATTGACTCGAGCCGCTGGATCAGTCGGGTCGCATCAAGCTGCTTTTTGGCTCTGTATTCCTTGGGCTTCAGATCGTTCCAGTGCTGGATATCACTCATGGTGAAGCAGTGAACGATATGCCGACCCTCAGGAGCCAGGGATGGATCCAGCAGGGTTGGAATGGAAACAAAGATCACTCCCTGCTCGGCTTCAAGTTCATTCCAGTCCTCCAGCAACAAGTGATGGCAGTGGAACCCCTCGGGCACAACATCTGCCCTTACCCCGAGGTGGACTGAAAGAAACGAACTGGAAGGTTGATAACGACGACGCCAGGTGGATTCGGCTGCAGGCGTGTGATCCTTTGTGACCAGCGTGCTCTCCGGTGAACCTTCTCCAGCGAAGGTATCCCAGCGAGTGGCATTGCTCACGATGCGACTGGCTCTGAGTTCTTGACCATCGGCAAGGATCACGCCGACGGCACGACCTTGTTCGATCAGCACCTTCTTGACGCGGGTCCGATAGCGGATGGTGCCACCATGAGCTTCAAGACCTGCCACCAGCTTCTCGGCGATCGTCCCGACGCCACCCTTGGGGTAATTGATGCCGCCGGCATGGCGGTCGGAAAAGACCATGCCGGCATTGATCATGGGGGTGCGATCGGCTGGCATCACCGACCAGCAGAAACACTCCATATCGATCAGCCGAAGCAAGTCCTGATCGCGGATGTGTTTGCGAGCCACATCCCCCACATTGAAAGGCAGCCAGCGAGCCAGTCCCAGGCAAGCAAGGGGTGCCCTGAAAAAGACTTTGGCCAGATAGGCCGGATCCTCAAGCGAGAGAAGCGGCATGGCATCAAGACAGCGAAAGACTTGCCAACAGGTGTCATAAAAGGCTCTGATCCCCTTCGCTTCATCGGGAAATCTGGCGCTCATCCTGGCGATGAATCCCTCATAGTCTCGATCAACCGCCATGGTCAGACCATCAGGGAGGTGGTATTCCAGTTGCACCGGATCTGGCACCGTCTCGCAGCTCTGCCCCACATCGGCAAGAGCCCTCGTGAGCAAATTGGTGTGCCCGTGCTCGCCGAATCCGAAGATCATCGAAGCACCAACGTCGAAGGTGTAACCCCTGCGTTGAAAGCTGCCACCTGAACCTCCTGGAATCAGGTACTGCTCAAGCACCAGGGTTCTGGCCCCTTTGGCAGCCAGCTGAGATGCAGTCACCAGCCCTCCAATACCTGAGCCGATCACGATCACATCCCAGTCTGGGTTTGAGCTCACGGCCACACCTCAGAAATTGCTGCAGCCTTAGACCCTAGGAAACACCGGCTGCAGCGAAGGGTGGAGTTGCGGTCAGAATCACTTCGGTACGAACAGGACAGTTGAGCAGGGACTGACATCGCTGCTGGATGCGATCACGGATCAGGTCGATGGCGCCTCCGTCCATCGGTTGACTTGGATTCAAATAAACGACCACAAAGGCCGTCCGACCGACCTGATAAACCGTGAGATCAAGAAGCCAGCAAGACAGACCTGCCAGCAGATCCTCAAGGGCGAGCCGGGTGCTGCGGATCAGATCGGTCTCGGCCGAGGCACCCGCTGCCTGTCCCAGAGCGATCAGAAAGCCCTGTAAGGGCTCGCGCAACACCAAAAGACTCACCACCAGCACCAGTAACGAGTCGGTGACCGGAATCAGACCGGACAGCAACGTGCCATTGAGCAACGGTGCCCCGAGCAATGCCAGACCAGTCAGACCACTAATCAGTCCATCAAGCCGTGCTGCCTTGGCTTCGGTGAGCAGGATCTGGGAGTGACGCCCTGTCCTGCACCAGTCATGATGATGGCGCCAGGCAAGCCCCCAGCAGGTGGCCACCATGGCAATCGAATACCACGCGACAGGCCCGAGGCGAACAGAGCTCACGGGAACTCCGTAGGCGTAATCAATCACGGTGCTGAGAGCTGAAATCGCAGCAAAAGAAAGCACCCCCATCAGCAGCAGAGAACGGAAGAGCACGTACAACGCTTCCTGTCCGTCGTAGCCGAAGGGATAGGCGCGATCTGGCGGTCGCACGACGTTGCGACTGATCCTTGCGGCCACAAGGCCAGAACCCACCATCACCGCTGAATAGAGGCCATCCAGCAATAAAGCGTATGAGCCTGAAATCAAGTGAACGCAGACACCTGCCACCGCCATCAGGGCGCTGGCATAAACACCGATCTTCAGCGATCGGCGCTCAATCAGCCGGTCTTCAGGCAGGACAGGCGACATCAACAGACTCCTGCTTCTGTCTAGCTAGCAGCAAATCATTCAGTGCTCTGTCCCGGTAAGCGCCATAGCGACGGCGTTTGTCTTTGATCCTTTCAGGCAGAGCAGGCAACAAACCAAAGTTGGGAGGCATCGGCTGAAATTTGCCCGATGGGGCCTCACTGATGAAATGGGTGAGCGCTCCAATCATGCTCGTGGGAGGCAGATCGAACGTGGCTTGTCTTAGAGCCAGGCGAGCTGCATTGGTGCCCGCAAGCCAGCCACCCGCAACTGCAGCGGCATACCCCTCAGTACCCGTGATCTGCCCAGCGGCGAGAAGACGTTCACGCGTTCTGAACTGAAGGGTGGGGTGCAACAGCTCAGGGGCCTCGAGAAAGGTGTTGCGATGCATCACGCCGAAGCGCACGAATTCAGCTTGTTCAAGACCTGGAATCATGCGCAGGACCCGTTTCTGTTCGCCCCATTTGAGATTTGTCTGGAAACCAACCAGATTCCAGAGGCGGCCGTCTCTGTCCTCCTGACGCAGTTGGACAACGGCATGGGCACGTCTGGCACGTCGCACATCCCGATCGTTGACATCACCCCAGCGTGGATCCCAGAGACCAATCGGCTTCAGCGGTCCATAGCGCATGGTGTCTTCACCACGGCGTGCAAGTTCCTCGATCGGTAAGCACCCTTCAAAAAAAGTGGCGCTGTTTTTTTCGAAGTCCTTCAGTTCAGCCTGTTCGGCGCTCAGCAGCGCTGCCCGAAAGTCTTGATAACGAGGCTGGTCCATCGGGCAGTTGATGTAATCAGCGTCGCCCTTGTCGTAACGGCTGGCTCGGAAAGCCTTTTTCATATCAATGGTTTCACCATCGACGATCGGACTTGCAGCATCAAAGAAGTGACAGTCATCACGGCCTGTGAAGGCGCGAAGTTCATGGGCCAGTGCATCGCTGGTCAGCGGGCCTGTCGCCAGGACCGTGATTTGATCTGCGTCAGGCAGATCCATCTGTTCACGACGTTCGATCGTGATCAGAGGATGCTGCTGAAGGATCTCTGTTAAGGCGGCGCTGTAGCGTCCGCGATCAACAGCCAATGCACCACCTGCCGGCACTGCATGAGCATCTGCGGTTCGGATTACCAATGAACCCAGTCGACGCAGTTCCTCCTGCAGCAAACCAGCTGCGCGGTCACTGCTGAGAGCCCCAAAGCTGTTGCTACAGACAAGCTCAGCAAATTCACTGCTGTGATGAGCAGGGGATCTTCTAAGCGGGCGCATTTCGACCAGATGGACCGGCACCCCCGCTTGCGCAACCTGCCAAGCAGCTTCGGTACCGGCCAAACCGGCTCCAATGACAACGACGGGTCCGACGCTCAAGAAAGATCAATCAACCGATCTCAACCCTATCGATCGGTACAGAAGTGATCAAAAGGGTCAGACTTCTCCGCGCTTGAGCATCATTTGCAGTTGACCGACGGCAGCACGGCTGATGTTGTAACCAGCCCAGCCCAGGGCAATCAGGATTGGAGCTGCCACGATGACGACGCGAAGGTCCATGGTTTCTAGGGATGGTCGGCAAATCCTAATGAATGCATGCGCAACGAAGGATCGAAAGCGTCAGTCCGTTTGGTTTTGCAGCATTTCAGCCCACTTGGCAGCCAGATGGGCGTAGTGAACCGCGTGCTGTTTCTGTTCAAGCACTGCTGAATCGCTCTGTTCGCGTTTCACCTGAGCGGGCACACCGGCCACCAGGCTGCGGGGTGGAACATTACGTGTCACAACTGCACCGGCGGCAACCAGCGCGCCTGCCCCAACGGTGACACCGTTGAGAACGATCGCTCCGATCCCAACCAGACAACCGTCTTCGAGGGTGGCTCCATGAACCACTGCGCGATGGCCGATCGTGACATCGGATCCGATCAACACTGGCGATCCAGGATCACCGTGAAGAACGGCACCATCCTGAACATTGCTGCCTGGTCCGATCACGATGGCTGACATGTCACCCCTCGCCACGGCAGTCGGCCAAAGGCTTGCACCTGCAGCGATCTCGACGTCTCCCATCACAACAGCACTATCAGCAACCCAGGCCTGAGGATCAATCCTTGGAGAACCAATGTTCAACGAGTCTCGATTGGGCGAACCATTCATCAGTTCACAGTCCTGAACTCGGAATGCCGATTCAAGCGGTTGAGATCAACGCCTGACCAGATCAGACCACATCTTCAAGCCAATTCAAGCGGACCTCGATTCAGGAGAGCTCGTGGACGACGGTGGGTCAGGGTGATATTTTTCTTGGGTGCTTGAGGGCACAGCCTGTTCCGGATCGGTTGTTCCGGCTCAAGTGAGGGTCGCTAGCTCAGCGGTAGAGCACTCGGCTTTTAACCGATTGGTCCTGAGTTCGAATCTCAGGCGACCCACTTCACCATCACCGCTGGGACCCAAGTGATGATTGGGACATCTGACCAGAGTTGACCATGGATGAAAAACCACGGGTCGCTTTTGTCGATGATGATCCGCGTCTTCGCAGTCTGATTGCGGAAGAGTTGCTGGATGAAGGTGTACACCCTGTCGCTTGCAGCAGCGGTCAGGAATTACTCGATTGCTTGGAGGCAGAAGAGATTGACCTCATCTTCATCGATCTGATGATGCCGGTTATGGATGGACTGACCTGTCTGCGACATCTAAACGAGCGCACAGAGAATGTTCCGATCCTTGTCGTCACAGCATTCAATGACGATGTCAAGCGGCAGGAATCAATGGACAATGGTGCGGTTGACTACGTTGTCAAACCGGATCTTTTTGAGCGTCTTCCTGAGCTGCTGGATCGACATCTCAAAACTCCAAGAAGTACAACTTAAATCGCATCAATCAAGGGAAAAACTTAGACCTGGAGACCAGGTGAAGAATTTAAATTAATTATCAATACCAATTTGAGTTCATTTCTCTCGATCCCAATGCTCCTGGGCTTGAGTGAACAATCAGGCAGAGGCGAAATCAGGCTCCGCCTGAATTCAGGTTAAAAGCAAACAACTCATGCAAAGCGCGAGTAGTTAAAGCCCTTTTATCCAGAAGATACAGCAAAAGCTGCCGCTGATGCGAGACACATAGAAGCCTGGCAGGAAACGCTAAAAGCCAACATATAAAAATAGTCGACCTGTCTGAAGAGGAATGGTCATCGATTCCTGGAGTGCCTAAGAGTGGGTTAATGCATACTGTTGATGCAGTGAATTCACCTAGGCTTAAAAATCAAACCCTGGCTACAATGGCACGGGATTTTTGTTCTTTATTAGTTCAAATAAAAGTCTAAATCGTCTGGTAACAGCTGGCACAAATAAAAACAGAAATTATAAGCCAAAAATCTGCAGCAGAACATTGCTATGACTACTTAAGTGACCTCATACCCATGTCAGAAGAGCAACTCAAGGCTTTCCTCAAGAAAGTCAAAGGTGACAGCAGACTTCAGGAGAAACTAAAAGCAGCAGCTGATGTTGACGCTGTTCTTGCAATTGCAAAGGAAGCTGGGTTTATGATTTCTGCTGATGACGTTCGAAGTGAGATTTCAGAAGAGGAGCTGGAAAGAGCTGCTGCTGGAGGGAAAGATGGGACTTGCACAAAGTGCGTAACAGAATGTAAAGGAAGGTATTGCTGACCGGCGCTGGAGTGTGCCGAAAATGAACATATATTGCAGTGTGACGAACTTTGCTGTCCGTACTGCTGCTCCTATCATTCTCAGCACCCCCCTGCTAACCCCGGACTGCTCATCTAAGCCCCTGCAACCCTTTCTTCATTAGCCTGACTAATCTTACAAATCAGCCTTCAATGCCTGGCACGATTGAGAGCAGTAAATATTAACCAAAGATTAACCAAAGTTGCTGCAGTAGACCGTTGCTATGACTACTCAACAGACCTGATACCCATGTCCCTAGAACAACTCAAAGCATTTCTTGCCAAGGTCAAAGGTGATTCCAGCCTTCAGCAAAAACTAAAAGCAGCAAAGACACCTGATGAAGTCGTGTCTATCGCCGAAGAACATGGTCATGAATTCACTGCTGATAAAATCAGTCAGCTCAGCGAGGAGGAGCTAGAAGTTGTTTTGGGCGGGGCGCTTCAATCAACTATACAATCAGAAAACTGTACATTTAGAGGAGCCAACTGCCAACTTTAATGTCGTCGTTTGCAAATTAGTCGTTAATCAGATATGCTTAGTCCCTGCTATCTTAGGTGCTTTTTATTGCCTTAGCGGCCTAACAACCCATAAATCAGCCTTCGATACCTGGACCGAATGAGCGCAGTAAATATTAACCAAAGATACAACAGCAGGTCGTTGCTATGACTTCTGAATAGACCCGATACCCATGTCAGAGGGACAACTCAAGGCATTCATAGAGAAGGTCAAAGGCAACACCACGCTTCAGGAGAAGCTCAAAGCAGCGGCTGATGCTGATGCTGTTCTTGCGATTGCCAAGGAGGCTGGGTTTAGTATTTCGGCTGACGATTTGAAGAAGGCTCAATCAGAACTTTCCGATAAAGAACTAGAAAGCGCGGCTGGGGGTGGGGATATAACTTGGGATTTCGTTTCCACCCTTGTGACTGCGTGTGCTGATCGTACTATGCATTGTTGCAAGAAATAGCTGAATTTTGAAATTTGGAAGAACTGATAGTCCGCTTTGGTTGATCTTAAGAACCATCAAAAGCCTACAAAGCAAGCTTCAATACCTGGCACGATTGAGCGCAGTTGAGCAGAGATCAATCTGGTCAAGGCGTTGCTCAACTAGGTGTTGACTTAGTTCTGACCTATTTACCAGAAGCGCACCAGAACCTCGTGGGGTCTACATCAGTGCCGTGTAGTGGGGTTCACCAGAAGGGCTGTGACCTTGAGGGAGTCGAGGGGGCAACACCCCACACATTCACTTCTTAAAGCCATGTCGATCAAGTCACTCTTCGTCTACACCCTTTTCCTCACGCTGGGCATTGGCTCTGTCACGAATGCCAAAGCTCTGTTGATCGAGCAGGGACCTCAACCTCAGGAGGCCGCTCAAATCGCGAAGTCCTATCTCCCTCGTGGTGTACAGCACAGGCGCTATCGAATGAGACCCAGTTTCAGAGGCCCTCGGAATGACTGGCGATGGATGTACAGAACCAGATACAGCAATGCGCCCAACCAATGGGTACGCTGGACTTCATGTAGCGGATTTACCACCAGGATCAATCCGGGTCAGTTGGGTAAATATCTGGACAGGTTGCAAGAAGACCTTTCGCTATTGCCACACCAAAACCTTGCTCGCCAGCTGACAAGGCGTATGCGGTGAACTCAGGTCCATAGCCTTGCTTGAGCACGTAATCCACCGACTCTGTTCCCACCTCACCGACTTGACCTTTCTCCGCGGTGAGCTCACACATCTTGTCGATCAGCAATTCAAACCACGCCTCGGTCGGATAGGCAGAAACTGGATTAAAGAAAACACCCATAGCCAACAGCAGTGCAGGCAGAGCATTGGGTATGTTTCTCATCTCGGCTCTCCAGTGGCTTGCTGGCTGCCACGAGGGCTCTCCATAAGCACGGAAACTAATCGTCTCCCTGGGTGTTGGCATAAGCCGGATCAATCTGGGTCAGCGTGGATCGACCGGCACCAACTTGGCCTTAGTCGGTACCGGGAAGGATGTGCGTCACCAGATCAGCGTTGACCCAGCGGATCACGCCTGAATCCACATCGGCGATCTGAAACAGGTTGTGCATGGAGGGATCACGGGCAGCACCACCGCAGTGGATCACCTGCCCCATCCACCAATCCTTGTCGGCCTTTTCGCCCGGCAGGTAATCGTGTTTCACGACAACTGTCATGCCTGGAGCGACATCCAGAAACACCGGCCTCTCTGACTCGGGTGAGCTGTAAACCCCGTGGTCAACCGACAAACCCACAAAACTAGGAAACCAGTACTAGTCCTGAATGGGAGAGTCTGCTCAGCTCCTTTTAGAAGGGCCAGGCCGGATGGTGCCCGGAGTACGGGTGACGCTGCAGCTGGCCATGGCTAAGCCTTCTGTACTGGCCAGTCACCCATGTCAGAAGAGCAACTCAAGGCATTCCTGGAGAAAGTCAAAGGCGACACCAGTCTTCAGGAGAAGCTGAAAGCTGCTGCTGATGTTGAAGCAGCTCTTGCGATGGCGAAAGAAGCAGGATTTAGTATTACTGTTGATGAATTGCAGACGTTTTCAAAACTTTCAGAAGAAGAACTTGAAAACGTGAGTGGAGGTAATTCTGATAATAAACATTGTTACTATTACACCTCT
Source organism: Synechococcus sp. MIT S9504 (assembly GCF_047497135.1). NCBI lineage: Bacteria > Bacillati > Cyanobacteriota > Cyanophyceae > Synechococcales > Synechococcaceae > Synechococcus > Synechococcus sp. MIT S9504. The sequence continues at coordinate 1,161,411 of NZ_CP138942.1, read as the reverse complement.
GGTATATACACTCGGTGTGACGATTAAAGCTAAAATTTTGGAGTTATTTGCAACCCAAATGTGTATCTTGCATGGACATTGGTGGTTAGTCAGATCACTCCCTAGAGACAATCAAAACTTTCTCAGCTACAGTTTCCGTATGTCATTATAATCATCAAAGACTCCTGAAACACATGTGAGAAGATCAACTCAAAGCATTCATCACTAAGGTTCAAGCCGATACTTCACTGCAGGAACAGCTCAAGGCAGAAGGAGTTGATATTGTTTCTATTGCAAAGGCTGCAGGCTTCTCCATTACCGCAGATGACTTAAACATTCATCGCCAAAACCTGTCTGATGTAAAGCTTGAGGTTTGAGCTGGGGGAACCTGGTCCAAAACTGTCAATTGTTGGCGCTGCGCTTATACGCTAAACACCATTGGCTGCGTGCCGCAGTGCGGCGCTAATCCTAGGCTTGGCTGTGCTGAACTTACTGATTAGCAGTCTACTTAACACCCTTTAAACTAATCCATCAAAAGCTCCTGCAGCGGCAGGGGCTTTTTGTCTCTTCAATCACCCAAACAGCCAACAAATCAGCCTTCAATACCTGGCACGATTGAGCGCAGTAACGCAGTAATTATTAACTGGAGATATTGTAGCAGGGTGTTGCCATAACCGTTAAAGACTTCAGATACTTATGTCAGAAGAACAACTCAAGGCTTTTATCGCCAAAGCCAGGGATGACCAGACCATTCAAGATAAACTAAAAGCAGCAAAGACTCCTGAAGACGTCGTAGCGATCGCTAAAGAGCACGGCCACGAAATCACTGCTGACAAGATCGCTGAACTCAGTGAAGAGGAACTGGAAGGCGTGGCTGTGGGCCTCCGTGCGGTCATACCTACCTTTATCACTTGCAGACCACCCAACTGTGGATAGTCTGAGATTCCCGAAGATATTTTCTTGCTAATAGATTTCTCGTAAGATTCTACTTATCAAACCTCCTGCTGTCGTAGGGGCTTTTTATTACTTCAATAGTCTGAATAATCCCATAATTCAGCCTCCAATACCTGGCACGATTGAGTGCATTAAGTATTAGCTAAAGACACTTCAGCGGACTTGCTATAACTGCAAAAAAGCCTAACACCCATGTCCTTAGAACAGCTTAAAGCCTTTCTTGAGAAGGTCAAAGACGACAAAAGTCTTCAAGACAAACTAAAGGCAGCAAAGACTCCTGAAGACGTCGTAGGGATCGCTAAAGAGCACGGCCACGAATTCACTGCTGATAAGATCGCTGAACACAGTGAAGAGGAACTGGAAGGCGTGGCTGGCGGCGGCCACTGTCTAACGAATTCCCCGTTGGCTGGCGGCTGTACTGGCTGGCTGCGAATTTAGTATATTGAATGATGAATCAAAGCCCCTGCAAACGCAGGGGCTTTTTATTGCTTCAATCACTCCAAAAAGACCAACAATCAGCCTTCAATACCTGGCACCATTATCCACAAAACAGCCAAAGCGTTCACCCATCTAGTCGCCTAATCCATCCACAAAAAATACAAGGCAGAGCAAACAAAGCCTCAGCTTTCTTTAGTCCTACATCTATTCATATCCCCTCAACGCAACTGCCAAATACTTTGCTCCCTATCACCATCACGGATGCCATTGGCTCGTCTAAATCTCACCGCAACTTGATGCCACTCCTCTGGGATTTGATTGAGCCGAACATCAATTGAAAATGGGAGTTGCTGTCGACCTGGTGAGACCCGTTTTTGCTTGCTTCTACTGCTCCCAACCAATCGCTTCAGCATCCTTGAGCCCCAATGGCATTTAGCTGCCCATTTGCTGTGATGGCGATACTTCAGGCAGAACCGCTCATATCGCCTGGAGCATCCCTTCAGGCTTGATGCCAGTTGCAGAAAGCTGGGGTGCCATTCGCTGTTGCCATCACTCGCCAACCTGCCGTAGTGCCCGTAGTTGGAATAGGGGTCATAAAAATCCTTACGCACTCCAGCTGCTTTCGGGTTGGCGTGGATATACCGCAAGGTATTCACCACTCGCCTGTGGTCTTTCGCTGCGATGGCAGTGGCGTAATACCTTGCCTACCAGAAGTGCCCGCAACGACCACTCAAGCGGTTGAGTGCCATCGCTGAATACCAGCCAAACCAGTGCATCAGCTTTGGCAGTTGGCGTGCATCATCAGGACGCAGAAACAAATACAGGTGATTTGCCATCAAGCAAACGGCATGCAACTTATGCGGCACCTTGGCTTGTGCCTTGGCAAGCACTGCTAGCAGCACATCACGCCTCAATCCTTTCGCAATCAAAAACTGACGGCTGTTGCACCTCAAGGTGATATGAAACGAGTATCCCTGATGTAAAACACGTTGTAAGCGACCCAAATGAATCTCGGCTTCATAAGCCGAACATGCATTGATCTTTGTGGTGATACCTGGTCAATAACGATTCCCTGACGTTGATTTGCAAGTGCACCCTGTGGTCTGGACAACTTCAATTCAAGCCAGCCACAGCCCGATCCACCGGGACGCCCGAGCACCGTTGAATCGTTATGGCCTGCAGGGATCCCTTAGGCACTGCCTTATGGACCGGCCCCCGCATTCATGCCACTAATCAATCCCCAATATCGGGTTGATGTAGCTCTTTTGCATTGAAGGTCAAAGCAGCGGTCCTTCGATGTCGGCATCTCTGGCGTTGCCCTTGCCGCTGTGGATGTCCTTCACCCTGCGCAGATATTCACGAGTTAGGAAGACGCCTCGGTTGGGGGCAAACTCATCGGTGTTGAGCTGCAGGGCCAGAGCTTTCTCGTTGATGCTCATCACCTCTAGTGCCAGAGACAGGATTGCGAGCATGTCTTCCATGCCCTCGTCGACCGCTTTTTTTGCCTGAAGGCCAGCGATGTTGATCGCCTCTTCTGAGATGTTGGCTGCAGTGGCGATCAATTCTCGGTTGTCCTGTGCAGCAGTGTTCAGAGCACCGACTGAACGGCTGGTGTCGTTCGTTTGGGCTTGCAGGTCAGCCAGAGCTCTGCGATACGTCTCGAAGGAGCCGTTGATCTGCTCCTGATTGTTTTTCGGCAATGCCAGTGACTGCTTCTGGAGCTGCTCACCAGTCTTTGTAGCTTCTGCCATGGCGGTGGTTCGCTCAAGCAGATCGCTAACGGTGGCTTGCATTCCAGCAACTTCCTCGGAAAGCAGCATCGACCTTGCGTAGATGGCGCTGCTTGCAGCGTTCCACTCAGTCATTGCCGTCACGTCGGGGCTGGTGCCGAAACGTTCTGAGAGCTCTGCCAGCCCAGCATTGACCTGCTCAACATCAGCCTGCAGCTGACCGATGGTGTCCTGAGTCTGTTGCTGCTGAATCCTGGCGTTGAGAAGTTCACGCTTACGTCGTTGGCGTTCTGCTTCTGCCGCTGATGGCAGCTGTGCCTCGCGGTGCTGACTTTCGATCCAAGCCTTTCGGCCATCGATCGGAATGCTGTCGGGAACTTCCCAGCTGGTGACCTGCAACTGCACAATTTCGCCGCGGTGGGTGACTTTCAGCATGGATCTGTTTCCTCTGATATTGCTTGGATCTGGTCTTGCTACTAAAAGACGTGCACCATTGACTTGAATACTGTTGTGTGAAGTGCAGCATTGCCTTCAATGATTCTGCGGGGTATCGATGGTGCGGCCATTTCTTAGAAAAAATTTCTATTAAATCGCGCTGGCCGGCGGGCCGGAGTTGGTGATGATGAACTCGCCAGTCTTATCTTATGTGCGTTGGATTAAGTCTATTGTCTTATACCTACCTTGGAATAACTACCTTGGTTTTCTGTCCTTAATAGTTGAAAGTTTTTGTTGTAGGCTGGTGGGGCGTATAGGAGCCCTTAATCAGCAGCTTCACCGAGGTAAGGCTGGGTTTGCACACCTGTAACCCTTACTAAAATACTGAATAAAAGATTTTCTTTATAACATATTTATTGATAAATAGTTTTTGCAAGAAGACAAAAATTATAGGGAAGCGGTGATGCCTTGAAATCGCAATTGTCAAAGCCCTATCACTCTCGATAGAACAGCGGCTTGTTATAACTTAGACCTCTAAATATTTAAGATAAACAGTTTTTGTCAAAAATCATGGTTCCGTCTTAAAATAGAAGTTATACATTTTATACATCAGCGGTTTGAATCAAATAATTGAAAATCCCTTGAATGTTAATTCTTCTTGGCTAACAGCAGTTTTACGTCAGTCAGGCTTTATTAAGTATCAGGTGATTCTTGATCTTAAGCTCGAGCCTATTGGCGAGTCTACAGGGTTTCTTTCTAGGATTTTTCGTATTATTCCAAAATATTCAGAAAAGAATGATAGCTTGCCCGAATCTATCATTCTAAAAATACATACAAACCGACCAGAGTTTTTTTCAGTTGGAGAAAATCAAAGGCTTTCGACAGAGAAAGTGGATTTTATAGGCATATCAGCCCCCATGTAAACGGTCGATTGCCCAAGATTTTCGCTTCGTATTCGCAGGGTGGAAAGGGTTGGATCCTAATGGAGGATCTATCACAAATGAAAAATGGTGATCAGGTTTATGGTCTAAATAATGTAGAAGTAAAAGCATCACTCTCAGCTATTGCTTGTGTGCATGCTGATTGCTGGCAGGTTTGCGATCAATATTCTTACCCATGGCTTCCAACCGATGACTTCTGGTTTCGTGTGGATCCTCAGCCTTCGTGGTCAAACCTCAAAGAATGTTACGGGCTACGGATTGGGAAAGAAGCAACAGCTTTGTTAGATGAATATGTCATGCGTCATGATGAGATTTTTAGCCGACTCCAAAAATGTCCACGGACTATCGTCCATGGAGATCTGAGAGCAGATAACTTGTTGATCGACAACAATGATCAGAATAATCCTAATATTCTCATCATTGATTGGCAGACAGTCACTATTAGTGCTGCTGCAATAGACGTTGCTTTTTTAATTCTTGGTAGCGAGCCCCCCGCTGAAAGGCACGGTCACTTTAAGGATCTTGTTTCACACTGGCACTCACATTTAGTTTCATTAGGAGTGAAAAATTATTCCTTTTCTGAAGCGTATAGTGATGTTCGATTGGCTTCTCTTGCATGTCTTTCTGCTCCGATCAAGGCTTTTGCAGAGCTGGGTGGACCTAACTTCAAGAACGCCAAGGAAGCACAGTTAGCTGAATGCTTTATCTTTCGCCACATAGAAGCATCAGTTGAATTGAATCTATCTGAGATCTTATAAATGGCCAACCGCATTTCCGAGTTAGAGTTTTAAAGTTAACACTTTCAGGACAAAAACCTTAGTATTTTTAAATTCACCCGCTTTCTATCATTATCAAGCTGGTATAGAACGAACGAGCAAACAAGAGAAAGTAGGGTGTAGCGATACGATTTAACCTCGCCTCTGAGCAGTCTGGAGAATCATGCTCAATCTGCTTAATAATTTCTGCTCCATCACCTTGTATGCGGGGGAGGCTGTTGAACGTAGCTGGTTTAGAGGCCCAGAATTCAGTCAGGAAAATGGCTATGCCTAGCCATAGACAATTAGCGAAAAAAGTTGTGAGCTAGCGACAAAGCTGCGATAAAAAGCTTGCGGATGGTGTTTTTTGATCATATCTGACAGGAGAGCGAAACCCTGTGCAGCAACAGGTTTTGGCAACATCCCCGTCAGGTCCTAGTATGTGCAGGTAACGGGGCGTGGCGCAGTTAGGTAGCGCGGGTGCTTTGGGAGCACGCCATGAGCCAAGACCCAACCCAGTCGCACCAACGCTTTTGAGCGATCAGTCACTTAAAAGGAGTGACAACGAGTGACAAGGGCCTATTTCTTGCTTAGCCCTGGCTGGATGACGCCAGGGAGTCGGAGTTGATTGCTGCCGCTGAACGAGTATTGGCCGGAGTTGCTAGTTGACTGCAGACTTGATTGCTAATTAAGCCCTGACTATCTCTGCTCAACTACGCTCAATCGTGCCAGGTATCGGATGCTATTTGGGTCTGATTAATGGTGGGTATGGGGTGATTGAAGAAATAAAACCTCTGCGGAGGCAGGGGCTTTGCAATGAGTAGGCTTTTAACAACTTACTGACATTGGGTATAAACAACTCGGTGTTCACAGGTTGCACACACCATGCAAAACTTTGTTGGATAGCCGCAATTTGTTTCACTACCTCCAGCCGCCCCTTCTAGCTCTTCTTCAGAAAGCGTTAGTTGAGCCTGGTTTAGGTCATCAGCAGAAATACTAAACCCAGCCTCTTTCGCAATCGCAAGAACTGCATCGGAATTAGCAGCAGCTTTGAGTTTCTCCTGAAGACTGGAATCACCTTTGACTTTTTCGAGGAAGGCTTTAAGTTGTTCTTCAGACATGGCTAACGAGAGTTCATAATAACTATAGCAACGATATACTGCATCGTATTTGGCTAATATTTACTGCGCTGATTCGGACCAGGCATTGAAGGCTAATTTATGCTCCTTTTGTGGTGATTGAAGCAATAAAAAGCCCCTGCGCAGGGGCTTGATGAGTAGGCTCACACATCACATTTACTACACATATTTAGTGCTTATTACAAATAAAACAGGTTCCCATATACGAATCCCATACGATAGCAGTTAAGATATCGCAGGAGTTAGCTCCACCAGCTGCACTTTCAAGGTCTCTCTGAGACAAGTCTTGGGGATTTGCTTTTAAGTCTTCTGTGCTAATCGCGAAACCAGCAGCTTTGGCAATAGCAACAGGGTCTGCACCTTCTGCTTTGAGCTGTTCCTGTAGTGAAGTATCGGTTTGAACTTTGGCGATGAATGCCTTGAGTTGTTCTTGAGTCATGGGTGTCTCCGAGTGGGACCTTTTCGTTCTATTCCCGCTGGATCACGCATGGAAGTGGAGCGACCGTCCGTCGAGGTTCGGTTTCAGGACCTTTCGGACGGTTTCTGCACGAGCAAACTGGGCTTAATGCTCTTGGCGATGATTACGTGCTCTTGTACTCCCCTAAAAGCCAGTCAATGCAATTGGTTTGCCCAAAGTAGGCATCAATCAAAAACTCTGCGTTGAGTTTTGTGAAATGGCCCTGTTAGAAGAATGTTAGAAAATTGTCTCCAAAATCTGTGCTATAGAGGCTTTTTAAATCGCTGAGATCGACTGCAGTGCAACGGTTTTGGGGGATTGAGACAGGAAAGACTTCAGGAGGTTCAGGTGCAAATTGCTCAGATCTGATCCAGCGCACAGGTTTTCACTGACTTTTTGCCTCTTTGGGACTGACTATCTGCCTCTTCGGGCTAACTCTTTTGATCCATGCACCACTTCAGCTCCAGGGCAAGAATTGGGGCCGTTGCACTGCTCGAATGATCTTTAATTTCACCCGACTTCTTGATGCTGGTGTTGCGGTGAATGACGAGATCCACGTGCACATCCACGAGCTGAAGAACCCCCTTCTGACCCCAGAGGACCGGGAGCACATTCAGTGCAACCTGGCTGGTGGTTGCGCCCGTGGCCTGCAGGTGATTGGGATGCACCAGCTGCACCTCTCTTTCAAGCTCGATGAGCCGGCCGTGGAGATGGCCGACGCCTGAGCTGCCAAGGCATCGATGAAATTCATCGGCCCCGCAAAGTACGGGGCTTTTTATTGCCCTGGTTCCCTCGGCAGAATGTGCGTCACCAGATCAGCGTTGACCCAGCGGATCACCACTGAAAAGCCACACTCATGAGACCGGGGCATTGCGTTGAAACGTTGTGGCTCAGGAAAGGCCGACATCGCAAATCTCACCCCAACCGAATTGTGGTTCCAGGTAGCTCTTGCAAAGTGGTCCAGCAGTGTCGCTATCTCCAGGAACAGGGCTGAGCGATCCAGCGAAGCTGTGCATGCCAGGGACTGGCTTGAAGGTTTCGGTTATGTCTTCGAAAGTAGCTCCGGGGCCAAGACGGTATCTCTTAGAAGTATTTCCAGCTGCATCACGAACGTTCCCAGCTAAATCACGAAGGTTTCCAGCTAAATCTTGGCCCCAAACACTGTTCATCGCGCCTTGATGCATCGACATCGAGGGAGCTTCTGTATCGATGACGATCCCAGGGGGCTCTTCAACGGGTTGAACCGTGCTAATAGGGGTGTTTTGACCACAACCGGCGGTGACGCAATAAACAGAGTCATGCAATCCCTCAACAGGGACACCCGTTTCAAAAGCAAAAGTGCCACCGACCTTCTCCTTAACGCCGATCACCACATCGTTGAGGTCACTATCGGTTGGGAACAGTTCTTCTCCTTCTTGCCCACCTTTGAGACCGCCAATTGCTAGTTCAGGTGGTTGTCCAATCTCAACGGGTTTCACTTCACGAGTATCAAAGCTGCCGGTCAACTCATCTGCCTGTCTAAGCGAGGTACCTACATCGCAGATTTCACTCCAGTTCAAACCCTTCCGACCGGTCAGGTCATCATTCGTAGAAGCTTCCTGCAACTTTGCATGCCTCGGCTCAAAGCTTCCAAAGCTGTCCTTTTCGGGTCGAGGTACGACGTCGAAGGTCACGAAATGAGGCATGGATCTGAAAGCGGTGGAGGCTTGTTTCCTCTCGATGGCCACACCATCTCCGCATTCGACAGCTGACTTGATGACCTGCCTCAAGGAGGGTTGTGAGGTTGGTCACACCGCCCTTAGATCGCAGGAAGGATGTGGGTCACCAGATCAGCATTGACCCAGCGGATCACGCCTGAATCCACATCAGCGATCTGGAACAGGTGTGCATAGAGGGATCACGGGCAGCGCCGCCGCAGTGGATCACCTGCCCCATCCACCAATCCTTGTCATCCTTCTCTCCGGTCAGAAGGTCATGGCGCACGATCACCGTCATGCCTGGAGCCACGTCCAAAAACACCGGCCTCTCTGACTCGGGTGAGCTGTAAAACCCGTGGTCAACCGACATACCCACAAAACTAGGACACCAGTACTAGCCACGATTGCCCAGGGCTGCAGCGCGGTGACACTGGAGCCCTACCTGGACAGACCATGCCGGATGGTGCCCGGAGTACGGGAGACGCTGCAGAGCCCGCCTAGCGATCCAAGGACTCTCATTTGGCGACCAAGTGTCACCCGATACATACAAGCAGTTGTAGCTTTTATTTGTCGAGACCGCGTCAAATGAAAGGCTTGCTGACCATTGCGAATAACTGCCAGACGGTCAGCTTCCTTTCCGATCCAAGCCCCACTGGTTCAACAAATGATGTCTTTGTGATTGTTGATCACATCAAAGACATGCCAGAAGGTCATCCTCCGCTTCTGAAGACACGCCGGTACATGCGTTACGAGGATGCCGTTGCTCTTTGGAAAGAGCTTCAACGCTGTGGATGGACTCTGACTAACGCTGCCTGATGATTAAAGGCCGATAGTTCGACTCATTTCAGGGCGGATGGTGCCCGGAGTACAGGTGACGCTGCAGCCTGCCATGGCTAAGCCTTCTGTACTGGCCAGTCACCCATGTCAGAAGAACAGCTCAAAGCTTTCTTAGAAAAGGTCAAAGGCGACACCAGCCTTCAGGAACAGCTCAAAGCTGCAGCTGATACTGATGAAGTTCTTGCGATTGCGAAAGAGGCTGGGTTTGGTGTTTCTGTTGACGACTTGAAGAACGCTCAATCAGAGCTTTCAGACGAAGAAATTGAAGGCGTGGCTGGAGGAGGTCACGGCGTAACATTTTACAATCCTTGTAGTACCTTAATTATGACGTTAAAGTGTTGTACCAAGATGCTAGCAGTTTGTCCAAAGTGAATAGCCTACTCATTCCAAAGCCCCAAGGGTTTTTGATTGCTTCAATCGTCTGACTAACCGCATCAATCAGCCTTCAATACCTTGCACGATTGAGCGCAGTAAGTATTAGCCAAAGCCTCTGCAGCAGACCATTGCTATAACCGTTAAAGACTCCCGATACCCATGTCAGAAGAGCAACTCAAAGCCTTTCTAGAAAAGGTCAAAGGTGACACCAGCCTTCAAGAGAAACTCAAAGCAGCTTCGGATGCCGATACTGTGATTTCTATTGCGAAAGAGGCTGGATTTAGTATCTCTACTGACGATTTGAAGAAGGCTCAATCAGAGCTTTCTGAAGAGGAACTGGAAGGCGTGGCTGGTGGAGCCAATCAGAGCTTTGAGTACGGAGCCATCGGACAATGCCTCCCGCCTTGTCCAATGTCACACTAGGTGCGGTGATTGTGAGCCTACTCATCAAAGCCCCGAGGGGGCTTTTTTTGCTTCAATCACTCCAAAAAGACCAACAATCAGCCTTCAATACCTGGCACGATTGAGCGCAGTAATTATTAGCTAACGACACCGCGGCAGACCGTTGCTATAAATAATTAAAAGACTTGACACCTATGTCAATAGAACAGCTCAGGGCTTTTATCGCCAAATCCAAGGATGACCAGTCCATTCAAGACAAACTAAAGGCGGCAAAGACCCCTGAAGACGTCGTAGGGATCGCTAAAGAACACGGTCACGAATTTACTGCTGATAAGGTGACTGAACTCAGCGAAGATCAGCTAAAAGGCGTGGCAGGCGGCTTGGCGTGGGGTGCCGGAGGAAGCATGGTACCAATCAACTAGCAACTCCGGCCAATACTCGTTCAGCAGCAGCCCGATCCACCGGGACGCCTGAGCACCGATGAATCGTTATGGCCTGCAGGGATCCCTAGGCACTGTTTTATGGGCCGGCCCTCACACTCATGCCACCAAGTATTGATGGTTTCTCAGAATAATTAAATCCACTGCCGATCCTCATGGATTTTGAGTTTGAGAATCGTGAGGTCAAGCCCAGATTAATTGACCACACTTTCAAAAAATCAATTTACAGAACTACCTTGCATTGCAACTGGAATTCGAGGCACGGGGAAGCCAGCTTTTCCTAGAACTTCAACAATCATGCGATTGGTGTCAAAGTAAACCTGCCAATAGTTAGTAACGTCAGTGTAAGGCCGTACCGCCAATCGAGGACCACGTTCACTGAATTCCAGGACTTCGACATCAGCTTCTACACCGTCCATTTGGTTCGGAACAGATTTAATGCCTTCCTTCAATAATTTGATCGCTTGTGCAACGTCTGCACTGTTATCAAGTTGAGCAACAAGCTCTACCATCCTATAAGGATTGGCGGAATAGTTCTTGATTGTGTCGTTAAAGAGTTTTCCGTTGGGGACGTAATGAATAACATTGTCAATTGAAGTAATCGAAGTAACGAACATCCCCACCTCTTTGACTGTTCCTTCAACTCCACCACCATCAATATAATCTCCCGTAGAGACTGGGCGTAACACCTGGAGAAATACGCCTGCTGCGAAATTTCCGAGCATGCCGCTCCAAGCAGCGCCAATTGCAACACCAGCACCAGCAAGGAGTGCGGCGAAACTTGCAGTTTGAATTCCAAAGAATCCAAGGATTGCAACAACAAGAACCACCCTGAGGGTGACACCAAGAATATTTAGGAGATATCTGACGACTGTCGGGTCGAGAGCCCATTTCTTTAAAGACTGGCGCATGACCCGCAAAGACAGGCCGATCAGCCAGCCTCCGGCGATCCATAAAGCGACAGCTCCCGCCAGTTTAAATAAAAATGAAATAATAATTGCCGAAATTTCTGCACTGTCAAAGAACGACAGGGCAGAAGAGGCCCCTAGCAAAAACATCAAAAGGAATGCAAAGATACAACTATTAATAACTCAACACGTTCCTGCACGTCATTTGAATTTTTGCAGCCAGAAACAATACGAAACAACTCTGTATTTTATATCTATTGGCAAGGAATCATATTCACCTGGTCTTCTCATAACGTACTCACCCATCATTAAGACATAATCGGTTAAAGACCTCGCTCTGAAATGAAGGGTTACTACTTGTTCCTGGCATTACCTTTGGCCGTGTAGATGTCCTTCACCCTGCGCAGATATTCACGAATTAGGAAGACGCCTCGGTTGGGGGCAAACTCATCGGTGTTGAGCTGCAGGGCCAGAGCTTTCTCGTTGATGCCCATCACCTCTAGTGCCAGGGACAGGATGCTCAGCAGGTCTTCCATGCCCTCGTCGACTGCCTTCTTTGCCTCCAGGCCAGCGATGTTGATCGCCTCTTCCGTGATGTTTGCCGCAGTGGCGATGATCTCTCGGTTGTCCTGTGCAGCAGTGTTCAGAGCACCGACTGAACGGCTGGCGTCGTTGGTTTGCTCCTGCAGGTCTGCCAATGCGCGGCGATACGTCGCAAAGGAGCCGTTGATCTGCTCTTGATTGTTTTTCAGCAATGCCAGTGACTGCTTCTGGAGCTGCTCACCAGTCTTTGTAGCTTCTGCCATGGCGGTGGTTCGCTCAAGCAGATCGCTAACGGTGGCTTGCATTCCAGCAACTTCCTCGGAAAGCAGCATCGACCTTGCGTAGATGGCGCTGCTTGCAGCGTTCCACTCAGTCATTGCCGTCACGTCGGGGCTGGTGCCGAAACGTTCTGAGAGCTCTGCCAGCCCAGCATTGACCTGCTCAACTTTTCGGCGAAGCAGCGTGGCGCGTGAAACGCTCAGAGCACTAACGGCTCCGCTGGTTCGCAACCAGCGATCATCATTCATCAGTGAGTCAGCAGCGGGAACAGAAACCACCTCAGGCTCGCGGCCTTGAGTTAGTTGGGTTTGGTTTGCTTTGTTGCCGCGTTGCTTAGTGCTGGACCTCCTGATCTGGAGGACGGACGGGGACTCTCACCCACTCACCCCTTCCGTATGGGGCGCCGGTTTTCCAGCATGAAGCTGCTCCGACGTCGATTGCAAGTTGCCTTAACGACTTCGTTCTGTGATCTGAACTCAGTCGCAGACCCAGCCTTGGCTCCAGCTGGGTGGGACACCTTTGTTAAAGGTGACTGGGTTTTTCTCCCAGTGATCGGATGATGCAACGACTTAACTCAGGTAGTCAAGTAACTCAACTCACCTAAGTAATAAATCTGACAGTGAGGGTGGTGTGCTGAGCAGTGTCAAAAACTGGCGGGGACTGAACCCTTCAGAAGATCTCGATAACGGATTCCCGCCTCAAAAGCAGCATCAACAGTGTCCTGATCAACCCAAGCCCCGTAGTGCCGTAGGTGGGTTTCGTTGCTGTGACCCATCGGTGCAGACGCCACCCTCACGCTTAGTCCGTATTGCTGGTGAGCCCTGTGCGCGTAGCCATGACGAAATCCATAACTGGTGACGCCAAGGGCTTTCAAAGGGATCCAGCCTTGCTGCCGGTCGAGGTATCTCCTTGCAGCATCAGCAACACCGCCTCCGAAAGGTGGAAATGGCTCATCTGCAGCGATGCGCTCGAGCAGATTCCAGTCAGTTTCCCACTCAGGATGCAGAGGCTTCAATCTGCGAGGCTTAGTAGTCCCTCCACCAGATCGCTTCTGGTAGTTGCACCACAGACCATCTGGCCTGATCTCCAGATGCAACACTTCGACTGGGCGAAGGCCATAGGTGGCCAGCAGCTGGAAAACAAACTGCCAGCGCTTGCCTGCCGCATCATTCGGCAGCGAATCCAGCAGGGCCAGGATCTGCTCATCGGTCAACGGGACCGACTGTGAAGTGCTGCCCACCTTGGTGCCGACAAACGGCTTCAGATCCAGCGGCGGGGTCCAGCGATCAGCAGGCAGCAACTTTTTGCCAACGGCCCACTTGAGCATCGCTGCAATGTGCTGGCAGGCAATCTGACGGCTGCGGGCTCCGGGCTACATGCTTTGCCGATCTCCAGCAGCAGGGCTTCGGCATCGATCGCATTTTCAGCCCTGGGCAGATGCTTTGCGTTTGGCGTAAACGGTCTCCCAGGTTGATTGTTTAATTTCACCGGTCTGTTTGACCTTGTACTGGCCGAAGTCTTCCCAGATTTGAATCAATGGAGCTGATGACTTCACTCTCTCCGGGGCAGCAATCGCCTCACCTGTTTGTAGATCCAGGGCTTCATTGAGTGTGCGACCGGAAGCGATGGCCTGGGAGATGGCCTCAACGGATCGCTGGATTGCTCCAGCCTGGGCAGGCAGCCACTTCACGGGCAGCACTGCCGTAACCCTGCTGCCATCAGCAAAACGGACGTCCAGCTTGGCTTTTCCCCGCTGCTCACCCACCCGATAAGCGGTGCCCACCGTGGCTCTTAGCTGGTTTCTCAGTCCCAGCACCCAGTCAGGGGCATGGCTGCGGCTTGGCATTGAAGGCGAGTGACAAAGCGAGTGACAGCCGAGTGACAAACGAGTGACAACGGGCTGTCAGTTGCGCCTATCTGACCACACCTGACACAAGAAGGAAACCCACTGCGGCAGCTTGTTTCAGCCAGATCCCCGTCAGGCCCTACTATGTGGGGGTAACGGGGCGTGGCGCAGTTTGGTAGCGCGGGTGCTTTGGGAGCACTAGGTCGCAGGTTCGAATCCTGTCGCCCCGACTGGTTTCTCAGAGATTAGCAATCAAGACTGTGTGCAAACGGTGTGCAACCGGCACCACACCTAGCGGTGTTTTGCACACGACTTTTGGCAGTTCTTGCCAGATTCCGCCTCAAGATGGATATGATCACAGTACGGAGAGGACCACTTAAAAATGAGCCCAACCGCGAAGGTGTGACCAGATCTGCTTCCTATCTGATCTAACGATCTCCGATAACCGCAATCTTCGAAACTCTCCTGTCATATAGGCAGCGACAAGTCGATTGCAGGCAGGCACAAACAGTTCAAACGACCCCCTGAACATGCACTGATTGCGTGTTGCAGGATCACTGTCTGTCTGCAATGAATCAAACCCCACACTGGGTGCCAGAGTAGGAAGCTCAAGAGTTTCTTGGTCTCGAAAACAGCACCCTTCGCCTTATGCGCCGTCAGCGCAGGCTCCTGCCTGGACAGCATTGGATCTTTGCCACGGGCAGTTCTCGTGGCCCTGTGCATTACGACATCGCTGCAATCCGCAAGCACCTAGTTGAGCTGACGATCTCGGCAGTGCAAGAAGAGGATCAGCGCGTTACGGCAAAGCGCAAGAGCCGCGCGGATTCGATTGAGACCTACGACGAATCGAATCTTGATCAACTGATCGCTGAGGTGCAGTCATGATCGGAATCAAGCACAAGCAAGAAACAGTTCGCTTCACGGTTGATCTTGACCTTGAGCTTCACAAGGCTTTGAAGAGCATTGCTTTGGAAGAGAGGTGCAGCGCGACCGCTTACTGGAGTGGAACAGATGACCAAATCCTGTTTGGCAACGATGCCGATTGGCCTGGTCTGCCTGCAGCAGTGCTGAAGGCAAGGCGTCTGCGGTTGCAACATGCAGACCTGCTGATTCAGTTACGAACAGACGTATCGAAAGAGTGAAAAGGCTTGTAATTTGTTCGCGTCTTTTGCCGTCAAGTGTCAAAACGTGATCACAGGTGATTAGAGCTGTCATGACCAATAATTGGCGGCAAATTAGGGAGTTTTGATTCCCATATCCCGTCGTTAATCTGCCATTACCAACCTCGCTTATCAGCTTGAAATGGCAGCTCCAGCGTCTACCACGTACATGCCGCCGCGTGTTGGTCTGTCCTGCGTCATTGAACCCGAATTACGTCAGTACATCGAGGATTACAGAGAAGAGCATGGCCTTCGTTCAGTTGGTGAATCAACCCGGCATCTGCTTGGCCTAGCGCGTTCCGTAGTCCTTTCTGAATCCGCATAAAAAACCGCCTCAGGTCATCACACCGTCGGCGGTTTCCATACAACTTGCTTAACCAATGAAATCTATCAAAGGTCGGCAGTCAACCGACAACGCCCAGATACAAGCTCTCACGCAGTCAGCTGCAGCACGGTTTGCTCAACCACTCCCTGCAGTGCCTGATTACGGCTTTCAAGCCGACGTGCAGAACGATCTCAAGCTCGCTGCACTGCTCTGCGCCATCAGACAGATCGCAGATCAACGCGGCACAACCGTCATCGATCAGCTCGATACTTGGGAGGCGGGCTGATGAGATCTCAACTAGCTCCATTTGAAAATCAGTGTGCCTACGTTGAGTCGAGGACGGCCTCAAAACGGCCAACCAATGATGGATTCACAAACATTCTTGTTTGTAACGCCAAGGTGAGGATTTGGGATGGGTTCTCAGCATTAGATACTGAATGAATTCCTGATGCCCGTGTTGATCACCTTTGGATAAGTGGTGAAGTAGATAAATTCAAGCCCGAACTAATGGAAGAGGGCTATTTCTGTGGTCGTATTCATTAGTATGCCCGATCTAATGGTTCTGTTGATTATGGTATTGACGCGAAAATAACAGTTGATCTAGATCGTGCGACAGATGAACTATGGACAAAGTTTGACCAAATTAAAAGAAACGATCAAGTTGAAGGCATCAGATTTGCCATTAATTCGTTTGAAGGTCTGTTGAGCGATTTTGATCATCACCCTAAAAACTTCCTTGTATTTAGTCGATACCACAATCTTGATAAAGCTAAGAAACTTGTTGAATCCCATATAAACTTACTAAAGCGTGATTTCGTAGAAACTGAAAGAATTCTCGCTTCCAGCACAGCTAACGGCACCTGCAACCGCATGAAGCATTTCTCACGGCTGCGTGGCAAGGCACAACGCTCAGTTAAAGGCTTTGGAGGTTCTTAATGCAGTCCTCCAACAAGCGCACGCCCTGCCCCGTTTGCTCCAGGGTCAAAGACGCCGATTGCAGATTCAACGATGAAGTCGTTCTCTGCCATACCGGCACTGATCTACGCCCTGGTGACACCATCACCATCAACGGTGCCCAATGGGCATTCATCCACCATCGCGGCGGCTTTAGCGGTTCAGCAGCCGTCTTCCGGCCTCACAGAGAACTAGAGCGTCCATCCACCACAACACGCACCCCTCATACCGCTCAAGAGCTTCTATCCCGCCAAACCAAACGCTCTCAATGGGCGCACATCCTCAATCAATTCCACGACGCCTACGACGAGGCATGGAACATTCAAGACCTCTACACCTGCACCCCTAACCAATTCCAATCAGCCTGCGCAGCCGTATCTGATGCGCAGGCCAAAGCAGCAGCACTTCGCCCTTACCTAAGGACCATCTGGAGAGATCACGACGACCTATCACAGCTGCATCGTCTACGCATCGAAGCTCAGCTCAAATCTCTCGCCTTCATTGCCGAAGACTTCAGACAGTTTCAACAGAACGAATTCGGTCTTCCTTGCCCCGCGGTTGTTCGAGAGCTGGAGGCAAGCCCATGACACTTTCTCCAGATCAAGCAGAACTGGCCAAAGTCTTTGAACTTCCTACGGGCAATAACCAAGAAACGCCTGGCTTCATTCTTCTCGCCAACGACACCCTCAAGAACCTGAAAGACGGCATTGCCGCAATCAATGATCTACCGACGCCAGCCGCACGCACCATCGCTCAGGCAAGCCTCAGAACGGAATTAGGACTCAGTCCAGATGCTTACAAGCAGGCCGTGATGG
Organism: Synechococcus sp. MIT S9504; assembly: GCF_047497135.1. NCBI lineage: Bacteria > Bacillati > Cyanobacteriota > Cyanophyceae > Synechococcales > Synechococcaceae > Synechococcus > Synechococcus sp. MIT S9504. Next base: position 1,144,002 of record NZ_CP138942.1, on the reverse strand, counting down.
ATCTGCTGGAAGAGCAGGAGACACCAGCACCCACGTCCTTTGCAGAGCTAATGCAGCTCGACACCGGCAAGGAGGCCTCAATTGAAGATCTCTCCGCCAACGGTTCGCTAACCCTCGTTGGAGCCGAAGGGAGCGGCGGCAAGACCTCTCTCTTTTACCGGATGTCAGAAGCCATCTCCACTGGTGAAAACTTCGCAGGACGTTTCAAGATCACGCAAGGCACAGCCTTGATCTATCAAATCGATGAATCACCCACCGACGCGATCAACAAATTCAGGCGGATGAGCCTGCAGCCCGATGAGTCACGGTTCTTGCCCCGCTGGAAGCTCAGCCCATCAATGATTCCAGAAATGGAAGCTGAGATCCGTTTGTACGAGCCACAGGCTGTTTTCGCAGATTCATTGATGAGGATCTTCGCCGGTAGGGGTGTCTCTCTCAACGATGCGGAATGTGGGATCTGGCTCTATCAGCTCAACACCATCGCCTCCCGTTACGGCACGTCGTTCTTTCTCTCCCATCACCTCAAGAAGCCAGAAAACCAAAAGCGTGGCCGGGTCTCCAAGAACGATCTCTATGGCACCGCCTTTCTCTTCAATGGCACCTCTAATTGCTGGGGGCTCTACCCCTCACAAGATGAAGGCGCACGATCCGATGAGTTCTGCTTGGAGTTCCTGAAAGCTCGCAGCGGAATGCAGGACTTCGGTACCGTCTTCAATCTCCAAGGATCTATTGAGGACTACTCCTGGGAGCTAATGGGCATCCAGGGCCAAACAGAGTCCCTTGAAGAGCGTCGGTTGTTCAGAGATGAGGTCAAAGACCTTCTGACGGTCAGAGGCGGGCTCTGGACCGCTCAGTAGGTTGCTGCTGAGTTCAAGGTCTCTAATGAACGCGCAAGACAGGCTCTGATCAAGCTTTATGAGCTGCGTTGTGGCATTGATCGCACTAAACGTGCATCAGCCGGTGGACGGCCTATCTGGCTCTATTTCGTCATCGCTTCGCGCGTATAGACCCTCCCTTTGGAAAAGCCCCTAAAGATCCCAGTGATGACGGGAAATCGGGGGGTTGGAAAAGTCGTTGGAAAACTCTTGGTAAAGGGTTGGAAAAGAGTGGGTGCTGATTAGTTGCCAACCCCTTTTCCAATTCTTTTCCAATACCCTCTTTTCAGTCCCTCACTACTCTCTCTCCTACCTTTTCCAAGTTTTCCCTTACAACGCGTGCGCGAGCATTATTCATCCGCACCGTGAACGGGGAGTTTGGCCACCATGACTTATAACGCCTTATAAAATCAAACTAGATTGAGTTGTTAACATCATGCCTGCGCCACTTTCACAGAGAAAAGAAGCAGAAATTAAGCGCAATCGTGCTTGGCAATTACATATAAATGGCGTGACGCAGTGGGACATTGCCAGGGAACTTGACTGCACACAGGCACGCGTCAGCCAATACATTCAGCAATCCGCTCGGAATCATCCGGTTAACAAGCTTTCGCTGAATGAGCGCATGGCAATCAGCGAAGAGCGCTGGAACATTAGTGAGCGTGAGATGCGTGAAGAAATCCAGGAATAGCGCAGAAATGGCCGGATTGTGCGTGAAATCATCCGCTTGCCCAATGGGCAGGAGCAGGTGAAGGTCACCAAAACAGAAGGCGTTGATCCTGCCTTGCTCCGTGCACTGTCAACGCATCACGATCGCCGTGCTCGCCAGCTGAACAACCAGTTGAGCCCTGATGCCGGTGTCCAGGCCGTTCAGGTCAATGTCGTGAAGGATTTCATTCAGCAGGGCGATGCGCAGGGCAAGCTCTCTGCAGAGCAGTGGAATCAGCAGGTTTTAGATGTGTGATTGCTGGATAAGCAATGCGTCAGCCAGTCACACACTGCGTTTCTGCGCCGCTGTGTGCAAAAGGGTTTGCAAATCGATCACCAGTGGTCCGTCAATGAGGTGTTTTCGCTCGTCTGGGGGATGCGCATCAGGCACCACCGGAGCTATCCAAAACAAATGAACCCGATTAGAACATCTGCCGCCGCATTGGCAGCAAGCATTGCCGCTCTGAGCCTTGCACTGCCAGTGTCTGCAGACTTATTTCAGGGACTTAAAAACACATTCGCAGAACAGGAAAATAGAAAAGCGGCATTACAAAAAGCCTGCTTAGAGAAGTGGAATAAAGCTCAATATGTGGAAAATCTTGGACGTGGCTACCAGTCTCACTCTCGCCCCAATCATTTAACTGGAGGCAAATTTCCGAAATACGTTAAAGACGCCCGCTTTTATATCGACAAAAACAATACAATCTGGGCTATCCGTAACAGCTTGTTTGGTTGCACCAGTGATGATTTCGCCGTTCTAAATAAACCAGTTGTACTTAAGCGCTCGGGCAAGTACAGAGTTTCAGCCAAGCTCGATCCACCTGGAAAGCTTGTTATTTACACACAAGTCCTTGCTGATGAGTGGAGAAATTTAAGAACTGGAAAAGTAAAGAAAGAAATAATCAGAATCAAAAAACGATGAAACTCTCTGGCATTCCGGCAAACATGCTTCCGCCGTGGGGATGCTCACCCGTTTTGGGGATGTGCCTTTACCACCCTTTCAGCGACGGTGACTCCAGACGCATTCAATCAATGGGAGGAGTTTATGAAAATCATTTCGTTCATCTCTGCTTTACTTCTATCAGCAGTACCTGCTTAAGCACACGTAGAGCCGGGAAGTCAAACCATGAAAGTTATCACCAAAAAGCTTAATGAAACATACAAAACGGGGCAAGTCCATAAAGAGATGAAGGCATTATGTATGCTAGAAATAGTAGGCGCTACGGAAGCACGCACAAAAAGAATGTTCCTCGCAAGATTGCAAACCTTGGCTGACCATACAAGCTTTAAGACTGCAACTATTGTCTCCAATCAATTTGCCAAGGATCTCTCTGAGTGCAAAAAATATATTCCCAACAAGTTTCTAGAAAATTAAAACATTCATCAAACCTGCATTGCTTTTATTCACCACCTAGGCGGGCACCGCTTCCACGCGCCTGACTTCTGCATGGTCTCCCAGGCCTCGATCGCGTTGTGCCTAAGCATCCTGCGAACCACAGGCTGACCACCGCCCCGTAATGGCCTTGTCTCCACAACGACCCATTGCGCGTGTTGCGTTGGCATGTCGTTCTGGAAGCGACAGACCCTCTGCTCTTGCGTGTTCAGCAGCCAGCCGACACCGTTCTTCGGTGCATGTCTGTCTACAAGTGGGCGGTCCTTGTTTGGCATTGGCTGACTACTGCTGATCGATCAGTGCCTGATGCACTGCTTCGCGAACGAACCGCGTGCCGTCTTTGCCCATGGCCCGCACTGCTGCATCGTCGGATTCATAGAGCCGCACACCGATGGGTTTCTTGCTCAGTGGTTCCTGCCCCTCTGGCACCTTGTACTGATGCTGTTGCAGGTGCTTGACCGAGCCCATCTCTGACGCGTTCACATGCCACACACGGTAACGCTTGCGGTGATGGTGACCAGCGGTAACTTGTGAGCCTCTGAGCGGCTTCTCAATGACTGCAGCGCCTGTTGATCTAGTAAGCGACATGCAGGCGATTGAGGATCATTGGCACGAAGGGCAGTGGATGCGCATGACGGTGCAGTTGAGCGAAGCGGAATGGAGCGAGCACGAGGCGATCACGATGAGCGCGTTGATTGTGCTTGGCCTTGATGGCATGAAGCAGCTGGGTAGGCGATGCCTACTTGAGGGAGCTGTTGAGCTGGTGTGATCAGTTGCTAGGCGTTGACCACCCTTGGTCTTCTGTCCAGGCCAGCACTGTTTGAACAGCTCTGATCACCTCGAGGGAGGCCCGCCGCGTCGCTGCTGATCCTCGAGCTCTGCGCAGGTGGAGCTCACAGCTCTCCGGAGATTTGATCAGCAGTGCAGCTTCGCGGACGTTGCGCGGTGTGTTGTCGAACTCAAGGACGCGATGAATCAAGCCTAGTCTCCAGAGCGCGGCCCCAATGGATTCAGGCCCGCAGATGGTGGCCATCACTTCATCAATGATCTGTTCTGTTGATGTGGTCTGTGGTGCAGACCGTTGCTGTTGCTGACGCTCCCGTACGGACGCATGTTTGCCGGATCGCTCTGAGCTGTAGCTGAGGCCAGTGCCAGGCAGTCGTTCGGGTCTGGCCATCACGAGCAACAGGAATATTCCGAGTTGATCCGGGTCCACCGATGGAGATGCTGCTGAGCCCGTTCTTGCTCCAGTTCAGGTTGAGACCTGGGAAGAGTCGGGTTCGTTTGCGGAAGCGAAATGGCATGAAGTTGATGGCGTAGGGGTGTTGAGGCTTTAACCCCTACCCCTCAGGAAGGATGAGGGGGGTTGCAGCGGCGGGCGTTATTGAGACATAGCCTGAGACATTTTTGTCATTTTTTAACGGGTTAAACGATGACAACGGAAAAATAATTAGCGCCAGTCATTGAAGGCCGATTGATGGTCTTTTTGGGGATGATTGAAGAAGTAAAAATATCCTGTATATGCATGGAATTTAGGCGTGTAAGCTGTAAATAAAACCATAGACTGGAATTCTAATTAAACTGAAAGATTAGGTATCTTCACATATTAGACATGTACCCTCAAGCCCACACGTGCCACATGCTGAGAACCCACAAACGCTGTGCAAATCTCCTCCAGCTGCACTTTCTAGCTCTTGGTCAGAAATTATTGATTGAGCGTTTTTCAAGTCATCAGCAGAAATACTAAATCCCGCTTCCTTAGCCATATAGACCACAGCATCAGGATTAGCTGCTGCTTTGAGTTTCGCTTGCAGATTTTCGTCTCCCTGAACCTTCATAATAAATGATTTGAGCTGTTCTTCTGACATGGGTGTCGGGAGTCTTGAACGGTTATAGCAACGATATCTTGAAGTGTCTTTGGCTAATAATTACTGCGCTCAATCGTCCGAGGTATTGAAGGCTGATTGATGGTCTTTTTGGGGTGATTGAAGAAATAACAAACCCCTTATGGCTTTGATGAGTAGGCTTTTAGTTCCAGCAAGAGCCTATGAACACAGTTCCCACTCGTAAAGCGCAAGCTGTTCCACCAGCCGCACTCTCAAGCTCATCATCACTAGTCAGATTTTGTCCATGAGAGTTTAGGTCTTCTGTGGTGATCGTGAACCCTGCAGCCTTTGCAATAGCAACTACTGCATCAGCATCCGAAGCAGCTTTCTGCTTCTCCTCAAGGCTGGTGTCTGCTTTGACCTTCTCCAGGAAGGCTTTGAGTTGTTCTTCTGACATGGCTGTCGGGAGTCTTTATCGGTTGTAGGAATGGCCTTCTGCAGGATCTTTGGCTAACAATTCCTGCGCTCATTCGTGCCAGATATTCAAGGCTTATGTGTGATCCTTATGGCAGAATAGTCTTGAATAAGCTCACATATTGGATATGATTTTATTTTGCACAGGCTCCTGAGCATGTGTGCGGTCCGTATGCTGTTGCGAAGTAACAATGATTTACATCAGTGCCACCACCAGCCACGTTTTCTAGTTCTTCTTTTGAAAGTTCTGAAAAGGCCTTCAAGTCATCAGCAGATATACTAAAGCCAGCCTCTTTTGCAATCGCAAGAACTGCGTCTGGATCAGCAGCGGCTTTGAGCATCTCCTGAAGGCTGGTGTCGCCTTTTACCTTTTCGAGAAAGGCTTTGAGTTGCTCTTCTGACATTGGTATCTGAAGTCTTCAACTGTTATAGCAGCGGTCTGCTGCAGTGTCTTTGGCTAATAATTACTGCGCTCAATTGTGCAGGGATTGGCGGCTGATTTATGAGCTTATTGACGAGATTGAAGAAGTAAAAAGCCCCTACGGTAGCAGGGGTTTGATAAGTAGAATCGTCAGTAGTCAAAGTAAGAATCAGAGCTTTACAACAAAAATGGTAGGGACCACTAGACAAATTCCGCCAGCCACGTTTTCCAGTTCCTCTTCACTGAGATCAGTGATCTTATCAGCAGTGAATTCGTGGCCGTGTTCTTTAGCAATACCTACAACATCTTCAGGTGACTTAGCTTTTTTTAGTTTATACTGAATATTGAAATCGCCTTTGGCTTTGGCGAGGAATGCCTTGAGTTGTTCTAGGGACATGGGTAGCAGGTCTTTACAGCAGTCATAGCAGCGGTCTGCCGCAGTGTCTCTGTCTGACAATTACCGCGCTCAATCGTGCCAGGCATTGAAGGCTGATTTGTGGGATTATTGGCGAGATTGAAAAAATAAAAAGCCCGTGAAGTTGCAGGGGGTTTGAGGGCGTAGGCTACATTGTAATAAAGGCACGAGAAATAATATTAAAAATCAGTTTATAAGGCTTTTTTAGCACAAAGTCTGGTGGTGCTCGTCTGTGCAACAGTCATAAGTTGATCTGCCAGCAGCTGTACCTTCCAACTCCTTATCTGAAATCTTGGTCCGAACGTCATCAGCAGAAATCATAAACCCAGCCTCTTTCGCAATCGAAACCACAGCTTCAGCATCGGCAGCTGCTTTGAGCTTCTCCTGAAGCATGGTGTCGCCTTTGACCTTTTCTAGGAAGGTTTTGAACTGTTCTTCCGACATGGTTAGCAGGTCTTTTAAGCAGTCATAGCAACGCTCTGCTGCAACGTCTTTGATTAATATTTACCATGCTCAATCGTGCCAGGTATTAAAGGCTTATTTATCAGCTCATTTTTCAAGTTAACCAAAGAAGTAAAACCCTTGCAGCATGCAGGGCTTTGGTGGGAAGGATGTGAAGCAGTTGACAGGGTTTCAAAACTTTCCCTAAGGAGTACCATTAGCTTCGGAGGTGAAAGCTCCGCAGACACCACCAACACCCCCAGCCGCAACTTCAAGCTCTTTCTCACTGAGCTGATTGATCTTATCAGCGGTGAATTCATGACCATGTTCTTTAGCAATACCTACAACATCTTCAGGTGACTTAGCTGCTTTTAGTTTCTCCTGAATGGACTGGTCGTCCTTGGCTTTAGAGAGAAATGCCTTGAGTTGTTCTAGAGACATGGGTGACTGGCAAGTACAAATGTCATAGCACTGATCTGAATCACCACCAAGGCGGGCACCTCTTCCACCCGCCTAACTCCCCCGTTTCGGTAGCCCTCTGTTTTAATCCCTCAACGAATTAGCATTGGCTTAAACGTCCGCACACCTCCTACATATCGTCTCCGCTTCTCTTCAGCGCCCCACATCAGTGGATGCGCCCCACTTCGCTGTGATTGCCGATAGCTGTGCTGAGCTTGATTTGCGGCAGTCAATACATATCTCACAGCATCAGCAGAATGATCCGGTGCTGTTTTCTCCATATCCTCTGGATTGCGATCATCACTGATGCAATAAGGCAACGTCGCCCACAAGCTTTCGCACCGCTCTGAGATGTACAACCCAGGCTCATCACTGCCTGCCTGATACAGCAACGATTTCATCAGTTGCCAACCCACTGCACGGCTTGATTTAGGTGAACCAGTAACCTCCCAGCCGTATTTCTTGAATTCAGTGCTCAATGTCACTGGATCACTTGCACCGCCAAAACCAAGCTGAGCGGTAACTGCAGAATCCATAATTACCCTGCGATGAGGAATCACCCAATTCGTGAATCCATTGCGCATGTAGAGGTTTTTCACACGCTCCACAAACTGCGGTGCAGTCAATGAACGATCGCCGCGGTTCCATTCCTTTGATCCGTCTGGCTGAATCGAACAGACGTATTCCTCATCCACACAGACCCAACTGCGCCTGGCGATATGGCGATCACCGTCCATCATTGGCTCCTGGATCTGACACATGAGCACGACGCATGCAGGGCTTGCCGTGCCCCAGTCGCCACCGATCCAGCACCAGTGGGCTTTGGTCTTCTCGGTAAACGATCCGGTTTTGTCGGGATACCACGGGATCTGAAAATCACCGGTCAGCATTGACTTTTCAATGCTCAGGCATGAGCCAAAGAATCCAGCAGTAATTTGCCCCCATTCGCCCAGCACCTCAGCGGCAATCTTGGATTCATCGCCAAAGCAACTGGCCCGCAGTTCCTTCTCGTATTGATCGGGGTTGGAGAGATAGGGGTTGTCTCTGAGCGTGGACTTGATCCAGACCGCAGGTTGAGCTCCAAAGAACTCACAAGTGAAGATGCGGTTCGGCATCGCCTTAGTGACCAGATAATCCCTGATCCACCAGCTGCCAGGACCTAGCGGGTTGGCCGTTGCGATGAACTTCGGCTCCACCGTTGGATCCGTTGTCCTCATCGACGAACGAGCTCTGAGCACCACCTGCGGATCGGCTTCCTACCCCAGCTCGTCCCAGAAGATATGGCTTAGATCCTCACCCTGAATTTTGTTGAACGCATCGCCCGCGTCCATGTGGATCAGCTTGAGGGTGCCGACATTGCTGAGCCTCCAAGTGCGTTTGGCCTTCAAATACTTCGACCCCGGCATCAGCGTCGGGATCTGTTGAAACAGCAGGTCTTCCAGCTTGGAGAGGCCTGCCAAATCACGCCGAATCAGCACAGCATTGAATGAATCACCGCTGATCAATGCGAAGTAACCGACGAGCCAGAGCAGCAGGATTGATTTGCCTCCGCCCCGGCCACCCGCGAGAACCAGAGTGTTGAGCTCGTCAACGCTCTGCACCAAGCCAGCAACTTTGCGTTGCCATGGCGACAGCTGGATTGTGCGGGGTGAGGCGTCAGCCAATGAAATGCGATCAGATCAACATTTCATTCTGTCGGAACCGATTTTTCGGACTGATCAGACGTTGATCGCATCCACCAGTTCAGCCGTTGCATTTGGCTTGAACCGCGCATAGCTCTGCAGGTGAACCTCAATGGTGTGTCCCATTGCCTCGCTGATGTTGGCGATGGGCAGACCTGCCGCGTGCATGCCCTTGGCGTAGCGATGGCGGAACGAATAGGGCGTCAACTGTTCGCCTTGACTCTCCGCTTGCTTGCGTAGCCCGTTCCATGCCTCACGCCTGCGCAGATAGGTGCCAAATGCCTGCCCGCCTTCACCTTCGCGGTTCAGCGGTGGCAGCTCTTCATTGATCTGCACCCTGGCCTGCAGCTTCCAATCGATCGGCTTGCCGTGCATGTCTCGCAGCAGCAGCGGATGCAGTCGTCTCGGTTCTGTCTTTTGGCCTTTGGTGCCGCCCATCGACTTCTGATAGATCGTCCACAGCTCAGGACCATTTGCACCGTCCTTCACCACCAAATGGCGCAGCTCTTCAGGCCGCAGGCCATAAACAGCACAGAGCTGGATTGCAAAACGCCAGCGATCATGGTCCGGTCCTTCAGGCAGTGAATCCAGCAACGCCAGGATCTGCGTGTCTTCCAGCGGGTAGCCAATACGATTGGGCTTAAGTGTTTCAGGCAGCTTTGCTGGTGGGCGGTAGATCGGCTTCAGATGCCCGCGTTGCACCGCCCAGTTCAGAAAATTGGTGAGCTTTTGACGGCTCATCTGGCGAATTCGTGATCCCTGTTCCCATTGCTGCAAACAGGCGATGCAAAGAGCTTCACCATCCACTGGTGGTCGGCCTTCAAATTGCGCAGCACAATTCTGGAGCACTGGCAGATAAAACTTCGCCCAAGTCTTGTCGCCTGCGTTAGGGACAAATTCGCGATAACTATCAATCAGTTGGTTGAAATTCAGGGTCTGTTTGCTTTTGCTTGTATTTGCAGTCTGAGCAGCGGCTGCCAGCGTGATCTGTCCACCATTCCACCGCTTGTAAATCTGTTGAATGCGTGGAAGGGCTTGGGTTGATCCTTTCAGGCTCCACTCGTAAGGGAGCATCACTGAGCCGACGTTTACGACCTGCAGGCGCATGTTCCCGCGACTATTGAGCACCTTCCATCCAGGTTCGCAGGAAGTCCTGACCTGCTCCCTGAAAGGCTTGATCCAGGTGTCGCTGAAGCTGACGCGGGGCAAAGCGCTTTGACCAGTTGCTACCCCTATTGTGTGCAAACGGTCAAGCTTTAGATAGCAGCTCTTGCCACCTGTTATCGCCTAATACCAGTGATAGACTTAATTTTAGGGACCGCTTCACCTTCACGACTTCGTTTGTTTAGTGCTTTGGGAGCACTAGGTCGCAGGTTCGAATCCTGTCGCCCCGACTGATTTCTCAGAGATTAGCAATCAAGGCTGTGCGCAAAATGTGCGCAAACCGCCCCTCAGTGGTCCGCTGGTTGGCAATGGTTGCGGTGTTGGTGGCCAGCGGTAATTTGTGTGCCGTTGATTGATGGTGAATGACTGCATCACCTGTTGATCTCGTGAGCGACATGCAGGCGATTGAGGACCATTGGCACGAAGGGCAGTGGATGCGGATGACGGATCAGTTCACTGAAGAGGAGTGGAGCGAGTATGAGGCGATTACGTTTAGTGCGTTGATTGTGCTTGGCCTTGATGGGATGAAGCAGCTGGGTAGACGATGCGTGCTGGCCAGTGCGGTGGAGCTGGTGTGATCAGTCGTTAGGCGCTGACCACCCTTGGTCTTCTGTCCAGGCCAGGACTGTTTGCACGGCATGAATGATCTCCAGCGATGCCCTGCGGGTTGCTGCTGCAACATGAGCACGGCGCATGTGGAGTTCTGCTGACTCCGGTGGTTTGATCGGCAGTGCGGCTTCGCGGACAGGCCTAGGCGTGTTGTCGAACTCAAGAACGTGATCAACGAGGCCTTGTCTCCAGAGCGCGTCTCCAACGTGATCCGGACCGCAGAGCGTGGCCATCACTTCCTGAATGATTGCCTCGGTGGAGGTTGATTGCGGCGATGGCCGTTGCTGCTGCTGACGCTCCCGTACGGACGCACGTTTGCCGGATCCCTCTTGGGAGTAGCTGAAGCCAGTGCCAGGCAGTCCCACCATGGTTCGGGTCTGGCCATCACGAGCAATAGGGATGTTCCAGCTGGCGCCGGGTCCACCGATCGAGATGGAACTCAGCCCGTTCTTACTCCAGTTCAGGTTGAGGCCTGGAAACAGTCGGGTGCGTTTTCTGAATCTGAATCCCATCAGACCTCATCCACTAGCGCGGTTGATGTCACGCACCGATCAACCCATCTATGTCTTTTGAGATTGTCAGCAAGACTTTGTTGTGTCTTCTCATACGCACCTCCGCCATATCCAAAAATTTCAGAAGCCCTTCGATCGCAGGGGAATTGACGTTGCTTCTGTCTGGCTTGCTCTTCATTCGCTCGAATGCGCACCATGCGGGCTTGCTCAAACAGATATGTCTGCCTGAGTTGCGAACCGATCCACACCAGCAGAGCAGCGATGACAACGCTGCAAGTGCTGATCACAAAGGCTTTGGTTGTCTTGTCCATCAGGCAATTCCTCCCATCACAACTTCACCCGGATCAATCCGGGACACATCACCCATTCGGGCCATGTCCATCAGCCCAGCCGAGCGCCTGCTTAGAAGGCAAAAAATACTCCAGTCGTGGCAAGGGATCTCAGGGCTATGACAGGGTTTTATGGTGCAGAGGTCGACCTGGGATATCCCCGAAAGGGACAAAACTGGAGACATTTCGGGCCGTGGCTCCAGTTCGTTTCATGATCGACCGACTGCCTTTTAAGCAGTCGGTCATTCGCTTGATGGGCAGGCTTCAGGCGGGTCGTTCAAATGTCGATCTCAGGCCCCTCAATCAGCTGGCCATGCTCTCTTCAAGCTCGACGTACTCATCATCGCTGAGACCAGGGGTAATCGTCGCAGTGACGCCGAGTCCCTTTGTCCAGGGGTAGGTGTGCTTCTGCACTGCTGCCAGGTTGTCGGCTTCCACCAGCAGTACGCCTCCACCGAGGTGAGGGTGGATTTGACGTGCCAGCACCTTGAAACCTGTGTATTCATCCATGGGCTTTCCGCCCTTGATGTAATCCACGATTGCCTGTGTGTATTTCTCGTTGGTGGGATCGGGTGCACACCAGTGGATCATGAAACGTGCCATTTCAATTCCTGAAAACAACGGGATCCTCGCCTGAGATGCCCCGCTTCGATGAGTGTGGTGTCCAGACTTCAACGATGCCGAACAAGGACCGCCCACTTGTCGACAGACATGCACCGAAGAACGGTGTCGGCTGGTTGATGAATGACCAGGAACAGAAGGTCTGCCGATTCCGCAACGACATGCCAACGCAGCATGCGCAGTGGGTTGTCGTTGAAACCAGTCCATTACGCGATAGTGGCAGCCAGTCATCCGCAGAATGCTGCGCCACAACGCCATCGAAGCCTGGGAAACGATGCAGAAGTCAGGCGGATGGAAGCGTTGTAAACCACAAGCTCTGGGCATGGACGAGCAAATTACTGGCATCTCTTAGAGGTCTCTGAGAAGAAAGGGGCAGTGGATTCAGGTTTGGCTATGTAATGGAGAGTTGAATTCACCCCTATGAATCAGAGCCAAGATGCGAAGCGTCACGAGAGTGATCAGCAACATCGCACTAAAGCTGGTTCGCTTAACGTCGAAGTAGAGCGAAATCGCAGCGTAAATCACTTATCATCAGATACTATTAAAGATGAAGCACTCAAGAAAATTGATAACGAAACAAGTGAACTTATGAAGGAACAGGGGCCAACCTCATTTCGCAGGGAGAGCAACTGATATGAGTAACGAACATCATCAAACCGGCAGACGCCCAAACAAAGCTGATCTTGAACGTCTTGATCCTGTACATCGAGAGAAAGAGCCGCTGAAGCAAGGCAGTGCAGAAGAACGACACTGCCATCCCAACGAAAAACATCGGGAGCATTCTCACAGTGGAGAAAAGTTTGTAGAGGAAGTGAAGCGTCTTGATGCTTCAGAATGAGATATTTCTCCATTGAGAAAAGAGTGACCAGTTATTAGTGGTTTTCATCACTAGCAATGTAGATGTAGCCCAGGCCACGACAGGCACACCGCCATCGAAGCCTGGGAGGCCAAGCAGAAGTCAGGCGGCTGGAAGCGGTGCCCGCTTAAGTGGTGACTTTCGCCCGAACGGGTGATGTGTCCCCGAACGATCGGGGCGAAGTTGTGATGGGAGGAATTAATTGATGGACAAACCAACCAAAAACACAGGCTCTTGGGCTGGTGGCATCGCTGTCGCCACTCTGTTGGCACTGGTCTCTGCCGCTGCAATTGCTGCTGTGGCCCACAACAACTCGCAGCAATACAAAAACTGCATCGCACAGAGTGATGTCACTAGCGACCAATGCAGCCTCCTGTACCCAGCACACCGATGAAAGCCATCTCAACAGCAGCACATGCAGCACTGGTGTTCCGTCCAGCCCAAGAACGCTTTCACAGCGTTCTTGACTGGCTCGAGTCATGGCATAGCTTTTCCTTCGCGGGTCATCACGATCCCAACTGGATGAGCTTCGGGCCTCTACGCGTCATCAATGACGACACGATTTCTGCCGGTCGTGGATTTGGTATGCATTCCCATCGCGACATGGAGATCATCACGGTGATGATCGAGGGGGAACTCCAACACCAGGATTCGGCCGGAAGCCATGGCGTCATTCAGGCCGGAGATGTGCAGCGCATGAGCGCCGGAACCGGAATCATGCATAGCGAAATCAATCAAAGCGACCAACCCTGCCGTTTGCTGCAGATCTGGGTCGAACCCAGCCAACAAGGACTCGATCCCGCCTATGAGCAAAGAAAGATTGTCCTAACCGATCAGGAATGGATCCCAGTGCAGGATCCAAACAACAGCAAAGCCATGGCGATTGAACGACCGATTCAGCTCTGGCGCCTACGGCTTGCCCAAGGCGAAAGCATCCAACTTCCAGAACTCTCCTATCCACAGGCCTGGATTCAGATGCTCAACGGCGCGATCTCGATCTCAGGTGGAACCGCTGCAAATCTTTGCCAAGGCGATGGGCTTGGATTTCATCCAACCCGAGCAGAGATCAACCAAATCCACTCCTTGAGCAATCAAACCGACTTACTCCTATTTGGATTGAGCTAACCCTGCACACTGAATTCGACGCACAACGGCTCCCACAGTCCAAGTGGTTTCACTTGATCGATCAACTCGCTCAGGAGAGATCCAAGCAATGACTGAGAAAGTGTTCCGCACATTGGCGGAGAAAATCGAGATCCTGTCGAAGAAGCTGGAAAGCCTCTCGAATCGGGATTATCTCGGGCGGCAACGATTATTGCTCAAACTGCACGAACTGCGGCAGAGAGTGGATGACGACAGTTCACCTAAGTTTTCTGTATACGGCTGATGCCTGAGGAGACAGTGAGCAAGGATCACGACTGTTCCAACTGGAATAGACACTGTTTCGTCGCCTGTCGATTGGTGTGAGCTCTCTTCAAGCACCCGCTGGAGATCAGACAGTTCACAAGAAATCTGTCCACGTCTGAAACGTGGACTGTCTTCCAAATGCTCATTCAGCTCAGTCATTGAGCTCTGGATTGGCACCTCCTCTGCAGTGTCGGTCAGAACTTTCCACAAAGTTGGAAGAATCAAGCCGCTAATGCCCCCATCAGCAGCAGGTTCGACAGGCGCCCTGTCTTCGTTGCCTCCCCCGTTAACTTCGATCGTGGGTGGATCCACCACGTCGTTCAGAAGCCTTGATCTCATGCTCATTTGATTGTTCCTCCGTTTTCTTCCTGCTGCTCACGTCGAGCTTTGTTCAATTCGAGCAGGGCATGTTCATATCTGACGCGAACGGCTTCTGCGGGACCGCTACCGAAGCCATTTTCTATACGCCGGACATAATTCCAATCGGCCCAAGCCAAGCATCAAAAACCTTTTGTTCAAGCGGAGAAAGATCATTCTTTTTAGCCATCAGATCAACCCCTGCTGCTGATCAGCTAGCCGTGCGGCATCAGATCGAAGCTGGCGCGTTCGTTCACCATCAGTGCGTGGGCCAAACCAACCCTGTTTGAACTCGTCCTGCTGATGGCTCATAACCACGCAGGGCAACGCCTTTGTTTTTGCCGGTACACTTGATTTTCAACGGCTCGACCTTAAGCATCGTGTGCGTCGATGCCTTTGGTGCTGGCAGTGGTCAGGTTTAGCTCGTAGCCATCTGCCGCGATGACCTCGCCGATGCTTCCGATAAGATGAGCATCAGCCGTGAAGTGCCTGCCAAGAGCTGCGGCTTCCAGTTCAGCGATAACCCTGAACAGTTCTGGCACCAGACGTTGAATTGCTTCGGCGTTCATCTGTCCTCAGGGCACCCATGAAGCCAGTCCGAATCGGCTTTGGACGATAAGGGCCCTGGAAAATTCCAAGCCAAATGCTTGACGTATGAGCATCTGAGCTGGGATCCAATCCAGACCAGAGAAATGGCAATCACAACGCCGCAGGCAGCGATTACAAAGCCTTTGGTTGTCTTGTCCATCAGGCAATTTCTCCCATCACAACCTCACCCGGATTGATCCGGGACACATCCCCCATCCGAGCCAAAGTCACCACCTGGGCTGACAGCGTTTCCAACCGCCTGATTTCTGCATGGTCTCCCAGGCTTCACTCTATTCGTGGCCAGGACTTTACACACCAATTCATGCAGTTCAGCGTGTCGGAGCGAGCCCAGCCTGTTACGAGAATTGAATAGATTGGGTTAAGCCGTCAGCTGATTGATTTGCGAACAGAGCAATTTCTCTGGATTACCCTTTTTGCTCTGGCTTTTACTGCTCTTTGTCTTGCGTTCAGCTGGTATGTATCCGGTCGTGACCGACACAGATTACGAGTTGTTTCCAGGTTTAATTTCAATCCGGGGCGACGCTGGGGAAGTCAGGCCTTTCTGAGGGTAACTGTTCAAAACAACAGCAGAACACCCATGACAATCAGTAAAGTGAGAGTCGTTTTTGCGGGAAAAGTCTGCGGAGAGCGATTCTTTGATGGTCACCGGGGGGCTCCATTGAGGGTTGGCGCGGGTGAAGAGGTGTCAACCATTGTGGAGAAAAATGATCGCTCAATGCCTCTTCCGGAAGCTACAGATTTTTCACGAAGTAAGGTGTTCGTAACTGATGTACTAGGAAAAGTCTATGGAGCAACCTATATAAATGAATCCAATTATTATTAGTTGTTGAATTAGAGGATTCTATCTACTTGAAAAGTTGTTGGCCACATCCATTACTGAACAGTTGATATGAATGAAACCTGCATCAGAAAAACGCAGCTGATAGAGAAAAATGCAAAGCTTTCAATGATCTTAAACTGCTCTTAGAGCGTAAATACTCTCTCAGAGATTCAATCAAAGCCGTCCATATCAACCTGAACGATCAGCAGATCACCGAGCTGGGCGAGCTGCTTTGAAGAGGCTGAGGGTAAAGCAAGCAGCTCCGAAACTGAGTATCAGAACTAGGAGGTCTGTGGTACCAAACATGGAATCTTCGTCGTGCATCCAATGCTAAGCAGATTATTGCGGAATGTGAAGCGGATATCCGTAACTGATCGACTGGAGGCTCTGGAGAAGCGGCTGAAATAGCGCGAGGGCAGAAAGAAACAGAATGCTTAGAAATCGTCGGCTCAAAAAAGAGCCCCACTCAAAGCGCAGGGCTTTGTGGTGTGAGGAGTCAGGCCGTCAACGGCAACCACAGCCACGACCATCGGCGCACGGCTCACAGCAGAGGGTTCTGCCGCCGCGCATCACGGCTTTTACAGGCTCGACTGTGCACTGACAGACGGTGTTGTATTTGCACTGGATGAGATCTTTCGTCATGGTTAATACCTGGTTGGAACACTTCTGTTCTATGCCTCGCAAAAGCTTCAAACAGGGGGACGACCGACCCTCGAGGTACGGTTTAGCGTGCGCTTATGCATAGCCGAAAACGGACCGTAGAGGTGATCTTCCATGGGGGGTTCCTCTGACAAAAGAGAAACGGTGGCAAACGCGACGAGTGCGGCAATCAGGTCGGCAGCAACACCAAAATTCATCATCCGCCGAGAGTCCAACCTCTCAATGCGACACCTTTTAAGGCGCAGGTGATCGCGTGACGGCAAGCCCGGACCCCTGATCACTCCCGGGCAAGTCGTCGTGCTTGTTGCGGCACGACGCAGGGCTGCCCAGTTAGTCAATGACGGCCAAGGTTCACTCGAATGGGACAACGCCCAGCTGTGCCTGCTCTGGGAACAGAAGTGATCACTGTCGTTTCGCGGCCCGTGGTACTGCTCGTCGTGCCGTTTGTTCAGTTGCTTCCTGACATTGCTTAGGGCTACTCAGCAAGCCTGTCTCCCGCATGCGATCGCGTTCGATTAGGTACAAGGCACCCAAGACGCTGCCGCACCACACACCGGTGATGAGCAGGATTTGCCCCATGGTTTTCAGAAATTTCATCAGTCGAGCCTTAATAATCTGAAGTCCATCTGGTTCATCTGGGATCGACGGGCACCAGCCGATCCCACTGAGCATCAGCAGACATCTCAAGTCCTACCTTCATGTCTACTGGCTCTTTGAAGGTCACCTGCCAATCCTGGCTGATGGCGCGTAAGCCCCACTGAATCATTCGGTTTTCCCCTCTGGTGACTACTTCTCCACCGACTTCTGATGAATACTGAACAACTCTGAGGCAGAGCTATGTGGTGGGACAGCGATTGGGCTCATGTCATTGAACTGTTGACAGTCATCAGTTCACTCGCGCTGGCAGTCTATCAGAACAAGGATTCAAGTCGTCATGGAGATGAGCTTTGACAGCAAACCGGTTCGAGCCAGGTCGTCTCTGATCCATCGGTACCAACCTGGCCCTGCTGTCTTCTTCCATGGAGGTGTCACTTGTGGGCTGACTCTTCGTGGTCTCGAAAGCCTCGACGATGAAGTCGAACATAAATCCCACAACAAATGGGATTGATATGAGAATTGCATTAGTAATCATAGAAATATTTTTAAGTCTTTTTAAATATTGGCCTCTAGATCTCAGCGTTGTTATTAGTTTCCAGCAAAGGTTTGGTGAATTCTTGGTGAGTTTTGTTGCCTCGGAACGACCCAAAGCTGGTTCTGAACTAATCGGTAGCCGCAAAAAGTAGCTCCAACTCTCCAATTCCGCAGTTACAGCCGTTCCGCTCGCCATCACATGGCTCCATGTTGGGATGCCCCTTGGCACAGGACTTAGAGCAGAAATGCTGCCCGCCAACCCTGATTGATCGCGATTCCTCAACGCTGCGCTTGCAAAGTGAGCAGTCGCATAAAAGTAAAACTGCAGTCATCACACAACTCTCGGTAACAACTCATCCGGTCTATTGCATTCAGGACGTCATTTCTTTGGTGGCTAACCGAACACTCAATATCGACCAATCGAAACTGATTCTCAGCAGCAAGCCCGCGCTCTTGAATGTGATTCTCAACTACATATTTAGGTTTCTTGAATGTGATTCTCAAAAGCATATTTTGATTCACTAATGTTCGGTTTTTACGCATATCTTTCGCTCTTTTGTGATGTAGAACTGATTCATCCCTCCCAAAGGAAAGCAAAATGACAGCTTCACAAATCCAAGCCCCCATCAATGTCCCCACCGGTCCTGCAGGCCGGGCCATGGCTGAGCCCATGTCGGCTGAAATGCTCGATCTGATGGAAGCGCATCTCAACCTTGAGCGTCAGTCAGCTGCTGATTACTTCGCTGCTGCTGTCTGGTTCGCTGAGCGTGAGCTGACCGGCTTTGCCGAGCATCTGCGTGATGAAGCCAAGCAAGAAGAGCAGCACGCTGCCAAGTTCGCTGACTATCTGATCTCCAGAGGTCAGCGCCCTGTGCTCGACACGATCGAACCACCTCGTCAGCAGTGGACTGGCGTGGAGCAGGTGATCGCCAACGTCTTCCGCATGGAAGCTGATGTCACCGCCTCGGTGCTGCAGCTTTACAACACTGCAGAAAAGGACATTGACCGCCGCACCACGGTGTTCCTCGATGCCATCGTTGACGCCCAACGTCTCTCTGAGCACGAAGCCGCCTATCTGCTGGGCCGCGTCAAGTTCGCTGCCGGCAACCCTGCTGCTGTGATGATCATCGACGCCGAACTGAGGGAAGGCGAGGCCGAGCCCGCCAAGCTCGAGGGCTGATCAATCAGCGCAAAATCCCACCTCCCAATCGACCTCAACAGCCCCGCCCAGTGCGGGGCTGTTGATTGTCGATCGGGTGATTCCGAAAGCCTTTCCGAACTCTCCTGACCGCCCCTTCTTCAATGAGCGCAAGTCACAATTGCGCATCGCTTTCATCGACAGCTCGGTTGATGCTGAACGATCTTCATCTGGTCACAACAAACAGCGCTGAAGCCTGGAGCGCAGCACGGGTATAGGATGTTACTCATCAAAGACTCATTAGGCTCTAAGCCATGAGGTTTCTCCCCATATTTGCTGGGTTGATGCTTTGCGCTATTCCAGCCTCAGCCACCAGGCAGGTCATCAGGAGAAACCATGGATTTTCCTCTTCGGAAATTAAAAAAATCGAGATAAGTATTCAACGCTTAGGAGGACGTATCGTCTGGAAACGAATCAACTCAGGCGCCTGCACAAGACAGGGGTTGCTTGGTGTGTACAAACCGGAACAACGAACTATTTTCTTGTGTCAACAAAACATCAGACATCACTCCGAGGCACTTATTGAGACACTCAGGCACGAGGGGTGGCATGCCGTTCAGCAAATCTGTAACAAAGGTCTCCCCGTTCTAAGCAAAAAGACAGTATTTTCCAAGCTAACTCAGTCCGATAAAAAGAATTTGAAAGAATTTTATGATCGAAGCCAATATCATCTGGAAGCTGAAGCACGTGCAATCGAAAAAACACCCACAGATGCTTACATCAGAGACATTGAACTTCACTGCAAGTAACTTTCATTGAGCTCCATGAAATGATCATCAGACTTCGGCAACCACAAAACACACAGCATCAGAACTTTGCGACTGCTACCAGCACAAGTGCCCCATACCCCTTGATGCATACTCCCGAGAGCCAAGCATGCTTTGTCATGAAGGGCCTGCAACTTGCATCTACTCGTTTCTGTACTGATGTTGAATATAAATTGGTTCCACGTAGATTTGGAAGGGAGCTCGGATCTGCTTGACTTGTCAGCACTTCGCCCATGGCGTGGATGCCCACTGGATCGATGATGGCCTGCAACCTCAGGCAGCAACAGCTCCAGCAGGGCGATCACTTGATCAAGAGTTGCCGCTACTGGAGCCCCACTTGGCAAGACCGGTCCGGATGGTGCCCGGGGTACGGGTGACCCTGCTGCTGGCCATGGCTAATTCTTCTGTACTGGCCAGTCACTCATGTCCCTAAAACAACTCTAAGCCTTTTAAGGAAAGGTCAAAGCAGAACCACGCTTCAGTATAAACTGAAGGCAGCAAAGTCACCTGAGGATGTTGTGACTATCGCTAAAGAATATGGTCACGAATTCACTGTTGATAAGATAACTGAACTCAGTGAAGAGGAGCTGGAAGGCGTGGCTGGTGGCGGTTGTACGAATTTGAACCCAATGTGTTAGAGCCCGGCTGAGGCGGTAGGATAAATTCACTGCAGATCCTGGGTTTGTGTGGACGATAGCCCTCTTTAGTCATTATCAAAACCTCCTCTGCCAGAGCGAATTCTAATTGTTTCAATCTCTCAATTAACCTCACAAATCAGTCTTCGATGACTGGCACAATTGAGTGTATTGATGGACAGTTAGAGGCGCTAGAAGATGTTTTTGTTATAATCATTAAACACTCCTGATTGACATGTCACAGGATCAACTCAAAGCGTTCATTGAAAAGGTCAAGGCAGACACCAGTCTTCAGGAGAATCTGAAAGCTGCAGCTGATGTTGACACAGCTCTTG
This sequence comes from Synechococcus sp. MIT S9504, assembly GCF_047497135.1. NCBI lineage: Bacteria > Bacillati > Cyanobacteriota > Cyanophyceae > Synechococcales > Synechococcaceae > Synechococcus > Synechococcus sp. MIT S9504. The sequence goes on along the minus strand of NZ_CP138942.1, from coordinate 1,123,298 downwards.
CAATTGCGAAAGAGGCTGGGTTCTTGATTTCTGCTGATGACGTTCGTACGACAGTTTCAGATGATGAGCTGGAAGGTGCGGCTGGCGGTTCAGATGATGAAACGTTGACTGATTTCGGATGTAAGGATTATGAAAGATATTAGAATTTTACTCATAAGATCCCCTGCCATTGCAAGAATTTTTATTTGGTCAATTACACTAAAAAGACCATCAATAACCCTTTAATACCTAGCACGATTGAGCGCAGTAATTATTAACCAAAGACACTGCAGTAGACCGTTGCTATGGCTAATCAACAGTCCTGATACCCATGGCTCTAGAACAACTCAAGGCATACCTCGCCAAAGTCAAAGGCGATTCCAATCTTCAGGAGAAACTAAAAGCAGCTAAGCCACCTGATGACGTTGTAGGTATTGCCAAAGAACAAGGTTATGAATTAACAGCTGATAAGATCAACTAGCTCAGTGAAGAGGAGCTGGAAGGCGCAACTGGAGGTGGATGTTATGATGATACCAAGGAGTGTTGTAATGTGAGTCTGGATAGACCTAGATAAAGCGAAGGATTAAATTGCCTCGCCACATAACTCATAGCCTACGCCCTGAAAACCCCTGCATGACAGGGGCTTTTCATTTCTTCAATCCCAATAATACCACCAATCAGCCAGCAATGCCTGGCACGATTAAGCGCAGTTGAGCAGATATCAGAGAGTCGGATGCCTTACTTACCTAAGTAGTGGAAACTTTCTGCGGCAATACCAAAAGCTTACCTGAACCTCTTGGACTCTGCACCAAAGTTGTGTAGTGAGATTCTCCAGAAGGTCTGTGATCTTGAAGGAGTCGAGGGGGCAGCACCCCCAAACATTCATTCCTTAGATCCATGACACAAAAACAACTCACAGCTTTCTTGGCTCACGTCAACGGCAACACAATTCTTCGGGAGCAACTCAAAGCAGCTGCTGATGTTGATGCTGTTACTGCAATTGCCGAAGGCGCTGGACTAAGTATTTTTTCTGACGACATTGAGAACGCTCAGTCCGAGATCTCTTCAAATGAACTTGAAGGCGTGGCGGAAGGTTTTAGCTATACCAATTTTCCAGGAAAATTCTGTAAATCCTATAGGGTATCTAAAAGAATATGCAGGAAATCATGAGCTCTAGGAGCTTACATAATCAAAGCCCCTGAAACCCCAGAAGCTTTAATTTTTTTCAAAAGCCTAATTAATCTCATAAATAACCCTTTAATACCAGACACGATAGAGCACAGTAAGTATTAGCCAAAGACACTACGGCAAACTGTTGCTAAGGTTACTTAGCAAGTTTCATACATATGTCAGAAGAACAGCTCCAAGCCTTCTTAGAAAAAGTCAAGGACGATACCAGCCTTCAGGAAAAGCTCAAAGCAGCCGCTGATGTTGATGCAGCTCTTGCGATTGCGAAAGAGGCTGGGTTTAGTATTTATTCTGATGACATTCAGAACGAGATTTCAGAAGAGGAGCTGGAAAGAGCTGCTGGGGGTGCTTGCATTGATTGTTTTACTAGATATGGTACAGATGAAGATGTTACCTTGATCGATGACTGATACCGTTAAGCCTGCTAATGCTAGGAAAGGATAAGGAAAAAGAACTGTACTTTATTTATCAAGGCCTTTGCAGTCGTAGAGGCTTTTCAATTCTTCAATATCCTGATTTATCCCATAAAGCAGCTTCTAAAAATATTAAATTCGTCGCCATGTCTGGCACAATTGAGCACGGTCACTGTTTGCTAGTGACACTGCTGCAAGTTGTTGCTATGACTGCTGAACAGAACTGCTATCCATGTTCCTAGAACAACTCAAGGCATTCCTGGCCAAGGTCAAAGGTAATTCCAATCTTCAGCAGAAACTAAAAGCAGCTAACTCGCCTGAAGATGTTGTAGGCATTGCTAAAGAACACGGTTATGAATTCACTGCTAACAAGTTAAGTCAGCTCAGTAAAGATGAGCTTGAAGGTGTGGCTGGTGGCAATTAAAGTGGCATGAAGAAGATGTGCCCTTAATGGGTTATCCCATTGGTGCCTTTTGACAAAGAAAAAATCTGACGCTGCAGCATATAGTTGCTATGACTGCTGAACAGACCTGCTTCTTATGACAAAGAACTGCCGTAGCGGGAAAAAGATTAAGTGGAATAAGCTCTTGTCTACTACTACTGGCAAAGTAGTAATCCTCTTTGCTTTGATACTCTTTATATTTTATGTTGGTAAATTGATAGGTATTGTTCCGACATTGATTGCTCTTATCGTTTTTGCTTGGTTGATAAATAAATGCTCCCAATGATTTCAGTAGAGTTGATTCTTCTTAGGGTTATAACTGATAAAATTTGTCCATCCAAGTGAAGCCGCTAATAAGTAGCTAGCTGGCATGATCAGATTTACGTTTAGCCTGTTCTCGAATAAGCATGAATAACTTAAACGCCAGAAAGCCAACGACCAGGGCAACAATGATTTGGCCGATGGGATTGACTATTGCGAAGGTTGTATTAATTAAATTGCAAGCAAACGTCCAAATTGCAACAAGGACAGTCGCAGCAAGTGTGTAGAAAGCAAATTTTAGTTCAAGTGATTTTCCGCTATTAGCCATAAGGAGCTTTTGATATTTGTCAAGATAGCTCCTTTTAAGCAATTAAACATCTCACAAATATTACCAATAGTGCCAGCAAAGGAACTTGACCGGTATCGTTTCGCTCAATGCGCATCGGATCACGTGGACTGATATGAGGGAAAACGCTGTGGGCTGAAAGCTCACTGTCGCCAGCCACATTGACAGACACCTTGCCACCGAAGCCTAGGACACCATGCAGAAGTCAGGCGATTCGGTGCCTTGTCAGCCCTGGTGGTGACGATCAGCAAGCTAGTGCCACAAGAGCGACGATGACGACGGTGGCAGTAATGGGTTCCATGTCGTTGTGCTGTTTCCATCCACGATCGTTTGGATGCTCTGAATCCACCACTTCAAACACTGGTGAATCTGTGGTGAATTTCATGAGAGACCCCCAAAATGGTCAATGAGGCCGTTCCTATGACAGCTGAAGACACCAGCTACCCATGTACCTAGAACAGCTAATAGCCATTCTCGAAAAAGTCAAACCCGACTCCTGTCTTCAGGAGAAACCAATAGCAGCTAACTCACCTGAAGATGTTATTGGTATTGGTAAAGAGCATAGCCATGAATATACCGCTAATCAGTGCAGTCAGCCCATGGAAGCGGAGTTAGAAGGAGTTTCAGGCGGTGGTTTGTATATCCCCAGCATATTTTGTGTTTTAACAAATAAATTTAAAAATAAATGGGGACCTTGAGTCTTATTAGTAACCTAAAGACCACCCTGCCGTACGTGCTTCATATTAATTCAATTGCACTCAAAAGCCCACAAAGGAGACTTCAATATGTGGCACGATTGAGTGCAATTGAGCAGAGATAAATATAACCTGGTTTTTATAATGAGATAGTTATTTATGACTTTGCAGCCCACATCAAATGACTCCAAAGCAGATTTAGTTAGTGAATCGTGCTCGCAAGATGGCAGATATTGATTCAAGCAAGATCAGCCCTAGTAATCCATTCGGAAAGAGTGGATCTGTTGGGGGAATGTTGCAAGCAGCAATTGCAGAATCAGACCCAGCGCAGGCGGCAAGATGAGGCGTTGCTGCTGGTGGATCGCTTTCTATTGCAACTCTGAGTGAGCTCCTGGTCGGAGAGAAGCTGAGTACTGCGGTGCAGGCTGATTATTGGAATCACAATCCTGAATTTGTTGCTGAGGTCCAGCAGCCGCGAGAGAAGAGCCTTGAAGCACAGCTGAAGGTATTAGAAGACGGCGCCAATCAGAAGCGTCTTCAGAACACGATGGTCTGCTCTGGTGATGATGAACGGCATGCCAAGAGGATGATCGCTGTAGAAGATGCAGAAAACGAGCACATAGCAGCAGCGCCTGGAAGTGATGGGCTGATAGCTGAAGCAATTCAGCTTGCACAGGCGGGTGCTGTTGATCGCCTTCGAAGACGAGCAGTTGGACGCTGAACCGCGGCTGATACCGTCAGCAATGCTCCGCTCTCTTGGTCGCCTCCGTGAAGAGCTGGAGGCAATGACAGAGCACTCAGCACTTGATACACGGGTCTGCGTATCGCTTCAGGACGCGCTTGTTCTGATGAGTCAGCTGATGCAGAAGCTGCGCTGTTGCCTCCAAAGTGCTGACGCAGGCCACCAGGACAAAAGGCAAGGGCAGAAGCGGAAGTCGAGGTCCTGGAGCGTGAATGCTGGAGTCAGCTTCAGGCCAATGAAGCTCTCCACAGCGAAGAGGAAAACATCACCGCCTCAGCACTCTGCAGACACTTGCTCGAAGGTAGTACAGCAGCGGCTGATTGGCTGGATCTATACGTGCTGAAGCGACTTCCATACGTTTGTGGGGTGCGGATCAACTGCTTCCGGTGCAATGACAGAGAGGCTTACCACCATCTGCCGATGAAACGCTTTGCACCCGTCGCCGCCATTGCGGTTGGCTCAATCCTGGTTCTCGGCTGTGCAAACAAAGACGTCGAAAGAATTGCTCGCAACCGGCATACCTGCTCATTGCTGAGCGCGTGAGACATCAAAGCCAAGGAAGCCGGGGACAGAATCGGCACGAAAAGTGCATTTCGATACTGCGGCGAACTCATGCCCCGAAGAATCAACCCGGTTCAAACGGGGGCAGCTCGGTTACGTTGGCGTGATCTTCCAAACGGCGTTTACTGGAATCTTAGGGCCAACTTGCAGAGCCTCTGGCTCCTGAAACTTCAGTCGCCAGTCCGCAAAACGGCACAACACATCATCACCTGGTTCGATCCGAACGCAACCCAGCACAGACGGCGCTGCTTAGAACCCGCTCACCCAGAACGACGCAACACCAAGCCCACCACGGAACCAGACCCAGCAACGGCAATTCAGCTGGGTGGAGGTTTGCTTGGCCACGCAGGCTCCCTATGAGCAGGGATGCGTAGGGCGATTGAATATCCTGCTGACAGAAGTAACCAGTCAGGCGTTCATCGACTACATCAGTTCAAGCATTGCTTTGGACTTGAACCTCGCGTAGCTCTGCTGGTGAACGTCAATGGTGTGGTCTATTGCCCCGCTGGTGTTGGCGATGGGTAAGCCTGCTGGGTGCATCCCTCTGGCGTATCGATGCCGGAAGCTGCACGGCGTCAGCTGTTCACCCTGACTTTCAGCCTGATTGCGTAGCTCTCTCCACGCCTCACACCTGCGCAGATAGGTGCCAGCGCCTGCCCACCCTCTCCTTCACGGTTCAACGGCGGCAACTCTTCATTGATCTGCACCCAGGTCTGCAGCTACCAGTCGATCGCCTTGGGGGGCCTATCCCGCAGCAGCAGCGGATGCAGTCGCCTCGGTTCGGTTATTTGGCCTTTGGTACCGCCCATCGGCTTCTGATAGATCAACCACGACTCGGAACCACTTGTCCCGTTCTTTACGACCAAGTGCCGCAGCTCTTCAGGGCGCTCTAAGCACGGTCCCCCAGTGAATGACACGATCAAAAAAATTTCGACCGCCAAAAGTCTTCCCCCACGCGTCGTCTGACCAATGGTCGAAATCATGAGGACGCAGCACTGAAAGAAGGACCGCAGGTTGCAGGCTTCAGGCTTGCTCACTGGCGAAGACTGCATTGTTCATCAGGCGAGCGGCTTCAATGTTGTGTCGGCGTTGGGCACCAATGATGCGCTGCACATCTCCAAACGTTGTGTAAAAAAGGAGTTTGGTTAAGCATTCAACCCCGCTAAGAGTAGTTCACCTAGCCTTGACTGGATAAATTGACTAAATAGCCTCCGGCTGTTGCAGCTGATCAGCAGCTTCTTGTATGCCAGAGTTCTAGGGGCAGTGCATCTAATCCAACGCCACTGACATATCCACAATTCACAGGAAACGGACTCCTTAGCTGATCTGCCCGTCTAAGCGAAAGAATCCATTAGTTGCTCGCCTGGCCAACATTATTGAAAGATGAAGACCACAACTGTCTGTACAGTACCAGTGACAAATAATGATGATTTCCTTGCTGCTTCGCAAGGATGGCTTGGCGGACAAACTTTTAAGCATTTGAACAATTGAGGCTATTTGAATTAGGCCTTGGCAAAACTTTCACACCATGCTTTCCTAAGAATACTATGAATATTATTCTCTAAATAGTCGCAATCAACAAATTTAATAATCAAAAATCGTAAATTTCATATCACATAGGTGGCGAGCTAAATTGACTGATCAACTAGTAACATCAATTTCCGTGATTATTTACTGCTTCTACGTCATCAGCGACGATGATGGAAAAGGATTACAGTCAACAAACACTTACAAACGGTTTTGAAAGTACTTTACTCAATCCTTGGCAAGATAACGTTAGTCGTTTTATCATCTATACCAGCATCAGGACATGGGTACGAGAACAGCTGTTGCAAATACAATGGCAAAAAGGCCGGAGACTGTACTTTTTATCCAACCAAGCATGAATTAAGAATTGAATGGTCCGATGGACTGACCGAGATGTATAAACTTATTTCCTCGCAAAGTTTTGGTGACAGAAGTTATGTAGACAAACGTGGTGGCTTATGGCATTATTTTCTCTATCCACAGGGAAATCAATCGCTAAAAAACGAGAAAAATGGCAACACTATCTTCAAACCATTGAGAGGTTGTGTTGATTAGTTTGATGTTAATATTCTGAAATAACTAAATAGTTTTATCTGCTACTTTTCATTCATCACTCTAATAGCAATCGATCATGGTCCAGGCGGGACTCCCAATACATGTGATCTTTGTCAGCGGCTTTGTTGTGCTCAGAGCTCATTTAAGCATTAGATCCTGAGCCATTCACCAGATGATCACCAGAATCTCTTGGCGTCTGCACCAATGCTGTGCAGTGGAGTTCACCAGAAAGGCTGCGATCTTGAAAGAGTCAATTGGGGCAATAACCCAAATCTTCACTTTTTAAAGCGATGTTCACTTCACTCATTGCATCCATTGTCATGATGACCAACTCCTTCAAATCATCGACAGACCCTATGGTCGATGATCTTATAGCTGAAAGGTTGTATTACGCAGAAGGGCGCCAGCACCCAGATCATCCCATGCATGGCTCTCATCAAGGCCTTTGGGCAGGCTCTGAACATTGAATTGACTGTGAATGATCTTGAACAACAGATCAGTACTTCCGTCTACACTTATCACACGAATTCCAAACAAGAGCTCTGGGACAAAATGGTTGGTTGAATCACCAAGTATCCAACCTTAAGGATTGACCTGATTCATCCATGAGGTTTTACTGTTTTATCCAAAGCACCATGTCATCGGCATGATCAACGTCTTGCTGGAAGTATTCATTGAGATTGACTGCCATACACAATTCCAGGACAGCCTTCTTAGCCATAAAGAAAAAATCATCTAACCTCACTGGCAGATTTGCGCTAACCGAAGCCATACAATCATTTGAAAATTATTTTTCTTACTTTTTTAAAAGCACCCAGCAAGACTGCGGGCTTTTGCAACCTAACATTTTCCGTATAAATTTGATTTGTACGTATGCTATGGATTTCTTCTCAATGAGTTCAAACGAATACGCATTTAAGCATTTGATGGTATATCGATGATCCATAATCTACTATTTCAACGACCTGCGAAGCGCCTCTCTATCAATAAATTTAGAATAAGCCCAAACCCTTCTTCAGCATTAAATAACAACGCCACTCTTTATCAGAAGTTGATAACAACCAAATTTGAGTATGAGGTAATACTGTTGCAAAGGAAAGTTGTAGGTGTTCAATTACAAGTTCAGCATTTAATCTTTAAAGAGTTGAAGGTCAGGTTGGTGGACAACGCTTAACAACAGTAGTATTTGGAATTACCAACTCAGGCTGCGCCAAATGTGTAACTCCCTTCATCAAAAGCAGCCATGAAAAATTGAAATTTGTCGAACTAACTTTCGCAAGCCAAAATCAATAAATTTGACACACAGAACATCTTACTTATAAAACCTTTGATTGTATGTACCATCTTCGGCTTCCTCAGCAGTTAACCCCATTCAAATCTAAATCTTAAAAAATCAAGTGCCAATTAATGGCATTCCTGCAAATTTTGACTATGTAATTAGATTTTGTTTTTCCATGTCACTAGAATCACTCAAATCATTCCTGTCAAAGGCTCGAGCTGACAGCGGCATTCAGGAGAATGCTTAAGGCAAAAAAGTCTCAGGAAGAAGTTGTATCTTTAGCAAAAGAACATGGTCACGAATTTACTACTGACAAGTTTCGCCAACTGACTGATGCAGAACTCGAAGGAGTTTCAGGAGGTTGCGGGATTTCCTTTTTCTCAGCCTGCTGAATTGATTCGCAAACCGTTGATCCCTACCACTTTCAGGAAAAGTTTTCACATTTTTTATAAATTTTTACTTTGCTTTTCTATATTCATTATGTCAACTATTTATTATTAGCAGTAGATCAAATCTTTCAAAATCTATATCTTATCATCGTCAATTTTTGCAATTTTTATTATAGGTGTTTTATCAAGAAGCCACATCAATATTATCAAATAGACAGTATTTATGCCGACAAGTTGTCAATATAAAAGTAATAATCGCGAATTAGAAGGCTTTGCTCATTTCAATGAATTCATCATTTTAGAATTTACCAATTAACAACCCTTATAGACATAACTGGCGCAAACAATAGTCACTGTTCTTATATATTACAACAATAACAGTACCAAATACTTCTTGTAGGACATTTGTGAAGTTAATTGCGACTCCATTCCTGTAATGCTGAATTAAATAGAAATTGCTTTGATGTTCGACTGTCCTGTTATTGAATTATAATGTGTAATAATCATTCATAGCTAAAAAACCTTATCAATCCAAGACATCCGCTCAACTTATACTATGACAATTAAAAAGAGTCTATATCAATGTCCGAAGAACTACTCAAAGCATTTATAGAAAAAGTGAAAGAAGACATTAGTCTTAGTAAAAGCTTAGTGCTGCAAAGGCCTCGCAGGAAGTTATTGATCTTGCTAAGGAGCAACAATATGAATTTGAGGTTGATCTTCTCAAGGATTACAGTCCTGAAGAACTTGAGTTGCTTAGTGGTGGAGTAGGTTGTCTTTGGAGAACGTTCAATTGTTGTGCGGATAGTGACATTCCAACAGCGCAAGGGCCGGGGATAACTGGACCAATTCAACAAGGTCCAATTTCTGAAGTTACTGCAGAAAAATACTTTTAATTGTTCTCATTATTTCCCAACCATCGCAGGCAGAGCCAGTATTCAGGCAAATCATAGGCCTTGAATGTAATTCTGATATGTTTACAGATTGCACTTGTTATCACAAATAGACCATCGCTCATTAAACTCATGGGGATAGAAGCCTCATGATCAGAGAACTGTCTCAGCTCTTCCGAAGAAGTCATTTTTTCAAGTAATAAGAGCCATGATTTAAATGATGATCTGCTGAACTGGAGAAGAATAATTGTACCTTACGCCTTTTATATCCATAAAAAGACGAACAATTCATTTGAAGATTAGTCTGTATCTTTAATCTACCTCTAAAAATCCTGTATTTGCTGAAAATTATTTAATATTATTTGGTTTGCATTTTTTCACTCTCAATAAAGAAACCCTTATGCCAGGTTAATACAATCAAAGTATGTACAAGCATCAGAACCTACTTAATCTTCTTAAGCAAACGAGCATAAAAATAGTTAAATTACCCACGCAGCAATATTCAAATGTAGCTAGAAGTACAACATGAGCCAATTTGTCTTTTGAATCCACTTATCATCAACGCAGCTTTTACAGTTCTGCGAATTCTATTTCCCATTGTTGGCATTGGCTATTTAGTCATTGAGTCACGAGAAGTGCTTGTCGTCAGACAATTATCAAATCTTACTTTATTTGTTGCTTTTTTCATGTTTGCTAATCTTCAAATGGTTACCAGTAGAGCACTCTTATCCACTTCACAGCACAGAGCTGGTATCAAAGCAGCTCAACTAGCCGGAACAATGTACATCGCGACCTTTTACGCTGCTGTAGACGCAGCACTGGATGCATTTTTTAGCCATTACAACTTAACTACCAATTGGCCAATAGGTTTTTCACTCTACCTTCTCGGTTGGTTGTGCAATCTAACTGCAGTGCTGTTCGCACTTGTTTCGATGCATCGATTTATTGGAATATTGAGTAACTTTGTTCAATCGCCAATCACTGAGTTGGATTAATTTTAAAATAATGTATAACATACCTGTTCATAAACATTCACTTGGATCCCACAAGACAATTCCTCTGCCACATCCAACGACGAGAGAGAGAGTATTTTCATCATCTTGTTAAATACCATTCCCGCCCAACCTAGCATCGCAGTCAAATCATGCTACAACTGGGATGTCGTTTCAATAACGTGTTCGTACTCCTTCCCATTAATCACATTGACATTGCAGGGACTCTTGTTGAAATTCTTTCACTTCAATTGATTATTTCACATGCAGCGAAAATGGATTCAAACTGGTGGACTACTGGTATAGAAACATCATGGAAAAATTTTTAAAATCCATTGCTGTGTTCAGTGCCATTGCAGTGGCGTTATTCACTGGATCGCTTTATGTGCGTAGTATCAGAAATGATATTCACAGCCAAGAGAATCTGAATCGTCGCTTGAACGAACTTTGTGAGCAAGCACGACAATCAAACTGGACTGAAGCCAATCGCTCTAAATTTCTCAAAAGAAACTGTGAGCAACAACATTCCTGACACACCTAGGGCCTGTCATTTTATTGCTTTTGCAAGAATTTTATATATTCAAATAAAAGAGTTTTTTGCACCCGTTAGATTATACATCTTTCGTCAAACCAAAGAATTGACCATTTTCGCTGGTGAAAAAATTAATACATCTATTTCATTCAGATTGTGTAATTTTGCACACTAAATGCAAATCAATGGCGTGCATTGGACAGCTTGTTTTGGCCTTCATAAGACAAGCACATTAAATAACGCATGAGTACAAATTAACGATTCTATTGACGACTTTATACCGCATATATTTTAAAGATCTCACCATGCTTGAAAAGTTCACTTTTCTTGCATAGAATGTACTCAATACAGGAATTTAGGATGAAGGAATCACCAGACACACTCTGTATTGACATTGGCGGAACTGGAGTCAAGCTTATTGTTGTCGATTCAAAGGGAAGTCAGCTCTGCGACCGACAACGTCGTGAAACCCCTCATCCTGGAACACCACAGGCGATCATTGAGGTGATCGAAGGATTAACCACTCAAGTACCCGGATTTGATCGAATTGCTGTGGGTTTTCCAGGAGTTGTGCGGAATGGAATTATTGAGACAGCTGCCAACTTAGATATCAATTGGCCGGGCACCAATTTAGCTACCCTCTTGCAGGAACGATTGCACAAACCTACACGTGTGGCCAATGACGCGGATGTTCAGGGATATGGTTGTGTTTCTGGAGAGGGTGTTGAAATGGTTTTGACACTTGGTACAGGGATGGGTTCAGCCTTGTTTGTTGATGGAAGTCTTGTACCCAATCTCGAACTTGCGCATCATCTGTTTAAAAAAAGCAAAACCTATGAGGATTACGTTGGCAGAGCAGCCCTTGAAGTGATTGGAAAAGACAAATGGATTAAGCGTGTTGAAAGAGTGATCTCAACAACAAAGCATATCTGGAATTGGGATTTGCTGCATTTGGGTGGTGGCAACAGCAAGCTTCTAAAAGGTTTTGAATTCTCCAATGAAGTAATCTTGCACTCTAATAAAGCAGGAGTCCTGGGAGGTTATTTTTTATGGGAAAGTCACTAAGCTTGTGTACCATTCAATAATTTATAACTCTCTACCAAAGGACTTAGTGATAAAAAATATTCTTGAATGTTTTTGCGCATCCAATAACTCTTCGATTAAAAATCTAATTTAGAGGTTTTTTGAAGACCTATTGATAAACGAATGCTGATTGTTATGCAGATACAACTATCTATATTCAATCATTATTGCTCGGCATCATTCGATTGTTTGCACAACTAAGCACTGCTTTTGCTTTCCACAAAGCGGTATCCGTTGAAACCGCAGAGGGCCTTTACATCAAGCAACATTCTGGTGACTAGGACATCACCAATGGAATTCCTTACAGCCATTGCGGTTCTGCCCTTTCTTGCCGCTCTGATCGTTGGTGCCAGAGAGGCGGAGCAAGATCAACGCTGAATCGTGGCACCAGATCCAGATCCATGGCTATGCCTGAAGAAACGGGCTCGGTTATGCGCTGGTTGTTGGTCTTTTCCGGCCTCATGATGTCCGGAATGTGGCTTGATCTGAAAGCAGAACCACGACCGCCTGATCTCCAGGCTGGTCAATCAATTCTGGTTGTTGATCAGACGCTCACTTCAACTGGATGGAGTCCGGCTCCTGTGGATCCAGCTCGCAACTTTGAACAACAGCTGGCGGGTAACCAGCTTTCGTCACTGGCGTCCTGTTCAGGAACAGGTGTGGGGTACTGCCGCTATGACTATCAGCGCAGCAACAAAAGGCTTGTGGTGGTGACTGTTCCAGCCAGTCAGCCTGATCAGGCTGGCCGTGTTGCCCGTTGGTGGATGGAATCCGTGACCCTCAACCCAGCACATTGATCAGTCTCAGGGTTCCCCACAGGTCGAACACACAGAAAATCAGACCTATCACAATCAGGTCCCAGGCACGATGGCGCAGCGCCCAGGGAGCCAGAAAAACTTCGGCAACGCCATGCAGAGCTGTACCCAGTGCTATGTGCTCAAGCACGAGCAGACCATGGGCCAGCAGGAAAAGGCCGCTCGCAAAGAAGCGCATTAGCACCGTCCAGGAGACCGACACTCTTTTCCTCGAACGGAAAGACAGCCTATCGGGTTTGCCACCATGCTCCTGAGCAACCTGTTGAGGCTTGTTAAGGCCGATGTCAAATCGATTGCAATGAACGGCCGCAACGATGGCTCCAGCACCTCTGCAAAGTGCCCCTGATGGCCCGGCTCAACGGCTTGTTCGTATCAGAAGTCACATTGAAGACCAGCCAAAGGAGGAACCAACTCGTCAACAAGCACTGGTGTTGACTCTCAATAGTGCGTACTATTGAGAAACACCGCATTCGGTTTGCATGTCGCCTGCAACCTCTTCTGCTGAAGCGACCGGAACTCTGAAGAAGGGGCTTCACCAAGAAGGGCGTCGTATGACGCCACAAAGGCGACTGGTACTAGATCTTTTTGAAGAGATCGGCAGCGGAAGCCATCTCAGTGCGGAAGAGGTCCACCGTCAGCTTGTCGACAATCAGTCAAAAGTCTCCCTGGCAACCATCTATCGCACCCTGCGGTTGTTGGTGGAGATGGATTTTCTCCAGGAACTGGAGCTCCGTGATGGTGGCAGCCGATTCGAGCTGGCCGACGCCGAACATATTCACCACCATCACCTTGTCTGTGTGCGCTGCGGTCGAACGGAGGAATTTGAAAATGAGCCGGTTCTTCAGGCTGGGCGTGATGCCTGCAAGCAGTTCGACTTTGAACTGATCGACTCCAGCCTGAACGTGCGTGGAATCTGCCAAGAGTGCCGCTGAGCGGTTGTTCACTCGTGATGGTTCGTTGAATGCTCAGCACAAGCCATCCAGTGACTTCCCATCTGATGCACTCCCTCACAGCCGATCAGCCTGGCCTGTTTTTCAGCTTCAGTCTTGGTGGGATAGGCCATGAAGCGGGGATCATCCTCTAAAGCAGCGTCAGCATCGCTGCTGCTTTGGCTGTTTTGGTGATGGCTGTTGTGGTCATGACTGCTTCGAGCACCGATCTGCACCAACCCCATGCTCATCGGCCCTACCGTCCAGACCCCCATGGTGTTGGCTCCAATCGCCAGCAAGCCCATCCCAACGATTGAGAGATTGATCACACCCATGGCGACCACACCGATGGAGACAACCCCCATCGGAACGATGCCAATACAAATCACGCCCATGGGAACGATCCCGATTGAGACAGTCCCGAGAGGAGCGATTCCGACAGCCAAGCGTTTGGGCTTACTGCCGCAGTGAGCGGGAGCCGGATCAGGTGAGGAGGATTTAGTCATCACTGCATCGTGACGGTTGCTGCGACTTTCCTCCAGCCTCGCCAGGCTGAGAGTAATGAATCAATTCACTCAAGAGCGATCACAGGAGTTGCTTGTGATCCGTCCGCAGACCGTGACGGAAGGGATGTCAGCCGTTCTGGCCGTTCGCAGTCAGAAAACGGTGGTCCTTGATCTCAGTGACATGGACAGGGCCCAGGCACAACGCACCGCTGATTTCGTTTCCGGTGGTGTTAGTGCCGTCGACGGTGAGGAACATCGTCTGGGAGAACACGTTTTCCTGATGACGCCAGCCGGGGTGCAGGTAACGCTCAACTGAGAGAACCACCACAGCTGGAGCCATTGCCAGCTGTGCACCCGAAACAATGATCTGCGACAGCGATCGGTTGATCCATCAGTCCGTCGGCTGCGCTGAGTAGATCAGGCAGATGTCGTGGTCCGCACTTGGATGCAAGATCCAGCTGCTGGTTGAAATCGCAGTCGTAAAGGGCACCGGTCCAACTCACACTGATCAGGCTTCGGCACATGACTGCATTGATGTTTTCCGGTCGATGCGCATCTCGCAAAATCTGCTGGTAAGGCTCAAGTTGACCCTGATGCTGCAAATCGCGCGCGAAACGTTGGATCGGCATGTTGGTGATCGTGAGCAAGTGAGAAAACGAAATCCCGTGGCTGGATGACAACGCCTGCCGATATTGAGCTTCCAGGGTTTCTTGAGCCGGCGGAAGCGAAGGACCTGCTGGGTTGAAGACCAGATCCAGCTGCAACGGCGATCCTGGTTGGGCATACCCCAGCTGATTCAACTGCTTCAAACCGGCAATGCTTCGCTCGTAAACGCCTCGGCCTCGCTGCAGATCCACCCTCTCCTGCTCGTAACAGGGAAGAGATGCAACCACCTTCACTCCCATGCTCGCCAGAAATTCAGCAAGATCCTCGAATCCGGGTTCGCTGAGGATCGTGAGGTTGCAGCGATCAATCACCTCAACGCCAAGCGTCCTGGCCGCCGAAACAAGCTCACGAAACTGTGGATGCAGTTCCGGGGCACCGCCAGTGAGATCCAGACAGCGAAGATCAAGCCGGGCGAGCACCTCAGGGATCAGATCAATCAGCTCCCCGGCCATCATTTCCTTTCTCCAGGGACCCGCATTGACGTGACAGTGACTGCAGGTCTGATTGCAGCGATAACCGAGATTGACCTGCAGGGTGGTCAGTTTGCCTCGGCGAACGGGGGGGAATCTCAGCGTTGCTGGAAAGGTTGATGTCAACGTCGGAAAGCGATCTGAGCCATGACCTGTTGCAATTCTGGCCAAACACCCGCTGCTTAGGAAACCGACGACTTAACTCAAGCAATCTTGAGACATCAGCTTGAGTCCGCAGGAAGACCTAACCCGGGCCAGCTGAGCGAAGCATCGACGCAGCTGTGATGGTCACAGCTCGTTCATCCAGTCAGAACCATTTCAAGCTGTGAGCTCGCTGCGAGATTTGGATAAACCGCTAAACCAGTTCACATAGGCCTCTGGACCACCAGGAATGCAGACATCGAAATGGAGGGGATCCTCGGGATCACTGATCCCGGCCAGCGAACCATCAGCCAGAGAAGGACGGTCCACTTCTCCCGCACTGCTGTCGACAAGCACAACCCGGTTTGGACGCCCAAAGCTGCATCCCAGTTCCTGAAGAAGAGTCAGAAAACCGCGGTCGCTGCCTCCTCGCAACCAGCCATCCCCCGAAGGGTTGATTGTTGAAGTAACGGTGTCACCGACGCCCACCAGGTGAGGCATCTGATCAACGGGTATCCGTTGTTTGCACAGGGCAAGCAGCGATGCATGGTCGTGGGGTGCGGTTCGAACGTTGAACTCTTCACCGAGAGGCGCGGTGCCTGTGCGCGCTTGGATATGGCGATTGATCAAGACCAGTAACCCGACTTCCTTGATAGCTCCCCGCAACATGAACTGGATATCGGTGCTGCCGACATTGCCCTGCTCGGCTGGCTTGAGCCGTTCATGGCCAAGGGAGTCGCGCCCGAGGTTGGGAGCAACGTGCAGAAAGAAGGAGTCCTGAAGCCCTTCGGCCACAGCCATCGCCATCAGTTGCTGCATGAGCGACTCCAGCATTGACTGCAATCGCCGCTGATGCTCAACATCGTCAGGGGTTCGACTGAACAGGTGGTTGAGATTGATGGTTGGTGAGAGCTGAGTGTCTAAAACAGCCAGCTCCAGCTCAACGGCAAGCTGCTCATCGTTCAATTCCGGCATCAAGGCAGGAAGCATGGAACTCATCAGAGCCTTCATCCGCTCCGGGACGGAAGCCAGGAAGCTGATTTCAGACTCACTGACTCCTGGATGCGTGACATGGCCGAATTCATCCTGGAGCTGCACTCCACCAGCGGCAAGACCAGGTAGGTAGAGGCCATGGCTGCGCGCTGTTGCACTGTCACCGAGTGCCGTTTCAACCAGACGATTCACTCCACGACGACCTTCGTGCTCACCATTGGTGAGCACGGCGAAACTGCCTCGTAATCGGGCAGCGGCTTGCACGTATTCCGGAGAAAGGGTCCTGGTCAGGGGATCCTTCACCAGTGGAATGCAGACCCCATCGAGATCCTGAACAATCAACAGGTCAGGACTGTCAACGAGTTCCCGATGCAATGAAGCGAGATCCATCCGAACCAGGGTTACCGCAGTCATTTTGCACACCTTCCCATGCATTGACTGAATCGCCAATCAACATGAACAAAGAGGATGATCACAGTTCAGGAACAACCCATGACCAACCTGTAGGCCGGACGTCGACTTGTGCACTCAATCACTGCCTGAACGACGGGATAAGGGCTGAGATCGATCTCAGGAAAAAACAGTGGCAGGTAACTGAGGTAAGCCTGAACAGCACAGTCCGCTGCTCCCCAACACTCACCAACGAGAGGACGTTCAGGATCCAATTGCTGATTGAGCGTCTCCATGAGTCGTGGGAATTCACGCTCGCGATTGGAGGGAACGAACAAAGCAATGGAAAGAGTTGAGTTGGCAAACAACACCCACTGGCTGGTCAGGGCTCGCTGTGCTGGCGTGATGATCTCGCCGCTGTAATGCTCGGCCAGATGCAGCAGGATTGCACCACTTTCAAACAACTTCAGGGGTGATCCATCCTCAAGCAGCACGTCGCTGTCGATCAGCGCGGGTAACTTTCCAAATGGGTTGATACCAAGGAAATCAGGATGCCGATGCTGCTTCGACTGAAGGTCCAGTTCCACCAGCTCGTAGTCGATCGCTTTCTCCTCCATGAACCAGCGAGGCATGCTGGCTCGTGTTCTGGGACCACCGAAGAGCTTTAAAGCCATGGATCACTTCAACAAAATTCAATGCTGGCAATGAACAGGTCATGTTTCAAGGTGCGTCAGGACACGACATGAGTTTGTTTGCTGTCCTGTAAAACCCAACGCTATGATTGACAATTCTGGTTGCGCGTACAGACAGTTGAAGCCTTGAGCTAACCTCATCAGATCCTGAACCATAATCAAAAGATATCTTGCAAATGCAATTCGATTTGAGTTCTTCAGAATTGTTCGGCTTCGCAGCGGCAACATTATCAACGATCGCATTCTTGCCACAAGTCGTCAAAACCTGGAAAACCCAATCAGCGAAAGACGTTTCCTATGCCTTGTTACTGACCTTCAGCACTGGCTGTCTATGTTGGGTGATCTATGGCTATCAGGTTGAGGCCAAACCGGTGATGATCGCAAATGCGTGTACATTGACGTTAAATTTGGCCATTCTGGCGATGAAATTCAGCTTCGAAAAGGAACCAAAACCCGCTTCCAAAGAAGTTTAGTAGTGACTTTTTAGAATCTGAAGAATATCCTGAAGTTCATCAATTTGAATCGAGTCTCTTTTCTGATCGTCGAGCAAGATCATTTCAAATCCATCCCAGTTTTTAATCAGATCAACTTCGACAAATTCATTATTTAAGGTCATTCTAATATTGACACCCCAGTCTGCCGAGTCCACCAAAAGACCCTCTAATAAACCTATATCTGAATTCCCGAGCAGTGTACGGATCTCATTTTCCATTTCAAGACTATTCATCACTCGAAAATAAAATACAACAACAGTGATGGAAGTGACGCTAAGGCATCAACACCATGATCGATCAGCTTAATCGCAGAGACTTACAACTCTTTGACTCAGGGGGCTCAATTGAGGGCACAGATTCGGTTTTCAATAATGCACAAATCAATGTATCAATTCATTCCTATGGAGTCAGCGAGCCATTCGCCAACCTCGCTGATCGCAGTGTCGCCGGTTTGTCGCCTGGGACTGTCACAGCTGTATCCCTGCGGGATCTGAGAAGCTCCCCCAGACCTGAGCGCAGATAATGGGGCAGTGCCGAGGCTGAACAAACAGATCCAACTGTTTCCTCCAAAGCCATGAATCCGCCCAAGAGAGCGTTGTAATTCAGCAGCCAAATCCAGCCTCGACCACTTGCTCACCAAAATTTTCTCAGTTATTGCAATGAGTTTCAGCACTGCGGCACTGTTGAACTCAAACGGCTTCTTTCCTCCAAGCCTCGACAGAGATCAGGTTCGTCAACGAATCTGGGAGTTGGAAACCGGAAAGGTCGGCTTCTACAGCGTGGGGCTTTACCCCGCTTCTCTCGCCTACAACTGCGCCATGCAGCAGAAGGACGAGGACAATCTGCTGCTGGCCCCACGACCTGAGCGTGAGCTGCTCGGTGCGTTCTCGCAGTCTGATTTAGACGGCATGGACCCGAAACACGTTGCCGTCATGGAGCGGATGGGCAGCCATCCAGGCGATGGCGGACGTCAGCCCAACACCCTGGCTGACCTGCTCAGGCGCTGCGAGCTGGTGGTGCTCAGTGCCAACAGCAACCATGTGGAAGAAGACCTGCTTGAAGCGATTCAACTCCGGGATCAACTGGGGCGCCAACATGTCGTCCTGGCCTGTCTGGCCGGATCGTTCAGCCATGACAACCTGGCCAACGAGTCGTATGTGCTGTGCGAAAAAGTACCGAGCCTGGGCTTTTTCTCAGGGTTTCACCGCCATGGCGCTCTGCGCAATCCTCTCGACAGTTTCACGGCCAACTTTTGCCATCCCAACGCCCTGACAGCACTGCTTGGAGCACGAATGCTGGATCGATTGTCCCCGAACATCCAGGTCTCAGCTGGCGTTCACAACATCGAGGGGCAGTACATCAAGGCAGCAAAAAACATGTCGTCGGTGTTTGCCGGCTTCGGATACGCCTACCACCAGGACAACCCCGGCGTGCTTCCAACCCTGCTGACGCTTTTGCTGGACCAGTGCCTGGATCAGGCAGCCACGGTGTCAATGGCCAGGCGCAATCGCCAAAGGCTCTACAACCGCCAACCGTTTGCCCTGACAGAGCTCGGGTATGGCGTCCAAAGAATCGAGGCCGCTCTGGTGCGCGGCGGAGACATGGAGAAGGTGCGCGACCACACCTTTGCGCAACTCACAGCCATGGTGGCTGATGTTCGCGGCAGCATGATGTTGCCGGTTTCGGGAACGCCGACCCGTAATTTCCATGCAGGGCAGGTGTTGGCAGAACACATGCGAGCCGAAAATCGCTGTCCGCACTCAATGGAAGAGCTGGAGAACTGGTGTGAACAGGCAGGTCTGCGCAAGGGGGGGCTGGAAGGTCTCAAGTCGCTGCGCTACTGGCCACAGATCGTGCGCAAGTACGCCATTCCCGCTCATGACGCTTCGATGGTGAACCTGCTCTACATGGCCATCTATGGAAATTCCACCACCAAGGATGTGGCGTTTTCGGTGATGACCGAAAGCCGGGAGTTATCGACCTACTGCCAGGAATCGGTACGACCCACCCACAGTCGGCGTTATGCAGAAGCAATCCAGAACCTTGATCAACCAGAAGCGATGGATCTACTGGTGAATGCCGTGATTGCCGATAACGCCCGTCGCTTGATTCGGGATGACAACGGCATCGAGGAATCAGAGACAGCCGACGAACCACCGGCTTACCTCAAAGCCATGAATGTGATCGAAAACGCACTCTGAGCAGCACCCACCCATTCCAGAACATCAGTGATGATCGAGATCAATCACTGAATCAGCAATCTCTCGGTAGGGATCAGGGTCGCAACTCAGAAGCACCACCTGAAGACCCAGATCGACAGCCTGCCGGAGCATGCAGCCCACCGCTTCCAGTCGCGATGGATCGCTGTTGGTAAAGGCGTCATCAAACAGCAAAGGAAGACAGCCATCATGGCCATCGCGCAGGGTCTCGGCAATGGCCAGGCGAACGGCGGCATTCAGTTGTTCCTTGAGTCCTCCGCTGAGTTGTGAAAACTCGAGGGTCTGACCTGAACGTTGAAGACGCAGATCCTTCAGACCATCGCTGGCATCAAAGCGGAGCTCAGAGCTGTCGCCGGGGTTCTGCAGAAATGGAGCAATGAAACGGTTGATGCTGGACTTGAGTGGTGTTGAGTAGCGCCGTGAAAGATCGGCGCGTGCTTCCTGAAATCGTTTGAGAAGCAGCACGCGTGCCTCAACCAGCTGGGTCTCCTGTTGTTCTGCCTGCTGGGCCAACTCCAGACGATTACAAGCTTCCTCCAGTTCTGCATGCAGTTCCCGACTTCCGAGACGTTCGCAGCGCTCCAGTAATGAGCCGCGTTCACGGCTCAGATCCGTACGCTGACGATTGAGCTTCAGCTCACGGGCATCCAATGCAGACAGTGATGTCTCAACGTCGGCGTCGACATTGAGGCCACAATCACGACTCAACACAAGCAGTTGGTCCTGCAATTGCTCACATTGATGAGACAGCTTCCTGAGATCGTCGGCGATTGTGTTGGCTGGGCCATGCCGTCTCTCGATCTCGTGTTGCTGTTGAAGCTGCTGAGCATGCCGTGCCTCCTGACGCTCCAGTCGAATCTGCAGCTCCTGAAGCTGCTTGGTGTGTCCGTTCTGTTCACGTTCTGCACGATCACAATCGGAACGCAGAGAGCGAACCTGTTCCTGGACTGATTGATAGGTCTTGCGGCAATTGTTCAAGGCCTGCTCGAGATCCTCCTCCGCGGCAAGGTCTGGCTCATGTTGATGTTGTTGCAATTCGGCGAGCTGCTGATCGAGTTGTTCAAGAGTTTCACCACCCTTCTGCTCGCTCCGGTGCTGCTCCATCAGCTGGCGAAGACGTGCTTCGAGAACAGCGAGCTGATGTTGAAGCTCCTTACGTTCCTGCAACTGAGCCTCCGCAGCTTCAATGTTGCTAACCCCCCAGAGTTTGAGGTTCTGCACCAACTGAGCCTCACATCGTGCCCTCTCAGCCAACAGTGAAGACAGGCCTGTTCCTTCACCAGGACTGACAAGCAGGGTGACACCTTCACCGACATCGACTCGGAAAGCCCCCGTCCTTTGTGCAACGTCGCCTTGCCTGAGCTGTTCACCATCAAGACGCACAGTCGTGTCTGAAGACTGCAATTCGATCCTGGATGCCATGCTTTGCAAACGAATATCCAGCTCACGAAGCTGAGATTGCTGAGCCTGCAAGGCAGCCAGAGCGTTGGCATCACGCCCTGGTAATTGCATCAGCTGTTGTTTGAGCACAGATTGCTGTTGTTCCAGTTTGGTCCTTTGATCGCTTTGACGACGAATGCTCTCAATGCGTTGCTGAAGCCGTTGCTGATCCTGACAACGTCGCAGAGCATGGCCACGCTCCTCAAGCGCCTGACGTTTGCGGTCGAGTTGTTCGAAAGCACCCCGTTGTCGAGCGAGATTGCTTGCAAGAGTTTCTGCGGACTCGTTCATCACACCGAGCTCCAGTCGATGCGCCTTCATCGTTGTTTGTGCAGCCTGCATCTCCTGCGCCAGACGATTCAGAACACTGAATTGCTGCTGCCATTGGGTCTGCTGAAGACGCAGCGGGGCTAACTGTTGTTGAAGATCCTTCAGTGAAAGAAGCTTCCGACGCAGCGTCTGCACTTCTGGTGCATCACACTCCAGCTGATCTAGAGCCTGCTCGTTCGCATCCAGCTCGATGCAGGCCGTTTCGTAGCTGAGCAGGCGATCCTGTGCTTCAGCCTTGCGTTCAGAAGCCTGCTGCAGCTCCTGCCGACGTTTCCACAGTTCACTGTTCTGTTTCACACCGCGACTGGTGAAACTGGAGGCCACAAGCTGTTCAAGTTGGTTGAAGACCTTTTGGTCGATCGGCGACTGCAGCGATTGCTCCGCCTGTCCCTCCAGAGCCGTGATCAATCCCTTGAGGTCATAGTGCTCGCCACTGAGTTCCAGCAGATTGCGACCGGCCAGTCCCTGCATCACCCAGAGATGTGCCCAACGGGTGGGAAGCACACGGTTCACCTGGCGGCTGCCGATGATCTCCTCGACTCCAAGCAGAGCGGCCAGTTGATCCTCGGCATCTCCACCGAGCAAAACCTGCTGACCAGCTCGGCTGAGGCGGCAGGTTCCGCCGGCACCGCTGAAGCATTTCAACAACGACCAACGCTGCCCGCCGACATCGAAATCGATTTCCACCTGCGGATGGCCTGCATGTGTGGCAGATCTCAGATCACGAATGGCAGCTCCGGTGGCAGAGGCGCGCACAAACAGAGCCCGATGCATCGCGTCCACAAGCGAGCTTTTGCCGGATTCATTGGCACCACCAATCAGGGTCAGCCCTGGAGCGAAGGGAATCTCCAGAGCTCGATGACGGCGAACGCTTTCCAGCCGGCAGCGAATCAGGCGCATGAGTCGGTAGTCACAGGGTGCGTGGCAACTGGAACCGTTGCAAGTGAATCCCTGGCACAAAGACGATGCAATTCGATCAAAGCCTGCTCAACCAGAGGATCAGCATTGCTCTGCAGCTCCTCCTGAAGACCAGCAGCGATCGTGCTGACCAGGGGGCTGTCCATCCGAAGCAGCAGCTCATCCCTCTCCTCGGCAGTTGGTTGACGGTGCAGCTTGCCCCGCAGACGCAGGTGAAGAAGCTGTTGACTGAGCAGCGCCAAACGGTCCTGCAGCTGAAGGTGTCCCTGGAGACCCAGTTGACCGTTGAGTTCAAGCCGCAACAGGTCGCGCCCTACGCGACTGCCGACAGACTCGGCCAGCTGTTGCTCCAAGCGGGCCAGATCGGCATCGCCGTTGAGCGTCATGGTGATCCGATGCCAGCGCATTCGACCGGTGGACTGGACCTTCACGATCGGCTGTTGACCTCTCTCAAGATCAACCAGCAGAACCTGTGACCTCAGGTCATCGGGTCCGCTCGGGAAGCGGTCGGGTTCCGGTGTGCCGCTGTACCAGGTTTTGCGATCGATCTCCATCAGCGCATGCCAGTCGCCGAGAGCGATGTAATCGATTTGATCCCGGGGAAGGGAATCGAGGCAAAGCTGATTCACCTGGGCTTCGCCACCGAAACCCTGCACCGAGCCATGGGCCAGAACAACACGGGGTTGCAGAGAATCGAGCTCAGTCCAGTTGAGCTGATCAAGCCAGAGAGACGGGCTGCGGCTCTCCCGCTGCCGAAGCAATGGGCATGGCAACAGAGTGATCCCAGCAACACTGACCGGTTCCTGCTTGAGCAGCAATTGGAGGTTGGCGGCACGCTGCCGCATCTGCCCGAGCAGATCTTCACGCCTCCAGATGCCACCGGCTCCGCCGTGATCATGATTGCCCGGTATCACAACCACAGGTGATGGGATCGATCCGATCGCTTCCAGCACCTCCATGACCATGTCAGCGGCCACAGTGCTCGAGTCGAACAAATCACCAGCAACCAGCACAACCTCCGCCTGTTGCTGACTGGCCTGCTCAGCAATTCTTAGAACCGCATCAACACGCTCCTGCTGCAAACGAGCCTGTTTCTGCGAGTTTTCGATCCAGCGATAGGGCTTGCCGACCTGCCAGTCGGCGGTGTGAAGGATTCGTGGCACCCGTGCCGTTCAGATATCACTCACCATGCTGCCGCCTTCCCGCCTGATTTTCCGCACACTCATTGCTGGCAGTGGCCGAAGAACACGGCATGTTTCGTGATGAGACCCATGCGATTCGACGTGCCCTCCCCATTCTCCAGCTCCAACTCGATCCTGGAGACCATCGCTGGACTGTTCCACCCGCCAGAACAGATCGACGGGATCAGCCAGCTTGGGTCAGGAAATGTCAACGACACTTTTCTTGTGACACTGAACCGCAGTGCATCACGATCAGCCTTCGTGATGCAGCGTTTGAACACTGAAGTGTTTGAACAACCTGAATTGGTGATGAGCAATCTGCTCAAACTGGGCAACCACGTTGAACAGCGTCTTGCCCAACAACCACCGGAACTCCTGGGCCGACGCTGGGAGGTTCCCAAAGTTCTGCCGACTCTCGATGCCCACGGACACTGGGTAGAGCATCAGGGTGAATTCTGGCGATCCATCACCCACATCGGTGCAGCCACCACGACGGATGTGATTCAAGACGACCTGCATGCCCGCGAACTGGGTTACGGGTTGGGCATGTTTCATCACCTGATCAGTGATCTGGCCACTGACGAACTGGCTGACACGCTGGAAAATTTCCACATTGCCCCGGCATACCTTGCCGAATTCGACCTGGTGTTCTCCAGGGCGAATGCTCGAAACAGCCATCGCATCGCCAATGCTGTCTCCTTCATCGAGAAACGAAGGGCAGGGATCGACGTTCTTGAGCAGGCCTGTGCAAGAGGTGAACTGAAGCGGCGACCAATCCACGGAGATCCGAAGATCAATAATGTGATGATCGATAACGCCTCCGGACAAGCCGTGGGATTGATCGACCTCGACACAGTCAAACCGGGCCTTGTTCATTACGACATCGGTGACTGTCTGCGTTCCTGCTGTAATCGATCGGGCGAAGAGGCTCTCGATGCCCAGAACGTCAGCTTTGATTTGGATCTTTGCCGGGCAATCCTTGAGGGTTATCTGTCCGTGGGCCGATCATTCCTCACTCCGGAGGATTTCCGCTATATGCCTGATTGCATTCGTCTGATTCCCCTTGAGCTCGGTATCCGCTTTCTGACAGACCATCTTTCCGGTGACAGTTATTTCCGCACAACAAGGCCTCAACACAATCTTGATCGTGCTGAGGTTCAGTTTGCACTCACGCAATCGATCGAAAATCAGTGGAGGGAACTGAATAACCTGATCGACGAATTATCGCAAGAATTGTGAGATGGAGCATCTTCCAGTGATGATGAATCATCTCAGGTTGAAGTCGATAAGATCCACATGATTCACCCTTTAGATCAGACCTTGATCAAAGATAGGGTGATATAAACAAAAATGTTTAAACAAAGAAAAATAATTTTGTTCTTATCGTTACCAACAGATTGAGTTTTGCCGAGGAGGACTCACAGCTTTCAAAAGGACTTCAGCGTAGAGAACGTAATGCACTGATGACAACAACAAAAACAGAATGACTGTTGGGTAAAACGTCAAGGCAAAACCGATGGCTCTCGAAGCAGCGCCTTTGCGGAATCCTGCGATAAACAATATCCGTCCAACAAGGAAGCAACCAGCAGAGAGAGGAAGTACTGACAACCACGCAGAGGGAGTCATCAAGATCCATAAAAAATACACAATCCTAGCAAGCACCGTTTGCTCAAGAGTGTTCTGGAGAATGGATTGGGGGCATAAAAGTGATGAAGATGGTGCTGCAACCGCAGTCGAATCTATATCTTCACTAGAAAAGAAGCGGTACCTAGCAATTCTTGCAATAGATAAAATGAGCACAAACAATAGGATCAGCAAACACCTACCAAACACAACAAGCTTCTCATCAAACGTCTCCAATTCAGGACCAGAGAATGGGTTAAAGATGATGCCGTAGAGAACCAGGAAAAACGAAATCAACAATCCCAGTCCTATGCCACGTAATACGCTTGCCTGCTTTTTTGCCAAAGTCAGCACCATCTTCATGGGTTACACTATTGACCATCAATACTGTGACAGCGAACCAAAACGTCTATGGAGGAATAGAACTTTAAAAACCTGATAACAGCAAGAACTGGTAATGAAGTAATCACCTACTCAACAGCCATTACAAAGACCTGGCTGCGGAATCCCAAACAGAGTGTTGGCATCATCGTCCAGTCCTGAACCTGACATTAATTGGTCAAAAATATTATCATGAAGTCTCTCAATTAAATTCGCTATAATATGTTATTACACCAAATTTATTGGAATCCCATACCCAAGCCTTAGCCCCTTTGCACTTGCAAACTGGATCTATTATTATAATTAAGCAATTAAGAAAACAAGGTTATTCTGTATGCATTTAGCTTCCTAAAGGCTTGTTCAATCTGGCCAAATAATAAAGCATGAACAGCCAAATTTTTCAGATCTTGGCTTTGCTCTCGTCGTAGCAGCCTGCACCGCCAATGATTCTCTACAGACCCTAGGCACCTTTCTGTTCAGTAATCGTGGAAGAACATCCATTCATCTTCAGGTGATATGGATCTGTTTAGCAACAACCTTTATATTGATTTTCGGCTGGTTTAAATATGGAGATGATCCTGCCTGGGGACTGCTATCTCAGTTCCCATTGCCAGGTAATTTCACTTTTTATTATCTGATCCCACCCTTGACCGTGGCGGCTCTTACCTGGTGGGCTGCACCGATCGGGACTTCTATCCTCGTGTTGGCTGCTTTTTCACCTATACAAACATCTGCACTGATTACAACATCAATCTTCGGCGGAGTCTTCGCGCTGATGGCCTCAGCTGTGGTTTATGGGGTGGCGTTATGGATTCTCGAGCGACGATTTGTCGTCAATCCACAGGACAGCCATCAGCTACCACGACGGTGGTTAATTCTTCAATGGCTCAGTACTGCCTGGCTATGGTGTCAGTGGATGATTCAGAATGCAGCCAGCTTCTATGTTTACCTGCCAAGAAAACTCAGTTTTTTTGAACTTTTAATCAGTATTTTTGTAATCTGCTGTTCCATTGCATTGATTTTCGCATGGGGTGGAGGACCTGTACAAAAGATTATTCGTAGAAAGGCTAATATTCATTATATCAGGTCAGCAACACTTTGCGACTTAGTATTTGGAACAATTTTATTTACACGGGCACTTAGCTTCTCCGTGATTCCGATGAGCACCACATGGGTCTTTCTTGGCTTGCTGGCTGGCCGCGAATTGGCCTTGGTAGTCCGAATAAAAGTTTCAACTCCATTGGCAGCATTCAATCAGCTTGCCAAAGACTTCTTTAAAGCTTTCGTTGGTGTTCTGGTGAGTGTGGGAGTGGTCTCCGTTCGCCATTACCTGACAACCTGAGCCAACCAAAACAAACCCATATTGTGGGTATAACCTGTATATATTGTTCTCTGTAATTGAGCTGACTTCAGTATCTTGAGACATCAGACTAATAACCAAGCAAGTTAAGAAACACTCTGAAATCAGTAAAGAGAAGCTGATTTCTTGAGATTCTGGAATGGTCTTTCTTATTTCAAATGCTGCTTCAATGCAACCAGTCCAATGGCGCCCGATTTAAAATTCTTTTTTCATAACACTGATATTGTAATTCTTTGAGATGAGAATAGAGATAGTCGCGATCGCTTGCTGCAGAACAAGATCAGTATATTGATTCATCTCTTCGTTGAATTCGGGAATCATTGCTTCAGAATTCTGTACTTCTGGAGCTGCAATCAGCTTCAAGCGCGCTCGATCGTCCTCTGAACAATGATCAAGCACAATCTCGACAGCAGCAGCGATCAACCAGCTCCTGGCTGTTCTGTATTGATGGGAACAAACATCCAGTCCAGCAGCTTTTGACATCCTGTATTCCTTGTTAGGCATCAAACCACAATGACTCAATGCAGTCTCAATCGAGGCCGACTCGCCCCAACTTCAGTTGGGTCACCCCCCTCGAACAGCTTTCGCAGCACAGAGATTACTCCTGGGAGCTGAAATCAACAAATCAGACCTCATGATTGTGTTCTTGTTCATCGTTGTGTTCTTGCTCATCGTTGTCGTCCTGAGGGATGGCCAGTTCCAACTGATGCCTAGTGAGCTCAACTGAACAGGACTCAATGAGGTCTGCTGCAAGGTCCTGCTCTTCTCCCTCCAGTCGAAGGTCCTGAGAGATCGGTGCTTCTGGGCAACTGATGGCAGCAACCTGCTGCAAAGCATTGGTGATGGCTGAGAGATCGTTTTGCCAGGTCACTGCCAGACCTTCGATCTCAGCGAGCACTTCAGGACTGGCAGCTTTGATACCAGAGGCGGCATTGATCCGAGCAGCGATTCGCCTTTCGTCCCAGACGGATGCACCGACTAAGTGGGCTGCATGAAGGGTGGCAAGGGAACTGATCGCTTCAGCCTTGAGGGTTTTGACTGAGCGACTGATCACGCGTTGATCAAGCGATAAGGGTTCCACCGAAGGCAGATCGGCAGCATCCGCACAAGTGGAGTCGATGAGGGATTCACCCTCCTGTTCTGGCTCCAACCGCAGCGTCATCTCCCTGATTTCATCGGATTTGACGGGTGGTGCGATACGGCAGGCAGCTCGAATCAAAAGATCAGCAAAGCGTTCTCTCAAACTCATCTCTGGTCGGTTGCCCTTACTCCCATTCTGACCATGGCCCTAATCTGCCGATCTCGAGAGGCCGGACGGAACCACTCAACAGAAACAACGAGACAGGCCATCAATCACAGAGATGAACGCACAACAGCCTTCAGGAGGCCGAGGTGGAAGCCTTGATGCTGGATTAGGTGACTGCGTCTGAGACATTTGCCTGGGAGCTTTGCCAGCGGAGAGAAGAGGAAGACACCGGATGCCCAATGTGCCGTTAAGGCGCTCCAGCAACGTACCGCCATTGCCGATCGACCCGGCGAAATCCTGGTCAACTTCGATCATGGAGAGAAGCCCAGCCTGGTCACAGCACTGCGCTTGCTTGTGATGGCAAAGGCCTGTTGGAATGGCTTCGGGACCTGACCATAGTCAATGTCTGCCCCCCCCCGGGTCAAACGATCGACCGGTGCTCAGGCAGCACGGTGGATGCGACTGTTGATCAAAAGTCTTTTCTGAAGTGGCTAGTCGATTGAAGCATGAATTGTGATTGAGGCTTGAACATCTCTGATCAATTGCGATCAATCATGCCAGGTATTGGGAACTATTTAATGAAATTAATCAGGCTATTGAAGAAATCAAACCCATTGTGGCGGGGCTTTGATAAGTAGATGGGCCAGGATATTTACAGTTTAGTATTCGATGGTTAGGCTGGGATGTTTAGGCGAAGTATTCAGCCTTTGGAGGCAGCCCATTCTGGACATTTAGGAATATGACATACTCAATACATATTCGTGGGACCCGTGTCATTTCCTGTGTATTCGCCCCCGGAAATAGCGTCCAGTTCCTCTTCAGTGAGCTCTATCTTTTCAATTAAGTCATCAGCATAAACACTAAACCCAGCCTCCTTGGCAAACGCAAGAACTGCATCAGAATCAGCTGCAGCTTTGAGCTTTTCCTGAAGGCTGGTGTCAGCTTGGACCTTCTAAAGGAAAGCTTTGAGTTGCTCTTCTAACAGGGGTATTTAGTATTTTTACAATACTAGCAATAGTCAGCTGCGGCAACTTTGAATAATTCCATTGCGCTCAATCGTGCCAGGTGTTGGAGGAATTTATGGGATTAGTCAATCCATTGAAACGATAAAAACCAGTGCAGCGGTAGGGACTTTGATGAGTAGAATGATATTTTAATTTGAAGAAATTTTAAGCAAAGGGTGCTGGTATAGGTTCGCAATAATAGTGGCTTTTATTTCCCCCAACCACTTCTTCTAACTTCTCTTCACTGAGCTGACTGATCTTATCAGAAGTGAATTCATGACCATGTTCTTTACCTATGCTTACAACATCTTCAAGTGACTTTGCTGCTTTTAGTTTCACCTGAAGGTTGGAGTCGCCTTTGACCTTGGTGAGGAATGCCTTGAGTTGTTCTTCTGACATGGGTATCGGGAGTCTTGAACGGTTATAGCAACGGCTTGCTAAAAGAACGTTAGCTATTAATTGATTCGCTCAATCGCACCAAGCATTGAACTCTTTTTATTAGCTTATCATGCAAATTCAGGAATTTTAAGCTCGTGCAACTGTAGAGATTTAGAGGTAGCTAGCCAAACAAGCTCTATATACTTGGCTACATATAATGTCGCAAACATTTTTATGCTATATCGTTGAAGTTACTTACAGCCAAATACGCCACCCATACCGGTGCCTCCATCAGCCACGCCCTCCAGTTCCTCATCACTAAGCAGACTGATCTTATCAGCAGTAAATTAATGTCCATGCTCTTTAGCAATTCCTACAACATCTTCAGGTGACTTTGCAGCTTTCAGCTTGCCTTGAAGATTGGAATCACCTTTGACCTTGTTGAAGAATGCCTAGAGTTGTTCTAGGGACATGGGTAGCAGATCTGAACAGCAGTCATAGCAGCGACCGGCAGGGCGCACTCTGGGCCAACCGGGCTGGACGTGCCATGGAGCTAGAGCAGATGGCAACTGATGAAAAGGTGCTGGATCGGGCTTGACAGGCGTATTGATGGATCGCCCTATTTGGTCACGTAATCCATGGGGTTGTCGAAGGTTTCGGTGCCACATGGGCTCGAATCACGTCCTCCGGGAAGCATCGTGTCGGGAATCATTTTTTCTGAGTAAAGCTGACAGAGCTCTGCAGGAGGACGACTATCCACCCACTGCTGGAACGAAGAATCCTGAGCCAGAAGCTGAGCGACCAAAAGAAATTCGTACATGGCGATGTGATGAGCTATCTCATTACTAGCCAGGTGGAGCCGAGCATCACTCTTCAATCCAAACCAGTACCGATGTCCTGTTTTTACAGGCGTGTCGATTGAACACGGGTTTTACAGCTCACAAGAGACAGAGCGTCCGTTTTTTCGGTTGTAACCCCAAGCATCACTGTCAGATCGTCAAACACGATGATCTGAGCGGTGAAAGGGCTGACAAAGAGTGGTAGATCGGCCAGGTCATCCATTGCGGCGGAGAGCATCCGGTGATTCCGCGCGCATAACCTCTTTTAGAGCGCTTATATGGATACAGGAATGATCAGGTGAGACAACGCAGATCTCGTTGGTAAAAATGTATTTGTAAAGTGCTTAAATAGATTTACGTTTATCAGCGGGAGAACGAATCTCACCACCTTTGTCATCATTCCTTAGTCGCTTACGCAGTTCGTCTTTAATTACTTTGTGTTTATTCTTCCAGCCACACTCTTTAAGCTGGTCTATGTAGAGCTCTTCTAGGCGATAAAAGAAATCCCACTCGTCACTGAGTTTTTTTTGAGATCTCTCTAGTTTTTTAACCTTTCCTCTGTACAGTTCTATGAAAATCACTCCTACCACTGTAATAAGTGACGGTATAGCACCTGATATCACCCCCTTCCAATATGAATCAATCCAAATTCCATCCATTTGCAATTTTGCCACTGCCATCAGCATCGTCGACTTTTGGTTCAGCTTCAACCCATGTTTCAAATGATGCAAAATCAGATCGCACAAAGGCTCCTGGACAATGAAAAACGCCGCACTTGAAGGGTTAGTCATTGGTTCAAGGTTTTTTGCGTAGGGAGGTGGGATTATGCTTGCGGCTATCTCTTGATCGAACCAATATAAAAGACCGATTTTCAATTAAATAAAAAAGTTGCTTATTCGCATACTTCGATAATCAATAAGTTGACCTCAAGATTAAGCCTGTAAGTTCAATTGGTTGGTCTACGCAAAGATTATGCGATAAAGCCCTTCTTTGTTAAAAATATATTTGTTGACAGCTTTGAGGTGAGAGCTAAAGGTGAGATCTTTGAGCAGGAGGCAACTATTACAAGAAACAACCACTATGACATTGGTTCCGATCTCAACTTTACTGACTTTTATCATGACAATCCAGCAACTACACTATTATTTCAAGCATTAAGAACATAAACATTTATTGTGCTACAAGTAATTATCTGAAAACTGCAAATTTACAAACTCATTTTTGAGGATATCCCAATTCAATATCCCAGGACACCTTACAAGCGCATCCAACAGAACAGCTTCTCCCTGCTCCACCACCACCGGCAACACCCTCAAGCTCCTCTGCTGACAAAGAATCACCCGCATACAGATCATCGACGGGAACTGAGTAACCGAGCTCCTTTGCTATTTCAGCGACAACCTGCGGACTTGAAGCATCCTTGAGCCTTGACTGAAGGCCTTTATCAGCCAAAGCCTTCTCCATAAATGCCATAAGTTGATCGTTGGACATTAAAAACTCCATCTCTTAGTTCCGTACAGCAAAAACTGCTATCTCTTCTTGGTGATATTCAAGCCACAACAGTGTTCTTTATTTAGCCTATTGTCGTCCAGAATTTAGCCTTTTCACTCCTTTTCCGCGTTTAGCGATTGCAAGTATTCAAAGCAGCCAAGAAAAGCAGCCTACCTAGTGGACTCTTCGACGTTTTTCATTGCGATGAAACTTCCTCTTGTTTCGAATCAACATAGAGAGGAAAGTCTTGGACAACTGGAGTAAATATCAATTCTCATTCTTTAAGATGCCATAGAAAACAGCAATCCAAGTGAACGCAATTAACAGATAAAGAATGCTCACTGAACGCCCTGATGATACGAGGATTACAAAGAATACACCCAGAGCATTGTGAGAAAACTTACAGGGATAAAACTTATACTCCCCCCAATTCAATACCACTGATGGTGGTTTGCTATCGGAAAATGCTCGATCCAAAACAATTAAGTTCCGGGCAATGATCACTATACGCATGAGTGTGAGACAAAAAATCAGAGAATCACTTCCCCCGGTGTTTTGAAGAGATGAAAGAAATCCAGGAGAACCGCAGGAACCATTCAAACTTCCATGAATAAGGATCTGGCACCACCCTTTACCGCATCAGGAAATCAGGAGCTGTCGCCATAACCAAAAGGCGATGTCTCCTGCGGACAACCACTCCCCGTTCAGACATTTCGCATCGTGTGAGATTCCGACTATGGCAAGCATGACGGCGGGGAAGGGACTTGCACTCTTGCTCGCCTGTTCAAGCAACCTGAATCGAAGGCTGTGGTTGAAGACAACCCAACTTGCGCAAACAGCAAGTTCAACGGCACTCGGATGTTATTCACTGAAGCCCACTGCCACTGATGTATGCAAAGCATGGCATTACCAGATGGGAGAGAAGCCTTCCTCTATGGGGTCAATGCGAGGTGCTCCTCCCTACCATCGTCGTTGATCCGATCAGCAGCGGTCATCAGCCATGAGACCAGGCGATTTCCATGTGCGAAATCAAGCGGTGAAGTGTGGCTTTCCCAGGTCTGTCGACGGTGCGAAGCTGACCTCAGCGCAACAAGCGAAACGGCCATTCAAGAACCAAATCAAGAACTAAAACCGACGTTGAGATCTAAAGCCGTTGCAGCAACAGGGGTTTAGAGCGTGGGAAGACATCCGGTGATGGTGAGGCAGGTCTGCCCACTGATTCCCTTCGACTTTGATCAATGTCCAGCAGTGCTCGCCATGGCGGAGTTTGTTTGGAAAGAAAATGCCCCTCTTGAACTGAGCTTCAGCCTTAGCCCAAAGCTGAACACAAGCTCCATCGATTGCCTCGCCTTGAACACCGGCAAGACACATACTTCAGCGCAAAGACTGGACAACCTGTGGAGCCATACCTGCTTCGAAGCTTTTCTGGCTCGTCCGGGTGCGAAAAGGTATTGGGAGATGAATGTTTCTCCGAACGGAGACTGGAACCTTTACCAGTTCAGCGATTACCGAATGGGTGGCATGGCGGACCCTCTGGCCAAGGCCCCTGTTGTGAAGTTCAGCATGGATCGTGTCGGTTGCCTCTGCACCATTCGGATACCATTGAAGCCGTGGTGGCAGCACACAGAGATTCCTGAAATCGCCCTGACCATGGTTCTGGAAGACCAAAGCGGCTGCCTCAGCTACTGGGCTCTGAACCATCCGGGAGACAAGCCAGACTTCCATGACCGAAGAGGTTTCCTGTGTTGGTGAACAGTCGTTTGCGTAACACCAGGATCTGGGTGCGCTGTTTGTTGAGCATCCCCGTCTTGCTCAGTCCGATCACAGTGGCCTGCAAGACGGTTGCAAGCACAGATACAGCTGAAGTTCAGACCTCGAGCAGCGCCTCAATCCCGATCCTGCCAAACCGGACAGACCTGCCCGTTGCCCCGAATGGGCGGCACTACCCGCTGGTGCCGACGGAGCCAAGTGAAATCGCCGAGCTGATTGTCGACATCGAGACTGCCTTGATCATTCCTGAGCTGTCTGAACAAAACCTCGCTGCGCTTGCCCATCAACAACAGGTGATCTACAGGGTTCTGTCCAAACGCAAGGCCTTGAGTGAAGACGTTCGCATTCAACTGGATCCACGCTGGCGCTGGGTCTTTGACCAGCACATCGCTGCGCGCAGAGAGTTTCTGGCGATGCATCGCGGTCCTGCCTCTTCCACACTGCCAGCCTGGAGGATCAAGACTCCAGCACCGGCGGATCAATTACTCGAGGCTTACCGCAGTGCATCGGCAGCCACAGGAATCGATTGGACCGTATTGGCCGCAGTGAATCTGGTGGAAACAGGAATGGGGCGAATCGACGGCGTCTCTGTAGCCAATGCGCAGGGACCGATGCAGTTTCTACCCACCACCTGGTCAGAGCCGGGCATCGGTAATGGCGGCAATATCCGTGACCCATGGGATTCCATTCATGCTGCAGCTCGCTATCTCGTCCGACGTGGAGGTCTCAAGGACATCCGCCGTGGCTTGTGGGGCTACAACAACAGCGATCACTACGGGAGAGCCGTGCTTCATTACGCGGCACTCCTCAAACGAGAACCACTGACCTACCGGAGTCTTCACCAATGGCAGATCCATTACGCCTCCTCCGCTGGTGACCTCTGGCTGCATGAGGGTTATGAGCAACCACAACCCATTGCGGTCAACGCCTATCTGCAACGAAACCGTCACAGCGCGCCGCCAATGTGAGAGCAATCAACCCTGGTCTTTGATCCCCCGGCATCTACGCTTCGGGAATCAGGACTCAACAAGCTGCGTGGCAAAAGAACTTACCCATCGCGCCGATGAACTGGCTGGCCTTGGCTGGTCCGCCGACGATGTGAATCGCTACGCGGAACTCTGGGAGTATCGGCAGCGCTGGGGAGCCATGAACCTGGAACGTGAGGATCGGCTTTTTCTGCGCAAAGCCGAAGCGGCCCTGCCTGTGCTGGCAACCGGTAAAGCAGCCGTCAAAAAGAACACGCAAGACAAGTCTTACTACCGCTGGCTACGTTTCCACCTAGATGCCATGAACACGGCTCAGTCCCAAATGGAACTGACTGAAGGATCCCAGGGGGCGTGGGCCATTCTCCTGGAGGAAGAACTGCGTCTTCTGGATCACTATCAGCCGGTCCTGGGTCTGCCCGACACCATCAAAGCCAAAAGCTTCGATGCTTTCCGAGAGCAGATGGCTGAACAGGCAGCTGCTCTGGGGAGCGAAGAAATGCAATTACGCAGCCATGATTTTCAGGCCGCACTGATGGAACTCAAAGAAAAAGAAAACAGCAAGTGGCGTCATCTCCGTGAGCAGAGCGGTGACCAGCCCTATCCGGTGTTGCTGGGCGAGACGGTCGATTCCTTCCGCAGCGAAGTGCGCAACAGGCTGACACCACTATTGCGACAGACCCTTCCCTCGTTGGCGGAAACAGACAAGCCTGATCCAGACGCGGACTGAGGTCGTCCGATCGCTGCAACGCTAGAAATAAGGTGACTTCCCTGCGATTGCCGTGACGGATCAGCGCTTTGAGACCCTGCAACTGCATGCGGGACAGGTCCCTGATCCCACCACAAATTCAAGGGCGGTGCCGATCTACCAGACCAGTTCCTACGTCTTCAACGACGCGGAACACGGAGCCAATCTGTTCGCTCTGAAGGAATTCGGGAACATCTACACCCGGCTGATGAATCCGACAACGGATGTCTTCGAGAAGCGGGTGGCTGCTCTTGAAGGAGGCGTAGCTGCGCTTGCCACAGCATCAGGTCAGTCAGCACAGTTCCTGAGCGTCACCAACTGCATGCAGGCGGGTGACAATTTCGTGTCCACATCATTTCTGTA
This sequence comes from Synechococcus sp. MIT S9504, assembly GCF_047497135.1. Lineage (NCBI taxonomy): Bacteria > Bacillati > Cyanobacteriota > Cyanophyceae > Synechococcales > Synechococcaceae > Synechococcus > Synechococcus sp. MIT S9504. Next base: position 1,087,051 of record NZ_CP138942.1, on the reverse strand, counting down.
TGGAGGGACCTACAACCAGTTCAAGGTTCAGTTCCCACGACTCGGAATCGACGTCAGATTCGCCGAAGGAGACGATGTTGCCAGCTTTGCGACACAGATTGATGACAACACCAAGGCGATCTATGTGGAAGCCATGGGCAACCCGCGATTTAATATACCCGATTTTGAAGGTCTATCTGCTCTGGCCAAGGAACGAGGTATTCCTCTGATCGTGGACAACACCCTTGGCGCCTGCGGTGCATTGCTGCGACCGATCGAACATGGTGCTGATGTGGTGGTGGAAAGCGCCACCAAATGGATTGGTGGCCATGGCACGAGTCTGGGTGGTGTGATTGTGGATGCGGGGACCTTCAACTGGGGCAACGGCAAATTCCCGCTGATGAGCCAGCCAAGCCCCGCTTATCACGGTCTTGTGCACTGGGATGCGTTCGGCTTCGGCAGTGACGTCTGCAAAATGTTGGGGCTACCTGACAATCGCAATATTGCTTTTGCCTTGAGAGCCCGGGTGGAATCACTGCGTGACTGGGGCCCTGCATTGAGTCCGTTCAATAGCTTCCTGCTGCTGCAGGGACTGGAAACCCTGAGCCTGCGTGTTGAACGCCATGCCCAAAACGCGATGGAACTTGCCACATGGCTGCAACAGCATCCGAAGGTGACAAGCGTCAGCTATCCCGGCCTGAGCAGCGATCCCTATCATTCAGCTGCCAAGAAATACCTCACGGGACGGGGCATGGGCTGCATGCTGATGTTCTCGCTGAATGGCGGCTATGACGACGCAGTGCGGTTCATTAACAGCCTGAAACTGGCGAGTCACTTAGCCAATGTGGGAGATGCCAAGACATTGGTGATCCATCCCGCATCCACCACTCATCAGCAGCTGAGTGAAAGTGAGCAGTCTTCGGCAGGTGTGACTCCGACCATGGTCAGGGTGTCAGTGGGGCTTGAACACATTGATGACATCAAGGCTGACTTCGATCAGGCCCTGGCAACAGGAGCCTAATTGGAGAGGTTGTGACATGGCACTGATCCTCCCAGCCAATTATCACAAGATCACAGCCGTTGAGCGCAATCGCATTTCCTGGATCAAACCAGAACAGGCAGAACGCCAGGACATCCGACCATTAAGGATCGGAATACTTAACATCATGCCGCTGGGAAAACAGTACGAATTCAATCTGTTACATCCACTGGGACTTTCAGTGCTTCAGATCGAACCGATCTGGATTCGGCTACAGACTCATGCTTACAAGAGCTGGGACCAATCACACCTCGATGACCTGTATATGAGTTGGGAAGAGGCCAATGCCAAGGGGCCTCTGGATGGATTGATCATCACCGGTGCACCCGTTGAACACCTCAATTTCGAGGATGTCACGTACTGGTCTGAATTTGTGAATCTTGTTAATGAAGCCCGTGTCAGCTGCGCCAGCACTCTTGGCTTGTGCTGGGCGGGATTTGCGCTGGCTTATCTGGCTGGAGTGAGGAAGGTGGCACTGCAGGAAAAACTGTTCGGGGTGTTTCCAATGCGCAGCCTTGTGCCCGGCCATTCGCTGATGGGAACACAAAATGATCAATTCCTTTGTCCACAAAGTCGCTACGCAACGCTTCCAGATACCGCGATGGAGGCAGCTCAACGTCAGGGACGTCTGCGATTACTGGCACATGGAGAATCAGTTGGTTACACAATTTTCGAAACGCCAGATCAACGACAACTCATGCATCTTGGACATCCCGAATACAATGTTGACAGAATTCTGGCGGAGATGGAAAGAGACAAAGCCCGGGGTGATGTTCCACCACCACAAAACTTTGACGCTGATCATCCTCAAACACTGTGGAGATCGCATCGAAACCTTCTCTTTCAGCAATGGCTGTGGTTCTGTTATCAACGCGTGAGTTTTCAAGCGTGATTAAAAGACAGTAACCATGCATCCTCTTGAAATATTTGGTCAATGGCGCAGACGATGGTTCGGTTGGCTTCCCAACCAACGACGATGGGAGCGTTTGGGCAGAGACATTGCACCCAGGCAACAAGACGATTGGTTATTGGAACCCGTCAGTCAACAGGAAGCATCAGCTCTCTTTCCGCACCTGACCAAGGAGAAAGCAATCCTTCGATATCAGAAATTACGACTACAATTGCGAGAACAGCATGAACGAGGATTCTGAACAAAGCTAGAACATATAATTGTCCTCCTCGTAAAACCCGCATCAACTTGATCAACATCCTCTGAATAAAGACAACACCTCAAGAACGAAGTTCCCTTCGTAACCATGAAACGCAAACCTCAATGCAATAATCGAAAGCCACAGAAGAGCAAAAAATATCAACTGGAACGATTCAGAAACCGAAACGTCCAACTTACAGGTCGCAGAATACAGCTCTGAACGATTGCTTTGATACATCAAGAGCAGAAACAGCAAACACAAGACAAATTCTGAACCTTCAGATGGGTCTTTGTGGGCCAAGATGCAAAGTGTTGGCCACAACCCCATCAATTAAACTCACGGTTACTGGATTAAATCCGCCATAATCAACGGATGAAAAATTTATTTCTGAAATTTCTTGGCCCGCTACTCGCAATCGCAGGCGTGCTGGGTTTAACAGGCTCGTCCATTCTGTGGAATTTCCAGGGTCGCGCCCTGGGACTTCCAGCAACGGCGCTTTCTTTGTTACTTCTTGGTGTGGGCGTTGTTCTCTTACGCCCGCTACAACCTGCAGCAACAGCAGAAGCAACAGAAACCATTAAATCCTCAGTCTCAGAAGCAGAAATCACTGCTGGTTCAACTATTTCCAACGAAACCCAAGAGCTTCAGACCAGTGATTCAAACAAGCTTGAACAGGGGACTACCGAAACTGGTTCAGTTGAATTGCTGCCAAGCAAACAACCATCATTGACCACAGCTGAAGCCATCGCGGCAGAACTTGCCGCAGCTGAAGCAGATAAACCTGAGCTGGTTCTCGTCAATTTCGCTCCGGAGGCACTACGTCCTGGAAATTCGATCCGCTCCAACAAGCGTGTTCCCGGACGCAATTTATCTGGCTATAGGGATATGGCTTCTGAACTCTTCAAATCAAACTAATATCTGTACTCTTTTCTCACTTTAATTTTGATCAATTACAATCCCTATATCTACTCATAACTATTGATATATCGAATAATCAACTCTGAAACAATCCTTAAGACAAAATTTGCAATTGCTTTAGGCTTTTGTTATTGACAATATTTTATCAAGAAACTTATTGACTTTTGATCTCCAAGCTCAACTGCTTGATTCCAATCCAGGCATGCATGTTGAAGATCATGAGACATTTCCATTGCCATACCATGATTAAAATAGGCATTGCCATCATCAGGATTCATATGGATAGCAACATCAAAATCAAGGACAGCTCCCGGGACATCTCCGGAACGGGCTTTTGCAATACCACGATTTGCATAGGATTCGGTACTACTTGAATCAAGCTCTATAGATTTACTGTAGTCGATAATTGAACCCTCAAAATCACCATATTTAGCTTTAGCAACACCACGATATTGATACGCAGATGAATTCGTTGGATCCAGCTCGATAGCCTTGTTGAATTCAATCAGTGCACCTCTGTAATCACCGGATTCAGATTTTTCAACTCCAGCTTGCAGATAGGAATCAACATTCGCAGCAAGGCTTGGAGGTACAAAGGTCATCAAACAAATCATTAACGCAACACCAACGTTTCGAAAGAACATCTGCTGACAAGTCTCAGTGCTCCCAGCGTAGTCACCGGGAACAAGAGAGTAAACCAACCAACTCTGAAGGCGATGATCAATGATCTCAGGGATCGCCTATCTGAGACTCTAAGGCATGAACAATATGACGCTACTGCGAGCAGTATCAAAGCAAGGGCTTAATAACACCTAACCAAAAATAATGGAACACTATGCACGTGAACGTAGATAGATCGCACGAAAACGGCAATTTCATTTAAAAAATTCTTGAAAATACAGAAAGAGCGATCCCGTAACATTAGTAAATTATTTCATCCCCTACTGCCGCAGAAGGGATAACATAGTCATTATTTAAAGAAGCTTAGTCGACTTCAAATTGAGTAAAAAACGAAAAGAAGAGGCAAACTGGGATACTCTTCGAGTAAAGCAATCTCAACAAACGGAAGCTTAATTCACCTCGAACAGAAATCACCTTCATTCTCTGCAGCGGCATAAACGCATCCTCACAGTTCGCATCCATGTGATACATGCCCAAATAAATTAATTTAAAACTAATTTGTACGAGATCTGTCCATCACAAATCACACCAAAAGAAGAATCTTCTTATCAATCAATTCGAAACTAGTCTGGAAAACTCAAGGACAATTTGCTAGCTCTGAAATAACAAAAGAAACTCGCGTATCAGCACATGGTAATGCTCAGAACCCCATCTCTTGCAGTCGCGCGGCAATGGGAATAAAAAATCCGCATAGAAGCACCTACAAAGTGAAGGCGTTACCGTGAGTGTCATCGAATAATGCCTAGAACGATCAATTGAAAAATAATCTGCAGACTAAAAGGGACTTGAAAAGAGCTGAAAAGTCATTAATGATAAAACTAATTTGGTTGCAATGAACCAGAGATTGAAATTAAAGATTGGGGCAAAGTAGCATATGAATAATCACTTGCAAAATAACTTGCTCACTACTTCCCAACGCTATTTCAATCTTCATCAAAAGGTGATGGTCTTAAACTATTGAGACCTCGACGAGCCCTAAACCATTTGGTGAGCACCCATTTCGATCCCCCAAGAACCGGAAGCGACTCATGAAGTGTATCTCGGTTGAGCCTGCCGTCAGCATAAAGATTGTTCCAAGCAAGCGCCAAACCAGCTTTTGGCTGATATGACTTATCCAGTCTATGAAATACAGTTTGCCCTCCTTCATAGACATCGTTCAAATATATCATCACTGTCCAGGTTCTCTGGCCACCGACCGCTGTATGCTTCTCAAAGTCATCAATGAATAAAGGAGAAAAATAATCAGTATGAGGTTTGAAAAATTCACCCTGATCATACCTTTGCCCCTGAATTGGCTCAGAATAACTTGGATGTACCCCCATCAGTTCGGCAATCTGACAGTCCAAGGCTTGACTCAATTCAGGCTCAACCCGCCAAAGTTCACACGTTCGGCTTGTTCTTGCTCCACCAAAACCGGTTGCATAGGAAGAGCGCAAATTGGTATTGATCGCAATAATGATCCGACTGCATTGAAGCTCTGAGAGAAACCCAGAAATCTCATAGATCTGGGCCAAGCTTGTATTGACTCGCGAAACTCTGTTTGCGTTGTCTGCTTTGGTAATTGCGAGTTCAGACCACTCTTTCCAAGTTGAAGAGTCATAGAAGCTAGAACGCTGATCTCCCAAAATTTGTCTCAAATATGAATCAATCTAGCTTCATACGGTTGAACTGACCGTATGAGCACCAGCAGAAAAGATACAGTCTTTATAGCAAACGTGATCAGCAAATGAAAACATAATGACTTACCCCAGGAGAGAAAAAATTTGATAGTTACTTCATCACACGAAAGTAACTTCTATAGTCAAACTACTCAGAATCCAATACCAATATGGCACGAATTTTCTACTCTTAGATTTGCCCATGAAAGTCACAGAAAAGGCTTCCAAAAAACAAATGTAATAACATATGTAAAAAGATTTTTGTGATTAGGCTTGAGTGATCGGCTCTTGATCAATCAACACTAACTTCCAGTCATTAGGGTCATACTCACCATCACCAAACATAATATTGGAAGCTTCATCAAAACAAGCCGCTTCGACCTCCACCGTTCTTTCATTTTTCCGATTTAAGAAAGAATAAATATGACCTTCCTCGTAATAAGCAAATGGCTTTGATGGCATTTCGGCATCAGGAAGCCAATCATCCTGCTCGACGATTTTCTGCGTAATCTCTTCAATCATTTTCAAAGAATTAATGTCGCCGTCTTCAAAATAGCCTTGCCAGCTCATCTCTACCCATTTTCCATTGTCTTCCATATAAAGAATATAATTCCGATCATCGGTTGACTCTCTCATAAGGCAAAAATTTTCTCCAGAAAATTCAAATTCAGCTGACTGCAGTTTGTTGTTCTCAGGCATCTTGAAACCTCGGCGACATATCCTACAAGCTATAAACTCAATGCAAGTTATATCATCATCCAGTATCAAGACTGAAACAATCAAGATGACTAATTAGTCATCAACATCGGAACTCAAAGCCATCAAGATTACATCCTATACGCCAAGACCTCCTAGCAAGTGGTTCGGTCAAAGGAGATTCTACAATTTATTCCATTGTGATTTATTTCAAAGATATTTAATGGAATCTTGCATTAAACCATCAACTGTGTGGTGTTATTCAATAACGATTCGTACACATCTTTCGCCTACGCAGATGCCATTATGATTCACTTTCACTGCTCTATTGAGACTTAAGTCATGTCGGCAAAACAGTCAATATCGTGAATTGATTGGAGAGCTTCACAACTCGTACGTGATTTATCATGACCTGAAACGCCTACCACGCATCCATCGCAAAAGCAGCTATAAGAGACTGCAGAGCCATCCACTGTAATCAGGTCACAGGTCTTTAATTTCCTCAATTATCACAAGAATTCATGACAGAATCAAACATGAGAAGAGCCTGTTACGTTGTTAATCTCAGTGATGGTAATCTCCTGGTTGAGGTCGACACCTTTGAGACCCATGCAGAAGCATTAGAACAGTTTAACCAAACCATCCGAATGGGTTCTTTTGGTCGATGGAAAGAAGTCTACTTAGAGGGGAAAGACCGAGCAGGTGAATTTGTTGATATGTATTCCGTTCATTACTTTGATCGAAATTAGGCTACTGCGATGACTAAGCTCCAACATCAGAAGCATAAAACAAGAGTCCAATTTACTAACAATCGACTACACGTGCAATTTCGCTAATGTACCAACACTAAAACCAAGGGATCAATCGATCCTTATTCCCCCAATAGAGCCAAGCTTGGTGCCGTTTTTGGTATGAATGGGGGAAGACAGCACAAACCCGAGAGCTGATAATGAGACCAATAGAGGTCTGAAATGTGCTTACTGACTGGTACTGGTATAAAGATCTAACAGACGAACAGAGATGTCTGTACGACGAGCTTCTGCAGATACAGACAGAGATTTATCTGAGTCCTCGTGACTGCAAACAACTCGTAAAGGGCTTGACACAAATAGGAATCAGAACCCCGAAACAACTAAGAGAATGGTTTATTGCTTTAGCCGAAGCAGACGATGACTAATCAACGAGAGTGGATCATTCATCGCTTAAATCCTGTTCAAATAGTGGAGGTTTTGGGATTTGCAATGCCTTCTGAAAGGCTTAAGCATCTGAGCTTTGGCAGGAACCTTTTACAACCACTCTCATTGATCCTTCATTATTGGAAGTTGTAGCATCCGCATCCACTTCTCCACGAGGAGAGATCTGCATGGATGAGTAGCCTTTGTGAGTCCAACCATCTTCGACCACATCGGTATTCTGAATAGCAACACCATCAACAATATTTACTTGCGTCCATTCAGCCGTATTTGCCATCATCATCCTGTTATTCGCTGTATCAACTTTAAAGTATTCAACTAGTGAATTCTTCTCCAAAACAATTTGATCCTTCAATGGATACTCATAGGTGCGTGTCATTTCGACATACACTTCAAATAAACGAAGTCGTGAGCAACAGCAAATGATGCTGAGAGGAGTAGATCTCCAAGGAGTGGAAGGCATTTCATTGTCGTTTGTCTTCTTGAAGTTCTGAGCAGTCAGGCAGGTTTTTATACACCTCAAGCTGACTTTTCATTTGAGTAAGTTAATCTGTCATCAATTTGTAAGCAATGCCATTCTTCTCAGCTTGGCTCAAGTCTTGACATAGTTGACCTGCCTCCTCCATTTGCCTTGCTGTCTCGACCATATTTTCCGGATTTAACACTTGTTGATGAACAGTTCGATATATTTTTTCATACCTTTGCATTTCACTTTCCTTATTCCTTATGCAGTTGTTTTGATCATTATCTTGAGCAACGGCAGGTGATGCTGTGAGTAGCAGGGTTGAGAGAAGAAGTGGAATTTTCATTGCTTGTGAGAGTATCCTTGGTAACCATTACGAGTGCATAACTCAAACAGATAATAATCAAGGACATCATCGATATAGGCATGTGAAAGTCCTCTCCCCATTGCCAAAATAAATGTATCCACCTCACCTGTCTCGCAATCAATATCAAATGTAGATGGAACAATATCACCATTCTCATCTTTGACAGATGTTGATTTAATCACTGAAACAGAATACTTGTATTCTGTATTGCGATAAGGATGAAAGGTCATTTTATACTTTTCTTTCACAAAGACTCCACTTCTATACTTCTCATCAGCCAAAGCAGGTGATGCTAAGAGGAGCAAAGCACCGAAGAGGGCGAGGTGTTTCATATTCACAGGCTAGAAACGACTCTCTTTTCCATCTACCACCTCAATAGTTCAGGGAGTATGTAATCCTGGGCACTCAGATATAAGAGCTGGGTTGCTATGGGTATTACAGTTTTGTTTGCAGTACCCAATGGGGGGTAAGAATAGAGTTAGAGATTGATCGGCACATCAAGCTCAATCGCCCTTCTCATTGCAATAACTGCATCAAAGGCTTGTAAGGAAAACTGGGAGTTTCATTGATTCATGCCCTTTTCAGCAGTTTCTCTATCAGTGTTTTGACAAGTACCCGTCATCACCATTTTCAATAAAATATCACCTTGTGAAGCAGTGTATTGCATGTTAAAGACTCCAGGAGGAGAAATCTCTATCAATGCCTTACCTACAACAGTCACTCCATTTTCAACTTCATTGAACTGACCTGTGGCAATACCATTGGCGATAGTTGCGTCTTCCCAATCACCTGAATTATCACTGGTGAGTCGGCTGTTGATGGTATCTATTTTGTAATAACCTACAGTTACCAAGTCTCTCTTCTCCAAAATCTCATTCGTGCTTACCTGGATAGTAGTTTCAGTCGCTTTTACATCACATTCCAAATAGATAATGTCTTCAGCAATGGCAGGTGATGCTGAAAGGAGAAAGACTCCGAAGAGGTTGAGGTATTTCATATTCACAGGCTAGAGACGACTCTCAATTCCATCTACCACCTAAACAGGTCTGGGGCAGAAATGCTGGCCGGAAAAATTTTGGGTTTGAGGGAACTAAGAGGTCAGTTTTAACTGGCTGGGGGTGGATATGAAGTTTATAACTTATGCAAGATATGAGAAGACCTCAGTAAGAGACTTATTAAAAACACTCCGGTGCAGCCCGTTTGGCGGATGTGCATCAGGTGGGTGCGGAGATAATCTCTGACATCTTGTTTCTTCTCCGAAACACTTCTCAAATACAATGACAAACCTGGTTAAGAACATCAAGAAAAATGCCACTAGTGGTGTGGTGTATGGCTCATGCTCTTGTGTGTGACCACTACAAACAACTGTTGTGAGTGGCCCCTACCCCTCACTCATCACATCACTTAGTTAATCATCAATACCCATTGGTCATAGGGGTGCCCCAACCCCTCTCCTGTAACTCCTCACCGAAGATCAACGGAAGGTTCTCCAGCACCCATGCACGAACCTCTTCAACTGTGTGTTTACCAGTTGATCGAGTGATGTATCGCCCAGCGTTCTTGTCGTATCTCCTGACTCCAAGGCAACTCCTTCACTTGTGCACGTAGATCTCCAGGCCACTGCAGGGGATCACTTCAACGATCTCAGAAGTCCTTGGTCTTGCCAAAAAGTACACAGGAACAACCCCTAAGACGGTTTCCCCTTACAATCAAGCGGGTGGCAATAACTGCCAAAAACCCAAGCCCGGTGTTTACTGGTTATCCAAAAAACCAGCAATCTCTAGTATATCCATTGCCTATTGGGGTTTTGGGCACCGTAACAACACCGTGTAAACGCTCTCTCTACAGGTGCTTACGCCAAGCAACGCTGATATCCCAGACGATAGCGAGCAAAGCGGGGCTTATCAATCAGTCAGTAATCACAACTGGCAGCGGCTGTTCTTCTTCCATTCGCGCATTGAGTTTGCTTCGTTCGGTTAGAAGACGATTGAAGTACATTCTTGTCTCTACTTGATGGAAGTAAGTCTCAATCTCTGACATTAAGTGGCATATAAAATACAGTATATTTATTGCCATTTCAGAGTTCCAATCTAATGGACACCTCTAGGAAACTCTCAGGCAGTGGCGACACCACCAAGGAAGGCAAAGACACCTGGAATCCCTTACAGACGATTCTGGGCGGAGTTATACCCTGCCCATCTTGATGAGAGTTGTAATCGGATTCCAGAGGAAGTCGCCACGAGGTGACAACGGATTCAACTTGATGTAGTGCCGACCTGAAAGAAGGAACCCTGCATTCTTGAGTCTATAAAGGGTGTTTCGGTGGCAACATAAGAGTTCTGCCATTTGCCTGGTTGGAACCCACTCGATTGGTTTCTTCATTCCAGAAGAATAACCAGAGCAGTCAATACTTTGTTCTAACACTGATAGACGGTTATCTGAATTCGAACCCATACTGACCTCACATCGACTTAACACCTCACTACATTCTTGTTATACTTGTAGTGTCAACGATAAGAATCAGTAGAGATTTCATAGCTACTGGTTATAGAGCCTGAATAAATACAAGTGTGTTCCATCGATGGAACGCACAGTTACTAACATGAGGGTTGGCAACAGATAGCAGTGAGCGAGAGAGGGTGTTTGGATGACCACCCTCTTTTTCTTTGCAATGTGGCAGGGATAGGAGAATGTATCGAATCACTCAGCAAAGGACTGAGTAGTGGGGAGTATGGGAGTAGGAACCTGTAGTGTCGTGGAATGAGTTACTCAATCACCTACAGAGACGGTTCTGTGGACTACGACTATGGAACCTTTAGTGAGTTAAGTGATGCAAGAGAAGCATATGAGAAGGCGATAGAGGAGATACAGGATGCAGAGTCAATCAAGCTTGTAGACCAGGCAGGAGAGACAATCGAAAGTCATATCTTCTGAGGACTATCACCCATATGGGGGATGAAGGGAACTAAGACAGAGAACTAGGACTGGTTTATAAGGACTGGTTCGCTCCGACACCTCTGGAGTAAACCCGGTACGTAGCAGTCTCTGCAACACATTCGAATCAAACCATTAGGTTGTTCAGTTCTCTACTAGTGTTGTCCGCCCTTACGGTTCCAGTTGCCGTTCAAGCACACGGAGTCGTTTACCTGGAGTGCCAAGAGACATGGGGACATATCAGGGACAGAGTCAATCTCAAGGTTGTGCCATTAGCTAAGGCTGAAATGTTGAAACATAAGGTACATATCAACACGCGGGGGATAGCACGATGGAATCGTGAAACTGGAACCTCAGCAGGTTTCTACCCGAAACACATAACCTTCCTGGAAGGTGCACCTCCTGCTGATGTCACCATCCTCAAGATTTCGAGAGTAGAGGAAGAAGGCACAGGCGGGCAGGTTGCCTTCGAACAACTGACAATGTCTCAACCCACTAAACGATTACCACTCGACGAGGACTGGAAACTTGTTGTGAACGCCTTTGGGACATGCACCGTTGTCCAGGAACCTACAGGAAACCTTTTCTGAGCTCACCAGAACAATTTCAGCAGTCACTCATCTAACTAAGGGTCGAATGACCTTCCTTAAACCCTATGTAAGTAACGGCAGCAATTATCGAAATCAACATCACCGTGCCAAACCAGTTGACATTCATGTAATCACCTCGCTCTACCTATAAATTCAGTAGAATACAACAGGGAGCGGAAGTAAAGACTCGTAAAGTAGAAACTACACAGAACTTTTAATTTACTGATATAAGAAAAGGAGGCTGGAACTACGCGTCAACCCGTTTTGAACGGTTATTTCTCGCTTCTGTAGATGCCGAAGAACACCGCAATCCAAGTAAAAGCAATCAACAGATAGAGCATGACTAGATTGAAGAACCAGAAAAGGAAGCAGGAGTACCACTTCCTGCTTCAGTAGGTCGTCAACTCTGCAGTGACAAAGTCAAGCTAGAAACTGTCGATTGAGGAGCGAGAGTTCAAAACTGACGGTTTACCCAACCCTCATCAGAGATTGATTCCATCTAACCCGTGAAGGACATGAGTGACCTCATCAGCACAGACCCACCTGATTGAACCGTCATCGACATCCGCAATTTGGAATAGGGAGTTCACTTCAGGATTCCTCGCGCCACCCTCACAAAACACCACCTGACCCATCCACCAGTCATCAGTCTTTGCCATGGCACCTATTGGCTGAACCTCGACAATGACGAAATCACCTGGTTTCACGGAAAGGAACGCTGGTGGAGAAAGCAAGTCACTGGGACTAGGAACAAGAGAGGGCTTCTCGCTACTCACAGAACAAGCGTACTGGTGCTCTGTTCTAACCCTGGATGGGAGACCTGTCACCCGATTGGGGGATGCGGTGGGTCACCTTCCGGGCTTATGAAGAAGGGAGAAACGAGGATTGCTCATGCCTGTCTCGAACCCAGTCTGTGCCTGTGAACCCTGTGGTTGCACTGTGACTCAGCAAAATGCAGTTGAGAAGGATGGGAAGTTGTTCTGCTCACAACCATGTGCAGACGGCCACGCCAACGGTGAGCAGTGCTGCAATAGCTGTGATTGCTGCTGAGTTCTAAAAAACACAGCAAGAAATGTTGCCCTACTCATGTGAGTGGGGCTTTTTATATGGATGGGAAACCTTTCACTCGTTTGGGGGATGCATCTCTGGTCCGTCACTGCGAGGGTGACAAGGTAGCCGGAGTCACCTTGAACCAACAGCAAGCAGAGAAGTTGTATTGGAGTGACTTATCCCATAAGTCCTATGGGGACTTGAGACAGCTCTTGGAGGAACAGGATGCTTGGCAATACTTAAGTGCTATTCATCCCATTGTCTGTAAGAAGCTAGAAGCTTGTGCAGCTATCTGTATTTGTGGAGAAGAATAATGAAAGTCTTTTACTTGATGATGACTTTGGCATTAGGTATTTTGCATGCTAATGCTCAGCTGGACCAAGAATGAAAGAATCAAAAAGCTGGAAATACTGAGTGTCGTAAAAATCTTAGACTGGCTCAGTATATGAGCACGCGCGGGATTCTTTACTTAATCAAGAATAACAGTGATGTATATTCATTTTATATGACTACTGCCACAAGTGCTCGTTATAGCAGTCCTGCCATAGCGTCAGAATGCGTGTCTAAGAGAGAGGGCATACTAGATATAGAGCAAGGGCCACCTTCGCATAAAACACTACTAAAAATTGAGGGCGAGGAACTAGTTGAATATACAAAAAACGATGGCAGAGAAGTAATGAGAAAAGTACTAGGCAGAAAGAAGAACATAAACAACTTTACTCAATAGCATGGTCCGAAAGGAACTTATTTCATTAAAAGGGATATTGAGGCTAACCTTTGCCAAGACAAGTGCGAAGAATTAGAGTATGAGCTGATGTAAATTCAGGCAACATCTTCCATTTCTACATTCTCAGCAGCACTGCCAATTGAAGTAACAGGCGCAGAGTCGGTATCACTAGAAACTTGTTCTTGAGCTGACTTATTAACGAGTTCCTGAAGGGTTTTAAGAGCACCTTGTCTCATCTGAAGCTCTTGCTGAATTTGGTTGTATTGATGTTCAAGAGATTGATATTCTTTAAAAGCTTCATTAAGTTTGGACGCGAGGAATTGCTTGCTATACATGGGAATAAAAGGGGGTAGATTTAAACAGCAACAAACTCCGCACCATTAGGTGAGAGATTTGCACAAGCTGCGAGAGCAGCAATTTTAGTGGTTTCGTCAGAGTAATTGGGGGAATCTGAGTTACCAACGTTGGCTTCAAACCAAACATCGCCTGTTGTTTTGACTACATAGTCGATAGTTACGCTTGAAGCGGAGGGGTCGTATTGCATTTTGGTTAATTGGTTTGTGTGTACATTGAAGGCTTCGGTAGGAAAGTGGTGAAAAGCAGCTGCTGATTCCCTTGTTGCCTTTGTTTATGTGCTGTTGAGTGCGATGTCATGAACTCAGGCAGAGGTCTCGTTGTCATCGATTAGTTTTTGGACCAGTGCGGAATCAAGATACGCCCTAACTTCAACAATTATTGTGTCGTTGAAGCGAACAATCCAGCAGTACCGGTTATCGAAGCGCATTCCACTCTTTGCGAAGGCATAGGAGCGCAACTCCACGACTGCCCAATCACCATCGGTGAGCACATTCTGGACATGAAGTTGAGTGCCTTCTTGGAGAAGATTGTTGAGTCGCGCAAAGGTATGGCTGTAAAACTCTTTCTTCGATTGATAATGACCGGCCAGCGGGTGGGTGCCCTCTACCGTCCAATCAACATTCTCTGCCACACATTCGAAGAACTTTTCTCCATCACCTGACTCGAGAGGCGAGAAGATGCGGCGAACTGTCTCTGGATTGATGGCCATCGGGACTCCTGGGATGTCGAGGCATCAGTGGGATGCGTCGTGTCTTCATGATGCCCAGCGCTCCATGAAAAGGCTCGTATCGTTGCGGAAACTGGAAGGAACGAAGCATGTATAGACCTGTTGAATCCAAAGGTGAATTGGAACGACTTCACAAGGAACATCTTGAGGATGCAGTCCCACTTAGGAAATAAGAGGCAAAGTAATAAGAAAGCATAGTGATTGCCTATGCTTCACTTTGTATGTCTTATGCGCAAATCAACGATTCCTATGCGCAACTTAGTGATTGCTTATGTGAAGCAAACGTAGATGCCCTGGCACCAATATTTTGTAAACCATTTAAATGGTTTCACTTCTTTTAGAGACTGTATTACTGTACTGACATACAAGACTAAATAAAATCACTGATTTACACGGAAATCCAGCGGTAACAACGGCGTAACAACAGAGAAACCTAGTGTTTAGCGGTTATCCGAAAAACCATCCATAACTGTGCAAACCGATGCCCAGCAGATTGACCCCGATGTAACACACAACAATCACCACCAGACCTGATGCCGCAACCAGTGCCGGACGACGACCCTGCCAGCCGCGACTGAGACGGGTATGGAGATAGGCGGCATACACCAGCCAACAAATCAACGCCCAGGTTTCCTTTGGATCCCAGCTCCACCAGCTTCCCCAGGCCTCATTCGCCCAGACGGCACCACTGATGATGCCCACTGTGAGCAACAGAAAACCAACCGTGATGGTGCGATAGCTCAGGCTGTCGAGCTGTTCAGTGCGACTGAAATGAATGGATGAAAGCTGAACTTCCGGTGGATTTTGCACAGCAACACCTCCTTCTGTGGCCAAAACCTTTGGTCGCCGATAAGCGCCGGTTCCAATGGAGCTGCTGCGGAGTTCCAGTTCCTCTCCACGGTCTGTCAGCAGCACCGCAACGGAGAGCAGTGAACCCACCATGAGTGCCGCATAACTGACCATGATCACACTCACATGCATCACCAGCCAGCTGCTGCGCAGAGCAGGCACAAGTGGTGATGCCTGCTGGAGCTGGTCAGGGAGTGCGAAACTCGCAAAGGCGATACAGCCAAGCCCCATCGGTGTGGCGGCAGCTGCCACCAGTGGCGAGGACCAGTTGCGTTCGACCAGGAGCTGGGTGAGTGTGCAGGCCCAGGCAAGAAAACAAAGTGACTCGTAGAGGTTGCTGATCGGAAAATGTCCGGATTGCCACCAGCGCAGCACAAGCTGGGCGGTCAGAAACAGGTTGGACAGTGCGATCAGTGAGCGGACACCGCTCGAGCTACGACCGTTGGACAGAGCCCAGAAACTCCAGGGGAGTGCTGCCAGCAAGAGCGCAAAGGCCATCAGACCCAGAAGCAGAACGGGTTCGGAGACGATCGCTTCCAGACCGGAAAAGCCCATCCAATACCTCAAGCAGAGGACTCACTGGTGTTGATTCTGACGGTCTGGCTCATCGACTGGCCTGTCTGAGTAAGAAACCGCCACCGCCGAGGCAGATCAGGATCGGGCTCCAAGCAGCCAGTATTGGTGTCAGTGTTCCTTTGACACCCAGTGCACTGAAGCTTGAAGCAAGCAGGTAATACGTCAAAATCATCACGATGCTGAGCGCAAAACCCTGACCTCGATTGGTTCGATTATTTGGTTTAGAGCCAAGGCTTGCTCCAATCAACCCGAAAACAAGGCACGCCATGGGAAAAGTGAATTTCTCCTGGATTCGAACCTGTAATTTCCTTGCGCCCTTCAAATCACCGGAGTTCTGAAGTAACTGCTCGGCCTGCAACGCCTCAGCCACGGTCATGTTGCGTGCATCCTTCGGCAGTTGGGCGATCCTGATCGGTGCTGCACTAAGCGGGTACAAATACCGATCGAAATCGGCAGAAGTGGTGCTTCCTGATGGGGTCAACGTCAGGATCTGACCATTCAAAAATTCCCACTTCGCTTCCTGTTCATTCCATTGGCCTCTTTCAGCCAGCAACATCTGAGTGAAGCCGACCCTGGAGAAATCAAGCAGGGTGACCCTGGTCATGATTCCGTCTTCGAATTTGCCCGCATAGAAGAGCTGAAGCAGACCTTTGCTGGACGAACCATCAGGTTCCTGCACACGCCCAAAGCGTGGATAGATGATGTTGTTACCTTTCTCAGTGGAGATAGCCCTGCCAAGAGCACTGCTCAGGGTCACTTCCGCCAACCGGTTACTGCGCGGCACCAACACGTCGTTGAACAGAAAGGTGAGGTTGGTCATCAGAAAAGCCAGCACCAACGCAGGAATAATCATGCGTGTTGAGGTGACACCAACACTGCGCAAGGCTGTGAGTTCACTGTTGCTGGAGAGTCGGCCATAAGCCAGCAACGTGGCAAACAGGGTGGCCATCGGGAAAGAAAGAACCAGGAAGCTGGGCAGACGCTGCAACAACACCTGTATGGCAATCAGCACAGGCAGATTTTTTTCAGAAATCAGACGAACCAGCTCGAACAGCGCCCCCACCGTGATGGCAAGCACTGTGAACATGGCGATGGCAAACAGAAGGGGGCCGATCAACTCGCCGAGCAGCCAGCGATCGAGGAGCGGAATCCTGCGCAGTTGAGTTTGAATTCTCTGAATCAAAGCCTCAATCACAGCTGAAATCCCTCGCCGAGGTAATGACGGCGCACCAGAGGATCCGATGCCACCTGATCCGAGAGCCCTGAAGCCAGAACGCTGCCGTCCGTAAGGATGTAGGCCCGATCGGTGATGGACAGGGTTTCCCTCACGTTGTGATCGGTGATCAGAATTCCCATCCCCCGTTGACGCAACGCCTGAATCAGTTGCTGCAGGTCAGCCACTGCCAGAGGATCCACACCGGCAAAGGGCTCATCCAACAGCAAATAACGCGGTCCTTCAAGGCCGACCGCCAGGGCACGGGCCACCTCACAACGACGACGTTCGCCACCGGACAGCTGGAAACCCTTGCGATTCAGAAACGGCTGCAGATGAAAATCGTCGATCAGTTGATGCAGGCGTTCACGGGCCTGAGGCTTGGCAAGACCGGTCTGTGACAGCACGAGCTCCAGGTTCTCTCGCACCGTTAATTGTCTGAAAACACTGGGTTCCTGGGGCAGATAACCGATCCCGAGTCGTGCCCTCTCAGGCATCGAGAGGCTGGCAACGGGATGTCCATCCATCAAGACCTCTCCCTGATCGGGCTTGAGCAGGCCGATGACAAGGTTGAAACTTGTGGTTTTACCAGCACCGTTAGGGCCTAGAAGACCGATCACTTCACCCGGTTCCAGCGTCAGCGTGAGGTCTTTCACCAGAGGTCGACCTCCCAGGGAGAGAGAGACCCGATTGAGACTGAGACTCATGGCGTCAGCGGGGTCTGCGCTGGCTGATCAGGGCGCAGGATCATGGTGGAGCGAACCTGCTCGCCACTCGGCGGTACAGCCACAGCCCGTTCATCCTCAAGGTTGTAGGTCACACGTTCTGCCCTGAGTGAGCTGCCATCTTCCTGCACGACGTCGACATCACCACTCAGCACCAGGCGGCCCTCGCGACTGAAGTACTGAGCTTGACGGGACGTCGCCACCATTCCGCGCGAGGGGTAAACGATGCGGACATTGCCGATGGCGGTGACCACACCCGTGATGTTGTCAGCCGTCTGGCTGTCGGATTCGATGGTGATCAGACCATCGTCCGACGGTGAACCCTCCAGAGGCGCGACAAACTCCTGTGCCAGCGAAGGTCCTGCCATGGCAAGAACCAGACCCGCGCAAAAGCTCAAGCAACCACGGAGCACAGTTGTCGATCGCCGAAACGGAAGGAACACGATCGGTCCAGGCGCTGAGGAAAGGATGTGTCATAGTCCCACGAATCACTCCGCTGCAAGCAGTCGGGGTGGCGGAAGAACCTCTGGGTCCGAGCCGGACTGAAGGGCGCTCAGGCGGTCAGCGACCGCCTTATGCAACGCCGTGAGGTCAAGCCCCAGAGCAGTGGGTAATGAGGGTCTGAGGCGACCGATACCCTCACCGAGAAGAATGGTGGCTCCTCGTGTATTGCCCCGTTCGAGGTGCACATGCGCGACAGCGATCTGCACAATCGCCTGAATCAACTTGCGATCGGGATCGATCTGTTCGTGCCAGATCTCCTCAAAGGCATCGTGGGCCTCGTACCAGGCTCCGGAGTTGAACAGCTCCAGAGCCAGCGGGAAACGGGGATCGTCAGCCGGACTCAACGCTTGGCCATCTTCTTCGCAGGCAGTTTGCGCAGACGAATCGATTCCGGAGTGACCTCGAGCATTTCGCCGGGACCGATGTATTCAAGGGCGCGTTCGAGCGTCATCTGCACGGGAGCCTGCAGGGTGTCGAGTTCTTCAGCACCGGCGGAACGCATGTTGGTGAGCTGCTTCGACTTGCAAACATTGATCTCTAGATCCTGAGGGCGATTGTTCTCGCCGATGATCATGCCTTTGTAGACCTTGGTGCCCGGGGCAATGAAGAACTGCCCGCGATCTTCAGCGTTCTTGAGGGCATAGAAGGTGGCAGTTCCTTCCTCAAATGCGATCAGAACACCGTTGCGGCGGGTGTCGAAATCACCCGTCATTGGCCGGTATTCAAAAAAGGAATGGCTCATGATCCCTTCACCACGGGTGGCGCGAATGAATTCACCGCGGAAACCGATCAGGCCCCGTGAAGGAACAACAAATTCCAGCTGTGTTCGCCCATCAGAACTGGTTTCCATATTCTGCATCTCAGCCTTGCGTGATCCCAGTTTTTCAATGCAACTTCCCACAGCTGCTTCAGGAACATCCATCACAAGGGTCTCGACAGGCTCACAGGGTGTGCCGTCGATGGTCCTGAAAATCACCTGGGGCTGCGACACCTGGAATTCATAACCCTCGCGACGCATGGTTTCGATGAGGATGCCGAGGTGCAGCTCACCGCGACCACTCACTGCAAATCTGTCAGGTGAATCCGTGTCTTCAACCCGGAGTGCAACGTTGGTCAACAGCTCTCGCTGGAGACGGTCTCGCACCTACGGCTGGTCACGAACTTGCCTTCTTTGCCTGCAAAGGGTGAGTCGTTGACCACAAAGGTCATCTGCAGGGTTGGCTCATCAACCTTGATGAGTGGCAGAGCCTTGGGTTCATCGGGACAGGCAATCGTCTCGCCGATGTTGACCTCGTCGAACCCGGCCACAGCCACCAGATCACCGGCACTGGCTTCAGCGATTTCAACCCGCTGCAAACCTTCAAAACCAAGCAGTTTGCTGATCCTCCCCTTCTTGAGGTTGCCGTCATCTTTGATCAGAACAGCATTCTGACCCTGCTTGATCACGCCGTTGTGCACACGGCCAATGATGATCCGACCAAGAAAATCGGAGTAATCAAGCGTAGTGATCTGTAGCTGGAGAGGTTTGGTGGAATCGCCCACCGGAGGTGGCACATGGCGCAGAATCGCATCGAAGAGCGGACGCATGGTGTCGCTCTCGGTTTTCATGTCGGGCTTGGCGAATCCGCCCAGGCCACTTCCGAATAGATAAGGGAAATCACACTGGTCGTCGTCGGCGCCCAGCTCGAGGAACAGATCAAGCACCTTGTCGACAGCAGTCTCAGGATCAACCCGAGCACGATCGATCTTGTTCACAAAAACAATGGGCCTCAGACCCTGTTCGAGTGCCTTTTTCAGCACGAATCGTGTCTGAGGCATCGGACCTTCATTGGCGTCAACGATCAGAAGGCAACCGTCCACCATTCCGAGCACACGCTCGACTTCACCACCGAAATCAGCGTGTCCTGGGGTGTCAACAATATTGATTCGGGTGTCGTTGTAGGTGACAGCCGTGTTTTTGGAAAGGATGGTGATTCCGCGCTCGCGCTCCAGGTCGTTGGAATCCATGACGCAGGTGGGAACTGCTTCGTTGTCACGAAAAATGCCTGACTGGGCCAGCAGTGAGTCGACCAGGGTCGTCTTTCCATGGTCAACGTGGGCGATGATCGCGATATTGCGAATCGCCTTTTGCTGGGCGCTCATAGGGGTCTGTAGGGGGCGGAATGTCTCTGAGCGCCCGCAGGCGCAGTCGACGCACCCTATCTCAACGTGAGATCGTTTCGGGTCGATGTGGACGGTCTGGATGAAGGTTGCTCCGGCTCAAAGCTCCAGATCAGAGCAATCCAGCTGTGCTGACCGACAGTCGGATCAGCGTCAATCACGACCATCAACCCCCGTTGGCCAGGCGACGTGCGGGTTCAAACCTACGCAATGCATCTGCTGAACCTTCAAAACGCCAGTGCCAGGGCTCATAACTGACACCCTGCGAATTCACAGCAGGGAAAGAGAGCGTGAAGTGATAGCTAGCGGCATGATCCTGAAGCCAGCTGAAGGCGTAGGTCTGCTGAAAAGAAGTGGACAGATTCGTGGCCGGGTCGTCTCCATCACCGAGGTCGACGGCATAGCCGGTGCTGTGCTCGGAATACCCAGGTGGAGCCGAAACCTTGGCCCGCTCCGCAGCGGTTTGATTGCGCTCGGATTTGACGTCGAAGAAAATACTTTTCTGGAGGTCCTGGGAGCGATAACCGCTCAGCAACCTCAGATCAACACCATCGGCTGCAGCGGCACGACGCATGGCATCGAGTGAAATGGCGGCATCTCGATGCAATTCAATTCCCGCCTCCACTGGCACCAGTTGATCGACAATCGCCTCCGGATAGGGGAAATGACCGAGCAGGCGACCATCACGGCCTGGCTGTTCATCAATGCCCTCAACCACCTGGGTCTTGGAGCCGAAGGGCAGCAGCTCCGGAAGGAACAGCACCGTGGCCAGAGACAGTGAGAAGACAACTCCACAGGCGAGCAGAAGTCCCAGACCACTCCCACGCTTCGGTTGTGAGGAACGCCTGCGGCGGGCGATGGGGATGTCATCGCGGCTGCTGTCACGCTTCCTGCTTCGGGTTGCGACAGCCCGGGACAAAAGAACACCTCACTGATGTTTCGATCGTAAGGGGGTGCGCCAGTACCAGCAGCGTAAGGACTGATTGCGGTGTAGCTTCGATTTAGAGTCCAGCGGAGAGTGCTGAGATGCTGAGAGTTGCTGTCATCGGCGGAGGTCCGAGCGGATCCTGCGCCGCTGAAGTGCTTGCAAAAGCTGGCATCAACACATGGCTGTTCGAGCGCAAACTCGACAATGCCAAGCCCTGTGGAGGAGCGATCCCACTCTGCATGGTCGAGGAATTCGAACTTCCCGAATCGATCATCGATCGAAAAGTCCGCAACATGAAGATGATCTCCCCCTCCAACAAGGAGGTGGACATCAGGCTGGATCCACTCGGCTACGACAACGATGCCTACATCGGCATGTGTCGTCGTGAGGTTTTTGATGCCTTCCTGCGCAACCGCTCCGCCGAGCTAGGGGCGACTCTCGTGAATGCGCTCGTACAGAAAATTGATACCGGAACCAATCGTCAGGGCCCATACACCCTGCATTACGCCGACTACAGCAATGGTGGTCCCACCGGAGAGCTGAAGACTCTGGAGGTGGATCTGATCATTGGCGCTGACGGTGCCAACTCCCGCGTCGCCAAGGCCATGGATGCCGGTGATTACAACGTGGCGATCGCTTTCCAGGAACGCATCAAGCTGCCTGCCGAGGAGATGACCTACTACGAGGATCTCGCCGAGATGTATGTGGGCACCGACGTCTCACCTGATTTTTATGCCTGGGTGTTCCCCAAGTTCGACCACGTTGCTGTGGGAACAGGAACGATGCAGCAGAACCAGTCGCTGATCAAAGGCCTTCAGAAAGGGATTCGTGAGCGTGCACGCAAGCGTCTGTTCAAGGGTGAGGTGATCAAGGTCGAAGCCCATCCCATCCCCGAACATCCCCGTCCAAGACGGGTCGTGGGTCGAATGGCCCTGGTTGGCGACGCCGCTGGCTATGTCACCAAGAGCTCCGGCGAAGGGATTTACTTCGCAGCCAAGAGCGGACGGATGTGTGCGGAAGCCATCGTGGAGATCTCCGCGAATGGAAGCCGCATCCCCACGGAAAAGCAGATCAAGTCGACCTACCTGAAGCGCTGGGACCGGAAGTACGGCGCCACATATGCGGTGCTCGACATACTCCAGAGGATTTTCTACAGGAACGACGCCGCCCGGGAAGCCTTCGTGGAAATGTGCGATGACCGCGATGTTCAGAAGCTCACCTTTGACAGCTACCTGTACAAGCGGGTGGTGATGATGAATCCCTGGCAGCAGGTCAAACTCACCCTGCGCACGGTTGGCAGCCTGTTGCGCGGTCAGGCCCTTGCACCGTCCAACTACGGGTCTGTTCCCTCAGCGGTGGGACGCACAGACGGTGACTTCCTGGCGGAGGAAGCGGCCCAGGCGATCAAATCGCAAAGCAATGAAGACCACGCCTCAAGCGGCGAAGAGCGTTCAAAGGTCACCACCAGCTGATCCCATCAGCGGCTGAGCTCATCATCTGTTGAGATCAGCCGCTTGTTCAGAACTGGATGTTGTCGAAACGCGCCAGAACGGAAGCCTGATTGCGCAGGACGCCAAGCAGGTTCAGACGATTGCGTCTCACAGCATCGTCATCAGCCATCACCATCACGCTGTTCTCACCGTCGAAGAAGGCTTCAAGCGCTCTGGCAGCACCCTGAAGCTCAGACGCCAGGCCACGATAATCACAGGCCTCAGCTAGCGGCCCGAGCGTCTGCAACTGGTTCAGCAGATCAGACTCACTGGGTGAATCGAACAACGAGGCTTCGATCACTGATCCCGGAACCAGTTGAGAGGTGTCGAGATCACCTTTCTCAGCAAGTTTGGATGCGCGTTGAACCACTGCCTGAACGGCCTGAAGCCGATCGCCATCCCGCAGTTCCTGCAGCAATAAAAGTCGTTCACGGGCATCGACCGGATCCTGAAGCAGACGGGCGCTGCTCACCCCCTCTCCGCTCACTGCCTGCACAAGGTCAGGAGGAAAACCATCCTCCTCGAACTGAGACACCATGCGTTGCCGCAACAGCTGGCCCAGATCATTGGCAAGACCAGCGGCATCGAACTGAAACGCCGGGAACAGATCTGCCCAGTGATCTGCCGCTGTGGTCAGCAGCGTCTGCAACGGCAGCCGCCAGCCACGGTCCCAGAGAATCTGAACGATCCCATTGCCGGCGCGTCGGAGCGCATAGGGGTCGGACGAACCCGTCGGGCGCTGACCTTTGGCGAAAATGCTGAGCAGAAGCTCAAAGCGCTCGGCCAGCGCCAGCAGGGCACCGGCATCGCTGGAAGGGGGTGCGTCCCCCGCACCAGCGGGTTGATAGTGCTCCGCCACTGCCAAGGCAACATCACGGTGCTCCCCCTCTTCGAGCAGATATTTACCGCCCATCAGCCCCTGCAGTTCTGGGAATTCACCCACCATCTGGCTGACAAGATCGTTCTTGCAGAGATGGGCTGCACGGCGTCCATGGTCTGCCAGTGAGTCGCTGGTTGCGAGGGCCTGAACCAGCTGGTCCATCACCCAACTGATCCTCACAGTGCGATCCAGCAGGCTGCCGAGACCTTCAGCGAACGTGACGCGATCGAGCTCCTGACGCCGTTGCTCGCTGGGCTGACGGCGATCAACGTTGAGGAAAAACTCAGCATCCGCAAGACGGGCACTGAGAACTCGCTGATTACCGCTGACAATCGTCATGGAGGCATCAGGCAATCCGTTGCCGACAAGCAGAAAATCGGACCTCAAGACGGTTCGAGCGCTGAGCTGCAGCGGATCGGCAGTCGTGTTCGGTTGCCTGAGGGGGACATAGCGTTGATGCGACTGCATCACCGTGACAATCACTTCCGGGGGCAAATCCAGATACTGATCTGCGATTTCACCCTTCAGCACGAGGGGGGCTTCCACCAGATCCACCAGCTCCTGAAACAGGCTTTCCGGACAATCAGCCTCACCTCCGCAGGAGGCGGCCTCGGCAGCAATGGAGCTGCGGATCACTTCGGCACGCTGATCGCGGTCCACCATCACACCGGCTTCAGCAAGACGCAATGGGAGTTGATCCGCAGACTTCAACTCAGCGAGCGAGTCATGAAGACGATGGCCTCGACTGTGACGACCACTGCGCACAAGAGGATCAGAGGCGTCGAGAGTCACAGGAATCAGGGCCTCACCCAGCAGCGCCACAAGCCAGCGCACAGGTCGACTGAACCGCTGCTCTCCGCTTCCCCAGCGCATGAACCGACGCCCCTGAAGGCTGTCGATCCACTGGGGGATGAAGTCCTGCAACAGAACATTGCTCGCCTGACCAGGGGTGCAGACGCGAGCAAACAGACATGGACCCTTGGGCGTATCCCGGGTTTCAAGCTGCGAGGGGTCCACGCCGCAACGCTTGGCAAAACCAAGAGCAGCCGGTCCTGGCTGGCCGTCAACAAGAGCCTGGGACACAGGAGGGCCCTTGCGATCCTCCTCCAAATCAGGCTGTGAATCGATGAGATCGCTGATCTGAACTAGCAAACGACGTGGTGTTCCCGTCACCGTGAGCGCTCCATGGTCGAGCCGCAGTTCCTTCAGATCAGTGCGGACACGCCGCTCCAGCTGCTGAAGCGCTGAGCGCACGAAATCGGCCGGTAGTTCCTCGGTGCCGATCTCGAGCAGAAACGTGTTTGCCACTCCACGTGCCAATGCAGGTGGCGACTTTATGAGACGCCGCTTCGCTAGTTTCAAATGCAACAACGGTGCACGTGTGAGCGACGGACTGACAGCCACATCCAATGCGCAGGAGGCCATGGTGGCTTCTGTGCTGGATGGGCCTGCAGCGCGCACGGAGTCCATCGACACAGCGCTCTCAAAAGCTGAGAAAAGGAAGCTTTACAGCGGTCATCTGCGCGAACCGCTGCAGTCGGAACTGCTCAACGAGGACATCCGTTTCAGTGAAGATGCCGTTCAGCTACTGAAATTTCACGGCAGCTATCAGCAGAACCATCGCGAACTGCGCAAAACCGACAAGGTGCGCTGCTGGCAGATGATGCTGCGCCTGCGCAATCCAGGTGGCCGGGTTCCTGCTGACCTGTTCGCCGCTCTCGATGACCTCTCCGACCAGTACGGCGATGGCACCCTGCGTGCGACAACGCGGCAGGCCTTTCAGATGCACGGGGTGCCTAAGGGTGACCTGAAGACCGTGATCGGCACGATCATCACCAATCTGGGGTCAACCCTGGCCGCCTGCGGTGATATCAACCGTAACGTGATGGCACCCCCTGCGCCGTTCGAGAAGGGTGCCTACCCGGCAGCAAGGGCACTCGCTGATCAAATCGCTGATCTGCTCAGTCCTGAAGCAGCGGAGGGGTCCTACCTGGACATGTGGATTGACGGCGACCACAGCTACCGCTTTCAGCCAGCCAAAACCGTACGTAAGGCCCGCAGCCGTCAGCAGAAGGGAGGCGTCTTTTCCGGCAGCGGAGCCGAACCTCTCTACGGGGACACCTACCTGCCCCGCAAATTCAAGGTTGCCGTCACCGTGCCAGGCGACAACTCCGTTGATCTGCTGACACAGGACATCGGACTGGTGGCTTTTGCCGATGCCTCAGGAGCACTGAAAGGCTGCAATGTCTATGTGGGGGGCGGGATGGGCCGGACCCACAACCAGGAGGACACGTTTGCAAGAACCGCCGACATGCTGGGTTACGTGAAGGCTGAAGACATCTTTGATCTGCTGCAGGCGATCATGGCTCTGCAGAGGGATCACGGAGATCGTGAAGTCCGCAAGCATGCCCGTATGAAATATCTCCTGCATCAGCGGGGGATCACCTGGTTCAGATCAACACTGAAGAAGAACTACTTCAGAGGTGAACTGAAGGGCCTCCGCCAGGAACCGGTTGCCAAGCTCCAGGACTACCTGGGTTGGCACCGTCAGAAGAAAGGTCTCTGGTTCGTCGGACTTCCGATGATGTGTGGACGTCTCGAGGGTGCGGTGAAAAATGGCTTGCGCAAGATTGTGCAGACCTATCAGCTGGAAATCCGCCTGACGGCCAATCAGGATCTGCTGCTCTGCAACATCGGTGCCGCACAGAAAACATCGATCAAGCAGGAACTCGCAGAACTTGGGTTTGAGCTTCCAGGCGAACCAGCCCCGCTGGCACGTCATGCAATTGCCTGCCCAGCCCTACCCACTTGCGGGCTGGCGATCACAGAGGCTGAGAGGATTCTCCCCGAGGTGCTTGACCGCCTGGATGCGTTGTTGCAGAAACTGGGCATCGACCAGTCGGTGCTGGTGCGCATGACCGGATGTCCCAATGGATGCGCCCGTCCCTATATGGCCGAACTGGCTCTGGTGGGCAGTGGTTTGAATCAATATCAGCTCTGGTTGGGTGGGACTCCGAATCTTCAGGTCCTCGCCAGGCCGTTCCTGCAGAAGATGCCCCTTGATCAACTGGAATCAACGCTGGAGCCCTTGCTGATCAGCTGGAAACAGTGCGGAGTGAGGCGCAGTTTCGGAGCTCATGTCAACCGACTCGGAGACGAGTTGGTTCAACAGCTACTAGGAACAGAGGCATAGATCGCTCCTGGGGTCTGTTGTTGCCAGGCCCAGAGCTGATCACCGTGGCTGAAGTGCCACCACTCATTGGGATGTCTGGCAAAACCAGCCTCGGACATCACCTCGTTGAGCAGACAGCGACGACGGTGCCAGAGAGCCGCCTCACTGCGAGGGTTCGCCCCAGCTTCCTCAGCATGGTGATCAGGAATCGACTGATCGCCGATGGCATCGATGTCACCACCCATCTCCAGTGGATTTCCAGAGCAGTCCGCAAGGGTGAGATCAACAGCTGCACCGGTGCTGTGAGGAGGCGGTGTGCAGGGATCCGGACTCGGAGGAGCCCAGAACCGGGCCACATCCTTTTGCACCTGTTCAAGCGCTGCAGCCATCAAAGGGTCGGCGGCATCAATGCCCTGTGAGCGACATTGCTCCTGAACGGCGTACTCAACCATGAAGGCCTGGACACGAATCGGCCTCCACGCATCAAAGATCGCCAGCTGCACCGTGCCGACCTCCGGGTCAGGGCGCAGCGAAAGAAGGGTCTGCGCAGCAACCAGACGCTCCAGAACGCCGGAGCGCAATCGATAGGGATCGGCATCCTCGCCATAAGGGGCTCCCACGCAGGCATAGGGATGGGGCTCAAGGCACAGAAAGCGAGGCTTGAGCGACACAAGCGGTTCACCGCAATCGTCGATCACCACATCGCTCCAGGGACGACGCATCCGATCTCAGAGCGCAAGGCAGCCATCGTATGGGGAGATCCTCAGCAGCGAACCGATGCGATTCAGTTGAGCTGAGCCGACGATGTCACACGACTGCGCTGCTCATCGAGAAGACGCCTGAGCACGGCGTACTCCCTGAGCTCGGGATCCTCACGCAGGATGTCTGCAGCTTCTTCGCGCGCTTCCTCAAGCACCGATCCATCATCAGCCAGGCTTGCCAGCGCCAGATCCGGCAGGCCGGATTGACGAGTGCCAAGGACCTGGCCAGGTCCACGCAGCCGCAGATCCATTTCAGCGATCTCGAAACCGTCGGTGGAGCGCACCAGAACCTCCAGCCGTTGGCGGGCGAGGGGGTTGCGGCTGTCATTGATCAGCAGGCAATGGGAGGCAGCCGCGCCACGACCGACACGACCCCGCAGCTGATGCAGCTGCGCAAGGCCGAAACGGTCGGCATGGTCGATCACCATCACGCTGGCCTCCGGCACATCCACTCCCACCTCCACCACGGTGGTTGAAACCAGAACCTTGGTCTCCCCTGAAGCGAAGGCTCTGATCACGGCCTGCTTGTCCGCACTGGCGAGACGTCCGTGCAGGAGTCCTACCTGAAGATCAGGAAACACCTCATCGGTCAGCTGCCTGTGCACATCCACAGCAGAACGCAGATCCATCTTTTCGGACTCCTCCACCAGTGGAAGCACGACATAGGCCCTCTGGCCCTTGTCCACCTCGTCCCGGATCAAGTCGTAGGCCTCGTGTCGATTCGAGCCGGTGATCATGGCGGTGCGAATCGGCGTCCGTCCAGGCGGCAATTCATCGATCTGGCTCACATCCAGATCACCATGCAGGGAGAGCGCCAAGGTGCGGGGAATCGGCGTTGCCGTCATGGTGAGCAGGTGAGGCTGCAACCCCTTGCCGAGCAGACGGTTGCGCTGACGCACACCGAAACGGTGCTGTTCGTCCACAACCACCAGGCCAAGACGGGAGAAAGCCACCGGATCCTCCAGCAGGGCATGGGTCCCGACCAGAATTTTGCAAGCACCTGAACCAACGTCAGCGAGGATCCTGCGGCGTTGTTTCTGAGGGGTCGAACCCGTCAACAGCTCAACGCTGACATGCAGAGCTGGCATCCAGCCGCAGAGACTGCGGTAGTGCTGCTCAGCGAGCACCTCGGTGGGAG
This sequence comes from Synechococcus sp. MIT S9504, assembly GCF_047497135.1. Lineage (NCBI taxonomy): Bacteria > Bacillati > Cyanobacteriota > Cyanophyceae > Synechococcales > Synechococcaceae > Synechococcus > Synechococcus sp. MIT S9504. Next base: position 1,058,125 of record NZ_CP138942.1, on the reverse strand, counting down.
CCATCATTGCCCCCTGCCATCCGGCCTGAATGGCTCGCAACAGAGCAGCCACTGCCACGACAGTCTTGCCGCTGCCCACATCCCCCTGAACCAGTCGAGCCATCGGTTCCTGCCGGTTCAGATCCGCCTCGATTTCCGCCAGAACCCGCTGCTGCGCAGCAGTGAATTCGAATGGCAGCATCGCCAGGAACCGACCCAGCAACCCATCACGATCCGATGCGCTGCTGGTCAGGGAGGGGGCGGAGCGCTGCTTCAACGCCGCGCGGCGTTGCATCAAGCCGAGCTGCAGCAACAGAAACTCATCAAACACCAGGCGATGCCTGGCCTGCTGAAGTTGATCGGACGACTCAGGACGATGAATCGCCACCAGGGCCCGATCGCGACTGAGCAGCTGCCGAGCATCGCGCCGCACCCTGGGAAGAGGCTCCGGCCAAAGACGCACCGCTGGCAGGACGCGTTCGATCAGTGCACGAAAGCGATCCGCCGTTAGCCCTTCCGTGAGCGGATACACAGGCAGAAGTCGGCCGATGCGGCTGGAACGAAGTGGTGCTTGAGCATTTTCCATCACTTCGATCAGTGGATCCTGAAAACTGATTCCATAAGGCCCGCTTTTGACGAGGCCACTGACAGCAACTGTGGCGCCATTGGGATACTGGCGGGTCTGACCATGCAGATAAGAGGGATTACTGAACCGCTTTCCAGCCAGGAAACGGGTCACCTTGATACGTCCTGTCGGATCCTGAAGCTGCAGCTCAATGATCGACAGATTGGGATTGCGCGGACTGGTGAAGCCGTGGCAGCGACGCACGGTGGCCACAATCGTGGCTGTTTCACCCGGCACAAGGGCATCTATTCGTCGCAGCGCCGAATAGTCGACGTAATCCCTGGGGTAGTGGAGGATCAGATCACGCACCAACAGGAGCCCGAGGCTGGCCAACCGTTCAGCAAGTTTCGGCCCAATGCCTTTCACCTGAGCCAGTGGACTGTCAAGACCCGGTGCGGCCTGAGTGGATGGAGAAGACGACGAGGATCGTTGCGCAACCTTCAGACGCGGTGGAGCCATGGGTGCTGATGGTTCCAGCCGCTGGCGCAGGGCATGAAGCCACTGCCTGACCAGCGTGACCTGTCGGCGGCGAGCTGGATCATCCAGGGATGCGTAGTTAGCGAATCCCTCCGCCAAAGCCTGAAGACGAGGGGGAATATCGCCAGGCAGAGGAATCTGCGGAGGAGTTGCCAGCTCGCGCTGCATGAAGCTGTGAAAGCGTTCATTGCGGCCCTGAAGATTGCTGAAGCCGCGTTCAACCTCGAGTGACAGCGCCTGCTGCAGGGGTCGGATCCATACCAGAAACCGTTCCAGAGCCTGGTAGTCCAGGCCGGCATTCAACTGAGTTGAGGAGTTTCCGGCTGGTTGGGCCACCAATGATTCTGGACCTCTCGGACACTGGCGCGACGCTGCCAGTGTCGCTCCTTCAGCAGCAAAGTGCCTAGATCACGACGTTGCAAGCGCAGGCGACTGCGACTGCGTCTCAGAGCATGGTCATCGAACTCAAGCTCGGATGGGCGCATCAAGATGCAGGCGGTGTCTATCGCCTGGTCGTCAACGACCATCGACAGAGGCAGGGTCAGTCTCAGCACATTGGAGGGTGCCGACTGGGATGGCAGCTGACCACTGTTAACGGCATCCAGAAGCTGTATGGGAAGCAGGCTGCGTGTCACCCCCGCTCGCATCAGCTCAACATTCACAGCATGGGACACATTGCGCAGCCTGCGGATCAAGGCGGAATCCACTGAATCCATCCAACTCAACAGGCCGCTTGCGGTCGAAGGCATCAACTGATCGCTCGACTGAGCCAACGGGTCCAGATGGGATTCGTCTGGTTCAGGACCGCCCTGCAGCTCCTGGGAGGACTCTCCCTGTTCCAGAGATTCACCGGCCATGACGAACAGCGATCGCAGGATCTCCAGTTCGGACATCTCGGACCCTGAATCAGCTGATGTCAGTGACTGAGTCTCCTTGACATCGGAACGATCCACCAGATCATCAGCCGTCGAGCGAGGATCGTTCGGCAGCAGACCCTCCAGCAGATCTGGGCGTTCCAGCGGCAGATCCAGTCCCAGCTCAATGCCTGGGGATGGTGCTTCAGTCACAGCTGGCTCAACGCTGCTGGAGGAACGATCGGCGAGATTCTGAAACTGCTGGATGCGGGATCGCCGCTCTTCATCCTGCAGGCGCGCGGCCAGAACGAGCAGCTGCTCAATAGTGATCATCGATGAAGCACGCTGAACGAGTGCATCGATCCGTTGCTGCAACAACGTCTGACGCTCTGAGAGCGATGCGCGTTGCAGAGGGGAGAGCGAGCAGAGCAGGTGGCGGATCGCCGCTTTGACAGCGATAGGCAAAATCCGACGCACCAGTTCCAGATACTGGGCCTGCTCTCTGTAAAGAAGTGGAGCCAGTGAGTTACACCGCTCTTGCAGACGTGCAAGTTGCACGCCTGGATCGTGCGCGTGACGACTCCCCGGTAATCCCGTCAAGATCAGCCTTTCGACATGGAAGCGACTTCTGCAGCGAAGTCGGTCTCTTCAATCTCAATGCCCTCTCCGAGGGTGTAGCGGGTGAATCGACGCACCTTGACGTTTTCACCGATCTTGCCTGCTGTCTGCTTCACGAGGTCCGCCACGGTCAGGGAGCTGTCTTTGATGAAAGGCTGTTCCATCAGGGCCAGTTCCTTGAGGCGCTTGTTGATGCGGCCCTCAACAATTTTTTCTTTCATCTGCTCAGGCTTGCCTTCCAGATCATCACGACCCATTTCGATCGATTTCTCGCGCTCACGGATCTCAGCAGGAATCTCATCGGTGGTGACGTATTCCACACCAGGACAGGCAGCAACCTGCATGGAAACGTCGCGCAGCAACTCCTGGAACATGTCGCCACGCGCGACGAAATCGGTTTCGCAGTTGATTTCGATCAGCACACCGACACGGGCACCCGTGTGGATGTAGCTGCCGATGGCTCCCTCAGCAGCAGTACGACCAGATTTCTTTTCAGCGCTGGCGATACCTTTCTGACGAAGCCACTCAACAGCTTTGTCGGCATCACCATCGGTTGCTGCAAGAGCTTTCTTGCAGTCCATCATTCCAGCGCCGGTCTTGTCGCGGAGTTCCTTGACGAGCTTGGCGGATACGGCAGCAGCCATCGGATGTGTTGGTGAAGGACGTTGGGACAAAAAGATCCGCCTTCCCGCTCGGACGGGAGGGCGGCGTGAACTTAGCGGCTAATGCGACTCAACCTTGGTTGTCGGAGCCACGCTGCTCGTTGGAACCATGACGACCTTCGTTGATGGCATCAGCGAGGCGGCTCAGCACCAGCTGCACTGAACGCACAGCATCGTCATTGCAAGGGATTGGCACCTCGCAGAGATCGGGGTCGCAGTTGGTATCAAGCATCGACACCAGAGGGATGTCGAGCTTGCGGGCCTCGAGCACAGCATTGGTCTCGCGACGCTGATCCACCAGGACCACCACATCTGGGAGTCTGCGCATGTTCTTCAGACCGCCGAGGTACTTCTGAAGACGATCCAGCTCCCGGCGAAGCACAGCTGCTTCCTTCTTCGGGCGCATGGCGATCGCACCGCTGGACTCCATCCGCTCCAGATCCTTGAGGCGGTCAATCCGGGCCTTCATCGTGGTCCAGTTGGTGAGCATTCCACCCAGCCAACGTTGGTTCACATAGGAAGCGCCACAACGTGCAGCTTCATGAGCCACGACTTCGGAAGCTTGTTTCTTGGTGCCGACGAACAGAAACCGCTTGCCGCTCCTGGCCGCAGTCCGTGTCCATTTGTAGGCGTTGTTCATGCAGACAGCGGTCTGCACGAGGTCAATGATGTGAACTCCGTTGCGCGCGCAATAGATGTAGCGCGACATCTTGGGATTCCAGCGACGGGTCTGGTGACCGAAATGGGCACCAGCTTCCATCATCTCGGCGAGAGTGACGACAGCCATGGTTGTTTAGAGGTTTCGGGTTCGCCTCCACCTGTCAGGGATGGTGTGATGAACCGAGGTTCAGATCACAACCAGCACCCGAAACAGACAGGTGTGTGGTTTGAAGGTACCCGGCGAATTTAACAAAGCACCGGCTCAGGACAGCCCTGCCTGACGCGCTTCTCGATACAAAGCCTCGACACCGATCCGGTTGAGCGGAAGTCTCAGCAGCTCGAGTGCCAGGGAAGGTTGACCCAGGCGGATCAACCAAGCCAGCAAGGGCCTCAGAGTGCGTTCGTTAAGCAAACCTCCCAAGGTCAGCAGCCCCCACAGCAGCCGATGCATCCAAGTGAACTGGATGATCATTCGCACCCGTCGACTCGGATGCTTTCTGTAGAACACAAGCCCCATGCGGGCGCGCTCGCGTTCGACCCTGATCAGGTCGGGGATCTGCGCAAGGCGAAAGGCAGGATGCCAGTGATAACCAACGGCTTCAGGACAGCGCACCAGCTGCACTCCCATCTGACGTAACCGTTCACCGAGTTCGAGGTCCTCCCAGCCGTACAACCTGAATCCCGTGTCGAACAGGCCGGACCGTTCCAGCACCTGTCGATCGATCGCAACATTACCGGTTGCGAAATAAGCCCAGGACAGATCACGCAACTTGTGACGCTCTCCGGTTGGATTCTCGAAATCAGCGGTGTTGATCACCGCGCCGTAGGTGAAACAGAGACGATTGCCGGACCGCTGCCATTGCCTTGCAAGCGCTCGCGCATGACTGGCCAGGAATGTCGGTGTCACGACCAGATCACTGTCGATGAACACGATCACGTTGCCGCGGGAGTGGGCAACACCACGGTTGCGTCCCTCTGCCGGCCCCCCATGACTTTGCTCGATCAAGCGCACCCTGGCGAAAGTCGCCGCAGATGTTCGAAGCCAGTCGGGCGTGCCATCGGTGGATCCGTCATCCACAACGACCACTTCGTAGTCATCGATCTCGTCACAGGCGTTCTGGTATTGCAGAGCACGCAGACATTTCTCGAGGATGTCGCGTCGGTTGTAGGTGGGAATGACGACGCTGATGAACATCCGCCCGCTCGGTGAGCCGTAGTGAGCCAGCCTAAAGGCAAGAAAAAAGGGGCCTCAGCCCCTCTCAGATCAGGTTGATGGGAAAACGATCAGTCGGCGGCTCCACCATTGTTGGCAGTTCCTGTCACACCATTGCCGGCGCCTTCACCACGGCCATCGTTGCGCATCTTGCGCTTCTTGAATTTGCGCGCATAAGCGCGGTTGCGCTCCTGCTTTTCCTTCTTGAGGTTTCTGCGCTTGGCCATTCTTGAATCCGGAACTTCTTGATGTTCACCCCAACTTACTCAATGGCCTGAAGCAAACGGCCATCCTCCATTTTCACCAGCCGATCAGCAACATCAAGAATGCGCGGGTCGTGAGTCACCATCAGCACGGAACAGGATTGCTCGCGAGCAAGACGCTTCAGTAATTCAACGATCTCCCGACCGGTGCTGCTGTCAAGCGCTGCCGTGGGTTCATCGGCAAGCAACAGCTGGGGCCTGGCCGCCAGAGCCCGGGCAATGGCCACGCGCTGTTTCTGGCCTCCCGAAAGGTCCTGAGGAAGCTTGCTGAGGTGATCCTCCAGTCCCACGGCCCTGAGCCACTCCCTGGCCTGATCACGGCGACCGCGGTAACTGAAACCCTCGAGCAGATCGGCTCCCATCTGCACGTTCTGCTCGGCGGTGAGGCAGCGCAGGAGGTTATGACCCTGAAAAATCATGCCGATCCTGCGGCGAAGCAGCTGTCGTTGTCCCCGGCCGGCACCCTGGAGCTGCTGACCGAACACGCGCACATCACCCTGCTGAACCTGACGAAGAGCGCCGATCAAAGTCAGAAGGGTGGTCTTGCCACACCCTGATGGACCGGTCAGCAGCACCACTTCACCAGCTGCGATCTGAAGATCAACCGACTGAAGCACCTGTCGTCGCGTTGACCCACGCCCATACCAGTGGCTGAGGTTTTCGATCCTCACTGTGCTGATCAGATCAGCTCCCTGCTGTTGCGCTGGATGGGAAAGAACCGTCATGGCCTCAGAAAATCTCCGCCGGATCGGCATCTACCAGACGGCGCATCGCCAGACCTGCCGATGCCATGCACATGACCAGAATCATGCTGAACACCGTCATTGCACGGCTGAAATCCATGGCCACGGGGAGCGCCGTGGCACTTCTGACCAACAGATAAAGCCCCTGCCCGGCTGCGTAAGCCGGCAAATACCCGAAGAGAGCGAGCAGCAGTCCCTCCCGTACAACCACACCCAGAAGGGTTCTGAGCTTGTAGCCCATGGCCATCAGAGTGGCGTACTCAGGAAGATGGTCACTGACATCGGAGTACAGCACTTGATAGACGATCACGCAGCCGACAACAAAGCCCATGGCAGCACCAAGCGTGAAGATGAAACCGATGGAAGTGCTGGTGCGCCAGTAGTTCTGCTCGAAATCAATGAAACCCTGCTTGGTGAAGACAGTGACGTCTTCGGGTAGCAGGGCGTTGAGTTTCTCCACCACTGCCTCGGGGTCCGAGCCAGGCTGCAAACGAACCAGTCCAACCTCGATGCTTCCTGGTGGAGTGTTGGGAAGAAGATCGAGGAATGTTTCGCTGCTTGTGAGCAGATTGCCATCGGCACCGAAGGAGCTGCCGAGCTCGATCAGACCGGCCACACGCACCCTTTTCCCTGAAATCTCACTCTCAACTGTTCGTCCTGAGCGGAACCATTCGGCGACGGGACCAAACTCAGGCCTCGACTTTTCGTCGAAAAGAACCCGACCTTTCTGGGTTAATACCTGGGCCTTGGGAGCCAGGGTCGGATCGATAAACAGAGGATCCCCCGGTTCGAAGCCGAGAGCAAGGATTGAACGGGTGCCGCGTGTCTTGGGATTACGCCAGAGCAACAGGTTCCAATGCACCGGCGTGATGCCCTCGACCTCAGGCAATGCCATGGCCTGCACCAGACGGCGTCGAGGAAAACCAGCCATGCTCACTGAACTGGTCGAGCGTGGACTGATCAAAACAATGTCGGCATCGAACAGTCGATGAACGGTGACGCTGGCATCGAACAGTCCGTCGCGGAATCCCAGCTGCATGAACATCAGAATTCCCGCGAAACTGATTCCGGCCAGCGCAACAGCCAGACGAACCGGCTGACGCACCAGCATCAGTGAAGCCAGTGGAATTCGTCGGCCGCTCAGGAAGCGGCCGATCATGAGGACCCGAATCGGGCGATCACCTTCAGGCCCGACAGCCTCGATACGCGCTGAGTGGATTCTGGATCCAACCTGACCAGGACCTCAACGATCCTGGCGTCGGCATCGCCGGTGGGATCCGTGGACAACACCTGTCGCTGACGAACCTGAGGACTGATGCGCTCAACCGTTCCCCGAAGCTCTCCCTCGAAACCGCCGTTCTCACTGATCAGAATGACGGGCTCTCCAGCCTTGATGCGATTGATGTCCGACTCATAGACCTCGATTAGAGCCTCCATCGACTGACTGGCTCCAACTTCCATGACACCTTCAGCCCCAGGACGCTCACCCACCCGGGCACGAAGCTTGAGAACAGTGCCATCGATTGGAGAACGAAGTTCGCTGTCGTTCAGATCAGCTTCAAGCTTTCTGCGCTCGGCGATCAACTCCACCTTTTTGCGCTCAAGCATGGTGAGTTCATTCTGTTTTTCCTCGAGCAAAACAACTTTCGCCGCACCCTGCCGGGCAGCCTGGGCAATACGGGCCACCTCCTTTTTCTTCAGAGGAATCTCTATCTCGGTACTGCGAATCTTCTCGTTGAATGAGGCAAGATCCGCTTCGATCTTCGGCCTGTTGTCGAATACAGCGAGGACTTGTCCTTTGCTAACCGGATCGCCTTCCTTGACCAGCAGCGACGACACCCTCGGTGAGCCACCAAAACCGCTCACCGGCGCAGCCAGACGACGCACCTCACCTGCGGGCCTGAGACTTCCAAGGGCTGCAACAGACTCCGGCTGTCGGGTCGCCAGCTGCTCCGCGTCTGCGACAGGGGTGAGGGGTTGCGGACGGCGCAGCATCAGAATTCCACCAGCAACAGCAAGGACCGCCAGAGCACCAACGCCGAGCCAGATCCGACCCAATCCGCTCAGGGGCACAGAGGCTCGTCGAAAAGCAGCTCCTCGATGTACCGATCCGCCCATACCGTCCCGAAGGCTTTCTCCAGAACCCGCCGCGTTTTGTCGTTGCGTTTCTGTTGCCGGCAATAGGACACCTGTCCGTGATATCGGGCCAGAGTAGAAGGAGCGCTGGGGTCATCGGGCTCCGCGGCCTGCACGGCATCACCCAGAACCTGGAGGTAATCGTCGACCAGTTCCACAAACCAATCCTCTTCCTGTTGGTTGACAGGGCGGATGAATCGCACGAACGGCGAGAAAATCGTCGCCCAGGTGGGAAGTTCTCGCACCTGTTGGAAGGCAGGAATCACAGCGGCTTCAAGCCCACATTGAATGCGTTCTGGCAGCTGATCCCCGACTGGGGAAAGATCGATGATGGCGGCGGAGATCCCTGCGGGGCTGGCGACGATATCGGCACCGAACACCGGCAGATCAAAGCGAGGATCGGGGAAGAAGACACAATGAAGAATCTGGAGCCCGAGTCCAAGTCGTGCGATCTCCAGGTGCAGTTTGCGAAGTCCTCGGCAGGAATGCACCTCGTTACGGATAAACAGATCCTCACCGTCGAGGGTGCCGATGATCTCCTCGAGGTCACTCGACAAACCGAGTGGACTGAGCTCCGGGAAGCCTTTCCTGCACTGACGGATACGAGCAGCCATAGCCATCACCAGCGGATGCAACTCCTGACCGCTCGGGGACGCAGGCATCAATCCGATCCGTAATTGCACAGAATGGGACTTTGCCACGGGACCCTGACTGCGATCCCATCCGGTCCGGTGCTCGAACACCGCACACTTGCCAACGGCAGCAACCTTGTGACAGCCGCCATCCCCGACGCGGCCCTCACCTGTCTGGATTTCTGGTGCCAGGGGGGAAGCGCCTGGGAGAGAAGCGGCGAGGAGGGCATCGCTCATTTCCTTGAGCACATGGTGTTCAAGGGGAGTCGACGCATGGGGCCAGGGGAATTCGATCGAAGAATTGAGGCACTGGGAGGCAGTAGTAATGCAGCCACAGGCTTCGATGATGTGCACTACCACGTGCTTGTGCCCAGCGCGGAATCGAACAAAGCACTAGATCTACTGCTGGATCTCGTTCTGGATCCGGCTCTGGAGCAGGACTGTTTCTTGATGGAGCGCGACGTGGTGCTCGAGGAGATCGCCCAGTATCGGGATCAGCCCGATGATCAGGTGCTGCTGACCCTGCTGGAACTCTGCTGTGCTCCCCACTGCTACGGCAGACCCATCCTCGGCTGGGAAAACAGCCTGCGAGAGATGAACCCGGGGGGAATGCGCTGCTACCACAAACGCCGCTACCAGGGAGCCAACTGCTGCCTGTCAGTGGCCGGAACCATTCAGAAGGATCTGGTCAGCCACGTGCTCGATAGCCCCCTTGCAGCGCTTGACAAGGTCAGAGACTCAGATCTGAACAGGACAACACGACCATCGCTGAGTTTTCGCAGCGGTCGGGAATGCCGAAGCTTTCCTCGACTGGAAGCTGCGCGGCTGATGATGATCTGGCCGGTTGCCTCTGCAGACGATCAGCTGGCGATCGCCGGAGCTGATCTGGCCACCACAATCCTCGCCGAGGGTCGTCGCAGCCGACTGGTGCAAAAGCTGCGGGAAGAGCTTCAGATCGTTGAATCCATCGACATGGATGTCACCACGCTGGAACAGGGCAGCCTGGTGATGCTTGAGGCCTGTTGCCCCGAAGATCAGATCGAGCGCGTCGAGACCGAGATCCACCGAGAGCTGGACAGCAGCTTGACCACTGCAATCACCGATGAGGAATTGCATCGCGCCATGCAACTGGTTGGAAACGGTCATCGCTTCAGCCTTGAAGCCCCTGGAGCTGTGGCCGCCAGTGCCGGTTCACAAACACTCTGGGGAAGGCACCGAGACCTTCTGGCTCCGCTTCAGGATCTATTGCACTGGAATGCATCAGCTTTGCGGGAAAGGGTCATGCCCCTGCTGCAACCCCAGCACAGCTTCACCCTGATTGCCCGATCGGAGGACAACGCTTGAGCTCCTGCTGTGATCTTGTTCTTGATCCTGTAACCACGACCGGGGTGCTCTCCGCCAAACTCTGGATCCGGCGCGGAAGCAGTGCTGATCCTCGGGGGCAGAGGGGAGGTCATCAGCTATTGGGTTCGGTACTCAGCCGTGGATGTGGCCCTGTCGATCATCTGCAGCTTGCGGATCTGGTTGAAGGCTGCGGGGCCGGTCTTCGTTGTGACACCCATGAGGACGGGATTCTGATCAGTCTCAAGTGCCGTGACATTGATGCCGATCGTCTGTTGCCTGCTCTTGGCTGGATGCTGCGCCAGCCCCACCTGGACGAAGCACAGATCGAATTGGAAAAAGACCTGAGCTTGCAGGCCCTGCAGAGACAGAAAGAGGATCCGTTCCATCGCGCCTTTGATGGCTGGAGGCAGCTGGCCTATGGCAGGGGGCCCTACGGACACGATCCCCTTGGGATCGGTGTCGATCTGGAACAGCTTCAAAAAGCAGAGCTGAGTTGTCTTGCTGCAGATCTCGAGAGCCGGGGTTCGGTGCTGGCGCTGTCCGGAACCATTCCTGAGGGAGCCAAGGAGCGACTGGAGGAGTGGCTCGGCACAACCAAAACCCGGTTCAGCTGCGAAGAACCCGGAACCACGATCCAAGAATCACCTGAATTGGATCCTGGCAAGAGCTCGTCATTAAGCCTCCAAGCCCTTGCCACCGAACAGGTGGTGCTGATGCTGGGTCAAGCCGCTCTGCCCCACGGTCACCCGGACGACCTGGCTCTGAGGCTGCTGCAGGCTCACCTGGGATCAGGCATGTCCAGCCTGTTGTTCCGCAGGCTTCGAGAGGAACATGGCGTCGCCTACGACGTGGGTGTCCATCACCCGGCGCGCGCTGGCGCGGCACCCTTCGTGATGCATGCCTCAACCGGAGTCGACAGGGCAGAACTGTCACTCGAACTCCTGATCAGCAGCTGGTCCGAGCTGATGGAGCTCACCATTTCCGAGCTCGATCTCAATCTGGCCAAGGCCAAGTTCAGGGGGCAACTGGCTCACGGCTCCCAGACCACAGGCCAGAGGGCCGAGCGGCGGGCGCAACTGCGTGGTCTGCGTCTACCTGATGACCATGACCAGAGCTGCCTGAACCAACTGGAACAACTGCGAGGCACTGATCTGCGTGAAGCGGCACGCCGCCATCTGCAGAGTCCTCAGCTCAGCTTGTGCGGTCCCGAGGTAACGCTTGCATCACTGGAGAAGCAGTGGAGCCTGAGCGATTTTGCTGCGGGCGCCGAGCCTTGATCAGTTGCCTGGATCTGAAGAACCCCGGGCTTCAGATGGAGCATCTGAGTCAGATGCAGCGTCCTGATCCGAAGCATTGTTCAAGTCTTCGTTGACGAGCGTGAGTTGCTCGATCGACAGCAGAAAAGTTCCTCTGGCGAAGCGCACTGACGCCGTTTCCGCCGGTAGTAGTGCCATGACCCTGCCGATCTCGTCGTGGGCCACAAGATCGGGAGGCCTGAGCATCGGCATCGGATCAGCTGTCTTGAGGAAGGTCTGGGGGCGAACCAGTCGCACCTGGTCACCGATTGAAACGGACATCTCTGCTGGGCAATGCCTCTCTCTTACAGCAGGATGGTGCGAGCTGACGATTGCCCGTGCGGGCACTGTCCACCTGGAGCGGCGCTCTTGCCGGATTGCTTCTGATCCTCGTCGGAAGCCTGATTCCGACTGCTCTGCTGCTGCCTCTGCCCGAATTGCCTCCCGCCGTGCTTGGTCTGCCCAGCACCTGGCAGGTTCCGGCACTGCTCGTCTGCGCCCTTGTCGCGGGCCCAAGAGCGGGAGTCATCGCTTCAGTGGCTTATCTGACGATCGGATTGGTTGACTTGCCTGTGTTCCACGGAGGTGGCGGTTTCGCCTATGTGCTGAATCCTGGATTCGGTTACCTGGCGGGATTCGTCCCCGCCGCCTGGTTGACCGGACGACTGGCCCAGCAGAACGGCATGAATGACATCGCCAGACTCACCCTCGCAGCCATGGCAGGTCTGCTGACCATCCAGGTTTGTGGTCTGCTCAATCTTGCTCTTGGGGCAGCGCTGAATCGCTGGAATGAACCCCTGATCGACCTTGTCTTCAGCTACAGCCTCGGCCCCCTGGCTGCACAGCTGGCCCTGTGTTGCGCTGCTGGACTGATCGCTCGCGTGAGCCGTCGCGTGCTCTGGATGGAATGAGTCGGAACCATGCCATGAACAGCCGTCCAGCCCGAAGCATGCGACGCGGCAGCGTCGTCGCACTCAGCGTGGTGATGGTGGTGCTGGATCAGCTCAGCAAGCATTGGGCCAGAGGCATCCTCCTTCCTGGAGAGACGATGCCCTTCATTCCTGGATTGCTGCAACTGAATCTTGTGCGCAACACTGGGGCTGCATTCAGTCTGTTCAGAGATTCCTCCCTGGTACTGGGGATTCTCAGCCTGGCAGTTGCCATCGGCGTCAGCATCTGGATCTGGCGAAAGATTCGGAGAGGTCTCTGGATGGGACTGGCCCTCGGCTTTCTTCTGGGAGGAACCATCGGCAATGGCATCGACCGCTGGCGGCTCGGTCATGTGACCGATTTCCTCGAACTCGTGCCAATCCAGTTTCCAATCTTCAACTGGGCTGATGTCGCCATCAACCTGGCAGTGCTCTGCTTCGCCATCGACGCCTTCAACAACAGAAATGAGCAGAGCGACGGCTGAGCCAAGGAAATTGGCCCTGCTGACGGTTCATCAGCAGGGTCGGGCTGAGCGCACGCTGCAACTGCATGGCGAGGGATATCGGATTGGACGTGATCCAGACATGGAGATCTGCATTGACCATGCGGCTGTCAGCCGCCTGCATGCACTTCTACAAAAGCAAGGCCAGCACTGGATTCTCAAGGATCAAGGCTCAACCAACGGACTCTGGTGGAAGGGCCGACGTGTGCAACAGCTGGAGCTCCAGGACGGCGATCGCATCAGTTTTGCCCCGACCGATGAAGCCGATAGCCCCTGGATTGACTTTGAGAGACCTGGTCAACGACGGCATCAGCGGATCAAGCGGTCTCTGGGGATCGGAATCCTGTGCTGTCTGGGCGGAGCAGGACTGTTGTTGGGCCATGCCTCGCTCAACGTGCCGGTGAGTGGACGACTGGCCAGCATTCGCGGACCGCTCGCCATCTACGACGGCAACAACAAACCGCTCAAATCGGTGGATTCCAATCGCCACCGCGAACTGAACAGCCTTGGCGAATTTTCTCCGCTGTTAATCGATGCCTTGCTCAGCAGCGAGGACAACCGCTTCTGGTGGCATCCAGGGGTTGACCCAGTCGGCAGCTTGCGTGCTTTCGCCGTCAACCTCACCGGGGGAAAGGTTCTCGAAGGTGGCAGCAGCATCACCCAGCAACTGGCTCGAAGCCTCTACCCGGAACTGGTCGGTGAAGGTGACACCCTGGGCCGTAAATGGCGTGAGCTGCTTGTGGCGCTGCAGCTGGAAAGCCGTTTCAGCAAACGGGAGCTGCTGCTGAGTTATCTCAACAGGGTGTACCTCGGGGTGGGATGGGGATTTGAAGACACCGCACAGACCTTCTTTGATCAATCAGCAGCTGATCTGAGCATTGCACAGGCCGCTCTGCTGGTTGGACTGTTGCCATCACCCAATGGCCACGACCCCTGCCGTCATCCTCAGCGGGCCCTAGAAGCCCGCAACCGCGTGATCAACAAGATGGCCGATTCCGGTCGCTTATCACTCGATGCTGCTCGTCTGGCGAGACGTCAACCCATCCAACTGGCACCCACGGCCTGCAGCAGGACTGCGCTGACACGCTCAGCCCCCTTCTACACCGATCAAGTGCGCAGGGATCTAACAGCAATGGTGGGCCCGGAGGTGGCCGCGGAAGGGAATTTTCTGATCGAAACCCACCTTGACCCCGTGCTGCAGTCCGTGGTGGAGAGACAACTGCGCAATTTGATCGGCAATGCCGGCGGACTCGGCGTGAGTGAGGGGGCCGCCGTGGTGATCGACAGCAGCACAGGAGGGGTCCTGGCGATCGCCGGCGGACGGGACTACCGGTTCAGTCAGTTCAACCGCGCATCCATGGCCCTGAGACAGCCAGGGAGCACGTTCAAACTGATGACGTATCTGGCCGCCCTGGAACGGGGAATCAAACCCAACGAAACGATCGACTGCAGTTCTCTGTACTGGAGAGGCCAGCGGTTTGAAAGCAGCTGCAGAGGTCGCCTCAGCCTCACCAGAGCCTTCGCATCGAGCAGTAACACAGCGACTCTGCGCCTAGCCCAGCGGGTTGGGCTTGAACAGGTTGTTCGCCAGGCCAGGGCCCTTGGCATCACCACAACGCTTGATCCGGTGCCAGGTCTTGCACTGGGCCAGAGCGAAGTGCGACTGATCGAACTGACCGGAGCCTATGCGGCCATTCTCAACAAGGGTGAATGGAAGCCCCCCAATACGATTCGTCGGCTGCTTGATGCGGAAACCTGTCGCAATGACAAGCTGCGAGGCTGCGGCAGCCTCGCCGGCGACGATCAGCGGGGTCTGAATCCTGGACGCCAGGCTGTCCGGGGCGACAGTGCAGAGCAGATGCAGTCTTTGCTGCGCGCGGTTGTGCGCAACGGCACCGGCACCGCTGCATCGCTAGGAGGACAGGAAGGGGGCAAGACCGGAACAACGAATGAAGGCCGGGATCTGCTGTTCGTGGGCTATGAACCCTCGCGCCGTTGGGTGCTGGGAATCTGGCTCGGCAATGACGACAACAGCCCCTCCAGCAGCTCCAGCGCCCTTGCGGCATCGCTCTGGGCTGACATCATCCGCGCGGCGGGACGAGGTGGGCTCAACGGAAGATGAGGGGATCGACGCGTTGGATTCTGTTTGGTGCCGCTGGTCTGATCGCCCTGATGGTGGTTGGACTGGTGCTGCAGGGAATCCGAAACCTGCTCTGGGATCTGAGTTACTGGCTGCCGCCCTGGCTGGTCGGCCCTGTGCTGCTGATCGGCACCGTTTTGCTCGTGGCTGTGGTGATTCAGGTCGGCCTGCCATGGCTGCGTCAGTGGCGCACACAGCGTCAGCGTCAGAACACCTCATCGCCCAAGGACAGACCGGCACCAACCAGTAGCAGGGATGCAGCGGAACAAAGCCTGTCCAGTGTGGATCGCCTGCTGGAACGACTCCAGGACGATGTGGCTCGTCAGTCTCTCCTGCAGGAACGGCAACGGGTCGCCAGGGAACTCGAACGCGGGGATCTCGTGCTTGTGGTGTTCGGCACCGGCTCCAGTGGAAAAACGTCTCTGATCCGCGCCCTGCTCAAGGAGATTGTCGGCGATGTCGGTGCTGCCATGGGCTCCACCGGCGAGAGTCGCAGCTACCGACTCCGGCTCAAAGGTCTGGAAAGAGGGGTGCTTCTTGTTGATACACCCGGAATCCTTGAAGCAGGCCAGGAAGGACGGGGACGCGAGCAGGAGGCACGGCGCCGAGCCAGCAGAGCGGATCTGATGATCGTTGTGGTTGATGGCGATCTGCGCAAGAGCGAGCTGGAGGTGATCCAGAGCCTGTCGGGACTGGGCAAACGTCTAGTGCTGGTGCTCAATAAATGTGACTTGCGCGGTGAAGAAGAGGAACGCAGGCTTCTGCAGCTGTTGAAGCGACGCTGCTCGGAATGGCTTCAACCCGAGGATGTGATTCCCGCCAGTGCAAGCCCCCAGTCACTGCCCCGACCCGGGCAGCGTCCCGTTCAGCCACCCGCCGAAATCGGGCTGCTGGTGAGACGGCTGGCCGCAGTGCTTCATGCCGATGGAGAGGAACTGCTGGCCGACAACATCCTTTTGCAATGCAGGGATCTTGGTTCCGCTGGTCGGGATCTGCTCGACCGTCAGCGTTCGGACGAAGCCCGGCGAATCATCGATCGCTACACCTGGATCAGTGCTGGTGTCGTCGCTGCAACACCACTGCCCGGAGTGGATTTACTCGGCACCGCTGCTGTGAATGCCCAGATGGTGATGGAGGTGGGAGCGGTGTATGGCATCCAGCTGACCCGCAGCAGGGCCCAGGAACTGGCAGTTTCGGTGGGCAGAACCCTTGCTGGACTGGGGGTGGTCAAAGGCGGAGTGGCTTTGATCGGTACCGCGCTGAGCGTGAACCTGCCGACCCTGCTGCTCGGGCGGGCGGTGCAGGGTGTGGCGGCAGGCTGGCTCACCAGAATTGCGGGCGCCAGTTTCATGACCTATTTCCAGCAGGACCAGGACTGGGGCGATGGCGGAGTGCAGGACGTGGTTCAGCACCACTACGAACTCAACCGACGGGATCGCTCACTTCAGGACTTTCTGCAGGCGGCATTGCAACGGGTGGTGGAGCCTCTGCAGCAGGAGGCCAAGAAACGACTTCCGCCCCGGCCAGGGCCTCGGGCGGCGGAGGACGCATCGGACCGCGGCTATCGAGCACCGTAATCAGACCGAGGTACAACACACCAATCAGCACCGACATGGTCCCGGTGACGATTGCAACCCAGCGACCCCGCTTGTTCTGAGCTGCAGGCATCACACCAGCTCCCGTGAACAGTCGTTCAGGTCGGCAGCCAGTTGGTCGATGAGCGTATTGGGGGTGTGGGGATTGCCCAGCACAACTTTGATGCGATGCCGTCCTTGATGGACTGGTCTGGACACCATGATCTGCCGATCGAGCAGCCGTTTTCGCACGGCAGCTGTCCATTGATCGCAACGCGCTGGATCCGCTCCAAGCGGAGCGCAGGCGAGCAGATGCAGCGGGCCTGAGGTGATCTCCAGGACCGCAGGATCAAGACCCTGTTCCAGACGCTGACGTCTCAACAGAGCTTTCTCGATCACAGCATTGATCCCCTGCTCACCCAGTTGTCGTAACCCAAGCCAGAGCTTGAGGATCTCAGCGGGACGACTTCCCTGCAGGCCCAGTTCACCGCCATGGGCAACAGCGAAGGCGGGCTCCATGTAGGGAAGCCCAGTATGAAATGTCTCCTGGAGAGCTGACTGATCACGCACCAACAGCAGAGAGGAGGTCTTGGCGATTCCGAGCAGCTTCTGAGGATTCACCGTGATGGAATCAGCCTGGCCAAGCCCTGCCATCAGCTGCGAAGTGTGAGGACAGAGGGCAAAGACAGCGCCAATCGCACCATCCACGTGCAGCCACAGACCCTGGTCCCTGCAGAGCTGAGCCAGGGAAGGAATTGGATCGATGGCTCCACGCACGGTCGTGCCCGCCGTCGCCACCACGGCGATGCAGGGCCGGTTGTGCTGCTTCAGCCCCTGCAGATGCTCTTGCAGATCTGCAATCCGCATGCATCCCTGGGAATCAACAGGCACACGTCGAATGCCGTCAGGCCTGAGCCCCATGACCCTTGCAGCCTTCTCAAGTGACACGTGAGCGTCATCACTGATCAGAATCACCGCATTGGGGTCATGGTCCAGCCCCATCCGATGTCGAGCGGTGACCAGGGCGGTGAGATTGCTGAGGGAGCCACCGCTCGCGGCGACACCGCCAGCGCCATCAGGCAATTCGAAACGGGCAGCGAACCAGCTGCAGAGCTGACGCTCCAGTTGACTGAGACTCGGTGAGAGCTCCTCCGCCAGCAGATTGTTGTTGAGTCCGGCACAGATCAGTTCTGCAGCGATCGATGCTGTGTTGGGAGGAGGATCCAGATGCGCAAGGGCTCCTGGATGGTTGGGCTGGTAAGCACCATCCATCAACTGCTGAAGGTCGTCCAGCAGGCGATCCGCACCCACCCCCTGTTGCTCGGGGAAAGCCTCTGGAAGCAACCGCAAAGCCGGCAGCGGAGATCGCTGGGAAGCTGACCCGAGCCATTCACACAGACGAGCGCTGGCGTCCTCCAGGAACCGCTGCAACTGCGGATCCAGTGCATCTGAAGAGGCAAATGCGGACAGTTCGGTCGCAGTCGATGCCGCCGATGAAGTCCTGGAGGATCCGAACAAGGAGGGCGCGGAAGGAACAGCCATTCTCACCTGCGGTGGCACATTGGACGCCTCTGCACGATTGGGGTGGACGAGCGACTGACACCGGTCGAGCTGGAAAACGCCCAGATCCACGCCTGGATGGAACGCTTGCTCCGACGCGCTGAGCAGCTTGGTGAGTCGGGAGAGATTCCTGTCACCGCGGTGGTGCTGGATGCGAAAGGACGCTGCATCGGCCACGGCAGCAATCGGCGCGAGTGGGCTTCAGATCCACTCGGACATGCGGAACTCGTGGCTTTGCGCCAGGCATCCTTGATTCTCGGCGACTGGAGACTGAACCAGTGCACCCTGATCGTGACGCTGGAACCATGCCCAATGTGCGCGGGAGCTCTGGTGCAGGCCCGCGTTGGTCGGGTGATCTACGGAGCAAACGATCCGAAACGGGGTGGTCTTGGAAGCACGATTGATCTCTCCAAACACCCCAGCGCTCACCATCACATGCAGGTGACGGGAGGCGTGATGGCGCTTGAAGCATCCGCTCTTTTGGGACGCTGGTTCAGGCAGCGACGGCAGCGTTCTGCCGGAAGCGGGGCAGCTCGGTCTCGAACAGATTGAGCAGACGATCCACATTTTCAGGTGTGGAGTTGTAACCCATCAGACCGATCCGCCAGATCTTGCCGGCGAGCACACCCAGTCCTCCTCCAACTTCGATGCCGTGGGTGTTGAGGAGGTGAGAGGAGAAAGCCTTGCCATCCACATCTTCGGGAATGCGAACCGTGGTGAGCGTTGGTAATCGCAGCTCTTCCGGCACATGCATTTCCAGTCCGAGTGATTCAAGACCAGTCCAGAGGGCTTCGGCATTGCGACGGTGACGCGCCCAGGCCTGGTCTAAGCCTTCTTCGGAAAGCAGGCGAAGCGCTTCACGCATGCCGAAGTTCATGTTCACCGGAGCGGTGTGGTGGTACACACGGTCGCTGCCCCAGTACTGGTTCAACAGAGAGACATCCAGATACCAGTTGGGAACTTTGTCTTGACGGGCAGCCAGCTTGGCCTCTGCCCGCGGTCCCATCGTGAAGGGACCAAGACCCGGAGGGCAGCTAAGACCCTTCTGACTGCAGCTGTAGGCCAGATCAACCTTCCAGGCATCCAAGTAGAGCGGCACGCCTCCGAGGGAGGTGACCGTGTCGAGCAGCAACAGGCAATCATGCTCACGGCACAGATCACTGATCCCTTCCATCGGCTGGCAGATGCCAGTTGAGGTTTCGGCATGGACCATCGCCAGGATCGCAGGCTTGTGCTTCTTGATCCCCGCTTCGATCTCCTCAAGGCTGAAAGCCTCACCCCAGGGCTTCTCAATCACCTGAACATCGGCGCGGTAACGACCCGCCATATCCATGAGGCGATTGCCGAAATAACCCTTCACGGCTACCAGAACCGTGTCACCGGGTTCAACCGTGTTGGCCAGCGTGGCTTCCATGGCTGAACTACCCGTACCACTCATCGGCAGCGTCAGGCGGTTGTCGGTCTGCCAGGCGTAGCGCAACAGCTCCTGAACCTCACCCATGAGTTCCACATAAAGCGGATCGAGGTGACCGATCGGCGTACGCGCCAGGGCCTGCAGAACTGTGGGATGAGCGTTGGAGGGGCCGGGACCCAGCAACAAGCGGTCGGGTGTGTCAATCGGACCGATGGAGCATCGATGGCACGGGTCAACCGACAGGTGAGGGTGCGTCATCGGCGGAGCCGGAACCGGAAATCAATGGCGAGAAGCCTACGCATCAATCGGTCAAAAATTGGGCCTGAACGGACACTCCGAAGCCGCTTGAAATGATTCAGAGACTTTCGATCAGCGCTGACGCACGTCGCTGGCGGCAAGACCGGAGGCCATGTGCTCAAAAGGCTGACGCACAAGAGCGCAGCGATCCTGACGAACACCCTCGTTGAGAAGGCGTTCACAGAGAACATCAGCCAGAAGCACCATGCTTCTGACGGTCGGCCCGGTTGGAACGCCCAGACTCTTGTAGGTGTCATCCAGTCCGTTCAGAACCCGCTCGTTGAGAATGGTGCTGTCGCCGGCAATTAAGGAGTAGCTGGCATAACGCAGGAAATAATCCATGTCCCTCAGGCAGGCAGCCAAGCGGCGGGTTGTATAAGCGTTTCCGCCTGGAAGCAACAGCTCGGGATCCGCCTGAAAAAGTCTCTGGCTCGCTTCACGCACAAGCTCGGAGGCCTCACGGTTGATGATTTCAACAGCGAGGACACGAACATCCGCTTCATCGAGGTAAGACTCAATGCGATTGATCGCAGAGCGATCGAGATAGCGCCCCAGCTGGTCGTACTGACCGATCAGTCCGGTGATGGCATCGCGCATGCAAGCCCTGTCCACGTTGGTTGGAAGGTAACACCGACAACGCGTTGAAACCTGCTCCAGCAAAGGCGATCACAGCAATCTGACAGAAACGGTTACCAAGAGCGCCCCTGAAGCCACCCAGGGAAACGGAAGGCAAAAAGGTGCTCGTTGATACAAAACTGCTACGGATCGATATCTACGGTCGATGCGATTTCTATGGGCTCCATACCCCGCCATGGCCAAAACCGCCCAGGACGTGCTTCGTCAGATCAAAGATGAAGGCATCGAGCTGATCGACCTTAAGTTCACGGACCTGCACGGCAAGTGGCAGCACCTCACTGTCTGTCAGGACCTGATCGAGCCTGAATCCTTCACGGAGGGCCTGGCCTTCGATGGCTCGTCCATCCGTGGCTGGAAGGCGATCAACGCTTCCGACATGGCCATGGTTCCCGACCCCGAAACAGCATGGGTCGATCCGTTTTACAGACATAAAACGTTGAGCATGATCTGCTCGATTCAGGATCCCCGCACGGGAGAAGCCTACGAACGCTGTCCCAGGGCTCTTGCCCAGAAAGCACTGGCCTACCTGGCAAGCACCGGACTTGCCGATATGGCGTTCTTCGGTCCGGAGCCGGAATTCTTCCTGTTTGACGACGTGCGATACAACTCCGCCGAAGGCGGTTCGTTCTACAGCGTTGACACCATCGAAGCCGGCTGGAACACAGGCAGGATCGAAGAAGGCGGCAACCTTGCTTACAAGATTCAGGAGAAAGAGGGTTATTTCCCCGTCGCCCCGAACGACACCGCCCAGGACATCCGCTCGGAAATGCTGCTGATGATGGCTCAGTTGGGCATTCCCATCGAAAAGCACCACCACGAAGTGGCGGGAGCTGGTCAGCACGAACTGGGCATGAAGTTCGCCGAGCTGATTCAGGCCGCCGACAACGTCATGACGTACAAATACATCGTGCGCAATGTCGCCAAGAAGTACGGCAAGACCGCAACCTTTATGCCCAAGCCGGTTTTCAATGACAATGGCTCAGGCATGCACGTGCACCAAAGCCTCTGGAAAGGCGGGCAACCCCTGTTCTTCGGGGAAGGGACCTACGCCAATCTTTCGCAGACGGCACGCTGGTACATCGGCGGCATCCTCAAGCATGCGCCCTCATTCCTGGCCTTCACCAACCCCACAACCAACAGCTACAAACGACTGGTTCCAGGCTTTGAAGCCCCGGTGAACCTGGTCTATTCGGAAGGAAATCGCTCTGCAGCAGTGCGCATTCCACTCACCGGACCCAGTCCGAAAGCCAAGCGACTTGAATTCCGCTCCGGTGACGCCCTGGCCAATCCGTACCTCGCTTTCAGCGCGATGATGATGGCCGGCATCGACGGCATCAAAAATCAGATCGACCCCGGCGACGGTGTTGATGTTGATCTTTTCGAGCTGCCCGCTGAAGAGCTGAAGAAGATCGCCACCGTTCCCGCATCCCTGAACGGTGCACTGGAAGCTCTCAACGCTGACCATCACTACCTGCTGGAAGGCGGCGTCTTCACCAAGGACTTCATCGACAACTGGATCGACCTGAAATACGAAGAGGTGCAGCAGCTGCGTCAGCGGCCGCATCCCCACGAATTCGTGATGTACTACGACGCCTGATCCTTCATTAATCCACAGGTCACCTTCATCACAAAGGAGCTTCGGCTCCTTTTTTTGTGCCAGCCCTGCAAAGCATCAGGGACCGGTCTCTTCAGCCATGCCTCAGCAGAGCCATCGAACTGTCGTGCAGTTGCTTGGCATGAAGACGACGGCGAGCACAGACCTGTTGCTGCGCCATAGCGCTGCGTTGATCAAGGCGATCATCATGACCTTCAACCTGAACATGGGCCGCTTGCTGCCTCAGCACATCGTGAGCATGGTGCTCTGCCCACGCCAGAAACTCGGCAGCCGCTCGCTGCCGCCGCTCCAGCACATTGCCTGAGTATGACGTCATCGTTCCTGCATAAGTGATCTCAACGGCCATCAAGAGCTCCTGGAGGACTTGAGTCAATTCTGTAGCAACGGCTACCGTTTTCACGAGGGCTTCACATAACTTTCGTGATCGCAGCAGCAAAAGCCCACAGAGCGGGGCACGATCCATTGAAATAAGTCCGCTTGGATTTCAATCCTGTTCATGGCGCCCAGCTTCACTGAAATCGCTTATCGGACCATGCAGCAGGGTCGCAGCCTGGCTGGTCTGATTCACAAGGAACTGAGCACCAAGGTGATGGAAGTGGTGGCGCCTGATGTGGTGCCCAAAACCCAACCTGTTCCCAGCGCGATGGTCGATGCGCTGCGTCAGTCGCTGGATGAGCTGCACGCACGTGACTGGCAGGATTCTCAGTCCGGGATTTACCCCCAGTCCCTGCTGTTTGATATCCCCTGGCTGGAATGGGCAGAACGCTATCCACGGGTCTGGCTGGACCTGCCCTCCAACTGGGCAAGAAGGCGTGCAAGAGACGTCAAGGACATCCCTGATCTCGCCAATCGTGATCTTTATCCGGACTATTACCTCCAGAATTTTCACCATCAGACCGATGGCTACCTCAGTGATCATTCCGCTGAGCTGTACGACCTTCAGGTCGACATCCTGTTCAACGGCGCCGCTGATGCCATGCGTCGTCGAATCCTTCCTTCGCTGCACAAGGGACTCAACCGATTTGACGATCGTGCCCAGGGCAGCCTGCGCATTCTTGATGTCGCCACGGGCACGGGCAGAACATTGCATCAGATCCGTGCTGCGCTACCACAGGCCACTCTGGTGGGAGTGGATCTTTCCGAGGCCTATCTGCGCCAGGCCAATCGATGGCTGAACCAATCCAACAAGCCACTGGTACAGCTGGTTCAGGGCAATGCAGAACGAATGCCCTTTGATGACGCCGGCTTCCAGGCGATCACCTGCGTGTTCCTATTCCACGAACTGCCAGCCGATGCACGGCAGGCAGTGCTACAGGACTGCTATCGACTGCTCGAACCCGGCGGGGTTCTGGTTTTGGCGGATTCTGTTCAATTGAAGGATTCGCCTCAGTTCGACGTTGCCATGGACAATTTCAGGCGAGTGTTTCACGAGCCCTATTACCGCAATTTCATCAGTGACGACATTGACCAGCGCCTCGAAGATGCAGGTTTCAGTGATGTTCAGGCCGAATCTCATTTCATGACCAGGGTGTGGACGGCCACCAAGAATTCATCACCTCAACACAGTGATTCCCTGACATAGACGCTTGCAGGGGCACGGCAACCCCATATGGTGCATTCACTCAGGGACTCCGTCCATGTCGAATCCTTTTCGGATCCGCTGGTTGCGGGGATGGACCTTCCAGATCGTTTTCATGGAAGGGAAGGTTCAGGTTGAAGCTCAAGGTTTCGGAATCTGCCTGAGAACGGCATTGAATTCCGGGGAAAGCCCAACAGCAGCCGCGGATCGTCTGGTGCTTGCAGAAGATCGCCGCCGGCGGGCTCTTTATCAGGCCTGGCTAAAAGGCCAACCCCTTCCTTCACCGCAGGAGGGCCAGCCCCATCCTGAGGAGCGCCTTCAGGAAGCCCCTGATTCACTGGTGGTGGTGGATAGCGCAGCAGTAGCAGCCTGAGGTTCAGCGAGTCAGCCACCACCCCAGCACAAGAGCAGGACCACCCCAGCGCAAGGCTCTCCAGAACCTCTGACCTCGTTCTGGTGTAATCAGCCAGTTGAGAGCTTCAGGGTCCGCCTCGATCAATTGACGCAGCAATCGACGTTGCTGGATCCGTCGGATCGAGCGGCGATCCTTGGCCTCCCAGGATCTGGGCTGGTAACGGAGAAGAGATTGCAGTCCATGCAAACCTCCCCGACTGCGAAGCTGCCTGTTCACCACCACCAGCGGTCACACAGGTCAGGATAGAGAAACCATGCTGATCCAACGCCAACGTGTCCGCGAAGAAATGGCCAGAACAAGCGATTGAACAGGCCCTGACTCTGCATCAGAGCCTCAGCATCAGTGATCGTGAATGGCACAGGCTCAAAGCTGATGCCGATCGACGCGGAGCCGAATTACTGGCTGCGGCGCTGGCACAGCTGCTCCAGAATGGACGCAATGATGATGTTGAAGCACTCACTCAGCAGGCTCTGGGCTGGATCAGGGGAGAGCTGAAAGACCCTGGCTGCCCTCGGCACTGATCGCCCCCTGGCTTGATCCTGGTCGACGGCAGGCCAGCTGCACCCTGTTGCCGCGACGGCTCCAGCGGATGTCATCAAAACACTGGTGCATCAAAAAAAGACCGCGCCCTTGATTGGCATCGACTCGATCCGGCAGACAACCCTGTCGTGCATCTCTCGACAAACCATCGCCCTCATCTTGGATCTGCCAGATCAACCAGTTCGGCGTGAGAATCCGACGGATTCGCAGGCACTTGCGAGGGTCTCCGGCATTGCCGTGACGCACGGCATTGACCAGTGCTTCCTGGAGACCCAGTTGCAGTCGACACGAAGTCTCATTGCAGTCAACCGGCTCCAACAACAGCTCCATCAACGGACTGAGCTGAAACGTTGACGGAAGGATGAAATCAGCCCACCGGAACGAAGGTAGAAATCGGCTGAACATCAGCGCTGTTTCATCCTTTTCGACATTACCGGCCTGCTGACGTTCTGCCAGAGAAAACCCTGGGTGTCAGGACCTGCTCGCCAGTCCGGGATGCTGCAGAAGAGCATCCATCAGACGCACTCCCCTGAGTTGGTTGACCAATGGCATGTGTCCTTCAGGCGCATCCATGCACCACTCAAAACTGCCTGGATAGCGGGTCCAGACACCATCCTTCTTCCAGCCGATCCTTGGCCAAAGCCTGTCGTACCGCCCGCCGAGTGCACTGAGGAGTCGAGATTGAACCGTGAATCCGAATCGTCCCTGGGAGTAGGCGATCCAGAGTCTGTCGATGGTGGTTAAATCCAGGGCCTCCATGGCAGGGACTTCGCTGAAATACACGTATCCCCGTTGCACCGCCTGGTCGCCGGCGAGTTGACGCAGGGCGCAACTGGTGAGGCGATCAGCCTCCTCAAACTGTTCCCGAAGTAATGCCTGCTGCAGAGCCGAGTAATCGATCCCACAGGACGACGGCATCTGGAACCAACCACTGGAGACACCTGGAATGGCCTCCAGAGCCTTGGGCTGATGACGTTGCAGGATCTGCAGAATCCAGCCTGCTCTCCAGTCATCCCCCTCGGGCGAATAGGCCTTCAGGGCAACAACAGCTTTGCCTGAAAGCTCCTCTGAAACCTTCTCCAGCGCTGAAGCCGTCGAACGCTTCTGCCGAGATGATCCCGAAATCAGTCGATCCAGCAACTGATCAATGCCGAGTTGTGTGGAGGGTGGTCGTCCGGAAAGCATGGCGAGGTGCCGGCACTGACTTGCTCAGCATTGGCCCACTATGTCAGGCATGGGTAACAGCATCGTGACCGGCCTCAATTGCTTCCGCATGGCGACCGGGACCATCGTGGATGTAAGAACACCCACGGAATTTGCTCAAGGCCACTGGCCAGGGGCTGTGAACATCCCCCTGTTCAGCGATGATCAGCGTCATCAGGTGGGGTTGTCCTACAAGCAACAGGGTCGGCTAGAAGCAATCCAACTGGGATTAAAGCTCTGCGGCCCTTCCCTCGAGACATTGTCTGTTGCACTCACAACTGCAGCCGGAGGACCCACAAAGCCACTGAGGATTTACTGCTGGCGTGGAGGCATGCGGTCCAACAGCATGGGCTGGCTGGCTGGCCTGAGCGATCACCCTGTCTCCGTGCTGGATGGGGGGTACAAGAGCTATCGAAGGTGGGTGCTGGATCGCTTCGACCAGACCTGGCCGCTGCGGGTGCTGGGCGGCAAGACAGGAACGGGCAAGACCGATCTGCTTCTGGAATTAAACAGACAGGGCGTTGGCGTGATCGATCTCGAGGGTCTCGCCAGCCACCGCGGCAGCAGTTTCGGCAATCTGGGGTTGCCGCCGCAACCAACCAGCGAGCATTACGAAAATAAACTGGCGGAATGCCTTGAGACCCTGCGCCTCAAAGGAATTCAGGAAATTTGGCTGGAAGCCGAAAGCATCCAGGTGGGTCGCTGCAGGATTCCCAAAGGGTTATTCGATCAGATGCAAACGTCTCCGGTACTGGAGATCCAGCGCAGTGACCAGGAACGGGTTCAGCGACTTGTGGAGGTCTACTCGTGTCATGAGCAGGCCGAACTGCGGCAGGCCACGGAACGGATACAGAAACGCCTTGGCCCTCAGCGCACCCGTGAGGCCATTGAAGCGATCGATTCCCAGAACTGGGATGCGGCCTGTGAGGCCATGCTCGATTACTACGACAGCTGTTATGACCGTGAACTTGAGCGTTCACCGACTAGATCCTCGGTGAATCTCCATGGACTCGACAGCAAGCAAGCGGCAAAACTGCTTCTGGATAAAGGGCACATCATCCCTGGGATCTCCAATTAAGATCCACACCTCCAAGTTGATGAACCATGGCAGAAGGTGACAAGGCGGCGATTCAGTTCTTCCGCGGCACTGACGAGCCGGTTGTTCCCGATATCCGCATGACCCGCAGCCGCGATGGTCGCACCGGGCAGGCCATCTTTGTTTTCGAGGAACCGCAGGCACTCGCACCGGAAACGATGGAAGCGATCGCCGGCATGTGGATGGTGGATGAAGAAGGCGAAATGGTGACCCGTGAAGTGAACGGCCGTTTCGTGAACGGCAAGGCTTTTGCTCTGGAAGCGACCTACACCTGGAAAAGCGAAGCGGATTTCGAACGTTTTATGCGCTTTGCGCAACGTTATGCGGATGCCAATGGAATGGGTTATTCGCAGAACTCCGGCGACAATGAATCCAGTGAGGAAGGAACAAACGGGTGAAATTTCAGCACTGGCTCGGACTTGCGGCATTGCTGACAACCGGGCTGTTGCTTTGGAGCCTCCGCGAAGTTCTGATTCATCTCTTCGCAGCTGTGGTTCTGGCCATGGCGGTTTGCACTCTTGTAGGCGCCCTGCGCAGGCGATGGACGATCCAGAGGCCTTTGGCCCTGATCATCTGTCTTCTCGGTCTGGTTTTGATCGTGGCTGTTGCAGTGGCCGTGATCATTCCGCCGTTCTTCAGTCAGTTTCAACAGCTGCTACAGCAGTTGCCTGCTGCGGCCCGCGAGCTCCAACAGATCGTGATGGGATGGCTCAACCATGCCTCATCACTCGTCTACGGAGCAGGTGATTCAGCTGATGGCGGAGCTCGGTTCGCTCCGGGTGACATGTCATCTCTCCCCAACAGCACGGCTCTAGCCTCCGGCGTCAGTGGAGGAATCAAAGGTTTGCTGGGTCTTGCCAGCAATCTCGGCAACGGACTGATTCAGCTGGTGCTTATGTTTGCAGTGGCTCTGATGGTGGCGATTCAGCCGGAGTCCTATCGCAATGTGGCCATTCAGCTGGTGCCGTCTTTTTATAGGAGACGGGCCAAAACCATTCTTCTGCAATGTGGCGAAGCCCTGAGCAGCTGGATGATCGGAGTGCTGATCAGTTCGCTGTGCGTGGGGCTGCTGGCGGGAATCGGACTATCCCTGCTTGGCGTGAAGCTGGTGATGGCCAACGCTCTGCTGGCTGGTTTGCTCAACGTCATTCCCAATGTGGGGCCCACCCTCAGCACTGTGTTCCCCATGGCGGTGGCTCTGCTTGACGCCCCTTGGAAGGCTCTTGCCGTCCTGGGTCTCTACGTGGTCATTCAAAACGTTGAGAGCTACGTGATCACACCATCAGTGATGCAGCACCAGGTGAACCTGCTTCCTGGCCTCACACTGACTGCACAGTTCATCTTCACGGTGCTGTTTGGACCGCTGGGGTTGCTGATGGCCCTGCCTCTGGCAGTGGTGATACAGGTGCTGATCCGGGAGATCGTGATCCACGACCTGTTGGATCCATGGAAGAAGCGTCGCGCGGCCGCATGAATCCAAGCAATCTGCTGGCAGCTCTCACCCTTGTGGTGCTTGCTCTGCTGACCTGGCAGCTGCGTTGGGTGCTGTTGGTGCTTTTCGGTGCCGTGGTGTTGGCTGTCGCCCTCGATGTTCCCGTTGACCATTTGATCAAGCGCTACCGATTACCCCGTCCGCTCGCTCTGCTGACGGTGCTGCTGATCGGGATCATTGGGGGGCTGCTGGTCATGCAGCTGCTGCTGCCACAGCTGATCAACCAATTCGAACAGCTCACGACCCTGTTGCCTGCGCTTTTCGGCCAGGTTCAGGCCCTGCTGTCCAGTCAGCCCCTGCTTGGTGAGCTGGCGCGCAGCCTGCCCGACCAATTCAGCTGGGAGCGCATTCAACCGTTCGGCTTTCAATTGCTCGGCGTGGCTGGTGGAGCGGCCAATGGCCTGGTTCAGGTGCTGCTGATGAGCCTGCTGGCTGTGCTGCTTGCCCTGGACCCCTCAGCACACCGACGCATGGTGATTGCTGCAACTCCGCGGCCAGCCCGCGCATCCATGGAGGATCTGCTGGACCAGTGCCGCACCGCTCTGGGTGGCTGGCTGGCTGGCATGACCCTCTCTGCCCTGGCGATGTTTCTTTGCACCTGGGCAGGTCTGGCAATTCTGCGCATTCCCCTGGCCCTACTTTCTGCTTTGGTCTGTGGACTGCTGACCTTCGTGCCGACGATCGGGCCCACAGCGGCAACGCTTCTGCCTCTCAGCCTGGCGTTGATGATCTCACCGGGAACAATGCTTCAGGTGTTGGTGCTGCGACTTGCACTGCAGAACCTGGAAGCCTTCGTTCTCACACCGCTGTTGCTCAGGCGCACCGTGAATCTCCTGCCCACGGTTGCCCTGACTTCCCAGCTGAGCCTGGGTGCTCTGCTGGGACTACCTGGGGTTTTACTGGCGCTTCCTCTGGTGGTGGTGCTTCAGGTGGGGATGGAGCAGGTTGTGGTTAAAAAGATCATGGACCGCTGGACCTAAGCGTCTGAATCGTTTCAAGCCGGTTGCGAGAGCTCAAGGATTTTGTAGTACCCCACAGGCAATGGGAGATTTTGACGATCAGCGCTTGATTGAACCGAAGTCCTGAAACTCTTGAGGGCTTGATCCCAGGTCAGTGCCTGATCGTGACGAGCCATTGTCAAACGTTCGACACCTACACCAAAACCCCAGTCTGTGTTGAGGCCAATCTCAGCAATTTCAATTTCCTGGCCGTCGGGCAAAACATATTCAATCGAATACGTCTGCAAGGACGGCGAACGGGGATGACCCTTGAGTTCAAAATAGCCTGATCCTTTTCCAGCCATCCGAGCCTCATTCAAGTCAACGAAGCGAATCTGCGATTGTTGAATTCCGTATTTTTGAAGCAAAGGCAAATGAGCCAGGACATGTTCTGTTCCAGTGATTTTCAATCGATCAGGCGCGAGGCCGATCCGGCCAACCAACAACTTCAGGGCGAGGTCAACACTTTGATTGGGCTTGCTACCGTCCAGTGATCCCAGGCTGATTATGTGAAAGAGCGGAAGCGTCCCTGGCCTGGACTTTTCGCTGACATCTTCCCCCCGTGAAGTCGGTTGTATACAAAAGTCATTGACGCTAATCAGCCGGAGATTGTCGTCAAATTACAAACCTCCGTTAAACTCATGGCCGGCCACCAAGGGCCCGGATTGAACCAACCTATAGCCATATCTTTGGAAGAAGTTAATCAAAACACTGGCGGTTTCAGAAACCTGAGTGTTGACAAATTGATTTTGAATGTTGTTATTTCGTCCTTCTGCTTTTGAGCGCTTCATCAATCCAAAACTGCCCAATACAAAAATGTAAATGTTGTTAAACCAATAAATGTTCTACGAAGCATAGATAATCTTCAACTACTCACTTTTAACACATTAAGAACTCACTACAAACGTCGGGAGTCATCCTCAAGACGCAACAACAACCAGCAGCTTCAGAGAAAAAATCTGAATAACGCTTGTCCATGTCGAAGCAGACGCCATTCAGATCTGGTCTTCAGAGCTTCAGCCCAAGAAGACTCAACCGCCGTACTGCCAGCCGGTGGTGCTCAGCTCAAGGGCATCTCCATCTCTGTGAAGCACCGCTGATTTGACTTCACCGATGAAGACAGTGTGATCACCGTGAGCCAGCTCACCCACCAGTTCACACTCAACACCGCCCAGGGCATCTTTCAGAATCGGCAGACCAAGGGAGCCGAGCTCAAAGGGCGCAGCCTCAAACCGGCCTCCCACCGCGGACTGGGGCTTGAAGAATGTCGCAGCCAGATTCTTCTGGTCGGCAGCCAGCACGTTCAGCGAAAAACGACGCGTGCGCTTGATCATGCCGTTGCTGGTGCTGTCGGCACGCACCCCCATCACCACCAGAGGCGGCTCGAATGAACCCTGGGTGACCCAGCTTGCAGTGAATCCATTCACCTCATCACCTTCCGCGACGCCGCAGATGAACAACCCATGAGGGATTTTCCGCAACAGTGTCTTCTTGGCGTCCAGATCAAGTGACATGGCGGTTCTTGCTCACGATGTGGGAAGAATAGGCAAAACCGTGACAGCACAACGTGTCAGCGCTGCAGACACCAGAGGCAGACTGCTAGTTTTCGACGGCTTCTGAGCAGGATCCCTGGACCGGCCCTCCTCCCTGAGTCTGTTCGCAACGGTGGCCGGAAGCGGAGTGGTAGGCCTGCTGATCTACGCCGGCTTCTTTTACTCCAACCTGCGTCGAACCAGTTCAACGTTGGAGCATCAGGAGCTTCTCCCCTCCTATCCAACTCAAGCGCAGGCCGAGCAGGAAGCCGAACGCTGGATCGAGGAGGGGGGCACCTTCACGGTCAAGACCACACAGCGTTTCCGCAGAACTATTCCCCTCACCCGCCAGGAACGGCGCAAACTCGAGCTTTTGGCTGATGAGAAGCGCAGAGCCCTGATTGAGGCGGACTATGAAGCCTGTCTCAATCAAGCGGCTACGGATCTTGCCAAAGAACTCTGTTCCTTTCAGCAGTTACCGCCCAACGAGAATTCGACCGCATCGGGTGCAGGTGATACCGGCGGTGTTCCCTCCACCAAAGTCATTGAGGATGTTCGTGTTCAGACCAGTCAACGCCCGCGCCGAACATGCACTCCTGTGAGTTCTTATCGACGTCTCAACTGCATTGAATACGACGTTGACAGGAATGAGGAAGTCAGCAGAGAACAGCAGAACTCACTGGAGGTCAGAGGGTATCGACAATTTCGTTACTGACGCGCCGATGGCGCGGGCCGTAGTGGAACCAAAGCGAAGGTTGCAACACCAGCACAACCACAGCAAGCAAATGATGGCGTACCGCAAAGATCAGAGCCGTCAGGGTGACCTGATCCGCCAACAATCGCAGTTCTGTTCTGAGATCACTCAGAGCAAGCAGCAGCAACAGCAGCGGTATCCAGCGCTGGGAGCGGACTCGTGCTGTCGCTGAACGTTCAGGCACTGGCAGCTGCAGCGGACCGAGATGGCCAGATGCTCAGAAGAGAGGGCGCCAGGGCAATGCTGGACCAACTGCCAACGACCACACCAAGCGCGAGAGCAATGGCAAACCAGTAGAGCGTTGAACCGCCGAACAGAATGAGGGCAACCAGGGGCAGAAGTGTGGTGCCGCTTGTGTAGATGGTTCTGGTCAGCGTGGCTGAAACAGCACGGTCAACCTGCACCGAGAGAGGAAGGTCACCATCGATGCGTTGGCGCTCGCGAATTCTGTCGAAAACGACAACCGTGTCGTTCACGGAGTATCCGGCAATGGTCAGCAGAGCAACGGCAAACAGGCTGTCAACTTCCAGACCTGTGATGAGTCCGAGCCAGGCGAACACGCCGCACACAATCACGATGTCGTGAGCCAGAGCCACCAGGGCCAGAAAGGCGTAGCGAGGGTCGTAGCGAACAGTGATGTACAGAGCGATCCCCGTGAAGGCGACCAGCAGGGAAATCAGACTGCTGCGCAGCAGTTGTCCACCAAGGCTCGGACCGATCGTGTCAACGGACTGTCCACCAGGCT
The DNA here is from genome assembly GCF_047497135.1 of Synechococcus sp. MIT S9504. Classification (NCBI taxonomy): domain Bacteria; kingdom Bacillati; phylum Cyanobacteriota; class Cyanophyceae; order Synechococcales; family Synechococcaceae; genus Synechococcus; species Synechococcus sp. MIT S9504. Next base: position 1,025,602 of record NZ_CP138942.1, on the reverse strand, counting down.
CAAAAGGCCCAGCAACCGGCTCAAGTGCTTCAATCACAGCTTGCCCTTGGCCCGCAGTGAGAGCTGGCATGCGAAGCACGACAGACTGACCTGCATCGAGGAGCTGAACGCGAGCGTTCTCCAGCTTGGGCAATGCTTTTCCGTCCTGAACTGGCAGCTTGATCTGCTGGAGCTCAGCTTCGACGGCGACGGTGCTGAGCTGATCGCAGCTGTCAGAGCAGCTGCGCTCAAGCTGAATCTGGGTTCCTCCAGTGAAGTCAAGACCGGGCCTCAACGGCAAACCAATCTGAGGGTCCGTCCAGCAGCGCACAATTCCGAGCAGGCTCAGCAGCAGACAAACGGCTGACACCAACCAGACCTGCCTTCGACGGCTGGTGAGGGGGAAGCGCAGAGATCGCACATCGGTTTCGTGTGAAGTGAAAGCCATGGCTCAGGACGCAGTCTTGGGAAGTTGCCTTGCAGGCAGGAAATTCGTTGGACGCCGCAAGCCCTGATAGCTCATCAGGAAGCGCAGCAACGTACGCGTACAGGTCAGAGCCGTGAACAGACTCAGCAGAACGCCGATGCCGAGAGTCGCCGCAAAGCCCTTGACCAGACCAGTGCCCAGGAAAAAGAGTGCGGCGCAACTGATCAACGTGGTGAGGTGGCCGTCAACAATCGATGAGAAGGCCTCGGAAAAACCTGTTTCAATGGAGCGGATCAAGGTGTTGCCGCGCCGTAGTTCGTCCTTGATGCGCTCGAAGATCAGCACATTGGCATCGACCGCCATGCCGATACTCAGGATGAACCCGGCGATGCCTGGCAGCGTCAGCGTGACGGGGATGAGGGCATACACCGCGAGGTTGAACAAGGCGTAGAGGCTGAGGGCCATCACCGCAACAGCTCCTGCAAGCCGGTAGATCAGCAGCATGAAAATGCCGACCAACACAAGACCTGAAAGGGCGGCGATCAGGCTGCGACGGACGTTCTCAGCACCAAGAGACGGTCCGATGGTGCGCACTTCAAGGATTTCAACCGGCAAAGGCAACGAACCACCCCGCAGTTGAACCTCAAGGTCACGTGCATCTTCTGCCGTGAAATTGCCGGAAATGGACGCCGTGCCCCCCGAAATTCCAGCGGCTTTGTACTGGGGACCGACGCTGGCTTCACTGATGAGCTCACCATCGAGAACGATGCCAAGCAGACGCCCCGTGCCGGCGATCGACTGGGTGAGTTCAGCGAATTTCTCACCACCCTCAGCATTGAAATTCAGGGTCACCTCCCAACCAGAGCCGTTCTGCTGTTGCTGACGACCTGCGCTGATCAGTTGCTTGCCGGTGAAAGCCGTGGGTTCGAATCGATCGAGAATTTCCCGGTTGGTTTTTGCCAACAGCTGTTGCAGCTGATCGGTTTCCGTCTTGGCCGTTCCATCAAGCCCCAGTTCCTTCTGACGGTTGGCTAGCTCCTGCTGCTGCTCGGGGTCAAGCTCAGAGGCCTCATCCTCAGTGCGCGTGGCCAGCACACTCTGCAGCTGCCCCCTCAGCTGTCGCAGGCTTTGCACTTCCTCCTGCGTGCCTTCCTTCTGAGCCCTGAACTCCAGCAAGGCTGTGCTTCCAAGCACGTCTGCGGCGCGGGTCGGATCGGTGACGCCTGGCAGCTGCAGCACGAGCTGATCATCACCAACGGTCTGCAGTGTGGATTCAGCCACACCCAGGCCGTTGACACGGCGATCGAGCACCGCCTTGACCGCCTCCATCTGTTCGGCGCCGATGGTGGTGATCTCCCCCGCCGGCTGGACTTCGAGCGTGAGCTGACTGCCCCCGCGCAGATCAAGTCCGAGCTGCAGCGGGAAACTGGACAGAACCGCTGCTGCCGCGATAGCAAGCGCAAGAATGAGGGCGAACCAGCCCTGTTGGCGGGCCATCAATCAGAGCCCCTGACGAACAATGGTCTGAGCCGCTTCGACAATCTGATGCGGCTGGATGATGGTCAGATTCTCGAGGTTGCCGTTGTAGGGAGTGGGGATGTCCTGACTGGACAGCCGGATCGGCCGGGCATCGAGCTCATCGAAGCACTGCTCGGTGATCAGAGCGATCAGCTCGGCACCGATGCCGCCAGTCTTCATGCACTCCTCCACCACAATCACCTTGTGGGTCTTGCGGATCGAGCGGGCGATCGTCTCCATATCAAAAGGCTTGAGGCTGATCAGATCAATCAGTTCGGCACTGATCCCGTCGGCCTCGAGCTGTTCCACAGCCTTGAGGCAGTGATGACGCATCCTTGAGTAGGTCAGGATCGTGATGTCACTGCCCTCCTTGACCAGATCCGCCTGATCGAGGGCACAGGTGTAGTCGCCTGCCGGTAGGTCCTCCGTGAGGTTGTAGAGCAGCACATGCTCGAAGAAAAGAACCGGATTGTTGTCGCGAATGGCAGCCTTCATCAGACCCTTCGCGTTGGTTGGCGTACTGCAGGCCACGATCTTGATACCGGGCACGGCATGGAAATAAGCCTCGAGCCGCTGACTGTGTTCAGCTCCCAGCTGTCGACCAACTCCGCCCGGCCCCCGCACCACCGTTGGAATCGTGAAATTGCCGCCGCTGGTGTAGCGGAGCATGCCCATGTTGTTGGAGATCTGATTGAAGGCCAGCAGCAGGAATCCCATGTTCATGCCCTCCACGATCGGCCTCAGGCCTGTCATCGCGGCACCTACAGCCATTCCGGTGAAACTGTTCTCGGCAATCGGGGTGTCGAGAACCCTCAGTTCGCCATATTTCTCGTAGAGATCCTTGGTGACTTTGTAGGAGCCGCCGTAATGGCCTACGTCCTCTCCCATCACACAGACGTGGGGATCACGGGCCATTTCCTCATCGATGGCTTCGCGAAGTGCGTTAAAAAGAAGCGTCCCTGCCACGGCGTTGCTGCAATCCCGGCCATGCCGGCGTCAGCGGCCAAGCTATCTCAGTCCAGGTGTGTTCAGCCCCCGGCGGCAAAGGTCGCCAGCAGCAGCACTGAAAGAAGCAGACCTGGAGACAGCAGCAGTACCAGCTGACCGAGATCGTGGGGGGTCATGGCTGCAAGGGATCTTGGCTGAGGCTAGGCAGCGTCCAGCTTGTCTTTCATGAAAAGACTGCGAAGAAACACCAGGAACAAACCAATTCCGATGAAGGCAAAGCTGAATGTGGCCAGAAAACACATGCCAATGAACAGAGTCTTCATGGCAGAAGCGATGTTCTGCGCTGTGGTGCTGCTGAAATTCGAAGAGTGAGTTGACAGATAGATCACGACTTTTTTGCTCAGGCCAAAACTCAACCAGGCCAGAACCAGGCTGGTGATGGATCCCGAAAGGAAACTGAGTGGTCCTTTACGGGGTTTCGCTGAGGCTGTGTTGCTGTCACTCATGCCGCCAGCTTGACGCCGTGTGGCAACAGTGAGCAACTCCAGGACTGCAAACCCTCTGCCAGAAACAGCTCGGTCGTTCGCTGACGGGCTTGTTCAGCCGCAGCGAAGTTGGGGAACAGAGCAAAGCAGCTCGGCCCTGAACCACTCATGGCCGCCCGCAACTGGCCCGGTAATGCCTCAAGGAGCTGCAGCGCCTTTCGCACCGAGGAGTTCTGCGGTGCCACCACGGCCTGAAGGTCGTTGCGCAATGGCGGAGGAGCTTCAGCTCGCAGAGGGTGCAGCCATGCAGAGGATCGAAGCTCTTCACGACGCTGCTCAAAGGCTGACTCACCATCGAGGTAGTGATCGAAACGCTGGCGTTTGCACTCGCCATAGGCCCACGGAGTCGAGACACTGATGGACGGATCCTTCACCAACAGAACACCCATCGGCACGGACGGTTCTGGCAGCAGCTCAAGCCGCTCTCCTCGTCCAAAACAGAGCTGGGTGCCGCCAGCAACACAGAACGGCATGTCGGATCCGAGATCGGCAGCAAGAGTCTCAAGCTGGGAGAGGGTCTGCCCAAGACTCCAGAGCGTATTCAGTGCAACCAGCGCTGCTGCACCATCGCTGGAACCTCCCGCGAGACCAGCGCCGATGGGAATGCGTTTGCGCAGATGCATGCGTGCACCCAACTCTGAGAATCCGGATCGCTGTCGCAGCAGCCTGGCCGCCCGCATGATCAAGTTGTCGTCACCGCAACTGAGTTCGGGCTGATCACAGCTGAGGGAAAGAGTCCCGTCAGCGGTGTTCTCGCAATCGAGCTGATCGGCGAGATCAATGCTCTGCATCACCATGGCGAGTTCGTGAAACCCGTCGCTGCGCAGGCCAAGCACCTCGAGGTGCAGATTGATCTTGGCCGGAGCGCTGACGCAAACCGGAGCCGTCATGAACAGAACGCAGCGGAGTTGGCCGGACTCCGACCGAATTCAGGAGGCTAAACCACGGTCAGAGCCCAGTTTTCAAAGGGAATCGTGGGCACGATGCCTTGCGGATCGCAGATCCAAGACAGGCGCAGACATCGATCCCGCTTCGGCAGCTCACTCGCCTGTTTCCGCCTGACTCAATCCCCTGGCCAGGGCCACCCAGCTCTCAGGTGCCACCTCCTGAGGCCTCTGCTGCAGATCAATCCCCGCCTGCTGTGCCAGTTCGTGGAGCTGATCCGGAGGTTTGACACCGGCAAGCGTGTTTCGCAACATCTTGCGTCGAGCGAGAAAAGCCTGTTTGAGCAATCGTTCCACCCGACGGCAGAGATCCGGATCTGGGCGCTGATCCGCCGGCAAGGGATCCAACCGGATGACCTCGGACTGCACCTTTGGAGGTGGCTGAAAGCAACGAGGCGGCACAGGACAAACGCTTGCACAACGAGCCAGAAGCTGGAGACGCACGCTCAGAGCACTGAAACTGCTGTGTCCGGGACGGGCACGAATGCGCTCTGCCACCTCTTTTTGCACCAAGAGAATGAGTCGTTCGTAGGGAGGCTCGACGGGCCGATCCAGACGACCGATCAAACGATCGAGCAGGGGCCCTGTGATGTTGTAGGGAATATTCGCCACCACCTTGGAAGCCAGAGCGCCGTCCGGAAGCGTCAGAGGCACCTCAAGAACATCCCCCTCACAGAGCGAAAACCGCGGCTTGGGACCGAAACGCGCACGCAGACCTGCCACGAGATCACGGTCCAACTCAACAGCGTGAACGAAGGCAGCAGGACTGCTGAGCAGACGTTCGGTCAGGACACCACGGCCAGGCCCTACCTCCAGCACACGATCCGCCAGCGTCAGCTCTGCAGCCTCGAGGATCCGATCCAGAACCCGTTCATCCCGAAGCCAGTGCTGACCAAACCGTTTGCGGGCCGTATGTCCTGCGAAGCTCATGTCATGCGGGGCATGGTTTCACTGTGCATCAGCGCAGACAGTGCTGAGCGGAGACAGTGCTGAGCGGCAGCATCAAGGAGCGGAAAGGGTGCATGCAGAACGCGATGATGCTGTTGTTCAGACTTCGGGCGGTTGATGACCAGACCGGCCCTGCTGATTTTGATCGCAGGCCCTTCAGCGGCAGGCAAGACCCACTTCAGTAAGGAGCTGAAGACGTCGCTCGCGCAAAGCGGGATTGCTGCTTTGGTGATCGGCTCCGACGATTACTACCGCGAGCACTGGACACCGAATTCGATCTATGGATTCGACACGGTCGATGCCATCGATAGGGATGCACTGATCGGAGACGTTCAGGCTCTGCTCGAGCGCCGTCTGCAGCATCGACGTCGTTACGACATGAGCACCAGGGCCGTCAGCTGGGAGTCTCTGAAGACAACCTGCGACGTCGTGCTGTTGGAGGGAGCCTTTGGTCCGCAGCTGCTGATGAATCATCTCCATCCTGATCTTCTGATTTATGTGAGCGCATTCCTCCCAATCAGGGTGATACGGCGACTGCGACGCGATGTGCGCGAACGTGCGCGCTCAGTGCCATCTGTGCTTCGCCAGATGCTGCTGAACATGTTTCCTGGGGAACGGCGCTATATCCATCCGCTTCAACGTTCTGCCGATCTGGTCATCAGTGATATTCCGCAAGGCCTTCTTCAGGCTGTGCAGAGGATTGAAGTTCTGATCAGGTAATCCCAAGCTCTGGCACCCTGATCCAGCGCACAGGCCTGGAACTGGGAGGTAGCGGTACCAGCGCGAGCACCACCTCCAGATGCCCCTGATCACTCCAGGGGTTGCACGACTGCCAACAGGCAACGGTCCGCGCCAGGCGTCTGCGTTTCATCGGAACAAAAGCCTTCACCCCCCAGTAATCGAGGCCGCATCGCCGCCTGGCCTTGACTTCAACCATCAGCATGCGTGGCCCGGAGCGACCCGGTTTGATCATCATCAGATCAAGTTCGCCATAACGACAGGCCCAGCGCTGAGCCAGGCAGCTCCAGCCACGGTTCTTCAACAGATTGAGAGCACGCTGCTCCGCCCAGCGACCGGGATCACTCTTTGCATCAACAGCGCTCAAGATCAGCCCCCTGGATTCAGAAAGCATTCCCCATCAGCTGCTGAAAGGGTTGTCATCAGACAAGCGGACAACTCCTGATGACGTTCATTCACAAACAGTGCTGATGACGATGACTTGATTGAACGACTATTGAACCCACCCAAGAAGACGATCATTGGATGGCAGCAACACCAACCCGACCAAGTGTCCAAGCCGTGTAAACAAAGAGCCTGAACAACACAACATTGAAAAAGCATATTTTGCTCCAATCACCTGAGATGCCAATTCATCACGACATGGATGGAAGCAAGTTCAAACATTGCATGCCATTGAAAAGACACGCCAGAGCGATTCGATTCATCGGAGCAGACCGTGCTGAAGCCAGGATGATCAGAAAAATCAGAGCTCAACAACCAGGAAGAAAATCACTCGATCAAAAACATTGACGCATCGCCGCCGCAAGCCAGTTCATACAACAAAAGAAACCCAGGCATGTTGCAAATGGGGTGCCGCAATAACTGGAAGCGCTATGAATTATCCATAGGACAGCCAAAGCATGAAATCAATTTCACGGGATTTCATGCAATTAATCAAACGATTCAATCGACAAAACTTTGCTGCCCAGGTTATCGAGGGCATGGGTGTCGGCTTCATACTGGGACAGCTCCTACCCGACCAAGCAACGACTTATTTATCACCCGTCGGCAATGGATTTATAAGGCTATTTCAAATGCCTGTTTTACCATTTATCAGCCTATCTCTCATCGCTGGCGTGGGAAGGCTGGAAATGCATCAGGCCGGTCGGCTCTTAATCAGAGCAGGAGCTGTGCTTGTCTTTTTCTGGGCACTTATTTTGCTGACTGTCTGCCTCATACCGCTGGGCTTTCCTGATTGGCAACAAGGATCGTTTTACCAACCCAGTCTTCTGGAAACAGGAGAATCATTTGATTTAGTCGAACTCTTTATCCCTTCAAACCCATTTGAGGCATTTGCACAAACCCAGATACCGGCAATTGTGCTTTTTTCATTAATGCTAGGAATTGCGTTAATCAGAATCCCAAAAAGAAAATCACTCATCAAAATATTTGATACTCTTTGCAGTGGATTGTTAAAAATATCAACAACAATTTCTAAATTCACCCCACTTGGAGTTCTTGCAATTGTGGCGAGCAGTGCCAATAAAATAGGCAGTTCACAGATCCCACGAATCGGGATCTACGTAGCTTTACAGGCAGGAATTGCGCTGCTGTTGACATTCCTCATTCTCCCCCTAATCGTCCAAGGCCTAACCCCTTTCAAAGCCAAGAAAATTATCAATAGATTCAAGAACCCCATGCTGATTGCGTTCGCTACAGCAAACATGCTTGTCGTCTTACCTTCAATAATCAATATCATTAAGCAGCTGATTTTAGAAGAAAAACGCAAAGTTCACCATATCAGCACTCATAATCAATCCGCAAATTCAGCCCTTATCAAGGAGATTGAACTCCCCATTGAGCTACTTACACCTCTGGCATTGGTCTTTCCTGGCATGGGCAGAATCGCCTCTATTGCATTCATTCCTTTTTCAGAATGGATGACTGGCAGACCATTGATCATCGAAGCTTATCCGGAGTTTCTGCTCACAGGCCTTGCCAGCACGTTCATGGAGGGAGTCATGGCAATGACATTCATGATCAACAGGTTGAATCTATCCAATCAACTTGTTGACCTTTATGTGACTCTTGATCAAACAATTATTGCTCGACTCGGAACCCTACTGGAATGCAGCAGTGTCTTCAGCCTCGTGATCATAAGCACCTGGATCAGCCTGGGAAATACACACGAACAACAACAAAGGCTTTTGCCAGCGGCAATATCGTATCTAAGCATTCCCCTATTCATTGCAACGATTAATGCAATCTTCAACAGGGTTCCTGCACCCGTCAACTGGGAGAAAGAGCAAATGCTTTCGCAGGGCTTTGCAGTGGCAAAAGGAACTGCGAAAATCGATCTCTCACACACAAAGATTTCAGAACCTGGCTCATGGCAAAGGATCAAGAAACAAGGAATTATTCATTATTGCATTATGAGAAATGACTACCCAATGTCATACAAAAACTCCTCAGGCAATCTTGTCGGACTGGATATTGAAATCGGCCTGCTTTTTGCTGAAGAGATGGGCTTGAAACCGGAGTTCAAACTGTTCAAGTCGTTCAACAAACCAATCGGCAAAAGCACAAAACTGAGTAAGAACTTTTTTGCATCACATAATTGCGACATGACCCTTTCTAACGTTATTACCAGCCACAAAGTAATTTCCAAATTTCTGTCTACAAGATCTCTTAGAGACCTGAGTCTTTCGTTCCTAAGCAAGCAGCCTCAATTCAGCACCATCAAACAATGGAATGATCTTAAAAAATATAAAACGTTGAGGATCGGAATTCTAGAAGGCAAAAATTTGGTTGATTCAACATTGAGCCAGGCTGCACCTGAAGCGATTTTTATACGACAACGCACCAATCGTTTACTGATCGAAGCCTTAAACAACAATCAGGTCGATCTCGTTTTAATGACAACGGAAAAGGCAAGCGCCTGGACAGTTCTTGAACCTTCACTGAGAATCACTGTGCCAATGCCAGTACAACAAGTTCCCAAACAAAGAATTCTGCCACTGGAAGCAAAAACTCTTCTGCGTATCTGGGATGACTGGATGTTTTTTCAATATACAACCGGTGCAACAGAAAAGATTTTTGATCATTGGGTCAAGGGCATTCCAGTTCAATCACTCAACGAAAGCACAAGGGGGCAATCCAATTTGAGCACACAACCTTAGACATCAGCTGCATCATTAATTGTGAACCCGTATCAAAGTTTTTAATCTGGCTGATCGACTGGAATAATATATTTGAATCTGTCATTTAAAGTTTGCCTCGCCCTTTTGATCGAATGATCCCGACTGGTTGATTGCCAAAAGTGATGCATTCAAAAATATGCTGACAAGCAATGACAGAAGAACAGTTCAAGGTCTTCCCGGCAAAAACAAAGCCTGGTACCAAAAAGCCTGATACCTCGGCAATGTGATTCTTCGCCTGCAGTTGAATGCCAATCCTTCACAAACAGCTCCTCGACACCTTCACTCAGCGTTTCGCTTAAAACAGTGTTCAACGCGCTCTAGGCTTGAACAGCGTTCTTCATCCGCTGATGCAACGACATCTACTGGCCTCTCTGCTTGCTTTGCTTCTGCTGGTGGGTCTGCCTGCTCAGCCGGTTGAGGCTGCGATGGATTACGCCAAACAGGTGTTGATCGGTGCTGATTTCTCCAACCGGGAGATGCAGGGCGTGACCTTCAACCTCACCAACCTGCGTGAAGCTGATCTGTCTGGCAGCGACCTTCAGGGCGCCAGCCTCTATGGAGCCAAGCTTCAAGACGCCAACCTCGCAGGAGCCAACCTGCGCGACGCAACGCTGGATTCAGCGGTGCTGGATGGCACCAACCTCACGGACGCTGTTCTCGAAGATGCTTTTGCCTTCAACACCCGCTTCATCAACGTGACGATCACAGGTGCCGATTTCACCAACGTGCCTTTCCGCGGTGACGCACTCAAAACACTCTGCGCCGCCGCCGACGGCACCAATCCAGTAACAGGCCGCGAAACACGCGACACCCTTGGCTGCTCATGAGCTTCGATCCCCGCAGCCTGGAGCGGCTCAGGCAACTGGGACGTCAGCTTCCTGAAGCCATCCCCGCACCGGCAACCGAAACGAAACGCGCCGCCAAAGACAGCCGGCCCCGCCACAAAGTGGAAACTGAGCAGGATCCCAAAGCTCTGTTCCATGAACTGATGCAGGTGAGCCAGGACGGCACCGTTCCAGAGCATCTGATAGCGAGATTGCGTGATGCAGAAGAGCGGGTCGACAGTGAACGACGCCAGCAGCGGAATGCCCCTTCTACCGTGACGAAGGATTCGGCTGCATCCCCGTCAGCCTTGCCGACCCGTTCGACGGGCAAGGGTAAAAACACCCGGCCTCAACGCCGTGATGTCATTCCCGGCAGCGAAGAGGACAGTCTGTATGTGGCTTTCGGGCAGATGTTTCTCGAGGAACAAGACGACGAAATGGACTGAAGCCGCTATGCCATGAACATCTCCCGCTGCCGCATCATCGCGGTCGGAAAAGTGCGTAAGCGCTGGGTTCAGGAAGGTGTGGAGCTCTACCTCAAACGGCTGCCTGGCCTGGGCGTCACCGAACTGCGTGACAGCAACCCTGAGAAGGAAGCGGAGGCGATCCGTCAGGCCCTGCGTAGCGATGAATGTCCGGTGCTGCTGATGGAGCAGGGCATCACCCTGACCTCTGTGGGCTTCGCTGATCGTTTGCGGGACTTGGGTTCTGAGCGTCTGGCCTTTGTGATTGGTGGCGCTGAAGGCTTCACCGATGCACTCAAGAGCTCAGCCCGCTGGCAGCTGAGCCTTTCGCCAATGACGTTCCCCCATGAACTAGCCCGGCTGCTACTTCTTGAACAGCTCTACAGAGCACAGTCGATCCTTCAGGGCAGTCCCTATCACCGGGCGTGACAGCCAAACCAAGGACGAACGCCCAGATGCCGCGCCATTCAAGCCCCCAAGGCAACCAGAGCCTCGGCCCAGGCATCACGGCATACCCACCACTTGAGGTATCCAAGCTGATGCACGTGAGGCAGCAGCTCAAGCATCATCGCAGCAGCTTCTGTCGCAGCCGGATCAGGCTGAGTCCTGGCCAGTCGATAGTTCGCGCAAAAAGCACCGAAGGTTCCTTTGCGAACTCCCCGCTGACGGTTGAGATGCTCCTGCAGCACAGGGTCGGTGCGATGGCTACTGATAGCGGTCTGCTCAGCTGATGCACCGAAATCCTGAGCACCCGGCAACAGATCCTCACCGGTGAATCCGCACACCTCACCTGAGGCCAGAGCCTCGAGATTGTCAGCATCAAAACCCTGAACCTGCTCATCGCCGCGCTTGGCCATCTCCTCTAGACAGATCTCAGCGATGTCCTGGTCGCGCCAGTCGAACAGGTCACCAACGCCGTTGGAACGCACAATGTCGACCATCTGACGCCGAAGCATGCGATTGCAGGCTTCAGCCTGCAGTCGGTCTTGATCCGATAGCAAGGGCCTGCGGAGGGCCCATTCCGCGTTCAGAAAAAACGCCGAGGTGGTCCCTTTTCGGTGGCCATTAGCACTCTGTTGAGACGTTCCCATGATCTGTTCGGGGGTCACACAGCGATCGTTCGTCATGGCTGTGATCAAGCGCGATGACTTTCATATTCATCAGCTTTGGCTATTCGAAACGGATCGGCGAGAGATCTGCAACAACTGCGCAAACAGCACGCATGCCATGAGTGCCACCCCAAGCCAGAGCAAGGTCTGCAAGCCCTTCGAGGCCATCGAGCTTGTTCCCATCGAGAAGATCACAAAACCAAGGCCATTGAGCGTGGTGAGTGTTGCCCAGCAACGTCTCTGCAACTCGGCCGGCACCAGGTCAGGCAGTCGATCGAGCGTGAGCGATGAGGTCATGATTGACCACCAACCGATCAAAAAAGCAGACAAAAGCAGCAGTTGTGGCGAGCGCGCCAACGCATAGATCCAGGCCCCCAATCCACCAACCATGGCCACTACCGGGAGCAACAGTGCCGTTGGCCAGGCCCTGGGCAAACCCACCAACAGCAGTGAGGCCATCAGGCCGCCAAGTCCCATGGCGGAGAAGGAGGCACTGCTCATCGAGGCATCCATTCCGATGCGGCTCGAAGCCACGATCGGCTCATACAGCGCCATTGGCACCTGGGCCGCTCCCGTGAGAGCAAACGCGCAGGTGAGCGCAATCAACGGAAACCAGCCAATTGATCGCACACCGCTGTCAGCAATCGCCACCTGTTGTTCTTCTCCGCACTGTTCGTTGGCGCGCAAACGGCGCTGACCTCGATCGATCAGCCACAGTGTGGGGAGGGACAACACCGTGGCGAAGCAAGCCAGCACTAGCCAAGCACCTACAGCCGAACTCGGAGCCAACCAGGCCACCGCACTGGCTCCCAGCAGAGCCACCAGTGCACCACCTCCCAACACCGTGGCGACCGCCTGGCGTTGATGACGAGCGGGAACGCCCGTGAGAGCCAGGCCTGGCAGACCGCTCATCAGATGTCCAGCGCCCCAGCCGGCCAACACCCTCAGACCACCCTCACCGAGTTGGCCACTCGGCACAGCCCCCAACCAGAGGCAAAGCACTCCGACAACCAATGCCAACCGCAGGCTGCGCAGCAACTGGGCTTTGCCCTTCAGTTGCGCCTGATGCACACAGCCCAACAGGTAACCCACCATGTTGAGTGCGGCGAGTTCGCCGATATCGGCCTGAGACATCCATTCCTGCACCACCATTTCCCGGCCGATCACGCCGAAGTCGGATCGGATCAATCCCAGACCGATGCCCAGTCCGCATGCGCCTGCCAGCACCCTGAGTCGATGAGGTTCTTGTGGCTGAAATGGCTCTAGTGAGCCTGCAGCGGACGGCGACATCACCACTGATCAGGCCGGCCAGGCGCTGAGCGCCACAGGCTCGAACTTGGCGATGCTCATGGTCCAGGCACGACCACAGATGGCTTGAAGACTCGTTTGAAACGCCTCGGTGTCGCCACTGTTGAGCCAGTCAGCTTTGAGCCTGGGGAGATCCTCCGGGAGACACTCCATCGGCAATTCCACCAGCAGCAGACTCTCCACGCCGCAAGCCCGACGCAACGGTCCATCGTCACTGCGCTGCCACAGCCGCAGCAGCAGCTCCAGGGCCAGGGAATGGGCCACCTGGGTGGGCTGCTCCTGCGTGGCGGTTTGCGCACTCAGGGAACGCCCAGCAAGCGGCAGAGCCCTCTTCCCCTCCTGCTCGATCAAGGCGAGGGCAACGAGATATGGAGCAGCAGTCATCACGACAACCTCAGTGAGCGCATCCTCTCCGGTCAAGGCCGCAGTGGCGCCGAATCCGGATCATGGCTGAACTGAATTTGCGCAGACAACCTGCCATCCATGACAGCATCAGCTCAGGAAGCAAGAACCGTCCTCTGCTTTGGCGACTCCAACACCTGGGGATTCAATCCCGACGGTGGAGGACGGCTGCCCCATGACACGCGCTGGCCGAATCAGTTGGAGCAACAGCTGAACCGGCGTGCGTCCGGCAAAGCCTGGCGCACGATTGAGGACGGCCTCAATTCCCGCACCTGGCTGCTCGATGATCCCATCGGTGCCGCCAGGTATGGCGCGCAGTACAGCTGCAGCGGCCGCTCAGGCCTGATGACCTCTCTGCACAGCCACAAACCCATCGACGTTGTGATCCTGGCGCTGGGCTGCAACGACTGCAAGGACTATCTCAACCTGTCCGCCGAGCAGATCGCAGACGGCGCACGCATCCTGATTCACGACATCCGCAGCGCGCTCAACTGTGGCCCGCGTGAGCGGCCCGACCAGCCCCCCTGCATTGTTCTGATGACCCCGCCCTTGGTGACGATCACCGCGCAGTCGCTGAACTGGGGGTTCGCTGGGGCTGACACGAAATCCCAGGCATTAGCCAGCCGCTATCTCCAGCTCGCCGATGAACTGGAGCTGCTCGCTTTCGATGTTCAGACCGTGGCGACGGCCTCATCCCTTGATGGCATCCATTTCGACAGCCAGGCCCAGTCCGCGATTGCTTCAGGCCTTTCCGATCTCATCGCCCAAATCTGAGCGGCGCACCCAGAACAACCGTCATAGAACATTTGTACTATTCTAAGCGTGTTGGTTTGTTGGCCCCATGGCAATGGAGATCGATCGCTCCTTTCTCCAGCCACCACAACCCCTGCGCCCCCAGCGAACGCCAAGGCAGCTGCCACTGGCGGGAGAGCGGGTGGCCGCTGGCTTTCCCTCCCCGGCAGAGGACTACGTGGACGTGGGGATCGACCTCAACGACCAATTGATCCGTCATCCCACCAGCACCTTCTTCCTGCGTGTCAGCGGAGACTCCATGACCGGTGCCGGCATTCATGACGGCGACCTTCTGGTCGTGGACCGCAGCCTTAACCCCTGTCCCGGACGAGTGGTGGTGGCCGTTCTCGACGGCGGCTTCACCCTCAAGCGCCTGATGCGCCATCAGGGCCGGCTGCGCCTGGAAGCGGCCAATCCCAGCTATCCACCTCTCGATCTGCAGTCCTGCGACGACGTGCAGATCTGGGGGGTCGCCATCCATGTGATTCACCCCCTCTGAACGCCATGGCTCAGGTCACCGCCCTCATCGACGCCAACAACTTCTATGCCTCCTGCGAGCAGAGCCTCGATCCAGCCCTGATCGGCCGCCCCGTGGTGGTGCTCTCCAACAACGACGGCTGCATCGTGGCCCGCAGCGCCGAAGCCCGTGCACTCGGCATTGCCATGGGTACGCCGTATTTCAAGGCCAAGCAGACGCTGGAACGCTGCGGAGTGGTGGTGCGCAGTTCCAACTACGCCCTCTACGCCGACATGAGCCAGCGGCTGATGAGCCTCCTGGAAAGTCAGGTGGAGGAACTGGAGGTGTATTCCATCGATGAAGCATTCGCTCGCATCAGTCGTCCAGCGGCAGCGGATCTGCGGCCCTGGGGACGGCAACTGCGTGCCCTGGTCCGTCGCAATCTGGGGCTGCCGATCGCCATCGGTCTGGGAGCCAGCAAAGGCCAGGCGAAGCTGGCGAACCGTCTGGCCAAGGTGGAGGCAGGCCATGCAGGCCTGTTCGACCTTGGGCACTGCAGCCATCGGGACCACTGGCTGGAAACGATCGCCATCGAAGACGTGTGGGGGATCGGGCGCAAACTGGCCTACTGGTGCCGATTGCGTGGTGTGCGCAACGCCCGGGAACTGCGGGACATGGCCAGCGGACCACTACGGGCCAAGGCAGGTGTGGTCGGCCTGCGTCTGCAGAGGGAACTCCAGGGGCATGCCTGTCTCCCCCTCGACCTGGCCCCATCCCCGAAACAGGAAACCTGTGTCAGCAGAAGTTTCAGTCGACCGATCACGTCCCTGGTGGAGCTGAGAGAAGCCGTGGCGACCTACGTGGTGCGCGCCGCGGAAAAGCTACGCAAACAGCAGCAACGCGCCGCATCCCTGAGCGTTTACACCCGCACCAGCCCATTCGTGCCAGCCTTCTACAGCCGCAGCGCCAGCACCCAGCTGGACCTCCCCAGCAACGACACCCAGACGCTGCTGAACGCAGCGTTACCACTGGTGGAACGGATCTTTCAGCCAAACCGTCAGCTCGCCAAGGCCGGCGTACTGATGGAGCATCTGCAGGACATGGAGCAACTGCAGCACCACTTGCTGGTGCCGTGCAGTGCAGTGAACCTGCAACGGCGGGACACCCTGATGAACACCATTGATGGCCTCAACCGCCGCTATGGACAAGGCACCGTGCAATGGGCAGCCTGCGGTCTGCATTCCAGCTGGTCCATGCGACGGGAACGCCTGGGCCGGGCAGCCACCACACGCCTGAGTGACGTGCCGGTGGTCAAGACCTGAACAGCAGACACGGGGTTGTATGAAAAAATCTGGCCTTTAGTAACGAAAGGGTTGTGTTGCGGCGAATCCCGATCATGACTGCGGGGCTTGTCCTGCTGGGAGCCCAAGCGACTTTCGCCGACCAGGTCACCCTCAAGCTGAGCAACGGCGACACCCTGCACGGAGAACTCATCCCATCCGAAAGCACAGACACCACAACGGTGCTGCAGCACCCGGTGCTGGGACGGCTGAGCATTCCGAAAACGGCGCTGATGCCAGAACCCAAGCCGAAGCCATGGAAGCTGAGTCTTTCCAGCGGAATCACGGGATCCAACACCGACAACGATCTCTCCGCCGGGGGAACAGCGCAGCTCGACACCAGCTACAGCGCAGGCGCCGACAAGGTGTCCTTGAAAGTGAGTGCCCAATACGAGGTGTCCCGTGACGAGGGAGAGAGCGGCAATACAACAGACACAAATGAGGGCGATGCCGAGCTGCGCTACATCCGCAACCTGAACAGCCGCCTGCACGCCTATGCAGGTGCGCGCTTCAATTACGACACACTGAACTTCACCGGTACTGATGTTTTTGAAAGCTCGATTGGTCTTGGCTACAACCTGATCAAGACTCCAAAAACACGACTCACCGTGTCCCTCGGTCCCTCGATCGAGACGATCTGGGGAGGCGATGGCTGCCTCGCAGATCCTGTCTGCGGCGAGACATTCGCAGCATCAACGGCCAGAGCCGAGCTGGAGTGGAAGCCCAGCTCAGCCGCCAGTCTCACGCTGACTAACACCTATACCGGGGCTTACGTCAACGGGATCTCAACCAACAACATCTTTTCCATCGCGTTGAAGGTTTTCCCCATGAACAATCAGCGCCTGTTCACATCCCTGAACGGTCAGACGATCTACAACGAACTGCGCAGTCCGAAAGTGAACAACAGCATCTCGATGCAGGTGGGCGTGAAGCTGGATTGAGACTGAGCGGACATCATTGAGGCGACTCCGGCCAGATGGTTATGCATTGCGGGTCTCTCGAGAGTGCAGCGGATTTTGCCCGCTCTGTTTCTTCTGAATCGAGGTAGTGCGCCGTCAGCAGCAGCATCAGACGCTTCAGAGCCTTCCTTCCCTGATCGGCAGTGATCCACCCCAATCCGTAGTAAGTGCAAGTGGCATCAAGCCATCCCTTGGCTTCACCCTGCAATCTGAGTTCCAGATCATCCATGGCCGGAATAGCCATCACCGGAGAATGCAAAAGACAGGAAGCAGCAGCGAAAGCGATGAAAAAACGATGCACTGAACAACAACAGCTCAAGACATCCTGACGCCTCAGGCCAAGCGTGTTCTCACAATGGTGCACTCAGAAGTCCGCGTTGCACGGAACAACAGTTGCGGAACAAACCGCAACAACTGAACTGCAAAGAAACTGATCTGTCGAAATTGATCAACCCATCTGTTCAAGTTCGCGACCGCGGGTTTCTCGCAGCGCGATCAGGACATAAATGAACGAGATCAAGCTGAACACAGCAAAGCAGGCGAATGGAAGCGATGGTCATGCATGCTTGAGCCAAAGAGGAAAGCTCAGGGAAATCAGAATCGTGGCCAACCATTTGGCAGTGACAGAAACACCGAGGGCTTTCTCACGAATGCGGTTGCTGAACAACTCACCAAGCAGAATCCAGAGCACGGGACCCCAGGAACAGCCGAACGAGAACACAAACAAATTCACCGCAATCATCACCACAACAGTTGAAGAACCGCTGAGCGAATCAGGACCCTGCGGCATCACAAGACCTCTGAGCCCGATGGATAATGCCAGCAGGCTCAAGGTCATCCCGGCGGAACCGATCAGAAGGAGCTGTTTGCGGCCCAGTCGATCCACAAGCAACATCGTGATGAATGTGGCAAGCAGATTGACGGGTGCTGTCACCACACTCCATCCGAGACTGACTTCTGAAGAAAAACCAATCGATCGCCAGATCAGAGTTGATTAATAAAAAACGGCATTGATGCCATTGAATTGCTGAAAACAGGCCTGAACGATTCCACTCCAGACAACCGGTAAAGCAAGGACCTGCCAGAGGCCAATGGCATCTGTTTGCTGAGAACCTTTCACTTTCACCGCCAATGAATTCTGAACCTGCTGCACCAGACGGTGAGGATCAGAGGCTCCGCAAACACTGAACACCCTGCGAGCCTGCTCAAGCCGACCTTCACGCACCAACACCAAAACCCGTGGACTCTCCGGAACCCGTGGCAACAGAAGCAGATAAAGCAGTGCGGGGAGTGCTCCGGAGAACAGCATCCAGCGCCAGAGTTCCATCGATCCGAGACGCTGGACAGGCTCAGCACCAGGCACAGCAAGAGCGAGCAACGCCTCGTACACCAGGGCGAGCAGAATCCCCAGTCCAATGGAGCAATACATGACACTGCCGATCCGGCCACGCATGCTGGCTGGAGCAATTTCAGTGAGATAGGCCGGAACCACAACGCTGGCGAGGCCAATGCCGATCCCACCGAGCAGTCGCCACAGAAACAGTGAGGGCATCGCGCTGCTGAGCGCTGAGCCGATGAAGGAGCCCATGAAGGCCAACGCTGCCAACTGCATTCCCGGCAGCCTGCCGATGGAAGCTGTCAGTCGGGTACTGAACAGACCCGTGAGCACAGCTCCTATCGGATCAGCCGCAACCACGAGGCCCAGCTGCGCCGGAGTCAAACCCAAGCTGACGCGAAGCGGATCTGCTGCTCCATTGACAATGACCTCGGCGTACCCGAGAAGGAAGCCGCCCAGAGCAGCGGAGATCAGAGGCCAAAGAATCGACAATGCAGCCATGGCCATGGCTCAGTCCCCACCGCAGTTATCAAACTGATCACAAAACGGGCCAGAGACAACGTTGTCATTTGGGGTGTATCAACAAACGACGGGGATCATCTTTCCTAGGGACGGGGAGCCAGACAGAAGCAAAGGATGTGCAAGCTCGGTGGAATGCCTCCTGGTGCCATGCGCGATTTCACCGTTGTCACAGCAGATCAACGGCTGAAAAAAGACACCAAAAATGAAGATGATCACGACTGCCAACGCTGATTAATTGCCAGAAGTGATCCTGCAGATCACAATCCAAACATTGGAGTATGAAACAAGAGAGCCTATTGCCAGAAACTTGAATCTCCTGGCTTGATCTCAAATGATGATTTGAACAACAGGTAGTCGAGCGCGTTAGACGCTTTGCTAACGCGAAGGACGGCCCAACTCAGGCAGGAGAAGCAACAGCGAAGCATTTAAGCCGTGAGCTGGAGAGATTGCTCAGCCAGAGCTCGGAAAATCTCCTGCTTCTTGCATTCAAGAAAATCCTGCTCATTGGGATCACCTCCGGGCCAATTGCGCAACGCATCACAGGTGGTCTTGTATTCCAACCGCAGAGCGTTCAAGTCGTACGAGAAGGTGGCGACAGGCTCGTTCATGGGAAACACGAAGGGATGAAGAAATTATTACAAGTTTTCATGCCGCCTTGACGTAGCAGCAGCAACGGTATCCACTTTTCGCGGGGACGTTAGACAGCAGCTGATCTGTTCGCGAGCCGCAGCCGTGCGGATATCTCGATCACGGACAACAACCGGATTTAGCGATGGTTTCCGTGTTCTTCAACTGCTGGTTCTGATGACTTACGAAATCCGCAACTGGGCCGTGATCGCTGCGGCCATGGAAAAGCAAGGCGCCACTGACAGCCAGATGTATCGACGTGCAAAAGCAATGGCCAACGGCGACATTGACCCGATGCCGACAAGCTGTCCGGCAGCTCCCTACAGCATTTCAGTGGCCTGAACGCTCCGGAGACAATGCTGATCCTGGGGGAGGCTGGACAATCAGACCTCCCTTTTTTGATGGGTCCACGCCACTGAGCGGAGCCGGTCATGCGCGCCTCGGCATCGATTCAGAGGCATCGGCTGATCAAGCCCATCGGAATTGATCACGTCGGTTCGCGCCACTCCAGCAATCAGCCGCCGACTGTTTTGCGAGAAAACCGCAGAAACCAGGTCTGATTTGCTGCTGAGTCGAGGTGCACGGAAGGGCCGACCTGGGTTACACCGGAAAGAACCGCTTTTGGTGCTATGCCGTCAATCGACAAGAACGCAACGCAACAGAAGAAAGCCGAAGCGCCAAAACCCCTGACGCTCCTGGCCCGTCCCGTATATCCGGGAACACGCGGAACACCCCACTCCAACAGCTGAAGGACGACCACTCAGCCTCAAATCGCTGGCTCCGAAGGGCTCAAAACATCAGCCCTTCAGAGGCCATCAACGCGCACTGGAGTCATGATTGAACGAGGACACGTGGCGGCATGAACGACAGAGACACCACTGACTCCTGGATCCATATCGAACAATTCAGCGAAAAGCACTCCTGGAGGCAAACCTGGATCTTTCTGGGTGGTGCAGTGGTGGTGTTTGCTTTCGCACTGCTCTATGAAATCGACAAAGACCTGAATTGCAAGTCTGAGCGAGTTTCGATCAACTCGTTGACACAGACACAAGCCCTAACCCTTCACAACGCCATCAAAAAGTGATCAACTCAGCAATCCTGACGGGTAGTTCTCGTCTACAGAACAACAGATCTGGCCATTAAGGGAGAGATTAAACAGTCAGTAAAAGATTAATATTCGCATTTAAAAACCCACCAACATAGCCTTACAGAATGTCCTGAACAGCTTTTAAAGCGGCTTGCTGAATTTGAAAAATATAGTTCTCGTTCAAAGAAAGAGTATCCTTGGTCATCAGAACTTCGAGCTGCATTAGCTGCTGATAGCGGGGGTCCCAGCAGAGCTCAAAATGAAATCGAGCTGATCCGGGCTGCAAGTCTCGGCATACACCTTGATGTAATCCTGCTCAACCTCATTCCAGCTGAAAACTGATCGATCGCACGTATCGCGGCCACCTCCTGACGTTGGCGAACAATGGATGTCAACTGACTTCCAGCACCCATCTTGAAACCGGTTTGCGCCCCCAGGTCGCGCCCAGGAGTGAAACGCTCTTCAAGCTTTTGGCAACGCCTCACAGCCTGAATACGACGCTCCTGTTCCTGCGCAAGAGACGGATTGACACCGGCAAGAGAATCGAAGCGATCACAACGAGCAGCGGACGCCTGCGGAGAAGAACGTACAAGAAGGGTGAATCAGCATCACGGCAACGAGTTTGACCGCTCAAGCCAAGCCAAGCTTGAACAAGCCTTGGACAACGGGGTCTGTATCCAGAGACAGATGTCTTGTTCAACCTGATTCAAAGATGTCAGCACAAATGACACGGCACGCGCTTTTGGCACAACCGACAACAGATGCACGCTCTTAAGGTTTTCTGAATAATCATTTGATCGTCTCTTTTGCAGTTCACGAATTCACCTCTAGGGCCCCGGCAGACGACTGCTGACCCTGTCAATCTCTACACCGAACGCCTGAATGGACGCATGGCCATGCTGGGGTTGGCCATCGGGGTCACCGTTGAGGCAGTGACCGGCAAAGGAATCCTCGATCAGGTGTTTGGTCTGTTCAGTTGACCCCAATGGGTTGAATTCCCGATGCTCTTCGACGGTCCATGAGCTACGACTGAAGCATCGGTACGTTGAGCATGACCGAACTCTTCAGCAATCCGTCTTCAGGTCGTTCTTCAGATGTCTTGATTCATCTTTCCGAGTGGCTCGCGATGATTTGCATGCAGACGCTTCTGACCCTCGCTTTGTGGCCACTGAAATTGATGTACAGGCGTCCAAGGCCTGAAGAGTCGTGGCCAGCCTGGCACGCCAACCAGAAACTCTGCCGGGCTGACCAGCGCTACTGCTGAGCAATCATCAAGAGGGTTCCCAACAACATCCCTAGATCATCACAGTGAAAGCTGATTCAAGCGTTGGCCAGAAGAGACCACTCTTCTCTTCACAGTAGGCCTGGCGTCAGCGCAGGGGCTAGGACTGAACTCACATCCAGGGCTGATCGGGTCAGTCTGCGATCAGGCGCTAAAAGATCAACAGCCTGGTGCGGGCAGTGGTCGACAGAATCCTGTTCATTCAGCGAGCTGGTGAGACTGTCGACAACACTGCGCTTCAGAGGTGGGCATCTCCAATGTCACCCGAGTTGAGCAACAACACATCACCCAAAAGAGGGATTCATCAGTTCAAGCAGAGGGAGTTGAGTTGGCGAGAATTTCACAGGTTCCGGTCACAGGAGGTGCTCCCAACCCGGGGATATCACTGGTGAGTGCTCCGGTTGAACGGTCCAAGACGTTGAAAAAGTATGACCCTGTGTAGGGCAGCTCCTTGCCAAAACGAACTGTTTTGCTGGTGAATTCAGCTGGATATTCAGTGCTGCTCCGGAATGAAGGCTGGTAAATCCATGCTTTACCAGCCTCCTCGTCGAGGGTGATCTCCCAGAAAGTTCGGTTCACTCCAGACACATCGCAGCGCAGATAGACCTGATCGGCCTTAGCAAAGTTGATCCATCCTTCCATTGCTGAAAGCGCAGCTGCAGCAAACAGCCCGCCAACAGCAGAACCAACGACAACCCGACGCAGACAGACCATTCATTGAAACAAGTTGGAGCAAGACTCTTTGATCCAGACGCAGAACACATCCCCCCAGCGAGCGATCGTGCATCCTGGCGATCAGTAAAAATCCTGAACTTGCTGAAAAGCCAGAGCCCTGGCAAGCGGGTGAATGGCCACTGCACTGAGGTGATGGGATGGAGACGAGCACCCATTTGGGGGATGAGTCCGGACACAACCCGTCGTAGAAAGGAATGACTGAAGAGGACTGCTTATGTCGATCCCAACCCCAACCTGCGCCTGTGAGCCCTGCGATTGCACGATTGCTCCCCGAACAGCTGTCGAAAAAGACGGCAAGCTGTTCTGCTCTCAGCCTTGCGCTGATGGACATGCCGGAGGGGATCAGTGCTGCAGCGGCTGCGAGTGCTGCTGATTTCTGACCACACGCTTTGAATAAACCAGGCCCCGCCCGATCGAGTGGGGTTTTTTGTTTGTCCTTGCAAAGACCGTCATCAGCGCACTGGAGCACTGATGGACAAAAGGGCTTGCAGCTCCGCCTGGCGGCTGGCGTCCATGGCGAGCAGCCTGTCGAACGCTTCATTGGCACGCTGCAGCTGGAGTCGCGACCACCTCAGCTCACAATTTTCGATCCAGGTCAGTCGGATCCTCTCCCCAACGGATAAGGCAGATATCAAGGGTGCGATAACCGCGAATGATCAGAATCTCAGCAGCAGATGCCTTAGCCGAGAATGCAAGCCTTGCCCCGGCAAGCAGCTTGATTGCTGTTGATCAAAGCTGTCTCGGATCTGGCCTGCTTCCGAATCAGGGCACGCCATTCCCACTATTAAAGCTTTTCTCAGCGAAGGCAATGCGCGATTCGACTGATGCCAAAAGCACCACAGCGGGTGGATAGTAAGGCCACGCAACCGGAGGAACCAAACATGGTCGATACTCCACCTGAGCAGATCGGAGAAGCAGACTGACTTCTGGCCCCTGCTCCAACAGTCTCAACAATGACCTGGGTTGGTCGATTGGTTAGGTACACATCAGAGACGTCACGCCAATCGCCGCTTCGTTTGCACCGCCTGAGGTGCCCCAGAAGGAAACAACCCGACACCTAGAGCGATGGCCCCAGGGCGCCTCTAGCCAGAAGCTTCGACCCCTTCCTATCTCCACAAGCGATGGGTTGAACAATGCACAAACGAGCGAGTTAGGCCGTCTTTCCAGCGGGAAGGGCGGCCTTCCTCTTTATGGACCAACACGCGTTGTGACATCAGACTTCGACAAAAAAAGCCTCGCCGAGGCGAGGCCACATACCCAAGCGATATTGGATTACCTGGCGTAGGAGACACCGCGATAGGCAAGCTTGGGATGAAGGTCCCGCGCTGCCTGCCTGCGACGGGCGTTGTAGTGCTCGCGCCGGTATGTGAGTTCAACACTCTGCTTTGGAACAGCAGTGTGATGGGGGGTGTAGGTCTGGCCTCTGTAGATAAGAGCTGTCATGGATGGTTCCTCGAAGCAAGTTCAGGTCCCCGTTCCTTGGCCTGAATCGAACTGCGCCTCTCTGAAGCAAGAGGTGAACGTTGTTGGTAGCTGTTGCTACAAACTCCTTATAGAACAAACGCCAATGGTTTAGTCGTTCAAATGGATACAAAACGCATCCAACATCTCAGGGCAGGGGTTTCAGCTGTTCAGCACAGAAGCTGCTCTAGTCAGAAGCTCAGTGTTCAAAGGTGGGGATAAGCATTCGCCAGCCCCCAGACCGCCAGTGCTGTAATACAGGCGAAGGTCATTGCGGCCCAGGCTGCGGTACTGGAGCTGGAGCTTTTCGACAGTGGAAGCTGAATTTTGCGTGCCATCACGTGGACATCGACTCAACTCCTTGGTGGCTCAATCAAGCCCTGATCGCCAGTGATATCCGTGACCCCTAACCATAGAACGCATCGAAATTCTTTGAGCTAGCAGCGTCTGACCCCGAGCTGGTGAGCTTGCTGAGCAGATCTGCACCAGCCGGCCTGGTGGCTGATGCCCTGCAAGGAAGCCTCAGCCCCACCCCCAAAACCCAAGAACAACGTCAGAAGGAGTCCATCTCAGCTGAGGTGAAACAGCTGATCAAGGCCAGTCCGTACAAAGCCCGGAACTTCACTCAAGCGATACGCCTGGAGGAGCTCGACCCTGCAGCAGCCAAGCGACTCAGGACTGAGGCAGGGGTGCAGACACCGACTGAAAAAGCAGTGGCCGAAGCTGCTCAGCAGCAGGCGCATGAGCACGCCATGCAGCAGATGTACGCGCAAGGCATCGCCATGCAGCAGGCCCAACTGCTGTAAGCCGCTCAAAGGGGTTACTGACCCATGCAGAAGGTCACTTACAGAGGAGAGATCGACGAGTTGAAAGGCAGCTCTTGGGAAGTCCCCGACTCCATTCCGATCGATGGCCGAAAAGCTTGGATCGAAAGTCAGCACCGCGAGGTTCAGCTCCCATCAGCGGCAGAAGCAGAACGCCAACAACGTGAGCGTGAACTGCTCAACACCAGGATTCAGCAGCAACAGACTCAGGACACTTTCGGTCAGCTGCAGGCTGATGTTGAGCAGGTCAATGCTGGGCTGGCAGAGCTCTCAGGACGGTTCGGCACCAGCCCCGACGTGACGGCAATGACTGAGTGGAACGCTGCAAGCAGCGCCATCTACGCAAGGTCGATGCAGCTCTCTGAGGAGGTTGCCGGGATGCAAGCCACCGTTAGCGATCTGCTTGAGCGAACCACCGCCATGGCAGAAGCTGCAAAGACGGGCGAGACCCTGCAACAGCAGTCACTGGCATTGCCGAAAAACAATCGGGAGCAGATCAACGGCTCCTTCGAGACGTATCGCAGAGCTCTGGCAGACCTGCAGCAGCAAACCAACGATGCCAGCCGTTCAGTCGGTGCTCTGAACACTGCTGCACAGGACAACCAAGAGCTGATCAACAAAGCAGCCAACATCACAGAAGAGGCGATCAACATCGCTGGCCTTGAGGCAAAGAAGGCAGTCGACGAGGGCATGGAAGACCTGCTCAGCATCCTGTCCCTGGCACTAGAGGTGATGGGCATCAACGAGAAAGCTCTGGCCCTGCAGCACAACACCGATGAGTTTGCCCCCAACCGAGGCGTCTTCCTAATTCGTGAATATCTGCGCAGGGTGAAGGACATCTACGCAGCCAAAGGTAATGCCAGGAACAAGTAGTAACCCTTCATTTCAGAGCGAGGTCATTAACCGATTATGTCTTAATGGTGGGTGAGTACGTAATGAGAAAACAAGGTGAACATGATTCCTCGCCAATAGATATAATTGCACTTTTACATTAATCAATTAGGAAATACCGAGTTGTTTCATATTGTTTCTGGCTGCAATAATTCAAATGACGTGCAGGAACGTGTTGAGTTATTAGTAGTTGTATCTTTGCATTCCTTTTGATGTTTTTGCTAGGGGCATCTTCTGCCCTGTCGTTCTTTGACAGTGCAGAAATTTCGGCAATTATTATTTCATTTTTATTTAAACTGGCGGGAGCTGTCGCTTTATGGATCGCCGGAGGCTGGCTGATCGGCCTGTCTTTGCGGGTCATGCGCCAGTCTTTAAAGAAATGGGCTCTCGACCCGACAGTCGTCAGATATCTCCTAAATATTCTTGGTGTCACCCTCAGGGTGGTTCTTGTTGTTGCAATCCTTGGATTTTTTGGAATTCAAACTGCAAGTTTCGCCGCACTCCTTGCTGGTGCTGGTGTTGCAATTGGCGCTGCTTGGAGCGGCATGCTCGGAAATTTCGCAGCAGGCGTATTTCTCCAGGTGTTACGCCCAGTCTCTACGGGAGATTATATTGATGGTGGTGGAGTTGAAGGAACAGTCAAAGAGGTGGGGATGTTCGTTACTTCGATTACTTCAATTGATAATGTTATTCATTACGTCCCCAACGGAAAACTATTTAACGACACAATCAAGAACTATTCCGCCAATCCTTATAGGATGGTAGAGCTTGTTGCTCAACTTGATAACAGTGCAGACGTTGCACAAGCGATCAAATTATTGAAGGAAGGCATTAAATCTGTTCCGAACCAAATGGACGGTGTAGAAGCTGATGTCGAAGTCCTTGAGTTCAGTGAACGTGGTCCTCGATTGGCGGTACGACCTTACACTGAAGTGACTAACTATTGGCAGGTTTACTTTGACACCAACCGCATGATTGTTGAAGTTCTGGGAAAAGCTGGCTTCCCCGTGCCTCGAATTCCAGTTGCAATGCAAGGTAGTTCTGTAAATTGAGTTTTTGAAAGTGTGGCCAATTAATCTGGGCCTGACCTCACGATTCTCAAACTCAAAATCCATGAGGATCGGCAGTGGATTTAATTATTCTAAGAAACCATCAATGCTTGGTGGCATGAGTGCGGGAGCCGGCCCATAGGCAGTGCCTGGGGATCCCTGCAGGCCATAACGAACCACCGGTGCTCGGGCGTCCCTATGGATCGGGCTGCTGCTGAACGAGTATTGGCCAGAGTTGCTAGTTGATTGCAGTCTTGATTACTAATGTGGCCCTGACTATCTCTGCTCAACTGCGCTCCATTGTGCCAGGTATTAAAGTTTGCTTTGTGTTATTTATTATTTATGCAAATGGGGTAATCCCAAGTGCACCATGGATCCTCGCCCTGAGGATTAGCAGATCCGGCACCACCAAGGATAGCCTCTAGCTCTTTTTCAGAAATGTTTTCTCGAAGTGAATTTATGTCGTCAGGCGTGATAGAGAAGCCAGCAGCCTTAGCAATAGCTACAACATCAACACGCTCAGCCTTGAGCTTCTCCTGAAGGCTGGTGTCAGATTTGACCTTCTCTAGGAACGCTTTGAGTTGCTCTTCTGATATTAGTAGCCTGTGTCTTAGACGGTTATAGCAACGGTCTACTCCAAAGACTTTGGATAATATTTACTGCGCTCAATCGAGCCAGGTATCGGAGGCTCATTTGTGGGATTACTGGCGAGATTGAAGAAATAAAAAGCCCCTGCGGTTGCAGGGGCTTTGATGAGTGCAATATAGGCTCACGAAATACAACCCCACCAGCTAGCAATCCACACCCATCCAGCTCAGTTGTAC
This sequence comes from Synechococcus sp. MIT S9504, assembly GCF_047497135.1. Lineage (NCBI taxonomy): Bacteria > Bacillati > Cyanobacteriota > Cyanophyceae > Synechococcales > Synechococcaceae > Synechococcus > Synechococcus sp. MIT S9504. The sequence goes on along the minus strand of NZ_CP138942.1, from coordinate 998,080 downwards.
CACTCAGGATCCCATGGCGTTGGTTCGCCACCAGCCACCCCTTCCAATTCTTCGTCTGAAATCTCTGACTGAGCGATCTTCAAATCGTCAGCAGTAATACTAAACCCAGCTTCTTTTGCAATCGCAACAACAGCATCATTATCAGCAGCTGCTTTGAGCTTTTCCTGAAGGCTGGTGTCAGCTTTGACCTTCTCTAGGAACGCTTTGAGCTGGTCTTCTGACATGGGTATAGGGAGAATCTAGCGGTTATAGCAACAATGCCTTGAAGTGACTTTGGCTAATAATTACTGCGCTTAATTGTGCCAGGTATTGAAGGCTGATTCGTGGGCTATTTGGGATGATTGAAGAAATAAAAATTCTCTGCTAATGCAAGGGATTTGATGAGTAAACTACAGCTCTACTTCCTTATCCTTTCCTAACGTCAGCAAATAAATATTAACACAGCTAACGTTTCCGCATTCACCCCCAGCAGCCCTTTCCAACTCATCATCTGAAATCTTAGTCCGAACGTCATCAGCAGAAATACTAAATCCAGCCTCTTTCGCAATTGCAAGACCTGCGTCAATATCAGCAGCTGCTTTGAGCTTTTCCTGAAGACTGGAATCGCCTTTGACTTTGGCGATGAATGCCTTGAGTTGTTCTTCGGACATGGGTGACTGGCCAGTACAGAAGGCTTAGCCATGGCCAGCTGCAGCGTCACCCGTACTCCGGGCACCATCCGGCCTGGTCTTGCCAGGTGGGCGTCCAGTGGCGGCAACGCTTGATCAGGTGATCGCCCTGCTGCAGCTGCTGCTGCCTGAGATTGCAAGCCACCATCGTTCTGCAATGACCATCCACGCCATAGGCGAAGTGCTGACAGGTCAGGCAGATCCGGGCTCCCTTCCAGTTCTGCAGCTCCCGTTCATCCACAAAATCCCACTCCTCCATCACCCCTATTCGCCGTAGTACAAATGCACTAAGTCAGGATCGCAGGGGTCGTCAAGCGAGTTCGGAAAAGCTTTCGAAATCACCCGATCAGGTGATGTGGTCACGGGGCTTTTGGGGGATCATGAGGAAGCCCACCTCTAACAGGCAGTGCATGTTGCAGCGGTTCCTCACCACCGCTCCATGCACAACCTGTTCCAGATCGCGGATGTGGATTCAGGCGTGATCCGCTGGGTCAACGCTGATCTGGTGACCCATATCCTTCTTGCGATCTAAGGGAGATGTGACGAACCTCACAACTCTCCTTGAGGCAGGTCATCAAGTCAGCTGTTGATTACGGAGATGGTGTGTCCTTCGAGAGGAAACAAGCCTCCACCGCTTTCAGATCCATGCCTCATTTCGTGACCTTCGACGTCGTACCTCACCCCGAAAAGGACAGCTTTGGAAGCTTTGAACCAAGGCAAGCAAAGTTGCAGGACGTTTCTACGAATGATGACCTGATCGGTCGGAAGGGTTTGAGCTGGGGTGAAGTCTGTGATGTAGGTGCTTCGCTTAAACAGGCAGATGAGCTGACCGGCAGCTTTGATCCTCGTGAAGTGAAACCCGTTGAGATTGGACAACGACCTGATCCAGAGATTGGCGGTCTTGAAGCACCTGGCGGTGGGATCGTCCTAGATACAACACCTCCCCAGATGCCGATGCATCAAGGCGCGATGAACAGTATTTGGGGCAAAGATGAGGCTGGAAACTTTCGTGATGCAGCTGGAAATACTTCTGAGAGATACCGTCTTGGCCCCGGAGCTACTTTCGAAGACATGTCCGAAACCTTCGAGCCAGTCCCTGGCATGCACAGCTTCGCAGGGTCGCTCAGCCCTGTCCCCGGAGATAGCAGCACTACTGGACCGCTTTGTAGGAGCTACCTGGAACCACAACTCGGTTGGAGTGAGCTTTGCGATGTAGGCGCTTCCTGAGCCACAACGTTTCAACGCAATGCCCCGCTCTCACGAGTGGGGCTTTTCAGTGAGGATCCGCTGGTTCAACGCAACGCTGACCTGATGACGCATATCCTGCCGAGGGCTCCAGGGCAATAAAAAACCACGCTCGTGGCGGGGGGTGATTGGTGTGAGGCTGTTTTATAATAAGTAGGCTCAGAATCAATCCACAACCAATCAAAGGCAGCCAGGCTTCACCAGCAGGCCCAGTTATACTTCAATACCACAATACTTTGAGTTGTAGGCTCACTCAGAACACCAGGAGGCCCAGTTATAACTACGCCCACCAGCCACGCCTTCCAGTTCCTCTTCACTGAGTTCAGCGACATTATCAGCAGTGAATTCGTGGCCGTGCTCTTTAGCGGTCCCTACGACGTCTTCAGGAGTCTTTGCTGCCTTTAGTTTGTCTTGAATGGACTGGTCATCCTTGGCTTTGGCGATAAAAGCCTTGAGCTGTTCTTCTGACATAGGTGTCAAGTCTGTTAATTATTTATTATGGCAATGGTCTGCTGAAGTGTCTTTGGCTAATAATTACTGCGCTCAATCGTGCCAGGCATCGGAGGCTGATTTATGGGATTATTTAGAGCATTGAAGTAATAAATTTCATGCGGCGGCTGGGTGCTTAGACGAGTAGGTTTCAGATAAAAATTAAATTAACCACACTCCTTATTGGCAGTGCCCATAGCTACACAGCTAGTGTAGCTAGCAGCAAACAAGGTACCAGCACAACCCTTGTCCATTTTCTCACCAATCCAATTAACAATGGGGGGTATAGTGCCGCCAGCTACGCCTTCCAGTTCTTCTTCTGATAATTCAGATCGAACGTTCTTAAAATCGCTGGCTGAAATCATAAATCCAGCCTCTTTTGTAATCGCAAGAACTGCATCTGAATCAGCAGCAGCTTTGAGCTTCTCCTGAAGACTTGTGTCTGCTTTGACCTTCTCCAGGAAGGCTTTGAGTTGTTCTTCTGACATGGGTGATTGGCCAGTACAAAAGTCATAGCGATGGCCAGCAGCAGCGTCACCCGTTTCGGGCACCATCCGGCTTGTTTTTGCCAGAGAGTCAGAGCTGATTGCTGCGGCTGAAAGGGTTCTGGCTCGGGTTTAGCAGTGTTGCTAGAGCTCTGGTCAGTTGCTCACTGCATTAATGAATCCCTGGCTCCTTCTTCTCTACACAGTGCTGTTTTGCTTTGTTTACGGGGCGGCCTATGGCGCTGCACTCACCGGAAAGATCGCTTGCGTGAACCGCAATTCAGCGACGACCGCATCAATATTTGCAGTGGTTCTATGGCTCCTAAACAAACCCTTTGGCTGAGCAGCCCTTTTTGCTCTCATGGCTAGTACAGGCGTCCTAGCCTAGATAGTGTGTCAGTCGATCACGGGATCTACAACCAACAGGACCCCTCAGAACAGCCGATCTTCCTCAGCGTGGTTCCAGGCATGACGGTGATCGTGCGCCACGACTATCTGACGGGAGAGAAGGCCGACAAGGATTGGTGGATGGGGCAGGTGATCCACTGCGGCGGTGCTGCCCGAGACCCTTCAATGCACAACCTATTCCAGATTGCTGATGTGGATTCAGGCGTGATCAGGTGGGTCAACGCTGATCTCGTGACCCACATTCTCCCAGCGGTTTAACCCTGCTTCTCTTTGATTTGCTCCAACGGCCTGATCAAGCTTCAGCCATCTCAACCGCCAACTCATCGAGCATGTGGCTGAGGTGAATCTGATGGAGCGCCACGACCTGCAGGCCACGGGCGCAACCACCGGCCATGTTTCGCTGAATGTGCTCCCGGTCCTCAGGGGTCAGAAGGGGGTTCTTCAGCTCGTGGATGTGCACGTGGATCTCGTCATTCACCGCAACACCAGCATCAAGAAGTCGGGTGAAATTAAAGATCATTCGAGCAGTGCAACGGCCCCAATTCTTGCCCTAGAGCTGAAGTGTTGCATGGATCAAAAGAGTTAGCCCGAAGAGGCAGATAGTCAGTCCCAAAGAGGCAAAAAGTCAGTGAAAACCCCTGCACTGGAACAGATCTGAGCAATTTGCACCTGAACCTCCTGAAGTCTTTCCTGCCTCAATCCCCCAAAACCCCTACGCTGCAACCGATCTCAGCGATTTGAAAAGCCTCCATAGCACAGATTTTTGAGACAATTTTCTAACATTCTTCTAACAGAGTCATTTTACAAAACTCAACACAGCGTTTTTGATTGATGCCTACTTCGGGCAAACCAATTGCACTGACTGGCTTTTTGGGGAGTACAAGAGCACGTAATCATCGCCATGAGCATTAAGCCCAGTTTGCTCGCGCAGCAAATCAGTGCTGGCAAGGGCCAGGCCACAGGTCTCGCAGAACAACACCGGCAACGTTGCAGCACTGCCCTGCATGGCCTGAAGATCCAAAGCCTGGCGAACTGCACGCTGCGAACGCTCCAGTCCGAGTCGCTCCACAAGAGCAGGCCAGAGGTTGTTCACTGGAGCGCTGGCCGCAAAATCAACTGAAGGATGGGACATCAGACAGGCAGCTGTTCAATCGCCACCACAATCATCTGTGGTGAGACCTCGATCACCTCCAGAGGATCCTTGTTATCGAGGTAGGCCTCGAATGACGAAAACCGCTCAATCCGGGGAGCAGCCTCCTTCATTGCACAGGCCGCAATCCAGTCGTTGTCATCCGGTTTAACGGACACATAGGCCTGCAACGCCTCCTCCAAATCTCCGCCATCGCCAATGCCCTCCCCATGCCAGAACGCTTCAAAGAATTCAGACATCGGACACGGGAAATGAGCTTGTTGATCATGGCTACGACCTGGGCCACTGCACAGTGCCTAAAAGCTCGAGAATGGAGATTGAGGGACCAGCAGAACAATGCAGGATTCGCTGTTCAGGCTTGATGGTCAGGTGGTACTGGTAACGGGCTGCCGGCGTGGGATCGGCCAGGCCATGGCGGATGCACTGGCCGAAGCAGGAGCGGACATTGTTGGCATCAGTGCATCGCTCAACCCCGACAGCAGTGAAGTGGGAGATGCAATCCGTAAGCGTGGTCGTCGATTTTCTGGTTTTCGCTGCGACCTCAGCGACCGCCATACCGTCGACCTCGTTCTGGACCAGGTTCTCAGCCAGCATCCGGTCATCGACGTGTTGGTGAACAACGCCGGCATCGTGCGCCGATCACCGGCGGAGGAGCACAGCGATGAGCTCTGGGACACGGTGCTGGAGGTCAACCTCAGTGCAGCATTCAGAGTCAGTCGCAGGATCGGGGCAGTGATGCTGGCTCGCGGCAAGGGAAGCATCATTTCCACAGCCTCCGTGCTCAGCGATCAGGGTGGATTGAATGTGGCGAGCTATGCCGCCAGCAAAGCGGGCCTGGCCAACCTCACACGCTCACTGGCCAATGAATGGGCAGGACGCGGTGTGAGGGTGAACGCCATCGCACCCGGGTACGTGGACACAGAGATGACTGAGGCACTGCAGTCAGATCCACTCAGATCGCGTCAGATTCTGGAACGCATCCCCGCCGGGCGCCTGGGATCACCTGATGATCTGCGCGGACCGGTGGTGTTTCTGGCCAGTGAGGCCTCGCGCTACGTGCATGGAGAAACACTGGTCGTGGATGGCGGTTGGATGGGTCGCTGAGCTCTCAGGAGATCAGGAGAGCGTTTGGATGCGGCATGGCTAGACACGGGGCAGCGAAGTCGGTGGCCCATGCAGACGCTGGAGGAGTATTGCCGGAGATTTAAAGAGGCCGACGCCATCTGGCCCGATCTGCCGATGGTCTCCGATGACCGGCAACAGTGGTGGGATCGCTGGCTGGCGGACAGGGACCCTGCGGGGTGTTGGGATGATCTCCGTCAGCTCCTACCGCAGCTGTTACTGCAACCGGGAATCGACGTACACAGCAGCGATGCCTATCAACGACTGGTGATGCGGGGTGAACAAGCACAGGCTGCAGACCTCAAGCACGCGCCAGTCCTGCGTGACCCGTCAGGAACAACGCTCACCATTGCGCAGCATCCGACCGGTGCCGTTCCAGTGCTGACTTTTCGCAACCATGAGGATTTCGTGCTGGCCGTGCGCTGTCTGGCCCACCGCTGTGAAGCGGTTCCGATTCAACCCACTGTGCACGCTCAGGCGATTTCAGGCCTGATCCACTGGGGTTTGATCCGCGCGTTAGGCGTGCAAGCACGATGCCAGATCCTCCTTTTACACCGGGCTCCTTACGCCTCTCTATCGATGGAAACAATTCCTGGTGAGCCACCAATGGAACGCTGGCTGGACCTGTCGCAGACCTGGAGGCTGGAACATGAACTCACCCATATCGCCTGCCGCAGGCTGGTTGGTGAAATGCGCATCAATCTGTACGACGAAATCGTCGCCGATGCCATGGGGATGACGGCAGCGTTGGGACACTTTGATGCCGATCTGTTCCGGAGAGGTCTCGGCCTCTCGAATGAGGGAGTCCCAAACACGCAGGCCAGGGCTCACGTCTATGTCTCAACGCTTGAGCCAAACCAGCATCGGAAGGCCTTTGAGCTCACACTCCAACGTGCGGGCGAACTGGAAAAGCTGCTGAAAGAGCAGCGCTGGCCAGGGCACTCAATGGCGTTGTTGGCACGACTGGTCCGCGGGCAGCTGACTCAACCGTTGACGGAAGCAGAAGGAGCGGAGCTGGTGTCCGAGGCATAACCGGCACAGCGCTGTTGATCGAGATGTTGGATGTGTCGACGCTCGCTGTAATACAGCTCCTGAAAACGCAGGGCTTCAGCGTTGAGGTCTTCGAACATGGCGTGAATGCGCTGCTCCATGTCAACTTCCATCTCAGCAGCGGGAGATGACTGCTCATCTTTCTCCTGCTCGATCAAGACGGCGATGCATCGCTCCAGGGTCTGCAGACGCTGTCCAGTCCAGGCTTCGAGCAGATGTCGGCAGCGTTTGTGGCTCTTCTGGCGCTCGAGCATCGCTGCCGTTCCCCGCAGCTGATCCATAGGCCGCGAGAGTGACACACGCTGCAGCTCATCCGGTTCGAGCAGGGGTGTAAGGCGCGCCACCAGATCACTGTTTTCCAGCAGGAGCTGATCGGTGAGCAGTCGAGGCAGATCGAGATCCGCCAATTCGTCGCCGCGATCCTCACCGCGACTGATCGCTTCCAGACGCACACTGCCGAGATTGCCTTCCTCGAGATCCGTGATGCCTGACCAGAGCAGCCGGTGGTGCTGAAGTGCAAAGTCCTCGAGCTCTCTGCTCCTCAATTCCTGGCGGATGCCAGCCCGATGGGATGGGCAATGGAGATAAAGCAGCAGGATCTCCGCCTCCGAACGTTCACGCTGAGAAGCTTCTCCAGCCTTTTCATGTCGGGTTGAACGACCATGCCAACGCTGGCCCTGGACTTGCTGACGGAGATCGTCTTCCAGCTGCAGAGCAAGACGGCCTTGCCCACCGCTGAGGCGCTCTGCCACCTGCTGGATGTAGTGGGTGCGAATGGCGGACTGGGGAAGCTTGCCCAGCAACGCAACCAGCGAAGCCACCGAACGCTGGAACTGATCCGCCTTGCTTAGATCTCTGCCTTCAAGGACCTGTTCGATCTGCCAGTCAAGCCACAGCGGCGCCTGATCCAGCAAAGCCCGATAATCACCGGCGCCGCGATCCTTGAGAAATTCATCAGGGTCCTTGCCGGATGGAAGGTGCAGGACCCTCAACTCCAGTTGTCCCTGGAGTGCAAGCTGCTCCACCTCCCCAATCGCCCGGTTGGCGGCACGGACGCCGGCTCCATCGGCATCAAAATTCAAAATGATGCGTTTGCCATCACTGCACCGGCACAGCTGGGTGATCTGCTGACTACTGAGAGCAGTGCCTAAGGAGGCCACCGCATTGGTGATACCTGCCGCATGCAGTGCGATGACATCGAAGTAACCCTCCACAACGACAGCACGGTCGTCCTTGCGGATTGCCGAAGAGGCTCGGTCGAGCCCGAAAAGATGCTTTCCTTTCTCGAACACCTCCGTTTCAGGTGAGTTGAGGTACTTGGGCTCACTGCCATCAAGGCTGCGCCCACCGAACCCGATCACCCGGCCCTGACGATCACGGATGGGAACGATCACGCGATGGCGGAAGCGGTCATAAAAACCGTTCCCGCCCTTGCGGGGAACCACCAGACCAGCTGCCTCCAGAAGTTCGGGAGCGAGACCCTCCACCTGCTGCAGATGCCTGAGCAGGCCGTCCCATTGATCCGGCGCATACCCGAGCTCAAACTGGTCGAGAGTGGTTTCGCTTAATCCGCGCGTCTCACGCAGGTAGCGAAGAGCCTCAGAACCGGCGTCGGTCCTGAGCTGTGCACGAAACCAGCCGGAGGCCAGCGCAAGTGCCCTGTGCAGCTTGTCGCGGCGGGATAGCTGCTGTTTGAGTTTCTCCTGCTGAGGACCGTCGACGGTCTCCACCGGAAGCTGGTAGCGGCGGGCAAGATCAAGGACCACCTCACTGAAACTCTGGCGTTGAAACTCCATCAGGAATTTGATGGAGTTCCCTCCCGCGCCGCACGAGAAGCAGTAATAGAACTGCTTGGCAGGAGACACCGTCATGGACGGCTTGCTGTCATCGTGAAACGGGCAGATCCCTACGAACTCACGGCCCTTCTTCTTGAGCACAACGTGCTCACCGACCACATCCACGATGTCGGCGCGTTCCTTAACGGCCTCGATGGTGCGGGGGTGAAGTCGTGGGCTGACCATCAGACCATTCTGCGAGAGACCGAGCTCCACGTCGATCGGGATCGCTGATGAAAAGACCCTTAGCAATACGGATGGGAGAGTTATGGCATGAACAATGGGGTCTGGCGGTTTGTTGTGAGCGAAGCTTGTAACAGCTGGCTATGAATGGATATCAAAGATCATCCAACTCAAAGGACGTTCGAGTTCGATCTGCCCATCTCAGTACCTGCCGAACGACGCAAGTTGCTGCGAACAGACACGATCCAGAGCAAGGCAGGCAACACACGAACAGAATCCATCTAGAACCGTCCAGGGGTGGGGCAATCTGACGAATCTTCATCAGAGCATCTGTGTGTTCAATTGAACAGTGGTACTTTGATTAGTAAGATCCATTGTGTCGCAATGGATCACAGGAAAACGGAAACCAACAGAAGAGAAAAAAGCAATTTTCCAAATATCATTTGACATCGTTCCTGAAGAAATGAGCCATTTTCAATTCCCACATGGAGTGAATCGCGGTCAGCAAGTCGGATGAGAAGGAACTGAGAAGAACCAGCAGCTCAGGCAGATCAAAAAACGCGGCCCTACACATGCCGCAACGGGAAAGAGGCACTGTCAATCACTCCAAAATGATGGAATATGAGGCTGTAAAAGAGGCTTTGCAGCAGTCACAGCAAGAACTGAAACACTGCCTTTTGACATCCTGATGATTCCTAAAGCTACATATCTATTATTCAATCTGGAAAGAAACACTGATACACAGAAACAAAACTGTTTGGCGAGCAAGCTCGAAAAAGAAACAAGCGTATCAAAGCACTAGCTCTTTATGCAGCCGTTGCTGCTACAGACGAAGAAGAACTTAGTAACCGTCGTGAGAGACATCAAACTCACGGTAAAGAGCATCGGCATCCTGCAATTGCTTATTCATAAGCAAATACTGGATACGTTCCTTCCACCACTGTTCAGTCAAACCATTATCGTTTTTGAGAAAGGTGTATTTGGGCAATTCCATAAACCCCCTTTAAACAATGCAGGTATAGAGGCTTTTCCTCTACATACCAATTAATCCTTACATTACTTAAGTAGCCTGCAATACATGTATTAGAGCTGGCACATCTGCCAACAACAGCCTTATCACCAAGCAGATTGATACCGAAAAAGGATTATTCAACATAGTCCAACCAACTATATAAACGATGCTACTTCTAAAAATGATGGCGAACTAATCTCTGCAGGACTTAGTTCATTCCTTAATAAAATCAAATCAATTGTAGAAATTTAGTCTGATGCAATGCAATCTGCTCAAAAGGAGCGAATGAGCATCATTGCAAAGATTGCTGAGTATCAACAAGAGTTGCCACAACGCCCCATCAACAATCATGCATTGTCCAAGGCAATGGAAGCAATGGAAGCGGAAGACTGAAGCAAAGAGATGATCTCCACGCAAGCTAATGCTAATGAAGAGTTCAACTGGTTAAAAACTCACACTGCTCCGGAGATCCAAGCCCTAGTTGTTTGAACTAGCCCCATAGACCTGCATGGAATCGCTGCAGACAAAGGTACTCTTAGACATGACACTGCTAGGCAGCTGCTAAAAATCGTTAACAATGCCAAAGAATTGAGCAAAAAGAAATATGCCAACCATGATTTTGTTTTTTTCAGAGTGCTTTGAGGCGTTTCTGACCGGAAAAGATCGCGCTAAGAGCAGATAGCATGATAAGTACAACACCAATCCACTGATAGAAATCTAGATGAATATCGAATATCCAGGATTCTGCAAATGCAACAATCGGCAGATTAAGCAGTAATATATTCTGATAGGTTACAGGTGGCAGGGCAAATACAGTCTTTGATGCAGTAAAGCTTTCCAGCATTCTCAAAATGCCTGCAGCTAGCAATAAAGACCAAAGAACTGCTAGCGCAGGGTAAGTGTAGACGGTAATCGAGAAATTAAAATCAAGCCTAAACAAGCAAATGCAACTTTGCTCAGCTGTTTTGAAAAAACGACTTCTTTCGTGTTGACCATTCCGCGCATTCTGCCGGTCAAAATGTCAGCGCTAGTGCTAAATATCAGAGTGGAAACCCCAAACAACAGTCCAATGAATGGAAATGTCTGAATCTTCACTCCTAAGACCAGAAAAGCGCCTGCAGCAGCAAAGATAACAGCCGCTAGTTCCAATGGTATCGGCGGTCTTGATTCAATTCTACAGGTTCTAAGAAGTAGCACAACAGAGGACAGACTGAGGAACATTGCAGCAATTGATGCAGGCAAGTAATTAATACACAAGAGCGTAGAAAAATTAAATACTCCACTCAATAAAGCCATTGAGACAACAAGACTCCACTGTCTCCGATTCCACTCTTTGTAAACATGACGTCGCTTTATAATTGATAATAATAAAGCAACAATTCCGATACCAGAAGCTAGCAGCAGCCACGGGGAGGCGAAATGCCCGAGAAGATTTTTAGACAACACAATGTAGACGCTAAAGAGGAAAGAAGTGCTGATCCCCCAAGCGATTCCCTTTAGCATGATCGCAGGCTGCTGTATTGATAGCCTACAAGGTCTTGGAAATAAATTATCGTGGCATCGTGGCAGGTCAGCAATTTGGCAGTTCATAACTTATTCAAACTTCAGATGATAATCATCGCCAAAACAAGATCATGGATATAACAAACGATGCAGTAATTCCTATTGGCCCAATCTAAATGTAAAGGCGGAAAACTGGGCTTTAAGGCTTCAATAGCTATTGGTCAACATGGAAAAATACTCAAAATTCTTGATGAGCAATGATGGCTGACAATCAAACTAAAGCAAAGATATTACTTGTCGGGAATCGTAAAATGATCAAAGCGAAGCCACGTGCAATGAGACCCAAAAAATAAGGCAGATGGCATTGAGTAGTCACTATCCATCTCCGAACAAAATAGCCGCGCATTAAGAGCTGAGTTGTAATCTTTGGAGGCGATTGAAACAGTAAAAAGAACGGCAATCGAAGGAACTTCCCTGGCTGCTCAGCCGAACCTTATCGCCATATCGCTAGAGATCTAGTGAGCTTCAGCAACTGTATGATCTTGCAAGCAACACTCAGCAAATACGTTTTAATACAATATCATATGGTTGTTTGCAGCTATGCCACATTCTAACAATCTGAAAAAGATAAACGATCAACCGCTCTTTCCAACTCTTCTTCAGAAATCTTTTATTGAGCGTTATTCAAATCACAAACAAAATATCTTTTACACTCCCAAAAGTGTATCCAAAACAGATGCAGCTTAGAAGCAATGAAAATCATTGCACATGAAAGTGTTATTGAGATATTTTTACTTTTAACTGGCGAGAGGTTTTCAGATGCTCCTAGGTTGAGTTATTAAGATCTCTCCTGTAAATCGAGATTCAAATGAAGCCATTGATAAACAGTTTTAGAAAGTGCTAATGGTCTCTCCCAGATTAAATTATGACCACATAAATCAAGTATTTCTGTTTCACACTTGTTGTGATGCTGCACGTATTCAAATTGTTCAGAAGGCTTTAGCAATGTATCTTCGGCTCCAGCAATTGCAAGTATTGGACATTGAATATTAGGAATATTTTCACTCACATCTGGCCTTTCAAGTATAGCTTTTATTTGCCTGAGAAAAGTATCAGGACCTATTCTTTTTGCCATTGATAACCAACGATTAGCCATGGAATGGCTGGTCTTTTTATTGATAAATCCCTCTTCAACAATTGATCTAAATGAATCCAATTCTTTCCCGGATCTCAGGTCATTATAGAGGCTATGAATAACTTGAAGATATTGAAAAGGTGCTTCTGACCAAGACGAAATCATCACCAGGCCTTTTACCTGAGATCTCATCCTGCTTGCCACTTCCTGTGCGACCCAACCACCCATTGAAAAGCCGAACAAAAGAAGCTCTGAGTCAGAATATTGCTTAACAACTTTACAAGCCATTTCCTCTAATGATACTTCTGAAGTGAATAACTCGCATCTTGTATGACTGACACTGGGAAATTCATTTATAGCATGATCTAATTCCAACATGGAGTCGAGATCACAACCAAATCCAGGCAACAAAACTGCTGATAATTTTGAGTTACGTAAAATCATCTTGATTCAGACTTTGATTTTGTCAATTGGCACCTTTTCTACTGAACACTGGAATCAAGCTTGGCTTTAGTGAGAAATACCTTGAGTTGGTCCAGCGACATGGGTATCGGATTTGTATAGGCTTTATAGCAACAGTCTGTAGCAGCGTCATTGGCTAGCAATTACTGCACTCAATCGTGCCAGACATTGGAGACTGATTTGTAAGCTTTTAGGGATGATTGAAGCAATAAATTCCCACTACTAATACAAAGGCGTTTAGTATGTAGTCTGTTCCTAGAAAGGGTGGCTACAGTCAGGGATAAGAAGAACATATTACCAACAGCAATAGGATACAATGTCGGAAGTACAAAAGTCGGAAACTTTCCCGCCAGCTACACTTTCAATCTCAGCATCAGATGGGAATTGGCGATGCTCTTTTAATTCTTCTGTGGTGATCGAAAAGCCTGCAGATTTAGCAATAGCAACAGGGTCTGCACCTTCAGCCTTTAACTGTTCTTGCAGTGAAGAATCGGCTTGAACTTTGGCGATGAATGCCTTCAGTTGATCTTCTGACATGGCTAATAGATCTGTTCAACAGTTCTAGCAACGGAAAACTTGAGCGACCTAAGATAATAATTACTGTGATCAATCGTGGCAGGTATTGGCCCAAGCTGATCATGGTAGGTATTGACCCTGACGAACTATTAGCACAACGAGAACTTGTCGCTGCTTAACCGTAGACAAAGCAAAGGCCCGACGAGTGCATGCATCGAGCCTCTCTCTATACTTGGGCAAAAGCAATTGACCTCAACTCTTTTGCCACTTCAAATCCTAACATGAAACGACAAATAATGAGTCTTGGAATTAGATCTATCTTGAGAGTTTGAGAAGAGATAACCAAGACTACATTCATTTTCAACCACCAATGCAGGTAGTATTCCACATGGGACCGCTCCACGACGCTCCACCAGCCACTCCTTCCAGCACTTCATCAGGAATGTCTGATTGAGCTCTCTTCAAGTCATCAACAGAAATAGTAAATTCTACTTCTTTAGCAATGGCAGCAACAGCATTGGTATCAGCCGCTGCTTTGAGCCTTTCCTGAAGGCTGATGTTGCCTTTGGCATTAGCAATGAAAGTTGTGAGTTGTTCTTGTGTCATGGTTCTAAGGAGTGAATGATTGGAGGTGTAGCCCCCTCGACTCCTTTAAGATCACAGAGCTTCTGGTGAACTCCACTACACAGCTCTGGTGCAGCACCCAAGAAGTTCTGGTGAGCTTCTGGTGAATAGCTCAGAAACTTTCCATTACTTTGTAAATAAGGCATCCGCCTCTCTGATTCCTGCTCAACTGCTCATAACCCTGCCAGGTATTGAAAGCTAATTTATGAGCTTGTAGGGGTGATTGAAAAAAGCCCCTACGACGACAGAAGCTTTGATGAGTTTACTAAATCTCAGTTTTCTCTCCGTATCCTTCAGGAGGTAATATCATCCCAATCCCCAAGTATTGACAGTACATGAGGTAACATCATCCCATGTACAGTGACAAAGACACTCATACTCACCGCCAGCAGCTCTTTCCAGCTCACTATCTGAAATCTCGTTCCGAACGTCATCAGCAGAAATACTAAACCCAGCCTCTTTCGCAATTGCAAGAGCAGCGTCAACATCAGCAGCTGCTTTTAGCTTCTCCTGGAGGCTGGTGTCGCCTTTGACTTTTTCTAGAAAGGCTTTGAGTTGATCTTCTGACATTGGGATTGATAGTCTTTAATGGTTATAGCAATCATATCTCGCAGTTTCTCTATTTAATAATTACTGCGCTCAATGGTGCAAATTATTGAGGTTAATTTGCGGGATCAATCAGGCTATTGAAGCAATAATTACCCGTGGTAATGCACGGGCTTGGGTGGATTGAAGGTACAACTATATCAGCATCCATAGTCAGATGTATCACAGCCAGGCTCCCGTATATAACAGACAGTAGCAGTCTCCACCGTACAGTAATCCCCTCCAGCCGCGCCTTCCAGTTCAGCGTCCGTCATGTATCCATATGACTGAATATCCTCTGCAGAAATAGAAAATCCAACATCTTTAGCAATGGTGATCGCCTCTTCTGGAGTGGTGGCAGCATTGAGTTTCTCCTGAAGCCTGGTATCTTCTTTGAGTTTTCCGAGAAATTCTTTAAGTTGCTCTTCTGACATGTCTATCGGGATTCTTTAACGGTTATGGCATTGATATCTTCTAGTGTCTCTGTCTGATAACCATCTATCAATCTGCTTTATCGACAACCTCCCGTAGTACAGAAGGCAGAAGCATCTTCTCAAGGTCCTGTCTTGCGATCAGAGCCCTTGTGAGCTCTACCTCTATTGATTGCTATTCATGCTTACGTTGCCAGATGTCATCTTCCATGATCACTTCTGCTCTTCAAGATAACAAGCTACCAGTTGATCATGATCTTCCAGATGGAACTCAATACATGCCTGATACTATTAGCTCTATCGCAATCGATGTGCATTGCATACCAAGTGAGAAAGCCTTCCTCAAAGTCAGTAAACCTGACAGTGATCTGATTATTTCGTTTAGGTGTCGTACTCATGGTTCGTAGCCAGTAAGTGAAAAATTGAAGAAGCCTGGAGTACCTGGCTTATGTGAACGCAGGTGCTGGAAGCAAGGACTGATGAACGGTTTCTGTGTCTTTCCCATGAAGGGACAGAGATAACGCCACTGCTCATCGCTTTCGTTGGCGTAGTGGATTAGCGTTCCAATCCCTATGGCAGAAGTCTCACTGAAGCGTTCCCAGTTCTGCTCCATATAGGACCAGGCTCTCCAGTAGTGACCGTCGTCAAACCGTGCACAGGTTGCAAGCCGTGGCTCCTTGAGGTCATCACTGATGCCTCGACAAACCATGCCAACCTTGGCAGCAACAGTGACCACTGTCATTCTGCAAAAGCTGACAAATAATCAAAGTCAGCAAGAGCTTTAGCTTCAGTGGATGTAATTAATGACGATTATTGATCTTTACATAGGTACTGCGCATAGGCACAGCTGATAGCAATTTGGATATCATTCAATCAGCTTCGCTTTCAATAATATAAACATTTATTGACACTGTCGATAAGCTTTTGAAATATTGTCCAGGGTCTTATCCCTGCGAATTCTGCTCACCATGCATCTTGAGTAGGCGCTCAAGTATTAAATTATCAACGAACCTTTTGTCTTTGGTACTCATTCCAGGCACCTTGTCCGCGTACCAGTCCGCATCCCATTTTATTCTCTCCTCTCTCTGGATTTGAGTGAGTGTATTTACTATTTCTTGTTCATTGTTCGCCATAGATACTGCAGCAACAAACCACTTCTCCGCAGCCTGATAGTTCCTCACTGCTTTGTTTCTTTCTTCAGCCGCCTTTCCCGTGGCATCTCTCTCATTTAAGAGCAACACAGCCAGCACGAAAGAGATCACCACTAAAGCAAAAGTCAAACTGTTTCACTCGAGATATAGATACTTTAGTTCTATGCGCTCAGCAGTTCAAGCGCCTGCTCTGTTGCTGACTGATTGAGGAGAGAAACAGATCCAGATGTCGCTTTCATCGTCTGCTTGGTCTCACAACATTCTTCAAAGACTCTTGCCATCTTGTTGACCACGTGTGCCTGGTCTGATGCCATCTCACCTTGAAGACGTTCCAGGTCATACAGGCAATAGCTGCTTTTACAAACGACAGGCTGGGTGTCGACGAACTCAACATCAGCTACGCAAATCAACTGGTACAAATGGAGGTTCAGCGACTGATAAGGATTGCGAGATATCTGATGACAATCCCCAGAGAGCTCAATAGGATCTCTGCAAAGGTCGGGGAACCATGAATCAAGGGTCCTCACTGCTTATCACACTTGGATTATCGGCGGCAATCCTGAGTGGATGCGGTGCTTCTGAGAAGCAAGAAGTATCCACAGCAAGTCTCCAACCCCGTCGGGTTTCTGCCCTTGGACGAATCGAGCCTCTCGACGGAATCCTCAAAGTGAGTCTTCCGAATTCACTCAGCAACGACAGCATCCGCCAGGTTCTGGTGGAGGAAGGAGAGGTTGTTGAACGGGGTCAGGCCCTTGCTCTGCTCGAGACTCAGCCCGTCCTCAAAGCGGATCTGATCAAGGCGGAAGCCGAGGTCACAGCATCACAACGGGCACTGGATGCTCAGATCTCAGTGATTGACCGCTACAGAGCTGAGCAGCGACGGGCTCAGGCCGAAGCAAGCCGCGGCAGGGAGCTTTACCAGAATGGTGCGACCAGTCTTCAGCGCTATGAAGCGCTTCAGGCCGACTCGGACGCAGCCCTGGCGCAGCTCAACGAGGCACTGGCCAACGAGATGACGCTCAAGGCGGATGTGAACGTCAAACAGGCTCAGGTGAAGCAGGCCAGGGCTGACCTGGACCAGGCGACTGTGAAAGCCCCGTCAAAAGGCACCATCCTTCAAATTCTGGCTCTTCCAGGAAACCGAGTCGGAGAAGACGGACTGCTGCTGCTGGGCGACACCACCAGGATTGGCGTGGTTGCTGAGGTTTACCAGAGTGATCTACCTGAAATTCGTCCTGGGCAAACGGCAACCATCAGCGCCAACGGTCCCCGGCAGAAGTCAGCAAGCCACGGTCACTGAGATTGCCCAACAGATCAGCAGTCAAAGCGTGGCCACCGGCGAGGCTGGCGACAAGGTCGACAAACGGGTGGTGAAAGTGAAGCTTGCTCTCCCAAAAGAAAGCCTGGCCATCGCCAGCAGAATCAACAACCTCCAGGTGAACGTACTGTTCAACCCGCTGACGGACGAGCAACGTCGCATCAGACCCCAGCAACCCTGAAGGTGGTGTTGTGAAACTGATCAAGCGCACTCCGATCGCCTGGCTTCAGTTGTTTCACCGCCCTCTCCGCCTGACCGCGGCTCTGGCAGGTGTGGGATTTGCCAATGTCCTGGTGTTTTTCCAAATCGGTCTCTCCGGAGGGCTCTTACGACAGCCAGAAACGGCCGATTCAACAGTTCAACGGATCTCTGGCTGTGATCCCTCGTCGGTACACCAATTTCGGAGAACCCGCTGGTTTCCCCAGATCACGGTTGACGCAGGTCCTTGGCTTCCAGGGTGTGCGTGGAGTCAGTCCTTTGCGACTGGGCAAACTGCAGTGGTTGAATCCGAAGACTCAGGAATCAACACAGGCTTTGGTGATGGGCGTTGACCCCGGCAATCCTGTGCTGAAGCTTCCGGAACTGACGATGCAGCGAGCGTCACTGCAACTGCAAGCTGGCGTTCTGTTCGACAAGGCCTCCAAAACATCAGCCGGGCCTGTGACTTCAAGCCTTGAGCAAGGTCAGTCGTTCACCACTGAACTCAATGGTCAACGCACCAGTGTGAATGGGTTGTTTCAACTGGGCCTCACCTTCGCTGCTGATATCAATCTGATCACTTCAACCAGCAATTTTCAGAGTCTTTTCCCGGAGCGTGATCCCGATGAAATTCAGATCGGAGTAGTGCAACTTCACTCTGGTGCTGATGCCAGCGATGTTCAAAGCCAACTGAAAAAGGTTCTGGGACCTTCGCTGCAGGTTCTCAGCGTGGAGGAGCTGCAGCTGCGGGAAGTGGAGCACTGAAAACGCAACACATCTTTCGGATTGATTTTCGGTCTTGGAGTTCTTGTGGGTTTCAGCGTTGGCGGAATCGTTGTTTATCAGATTCTTTATTCAGAAGTGGGTGAACACATCAGTGAATATGCCACCATGAAAGCAATGGGATACGACGATCGGTTCGTTGTAGCGATCATTATTCAAGAATCGGTGATACTTGCAAGCCTCGCTTTTTTGCCAAGCCTGCTTGTTTCAACTCTGCTTTACAGAGTTCTGATGCAAGCCACCGGTTTGCTGGTGGTGATGTCATTCAGTCGTGCCGCACTTGTATTCACCATGACGCTGCTTCTTTGTTCAGGCTCAGGTTGGCTGGCCACATCAAAGTTAAGGCGCCTTGATCCAGCCGATGTGTTCTGATCATGAGTGAGCAAAAGCCATTGGTTGAAATCAGGAATTTGAATCACTGGTTCGGAGATGGAGATCAACGCAAACAGGTGTTGCGGTCAATCAATCTCACGGTTCAACCAGGAGAGATCCCAATTCTGCTGGGGCCTTCCGGATCCGGCAAAACAACGTTGCTAACAATGGTTGGCGGACTGCGCTCGGCGCAGGATGGCAGTCTGCGAATCTTCAACGAAGAATTACGGGAAGCATCGAAGACCAATCTCACAAGACTGCGCCGCAAAGTGGGTTTTATTTTTCAGGCTCACATTCTGATGCCGTATCTCAACTCTCAACAGAACGTCCGGCTTGGATTGGAGGTAGTTCCTGAATGGCTGGAGCGAGGCCAGGCGGCCATGAACGATCGCTGCAACGAGATGCTTGAGCGGGTGGGCCTTGGGGAACGCCTCGAGTACTTCCCTTCAAAACTCTCGGGTGGGCAGAAGCAACGCGTTGCGATTGCCAGAGCACTTGCCGCTTCACCCCAGCTGCTGCTCGCCGATGAACCCACCGCCGCTCTCGACAAGGACTCCTGTCGCGATGTGGTGGATTTGTTCAGGGCCCTGGCCCGTGACAACAAGACCGCAATCGTGATGGTGACCCACGACAACAAAATTCTCGACATCGCTGATCGGATCGTGAAACTCGAACAGGGCTCGCTGGTGGAATGAACCCTTCCTGGTGTCACCAACCGGGCTCATCGAGGAACCGCGTCAGTGGCATCGTTGAGAATTAGCGTGCAGACCGTTGAATGCGAGGCCTGCTGACAACCATCCGCGGATCGCAGTCCCCTGAGGAATGGAAGGCCTGCCTGAGTCTGGTAGGAGCGGCATTGGCCTTCAGCCTGATGACCGTGTGCGTCAAGCACCTTGGAGGTCGCTTGCCAGTCGCTGAGGTCGTGCTGATTCGATCGCTGATCAGCCTCGTGATCACGCTCACCATGCTGTCGCGACTGGGAGTGTCACCCTGGGGCCACCAGAGGGGATTACTGCTGGTGAGAGGTGTGCTCGGTACTGGCGCGCTGTTGATGTTTTTCCAGGCCATTTCCAGCCTGCCCCTGGCCGCAGCCACCCTGCTTCAGTACACCTACCCGACCCTCACCACGGTTTGCGCCTGGGCCTTGCTGCGGGAACCGGTACGCAAGCGCATCAGCCTGGCGGTCGTGCTGGGACTGTTCGGCGTTCTGCTTGTCGTGCAGCCTGAATGGGCAGGACAGACGATGGCAGGGCTTCCGCCTCTCTCGGCACTGATCGGACTTGGTGGAGCCCTGCTAACCGCTCTGGCTTACGTGAGCGTGCGCCAACTGTCTGTGCGGGAGCACCCTCTGGTGATCGTGTTCTACTTCCCGCTCGTGTCCGTACCGGCGACATTGCCGTTACTGGTGAACAAGGTGGTGCTGCCATCAGGAAGCGACTGGCTGTGGTTGGTGGGAGTCGGTCTGCTCACGCAGATTGGGCAGGTTTGGCTCACCGAGGGGCTGGCGGCTTTGCCAGCGGCGCGCGCAACTTCGATCAATTACGTGCAGGTGTTGTTCGCAACCCTCTGGGGTGTATTGATCTTTGCTGAACCGGTGACAGGCAGCGTCATCGTCGGTGCCCTTTGCGTGCTTGGCGCCACGCTGATCAGCCTCAGTGCCAAACAACGTCAGGCTGGATCAATGGCCAGCGGGTAAGTGATCCAGGTCTGCGAACTGCCGTCATCGGATCCACTCGGCAAAGCCAGTCGCCAGCTCTGGCCGCGTTCACCCCGCTCGAGGAACAGCTCGAAGGGACTATCGACCTTGACCGTATCTCCGGACAATCGCCAATCGAAGCGTCCAATCAGATGCACGCCTTTCTGATCACCAATGCTCAAACTCTCCTGCTCCTCAAGACGAACCCTGGTCACCTCTGGAGCCCCAGATGCCTCGAGGTCCAGCGACTGGGCGATCGCACTCTGGGTGAGCTGAATCTGCTGACCCAGGGCGCTGAGAATCACACCACGCGGGGGGCGATCGCCCAGTGAACAGGAGCTCAGCCCGAGGCAGATCAGACATGCCAGCACCATGCTCAGAAGCCATCTCTGCGTGCGGCATAGAGATTGAATCACTGCAAAACGACGTGAACGATCAGACGCGCTGAAATCTGCAATTTCGCTGAACTGGATGCCAATCATTGCTGATGTCTGGAGTGATCACCCTGGAAGAACCACTCCAGGCTAATGGCAGCAGGAATGCTGGAGCCAAACTCTTCTGCCTGAAGAGGACATGGCCCCGCTTTCGTGATGCTCAACAACTAGTCGTTCGCTGAGGCAGCAGCCATGTTCCGCTCCCTGTTGAACATAAACAGACCGAACGAAAAAGCAAAGGAAATAGCAAAGGTAACTGCAATATAGAGATACCAGAACTTCATTTTTAAGCGAATACCTTCGGCTGCGTAAAACACAAACGACGCAATCAGCACAAGTGTGAGATCTGCAGCAATAAAACCTGCAGAGGCATTGGCCCAGACTCCCTGCGAAAACAAATTAACGATTTCAATTGGGTCTGTCAGGCCAAGGGCTTCTGTTTCTTGAATGAACTGATAAATGCAATACCAGGGCCACGCAATACCAGCAAGCGCAGTAGCCCCATAAAGGCCAAGTCGTAACTTTGCCATGTGTCAGAAATCAATCACCCACGATCTCACAGGATAAGCACCAATCAGGTGACGAAAGCTACATAGACTAATCAGGTAATAGATTCTTCTGTGGATTGATCAAACAAGTCATTCAAAGACCACGTCATTCAGAAGATCAACGCTCTGAACCTGCCCAAAGACCTTCGTGAGAGCCATGCAGAGGATGACCCGGATGCTGACGCCCGTCTGCGTAATACAGCTTTTCAGCCATCAGATCACCGACCAACGGGCGAGCATCCGATTTCAAAGGGAAAGCCATCAGAACTAGGGCAGCAAGGGAAGCAAAGAATTTCATATTCAGCCACAAAGAAAAACGTTGAAGCGATCAACATCGTCAACCAGAGCTAAAGCTCCAGGTTCTCCAGCCAGGATTGGCTGAATAAAGTGGAGCAGGGAGCTTGATGCCAAACGATATAAAGGAGTTGTGTTATTCAAAGAGTTCACAACCAACTGATTCTTTTTACTCCAGCTTCAGGCCAACGTGAAGTGATGAGAGCCGCCCTCGAAGGTACGGTCAGCGACTTGAAAAACAATCTGCAACGCTCGCTCCCCAGCCATAGACCATTGTCATGAGAGCAGATCAGTCAGAACGCCGGGTGAACAGCAATCGTTATTCGACGACCAGCACGGCAGGCCATTTGCTGCTGAAGATGATTCTCAAAAGCAAACAAACACCACTTGACGATGATTCTCACTTGCAGACAATTCTGGATCGATGTTCAACTTTGAGACATTTCTGAGCGCCAAGAAATAATCCATCACCAAACAATCATGCCGTCGGCGCAGAAGCTGACTAAGCCGGCGGTGGCTCAAGGAATCACGTTGTTTCCAGAGGGTTAGGCGAGCAGACGGTGAATGGACGAGCCGATGTCACAGCAACTGAGGAGCCTGATACAGGCTCAACCCAGGATGGAAAGGCCATGGGCTGCTGGATCCTTCACGACCATCATCTGGTTTGGCGAACGCGACCCAGATGCAGGCGTGACCCTGAAGCTGCATCAGCAAAGCCAACCGATGCAGAACCAGGCTGCATGCCATGCAGTTGATCGGATCTCCAAAGATCAGACCGTTGAACGCAACAACTTTGAACCACCGCTACAGATCTGGAACGTCATCGGGGATCTGGTCGATGAAATGTTCTCCGTGGAGGCAGAGATCACGTCACTGATTCAGCAGCTGTGCCTAAGCGGTGAAGCTGATCAAAGGCTTAGCACGACAGTGTTTCATGATCGCGCTGGCGGCGGACAATGACAATCGGAGCACGAAGCGGCTGATTCGCTCCAACGCATAAAGTCGCTGAAAATCAGCCTGCGGCATTGAAGATCATCGATGCAGACCCAAGAAAAGATGATCGAATAGGGCGAAACTGACAACCTGATGACACCACCAACAGCAAGATTGGTGGAACGCCTGATCACAACGCATGGTCACACATAAAGATGTCAACAACAGCCTGAAACATGATCAATGCGATTTTTCAGCAATGCTTGATACCGTTTAAGCGGACAACTCATGAAAACATATTGAGCATTATTAAACTTCTAGAGATTCACGATTGAACTGCATCAATAACAAAGCCATGAACAGACACTTCAAAAGTACAGGGACGAAAAGGATTCCAAACAAATCGGGGCAAGCCCATCGCGATTCCTGGACTGGGTATGAATCCCCTCAATGCCGGCGCTACCTGCGCAGCCTTAAGGACCAGGAGCAATCCAAACAGAATCAGCCCGCCTGAAGCCATGTTTACGGAAGCTGTGTTTGGCAACAGTTTTCAACCTGCCAAGCAAGCGAAATCGACACCCCTTCTCTGCCAGGCTGCCAGGCATTGATCAACGCTCTAAATCAAACTGTTCTGCCCTGAATTGAGCTTTTAGCGGCATGATTGGAATCGGCCAGTATTTAAAGGACAGGAGCGTTTCATGATCGGCTGGCTTCAGGGTGAAAGGATCCAGACCTGGGAGCAGGGAGGCCGCAGGGGTGTTGTCATCGCTTGTTCAGGGGTTGGTTATGAGGTGCAGCTGACCAGACGCGACCAGGAGGCTCAAACAGGTGACAACTGCACGGTCTGGATCCATCAGGTTCAGCGAGACGACGGTTCAACCCTCTATGGATTTCCCCAGCAAAAAGATCGAGATCTGTTTCGAACCCTGATTGCAGTGAATGGCGTAGGCCCCCAGATGGCCCTCTCCCTGCTCGATTGCTGCTCAGCGCCGGAACTGGTGATGGCGATCATTGAAGGGGATCTGAAACGGCTGACCCAGGCACAGGGAGTCGGCAAGCGCACCGCCGAGCGGATCGCTGTGGAACTGCGCGATCGCCTTGGATCCTGGGCACCCGAGGCCAACGAGGCATCACTGTCCATCGTGGACCGCAGCGACGTGAAAGCCCTCCCGATTCAGCCTGATTCACTCCAAGAGCTGCAACTCACCCTCGAGACTCTCGGTTATGAGGACCTCGAGATTCGACGGGCCATGCGGGCTGTTGCCGGCAGTTCCGAGGTGCCTGAAGACAACGACAGTGAAGGATGGCTGCGCGCCAGTTTGCGTTGTCTCAGCGAATCGGCCTGAGGGGACCACGGGAAGGTAAGTTGGTTCTTTGCTCTGTCAGGGCCAGAAGCCGCGCATGTCGCTCGATACCACCGAAAAGCAGCAGCTGATCAACACCCACCAGACCCATGCCACCGACACCGGGTCGGCTGAGGTTCAAGTGGCCATGCTGAGCGAGCGCATTTCGAAGCTCAGCAGCCACCTCCAGCAGAACAACCACGACTACTCCTCTCGTCAGGGGTTGTTGAAGATGATCGGTCGCCGCAAGCGGCTGCTCAGCTACGTGAGAGGCAAAAGCGAGCAGCGCTACACCAGCCTCATCGCCAAACTAGGGATCCGCGGCTGAGCCGCATCCCGGAATCTGCATGAGCCATGGCTGAAAAGCGCGATCCTCTCCCGTTTGAACCGCGTCGTTCAGCTCCAGAAACCACCCGTAATCAAGCGATTCCCAGAGAAGTGGCCAACAGAATGGCCCGACGCGTTGCCATTTCCACAGGGGTTCCTTCCCTGATGGGAATGGCCGTGTTTGTGATCAGCTACCTCGTGGTGAGTCGAGGCATTCTCGATGTGCCGCCAAGTATCACCCTGCTGGGCTCGGGCTTCTTCTTTCTGTTGGGCCTGGTCGGCCTGAGCTACGGGGTTCTGTCCGCCAGCTGGGAATCCCAGCCTGGATCACTGCTGGGACTTGAGCACCTGAAGCCCAATCTGCAACGTCTGCGCAGCTCAGTGAAAGCCCAGAAGCAGGGCTGATCCGGACACCGGTTCAGCGTCAACTCATCAACGGGTCGCTGCAGCTGACGGTGAACGCACTGTTCTGCAGATGTTGCTGAGCCGCGGCCACATCCTTGACACAGAACTGGGGGCCAAGGCGCACATAACGCACCTCGGGGCCTTTGCGCACGGCAGCCACCACGGGAACGCGCACACCAAGCTCATCCTGATCCGGACGATGGGCCTGGAGGCACTCCCTGAGTTTGTGCTGAACCGCCACATCAGAGGCCTGATCAGGATCCAGCTCCACCAAAAGCAATCGCAGATCATCAATTGCGCGGCAGTCATCCACGATCAGTTGCACGCGTTCATCGCGTCGATCCACAGCAGCCCAGACCAGCAATCTGGCCTCAGCCATGAGGTGATCGGAGAGCCTTGCATAACTTTTCGGGAACACCACGGCTTCACATGAACCGGTGAGGTCCTCAAGCTGAAGAATCGCCATGCGGTCACCTTTTCGGGTGGTGACCTGACGCATTTCACTCACCATGGCGATGGCACTGACCTTCGACTTGTCAGCCTGCTCTTCCAGACTGGCCAGTCCGATCGGTGCCAGCAGACGGGCGGGTGCTGTGAGCTGCTTCAGCGGATGGTCGGAAAGATAGAAGCCCACCAGGTCCTTTTCGAGCTTCAGTTTTTCGCTGGGGTGATAGTCCTTCACGGGAGCTGCCTTCGGGGCAAGGCTGAGATCCGTGCTGGTGTCGGTTTCATCCTCTGCGGGGGCCGCCATCAGATCAAAGAGATTGCCCTGACCGCTGGCACGGTCCCTTGCCCGGGATCCGGCCCAGTCGAGCAGGAGATCAAGATCGGCAATCAATTGAGCGCGGTTGGCTTCTGGCTCCAGTGCGTCGAGTGCACCGCAATGAATCAGCGATTCCAGGCTGCGCCGGTTGAGCACGCTGGAGGGAACCCGATCACAGAGATCAGCGAGTGACTGGAAGATTCCATCGGTTTGCCTGGAACGAATCAGGGCACGGATCGCACCATCACCAAGATTGCGCACGGCTGACAGTCCAAAGAGGATGCGGCTTTCCTTAGGGGTGAAGTCGGTTCCCGAGGCGTTCACATCCGGCGGCATCACTTCGATGCCCATGGCGTTGCAGTTGGAGATGTACCGCTGAACCTTGTCGCTGGCTCCGGCATTCACCGTGAGCAGCGCTGCCATGTAAGCCACTGGATAGTGCGCTTTGAGATAGGCGGTTTGGTAAGTCACCGCTCCATAGGCCGTGGAATGGCTCTTGTTGAAGCAGTACTCGGCAAACAACACCATCTGGTCGAACAACTCGTCGGCGACCTTGGTGTCAACGCCTCGCTCAGTTGCTCCCTTCACGAAGATGCCGCGATGCTTCTGCATCTCCGAAACCTTTTTCTTGCCCATGGCCCGACGCAGCAGATCCGCTTCTCCAAGGGAGTAGCCGGCCAGGTCCTGCGCGATGCGCATGATCTGCTCCTGGTACACCATGATTCCGTAGGTCTCGCTCAGAATCGGTTCCAGGGTGCTGTGGGCGAAGTCGATTGCTTCGCGGCCGTGCTTGCGGTTGATGAACTTGGGAATCAGGCCAGCATCGAGGGGGCCAGGCCGGTAGAGAGCCAGGATCGAGGAGATGTCTTCCAGAGATGAAGGCTTCAGATCACGCACGATCTGACGCATGCCGGTGGACTCAAGCTGGAAGATGCCCTCAAGGTCACCACGGGCCAGCAGAGCGAAGGTCCCCTCATCTTCAGGGGGCAACTGATCGGGATCGATCCTCGTACCACTGGTCTGCTCGACAAGCTCCAGAGTCTTGTCAATCATCGTGAGGTTTTTGAGGCCAAGGAAATCCATCTTCAGCAGACCCATCGACTCCACGTCTTCCATGAAGTACTGGGTGATCACCTGACCGTCGTTGTTGCGCTGAAGAGGAACCAGTTCATCGAGGGGGTCAGCGGCTATGACCACGCCAGCGGCATGGACGCCAAAGGTTTTGTTGGTTCCTTCGATGCGCATGGCCATGTCGACCCAGCGCTTCACAGTGGGATCCTTCTCGTAGCGCTCCTTGAAGTCGGGATTCGGCGACTCGTCGCCGATCATGGCCTTGAGTTTGGCGGGCTTGCCCCTCGCCACGGGGATCAGCTTGGCTAGCCGGTCCGCATCACCGTAGGGAATATCCAGGACCCGGGCCACATCCTTCAACACGGCCTTTGAAGTCATACGGTTGAAGGTGATGATCTGAGCCACTTTTTCATCGCCGTAGCGTCGGGTGACGTAATCGATCACCTCGCCGCGGCGCTCAATGCAGAAGTCGGTGTCGATATCAGGCATCGACTTGCGTTCCGGATTGAGAAACCTCTCAAACAACAGGCCGTTGCTCACCGGATCGATGTTGGTGATCCCGAGCGCATAGGCAACCAGTGAGCCTGCTGCCGAACCACGACCCGGACCCACAGGGATACTCTGTTCGCGAGCAAAACGGATGTAATCCCAGACAACCAGGAAATAGGTGGGAAACCCCATCTGTTCCATGATCTTGAGTTCGTACACCATCCGATCCGCATACACCGCCTCGATGGTGTCTGTCGCTGTTAGGTCGAGACGGTCGCGCAGGCCTTGCTCGGTGACTTCTCGCAGATAGGTGACAGGGGTATGGCCATCAGGGATCGGAAAACGGGGCATCTGATAGCGGCCCAGGATGTCGTAGTCCTCGACTTTTTCTGCGACGGCAACAGTGTTGGCAATCGCTTCCTGCACCACCTCAGGCTCGAGGTGATCGGCGAAGAGATGGCCCATCTCCTCCTCGGATTTGAGGTATTCGGTGCCGGTGTAGCGAAGGCGCTTTTCGTCGCTGATCAGCTTGCCCGTGAGCACACACAGCAGAGCGTCATGGGCCTCCACATCGTTGCGCGTGAGGTAGTGCGCATCGTTGGTGGCCACGACCTTGATGCCCAGTTCACCGGCGATCTTGACGATCTCCACATTGACGATGCGATCTTCCGGCGACCCGTGATCCTGAATTTCCAGATAAAAGTCATCACCGAACACGCTCTGATACCAGCGGGCAACATCACGGGCCACATCAGGTCGTTCACGCATGATGGCCTGGGGAATCTCCCCACCCAGGCAGGCTGTGGCAACGATCAGGCCCTCGGAATACTGAGCGAGTAGGTGCTTATCAATGCAGGCGCGTGAAAAAATTCCGCGGCCACGCATGCCACGCAGGTGACTGATGCTGGTGAGCTTGACGAGATTGCGATATCCAACGGCATTTTTGGCGAGCACCACCAGGTGATATCGACGCTCCTTCTTCGGTTGGGGGTCATCAATCGAACCGTTGATGACATACATCTCGTTGCCGATGATCGGCTTCACACCACTGCCCTTGCAGAGCTTGAGCAGCTCAACAGCGCCGTACATCACCCCATGATCGGTGAGAGCCAGAGCCGGCATTCCCAGCTCCTTGGCGCGTTCCACCATCTGAGGCAGCTGGGAAGCACCATCCAGCAGGCTGTAGTCGCTGTGGTTGTGAAGAGGGACGAATGCCATGCACCCAGCCTAGGCGCATGCGCAAGATGCAGCGCACAGGCAACCCAGGCAACACCAGATGCGGTGCTGCCCAGGCTGCACCGTTGCTGTCAAGCCGGCACAAGCGCAGCTTCAGGCCTTGACTTCATCACCTCCGCAGCCTGCTCGTACTGATGCGCTACCTGCAGCAGAAGGGGCTCCTCCAGCACATTGCCGATCAGCTGCACGCCGATTGGCAGACCACCAGCATCGAACCCACAGGGAACACTGATAGCCGGTAGGCCAGCGAGATTGGCCGGGATGGTTAGCAGATCCGCGAGATACATGGCCAAGGGATCATCCGCATGGGCACCGTTGCGGAATGCCGTGCTTGGGGCCGTGGGTGTCAGCAGCACATCCACCGACTCGAAAGCCGAGTCAAAATCGCGCCGGATCAGCGTTCTCACCTGCTGAGCTTTTTTGTAGTAAGCATCGACATAACCGGCTGAAAGGGCATAAGTGCCGATCAAGATCCGGCGTTGCACCTCACTGCCGAAACCCTCCGCACGACTTTGGGCCGTCATGGCCGCCAGAGATGTTGCATCCTCGGCTCGATAGCCATATTTCACACCGTCGTAGCGAGCGAGATTGGCGGAGGCCTCCGAGGGCGCGATCACGTAATAGGTGGCGATGCCATCGTTAAAGCGGGGGCAGCTCACATCCACCAGTTCGGCCCCAAGGGCCTGGAGCTGATCTGCAGCCGCCAGCACCGACGCCTTCACCTGTGGGTCCAATCCGTCCTGGTCAAAGCACTCGGTGACCAGACCCACTCGCAAACCCTTCACCGGAGCGGCAAGAGCAGAGGTGTAGTCAGGAACTGGGACGTTCAGACAGGTCGAATCACGAGGATCAGAACCTGCCATGACCTGAAGCAGTTCAGCGGCATCCGCCACCGATGAACTGAAGGGTCCCACCTGATCAAGGGAGCTGGCAAAAGCCACCAAGCCGTAGCGACTCACTCGCCCGTAGGTGGGCTTGAGGCCAACCACCCCACAGAAGGAGGCGGGCTGACGAATCGAACCACCGGTGTCGGAGCCGATGGAGGCCAGGCACTCGCCAGCGGCAACAGCAGCGGCACTGCCACCGGAACTGCCCCCAGGCACATGTTCAGGATTCCAGGGATTGGCAGTGGCACCGAAGGCGGAGGTTTCGGTTGAGCCACCCATGGCGAATTCGTCCAGGTTGGTCTTGCCCAGAAGAACCGCTCCGGAAGCCCAGAGCCGATCGGTCACCGTGGATTCATATGGAGGTACGAACTGCTCAAGCATGCGACTGGAGCAGGTTGTGCGCACTCCCCTGGTGCAGAGATTGTCTTTGATACCAAGGGGAATCCCAGCCAGTGGGGGCAGATCCTCGCCGGCAGATCGCGCCTCATCAATGCGATCGGCGTCGGCGCGAGCGCGCTCTGCCGTGACTTCAAGAAAGGCATGCACGCTGGGGTCGACCGCATCAATCCTGGCCAGGTGATGGTCGGTGAGTTCCCTCGCGGACACCTCCCCGTTCGCCAGTTGCTGACGCCATTCGGCGATCGCCATGGTCAGGATTTGCGTGCAGCTGAGACGCTATCAGTCAGATGCGTTCGCATCGAACTCAATCAGCCCTGAGATTCGATCGTGAACGGTTCTGAACGACGACAACGCACGCAGGAATGATCGAGTGAAGCAGGTGATTCCGAAGCCACATCACTGAGAAATGCCGGAAGCTCCCGCTCTAGAGTGGAGCGTCGCACAAAAGGACCGAACCAATAGGTGACGTCTGGGCCATGGGTCTGAACCCTGGCCCACCAGGCCATTCCTAGACCGTTGGCAAGCGAGCGCATCGGTCGGTTCAGAGGGCCCATGGTGGAGCGATAAAGACAAGGTCATTGTGCACTGATTCACCGTTGGCGTAAGGATTCCAACCATCGCTGTTCAGAGTCCCTGAAGTTCACCGCCCTGCATTCAGAGATCAACGCTGCCTTCAAAGCGTGGTTCCGCGGTCTGCGCAAGACGTTCGATCTGCAGGTCAATCCCCGGTTGCTCGGGCAGTGAATGAGAGGCATCAGATTCGCCTGAGGGCTGAATCCCAGTGGTATCCGATGCTTCCACAGATGATGTTTCTGCCGGTGATGCCACTGCTGTTGATGGCTCTGCCGGTGATGCCTCTGCGGAAGATCCAGCGGGCGCTCCGTTCTGTGAAACCTCCAGTGGCTCCAACGGCGGCGATGGCGGAGGGGAGATCTGGGGCCTCACGATGCGGGGAGAGGGGTTCTGGCCCTGAAGCCCCTTCATCCAGCCTCGACGTGCCACCTCATACAGGCAGAGCGCCGTCGCAACGGAAGCGTTCAGGCTTGGCGTCACACCACGCAACGGGATACGAATCAACTGATCGCAATGCCGACGGGTGAGCATGGACAGCCCCTGCCCCTCGGAACCCGTGACCACCACCAGCGGTCCTTCCAGATCGACTTCTTCAAGGGTCTGATCACCTTCCTCGGCAAGACCAACCACGCGATAACCAGCATCCTTGAGGGTTTCCAGGGAGCGGTTGAGATTGACAACCCGCGCCACAGGCAGATGCTCCAGGGCTCCAGCCGCAACTTTGGCCACGGATCCCGTGAGACCTGCACTGCGACGCTGTGGCAGAACCACTCCATGGGCCCCCAAGGCTTCAGCGGAACGGACGATCGCACCAAGATTGTGGGGATCAGTGAGGCCGTCCAGGGCCAGTAGCAGTGGAGGTTCATTGAGCTCACTGCAGCCATCAATCAGATCAGGGAGGTTCAGGGTGTCGGCAGCTGCGGTCTGCAGAGCGATTCCCTGATGCACTGCACCACCAGTCATTTGAGCCAGACGCGCCCAGGTGACCTCCTCCACCAGAACTCCGGAGGCCTTGGCATCCCGAAGAAGCTGCATGAATTTCGGAGCACTGCGCATCTCACTGGTGCACCAGATGCGATGGATGGGTCGACCCGCCTCCAGCGCTGCCTGCGTGGCATGCCGACCCCAGAGCAGATCATCTGCCACGGGATCAGCCCCATGGGGGGCCGCTTCGCCGCGGATTTGTTCCGCAACCTGCTGACGATCATGGTGTTCGGCACGTCCAGGACGGAGACTGCGGGAATCGCCATCACTGAAGGGACGGCCTCCAGGACGACGGTCCGTCAAACGTCTGTCTTGGGAACGACTCCCCTTAAAGCGCTGATCAGTTTCGCGGCGGTCCTCAAAACGCCTGTCTCGCAAACGCCGGTTTCCATCACGGCGGTCTCGATCATGACGGTCACCTTCACGACGGTCACCGTCACGGCGATCATCAAAGCGCCTTTCACTGAAACGTCGATCGTCGGAGCGGCGATTTTCAAAGCGGCGGTCACCCTGACGACGGTCTTCAAAGCGGCGGTCATCCGGTCGGCGTTGTTCAAAACGCCGGTCCCCTTCACGCCGGTCGCCCCGGCCAGCAGGTCTTGATGCCTCTCGTGGGCCGCCTCGGAATGCACCATTCCTGGACGGGCCGCGTCCTCGGAACTCTCCATCACGAGATCCACGCCAGGGCGTATCAGTGCGACTGTCGTCTGCCTCCCGCCGCCGAGATCCTGTAGGACTGCCATCCACTCTTGGACGACGACCACGAGTCCCGCCACGAGAGGGTCGACCACCTGCTGAATCACCACCACGGGAGGGGCGGCCGGGGCGGCGATCAAAACGGGAGCTCATGGGATCGATGGTTATGACAGGGCGGATTCGGTCTCCTCGAGTCGATCCAGAAGCTGGGCAAGCCGCGTCGGATTCTGCAAAAAGAGCCAGCCAACCATTGTCTCAAACCCCGTGGCCTTTCCATAGGCCGCAGGGTCGGCCCCGCGCGGGCCGCGGCCGGCACGATTGCGGCCACGACGCACAAGATCTTTCTCCTCCTCAGTGAGCCAGGGCTCAAGCCGCTTGAGGGCAAGCGCCTGGGCATCGGCACGAACCTCGGCCACCACGGATCTGTGCAGATCCTTGGATCGTCCCGCCTGTCGGCAATGCCGCAAACGCTGATGAAGCTCCCAGACGGCATCTCCGAGCCAGGCGAGCTGAAGGGCGCCGAGATCGGTGGCGCCTGCCGGAAGAGAGTGCTGCAGCCGGATCCAGTCGCTCAAGCAGCAAGCTGGGTGTAAGCCGTCTCCAGATCATTCACCAGATGGAGGAACGATTCCAGTCGGACCAGTTTCACGGTCTGGGTGACACGGGCATTGCCAACCACCACGAAACTGCGCTTGGCGTCTTTGCATTGTTTGGCCAGCTGCACAAGGGCTCCGAGACCCGAGGAATCGAGAAAGTCGATTTTGCTCAGGTCAAAGACAGCCGGAAAAGCATTGGCCTTCAAAACATCCATCACATAAGTGATGAACTGCTTTTCGGAGTAGGCATCCAACTGGCCGGTGAAATGAAACACCAGGCAGCCATCCTTCTGCTCAAAGCCTCCACGGAGCGAAACCGTCAGTCGCTGCAGTTCAGTGATGGGACCAGACCCCCCATGTTGCGTCGTCGTCGTGCGAAGTGTAGTGATGCTCTTCGAGACAGACCACGCATCAGCGTCGATCTGACATCAGCGAAACGAAACGGGCGAAATGATGGTCGGCATCGTGGGGGCCAGGACTCGCCTCAGGGTGATATTGCACGCCAAACAGCGGCTGCTGCCGATGGGCCATCGCTGCCACGGTGCGGTCGTTGAGATTGAGGTGGGTCACCTCGATGCTATCGGCATGGAGACTCGCCGCATCCAGGGCAAACCCATGGTTTTGACTTGTGATCTCCACCTGCCCGGTGGTTCCGCAGGGATGGTTGAGACCGCGATGCCCATAGCCGAGTTTGAAGGTGGTGCCCCCCATGGCCAGTCCGAGAATCTGATGGCCGAGGCAGATGCCGAACAAGGGAAGATCTCGCTGATGAATCAGGCCGCGGGCCAGAGCGATCCCGTCACTGACGGCAGCCGGATCACCCGGTCCGTTGGACAGAAACACACCCTCAGGCTTGCAAGCCAGCACGCTCTGCAGATCAGAGGCTGCCGGCATGACTGTCACATCACAACCATGACTGACCAATCGATCGAGGATGGCGCGCTTGATGCCGAAATCGATCGCGACGACGCGGTACGGACTGTCCGGTCGGCCGCTTTGCAAACGTCTGTCGAAATCCACAGCACAGGGAGCGTTCCACTCATATGAAGTGGTTGTCGAAACCTTGTCGGCGAGATTCAGACCTTCCATGGAGGGCGCTGAACGCACCACCTCAAGCAGCTCAGCAGGCGCGCGTCCATCGGAACTGATCACCCCATTCATTGCACCTGTTTCACGCAGGTGGCGAACCAGGGCACGGGTGTCGATGCCATGGATGCCGACAACGCCATGGGCCTCCAACCAGTCCTGCAGACTCTGACGCGAGCGCCAGTTGCTGGCCACCGGCGACAACTGGCGGGCGATCAGACCTTGGGCGTGCGGCTTGTCGGCCTCCTGGTCATCGGGATTGACCCCGGTGTTTCCCAGCTCCGGGTAGGTGAAGGTGACCAGCTGTCCGGAATAGCTGGGATCGGTCATCACCTCCTGGTACCCGGTCATGCCGGTGTTGAAAACAACCTCACCGACCACGCTGCCACCGGCGCCACAGGGCAGTCCGGAGAAGACAGTGCCATCGGCCAGCACCAGCCATGCCGACTCACTGGATGAAGCAGTCATCAGCAGACGAATCTCCTCAACAACGCTGGAGCACTCATCCTCCCTCGGCGGGGGTCAGCCCGAGGCGCAACTGCTTAAGACGCTCCCAGGCAAGGCCATCACGCAGAGCCGAAAGTGCTCGCTGGGCACCGGACTTCAGATCCTCTTCCACACCGGCCACCCAAAGCACCAGAGCGCAGTTGAAGGCAACCACTTCGGCCTGGGCCTGGGTGCCTCGCCCCTGGAGCAGATCACTCAGGATCGCCTGATTGCAGGCAAGATCTCCGCCGCGCAGCGCTTCGAGCGGTGCCACCTGAAGACCGAGATCTCCAGGTGAAATGGACTCTGAGCGCAGCACTCCCTTTTCGAGAATGCGCAGGGAATTGGGTCCCGCAAGTGACGCTTCATCCAAACCGCCGGCACCGTGAACCACAACGGCCCGTTCCTGGCGAAGACTCTGCAGTGCCTCCGCCATTGGATCCAGGAGGTCCTCAGTGGCCACGCCCAGCACCTGACCGTTGGGTCTCAGGGGATTCACAAGAGGGCCTAACAGATTGAACACGGTGCGAATGCCAAGACTGCGGCGAAGTGGCGCCAGGTTCACCAGAGCCGGATGCCATGCCGGCGCGAACAAAAAGGTCACTCCAGCCTGAGAGAGAGCCTCCACCACCTGTGCAGCTGGTGCCTGCAGATGCAGGCCGAGACCCTCGAGCACATCCGCTGAGCCCACCTTGCCGCTGGCACTTCGATTGCCGTGCTTGGCCACATGGGCACCGCAGGCTGCGGCCGTAAACGCCACGGCGGTGGAGATGTTGAAGGTGTCCGCCCCGTCACCCCCCGTGCCGCAGGTATCCACCATCAGCAGTTCCGGGCGTGCCCCTGGCAGAGGACAGGCTTCACGCAACACGGCCGCCATGGCTCCGAGTTCACCGCCGTTGACACCACGCGCCCGAATGGCAGCCAGAAAAGCCCCTGTCTGCACAGGAGTGAATTCCTCGCAGAGCCAGGCTCTCATCAAGGCCGCTGCCTGGTCAGGAACGAGCACGCCTCCGTTCAGCAGAAGCTCCAGTGTCTGAGGCCAGGAAGGGGATTGGGAGACCATGGGAATAAGAGGCCTGGAGCCTTGGGGATCGGCGGACAGAAAAAAGCCCGGGTGCAGATGCACTCCGGGCCGGGTGATGGGGACATCAACACTATCCCTTAAAAAGGATGCGATGGCCAGTTCGACGCCAATTTCAACCGTTCCAACGTCTGGGTGCTCTCCTGAGGATCAGCTCAATGCCTAGGTTGTTCATTGTGCAGGGTTCGCGATGGCCCCTTTCCGCCTCGATCTGATCGGCCGCTACCTGAAACCCCATCGAAGCACGGTGCTGATGGGTGCGATCGCTCTGGTCGTCGTGAACATTCTCAGCGTCACCATCCCCCTCGAGATTCGACGGGTGATTGATGACCTTCAGGAGGGTTTCGCCTTTTCCGATGTACTGGCACAGGCAGGCTGGATTGTGCTGCTCGCCACGAGCATGGGGGTGGCGAGGCTCATTTCGCGCCAACTGGTCTTCGGAGTCGGGCGCCAGGTGGAAGTTGAGCTTCGTCAGAAGCTGTTTGATCAAATGCTCCAGCAGGAGCCCGGTTGGGTCCAGCAGACGGGCAGCGGTGAAGTGATCAGCCGTGCCACAAGCGATGTCGAGAACGTCAGGCGCCTGCTGGGTTTTGCCGTGCTGAGTCTGACGAACACCGTTCTGGCCTACACCTTCACGCTGCCGGCCATGCTGGCGATTGATCCCGTTCTCACCGTTGCTGCAATCTCCCCTTATCCAGTGATGCTCGGCGCCGTTCGCCTGTTCGGAGGCCGCATGATGCGAGAACAGCGGCGCCAGCAGGAAGAACTGGCAGGTCTCAGTGAACTGATCCAGGAAGACCTTTCAGGCATCGCAGCCATCAAGATCTACAGCCAGGAACAGCAGGAGCTGAATGCATTCAGTTCCCGCAACCGCAGATATCGCGATACGGCCATTCAGCTGGCACGCACGCGCAGTACCCTCTTCCCCCTGCTGGAGGGAATCTCATCTATCTCCCTGTTGCTGCTGCTTGCACTCGGAAGCGGCCAGCTCCAGCAAGGCACCCTGTCGATCGGCGGCATGGTCGCCCTGATCTTTTACGTGGGGCAATTGGTGTTTCCCACCGCTCTGCTTGGTTTCACGCTGAACACCTTCCAAACCGGTCAGGTGAGCCTGGAGCGAGTCGAGGAGCTGTTGTCGCGCCGACCGCTGATCAGTGATCCGCACGAACCGGAGCATCTGAAACTTCCCGTGCGCGGAGAACTGCAAGCTCGCAACCTGCACATCCGCTACGACGGATCCGATTGCGACACCCTCAACGGCCTCAGTTTCCAGATTCGCTCTGGAGAACTGGTGGCCGTCGTCGGTCCAGTTGGCTGTGGCAAGACCACGCTGGCACGCGCTCTGGGTCGCATGGTAGAGGTGCCAGCCCATCAGCTGTTCCTTGATGGACATGACATCACCAACTTGCGCCTGGACGACCTGCGTGAACAGATCGCCCTTGTTCCCCAGGAGGGTTACCTGTTCACAAGCAGCCTGGCGGACAACCTTCGCTACGGCGAACCCGAAGCCGACATGCAACGGGTTGAGGCAGCGGCTGAACAGGCCCGCTTACTGGGAGATGTGCGCGGATTTCCCGATGGCATGAACACCCTTGTCGGCGAACGCGGGATCACCCTCAGTGGAGGCCAGAGGCAGCGCACCGCCCTGGGCAGGGCTTTGTTGCTCAAGGCTCCTGTTCTGGTCCTGGACGACGCGCTGGCAAGCGTTGACAACAACACCGCAGCCGAAATTCTCGCCTCGGTGCGACGCCAGACGCAGCGCACGATTGTGATGATCAGCCATCAACTGTCGGCAGCCGCGGCATGCGACAGGATCCTGGTGCTGGACCAGGGGCGATTGGTGCAACAGGGGCACCACTCCGATCTGATCAGGGAAAAGGGCCTCTACCGGAGTCTGTGGGAACGGGAACAGGCGGCTGAACGGCTGGAATCGGTGGCCTGACGCAAAGGTTGTGCAACTTACGGGCGACAAACCCTCCAGCCTCGGCTTAGCTGGAGTCTCTGCTGCCGAACCATGACGTCAGGTACCCCTTTCTCGGTCCGCTGCACCCTGACGTTCGGGGATATCTACGGACAGATTTTGGCTTGGATGGCCGTGATCTTTGTGAGCCTTGCCGCAGGACTGGCCCTCATGGGGTCTTCAAGACCTGTGTTTGCCCTGGTGGGAGTCGGTTTGATTCTTGTGCTCAGCGTTCCGTTTCTGCTGTTCGCCTTCGTCACCACACTGCTCAATCACATCCGCCTGGATCCGATGACATCTGCCTAAGGTTGCCAAACAGACAAGAATGTGATGCTGCCCAACTGGCTCACGGGTTCTCAGCAGGGACAATCAGACGGCAACAGCGATGAGCGTCACGTTGTTCTCGGAACGCCACTCAAGGCACCGCTGATGGAGGATCAGGAGGAAATTGTTTTCGGCTGCGGATGCTTCTGGGGCGCTGAAAAAGGGTTCTGGCGTCTACCGGGTGTTGTGTCCACGGCAGTTGGCTATGCCGGCGGCCAGACTCCAGCTCCCAGCTATGAGCAGGTCTGCAGTGGACGGACTGGACACACCGAAGTGGTCCGCGTGGTCTACAGCACCCCAGCCATCGATGTCAGCGATCTGCTCAAGCTGTTCTGGGAATGTCATGACCCCACACAGGGGGACCGTCAGGGCAATGACCAGGGCAGCCAGTATCGATCAGCGATCTACACCACCACCCCCAGGCAGATGCAACTGGCCCTGACCAGTCGTGACTGGTATCAACACGCCCTCACCCAGGCCGAACGGGACAGCATCACGACCGAAATCGCAGCTGACCGCACCTTCCATTTCGCCGAGAATTACCACCAGCAATATCTGGCACGTCCCGGCAGCAGGCCCTACTGCTCCGCCATGCCCACAGGGATCAGCCTCGGCGCCTTTGAAGCAGCCGACTACCGCTTGCCCAGTCAGGTCTGGAGCCATTACGACTGGAGCATCAGTCACTGCGTCCTGCGTGGTGACAACAGTCCGATCCAGCTGCAGACATGAACGAATCCCTTCCCGACAGGGTTGTGATCGCCGTCATTGCACTGACGGTTGTCCTGGTCTTAGCCGTGGCCTTCTCCCTGAAACCCCGGTCGGATCAAGAGAGTCCTTTTCTCTGGCGCGATCCATCCCCTGCCCCTCCTGCCCAGGTCATCTCGCCCCTGTCGAGGGGAACACTGGCGAGGGGATCTTTGGCGAAGGGTTCTTTGGCGAAGGGAACCATGGCGATCTGACCACTCCCCCCCATCTGGTTAAACCGACCTGGCAAGGTTGGGAGCGACTGGAACACCTTGCACGGCGTGCCCACCATTCCTGAGCAAAAGCCACCTCGACGTCTGCATCCACTGCCGAGCGGCCTGGTGGAGCTCTATGGCTTGATCGCAGTGCTGGTGGTGCTGATTCCGGAGTGGATCGCTGATGGAACCTTGAGTCTTGGAGACAACAAACGACGTTCCACCCTGCCGATCGCCTCCAGAGCCTGGAGAACGCTGCCGGAGCTGCAGCTGGCCTCGATGAATCTGTCATCGCTGCGTCAGCTGGGCAGACAACTGCGAATCTGGGGGTATTCAAGCGACAGCCGTGACAAACTCACCACAAGGCTGCTGACACGCATCAAGCGACACACGAAGAGCGGGAATGCCTTGTGATAGCTTGCATCTGCCGTCGGGGCGTGGCGCAGCTTGGTAGCGCACTACTTTGGGGTAGTAGGGGTCGTGGGTTCAAATCCCGCCGCTCCGATGTCAGAGTCCAATCCAAAACAAAGGCTCCTCAAACGAGGAGCCTTTTTTATTGAATGCTCTGTAATCCGCTCAAAGCAAACAACAACAACCCCGAATGAAGAGTCTAAAAATCACTCGCTCTGAACCAGTTTATTTGCAGGGCGAATGGGTGATCACGAGATGACGCTGACCGTCGATTTTGAGCCAACCCTCATCTCTGAGCAGACCGATGACCCTGGTCACGGTTACACGGGTGGTACTCAGGGCACTTGCCATCTCCTGATGAGTCAGGCGCAGATTGAGGCGCAATCCCTGCTCACAGGGCTGGCCATAATCCTGAGCAAGCAGCTCCAGAAAACCTCTAACGCGCTCCTCAACTCGACGTAGCCCAAGTAGAGAGAGCAGGTACTCCGACTGGCGATGACGAAGCACGACCGCTCCCAGCAGATCGTTGGCAAGATCCTGTGACTCACGCACCTCGACCATCGTCATGCAAAGAAGATCCGAGTCGGCGAGGGTGACGGCCTCATAGGCCTGGACCGTGCTCAATGGTTCGCCGAAGGTCTCGTTGGGACCTGCCAGGCCCAGCAGTAGCTCATCTCCATGCACAGAAACCGCCCCGAGCTTCACCATGCCACTAACAACAAGCCACAACCTGTTTTTGTGAAGTGGCACCACGTTTCCCGCGGCGAGGTGCAAGCGATTTCGATTTTGAAAACTGAAGTCCAGAAGGCAGTGCCTTGCTTTTGGTGTTCTTGATTCTGAAGGAGATTCGACAGCACCGACTGACGATTCCCTACCGACGAGTGTATGGAGCGCAACATCACACACCCTGACGAAGAGCCCGCAATCGAATCAATAAGGAGTGTTCAAAAGTATCGAAAGATCAGGGCAAAAATGACCAATCGACGGGTGTCAAAGCTGGCAATGATCGATCAGGAAGGCTGCGATTACTGACTAATCCGTTCAATCACTGGCCGCGACTTGCTGAGTATTTCAGTCTCAAGGGGAATCAAACCGAGCTCGGCAACCCGGGCCTGGGCCTGGCTACTCAGCATGAAGTCAAGAGCCGCTCTGACCGCCTGCGTGTTGTCGCCGTTTGCAGACCTGTAGGCCAGACCCCAGATCAGCGTGACGATCGGATAGGCACCCTGGGCCGAAGGGTTGGGGTTGCTGCCGGCAAGATTGAAATCCAGTTCGATGCCCTTGAGGGTCTGAGCGCTGGAGACCACACTGGGTCGCAGGAATTCTCCAGCTTTGTTCTGCAATGCAGCGGACCTCAGACTGCCGCTGAGATGGGACAGACCGAGATAGCCGATGGCTCCTCGCCTGTTTTCAATGGCAGCGGCAACACCGGAGTTTCCTTCTGCGGCGATCGCATTGGCTGCTGGCCAGCGAATCGATTGACCTGTCCCCAGCGACCATTGAGAGGAAAACGCCTGCATTGTGAGAGTGAAGGCCTCGGTGGTGCCAGAGGCATCCGATCGATGCACCCAGGTCAGAGCACCCGGCTTGCAGCCGAGCTGCTTCCAGTCGGTGATCCTGCCACTGGCCACCTGTACGGCCTGCTGTTGGGTCAGCTTCAGGTCGCAACCTGGCTGGTTGTATCCGAACGTGATGGCTTCTCCAGCGATGGGTATCTGAACCACACCACGCTTCACCTTGGCCAGGTCCCTGGGCTGCATCGGGGCATCGGAGACTGCGAAATCAACGGTCTGCCTGATCAGGGCCCATTGAGCCTCGGCTGAGCTGACGGGTCGAAAGCTGACCTCAGGACCGCCTGAACTGGTCATCTGGGCAAACCAGTTTCGATAGAGCCTGGCGGGGAGTGCGACGCCAACTGCGGTCAGAGACGAATCCGAGGAGGCGGAGACACCCGATGCCACAGCAAGCAGGGAGAACAGGATGAAAACCTGCCTGGCAAAGCTCATGGGTGGCCTGGAAGGAACCGACCTACCTCTAGCGGAGAGCAGGTCCAGGCAGCGTTCATCAGCGATGTTCGTGAGCGCTTGAGTGCGTTTAAACAGTGAATCAAGGCTTACGGGTGGACGCCCCTGAAGGCAATCGCGTCGAAGCCGAGTAACGCGTCAGCCATCGATTCACCCGCGACCGCTGACAGGACGGGACCTCCTCCAGCAAATACGAGAGCTCCAGTGCACCGAGTCGCTTGAGTTCGCGCACATCCACATGCCAGAGGCATTCCGCCTCGCGAATCAGGCGCGCCCAAGTCCGTACCTGCTGCCAGCGCTGCAGGCGAGAACGAATGGAAGGCGGATGCCTGGGAAGATCCATGACATCAGCCTGGCTGCCAGATCTCCAGCACGGTCAAACCCTCCGCGAGGTTTCGGACTGATGAAGCAAATCAGGACGCCAGGGGCAAGGGAGGGTCAACAGGCACAACGGGAAAGTCGAGATTGGAGGCCTCCCTCGCCGACAGGCGCCTGGCCCAGGCTCCTTTCACCGGCTCGTTCCAGCGGAAACCGGCATCCCGGGCGAGATGACGGTTGTCGTAAGACACCTGGGCTCGCATCAGCTGACGGGGCTCCAGGCCATGCTCGATCAACTGTTCAAGGTCTTCACATCGCCGGAAGACCTCAGCCAGGTAGATGCAATCGGTCAGAGCACGATGGGCAGCCCAGACAGGGATTTCATAGGCCAGGGCCAGATCACGCACCGAAGGCCTGGACCTGAGCTGGCGTTCCGGTGGCCAGCGCATGTCCTCCATGCTGCAGAGCCAGCGCTTGTCCGTCGCCGGCAGGTGACCTCGGCCGAACCACTGACGATCAAAGGCTGCGTTGTGCGCCACGAGCAGATCGGCGGCATCCAGCAACGTCTGGAGATAGCCGAGGGCAGGACGCCAGGGCTGAGGCAGGTTGGTGGCGGAGGCGGGAATGCGATTGATCGCTTCCGCGGCATTGGACTCCACCGGTAACAGAAATGATTGTTGAGCCAGCAGCTGACGGCTTGGCACGTCAAAGAGAATCACACCGACTTCCAGGCAGTGATCCAGCTGCGGATCCAGCCCAGTGGTCTCGGTGTCAACAATCAACAGGGTGCGTGCTGCAGCGTGACGTTCAGCTCCTGACTGCGGCGACGGACTGGTCAAAGGCCGCTCCAGCAATTGCGGCGGTGATTGCGACAAAGATTGAGGTGATGATTGCGGTGGCGAAGCCGGTGCCGGTTGGCCACCGCTCAACGACAGCAGATCGAGCTGACCCGGTACCGATGGGTTCTCCATGCGCTTGCCTCCCTCCTGGATCGAACCATTCTCCGTCCTCCATCCGCGCTTCCTAAGGTTTCGCTACTAATTCGTTCCCTCGTCATGGCCCTCACCGTGGGTGACAGCGTTCCGTCCATCAACCTGGAGGACCACGAAGGCAACAACTGCGCGATCGGTGAGCGCAACGGCACACCCCTGGTGCTGTTCTTCTACCCCAAGGACGAAACCCCAGGTTGCACCGCGGAAGCCTGCGGTTTCCGTGATTCCCATCAGGAACTTCAACAGCTCGGTGCTCAGGTCTGGGGTGTCAGCGGTGACGATCTGGTCAGCCATCGCCGCTTCGCCGAACGTCATCAGCTTCCGTTTCCGCTTCTGAGTGACAGTGATCAACGTCTGCGCAGAGCCTTCGGCGTCCCCAAGACTTTCGGTTTGCTGCCGTCGCGCGTCACGTACGTGATTGACGGCCAGGGTGTGATCCGGCACGTGTTCAACAACTTGCTCGATGGCCCCGCCCATGTCCGCGAGGCGATGCAGGTGCTTCGTTCGCTGCAACCCAGCCAATGAGCAGCTGGGTTCGCTTCCGTGACTGCTGGACCCTGTATCCGCGCCAGCCAAGGGGCCTGGTGGAATTTGTCGGTGGCAGTTATCTGGCGGCCACCCCTCAGATCAGCTACCGACGCCTGCTCGAAGGACTTGCTGCCCGCGGAGTTGCTGTGCATGCCTGGAGCTATGTGCCTGGTTTCGACCACCAACTCCAGGCACGTGAGGCCTGGAGTGCCATGCGCGCCTGTCGGACCCGAATGCAAGACCGCCTGGGACAGCTTTCACCACCTCTGCGTCTCGGTCACAGCCTGGGTTGCAAACTGCATCTGCTGGCTCCCGATGGAGGGCGTAACTGCAGCGGCCTTGTGGCGCTCAGCTTCAACAACTTCACCGCAGATCAGTCGATTCCCCTGCTCGGCGTGGTTGCTCCAAGCCTGGGGGTGAACACCGAATTCAGTCCGAGCCCCAAGGAAACCCTGAGGCTGATCAAGCGTCAGTACCTGCAACCCCGTAATCAGGTGGTGCGATTTAACAGGGATCAGATCGACCAGAGCCTCGACCTGATCACCGCTCTGCAGTGTCGCCAGGGAGACCGCAGCGAGCTGCTCAAGTTGCCTGGAGATCACCTCACACCCGCCAGTGCCGGCCTGCGCAGACAGTTCCTGGGCGACTGGGCGGAAGGCAGCGACCGGCAGCAGCAGGTGAACCGGCTTCAGGACCTGATCACCTCCTGGGCGCTGAGTGGCACGGTCTCCTCCGGGTAGATCACTGAACTGGCCTTGGGTTCTCCCCATATTTCATCTTCAGTGAGCTCCGTTTCGATCAGCTCAATCGGAACACCTTCCTCTTCGATGATGGCCACCCTGAAGCCGCTGAACGGTTCATAGGGCCCGAGAAGCAACCGCTCATCAGCCACTGCGGCCTCCAGATCATCCACCTGAAATGCCACATGTGGGGTGGACTGAATCAGTGGGTGCAGACAGCTCCCGGATTCAAAACGATGAAACTGAATCCGGAATCCTCCGGGATCTTCGCCACCGGATGTGTACATCCGAAATGTGGAGCTGTAGTGCTCACCAGGGCGTTGCTCAGACGTGGGAACGCCCATGTGGTGGTAGCGGTAGCTGACGTTGGGCTTGCGTTTCATCACTGTTGAACCCGTCTGAATTCATCATGTGCTTCGACCTGGTGAGGGACTGGTGAAAGTCAGGAGAGTTTTCAGGCCTATCAGCGACGCCCACCATCGATCGATCGCCACGCCCCGCACCTAAACGGCGGAATCAGGCGCGCAGCTTGTCCAGCACTGAGCGATCCTCAAGCGTGCTGGTGTCTCCTGTGACTTCCTGACCAGCAGCGAGGGCACGAAGGATCCGGCGCATGATCTTGCCGCTGCGGGTCTTGGGCAGTGCATCGCTGCAGCGAATCTCATCGGGCCTCGCAATCGGGCCGATCTCCTTGCCGACATGGGCCCGCAGTTCTGTGATCAGGGCATCCTCCGGTTCACGTCCCGCCTCAAGGGTGACGAAGGCAACAATGCCCTCACCCTTGAGATCATCTGGACGACCGACAACAGCTGCCTCAGCCACGGAGGGATGACTGACCAGAGCAGATTCGATCTCCATGGTGCCGAGGCGGTGACCGGAGACGTTGATTACGTCATCCACCCGCCCCATCACCCAGAAGTAGCCATCCGC
Source organism: Synechococcus sp. MIT S9504 (assembly GCF_047497135.1). Classification (NCBI taxonomy): domain Bacteria; kingdom Bacillati; phylum Cyanobacteriota; class Cyanophyceae; order Synechococcales; family Synechococcaceae; genus Synechococcus; species Synechococcus sp. MIT S9504. Next base: position 953,842 of record NZ_CP138942.1, on the reverse strand, counting down.
ATCACGACGGGCGCCATCGCCGGCGAAATAGATGTGACTGCCGTCAGCCGGACGGATGTGCTCCCAGTAGCTCTCACGGAAACGCTGAGGATTGCCGTGCACCGTGCGCATCATCCCGGGCCAGGGACGTCGCACCACGAGGTAACCACCTTCATCGGCTCCAACCGAGTTGCCGTCCGCATCGACCACGTCGGCTTCAATACCCGGCAACGGCAGTGTGGCTGAACCGGGCTTCGTGGGGGTCGCACCCGGGAGAGGACTGATCATCACGCCACCGGTTTCAGTCTGCCACCAGGTATCGATGATCGGGCAACGACCGGAGCCGATCACATCCCTGTACCACATCCAAGCCTCGGGATTGATCGGTTCTCCCACGGTTCCAAGCAGACGCAGGCTGCTCATGTCGTACTGATCAGGCACCTCACGCCCGTTTTTCATGAACGCGCGGATTGCCGTGGGAGCGGTGTAAAAGATCGTGATGCCGTGTTTTTGAATCAACTCCCAGAACGCCCCGGGCTTGGAGGGACGCGGCGCTCCCTCATACATCACCGTGGTGGCACCGTTGGAAAGCGGGCCGTAAACGATGTAACTGTGACCGGTGATCCAGCCCACATCCGCTGTGCACCAGTAGACATCATCGTCGCGAATGTCGAAGATCCATTGGAATGTGAGGTGTGCCCAGAGGTTGTATCCCGCCGTGCTGTGCACGACCCCTTTGGGTTTGCCGGTGGAACCGGAGGTATACAAGACGAAAAGACGGTCTTCACTGGCCATCGGTTCCGCGGTGCAGTCTGCGCTCTGCCCGTCGACCAGCTCATGCCACCACTGATCACGACCATCGACCATCTCCACAGACTGCTTGGTGCGTTGCACCACCAGCACGGACTGCACGGTTGGACAGCTGCCATCGGCAAGAGCCGCATCAACAGCAGGCTTCAGCGACACAGGCTTGTCCTTGCGGAAACCACCATCAGCGGTGATCACCGCCTTGGCTTCGCCGTCGATCAGACGATCACGCAGAGCTTCGGCTGAAAAACCACCGAACACCACGGAATGAGGCGCACCGATGCGAGCGCAGGCAAGCATGGCGATCGCCGCCTCAGGCACCATCGGCATGTACAGAGCAACGAGGTCACCCTTACCGATGCCCATCGCTTTGAGGGCATTGGCGGCTTTGCAGACCTCGGCATGCAGTTCTCGGTAGGTGAACCGTCGCACGTCACCGGGCTCTCCCTCCCAGATCAGTGCCGTTTTGTTGGCCTTCTCGCTCTGGAGATGCCGATCCAGGCAGTTGTGGGAGATGTTGGTGGTGCCACCCTCGAACCAACGCGCGAACGGGGGCTCCGACCAGTCGAGAACGGTTTCGAAAGGCGTGAACCAGGAGAGTTGTTTGCGTGCTGCATCTCCCCAGAACGCTTCGGGATCCTGACGCGCTGCATCAGCCATCGCCCTGTAGGCCTCCATGCCTCCGATGCGAGCAGATCGGGAGAAGTCGAGAGACGGCTCGAAAATGCGCTGCTCATCAAGCACGCTTTCAATGGTGGATTTCTCGCTCGTCATCGGGGGTTTCCCTGTTGCGCCTAGGGCAAAAGATAGTTGCCACGGCGCATTCAGACAGAACCTTGGATCAAACCGTTTCGAAGGCAGATTGCGATCTCCTGTGATGACAGCTGGAAAGTCCGTAACAATCCGGTCAAGATCCGCCACAGGCAGTGGGGATCAGCTTTAGCCCTGCCCCACACTCAGCAGATCTTTCAGCGGTGGAATGGTGGATAGGTAGGCCTGGCTGCGGCTGCTCCGACTCAAATACAAGCAGTCGGCAGGGCGAACCTGAGCGGTGTACTGAGGCCATTTGCACGGTCAGGGGCATGAAACCGAACCTTTCAGGGCGGTGACCCTGTCTTCAAAGCGGCAACGCCTGGGCATAGACCGAAAAAGTCTCATCCGGGCACCGACAATGACAACCTTTTCTGACTTCATTGACAACGTGCCTGCGACTGAAGCCATCGACTTCTATGACAGAGAGACACAAATTCTGATGGAAGAACTTGGTGATATCGATTTTTATCGACGTAGAGAACTTTCCATGCTGGCAGCACGCAGAAAGCGAAAGTTGATTCTTGATGTGCACTGGTTAAACCTCTGCCTGGCGGCGAAAGACATAGGACATTCACCAACCGGCACCTGGAAGCGATGCCCACCTGAGTGATGATGCTGAAAATTCTGCAGGCCTGAACTGTTGCTGATGGCCGTGGACCTGGCGGGCATTCAGCAAGGCAAGCAACAAACCGATCTCAGCCCAGTGGAAGCAAAAGACGCACTGAAACGACTTTGACAGGAACACCTTGCCCAGGCCGTGCTGATCAGGAAATGACGGTTGATTGATGGACTGCTTGATTCCGCGACACGCTCTCGATTCTTGATGTCTTGCTGATCAACAGTTTTTCTTGTAGGTGTGCAGGCTCTGGGTGTGTTGAACAGACGGATCATTGCAACAGACAGACGTTGTCAGAAGGCCGATGGGGACGCTTCGGATCAGGGAGGGGGCCCTTGAATGAGGAAATCAAAGGATCAATGCCATGCATAGGCAGGTCGGAAGAAGCTTGGATCACACTGCTGCTAACCCCCGAACGCCCTCATCCCCTTGATGGAGGTCCTTGGTCAGTGGGCATCAACCCAAGCCCCGATCAGAATGGTTGAGGTTCAAGCAGCAGCCTGTCTGGACTGGATGCCCACATCAGACCCGTTTCCGCTGAGTCATCAGCTCACCACCCAACCCAAGGCCTGCCTGTTCGATCTGGACGGCCTTTTGCTGGACACCGAGCCCCTTCATGCGCGCGCCTGGCAACAGGCAGCACAACAGTTCGGAACAGATCTTGCAACGGATCAGCTGATCAAACTGCAAGGGCGCCGGCGGCTCGAGAATGCCAGGCTCGTTTGCACCTGGATCGATCCATCGATCACACCGGAACAACTGCTCGCCGTCAGGCAGCCGATCGCAGAACAGCTTCTGCCTGAAGCCAAAGCGATGGAGGGTGCGGAATCGCTGGTGCGAACAGCCAGCCGCCTTGGCATTCCGATGGCTCTTGTGACCAGCAGTGACCGGGAATCAGTACAACGCAAGATCGGCAATCACCCCTGGGTGAATCGCCTGCAGCTGATGATCTGCGGCGATGAACCAGGGCTGATAGCCGGCAAACCAGCTCCGCATCCTTTCCTGATGGGAGCGGAACGACTGAAGGTCAGACCTCAAGACTGCTGGGCCTTTGAAGATTCCAAGGCGGGATGCGAATCAGCATTGGCTGCTGGTTGCCTGGTTTGGCGCCTGATCAGAAAGACAGAAGATGTTCATCAGACGGCTTCCGGAGCGCAAGCTTTGATGGATGATGAGCGCCTGTTTGCGATCAACCAGCTCAGCGAAGCTCAGAGTTGGCTTGAAGCGTTGGTCAGTAAAGACGACTGAGCACGAAATCGGGGAGTTCCAACAAGGCTGTGCGATAGGGAGAATCGGGAAGCCAGGTGAGAGCTTCCCGTGACTCCTGGGCAAAGGTCTCAGCCAGTTGACGGGTACGGGCAATCGCATCCGACTGACGCACCATGCCCAGCGCCTCATCGAGATCTCCCTCGTTGCTGAATTCGCGTTCGATCAGAACACCCATGGCTGGATTCCTTTCCAGGGCATACAAAGCAGGTGCGGTGAGATAACCACTGGACAGATCGCTGGCGGCAGGCTTACCAAGCTGCTGATCACTGGCCGTGAAATCAAGAATGTCGTCCACCACCTGGAAGGCCAGACCCAGCTGACGTCCGTAGCGGTAGAGAGATTCCAGCTGAGGCTCGGTGCAGCCGCTGAGAACCCCTGCTGCACGGGCACTGTTGGCAACCAGAGAAGCCGTCTTGCAGTAACTCTTTTCCAGGTAGGTCTCGAAGGTTTGCCCTGTGTCGTATCGGTACAGACCCTGCTTCACCTCACCGTCAGCGAGATCCATGATCACGCGGCTGAGCAGTTTCACCACATCGAGGTTGTCGAGGTTGGCAAGGTGCCAACTGGCCTGAGCAAACAGGAAATCACCTGCCAGAACAGCCACACGGTGATTGAATCGACTGTGAACGGTTTCAACTCCCCGCCGGGTTGCCGCTTCATCCACGACATCGTCGTGAACCAGTGAAGCGGTATGGATCATCTCGGTGATCTCAGCCAGCCGGCGGTGACGGGAGGTGAGACCGCCATCACTGTCAAGTGCTCTTGAGATCAACAACACAATGCCAGGCCGCAGGCGCTTGCCACCTGCACTGAACAGATGCTCTGCAGCGGCCTGAAGAATTGGATGACCCGCTCCGATCAGATTGCGGAGATCGCTGAGCAGAATCTCCAGATCCGCCTCAACTGGCTCCAGCAAATCGGTGACGGTGGTCATGAATCCTCTCAGTGCGCAGATCCTAGAAGGCTCCGACCTGTCTCTGCAGTTGCACCAGCTCAACCCGTGGCCGTTGCCCCAGCCAGGGCGTGGCACGGTCAGCAAATCCCTCGGCGTCAGCCGTCACACAGATACGGGTTGCCCCCATGGCTAGGGGCTGATCCAGTCCTCCAGGCACTGGCTTTCCCAGCAAGGCATCGAGCTGACTGGCCACAGCCATGGCCGGATCAATCAGCCGAATGGATTGCGGCAACAGGTTGTTGAGCAGCGGCACCAGCAAGGGATAGTGCGTACAGCCGAGCACCACCGACTCCACTGAAGCCTCCATCAGGGGTTGCAGATAGCGGGTTGCGGCATCGCGCAGGGAGTCGGAACGCAGATCTCCCGTTTCAATCAAGGGAACGAACTCAGGACAGGCCTGCTGCACCACCAGCGTCCCAGGATGCAAAGCCTCGATGCTTTCGCGATAGGCCCCCGATGCGACGGTTGCGGGTGTTGCCAGCACCCCGACCCGGGTTTCCCGAACCATCGCCGCAGCTGCACCGATGAGGCCGACCACAGGCACACCTGCTTGACCTTCGGCGACGTCCCTGGCCAGGGCATTGGTGGTGTTGCAGGCCATGACCACAGTTGAGATCTGATGCTGGCTCAGCCAACTCACCACTTCTGAGGCAATCGTCCGGATTTCAGCCGCTGAACGACTGCCATAGGGAACCCTGGCCGTATCGCCGAGATAAATCACCTGAAGGGATCCGTGGCGTTCCAGAACCCGACGCAGAACCGTGAGTCCCCCCAGGCCGCTGTCAAACATGCCGAGGCGGATGGTCATCGCAACCCCTGCAGATACTCAAGGATGCCGGTGGCAATGGCCAGAGAGAGCCGACGGCGATGTGATGCGGTGGCCAGCCTTGGAGAATCGAGACTGCCCGTGACAAACCCTGTTTCCACCAACACCGAAGGCATGGTGGTGCGGCGAATCACGAAGAAGCGTCCGCGACGGACGCCGCGATTGGGACTTCCGGGAGACACATTCAGCACCTGCTGCTGAATGTGAGCGGCCAGCCGTGCGGAGCGGGGATCGGAGAAATAAAAGGTTTCAATGCCGTTCACTTCCGGACGGGACATGCTGATTGCATTGGCATGGATGCTCACAAACGCTGTTGCACCCAGTCGGTTGGCAAGTGAGACCCTCGGCGGCAGATCAACATCCACTTCTGCCGTACGGGTCAGGGTGACCTGAACACCCTTGGCCTCAAGCAAGCGAGCCACCTGAAGAGAAATATCGAGAACGATTTCCGATTCGCGAATCCCTCTGATCCCCACCGCGCCGGGGTCAGGCCCACCATGACCTGGATCGATAACAACTCTGTAACGGCCGCGAGGAACAGTCGGGAGCCCTGCTGCATTGACAGGCGTCCGCGTGGGCTTGATGCGAACGCCACCCCAGCGACCGGAACTTGCCCGATTGAGATCGCCTTCCCCGATGGTGCGGAGACCTCTGGTGGCCAGCCCCTCGAACATCAACTTCCAGCGATCCGGCGAGGTACCGATCAGTCGCAACTGACCAGGGTCGAGTTCAACGCCTGGATTGAACTCGATGACCAGACGCGTGGCACCCGGGTTGGGCTTTCCCAGTCGAACCTCGCGGACGGGACCGGAGCCTCGAAGCTTGCGGGCGCGGCTCAGCTCACCGGGGAAGTCGATCCAGACCCTTGGCCCACGACCGGCTTCCCCGGCTTCAAAGAAGGCATCGAGGCGCGCACCTGTGGCCGTGCGCAATTGAAGAACCCCATCACTACCCAGAGACCAGGCAGCAAGGGCACTGGCGGCCCGAGCGGGCAACGCCATCAGCAAGCCCGCGCTCTGCAGGGCGAGGGCAACCAGCAGGGCACTGAAACGACGAGGTGGCCGAGGCATCAGCTTCAGAACAGTGCGGTTCTGCGGTGCTTGAGGCAAGGCATCTGCGTGCGGATGCGCTCGAGATGATCCAGGTCAATCGGAGCGACGGCGGCACCAGGGCTCACCCCGGCATCGGCCAGCACGGTTCCCCATGGGTCAATCACCATGGAATGCCCATGGTTCTGACGTCGTCCTGCGTAGACACCAGTCTGTGCAGGGGCAAGCACGTAGGAGGTGTTTTCGATCGCACGCGCCTGAAGCAGCACCTGCCAGTGGTCTTTCCCCGTGAAGGCGGTGAAAGCGGCGGGAATCATCAACAATTCAGCTCCTGCTCCGATCAGATCTCGGTAGAGCTCAGGGAAGCGCACGTCGTAGCAGATGGACAGCCCTACCCGACAGAGTCCAGGCACATCCACAACGGGCGGAGGCGTCATCCCAGGGCTGAAAGAGGCTGACTCTCGATAGGAACTGCCGTCTGCCAGGTCGACATCGAACAGATGGAGTTTGTCATAACTGGCAAGGATCTGACCATCTCGACCCACCAGCTGAGCGCGTTGATAGCTGTGTTCACCGTCACCGACGGGGGCAGGGAAACCGCCGCCCATGATCACCACCTGATAGCGACGCGCCATGGTGACCAGGAAACTGGAGGCCTGTTCTGCGAGGTCGGACGCCAGTTCCAGACGTCTTGAATCCTCCCCGAGAAAGGCAAAGTTCTCAGGAAGGCCGATCAACTCGGCTCCCCTGCGTGCAGCAAGGTCGATCTGTTCCTCGGCAGCAGTGAAATTGCTCTGCGGGTCGGAACTGCTGGTGAGTTGCACGGCCGCCGCCAGGAAATCACGCACAGAGGTCAGGGTTCAGTCGATGAAATGGTATGGCTGACGAGAGCTCCGCGCTTCAGACAGGAACGGCTCGTAAAACACCGGGTTCGACCTGGGTCGGAACGACCTCAATCTGATCCAGTGCAGCGCAACAGCTGAAATCGGCATCGTGGTTGCCGATCCCGATCAGCCTCTGACCATGCGAAGCGGTGCGTAGGCAGGACTCAGGGTCATGCTTCCACTGATTCCAGAGGGACAGTGCCGCCTGAAGTTCATCATTCGCTACCGAAGCTCCTGCCGACACAAGCAGCTCTCCGATCGCACCAGCAGCCAGCGAATCCTCCAGGGAATAGCTGCCTTCCCAACCACTGCCAAGAATGAGGATCCGCTGGTGTTTCCCTGCCAGCAGCCTTTCTGCGACAGCGCGTCGGTTGGGCAGAGCCGCCGTGACAACACAAGCGACATCGCGAACCCGCTGCAGTGCACGGGTGCCGTTGGTGGTGCTCATCAGCAATCGCTTGCCATGCACCAGCTCAGGGGTCACCGCCACAGGGGAATTGCCAAGGTCAAAGCCCTCGAGCATGCAACCACCACGCTCCCCCAACAGCAGTCGAGCAGATTCAGGCCATTGCTTCGCCTCAGCGCGCAAGGCATCGAGATCAGCGAACGCCTGAACCGCCTCGGCACCGTTGTGCAGCGCCCAGGCAATCGTGGTCGTGGCACGCAAAACATCGATCACGACCGCTGCGTCAGGACCATCAGCGGAACCGACCGTGTCGGGAACATCCGCGGCCGCATGAAAATAGGAAACCTGCATGGCCACACTCACCGTCAGCGTGCGTCACAGTACCGAGATCACCCTCGCTGAGGTGGCTTCCAGATGGCTCTGTTCCGCTCCGGTCCCGGCACCAGGGATCTGCGCGCCTTCATTCAATTGCTGGAGGAGCGGGGTCAACTGAAGCGGATCACGGCACCGGTCGATCCGGATCTCGAGTTGGCGGCCATCGCTGATCGCGTCCTGGCCAGCGGAGGACCGGGGTTGTTGTTCGAGAACGTGATCGGATCCTCCATGCCGGTCGCCGTCAACCTGCTCGGCACCGTGGAGCGCGTTGTCTGGAGCATGGGCCTTGATCATCCAGAGCAACTGGAGGAGCTGGGCGAGCGCCTGGCGTTGCTCCAGCAGCCACGCCCACCCAAGGGATTAGGCGAAACCAAGAAATTTGCCCGGGTGTTCTGGGACCTGGTGAAAGCAAGACCGGACCGGGATCTGTTGCCGCCCTGCCGTCAGCAGGTTTTTGAAGGCGATGAGGTCAACCTCCATAACATCCCTCTGATCCGTCCCTGGCCAGGCGACGCAGGCGGCGTGATCACGCTCGGACTGGTGATCACGAAAGACCCCGAAACTGGGGTCCCCAACGTGGGGGTTTATCGGCTTCAGAAACAGTCGGTCAACACCATGACCGTGCACTGGCTCAGCGTCCGCGGCGGTGCTCGTCATCTGCGCAAGGCGTCTGCTCTCGGACAGAAGCTGGAGATCGCCATCGCCATCGGTGTCCATCCACTGCTGGTGATGGCCGCAGCCACGCCAATTCCAGTGCAATTAAGCGAATGGTTATTCGCAGGGATTTATGCCGGGGAAGGCGTCAGGCTCGCTCCCTGCAAAACAGTTGACCTTCAGGTTCCGAGTCACAGTGAAGTGGTGCTGGAGGGCACGATCACACCAGGTGAAGTGATGCCGGATGGCCCCTTTGGTGACCACATGGGGTTTTACGGCGGTGTTGAGGACTCACCGCTGGTGCGGTTCCACTGCATGACGCAACGCAAGGATCCGGTTTTTCTGACCACCTTCAGCGGACGGCCTCCCAAGGAAGAAGCGATGCTTGCCATCGCACTGAACAGGATCTACACACCGATCCTGCGCCAGCAGATCCCCGAAATCAAAGATTTCTTCCTGCCGATGGAAGCGCTGAGCTACAAACTCGCGGTGATCTCGATCGACAAGGCCTACCCAGGTCAAGCGAAGCGGGCCGCGATGGCCTTCTGGAGCGCCTTGCCACAGTTCACCTACACCAAGTTCGTGGTGGTGGTCGACAGTCACATCAACGTGCGCGATCCTCGCCAGGTGGTCTGGGCCATCGCTGCTCAGGTGGATCCGCAAAGGGATCTGTTCACCCTGGAGAACACGCCATTCGACAGCCTGGACTTCGCCAGTGAGCAACTTGGCCTTGGCGGCAGACTGGCAATCGACGCCACAACAAAAGTTGGCCCTGAGAAAAACCATCCCTGGGGCAAACCGCTCAGCAGACCAGACGATCTCGAACAGCACGTCACCGACCGTCTGGACGAACTGGGTTTAAGCGACATCAGCAACAGGGAGCCGAACCCCGAATTGTTCGGCTACCTGCTGGATCAACTCATTGCCAACCGGCCTGGGCCATGAGCTGAATGGCCTTGGGATTCAATGCACTCAGCTGAGCGATTGACACATTATCTGGTGTGAACTTTGTCATCCCTTTGAGATAGGTTGAGCCACCAACACCAGTAAGTGGGAACTCGAAGGTGGGACCCGCAATACCTCTGCTTCCGTTAGGAGAAGCCAAGAACTCAATGAGCTTGACAGCAGCTGATTTGTTTTTGGCGTATTTAGAAACCGCTGCAGCACTGATATTCACGTGCGCAGGATTCGGCATCACAATTTTCACCTGATTACCGAGCTTCTGATCCTTCGCCCCATTAATCCCTGCACGCATGCGGGCTAAATAGTAATGATTGACCACGCCCACACCACACTTACCCTGGGCAACCGCACGAATCAAGGCGATATCACCAGGGAAGTAAGGCTGTGAAACATTGGAAACCAATCCCTTTAGCCAAGCCTTGGTTTTTGCCTCGCCACGGATCGCGAGCTGATCAGCAACCAAAGACTGGTTGTAGACATTTTTACGATTACGCAGACAGACTTTGCCTTTGAGTTCAGGAGAAGCCAACTGCGCATAAGTTTTAACCTGCGAAGGCTTAACCTGATTAGGATTAATCACGATGGCACGAACACGTCGTGAAATTCCGAACCAACGATTGCCTGGATCCCGATAACGTGCTGGGACTTCGGAATTCAGCTTGGCCGAGTTGATCGGCTGAAACAATCCTGCTTTTGCTGCATTATTAATTCTGGCTGCGTCAACAAGAATGATCACATCAGCCTTGGTATTGCTTCCTTCGCGCTTGAGGCGCTCAACCAGGGAGATCCCGGAAGCTTCGATCAGTCGAACCTTGATACCGGTTTTATCGGAAAAAGCCTTGTAACTCTGTCGGTCGGTATTGTAATGACGACCGGAGTAAACACGAACTTCTTCAGCCTGCGCAGCAGCCGTCAGAAAAGACAGGGATGCAAGCAAGGGAAAGGCAAGCAGCTTCATAAAACACAAGAACCCACCTGAGGTTGTCTGCGAAAAACCAAAACGTCGCATTCAGTCGATACAGCTTATTTAAACATTTTACACAAATATACTGTGCTCAATGAACCACATCAAGCTCCAGCTTTTCAATCCCCAGCAGTGCCAGGCAATGCTGGACAACATCAAGAACGGTGAATGGATTGACGGCAGGACAACGGCTGGAACACAAGCCAGAGACGGGAAAATCAATGAACAGATCGTTCACACATCCGCGCTTAGAGCCGAGATTCAAAATTTTGTACAACAGGCAATGTGGGCACATCCAGCAATCAAAAGCTTCTGCGTGCCGCGAAAACTGCACCGGTTTTTGATCAGCCGAACAAGAACCGGAGGTGGATATGACAGCCATGTTGACAACGCCTACATGAGCAGCGGCAGAAGCGACCTTTCCTTCACGCTCTGCTTGTCTGACCAGCATTCGTTCACTGGCGGTTCACTGGAAGTTGACACGCTGACGGACTCCCTGGAACTTGCACTTCAGCAGGGAGAGATCGTGATCTATCCCAGCTCCACCATGCATCGCGTCAACACAGTCACCAGCGGAGAACGCGTTGTTTGCGTGGGTTGGATCGAAAGCTATCTGAAGAACGAAACAGATCGCGTGACCTTATTCCAACTGGATACGGGAGCCAGGGGATTACTTGCCAAACACGGTCGCAGCGAAGAACTCGACCTGGTGTTTTTGGCGTATACAAATTTACTGCGATCACTGGGCACCTGATCAACGCAGTTGAAACGACTTAGTATTTAAAGAGCCTATATCAATGGTGATTACTGGAATGAAGAGGTCAACTCTTTCCATCTTTCTCGCCGGTGCAGCTGCACTGAGCAGCCAGGTTGCAGTTCCAGCTGCACTTGCTGACACCAACCCCATGGGTGGTGGATTGCAGGAGTGGAGCACTGATCAGGACATCGACGCCGAAGCCAAGAAGGATGCCGATGCCAAAAAAGCAGCAGAGAAAGCTGCAGAAGAGGATATTTGCGTGCCGATTGGTGAGGGCGAAAACTGCTGGTAACCAATTCAGCCAGTCAGGATCAATGCGGAAGGAGGCCTGAAAGCCTCCTTTTTTTATTGGACTAAATCACAAAAAAAAAGCTCCCTCAAAGAGGGAGCCTGGAGAAACATCAACCGATCTGAATCAGAAACGGAAGGTGGTCTTTACGAGGTAACCGAAGGTGTTGAACTGCTCTGCATCCACGCCACCGGTCCGAGGGCCGCTGCCGGTGAGTTCGCCGAAGGGACGAGAGACGTAGAAGATGGCGGGAGTCACAGCGATGTTGTCGGTGACTTGGAACTGGTAGTACAGCTCCATGGCGTAGTTGCCGTCATCGGGAGTGCCGTTCTCACGTTCGGTCTCGAACTGAGGCTGGCCGATGGCGAAACCAAGCAGGTTGCCCTTGAGGAATGCATCCTTCCAGTTCAGACCAACGGTCCAACCCTGGGCAGCTTGCTTTCTCTTGTTGCGGCCGTCGAAAGTGGTGCCTTTAACCTTGATCGCACCATCATCATTTTCGTGGTTGAAGGACGTGTAGTCCCAACCAAGGGTGATGGAAGGAACCCAGCTTGCCTCGGAAGGCTGCCACCAGGCGCGCAGAGCAAACGCATTGGCGTCACTGAAACCGCGGGATGCGGACTCGTCGTCACCACCTTGAACTTTGGTGGTTGAACCCAGAGGTGTGCCGTAGCCGACGGTCATGCCGCGCTGGATGTAGGCATAACCAGCGTTGATGTTCCACTGAGGTCCGCCGTAACCAACCTGTGCAAGGAACTTGCCTCTGGAGCAATCAGCGCCGATACCACCGCCATTTTTGCAAGTGACCGGGTTATCGGCAACAGGGTTGCCATTAGCTCCGCTCTTGGCGGTGTAGTTCAAAGCAACAGTGAACTTGGGATCGTAAGGATCGTTCTGGCTGTTGGGCTTCCAGACGATACCTGCACCAGGGGAAGTGCTGGCGCCATAAACGCCGTAGTAGCCACCCAGCTTGAAGTCCTTGAGAATCTCGCGATACACGGTGGCGGGAGCGCCAAGCATGTAGTAGTTCTCAATCTTGGCACCCAGATAAACCTGGAAGTCGGCACCCAGAGGGAACTGGTACCAGAGCTTGTCGACCTTCAGGGCATCCTTGGTTGACTTGGCAACGGTGAGCTGAGTGATGTTGCCGGTGTAACCCTTACCAGAGAAGGCGTTGTCGTTGAAGTTACCGGCACGCAGGCGGGTATACAGCAGATCCTTACCGGTGAAACTGGTGTTCAGATTCAGGGTGGCGCGGTAATTGAAGGTGAAAGCGTCCTGACCGAGGTACTTACCCTTGTTCTTAAAGTACTTGGCATCACCGTCGGCGGTGGTGCCGATTTGGTAAGTAGGAACGGTGAGATCGTGACCTTCACCGCCGTAGCTGACGCCGCCCATGACGAAATCAACTTTACCTTTCAGCTTTGTGGTGGTGGAGAACTGGGTTGCTTCCAGTTCGCCAACACGAGCTTCCAGACCGTCAACACGGCCCTTGACGATGGCGAGTTCCTTTTCGAACTCCTTCATCAGGCGCTTGAGCTCGTCGGTCACTTCGGTGACGCGGTCGAGACAGGCATTCAGAAGTGCGGCCGCCTCAAAGCGGGTCATGGCGCGGTTGCCGCGGTAGGTGCCGTTGGGATATCCGGCGACACAGCCGTAGCGCTCAATCAGGTTGCTGAGAGCCTGATAGGCCCAGTCGGTCGGGTAGACGTCAGAGAACTGGGTGATGCTGGTGACCTGATCCACAGCAACCGCATCCTGAGACACGGGGGCGTAGTCGGAAACACCAGCAACATTGACTTCAGTTGCACCGGCAGCAACTGGAGCCAGCAGGCCCAGGGCAGCAGGAGCAACCAGCAGTTGCTTAAACAGTTTCATTGATCCTCACACCAATAAAAGAGGAAGAGGCATTTGCCTCGCACCGTATTAAAACGCACAGACAGCAACTTCGCTACCTGAAAAGCAGTCGAAGACACACCGAACAGAGCTCCGAATGGCACAAATGTCCGCCAAGGAGATAGTTCAAACAACACCATGCCAGCTCCAGAGACTCCGAAAAGCTGAGCTTCTCCAGGACCAATCGAGGCCGCCAAGGCACGCTGCCAGTCCAGAGCAGAAAAGGCCTAAAGCCCAGACCCCTTGTCATCACTGGATTTAACCAAAGAAAAATCGAACTCGACACCATCGAAAGCCGGGACCGTCCTGCGATGGATGAAACAATCCCAGACCTACCAAGCCGCTGGCTGAACCCAGAAGACACAACAGGACCGCCAAACCACAAACCGACCACCCTTGTGACGGATGCAACCTTCGCTTGCAAAGCAGCGTGACAGAACTGAAATACCAAGAGACATCGCCGGCGCATTGCGCAGACCCAAAACAATCCGCGTCAACTCCAACCAACGACCAGGATTCATTGATCACCCTGGAACGCATCAGAACTTCGCCCGGGCCTCCAAAACCATCCATAAATTATTCAAAGCAAATGCGAAATTATGGACGTTGCGCACGAGCTCCATCGGCAACAACTCATCAAGGCCTATAACAACGCTGTTAAAAGAAAAGACTGGCAAGCGGCCAAGAATTATCGCGACGAACTTAATATTCTGATTGCCAGAAGAGTTGCATTGTCTTGAATTAAAATTAAGTGCAAGCGCATTGACGAATCACAACCAGGACTACAGTTCGTGAATTCTTTCGGTGAGAAACTTTTTGCCAACTAGGGATTGAATAATAAAAATTTGAAATTGCCCTCATCCGAATAGTTGTCAGACATTTAAATTCAATCTATGGTCTGAAATACCGCACTTCCGCTGGTCAACGGTCAGACCGTTCTTTCGCCTGATAGACAAAAATGATTTTCAAAGGTCTTCTTTCAAAGCATTAATCGCCTACACATCTTGGAGAAGACATGAAGCCCATCACTGAGAATCTATGGTTTGATTCAACAGCGAGATACGAATAGGTGCAGGAGCATTCGACTCATAGAATCCGACCACCAAGCGATGAGAGAACGTGCCGGGAACCCCAGGAGATCCCCGTCAACTGAGATCCGGCGGAAGTCTCAATGGTCACGTGAGGGTTCCCGGAGATAAATCGATCTCTCACAGGGCCTTGCTCTTCGGAGCGATTGCCGAAGGCAGAACCACGATTGAAGGGCTGCTTCCTGCAGAGGATCCGATCAGCACGGCAGCCTGCCTGCGCGCGATGGGAGCTGAGATCAGTCCTGTTGCCGACGGCGACATCATCACCGTTGAAGGAGTGGGTCTGGATGGTTTGCAAGAGCCCAGTGAAGTGCTCGACTGCGGAAATTCCGGCACAACCATGCGTCTGATGCTCGGATTACTGGCCGGACGGGATGGTCGGCATTTTGTGCTGAGCGGGGATGATTCCCTCAAGCGAAGACCGATGCAAAGAGTTGGACTTCCGCTCTCGATGATGGGTGCCGAGGTTCGCGGCCGCGGTCAGGGCAACTTCGCCCCCCTGGCTGTGCAGGGACGCAAGCTGCGCGGGGCCGTTGTCGGCACACCTGTCGCCAGTGCACAGGTCAAATCTGCCTTGCTGCTTGCTGCGCTGACTGCGGATGGAACCAGCACGGTGATTGAACCTGCCCACTCCCGTGATCACAGCGAACGAATGCTGAAGGCCTTTGGTGCCGATCTGGATGTAGGCGGCGAAATGGGACGCCACATCACCATTCGCCCCGGTGCTCGCCTGCAAGGTCAGCATGTGGTAGTTCCCGGCGACATCAGCTCAGCGGCGTTCTGGCTGATCGCTGGTGCGCTGGTTCCCGGAGCCGATCTCACTGTTGAAAATGTGGGACTGAATCCAACCCGCACCGGAGTGCTGGAGGTTCTGGAGCAGATGGAAGCCCGGATCGAAGTACTCAACCAGCGAGATGTGGCCGGAGAACCGGTGGGGGATCTGCGTGTCACGCACGGATCACTCAAACCCTTCCGCTTTGGAGAGGAGATCATGCCGCGGCTGGTGGATGAAGTCCCGATCCTGAGCGTGGCTGCATGCTTCTGCGAGGGCGAAAGCCGGATTACAGGAGCGGCTGAACTGAGGGTGAAAGAGACTGATCGTTTGGCGGTGATGGCACGCCAGCTCACAGCCATGGGCGCAGACATCGAGGAGCATCCCGACGGTCTGACCATCAGAGGAGGCAGACCACTCAAAGGTGCGCAACTCGACAGCGAGACCGACCATCGTGTGGCCATGAGCCTGGCGGTGGCGGCCTTGATGGCCAAGGGCGATTCAACACTGGTGCGAAGTGAAGCCGCAGCCGTGAGTTACCCCACCTTCTGGGCTGATCTCGAACGACTGCAGCGTTGAACCTGAACCATCCGCTCGGGCAACTCAGGGCGATCGAAACGGCTGACGGAAGCCTGAGTCTTCACAGCGATCACTTTGATGAGGCCTTTCACAGCTCCGCAGGAGCCCTGGATGAAGCGGAAGCGAAATTTGTTCGACCAGCCGAGCTGGGGAGGTTTTCGCAGTCAAGCGAACTGAAACTGCTCGATGTCTGCTTCGGACTGGGATACAACAGCGCCGCCGTGATGCGTTCGCTACCCCAAACCAGTGCACCCAGGCTTCGGTGGTGGGGGCTGGAGCTGGATCAGCGGCCTCTCGAATGGGCCTTGAATCACCCACCGTTTTGTGACCTTTGGCCCGGTGCTGTACTGCAGCGACTTGCAGGGCTGCAACAGAGCGGTCGCTGGCATGACTGTGGAGGCCAGGGAACGATGCTCTGGGGTGATGCTCGTCAAAACCTGAAGGCCCTACCAAGCAACAGCCAGCTTGACCTGATCCTCCTGGATGCCTTTTCTCCAGGGTGTTGCCCACAACTCTGGAGCGAGGAATTCCTCGGGGCCCTGGCCAGCCGCCTGGCACCGGGAGGACGCCTGCTCACCTACTGCAGAGCTGCTGCGGTGAGAAGCAGCCTTCGGCGAGCGGGCCTGACACTTCGCTCACTGCTGCCGACAGACGGCCAGCGGCGCGAATGGAGCTCCGGCACACTGGCCGTAAAACCGCTCATCACAACTCCATTCGCAGCTGAGGGGCCCGGCTGGACCTCACTGAGTGCCATGGAAGAGGAGCATCTCAACACGAGAGCTTCAGTGCCCTATCGAGATCCCAAGGGTGTAGATGAGGCCAGAATCATCCAGCAAAGGCGAAAGCACGAACAGCAGTCCTGTGATCTTGAGAGCACCAGTTCGTGGCAACGCCGCTGGTTGATCGATCAATCTCCCAGGCATGGTTCAGATATCACCTGGGCGTGATCCTGAAGCGCATCACAGGACTGGAATATCCAGACGGCAGCGACATCAAAAACGGGTTGTGCAGGCTGGATCAAAATGATCTGATCAAACTGTTTTCGCTGCCCACATCAACCTTCGCCCGTATGAAAAACAAGGCCTATGCGGGGATGTTGTTGGTCTTTTCTGTTGATTCATGATGGTGAGTTCAAGACATCGTCGACTTCGGGCCCGCGAAGGTGCAGGCTGAATGCAGTGATGTGCATCTATGCCATGACTTTCACCCTGTCCGGCTTCGATGCCTGGACATTTCAGATCGTCTTTTACGGCAGTCTTCTGGTTCTTGAAGCCCTGCATGACGACGAGCGCCTCAGCACAGTGCTCCAACCAATGGATTGCACCCGCCAACGCGCCCATGCCTTGATCCGTCAGCCCAGTTGCACCCTGGTCGGCCGTTGAAAAAACAACTGAGCTCTCTGCTGGGCTGAACCGGCCGGATCCCGGTAGATTCCGCCCGATCCGCATTGCTATTCATGCTCGCCGTCGCTGTTCTGGCCGCAGGCAAAGGCACCCGCATGAAAAGTGCATTGCCGAAGGTGTTGCAGCCTCTTGCAGGAGCCACTCTGGTGGAAAGGGTTCTTACCAGTGCCGGCAATCTGCAGCCTGAGCGCCGGATCCTGATTGTTGGCCATCAGGCCGGTCGTGTTGAACAGCAGTTGAGTCCTATCAGCGGGCTCGAGTTTGTGCTGCAGGATCCTCAGAACGGCACGGGCCATGCCGTGCAACAGCTCATTACGCCATTGCAGGACTTTGAAGGTGAGCTGCTGGTTTTGAACGGCGACGTTCCGCTGCTGCGCGCGGAAACCATCGATCAGTTGGTGGCAACCCACCGCAGCAGTGGTGCCGATGTGACGCTGCTGACGGCACGACTGGATGATCCCACTGGCTATGGCCGTGTTTTTGCGACTGCTGATGGCATTGTCAGCGCAATCGTTGAGCATCGCGACTGCAGTGAAGAACAACGCTGCAACAACCTCACCAATGCGGGCATCTACTGCTTCAACTGGCGCAAGCTCGCAGCAGTGCTCCCAACGCTGAGCACTGACAACGATCAAGGAGAGTTGTACCTCACCGACACCGTTGGCATGCTCGATCGAGCCATGCACCTGGAAGTGCAGGATTCCGACGAAGTAAACGGCATCAACAACCGCCGCCAGCTGGCTCAATGCGAGGCCCTGTTGCAGCAGCGCCTCAAGGAGCACTGGATGGACGAGGGCGTCACCTTCATCGATCCTGACAGCTGCAGCCTGAGTGAAACCTGCCAGTTCGGACGCGATGTGGTGATCGAAGCTCAGACACACCTGCGTGGAACCTGCCAGATCGGCGACAACTGTCGACTAGGACCCGGCAGCCTTCTGGAGAATGCGGTTCTTGGTGATGGTGTCACCGTGCTCCATTCGGTGATCAACACGGCTGAGGTGGGACGCAACACAACCGTGGGGCCGTTTGCCCACCTGCGTCCGGCGGCAGCAATCGGCGATGACTGCAAGATCGGCAATTTCGTGGAGGTTAAAAAGAGCACCATTGCCAGCGGCAGCAAGGTGAATCACCTCAGCTACATCGGCGATGCCGAGCTGGGAACCAATGTGAATGTTGGAGCTGGCACGATCACGGCCAATTACGACGGCGTCAACAAACACCGCACCGTGATCGGTGACAACAGCAAAACAGGTGCCAATTCAGTGCTGGTCGCACCGATCACCCTGGGCAAGAGTGTCACGGTGGCCGCAGGTTCAACACTCACCAAGAACGTCGCTGATAGCGCTCTCGCCATTGGACGCGCCAAACAGATGATCAAAGAGAACTGGTCTGCAGCCAAGCCCTAGAGCCAAAATTCCGAGCCGATCCTCTACCAGATCTGTTGAGCATCCTGGCTGCTCCCAACCGCAGTTGGAGATGAAACCTGCACCTCTCGGCACGCAACCTCAGCACTTTTGGGATCTGTCAGCCTCAATCATCAGCTGACGCTGAACGTTCGATCCACTACCAACAAGGGTGTCGTGGATGGTGCATTTGCCATCAATCGCGGCCGACAGACTGTCAGAGAAGGATCTCGTGCAATCAACGACACGACCAATCCAGTTCCTGACGTCAGACCTCACGCCTGAGCATCGATGCCGTCGAAGATTGTTCTCAATGCCGATCTGAACGTCTGTTCAGCACTCAGATCCTGGGTCGGGAACAATAGTGAAGTGCTCAAAGGTTTCGATCTTCTGGTTGCCGAGGATGTACTTGAGCGCATGACCAGCGGCGGAAGCCTCGACAATCTCGCTGTTAGGTCTTCGCGAGCTATCGCTGATGGGGGCGATATCGAACTGGCCGCGACGATTCTCCACGGCGATGTCAGCGGCCTTGTCCATTTCCCTGCCCCAGGTGCTGAACGGGCCGGAGATGTGCTTTCAGAGCCCCTGCTACGCGCCGCGCTGCTCAACAACCTACCGATTGCTCTCAATCCCGCCACCGCGTCGGCAATCCTTCGTGGCATCAAGGGAAGTCGCCGGGGCTTTCTGATCTTCAACCCCATCGCCGGGCAAGGTGATCCCAACGCCGAACTCGCCGAGATCCGCAACTATCTCGAGCCGCAGATCATGCTTGAGGTGTGGATGACCAAACCCGGTCTGGATCCGGGCGTGCAGGCCCACGAACTGATCAAGGAGATCAACGCCTTCGATCAGGAGGGGCAGGGTAAATCGCTGATCATTGCCTCAGGTGGCGATGGCACGGTGGGTGCCGTGGCCAGTGCACTGCGGGGCACGGACATTCCGCTAGGCATCATTCCCCGGGGTACGGCCAACGCCTTCTCCGTCGCGCTAGGAATTCCAACGTCCGTCAAGGCTGCCTGCACCAATCTGATCCTTGGCAACACGCGGCTGGTGGATGTGGCGCTCTGCAATGACAAACCGATGATCCTGCTGGCAGGGCTTGGCTTCGAAGCCGGCATGGTGAACAAAGCCAGCCGCGAGCTGAAGAACATGCTGGGACCGATGGCTTACATCTTTTCGGGAGCCCGGCAGCTGGTCGAACAGCAACCCTTCGATGCCAAATTGATGATCGACGGCGAAACAACGGAAGTGCATGCCAGCGCCATCACCGTGGCCAATGCCGCGCCGGCCACATCCGTGATGGCTCAGGGATTTGGACAAGTGATCCCCGATGACGGCCAGCTTGAAGTGATCATCGCTTCACCACGGGGCCGGATGGGCGGATTCTCGGTGTTGTCGAGCCTGGCGAAATCGGCAGTTCTCAAGAACAGCGCCAACAATGCCGATATCTTCTGCGTACGCACCCATCAACTGAGCGTGACGCTTCCAAAGCCGCAGACCATGGTGATTGACGGTGAGATCGAGGAAACCGATCGCATGACCGTGTCGGTGATTCCTGATGCGCTGAAGGTCATCGCACCGATCCGTCTCAGCCCTTGAACCTCGCCAGCGACCCGCCGATCGAGCGCAAGATCATGCGCATGGCGCATCGTGTTCGCTGGCAGCATCCAGCGATCAGCGCTCGTGGGATTGACCAGACACGGCTGATGATCGAGCAGCCAGGCATGCACAGCAAGGAGCACTCCGCCTTTCACTTTCTAGTGGTCGGCGACAGTGGAACCGGCCGCCATCGACGCCACAGCCCCCCACGACACATCGCTGAACGTCTGCTACCGCACAAAGACAAGGCCGCTTTCCTGCTGCACACAGGTGATGTGGTGTACCTGGTGGGCGCCGCGGCCCAATACCGCAACAATTTCATCCGCCCCTACCGGGAATGGCTTTGCGGCGGTGACGACTGGGAAAGCATCAACCCGCAGAACCTGGTATTCAACAAGCCGTTTCTGCCGGTGCTCGGCAACCACGACTACTACGATCTGGCACCGATCATCTCAGCAGTGGCCGGATTGACCCTGCCACTGCGTCGCTATCTGCAGTGGTTTCACGACGTAGACACGGGATGGCGCGGATCCGATCAGGGAGGCTGCTTTGCCCATGCCTTCATGGATGTGCTGTCAGATGTGCCCAGCAGCCAGTTGGACGAC
The DNA here is from genome assembly GCF_047497135.1 of Synechococcus sp. MIT S9504. Classification (NCBI taxonomy): domain Bacteria; kingdom Bacillati; phylum Cyanobacteriota; class Cyanophyceae; order Synechococcales; family Synechococcaceae; genus Synechococcus; species Synechococcus sp. MIT S9504. Next base: position 932,891 of record NZ_CP138942.1, on the reverse strand, counting down.
TATCTCGACCGGCACTACAAAGCTGAATGGGATGGTCAACGCTGCCTGCAGTACCAACCCGGCCATCACACCAGATTGCCGAACCGCTACTACCGGTTTCGCCATGCCGGTGTAGACGTCTTCGCGCTCGACTCCAACACCCTGATTGCTCCATTGAGCAGTCACGATGACCAGGGGCTGCTGCGACAACAGCTGAAATCTCTGGACGAAAAGCAGAATCGCTGCCTCAAGGCCCTGTCTCTGCAAACCCGTGACGAACAAAAACGCGATCGATTGATGGACGATCTCGAAACCCTGCAGGAGGAACGGCTCGATCTGCAACGGAGGCTTCACCATCACGCCGCCGAGGATGGCGAACAGCTGACTTGGTTGCGCGACGGACTGATCGCATCCCATCGGGATCCCAGTGCACGCGGCCGGATTCTGACCCTGCATCACCCTGCCTACGTGACAGAGAGAACCAAATGGTCTCAGGCCGACACACTCGGCATCCGGCAACGTTTGCGCATTGTTCTGGATGATGTCAACACAGCCCTCGGCAAACAAAGCCGAAACATCCGTACCGTCGATCTCGTGCTCAGCGGACATGCGCACTGCCTGGAGATTCTGAGAACTCATGACACCGGTCACGGCGATTCATTCACCAACTGGGCTGTCTGCGGCGGCAGCGGCTACAGCCTTCGTGACCAACGCGGACAGGGACCGCACCTGAGCGAATCACAGAGCAACGGAAAGCAGCAACGAGTCGCCAGCAGTGACCTTTATGTAGGCAGAAGCTGGGCTGACTGCGATGGCGGCAAGGCTTACAGCGCCCTGCGAGTCGACATCAGCGAGGGCGTTCCTCTGCAGATCCGACTGACTCCCCTGATCTCCAATCGAAAGGAGGATGGCTGGAATGAGGTCACGATGGATCCGATTGAGCTGCCACAGGCTGATCAACTCAAAACAATGTTCTCAACTGCCGATTGAAGGATAAGCAACACTTGTTACAGGCCAGATCAACCAGGAAAACTAATACGAATCCCCCGATTCTCTTCAGGTGTTGCTGATGGCCTGAGGCTGATCATGCGTGACTTTGGGTGCATCCATCATTGGATCCATGAACGATCAGAAGCGCTACACAGTGAGTTATCGCGATGCCAGCAGCCAGCGGATCGAGTCCTGTTATTACGCCAGTGATGCATTCGAAGCCAGAGTGCTGGCGATGGAGGCGGTTCCCTACATCCGCAACCATCCCCATGCCATCGATCTGATTCGCTGCGAAGACGCCAAGTCAGGCGAGATTGCGGCCTAAGCCCCAATCCTCAAGGTTGCTTGAGCAAAGGAATCAATCGCTCAAGAGCCACTCCGCGGCTGGCCTTGAGCAATAGCGTGTCGCCCGGCTGCAGCCATTGGTTGAGTGCCTCTGCAGCCAGTTCGGGCGACTCCACAAGAGCAAAGCGGTTTAAAGGCTCCGCCGCTCGCTGCATGGCAGCGGCTTCCTCTCCCGACGCCACCGCCACCAGACCATCCAGTGCGAGCTGGACGGCTCTGGAGACAACGGCTTGATGCAGCTCGATGCTGCTGGCGCCGAGTTCGAGCATGGTGCCAAGTACGGCGAATCGACGACCAGGCTGCTGCGCCAGAAGATCCAAGGCTGCGAACACGGCTTCCGGCGAGGCGTTGTAAGTCTCATCCAAAAGATTGAGTGTGCCGATGCTCAGGCGCCTGTTACGGCCACCGGGAACGCTCACCTCGAGGCCCTGAAGATCGGCCAAGGAAACACCGAGTTCCGAAGCAACAGCGAGAGCCAGCATCAGGTTGCGGGCATTGTGACGCCCCTCCAGCGGACAGGAGAAGCGCAATCCCTCCAGGTTGAGCAGGCCATGCTGCGGCTCATAAACCCCTATCAGATCCGAAGCGGGACAATCACTCTCATGGAGGCCAGCGTCTCCATCACCCTCAAGGGCAACACGCAGCGTGCGTCCACTCCAGCAGCGCGACAGGGCCTCTTCCAGCAGGGGATCACCTGCTGGAATCACGATCACTCCCTGGGGAGACAGAGCGGCTGTGATCTCACATTTGGCCGTTGCGATGGCTTCACGGCTGCCAAGCCGACCGATGTGGGCCGTACCAATGTTGGTGATCACTGCAATCTGCGGCTCAGCGCAACGAGAGAGGCGTTCAATCTCACCCAGGCCGCGCATGCCCATTTCCAACACCACAGCAGCATGGCCTTGGTGTGCACCCATCAGGGTGAGCGGTACACCGATGTCGTTGTTGTTGTTGCTGACCGTGGCCTGAACGTCTCCAAGAGGCGCCAGCGCTGCACGGATCAGCTCACGGGTGGTCGTCTTCCCGGCTGAACCGGTCACGGCCACAACGCCGGCCTTCAACTGACGCCTGTGCAGCGTTGCCAGCTGCTGATAGGCCCAAAGCGTGTCTTCAACCTGCCAGTGCAACAGACCCTCCGGCAGGGGACCGTTCCAGTCACTGGCCACAACGGCTGCTTGCGCTCCCAGTTGCGAGGCTTGGTTCAGAAAGGTATGCCCATCAAAACGCTCACCGCGCAGGGGGATGAAGAACGCACCCGATTGCAGCTGACGACTGTCAGTGCAGACAGGCCCGAGCTCGCGCTCTAAATCCGCAGTGGTTGCCGGCCCTCCCTCGGGACGCCCCCAGAGCTGCACAAGCTGAGCAAGCTGCAGCGTCATGGCGAAGGCAACGGATCGAACATGATCATGCCGCCACCCACCCGAGCCGGTCTGGCCAGTAGATGCTGATCGACATCTTCGAGGGTGATGGCCTCATACCCCTGATCCTGCAGTGTCTTCCACCAGCTTTCCGCACGCTCGCGTCGGAGAGCCTGAGGCAGGTCCGACCACAGATCTGAATCCACAACCAGTACCGCAGCATTCTCAGCGGGAACAGGACGCGCGGACAGCAACAAGCCCGCTGGAGCAGCGCTATCAGCATCCACTTGCGCCAGCAGTTTCAACAAAGGATCCACCTTCAGGACAGGCGGCTCAGGCTTGAAGAATTCGAGAGGCTCAGGTGCCGGTGATACAAGCGGCATCGGCAACTGTTGAGGAGACGCTGTCGGAGAAATCTGGGGTGGATCTTCATCAGCCGGCAAGATTTCCGACTCTGTAATCAGCGGGCGGGCCTCAGGCAGTGGTGTCGTGCGAATGCGTTCGACAGCAGGAACGGGATCTGCATCAGTGACGTTCAACGCTGCTCGCAGCTGGACGCCACCGAGGGCAAGCACCAGCAAACCAACGGCCAGCAGGACAGGCCAGAACAGAGGGGCCAGATCCTGCGGCCAGAATCCAGGAGTCGATAGATCACCTTCACGATTACGGCGCCAGAGTTCCTGAAAGCGCAGGCGCAGATCGGCAGCCGCAGCTGGAAGGTCCTGACGCAGGGCTTGCCAAGGGCTCTGATAAGGAGCCGGAAGCGAGCGGTCATCCCTTGCGTCCTGATCCTGCATCACTCAAACATTGGGCCATGGATACCCGGTGCTGCCCAGTCAGTGCACAGCAAATCACCACCCATCATGGCCTTTTCTCACGGCGATGCGCTGGTTTTAGGAGCGTGACTGACGCAGCAAACGGGCCAGGGGGTTGCGACTGCCGCGACCGCGGCCATCGGCTTGCGGTGCTTGATCGGACTGCGGTTCAACGGCTCCGTTGCGTGATGGATCAGCGTCCTGGCCCTGAGAGAAACGCTCGACAGCAGCCGCATCGGGACCGGGTTCCTTCAGACCGCAGACATCCCTATACATCTGGTCGTACTCCAGGGCCGAGCGCGCCCAGCTGTAGTCCTCACGCATGCCTCGCAGCTGGAGCTGTTTCCAGCTGTCCTGATGTCGGTAGGCCTCCCAGGCACGAACCAGCGCGGTATAGAAGTCGACAGCTTCAAAGCGATCGAAACAGAATCCTGTCCCGACAGCGTTGCGGGGATCATGCGGCGGGACAGTGTCAACCAGCCCCCCCACCTTGCGAACAACAGGCACACTGCCGTAACGCATGGCATTGAGCTGACTGATACCGCAGGGTTCAAAACGACTCGGCATCAGGAAGGCATCACTGCCGGCATAGATGAGTCGGGACAGTGCGTCGTCGTAGGTGAGGAACACCGAAACCCTGCCGGGATGTCGGGAGGCGAGCTGCCACAGACCGGACTCCAGACCTCGTTCACCGGTCCCGAGCACAACAATCTGGGTATCGGTGTAAGCCAGAAGTCGATCGGCAACCTGAAGGAGCAGATCCACACCTTTCTGATCAACCAGGCGTGTCACCATGCCCAATACAAAGGCGTCATCGCGCACCTCAAGCCCCATCCGCTCCTGCAGTACGCGCTTGCAAACCAGCTTTCCACTGAGGTCATCAGCGCTGTAATTCGCTGGCAGGGTCTTGTCTGTGGCCGGATTCCAGGCCTCAAGATCGATGCCATTAAGGATGCCGCGCAGCTTGCCGGAGATGTAGTTCAGCAACCCCTCCAGTTTTTCGCCGTACTCGGAGGTGCGGATTTCCTGCGCATAGGTCGGCGACACAGCATTGACACCCTCTGCATAGAGGAGTGCTGCAGCCATCGTGTGGTCACCCTGCATGTACCAGGGGCACCAGGTCATGCGATCCAGCTTCCAGCGCCAAGGCCCCTGGTATTTGAGATTGTGGATGGTGAAGACCGTGCTGATTTCAGGGTCCTGATGCATCCAGACCGGGATCATCCCCGTGTGCCAGTCATGGCAATGCAGCACCTGCGGCTTCCACACATTCCAGGAAAATTCCGCCGCAGCACTGGCGAAGAAAGTGAAACGCCAGTCTTCGTCTTCGCCGCCGTAGATCCGCTCCGGGTCGAACACGGGATGGCCCACCAGGTACAGAGGAAGGCCATTGGTGGGATGACGGGTCTCGAACACTGCGAACTCAGTGCCCATGGTCTGCGCTCGCCAGATGGGTTCAGCCGGAATATCCAGCTGGCTCCAGAGCTTGCTGTAACCGGGCATGATCAGGCGCACGTCGTGGCCGAGCTGGGTCAGTGCTGGAGGCAGGGAGCCAACCACATCGCCCATGCCGCCCACCTTCACCATGGGTGCACATTCAGCGGCGGCAAACAGCACACGCATGGACGATCGATCCGGCTAAGCGGCGCGACTGTAAGCGCAATGCCGTTTGATCAGGCCTGGTGATCAGTTCGATCAGGGCAGCACGGTGACCGGAGTGCCGACACGCACCAGCTCGAAGACCTCCTGCACGTTCTCCTCGTAAAGACGCACACACCCGTGGGAGACAGCGCGACCCACCGTCCAGCGATAGGGGGTGCCGTGGAAGCCGGCCACCGTGCAGCCATCGATATCGAGGTACTGCTCTCCATCCCAGCCTTCGCGGCCTTTGCAGTCGCGGTAGAAGCCAATCCAGCGGCTGCCCAGAGGATTGGTCTCATCCTCCGGGCCTAGCTTCTTGCCATTCACCGGGTGGGTCCACACCGGTTTCTTCACCTTCTGCATCACGCGAAAACGGCCTGCAGGGGTTTCCCAGCCCACAGTGCCGACTGCGGCTGGAAAGCGTCGGGTGAGCACACCGTCGTGCAGCACAAGCAGCTGACGATGTTGACGATCAAGAACCAGCTGCAAACCCAGCCGCTGCAGCAGATCATCGGGAACCCGTTGCATGGATTCAGCATCCGAGACCGGCGCAGCCAGAGGGGGGATCGGGTCGGGTTCGCGCTTGGAGGAGGGCTGAGTTGTCTGCTCGGCAGAGTCAACGCTGAGAGACTCACTTTCAACGGACAGCGCCGCCCCAGGCAGCCACAACAGCAATGCCGCAAGAGCCGGCAGGCCTGAAACCAAGGAGATGCGAACCGGCATCGCTGCGACAAGCAGGAGATTTGTCCCTGTTTAGCTAGGGCAACCAGGGAGAAGAAGAGAAATCGGGATCACGCTTCTGCAGAAAAGCGTTACGACCCTCCTGACCCTCCTCCGTTCGGTAGAAGAGATGGGTGGCCTGACCCGCCAGCTCCTGAAGCCCGGCAAGACCGTCGGTCTCGGCATTGAAGGCAGCCTTGAGGCAGCGGATCGCCGTGGGGCTGTGCTGCAACACCTCCTGGGCCCAGCGAACACCCTCGGCCTCCAGCTCCTGCAGGGGAACCACAGCATTGACCAGCCCCATGGCGAGTGCCTGCTCAGCGCCATAACGACGACAGAGAAACCAGATCTCCCGCGCCTTGCGCTGGCCCACCACCCGGGCCAGGTAGCCGGCACCGAATCCCCCATCGAAGCTGCCGACCCTCGGTCCGGTCTGGCCGAACACGGCGTTATCGGCCGCCAGGCTGAGGTCGCAGAGCAGGTGCAGCACCTGGCCGCCGCCGATCGCATAGCCCGCCACAAGGGCGATCACCACCTTGGGCAGGCTGCGGATCATCCGCTGCAGATCGAGAACATTGAGGCGCGCAAGACCCTGTTCATCGAGATAACCGCCATCACCGCGGACGCTCTGATCACCGCCGGCGCAGAAGGCATAGCCACCGTCTTCTGCAGGTCCGACCCCGGTGAACAACACCACGCCGATGCTGCTGTCGTCACGGATGCGGGCGAACGCATCACAGAGCTCCGCCACGGTGCGAGGACGGAAGGCATTGCGCTTGCGAGGTCGATTGATGGCAACCCTTGCGATGCCTGAGTCGTTGCGATCAAGCAACACATCCTCGTAGTGTCCCCAGGGATGCCAGATCACCCCCGGATCACCGGGCAAGACCGTGCGGGACAACGAGTCAGCCATGGCAGCGACGACGATCAGGCTTCCGTTGTACCGCCCCGGGACTGCTGCAGTGCAGCGACCGCGAGCTCACGCAGCTGCCGGCGCAATCCAGCATCGGCGGTTCGATCAGTGCACATGCGCAGCAATGCCGTGCGCTGCTGCGCCAGTCCCCACTCCAGAGCTGACGGCAGATCCTCAAGCCGGCTCAGCTGACGAGCGGGCACCGCATGGGCCGCTGCCAGAGCAAGGGGGTCCAGGCGCTGGGGCATGGCGAACAGCTGATCAAACGAGCTGGATGCAATCGAGGCAATCGGTAGCTGGGCAAAAATCCCGCCACCGGCGTTGTCGATCAGCAGCACCAGCAGAGGGGGGGAGGATTCGCTGGCCAGCAGCCAGCCGTTGCTGTCGTGCTGCAGCGCAAGATCACCGCAGATCAGCACAGTGGGGCCCTGAACACGGGCCAGGCCGATTGCCAGCGACAGGGTGCCGTCGATGCCGGAAGCCCCGCGGAAGCTGAAACAGCGACGTGACCCGAGATCGGCCGCAGCGAAGGTCTGCCAGTCGCGCACAGGACTGCTGGCGGCGAGCATCAGCGGCAGCCCCTGCGGCAACAGTTCAGGCAGGGCCTTCATCAGTGCGGGCTCAGTGACACCGCCTGCAGCCGGCAGGTGCTGATCCAGAACGCCTTGCACCTTTGCATCGGCCTCACTCCAGGCCGTGAGCAGCTCCCTGCAGTTGAAAGGAGCGAAGCGGGCATCAGCGCTGACGGCGTTCCACCAGGCCGCCAGGCCACTGCTGCATTGCCGCGACAACCCCAGTGGATCAAGGCAGCGGGGGTCGCCTTCAGTGATCAGAAGCTGGCCCGAACCAAAACTGCGTAACCAGCTCTCCAGACGCCGGCTTGCAGGAAGTGGACCCAAGCGCAGAACCTGAAGGCCTGCCTCAGCAGCCGGCAGAAACTGCGGCAACAGCAGCTCCCAGTGGCGAATCAGATTGGGCAGGTCTGCGGGAATCGCGGCCAGCTGGTCGGCCAGCACAGGCCAGCCGGTGGATTCGGCGACAGCCCTGAGTGCCTGCTGATAAGCGGGCCTGTCTGCTTCAAGGCCTCGCCAGGGTCCGGCCACCACCACGCCGGGACGGGACCATTCGAGGCGATCGGTTGGTGGGTCGGCAGCCGAGGCCGATGGCCGGCGAAGCTGCCGCTGCTGAGGCACAACGCAATCCCAGCCTGACCAGGCCCGTTGCTGGTCTTCGCGGCTGGGATGCAGGGGCTCCTCGAAGGGGAGATTGAGGTGCACCGGTCCGGGTTGGACGAGCGTCTGCAGCCAGGCCTCGCTCGCCAGCGAGTCCAGCTGGGTTGGCGAGAGCCGGTGCAGACCCTCCAGGGGGCCAGTCGAGAACAACCGACAAACGGGTGCCAGAAAGTCCTCCTGATTCACCGTCTGGTTGGCACCGCAGTTCTTGAGGCGCTGCGGACGATCGGCGGTGAGCAACAGCAGCGGCAGACCTGAGCGATCGGCCTCCACCGCAGCGGGCAACAGATTGGCCACAGCAGTGCCTGACGTGGTGATCACAGCCGCAGCATGTCCGGATGCAGCTGCCATACCGAGGGCGTAGAAGGCGGCAGAGCGCTCATCAATGGCCGTGGTCAGCCACAGGACTCCCTGATCAGCCAGGCCACCCGCCGCCAGCGCCAGTGGTGCGGAACGACTGCCAGGGCAGAGCACCACCCTTTCCAGCCCTTGCCGCTGCAGGCACAGCAACAGACCGATCGCTGCAGCAAGATTGTCGGCGGCGTGACTCAGACCTGATGCCGAGGCTGATGCGATCCTCGGTCAACGCCAACCCTCATTGCTGACGCTGCTGATGAGCGAACCGTCCGCCGACTCCAACAAGCGTCAGGGGAGCTGGCGCTCCTTGCTGATCTGGGTGCTGCTGGCACTGCTGCTGCGCTGGATCGTGGTGGAGCCGCGCTGGATTCCATCTGGATCGATGCTGCCCACCCTGCAACTGCAGGACAGGATTCTGGTGGAGAAACTGCGTCCACGCTTTGACCGGGCGCGCCATCAACCATTGCCCCTGAACAGCATCGTGGTGTTCAGGGTTCCTGAGCCGCTGGTGCAGGCCGGCTATGACCCGGATTCGGCCTTGATCAAGCGGGTGGTGGGCAGGCCCGGTGACCTGCTGGAGGTGCGTGATGGCCAGCTCAGGCGCAATGGAGAAGCCGTGAATGAGCCCTGGCTGAACGAAGCCATCAACTACGAGATGGCCCCGGTCACCGTGCCAGAAGATGAGCTCTGGGTCATGGGTGACAACCGCAATGCCAGCCTTGATTCTCACCTCTGGGGGCCCTTGCCGCAGGCGGATGTGATCGGAACGGCAATCCTGCGCTATTGGCCGCTCAGCAGGTTCGGTCCGATTCGGTTCTCCCGACCGGACGCCTTAGTGACGGAGAGCACAGCTGCGATAGGGTCTAGTGCATGACGGAGAGCGATGGGATGTTCAACCCTGAGTTTCTGACCACTGACAGCCAGGAGGGTCAGCCCGTCAATGGCTTGATTCAGTACCTGCAGGATCAATCACCTGACGTGCTTCAACGCGTGGCCAAATCGGCCAGTCCGGACATTCAGGACATCATTCGCCACAACGTTCAAGGTCTGCTCGGAATGCTTCCCGGTGAACAGTTCGAAGTGAAGGTGACCTCCAATCGCGACAATCTGGCCAACATGCTCGCTTCGGCGATGATGACGGGTTACTTCCTGCGCCAGATGGAGCAACGCAAGGAGCTGGAAGAGACTCTTTTCGGCGACGATGAGATGGCGATTGACTCTGATTCAGATATCTGAATCCGACGAGTTGCTGACTTGGATCAACGCTTCAGTCGTTCATACGCTTTCACGACTGAGAAGCGTTGGGAACAACGCCGAGATCGAGCAGCGTTTGATCAATGCTTCCTAGGAATTCCCAGTTGCCTTCACTGGGAGCCCACGGCCTCATCATCAGTTGTTCGCGCAGCTGCACAATCTGCAGGGTTGAAAACGCGAGGGGAGCTGAATAGTGGGCCGGCACCAGCCAGCGCACGTCCTTCAGCTGCTCCACACACGCGAGCCAACTGATCAACGCCTGTCGTTCCCGCGGGAGCACCAATCGCTCCAGCACCGGGGCCACCTGCAATCTCGGTTGGTCGTCTCCCATCAGGGCGTTAGCCGAGTCAAGCCATCCTGGTTGCCAGGCAAAGGGATAGACCCCGAAATGGGCCCGTGCACTGCGCAGCCCGGGGCGGAAAGCATGCCGGATCACCTGCAAAAGGCCGGGCACATCGAGGGGTTCGGGGCGCAGGTAGGAGGCAAACAGCACAAGCCGCGACCAGCCGCGGCGGCGGTTGTCAGGAGTGTCCTCAAAGGGTTGATCACCGCGATCACGGGCATGAAACAGCAATGGAGTTGGATCGCACTCAAAGACCTCCGGTGGTTGCGAGGAAATTCCCAGCAGAGCGTCTGTCACCAGTAAGGCACCGGATGGGCGATGCAGACAGCTCACCTCCTGAAAGCAGCCGACACCCAGGTCAAGGGGGCCAAGTGAAATCCACTCGCACACCTCGGGATGGGGAACACCATCATCGAGCAGCACCCGTGTTCTGGCTGCGGGGATCCCAAGCCAGGAGAGTGGGAGCTGAAGCGGAAAGCTCCACTGGTTGGGGCAGACCCAGAGGTCAGCATCCGGAAAGGCCCGGGCCAGAGGACCCATCGGCAATTTGTGCTCCAGGCCCGAGGCTGTGGGCAACACGATGCTGCACACCGGACCGTGCTCAGATTCAAGGGTGCGAATCAAAGCGCGGAGCTCGCCGGTGGGAGGCAGCGGATTCACCAGCATCAAACCGCCGGGAACCTTCACCACCGTGAGCCGGATCGGCACCGCCACGTAATACACGCCCTGAAGCTGCTCAAGGCTCCAGACCTGTCCTGGAATCAGCTCTTCAAAGTGAGTGGCACGGCGGCCATACGGATACAACGGCAGCAGCGGCCACCAGGGCCAGCTTTGGTCCTCCGACGAGATGCCTTCAGTTGCACTCAGATGGCCTGGCATCACTCAAATCAGCTGTTCCTTTGGAGTTCAGGACTAGTGCTCCTGGCGAGACCCGCCCTAGATGACCCTATCGGGGAAGAAAGGAACCCATACAGCTGGCAGGAAGAGCAACTGTTATCGCTGCATGGCTACCGCGGAGAAGCCAAAGCCGAAGAATTACATCGACAGTCAGATGACTCTGAGGTTCAGCGGTTGCTGCAAACAGTGAATACAGACCACCTCAACTGGCTGGCTTCGCTGCAATTCGGCTTGATTGAACTGGACTGCGGGCTGATCCACGGCAGTTCAGCGGATGTGGGCACAGTGAATACATACCACCTCAACTGGCTGGCTTCGCTGCAATTCGGCTTGATTGAACTGGACTGCGGGCTGATCCACGGCAGTTCAGCGGATGTGGGCGATGAACTCGATGAAACGACCTCACCATTGATCCTTCTCGACAGACTCACTCGCCTGGATGTCAATCGACTGTTCACTGCGCGCAGTGGACGTCAATTCCGACTGCAGCTCACCGGAGGGCAGATTCGATCAAGAGTGAAAGATCACACTCGTGAACAGTTGCACGAACAGCCGGTGCCAAGACGCAGCGTGATAGGTGTTGGATCTGGGGCTGATTACACCCTGTTCGACCCTGCCAGTGATCACATTCAGTTTCGAAGTGTTCACGATCAACTCAGAGCTCGATGATGGTTTCCAATTGAACTGCTGAGTCAATTCAGGTCCATTCAGATCGGCTGTGGTCATTTCTATCAGCGATCCAATACAGGCCGAATCAGCCTGCATTGCAAAAGACTGATCCAAGGCCGGCACCTAGAAGTTCTTGGGCTCGATAGGGCTCGTAGAGCTGTCGTCAGCATGACATCGATCCGGTTTTGAATCCGATTGAGGACTTGGCCGGTATGGAGCTTCAGTGATTCAAAACTCGCTTTGAAACAGCTTGCACTGCCCTCCTATCTGCTTGGAGCTGCTTTGATACCCGTAGTCGCGTCTTTGGCACCACTACTAGAGACGCCACTGTCGTTTTCTCTCACAAAACCAGCCATTGCAGCAAGCCCTCTCTCTAAATCTCTCCAAGGAAAACCAGTGCTGGTTGAGGTTTATGCGACCTGGTGTAGCGCTTGCCAGAACATCAAACCAGTGATGAACTCTCTTCGCCAGAAGGAAGGTAACTCAGTGCACTGGGTTCGTTTTGATGTCTCAAACCCAACCGCCGCCAAGCAATCTGCAACACGGGCGGAGAAACTCGGCTTATCCCAATTCTTCAAAAGCAACCGGAGTCAAACCAGTCTGGTGAGCATCTTCAATCCAGAAACCGGTGCTGCAGTCAACACGTTTCGTGCACAGACCAAAATCGATCCTTACCTCAGGGCCATCAAAACAACACGTGCAATGCTTAATCGCTGAGAGAAAATGTTATCTTCTACGAAAAACCTCTGGCGCTCTCGACGCACTCAATTGTTACTCCTCGCCTTGACCGCAGCCGTCATCGCCGCGTCAGCAGGAGCAATTGAATCAGCTGTTCTATCAATCAGTCAGAACTATGCCAACTGGCTTACGCAATTGACAGGAAATCATGGCTGGTCTGTTTTAGGGTTGCCAGTACTGGCTTTAGGAGGCGGATTGATAGCCAGTGTGTCACCGTGCGTCCTCGCCCTACTTCCAGTGCAGCTCTCTTATCTCGGGGCTCAGAATCAACAACGTCCGAACACTGGCAAGGTCATTGAGTTCAGCCTTGGAGTGATTACGGCCTACAGCATTCTTGGGTTGTTCACATCTCTGGCAGGAACATTGATCATTGATCATCGCGGTGGATTGTTCATCACTGCTGGCGTGATTGTGATTGCCATGGCACTGCAATTGAAAGGTTGGGGACCACGCGTTCCCTGGCATCGCCTCAATATGGGAGTTATCAAAGCACCAGGATGGGTCAACAAATTACCGAAAGGACCTTGGTTGATTGGATTCACCTTCGCACTGGTCACATCCCCCTGTGCAAGTCCTGTGCTTGCCGCTGTACTCAGCAGCGCAGCGGCTGCTGGCTCACCCCCCTTAGCGGTCATAGCAATGATCATGTACGCCATTGGATACAGCATGGTGATCCTTTTGGCAGGCTTAGGTGTTGAACTCGGTGGTATCCGCCGCCACCTCCTCGAAAGAGGTGATCAGATCACGGGGATCAGTGCCATGGTTCTTCTAGCTTTTGGTGCGTTCTATCTGTTGACGGGGATTCAGGATCTGCAGCTACAGGGTCAGATGTGAGCTCAACAGTTGTTGTCAGCCCAGATCAGCTGGCCCTCCTCTACGACGAACATGCACCATCGGTGTACCGACTCGCCTTCAGTCTCCTTTCCCAGAAACAGGAGGCTGAAGATCTCACTCATGATGTGTTCTTAAGGCTGCAGCGTGGTGGCTTCGATTCGAATCGCGGAGAAATTCGTCAATACCTTTTGCTGCTGACACGATCGATGGGTATCAACAGGATTAACAAGAGGCGCAATCGTCGCCAAATCCTTGAAAGATTCAGGCCAGGTCATGGTCAACAGGATCCTGTTGATCTTCAAGCTATTGATGCCAGATTCCGGCTTGAAAAGGCTCTGGCCGAACTCTCACCACGTGAACAGCAGATTCTCACCATGAATTATCGCCAAGACATCAGTCAAAGCAACATAGCAGCCTCACTTCAACTACCACTGGGCACTGTCAAAACGATCAGTCGTCGGGCATTACTCAAACTCCGTAGCGCACTTTCTTCACAGGAGGATTGCTGAACAATGTCTTCACCATCTCAACCCAACGATGACTTCACTAAGCGAGATGAACTCTTGGCTGGCAGAGTTCTGGGAAACCTCAGTTCTGAGGAAACAGAATTGTTGGCGCATGAATCAATTTCAGCAGAAGAAGAAAACCTGATAATAGAATTGAAAGCTGCTCACAGCCGAATGGAGTCACATTCTGCACCGCCACCTTCGGCTGCAGTCAGAGAAAGATTACTGGATTCCTCACGTCAAAAAAGGACTTTCAATCCCCAGAGCTGGTTCATCGGAGTCTTACTTTTAAGTCTTGCTTTCACAGGTGGAGAGCTTTATCGATCCAAGCTTCAGATCGCAAACCAGAGAGGCGCAATTGCCCCAATCGCTCGACATCCTGGTGATCGCGCAGTTGAGCTTCATGCCACGGCAGCAGGAAACATGCAAGGCGTTCATGGTGAGATTCTCATTCGTCCTGGACAAGCAAGCAATATCCTCACATTGAATCGATTACCGCAGGCACCTGAAGGAAGGCTTTACAGACTCTGGGCTATAACACCTGAAGGAGTTAAAGGCTGTGTTCACTTCCTTCCGGATCAAGGGGGAAATGTGACCATGACCATCCCTCCACAACCCACCGGGTCAGCAACAAAACTGCTGATCAGCCTCGATCCGATTTCATCCCGTAACGCGACTGACGCTCAGCCAGAACAACCTGTGCTGTCCGGCGCGATCTGATCATGTTGAAAATTTGTGCTGACCTTCCGGATAAAGCCATAGATCAACCCAGACGAGCCTCCTTTTAAGACTCTGAACCTTTGAACAGATGCTGGAAGGCCCTTCAATGGTAGGAAAAGTCAGAACCGTCATTGGCTTACTGAAGCTCTGCATTTATGTGCGGGGGTTTGCACTCGCCTCCCTTCAGGCCATCAAGTTATTCAAGGACCCGATCTCAAGGATGCGCGGGGAACTTTCGAGCACGTGATGAATGAAGTGTTGAACTGAAATCCATGATTCGCTCCCGAGCAGCTGTGGCATGGGTTGCGGGCCAACCTCTCGATATCACTGAGATTGATGTGACCTCACCTCAGCACGGGAAAGTTCTGCTGAAAATTGTGGCAACGGGGGTCTGTCATACAGACGCATACACCCTGTCTGGTTCAGATCCCGAAGGGCTGTTTCCTGCCGTCCTCGGACATGAAGGTGGTGCCGTGGTGGTTGAGGTGGGAGAAGGCATTACCTCGGTGAAATGCAGAGATCATGTAATTACCCTTTACACCCCGGAGTGTGGTGAATGCAGCTATTGCCGCTCAGGTAAGACAAACCTCTATCAAGTGATCCGAACCAACCAGGGCCAGGGTTCAAATAAACCTCGGAATTGCGCTGAGCTGATATCCAGTAAGTCAATGCCCATAGTCCTGCCCAGTTGCACGATAAATCAGAGACAACTCAGGGACCACTACACAAAAACCACTGTAATCAGCCAATTTTGAGTGGCACCATTAGCCACCAAGGCCAGCTTTGATCCTGAGCCGATATGCCCTCAGAAGCACTCAGATATCTGGAGAATGCCGCTATGGCAAAACGCTCTTAGGAAGTCCTGCCATAAGGAAATCTTCGGTTTCGGATGTAATTTTCGGTGATATGAAAGTGTTGAAATAAACCGCATAAACATTATTCGCCACATCTATAACAAATCAATTCAGTCGCGATAGGGACACAACAAAATGAGAGATCGAGCCATATCTGAACGGTTGAGGCTGCTGTACGCCCTTGCTGCCTTCTTTTCCATCGCGGGGTGTGCAACATGTGCCCCAGCTCTGTCTACCGAATGGCCTGACCGACGCCACTTGCCGATCGAGCCGTACCAAGAACTCGGAAAGATTGCTCCGTCTGTGGGTGGAAGCGATCCTATTGATTGGCCCAAGGAGATCGAAGCACCAAAGGGTGCTCCGAACGTGCTGCTGGTGATGATGGATGACGTGGGATTCGGTGCAAGTTCAAGCTTTGGCGGCCCGATTCCAACTCCCACCCTCGACAGGGTTACGAAAAAAGGATTGCGTTACAACGCATTCCATACCACGGCGGTGTGCTCCCCCACGCGGGCAGCACTAATCACGGGACGCAACCACCATGTCGCTTCTACCGGCATCATCATGGAGTTTTCGACGCCCTATCCGGGATATCACAGTTTAGTTTCCCGCAGTGTCGGCACCATCGGTGAGATTCTCACCGCCAACGGCTACGGCACTTCCTGGTTTGGCAAGAACCATAATGTTCCGGATTGGCAGACTTCGCCCGCAGGCCCCTTCCACCTCTGGCCAACAGGCTTGGGCTTCGAATATTTCTACGGTTTTCTTGGAGCCGATGCCCACCAGTTCCGCTCGCCGATTTATGAGAACACGGTGCCCATCGAGCCTTATCTAGGGAAGAAGGATTTCCACCTTGATGAGGCGATGGCGGACCGTGCAATCGCCTGGATGAGGACACAGAAATCCGTCTGGCCTAATAAGCCTTTCTTCGCTTATTACACACCGGGTACTGCGCATGCCCCCCATCACGCTCCGAAAGAATGGTTAAACAAGTTCAAGGGGAAGTTTGACCACGGTTGGCATCGTCAGCGAGAAATGACGTTCGCCAAGCAAAAGGAGATGGGAATCATTCCTGCCGATGCCGTACTCAATCCCTTCACGAATGATTATCAGAAATGGGACGAACTCAATACTGATGAGAAACGGATTGCTGCGAGAGGTATGGAGGCCTATGCGGCTGCGCTCGCGCATGCCGATTATCAGGTGGGTCGTGTAATTAATGCCATCGAAGAGATGGGCGAGTTGGAGAACACCCTTGTCATCTACATCATGGGAGACAATGGTTCAAGCGCGGAGGATCCCACAGGCATCGGAATGACGAGTGAGATTGCCACCATGGGCAACAAGGTGGCCGATCGGCCCGAGTACATGCTTGAAAATCTGGATGAATTCGGAGGCATGTGGTTCGAAAATCACTACTCCCACAGCTGGGCGCACGCGATGAACACGCCTTTCCAATGGGACAAAAAAATTGCCTCCCACCTGGGAGGATCTCGCACTGGAATGGCCTTGATGTGGGGCGACCGAATTAAGGATCCTGGTGCTGTCCGCAGCCAATTCAGTCATGTTAATGACATCGTACCCACAATCCTTGAGGCTGCGAGCCTTCCCGAGCCAGAAACAATCAATGGCTTCAAGCAGGTGCCAATGAACGGCAAGAGCCTGCTCTATACACTCAATAATCCTGATGCACCAGAGCAACATAAGACCCAATATTTTGAGGTCATTGCAAACCAGGGCGTATACCATGATGGATGGATAGCCAACAGCACTCCGAAGCGACTGCCCTGGGAGGGCAGGGGCCCCAGCAATCCTGATCCGTTCAACGACTACGAGTGGGAGCTCTACAACCTCAGAGAGGATTTCAGTCAGTCTAAGAATCTGGCCAAGGAGAACCCCGAAAAGCTTGAGGAACTTCGTGCCATTTTTATATCGGAAGCCAAGAAGAACCAAGTCTTTCCACTCGACGACCGCTACATCGAGCGGGCCGACCCTGCCAACCGTCCGGAACCAAACCGTGGCCGGAAGGAGTTCGTATACTACGACGGCACCTTCCGCATCCCTGAAGGAGCAGCAGTGAGCGTGAAAAACACCTCATTCAAGATCACTGCCAAACTCTTCATCCCGGAAGGTGGTGCCGAAGGAATGATCATCACCCAGGGCGGTTGGTTTGCCGGTTGGGGATTAATGCTGCTCGAAGGCAAGCCAACCTTCAAGTACTCGCTTTCTCACTACCCGGAGCACAAGCACACGATCAAGGGCAAAAATGTGCTCCCCGCAGGTGACCACACGCTCGTGGCCGATTTCGACTACGAGGGAGGAGGAGTTGGAAAAGGAGCAACAGTCACCCTTCTCCTCAACGGCGAGGAAGTGGCAAAAGGAAATATTCCGGCAACGGTACCGACCCGTTTCTCCATGACCGAAGGTCTGGATGTTGGCAGGGATGCCGGATTGCCCCTCACAAAGGATTACGACGTCCCCTTCCGCTTCACCGGCAAGATCGGAAAGGTGGTTGTCACACTTGAAGGCGAAGAGTGAACTTAAACTCTGGATTGGATCACTCCACCCATTGGCTGATCACAATCAAAAGCAACCAATTGTCTTGATTGATCAATGAATAATCCAAATCCGGGCAAGACTTAAGAGCGCTAACAAGTCCTCATTCTGTGAAAAGGTACTTTGTTTGGCCTTGTATTCATGGCGCTGTCATGACAAACGCCAAACGTAGCCATGGCCATAGGCGTTGTGGAACACACCACCCACATCAGGGTCAGAGTAATCACAACAGCTGAGCCATTACTGTTGCCAACAAACAACGGCCATTTAGATTGCCGGGTCGATGACATCTCCCCCGACCTTAAAAAGTAATGACGAGGACAATACTGATAGCAATACAGGCTATGAATTAGCACTTGCCCACAATCACGCCCAGTTGCATAAAAATCAAGGGACAACTTAGGGATCAACCCCCTAGAGCCTTCGCAATTAGGGGCTCCAGATTGGCAGCAGCGGCCACCAGGGCCAGCGCTGATCAGCAGGATTCTCAACAGCTTTAGCCACCACGCCCCCCAATCAATGCAGTAATTCTGCAGAGGAATGGATCAGGCCAGGGGAAAGCACCAACCGCGGCACAGAACAGCACCACTCTCTACGCAAATGGTGCGTGTGTCTGTTTGCATTTACGGCATGAAATTTGTCAAGCTAATTAACTATCTCGAAGTCGCCTGGCATCCAGCTTTTTTCGAACCAAGGTTCAAGCGGACCGTAGAGACGAAGGATCGCGTTGTATCCCTTGCCGGGCATGGTCTGCACCCAATTCCCTTCTTGTCCTTCAGGTGCACTGGGACCGAAGTAAACGGTCGCAGACCCATCATCATTGAGTTTCACGCCTTTTGAGTTGCTATCCAAACCACCGGTGACCTGGTCGGTCTCGAGGATCGAACGAGTCTGATTGTCGTAGACCATGAACGACCAGAAGTCCTTGGCCGGGATCGGCGCAGGCAAAGTCACCTTGTAGGTCATCGCTCCATTCAGAGGCACGCCATTGATATCAGTGGTTGCCATCGCATAGACCGACCCCTTGCCAACCATCGGCTTGACCATCATTGGGGTGCTGCCCGTGGCGTAGTAGTAAAAGATCAGGCGATCATCTAACACTCGCTCGCCATTATTGAGAAACTCATGGCTCCCTCCAGCAAGGGGTGAATACCACTGGCGCTTCCCGGGGTAGAAGTAAACCTCTTCGTCACGAGGTCTGAAGACGGCAACCCGGGCATAGGCATTAGCGATGGTGGAAGCTTCGGTGAGAATCTTATTCATCCGATCGTCCGGGTTGAACTGCTGTCCTTTTTTGATGCCAATCGCCCCAGCTAGCCCTACAAGCTCAGGATCCCAGGCGGTCGCGGGCTCATACTGAATCACTTCATTGATCTCGTCATAGAAGCTCGAATCATTGGCGTGAATGGTGTTGTATTGCTTATTCGACAGATTGATAAATTCGGTCGTCTTCGGATTGTTGGCGTCTGCAAGCGGGTAAATCTTGAAGGTCTTCTTGAAGGCTTCAATAGCTTCCTTGGTTTCACCCGGCTTGGCGGCGATACGCATCAAGGCCCAATGGCGGTAAGTCTTTGTCTTTGAGACGAAATATCCTTCGGGGATCTCCCCTTCATAGTCAGGGCCTACCAAGAGGTATTTGCCTCCTTGGCCCTTGTCGGCACCGACCAATCCAAGGTCTGTGACATAACGGAAGAAGGCATCATTCACAAAGCCGAGCACCGGTGTGCCGATGTCGAGCACGACGGGTCCGTCTTTCACATCGATTTCCGCATGCACGTAAGGCGTGGTCGTCTGTGGCGTCAGCCACAGGGAACGGGCATTCATCAACTCCTCAGTGATCCCCACCGAGCGGTTGGGTTCGAGACCGATCTCGACGTGCCCGTTAAGCATTCCATACATCGAAGCGGCTGGCGTTCCATTGATAAACAGTTCAACCGCACGGGAAATGTCTACGAAGTTGCTCACTTTGGAGACAGTTTCCTTCGTTGGAAATCCGTCTTGAAATGTCAGGTCGCCGAGGTAACTGCTCTCCATCTTGTCGGGAGTTAGCAATTTCTCGGTAACCTTCGCCTTATAGGTTGGACTCTCCTGCGCTTGAAGGGGTGAAAAGGCAATTGACCCTGCAAGAACCGCGGCGGTGAGCATGAGGTGCTTGGTTGTCATTCTCTAATCTCCTGATTGTTGAATTGGATTGCCTGACGACATTGATGTGGCATGAAGGACTGATTTCACCTCCCGACTAAAACTTTTGCTAGCAGCCCCTTTGTGGAGCTTTCTCATGCAATCGTTAGTTCACAGGCATGATGTCCTGCAAGGGATAGGTCTGATCGAAATAGGCCTGAGTCGGTCCGTAGAAGCGCAGATAGGAGAACCAGCTCTCATCGGGATTGGTCTGAATCCAATTGGCTTTCTCAACGCCGACCGGCAATTCAGGGCTGAAATGCAACGTCACTGAACCATCGTCGTTCTCAATCAGACCCGTTCTGGAGCTCAGTGCAGCCCTGCCTTCATCGTTGTGAATCAGCGTGCGGGTGTTGACGTCATAAACCACAATCGACCAGAACACCTCAGCAGGCGCGTTGGGCGGCATCGTCAGCTTGTAGTGCTTGTCGCCTTCCAAAAAGTTGCCATTGCCATCCTTGTATGCCGTCCGATATTGCTGTCCTATGCCTGCCTGCTCGATGTAATAGGCCTTGCCCCTTGAAACAGCTTCCCAGGTGAATGCAGCCCTGCGATAAAGCTGATCCATATCACCATCTCGGTCATCCACCGTGACCACCATCAGCTGATCCCAGTGGGTGCCCTTGTAGGGATCATTGTTCGAGAAAGGCTTATCAAAGGTGATCGATTTGAGCATGGCCTCACCGATCACGGCAGCTTCCTTCAAGACCTCACCCTGAGCAGACGTTGGCTGAAAGGGTTGGCCCTTCTCCAGACCAAGCGAGGCGAGCATGCTCAGGAAGAAGCGATCGCGATCTTCAAAGACTTCGCGATCCATGATTTTTTTCAAGGCTTGCCAGTAGGCCATCCCATGGGGCTGCCATTGCCCCCACTCGGTGGTTTCATCCACGTCAATGATCGGATGCAGGGTGGGATTGGCTCGTTTTGCGTAAGGAAAGATGCGAAAGCTTGATAACAACTGATCGGCCTCAACAGGATCGGGCATCAGGGCCCTGATCCCTAGAAACGCAATATTCGAGCCATTGCGAATGACGGTGTACTCATGGGTATCCAGACCATCGGGAATAGCCATCTGAGGCGCAAGGATGAGCAGCTTCGCGCCATTGCCCTGATCAGGACCCGACATCCCGAAATCATGAATGCCACGCTGCCAGATGTCGTTGACCACCCCTGCTGACATTCCTTTGGGAATGTCAAAAACCAATGGACCTGTTCTCGAAAGATCGGCAAAGGCAACTGCATAGGGAGTCGTGGCATTGGCAGTCAGAATTCCTTGCTTCGCCTTGGGAGAGGTAAGCCGCACAATCTGGCCATCCTTGGCAGCGAAAAGCTCCTCATGGGACTCAAGCCATCGGGCGTAACTGACAATCGGAGCGGCCCAGATATAAGCCTGCGTTGCCTTGTGAAAATCGAGCTCGTTCTTCAGTGCATCGATGGTCTCAAGACTGGGATACCCTCCGGCAAAACCACCCTTGGTGAAGGTGAGATCACCAATGCGAG
Organism: Synechococcus sp. MIT S9504; assembly: GCF_047497135.1. Lineage (NCBI taxonomy): Bacteria > Bacillati > Cyanobacteriota > Cyanophyceae > Synechococcales > Synechococcaceae > Synechococcus > Synechococcus sp. MIT S9504. The sequence goes on along the minus strand of NZ_CP138942.1, from coordinate 911,489 downwards.
ATCTCAGTGTCTTGGGAGAACTCTTTCCATAGGCCCTGAATTCTCCGGGGCTGAGTGCATCTTTGATGTCTGTGACATCAGCGGATTGAGCCTTGGCGATCGGACCCCGCTCAGCCAATCCGCCAAAAACTAGACCCAAGGACAAAGCAATCGGGAGAGAACGCATGAAGATTGAAAACTCTGGTACGAAAGGAATTTGTAGCTTGAATATTAATCGAGCTGCAGAAAAACTTGGTACTGATAGTGCATTCTTTGTCTTATGGACGCGTGCAGCGTTGCCAACCGATTTTCTGTAGATTGATTCACATTTCGATGCCTAAGTGCTAAGAATTCGCTTCTGCCTGATGGGTTTCCCAAGCCGTGCTGAAAAGGGATAGTCGCTCACGAGAATGTACTGAGCATGTTGCGTTGCTGCATCGGCCTTGAGCTGAATGAGCATCCCTTCATGCCTGTTCACCAGCCAAACCATGAGCTTTTTCTTCCGCCGCTCTCGACTGCTTAGCTGAAACCAGGGTTCAAGACCCTCAGGGGCCATTCTTCAAGCCGTTGACTCTTGATTCCACAAAACTGAAACAAGGGTCACAACGACGGATCCCAGTCCCGCCGGTTCAAAGTACCCAGCCTCGTCATGCCGATTTGGGAGTCGAGCAGTTGCCCACAATCACGCCCAGTTGCACAAAAAACTGAGGACAACTGAGGGATCAACCCTCTAGAACCATTGCAATCAAACACTCCTAAGTGGCATCAGTGGCCACCAAGGCCAGCGCTGATCAGCAGGATTCACACCAGCTCCAACCACCACGCTTCCCATCAATGCAGTGATTCTGCAGAGGAATCGATCAGGCCAGGGTCAAACCACCCACTCCGGCGCAGAACAGCACCACCCGCCACGCCGGTTGCCGCCAGCTCACCAACAGCACAAACGCCACCAAGGCCAGGCTGAACTCAGCGCCACCGCGGATGCCTGTTTGCCAGACGGGTTGAAACAACGCTGCAAGCAGGATGCCCACCACCGAAGCGTTGATGCCCAGCAGGGCTCGACGCATCGGAGCCAATCGGCCCAGGTCACTCCAGAAGGGCAAGAGCCCGCCAATCAACAAGAACGAGGGAAAAAAGAGGGCAACGAGCGCCATTACAGAACCGGTAGTGCCCTGAAGCCCAGGCTGCAGATTAAAACCAAGAAAGGCCGCGAAACTGAACATCGGCCCCGGCACCGCCTGGGCGGCGCCGTACCCCGCTAGAAACTGCTGCAGGTCAATCCACCCGCTCGGCACCAGCGCTTGCTCCAACAGGGGAAGCACCACATGGCCACCACCAAACACCAAAGCGCCCGTGCGCAGGAATGCACTGAGTTGCTGCACCAGCAGCGGCCTGGCATCAACGGACAGCCAGGGCAGGGCCACCAACAGCAGCACAGCAACACCAAGCAATCCAACCGCCACCGAGCGCCGAAGCGGAACCACGAGACGTTTTGTTGCCAATGGCTCCAGAGCAGGCGGCGTCAAGGCATACAACCCCACCAACCCTCCGAGCAGTAAGGCCAACAGCTGAGCCCAGACGCGAGGCACCAACAGCACCAGCACGGCAGCGGCCACCATCAAGCTGGTCCGCTGCCGATCGGGAGCCAGTTTGCGCTGCAGGCCCAGAACGGCCTGGGCCACCACGGCCACAGCCGCCACCATTAAGCCATGCACCCAACCCCCGTTCATCCAACTGGGATGGGCTGAGAGCAGCGACGCCGCTAGCACCATCAACACAGCGGAAGGCAAGGTAAATCCGGCCCAAGCCGCCAGACCGCCAAGCCATCCAGCCCGAATCAGACCTAAACCCATGCCCACCTGGGAACTCGAAGGTCCGGGCAAAAGCTGACAGAGCCCAACGAGATCGGCGTAGGCCTCAGTGGTGATCCAACGCTCCCGCTGCACAAAGCGCTCGTAAAAGTAACCAAGGTGCGCCACCGGGCCACCGAAGGAGGTCAGCCCCAACACGAAGAACTGAACAAACACCTTCAGCGGCAGGGGCATCTCGACACCAGAACCAGTAACGACTGCCAACAAACAACGGCCAGTGAGATTACGAAGTCAATGGCATCTGCCCAAGACCTCAACAGTGGTGACGAGGACCACACTGATAGCCATTCAGGCTGAGAATCAGAACTAGCCCAGATTCACGCTCAGTTGCACAACAAATCAGAGACAACTCAGGGCCAAGCCCTTGAAATTAATTTCAAGATTTGGGAGCCAATTGGCAGCAGCAGCCACCAGGGCCAGTGCTGTTCAGCAGGTTGGATGCTGTCTGCAGCCACTCAGCTCGATTTCCTACCCACGATTCTGCCTAGTGATCGGCTTTTCAGTGGTTGCTTAGAGGCAGGCCAGAAGCAACCGGAATCAGCAAAAGATCTTAAGCTGAAATCAATCACAAAACTTGATGGGCACATTGCACACAAGGGTCTCAATCAGCACAGTTGCTTCTTCTATTGATAGAAAACTAATGTGCCAACCACCCAGCAGCAATGGTGATCGCCCTCTAGAAACAGGTAAGACACCAGTGAACCTTTGGTAGTACTACATCTATCTAACGTCGGAAATGATGTGAATGTGGAGCCCAGCCAGGCATTGATTAAAGCGATGCACGCAGTGGATCAACGTCTGCGGCGTTGGCGATCAAGACCAGAGTCGTGGCAAAAACTGCTGCTGGAGGTCTTTGGTCGCTCTGAGGATGTTGAGCTCCGTGGCATCAGCGTCGAGCTGCTCGACAAAGAAACGATGGCGGGGCTGTATGGCGCTTATGCACCCAGCGCTCCTGATGGTGATGAGCGGATCTATCTCAATGCCGATTGGCTGAATTCAGCAAGTGTTGCCGAAGTGGAAGCGGTGCTGCTGGAAGAGCTTGGCCATGCCATCGATCGCAGGCTCAATGACGGCAATGACAGCGCCGGTGATGAAGGGGCGATCTTTTCAGCCCTGTTGCGCAGTGAAAATCTTGAACCCGCGGTTGATGGAGAAAACGACCAACGCATTCTCAACATCGATGGAGTTGACGTTGCTGTTGAGGCCTCCACCGACACCACCAGGCCCACCGGAAGCCTGGGCACTTTTGCAACGGCTCCCGCTTATGCCCAAGAAGGTGGAGACGAACCATTTGGAATACCGGATATTGATCCGGAAGAGGGAGAGGGGTCGTCGGGTGGTTACCCCGACCCAACACTTGCCGATATCGATAAAGACGGAGATCTCGATCTCTTCATCGGCAGATCTAGCGGAGATATCACTTTCTTCCATAACACAGGTACAGCAAGTGTTCCCGCCTTTACTCAAGCAGGAGGGCAAGAGCCATTTGGAATAACAACTTCAGTAGTTAGCTCCAGCCCAGCGTTGGCTGATGTCGATGGCGACGGAGATCTTGATCTCTTCATTGGCTTCGCCGACGGGTATACCCGCTTCTTCCGCAACACCGGAACAGCAATATCTCCTGCATACACCCAAGAAGGGGGAAACAACCCTTTCAACATTACTGATGTTGGAAGTAATGTCTGTCCAGCTTTAGCCGATATTGACGCCGACGGTGACCTCGATCTCTTCCTTGGAAACGACGACGGCAACACTCTTTTCTTCCGCAATACCGGCACAGCAAGTGTTCCCGCCTTCACCAAACAAGAAGGGGATACACCCTTCGGCATTACGAAAGTTAGCTCCTTTGCTAGCCCAGACTTGGTCGATATCGACGGCGACGGCGATCTCGATCTCTTCATCGGCAATGACGACGGCAACACTCTCTTCTTCCGCAATACCGGCACAGCAAGTGTTCCCGCCTTCACCAAACAAGAAGGGGATACACCCTTCGGGATATCGGATGTTGGCGATTCAGCCCTACCAGCCTTTGCCGATATCGATGACGATGGCGATCTTGATCTCTTCATCGGCGAGGCCGAGGGCAACACCTTTTTCTTCCGCAACACCGCCACCACACCCGTCGCCCCGGTTAACGCAACAACGGCCAATGGCACCTATGGCATCAACGATGTCATTACCCTCACCGTCGGCTTTTCAGAACCCGTTGTCGTCAACACCTCTGGCGGCACACCAAGACTTCAACTCGAAACCGGTAGCACCGATCGTTACGCCACCTATACCTCCGGCTCCGGCAGCTCCACCCTCACCTTCCAATACACCGTTCAAGAGGGTGACACCTCCGCTGATCTCGATCAGCTCTCCTCCTCTGCACTCGAACTCAATGGCGGCACCATCAAGGATGCTGCAGGCAACAATGCCATCCTTACCCTCGCGGCTCCAGGCGAAGCCGGATCCCTTGGCGACAATGCAGTTCTGGGGATCAATAGTGCACCGAACATCTCTGGTGCCTCAGCCACTCTTGCCTTCACGGAAGGGGATGGCGCCAAAGTCATCGACTCCTCCCTCACCATCACCGATATCGATGACTCCAACATCGAATCGGCCACCGTCACTATCTCCTCCGGTTTCCAATCCGCAGAAGATGTCCTCGCTTTCTCCGATACCTCCGCAATCACAGGTTCCTGGAATGAATCCACAGGTGTCCTGACACTTAACGGCTCCGACAGCCTCGCGAACTACAAGGCGGCACTCGAATCTGTTACCTACAACAACAACTCTGAAAACCCCAATACCGCAAACCGCACCATCTCTTGGGTTGTGAACGACGGCGACACCGATTCTTCGGCCGCGACTTCCACCATCACCGTTGCTGCCGTTAATGACGCTCCAACTCTTTCGACAGCTGCAAGCCCGGAACTGACAACAATCAATGAAGACCCAGGAACACCATCCGGTCAAGTTGGAACACTGGTATCAGCCCTGATTGATTCAGAAGGGAGTCTCAATAACTTCAGCGATAGAGATGGTGATTCACCTGCGATTGCAATTATCAGTACCAATTTGAATGATGGAACGCTCTACTACTCCACCAACAACGGAACGTCATGGAGTGATGTCGGTACTGTCTCGGAGACTTCAGCACGGGTGCTGTACGCCGACAGCAACACCCGGCTGGCCTTTGTTCCAGCAACAGATTTCACAGGCACGATCAGTGATCTGATCACCTTCAAAGCCTGGGATCGCACTGGTCCGACATCAATCAGCAGCACCCCAACACTCACCGGCACTCTCACAACCTCAGGAAGTTTTTTTGGCGTCACCTTGTCAGCTGATGGCAACACCGCCTTTGTGGCCGATCAAGCTGGAAGCCTGAAGATCATCAATGTCAGCAACCCTGCTAGTCCAGCCCTTGTCGGCACATACAACACTTCGGGCTCTGCCGTTGACGTCACCCTCTCAGCCGATGACAACACCGCCTTTGTTGCTGATCACAGCAGCGGTTTGCAGATCATTGATGTCAGCAACCCCGCCAGCCCATCTCTGACGGGCAACTTCGACACCTCGGGCCTTGCCTTGGGCGTCACCCTCTCCGCCGATGGCAAGAAAGCTTTCGTTGCAGATGGAGAAGACGGTCTGGACATCATTAATGTCAGCAACCCCGCCAGCCCATCACTGACCGGCACTTACAACACCTCGGGCTTTGCCTATGACGTCACCCTCTCCGCCGATGGCAAGACAGCTTTCATTGCCGATGCACAAGATGGGCTACAGGTCATTGATATCACGAATCTTGCAAATCCCTCACTTATCTCCACACTCAATACCTCAGGTTATGCCAGGGCTGTCAGCCTTTCAGCAAACGGTAATACCGCCATCATTGCCGATGGAAACGGCGGATTACAGATTATCAATATCAGCAACCCCGCCAGTCCATCACTGACGAGCACTTTCAACACCTCTGATTATGCCTATCACGTCACTCTTTCCGCAGATGGCAACACCGCATTCGTTGCTGATGACGATGAAGGCCTAAGTTTTATCAACATCAGCGACCTCACTAACCCTACCCTCAGGGGCAATTTCAACACATCGGGAAGTGCGTATGGTGTCAGTATTTCCGCCGATGGCAACACCGCGTACGTCGCTGATAGTTCAAGGTTGCAGATCATTGATGTAGTCGATCCAGCGGCCAATGGCTCCTCGGCAATCGCTACTGCTCCATCGCTTAAAGGCAACTTCGATACCTCAGATAACGCTCAAGGAGTCGTGATCTCTGCCGATGGCAGCACCGCCTTCATCGCCGATGCCAGTGACGGCTTGGACATCATCAACATCAGTGATCCCACCAACCCAACACTTAGGGGCAACTTCAACACCTCGGGCTCTGCCAATGACGTCACTCTTTCCGCCGATGGCAAGACCGCCTTCATCGCCGACGACACCAGCGGACTGCAGATCATTGACGTCAGCAACCCAGCCAGCCCATCTCTCAAAGCCACCCACGAAACACCGAGCCAGGCCTTTGGAGTTACTCTCTCCGCCGATGGCAATACCGCCTTTGTCGCCAGCGGAGGGGGAGGGGGGCTGCAGATCCTCAACGTCAGTGACCCCGCCAGTCCAACGCTGACTGCCTCCTACATCACCCCTACCAGTGCCAGGGACGTCAGCCTTTCAGCCGATGGCAACACAGCCTTCGTAGCTGATTACACAAGTGGGCTGCAGATCATTGACATCAGTACTCTCGCCAATCCAACACTCATCGGCAGCTTCGACACCTCAGGCCAAGCCGAAGGCGTCAGTCTTTCAGCCGATGGCAACACCGCCTTTGTGGCTGATGGCACATCCGGGCTCAAAATCATTGATGTAAGCGACCCCACCAGCCCAACACTTAGAGGCAGTAACAACACAGGCTGGACCTATGACATCAGCCTCTCGGCCAATGGCAACACCGCCTTTGTTGCTGCTAGGGACAGCGGGCTGCAGATCATTGATGTCAGCAACCCAGCCAGCTCAACACTCATCAGCACCCTCGACACCTCTGGTAGAGCATTTGGCGTCACCCTCTCGGCCGATAGCAACACCGCCTTTGTTGCTGATGACGAAAGCGGACTGCAAATCATTGACGTCAGCAACACACAATCTTTCTCTAGCGATAGTGATACAGCAAAAATCGAAGTTTCGAATATCAATGATGCACCGACGGGATCGGTCACAATCAGCGGCACGGCAACACAAGGGCAAACATTAACGGCATCAAACACCCTCGCTGATGCTGATGGCCTCGGCACGATTGCCTATGGCTGGAGGCGATCTGGAACAGCAATCAATATCCCTGATCCATCATCAACTACATACACCCTTGTTCAAGCTGACGTCGGTTCTGCCATCAGCGTCACCGCCAGTTACACCGACGGAGAAGGAACAGCTGAAAGTGTCAAATCTGACGACACATCAGCTGTTGCCAATGTCAATGATCTGCCAACAGGTTCGGTCACCATCAGCGGCACGCCAACACAAGGCCAGACCTTAACTGCAGCAAACACCCTCGCTGATGCCGATGGTCTCGGCACCATTTCTTATCAATGGAAACGAGAAGGAGAAGCGATTTCGGGTGCAACTTCCGCTAACTACACTCTTGTTCAAGCTGACGTCGGTTCTGCCATCAGCGTCACCGCCTCCTACACCGACGGAGAAGGAACAGCTGAAAGTGTCGACTCTGACGACACATCAGCTGTTGCCAATGTCAATGATCTGCCAACAGGTTCGGTCACCATCAGCGGCACGCCAACACAAGGGCAAACATTAACGGCATCAAACACCCTCGCTGATGCTGATGGCCTCGGCACGATTGCCTATGGCTGGAGGCGATCTGGAACAGCAATCAATATCCCTGATCCATCATCAACGACATACACCCTTGTTCAAGCTGACGTCGGTTCTGCCATCAGCGTCACCGCCTCCTACACCGACGGAGAAGGAACAGCTGAAAGTGTCGACTCTGACGACACATCAGCTGTTGCCAATGTCAATGATCTGCCAACAGGTTCAGTCACCATCAGCGGCACGCCAACACAAGGGCAAACATTAACGGCATCAAACACCCTCGCTGATGCCGATGGCCTCGGCACGATTTCCAACCAATGGAAACGAGCAGGAGAAGCGATTTCCGGTGCAACTTCTGCTAACTACACCCTTGTTCAAGCTGACGTCGGTTCTGCCATCAGCGTCACCGCCTCCTACACCGACGGAGAAGGAACAGCTGAAAGTGTCAAATCTGACGACACTTCGGCTGTTGCCAATGTCAATGATCTGCCAACAGGTTCGGTCACCATCAGCGGCACGCCAACACAAGGGCAAACATTAACGGCAGCAAACACCCTCGCTGATGCTGATGGACTCGGCACGATTTCCAACCAATGGAAACGAGCAGGAGAAGCGATTTCCGGTGCAACTTCCGCTAACTACACCCTTGTTCAAGCTGACGTCGGTTCTGCCATCAGCGTCACCGCCTCCTACACCGACGGAGCAGGAACAGCTGAAAGTGTCAAATCTGACGACACTTCAGCTGTTGCCAATGTCAATGATCTGCCAACAGGTTCCGTCACCATCAGCGGCACGCCAACACAAGGGCAGACCTTAACGGCAGCAAACACCCTCGCTGATGCCGATGGACTCGGCACGATTTCCAACCAATGGAAACGAGCAGGAGAAGCGATTTCCGGTGCAACTTCTGCTAACTACACCCTTGTTCAAGCTGACGTCGGTTCTGCCATCAGCGTCACCGCCTCCTACACCGACGGAGAAGGAACAGCTGAAAGTGTCAAATCTGACGACACTTCGGCTGTTGCCAATGTCAATGATCTGCCAACAGGTTCGGTCACCATCAGCGGCACGCCAACACAAGGGCAAACATTAACGGCAGCAAACACCCTCGCTGATGCTGATGGCCTCGGCACGATTTCCAACCAATGGAAACGAGCAGGAACTGCAATTAGTGGTGCAACTTCTGCTAACTACACCCTTGTTCAAGCTGACGTCGGTTCTGCCATCAGCGTCACCACCTCCTACACCGACGGAGCAGGAACAGTTGAAAGTGTCGACTCTGACGACACTTCGGCTGTTAAAGCGTTATTCACTCCGACTCCAGCTAGTGATAAGAGCAGCAACGATAGCTCCAGCAGCAGCAGCAGCAGCAGCAGTAGCGATAAAAGGGATAGCAACACAGCACAAACCATTGAAAATTCACTCATCAACGGACGCAGATATTGGACTCACAACGTTGATTCACTGATTAATCAATCTGACATTAACTATGGGCTTTTAAACGACGACGACTACCTCGAGGTCACAGGAGGCAAAAACAACTTTGCCAATGGCAATAATGGCGATGATCATTTTATCGTCTTTGATTCGCAAGACAGTCAATTCCTCGGAGGCAAAGGCAGCGACTTCTTTGAAGTCAAAGGGGGCACAGACAATTTTTTCCTTGGTTCAATTGGTGAAGACACTTTTAAAGTAAGTGCAGGCAAAAGTCATATTTCTGGTGGCGATGACAATGACACGATCGAAGTCCTTGGTGCTATTGAGGGTACTTTTATCAACGGCAACCGCGGCAATGACCTAATCACTGGGGTGGCTGCTGGTGTCATCTACAGGGGAGGCAAGGATGATGATGTCCTGGCGGTCAGCCAGGGTGATGCTTGGGGAGATCAAGGCTTTGATACCTTCCAAGGCGTTTCAGGCGATGGATATGCGTTGATTCAGGACTACACCGTTGGAGAAGACAAAATTGATCTTTCAATGGTTCAAGGTGGAAACTGGACAAATAGTGAAAATGGCTTGATGTACACAGATTCCTCTGGAGATCAAATCATGCTACTTGTTGGAATCAAGAATACGGAACAGGTGACACTGATATAAAGTTCAAACTACGATTAATTATTGAGAATCAAAATTGATTGCATCAGTGTTGCAGATTATGGCTCTTGGAATTTAAACATTTGCAGAGTCGCTTGATCATTTCGCTCGTTCTCGAAGTGCTTTTTGCATTTCTTCTCGAACGTTTGCCTTGATGCCATCGACGGTTATCTCTGTCGAGAGTCGGTCTGTCATGCGATCACTCTCAGTTGCACATAACTCTGACCAGTTGCACAACAAATCAGAGACAACTCAGGGACAAGCCCTTGAAATTGATTTCGAGATTTGGGAGCTATTCGAGATTTAGGAGCCAATTGGCAGCAGCGGCCACCAAGGCCAGCGCTGTTCAGCAGGTTGGATGCTGTCTGCAGCCACTCAGCTCGATTTCCTACCCACGATTCTGCCCAGGGGTCATCCCATGCAGCGGCCGCTTTGAAACAGACCAGAAGCAACTGGAATCAGCAAAAGATCTGAAGCTGAAATCAATCACCAAACTTGTTGGGAATATTTCACACAAGGGACTCAATCAGCACAGTTGCTTCTTCTATTGATAGAAAACTAATGTGCCAACCACCCAGCAGCAATGGTGATTGCCCTCTAGAAACAGGGAAGACACCAGTAAACCTTTGACAGCACTACATCGATCCAACGTCGGAAATGATGTGAATGTGGAGCCCAGCCAGGTATTGACTAAGGCGATGCATGCTGTGGATGAACGTCTGCGGCGTTGGCGATCAAGACCAGAGTCGTGGCAAAAACTGCTGCTGGAGGTCTTTGATCGCTCTGTGGCTGTTGAGCTCGGTGGCATCAGCGTCGAGCTGCTCGACAAAGACACAATGGCGGGGCTGCAGGGCGCTTATGCAGCCATCTCACCTGATGATGATGAGCGGATCTATCTCAATGCCGATTGGCTGAAATCAGCAAGCGCTACCGAAGTGGAAGCGGTGCTGCTGGAGGAACTCGGCCATGCCATCGATCGCAGGCTCAATGGCAGCAATGACAGCTCCGGTGATGAAGGGGCGATCTTTTCGGCTCTGATCCGAGGCGTTGAGATTGCTGATGCTGAGAGAAGTCAGAACGACCATCACATCCTGATCATCAACGGCCAGCGCATTGCCGTGGAAGCAGCTGCTCCGACTCTTTCGACAGCTGCAAGCCCAGAACTGACAACAATCACAGAAGACACTGGAACACCATCAGGTCAAGTTGGAACCCTGGTATCAGCCCTGATTGATTCAGGCGGGAGTCTCAATAACTTCAGCGATAGCGATGGTGATTTACCGGCGATTGCAATTATCAATACCAATTTGAATGATGGAACGCTCTACTACTCCACCAACAACGGCACGTCATGGAGTGATATCGGCTCCGTGTCTGAGAGTTCAGCGCGAGTGCTCTATGCCGACAGCAACACACGCTTGGCCTTTGTTCCTACAACGAATTTCACCGGAACGATCAACGATCTGATCACCTTTAAGGCTTGGGATCGCACCGGTGCAGAGACGATCTCAACCAACCCGACCCTCACAGGCACCCGCGACACCACCGGCGATGCCTTTGGCATCACCCTCTCGGCCGATGGCAACACCGCCTTCGTCGCTGATGGAAGCAGCGGTTTGCAGATCATTGATGTCAGTAACCCCGCCAGCCCGACCATCACAGGCACCCGCGACACCACCGGCGATGGCTTGGGCATCACCCTCTCGGCCGATGGCAACACCGCCTTCGTCGCTGATGGAAGCAGCGGTTTGCAGATCATTGATGTCAGTAACCCCGCCAGCCCGACCATCACAGGCACCCGCGACACCACCGGCTTTGCCTTTGGCGTCACCCTCTCAGCCGATGGCAACACCGCCTTCATCGCCGATGGAGGTTCTGGTTTGCAGATCATTGATGTCAGCAACCCCGCCAGCCCGACCATCACAGGCACTCGCGACACCACTGGCTTTGCCTATGGCGTCACCCTCTCAGCCGATGGCAACACCGCCTTCATCGCCGATGGAGGTTCTGGTTTGCAGATCATTGATGTCAGCAACCCCGCCAGCCCTTCACCCATCACCACCCTCGACACCACCGGTGATGCCAGGGGCGTCACCCTATCAGCCGATGGCAACACCGCCTTCGTGGCTGATGACCCCAGCGGTTTGCAGATCATCAACGTCAGCAACCCCGCCAGCCCAACCCGTACCGCCACCTACGACACCACCGGCGCCCTTGGCGTCACCCTCTCAGCCGATGGCAACACCGCCTTCGTCGCCGATGGAAGCAGCGGTTTGCAGATCATTAATGTCAGCAACCCCGCCAGCCCGACCCTCACAGGCACCCGCGACACCACTGGCTTGGCCTATGGCGTCACCCTCTCCGCCGATGGCAACACCGCCTTCGTTGCTGATTTCACCAGCGGTTTGCAGATCATTGATGTTGTCGATCCAGCGGCCAACGGCGCTACGGCGATAGCTACAAGCCCTTCGATTAAGGGCAACTTTGACACCTCAGGAAGGACCTTTGGCTTTACCCTCTCCGCCGATGGCAACACCGCCTTCGTGGCGGACTTCTCAGACGGCCTGGACATCATTGATATCAGTGATCCCACCAACCCAACGTTTAAGGGGAACTTTGACACTTCTGGCTTTGCCAAAGACGTCACCCTCTCAGCCGATGGCAACACCGCCTTTGTGGCCGATGGCTCTGACGGTCTGGACATCATTGATATCAGTGATCCCACCAACCCAACGTTTAAGGGGAACTTTGACACCACCGGCGATGCCTCGGGCGTCAGCCTCTCGCCCGATGGCAACACAGCCTTCGTGACCGATGGCACTGACGGTCTGGACATCATTGATGTCAGCAACCCCACCAACCCAACGCTGACTGCCTCCTACATCACCCCTACCAGTGCCAGGGACGTCAGCCTTTCAGCCGATGGCAACACAGCCTTCGTAGCTGATTACACAAGTGGGCTGCAGATCATTGACATCAGTACTCTCGCCAATCCAACACTCATCGGCAGCTTCGACACCTCAGGCTTTGCCTATGGCGTAACCCTCTCAGCCGATGGCAACACAGCCTTCGTGGCGGATGGCATTGACGGTCTGGACATCATCAACGTCAGTAACCCTGCCAGCCCAACAATTACTGGCACTTACAACACCTCAGGCAGTGCCAGAGGCGTCACCCTCTCGCCCGATGGCAACACCGTCTTTGTGGCCGACAGCAATAAAGGATTGCAAGTCATTGACATCACTGATTACTCTAATCCAAAAAACATTACAAATAGTTTTTCCAACAATATTGCTTATGCCGTCACTTTGTCTGCTGACGGCAACACCGCCTTCGTGGCGGACGATTTAAGTGGTTTGACGATTTTTGATGTAGGCGGAACACAATCTTTCTCTAGCGAAAGTGATACAGCAAATATCGAAGTTTCGAATGTCAATGACGCGCCAACAGGTTCAGTGGCAATAAGTGGCACAGCAACACAGGGCCAGACCTTAACGGCAGCCAATACGTTGGCTGATGCTGATGGTCTCGGCACACTTTCTTATCAATGGAAACGAGGAGAAGAGGCGATCACTGGTGCCACATCATCGTCCTATCCACTTGTGCAGGCTGATGTGGGTTCAGCGATCAGTGTCACGGCCAGTTACACAGATGGTGGAGGAACAGCTGAAAGTGTGAGCTCCACTGCCACATCAGCTGTTGCCAATGTCAATGATGCACCGACGGGATCGGTCACAATCAGCGGCACGCCAACACAAGGGCAAACATTAACGGCATCAAACACCCTCGCTGATGCTGATGGCCTCGGCACGATTGCCTATGGCTGGAGGCGATCTGGAACAGCAATCAATATCCCTGATCCATCATCAACGACATACACCCTTGTTCAAGCTGACGTCGGTTCAACAATCAGCGTCACCGCCAGTTACACCGACGGAGAAGGAACAGCTGAAAGTGTCAAATCTGACGACACTTCGGCTGTTGCCAATGTCAATGACCTGCCAACAGGTTCAGTCACCATCAGCGGCACGCCAACACAGGGGCAAACATTAACGGCAGCAAACACCCTCGCTGATGCTGATGGCCTCGGCACGATTGCCTATGGCTGGAGGCGATCTGGAACAGCAATCAATATCCCTGATCCATCATCAACGACATACACCCTTGTTCAAGCTGACGTCGGTTCAACAATCACCGTCACTGCCTCCTACACCGACGGAGCAGGAACAGCTGAAAGTGTCAAATCTGACGACACTTCGGCTGTTGCCAATGTCAATGATCTGCCAACAGGTTCGGTCACCATCAGCGGCACGCCAACACAAGGGCAGACCTTAACTGCAGCAAACACCCTCGCTGATGCTGATGGCCTCGGCACGATTGCCTATGGCTGGAGGCGATCTGGAACAGCAATCAATATCCCTGATCCATCATCAACGACATACACCCTTGTTCAAGCTGACGTCGGTTCAACAATCAGCGTCACTGCCTCCTACACCGACGGAGAAGGAACAGCTGAAAGTGTCAAATCTGACGACACTTCGGCTGTTGCCAATGTCAATGATCTGCCAACAGGTTCCGTCACCATCAGCGGCACGCCAACACAGGGGCAAACATTAACTGCAGCAAACACCCTCGCTGATGCCGATGGTCTCGGCACGATTGCCTATGGCTGGAGGCGATCTGGAACAGCAATCAATATCCCTGATCCATCATCAACGACATACACCCTTGTTCAAGCTGACGTCGGTTCAACAATCACCGTCACTGCCTCCTACACCGACAGAGCAGGAACAGCTGAAAGTAAGACGTCAAACGCCACATCAGCTGTTGCCAATGTCAATGATCTGCCAACAGGTTCAGTCACCATCAGCGGCACGCCAACACAGGGGCAAACATTAACTGCAGCAAACACCCTCGCTGATGCCGATGGTCTCGGCACGATTGCCTATGGCTGGAGGCGATCTGGAACAGCAATCAATATCCCTGATCCATCATCAACGACATACACCCTTGTTCAAGCTGACGTCGGTTCAACAATCACCGTCACTGCCTCCTACACCGACAGAGCAGGAACAGCTGAAAGTAAGACGTCAAACGCCACATCAGCTGTTGCCAATGTCAATGATCTGCCAACAGGTTCGGTCACCATCAGCGGCACGCCAACACAAGGGCAAACATTAACGGCAGCAAACACCCTCGCTGATGCTGATGGACTCGGCACGATTTCCAACCAATGGAAACGAGCAGGAGAAGCGATTTCCGGTGCAACTTCCGCTAACTACACCCTTGTTCAAGCTGACGTCGGTTCTGCCATCAGCGTCACCGCCTCCTACACCGACGGAGCAGGAACAGCTGAAAGTGTCAAATCTGACGACACTTCAGCTGTTGCCAATGTCAATGATCTGCCAACAGGTTCCGTCACCATCAGCGGCACGCCAACACAAGGGCAGACCTTAACGGCAGCAAACACCCTCGCTGATGCCGATGGACTCGGCACGATTTCCAACCAATGGAAACGAGCAGGAGAAGCGATTTCCGGTGCAACTTCTGCTAACTACACCCTTGTTCAAGCTGACGTCGGTTCTGCCATCAGCGTCACCGCCTCCTACACCGACGGAGAAGGAACAGCTGAAAGTGTCAAATCTGACGACACTTCGGCTGTTGCCAATGTCAATGATCTGCCAACAGGTTCGGTCACCATCAGCGGCACGCCAACACAAGGGCAAACATTAACGGCAGCAAACACCCTCGCTGATGCTGATGGCCTCGGCACGATTTCCAACCAATGGAAACGAGCAGGAACTGCAATTAGTGGTGCAACTTCTGCTAACTACACCCTTGTTCAAGCTGACGTCGGTTCTGCCATCAGCGTCACCACCTCCTACACCGACGGAGCAGGAACAGTTGAAAGTGTCGACTCTGACGACACTTCGGCTGTTAAAGCGTTATTCACTCCGACTCCAGCTAGTGATAAGAGCAGCAACGATAGCTCCAGCAGCAGCAGCAGCAGCAGCAGTAGCGATAAAAGGGATAGCAACACAGCACAAACCATTGAAAATTCACTCATCAACGGACGCAGATATTGGACTCACAACGTTGATTCACTGATTAATCAATCTGACATTAACTATGGGCTTTTAAACGACGACGACTACCTCGAGGTCACAGGAGGCAAAAACAACTTTGCCAATGGCAATAATGGCGATGATCATTTTATCGTCTTTGATTCGCAAGACAGTCAATTCCTCGGAGGCAAAGGCAGCGACTTCTTTGAAGTCAAAGGGGGCACAGACAATTTTTTCCTTGGTTCAATTGGTGAAGACACTTTTAAAGTAAGTGCAGGCAAAAGTCATATTTCTGGTGGCGATGACAATGACACGATCGAAGTCCTTGGTGCTATTGAGGGTACTTTTATCAACGGCAACCGCGGCAATGACCTAATCACTGGGGTGGCTGCTGGTGTCATCTACAGGGGAGGCAAGGATGATGATGTCCTGGCGGTCAGCCAGGGTGATGCTTGGGGAGATCAAGGCTTTGATACCTTCCAAGGCGTTTCAGGCGATGGATATGCGTTGATTCAGGACTACACCGTTGGAGAAGACAAAATTGATCTTTCAATGGTTCAAGGTGGAAACTGGACAAATAGTGAAAATGGCTTGATGTACACAGATTCCTCTGGAGATCAAATCATGCTACTTGTTGGAATCAAGAATACGGAACAGGTGACACTGATATAAAGTTCAAACTACGATTAATTATTGAGAATCAAAATTGATTGCATCAGTGTTGCAGATTATGGCTCTTGGAATTTAAACATTTGCAGAGTCGCTTGATCATTTCGCTCGTTCTCGAAGTGCTTTTTGCATTTCTTCTCGAACGTTTGCCTTGATGCCATCGACGGTTATCTCTGTCGAGAGTCGGTCTGTCATGCGATCACTCTCAGTTGCACATAACTCTGACCAGTTGCACAACAAATCAGAGACAACTCAGGGACAAGCCCTTGAAATTGATTTCGAGATTTGGGAGCTATTCGAGATTTAGGAGCCAATTGGCAGCAGCGGCCACCAAGGCCAGCGCTGTTCAGCAGGTTGGATGCTGTCTGCAGCCACTCAGCTCGATTTCCTACCCACGATTCTGCCCAGGGGTCATCCCATGCAGCGGCCGCTTTGAAACAGACCAGAAGCAACCTCAACGATTCTTGGCTGACAACCTCGCCCTGCCTGCCAACACTGACGAAAGGAACGGATGCGATGGCGCGATGACGATTCCAGGGCGTTGGTCGCGACGGACACTGCTGCAGATTCTCGGAAGCACCATCGTCAGTGCCGGCCTAGGACATCTCATAGCCAAGGGGTCACGCGCCAGCATCTCCCCTGGTCATCAGTCCTGGGCTGCACTGGAAAAGCGGCTCCAAGGGAGTTTGCTGACGCCCGAGCTGCCCTGGGTCAACCCCACTGCATCGGTGCTGAAGAAGCTGCGAAATCCACTCTGGATCCAGGAACAACCGATGGGTCTGCAATCCACCGGCTGGCTGGGGGCCTGGCAGGCGGCAGCCAGTACACGTGTGATTGCAGCGGAATCAGCGAATGATTTGGCCGCCGGGGTGCGTTTTGCCAGGGAGCATCAGCTCCGCCTGGTGGTGAAAGGGGCTGGACACGACTACCTGGGGCGCAACTGCGCCCCAGATTCGCTGATGCTGTGGACCCGACCGATGCGTGGCATCGAGTTGCACGATGCATTTGTGCCCAAGGGAGCTCCCGTAGGGACGCCGAAAACGCAGGCGATCACGGTGCAGGCAGGGGTTCGCTGGCTGGAGGTGTATGAAGCTGCCACTGCAGCAGGCCGCTATGTGCAGGGGGGCGGCTGCACCAGCGTTGGCGCCTGCGGTGGCTTCATTCTCGGCAGTGGCTTCGGCAGTTTCTCCAAGCGCTTCGGCAGTGGCAGTGCCGGACTGCTGGAGGCTGAGGTGATCACCGCCGACGGCCAGATCCGACGGGTGAACAGCTACCAGGAACCGGAACTGTTCTTTGCGATACGGGGTGGGGGAGCCTGCAGCTTCGGCGTGCTCAGCGCGATCACGCTGTTGAGCCATCCCATACCCGATCGACTGGCATTGGTCACCGGTGGGGTGACGGCTTCCGATGACGCCGCTTACCGCAAGCTGATCGAAGCGGTTCTGCGCTTCTACCCAACCCACCTCGACAATCCCCACTGGGGCGAGCAGATCCGGTTCAATCCCGACAACAGCCTGGGCTTTCTACTCACCGCTTTGGATTTGCCAGATCAGCAGGTGCGCAGCAGCATGGATGCTCTGCTTGAGCCATTCCGGGCCCATCCCGATCGCTATTCGGTGCAGCCGGATTACACATTCCTGCCGTTCAATCAGCTATGGAATGCCGATACCTGGGAGCGGCTGAAGCCCGGGATGATCACCCGCGACACAGACCCGGAAGCACCAGAAGGGCGGTTCTGGTGGGAGGGCAACCAGGAGGAGGTGGGAGCCTTCTGGAACAGTTATGACTCGCTCTGGATTCCCGCCCAGGCACTGCGCGATCAACCGGAACGAGTCGCGGAGACCTTCTTTCAAGCATCACGCCACCGCAGCTTCAGCTTCCAGATCAACAAGGGGCTTTCCGGAGAAGCGCCGGAAGCCAGAGCCCGAGATCTACAGACAGCCCTGCACCCCGATTGCTACGGCGCCGCAGCGCTGGTGATCTGCGCTTCCAGTCAGCAATACCGCTACCCGGGGCTGGCTGGCCATGAACCAGATCGGCAGCAGGGGCAAAGAGAAGCCCGCAAGGTGCAGAAGGTCATGGCCATTCTTCGCCAGACTTTCCCCAAGGCAGGGACATACAGCAACGAAACCGACTACTTCCTCAAGGATGCGGGCCAGGATCAGTGGGGCCCTCACCTGTCGCGGTTGAAGACGATCAAACAGCGGGTGGATCCCTACAACCTGTTCCGGGTGCACAACGGCATCGGCAACCTCAATGGATGAATGGCACACAATCTTTGAACAATCGCCCTGCTTTGGAAGCAGAGCGAAACCGGAGGGGCCACAGATTCATCTGTTGTAGACGTGCGGGCAAGCCATTCGTCATTAGGGGAGTCAATGCAATCCGTAATGCCAATGACAACAAAAGAAGCGCTCGCAATTTACGTTAAGTAGTGCTGTTGAGTTCATACACGGTTAAGGTCAATATATTGAGCTGCCTTCGGCATAGCTGATCACTCGTCTTGCAACCAGCCGTCCAACAGCTCAACTGATCAGATCACTTCAAAGATGGGCACAAGCGAAGCTCGCTTCCCCACAATCAAGCCCCATTGCAAATAAAACAGAGACAATTCAGGGGCTACGCCTTCAAAACCACTGCAATCAACCACTCTTAAGTGGTAGAAGCAGCCAGGACGGCTTGATCACTTCGCGACTTGAGGAACCAGCGGCTGCGGATGTTGCGTTTCTCACCAGAGTGTCGTTTCGACCAGAAAACATAATGACTCTATAGAGGTCCAGTCTTCTTAGCGCTTCTTTATGACTGGTGGTCTTTTATAAGTTCTTTTTCCAGAATGATTGCAATTCAGTGATTGTCATGCGTTTCGCCTCAGCTCTTGCGATTCCTGTGGGTTTGGTTCTCTGGTCAGCTCCTGTTGCGGCAAATCCATCTGCTGGATTGGAGCTATCGGCCGATCGATATCGATCCATTCTTGGGCCTGTCCCTCAACCAGGCGGAAAAGTTGAACGTGATGACTTGGTGATTTTACGATGGAACCAACGCACCCGTTATCCAGAAGCTGTTATTCACTCCTGGAAGTTTCTGAACCGTTATGTTGGCACGTTTGACGCAGCCGTAGGTGGAAACATGGCAAAATCCGCTCCAAAACTGAGCAAAGGTTTGATGTCATTCCTGAAGATTATTGATACTGTCAAAAAAGAGCTGAAGAAGGGGCACCAGCGACCAAGGCCATTTATATCTCATGGTGATATCAAGCCCTGCTTGCCATTGCAGTCGAGCTTTTCTTTCCCGAGTGGACATTCCGCTTGGTATGCATCTACAGCACTACTACTTGCTGATCTAATGCCTGAACGGCATGAGCGCCTGATGCATGTTGGCCGTCAGGGTGGCTATGCCCGTGTCTATTGCGGATTGCATTATCCAAGTGACGTTCTTGCCGGTGAGCGGTTCGCCAAAGCGATCACAGCTGACATTATTGCATCTACTCAATGGCAATCTTTCCGCAAACAAGTCAAGCCTGAGGTTGTCAAACTTTTACAATCTCCACCTGCCGGATTGCCTTTATTAAGCAATTAAGTAAGCGTTCAACAATTCTTACTGAGTCAAAGAACTCATCTACAGCCAAAAGCATCACAATGTGAAATCAACTTTGGCAGCAAAATCTCTATACCGATTGCACATATCAGAGACTCGTCAGGAATGACTCTACCCAACTAGCTGCAAGTAGAAACTGCAGATTGGCAGCCGTGTCACTGCCGATCCTCAGATGGGACGCTGCTTACAACCAGGCCATTCAGGCTCACGCCCACGATCCTGCCTAAGGAGATTACGAGTCAGTAGCAGCTTTGAGGAAGGCCGGCCGTCAGCCTGGACACAAAAGACCTTGCGCTCTCACGGTTGGCGTTATTGCCCACAATGACGTCCAGGTAATCAATAAACCAGAGCCAATTCAGGGATCACTCCACTAAACCCACTTCCACTAGAGGATCCAGATTGGCAACAGCGGGCACCAGGGTGAGTGCTGATCCTCAGACTGAATGTTGCTTGCAGCCACTCAGTTCAGGTTGCGTGCCCACGATTCTGCCTAGAGGCGAACCATGCAGCGAAACTGCGCTCAAGGTTTGGTCTTCTGCAGAGATGCTCTCAATGGCATGACGAGGCCACCAACAACACCTCAAGCCAAAGGTGATCAAAGCCAAAAGAGAATTGAGGCGTCGATAACAAAGTCAGTGACATCAGTCGGATTGCTGCAAAAATCTCCCTTACAGGATCAACACCGCGTTCCCCCTTCAGAATTTCTGAGATGTCTCACCGCCTTCGTCGTTTCCTCTGTCTCCTGCCTCTGCTGACCTTGAGCCCAATGACAGCAGCACAGGAAACTGTCGAGTCCTACTTGAGGGAGTTTCCGAATCAGGAACAGGTCAAGATGATGAACACCTGGCTTGAGAAGAACGAGAAGGGCACTTTCAATTTCACCGGTTTGGTGGATCCCAGCGACACCACAGTGGTCACCCCACAAGCCACTGTCGACTACGGCTACAACTGGTTTTCGATCTCAGAGGGCCCGGCGATCCTGACGACGCCGACTTACGACAAATTCCTGTCGGTGTCAGTCTTCGATATGAAGCACAATGTGCCGGCTGTGATCACCAACCCAACCAAGCCGATCCTGCTCAAACGACCCAGCCAAGCGATGCCCGAGGGCGACTTTGAGGTGGTTGAGCTTGAAACGGATCAAGGTCTTGTGCTGACCAGGATGGTCGTTGTCGACAACCTGGACGCAGTCGTCGCCTCCCGTAGCCAATTCCAGATGCAGGGCGGCAAGGGAGACATGCAGCGTGAAGTCAAGCAATTCAGCCCAGAGACGGAAAAGAACGCTCAGGCCGTCATCGACACGGTGATCACCTATATCAACCCCGATGACGCCTTCGGTCGAGTCAGCGGAGACGTCAGCTTCCTCGACCTCGCAGCTGGGGTGAAGTTGGGCCAGCTAGGAACGCCTTCAGACACGGTCCGTTACGGCACCATCTTGGTCGATAACACCGGCGCACCGTTGCGCGGTGATGCCACGTATGTCGTGACTGTGCCTGCAGGGCTCTACAACCCGGGGGGATACTTCTCAGTGACCCTCTACGGAACTGATAACAAACTACTGATCCCGAACGATCTGAAGATCTACGACCGGACCACATTCTCCTCAGAGCCAAACCAAGACGGAACAACAACCATCACACTCAGTCCGGATGGAAGTGGAAAAAACGGAATTCCCACTGGCAAAGACTTTTATGGAGTCCTTCGTGCATACGTGCCAGCACCCGGTGCAATCATGAAAGTGAAGGTCGAGAAGCAGTAGCAAATCGCTGCCTTTTGGTGAATGCTGCCTCGGAATGATCTGATCTGGCTCAAGGCCACTGAATAATTGAAACAAGCTAAATCGATGAGAACCAGAGTGCGACGATTCTCCAGTGAAACCTTCGCCACGTTGACTCAAACTCCGCTCTTTGGCTGACTAAAGCATACGCCACTTGTCTTACAGGATTTAAGCTCTATGCGGCTACAGCTGTCTCGGAGCCATCATCAATTTTTCAAATGAGTCACAAGGCAACTGGTGATGCAGTTTTCATCATTCAAATCACATTCCGTGATGCAGACAAAATAATCTTCGAGCGCATCCCAGCGCTCTGTCATTGAGCGTTGAATGGATTCATTGTTCAATTCATACATGACTGTCTCCCACGTGTGTGATCTATAAGAGAGCCACACCAGGAAGTCAATTTATTTGTATCGAGGAATAAACTACCTAGGAATATTACCTCATGAGTAAATACCTGCCTTTAGTCATGCTGCAGGCAAGTCGGCAACCTCGCGTTTCACGTCGTCAACGGAACTCTCTTGCCAACAGAATCTGGCATTTATACGGATGGACAAAGCCAGCTCATCGATCTGGAGTATGGATAATTGCGTTAGATGAAATATGAAAACTGCCTTGAATTGCCCTCTGGCACTAGCCGCCCTGGACTCGCCCGCGTATCGCTTTGACGACGCCAACAGACATGGTGCCCTTACAGACATTGAACGTCAGTGGCTCTACTGGCGTGACTGCAGTCACAAAGTCGCGCAAAAAAGCCATGACTTCGAGGGGCAAACCATGTAAGCAATCAACGAGGCACAAAAGCGAGCCACGCCGTCTGTCCAGCAGGAAACACGACCTGCTTCTTGACGGCTTCTAGCGGAAGCTGCCTGGGCAGACAGAGGGAGGGGGCCCAGGCCCTTCATGACAGAGAACCCATCACTTGCCCAAACTCAAGCCCAGTTGCAGAAAAATCACAGACAACGCAGGGACCACTACACAGGCGCTCAGCATCAGAACAACCCATGGGCTTTGCTTGATCAGAAGCTGTTTTTTTATGCAGCAACGTCAACCGCTGATTCGCATGGCGATCAAGTCCCATCATGAGCACAATCAAATGCGTGTCGACTGATGAATGCTGAGGCTTGAATGAATTTGAATGATCCACCCTGCATGACTCTGAATAGAAAGTCAATCATTAGCGTCAAATATCAACAAATCAAGGAGATTTAGCCGTAGCCACAAGACAGCAGGCGACACGGGCAACATTCTAAATCCATCGACCATACGGTTGTATGGCGAATATCGTAATTGTCCTACTAATGACCAGTCAGATTTAGTTATACGTTTTGGAAACTGAGTCACAACTGATGGATTAGCTCGGCGCATCTTGAAAAGGATCATTCGTGGCATTCACCCACATCCCTTCATGATTGAAAACATTCTGATATGGCCAGATGATGACACTGTCATGCAGACCGGCATCGAAACAGGGATCTACGGCGAACTACCCGGCCGCGGGATTGGGGCTGTGGTTGAGGTGAGCATTCTCCACCTTGACTCCGGAAGGTACTGGCAACCGGAGGGCACGTTTGGCGAGGAGATGACTCACCAGGGTGTAGTCGTTGCTGATGATGGGCACTGGCGACTGCTGATGACGCCACCAACGAGTGGTGCTTATCGAATTGAGGTGTTGGAGACGTCCTCGGAAGGGGCTCTGCCTTTGGCAAGCACTGAGTTCACTGTCATTGGTGAAGATCTAATGAATGTCTTCGCTTCTGCTGCTGCAACGAATGCTGATCAGATCAATTCAGGTGGAGGGAATCCTGATAGAGCAACAACCCATGCAGCGGCTGAAGAGGCGACAACAGACAATTTTTCCAGCGCCGAAGCAGCAACCAGGCCGTTCTGGGAGGGTCGTCGCGGAATCGGGTTTTCAGTCGATTCACAAGGGCAATGGCTCAGTCAGGAGCGGTTGGAATCGGCGTTATACGAGGTCTCAGCTCTTGGCTTTGACACGATCCGCACCTGGGGCACTAACAACTACACCGGTCGAATCCTCGAGGCGATCGACCAGATGGATCTTGATTTGAAGGTACAGGCAGGGATCTATATCACCAATGAAAGTGATGCCGCGCAATTGATTAACCATGCTCTGGAGGTGATTCAACCCTATGAGCAGTACATTCTGGGATTCAGCCTTGGCAACGAACAGCTTGCTGACTGGAGTCCCAGTGAACTTAGAGTGAACGACGTTCGCGAGCAGGTTCAGGTCTTTCGTGACCGCAGTGATTTGCCGATCACCTATAACTTCGCAGGCGAAACATTACGACCAGACAGCAGTTTCTGGAATCAACAGGGCAATAAGCTTCTTCAGGAACTTGATTACGTCAATGTGCATTCCTATGCAGGATTTTTTGATAATCGCTCTAATCCTGAATGGACCCCACAGAAGCAAATGGAGGTTTTGAAAGCAGATGAATCTCTCTTTCGGTCTGCCCTCGACAGCCTTGGTCTTTTTGACACTCCATTGATCTTGGGTGAAACAGGGTGGCAAAGCGGCGGCTACGCAGATCAAGTCACAAACGCAACCAATCTCAAGACATATTTTCAGGAAGTCAGTGATTACATTGAAAGTGATAAGGCGATATTTGACAGCATGTTTTATTTCAACTTCAGCGATGAATCATGGAAAGGAACTGATGATGACTGGGGTTTATTCACTGAAGGGAATGAAGCTGGTCTTGGTGCTGCAAAGTTTGATGGAGTTGATGGTTCAAAGATCACACCAACGATCCACACCGAGGCAATCTCCAATCGTCGCCTGATCGCTGATTCAGGTACCGCCAGATTGTGGGTGGACGACGCCACCGGACAGGCCTTTGTCCAGAAAGGGAGTGATGAACCTCTGCTCATTCGTCGAAACGACAACTATTGGGTCGGTGATATTCCCCTGGTGCGGGATCAAGCTGAACTTGTTGGCGCAGCAGTGGATGCCATGGGCCGGATTCGCGTGCTCGATCGTGGACCCTGGGGTGATTTCAACTGGATACTGGACGACAGCGGCATGTTCACAGGTGAGCAGGGGCCTGCTGAAACCACCAACGAGAGCAATGAGCTCCTCTTTCAGCTGGATCTCAATCTGGATCAGATCATCGGCACAGCTGAAGAAGGAAATGGCGATGAACAACCTAATGGCGAGGACGCAGATGATTCGAACGACGCCACCAATCGTCGCTTGATCGCTGATTCAGGTACCGCCAGATTGTGGGTGGACGACGCCACCGGACAGGCCTTTGTCCAGAAAGGGAGTGATGAACCTCTGCTCATTCGTCGAAACGACAACTATTGGGTCGGTGATATTCCTCTGGTGCGGGATCAGGCTGAACTTGTTGGCGCAGCAGTGGATGCCATGGGCCGGATTCGTGTGCTCGATCGTGGACCCTGGGGTGATTTCAACTGGATACTGGACGACAGCGGCATATTCACAGGTGAGCAGGGGCCTGCTGAAACCACCAACGAGAGCAATGAGCTCCTCTTTCAGCTGGATCTCAATCTGGATCAGATCATCGGCACAGCTGAAGAAGGAAATGGCGACGAACAACCTAGTGGTGATGAACAACCTGCTGGCGAGGACGCAGACGCGTTTGAACTAACGGGCTTCTCCCAGGGAGAATTTGTCTCGAATATCGCTTTTAGCCACAGGGCCACGGCCGATCCGATCGTTGCGCCGGGGAATGCGCAATTCATGCATTCCCATGACTTCTTTGCCAATACCAGCACCGATGAGAACTCAACCGTTAGCTCTTTGCTGACAGCTGGCAGCGTGGCAGCACAACCAACCAACAATTTTTCCACTTACTGGACACCCAGCTTGATTAACGAAGGCACAGATGGGCTTGGGGGGGATTGGAGCTATGTCACACCCAAAGCCAGCTCAATCGCCTACTACAGCGTGCTTAAGCCCAATGATCCGAATCTTCTGGTCAATATGCCAACAGGATTGAAGATGATCACTGGATCAGCGAAACCCGATCAACGCCAATCCCGGGGTGAAGTGTTCTGGAATTACATCGGCGAATCAGCCTCCTATGACCACATTCCCCTCGGTGATGAGTGGCGTGATTTACCTCTTCAGGCTGTGATCATTTTTCCAGACCATTGGAACGGACATCAGCTTGACAGCAACGACCATAAAAGCCACCTCAACTATGGATCAGGTTCGGATGCGCATCCCTTGCTGATCCCTCAACTGCAATTGCAGATTCACTACGGCCGGATTGACAACACCCTGCACCTGGTGAGCTCTGATTACATGAATCTGCCTGAAGCCGGTAGCGAACTGGATCAGCGGCTTCTTCAAGCCAGTGACGTTGATCTCAGCTTCCGTAATGGAGAAGATGGATTCGCACCGGGTTGGAGCTTGCATGCCGACCATATTCATCTGCCATGGGAGGAAACCGCACCCAATGGTGAGCAGGTGGACGGGTTTGCACGGCGAGAAGAGGATGCGCTGCGACTGCCCTTGTTTGCAGGAACTGATGGTGATGCTGTACGACCGATCCCCACGGGAATCTCACAACCCTATTCAAGTGATCGGGCCATCCTCCCCATTCTGGGAACGCCTGGAGAGAACCGACTGATAGGCAGTGAAAGCTCTGATCGACTGGAAGCACTCGAGGGGGATGACTTTCTGATCGGCGGACCGGGGTCCGATCGACTCATCGGTGGTGATGGTGCTGATCACTTCATTCTTGAGGGGATCAGTGATTCAACCTGGGACAATCCGGATGAAATCATTGGATTTTCTGCTGACGATCGCCTGGATCTGAGTTCTCTCAGCCTGGAGACTGGCTCCATTCAGCTGGAGCAGCTGAATCCAAGCTCATGGATGCTTTCTGCAACTGGAACCGATCTTGCTGTTGAGATACGAACCGGGCAGATCGGATTTGAGCAAATTCTGTTGACCTGAACAGCAAAAAAATCACCTCGGGCTTTCTTTCCAGATTGATTCCATCTCTCAATAACACTGACGTCTTCACCCTGTTGATGTCAGTGTTTTTGAGCCAGAAACTCTCAATGACTCTTGAAGTCTGTTGTCAGTTCAGCAATGAAGTAACCGCCCTATACCTGTTTAACACACAGCACATCGCCCATGATCAGCTAGCCGTTATGACAATCAAAATGTGGCTATGTGGTGCTGATTACTGGCAGATTTTTCGTCAACACCGGCCAGCTGATTCAGCCTTAGACCTCAGGTTGGAGGCCCTCAGTTGAATCATGTCGCCCTTCATCACTGAAATAATGATCTCGAGATCGCGATTTGTGGAAGTAGCAGCCACAACTCGGTGCAATTTTTTCTGCTCAAAGTTCAGAGACGATTGAAACGAAAGAATTCCTCAAAAACCTAGCCAAGAGAGATGAACCAAAAAGACGACACCAAAAGCAGAACTGAAGACAACCCAAATCAGTCCGATCAGGGCTGATGCAACGTGTGCCTATTTCCTCAACAGTTGGGAGTATCAGGCTTGATCATCCGGAAAAAGACTCAAGATCTCTGGCCCAGTTGATCGATTTCAACACAGACGAAAATACCTTGATCAACGTCATTCCCCCTCACGGCAGCACAAGGCTGAGCTGAGGATCATGATGATGAGGTAATGAGCTGAAGCCCATGATTCGCTCCCGAGCTGCTGTGGCGTGGGCACCTGGCCAACCGCTTGACATCACCGAAATCGAGGTGGCGCCTCCAAAGCATGGTGAAGTGCTGCTGAAAATCGTGGCCACGGGGGTGTGTCACACAGACGCCTACACGCTGTCGGGTGCGGATCCGGAGGGACTGTTTCCTGCCGTGCTCGGCCATGAGGGCGGCGCTGTGGTGATCGAGGTTGGAGAAGGTGTGACATCCGTCGCAGCGGGAGATCACGTGATTCCGCTGTACACCCCGGAATGCCGAGAATGCAGTTACTGCCGCTCAGGGAAAACGAACCTCTGCCAGGCGATCCGAACCACCCAGGGCAAGGGTGTGATGCCCGACGGCAGCAGCCGCTTTTCACGAAAAGGGGAGATGATCCATCACTACATGGGCACGTCTACGTTCTCTGAATACACAGTGCTGCCGGAGATCGCTGTTGCCAAGATCAGCCAGGAGGCACCGCTTGAAAAGGTCTGCCTGCTGGGTTGCGGTGTCACCACAGGAATCGGCGCCGTTCACAACACGGCCAAAGTGGAGCAGGGAAGCTCAGTGGCCGTGTTCGGGCTTGGCGGCATCGGGCTGGCCGTGATCATCGGTGCCGTTCAGGCTGGTGCCGAACGGATCATCGGCGTTGACCTCAACCCAGACAAGTTCACCATCGCTCAGCAGCTGGGAGCGACCGAATGCATCAACCCGCGTGACTATGCAACACCAATCCAGGAGGTGCTCATCGACATCACCAATGGAGGTGTGGACTATTCCTTTGAATGCATCGGCAACGTCGACGTCATGCGTGCAGCCCTCGAGGCCTGTCACAAGGGCTGGGGAGAATCGACAATCATCGGCGTTGCGGGAGCAGGCCAGGAAATCAGCACGAGACCGTTTCAGCTGGTGACGGGTCGGGTCTGGCGTGGATCAGCTTTTGGAGGAGTGAAAGGACGAAGCCAGCTTCCTGGCTACGTCGAGAGTTTTCAGAAAGGGGACATTCCCCTGGACAGCTTCATCACGCACACCATGCAACTGGAGGACATCAACCGAGCCTTCGAGCTGATGCACCGCGGTGAAAGCATCCGGTCTGTCATTCATTTCTAAACGCAACGACCTGAACCATGGAGTTGATCAACTGTCATCGCTGCTTCGCAGGAGAACAACGCCGCTACAAACTGGATTCCCGCCAGCTGAACAGCTCCACAACGGTTGGCGTCTTTCTTCCAAAGCAGGCACTGGAACCGAAGCCTGAACGCGTCCCTGTCCTGATCTGGCTTTCAGGGCTTACCTGCAGTGACGAGAACGCCGTACAGAAAGCGGGTGCACAGCGACGTGCGGCAGCACTCGGGCTTGCGTTGGTGATGCCGGACACCAGCCCACGTGGGGATGACGTTCCTGGCGATCCTCAAGGTCAGTGGGATTTCGGACATGGTGCCGGCTTCTATGTGGACGCCGAAAAGCAGCCCTGGTCATTGCACTACAGAATGCACAGCTTCGTCGTTGAGGAGCTGATCTCACAGCTGTGCACTGAACTCCCCCTGGACGATCAGCGACTGGGGATCTCAGGCCACTCCATGGGAGGCCACGGTGCACTGGTGCTGGGTCTGCGTCATCCCCATCTATACCGCTCGGTGTCCGCAGTGGCTCCGATCGCACACCCGGCTCAGTGCCCATGGGGTCGGAAGGCGTTCAGCCATCTGCTCGGCACAACACCTGAAGAACAGCTCAGATGGCGTGAATGGGATGCTGTGACTCTCCTGGAGGATGGTCATCTCAGGAATGACTGCCTGCTGGTGGACGTCGGCTTAGCTGATCCCTTCCTCGAGGAGCAGCTGCGTCCAGAGGAGCTTCGCCAGGCCTGTATCAGAAGCGGGCAGAGTCTCGAGATGGTGATGCAGGAGGGCTATGACCACAGCTATTTTTTCGTGGCAAGCGTGATCGACCGCCACATTGACCATCACGCCAGAGCTCTCAAGGCAGACATTTGAACAGACTCAGCAGACTGGCTGAGACAGGTTTCTGCCAATATGAATGAACTTCAAGGCATAGGACCGGGAGGGATCAAGGGCATGTATCCACCCTCAATCGGTGCCATCACCTTGGGTTCACCAAGCGTCATTGGCTGACCAGAACCATTGGCACCCAATAAGACCTCATGCTTTCCCTGAGCACTGCGTTCGTGAACTCCATCGGCAAGAAGAGTGAAGGCTGAGAGATCCACGCGTGTAATCACATTGAAGCGCTGAAGATTGGGGCGCAGAGTCACGAAAAACCACATCACCAAATTCCAGCCCGCACCGAGAGCCAGAAGAGTCGCAATGATCGCTGTTCGTCGTCCATGCCCGGGCCAACGACGGTTGATGGCGACAAAAAGAATCGAGCCCACAATAAAAATACCGATACAACTCCCGACAGCCACACGAGTGTAAAAGTCTTCTGAATAAATACTGCGATCTTCGGTATCCACTCCTGCTTCCCTCACACGAAGCAGGAACTGCTTTGCATTGATTCTATTTGCAGGAGGCTGATTAAGCTCCTGATCGCGAACGGTCATCAACACCGTATCAAGTTCATCAGCCACACCATCCGCCGTAGCGGTTTCAGCGAGCTTGAAAGTGGTTTTTGGATAAACGATCCGAACTCTCTCAGCCTTGGCCTTCAGCAATTGCTGTTTAATATTCAACAGCAGATAGTTGGTCATGGAACTGTTACTGGACAGATTCACACCAGCAAACTGAATCTCCATGTCTTCCCCGGCAACCGGCAAGGTTTCCAGCTCGAGACCCTTCACTGCCTCATCAACTGCTGCGGCCATGCCACGTTGCTGTGCAGCAATCCTGGGAAAACTGGCTTCTCGGATCACCGGCTGCTGCAACTTGGACGTCCCAAGATCCTGAGCACCGCCGAGCCATTGCACAGCTCGAGTCCAGTCAGGGCTATATGACAGCCACAATTGATAGGAGGCATACCCGCCTGTCACCAAGGCGAGTGCAATGCCTAAAACAACCAGATAACGTCGTTCGCTTCCCTGCAACGGAGGCACATCAAGACCAAACCTACGCTTCACTTAAATGAAACCATAAATGGATTAATTAATACTAAGGCTTGCCAATAAAGCGTCAACTGAAATTCACACTTCGAGTTTGGCATCGAGGCATCAACACCTGTCTTCAAACAGTATGCAAAAAATGTGCAAAAATCGTTATCAACTCCCATCTGAATTGGGCCATTCGGCGCAGCAAGGCACAACATTCAACGAAATCTCTGACAGCAGCCAAAGCATCCTGAAAATGACAGCAAAAGGGAAAGCGGGCTCATCTGGCAACAATGCCAGCCAAGGATGAAGAACAAGGTGATCTATTGGATTTGATTGAATCGCCTGAATGTTTCTGAAGCTGGCTGCATGCTTGGCTCTATTGGCGAGCTCAACGCTGGAATGACAAGCAGACTCAGCGCCCAGCCAAGGTCCATCTGATCCCGATCGCTCGAGAACTCCTGCTGAAACCGCTCATTCCAAGAGCATCACTGACGCAAAGTCGGCGCCAGTGCCTGCAAAAAAGACACCAGGGTTTCTTGCCCCACGCTGACGTACAGCGAGGGGAATGAAGTCTGTGTTCTCAGAGAACTTCCTTAAGACCTGGTTCAACATGCTCCAGTTGCTGGGTCATCAATGACGATCGCAACAGCAATGGCAGATGAGATGAACCGACCTGGAACGATCTGTTACCCATTGGAGAGAGCTGTTGAGTCATGGCCTGACCCAACAGATGCCAGTCGAAGAAGAGTTTCGCCATCCCCTGGAGTTGCTGTCTGGCGAGGATCAGCTTTTGGAGGAGTAAAAGATCAACACCAGCCACCTGGCAATGTCGAGAGCGACCAGCAAGGAGACATTCCCTTTCTGAAGGACCGCACAGATGGCGTCGATGGGATGCTGTAACTCTCCGGGAAGATGGTGGTCATCTCAGCAATGACTGCCTGCCGCTGGACGTCGGCTCAA
Source organism: Synechococcus sp. MIT S9504 (assembly GCF_047497135.1). Lineage (NCBI taxonomy): Bacteria > Bacillati > Cyanobacteriota > Cyanophyceae > Synechococcales > Synechococcaceae > Synechococcus > Synechococcus sp. MIT S9504. The sequence continues at coordinate 879,955 of NZ_CP138942.1, read as the reverse complement.
CTGATCCCTTCCTCGACGAGCAGCTGCTCCAGAGGAGCTTCTCTATGCCTGTATCAGAAGCGGGCAGAGTCTCAGGATGGTGATACAGGAGGGCTATGACCACAGCCATTTTTTCGTGGCAAGCGTGATTCGTAGTAAGCGTGATCGACCGCCCCATTGACCATCAGGCCAGAACTCTCCAGGCAGACATTTGAACAGGCTCAGGAGATTGGTTGAGACAGATCTCCATCAAGCGGAAAAAATCAGCTGCTGCAATCGATCATCCGGTGTAAGGGCAGAGCGAAACGATCAACCTCAGATGTACAGAAAGCCGGAAAAACTCAGAATCCAGACCCCCCGATCCATCCCCCCGATTCATTGAGATCAGACGTTGATCACCAGCAGCAGAGTCGACCTCACGCAGCATGGTGCAAGGCCTGCCGCTCATTCCAGCTTGCACCACGCAATGGCACCGCCAAGGAGGCCGCAACGGCGCTGCAGAGCAACAAAGCCGGCAGCATTGCAGGATCGCCCTGCAGGGTGAACACAAACATGGCGCAGAACAGGGGGGTGCCGCAGGCGGCAGCGAAGAGACTGACGGAGCCAATGGCGCCGAGCTGGGCCTGACTCGCGCCGTCTAACGTCAACCACCCCGTTGGTGGCGCACCAACAAGGGCCCCAAGAGTCATGGTGTCGTGCATCAACCCCCCAGGGGCACCGCTCGCGATGCTCAGCAAAGAGCTGAGAAAGCGCCAGGGCAAGGTGCTTGATTCACCACCGACCTCTCCATGCAGAATCGGCAGAAGCGAAAGGCTTCCATCGTTCAAACTCCAGCCCCCACTGGCGATGGCAATACCGCTCAGGCCAGTGGCGATGAGAACAGCCGTCACTGACCGATGACGCTGCAGGGCTGCTTGAGTGATCCGTGCCAGCGGCACAAGCAAGCGCACGAACAGCGATCCAAGCAGAGTGCACAACCCGCAGACCAACAGGGCATAGGGCCATAGGCCCAATGGCAGAGCGCCGACCACGGCAGCTTGACTGCTGCTTTCCGGACCCAACAAGATGCTGATGCCAGCACCGCTACCGCTGAGCAGCAACACTGGCAACACCAAGCTGCGCCCAGAACTGCGGCCCAGCTCTTCGATGGCGTAGGTCACCCCCAGAAGTGGCGATCGAAAAGCGGCACCCAGGCCTGCGCCGCCGCCGATAGCGCAGAGCATCGGCAGTGGCAGGGCGGCAAGGGGGGCGAACTGTGGCCAGCGCCTGCGGATGGCCAACAGCATCGAGGCACCCAGGGAGGCTGATGGTGATTCGATACCCACCGTTAATCCGCCGAGATGGGTGAACACCATCAGTGGCAGACGTTTGAGTTGGGTTTGCAAGCTGAGTTGTTGTAAGAGCGAAGCCTGTTGACCGGAGACGTTCTCCTGCAGCGCAATCACCGGCGTCAGCCCACCCCCACGCGCACCTTGCAAGGGTCCCCAACCCAGCAGCACCAGGGCAAGAGAAGAGACAAACACGAGTGCTACAGCAACCGGTGAGATGCTGTAGCTGCTGAGCCAGAGATCATGCTGAAGAACAAGTCCAAGACTGGAGAGAGCCTGATAAGGCAGTGAGAACAGCCCCAGCACTGCTCCGAGCACGAGCAGCAACAACAAAATCATGTCAGGCAGTGGCGTTGCAGATGAACCATGTTGTCGTTGATGCTTTGGTCATCGGTCAGTTGCGTTTGTCTTGATGCTGCGGTCTGAGCCTTTCAGACAGGCAGGCTTAGGTGACTGAATCCCACCAACTCTGATCAGAGGAGCGAGAAGCAACCACGCTGAACATACCGCTCACCTGGTGATAGTTGATCTGGCAGTGGAATGCCCTCGCTCCCAGGTTGCTGGCCTCAAAGGTCATGGGAGATGATTGGACTCTTGTCCCTGGTGGTGATGTCAAAGAGTTCGTGCAGAGCGGCGACAACCTGTCACTTCAAATCCGAAAAGACAAACAATCACCTTCCACCATTTCATGAATACTGATTGTCCACTGCATTGACAAATCAGCGCAAGCGCAAAAAGCGAAATCGCCCTCAACCATTCACTGAATAAGTCTTCAGACACAACCAACAAAATTCATACAGGTGTACAGGGGCAAAACATCTCAAATCAATGTTTGAACAGACGCGCTCGTATACAACCGCCACAGTCATCTAATCGATGTTCCAATAACTTGTCTTGGCCTCTGGATCTTTATCAGGTGTTGGCATATCAATGATATCGACATCAGTGATACCAAAACGTTCCCTGAGAACACTTATTGGAGTTCCGATATCATCCCAGAAATTCCAGTCATGAATCAAATCCGTATTGATTTTTGAGCCCACCGCAAGCCCCCTGCTGAAAAGGTCCGGATCAAAATTCATCGTCTCCGCTTTGATGCCACCTGGCAGAGTCCAGGCAATGCCTAGATGAAAATCAACCAATACCTCTGTCACCATCTCCCAACCCACTTCAGAACCAGCCATCGCTGCTTCAATCGCTGCAACAGCGATTTCCCCAGCATAATCAGTATTTGTTCCAGATAAAATATGAACGCAATCGTGCCTAACCGCTGATTCTCCGAGGTTTCCTTTCTGGCCTGGAAATTTAAAATCTCGATCGCGATAAAAATTGTAAAGCGTTTTTCCAAGTGTTCCTTCTTCCAGGCTTGAGAGTTGCTCATAGACTTCAGCTCTTTTTTTATCACCTGCGAGGCTATGAACCTCTCTCACAATGGCTTTAAGCTTTTGAACAGGTGTTCCAGGCGTGAATTCATTAGCCGCTCTGCGACCGTACAAGATCAAAGCTTTTTTAATCCGTCCGCTTACGAGGTTGTTGAGATCCTGCAGTGAGCCCGGGGAAAGATTTGCCGTACGAGCATAGAGATCAACCCGTTGAACATCGTCGTCATGAAGCTTGCCCGAAAGGTAGGGCATGAGGATCAACAATTGCAGTGATTGCCTGCGTTGGCGTTCATTCAAGAAAACCTCAGTGAAACCTTCTGGCGTCGAATATGGGAGTTTATCAAGATCAAGATCCGGCATCTTGAACAGATGATCGCGCAGCGCCATCGCAAAATGCCTGGCGGGACGATGTTCATCGTCTCGGTCTGGTGCAACGGTGAGCATTGCCGACAAAAGTTCAGCAACTTGCTCCCGGGTATATCCTGTATCAAACATGGATTAAATCAATCAATCATCAATCCTAGCGGTCTTGGGCAGGGCTGACACGCTTACCCAAAATGAGCCACAGGAATCTCCGGCAAAGCAGCTTCTAAAACAACAGCCTGCGTCATCCATACTTAAATTGATTTTTGACACCATGGCGAACATGGGTGGTGTTGTTCAGAGCTGTCTTTACCCAGATCCTGCTTGAACCAGAGCCAAACAGAAACTCAACGCTTTACGCTTAACGCCAGATTCCTCATATTTCAGCGAGACGAAGTTGACATACAGGACAGCACGCAAAGAAAACAAACAGTCAGTCTTAAAGGGTTCAAAACTTCACTCATGCATCGACGCAAGCCTTCAAAAACGACGACACTTCAGCTTCAGGATGACATCGAAGATTGATCAAAGCATCTCCCGTAAGCCAACAATCATGCGCACTCGCCCTCCCAAATCAAAGTCAAGAAACTGATCTGGGTCCTAGCCCCGCTCGTGTCCATGGAAGGGCAAGCGCAGTAGCACCCAATCCCGTGGAGCCAGGGCCATGGATAGCAACGGAGATCAGACAGATCAGAGGATGTATCAGGTGCAAATGTCATCCAGCCAGGGTATTGGGTGTGTTACCTGCTATAGAAAGATCAGCAGACTCAGTGCGATTGCAGGCAGTCACGGCTTTTAGCGATCCGCCGACTTGGGTGGCAGAGGCTGTGATCTATCAAATCTTTCCTGATCGGTTCCGCTGCAGTGGACGAGTTGAGAAGCAGCGCCACCTGGCTTTGAAGCCATGGGGTAGTGATCCAACCGAACAGGGATTCCAGGGTGGTGATCTCTATGGCGTGATCGATGCACTCGATCAACTCCAGGAGATGGGAGTGACGTGCGTCTACCTCACGCCCATTTTCCGTTCAGCCGTCAACCATCGCTATCACACCGACGACTACTTCCAAGTCGATCCTCTTTTGGGCGGCAACACGGCACTCGATGCTCTGGTTGCCGCATTGCACGAACGGAATATGCGCCTGGTGCTCGATGGGGTGTTCAACCACTGCGGTCGAGGATTCTGGGCCTTTCACCATGTTGTGGAGAACGGACAGGCCTCGCCCTACAGGGATTGGTTTCATATCAAGCAGTGGCCCATCAATCCTTATCCAGGGATCGACGAGAGTTGCGGATACGACTGTTGGTGGTCCATCCCGGACCTGCCGAAGTTCAACCACGCCAACCCAGCGGTTCAGGAACACCTACTCGCCGTCGCACGCCATTGGCTGGAAAGGGGCATCGATGGATGGCGCCTCGATGTTGCTGACGAGGTGCCGAAAAACTTCTGGGCCGAATTCCGGCGTGTGGTGCGAGAGGTGAAATCTGACGCCTGGATCGTTGGAGAAATCTGGGGAGATGCACGCTCGTGGCTCCAAGGGGAGCATTTCGATGGAGTGATGAACTACCGCATCGGCTGGAGCACCCTTGGCTGGGCTGGGGGCGACGCGTTACGCCAGGGCTACCGAAACCCGAGCTATCCACTCAATCCCCTCAGCACAGAAGAACTCATCAACATCTGGAACACCACAACGAGTTGGTATCGGCCGCAGGTCAACCGGGGCCAGATGAATCTGCTCGACAGTCACGATGTGCCCAGGGCCTTGCACAGCCTCAATGGGGATCTCAAGGCCATGAGGCTGGCGCTGTTGTTGTTGTTCCTGCAGCCGGGTGCACCGTGCATTTTTTACGGCACCGAAACCGGCCTGGCTGGCGGGCCCAGCACCGAAGGGTCCAGTGGGCCAGAACCGGGCTGTCGAGAGGCTTACCCATGGGATCAACACTGGTCAGCCGACCTCAGGTCCTCCATCCAGCAACTGGCAAAACTACGCAGCAGCTATCCGAACCTGCACCAGACAGGTCTGGCCTGGAGATGCTTTGGCAGCGATGGACTGGTCGGCGAAGCAGAGGGTCTGGAGGTGTGGATCAATCGCAGCCGAGTCAAATCACTTGCGTTACCTGAACCCCAGGCCACTGCCAAGGTTCTCTGGAGCAATGATCAGCACAGTGCACCGGGGTCTATCTCGATGCAATCAGCTCTGATGCTGGTGACATCTCCGAGTTAACAGTCTTTCAGTGGACCACAGCGAGGAGATACCGGAGTACAAGCAGTTGCAACATTTCAACAGACTCATTCCGCTGCGTGGACTCAGCAAGGAGGCCATTGGCGAGGCTGAAGATCGCTGCAATAGAAAGCCCAAGGAATCACCGAGCTGGGCATACGCCATCAGGAGAGCATCAAAACGGCAGGTATTCGCGACTGAAACCTGCTGGATTCCACCAACTCAAATCAGCGGAGCGATAAGCCACCACGTTGAACATGCCTCGCACATGGTGATAACTGATATGGCAGTGGAACGCCCAAATTCCTGGATTATTGGCATCGAAGGCAATGCGACAAGTTCCGCCTTTCGGTACGTAAACGGTGTCGCGCATGGCTCCAGCCAGGGGCACACCATCCAGTTCGAGAATTTGAAATTCATGGCCATGCAGATGCATGGGATGCCCCATCGGGGTGGGATTGGAAAACACCATTTCCACCCGTTGCCCTTCCTCCACCCAGTAGGGATCTCGATAGGGGTAAAACCGATGGTTAAGGCCCCAGGTGTATTTGGGAGCAGGGCCTGTCAGAGCAATCGGGATTGTGTTGTCAGCAGCACGAACCGCAAGAGGCCTTTGCGCCCGCAGTTGCTTGTCTTGGGTGAAATCGAGGCGACCGGTCCACTGATCGGTTTTCGGGGCCAAATCAGGCACGCGGAGCTTTGGGTTAGTGCGCAGCACCACACCACAGCGCAGGTTGCTGCGCTCCCCTAAGGCCAGCAAAGGAAAGACCCCAGGTTCTTCAGGAAGCTTGATACGCAGCGTCAAACGCTGGGCCAGAGCAAGTTGAAAGACCGATCCACTGATCGGCTCAACGGGGTTGGCATCAGTACGCAGCAGCTCAGCCTCGAGATCGCCAAGGTCGAGAAAAAAGCTCATGAAGGCGCTTCCCGCAAGCCAGCGGATCGCCACAATTTCACCAGGCTCCACATCAATGATTTCTGGAGCGTCAAGGCTGCGTTCATTCGCCAGCAGCGCGTCATACACAACATCCGGGGCCATCATCAAGACCCCTTTCTGTTGTTTCCAACTGAAGCGCTGATTCCCTTGATCCCACTGCTGAGTCAGCAGCATTCGCGGCTGATGCCAATCAAAATCAGCCAGGCTCTGAGCCATGGCCGTACCGCCGCCGCGCTCACCGGCCACAACGTTGTCGAGAATTTGACTGGCGGGAGTGAAGCTGAAGTCCCGCAGCATCACAGTGATCGTTCGATCAGCCCAACGTTCTTGTTCCTCATCGAGGATCACAAAAGGCTCAGCCACATAGCTTTGGGTCTGCAGCCCGTAGTGCGAATGCATCCAGAAGGTGCCGTTCTGCACCAACGAGTAGTGGATCCTTTGGTGTTGTCCTGGGGGAATGGGAGGTTGCGTGACAAACGGCACACCATCCATGGCATTGGGCAAGATCAACCCATGCCAATGCACCGTTGTCGGCACCGGCAACTGATTGATCAATTCGAGATTGATGCCCTTGCGTTGAGACGTGGTGTATCCACGCTGACCGTTCAGCTGACGAATGCAGCCGCGGACAACTGTTCGTCCCAGAACAGTGATCGGTGCCGTTGCGATTTCAAGGACGACTGTCTCAGCATTGCGGGGCAGCTGAAACGCCGGCTGACTGATGAATCGTTCCCAGGCAGACCGAGCTTTGGCTCGGGTGGACCTGAGCACATCAAGACTTGCGCTGCCAACAACAACAGCAAAGGCACCCAATCGCAAAAAGGAACGACGAAGCAAGAATCTCTGAGCCAGTCCTCACCGGTTTAACCACAGTCGCTTACTGGTTGCTCTAAGAGCATTCTCTTCTCAGCTTTGATGACTTAGCAGGCTGAGACCAGCCAAAGCGATCAACATCAACGGCCGACTTGCATCGCTGAGACCCAGGCGAAACAGCCGCTCAGACAAGGATGACCATCGAAGAAGCTTTCGAGAGGGCATTTAGGATTGCTTACGAATCAACTCCCAGGCTTCGAGAGCAGTATCTGCATACTGAAATAAGCGGCAATCTTCGTCATCAATCAGCCCTGAATTGGCCATGAACTCAAAGTCAATAACTTTTGACCAGTACTCACGACCAAAGAGAATGATCGGCATTGCACTTTTCACCCCCACCTGCCGCAATGTCAAAATCTCAAACAATTCATCCAAAGTACCGAATCCCCCTGGGAACAGAATTGCTCCAACCGAGCGCATCACAAAGTGAATTTTTCGCAGCGACAAATAACTAAACTTGAAACATAAATTAGGTGTAATATAAGGATTCGGAGGCTCATGAGGAAGATCAATATTTAGGCCTATCGATCGACACCCAGCCTCAAAAGCTCCGCGATTTCCAGCCTCCATAATCCCGGGACCACCACCAGTGACAATCACAGGGGAAGAGTCAGAATTTAATGGTTTATCTTTTTGCTGTCCGTGGCTGGATACTAGAAATGCAAATTCACGGGCGGCATCGTAATAGCATGAAAGATCAACAAGCCCTCTGGCTTGTTGAACTCTGCGCTGAAGCGAAACCGAATCAGGGTCGGCATCAAGTGCATTCAGAGACTCTGCGAGACTTGACTCTGCTGCTGAACGCTCCTGAATCCTGGCCCCACCTAAAACAATGATGGTGGAGGTGATTCCAGCCTCTTCCAAGCGTAGTTCAGGCTTGCTGATTTCCATCAACATCCTGACGCCGCGCATCGAGGAGCTATTGAGCAGATCTAGATCGTGATGCGCCAGTTTGTAGCTATCAGAGTTGATGATCTGATCAAAATTTTGCGCAATCAAGCGCTGATTTTCATCTGGGAATCTGGAATCGCTTGATGCTGAAGACATTGATGAGAAACCCGTAACAACATTCTGACAGCAGGTTTTATGTCATCACACCCATTTCATGCAGGGTAATCATGACCTGTTGTCGTGCAGCTGCTTCGGTGAGCCTTGGATTCTGTCTTTTGGTGTTCGCAACCATCTGCTTGAACATCTCTCGATGTTCGTTTGAGGCCTGTTTCAGCCACTGTTCATATTCCGACCTGGTTTCATTTAAAAGTTTCTCCTCAAACATCTTTTTGTAGTGGGGATAGAGGAAGGCATGGTCTCTTTCACATCGAATCCCCAGCTCTGTCAGGAGCTGCATTGATGAGCGCCCGCTGATGTAGCTCAACCCGACTTTCTTTTTGTGACCAAGCCAGTCGCATGCCGAAGCCAGAGCTTCATAAGCCCCTTCCTTATTGCTCATCACCAGCTGTTTCCACGCGGCATAGGTCTCCTCATCGAACTGATCCAGGATCACTCCCCGAATGCCTGAGGGTGAGCATCGGAACCGCTTGCCGGTCTTCACTCCCAATGTCCAAACCGGATACTTATGCCTCTTGCCTGCTTCGTCGGTGAGCGCAAGCACAACCGCCCAAAGCCCACACATGAAGGTGATGGTGTTCGGGTGCTTGAACACAAACACACCATGGCCTTGTTGTCCCTCAGGCACAGGGGCCAACAGATCTGGTTTCCAGATCTTGTGCTCCTGGTTCTCCTCAGTCCATCTGTCGTGATCGAAACACTTCTGTGAAGCCTCGATCTCATCGGGGGTGGCGTCCTTGAAGTTCTGATTGAAGATCTCCTCGGTCCGTTTGGATGAGTAGCCATCCCCGACCTCAATCTCTTTCGCGAATGCCATCATCAGCCGATGAGAGTTGCCGCATTGCTGGCGTAAACACTCGCCTTCTGCTTGTGCAATCTTGTTGGTCGCTCAAGGGTTCCTTTCACGGTGAAGCTCAGTACCACATTCAATCTGTAGTCCAACGGTTTCTCCCACTCAAGAATCAGTGTGGACATCCAGGCGCTTCCTTGAAACTGGCGACGGGATAACGACCTGAGATCAGCAAAACGCTCAAGTCACGCCATTTCCACTATTGGAGGTTTTGCCTTGAAAGGCAATGCGCGATTCAACCGATGTCAAAAGGCCGACTGCGGGTGGAAAGTAGGTTCACGACATCGGAGGAGCCCATGACGGCCGATACTCCACCCCAGCAGATTCCAGAAGCAGACTGACTTTCTGGCCCCTGCTCCAACAGTCTCAACAATGACCTGGGTTGGTCCTTTGGTCGGCAAAACTTGTACGCCACGCCAATCGACGCTCGGTTTGCACCGCCCTAGGTGCCCCAGGAGGTCACAACCCGACACCTAGAGCCAATGGCCCCAGGGTGCCTCTAGCCAGAAGCTTCGCCCCCTTGCTTTTGTAACAAGTGATGGGTTGAACCATGCACAAACGAGCGACTTAGGCCGTCTTTCCAACGGGAAGGGCGGCCTTCCTCTTTGATGGTTAGTCTCGTTGAAAGGAAACCTTTTCTATGACTGGGTTGAGGAGAGACTCGAAGGGTTGATGTAGGTGCTTCTAGATGGCATAAAGCGAGTAAAAAAGATAAGTGAGAGGCATCAAATAGATATCCCTTCTTGCTCTCTATGCCTTCATTCCCTTACTGCAACCAAACCCCGATTATTGCCTGCCTTTCGCATATCGAATATTCCTGTCTTATATGGTTATACCGATGGGTCAAGAAAATGAATTCTTTCGTCAATCCAGCCGTGAACTGACCGCTCAATAACGTCCCTACCACTACCGGCACCCTTCAACTCATCGTCAGTCAGCTCTTCCTTGAGTTCTGGTGACTCCTTCTCCTTCTTGGAGTCGTCCACGGTGTTGCTTTAAGTGTTGTCCATACCATAACAACGACTTCATAAGCCCCCTCAGCAGGAATCAAATTTTTTGCTAATTGTTGCTACTGGGATATCAGAAATAACCCATTTCAAAAGAGCAACTCAAAGCCTTCCTTGAACAAGTCAAAGCTGAAACCAGCCTTCAGGAGAAGCTCAAAGCAGCAGCCGATGCAGATGCAGTCCTTATGATTGCCAAAAAAGCTGGGTTTATGATTTCTGCTGACGACTCGATGAAAGCTGGATCAGCATCAGATAAAGACCTGGAGAGTGCAGCTGGTGGTAGATGCATGGTATGCCTGACAACGAAATGCCTCACAAACCCGACTGACGACGAACACCAATTTTCAAGAGATATTGGCTAAATGCTGCAAGGCAAAAGCAAGCATAATGATGAGCAAATACTACACAATTTTGGCACAAACGATCAGTTGGTTCTGTGCATCGTGACTACGATAGGTAGAGCCTTGGAGCCAATGAAACCCTTCCTTTTCTCGACACTAATTGTGGCCTCCGGATCTTTAATTGCGACTGCACCAGCTCAAGACTGCAAGGATGGATGGTGCCAGGGTGGATGCGACGAAAAACGATGCGTACGAGTGAAAGTTCTTTCCAAAAGCGATCCAATCGTGACTGTAATCCTGAGCAACAACAGAGGTATTGGTAAAGCCGAATACAATTGCGGTGACTATATGTACCGTTTTATCAGAGACGATCAATCAAAGAGCGATTGGAAGCCAACAGTTAAAGGATCCGCTGCCAGAAAAACTGCAGAGGTGGCATGCAAGATGCAATAAAGCAAACTTTGGCAGAAACAGTTGCTGCAATGAAATCATCCCTTCTTTAATCCACCAACCAGCAGCTAGACGTTGTGATCGCAGAACGGATTTCTGCAAAAAGTGATTATCGATCTACAAATTGAGATAATCATAACTCTATCGACATTCAATAGTTTACTTTTTGATTCCACGTCTCGACATGGAGAAGATTGCAATCTCTTTTGATTGCTGCGTTGTAGGCTTTGATTCTTTCAGGATAAGGAACGAAAACTGCTCTCCAAGCTTGTCTTGATGAATTCTTGGCATAAGAGTAGGCTTCGTCCCATGACATGCCCTGCCTGTAAGCATCACAACGATGCTCAGCGTGCTCTTCTGCCCACACGGAATACGCATGTTTTGAGTAATCAGAACCACCTCCACCACCTCCATGGCCGAACAGGAAAGGGAGCAATGCAAGAGGAAAAATCAAAGGCATATGCAGAACTTTTAATGTGCATCAATCAACAACCAACGAAATCCTAGACACCGACAAGTCGCTTCTCATGCGCAATGGCCTGCACGCGTGACCATCATCCAGGCCTCTAATGGGCTGCGGCAGATCTGGACAATTGGCTCGTCATCGGAAGCATCTAGCGCTGAACCACCACAGCCACGCATCCAGCAAGACACGCTTAGCAGACAAACAGGCAGAGCCCAGGCCATGAAACGGGCATGAGGCTGGCCGCCAAGGAGACATGGCTCGCCTCGACGCTTGATTCAATGACAAGCGTCATTTGATCATGCATAGTGAGAATGATTCCCATTCCCAGGCTCGTGCATTCGCAGCCTGTCGCCATCTGGCCATGCAGAACACCTGGTTGATCACGGGCCCCCCCGGCTGCGGGAAAACCAATTGGATCCGCGACTCTTTCCTGAAGCACCCTGGCAGCTGTGCCTATCTCCGCTTGTGCGGATCCGATCAGGAAGGTCTGGAACAAGGTCACAACGCAGGCATCGATAGCGCCTGGCTCCAAGACCAGATCCCTGAGCTCCTGGATCTTGCGACAACCGCGACTGCTCCGCTGCCAGCAGGTCATCGGCTTGTGCTCATCGAGGTTCAGCAGTTTCAGCCACCGAGCAACAGCAGCCCGAACGGCATTGATCCGCACGTGCTTCGGCAGCTGGAGCGCTTCAATCTGCGACCGGATCGCACACTGCATTTCGGTCTGGATCCAGAACTGCCGCAAGAGGACGTTCTGAACTTCAAGCGTCTTGAATCCTGGCATCGCAACCTTCAAGGCTGTGTCTGGGATCCCAACAGCCTCAGCAGCTTTTGGTTTGAACTGGTGAATGGCGCCTACGGCGACGTGTATCGGGCCAAAGCACTGATGAATCTGCCGGATGGTCGCTCATTCCTCTGCAACTGGATAGTGAGCCAGCAGAGCTCTCAGATTCTTCCCCTGGAATCGGTGGAGCCGCCGGCAGGCAGGTCGAATCGCACGTCACAGCTGGTGGTGCAAGGCAGAGCCCTTGACCCTGCCGGCATTCAGTCAACGATCAACGACTGTCTGCTCACAGACGACGACCTGGAACTGCACCAGGCCCAGCTCAGGAACAGACAACACTCCTTTCAAGCCAAGGGATAACCATGAGCCACGCAGTGATTTCTTGCCTGCACGCCAACCTCGCCGCGTGCGAAGCCGTGCTTGCTGACATCGACCGACAAGGCATTGACTCCATCACCTGTTTGGGCGACCTGGTGGGCTATGGCCCGCAGCCCAATGAAGTGATTGAACTGGTGCGCGAACGCTCCATACCCACCTGCCAGGGCTGTTGGGATGAAGACATCATCGACGGACTCAACGCCTGCGAATGCAGCTATCCCTCGCAGCTTGCCGAACGTCGCGGTCATCGCGCTCATCGCTGGACCGCAGAACGAATCACTGAAGACAACAAGGCCTTCCTGGCAAGCCTGCCCATGACCCTGCGCAGAGAGCGATTGCTGTTTGTACACGGAAGCCCCAACAGTCAGCACGAATACTTGCTTCCAGACATGAACGCCTTTGCCGCACTGGAACGCGTGGCGACAGCCGGAGCGGACACCTTGTTTTGCGGTCACACACATCAGCCCTATGTGCGAGAGCTCAGCGAAGGTTCCATCCGCGTGTCGGTGCAGGTGAATGGCAAACACTCCGAAAGCGAAGAGGAGATCACCCTGCCGATGCGGCGCATCGTCAATGCCGGCTCAGTCGGCGAACCCAGGCATGGCTCAACCAAGGCGACGTACGTGGTCCACGACGACGACAGCGGAGAGGTGAGTGTCCGTGAAGTGGAGTACGACGTGAGCAGAACCTGTAGAGCAATTGTTGAGGCTGGATTACCGGAGGTTTTCGCCTGGCGCCTGAGTCATGGCTTCGAGTACGCCGAACGTGCGCAAGATGCCAGCCACGTTTGTGAGCGCTGATCCACCCCGAATAACAACAATATCAGTCATATCAAGGGGCCAGGACTGACAGGAATAACATTTGGAGTAACAACAGGACTGAATGGACGAAAAAACCTTCAGGCCTGCCATACACACGTACGAACAAACTCGGAAGACAACATTACTAAAGGCGTGAGCCTTACTCAGAGGGAGGAGCTTGCCGCCTGAATCTGCGACGGGAGAACAAGTAAAAGCCCCCGCTATCAAGCAAGAGCGGAGGGTTAAAGGATTGAGTGCCCTTCCTGGTATCCAATCACTGTTATCAATGTGATTATCGAGAGGAGTACAAGTGTGCCAGTCCAATCAACATTAATCATCCGCCTACCTCCAGGACCCTACAGGACTATTAAAGGACGGATGAGAGATTGCCACAAGGCAAGAGAACCGAACGATACAAGTGCTTGATAGAGAAGAGAATGCCATCCCTAAGAAGCGAGGACTACCTGTCTTGATTGAGTTGGTGACGTTGAGCGACTCAGCCGAGGTTTCCAGCACAGCCGAACATGAGGCCAATCCAGCCCTTGACACCTGAGAGATCGAGCACGGAGGCTTGGTTGAACGTAGCGACTTGCTCAGCGATGCCTTTCCCTGTAAGGGCCTCGACAGCCAAGCCGATACCAAGACCAAGCATTGCTGCGCGGCCATTCAACTTCTCACTGTAAGACTTGTAGGGATCAGGGAAGGACTGAATAGTGGATTTGGACATAACAAAAGAACACCTTAAATTATATTAACCTATGTAACGGTTCGTTGTTGTATCGCAAAAGACCTTGCTGTAAGTGCGGTTAAAGGGAAAGAAGAGGCACCAGCAGGTGCTCATACCTATAGCTGTGCACAGTTATGGAACAGCGGCCATGATCAGACGGCCTGATCCAATCGTCATGAGGAAAGTCATCATGATGACTACATCCCAAGCTTTAGATTTAATGAAATAAGGCACAGAAATACTCATTGCCACCAGATGAACAACTACGCCAGTCACAACATCAAGGTGAAGAGTAATAAAATATGCAGCAATGATTAATCCACTACCGACTACTCTCATTCGTTGAAGAAAGTCCATCTTCTTTGTGTCGCCAAAGCATAATTATGAAAAACCCTGACGCCTGATGCGTAAATGATTCGGTAGGGGATACCGGCCTCAACAGGGGAAGCAGAAATAGAAAACTTCGCCCATGTTAGCGAAGGGAGAGAACTGACTTGGTTGACTTGATCTAATCAGGCAGCTGGTCTAATACATAATGAAGCACCGCGAAGATATCTTGCTCTTGATTCACTTGATCGGGAAATGCTGGAGACCCTAGTGATCCTGCAAAGTGCCGTTGGCCCAGCTCATGCCATCTAGCATGGAACTTCCGCTAACCTTTGTAGAAATCCACTTTGGCAATGGCAATACAATGGAATGATACGTTTCCACAGAATTGAAATTGGCGGATATCGCCTTATCCTTGGTCACCAATGAAATATTGTACTGGTGCCCCAACGGTAGAAGCATGAAGTGTATGAAATAAAAAACAAGCTTGAAACGGATCAGCTGTTAAAACATATCTGATAAACATTCACCATACCATCAGCAGAAATGGTCGCAACAAGCAACTTATCAGCAAGATCAAAAGACTCATGGGTTGGTTCACCTCCTTGAGATCAACCAATCAAAAACGAGATTAAAAGGAATACCGAATTTAATGACGTCGTCGAGCGACATGTATGCCGCATAGCTATAATTCTCGGAGCAGCGATATACAATCAATAGGGGGGTCATTATTGGCTGCTGTAACGGCACCTGAGACTCGACAGAAAACCAATAACGTTCTGAGGCGTTTTATTGATCCAAGTTTGTCAGGTGGATCAACCACAATAGTCATAATGATCAAGCGATTGAAGTTCACAAAGAGAGAATATGCAAGCATAAACTTACTATTATATGAAATAAAATCGCCTCTACGAGCTGAGAGAAATTCGATACTTGATGGTTTTGATGGAGTATGGGATTCAGCCACCCACTCCTTACACACGGCATCCACAAGCATTGGCTGAGCTGCGACCCTTTGCTGAATGCCGAGGGGTAGTTCCATATGACGGTCCTGAGCTGAAAGCTATAAAAGTTCTGCTTGACGAGCAGCGTGCTTCGCTTGAACGGCTAGGGTCATGCGATCGATGGCTTGCTCGTTCAAGAGGCTGACAAACACAAGTTCCATGTATTGCTCTGGAAACTGACCGGCAGGTACATGACAAGCACCAGAACGGAAGACGCCTTCCCGGTAAGTCCGGTTGATACTCGAACAAGCAGCACGAATGAACGGATCAGCAGTGCTCTTAAGAGACAATCGAATACAACAACAAATGCTGACCACAGAAACAGACAAAATCGAATACAACAACAAATGCTGACCACAGAAACAGACAAAGTTGATATCTCTGGTTTAATGTTTGTTTAACTACTGGCTGGGACGAATGAAGTATTTAGGATGTCAAAAACTAAATGACAAACTTAGGCTCTCTAGGACGGCTTAATCATTATTCCTTGCGATAGCAAAGAATACTGCAATCCATACAAAAGCAATTAATGAATAAAGCATGGTCTCTTTGCGTGGAGGCTAAAAGTGGAGAAGTGATGACTGTCCCTCTTGAGTCAACTTCACGAGATAAAGTGGCTCAATCAATCTATGAATCAGAACAGACAATCGAGGGTGGGATTGCCGTACCTTGCAAAAACAGTTGTCAGCAATTTACGACTGACCCGTTAACCACTTGAACCATTCCTAATCATTCTGAAAGAAGATGACGACCTTCGCGACTTTTCCTTTCCTGTTGAGCTTGATCAACTCGACAACAATTCCTGCACCTTTGTTAGTGCAAATTGCACTCACTTTACGTCAGAGTTTATATACAGATGAAGTTCTACAAAATCAACGATTCAGCAAGATTATCAGAAGATATTCAATTAGATGTTGCAAGCAAACAAATGTCCAAAAAGAAAGAAACCAAAAGCAACTACTAGAAACAGTTGACAACTTGTCGCATGGAAGATGATGAACAATCAATTGCGATCGAGTTGGGAATCTGTTCAAAGCAACAATAGTGGCGAGACCAACGATAAAACAGTTCCCCAGCTGAAATTTCGCCTGACCTGAGCCCGAGCAATTGTGATTTGTTAGATACTGACGGATTAGTCAGAAATACCCATCAGGGAAAGTGAGTTAGTTGAGTGTGTGAGTTGTGTTGGGAGCTTTGCCCCCTCGACTCCTTCAAGATCACAGCGCTTCTGG
Organism: Synechococcus sp. MIT S9504; assembly: GCF_047497135.1. Classification (NCBI taxonomy): domain Bacteria; kingdom Bacillati; phylum Cyanobacteriota; class Cyanophyceae; order Synechococcales; family Synechococcaceae; genus Synechococcus; species Synechococcus sp. MIT S9504. The sequence goes on along the minus strand of NZ_CP138942.1, from coordinate 863,440 downwards.
TTAACCCAACTATACAGCTTTGGTGTAGATCCTGAGGGGTTGTGGTGAAAATCTGATGTATGGCTCAGAACCAATAAACCACCAAGTTTGGCAACACTTCCACCCGTCTGAATTCTGCTTAACCGCGCTCAATGGTGCCATATATCGGGAGCTTATTGATGGTCTTTTTGGGATAATTGATGCAATAAAAAACCCCTTCGGTTACAGGAGCTCTTATAAGTAAACTTATTCTATCTGCTACATTTGTCCTTACCCATTTTACCATATTCAAAGGAGCAACCACCACCAGCCGCTCCTTCCAGCTCACTATCTGAAATCTCAGTCCGAACGTCATCAGCAGAAATCACAAACCCAGCCTCGTTTGCAATTCCAAGAACTGCATCAACATCAGCTGCTGTTTTTAGCTTCTCCTGAAGACTATTGTCTGCTTTGACCTTCTCTAAAAAGGCTTTGAGTTGTTCTTCTGACATGGGTATCAGGTCTGTTCAGCAGTCATAGCAACTATCGGCCTAGGTGTAACCCAAACTTCAAGGCAATAAAAAAACCACGTGTCTAAGGGCGGGCAGTGAATCGATATCAGTCGAGGGGACTTACATCAGTGACGGCAGAAGTGTTGATGTTGGGCCGATAAACGGCCAGTCATCAGAACTCCAGACTATCTGGCTCAGCAGCGCTGGCGGTGGGATCTTTGGAGAACGCAGCTGCAGGCTTGATAAAAGAATGGGAGACCTCAGTCAAAGAGGTCACGTTCATCTCACAAACCTCTGCCATTGCTTTTGTCTCTGCCTTAGTGACCTTGCTTGGCTTGGGCAGAACTGAATAGCTGATGTCGAGACCAATGCTACGTCGAGAGATCTTCAAAACGAATTCGCATACCGTGTCATCGTTGAAGCTGTGGTCACCGTCTTGCAGTGCTTCGGTGAAGCCTTCACGCAGACCACGCTGCTAAAAGATCAACAGCTCAGGACGCTTGCGCTCAGGCGAGCAGAGCATGCTCATCGTTGGGTATACCTCTTCCCATATCCAAGAAGACGTACGTCTCTAGCACCCAACTCTTCTGGCCTCTTTGCGAGAGCAAGCTCAAGTGGTCATTGCTGTCGATCAGCCGCCCCTCCTGCATCTGTCCTTACGCAGCAGTACTTCAGCGCTAGCGAGCAAGGCGAACAACCGACAATGGACAAGCGAATGAAGAAACAACGCAAGCAACAACAGCCGTCAATATTCGTCGCTCGAAAAGGCACACAACTGCCGAACACAGCCGCCAACTCCAAGTGTTGCCGTGAGAATCATTCTCACATAAAGTATAATTTGTTTCATGTGTTAGCGCTGATGGAACGCTGGGCACTGGTGAGTGGTCTTCGTGGAGACCTTGATCTGTATGAGCAGATCCAGTCCGATCTGCAGATGCGGAGAGGAACAGCGCATCTGTTCGTTCTCGGCGACATGATCGGCCCCAATCCCAAGTGTGATGCGCTGTTGAAGCGTTTACGCCGACCACAACGCAGTGATCTCCATCCCCACTGCATCTACGGCTGGCTGGAGGAACAACTGCTGTCCCTGCATGGCTACCGAGGAGAAGCCAAAGCCGAGAAATTACAACGACAGTCCGAAGACTCCGGAGTTCAGTGGTTACGACAGGCAAAGAACCCAGAGCACCTCAACTGGCTGGCATCACTCCAATTTGGCTTGATTGAACTGGACTGTGGCCTGATCCACGGCAGCTCAGCGGATGTGAGCGATGAACTGAAGGAAACAACCTCACCTTTGATCCTCCTCGACCGCCTCACTCGACTGGATGTCAACCGACTTTTCACTGCGCGCGGTGGACGTCAGTTCCGATTGCAGCTCACAGGAGGGCGGATTCGATCAAGAGTGAAAGATCACGTTCGTGAACAGTGCCATGAACAGCCGGTGCCCAGACGCAGCGTGATCGGCATTGGATCTGGGGCCAATTACACCCTCTATGACCCTGCTAGCGATCGCGTCGAATTCCTCAGTGTTAATAAGAGAACCAAGTCTTCCAGACAGGTCGGCGGATTCCAGGGCTGAGTATTACGTGATTCATGGAATGAAGGCATCAAGTGAAGGTCAAACCCTGAAAAAACTGTATTTCGAGACCCCTAAGTTTTGCTTCATACTACGACTAGGCTGACACCCCTTATTCCGTGTATCGGTTTCCCGGTTCTCAGCCTACGCAGATTTCTAACATCAACTTGATTTAAAGCTTTCATTCACACCGCAGAAACACCTTACAACTCCTCTTCACCAAGACAAATTGGATGATCAGCACTGAATTCATGAGCATGTCCTGCAGTGACAGATGCAACTTCGGCAGCTGACTGAGCAGCTTTCAGTTTCTCCTGAAGGTTGGTGACGCCCTTCAACGTTTCTAGAGCTTCGAGTTGTTGCGTGTGCCAGAAACATGGGTATCAGCTGCTCTGCAGACACCATCCTTCCCGGTCTTGTCAGGCAGAGCTCCAATGGTGGTATCGCCAGGGAGACAGAACCAAAAGCTGATCATGAGCACAATGACTCGGCCCTAAACAACAGAAGCAGGATTATTGACTATATTAAAGAATTGGTCAAGAAAAATCTTCATTATTGGCAAAATTCATATGCCTGTCAAGACAATTATTCAGGCATTTTTGATCATCTCTATCACACACAATCATGCAGGCAAAATACTGATCGATTTCCTCATACCTGGAATCAAAACAATCAACTCGAAATGTCGACATACTTGCTGATGATGTTTGAGCAGTCATTGTTCGGAAGAGCGAGGAGCGGCGGGAATGAACCCCGATGACTTGAAGATCACTGGGCACTTGGTGATGACTGATAGATTTCCTGGTAGAAACAGGAAGAAGATTTGAAGAATTTCCGGTGAAGCCTGAAAAGCACTGCAGCAACTGAAGTTGACGCAGCATCAACCTGTCTCCAAGCATCATCCGACCTTGTGCTGTCCGGCGGGGCTGAGCAGCATTTGCGAATTCTGTCGACCGATGCTTGAACCTCTAATCAATGACCGGCTAACGCGAACTTGTCGCTTTCATTCCTTTCGTTGGCGTTGGTGATAGTGATGGTGATGGTGATGGTGATGGTGATGGTCATCAACACGATTCAGCAGAGCGCTCCTCCTGACCATGGCAGCAAAACAGGATGAAGCCGTGATGCGTGAAGCCGGTGTGATCAATCAATCAGGGTCACCCTTTGCAGCGGTGGCTGCCATGAACGATGCAATCGTGGGCTCGACCTTGCCGGCACAATTTATATCAAGTCTGGTCGGTTTGGCCTGGATGAATGCAGGTTTCCCCTCCACCGTGCCATCGGTGGCCTGGATGCGCTTGGTGTCCAGAAGAAAGGCTGAGTTTGATTTATTTTGATCCATTCTTTTGACGGTCAGTTTATGAAGCATATTATTGTCATTTGAAAACATAAATGTCTTTGGACTGAAAACTTTTCCCCATCTTCGGAAAGTGCTCGCTTTGTTGATCATCATTACTATCTTCATTCTGAATGGCCCCTCTGAAGTGATTGATGCCATTGCTGCTTTCGGTGGCTACTGTTCGACCACAATGTATTTGTCATGGAGATCGGCCGATCAGGTTTCTTGAAATGGCTCGTTGTGAAGATCTTCTTCTGCATGAATTTGGTTTGTGTTGTTGGTTACGCAATCGCAGCTGGTGGATTGTCTTCAAAGTTAGGGCTGAATGAGGCCCAGATTGGTTTGGCTGGTGGGGTTTATTTCTTTGCTTACTCCTTCTCTCAATTTTTCCTGGGAATTCTGCTGACACGCGTTCCGATGCGTCTGCTGATGGTGGGTTCAGCTTGGATTGCCGCTTCTGGAGCCTGGGTGATGACATTGGCCAACTCATTTCCTCAGTAGCTTCTGGCAAGGTGTCTCTTTGGAATTGGTTTTGGAACAGCTTTTGTTGGCGTTGTAGAGGTAGTTTCGATGGTTTATTCGCGCCGTTTTCCACTGATGCTCAATGTCAGCCAAAGCTGCGCCAATGGAGTGGGAGCTTTAACCGGTGTCTTCGCTTTTCTGCCATGGTTTAGCAAGCCGAGTCGTTTATTTGGAGCAAGCACAGTTGTTTGAATCGGTCTCTCTTTGCTGATGCTTTTGCTGTTGTCACCTCAGTCGCAGGGGCCAGCAATGCCGTGACAGAGGGTCCCTTCCTGGGCCGAAATTGGACGGTCTTGTGCTGTGCATCAGATCGCCACGCTTCTGGGTTGGGACGTTGTACTTCGTCGGTCTGTTCTCCTGTTTCCTGGCTCTCGAGGATCTATGGAATATCCGCTTTCAGGTGGATCTTTTTGATGCAACCTCAGGCCTTGCTGCTTCGATGAACTCCATGCTCGTGTCTGGACTCACGCGTGGCGGAGTGATCAGAGGCCTCTGGGCCACTCGTTCAGGACTAACGGCTCCGTCCAGAGTGTTTTCAGCACTTGCCTTGATCACCATGACCTGGTTGTTGAGTGTCTCGCTAAGCACCTCTATGGCGTTTCTGGCCATGTTCGTTCTCGGATTTGGTCTTGGGGCCGCTCCCCTGGGATTGTCATTTGTTCGTCGGGAGCTTCCCGAGAAGACAGCCACTGTGGCCACCCCGCTCCTGCTCACATTTGTGTTTGTGGGTGGTGGGTTGTTGATGTCTCTCGTCGGAGAGGACCTCTCAGGGGTATCACAACTCATATTCCTGAACTATCAGCAATCCATGAGCTTCTTCATTGTTCCATTGGCCATGGCAGCCGCATTGAGTCTGTTGATTCGCACGCCAGCTCGCGAGATCAGCCCAGGGGGGTGAGTCGTGTACAACGATCCCCTCGCGCCATGAGTCGATTGGCATCAGTCTTACTTCCGCGCCTGCTGCTGAACTGGTTTCTGGTAATGCAAACCGCTGTTGCGCTTTATCGCTTGTTGGTGCGAACGGTTCAGACGCCACCCAGCATGAGTGAACAGCTTCGGTACACGCCTCTATTTTAAAAGACGTCAATGGCTTTGCATCCAGGGCATGCTGACTACGAGCGAGCACTCGCTGAACTGTTTAACGGTGACGCTGCAGCTTGCGATCCGCTGATGATCCTTCAGCCTCGCTGCGAACAGGATGTGGTTGATGCTGTTCTGCAGGCACGCCAAGCCGGCGTGCCTCTGATGGTGCGCAGCGGAGGCCATAGCCGCTTCTGTGCGGCCGATGGAGCACTGGTGCTTGATCTTTCTGCGCACTTCACAGCCATTGAGCTTGAGGACCATCAGGTGCGGGTGCAGGCAGGCGTCGGTATGGGAGCACTGCTTCAGGCCTTGTCACCCCATCGATGCATGCTCCCTGTGGGCACGCATGCAACGCCCGGCTTTGGTCTGCTCTTGATGGGCGGCATCGGCCATCTCAGCCGCAGCTTGGGTCTCACCCTCGACAGCATCGTGGCGTTGCGGGGTGTTCGAGCCGACGGCACACCGTTTGTCTTGCAGGGGGAGGCGCAGGATCCCAAGAGCTGGAGGTTGCTGCGGGGAGCTGCACCCTTTCTCGCCGTGATCACGGAGGCCACGCTTCGGACCCACGCACGACGATCGTTGGATGTGATGCGTTCCCTGCATGCTCTTGAGAAGTTGCAAAACCATCTCCAGGAGGCGGAGGTCATGCCTCGATCCAGGTCGTGCTCATTTGTGCTGGGAGTCCCTCCCGACAGCAAAGAGCCTTCTGTACTGAGCTACGTCGTCAACGTCGCAGAGGATAGCGATGTGTCTCCATGCGAAGCAGATTCCGTGGATGTCTGGCGGGATCGCGTGATGGGCTTGGAGGACTTACCGGACTTCAACATGCCTCTGCATGACGGATCCTTTCCGATGGAGCCGGCAGCAGATACCAATCGGCGACGGCGACTTCGATCCTGGATTCATGCCATCAGCGTGAAACCTGGCCAGACGGAAACTCTGACCAGCATTCTGACCAAAGCGATTCAACGAGCTCCGAATCCTCTCTGTCGGATTGATTTGCAACACATCGGTGGAGCGGTGCGTGATCAAGCGATGCACAGCTCCACTTACAAAGGGCGAGATGCCGAATGGTCAATTGTGATTTCGGGTCTCTGGCATCCTGACGACAGCCTGGCTGGGCCATTGGTGAGGCAATGGTCTGATGCCCTTTTCGATGCTCTAGCCCCAATCTGTTGCCACGTCTATTTGGTGGAACGCCATCCCGGAACGATTCGCTACGGACGTCAATTGCAGCTGGCCTATGCGGAGGATCTTGCGCTTTTGCGCGAGATCAAGCGCCGGTGGGATCCAGATCAGATCTTGCCGACACTCGACGTACCATCACAGGCTGGCGAGTGATCGCAGAGGAGCCCTCAGAGCTGTGATTCCTGCCATCACGAATGCATCCCGATTGTTCTCCCTGGGTAGTCCAATCCCCCTGTTCAATCATTGATTGAACGACCCTACGCCGGTGTTCACGATGGTTGGATGTGATGGCCGTTATTTATTAATTCAGAGAAATATAAGCGGGGTCACTTGATTGCCCTTTGCTTTGTTGATACTGGCTGGAGAGTTTCTGGTAGGTTCCACGCAGCGATGTGGCGCGTTGATTGAACGAATATCGATCACTGCTATCGCAATTTTCGATCAGATCGCAGATGCTGTAGCCCGTCCAGTAGTTGTTTATGCGTGCATATTCTCCCGGATCATTCTTAAAGACCTCTTTGAGGATGTTGAGGTCATGCCCGATCTGGAATGAATCACGGGAATCTTCGTGACTAAAAAAGCAGTAGAAATTGTCAAATCCTGCCCATGTAATCGCAGATGAACAGAGTGTGCAGGGTTCATGTGTGGCCAAGAAAAGAACCTCCTTGAGGTCGACATGCTGCTCGCTTTTTAAGTTGTAGTAGCTGTTGATTGTTTGAACTTCTGCATGAAACAAGGGATTAAGCGTTTCTTGATTGGTGCCTGCGATGATGGTTGAGAGGTCTTTTTTATTCATCATCGCTGAATCCGGGAGTGGATGGGTCCTGGGTAATGCTCTCAAACCAGGATCCTTTGGATTGGGTGCCTGGTCGCAAGGGGGCGAATCTGTGGTCTGCCAAAACGACAGCACCACGAATTGCTTCAGCGAATTGGGTGCATGGGGGGTGTATGCCCTGCTGAATCAACGATTTTCCAGTTTTCGGCCTGAGCAAGACAGCAGTGGGATCAATGGTTTTCTCAGTGCCGGCTGGTCTCCGTCCATCAGCAATCAGATGGGTGCGTCCGTCACGGCGGGGGTGACGGCAATGGGGCCTCTGGAAAGCCGTCCGAACGACAGCATCGGGGTCGGTCTCTCATGGGCAAAAATCAATAGAAGCGAACCATTTTTGGAAGTTAATTCAATCCCAATGAGCTGATGTTGCAGGGATACGCCCAAATCGCCCTCGCCGATTCGCTGTATTTCCAGCCAACGATCACCGTGCTGCCTCTCGTGGGTGACCGTGACGCAGAAGATGATTCGGTCAGTGGTCTTCTGCAACTCACCATGCTGTTTTGAGAGCGTTATCCAAGTCCGGGTGTCAGGTGGGGTCAAGATCGACGGAGTATTGCCGTTGCTTGCGCCAAAGACCTGAGCCCCAGCTTCACTTCGCCCCCTCCTTGCCCTTCAGTGGTTCATGACTGTGATTGCAGTAAGGCCAGCCAGGCGAATGACATCACTCAGGATGGGCACCACCCGTCCCCTGGTCAGCTTCGCCTTGAAGCTGCTGCGATCGAAGCTGGTGTTTGATGATTGGCTACCCAAAACTTGTCGTTTTGGTTCCTTTCGTTGTCGTTGGCGATGGTCATCGTCACGATTCAGCAGAGTGCTCCTCCTGGCCATGGCAGCAAAACACGATGAAGCCTTGATGCGTGAAGCGATCCACCAGATGCGTGAAGCAGGGATCGTCAATAAATCAGGGGGCCCCTTTGGAGCTGTGGTTGCCAAGAATGGCGAAATCGTGGCCTCGGCAGGCAACAGTGTCATCAAGGATCTTGACCCGAGCGCTCATGCTGAAGTGAACGCGATCCGAGCGGCCTGCAAGAAACTGGGCACATGGGATCTGTCTGGATGCGTGATGTACACCAGCTGTGAATGTTGTCCGATGTGTTACGCCACGGCCTACTGGGCTGGCATACGCAACGTGTTCTACGCGGCCTCCTGGTCGGATTACAACGACCTGTTTTCTGATGAAGCCATCAATCACGACATGCAGAGACCAAAAGATCAACGTGAGATCAAACTCACACAGATCCTCAAATGCGAGGCTTGCAACGTGTGGGATGAGTTTCGTGAGCTGCCAGACGGGGCACGCTATTGAGCCTCAAAAGCCAGATCCGCCATGTCTGAGCAAACCGAAAGTCGATTTGTTTACACGATTCACAGCTCCATCGATGCCTCACAGCGTGAGGACTATCAGAACATTCAGGAGCGTATGAATTGTGCTGCTCAGGCTTTCAACGGCTACCTCGGACAGGATGTTGTTTACGAGAATTCAGGCACTGGTTCAGAACTGAATGTCACCACACATGTTCGCTTTGAGGAACTGGAGCAGTGCCTTCTCTGGCTGGACAGCTCACAGAGAAGAGAGTTGCTCAATCAAGCAGAAAAACTGATCGGCTATCAATATCGCTTCCGCCTGGATTCAAACTCCTTTGACCAGTGGATTCAGGCAAAGGGGACATCGCGAACACCGATCTGGAAGGTAAATCTGCTTGTCTGGCTGGCGTTATATCCCTCTGTGATGTTGCTGATGTGGCTCGGGGGATCAACCCTTGGCAAGTTATCTTTGCCGCTCAATATGTTGATCAGCAACTTGATCACAGTGTTGCTCACCGGCTACTTGCTGGTGCCATGGCTGAGCCGCCTCTACTCCAACTGGTTGTCCACAGCGTCTCGGCGCTGGACCCTGGTCGGCTGCAGCACCATTGTTGTTGCCCAGGGGCTTTTGCTGATGCTGTTCTCTGCTTTTCCAGGCTTTCCGTGGAACACAACACGGCCATAACGCTCGGACTGTTGACGCGCTGAAGACATTCATTCTGCAACCTGAAGATCGAGAAGTGCAACCTCTGCACTGAGCCCAGGGCCAAAAGCCAGCGCAAGACAAGGACCAGCAACCGATCGCTGACGCAGGCGTTCGAGAATAAAAAGGATCGTTGCCGACGACATGTTGCCGTGATTCTGGAGGACGACTCTGGACTCCTCCAGAAGCTTGGTGTCCAGTGCCAATGCTTCAGCGCAGGTCGAAAGAATCCTCGGACCACCTGGATGCACGGCCCAGCTGCATATATCCGAGAGATTGACGGCACGATTCTGCAGCCATTCCTGCAACCAGGGCTGCAGTGCTGACCCCACTGTTTCGGGCACAAGCGGCGACAATCCCATGGAAAAGCCGTGATCACCAATCTCCCAGTGCATGAGATCAGCACTTTCGGGAATCACCATCGAACCACTGCTCTGCAGCACAAGGTCCCGATCGGAGGATGGTGGGCCAGATGAGCCGACAACAGCTGCAGCTCCATCGGCGAACAACGCATTGGCCACCACTTGTTCAGGATGCCAGCCATACGACATATGCAGGCTGCAAAGCTCCACGGCGCAGAGCAGAACCACGGCGTTGGGATCCATCTCGGCATAAGCATGGGCGACACGTAAACCGTTAAGCGCTCCATGACAGCCCATGAATCCAACATGGGTTCTCTGCACCGCAGCGGACAATCCAAGCTTGTCCATCAGGAAAAGATCGACCCCAGGGGATTGAAAGCCAGTGCAGCTCACAGTCACCAGATGGGTGATCGTTGACGGCGGCAAACCGGAATCATCTAACGCCTGACGGACAGCCTCCAGGGCAAGCCAGCCGGCATGATCATCGAAGGCTTGCATCCGTTCCGCAGTGCCAGGACTGTCGGGTCCGTAAAAGCTGAGACGCTCCTGGCTGGTGGCATGGTCTGCATCATTCCCGAGCAGCACACTTCCACGGTTGAGCACCTTGGTCTTCTGATAGATCCGAGCCATCAGCCTGGCCTTGTCTGGACTTTCGGCATTGATCCGATGCGCCACTTCCACAGCTTCCGCTTGACTCAGCCTCTGAGTGGGCACTGCAGTACCGATGCCATGGAGTGTCAGAGGCATGGATCAGGGCAAGCCGTATGAGATACATCCCGATTGAGAGCGCTGATGACACGCTCAGGTATTTCTGGCCAGTGGCACGCCAACCTGAATACGGCGGCGGTGGCGAGCGGTTGACGCAACAATGTCGACAACAGTCGGCAAAGACGCTGACGACTCACCGTTAGTTCCTCCAGCTTCTGTTGCCAACGCCGCTCAAGAGCACCGCTCCATGCTCCCTGGGCCTCCTCCACGAAAGGAGCCACCGCCGCTCCGGCAGCGAGAGCCCAGGCCATGCCTTCACCAGTGAAAGGTTCCACATAACCGGAGGAATCGCCCAGCAGCAAAAAGCGTTCACCGGCAAACACACCGGATCGGCGTGTCAGCTCCGGAGTCAGCTGCCAGCGTGATGTCTCCAGAGCTCGCGGAACGGCGAAACCGGCCCGACGCAGAACCAGATCCGCCGCACAGGACGCTCCACCTGCAGACCTGAGTGCAGCGGGGTCGAAAGCAGCTGCCAGGTTAAGCGCTCCATCCTCACGTCGCACCAGGCCAACGTATCCATGTCGGCCGATAGCCATATGGATCGCACCGGATGCGTAAACATCATCGTCGTCGTTGATGAGACAACCGGCTCCGACCCTTGATCTCTCGGCGATCCGGGGCCTCGAATCATCGCTCGACGCCAGAACCTGATGCTGCAAACCAGCTGCGACAAGAACAACACGGGCCCGAACCCGCTCGGCTGGCGCACCGCCGGAAGGACGCAGTCGCACCACTCGCTCACCGGCGGAAGTCTGCTCAAGAACGGCACTGGTCTGAAATCTCAGCGTGGCTCCTGCCGCTTCAGCTGCATGGACCAAGGCCTGGTCGAAACTCTCCCGGGAAAGGGCCAACCCACCGGGCAACCCCAAATTCAGCGAACTGCCGTTCCAGCCAAGACGCACTTGATCGAGAGCCACACCTCCCTGATCACCGATGAGGTCCGGCAGCCCAACCGCAGTCAAGGCAGCCAGGGCATTGGCATTGAAGCAACAACCGCAAACCTTCCAACGCGGGAAAGAACGCTTCTCAACGAGCAGAACAGTCAGACCGCGACGTGCACAGTCGTAGGCGGCCAGGCCACCAGCGACTCCTGCTCCGATCACAACAACGTCCCAGCTCCTCTGCATTTCAGTGGGGTCTCCAGCAAAGCCGGTATCGCTCAGGCCAGGTGCGTTCCAACACGGGATTGTGCAACCCAGCCTGGGCCGCGAGCTCGAGAATCTCCAAGGGCGTGTATGCCGCCTGAACCGACAGCGGACCGTCGTAATGCACCACCCAGGATCGGCTCAGCAAGCGGGTTCCGGCCCAGGCCAGCGCATACCCCAGGCGGCTGCGGATCAGATCATCCACCAGCACAAGACGACTTGCCCGGGCAGCCATCACAGCCAGCAGTCGCACCACATCGACGGGATCCAGGTGGTGTACGAAAAGGGTGCAGTAGACAACATCGAATTGTTCTGACTCGGGGGGAGTCAGCGCGTCGGCAACGAACAGACCAACACTGCTGTTGTGTCTGGCGGCATTGCGACGGGCGATGCGAATCGCTTCTGGGTTCAGATCGCAGGCCTGGATCGACCAGTTCAGCTGTCGTCGTTGTGCCATTGCGGCCAGCTCGATGGCTGTGTCGGCCCCTCCACAGGCCAGTTCCAGCACAGTCAGAGGCTCTGCAGGAGACTCAAGCGAAAGCGCTTCCAGATGACGAAACAGTCCTGGAACACAACGACTGACTGCATTGATTCTGCGCAGACCACGAAGCGCCCGGTCATGTTCGGCGGGATCCAGACCAGGCTGATCCATCACCTCAGGCCTGCGATCACGCAGCATCGGGGCCTGTCCCGGAATCATCGGTCTGAGATCAATGGCAGTTAAAGCTAGGCGCCAGACGACGCCAACTGCTTTGCGTTGGTTGGATTCAGGAGCTTGGATCCCAATTGTGCGAGATGAGCTTCGCGGCGAGAAGCGAAACAAAGAAACGAGCTATCAGAACAACAAACGCCTCTCTCTCTGAACATGACAGGCACCGTTGGGAACCTTTCCTGGAAGGCCGACACAGATCGGCCAAACATTGTTTTGATGCTCGCCGACAACATCGGCTTCGGTGACCTCGGCTGCTACGGCAGCGGCGGCGATCTGCGCGGGATGCCGACGCCGAATCTCGATGACCTGGCTGAAAAAAGCCTAATGCTCACCCAGTTCTTTGTGGAGCCCGGCTGCACGCCCTCGCGGGCTGGCCTGATGACCGGCCGTTACAGCGTTCGCTCAGGCCTGAACAGCATCATCGTGGGCGGAACTCCCAGCACTCTGCAGGAGGGGGAGTTGACACTCGCCGAAATTTGCAAGGAGAACGGCTACTCCACAGGGATGGTCGGCAAGTGGCATCTGGGAGAGGAGGAGCAGAGCATCCCCACCAGGCAGGGATTTGACTCCTACCGCGTCGGCATTCTGGAAACCACCGATGCCACTCTCTATCCACAGACGATGCGTCGCTCGGGCCTGAGCGAAGATCAGATCGAAGCAGCGCAGTCGCACATCTGGGAGTCGAACGATGACGGCAGCCTGCGCCGCGTTCGCCCCTATGACCTCGCGTATCGCCGTCACGTTGAAGGTGACATCGCCGATGCGGCAACGTCATTCATCAAGGAGAAGTCAGCCGGCGACGATCCTTTCTTTCTCTATGTCGGATGGTCTCATGTGCACTACCCGGAGGGAGCCCACCGCGACTTCGAAAATCGATCCTCATCGGGGCCTTACGGGGACATGCTCATGGAGCACGACCACCGCGTTGGCCAGGTTGTGGCGGCCGTCGAAGCAGCGGGAATCAGAGACAACACGATCATCATCTACCTTTCTGACAATGGACCGGTTCAGAACCAGGTAATCAGCACCGACTTCAAAGGCAGCTCACCGGGCCCCTTCCGGGGCGAAGTAGGCGACGTTCTCGAAGGATCGCTGCGTGTCCCGGGCATGGTGTCATGGCCGGGCAACATTCCTGCTCGCAAAAGCAATGAAATGGTGTCGATCCACGATTTCGTGCCCACCATCGCAGGAATGCTGGGATCCAGCCTTCCCGACGATCGTCCCTACGACGGGGTCAATCAATGGAAGTTCTTCGTTGGTGAAAGCGAACGATCGAGTCGCGATCATCTGATCACCTTCATCGGAGGTGAAATTGCCGCTGTGCGCTGGAAACAGTGGCGCATCTATCCGAAGCAGGTGATCCAGTCTCAGACCAATCCATCTTCCCTGGGAGTCTGTGCCTATCGAGTGGAGGGGATGGGATATCCGTCGGTGTTCCACATCGAGAGGGATCCCAGGGAGGAATTCAACGTGGTCGGAACATGCGCCTGGGTTCTGGGTCCGTACATGAAAATCGTCGGCAACTATCTAACCTCCATCAAGGAGCATCCCAATCCCTCGACCTTCAGCATGACGTCGTTTACCCATTAACAAAACCGAGTGAATTGCAGTTGAACAACGCCAAGACTCAGGGGCTCATTCACGTTCGCGGTGGATCACTTTCAATGGGATCCACCGCTTTTTACATCGAAGAGTCACCGACCGTTGTGGTGAAGGTCGATGATGTGCTGATCCAGTCGAGGCTGGTGACGAACGCAGAGTTCAAGGATTTCGTCGCCGACAGCGGTTACGTCACGACAGCTGAGCGCAAAGATCGCGAAGGTTCCGTGGTGTTCATCGGAACAGAGGGGCCTGTGCCACTCAATGACTGGCGCAAGTGGTGGGCGTGGATTCCCGGTGCGAACTGGTGTCACCCCCATGGCCCCGAATCAAACCTGGATCAGCGGCTGGACCACCCTGTTGTGCATGTGTCCTTGCACGACGCCCGCGCCTATGCGAACTGGGCAGGTCTGGCCCTGCCGCATGAGCCGGAGTGGGAATGGTGCGCACGCGGAGGTCTAGATGGAGCCACCTACACCTGGGGCGAGCAACCGAATCAGGGAGATACGCTGTTCGCCAACACTTGGCAGGGCGACTTTCCGTTTAACAATCAAGGTGCGCATGGATGGAAGGGAACATCGCCTGTCGGGTGCTTCCCAGCCAATGGCTACGGCCTTTTTGACATGGCAGGCAATGTCTGGGAATGGACAGAAAGCGCCTGGCAGGACCATCCGGGAGTGCACTGCTGCTGCTCAGGATCCGAAGCCGGAGGCGACCTGAAAATCATCAAGGGTGGTTCGCACCTCTGCTCGCCTCAGTACTGCCTCCGCTTCCGCCCTGCTGCCCGCTCTCCTCAGGAAGCCAGCGAAAGCACAAGTCACCTCGGCTTCCGCTGCATCTCGCGCAACTGCTGAACGCAACGGTGTTTCTGGTCGCTCAGATCTCCCAGAGCAGAGCCTTCTCACTGACCACTTGGAGGATGTTGTTCCGTGCCTTCGCCTGCAGCTCGGCCGGATACCAGACACCTGCAGGAATGGTCTGCTCAGCGGAAGAGAGGCCTGGGCGTCCGCGCAGCATCTCGATCGCGAATGCTGCTGTGGCCTGACCGACGCAATCTTCGAGATCCGCATGCACGCAACGCAACGTGACCTTGGCGGGCAGACCTGAATCGCAATTACCCTTGCTGACCGCATCAACACGCATGGCATTGGTGGCGCCGACAAGCTTGTCGACCACCCGGATGATCGGCATCGAAAACAGGGCCAGACCCTGCATCGCAGCGCGATTGACGAGCAGATCGCTCGGCAGCAGTTTCATGGCAGCGAAAAGACTGTTCCAGATTCCCGGTGCAGTACCAAAACGCGAAGCGCAGTTGGCAACGGCCAACGCTTCAACGGTGGATGGCACATCCGGATTGTCGAGCAGAAAGCAGGCATGGCTACCCACGCCTGCACCGAAGTCAACCACGCGACGCTCGGTCCATGGCTCTTTGAACGTGAGCCAGCCATTCACATAGTTCAACACCCTGCTGGCCAGAAGCAGAAAGGTGGCACTCACGATGGTGGGCCCAGCACCACCGGTTCCAGCCGTGAAAAAGCTGAACTCCACGCGTTCACAGACCTCCGGGCCGCCAAGCTTTTGCACCGCTTCAGCCGCCATCAGTGCACTGACTCCAGGCCAGATTCCGCAGGACACCACGGCAGGAACCCCTGCCGCCACAGCATCTCCCGAGAGGTCCTTGGCATGTCGACTGAGGCTGAACTCATCACAGACATCGCAATACGGCACCCCTGCATTGATGCAGGCCCGCAGCAGATCAGGTTGCGTTCGCCCCTGGAACGGTCCCGCCGTATGCACAACCAACTTGACCCCACGAACAACGGCGACGAGCGACTCAAGACCAGCCTCGAGATCCACCGGCCTGAAGACGAGCTCCGGGAGATCGAGTCGCTTGCGAACAGCCACAAAATTGGCCCGGCTGCGACCGCCGATGGCAAGCCTGAGAGGCGTGCACTCTGCGTCACGGCGGGAGAGCCGGTTGAGCCAGCGCACTGTTGAGGCTCCGACGCGCCCGTTACCACCGACAACGAGCACATCAACGGTCGATGGCGTCTCCTTCACTGCTGGTACCTGCCTGTTCTCAATGACTCAACAGAAGGCCTTCCTCATCTCGCGGTTTGGTGTCCTGCACAAGAAGACTCAGGCCAGCCGCGGCCAGCATCCCCACCACCACAACGGCATATCCCTGCAGCTCCTGCATGGATGAGGGTCGTGTTCCCGCCGGCAGCCCCCATTGGGAAAACAGACCCACGGTCGGCTGCACAATCACCGGAAAAAACATCACGATGAAATTGAGGAAGGCAAGCGTGATCGCTCGCGTATGACGCTTGGCGGTATCGGCCACCATCACAAAGGCCAGAGCCTGACTTCCCGAGGTGAGCCCCAGAGCGGCCACCAGCACAGCCACAAGGCTGACAGGAAGACGACTTGTGAAACAGAGCAGCAGAGCAAAGCAGGCTGCACTGACGGCACCTGATGTGAACAGGACCTTGCGGCGACCAATGCGATCGGACCAGTGGCCGGCGACCACACCGCCGATAGCGAAGCCGATGAACACCAGGGTGGTGATCAGACTGGCTTGATCATCAGGAAGACCGGCCTCGATACTGAAGAAGGACACACCCCAGAGATCACCGATCACAGAAACCGGCAGATAAACACCCGCGGCGGCGAGCGAAAGAATCCACAGATTGCGAATGTGCAGAATTCTGTTGAGCTGAAACCCCATCGGTTCAGGGCTGTTCGGATCGAAGCCGTCCTCTCGCATCAACTCGATAAACCAGCTCGGTCGTCTCGGTAAATAGAGCCAGATCAAGCAGGCGATGATCATGCCGGCCACGGTGCAGATCAACAGCGGCATCCTCCATCCGAAGTGATCTGAAATCAGCAGCAGGGGAAACTGCGCTGTCGCAGCCCCCAGCGTGCCGATGCCGGTGACCATCCCCGGAACCATGCCGTGACGCTGAGGCGGCAGCCAGATCAGTGAGAGATAGATCACTCCCAGATAGGCCACGGAACTGCCAAGCCCCTGGAAGAACCGTCCCAGACCCATCAGGACAATGTTGTCTGCTGTGGCGAAAAGGAGGCATCCGAGCGCAACAAGCACCGCTGCCGGAGCTGCAACGGCACGAACACCATGGCGATCCAGCAGACGGCCAACAAGCAGCTGCGCAGGCGCATAGGCCAGAAAATACAGACTCATGGAGAAACCGAACACACCTTCACTGGCGCCGGAAACCTTGATCAGCTCAGAGTGCAGCACGCCCGGAGCGACCCGTGCAAAGAACTCGTAGAAGTAGAAGAGCGATGCGATACCGAACAATATCCAGGGCCGCCAACCCTGCCTGGCACGCTTGGCACGCAGATGGCAGGCCTTGAGATTGCGTTGGGCCGCATCATGTGCTGGTCTGCCTCCGGGAGGGCGTGGTGACATATCTATCGACGCAAGAATTGATCAGCGGTGGGACGTCGCTGATGAATGAGCTGCATCCTTTGCTAGCCACGGTTGATCAGGATGACTCCTGAATGTTCAGAGGGTTGCATCAGCAAGAAGCCTGGATCCAAATCGCGCGTACAGGGCCGGAATCACAACCAGCGTGAGCAGGGTCGACGTGATCAAACCACCCAGCACCACGATCGCCAGCGGCTGCAGAATCTCGTTGCCGGCGCCAAAGGCCAGCGCTAAAGGCAACATCCCCAGCGATGAGGTGAGGGCGGTCATCAGGATCGCGTTGAGACGATCAAGAGTGCCGGCACGGATCAACGCCTTCAGGCTCTCACCTCTCTGATGACGTCGGTTGTAGTTGTCAACCAGCAGAAGGCCATTGCGGACTGCCACGCCGAACAGGGTGATGAATCCGATCAGTGATGCCACGGAAAGCACACTGCCACTGAGCAGAACCGCGACAAGACCCCCAACCAGGGCAAGCGGGAGATTAAGCAGAATGGCAACCGTGGCAGGCAGCGAGCGAACAGCCACCACCATCACAGCCGCGATCACTCCAGCAGCAAGCAGGCTGTAAAGCACCAAGGAACGGGTGGCACGCTGTTCAGACTCAAACTGCCCCCCATAGCGCAGGGTATAGCCGGGAGGCAGTTTCACCGACTGCTCTACGCGCCGACGAATGTCATTGACCACAGGCCCCAGGGGGCGACCGGCGACGTTGGCGGATACGACGATTCTTCGGGAGACATCCTCGCGATTGACCTCGTTGGGACCCGTCGTCTGTTCAAAGGTGATGAAATCGCCGAGCGGCTTCAACGCCCCAGATGCGGTTCGGATTGGAAGCTCGCTCAGCGACTGCAGGTCGCCCTGCTGCTCTGCAGGAAGCGTCACAACAAGAGGGGCCGTAGAAACGCCGGAGGATGGCGCTTGGCCAACGGTCGTTCCATGCAGAGCCACCTCAGCGGCCCGCGCCAGTGCGGCGACGCTGACTCCCTCGCGCAGTGCCGCCTCGCGATCGATCCGCAGTTGGACCTGAGGCACCGGCAACTGCGGCTCCAGCTGCAGATCAACCACTCCGGAAACTTCACCAACCGCATCGCGGACCTGCTCGCCAAGATCACGCAGTTCCAGCAGATCGGGGCCGGCGATCTTGATCGCGATAGCACTGCGCACGCCTGACAAAACCTCGTCCATTCGGTGTGAGATGAATCCACCCACGTTGGGTGCCACTCCAGGCAGATCAACAAAAACTGCGCGGATACGAGCGATCGCAGCGGGACGGTCTCGCATCGCCTGATCACTTAATTCCAGATCCACATGGCCGATGTTCACCCCTGCGCCATCGGCATCGCCCGGTGCACGGCCGGCTCTGACCTGCACCCACTCCACATCGTCGCTGGACTGGAGCTGTTGGGAGAGCAGTCGACCCGCTCGGCTGGTCATCTCCAGAGAGACACCGGGGTAGAGCACCATGGAGTTCACCAGTGACTGCTCCCGGAACTCAGGCAGGAAAACCCTGCCCAGACTGGGAAGAATCAACAGGGTTGCAATCACCACAGACACAGCCAGCACAAGCACTCGACGAGGTGACCTCAGGACAAACTCGAGCAGGGGTTGGTAAACAGCCTGTACATGAGATTCCACCCATGACGCGGCAGCCGGCAAGGGAGCACGACTCAGAAGCAAGGCGCAGAGTGCTGGTGACAAGGTGAGCGCAACTGCTGTCGAGGCAACGATCGACAGGACATAGGCGATCCCCATCGGCATGAAAATACGCCCCTCCACGCCACTGAGCGTGAAGATCGGTGCAAACACCACAACGATGATCAAGGTGGAGAACAGCACGGGCTGTCGCACTTCAACGGAGGTTCTGAACACCACATCAAGAGGATTCAACGGCTTGTCCTGAAGCCGGTTGCTGCGCAAACCCCGATAGCAGTTCTCCATATCGACGATGGCATCGTCGACAACGGAACCAATTGCCACCACCAGACCGCCAAGGGTCATCGTGTTGAGCTGGAGGCCGAGCCCGCGCATCAGCAACAGCCCAACCAGCAAGGAAAGAGGAATGGCACTGAGGGCAATCAAGGCCGTTCGCCAGTTCATCAAAAACAGCAGAAGCACCACCGCAACAATCACCACTCCGAGCAGGAGTGATTCACTGACGTTGCGGATGGCGATCTCGATGAACTTCGCCTGACGGAACGTCTGAGTGACCGAAACATCCGCAGGAAGCGACGTCTGAAGCCGACGCATGCTGTCTTCAACAGTGCGCGTCAGCTGAGGCGTATCCACATCAGGCTGTTTGTTGATCATCAACACCACAGCCGGTTGTCCGTTCAGGCTGGCGGCACCGCGGCGCATCGCAGCCCCGGATCTCACCTCTGCGATTGAGCCGAGGGGAATGGCACGACCATCACCAGCACGGACCACGGAACGCCTGATGTCGTCGTCGTTGCTGATGGCATGGTCGCTGAGGATCAGACGCTCCTGACCACCGGAAATCTGCACACCACCGCGACCATTGAACTGAGCGTTGCCTGCTGCTTCTACGACTTCATTCAAGGAGACATCCTGATTCTTCAGAGCCCTGAGATCAAGCTGCAGCTGGGTCTGTGGACTGTCACCCCCATAGATCGTCACCTGTGCCACACCGGGAATAGCCAGCAGCGGATGTTCATAAGTGCGCTGCACGAGGGTGCGAAGTTGCAAGGCCTGCTCGCGGGAGGCGTTCTCCGGAAGCGTGAATGCGTATTGAAGAATCGTTCCCAGAGGAGACAGCAACGGCGAAATTTCAGGAGCTTCCGCCGGTTCAGGCAGCTTCGTCCGCACTTGCTGCAACCGTTCCGACACGGCCGTGCGGGCACGCTCCAAGCTGGCCGAATCACGGAACACCACCTGCACCATCGACAGGCCTGGCTTGGATGCGGATCGAACTAGATCAACCCCTCCCAGTCCATTGACAGCCGCCTCGATCGGCTCAGTGATCTGATGCTCGACCTGCTCGGGCGCCAGACCGGGCGCGATGGTCTGAATCTCAACCTGAGGTGGTGCAAAAGGCGGGAACACATCCAGCGGCATCTGCAAAACATTGATCACGCCGAGGAGACTGATCAGTAAAGAGCTGATCAGCACGAGCCATCTGCGGGTGATCGACCAACGCAGAATGTTGTTCAGCAGATTATTGAACATCAATGAACCGTGGAATCGCTGAAGGTCAGACTGAGAATGAGCCGAATTCAGCGCTTGTTTTTCTGCGATTCAGCGAAGATCGACAATGCACCGGAGACGACAATCTGCTCGTCTGAAGTCACACCGTCGAGAACCACCGTGCGGTCAACGGAAACGGTACCTGGCTTGATCACGACCGGGTCATAAGTGGTTCCGCTGAACACGAAGACATAGGGCTGTCCATTCGCCTTGACGATGGCAACGTTCGGCACACTCAACTGTCCATTGGCCTCGACCTTGGGCTTTTCAGAAACGATCCCGAGCATTTGATCGCGCTTGGGGTTGGCCTTCACCTGGCCAACAGAACCAGTCTGAACAAACTCATCGCCATGACCAGCGTGAGCCATCACTGGAGCCGCGTAGAAGGCACTGATACCGGCCATCGCAGCGATACACGTGAAAGCAAAAGCGCGCATGCACAATTTGTGATTGCCTCCATTGTGGTGAGAATGGTTATCAGCTGCCACCGTTGTGACACCAATTAGACACCTGAATGCTTCGGCGCTGAAGGACTGATGCTCGAGCTGCGACAAAAGACCTCAAAGCGACTTCAACCACAACCAGCGCGCACTCAGCAAAGGCAAGATTGGTTCACTGCCAGTCAGATCCACTCTGCGTGAGGGTCTGAGCCTCCACTCGAATCATGGTTTTTTCAGCTCTTGCGATTGCATGCACAACAGTTGTGGGAATCTCTGGTGTCGCGATATCTGTGGTGGTGATGTCGAACCCTGCACTGGCCCACAGCAAGGGCCTCTACGCAACAGAAGCCGAAGCACGCCAACGCGCTGAAGAGATCGGTTGCAACACAGTTCATAAAAACAACGGTCGTTGGATGCCTTGCGCGGATGAGCGTGAACTGCATCAACAGCTGCGAAAGCAATGAAGCGCGGCCCTGGTCCACAGCGTCAGGCTCGGCGCATTCACCGCTGGCTCGTTCCGATCGCTGCAGCGCCATTACTCATCACAGCGATCAGCGGCTCTCTGTACAGCGTTCTGCTGGAACAAGGAATTGATGCGTTCTGGTTACTCAAGATCCATACCGGCAGGTTCGGCATGCTGAACCTGCAGTCGTTCTATCCTGCGCTGCTGGGAGTTCTCACTGTTGTGATCACAGCCTCAGGAGTCACACTGCTGATCAAGCCACGTGGCTGACAATCCATTGTCGACAAATCTGCCCCATTCCCGTCTCATCTCCTCGGGTCAGATTCAAGGCGTCTGATTCAAGGCGTCTGATCCATTGAGTGCAGACCTCAGGATCGGATTGTTGTTGCTGATCCTGAAGAACTGCTAACCCGTTAACGAACGAACAACAACCATCAATGAGTCGATTCGCGTCCAGCTGCGCTGCTGTGGGATTGATTGCTGGCATCAGCTTTGCAGGCCTGCCGGCGGGAGCACAGACACCGACTTACTGCGAACCGGATATTGGCTCACCAGCGAATCTGAAGACAATCAAGCATGGGCTTCTCGAGGGCTATCTGGCATCCGATTCCGTACCTGACTCCCTGAAACTGCTGCCCCCACACCCCAAACAGGGTTCCCTGGCCTACGACCTCGATGTGGCCACTGCCGAGTCGACCTTTCCGCTCCAGGGAGGTCCACGCTGGGAGGTGGCGGCCATTGATGCCGATCTGAATTTCCCTGAAGCTGCAGCGATTTACTCCTGCACCCTTGGGGTTCCGATCACCAAGGAAGGAACACCAAGGCTG
Source organism: Synechococcus sp. MIT S9504 (assembly GCF_047497135.1). Classification (NCBI taxonomy): domain Bacteria; kingdom Bacillati; phylum Cyanobacteriota; class Cyanophyceae; order Synechococcales; family Synechococcaceae; genus Synechococcus; species Synechococcus sp. MIT S9504. The sequence continues at coordinate 841,451 of NZ_CP138942.1, read as the reverse complement.
TACACCCTGTTGCGGCGCACCCTGAGCGATGCCGGTCTGGCGACCTACAAGGCCAAAATCAACTATCAACGCCCAAGGCCATTCATGGTCAACGGCAAGCCGATCTGCACCCCGGACCAGGAAACATTGCTCAGAGGTGATGGCTCATACCCCTCCGGTCACACCGCTGCCGGATGGGCATGGGCACTGGTTCTCAGCGAGATCGCACCGGAACGTCGCGATGCAATCCTGACGAGGGGCATCGAGTATGGAAAGAGCCGTTATATCTGCAATGTGCACTGGTTAAGCGATGTGCAGGCAAGCCAGCTGATCGCCTCAGGCACCGTGGCTCAATTGCACAACGATCCGGTCTTCCGCGCTGATCTGAGAGCCGCAAGAGCGGAAGTCCAGGCCATGCGCCGTCAGGGGCTTTCTCCTAACGGAAACTGCGACCTGGAGAGAAGAGCCTTTCAACCCTGAAGTTGGGCGCGACATTGGAACCGATCCGGCCTCTCCAGCCTTGTGGGGCCTTTCGATCCAGAGACGCGGATAGAGAGGTTCGGCAAATCTTTGCAACATCCATCGGGAGTAACCGGCTGCAGAGCAAAGCTGGAACCATCCAATCAGCAGATGACATTGACGTCACCATGAGCCTTCATTCCCGGATCGGCGGTGTCCCCGAAAATCTCCAGATCAACCTGAACGGCCGCGACATTCGCATCACGCTGGAACGTCGTGGTCCGGAGAACGGCGACCTCTGGCTGCTGCTGCCAGCCCTGAGCACAGTTTCGAGCCGAGGCGAGTGGCATGAATTTGCCGATGCCATGGATGAACATTGCCAATTGGTGAGCTTTGATTGGCCAGGATTCGGCGACAGCGAGCGTCCGGCGATTGCTTACGACGCGAACGCACTTCGCCAGGTTTTGCCCGCCATTCTTCGACACCTTGATCGAGCTGACCAGGCCAAGATCAATGTTGTAGCCGCTGGCCACAGTGCTCCCATCGCTCTCGGATTGGCCGAACAATGCTCACGGCACTGGGCGCAGATCGTGGTGGTTGCACCCACGTTCCGTGGTCCGCTTCCAACCATGACAGGCCGATCAGGGAAGAGCTTCAACTGGGTCAGACAGCTGGTGGAGCTGCCACTGGTGGGACCGCTTCTCTATCGACTCAACACCAGTCGACCAATCCTGAAACTGATGCTGCGTCGGCACGTCTGGGTCAATCGCAACCTTTTGACGCCTCAACGTCTGCGTGAACAACAAAACATCAGCCGCCAGCCTGGAGCTCGCTTTGCGAGCGTCGCTTTCGTGAGCGGGGGCCTGGACGCAGCCTCAGACTCGCGCTGGTGGCTGGCACAGACTCAGAAATTGCACTGCCCTCTGCACGTGGTGCTGGCCAACGAAGCACCTCCTCGCTCAAAGCAGGAGATGTTGACGCTGGCAGACAAGGCAGATCGTGTCTCTGACATCGATGGACGGCTGGGATTGCATGAGGAATTCGGTCGCCTGCTGGCACAGACCATCAGCGCCAGCTGAGAAGCAGACAATGGCCGCGATGCCAATGGCGTCAGCACTACTGAGACAAAAGCCTTAAAATCATGTCAAATCTGCACTGACGCAGCACTGGTTCACCCTCTTCAGAAAACGCCATGGCCTCCTTCACCTGGAACGAATCCACCCTTTCCGCAGACTGCGGAACCCTTGAGGACATGGCTGAACGATTCGAAGACACAGCTGCACTGATGAGGCGTCTTGCTCAGACAGGTTTCGCTGTCAAGCAACAAGCAGGCGCCAGGAAAATCATCCATACAAACGACGAGATTTTTAAAAGTTTCGGATTTGTGATCGAGGAGTGATCGGAAGTTCTCAGACTTAGAGATTAAATCAAATCATTCCTGACCGCCCAGTAGGTCTTTCTTCAGTAAAGCTATTCGAGCAAACACTTCTGCTCGTCGATGTTGCAGCAACAAATTCGATGTAATAAACCGCACAACCACGACCAGACCGACCAGTTCGGATACCCCCTGAAACAAACCACCAAAAATCGGTAGATGGTTCATTGAACTCAGGAATGCGGCAACAAAAGACAACAACAAGCCAAGAATGACGGAACCGAAGACAACAAGAAAGATCGGATAAATCTGCTTGAAACCCTGGAGATTCAACTGTTTCAGTGAATCCAGGCCGAGCGAGAGCTGCTGGATGAGGCGAGACACCGACAGTTCATCACCATGATCTTCTGATTGCATCGACGATGGTGCTTCAACAACACTCGCCGGGGACTTGGCAATTTCAGCAGTTTGAACCTCATCACCCCCAGTGGGGTCAGGGGCGAGATTCAGTTCAGATGCATCAACAGGCTCCTTGAATGGCAAGTCACCACTGTTGCCAGCACTATCACCCACCTGCACACCTCAGAAATGAAGTTGCCAATATGAGGCAGATAAACAGGCACACAACAATAAATTCAGCAAACAAAAACTCTCACAACAAATCTCATCAAGGCCAAACGATTGAAACACAATACTCAACAATTATCGCAACAAATATCCATCCTGCTGGCCCGTGCTGGCGCGCTGTGCAACATCAAGCAACTGTAGATGGCGATATTCAGGTCCAGATCGCCACAACTGCCATCACTGCGAAGCCTCCAACTGCAGCGATGAACTCACGCTGGTTGCAGCAGCGGTTGATCATGGGCGAGGAAGCCAGTCCATGCAAAGTGCCGAAAAACAGAAATGTTCCTGCTGCTGCGGCGCCGATCGATGCCTCAACCAAAGGATGGGCATCAGAAGCCGTACTCAGCGCCTGGCCAACAAGCGCGCCGAAAGGGAACATCACGACGAACACCAGGAATAGCCTCCAGGCGGAACGCTTTGAAAACTCGGAGCGACCTAGTTCCAGGCCGAGCGCAAAACTGGCAGAGCCTTTATGGGCCAGCACAGCGATGAAGATCACCACCGTTAACGCCACTGAGGACGACACCCCAAAGGCGGCACCCATCAGCAGGGAGTGAATCGACAACATCGCAACAGCAGTAAGCGGCAGAAACCTGCTGTTACCAGACGGGGAACCCATCCCGTGATTCGCCAGATGTTCAACCCACAGAAGCAGGAGCATCACGGATCCACAGATCACCATCGCAAACGGATAGTTGATGTGAGCCGCGTCGAACGCCGACTGTGAATCACCGAGCATGTGAATCAAACCGGCACCCAAAAAGATTCCAGCTGCAAAGGCTTCACCAAACCCAAGAGCAGGCAGAGATCGATCAGAACGCATGGCCATCACAGCCGGCCGACCTGTGGCAAGAGAGATGATCACCACAACAGCAACCATCACCAACTTCAGAACTTGATCCGACATCCCCGCAACACGAACGCGGCAAATCAACCCGAAAGCTAAGAATGATTCTCATTGCAGGCCAGTGTGTGAACCGCAACTGGTTAAGGAGTCAACCGGCGAGCCGCGGTTACTCCGTGAACGACGCCGTGTGGAAATTCCAGCTGTCACCATCCTCCAGCCAAAGCTCCCAGCTCATCGCCGTTCCATCACGGAGATGCAACCGACCGCCAAAACCAGCGGGAGAAGGTTGGTAGAGATCAGCGAGCTCGATAACAGCTTCACCATCCCTGGTAAGCAGCAGTTCAACAGGCCGACCGATTCGTTGAGACAGGTCCTGACGCAGCTCGTCAACGGTCATCAGTCAGGAACACTGAAATCAAGCACCAGGTCACCGAGATCTTCACGGCTGATCGTGAAGGCAAAGCCATCAACCTTGCCGCTCCAGACCCCGATCGCAGCATCGGCGGCCGTGCCCTCAAGCTGCTCAACCTTGTGATCAAAGAGAACGGAGAAACAGTGAGCCGCCACACGGGCAGCCTGATCCTCATCCATCTCATCAAGCTCATGCGCCTGCACAGTGCATCCTTCAAGCAGTTCGGCATCAATCACATTGCCGCCGCCGACGTCGGCGACGAGAGCCTGCAGTCCGGCAAGTTCGCTGTTGTCTGTCATGTCGTCATTGTCCACGGAGGACAGGCATTAACAATGAAGTGCAACAGGGTTATAGCCATCAGATGAGTTGAATATCGGCCTAAGAAGAGCCTCCTGCAATGCGCACGGCAGCAGAAACGATTGATCAGACACGGGAACGGAGAGATCCGTTCGACCAGTTCAACGCACAAACCCCAGCACACCAGCAAGGCCACAGATCCCAATAAACACAAGCGGTGAAATCTTTGTCTTCAAAACGAAGAAGCAGACCATGAAAGACAGTCCATAGGCGATCAAGCTGTGGTTGGCTGTTTTGAGGATGGTGACGCTCACTGAGAACAGAATGCCAAGCGTTACCGGCCCAAGACCGCGTTCAAAAGCCATCCGCCACGGGGAGTCGCGCCAGCGGTTCCAGTAGACGGAAGCAATCAGCATGACCACTGTGGAGGGCAGCAAAATGGCGATCTCTGCGGAGTATCCCGTGATCAGGGCCCAGACCGGTCCGTGCTTCCAGCCCGCTCCGAGACCGAGAAGACCCACAAACATGGAACTCGGCCCTGGCGATGCCTCCGCCAGACCATAAAGATCAGAGAATTGACGGTTTGTCAGCCAGCCGAAGGTCTCAACCGCTTCATGGTGGTAAGCCTGCAGGAGAGTGTTGCCACCACCAATGGAAAACAACGAGAGCTTCAGAAAGGTGAGCACCACCTGCAACCAGGTTTGAATCGCAGTCATCGCTTTTGCCCTCGAGGCCAGTACAAACTCATCGAAATCGCACCTGCCACCAGAACCACTGGAATCAGGGGGAGCCTGAACCCCTGAAGACAGACAAAAACAATGACCGCAATGGCTAGGGCAAGATGATCTTTTTTATAGACATCCAATATCTTGAATCCCATGGACAGTGCCATCCCTGCAGCTGCAGCGGCCAGACCAGCAAGAAGACGATTGACTTCAGAAATTGCACTGACCTGGAAGTAGATCAGACCCAACAGCATCAACAACGTAAAAGGTAGAAGAATGATTCCAGCCGTAGCCGCCAGCGATCCAGGAACACCTTTGAAAATTGAGCCGATATACACCGACATATTGATCTGATTCGGGCCTGGGAAAAGACGTGCAACCGTCAATCCCGTGACAAACGCTTCAGACGTCATCCAATGACGTCGCTCAACGATGATCCTGTGACTCCAAAGAGACATTCCTCCACCAAAAGCAGAGAAAGCAACTTGCATCATGCACACAAAAAGCTCATGCAGATCCGGGTTGGCAGCTGCATCTGACTGCAACCCGGTACCAGTATTTTCACTCATGAATAAAATTCGGATCCGGTGACAATTCTCCGTGATCATGCAAGGAAGGATCAAGAGGATCCGGAGCTAAATAGTCCTTGGCTTCATGCCAATCAGACTCAAACTTTTCACAACACCGTGCAATCACCTCTGGAGCATCGGTCTCCATCCCCAACTCGCGACGAATATCGAAAGCGCTTCTATCAATATTCATGGAACCAATCACCGCCGCTTTCTTATCAACAATGATCATCTTGGTGTGCAGCTTTAGATGTTTCTGACGACGAATTTTGACCCCAAACCGCGACATCACACGCAGATTTCCAAACGTGTCGTAGATATCCCAGTCGGAAATCCCGTGCTTACCACCACACAACAGGCGAACCTTGACACCCTTGACACAGGCTTCAACAATCCGATCGAGGATGACAGCATCCACAAACTTCGGATGCTGAATCCATAAATGAGTTGTCGAAGAGTCAATCAGTTTCGCCAGTTGCCCGCGACTATGCAGATTGCTCCAGACGAGACCGACCGTGAGATCAGGCTTAAATTCAAGGTTATTCCAATCAGCCTCAAAACCAGCAATCACTTGCTTGACCGCATCTTGATTATAAGTCACAAGCCCATGATCTCTGGTCAGAGTAAAATATTTTTCAGCCAGATTAAATGTGGCAACCAACGCACATTCATTGTCAATACAAATTGATTTTTCATGCGTTACGGGGAAGGATTCACTCGTCCAACGCACATCGACACCTGATTTCTTAAACAGCTCAAAAGCCTCGTCGTTCCATCGATCACCCCCAGATGTATGAGGGTTCAACATGATCTGAACTTTGACCCCACGTTCATGGGCATCCTGGATGGCCTTGATCACCGCAGGAGCCTGCAGTTTGAATTGCTTGATACGCAGGCTCTTTTTCGCCGACGCCAGCAAATCAAGAACCGCTTGCTCTCCATCATCAGGCATCACCAGCAGACGTTGTTGATGACCAAGACTTGTGACTCCAGTAGCCATATCGCCTTCCCGTTAAACCCTTCAGTATTGACTCTTGCAAACTAGCCAGAACAGAAACATTGGCCAAGCATCATTGGGAACCAAAAGAATTCGTGCACCACATCATGCCTAGAAATGATATCCATAGTCCCAATGCAAATCGGATGACAAAGATATTTCGATCACAACGATCAACCAACAATAATTTGATCATCGAAAGCCCAGACCAGAAACAATTAAATCATGAATTGAATCCCCAGGCGCATCAAAGCGGCAGTCATCATCAGGAGATGAATCACTTCAATGCAGAGAACAACAACATCCCCATGAGCAACCAAAACATGAACTCATTGTGAACACAGCATCAAGAAACAACCAATCACGAATTGTGCTGCCAACTTGAACCAATCACCTGGAAGGAACTCATGACAACTGTTTCCTGTCTGTATAGCGGTGAACTGCGCTGTAGGGCCACACACCATGGCTCCGGTGCCGTGTTGATCACCGATGCTCCTGTCGACAACGCTGGACAAGGTCAAGCGTTCTCCCCCACTGACCTTCTGGCCACATCCGTAGCGACCTGCATGCTCACCATCATGGGAATCACTGCCAAGAGCAGGAACTGGTCGATTGAAGGGAGCACTGCCGAGGTGAATAAACACATGACCGAGTCAGGTCCCCGCAAAGTGGAGAGGCTGCGTCTGCATCTGAAACTTCCTCAGCACCTCAGCGACGAACAGCGTTCACTGCTTCAACGCGTCGCGGAGCAATGCCCTGTGAAGCGAAGCCTCGATCCATTGATGCAACTGGAGTTGATCTGGAGTTGATCCCAACGTTCAAGCGTGAACCCGCATCAGCTGGGCGACACCCCGATCGCCGAACCCAGTGCCAAGACGGCCGGCAGAGCAGTGTCAACACTGAGGATGCGATCGCCCAAGTTGACCCGATCTGCCGCGACCGTGGTCGCAAGCTCGATTTCGAAGGGCACAAATCCACCCTCCGGACCAATCATGACCAGCGCAGGACTCGCAGGGGTCTGCGAAAGGGCGATCGGCGCTCCCTTGTCGGTGATCCAACAGGGGCGACCGTTGCAAAGTTGGGGAAGCTGGTCCTCGACAAATGGTCGAAAGCGTTGATGACAGTGCACCGTCGGGGCGATCGTGTCTTGTGAGCGTTCCATCCCAGCAAGCAAGGCTTCTCTGAGCTTGGCCTGTGACAGCAGAGGTGACTGCCAGTAACTCTTATCGACCCTGGCACTGTTGATCAGATGAAGGTTACTGACACCGAATTCCGCGACAGTACGCAGGATCCGCCGCAGCATTTTTGGCCGGGGCAGTGCCAAAACGATGTCGTAACGATGCCTCGGCGGCGGTGATTGCGTCAACTGCACCGACAGCGTCACACCCGCTTCGTCGATGACATCAATCCGAGCCTTTCCCTGAGCACCGCCATAAAACCCAACCCGAAGCGTGTCGCCGACCACGGCGCGCAGAACGGAGCGGATGTGTTCGGTGCGCCGATCATTGGCCAGAAAGCAGCGTGTTCCAGTCCAGACGTCGTCGGCATAAAGCAGGATCAGATTCATGCTGCTGATCGTTGCTGAAGGATTTTGACCTTCGCATACTCAGCCATGGAATGCATGCCGTCCGACAGTTTCCGGCCAAGAACAAAAGCGGTGAACCGAACATTTCAGCTCGGCAATCACACCCTTCATTGAGTTGATGATCTGGTGTCAATGACGGAAAGTGACACTATGCAGAATACGAAAAACAACAACAGAACAAACACGATCAACGACTCTGAATCACTGCTGCAATTGCTCAGCGAACGCCTTCTACTCTGGGATCAGCAGGAGGAAGCTCAAGCAGCCGGTGAATGGCATCAGGCACTCGCTCTGGAGCAATCCATTCGATCCATCTCCCCCCGCATCCGACAGGCCATGGGCCTGCTCGTGCCCTTGAGACAGGGAGGCTCTGAACGATGAAACTGAGTGATGTTGTTGCCAATCATGGCTTTGCCCCCTGCAACCTGGCCACGATCGAGAATGCACGTTTATACCAACGCGAGCACGACGATGGGGTTCTCGAACTGCTCTGCGTTCAGAAAATCGGTGCCGAAATGCGGGTGGATCGTCAACCGTTGATTCCCCTTGTGATCGATGGACAACTCACCATGCCTGTGTTTCTGCCCTTGGGAGATGCGGTCTCAGATCAACGCATTCCCACAGATCGGCTTGAGGACTATCTGAACACCACCCTGTAAGCGCGTTAACGGCAGTACGCCGCGATTCCTGTTGTTGGTGCACAAATAGCCCTCAGGGACGTTCCTTGTTCCAGACCCTCACGCAGCGCGGTAACGACACGCTTGGCAATCCTGTCCAGGGTCAGCTTGCGTTGTCGTGGATCACGCAGTCCCCGCTCCAGAGCCCCCTCAAGCATGCCGATTTCAAGCATCGAAACACCCCTGCGAGGCGCCCCCAACATGCCGCGATAGTCGTAGGGGTAAGCGCCGAATTCCTTGGCCAGAGCTTCATCCATCACGGAAAAACCGAATGCGACAGCGGGAATGATTCCTGCACCGATGCCATGGGGTGAGTAAGCGTCGTAATGAATTTCCACGACATAGCCCCCCTCTGACGCATGTTGCTGACCGACGGACCAGTTGGTGCGTGGATCTTGCACGTTGCGAATGGTGCGCACACCAGGGTCATAGAAGCTGATGTTCAACCCCTGCTTTTTACCCTCAGCCACCACGGCCCTGGCAGTACGCAGGTTCCAGTAGAGCTCATCCGTCATACCCGCTTGCATCGGAGCGGCTCCAGCGACACCGACCGCCCAGCCTGGTGTTCCAGATCCATACATCCGCTGCGAATCGGCGTGACCTGCCAGAACCAGAATCGACGTTCCCTCCCTGGGCATCCTGTCACCGACCCAGTTCTTGCCACGGCCTGGCGTCAACGGAAGCGACGGAAGCTGCAACGTCGACCGTTCAGGTCGAGCCGGTTTCATGCTGTCAAGCAGCTCCATCAAACCTGCACCTGACACGGGCAGAGCAAACAGAAGACAGCCCCCTAGGAGCCAGGCGATGCGACGCATAAGATTCAACATGGTCGACCATGGTGCCTGACCTGGCTCAATCCGTCACCCCCCGGCGCAGATTCAGTGAGTGAAGCCAGCCAAGCAAACAGGCATCACGGCCAAAATTGCTATTCCAAGGACAGGAACCAACCGGATGACCATGGCTGATCTGACCGCGCTTTTGATGGCCTTGCTCTGGCCAGGCGCCCTTGTCATCTCAGTGTTAGCCATCAGCCGGACGCTGATCGTTGTGGCCCGGAGTGGAATCCGTGTCGAGATCTTCACCCGTCAGCCGATTCTGATCGGCACAGGACGTGCACCTCTTCGCGCGGAAGTGGGCAAGGTCAGAATTTGATCCAGTTGATTCAGAGCGGTCAAAGCCCAGCCTGCACGACCCAAAACCACGGGAAGGTCGTATCAAAAAACACGCTTCACAAGCACGCCTGCACTGTTATAACGACTGAAAATGAAGGTGCAGAAAGATACTCTGTGCCAGTCACTGTCATGACGCAGGCCGAAAAAAATCAAGCGACTTTGGTTACATCGGTCATCACACTGAAGAAATCTAGTCAACATAGAATTATCACAAACGAAAGCGAGAACAGAAGCTTTCAATTGAACATCATTGAAGGCTTTATTCGTCTTTACTGCGTCAATGAATGCCAAAGCAATACGACCGAGTCCACATTGGCATTGATTGATGCTGGAACAAGCAGTTCATTTTATTGGAACAATCAGCGGAGGCTGATGATTGAAGCGCTTGAACCATCCAAAGTTGAATTCAACCCGAAAGGTCAACCGGTCGATACCAACAATTTTCTAGAAAACTGGATTCTCGACCTCTACGAAATCAAGCAGCCCGCAGACAGCCTAGAACGATTAATCAAACTGCTGTTACTGCTCGCCAGAACAAGAGGCAATCAGGATTCTGCAGCTGATCAATCCCTGATTTCAGGCCTGTCACACCGCCGCATCGGCGAAATCATCAGCAGCACAAGACCCACGATCAGCAGGCACCTGGGCTGGATGCAACGCCAGAATCTGATCGACGTGGATGTCGCAACAAAAACGATGCGACTGAACCTTCTGCAGCTGCAGGCCAAACAGGATGAGCTTTTCGCTCAACCGCGACCGCACTTGCACTGACCACCCTTCCACTTCGAGCACTTGGACTTCTTGCAACCTTTCTTTTTCTGAGGCTGATGAACCGGCACGACCCAAGCTGCTGAGAATGCAACTCATTATACAGCCCAGATCAATCACGACGCCAACAGCCATCGAAAGACTCGACAACCCGTGTACATTTGATACACAGGCGCCACGGTTTCATGCTGTCAGATTCCTCAAAGCACGTTGAGGTGCAAGTCGGGCCTTCGGGTCGAGCCATGGCGGAATCAATGGATCCTGCCTTGCTGGAGGGTTTTCAGGCACACTTCAACATGGAGCGACAGGCCCATGCGACCTACTTTGGCGCTGCCATCTGGATGGGTGAACGGGAATTGCGCGGGTTCTCCAAACACTTCAATGACGAAGCCAGGGGAGAACAGGAGCATGCAGCCAAAGTTGCGGACTACCTGATCGCAAGGGCACAATCGCCCGAACTGCAGGCTCTCGAGGCTCCTGATCAATCCTGGGAATCAGTTCTCGACGTGATGAGCACTGCATTTCTGACTGAACGGGATGTGACCACATCACTCCAACAGCTGCTGGTGGCAGCAGAACGTGTCGGTGACTCCCGTAGCACCGTGTTTCTTGAACCGATGGTGGAGCAACAGATCAAAGCCGAACATGAAGCCGCTCATCTGCTCGGTCGAACCAAGTTTGCGGATGGACAGGCTGCTGCCGTACTGGTGATTGACAACGAACTGAGAGAAGGTGTCGCACACCCTGCCCAGCTTCAGTGATCAATTCACCGAAGAGCGAATTTTCACCAGCGCCCGCCGGGCAACTTCACCGGCGAAATCCAATGCAAGGGGATCGACAAGCAGCTCTCGATCCATCCCTGCAATCAGCTTCTGAAGCTCTCTGAGGCGCAACGCAATCTGAGTCTGCTCAGCACGTAATCGCTTGATCAACGTCTGATTCAGACACAGATTGCACTGTTGATTGATCTGAAGGCTCCGCCTGGAACAACGCTCTGAATCACGACAGAGCGTTGCCATGAGATTGCTTCCCTGGCGGTGGGTCAAAGCCATCAGAGATGGGTCAGGGGAGCAGTGCTGATCATGTCGATCGAAAAGTTCATGGTGAATTCACCACCCGAACAGTTCATCTGATCCACATTTCTCCACTTGGAGACCTGACGTGTGGTGGTGACGCGCGTGGCTCCGATCAGCTCACCAAGACGATCATGGGTCAGGCGGAATGGCAACTGGAAGCAATCGCTGCAGCGCTTGCCCAGACGATTGACCAGCAGCGCGAAGAGAGCATGGAGCCTCTGCTCTGCCTGTCCGAGGTGACGAATGCGCAGCAGCTGCAAGGTCCATTCATTCACTGCATCCATGCCGACTTCATCGTCAGATGAAACGCTGCGAGCAAGACGAAGGTCAGTGAGAGCTTCGACGCAGATGCCTTCGCTGCAAAGGCGATCAGTCCTCAGGCGATCGCCAGCCTGAAGGAAAGCCAGAGTCATGCCCTCTGTCTCCTCGCAGGGGCAATACACACGGCAGAAGCCTTCATGGACTTCAAGAATGCTGCCTTGGCCAGCAGAAGCCGGGTCGATCAACACGGTCTGGTGACGAGGCATCGTCATCAATGCCACGGGAGCATCGGGAAGAAACCGGTAAGCCGAGAGAGTCATGGACGGAAAACGTCCTGCTATTGAGAATCGATCTCGACTCTAGAAGCAAAACTGACCTTCATGCAAGCGATTCTCAGAAGCAGTAGGGGGTTCCTTTGAGCCATTTGCTACCAGAAGACCCCGCAAGACGTGATCCCGGAGGTACAGAAGGCAACCATTACAACCGACCAGATCCCACTGGATAGCTGCAAAAACCGTTGTTGAAGCGACGGACGGAAGGGTACGGGGAACACCGGCCAAGTCCGTACCAGAAGCTGTCGATCAGCCGTAGCACCTCTTCACAAACGAGCCTCAGGCATCGGCAAACGACCATCCGCACAACGCGAGCACACCCGACGCTTGCTCACAGAAGAGCTGTCACCAGAGGACCCAACGACATCAGCTCTCGCAGCTGTTCAGTGGCTGCTGTTCGGTATTCGGTAATAGCTTCGCAGTGGAACCTATTTATGGCATCACACGGCCAGCACCACCTGCGGGACATCGACAAGGAGGAGCCCGCACCGGGAAACAGGCCGAAATAATCAATCAAAGCAGTGATCTCTTGACCGCCAATTGCTTGTGGCCGCAATCAGATTTACTGCCAGGAACTTGCAACATCAACACCAAAGAACGTGTATTCAACAAAGCACGAATCCACCCATTTGATACCGGAACAACAATGAGGTGCATTTCGCTACGTGCAGATGTTGAGCTTGAATCCATACGCATTGCTTCGGAGAAGTAGACAACTTGCACTGAATCCAGCTCAATGGATCTGCCGGAACAATGCCATCAGGGATGCCGCAGAGCCCAGGCAGCTGCATTACAGAACTGGTGCATGGGTCAACTCTCCAAGCTGACACTTCAGGGTCGAGAAAATGATGCACGAGCACTAACGCAGGAACACCTGGAGACCTTGATCAAGATCGACGTCAACACAATCATGTGGATGCAGATCAGAAAAGTCAGCTGAAGAATACGGAAGAGAACAACCACAGAACAAAACCAACAGCCCTTAAAAATTGTTATTTAAGCTGATTAATTACTCACAAAAAAAATCAAGCGAGCCACTCTTATCAATACTCTTGATGTTCAGGCATCAACTCAATGGAGATTGATTGCACCTGCAAGACTGAACCAATCTGTTCTGTTCGAACGTCAAGATCACAACCATGCCGAGCATGCTGCGTCATCAGGCTGAAGCATCACAAATTCAACACTCCAGCAACAGAGGCAAAAACTTAAAAAGACTGTCTACAGAATGGATGTGCAGACAGTCTTTTATCGCTCAGAACGAGAAAGTCACACCAGTGCCGATATGATGGTTCCACCCTTTGCCACCCTCAGAACCCCAGTCTTCGGTGCTGTAAACAGGCTCCCAATGAGCAAAGAGAGCAATTTTGTCCGTGATGGGATATTCAAGCTCAAGCTCACCGCCCCAGTCGGTGCGTGATGAAAGGCCTGAGTAGCTTCCAGGCACATAGAAACGAGGACCACCGGAAAGTGTGATGTTCAGCAGGTCAACATTGAAACCAAAACCTGGCCAGACGTCGGTGTAGTTACCGATGTAGGTGCTGTCTGATTCCCAGCCAGTACGATTTTCAACGGAAATGAACACACCGTCAATCACATCTTCCAGCCCGTCGCCGAGCGCAAAGTTCACGTCACCATCACCGAAGGCGTAGGTGACATTGACGCCCACTTCATTCTTGAGACCTTCCCCGAACTCTTCACCTGGGCCTGTCACGTAGTAAGGCATCCAGGAGACCTGGAAAGCCAATTGTTCATTGGGTTGATAACGGGCTGCTAAGTAGCCCCTGACATCGGTGCGCTTGAAAGGTGCTCCTGATTCATGCGCATGACCATGGTGATCATCATGACCATGCTCGTCGTGGTCGTCATGGTCTTCGTGGCCATGATCATCGTGCTCGTCATGATCTTCATGGCCGTGGTCATCGTGGTTTTCGTGGCCATGCTCATCGTGGTCGTCATGGTCTTCGTGGCCATGATCGTCATGATCACCGTGGTCTTCATGATCGTCGCCGTGAGCATGCACGACTCCATAGAAGTGTTCGGCCTCTCCGTAAACAACAGAAGGTCCGATAGTTGCTTCAATGGCAAAAATACCGTTGTTGGGAAGACCCCACTCGAAGACGTAACCGAACTGTCCATCGATGGCGTAATGCTCAGGCTTGCCATCGAGGTTGGTCTCAAAACCACCATGCCCCTCGATTGTGATCACGGGAGTGGCGCGGAATTCACCATCTGGAAGTTGTTCACCGCCACCATGCCCGCCATGGGCATACACGCCTCGAATTGCAGCGTCACCGGCGCACAACAAGGCAAGCCCAGCAGCGGCATTCAGGAACGAAAGACGAGAAAAAATCATTGGATCAAAAAATCAAAAATGTGTACAGATCAATCAGCGGATTGAGGCCCAGCGCTGCTGAAGCTGAGCTGCACCGTTCTCATCACAACGTCCACCCTGGGCAACAACGAACGTGCAGATGTTGCTGGTTGCTGTCTGAACAAGACTTTTCCCTGGAGCCTGGCCGTCTGCAAACAAGGGTTTACTGGCGAGGGGAACGCCACTGGCTTTGCTGATCCGGCGCATCGTCTTGGACGGAGGCAGCGCCTCTGGAAAAATCACCTTGGTTCCAGATTTCTTGATCGCCTTGCTGATGGCACCCAGGCTGGAGGGGCGCATCCGTCCTCCGGTGGCGTATTCGTCAACAACAGGGAGTTCACGGATGCCGAACCGACGTGCCAGGAAGGAATAGGCACGATGTCCTGTAATCAGAACCCGCTGTTCAGCAGGAACTGTCTGAATCTGCTGGCCCGTCCAGGTTCCGAGTGAACTGAGCACTGAATCCATGGCGGCCCTGCGTTGATCAATCGCTGCGTCCTGCGTTCCGTTGAAAACGGGCTTGAGCTTGACCGCAACCGCATTGGTCATGGACGCTGCAATCGCAGGGTCGTGCCAGAGGTGCGGATCATTCATGGGATTGCTGGGAACAGCAATTTCACCAACGGAGACCACCGGGCCACCGGCTTTGACGCCCTTGAGAGCAGGGGTGAGGTTGTAACCGTTCAGCAGCACAAGCTTGGCTTTGCTGAGATTGCTGCGGTCAGCAGGCCTGAGGGCCATGGTGTGCGGGTCTGCACCCGGCGGGATCAGGCAAATCACGCGACCTTGATCAGCCACCAGCTTCTTGGTGATGTCGCAAAGAACGCCGTCAACTGCAACAACCGTTGGGGCTGAAGACGCAGCTGCCAGCAGGGTTCCTGCTGCTGCCGTGACGAGAGGGAAAGGCAAGATGCGACAAAATATCTCCGAAAATGATAATCATTCTCACCGACAGCGCAAGTTATGTCGCGTTGGCAGGTCGCAGTCTCGGGATACAGAGCAAAACCATGCAGACAACACCGATCAGGGGGCCGGGAGGCAAGTTGAGAGCAAGAGCCAACAGGAACCCCACGGCACTGAGGGCCAGGCCCACCAGAGACGACTGAAACATCGCGGCACGCAGACTGCTGACGCGCCAGAGACCCGGAAGCACCGGTGCGCAGAGCAGGCCAATCACCAGGATCACTCCCACAGCAGCCATGGCACTGACAATCACCATGGAGGTGACCAGCGCCTGAACCAGCTGCAGGCTCCTGATCGGCAAACCCGAAGCCTCAGCACCCTCCGGATCAACACCCAGAAACACGAGCTGTCGGTAGCGGGTCAGCAGCAACAACGCCATCGCAGCGGCAGCCACAAGCACTTTGTAGAGGTCTGACCAGTCCACAATCAGCAAATCGCCGAACAGAAGCGCCTCCAGATCAAGGCGAATGTTGAGCACTGGAATCAAGAGCACACCGAGGCCGAGAAAACCAGCGAGAACCGTATTGATCACAGCTTCCTGACCAGCAGGTTGCCCACGCTGCATGCGCTCAGCCGCCAGTGAACCCAGCAGACCGCTGATCACGCCGCCGATGGCTGGGTCCAGGCCGAATCCAACCGCGATGGCGACGCCTGGCAGAACGGCATGGGAAATCAGATTCGCCTGCAGCACTCGTCGCTGCGTCACCAGCAGCGTGCCGGTGACGGGGCAGAGCACCCCAACGAGCAGCGACATCAGCAATGGCACCAGCCAGAGATCGAGCTCACTCATGGCTGTGCTCCAGACGATCAGGCTGGCTGCTGAGCATGCGGCGCACCTGCTGCGGTGGTCCATCCGCCAGAACACGACCATCGAGCACGATCACCCGGTCATAGAGATCAAGAGCCGTACCCCAGTCGTGGTTGCTCACCAACAGGGTGTGACCTGAATCAGCCAGTTGCCGCATCAGGGCAAGCAGCTTCTCCCGGGACGGAGGATCAATTGCGGCGCAGGGTTCATCCAGCAACAGAACCCGAGACGGCTGCACCAGCGTTCTGGCCAGCAATACCCGTTGCTGCTGACCTCCCGACAAGGCATCCAGGCGGCGGGTGGCCAGCGTTTCCAGGCCAACACGCTGCAGAGCCGCCTCCCTGTCGCAACAACCAAAGGACTGGTGACCGATCTCCCCGAGCGCGACGAAATCACGCACCGTGATGGGAAAAGACCAGTCAATCCTGCCCCGCTGCGGCATCAACACCACCCGGTCACGAGAACTCTGAATCGGCATCCCATCGCAGGCGACCTTGCCGGCGGAGGGGGTCAACCGGCCCTGCAGCAGATGCAGCAAGGTGGATTTGCCTGTGCCGTTGGCGCCCACCAATGCCGTCAGCGTCCCGGCTTCCAGAGTCAGCGAAACATCATCAACAACGACACGGTCGCCGTAGGAGACGGACAGGCCATGAGCGACGAGGGGAGCCACCCTCATGAATAGTGAGAACGATTCTCAGTCAACCTATCGAGACGGATCAGAAAAGTCAGTCAATGCCCCTCCTGCCGGCAGCCAACGCGCCAGCACTGCCGGTTGCTGAAGCACCTCAAGGTTGAGAGTGCTGCCGGAAATCAGAGCAATCCGTCCATGATCCGCATCAGGCTTCTGCACCACCGTGAGCAGTTGATCACTCACCGGGTCGTAATCGAGTTCCGATCCCGAGCTCAATCGCCATGGCCCCAGGGAGCGTCGACGGATCTCTTGCCCCTCACTGTCGAGCTGCAGAAGCACATCCTCGGTGCGCAGTCCGGCTTCCCGCAGCACCAGCCAGAGCCGATCACCACCGTTATCGCAGGCCGCCGCCATCACCCCGGCTTCACCCAGCCAGACCTGCTGTGGAGGCCGGGCCGGAATCACCAGCTCGAGGGAGCGGCGGTAGTCAGGCCAGTGACGGACCAGCAGTGCGCGACCGGAGCCCGAGCAGAAGGCCTTCACCTCCCGGCTGCCAGGAAGCGACTGTCGAGCCCCTCCATCCAGGGAAGGATTCAGAGGCAGCAACTCCAGACCGTCGTAAGACGGCAACACCAGTCCGTTGCCATCGGGCAGCAGACGCAGAGGACCGCTGGGCTTCAAGTCCAGAAGCCGTCGCGCTGCGCCTCTGGACTGAATCCAGACACGATCACTGTCTGGCTCAAACCCTCCGAGCTGAACCAGCAATTCACCAAGTTGATTGCTGCTCAGATGGGCAAACAGCAGCGATCCCGAATCTCCGGACTCCAGCGTTTCAAGGCTGCCAAGCCCCGGATCACCAAGACCTTGCTCATGGATGCTCAGAGCATGCTGATCCAGTTGTCGCAGCAGCACCCGCTGCCGCGCCTCACTGTCATCACTGACCAGTGCGACTCCGCTGCCATTCCCCAGTGGTTCAATCTGCAGGATGCGTTGCTGCACAGGCGCAAGCGACTGCCATTGTCCATCTCGCAAGCGCAGCTGCAACCGTTCTCCATCCTCACCGGGCACCACCGCAAGCAGGTGCGGCCTGGGGTTCCACCAGACCACCTGGCTTTTCAGGGGCAACTGCCTCAGATCCTCACCAAGCAGTTGCAGGCGAAGGGGTCCCGCAATGGGACGGCCAGAGTCCACCAGAAGCCGGAGACGGTCCTGTCGCCCGAACCAGCTGTGAGGAAGATCCGGAACCAGTGCACTGGCCGCAACAGTGGCACGATCCATCGGCCTGCTGAAGATGACATCCAGCGCAGCGGCTCCGGAACGCAGCGGCTGAATGGCAACGGACTGGAGCCGAGGTGGTCGTCGCAGCAGGATCTGCTGCTGCACAACAGCCAGTCCAGCCAGAGCCGCAAGACAGCCGAGCAACAGACGTGGCCGTGGCGAAGAAGCAGACATGGTCACGGTTCGAGCGGGCGCTCAGGCCTTGGGATCAGGGTCACGTTGGTCGGTTTCACCACACTGACCGGCACCCCATTCCTCTCCTCCACAGTCATCGTTCCCTCGATCTCAAACCATTGATCCGGCTTCGGATCGGCGTCGGCAGGCCAGTCCACAGGCAGGCCGGCTGGCGTGGCATCCGCTAGGCAACAACGCACGGTCAACCGGGCCAGCTGCAATGGTTCTCCGGGTCGATCCAGCACAAAACCACTGATCCGCACAGGATCTCCAGCGTGCAACTCAGGGTCAGGCTGACTGCGAAGCAGCCGAACCCACTCGGTCAGGGTGCGCTGCTCCGGAGGCAGGAAAAAGCTCAGAGTGGGTGCCGCCGGAAGACTGTCCGGACGGTTTGCGGCAAGGTCGCTGAAGGATGGTTGGGGCGGCAGAAACAGGATCAACAACGCCACAAGTGCGGACGACAGCCAGCCGAGAGGCGCAACTGGCAGGCGCCGCCGGCCGGCCAGCCGCAGCTGTATCATTCCGACCACTATCAGGACCACCCCTGCAACGGCGACCACCGGGTGAAAGGCCGCATTCAGAAGCAGATCCAACCGAGAGGAAAGACTGCTCCACACCAGCACCCATCCCCAGAGTGTGACCACCAGAGGGGGGAGAACAGCAGCCCGACGCAGGGAACGCAGAGATCTCATCGGAGCGGGCACCACATCAGAGCTGAATCAGGTTCACCCACTGGCCAATCAACAGAACCATCAGTGACGCAGAAAGCGCTGTAATTGCTATGGCTCGCGAAGACAGCAAAACGGTGAACAACCCGGCAAGTTTGAGATCAACCACCGGCCCCAGCAACAGAAAAGCCAGCAATGCTCCTGGAGTGACCTGGGCGGCAAATCCGAGTGCCAGAAAAGCATCCACACTGGAACACACCGAGACCACCAGCGCCAGCACCATCAGCGCAAGGATCGAGAGCGTCGGCGCACTGCCAAGCGCCAGAAGCCAGCTTCGTGGCAACCAGGTCTGCACCACGGCAGCCAGAGCACTGCCGAGCACCAGCAACGTGAGCAGGCTGAGGAATTCCCGGGTGCTGTGGGACAGAAGTTCACGCGGCTGAGGCGCCGATGATCGAGCTTGCATTTCAGGCTTGGCAGGGCCTGCTCCGACCATTCCTGTGCGACGTTCCAGCAGCCCGATGCTGGACAGGGGCTGACTGAGCCTGCGCTCCTCCAACAATGCCGCCTGGAGCAGACGGGATTCAGGAATCAACCCCAGCAGTGCGCTCAGAGCAAGAGCAATCAAAAAAGCCCCTGCAGGCCTCGCCCAGAGCAACCAGGTCTTATCGGGAAATGCCGCCCAGGTGCTGGCTAAAACAATGGGGTTGAGCACCGGCGCAGCAAAAAGAAAACCAAATCCCGTACCGAGCGGGGCTCCGCTGGCCAGGAGGCGACGGGCCACAGGCACATTGCCGCATTCGCAGGCTGGAAGTGCAAACCCGAGTAAGGCCCCCACGATTGGTGCAAGCAGAGGATTACTTGGCAGACGACGCACCCAGGCTGACTGGGGAACCAGCCAGCGGGCGACGCCGGCAATGGTGACTCCCAGCATCAGAAAGGGAAGTGCCTCGATCAGAAGACCTTGGAAGATGGCCCAGGCTGTGGCAAGACGCGTCATTCAGCCCAGGGCAGTTCACGCCCATCCGTGATGAGTCCGACAATCAACGTAGGGATCAGCCGCAGGGATGTCGACACCTCTCTGCCTGGAGAGTGCAGTACAGGAGCACAACAGACAGCGGCGACCATCACCACTAACGTCCGGGAGGTGATGTCGTCTTGGAATTCATGGTGCGACATTCGCTGCAATGGCTGCTGCATCTGCTGATTGCAGCCGCCGTGTTCTCGGCTCCAGCACAGGTCATGGCCTGCGTCCCTGGTCTCCAGTGGGGAATGGACAGCACCACGGTTGAACAGCGTCTGGAGATTTCTCTGGAAACGGTCCGATTTCTGAGAGCGGATTCCTCTGCCGTTTATCGCGTCAGCAACCAGCACATCGGTGAACTCCCCGTTGAACAACTGGATCTGCGCTTCGGTCGGCAAGGGTTGGAACAGCTGGTTTACAGCCTTCCCGGCGATGCCATGACGGAGGTACTGGCAGGGCTCAGAACCCGTTACGGGTCGCCCGTCAGCACGACAATCAATCACACCGATCAGATCCCTCAACAGATCTGGATCTGGAACACAGAAGATGACTGCATCACTGCGGTCAGGGCCGAGGATCAGACATTTCTGCTCAGTTACCGACCAAGTCGCCTCAGACCATCATTGCTGTGAAGGCCTGAGGCAGAGCAGCCGATCAGTGAGCGCGTTGTCAATGTGATGAACAAGGCATCCACTGATTGCCCATCTTGTGAGCTCCCGAGCAATTGAAGTCCGGGGCAGCGGCCTCAGCTTCAGCCTGGGTGCTGAAGATGGATTTCATTCCCTGGGCAGTGCTGGTGGACTTTTCTGAAAGAAGGGTGCCGGTGTGATCGTCGCCAGGGACATGGTGGGCACGGGCCGATTGTGCTCCCACGAGCGTGATTGCGGCCAGTGCGGCCAGGGAACCCCGAACGACGGATCGGTTGGAGAGGAGCATCAGGCTGGACTACGCAGATGTGTTTCTCCCATTCTCCAACATCAGCCCAGCCAATGGAAACCCTTTACGAACTAGCGCGCATCAAATGGTGCTGAGGAGTGATGCAGCACGATGCGAACAGAGCCATCTATTTGGCGAAGAAAGGTCCAGGTCTTCTCAGGTTCAGCGGTCTGGCCTTGCGAATCGGTGAGGATCACCATCCCCATGGTGTTCGCGGTGTTACCCAACAACTGCACGACATAGTCCTTGATCTCACATTTGACCCAGTGGCGATAGGTGGCGAATCCCAGTTTCTTGTTCCTAAACTCAGGGATGGTGGGATCTGGACCCACGAAGTAGGCGAGTGCACCATCACGGGTGGTGCGGAAAGTCTCATCACCGATGGCGTAAGTGGGCTTGAACGCCACAGGCCCATAGTCGTAGGCGTATGCAGAATCAATCACAGCCGCCGCCTTGGTTCTTGCCGCGTCGTAACCACCGTTCTGGTAGGCGGCACTGATGGCCAGGACTGCATCGCACCAACCTTTTTGCATCTGAGTGACTTCAGCCTCAGTGATGCCAGTACTGAAAACCTGAACGGCAGGCTTGGCCTGAGCCTGTGCACATATCAGTGATGAAGCTGCCAAAGCGACAGCAGCAGCTGAGGAACGATGCATCAGAGACATGGAAAAGATTGTTACTGAGCTCTGCCTAGCCAAAGCACTGAAATGCGTAAACAATCGGACAGACGCTTATGACGGGGGGCGGCACAAGATTCCGTGGCGCGGCGCCAGCAGAAATGCCAGCAGGAAAAGACCGGTCTGAACAAGAACGATGCAGCCTGCCGTTGAACTGTCGGTCCAGTAACTGAGATAGACGCCTAGAAGACTGGAGATCACACTGCTGCCGATGGCCAGCCAGGTCATCCGATCAAAGCGGTCGGTGAGCAGGTAAGCCGTGGCGCCGGGTGTCACCAACATCGCCACCACAAGAATGATGCCGACGGTCTGCAATCCTGCGACCGCCGCGAGCGATAGCACCGACAGCAGCAGGTAGTGGAGCAAACCGGTGTTGATGCCAATCGAGCGGGCGTGGGTGGGATCGAAGCAGAACAACAGAAGATCCCGTCGAAACAACAGAAGCAGCGCCACGACGACAAGGCAGATCATCCAGGTCTGCTGGATATCAGCCGCGGAGATCCCCAGCACGTTGCCGAACAGGATCTGGGTGAGATCGATATTGCTGCGAGTCTTCGAGACCAGCACCAGACCAAGTGCGAAGAAGCCTGTGAACACAAGGCCAATCACGGTGTCTTCCTTGATTCTCGACTTCTGCTTCACAAATCCGATGGTCGCCACCGAGCCCACACCGAACACGAAGGCTCCCAGGGAAAAAGGCAAACCCAGGGCATAAGCCAGCACCACGCCGGGAAGAACGGCATGGGACACGGCATCACCCATCAAGGCCCAGCCTTTGAGAGTCATGTAACAGGAGAGCAGCCCGCAGACGCCTCCAACCAGGGCACTGATCATCAATGCGCGCACCATGAAGTCATGACGCAAGGGTTCCAGCAAAAAGTCAGGCAAAATTGCACTCCCTCTGATGCGTGCGCGTTTTCAACACAAAAGTGATCGAGCAGCCCCCGACGTTCATTGGGTCTGCTCCTCAGCACGAAATGGCCAATCGATACCTTTCATACCAAACACAACAGAGGCACAGAGGAAGACGGGCGGGTCGTGTTGCTTTGGATGCACAAGCAGGCATCTGTTGCGAAGAGCAGGCGCAGGCTGCCGCGCATCAACTCGCGACTTGATAACGCTGCTGCCAGCCAAAACCTTGCAATCCCAAGCGATTGATCAATCTTGGCAGTGGGGCACAACACGGCTGGCCCGAACAGAACCCACTGCAAGCAAGGGCAGCATCGACATGGTGATCATCATCCGGCTGAACCAAACACAACCCGGCTGCCCTTGATGGCGCGCTCCACCTAAGCAACGGCGGTGGTAGAAACCCAGCCAGGCTGCTGATCCACTCGACCGGAGCCAGGGACCAAAGAGCGCCGAGCGCGTTGCGATGACACCTTGGCTCACAGACACCAGGGAATGCGAATTGATCGTTACCGCCGAACGAGCCTTAGTGAGGGTTAGCAACCAATAGCGAGCCCACTCAGCGGCACGATTCAACCCAGGATTTCAGATTAAAAAGACCGAGGCGAACCTTGGAATTCATTAAAAAATAAAGAAGATTAAAAGCCAGAGACAACATGGCCCTGAGCGTTGCTACGAAAAGCCCGAAATCATTAGCTCTGCTCAAGAAGGTCCGAATTGATCAAAGCTCAATCCGACAAAGTCTGGGATCTTCTATCGAAAGAGGTAGAAGTTCAACGTATTGCCACTGGATTCATCTTTACCGAAGGACCCATATGGAATCCAAAAGAACAACACCTTCTCTTTTCAGACATTCCGGCAAATATTTGTCGCAAATTGACACCAGATGGCCAGATCAGCGAAGCAAGAAACCCCTCGCAAAAATCCAATGGCCTGACCTATGACAAGCATTTAAACCTCTTAGCTTGTGAGCACCTCAGTTCCAGCGTGGTCCTGATCGAACAGGATGGAAATCGCAAAGTAATGGCCTCCAGCTTTGAAGGCAAAGAATTAAATAGCCCTAATGACATATGCGTTAGGCAGGACGGATCAATTTATTTCACAGATCCCCCTTATGGACGCATGCCTGGATTTGGGAAAGAGCGCGAACAGGACCTGGGCTTTCAAGGAGTGTTCCGACTCACCCCCAACCAAGATCTTCAGCTTGCAGTAGAGCCAGATGCCTACACAGCACCTAACGGTCTTTGCTTCTCCCCAGACGAGTCATTGCTTTATATCAATGATTCAACTCAGGCACTCATCGACGTCTACAACGTAAGTCCCGACGGGAGTCTCTCAGGACGAAGATCTTTCGCAAAGAATATCGGCAACGGCCAACTCGAACAGGGAATACCCGATGGAATGAAATGCGACGAACAAGGCAACGTTTGGGTCACGGGGCCGGGCGGGATCTGGATTTTCGACGACCTGGGAGAATTTTTGGGCATCATCGAGACCCCTGAGAATGTTGGCAACTTTCACTGGGGAGGCGCAGATTGGCGAACACTTTTTATTGCAGCAAATACTTCCATTTACACCCTGCGAACCAAGACATTGCCTCACTGCGAACCTTTTATGAAAGGCTTCTAGAGGGTTCAATCGAAGTCCACACTGAATAAAGTAGTCAACGTATAGCCGACAAAAGAAACAACACGATAGAGACATACGGCGCAACGAAACGTTGACGCCAGAGGCGCGAGAACTCTTCCCAATAGCATCCACATGAGATATTGACAGAATATCCATCACCGCTTTTCCTTCAATCAATAAAGAACGCTATCAAGTAAAAGAAAAGAATTAAAATATTCATAGCCCATACAGATGCAACCTGTGCAAAGACGAGCCTGTTTGTACTTCGCAAATAGGGAAGCCTTAGGGAAATATTCATTACAAGCAAAAAAGAAAACATGACCAGCGCCAGGTGTGGGCGAGACCTGCTGACGAAAGCAAGTTCATACGCATGGACCACCAGTGGAAAAAAAGGTACAAAGCTAATCACTGCACCTAGCTTGAATAACTGCTCCTCTTGGCGTTTAGTAAGCATCTAATCCATTTTCCAAAGTCAGTTGAAAGCCCAGCTCCTTGAAGTGCTGGCCTAAGCGGTTGGTCTTAAACCATAATTTATAAACACATCCCGAGCACGACCTACAAGCGTTTTGCACTGATTGCAACAGCCTCCAGACACTGGCAGAACGCTTCAAAGCCACTGA
Organism: Synechococcus sp. MIT S9504; assembly: GCF_047497135.1. Taxonomy (NCBI): domain Bacteria; kingdom Bacillati; phylum Cyanobacteriota; class Cyanophyceae; order Synechococcales; family Synechococcaceae; genus Synechococcus; species Synechococcus sp. MIT S9504. The sequence continues at coordinate 816,602 of NZ_CP138942.1, read as the reverse complement.
TCGTTTCGTTGAAGCGGCTCGCATTGTTGGGTAGCGGAATTCAGCGATGGGGATTGAACCAGTCCCGATGAGAGGTGGCATCGATCAGTGCCTGACAATCGAGTAGGAGAAAACTTCTGAGACCAGACAGGCCTGGGGCCAGTCCAAACGGCTCCGCATTGCAGATCTCAACAAAACATTTCCCAGTGCTGAGCTGGTTTCATACAGACCCAGGCGGGCTGTCTCATGATCAAAATGCGCCAAAAATCAATGGATTAGGGCCATTCCACGCGCTGCCTTTCGAGCGGAAAGCAGCTGCTCGTAGCGGCTCAGGCAGGTTCGGGAGCAGCGGGAAGCAGGCCAGAACCAGTTCTTTTGACATTGGAGTTGGAGAGAAGTGTGGTTACTTCGGTCCCTCCGAACCCCGCAGCACATCAGGAGGAAGACCGCCAAACGCCAGCGACAGATTTTCTGGGGTGAAGACCTCGGATGTTTCCCCATAGGCCAACACGGTCTTGTTGATCAGCACCACCAGATCACAGAAATCACGGACATGACTGAGGTCATGGGTTGAGATCAGAATTGAGCAAGCCTGGTTGCGCAATTGCAGAAACAATTCCGCCATGAGCTTCTCTGTGCGCACATCAACGCCGTTGAAGGGCTCATCGAGCAGAAGCACTGATGCTCTCTGAGCAATCGCCCGGGCCAGAAACGCGCGTTTGCGCTGACCGCCGGAAAGGGCAGAAAGAGGTCGGTCCCTCAGATCCATCAGTTCAACACGCTCGAGTGCATTGCGCACCGCAAGGCGATCTGACTGACGAGGGATGCGCAGCAGGTTCATCGAGCCATAGCGGCCCATCATCACGACGTCCCAGACAGAAACAGGGAAATCACAGTCGATACCCTCGCTCTGGGGCACGTAAGCCACAGCCTGCTCACGCTGGGCTTCAGCCACGTTGAGACCGTTGATGCGGATCCGTCCCCTGGACGGACGCACAAAGCCTGTGAGTGCCTTGAACAAGGTGGTTTTGCCAGCTCCGTTCATTCCCACCATTCCGCAGATGCAACCCGCAGGAAGCGTCAGCGAGGCGTCGTAGAGGGCGACAGAGCCGTTGTAATCAACGCAGAGCTGTTCAGCTGCGATCCGAATCGTCATGGCTTTGGATCGGCGGCGGAACCCAGACCGGCTCGAATGAGTTTCACATTGTGGCGCTGCAGATCAAGAAGGGTGGCGGCAGGGCCGTTGCTATCTGACAAGGAATCGACATAAAAGCTACCACCGAAACGACTGCCGGCAGCTCTGGCCACCTCGCGCTGGGCTTTGTCGCTGACAGTGGTTTCACAGAACACTGCTGGAACCTGATCACGCTTCACCCGTTCAATCAATCGGCCCATGCGACGTGGTGAAATCTGACTTTCGGCGTTGACGGGCCAGAGATAAGCCTCTTCAAGGTCGTAGTCGCGCGCCAGATAACTGAAGGCGCCTTCACAGGTCACCAGCAGGCGCTGACCGGCCGGCAGCACCTGCAGGGCGTTGCGCAGCTCAGCATCCAGGGTCTGAAGCCGGCCCTTGTACACCTCTGCATTGGCCTTGTACTGCTGCGTTCCCTCAGGATCAAGCGACGAAAAAGCTTCAACCAGGCGATCCACATACTGCTGGGCAGCCTTGGGCGACATCCAGGCATGTGGATTGGGGCGACCGGCATAGGCGTCCTCACCAATCAGCAGCGGTTCAATGCCATCAGTCAGGGTCACGGTGGGCACATCACCAGCGGCTTCCGTGAAACGTCTGGCCCAGAGCTCAAGACCCAGGCCGTTTTCAACGATCAGATCGGCACCTGCAGCCCGCTCGATGTCACTGGGCGTGAATTCATAACCGTGAATCTCCGCCCCGGGCTTGGTGATGGACTCCACCTGCAGCCTGTCGCCAGCGACATTGCGAGCCATATCAGCAAGGATCGTGAAGGTGGTCAGCACCTTGGGGCGACTGTCTTGACCCGAACGATCGGCGACAGGGCTGTCCTTAGTGGGATCATCCGACCCGGAAGAGGCCAGCTGTGTCGGATTGCTGCAGGCACCCGTCATGACGAGGAAACCGATCCAGACAGCGGCGAGAGGCAGGCCTCGCTTCAACAAACCGCAATCACCATGACTCAACATAGATAGTTACAGATTACGGAATGACTTCAACTCTCAGGACCTCACCCAGGCATCGCCCGCCTCCCGTTCGCGAAAACTGCGAATTTGCCCAGGCATCAGCAAACCTGCCAGCCGACTCAACAAGCTGAGCCAGCGTGCGTCTGTGATCAGAGCCACACGCTCAACAGCAAGACCATGATGAATGCTCAGGCGCAGGTCGTCGAGAGCAGCTCGAGGCTCCCAGCCCCTGAGTTCGCGGGCGTCAAACACAAGACGGAGACGATCGCTGGTCTGCTCATCAATGGCGGCCTGTAGCTGTGGAATCAGCGAGAGATAGTCCTCATGGGTGAGCCGACCACGGGCCAACACGGTAATCACCGGAACAGGTGCAAGCTCGACCGCCTCAAGCGTGAAGCCATGCAGAGCGGTAACTGTCATGGGCATCAACTGCATCTGATTATGTGTTAACCGCTCTGATCAGACAAAGACATGCAAAGGAGGTGAGGATGCCCCAACCAGGAGGCAATCAATCATCGAAGTCGTGATCGTGCTTGTTCATTGCTTCCACGATCAGGTCGTGAATCATCAGCTTCACTTCCATATTGCTGTGATGCACTACAAGGCGTTGAATTGCGTAGTACACGATCAACATCACCGGCAAAATCAGAACACAGATGATCTCAAACATGGTGGCTTGGAATGCATATCAGCGGAAATGAACCGTCTGGATGAAGACCTCAGTCAACATGATGGCTCAGATCAATCTCTCCAGCCGCAGTCCGCATGGGCTTCGCGGATCGGACAACTACGGCGCGACCATCCACGCCACATCTAGCGGCATGACCCCAAAGTGATGCAGGCGACGGGCAGAACGACACAGCTCAAGCCAAGCCCCCAGCCCACTGACACCAGATCTGGGGCTTGCGCAAAAGCACACACCAGACCTATTGATGGATGAATGGGTGGCAGCCATGGCTGCGAGACCCCCATTCAAGGCCGGGTGTTGGGGACTTCAATCACCGGCTTCAGCCTCCCCGATCATTGATCGGGGAATTTTTTTGACGCCTGCAGCGCTCAGAGCAGTAGCGCACCTCATCCCAGACGTCTTTCCATTTCCTGCGCCACTGAAACGGCCTGCCGCAGACTGGACAGGTTTTCGCGGGGCGATTGCACGGGCGCACCCCAGAAGCACCGCGGGATCGCCCCTCTTGCCGTCTACCCATCTGCGATCAAGATCCTGAACCCCAAAAAAATTAACTAGAAACCAGAGCAACGGCTGATCATTGCGAGACACTGGTCGTGCCAGATCAGAACAACTTCTGCAACACGGTCAGGATCATCGGAAACAACAACGATGCAAGAATTGATCGAGCGCAAAACATACCCAAGCTAATTCTTTAGGAAACATAAATACCTATTTGAGTTTTGAGAAGCTGCCACTCCGTGATCCAGCAATCGTCATAGTTTGAACACATTCGTTTTATGGCGTGTTATGTCTCTGCATCATTCGGCTCCCTTCTGCTTCATGCACTGGAGCGTTCAGCGCGTCACCAACAATCTGTTCTCGGTGTCAGCAACCAGCGATGGCGTGGATTACACCCACGTGGGTAATTACCGATCTGTGGAGGATGCCAACCGAGCTGGTCGACGCTTTGTGTCAGTCAGGGCGCATGAACAAGGCCACAACAGCCATGAAAGAGCAGAAGCCGATGTCCATCAGCAAGGCAGTCTGACCAGCAGCGCTCTCCATGGCTAATCAAGGGATTGACCTGATCACTCAGCCATGACCCTTGACGACCAATGCGTCTCGATCTACCCCTACTTCCGCGTTCCTGCTGAACGTGAGCAGGAGGTTATGGAACTGTGCAAACAGTTCGTCGATCGTTCAAGCCAGGAACCTCTCTGCCTCTACTACGGGTTTACCAAAGCAGGAGAGATCCTCCACTGCCGCGAAGGCTACCGAGGTGCAGCAGGTGCCTTGGCACATCTCGAGAATGTTGGTGAGCTGCTGCAGCAAATCCTGCAAATCTGCGAGCTCACCAAGCTCGAAGTGCATGGTCTGCCCGATGAGCTTGAGAAGCTACGTCCAGCACTGACAACCTTGCCAGTGGAGTTCTTTGAACTGAAGATGGGATTCAGACGCTGAAAATCACGAGCAGCGTCCTTGAATTTGGAAAGAACTGTCTGAGGTCATATCGAAAAGCTCGGCGCCATGCCCGACTTGACCATCGCGACATGGCTGTCGAGGTCATTGAAGCAGAGGGAATAGACAGAATCTGGTTGCAGCCAGGCCTGTGTCTTTGAAACAAGAGCGCCACTGCCTGAGGAATTCCAGGAGGCTGTTGATCCAGCACTGATCCAGAAATCATCAACTGGATCGACTTTTAACTTTTAAATTTTCGTCTTAGCAGTAGAGCATACCTGGCTGGAACTATGACGATCGTTGTTTACTGCAAACAATATCGATTTGACTTTCCCACATGTCCATCGCCAAGGGAACAACTTCTTGCATCCCATGCTTTTTAGCATCTTTCATCACTGATTTCTCCAACTCCAGTTGAGACATCCACTTGGCGCCATGCTTCGAAATTTCTGAATCGTCCACCATCTGAACTTCGCCTTTGGAACAATCAACCAAAGCAAGAACTTTATTAGAATCCATCATCATTGGAATCTTTTTGATATTTTTTTGATTACGACCAAAACATCCAATTAATCCAACTGTCAAAAGAACCAGCAGAACACTCTTTGAAAAGGTTTTGAGATACATCGATTTTTTTAAAGAAGCTGACGACGGAATTTGATCAGGTTTTCAGATCCGCAGCGTAGCGATGGTGTGGCCCGAGATCTCTCGATTCAGCCCGGAAGCTGCGTTGCGTCAGTGCTTAGCGACCGTGCATCGACCCCAAACCTGCAAGGATCGCCAATATCACAGTGGATCCTGGAGACTCATGAGCTCAAAACGTTCCAACACTGAACAAAACAAGCAAAAATTTTGCCCTTAGTACATTCTGACGGCATTTGCTGGGTAACGGCGAATCTCGATCGATCTCCCAACTCCAATTGTTCAGCTTGAGATTGTGCCCTGAGTTCAGATGAGTGTCTCAATCAATGCAGCATCAAAAGATTGATCCCAGGCAATTAAACAGGCACTCTCAGCGTTCGCTGGGCATCAATTGCTTGAAAGTCCCAGCTGAGAGGCAACTTCACACCTTCAGTGTCGAAAACGACGACACACGAGGAGCGACGCGGTGCAGCGTTATCAGCCCATGTCTGATGGTCGCTCGGGAATAGCTAGATCTCGTTCCTGGGCGACTCGTTGCTGAAGCTCATTGAAGCGCTCATCTCTGCTTGGAACAGAAAACCAGCGACGTCTTCCACCAACAACAATGAAATCCCTGGAACTGGTGCTCTCTTCGTTGGTCATGGGTTGGCTCCCTTCCTGACTGAGGCAGGCGTAACGCCGTTAGCTAGCTAGAACCTAACGAAGACTTGATTTCGATGAAGAACGGATCAGCTCTTTTTCAGCTGAGTTTAAGGTTTCAGTAAGATTCGAGTCTCAACAACGCATGAGCAGCTTCAGAGCGTTGATTGAGTTGAGAACCAACAGCCTTCACCATCAGCCATTCAAGTTGAGCTCTTACTGCTCAACTGAGCTCATTCGTGCCAGGCATTGATGAATGATTGATCGTTTGAAGGGAGCGACTTAGCGCTGAGAATTCATTACGATTGCTGCGGCTACGCAGGGTGAGTCAATACAACCGAACAGCATCACAAGAATTCTTTTGTTTATTTCAGCCAGAAATAAAATTCGCGTCTGTTTGAGCACAACAAGCATCACCTCCACCACCAGCCACGCCTTCTAGTTCTTTTTCGCTGAATAGGACAAGCTTGCCAGCAAAAACTTCGTGACCATCTTCCTTGGCGATTCATACCACTGCATCAACTGATTGAACGGCTTTGAGCTTTTCCTGCTGGTTGGTGTCGTCACGACTCTCGCGAGGAAAAATTTGGGTTTTGCATGGTCGAGAGGCTCAGTCTGACTCCGGGAACCAACCCACCCTGTCCAAACAGGTCCTCAAGCAGTTCCACGGTTATCGGCACAGATCGACTCGTCACCGCGGGTGAAGAGAAGGAAGGTTGGCTTGCTGAACCACAGTTCTTCAGGTTCACAACATGCCACCGTGATCCAATGGGCCCGACGGGTGATCAGAGGCAGTGCGTCGATCACGATCAGCCAGTGCCAGTTGGTCAAACTTTCCTGTTGAAGCCCAGTCGAGGCATGCGTGGTGAAAACGCTGTGACTCTGCGAAGCCAATGGAAATGCAAATTCCAGGACAGGGGATGAACTGTCGCTGACACAGGTGGTGATCCTTCTGGTCTTGCCAGAGACCCTCGCAGTGGTTGTCCTGCGCTTTGGCAGAACCTGACTCTGCGCCTGCTCGCTTTGCCTTGGCTTGCCTGGAATTGACGTCAACCATCAAGCCAGATAAAGGTCTTTGGACAAAAAATTTTCTGACCGTCTCATCAGCAGCCAGGGGTTGCAGTTGGCTGACTGCTGGCATTGATGCATCTTGCATCAGCCTCAAAAAGAGCGAGTGGCACCGATGGATCTCGGCGTCAAAACGTCTTAAAATGCTCCTGATGCTGACGCTATTGTTGATGATGCCGAGAGCAACCTAAGCAAGGCATCGATCAAGGCTTAAGTGAGGACACACTGAAAACCCGGGATAACCGTGTGATCTGCAACAAAACGTTTGGTTTATCCCGATACTTTGCGTGCACTCCGCAATGTTGATCGACATGAACGGCAGCATTCAACTCACCACCGAACAGCAATTCCAGATCGAGCAATTCAATCGTGCCCTCGAAACAACCCAGGATCCTGAGCAGCTTCGCCAATTGGCCCGACAACTGATGCAGGCCTGGCAGACACAGAAAGCAGCAACCTGCTGGGTACTCAAACAGGACGTGCCTCCGTTCATCCCGACGGGTGGATGATGCGGCCCGTCCTGGCAATCATTGCCTCAAAGTCACCTGACAGCGGTGTCCAATGACCCTGCGGAGCCCCACAATCGAATGACTTTCGCGATTAGGGTTTTTAAAGGATCAGGTCACCCATGGTTGAGCTCTACCTGAACGCCAAACTACACAGCCGCATCAGTGAAGCTGCTTACCGATCGCTGCTCACACGCAGGGATCTCGACGACCAGGATCTCAAGCTACGCAGCGATCTGCTCAGACAGGTTGACAATGGATCAATCAGGCTGACCTGACTTAGTAATTCTGAAGACCCTTGTTCCAGTCCAATGAGCCACGCTTCTGGAAGGCTCTGCTTGGCATTATCTCGCTGTTGGTCGGTTGTTCACTGGCCTGGTTGATCCTCAATCTCTGAAAATCAGCTGATCAACATCCAGAGCAACGACACAACAGTGACACTCACAGCTGCTCCCAGCAAAGTGAGCAGTAACAGGCTTCCTCCGGCGAACCAGAGCAGTCGGCGAAATGACTGGGGAAACAGCAGATGGAGGCTGAGCCCCAGAGCGACAGGCCAAAGGGGCGGTATGACCACACAGACAGCTGTGAAGAGACCTAGCTTCAGACGCCGCTGAGCATCCTGCTGCTGCCGCTGCCTGTTCAAGCGCTGCTCGAGCTCGATCTGCTCGAGCTCGTCATCGCTGAGCCAACGACCCATTTCAACGGCCCTGGTCAGCTCCCGCTCCAAACGCTGAGATGACATCGAATCAGCCATCCGCCCATTTTATTCAGCGATGGTTTCGTGTGTCACTTTTCAGCCAGGACCTTTCAAGAGAGGCGCGCGCCTGCTGAGGGTTGAGCGATTCCAAACGCTGCTGCGCCTTCATTTTGGATCGAAAGGGACCGGTGAGTCTCCAGAAGCGCAGTGCGGAAGCGAGCGCCACCACGGCCCAGGCAACCAAAATCCAGCGGGGATCATGCAAGTTCATCGACATCCATTGGCATGGCTGAAAGAAGTTGCACCACCTGAAATTGTGACTCAACCTTTGACGAATCCGTGAGCTGGCAGCCGCAGATGCTCAAAGGAACTGAGCTTCTTCCCAACTTCAAAGTAAATGCGTTGGGATGGCTCACAGTCAGGCGTCAGAGAACCCATAGATTCAGTCCATTTTCAAGGAGCGAGGCATCAACTCGGGCAACACTGGAAGCAACAGTCACTCACTGCAGTAATACAACAAACAATTCTCAGCATCTGCCACACAGGAGGCAGTGGCGCAACCCGCACTGCTCCAATCGAGATCTGACATCTTGGGAAGATGGCCGTCATGGCTCAGCAGAGCCTCGCCAATTTCAAAACGGAAGCGGACTTCCCCGATTTGAGACCAATGGAATGGATTGTTGAAGCAAGCGAACTGCAGTGGTGCAAACAATTGATAGCACGACGTCATCAAGAGTCGAAGCCACCTGAACAGATCGATCGACAACGGCTAGCAGTCAACGTCCATTGAACAATCAAAGCGCAAGTAGGCTTGGTTAGAGAAAAAGCACATTTTCGCATCAATACAATGAAAACTCTTCCTTTGTTTCTGATATTCTTGATTGGCAGCTTGACAGCATGCAGCAACAATTATCAGTCAGTCCTGCAAGCAGAACAAGCATGTGAAGACTGGGCCAGCCAAGGAGTCCAATTCACACTTGAGCCAAGCGGATACTTAGAGAGCATTGAATACAAGGGTGCCACAACAAATCGATTCTGCGAAAAGAAAGAGATCCAATACATCGGCTATGTGTTTGAGTTACCGGATAATGACAATCCTATTTTCGCCGATGAGTTGATGCAATTGAGAGGGAATGCCAAGCCCACCGAAAAATTCAGGTGGTAAACAACAGACTAACCTCAAGCGAACTCGTAATCATGGAGCAGACTGAAGCGAGCAGTCTTCAAATCATGACGTATGAGCAAGAGATCATCATCAAATGCGCAATCAAAGGCACCCTCGGCGGACTGGACAACAAATTGACAGCGGAGGAACTCGATCACTTATTGAACGGCTCACAAGACTGGCGTAAGCACTTGGGGATTGAGGAAATCACAGAAGTGGCGACCATCCATGCAGGTCGAGGACGTCCAGAGATCGAGTAGCAGCGAGCAAATCCTCGAACACAACAAGCTCGGTCATTCGAACTGTTCTGCAAAATGTCGAACTTCTGAGACAAGTTGTTGACGGCAAGCTCATCAGTTGACACTCCCGCCGTCAAGACCAACTCAATGGCGGGAGATCGTGGCCCAGCGACTGATGCAGCTGTATTTGAAAATTGGTTAAGGAGGCTGGCATTCAAACACAGGTTCGTAACGATCAGGACATCAGAAGTGTCTCCATGTCTGACAAGCATCAAAACAATTACGACGAGTACATTGTGGTAAGCGGCAAGCGGCGTTGGTTTGGCACACCAATGTCGACAAAAGATTCACCCACCAAGCCAGACGCTTATTCTGAACAGTCTTCATCAGCAAAGAAGCGCACTGTGGCCTGACAGGTTGCAGGTCTGCGTTGACGATGCCAGAGCCTTTTCAATGTCTGATCTGTGGCCAGTCAGTTGGAGGTTCGATGAAAACGTACTGGCTGCGTAATGGCCACATGTTCTGTTCGCCTTGCTGGAGTGGAGTTCCACCGCTTGAAGAACAGTTGCCAGAACAACGACTTGAGACCAAACGGCGCCTGCTAATGCTGATCAAACACAAGCGGTGCAACTTCTGATTGAATTTTCAAGTGAGGACCGACCATCGTCTTCAATAACGATTAGCTCGCTGGTTCAGCCAACTCCAGAAAGAGATTGGGCTTACATCAGAATCCAATCGAGATCACTGCCACAACGTGGCACGCGTTTTTCCAGAACGTGAATTGATGCACCAATGTCATTCAAGGCAATGTCATTGAAGGCAATGTCATTTAAGGCAATGTCATTGAAGGGTGTCTCATTCAAGACAATATCTTGATGGGCATAATTGATTTTCTGTGGCCGGAAAGTGTTGCACGAAGTGAGATATCGATCAGGGAGCGAACCTTTTGATTGTTCATGGAGATCAGCCCCCTGAATCAAAGCAAGCAAAGCAGCCAACGATTGATTGATCCTCAAACCATAAATTTCAAGCATTAAAAGACTCTGACTCGTCATGATCCGGTGGCCCAACCAGGAGTACGTCGCAATCGCATTGATTGACTTGAATCACAAGGATTCGTCTCGGGGATTCGTCATAGCCTTTCTTGGCGGTTGCAACTGCCTCGACAACATCGTCCATCGTTGTGATAGCGCCTCGCTGCAAGTCCGATTGAGCCTCCTTCCATAACTGAGCGAATTCCTCCCCCGACTCCATCAGCATCTTGTGCATGGCATTCTCTGCTCCAAGCTCTCTCGCCAGGGCAATGAACTGTTTCATCAGAGGATTCGACATGGCAGACGAGACTCTGAGATGAGTCGAGAGGCCTGAAAGGGTGGTCTGCATCACCTCGTTGCGCTGATCAATCACCACGCACTCAGCACTGAGATCAAATGCAGTCCTGTTACTCAGTCGCAACCAGTGCGGCTCGATCTCACTCCAATTGCGCTTCATGTCGTGATCCTGGCTGACATGACAACGAGAATCGATTTGGACAGTGTTCTAGTCACTGATGGAGAAATGGTCATTAATCCTTAGTCGTCGGTAAGAAAAAAGCGTCCATAGTCGAGGACCGCTGGCATACCAATGAAAGGACTGCACCTGTCTCTGCCCCTCTTCGGCTGCATGGTTGCACTCGCCATCATGGTGATGACCTTTGTGGTGAAGGCAACGGCCTGAACAGGCGGAAAATCATCTCTCCTGACTGGCCCAAGGATCCATAGAACTGATGGCGTCCCGGTGCTGACCAGCCGAGCGAAATTAACCCTGCTGAAAGCTGTTCCCGCTGAGGGCTGTTCCGGCTGACAGATGCTCTTACTTCAAAAAGATGCTCTCACTCAAAGCTGTTGTTCTCCGAGCCAGAGGATGCGCTGGTGCCAGCCGAACCAATGGGCAGTGACAACAGGCATCCCACTGTGCCTTCTTCTTGGTGGTGGGATCCCGCCCCAGAAAGCAGGCTCAGCCAAGAGCCAGCAACTTTCATACAAGGATTCGCTGCTTAACGCAGGCGACAGGAAGGGGATGAGAGGGCGATCGAAGCTGAAGTTGCGCGGAGCAAGCCCGTCATTGCCAGAACAAGACAAGCAAGACAAAAAAAAACTCATCGCGCCCAGGAGCGATCAGTCGGTGTGAGCAGTTGACTGTCTCGCGGAGGAAAGCCCGCGCCAGACTCACGCCATGGGGTGTGCCTTTCAACGGACTGGTTGAACAACAACTGGCACAGTGCCACCAAAGTGGCTACTTTGAACAAGTGAGGAGAAAAGCTCACGGGGTGGAAACAAGGACACACTCCCGCAGAGTTTTCAGAACCCCTGCCTTCGGCGGGGGTTTCTTTTTGACTGATCAGCAACACAGCTGAATTTGAATCAGTCCAGTTAGGTCGCGCAAAGGGTGATTGGCCTGGTCAACCTTGAACGTGATCCCGAAGCTTCCCCGCAGCTTGCAACGAAAAAGGTTCATCAGCATCCAGGCTGAAAGAAGAAGTCAGGTCCTTCAGTGTTTTCGATTCAGCGACTGACAGACAAGGGTTGGCAAACCAAGCAACGAGGTCTCTTTCTCGATGAAGCAAGAGTCAGAGTGCGCATCTTGTCGGCGCAATGCGAGGGTGCTTATCGCGTTATTGACCTCGATTCCCTTGAAATGCAATGTCTTTGGAAAGACGGACAGCTTTTAGTGGATCAATCCAAGCCAGACGATCCGCCCGTTCATCCCGTAATTCATTCAGCCTCGTTCAGCTCAGCTGGGGGCTGAGCATGTGGAGGTCATGACGCATGGCCTACGGAACCCGAAACCGGCTGGCTCTGGGCTCTGGTCGAAACGATTAAGGTGCCAGCCCTCGGGATGGGGAAGATGACACGTCAGATCGACAATCGGGTGGTCCTGATCTGCAGTTCAGACGAAAGCTCATGGCGACCTAACGGCATCAAAGGAGTTCCCATCGGGTCATATTCGATCGGAATCGATCCGATCACGAAGAAAATTCGCAGCGAGCGCCTCCCTGAAAGTTGCCTGCACAGCTTCAGCCACAACGACAACGGCACGCTGATCGAACTATCCAGCGAGGGAACAGGAGTGATAGCCATTGACACGATCGAACTACCGCGCAGCACTCTGGCGGTGGTGCGTCTCATTTCCAATCAGCAGGGCCACGATATCCACATGGTCGAGGGTGTGAAAGCCGAGGATCTATCGGCTTACAACTGGAGCCTGGAGGGAAAAGAGAAATTTCAGTTGTACAAAGATCCCAGTCCACCCGCGCGATGGAAGGGAGACCTCAATGAGTGGCGCCGCAGTGCTCTCTACAGATCCCATCAGCAGGGTTTCGATCGTCAGCTGGAACAGGAGTTTGCATCAGCAGTGCGAGCCCTTTCAATTCATATCACTCCCGATCATCAAAAAGTTTTTAATGCCTTCATCACCCGTGCCTGTGCGGACAACACAGGCTTGTTCTGGGACATTCGCAAAGCTGCCGCCGTTTATGCCCTGCAGGGAAGCTTCTGCCAGAACGACCTCAACCGAATGGTGTATCTGGCTCAAGAGGGTATCGCCCCCCAGGAACTTTCATTTCAGTGCACAGCTCAGCAGTTCATTAAGGCTCTCTTCGATCACTGCAAGCAGACATCAGAAGCCCTCAGCGATGAACAGATCTGGGACGCGCAGACCCGGTGCGATCTGCTGACACTGGAGCAGCTGTTGCCCATCGTGCGGACCAAGTCGAAATACAAACCTTTCCTTTACCGATGGCTGTGGCGACTGGATGGCAAGCCCGATCCAAGTTTGATCGAAAACCCGGACCTCTATGAGATCTACAGAGAGGATTTAATCGCCGATCGTGACAAGATCATGGCCGCATTCGGGATTGATGGTGCTTTGGAGGTCGACTATCGCGATCAGGTGATCAACTCAATGCTTCGGGATGACGGCTGGACCCTGGTGGAGACCGATACACATCTGGACAATGAATACAAAGGCCAGTCATTGCATGAGGAGTCTGAAGAGCTTGAGTCAGAATGAGCGGGTGATCTTTGTTGTGGCTACGAGCAACCAGCAGGAATGGGAAAGGGCTCCACTGCCGCCAGCACCTCAGCCATCACCACAACAAAAGCAGGGGCCTAAGACGCCATGAGCAGCTGACACTGGTGTCGATCCAGTGCAGGGACGATGTTCATGGACCACCGCATCTTCGAGCGGCAAGGGGAACGTCCTCTGTTTTTAGACAAGACACCAGGCCTGATTGTGCTCATCATGCACATCCAATACAACGTTTAAAACCAAAAAATCTTCGAGCGAGTCTTTTAATCGATACAAGCACAACAAATATGGTGCGGCTGTGATCCTCATTACCTTCACTGAACTTCAGCCAAGTTTGACTGAGGCAGGTTCTCTGGCAATTCGCTTTTGTCGCTCGCGTCAATGGTTTTCTTCTATATCTTTTCATCGCTGCTGGCTCTTCTGACTGCAGGAATCATTCTTTATGCGCCTCTGAGCTGATCTTCTCTGAAGGTGCAGCTTATGTCCCAAGCACAAGCATTCACAACCTCTTTCAGGTTGCAGATGCTGATTCAGGTGACATTCGCTGAGTTAAGACAGACCTGGTGACATTCATTCACGCCAAGGCAGTCTGAATATTCACATCTCACCCAACCTGCACCCAATACTCATCAGAGTGCAACACAGAACATGGCGTTAATGAGTCAGGATCGACAGGATATATTGCACCACTGTCCAATATTTAGCTGCGCCTCAGTTCCTATGGAGACAGACCGATTTGAAGAAAACGAGCAATGGCGCAGAGCCTTCGAGTTGTAGCCCCGTCGCCGCATCACACCTAGCCTGAGTCTCCATTGGTTCTGCCCGGCAGACTGTTTCACCTTGGAACGCATTGACGGTCGAGTGCTGATTGGTGTGATCGGCGTGCTGCTCCTGGCGGCTGCGGCCTATGAGTACTCACTTGTGCAGGGCCTTGCACCCGCAACCTAAAGACGGAAGTTCATCGTTCAGGACTGCAGGCATAACTGATGATGCCCCCCTTGCGCTGGCGGAAATCTGGATGCTCAGGATCCTCGACCTGCCACCACCAGCGACCGTCTGTGTAACTCGGAGCCCCAGCATTGTTGGTTCGCGGTAACTGAAGGGTCACGCCCCGCCAGCTGAGCAGGATCAGATCCCCGGGTACGGTGCCTTCGGCACTGTTAGGGATTGGATCAGCCGTGGCTCCAAAGGCGTCCCGACCGAGCTGAATGGGTTCCGCAGTCAGCCTGTCACCGTCACAGATCCAGGCCGCTGACACCGGTAGCACCGCCGTGGTCATCACGATCAACACCAGCAGGAACGACAACAGGCGATTGCCCCAAATCTCTTGCCGTTGCAGAGGTTGATCCACAGCAGCGCCTGGGAAACGACAGAGTAACGGGGTCGCACCCTTGTGCAGGTCCATTCGATGATTCCTCCTTTCGTTCCTTTCTGCCCGATCAGCACCGCCAAGATTGCCGGACTCAAGGCAACCGTGACGCTGTTGCTGATCCTGTTATTCAAATCCAAGCTGCTGCGAGTGAAAATGTCACTGCTTGGTTCCGTCCTCGGCCTGATCATGCTCACAGGATTTCTGCTGAGCACAGGGCTGCTCACTCTGGTGGCGGGTGGAGCCGTGGCCTACGCAGCCAATCAAAACAAGCCATGAGCTCACAGTCTTCAGCAACGATGGTCCTTCCCAACCGTGATCAGGTTCTCGCCGCATCGGCAGGATGGGTTGCCGTCCTGCTGAATGTATTGCCCGGCCTTGGTGCGGGGTATCTCTACCAGCGTCGCTGGAAGGCCTACTGGATCACCTCCGCACTGGCAACAGCCTGGTTTGTTGCCGGAACTGCCCTTGGACAAGGGGCCACAGCTGACGCGGAAAGCCAGAATCAGCTGATCGGACTGGTGGGCCTTGTGTTGCTGGCTGCCGTCACAGCTGCGGAAGCAGGTCTGGCGGTGAAACGAGTTCGCAATGGCGCCTGAGGGATTGCCCCTCGCGCAGGACATCCTTCACTTCTGGTTTGAAGAATGCAGGCCATGGCAATGGTTCCGGCGCAATCAGGAATTTGATCGTTCTGTCAGCGAACGATTCGGGGCACTGGCTGAGGCAGCTCAGCACAATCGGTTGATCGCGTGGGAAGCGGATCAGACCTCGTCTTTGGCGCTCGTGTTGTTACTTGATCAGTTCTCTCGACAGATCTGGCGTGATCAGGCGCGCGCCTACCAGGGCGATGTCCGCGCCCAGCGATTGAGCCAACTCGCTCTGGACCAACATTGGCTGGAACATGAACCTCAGAGAGCACGTCGACAGTTCTGGTTGATGCCGCTGTTGCACGCCGAATGCCTCGAGACGGTGAACAAGGCGATCCCTCTTCTGGAGAGATGGGTTGATGTTGCAACCGCAGATGTGGCCAGAAGGAATCGCGACACTCTTATCGAACACGCGCGATATCCCTGGCGGGACGGAGCTCTGGGCCGTTGATCAATGGCTGAACGCCGATTCTGTTGCAGTCTCTGTGGACTTCAAGGATGGGTGCACTACCGCGTGCGCAGCGAAATCACAGCAGAGTGGACCCTTGTATGTGCAACGTGCAGGACAAGAATTGCCGACCAACCGGGCTACAGATACGGGGGAACGCGTAAGGCAAATCGCCGAAAAAGGAAACGATGAGATCACCGTTCAGCTTGGTTCGATCTGAATGCTGCCATGCTTGCATCACCACACGTAACTGGCATCATCAGTTGAGTTCGAGATGGATCTGAGGTCGGAGTGATCCGACCTCTTTTTGTGAGTTTTTAAAGTGACTCGTGGATGACAAGAAAAAACCATTGCCTCAGCAATGGTTGAAACTGGGAAATCGGTTAACCCCCATCACCCGACCCATGGGAAAAGGTTAGAGATGATCGCTTCGAAATAGGTGTTCATGTATACCTTGTCACGAACTTCAGATTCAATGCACCATATGTGTCGTTGACGTGCTCCACCCATCTGGACAAAATATGAATCTCCATCATCCGGACCCTTTCAGCACTAGCCGTGGGGTCTTTTTTTATTGGGCGGCTGTGTTGAAGAAAGCCCATTGCACAGACCTGCCCGCCACAGGCAGAGGGGTTAAAAAAACCAGAAGTTACAGCCGATTTGCAGCCTTTGAATTGTTCTGATCAAAACGAAGCCCTGAGCAACCTGCCGTGAAATTGCAACCAGGTGTGTGTGCAATGCACCGAACGACAAAGCTGTAGCTATACCTTTTGTAGTTGGCTCTCCTCACCGAGATTCCCAACTCCTCACACCCACCAAAGACCCTCTGGGTCTTTTTTTTGGCTTGGGTCAGCTGTCTGATTGGCAGTCCACAGATGGAGCTCTGCAGTCGTCATAGTCATAGTCCGATCTGCGTCGAGCATTCGGGCGTTTGCCAATCCGGTGGATAGGGATACCCGCCGGGTCGGTCAGCGTTAATCAGCACAGATCACAGCCTATTTCCACACCAACAGCCGACGATGGCAATGGTCGGCATTGATTGTTTGGTTCACTCCATTCAGCCGGCCATCTACAAACGCATGCGATGGATTGACCATGCGGAGAACTGTGAGCTCGATCGGCCAAAGCAACTGAGCTGAGCCAGTGAAACCATGCCCACAGGAATGAGAGTGATGGCAATCACGATCAATGCCACTCCCGTTCCCGGCGAGTGAATATTTGCTTGAGAAAAGCTTGTTACCCATCCGGACCATGCAAGCAAGGTCAGCACACCGTTCGATGGGCTGGAGCTCTAAGAGCGATTTGAGTTTATCTTTTACAAAAAAGCCCCTGCAGAGAGGGGCTTAGAGCATTCACTGTTGGATTGAGCCGTTGACTTCGCCTGAGTGGAAACTCAGAAAGTTGACGGCCTGTTCGATGACAAGCCAGCTCACTTAGCAGGAGCTTTATTATCTCCGGGCTGATGCTTGTGATGTTCAGCGTTCGGATTGTTGCAGCACATCGGCTTGATAGCGACTTTGATTGTCCTAACAGCTGATGGAGAGGTATCAGCTGAAAACTGGCTGAGAGTTACACTTTGACAGCGAATTGCGAGAATGGTTATCACCTCCAACTGCGAGAGGTCGGGAATGATTATCAATCTCGCCTTGACGGCTGCAGCCAGGCTCAGCCCGGGATTCGCCTCAACACTGAATGACTATCCGCCACAAGTGCAACCACAAGCACCAGCGGCATCATGGCAAGGCTCATGGTTGGGATGTCCGTTGGCGCAGGCATCAGAACAGAAGCTTTGTCCATTCCTTTGAACAGCAGATGGACCATCAGCTTCGCACTGACAGGATGGGCAGGCACAGATCAAAACTGTTGTCGTCATCCGAAGATTACATCTGTAATAGGTCTAACAGAAACCAGATATTGACCAAACACAAGCATGCAACAGCCACACAATGACACAAAAAAATGACAACGATTATCGTTTTTGTCCGTACCATTTGAAAACGATAATCACTATCTTTCAAGGTATTGATGCTGCTGCTCGCCACGCCTGAGGATTGCTTTTGGGTTGCCCCCATTCAGATCCATACAAGGCATGACAACATCCAGCCAAATCGCACACAGTTGCCGCCCCTTAAGCGATGTCGGCTTCAGGATCTGTTTTGGTGATCGGCTTCTGAGCACCCATTCACACGGATACAAGCCATCCGCGTTGTGACCTCAGCTGCTCAATGGCGCTTTTGAAGACTCAGCTCACCTCAATCCCTTTACCGCAGTAAAAAGCAAATCGCTCGCGGATCTGACCTGCCTCCGGCTTGGGCGTTTCGTAACTCCAAACGGCGTTGGCAATGACGTTGTCAGCGAGAACCACATCCCAGTAGCGGGCAGTGCCCTTCCAGCCGCAAACCGTGATGTGACTGGAATCGCGAAAGAACTCCTGACGCATTGCCGGGCGGGGGAAATAGGGATTGCCATCCACCATCACGATGTCATCGCTTTCCGCAAGCACTGTTCCATTCAGGACCGCTTTCATACGCTTCATCCAGACCGTTGACATGGCAACAACCTATCGAATTTATCGACTCAGGGGATTGCCATCAGGAGACTCCAACCATTTCTTGGAGCTTAAATTGCACAAGCAAGTGCGATGAGTAGTAATGCAATAAAAGCATCACGACGACTATCGACACATATTCAGAAAACCAATCAACAATCTACAGCAAACATCAAAAGAATTCAGCAATCGATGACCTTAAAATAGAAATTTGCAAACACAACATTAATCAAGGTAGAGATTTCGATCAAAGCAATACAGGGCGGCACGAATCACTGAAATCGCACCAAGGATTTACACCCACATCTGCGTACTCGAGACGCCACTCATGTGGTCCATGCGCATGGGCAACGCAAATACCTCCATTTGATCCATCGGGCGATGAAAGACTTTGCATAAACGCACCATGGGGGTTGATTCCGCAATAAGACAAACGCATTGCACCCTTTGATGGCTGCACGTAACCGAGGGACAACTTCATCAACTCACCATCCTGAGAGTTAGCAAAAAACCATGTCCAAGGGCCGCCAGACACCAAAGTCATCACCTCATCGACCCCGACACCGTCGGCGCTACTGTTGACATGAAAGGGGCCAAATTTCAGCTGCGTATCGACCTGCCCTTGAGCACCCAGCGCTTTAAGATCGTAAACTTTTGGGTAAGGAGGAACATCTTTTTCAGATGTCACAAGTGAGCCACCGCTTTCACAAGCAGGATCGCGACCAGCCTCAGCGATAAGTCCCAGAAGCTCTTGACGATCAAGAGCATACATGCTGATCAGCTGTTGTTGTTGCTGCAAACTCAGCAATTCGCTGCTTGGCGAAATTGACAACTTTAATATCTCCAATGACTCTTTAACAAGAGGGACAATGGAGACTCTCACTCCAATTTTCATCAGCTCCTGATTGATTGGTGCCAACCCAGTCAGATAAGTTCGGCCGCTTGAAAAATCAAGCCTCAGGGAATCAGTCATTTCGGAAAGAACACGAAGGAATGTCTTGGTTGGAAAGTTTCTGTTTAAAAAGCAAAGAGCAATCAGTTCAAAGAGATCTGACTATAAAATCAGCCTGCTTTTGGCGTCAAAACACCAATTCCCGCAACGCAGCGAGAGCCATCAATCATAACGGGAAACTTGTGATCTTCTGCAATATAAATGACACCCTTAATCTCAATTTCAAAACGAAAACACTCCTTAACTCCTGAATCAATCACCCGGCGGTCAGCCTCATTGAACAGCGCTGACTGCTCAGGAGCAATGAAATCAATATCACTTTTACCAATCATGCTTTCAGCATCTGCCTCATAGAGGCGGCTAACCGCAGAATTCACAAAAAGAAATCGTAAATCCCGATCTTTCACATAGATACAATTGTCAGTAGCATTAACAACTAGCGAGAGAAGGTTTTCCATACTGCGTGCATCAATAAACAGTCACATGAACATTAGCCAGGTTGAATTTCATTGTCAGCGACCGCTCTGTAAACTCGCAAATACAACTCAGGAGTTGGCAAAGCCATCAAACCGTCTGAGGATCAATCAATCCATAGAGAAGCGCAGAAACCGCAAGCTGCGTGCGATCGCGAACTGCCAGCTTGTTCATCGCATTGGACACATGGCTCTTCACCGTTTCAGTTGAGATTTGGAAAGCAGATGCGATCTCTGCATTGGTAAGACCACCTGCCACCGCGCTCACCACTTCCTTCTCACGCTCGCTGAGCTCCTCCACAAACTTCGGCAGTTCTTCGGATTGGTGTGAATTCACCAGCCGGCGCACATCTTCGGGGTAATAGACACCACCACTGCTGAGGGTCTGCAGTGCCTGGATGAAATCACCGTGACCGGTGCCCATCGAGGAGCGGAAAATCACGCCATCAGCGTGGGCCTGCATCGCCTCCTGAACAACGTCCTGCGATTCACGACTGAGGAAGATCAGCATGCGGGTGCCGGGGCAGTGCTCATGCACTCTCTGCATCAGGCGAATGCCGTAGCCAATTTCAAGCTCTTCGGTCAGCAGCAACAGATCAGGTTGCAACTGCTGGACCAGTTGCAGCCCTTCATCCTCTGTTGTGGCTCCTCCCACCAGCCGGGGGGCAATGAACGGAGCCAGGCAGATTCCTGTGAGAGCAAGGCGATCGCCCATCACCACGACAATCCGGAACCCATCCAGAAGATCCATACAGGTCTGGATCGCCTGAGAGATCGTGCGCGACTCAAGCCGAAGTTGCATGCGCTGAGCAGGCGGAAGATGCACTGCACTTCTGATAGCAGTGAGCGTCAGCTGTTGATCACAGCGATCAAGTCACAGGAGCAGAATGGCCCGAAATGGATGTTTTCAATGCGTCTTCTCGCCTCATTGCTGGCCCTGTGCGTCGCCCTGTTGCTGCCCGGGCAAGTTCAGGCCAAGACACTGGAAATTGACATCCACACCATCTCCAAAGACGGAGTCGGTGAGTCGATCGGCACGGTTCTGGCCAGCGACAGCAAGAACGGACTTGTGCTCACACCGTCCCTTACCAGCCTGAGCGAAGGCGAACATGGTTTCCATCTCCATGCAGGCTCGTCCTGTCAGGCGGCAATCAACGACGAAAACGTCAGCATCCCAGGGCTCGCAGCCGAGGGCCACTGGGATCCCGACAACACCAACAGGCACAGCGGTCCTTTCGGCGATGGGCACCGAGGTGATCTCAGTCGTCTGATTGTGAATGCCGACGGCAGCACGACCACCGAAGTTGTGGCTCCGCGGCTGAGAACAGCTGATTTGCACGGGCGGGCTCTGATCGTGCATGCCGGTGGAGACACCTACAGCGACGTTCCTCCCCTCGGAGGTGGAGGTGCTCGCATCGCTTGCGGTATCACTGACTGACGCGTCGAGGATGGTTCAAAAACTGCTCTGATTCTGTCCCGCGAATCGTCCTTGGTAATTTTCCTCGCCATCGAGGGTCTGAAAGATGAATTGACAGATGGCTGTTCCAGGATGAACGGCGAGCGGAGCTGGACCGAAATTGCTCATCTCCAGAACCTGCTGGCTATCGATGCCAGGGCCCATGAAAGGAGCACTGATGTGCACCATCAATCCAAGACGAGCAAAGCGGCTGCGGCCCTCCAGCCATCCACACAGTCCGGGGCCCAGCCTCAGACGCTCTTCAGTGATCCCCAGGATGGTTTCACCCGGCATCATCAGGATGTGCTCGCCCTCTGCGATGTCCACCTTGTCGGTGAACGCGCGGTAGTCGGTGTGTTCATTCACATCGACAATTTCATGCACTTTGCGAAACACCCGGAAACTGCTGGCAAGGGTGAGATCCACCGATGCAGGGCCCACATGCTCCGGAATGAACGGTGTGATGCTGATGGCACCATTGTCGATCGCCCGCAAGATGGCCTGACGCCCGAGAACCGCCATGAAAACGATGTATGGCCGTTCAGGTTATGGACAACTGGGCGCAGCGGCCAGTGCAACAGACAGAAAACGCGTCAGCCGAAAGTGCTTCCATTCCAACCCAAGGCACTTGCAGGAACGTCATCGAAGCTGATGTAGATCCTGTCGGCAGGAATCCCAGTTCGAGCCGTGATCAGCTCAGAGAATGCCGCCGTCATCGCAGGAGGGTATAGGGCCCCAATTGACTTGATCTCAACGAATGCGGCAGGAGCGGAGCTACCGCCGAAGGTCATCGGCACATCGGTCTCGAGGAGTGTCATCACGTAATCCTCAGGTTTGCCGGTCAGCTCGGCCAGCTTGGCTGAAAGCTCAAGCAGCAGCTCATCGCGACGATCGACAGAAGCAAGAGATGTGCGCAGATTGATCAGAGGCATGGTGATGATGATCGGTTTCAGAGATGAATCATTCTTAAACGACTCAGCCCTGCTGAGACTCTCTGAAAGCCTGGAGTTTGTCGATGTCCTTTTCCTGGTCAATGGCGTAATCCGTCAGGATTAATGCTTTACCGATGGTTCCGAGAGCGTACTCAATGCGATCGAGATCTGCACATCCTTGCTGGTCTGCACGGGCTGCACGAATCACAGATGGAGTGAGCTGATCAGCCAACTGCTCGATCGCTGCAGCAATGGAGCTGGCCTGGAAGAGGGGGTCACTGGAGCCCACGGGAGGAGACAGTTGCTGTTCTAAGCCGATGATGACAACAGCTGACGGTAAAGAAACACGGATCTTCCGAATCAGCGGCTGTTCCAGCGATTCCAGATCCGTCGATGCCAGGGCGTCACATCCCTGGGTGGGGAAGGTTCACCCCTTTGACTTCGATCAAGGTGATCCATTTCCTGACCGATCTGCTTGAGCACCGGAATCAACAGAACCGCTGCGATCAAACCAACAATCAGCAGTACCGGCAAAAGCGTCACCATCCAGACCGTGACGATGACCAGTGCAGCAAAACCAAGCAACTGCTGAAGCCAGGCAGGGCGACTGCGCCCGGGTAGTTGCTTCATATCCGTAGTGGCAGAGCAGTGAGCCTGCCGCTGAGGAAAGCACCGGTGTCTATACCGATACGGTGTGGCAAACGCGTCACGGCAAAATCGCGACTGATGGAGTGCCCATGCACCACTGTGTAAGGCAATCCATGCTCACACTCCAGAAAAGGTGAACGGATCCAGAGCAGATCGCTATCCAGCTGCTGATCCAGAGGAACACCTGGCCTGACACCTGCATGAACAAAGAGATACGAGCCTCGAATTGCAGATAAAGGGAGAGCATCTAACCAATCGCGATGCTCACGGGCGGTCGCAAGGAAGTCATGGTTGCCGCCATTGCGCATCCAAAGCTGGATGGCACCACCAGGCCTCTGCTCATCGATCGCATCAAGCAACATCTGCTCATGGTTGCCGCGCAGAACCGTGACGGCCGAAAGTCCATAGGCAGGTGGGTCGGCCTGCAAGGATCGCACCAGCTCGATCACCCTGGCATCGCCTTCAGGCTCGGGTGACCGATCAAACAGATCCCCGAGGAACATCAGTTCAGCCCCCGTATGAAAGTGGGGAAGAAGCGCCAGCATCAATCTGGTGGCACAACCGTGAACATCGCCAATTGCCACGACAGTGGCTGAAGCATCCAGAGGGGCAACAGCAGATGACATCAGTGGTTGCTCCCATCAAGGGTTTGCTTAGTTAAGCAACGGTTTTCATCGTCGACAGGTCTGAACGACAACGTGCTGAACGCGCGAGAGGCAAAAGCGTGACAGACACCACCCTTCAGTTGTATTCCCCAGGTGTTTCACGTTTAGAGACAGTGACACGTCCAACTTTCTGACCAGAAAAGCGCAACAGTTCATCGCCGGCGAATTCGTAGCCAAGATCAGCAGCGATCCTGGCCACATCATCAGCAGTGGAGGAGGCAAGCACGGCGTCTTTCAGATCTGGATCGTTCTGCATCAGAACCAGAAACGCCTTCAACTGATCAAGAGCCATGGACACAAGCAACGCAGTTGATCATCGCCTGCGGCGGCATCCACCAGAAACAGGAGCGAACTGAGGCTCACCGCTCAAACTGAATGTCCAGACTGAATGTGATGTTTTTTGCATCAACAACAGAGAGACTTAATTAGATTAATTAAAATAGACAATTCTGATGAAATTCAATCTAACCACACCAAGAAAGCTGGGAAAGAAGCTCGAAGAAGGACTCTTGAGCAACAAAATATATGCAGCCATATTACTGATCTTCAATATTATATATATTCTTCCAAAGTTTACAGAAACCGCCGACTTTTCGAGCATCCTGATCGCCACACTTCCACCAGCTTTCATCATTTCAGTCGTTATCACGTTCGCGAGAGATCAATATATTAAAAACACTCTTCTGCGTAGATTGATGGAAGATTCGTACATACCCTCTGTCTACAAAAGCAATGTCGACCTCAGAGCTCTTTCCAATCCGACACCTTTAAAAAAGGAAAGAGCTCAGACCAGGCAATGGATCGAGCTCAATATTCTCGACCGAATCAGCAGCAAATAACAAGCAATCACTCGACTGCTGCCAGCAAGGACAACTCTAAAAGGTCGTGTCAGTGACTCAAGCAATACGAAGGCGCACATCCCTAAGCCAGTCAGTCAAACCTTTCCAAAACAAGATTGTGGCTAAATTTCCGCGAACAAATGTAAAATTTTCAATCATTCAGATCCAACGAGTCTCAGGTCGTCAATCAATGACTCGTCTGCAACAGAGAAGATGGAGCCGATCAAGCCAGACGCCATATGAGACGGTCAAAAAGCCATAAATCTGCTAAAGGATGATTAATGATCAACAACTGTTCGATGCTCCAGGGTCGATACGAGCACAAAGGCATGGCTTATGTCATTAAAGAAATGACTGGTGGACCTGGATATCTCGTGCTTGGTTCGCCGAAGGGACACCTCAAACAACTCGGCAGAGAATATCCATCACTGAAGGCTGCCGATGCTGCGGCTCGACGCGCAATTGACCAGATGCTTGCAGAAACCCAGTAAAAAGCCCTCCCAAATGGAGGGCTTTCTGCGCAGGTGGGCTAGTTTATGGTAGAAATACTCAGTGCCAAAACGTGGCTGCTGCGACGTTTCGGTGACAAAAGAGTGATCAGCCGTTCACACAAAGCCTTGGAGAGGTTGCGGAAATCGATCTCGATAGATCCTGGACAGACTCAGCGAACCTGGTCCGGCAATGGCAAGAACAAGGAAAATAAACAGGTACAGCGCTGAAGTCTCAAATTCATAGTTGTGGGCTTCAACAACTGCAAATGGAGCACCTTGAAGGCCTGTATCCAGAAGATGAAAGGTCATGGCGAACAGCATGGTCGACAGCAAACCAATCACGGCAGGACGAGTTGCAATCCCAAAGATGAGAACAACCGATCCGATAATCTGAGTGTAGGCAGCCAGATATGTCCAGAGGACATGATCAAAAGGCAGGAATGAAAAATACTGATCAACAATAAATGAGGTAAACCCAGCAGGATCCTGCAGCTTCTCAAAACCATGGTGAATCATTAGAACGCCTGCTGACACACGCAAAATCAGTAGGCACAAGTCAGAGGAAAATTGATTCGATGTTTCTTCGCTCATGACTTTCAGGCAAATAAAACTTGACAACTCTACACCTGATCAAAGCCTGACCGTTGTCGAGGTACGCAACAGAGAGAGATCTGAATGCGTTGCGCTGGTGAAACCATCCCTAGTCCTCACCAGCCCAACGTGCCTGATTCGAATTGAAAGGAGGAATCTCCATCAATCAAATCAAGCCAATCGCGGATAAGCAATCGGCTCTTCAACCTTCGGCCAAGAAAATCGACTGACCTGAAATGAATGAGACCACATCAGGTGTCGCGAGTGGCCGGATTCGTGTAGCAAAGAGTTGAAAGAGAGGGATCCATCACAGACCCAGAAGCAAAGAAGCAAAAACATCAACAGACAGTATCAATCGGCACACTTTCAAAAGCCTACAAGAAAGTATGTTATTACAATGATTAAAAATAAGCTAATAAAAATTTCCGAAGAATATTTCCTAATCACCCATCAAGATGGGACTTGGGAGATTATTCATGAGGACCGCATCAAAAACATCAACAGCCCCAGCTGTTGACAAGATGAAAAGATCTCAAAGTCAAGGGAGCTTTGTTAAGTGCTGCCAACCTTTATTTGGTCAGGTGAAAACATTGACCGATTGGAGCAGTGGCTGTCCAATCGCATTGAACATCTAATTGCCAAAAAACAAACACTGGCAGCATCAGCTCTATTTGATGAGTTTCAACTGGAGCAACGCAGCAATTCCACTCATCCAGACTGACTTTTGATACAGTAGGTTGTAATTACCTGATTGATGACATTGGAAAGACTCTATGGCGATGACAAAAAAAAAGCTCTTTCGATCTTTTACGACACGTTTTGCGAAGAAATTGATCAGCTCTTCTTCAATAAATTTCAGGAGCTTTCAGACCTGAATGTGGGTGAGGGCGAAACAACACGAATTGTCGGTCGACTTCTTAACGCTAAAACTAACGTGATTGATCAGATCAGGGGGGGAATTTGATTGTGGTTCAGAGGTTAGTGAAGATAAATATTCAAGAGCTGTGGATCCAAGAGTCAATCAGCCAAGCAGATCTGCCAAGAGGCTGACAGGATCGACAACGGTACGAAAAAGACGCGCTAAATTAATGATGGTGATGAACCGAACACTTGGAGACCCAAAAACGAGGCAAAAAATCGTCTGTCTGGACCTGGTTACTTCAACCTCTGGACAAACTCAAAAGGCGGGTTGCAGTGGTGCCCTCAGTCAATGACACCGTCAGTGCAATGAAAGAGATTGGTGTCGACCTGACGAAAGACGAAAAATAAAGCTTGAACCTGAGGCCGCTGCTACATCTTTGAGATGTGGAGATTGGCATGCCATCGCAACCCCGCAACCGTGTTGGTGAGATCTACGGCCGATTAACTGTGGTTCGCGCTTCCGGACGGCGTACCAAAAGTGGAAACGCCTTTTGGTGGTGCCGTTGCAGCTGTGGCAGAGAAAGAGAGGTGCCCGGTGACAAGCTTTCAAAGAACACAGCACGCAAGAAACCAGTGATCACAGCTTGTCTGGTTTGTTCCAGAGAGCTGCAGGTCGAGGGTGTCTGCGCCAAGAATGACCGTGAAGAACGTCAGAGACGAGATGACGCTGAACGTCAGCGCGAAGCGTTGAAGGGGCAAGTACCGGACAGCTGGCTTCGACTTCCGTTGACCGATGCCCATGCTCGAGAACTAGGACAGGTCTTGTTTTTTCGTGGAAGCTGTTGCCTGAGAGGACATCTCGCCCCCTATCGCATCAATGGGGGCTGTCTGGCATGCGCAGGTCAAAAACCCTCTGCTCACACAACGCTGAGGCCAAACAACACCAGCTCAGCTGAGAGGCGGTCGTGACAAGAACAAGCATGCAAGCTTGTCAGAAGATCAGGACCTGGTCTGCACAATGACATGACTCATTAGTGCCCTCTGGCTACCAAACCATCATGGGTTCAAACGATGATGACAAGATTTGTGCTGAGGAACGGCGAGGTGTTCGAATCAGAGAGAGATCCATCTGATTTCGACACCTATTGCTATGGAACCAATGAAGAGGAACAGACCTGTCATCTCCTCTCGTTCCAGTCAGAGATCACTTTCTTAATGGTTTTGGGTGATGACCTCAACCTGCGGTACGAACCAGTTCAGAGTAAAAATTGACGCGCTCATCACGACTGGATCGATAAGCAAAATGTGTGGTCTTAAGCACGCGAGTTGTGCGTCGGCAGGCAAGACTCGCTAGAAAACTGGTATGACTGATCACAACAAGCGACGAGCACTTGAAGCTCTGATCGAGAGGGCAGCCGAAAACCTCAATCTCAGTGAAGAGGAATCAAAGGCTCTGATTGCCCCAATTTCTGAACAATTCAAGCAACTCGAAGCAGATAACTGACTCACTGGACGCGTTTTTGCTCGAGCTCACGCAAGGATTCATAGGCAGCCCAGAGCCCTTCGGTGACTGTGCAGCTTCGGCTTTGATCGCAGACTCTGTACTGACCACCTCCCAGGGCATCGATGGTGGACCCCTTTGAAGTCAAGCAGATGCGACTGGAATGAGCCATTGAGATGCAGCTTCGCAATAATTGGTCTAAAACTCTGGGGTAACATCAATCAAGCGAATGTTAATCATCTAAATTGTTCCCTATGATGAAAATTTAGAATCTGCAGAGTGATACCGATAGGGGACATTCAGCGGGATGGAACCGGTGAGATATGAAATCCGATTTCAAAAAAACGCTCTGCCGTCAATCCAGGCATTAAAGGGGGCACTCGCAGCTTCGGACAAGGCCAGATAGCAAGTGGTGACCATACCGATCAAAGCAATGCCAACCCCGGTCACAATCAGCGATTCATAGAGTTTCTGAGCCGCCCTTGTCTCAGGACTTGGGAAGACGCGACGACGAGCCATACCTACTCCTGGATGAAAACAGTCTGGCCTCTCATCTCATAAAAGAGCAACACGAAGAAGCAAAGATTTGCAAGTCCCAACCATGTAACCTTCGCTTCACGTTGTAAAGATTGCGTTACGTTCAGGGCTGAGCAAAAATGCCACAAGCGATCCGGATCACTTTGTGGAAGAGTTAACAAAGAACTCACAATCAAATCCCTTGACAATCAAGCGGGCTGCTTCTCAATGATGAAGCCCTTTGTGACTCAGTGATGACGGATCAAAGATTGACAATCCTTCTACAGGAAGCAGAACAGCACCTCCTCAGGCAGAGCTGCCGCAGTCGTTACGAAAGATCGGTTGTACGCCTACCTGACAGCAGGCGAAACATCTGGCTCAAAGACGACAAGCGCGCAGCCTGATCAACGCTTTATCTCCAGCAACCACTGGACAGCAACGTCTGCAGAGGCAAGTTGCTTGGTGGCAGCTCATCAGCAATGGTCTTCTTCAAGTTCAAGACCATTGCCCCGGCAGGCCCGCCAGCAATGAAGCGACAGATGCAAACAAAAGAACCGCCCCAGACATGGAGCGGTTCACCCCTCAAGCCCAGCAATCCCCATCACCCGGCTGTTTGCACCACATCTTGTGGCGCTGGTGGAAACGGTAATGCGCAGACCACATATGTGGAGCTTTTAAAGACACCCTTCAGAATTGCCTGAACTATTAACAGTCTTGAAACACTCGGGGCAAACCCCTGCATCTAGCGTTTCGGCGATCTAGCTTTGGAGACCCCATCACCCGGCCTGCCCCAGTGGCAGGCTTTTTTATTGAAAAGCACCAGCAGTGGTGTGCATGGCACAATCCAGCTGAACAAGGAATGAAAGGGGATGGTTCCCAATCCGCAAAAAAAAAGGCCCAAAGGGCCTTCAGTGGGTGTGAGGAGTTGGAGTCTCTGTGAGGAGAACCAACCAACCGAGTTCTAGCAGCTTCTCTGTGCCATTCAAGAGACCGTCCTGCGAACAAGTGGCACAGTGCCAGTTGCACGGCTAAATTACTTTCGTGAGGAGAAAAGCTCACGTGGTGGAAACAAGGACACACTCACGATGATCTTTCTGAACCCCTGCCTTTGGCGGGGGTTTCTTTTTGCCCAAATCTGCACAAGCTGCTTCACCATGTTCTTCAGCGTTCAAT
Organism: Synechococcus sp. MIT S9504; assembly: GCF_047497135.1. Taxonomy (NCBI): domain Bacteria; kingdom Bacillati; phylum Cyanobacteriota; class Cyanophyceae; order Synechococcales; family Synechococcaceae; genus Synechococcus; species Synechococcus sp. MIT S9504. Next base: position 787,207 of record NZ_CP138942.1, on the reverse strand, counting down.
GGATGGCTCAATGAACGAAAAAGAAAATCTGGTTAATCAGGTCTTCGCAAAATATCGTGCTTACTGCAGGGAGATCGGCATCAGTCCGGCTGAAATGATGCAACAGGCGTATCTCAACCATCTCAAAAGCCTCACGACCGAAGAACTCAAAGCAAAGTTATGACGCCAAGCCCACATCGACCCGCGCAACAAAGGAATTTCAGGGCTGAGTAAAAATGCTCAAAACCCAGATCTCAGCAGCATTTAGAACATCCTTCCGTAATCAAGCCAACGAATCGCACAAGGAGAATTCGCCAGAATCTGTTGGCATGAAGTTTTGTAATGGACTCACAGATTCGACAGGTCCTGCAGCGCGAAATCCTTGAACGTTGCAACGAAGAAGAGAGGGAAGCTGTTGAAAGATGGTTCAAAAGTTTCCAGGCCATTGGCCTTTCCAAGCTGAACGGCATGTCTGTGGCAAGAGGCACCAGCATGTCTTGTCCTCTTTACTGAGTCATATGCGTTCAGAGGTCCAAAAGAACTTGTCGAGCAACTGTTGATTCAGGGGTGCGGTTATACACCCTTCAGAGTGGTCATAACCTGCGTTAGCACATAGGTCGTCGCAAGACCTGCCATGGCTATTCACCCCTCTGATCTTGGCGAACAGTTCATCAGATCAGGCAAACGTCTGATCACCCAGCAATCTGCGGATGAATTGCTAGAACGTGCCATCAAGAATTCAAGAACTCCAAGCGTGAATATCTCCAGAGATCCAATCAAGTCTTGACACTGTCCATGACAAATTGATACCAGAATTTAAGCCTCCAGCAACAAACACTCTGGATCTGACCCGTATTGCCGTGAAACTTCAAAGCTTTTCGGCAATACTTTTAATTTGTTTGAATTAAAACTGGTTCGACAATCGCAAAAACAGTTAAAACAAGAATATTGAGGCAAATGATAGTGTGAAACAATAATGTCAAACAAATATTTTATCAACAAATAGAGCAAGCATAATAAGAACCGCATTCATCAATGCAAGCATTCCGCAGAATGCAAGAGTCAACATGAATGATTCTTATGCAGACCCGGGGATGCATCAAAAGGCTGAGAGTACTTCTCAGGATGAGAATTAATCTTCCTCACGTTCTGCCTGACGTGCACCTATCGCCAGTGCGGCAACAAAAGGAAGAATTGCAATCGCTGTAAGAACTTCCATCAGATCAGCATCCACGATTACGCATTAACTGAGAAAGGATTGCCATCGAATCCACCGAAGTGGACAACAAGCAATTCTTCCCTGGTGATGAAGCCATTTTCATCCAGTAACTCCGGGTGTGTGGTTTTCAAACCTGTTCTGTCAGCTTTTCTGTTTTGACGCCTGAATGCCAATGAAAGGCTACGGAATGCAGACAACAAAACAAATGCACATGCAGTTGCGTAGACAAAAGGGAGTAGTGCTGTCGACATCATCAATTCGTGGCCTTTCTAGACGAAGGGAGATCTGTGGGCTGAGCAAGCACGTAAACGACTCCTGCCGTGATGACAGAGGCAAACGCAATAAGGCCGTAGATCGCCGCGGAATAATCAGTCATCAAAACCGTAAACTTCTGTAAACAATCATAGGCGCTTTGTAAAGCTGTGTAACCAGGTGTATTTGCTTATCTTCCCGATCGAACTGCATTCGCTCGAGGAAGCGAGGCCTCAGCCTCCGGCAGCGGCCCGGATCACCCCAACGTCGGCGAGCCCGAGAACACGGATGAATACAGCGCTGATGACGCTGTAGGCCACGGCACCGAGCACAGCACTTCGCAGTCCGTCCTTCAAGCGAAAACCATCAATCAACGCTGCGGCCAGACTGAACAGAATCACGGTGATTAACCAGTCGAACAACCAGCTGACCGGGGCAATCAATCCGCCAAGACTGGTCACCGCCCAGGGAAGCGCCAGCACAAATTTCAAAGGCAGGATCAGCAGAGTGCCAAGCAATCCAATCGCGACGGCTGACGAGAGAGCCGCCTGGAACCCGGCCAGTTCAACCCCCAAAGGCATCGCTGCCACAAGGAGCAGAACCACAGCACGGACGGGCCATTGCAACAACCAACCGATCAGGCCCATGGGAACGGTGCAATTAGTCCTGAAGGCTAAGCCTGGAGAGAACATTCAGCTGTGCCAAGCCGAAGACAGCAAGACAACTCAGCGATCACCAACAGCTGGTGGCAATGCTCTGCCTGTTTTCAGAGGGCGAGAGCAACAACAGTGAAACCGGTCAGCAATGAAACCGTGATTAACCACATGGGTGCTCAGACCTCAGAATCCAGTTCACTGGTCGCCCTCAGAAAGATCGTCAGAGCGACGACCGTGCCGAGAACGATGAAGGAGACCATTGAAGAAGGCTTCAAAGCTAGGTATTTGTGCTGATCTTAAGGGGAATTTGCGGTTCTGGGGAGTCATCGATGACATGGGGGTTGATCAAGGAAGTCAGCCAAGGCCTGTTCAGATTCAGCTGAAATGCATTCAGTAGTCACAAGCTCAGAGTCCGGAGCCGTTGATCGCATCGTTCAGCGAACCAGAGTCATCAAGCGCCTGATCAGCATCCACTGATTCCATTGAGACAGATTCCAGGGCAACAGGTTGACTGTTCAGGGCAACACCTGGATTGGAACATGCTGTGACAAGTAGCCCCAGGCTGAGGCAAATCAATAAAGCTGAATTAACGAGAAACATCGCAAAAGCCTTGAGAAAACCAGACATAAATCCAGGGTTTAGATGAGCGGAAACTAAGGGAAAGAGAAAGAATCATCAGCAAGAACATCACACAATTAGGCACATTTATCACAGCAATGACATTGATTTCATTGAAGGCAAAGCCAATCACAATGAGAACCTGTTGAAGATCAGAAAAAAAATCACAACAACTCCAACAGCAAGACCGCATTAGGCTTGGCGGACTTTGAAATTAATTCAAACAAACTATCAATGCACTATTGATTCAATGATCAATCAACAATCGGCTTTGATCATCAAATCCGCTTAAACCGCTGAGAGTTCAATAGAAGTGGTGATTTAAACATCATCGTCTGCCTTGACGTTGCTCTGTATGAATCCAAATTTTCTGAGCCTTCCAAAACTGAATTCCTGAGCCTTTTCGCGATCATGCCTCTGCTTATGACCGAGCTTCAAAACCTTCTCCATGACATTAAGAGTATCTTCGATTGTTGCCTTTTCTGGCATACGTTCAAGAATCAGATTGAAGCGGGGAAAGAAGATCTCAGAAGCTGCCTCTAATTCTTCAAGGGTGAGCGGGCGATATCCTTGAGCCATTGTTATCGGTTGAAGAATGAAAATTCATTTTACTAACGGTATCAACCCCGTACTCAACGGCAAGCTGGTGTCACGAACCCTTCCTTCATCTGAAGGTGGTGGAATCCGCAGCAGCCGTATCCACGGACGTCAGGCGATGGTGTTCTTATCGGCATCTGATCTATGCCAACTGTTCTCGTACTGCTGATCTTGATCTCAATCAGCGCAGCTGGTGTCGGCGATGCGCGAATCCTCGAAACGATCAAACTGCATGGCTGCCGCCTGACCTGCGCCATTGTTGGTGTGGCTGTGATTGCTGGTTCGACACTGCTCGATGTGGACGTCGCCAAACCGCCCACGGGGAACATGCTCCGCTCTGTCGCGCAGATTCATCAGGCAAGGCCTTTGCAGTAACCCTCAGAGCAACAAACAAATCTGCTTTCGACGCCCTGGCCAAACAGTCCAGATCCATTGAATCCAAGAACAATCAGCACCGGAACCTGACATCAGCGCAAGAAAGAATTCAGCTTGAACAACAGAAACCTTGTTAAGTATATAGCCCTAAGCATTATTACCTCGTCAAAGTTTTGTGTTGCAAGGACTACTAAAAGCACGAATGACCCTTATAAAGTCAAAACAATCGGAGGATTTCAATGAGTTTCACACTTCCTGCCGTCCTGATTGGAGTGACTCTGTATCTGCTGATGCATAGCTTACTGTCGCCTTTAATGCAGTGATGCCACGCAGAAGGAGCTCGCCTCAAGCCAAAAAGCTTTCACCAAGACCGAATTCCCACAAGCGACAACAACGTCGAGGCGCGGCCAGCAATGCCAGACATGCCTACCCAGTCGCGTACAGACCTATCCACATCCACCATCCTCAAGCCAACCGAGCGGTCGCAGAGATGAGTTCGCATGTAAGGCGGCTGCTTTCTGCCGTAAGCCTTTGCTGACCGGTGACGGCGATTCAGCGAATCTGGTGGTGATTTTTACTCAAAGAGGACCGCATTTCTTCAGCTTGTTTGCTTATTTGTCCGCATTCGCTGACTTTAGGGTGACAGGAATCCAATCGTACGTTCTGCAGATGAGAAGTCAGTCCCCTGCACCGCTGTCTTGCCTGAAGTGGGGTATCGACGGTGAGTTGTCGGCACATGACACAGCGCTTCTGATCAACAGGCTTGCCTCGTCTGAACCCTCACGACGAGGATTCAAAGATCATTTTAAAAGGCGTCAACGTAGCCATGGGTCTGATCGACCCTCGCCGATGTCAACAACGAAAAGTGAGCGTTTGGTGAAAGCAACAATGACCAGATGTGAATCACCGATAACTGCACTACGGGGTTTAAGCTACCGCTGAAGCAAAAGATTGTGAGTCTCCATGGCACGAGTGTTGAGCACGATTACTGTTGCTCTGGTCGCATTCAGCGCGACTGAACCTGCCCAGGCTGATTTCAAAGACAACATCATCTTCAGCAGCTGCGCCGCAGCCATGCGAAAGGAGTATCAGCAGGCCGAGAAACAATTACTCCTGAGTCAACTCAACGAAACCTGCAGTTGCGTAGTTAAGCAGATCAATAATCGTAAGAATATCGAGCAAGCCAAAGCTTCCTGCATCAATGCAGATCAGCCAATCAGCAGCAACAGAAATCAACAGACGTTTTAGCTAGGGTTCTGATTCAGACAATCACCTCAATCATCAACTCATTCAGTGCGGTTGGACATCGAATCCTTCGCGCCTGCAAGGTGTTGTCAAGGAAGGGTGTGACAGAGAGACCAGCTCGGAGCAAATGCTGGTGACAGACACTTGACAATGATTGAACACTCAAAATAAAACCGAAACGGAACTCTTGCAACATCAGCGTTAATCATTGATCAAAATCTGGCTTGTGATGATTACGAATCCATCCTGAAGCTGAAGAATTTTTAAAAAAACACCGCACTATCATCGGACTTTTGCAATCTGAAGTGGAAGCCTGAATCCGGATTGGCATGGATTCAGTATCAATAAAGATCATCACCAACCGCATATCAATGGGACGTGTCACAAGTAATCTCAACCTGATTGCACCATTCCTCTACACCGGGCCAGGCGCGTCAACCGACACGACCAGTTCGCTTTACAACAAGTTTGGCCTGCAAGGCATCAAGGGCTCCGTTCAGAGTGATAACTATTACATCGTTGGCACAAGCGGTGACGACGGCACTGTTTATTACGGTCCGATCAATCATGCAATGACCGCCAGTGGCAGCGGGAGTGGTGTGTGGACCGTGATGAATGCGATCTTCAACGACGTGAGCCGCAATAACATTGATGCCACCAGCATTTATGGCGTTAATCCGCGACTGGATGGCAACGTCAACCTGGTTGGCTCCTGGCAAGACAGCAGTGAGACAACAGCTAACAGCAAGCAGAATTATCGAAAGGGTTTCTACTATCAAGGTCCGGTGACTGCCGAGCCGGATGCCAGCGATTTCCAAGTCGTCTGGCCGACAAATCCAGACGGAGTCAAAGCCACTTTCACTTTTCTGCACAGCGTGAGCGGTGATCTCGCAGTTGGTGGATACGACCTTTTCGATGCGAGCACTGATTCCGAAACAGCAATCCAGGCCTTTCTCTATGACCCTGCCACTGGTCGATGCAGCGACATCCCTTACCCAGGGAATTACAAAACCACAACTGCTTATGGCATCTGGCACAACACATCGAGCAGTTACACGATCGCCGGCGGCGCTGCTCTCGATACAGGGTTGGACGCTGACGGCATCGGTGTGGCCACCTTGATTGACTACGACTCCATCACTGGCCAGTACGGCAACTTTCGCACCTATTCCTATGACGACATCGATGCCCTTAATGAGCTGCTGATCGACAAAGGCGTGATCAGCTCCGAGATTGAAAGGGATGACTCGATCGAAACACACTTCGAAGGGATTTATTTCAACGGCAAAGATGAGTACACCCTGCCCGCGACGATCAGCGCGGAAGACGGTTCTATCGGCATTGGAGCCATCGCCAAAGTGAAACGTCTGAAGGAAGGAGGCTTCAGCGATGCGGAATGGACCCTGTTTGATATCCCCGGCAGCGTCCTGAGCACCAATAACTCAGTGTTTGAAGACGCCAACGTAGGCTTCGCGATATACCCATCAGCAGACGGTGTGGTCACCAGCTGCTATGCAGGCCTGCTGATCTGAGGGTCAATCCTTAAGTGCTTCGACTGCTCAGACCAATCAAGTCTTCTGCATGAAGCAACCATGCCGAGCATGCTTAGGAACTCGAGATTCCAGTCTCATCCATCGTTATTGAATACTCAACACGGTCATCGGAACAACAGAGGTCGGCATAAAACCGTTCGAGTTCGTCGTAGGCCTCGTCGTAGGTGCCGTAGCACCTGCGCGTAAGCTCATCTTCAACGCCATCGTCGCGAAGAACCCTCACCCGATACATCCGATCATTTGCCACTGAAGCTGATCTGAGCAGGAACACCGATTCTCGCGCCTGAAGTGCAAATCAGACTGAAGACTGAGCGAAGAGAGAGACAAGCATGATGCACCAGGGAGTTGATGCCGTGCCGTCAGACCTGAGCGAAGCAATGGTCTCCACGCAACTGCTGAATCAAACCGTGCTGGCCGGAGTGGAATGCCGTGCCCGCAATGACCGTCAGACCTGCTTCAGCATGGCCCGCAAGCTTGTCGACGCACAATTCGTTCTGGCCGATCAGGAATTGACACGCCGGCTCTGGCAAGAGGTCGGTGATCGGAACCTTGAGATTGGGCGCATCATCAACCTGCTCTACTGCTGCAGCAGCCATGAGGACGACAGCGCCACGACTGAGGTGGACGAGACTTTTCTGCAACTAAGGGTGAGCTGAACGTCGACCTCCGTTGCCGTGTGGAACGGACCTGCCGATACTGCATAGACACCCGCACAGGGATCCATCAAGGAGCGACGAATGGCCGCGAAGCTCTACAACGTCCGCTTTGAAACCGAGGGGGCAGACCTGTTCGTTGAAATGGAGGCGGAGGGTGGTCTCAACCGCCAGCACCTGCTGGAAAGGGTTGTGGCGATCCTGGAGGACCGTCATGGCATGGAAACCGTCGATGGTGATCAGGGCGAAATGACCAAAGTGGATCACAGCGATGGAGCAGCGCTGCTGGCCTGGCTCTCAATCTCAGGACAAGCGTCGCGTCAGGCCCTTGATGACGACGGTCTCGATGAAATCCTCACCTGTCTGGTGTTCATGCTGTTCCCGCCCGTTGTTGAAACAAGCGTGCAAGACGAAAACAAGAAGGCCCTAGCCCTGGCATAAGGCAGCTCTGGCTGCAGCAAAAGCCAGTCATGCATCTGTGTCGACACTCATGCCTGGGTGTCGAGATCGCTGGCTGCCGCTGAAGGAAAATCGCCTGGGTTCAGCAATTGACCGCAGACATCAATAGGCGTTTGATTCGATCGACTTGCGGCCAACTGGGCCCAGCCACGCCGGGCACTGTATTTGAATCCATGCAAATAATGGGGCAATCAAAAAATAAACAGCCTCTTCTATTGAAGTGACTTTGAGTGTTTAAGCTGCCGCCTGCACTGGAGCCGTCTGCCTTCCATCTTTTCGTATAGCATATATTTTAAAATCGTCAAAATTCTGACAAACGTCTAAAGATTCATACGGCAATTAAATACAGATATTTCGCACAGTGCAGCAGCTCCACCTGCGCCACCATCAAGCTCTTGATCAGAAGCTTCGGATTGATTGGGCCCTTTTGATATCATCGGTGGGGATGCTGAACCCTGCTTTTCAGGCTGTGGACGCGACAACCTTGTCCTTAACTGCTGCTTTGATCTTTTCCTGTCAGTTGCCAGCTATTTGCAGCTGAACGACGAATGCCTTGAGTTGATCTTGTCTCGTTGGCAGAAAATCTGTTCAGCAATCTTGACAACGGCCTGAATCATCAACTTAACGGATAAAGCTTCTCACAACCTGTTTGTAATCTCCCAGGTTCCGTGCGTTGTGCCTGAACAGCCGCTTCCAGACAGCAACTCACCAACAAGCAATACTTTGATTACGGAGACTGCACGCGTAATCTCATTCCCAGTGAACTCGATCCTGCTCTATGAGCAAAGTCACAGGCAATACTGCATCCGGTCAACGAGAGCAGTGAACATGCGGAGGTTGATTACACCGGATACATCTCCAACGCAATCTCTTTGATGGCTTTCCAGTCAGACCTGGCCGGCGCCGCCGTCACACTGATGGGCGCTGTTTTGCTCAGCACTCCAGAAATGATGCAGATGCATGAAATGCATGTACTGCGTGTCTTGTCAGGGCAAGCCGGTCAACCTTTCTATGCCGAGCTGTTGCAGGCCGCCGCTGCGGCTTCGCGCAACATCTGCCTGTACGACAAAAACAAACAATGAGCGAGCAAAGCGAAGCTGAGCTTTTCAGCGTCAAATCAGGTAGCGTTCATTCAGCTGAGGTCTGATTGATATGACCAAAGAAAAGCCTTCTTTCTTCTCTTTTGATGGTGAGATGGGTCGCATTGATTACTGGGGTAGCGCCATCTTGAGGTCATTCATTGGCGGACTGATTCTCTTCCTTTGTTTTGCCTTGATTTTCAGAGGTTACTTCAGCAGCTCTTACGAGGAGTTATCAACGGCAATTACACAATGGAGCTCTGATCACGCCGTCAGAGTGTGGCTGCTGGCTGAGATTCTGTACATCTTTCTCTTGCTGCCGATCACCTGGAGACGATGGAGAGATCTGGGGCCACGCTTAAAGAAAAACTGGCTCTACATTTCCGTGTTGAGCAGCCTGATGCCTGGGTATGAGGTGTTTCCCTTTGTTGGCATGCAGTCTCTGATCATCACCCTTGGCATCCTGGCGATTTATCCAAACTTCAAACTGTTCTTCTGGCCCGGTAAGCAATACGCAAGCCTGCGTCAGAGCAAACAGCCTTGATCACTGCCGCGCCAGCTTGCGATCAGAACAAGCCATCAACAGGCTCAGCCGGCTAGCAATGGAGTGAGAGCTGAGTCGGCATGCAGGAAATTCTGTTGATGGCACAACTGATGGCATGGAGTGATTTCGACTTCCAGGACTGGGTAGACAGCAGACCACCGGCTGAACTCTGTCAGGGCTTCAAGGATGGGTTGATTCCAGAAACAATGCTTCCCGGCGGCCGGGCACAAACCCCTTGCAGCAGCTTCAACGGAGACGACCCGATGAATTACGTCATCGACTGATGCACACGGTGCATTTGTCAGGCGATGCGGTGCAAGTGATGCAACAACAATGCAAACCGCCTCGCCATGATCACAGGGCGACCGTTCAGAGGTGGGCGTTCGCTTGTGACGAACCCGACGGCGTATTGCGGAATGCATCGTCGGGTATGTCCACATTGACGCAGATCCGCCGGCTGCTGCAGAACACCTGAATGACTTAATGAATCAGTCGGAATCACAATCGATGGCCTTCAACAAGCACAGCATCAGACTTTGGTTCCCAATCTGCAGCTTGATCAGCAGAGCCACCGTATCAATGGCCTGACCGAGCTGAAGAGTCTCGCTGCTTACTGAACAACCAACGCAGGGAGGTGGAGCGTATCAGCACAGAAGCGCTGCATGCCTCAATCGATCCCGCAACAACGATCGCGACATGCATGTTGAAATTTGAAGGTGATTTGTGTGCTGATCACGGTCCAGAGCGGAGCCCTCATCACAATTCGAGCGTCCAAGCAGTAGACGAAGCTTCAGCGGCAGCATCACGACAGTGATAGCAACCATGAGGTCGTCCCCTGAACCTAAGAAAAGCCAATCAAGGGGTCAGGCCATCAGATCGACAGCAACACTCCAACCAATCCCAGCAGCAGCTGAAAACAAAAGTTTCCCGGACGTTGCCCACGCAGCACAAAACGCATTCAAGGCCAGGGCAAACAGCTGTCGTTCCTGATCAGCGAAAGGCCCTGTCTCCAGAGAGCTGATTCATGAATCCTGCTTGGGGCTTTCCTCGAAAGCTTCTGAAAAAAAATGTTTTAGATAGTGATGTGCACGTTGATCAGCCAACTCATCATAAAGAAGTGCCTGAGGCTCCTCTCCGCCAATCACCTCTAAATTATCCTCGGTTTTCAAACTGAAGGCATGCTTTTTGCCTCCCAGGAGTATGAGCTGATAATCAGTTCCTGCTTCATCCAGCTCTCGGATCATATTCATATTTGACTCCATAGGATTAAAGACATCCTTGGTTCCGTGAATGAGCAGCAAACTTGCTCCATCAACATTGGATTCAATCATCGGTGCTGGCTTGAGCTCCCATGGCAGGGCAACTCCCCAAATGGAAGCAACAGCTCGAATACCCTTGATCCGACGTGCCATGTCAAGAGCAAACAGGCCTCCACTGGAAAAGCCGATCACACCCGATCTGGTCGAATCAACTCCTTGCAGAGAGCAGGCGTGCGTCAGCGCAGCGTGCGTGCGCGCAAGAGTCTCTGCACGATTATTGAACAGAGGCATGACCTTCTTCGCTGCATCCTCTGATAACTTTGGCATCGCTTGTTCACCATAAATATCAACGCAATATCCAACAAATCCCATCTCGCTCAACCATCTCGCTTCTGCCTGAACATATGGAGTGAATCCATGATAATCAGGAATAACAATCACAATCGGGACAGGCTTATCCAACGATTCTGGATATATAAAACAGTCTTTATAACTGGTTCCCGCATGTTCATACGCGACCTCATTGATACTCATCATCTTCTTTAAGCATGGCATCTAATCCTAATGAGCCTATTTCTGTTCGTCATTGGTTGATGCCATGACCCAAGCGATTCAAAGACCGTTTTTTTTCCATAGCTGCCAGGATCCAGTGAATTGAAAGCTCGGCACAAAAGATCCGTTGAACTGGCCGTCGATGGTGTGACCGGGTCGCCAATTCAAGGCTTGTGGGTGATGACAGGGCCATAGGCAGGGTCGGTGACTCCGAGCTCCGGCGAGAGCTCCTCGAAGAACTCGCTCACCGAGATGAGATGTTTAATCATCTGAGGCCGTGCTGCCACCAGACTCTCCTAGCTCTCCCAGAGACCGACAAAGCAGTAGGAGCGTTCGCCTGTCCTGGCCCAGTAGGCATCAAGCATCCCTTCGGGATTGACCCATTGCTCCGTCACGGCGATGAATCTGTCTTCGCAGCCTTTTTTGCAGCGGACAGGAACGTTGTTGAAGAACCTGGCTGCCACTTGAAATCTCAAATTCCAGCGACATTGTCAGAGCTCTGCGAAGTTGTCTGTGACCGAATGCACCTCCATGACAACAGCTGAATTCAGTAGTAACGACCTGGATATTCACCGGGGTGATTCACCCGTGTGACGCGAACCCCAGCCGCACTGCGGCCAGACAACATCAGAAGGTCGCTGCCGGAGAAGGCATAACCGAGCTCCTGGGCCAGCCGGGCCACCTCGTCGGCGGTAACCGCCGCCTGGACCTTGACCTGCAGGAGCGGATCACGGCCCAGACGCTCGAGAAACTGCTGAACCGGTGATGCCGTCATCGCTGCTGATGAACTGGTGCAATTGAACACGATTTCCAGCGGATGCGTGAAAGCGGATCATTGTGTGGAGAGATCGCGATTCTCGAAGCAGCTCCCATGCTGAGTTCCTTGCTCAACATTCTCTGGATCGTGCTCGGCGGTCTGATGATGGCTCTTGGCTGGTGGCTGGCCGGAGTGATCTGCGCGATCACGGTGGTGGGGCTGCCCTGGGCACGCTCCTGCTTCGTGATCGGACGTTTCTCACTCTGGCCCTTCGGCCAGAAAGCCGTGAACCGCAGGGAGCTGCGCGGCCGCGATGATCTGGGCACCGGATCACTGGGGTTGATCGGCAACGTTCTCTGGTTTCTGGTGGCGGGATGGTGGCTGGCGATCGGCCATCTGACCTCCGCCCTGGCCTGTTTTGTGACAATCGTGGGCATCCCCTTCGGAATTCAGCACATGAAGCTGGCCCTGATTGCCCTGGCACCGGTGGGAATGACCGTTGTGCCGGTTCGCAGGCTTTGATCATTCATGATCAGCGCGGTTCAACGCGGCAGATAAAGAAAATCACGGCTGCAGCGGTCTAATGCCTCACGAACCGCCTTGAGCTCTTGTTGATCCCCTTCAAAGCGGCGTCCTGCGGGCACCATAAGCTCGCCGCTGACATCCAGATGAATGTTGCTGCTGAACCACGACGCACCTGAGGGCAGATACGCGCGGCAGCTCAAAGCACCATCGGCCCCCTGCTTGCGCTCAATCAGCCAGCCGTTGACCCGGTCAAGCTCTGTGTAGTGATCGAGACCGGCCCAGGAGGGATCCGTCAACATCACCAACATCACCGCATTCCTGAGCAGCGCATGCGTCAGAGCTGATGTGGCACTGCTGAAGCTCAAGAACGTTCCTCCTCCGTGAGGTACTCCTCAACGATGGGAGAACACTCACCACGTTCCAGGGCTGCGATCTCACGCTCGATGTTGTCGATAAACAGCTGATTGCCGTTGCGCCTGGCCACTTCAAGAACAGTGCGCAGGCGCTCCAGCTGCATCTGATTTTCGTCGTCCATTCACTGCACATCGCAATCAGGGCAGCCAATCATGGATCGCGCATCATCAGCAAGCCCGCACCAACAGAACGGCCAAACGGTCAGCGCTGCTGCAACAGTGGCAGTTCAAGATCCGTTAAAAGAGGTTGACATGAACAGCAAACATGGTCCTCAGATACGGAGTCATCGGCAGCGGATACGTTGGCACCGCCGTGGCCATGCGCATGAAAAGGGCCGGTCAGGCCGTGACTGCCACCACTCGTTCAGTGGAGAACGTGCGCGAACTGCGGCAACTGATGGATGACGTCCGCCAGCTCGACATCACCGATGCAGATCCAGACCTCTCCTTCCTTGCCGATCTGCAGGGCCTGCTGATCAGCGTGGCACCCACCAGGCAGAACGATGGCTACAGCGATGTGTTCGCCCGAGGCATGCGCAATCTTGCCGGCGCACTGAGGCGCAGAACCAGCACGCAACCCCTGCACATCACATACATCAGCAGCGTCAGCGTGTACGGAGACCGGCAGGGAGCAGAGGTGTGGGAGCACTCATCAGTGGACTCCAGCTCGCCGGTGAACAGCATGCTTGCGTCAGCTGAAGAGCTGATGCTCGACATTGACCGCCCTGACACCTCGATCTGCGTGCTGAGGCTGGGCGGGATCTATGGACCCGGTCGAGACATGGTGGGCATGATCCGCGAGGCCGCCGGGCAGCAGGTGCCCAAGAACGGCAATGCCATCAATGCCTGGAGCGGCCTTGTCGACATCGCCAGAGGCGTGCAGTTCGCATCCGAACAGAAACTGACAGGCATCTACAACCTGGTCGACGACATGCAGCTCAGCCGAAGAGAACTCTCCACCCTGATCTGCGATCAGGATGGCTTGCCTCCGGTGCTCTGGAGCCACTCCAGTTCAACTAGCGAACGCAGCATGAATGCCCGTGTTTCGAACCGGAAGATCAAGGACGCCGGCTTCAGGCTGATCTCACCATCGATGCTGGAACCAGCCATCGTTTGAATCGCTGAAGCAGCGAATGATCAATAGCTGACAACAGGCTGAATGGGTATTCATGCACACATCAGCTCCAACGATTGAGTCGCGATGATTTGCACAATCAATGCAAATATTATGGTGAATCAACAATCAATTGAAATCATCCGATGCGGAGGCCTTGACACGGGAAATGCCTTTTTCAGTGATCCCCTGACCAGTCATAAAACGCTCGTTGCGGACGTGACAACCAGCCTGCACGCCGAGTTGTTCTGCCATCGTCGCCTAACCGACCAGTTGATGGTTTTGAGTGGCAACATAGATCTGATCATTCTTCAGAATCGCCAGTTCAGTCAATCCGATTGACGCAAAATGATCGAACCTGGGTCCGCATTCCACCGAGAATTCCGCCTGCCGCCATCGTCCGCAGTGATCAGGCTGCAACAGTGGTGAATACGGTGTTGCGTCATGGACCGGTTGATCCACGTGACTATTAACCCAGACCAATTCCGCGCGCATTGATGCCTCAGTGGCTGGCGCTGCAAAGCCTGGACGCCGCTAACCGATCATGCGCTGGCGCACCAGTGCATCCCACAGCCGGGTGGGGATGAAACGCTGCAGCACCAGTGCTTCCGACTGACTGCCACAGCGGTAACGAGGCTTCGGCCTGGGTGCCTCCAGAGCCGAGACGATGGTGCGGGCGACCAGCTCCGGCGAGGAAGCCTGGCGATAACCCTGATCCCATGCCATTCCCACACGACGCATCATGAGGCCCCAGACGGGGTGCAATGCCTGCCACTGCAAGGAAGCTGCACTGTTGGACGCGAAGCCGGTGCGGATCAGTCCCGGCTCCACCAGCACCACCTGCACCCCGAAGCTGTGCAGCTCCAGACGCAGAGCATCACTGATGCCCTCAAGAGCATGCTTGCTGGCGCCGTACCAGCCGGCCCCGGGCGTGACAAAACGTCCCGCAATCGATGAAAGATTGATGATGCGACCACAACGCCGTTCACGCATGGGCGGCAGCAGCATCTGGGTGAGGCCGATCAGCCCGAAAACATTGACCTCAAACATCGCCCTGGCACGCTCGACAGGCATGGTCTCCACCGGACCCGCTTCCCCGTAGCCGGCGTTGTTCACCAGGGCATCCAATGCCCCTGCCTCGCGATTGATCACATCGGCGAGCTGCCGGCGCGACCCTTCATCAGCCAGATCAAGCGGCAGCACCTCAGCACCGCGGCTGCGCAACGGCTCCATCGACTCAAGTCGGCGGGCAGCCGCAAAGACACGCCAACCTCGATCGAGCAGCTGATGGGCCGTGGCCAGGCCGATGCCACTGGAGGCACCGGTGATCAGCACACTGCGGGTTGAGCTGGATCTGGATGTTGTCATCTCATTTGTGACAGGTGGCGCGGAACCGGTCGGACTGACTGGTAATTCCATGCTTGGTGCGCCGGCCGGTCACTCGCTTGCGCCAGGCACGAAAAGAACCGGACTTGAGCTCAGAACGCATCAAAGCAATCACCGCCGACTCCGGCAAACCGAATTGAAATTCGATCGCTTCGAACGGGGTGCGATCTTCCCAGGCCATCTCGATCACACGATCGATCTCCTGAGCAGTGAGCTGGTCGGGCACTGCAAGGTCCATTCAACGATCGGATCAGTGGTCGGGATGCTCAAACAGAGCCACTGCACGGTCGGACTCACTGAGTTCGCGTGCTCTGGAGACCCGATTCGACTCGGAGGCGGGCGGCACAGAAGGGAGCGCAAAAGCTTTCTCAAGCTCGGCTCTGGCAGCTCCGAAGGGATAGGTCATGGATGCAGCAATGAGGCGAAAGGCCAGCGGCCCGCGCTCTTAACATTGCGAAACATTAGCCGCAGGCGCGTCCGGGCCGCCGGCCGCCATCCGTCCTGCCCCGCAAACGAAACTGATTCTCAGCAGCAGATTAGCACTGCTGAATGTGATTCTCAAAAGCATATTTGGGGTTTTTGAATGTGATTCTCAAAAGCATATTTTGATCCACTAATGTTCGGTTTTTACGCATATCTTTCGCTGTTTTGTGATGTAGAACTGATGCATCCCTCCCAGAGGACAACGCAATGACAAATTCCGCCACCCAGGCCACCATCACCATTCCCGTCGGTCCTGCAGGCCGGGCCATGGCCGAACCCATGTCCAGCGAACTGCTCGACCTGATGGAAGCCCATCTCAACCTTGAGCGTCAGTCAGCTGCTGATTACTTCGCTGCTGCTGTCTGGTTTGCTGAACGTGAACTGACCGGCTTTGCCGAGCATCTGCGTGATGAAGCCAAGCAGGAGCAGGAGCACGCCGCCAAGTTTGCTGACTATCTGATCTCCAGAGGTCAGCGCCCTGTGCTCGACACGATCGAACCACCCCGCCAGCAATGGCCTGATGTGGAGCAGGTGATCGCCAATGTCTTCCGCATGGAAGCTGATGTGACCGCCTCGGTGCTGCAGCTTTACGGCACTGCTGAAAAGGACATTGACCGCCGCACGACTGTGTTCCTCGACGCAATCGTTGACGCCCAACGTCTTTCTGAGCACGAAGCCGCCTATCTGCTGGGCCGCGTCAAGTTCGCTGCCGGCAACCCTGCTGCTGTGATGATCATCGACGCCGAACTGAGGGAAGGCGAGGCCGAGCCCGCCAAGCTCGAAGGCTGATCAGCTGATCAATCTCCAACTCAGCAACAAGCCCCGCTTGAGGCGGGGCATTTGTTTTGCGGCGGCTTCAGCGAAGAACGCATGTCGACCTTCACGACCGGAACAGCTTGAAGAGCACCCACAGCGCAGCTGCCGCGAGCAGCCGGTATAGCCATGACCACTGCAGCCAGACAGCCGTGATGAGGCTCACTGTGAACAGCACCAGAAATCGCGCGAGGGTTTTGCCAGGTTGAGAAAGGTCTCCACATAAGCCAACCCCGCGTGACCACATCACTGTGGCTTAGCTCCGTAGGGTTCTCTTCACTGGCCGCTGGATGGATGAATGTGGACAAAGACCTGCAGAAGCAGGCGCGCAAAAGCCTGCGAGGCACGGATCCCTCCATCGCCAAATACATGCAGGTGCTCGAACATGAGGTCTGTCACCTCGAAGAACTCAACGCACAACTGAACCAGAAGATCGAGGTGCTTCAACAGCAGCGTGCAGGCTGAACAGACTGCGGTGGATCAGTGTTCAGTGAACTCTGAGGATCGCGCGGATCAGATTCGGACGCTGCCGCAGTTCAGCTGTGAATTCGCGGGCCAGATCTCTGGCCTCCATCGCATCGGAGGCATAGACGCAACCTTCGAGGGTTGCTCCGCTGAGATCCCGGTAGCGCACCAGATAGCGGTTGATCGTTTGCAGTGGCGACATCAGCTGACTCCTGACCTAAGCGAAGCCGAAACGGCGAGCGGCGCTTGCCTCGAACTCGCGTCTGATCTGCACAATCGTTTCCCGGGCAAAGGCTTTCTCGTTTTCCTGCGCCGTGATGATCTGTTTGCTGAGCTCTCGTAACTGCTCGATGTCCTCACAGGCATCGATCTCACGAAACGACGATTCAAGGTTGAATTTCTGCTCAACCGACAGGCGATGGTTGGTCATGGTGCAGAGACGGCAGAAGCCTCACCAAGGTGAGACGTTGAATGACTGTTATCCAACGATCGCCAGGCCGAAGCCCGATCGTGACAGTGAAATCCGCCCTGAGCCGAACACACGCTCAGGCTCAGAGCTTGATAAGCCGATCTTTGCAGATGACAGCGACGGTCAGAAACCGAGCTGATTGAGGATGCCCTGGCCTGTGAGCAGTTCGGTGCCCAGACCAATCACGAAACCGAGCATTGCCAAACGGCCATTCCAGGTTTCAGCGAAATTGACAAAGCCAAAGCGGCGTTGGGTGGTGTCAGTCATGGTTTTAGGTGCAATGGGTCAGATGCAGAGTGAATCAGGGAGATCAGCCGGCGCAGTTGCAACCCCAGGGCTCATGGCCATGGCAGGGCTCGCTGTTGATGTGACCGTTGGCGCAGGCTTGCGAACAGAAGAGCTGGTTGCCACGCCGCATGGCTGTGGCTTCATCAACGGCGCAGCTGCAACCAGGACAGGCGCACTGAACAGGAACTGCTGTCATGGATGTCTCCGAGAAGGACCTTTTCGTTCTATGCCTGCCTCACTGCGCTGAGCAGAGGGGACAGCCGACCTCAGAGGTTCGGTTTCAGGATCTTTCCGGACGAGTTGCAAAGAGGCAGATTCACAGGTTTTTTTCATCTGACTCATCCACGCATCACAGAGGGCAACACATCGATCGGTTATCCGTAGCCGTTGTCACCGACGCCTGCATTTGCGCTGGCCAGCATGAGTGCACCACCATCGTTGGAGTTGGACAGATGAAAGCCAACAGCAACCGTTGCCAAGACCTGAACAAACAGCTGGAGATGTACCGCGCCTTCCGCGACATGGATGGTGTGGCAGCCGTGACCCGCGAGCTGCAGATGGACGCCTGCGCCTGCCCAGTCAAGAACTGAGTCGGATCGAGAGCCCCTGCATCGCCCGGCACTCCTCAATCGCCTCAACCAGCCGAGACTGCCTGGAGAACGTCAACTCGTTGTTCGATCAGCAACTGCTATTCCCAGGGTCTGACGCCATCCAACCGGCTGACCCGGTGCCTTTCTCCGGGAAGTCCCCCAATGGCATCCATTACATCGTCAGGCCGGATGATCTGCCGGATCCCGACTCGATGGCACTGTCCATTGGCTTTGATCTGGAGACGTTCAACCGTCGAACCGATCTCTGGCGACACAAGGCCAGCCTCAGCCCATCTCTCGGGGGCGAGATTCGTCTGGCTCAGCTGAAGACGGCTGACAGCAGCAGCACGCTGGTGATTGATGTGGCGGTGATCGGCCAACCGGCCGTTGATTGGCTGTGCACACTTGCGCGCAACCCTGAGCGCATGTTGGTGGGCCACAACCTCCTGTTTGAAGCCACCTTTCTGATCGCTGCAGGGATCAGACCGTTGTGCCAGTGGTGGGACACGATGCTGGCCTGTCAGATCATCGGCGACTTGCCGAGCAACAGCCTGGCCGCCGCGTCTGCTCACTACCTGCATCGGGCACTCGACAAGGGTGAACAGAGCAGCGACTGGGGGAATGCCCTCACCGCCAGCCAGCTGCGCTATGCGGCTCTGGATGCCGAGATTGTTCTGCCTCTGGGGCGTGCGCTGCATCAGCAACTTGTGGCCACGCAACAGGTCGCGGTACACCGGCTTGATTGCTCCATGATCAGTGCCTGCGCCGATGGTCAGGTTCGAGGTCTGGCGGTTGATATGGAGGCTGCACTCCAATCCAGAACGAAGGCTCTGAGCGAACGGGAACGGTTGGCAGCAGAGGTGCAGGAGAGACTCGGGATCGAGAATTACAGGAGTCCGGACAAGTTGCAGAACGCCCTGAGTCGTCACCTGGACGAGCCGATCGACAACACCAAAGACCGGACTCTGAACTCTTTCCTGCCCGATCCTGTGATCGGGCAGCTGCTTCAGCTGAAGGCGCTGGATCAGGAACTGAAAGAAGTGAACTGGCTGCTTGAAGAAGCCAGGCTCACCGATGGCCGGGTCCGTCCCCACTACCGGATCATTGGTGCCAGCACTGGTCGCATGAGCACCAGTGCCCTGATCCGCGAAACCAGCAGTCACGTTCCCTCCGATACCGAGCGGTTCAAAACAGGCCAGAGACAAGGCGAACCCAAAGCCGTGAAGCTCGGGCAGTGTGGGTTCAATTTCCAGGGCATCACCGGCGATCGCAAAAAAGCACTGGGCACCGGCAACCCCAACAGCGTGTTGATGGACCTCGACTGGTCATCCATTGAGATCCGTCTCCAGGCCAGCCCAAGGCTTTACAACGACGATGGCCAGCGCAGGATCCTGCTGGAGGGCATCGACCCGCATTCCTACATCGCCAGTCAGGCCTGCGGAAGAGAGATCAGCAAAGCGGATCCGGAGCGCTCAACGATTGGGAAACGTGCCAATTTCGCCCTGGCCTACGGCTGCGGGCTCTCAGGTGTTCGCAAATTGCTCTCCCGAGCTCGCGGTGAGCAGGTCTCGGAGATGGAAGCCCACAAGGTTTACGACGCCTGGCATCGCCTGCACCCGCAGATGAGCCAGGAAATGGAGAAGTTCTCCAGCGAGACGGTGACTGAAGTGCGCAGTATTGCCGGACGACGAATGACATTCCGCAGCAAACAGGCAGGCCCGGATGGAACCAGAGCGATGCAGCCGCTGGGACGAACCAACGGAATCAACTTTCCTGTTCAGGGCTCTGGTCGCGATCTGCTCGCCGCTGCACTCGGTGACCTTTGGCCTGCGCTGGATCGCTTCCCAGGTGTTCACATCATTGGCCTGATTCATGATGAGATTCTTCTCGAGGTTCCACGGGATCTGGTGGAGGAAGTGAAGGCCGTCGCCTTGGCCTCGATGACTTCAGAGAAGCTTCAGAACCAGTACCTGGGTGACATTCCACTGCAGGCGGAATGCAACATTGCAGAGAGCTGGGGAGAGGCTCACTGAGAAGGTCGCATTCATCGACTGAGCTAAATCCTTACAGGCATGGGACAGGTTTCTGCGAGCTCATCCGCTACATCCGCCAAAGAGGAGATCCACGAAAGGTTCAGGGCAAGACAAGCTCAAGACTTGTTATTCATGGGCAGCAAGGTATAAATATGGTTGACGAATTCATTTATCTGAAATGCTCACCGGCGCCGATCTACTGTCCAAGGTCAAAGAACTAGGTGATGTATCCAAAACTGATCTGGCAACTGCCTGTGGGTATGTCTCAAAGAAGAAAGACGGTTCTGACCGGGTGAACTTCACCGCGTTCTACGAAGCACTGCTGAATGCCAAGGGCATCGATCTCGGCGGTGGTTCTGCCGGCATGGGCAAAGGTGGTCGCAAACTCAGCTACACCGCAAAAGTGCAAGGCAACGGCAATCTCCTGGTTGGCAAGGCTTACACAGCCATGCTGGATCTTGCTCCTGGCGATGAATTCGAAATCAAGCTGGGCAAGAAGGCGATCCGCCTGATTCCTGTCGGAGGCGAGGAAGAAGGCGAGGAGTGATCAGGCCAAAAGATCCGATCACCACTCAGTTGTTCGAAGGCAGGGTTGCTGGTCAGCCCTGCTTTTTAGTGTTTCAACCAGAGGGAAGGGCCCCATGGCCAATCAACTAAAGTGATGTCCCCGAGCAGATCTTCGGTGAGTACAGAACGACTCCATTGGAAAGACTTATCTCTTCAAGAGCTGGAGCATGTTCTGAAATCGGAAGAGGTCACAGGTGAACCGGAAGATTATGAGTACATCAGGCAGGACGGAACCTTGCATGTGCTCAACGATGAGTGTTCCATTGAAATTTCAGTGTCTCCGGCAAAGGAGCAACCAGACGGATCAACTCCGGTTGAGCACAAGGCCTGAGCGATTGAAGTCGATCGACCGGCCCAGAGTTTCAATCACAGTTGAGTAGACCTTGCTGAGCCTGATTCCCCCTATTTATCTGGCGGCACTGGGCCTGGGGCTGGCAGCAATTGTTGTGGTCCTCTTTTATTCCTTCACTCGAACAACCAACTACGAAATGCAGGAGAAGCTGAAGAAAGCTCAGCTCAGGAAGCAACGGCAGCAAGCCAAAGATCTTTAAGCCATGATTTCTTGTTCGACCACCCAATGCTGAAGGTTGAGCTTCGTGCAGCCAGAATTCCAGGATTGCCAGGCCTGGTTGCAGACCACTATTGGCTGCTCGTGATTCGTGGTGCTGAAGCCAGCGATCTACAGACTTGTGATCGCTGGGAAATCTGGCAATTCGCACGCCAGAATCAGTCCTGCTGGGGGCATCTTCACAAGAACCTTCTGGCTCCCTGCCAGGGTGTTGGCAGTGGTCCATCACATTTAATCGAGCAATGGATGGGTGATGACGCTTTGAGCATGGCGGCGAAGATTGAATCCTCCCCCAGCAACTACCCCTTCAAAGAAAGCTACAGATACTGGCCAGGCCCGAACAGCAACACGTTTGCGCAATGGATCGTTCGCGAAAAAATGAATCTCGGCAAACGAGCGGTCGGCAAAAGTTTCCCTGTTCCAGACACCATCTGATGACGATGGCAGCCAGGTCCTGAAGGCATCACTGCTCGAGTGCCTGAATCAACCGATCTTTCGCCTGAATAATCTGAGTCATCTGCTCAGCAGTGCCACCCAGATCCGGATGAGCCTTTCTGGCAGTGAGCTTGTAGGCAGCCTTGATGGTCTGCACAGTGAGATTGCCTTCGGCTGGCAGGCCCAGCAATCGGCGATCCGCCTCACTGCCAGGTCTGCCAGCCATCCTGTCCGTGAGCTCAGACCACCATTGAGCGGTATTTCGAGCCTGCTCCGACTGGTGAACGGCGAAACCGCACCATGCCAGACACTCAGCGGTGTCCTGTGGAGGGTCTCCTTCAAGTGTTGCCAGACGCAGGGCGACCCCCCAGAACAAACAGCGTCGGATGACGTTGTCTTCGGGAGAGCCACCGGAGGTGAAGTCAAAGACCTTGGCGTAGGGGATCAGATCTTCAAGTTCAGACCAGATCCGCTCATCGATCCTGTCTTGACCGTTGAGACCAACAGTTGCCAAAGCAGTCAGCAGGAAACGCGCTGCTGCATCGCGAGTCGTCATCTGCGGAGCAGATTCAACAGCGCCGTCGATCGCCCTGAGTCGATCCGGTGTGGCCCGCTGCTTCATTCGCTGAATATGTTCAGCCAGCAGAGCAGCTTCTTCCTGAACCTGACGTCTGTGGTGTTCAATCAGATCAAGCAGCGCCTGCTTGCCTGCATCAGACAAGGGTTGGTCACGGTTCATCTTCTGCTCGATTTTAAAAATATTGATCTGCTTGGCAGTGACACCCGGCAAGTCACTGGCGTCTTTTCTGCAGATCTCCCATCGCCTGGCCTGAAGACGGGCTGCATCCCGGTCATAGAACTCCGAGCGGTCAAGACGGTCCTGCTTTGCAGCGTGCCGCTCAGCCCGGGGCGGTTGTGCTGGAGAAGCCGAACAGCCAGTCAGCAGCTGATCGATCACCTTGCCGCGGGCCACGCCCCATTGCTGGGCAAGAGTGTCGAGCAGCTCGATGGTCCGGGGCTGGAGCCAGACCTCAAGACGCCTCGCCCCAGGACTGTCTGATGGTCCGAAACGAGCACCAGCACTGCGTTTTGAGGGCATGGTATTCATCGTGATCTCTCGGATCAATTCAACCGATCGGACGACTGCGGATCGAACCTGGTTGTCAACTCAAAGGGAGGACTGAGGGCTGCCGCCATCCAGGCTGAGCTGGTCTGAGCTGCGGTTGGCTTTGATGCACTCAGCAAGAGAATGCAGAGGGCATCAATGCCAAGCCTTCCAACAGATGTGCCATAGATGGTTTTCCTGGCAATCATCTGGTCATTAAAAACCTAAAAACCAGGGTTAATTTAACCCAGCTGCACGAAACACATGTCGATGGAGGCATTGAAAAGATTTTTAGTTGCCATGCGAGCCGACAAGACGCTATATGAAAAGGTTTCAAGTTTTGCGACTGCGAACGAGATCGTTTCGATCGCCACCAACCTGGGATTTGAATTCACTGAAACCGAATTGAAATCAATTTCCAATCAGAATATTGAAGGTGTAAAGATCAAGAGACAAGACACTACACCTTCGTACAATTTTGGTGAGGGCGGCAACTGAGAACCCATCGACATCAGTCAGGTATCAGGTATTCCAGAAGCAACGAAAAACTCCACAGACCAGCAATAGCGATTAATCCCAACAGAATCAAAGTGGTGGGATTCACCACATCGACAGACTGCTCTGGCAACTCCTTGATTGCATTGCTTTCAATTTGATTTTGCACAAGACTGTTAACAACTAAGCACATGCTATGCCATGACTCAGGATTAAAGTATTGCCCGATACCCACGACACTTTTAACGTGGCATTGAGCGGCAATTCAATTCCGAGCCAGTAGCTTTCGACAATTTTTCTCGTCGCTTCCTGTCAAGCTCTTCACAAACAACAACAAACACGCCTGTTCATCCAGAAGACGGCACGGACCGAGGTCTTCAGCGAACTTTTCAGGCCTTCAGGGGGCAAACGAATCGCCATGAAGACGAACAGTGGGGTCCCAGCCCCTAGCGGCGCCGACGGCTCATTTCATGCTTCGATGTTTCACTGAAGGCTGTGAATAAAACAACAACCACCGCGGCAAGGCCCAGGCCAAGAAAAACAAGATAATAGGAAGGCAGAATACTTAGCATTGAAGTCAACGTTTTGATGATTTTAGTCAAAACCCAAAAAAGCAAGCACGTACATTGATACTCAACGCCGATCAATCTATTTTTTGCATTTGCATTATTTTCCAGCCATCTGTTGTCGATGTGTGGCTTGACCTGATCATCAGTGCTGGAGCAGCAATCCCTGTGACAACACGGTTGCAGCGGCGCTTAGAGCAACCAGGCCATATTGGCCCGACCTCCGCGCAGGCGAAGCAAAGCTGATCCGCGCTGGTCGATCACCCCATCGGGGTTGATCGATCACTGCAGGATTCCCGCATGATTTCCCAGAATTGATGTTGACCCGGAACATCCAGCAGAACAGCTGACAAACACTGGTGTCATGTTCAACGTGTAAGGACCAGGGTCATCCAAATGCTTTCCATGAGATCACCTGCCATCGCCTTGTTTGCCGTCGCGCAGGCCTTCACCGTTGGCGCGTTGCCAGGCCAGGCCGCTCAGGACTGTGGACCAGGCGCTCACTGGGTTCAGACAGGGCCCATGCTTGGTTCCGGCTATTGCAAGCCCAAGCACCGCAGGGACCATTTCGTTTGTGCCATCGGCTATCACTACGCAGGACAAGGACGTTGTGTTCGTAATGGTCCCTGGTGGACGGGCCGCAGACCAGTGAACTGGGGGCCTTATTACGAGCCACGAAACAAGTCAGGCAGCGTCACCTTTGAAGGACCAAATGGAGGCGAGGTCAAGCTGAGATGGTGATCCGCAGCAACAATGAGATGAACCCTTTCCAGGTGTGTCCGGAGGCTTACAGTGTGATTTTTTTATTATTACAAAAAGAGACCAATTAATTCACTGGTAACAGGCCTGTCTGAGCAGGAAATAAATCATTGATTGGTATTACTTCACGACAATCTGAACCAGCCGTGAAATCTTCTTGCGACGCCAGGATGTTCATTCAGGCTGAGGGCATGAACTCTGAATTCACGATTCGCCCCGTTGAACCAGTTGACATTCCACTGATCAACAACTGGGCTCGCAGTGAAGGATTTGCCCCCGGAACAGGAGATGTTGGAATCTATCGCCAGACCGACCGCCAGGGAATCTGGACGGGCTGCCTGGGTGAAGAACCGATCGGATGCATTGCAGGCATTCGGTACAACCATGCCTACGGTTTCATCGGGCTCTACATCGTGCGCCCGGATCAGAGAGGTCGAGGCTATGGAGTGAAACTCTGGAAAGTAGCTCTCGATCACCTCCACGACGTGAGCTGCATTGGGCTTGAAGCAGCAGAAAACAGGATTGATGATTACTCAAACTGGGGTTTTCAACCTGCTTCAACAACGACACGTTGGCAGCTTGGGGTTGACTCACTTCCCCACCAGCTCAGATCAACGGAAGGACCGGAAGAGCTCAGATTGATTCACGGAGATGATATCCCTGAACCCAAAATCCAGAGCTACGACGCCGATCGTGAACTCAATCCCAGACCACACTTTCTGTCGGACTGGCTGAAGCACCCAGCCGGCGCTGTGACGGCACTGCTCGACAGCAGGGATGACTGCCATGGATTTGCCCGAATCCGTCCATGCCTGCTCAGCAATGAAGCCGGCTGGCGCATCGGCCCCTTGTTGGCTGATTCGCCTGAACTGGCGCAGCTGTTGATCAGGGATCTTCTCAGTGCAAGACAGGGATTGGTGATCATTGATTCGCCGGGGGGCAATGCATTGGCCGCACCGATGCTGCGGAAACTTGGTTTCACAGCGTCCGGACGCACACTGCGGATGTACCGGGGGGTGATGCCCTCCCGGAAACTGGATGAGGTGTACGGGCTTGCCTGCCTTGAGCTTGGCTGAGGCCTGAGAAAACCGGCAAGCCAGACCGGTGATCAAGGGCAGAACAGATCCCCGAATGGGGTTGAACTTGATGATCGGAAGTGAGCGTCACCAATGGTCTGATGGCAACGGATCAGAGACCCAGCGCCATCAGCAGTCCCTGGTGAAGCAAAGCTTCGGTGCCGATCAGCGCAATGAAGCCCAGCATCGCCAGACGTCCGTTCAGGCGTTCAGCTTTCGCCAGTCGCTCACGGCGCATCTGAGCTGCGGCAAGGTCCTGCCAGTAGCGCTCATCAGCCAGAAGGGTTGCAGTTGTCATGGGTGTCTCCGTGTGGGACCAGACAGGTCTATGCCCACCGGAGCTGGCTCGGAAGCAGGGACAGCCGACCATGCAGGTTCGGTTTCAGGACCTATGGCGCAGGATTGATCGGGAGCATATTCGCCACTTCCGACCCGCTGCAGAGCGGGATGGAACGGTGTTGGCGGCCATTATTCGTTCGTTGAATGATGTCGGCGACACATCAACTGGCCCAGCTGAGGTGGCAGCTTTGAAGTCCAATGAGTCAGAGGTGGCTGATTGGTCGTTCGGGCGCTGGTGGGACAGCGCCAGGACGTTATGGCATCCGCAAATGATTCAGTGAATGGGATGCATTTCACCTGCGCTGGTGATTCAGCTGATGCAAGGCTTTTCGGGCAGCTGTTGCCAGGTTGTGAGTCCAATCTGATGGTCGATTGGTCGCCTAGGTGGGACCGGTGCTGAACGACTCAGCGCCGGGCTAGGCCGGATGCAGCCAAGCCTGCGCAGGCGATGACCGAAGCAGGTTGCCTATGCCGACTGAGCCGGCATCCACTGAGATTGATGTTCAGCAAGAGGAGATCGTTCCAGAAGCCTGGAGACCCCCAGTTGTTCACGCCAGGCAATCAGGGATTGATCCCATTGCTCTTCCCAGCGAACAGACAACAGGGAAATCTGCAACTCATGAGCCAGTTGAATTCCAAACTCAACACATCGCCAGATCAGTTGATTTTCAGCAGGCTGAATCAAGCCGTGCGCAATCCAGGTTGTCATCACAGCGAGAGCCCCAGGCGACCTGTAACGACGGGCGTAATAGGCCGAAGCCACCGCCTCACCGGCGACGGTGTCAGGCAAACCGAAAACCAGATGATGAAAATATGGGTTCGTCGCAGGCGATTGGCGAGATATTCCCAGTCTTGATTGGTTTCAGAAACGGATGGGGGCAGTTCCTCCAGATGTTCTGCATCCAGTCGCCGTTGCAGAGATACCGCGAGACTTGCCGGCGGCGCACTGCGCCGCTCAGCTGGTGATGGCCACTTCGGGTCATAGCGATCTTTCAGGATCAGTTGATGATCTGATTCGCGGGCTAAATCCATAAATCCACGCTGACTCAACTCACTGGAGTCGATGTGCTTCAACATCCGAAAAAGATGATTTGCGGTGTGGTCGGGATCTTTGGCCGTTTGTAAAAAACCCACAGCTGCGTCAAGGGCTATGGCGCGGAATTCCTTGATTGCCAATCGGAAGCCAGCAATCTCTTCAAACCAATCATTGGTCCAATCACACCCAAGCATTCACAACCTGGCTCGTGGCACGATCTCAGCCCAGGCCGGTGAATTCCAGTTGTGTCAGCTTTGCGAGAGTTCCCCTGCATCATGGAGGACGCAGTGCAGATGTTCGGGCTCGATCAATCCCTGCTCTTCGAATGGCTCTCTGCCTGGTTGGTGCTGAACTGGGGCGCACACCTCGCCTTGCGCCAGAGCCCTGCTGAAGACACCCGTGAGGGTCAAGCCGGAGCAGCGTTCCCCAGGCTCAGTGACCAGTTCACTTACGTGCTGCACTCGCTGGCCATTGCCTGGTTGATCCAGTGGTCATGGCGGCTGCTCCCACCGATTGGATGATCCCTGAAGCCTGAGCACTGTTGGCCGCATCAAACCGGATTGATCCGATGCGTATCGGGCAGATCTGAAACCTGAGCGGTGAGCATGCAGTCGACGATCCGGTGGATGTAGGCGGCCCGGCGCAGCTTGTCCATGGTCTGCCATCTGGCTTCGCCCATGGACTGGCGGGCGACTGCGATCGCGGCGAGTCCGGCGAGATTCTGAGCGCGGTCCATGGGCAAAGCCCTGTTGACCAGGATCTAACCGGCTCGCTTTTGCATGGCAATCCGCAGATCAGCAAACCCCATCAATCCGTACTGCCTGGCTTCCGCATGTCCTCATTCATCGCCGCGCAGATGCATAGCCAATGGTTCAGATGCGGCATTCAATGCTCATCCTTCAGGGGGTACGTCCGGGTGCCAGCCGGCAGGCTGATCAGTTCATCAGCATCTGCACTGAAGAGATCGGCCCCCGTGAGAATCGAAAAGGCTTGCTTGATCCAGTCTCCATCAACAAAGAGATACCCCGATTGAAACGCAGGGTTGACGTGAATGATCGTGAATTTTGCCTCACCAACTTTGGCCAGCAAAGACAAAGAGAAATCCATTGGCTCACTTCAAGCCCTTTTGATCGACAGAGGCCAAAGACAACCACTTTTGATCCAGCGGAAAAAGCCGTAAGAGCAATTTTCAGGACTGGACGGCAAAACTTGTGGCATCAGCGTGAAAGCCCCATCCGAATGGAGTGTGTGTATCGAGCGCTGCCTGAACAGGATTCATTCACGTTCATTCCTCTCCACAAAGCTTGCGAGGAGTTGGCCAGCTCCCGGAGCGTGTATCAGGATCAGCAATGGTGTTGTCGCCAGTGCTGGCCATCACCCGGGTCCAACAGGATCAGCGCACCGGTGGACGACAGCGCCGCCAGCCGACCTTCTGCATGTTCTGCCAGGCCTCGATGGCGTTGTGCTCGAGCATCCGTCTCTGGCTCTGAGGCTCGGGAGGATGGGGTCTCACCCAGCGATAGGTGCTGAGGACCACCCAGCGGCCATGGGCGGTTGATTGGCCATTGCTGAACCTCACCAACAGCTGCTCATCACCATTCACCAACCAGCCGTCCCTGCCGGCCTGCAGCGGTTGTTCTTGGGTGGTGTGGTCCCAGTTCGGCATGGGGGGAGTTTCGCCGTGATCCACATCAACGCGGGCCAGAGTTCACAGAACCTCACTCCAGAGGGGTCTCTGCAGAGGCTGGGCTGCTAGCCAATCAGCTGGGTCAGCAGAGCTGCGGATCCCAGTCCCCCGAAGAACAGGACAGTGGGCAGCATGGCCGGCCAGACCGATGGCTGAGTCGGATCGGACATCAGTTCCCTGTGTCATTAACTCCCGGAAAAATAAAAGGTTCTGCCCTCACATCAGGTGATGACCTGATGGTGCGCAGGTCGTATTTGCTTGGTTGCCAGGTATCTGAGTGATTCACAAGCCGGACGCCTGGAAGACTGCGGTGCAGATCCCCGCACCAGGAGCAGGCGGTTGTCCCCCTGGAAGTGCTGACAGCGTTGCTCGAGATTGAACTGGCGTCGGGTGACGCGACAACCAACGGCACGGATCCCCGCCGTTGATCAAGAGCCTCCCCTGAGACAGGAGGCTTTTCCTGCCTGGATGTCTGCCAACCCGGCGAATCAGACTGAAGCAATGGCACTGCTGTCACTCGCCTGCCGCAAGGATCTGGAAGCCATCGCCATTCCCCGCCATGCCAGCTGGGATCCGGTGGGTCTGATGGCCGTGCGCAGTTATGTGCGCGAGCAGCTGGCTGCTCTGGGGAAGGTGGAGGAACAGCCGTTCAGGCGCAGCAGCCATCAGGGGGTGAATCTGATCCTGAAACTTCCCGGCCGCAACCCCGGGCGCCGGCCGCTGCTGGTGGGCGCCCATTACGACGGGCCCATCCAGTCGGTCGGAGCTGATGACAACGCCAGTGCAATGGCTGCTCTGCTGGAGCTGGGCAGACGCTGGAGCACGGCACCCCCGCGGCGACCCGTGTGGCTGGTGGCCTTCGATCAGGAGGAATGGGGTCTGCTCGGCAGTTCAGCACTGGCCGACCGGCTCAAGGCAGATCGGCAACGACTCAAGCTGATGGTGAGTCTGGAAATGCTCGCCTACACCAGCAACACGCAGAGCTACCCCCACCCCGCCATGGGCAGGCTCTATGGCAACCGCGGCGACTTCATTGCCCTGGTGGCGAATGCCCGTGCTGGCCTGATGCTCTCTCGGCTCACCCATGCCATGGGGCAACACGTGAGAAGCAAAGCGCTGCCGGTGCCGCGCGCTGGGATCGATGTGCCCGCAGTCCGCCGCAGCGATCACAGCCCGTTCTGGGATCGGGGGTACAACGCCCTGATGGTGACGGACACCTCGTTCATGCGGAACCCGCACTACCACCGGATGAGCGACACGATCGACACGCTCGATCTGCCCTTCCTGGCCTCAGTGATTGATGGACTGGATGCGGCGCTGGCCAGGCTTTAAACGATGGATCTGAGCCAACGTCCCGAAATCCGGTCTTCAGCTCAGAACAGCTTGATCTTGATGAACGGTGCCGACGGCTTTGACTTTGTTTCGGTTTCAGATGGATTGCTGTTCTGATCGGAATCGTTCGAGCTGCCCGAGGACCCTCCATAACACTCAGTGATCACAGCCTGATTTCCTGCTCGCACATCACTGAAGCTCACATTCAGATTGATCACTGAAGGGTTCAACATCACGGCCTGAGTCGACAGCACTGCATAGTTGCCCGGCTGAGTGCCATCAACAACGGTTCCTTTTGGAGGTGCCCAGGTGGCTGAAAACGTTCCACGGGTGACATTGGTGCGAATCGGTTCTTCGCAGTAACCGGCTTTGGTGAGATCGGCGCGAATCCTGGCCAGCAGTGCTTCAAGGGTGGTGTTTTGATGACGGCTATTCAGCGCCAATTGCCCCAGCGGGTTGGCACTGAACATCATCTCGGCATTGGATCCCAGGCTGGGAGGAAGGCTTTTGAGCAGCTGTTTGACCGGCTCCGCTGAGACAGGAATGAAGCCTCCGCTCAAAGCGGCGAAGAGCGATAACGCTGCGATTCTGCGAATCATGTGTCAATCAACCTGTGATCAAAAATCTAGGGATCCACCACCTCGATCACGACCCCTTAACTTCTCTTATCCAGCGGCATCAAGAACGGTTTCGCTCCATTGCGTGGCCGATCAAATGTGAACCGACGATGGCCCCTGCGTCTGCCCGCTCTGGACCACAAAGCCCTGATGGTGAAAGACATCTCCTTCATGCGAACTCCGCACGACCACTGGAGGGGCGACACGATCGGCAGTCTGGTTCCAGCCTGCCCGGCCTCAGTGATGGATGGAGTGGAGGTGTCGGCATGAGCTATAGATCATCATGAACGCCGAAATCGTGTTTTGTGGATTCCGCTGAACTGAAGGAGTATTTTTCCAAACGTGTCAGCCTGAGCAGTGCTGATTTAGTGGCTATGGCGCAATTATTTGCGCAATTGTATGGAGAATTTCAAACCGATATCGTCCATAGAGTTTGCTGCACTGATGCGATCGATCGGCCATACATATGGGTTGATCCCCTGGAGGGTCGCAGCTCACATGTGATTTTGTTTTTTCATGGTGGTGGATACACCATGGGAAGCTCGAAAGATCACATGCAGCTGATTGCATCTCTCGTTGAACGGTCTGGAAAGACATTTTTAGCGGTTGATTACCGGCTTTTCCCTGCAGTCACTTTTCCCGCTCCTCTTGACGATGCTGAAGCCTCCTACCGCTGGCTGCTTGAGCAAGGGTTACCAGCATCCCGCATTGGTCTGGCAGGCATTTCAGCGGGCGCCGCCCTGGTCACTCAGCTGGTGCATCGTTGCGCAAAGAAGTCTCTGGGATGCCCTGCACTGGCCATGGTGATGTCGGGCCTGAATGATTTTCGCTTTGATCGCCCATCAATGGCTTTCAATTCCTGCCTGGACCTTGTCTCCCTGAACAGACTGGAGTCGATCGTTGAATTCTATTTCCCTGATCAATCATCATTCGAATCTGATGATGTGCTTTGCATCAATCAAAATTACAACCACTATCCGAAAACATTATTTCAGGTTGGTGATCAGGAAATACTGTTGAGCGACGCCATTGAGATGCATGAATCCTTGAGATCACAGGGTCATGATGTGCATCTGAACGTTGTTCCACAAATGATTCACTGTGGCCAGATGTTTGCTCGCGACTATCCGCCCGGACAGTCCGCAATCGAGCAGGCGGCAGGCTTCATCAAAAGTGCATTGCAATGATGCTCGAACCTGATCAAAAGGCGCGCAGCCCCATGCAAACGACACCAGAGCGGCAATCAGGTCAGCAGTAACACCAAAGAGATCCGGATGGAGGCTCAGGATCACGTCGCGGTTGATCTGTGAGGGGTGATCGCACGACGACGGGCCCGGAGGCAACAGCCAGACGGCCGGGCAAGTCGTCATACCTGATCTGGATCCAGTCTCAATCGAACTCGCCGGCCTCCACTTTCAGACGAATCTCTTTCAGCAGGCGGCGAATCACGTCCTCATCCAATGAACAGCCACCGCTGTGGCGATCACGGCGTGCCTCAAAGAACAGCGCACAGCGCAACTGTGTGAGCGTTGCCGCACCCCCTGAGTTGGCCAGATCCGCGCAGGCATCAAAGCCACCCATCTGTTCATAACCGTTGATGGTGTGCGCGAAGCGACTCCAGCCGCGCAGATCACCCTTCGGTGAGGGGATTTCCTCAAGGGTGAGTTCGTTGTTGGGGATGCAACTCATGGCCATGGCCTGCAGCAGAGATCAGCTGACGTGCTCATCAGATTCTTAGTTTTGCGGCGATCGCAAATCCCCCGATGGGGGGATCCACAAGACATTGCACTGATCCATCGTCAATCAGAGAACCTCTGGGAGACCGATGACAACCTCGTTGCCGCCTACAGGCAAATTTCCTGCAGAGCCAAGCCAACTCGAGAGGGAAGAGCTCGATGCCGTTTACCTCGAGCTGCGCAGGAGCTATCGCGGCCTGATGGTGAGCCGGGGCCAGTTCCGCGGCAGAGCCGAACGCAGTCAAGCAGCCATGCAGCAGCTGGAAACCAGGCTGAGAGAGATCGCCGCACGTGAAGCCTCCGTTCGCCGGGAGGCCTACGAAATGCTCGAGATCGTCACCCATGTGATCGGCGAGCTGGAGGATGCCGGAGACAACCTTGTGAACGAATTCGGGGCCTATCAGATGGGTCGCCGCTCGATGCAGGGAGCAGGCTTCATCGGTCGGTTGATCAAGTCTGTGATCCGATTCATCAATCGCTGGACCTCGACCAAGCAGCAACTGGAGGTGATGGTGGAGAAACAGCAGACCATGCAGGCAGCGCTGCAGGAGGGCACCGATGGGACAGATCGCTGAAGCCCTGCGGGCGAATCTCAAAGCCGTTGCCGAATCCGATGCCCGGGCGCTGCGCGATCTGGACCGCGAACTGAGGACGGCGTCGCTTCAGGGCGGAGCCTCACTGCCAGCTGCGTTACCAGGCCAGGCCAACATCAAGGCTCTGCTGGGCAGGGGCAGCTTCAGCTCGCAGACTGTGAGCACCCTGAAGCGCCTGTGCAAAGAGCACGGCATCAAGGGAGTTTCAAGGCTGCGCAAGGCCGAGCTGGTGGCGCGCCTGGAGGCGGAGGGCGTCAGCCCACCGCCAAGACCGCTGGAAAGTTTCAGCAAAAAGGAGCTGGTCTCCATGCTCAGAACACTGCTGGGGGAGGGTCTGACATGAGCATCACGCCCCGCTATGGAGACGCGCTGCAATGGACCGATGCACTGCACCGTGAGCAACGGCGCAAAGGCAAAGCCGTTCCCTACATCGCCCATCTGATCGCCGTCAGCTCCCTGGTCTGGGAAGACGGCGGCAATGAAGATCAGGCGATTGCAGCCCTGCTGCATGACGCCATCGAAGACGCCGGCCAGAGCCATGGCTCCATTGCCGAGCGGTTCGGAGCACCCGTGGCCGACATTGTGCGCGACTGCACGGACACCCCTGCTGAACTGGCAACAGGAGAGAAGGAACCCTGGCTGCTGCGCAAGACCCGCTATCTCGAGTCACTCGCCAATAAACCGGAGGCCTCTCTGCTGGTGACGGCGGCCGACAAAGCACACAACGCCGGCGACATGGTACTGGATGCCCAGCGTGATCCAGGGATGTGGAGCAAATTCAATACAGGGCTGGCGGGCAGCGCCTGGTACATGCTGCGCATGCATGAAGAGTTGAGTGATCGTCTCCCCCGGAGCCGATCGGTGCTGAAGCTCGGCGAAGCGGTGAACAGCATTCTCGAGAGCCCGACTTATCAGGCACTCATCCCCGACAGGCAGACCACAAAAGCCTGGACGCAGCACTACCCGGATCGCCACATGGGTTAACACTGTTGATCAATCCAGATCAACTGCTTGAACTTTCACGCGAATGGCACCTACGAGCTCCCGAATCAACTTCCAGTCAGTGGAGAGTCCTCCGCTCCAACGGTCACTGCGGATCTGTAAAAAGAGCAGACAACGCAGCTCACTGAGCGTCAGAGCGGAGTGATCAGCATCAAACCGTCTGATGGATCAGCACCATCCAGAAACGTGTAGCCGTTGAAGGTGTGTGCAAAGCGAATCAAGGCCTGGCGATCGCAATCAACCGCGGGAATGCGCTCAAGCTTCAGCTCATGATTGGAGATTTCACGCGCAGCCATGCCTTGCTCCGGTGAGCGGACGATCTGATGATGAGCATCGCGGATCGGCAGCGCGCCGAAATCCCCCTCGGATGGGGGAAGAAATCGCCGCCTGATCAATCAACGATGAATGGGCATCCGTGATTCCACTGATCTCATGTCTATTGCCATCGCACCTGATCCGATCCTGCTGCTGCAGATCATTGTCGCGGTCTTCATCGTGCTCACCCTCCCCGGCAAAGACTCAGAACCGTTGCAGCCTCAGCAAAAGCCATCGGAACCGGAGCCTTTCCTGCTCGGCAACGGAGTCGTTTATGTGGAACACGCCGGCATGACCATCGAGCATGAGCTCTATGAGCTGATTGCGCCCAGAAACTGAACTGAGAAAGCGCAGACACCAGGCTCTGCCTGGAGCAGCAAACCATCCACAGAGAAGAACGCGCAGGAGCAGTTGCCTGTTCTCCGTTCCGTTGCCATCAATGGAGCGTGGGAAGCGCTCTTGGTGGGGCGCCCACGTCATGAGGAAGGAGGCGGCCACTGCCGCCCCCCTCTTGATGCAATCAGCTGAAGCGTTCCAGCTTCAGGCAGCCTTGCTCTGCTCAGACTCTTCGGCTTCTGCTTCGGAGCGCAGGAAACGTTTGCGCTGAGCCGACTCGTAGCCGCTCAGTTCAACCTGTTTCTTCTCGATCACTTTGCGCTTGGGCCTGTCCAGCCCCATCAGCAGGGGATGAATTCCTCTTCGACTCATTGAACTTGTCCGTTTATTTGGATTCCGCGTCCTGGTCGGCATGACCATCCACGTCTGGAAATCATGCCGTCTCCCAATCAGCAATGCGGTGTGATTGGAGACAAATGCAACGAATCGGCGATCACTTTTGTGTGATTGATCTCCAGCGGCAAAACCTCGTTGAACTCACACCTTGGCCCACTCAACAACATCCACAGCTGTTTCAGCATCGAAGAGCGGCCTCGATCAGCCGCTCAGAACCCAGTCATGGTTGATTGTTCAGCCAGACTGATCCCAACCGCGCCGCAACGATGCTGACTCAGCTGGCCACCAGCCTGATCGCCATGGCGGTTCCGGTAACCACGGGCACCTGCCCTCAGGAAGTGATCGAACAGCTTGATGGGCTCTACCGCTGGCAGGTGCAGCGTATGGACAGCAACGAAGACCGGGTCAAAGCGCTCTCCAGCCAGCGCCAGCGTTTCACACCATCACTGTTCAGGTTGCTGATGGAGGCCAGACAGCTCACACCCTCACGCGATGGTCGCTTCCTCGATTTCGATGTGTTCAGCAACACCCAGGTTGCCACCTTCGGAGCCAAGGTCAGCGGCTGCAGTGCAGAGAAAGGAAACAGCATCGAGGCAAGGGTGGATGTGACGGTCGGTCTCACCGGCAGACCCAGCGGAACTCCCCGCCGGCTGCTGTATGAACTGAATCGCGATGGCAAGGGCAACTGGAGGATCAACAACATCACCTACCTCGATGGCAAGGTCTTTCAGCTGAGGCCGTTTCTGCAGGAGCTGTTGCAGCCAACGCCATGATCGCGACCCGCAGCACGTTTGCCCAACCTCTTTGCCTCCAGCGAATGCGCCGTTCCCTGCTTCTGGTCCTGGGTCTCTGCGGTTGGGCTGCCGTCGCTTCAGCAGCACCGGTCAGCCGCGACGACCCGGAATCATCCGACCCAGGCCGCAGGCCCATCTCCACAGCCGCTGGTTCTGCGGTCGTCGTCACCGCCAATCCGCTGGCCAGTTCAGCAGCCCTACGAGTTCTCAAAGAGGGTGGTACCGCAGCCGATGCTCTGGTCACAGCTCAGGCGGTGCTAGCAGTGGTTGAACCGCAGAGCTCCGGCCTCGCCGGTGGCGGCTTCCTTCTCTACTGGGATGCGCAGCAACAAAGCCTGGAGGTGCTGGATGGCCGCGAAGTCGCACTCGAACGCAGCCGGCCCGGTGACCTGCTGACGCCGTCCGGAACCCCCATGCCCTGGAGAGAAGCCACAGCACGGCTCGATGCGATCGGCGATCCGCCTGGCCAGCGATGGCTTCAGGCCCAGCCCGCGGCTGCTGCGCTCCATCAACCTGGCCCAGCGCATCGGAGTGAGTCACAGCAAAGCGTTTCAGGCGCTCTATCTGCCCGGCGGCAAACCACCGCAGGCTGATCAGCCCTTCCGCAATCCTGCGCTGGCCCGCACGCTGGTGGCCCTGGCGCGAGACGGGGGCCAGATTTTTATCGAGGCGCTTGAGCCAGGCCTGGTTGCGGCTACAAGCCAGGTCCTCCAGGATCAGGCGGATCGCCTGAAAGGATGAAACCATACAACTCAAGGGATCAGGCAGTCTCCTACTGGTTGATGCCATGCCCGCAGGGGCAACAACGTTTTGAAGACCTAACCCGCCGGGCCCTGAGCAGCCTGCATGGTTGCACTCTGGACACTCACATCACGCTATACAGCGATCATCTCGATGATGAGGAGTCATCGAAGGATCGTCTCGGACAGGTCGCCGAGAGCAGAAAACCAATCCTTCTTTATCCCAGCGCCATCGAGGCGGGTCCACTTTTCACCACAAGCCTCATCGTGCGCTTCGAGGCCAGCGGAGAGCTGAACTCATTGTTCAAACAGTTGTATGAGCTGTCCCCGCAACAGCTCGGCTACAGGCTGAATCCACACCTCAGCCTTCTTTACAGCACGGAAGCTGCACACTCCAGGCAAAACATGGCGGAAATGTTGACGCTACCTGCACCTGCTCTGTTCAACCGGGTGCGCGCTGTGGTGCATCCCTTGACAGTCCGTACTGCGGAAGACATCGCAGCCTTCACCACCCTGGGAGAGTTCACTCTTGCCTGAGAGTAATCACACGTTAAAAATCACACATCAAAGCAGCACTAGATCAACTTCAATGGCTGCATCACAACCATTAGCAAAACAAAGTCGATAACATTCGCCGAGATGAAACGAACCAGAGCGAGAGAAGATGTACTGCTCCTGAAAACTTAATACCGATATTTCAGGGAAGCTACAATAATCCCATCGAAATTTACAATTTTCGTGATGGATATGATTCTGTCATCTGCGAGCATGCCCTAAGGCCTGATCCTCAATGCAATCACTCTCAAAACATTGATCCAGCAAGGGATTAAAAAGAAAAGAGATAAACCGTGGAGAGAAACTTCTTTAACCAGAAACCGTTCATCATCTAGTCAGCAAATTAATCGACAATACCAACAAACAAACATTTGAAAAGGAACAAAACCACAACAGACAAGATCAAAGGGTTGAAAAATCTGCAAACAAACAATGAAAACCCACATTCATGACAAATTCTGCTCAAGCTGTTCTGCGCTTAAAGAAAGGAAAAACGATAAACTGGCCTTCTACATCGTCACAGCTGACTGTATTCATATCTCGTGACAGTAAAATCGAAGCTTCTCTCAAGCTGTGTCAACAAGCGTTACCTGATGAGATATCTGATCCAAGCCCGTATAAACAACATGCGAGCCTTGCTCGTGATGAACTTAATAAGCGCTAAAACGAGCTCATGCGGTCATCCAGCAGGATGGACAACAAAATCAAACACATAACACGAATCATTAAAAATTTACCAGACATAAATAAAGACACTCACGAACGACAAAGCAAAAGCAGAAAGCAATCGCGAACATTGAACATGATAGGAATCAACACAGAGTCTTCAATAAATTTAGCGAATCAGAAAACGTCAAGGAATCATATATATACAGGGAAAACGCGTCAGAACAATACCCGGAACAAAGATAGCGACGGACGTAATATGCAAAATCAAATACCAGCAAATCCAGCTATCAAGACTGAAAGCAGTGAAATCAATGAACTTTCGATCAAAGCAATTGACCTGACATCCTGATTGAAAAAACAAGACAAACTGCATTACCTAATCCGATTAAATATAAATGAAAACCAGATTAATTGTCAAAAATTGAACAAACAAATATCAGTAATCTTTTCATGAAACGAGGAAAATAGCAACAACTGATAGGGTGACTGTAAGGTGCAATACGGGAAAAGCCGCATCAGTTTACTTACGAAAGTCCTCCGCAAGAGTTGAAGTGCCAGAAAACAGCCTCAAGACAAGTGCAATGCAATAGAACTTGTAGTCAAACGAAGACTGATTGCATAACGACAAGAAACACTATCACAGTAATTGCAGAAGGTAATTACTAACAGATCGGCTACAGTAAAATTATCAGTTAATCCTGAGATAGCGCATCGGAGTGGGCGCATAGTCGTAAGAAAAAAGCATACTCGATGCAAGCTTTTTCAAGGAGAAAAAGCAAGGCTAAATATACAGCCGTAGGCATATTTCTCAAAGCAATGGTTGAAAGTAACCCAAAATTCTGTTGACTGAACTGGCAAAGGGAAATATCCAATAAAAAGGCAGAGCAAGTAATGCTCATGAAGGCAATGCGAAATTCCATCCACCATGACCAAGACCGTGAATTGCATCGCAAGAAATTGCGGAAGCTATAGACGCGATCTGCATTAGCAAATAAGTGGAGAAAATTTGGCGCTAATTTTCAGCAATAATGATTTGAAGACTTTGACAAAATGGATAATGAGGGATGATTGTCCTAAGAGCAAAACTGGCTGCGGTAACACTGGACACACAAGATCAGAAAGAAAAAGCCGGTGATTATGTATCGTTAGGCGAATTATCCAACCTACGCAGAAACTCAATTATGCGCAATCCAAAAAACCATTATTCATGAAACCATCGGTAAGTATTGAATGGTTGGTGATGAATAATTTACACAATATTTGAACAACACGAATAGACCAACGCTAAGATCAAGTAAAGGAAAGTCCGAAAAGTAGACTCTGCATCAACAGCTATGGCCATGATTGAAGTGACTAAAAACAGAGACAAAGCTCGTCGAGGATATCGGATGACACTACTGGTTGATCAAATCGCCAGACGTGCAAATTGTAAATTCGAAAGTGACGCAAATAAGAAATTCAATTCAAAACCAGGGTTAAGCTTGACTAGCTAACAAAATAAGAGATTTGGATGAGAAGGCAGATTTTTAGGATCAGTCATTGATTCGCAAAGAAATTTCTAGTCACAAACTTTCAACATCCTCGATCCAGGAAAAAAAGTCATTAGGGTGGAGGATATGGTTTAACGCAATGTCGGTTTTACTAACTGGAGGCATGAGAGGGATTGGAAAATCAATACTAGAAAGATTAATCGCAGAAGACAAAGAAATTGTAACAACATATTGCACGGAAATAGATGCGTATTACTTAGACGATCTAGCCGCCGATTTGAGAGAATTGCCAGACAACGTAGAAGCCTTGGATATCAACTTCTTAGAGCCCGATGATGTGAATAAATTGATTGAAAATATTAAGCAAAGAGAATCACCCTTCACAGAATTTGTCAACAATGCTGGAATCTGCGAATTCGAAAATTACCTGGAAATTTCAGATAAATCCTTGGACAAAACATTTAACATTAATTTTAAAGCACCATTCTTAATTTCTCAGGCAGTCTGCAGCACTTTAATTA
Organism: Synechococcus sp. MIT S9504; assembly: GCF_047497135.1. Classification (NCBI taxonomy): domain Bacteria; kingdom Bacillati; phylum Cyanobacteriota; class Cyanophyceae; order Synechococcales; family Synechococcaceae; genus Synechococcus; species Synechococcus sp. MIT S9504. The sequence continues at coordinate 747,102 of NZ_CP138942.1, read as the reverse complement.
AACATAAAATGCCTGGAAGTCTTTGCTTTATTTCATCAATAAGTGCAGACACAGCAGGTGAATATCAGTCGCACTATTGTGCGACCAAAGGAGCACTTGATCAATTAATGAGATGCATCGCCTACAGCATGGGTAAATATGGTATCCGTAGTAATTCCGTACAGCCTGGAACTGTACTGACCGATATCAATTTCGCAGATTTTCAAACACATCCACAAAAGCTGGAAGATTTTATTGCACGTACACCAATGAGAAAATTAGCAACTGGCGAAGATGTTGCGAATGCTGTGCATTACTTAATCAGTGGGCAATCATCTGGAATAACAGGAATAACTTTAAGAGTCGATGGCGGTTTTATGGCGGGAATACAATAGAAATATGGAATATGGAATATGTCTGCCTATTTTTGCAAATCCAGGTAAAATTCAATTTAGGACGCCGGGCTTACTTAGTATTTCATGGGAAACTATAACTAATTATTCGTTATTTGCAGATGAAAATAATTTTTCATCTGTATATATTGCTGACCATCTGATGCTCGGCAAACACAATGAGATATATGATTGTCTGACAACGATGGCAGCAATTGCACAAGCAACTAAGACTATTAAAATCTATCCAATTCATCTTTGTACCGGTTTTGGCAATAAATTACACCTGGTTAAAAAACTACTAACAATTGATGCGATTTCAAATGGAAGGCTTGGTTTATTTTTTGATTATGGATGGAGAGAACTAGAATTCAATCAATTTGGATATGAGTTTAATAGTATAGACAAACGGATTGAACAGATGGTGAGGGTCCTAGAGTGCGTTGGGACTTATTTTAATAACCCAAGAATTACCAAAATTACTACCAATCAAAAACAAAGGTTCCCTGATTTAGGCTTTCATAGCCCACGATCATCTTCGGATATATGGCTTGGTGAGGCTGACGAGCCTAAAATGCTGGAGGCTATTGCAACATATGGCAACGGGTTTAATTCAATGCCTTGTTCGGTATCAACGCTCAAACAAAAGGTTACCTCGATAGCTAGATATGCGGAGAAAAAAAATAATTCAAAACTTTTGCATAATATCAGTCTAGAAACTCAACTTTTAATACGAGAAACAGATGAAGAATGCAAAGTGGAAATCGACCGTTTAATATCACTCGAAAAATACAATAAAGCAAACGACAAAGACATTATCAAGCAGCTTAAAAAAGTTGATAAATCCTATAAAGATCTGCCAACATACGAAGAACTTCAACGCAACTATTTAATTGGGACACCGAAGTTTGTGGATGAAAGAATTAAGCAATTTAAAAAAATTGGAATTAATCATATAATGCTTTGGCCCCTTGATGCTCCGAAGTTTAATAGTCTTGAATTATTCAAATCCTATTTTTTAAATTAAATGGATCAACCTAATCATTTGTTTTACGAAAAGGGATTTCTGAAAGGAAAGGTTAGTGATGAATTGATGAATGGTCCCATGCGTGGATGGATTTGTGGACATTTCTACGATTTAACTGATTCTAGACACAGAAATGATATAGAAATTTGCATTAAAGTTATCAAGCCAGGCTTTGCGGAGAAGACTCATTATCATCTTTGCTCATTTGAATTTATCTACATTATTAGCGGTTGCATAGAATATATTATCAATGGAGAATGTATAAAATTGATGTCCGATGAATATTACTTTCTGAGACCGTGTACAGATGAAAATATTCTCAATGTGATAACAGAAACAAAAATTTTGTGTGTGCGGACTCCAAGCATACCCAACAATAAAATATTTTCATAGAGTGGCAATCATATAATCAAACGACGTGGATTGCTAAGCTTCGGAGGAGTATAAAGAACACATGTGAATATCTGATAAGCCTCGAAGACCAACTAGAATATAATTTGACTTTGTATTATTTAATGAGTGATATTTGCATTATCCCAGCAAGAGCTGGTTCTCAACGCGTGAAAGATAAGAATTTCAGGAAGTTTTCTAAAAACGGTTGCTCCTTGCTTGATACGAAGATAAAACATGCAAAAGCATGTTTTGATAGCAACTCAATTATTGTAAGTAGTGATTCAAAGTTAGCCAAAGAAGCTGCGAAAAGGTATGGCGTATGTTTTCATGAGAGAAGTATTCATTACTCAAATTCAGTAACATCCTGGCCATCTGTCATCATTAATATATTGAGCGACCTCTCAATATCAAAAGATTCGACCGTAACCTGGGCTTTACCAACATCACCATTTTTTAAAGACTATAAAGCATGTCTTCATAAATTTCATTCTTGTTATACCAATCAAACACACGATAGTCTTGTAGCAGTATACAAACATCAGACTTTTTTCCTTAATGAATATGGCTCTCCTGAAAATTTCTCACCAGGCCATTGGCATCCCTATTCACAACAATTAAAACCAAAGTATGAAATTTGTGGTGCATGTTTTATCGCAAAGATGTCAGATATGATCAAATGGAATTACTGGTATGGAACTAAACCGTATTTATTTCAAGTCACAAAATGTCAGTCGATCGATATTGATACACAAGATGATTTTAATTTTGCCAAGTCAATTGAATCACTATGAAAATATTAATACCTGATCATCTCTATCCAGACTGCAAAATTGAATATGAGAATGTTGAAGATGGAGATAAAATTGTAGCGTATAGCTCGAAGTGTGACTTTGAAGAAATCTCAAATGAAGTACTAAATACTGCTGATGCAATACTTGCATGGGACAAATATATCTATAACAAAGAGATACTTGACCAACTAAAAAATTGCAAGATTATCGTGCGTATCGGAGCTGGGGTCGATAATTTTGATCTAGAATACGCGAAACATTTAAACATAAAAATCTGTAATACGCCATCATATGGAATTGACGAGGTCACAGAACATGCAATGGCAATGGCATTCGCATTATCAAGAAGATTGATGTATTTTCATAAGACAGTATCAGAAGGAAATTGGCTAAGAACTGCTTTGAATATCAATCGTATTAGAGGCAAAACATTTGGTGTTGTAGGTTGTGGAAAAATTGGATCAGCCTTTGCGATACGAATGCGCTCAATGGGTTGCAAAGTCATTTTTTACGATCCATATGTTGACAGTCGGGTAAGTAAAATAACATCATGTGAGCAAGTAAATTCATTAGTAGATTTGATTAACATTTCTGATGTGATTTCGATCCACACACCTTTATCACCAACCACGAAAAATTTAATCAACAAAGATCATCTATCAGAATTTAAGAAAGGATCTATCATCATAAATACTGCAAGAGGTGGAATTGTGAACGAACAAATGCTAGCGATTGGATTAAAGCAAAATCTATTTTCGGGTGTTGGTTTAGATGTTTTGTCAACTGAACCACTTTCACGAGAAAACCCGCTCATAGAAATTCTTCATAGTGAAGATATAGAAGTAAAGTCCAAGCTATTAATCACGCCGCATGTTGCTTACTATTCAAAGCAGTCAGTTGAAGAGCTACGAACAACCTCAACCAAAACAGCGAGTCTATTTATTCACCAAGGCGTTTTACTAAACTGTGTTAATTAAGCTAAGAAGCAAGATCATTTACTCAATAAGAAAAAAACACCAGTCATAAAATTTTCAGAAATTATCACTCCATCAAGTGTTTTTGCAATAGTTTTATTGAAAATGATTGTTAATTCTTGCAATTATCAAGTATGGTTTAAAAAATAATTAGAAGATAATCTAAAATGCAATCTTGCAAAATTAGTGTAATCGTATTCGATGAGCTTATTATTAATTTGAATTTAGGATAAAATGAATGAAAGTGATCTGAATTGTATTTGGAAGAAAAATGGAAATCAAGAGAATATTACAGCTGTCTAATAGTATAATTTAGTTTTTATATCCTCCTTGGGCTCATCTAGTGATATTATTAGGCCACTTACAAAAAATGACGAAAAAAATGCATATTTGTGTCTAAATAAAATTGCTCGATTGTATAGTGGCGAATTACTCGAATGCTTTAAAGGATCAATTATAGTTGGAAATCTGGATCAAGTCAGCAATGATATTGAAAAGCCACTATCTACACGAAGCTTATTCGCTTTAGTGTTTGAACTCTCGGGGGCGATTTATGCTTGCATGTGTAATCGAAACGAAATATATATTATTAATGTATCAAATAAAACTATTTGCAAGCTAAGCAATAATCAATGCAATGCAAACTTCAGCTGTTTTTCACAAAATATTCTTAAATCGGCAGAGCAATGTATCAACCTGATAAGTGTAATTTCATCGAATCGAGAGAGGTTTGCAAGATATCAAGGAAAAAAATTACTGATCGGGTCAAGTAGTCGACCATACGATAGCATTTCTATGCTTAAGCTTGCTTTTGAGTTTAAATTAGAAATTGACATTTCAATAATTGCGTTTATCGGTAATGATATCTTGTCCAAAGGTCCTTACAGTAACGTCAAGCTAGATGATCGTTTGTTCATATCTCCTGGCTTACTTCTAGAATTATTTACGCACCATTCCCCGAAACCAAAACCAAATATAAATAAGTACGACGAATTTATTTCATTCCAGAAATTATATCAATCGATCAGATCCAATGAAATTACTTACGAATACAACCTAGCCCTCAATAAATGTGAATCACTGATGAACAAGCTTCTTGGTGAAGAGCAATCAGGTAAAATCTTAGATTTCTTAACTAGGTATATTCAAAATTCAACCAACAAACCATTCGATAATGAGAGTGAAAGATGTTTCCATCTTGCTTTGGATTATGCATTTGAGAGCAGAAAAAATATTGAACAGAACAAGATTATATTAGCGATCAAGAAATTACTAGAAGATCAATTAATGACAAACTCAAAATTAATTATTTATGTTGATGGATATACGTCAATGTATGAAAATTGTGATAATTACTCTTCGATATTCTTTGAGGAGTATTTTAACTTTATCAAAGAGATTCAGTCCAAGTGCAAAAGTTTCATCGAAGGTTTTTCACTCATCATCATACCTGTCATACCGCTGAATTTAATTGACAAATACTCAATCTATTCACAGTGCGCAGATTTTTTCATTGGGCAGTTCGGTACATTTTCAGTGTTTTTGAGTAAGGTTTGTGATGTTAAAGGTTTCAGCACAGGTCCCTCGCCGTTGGAGCTGTTGAGTGTATATTCAAAGCCAAGTAACTGTCAATACATGGCCGATTCGAGCATCTGCTTAACATCTTATGCAAGTAGTGAATTTAAAAATCACCCTGTTCCGTCATTTTTCAATGCCGACAACCATAATAAATTTAATTATAAGGTTGATCATTATGAGCATATAGTTTTTGATATATTAAATGAAGCCATAAAAAAAAGTTTCGCAAACCCTAGAGTCCCTAAGTAAGATTTCCAATTATACGAATTTGTGAGAGATGGATTCACTTATTAATTTTTCGGTCGTCAAAACAATCATATTGATTAATTTTGATTATAAGAGATTTGTAAATCCTGTTTGCATTTCATTCAAGCTTGCAAATGAATAAAAACCGGTATGTAATTGCAAACATTGCCTGCAAATTAGTTCTTAAATCATTACAAATAATACATGCCGTCTGTTCTCCGTGGCTAAGATATCAAAGAACAGCGTTTTTTATCAATGTCTCAGGAACAATTGAATGCCTTTGCATCTGCGATGAAAGCTGATAGTAGCTTGCAGAGTCAGGTTTCATCAGCATCAACTCCTGATGCCGTCATTGAAATTGCTAAGAAAGCTGGTTATTCACTCAGCTTGGATGATTTAAAGCAGCTTTCATCACTTTCGGAAGATGAACTAGCAAGCATTTCGGGTGGCTCATTTGCCTCTTACGGTCATGATTTGAATAAGCCTCTTTGATAACAACATTATGCACAATAAGCTATTCGTTTCTGGATAGATACATTCAACCCAGCTACGCTGGGTTTTTTACTGTATTATTATGCTCATTAAATTATCTGTGTCAGTGATGCCTATATACGAACAGTGCCTCACGCCATCACTGCTGTCAATATGACAAGGTCCGATCTTGATCGGACTTGGTGATTCAAACCAATGTTTCGGACAGCGGTTCGATTTCAATCAGCTTCATTCCCCGTTCTCCGGACTGCAACGATTTCGAAGGGGGGCATGAGAAGGGTGACTGAATCCTGCTCAGTGAAAAGAAACCCATAACTGCGAACAACATCGTTCGTTTCTTCCGTCACGCTGCCCCTGTTGCTACCTGACCCTTTATGGGTAAGAGGTTAGTCAGCCTTATCACCCAAATGACTCATGGGGCCTGGAGGGCCCTGTAAAGCATTCTCAACAAAGAGATGCCAATTTGGCGCAGAGCACTGGGAATCGCTTTATGGCAAATCTGAACGCAAACTCTTCGGACACGTCCTTGTTGCTCCATCAAGGCGCGGGCCAATCCTGGCCACTGCCCAGAGGCTTTCCGATTAGCCCGAAACTCCGGAGCATCCGATCAATCTGACCATCGGAGAGAGGACTTTCCGTACAGCTGAACTTGCCAACATCTGCAGACGCATCAACCATGGCTCAGTAACTCCAAGCCTGAACAAACGATTGGCTCAAGGTCTCCATACAGGACCTCAGCCATTGGCTTCTGATTGTAGTCCGAAGTTTTCTAAGCCGCTCCTTGCCGGCCTCCCAAGACAAACGCCTCTGGCCGTTGTCGCAGCCACAGCCACCGCGTAATCGGCAAACTCGCCAATCAAAGCAAAATCGCTAATAACTCGTATTTAAAAAGTTATGGCGTGACTTCTGCATAAACAATCAAAAATCAGAATATAAAAAGCTTCGTGAGATGAATTCCATGCCACTTTAGCTATATCCCCATTGCTTAATCCATGGATTAAGCAATGGGAGATGCTCTTCAAAATGTCTTTCGTAATTTCTCCACTTTCCTATTGATGTCTTATAGAGCGGCTGTGAAACTTGTGTTGCTGACGGCGTATTAATGGCTCCTCTTTTCAGTGCTGTTTTTCTATAGTTTTTTATTGATTCATTCCACTCAATGCCTAGGAAACTTAATATCTTAGCCATCGACCCATCGAAATCTATTATCAAATCCTCGTACTTTGTTGTGCAGTGATCAAAAGGGAAGCTTTCACAATACTTGTTCCATGCGGTCATAACTTTGCTGTAGAAAGTAATTGATCCTGCTAGAGAAGTGAAATTTGCCATTGAAGAATTAGGCTTAAATGTTTGTTGAAAGCAAGACAATACTGAGTCGCAAGGATGCCTAATTGCAAGAATCACCTTTGCATTGGGGAATAGAACATTAATCAAAGGAATCTTCACGATATTTAGAGGAAGTTTATCGATGATTATTTTTCCTGGGTCTCTGACGTGGGAATATAATCTTTTAAAGTATTCCAGCCTAAGTCTGTCTAGATGCATCTTCTGTAGATCAGCAAAGTCTTCTATTTTTTTTCCGAACTTTTTTATTGCCATCTGTTCGGCAACGTCAAGTTGAACTTTCTCTTCTACAACCTCTACTAAGGGGTGACTCCTCAACACTGTATCCAAAAGCGTAGTTCCTGATCGAGGAAAGCCCACTAAAAACACTGGGCTATGGATCGGATCAGGGCCAACTGCCGTAATGGGTTTTATTTTTTCTGCCAAGGTTGTGTAGGACTTAATGCTGACCCAGGAACTTGCAGGAGTTATATTCCTGTAGCTTTCGACTTTTTGTGCAAGCATAAAATGATTGAAAGCTTGTTCATATAAACCAAGCTTTTCTTCCGCCAAGCCTCTAAAGAAATAATATTTGATTGATGAAAAAGTGTTAAAAAGGCTTTTTACGTCGATCGCTTCAAGAGCCTCCAAACTAGATCTGTATTCTTTTTCATGAAACAATGATCTTGCATTATAAATAGAAGATGCAGAATTATCACTCCCAAGCAATTTGTTGACGCTTTCTATAGCTTGATTAAGCTCTTCTTTCTGATTGGTTGAATCGTAATACTCAAAACCTTGAATTGCAATGGGCAATGTTAGCTTTTTGGAGTCAAAGCTTCTCTTAATTGCTTTATTAGCCTCTTTAAAGTTACCAAGTTCTTTAAAGATCCCACTCATGTTCAAGTGTGCATCGGGGTTATCAGGATTGAGCTCAAGGGACTTCAGCGTTGCTGCAAGGGATTGATTGAGCTGACCAAGATCTTTATAGATCATGCCCAGGCTCACGTGGGCATCGGGGTTATCAGGCTTGAGCTCGAGAGACTTCAGGATTGCTGCAAGGGCTTGATCGAGCTGACCAAGATCTTTGTAGATCACGCCCAGGCTCATGTGGGCATAGGGGTTATCAGGCTTGAGCTCTAGAGACTTCAGAATTACTGCAAGGGCTTGATCGAGCTGACCAAGATCCTTGTAGATTACGCCCAGATTGATATAATATAGGGAGCATGATTGATCTAAATTACTAGCTTTTTTGACTAATTTTTCTGCTTCTTCTAGGTTCCCCTGTCGCTGAGCGATCAGACCGAGGTTATTGACTGCTGGTGCGTAATTTTGGTCGATTGATAAAGCAGCCTTATAAAGCCTTATCGCTTCAGCGTCGTTTTGGAGAGCATTGAAAATATTGCCAATATCTTTAATGGTTTCTGGATCGCTCCCATCGAGTTGATGAGCTTTTACTAAGCATTGCTGTGCTTTTTCGAATTGCCCCAACGCGAGTAAGGACTTGCCTGAGTATTTATAGGCATAGGCCTCATCTGGATTGACCTGCAAGGCATTTTGGCAAGCCTGTAGACATTCCTGATGACAACCTCCTGCTGAGAGTTCTTGGATTGTGACCAAATTTGTCATCAAGTCAATCATCGTATTAACAGGATTGTACTGATTTTTTGAGCTGTCATCCAACGAGGCGGAACATCTCTCAGACATTTTTCGCGTCCTGGTGATAAAACACTTCCGATCGATCCAGTGGCATGAAGTAATAGTGCAATAAAGAGATCAGCTCTTTGGGCTCACCATCACTATTGATGCGGCTTACCAGTTCCAAACATCCCTTGAATCATCATCAAAACTTCTCTGACTTTTGTAATCCGTGGAATCGTTTCCATACGAGTCTACAAGGGATATTGGCATTTTTGGTTGAAAGAGTCAGCACGCCGCACCAGTTCCTGATAAAACAGTTGATCCTCTAGGCGGATGCCAAGGAGCGAGCTCTCCTAGCGACGAGCAAGTGGTTGATGCCCCTGAATCTGCGGGCTGACGATCGGGGGAGTAGCTGATGCCAGGAAAACATACAGAAGTCCGGCCAGAAAGCGATAATCCACTTGCCCTGCCTCACTCCGGAAACCTTCAGAACAGACCGCTGGTCTGAACCAAACAGCCGATCAGTTCAGTTCATTCTACGCAGAAGCAATCAGAAATCAAAACATTGGATCTCAGAAACCCGAATCAAAACACCACGATGAAAGTTCTGAATTGTCGTTTGATTTTAACATCAGCATTCAACATCTAACGCATTCACAAAGTCCCATCGAAACTCAATCAATTCATCACTTTTTGCGGATTCAATCCAAGCGCGCTTTTGGCGAGAGCTAAGAATGAACAACAACAGCGAGCACCAGATAAAAGCTTGGGAGAGGTCTGCAGCCACCCAGCCGTCCAAACCCCGCAGCACGTTTGCCCAACCTGCTTGCCTCCAGCGAATGCGCCGTTCCCTGCTTCTGGTCCTGGGTCTCTGCAGTTGGGCTGCCGTCGCTTCGGCAGCACCGGTCAGCCGCGACGACCCGGAATCATCCGACCCAGGCCGCAGGCCCATCTCCACAGCCGCTGGTTCTGCGGTCGTCGTCACCGCCAATCCGCTGGCCAGTTCAGCAGCCCTACGAGTTCTCAAAGAGGGTGGTACCGCAGCCGATGCTCTGGTCACAGCTCAGGCGGTGCTGGCAGTGGTTGAACCGCAGAGCTCCGGCCTCGCCGGTGGTGGCTTTCTTCTCTACTGGGATGCGCAGCAACAAAGCCTGGAGGTGCTGGATGGCCGCGAAGTCGCACCCGAACGCAGCCGGCCCGGTGACCTGCTGACGCCATCCGGAGAACCGCTGCCATGGCGCGAGGCCACAGCACGGCTCGATGCGATCGGCATCCCCGGAACGGTCGCGCTGCTCTGGGACATGCATCAGCAGTACGGGCGCCTGAGCTGGGCCAGCACGCTGCAACCGGCGATCAGGCTGGCCAGCGATGGCTTCAGGCCCAGCCCGCGACTGCTGCGCTCCATCAGCCTGGCCCGGCGCATCGGAGTGAGTCACAGCAAAGCGTTTCAGGCGCTCTATCTGCCCGGCGGCAAACCACCGCAGGCTGATCAGCTCTTCCGCAATCCTGCGCTGGCCCGCACGCTGGTGGCCCTGGCGCGAGACGGGGGGCCTGATTTTTATCGAGGCGCTTTGGCCCGGCAGATCCTGCGGGAGATGGCCGCGCTGCAGACCGGCGAACCTGAATTCCGCGGCTGGAGCGAAACCGATCTGGCCTCCTATGCCGTGCTGCGCCGCCAACCGCTCTGCAGCCTGCAACTGAAGCACCGGATCTGCACGATGCCACCACCAAGCAGCGGCGGACTGGCCCTGCTGCAGACCCTGGCCCTGCTGAACCAGGCCACGGATCTGTCGCTCGCCAGCGCCGCTGACGCGCAGACCTGGCGCCATCTGGCCAGAGCCCAGATCTGGGCCGATGCCGACCGCCTCTACTGGGTGCATGACCCGCTTGATTCAACCGTCCCAGCCGCGGCTCTGCTGGATCCGGCCTACATCCGCAGCCGCGCAAGAACCATGCGGACCACTCCTGCAACACCCCCAACACCGGGGCTTCCCCCGGGGATGGATCGTTACCCCTACGGCCGTCCGGACCACAGCCGCGAACAGGGCACAACCCACATCACGATTGTCGATGAGTTCGGCAACATCGCCAGCTGCACCTCCTCGGTGGAGACGGTCTTCGGCAGTCGGCACCTGGTGGCCGGCATGGTGATGAACAATCAGCTCACCGACTTCGCCTTTGAGCCCACGATTGGCGGACGACCGGTCGCCAATCGCCGTCTGCCCGGTCGCCGGCCGATGTCATCGATGGCGCCCACGCTGGTGTTCAGCAACGGCAGGCCGGTGCTCGCACTCGGCAGCCCGGGTGGACGCAGCATCCCCCACCTGCTCAGCAGGGTGCTGCTGGCCTCATTGATCTGGAACGAATCGCCGCAGCAGAGCGTTGGCCTGCCCCATCTCTCCAGCCGCGGCCAACGGCTCGTGCTGGAACAGGATCCACCGATCCCCTGGCCGCTGCCACTGGACCAGCTGCAAACCAGCGATCAACCCGCACGCCAGCAGCGGGTTGGCAGCGGCACTGCTCTGGTGCAAAGGATCAACGGACGCTGGCATGGGGCGGCCGACCCACGCCGGGAAGGCACCGCCCTGGCTCTGCCCTGAACCTCGAGAAGCTGGCTATTTCTCCAGCCAGGGCCAGTCGATGCCCAGCGTCTCCAGCGGTTCCATCACCAGCTTGTTGAGCGCTCGGCCCAGCAACACCTGAGGCTCATCGGAGCGGATCGGGATCACGGGATGCTGTTTTGTTCGGGGCACGCCCTCACCGAACACGATGCCACGACGCAGCAGTGAGTTACCCGCCTCGAGACCGCACACGTAGGCACGTTCCTGGCACAGCCCCTTGGCGCCATGTTCCCTCTCGCCCATCCGCACCCAGTCGCCGGCGCAGACCACCGGCGCCAGGGAGGTCTCCAGCGGGGGTCGCTTGCTGAAACTCCCCGGCGAGAACAACGACACCGAGCCCGGATAGCGCCGCACCTCCTGATCCAGCACCCGGGCCTCGCCGAAGGCAGGCTGCGCCATGGGGAGCAGGTCCTGCATCAGGCAGTCGACGATCTGCTGATCACTGAGCTCCGCGATCACCGACGCGTTGTAAAAGTCGCTGGCAATCACCGACCCCTGTGGTGTCTGACCGCCCCAGAGCGCAGGCTCGGATTCTTTCTGCAGCTGATCAAGCATGAAGAAGGTGGCACCGGAGCCTTGCAGTGCACTGAAGCGAGAGAACACATTGACGGGATCGGCAACCGGCACGTAGCGATCCAGCCACAGCCGCACCGACACCACGTCGATCGTTCCAAGCGTGCCGGCCTGAACCAGCTCAGGCGCCAGCACGCCGCACTGCGGCGACTGCGCCATCAGGGCACCCATGCCCTTGGCACCCACGGCCAGCACCAGCGCATCCACGTCATCCAGCACAGCGCTGCTCCCCGTCATCACATTGCGGGTCTCCAGCGAGCGGATGCTCTGGCCGTCGGCTGACATGTTCAGCCTGGTGGCCAGCGTGCCGCCCAGCACCTCCAGTTGATGCTGAGCCTGCAGCCGGGCACTCAGCGGTGCGATCAGCTGTTCAGCGATACTCTTGCTGCGGATCCAGCGCACATCAAAGGAATCCTGATGGGCCAGGGCGTAGTAGTAGAGCAGCTCCATCGTCACCGCCGCCGAGAGCTCTTCAGGCGGCTTGAACAATCCCACCAGCAGCGTGGGCCGCAGGAAGTCGTCGATCATGCGATCACTGATGCGGAGCTGTCTGAACAGCGTCAGCGCATCAATCGCGTCGTAGCTCCGGTACACCGCATCGCTGCGGTTGAGATCAAGCATGGCGTAGAGCAGCCCGGCGATGCTGAGCCGGTCCGGCAGCGGCAGCCGCCTGAAGTTCTTCACCGTGGCCAGCACCTGCCCCAGCGGGCTGGGCAGCTGCGGAGCATCACCAAACACGGGTGCCGTGGCCTCCAGGCCATCCGGCGACCAGAAGGCACTGGTGGTGAAGTCGGTGTAGATCGAGCCCAGACCGAGCTGATCGGTGAGGGCATTGATGTTGGGGTAGTCCTTCCAGAAGCCGCGGGTGCCGGCCTCGAATGGCTTGCCGCTCTCGGTGGTGATCGGCTCACTGCCGCTGGGATCGGCCATCCCGTCGATCAGGGTCACGCGGACCCCGGCTTCGCAGAGCGCCTTGGTCGCGCCCCAGCCAGCCCAGCCGGCGCCCACCACCACAACGTGGGACTTCCTGTCCGCTGAAAAACCGTTCTCGGCCATGAAGCTGCTGTGCGTGGGCACAAGCTAGGGAGATCAGCAGATGCTTCAGCGGCTGAGGCTGTGCCCGATCAACTGCTCCGACAGCTGCCAAAGCTCTTCGGCCTTGCGCAGGTCGGCGCCCTCAACACTGGTGTCGGTCGGCTCCAGCCGATGCCCACCGAAGCTCACCACCTTGTTGGTGAAATAGCTGAATCCAGGCGTGATCTCGGGATCATTCACCAGCTGGGCCAGCAACCGGCCTGCATTTTCAGGTGATTCAGTGATGCGCAGCAGATCGCGGGCCACAAATGCGAAGACACCCATGCCCAGCGGATTGCCGCGCTTGTTGTACCGGAAGAAACCGCCACTGTTACGGGTGATCACCAGGCCAGGGCTCCAGGCAATCACGGGCATCACGCCGTCCAGCTGCCGAACCAGCTCCCGCGCCATCAGCACATTGCAGAGCTTGCTGTCTTTGTAAGCCTTGTTGCCATCAAAGCCGGGGCTGCCATTCAGCATCGCGAAGCCGGCCCCGGCACGCAGCCCCTCCAGCTCACCCAGGTCCGCAGACTTGCCCACCTTGCCGGCACCGCTTGAGGGGTTGTGCACCTCCGAGGCGGTGATCACCACCCGCGGGCGGGCTGCCTTCCGCAGCAGCGGCAACAGTCGCATCGCCATCAGCTGATGAGCCAGCTGGTTCACCGCAAAGGTGAGTTCAATACCCTGCGCCGAAAACTGCGCTTCGGAGGCACCGGCGTATTGCAGACCGGCATTGAGCACCAGCGCATCCAGGGCCGTGCCGCTCCCCAACAGCTGGGCGCAGACGGCATCGACGGCATCGAGATCAGCAAGGTCACAGATCAGAGCGCGAGACGATCCGGTGAGCTGGCTGAGGGTCTGATCAGCCGTGGCCTGGTTGCGGCAAAGGATGGTGAGCTCATGCCCCTGGACGCTGAGAACTTTCGCCGCTTCAAAACCCACACCGGAGCTTCCCCCTGTGAGCAGCACGCGTTGGGATGCAGGATCAGCCATGGAGCTGGAACACGTAGAGCTCGGCGTCACGATCGCTCACCACATAGACCCTGCCACGTTCTGAATCCACGGCGATGCCTTCGGCTTTGCGCACGCGCTTGGATTTGCCCTCCGGCTTGAGCAGCAGATCCAGGCGCTGCAGCACCAGATCACCCTTCAGGTCGTAATGGAACAGACACTGCCCCTGGTCGCTGGCGATCCAGAGAGTGTCGCGCTGACAGTCGTAACTCAGTCCGGAGAAATCCAGCCTGCGCGGCCCCACCCTGGGATGGGAAAAACCATTCGCCTGGGTCAGCAATCTCGACGACAGGATCGTTCGGCACTCGGCATCGAGTTCAATCAGCAGCCCCGGTCGACATTCCTTGACCACGAACACATGCCCGTTGCGGGTGTTCACTGTGATCCCTTCCAGCCCCTTGTTGTCAGGCTCGGCCGGGAAGTGCATTTCAACACTGGCGTAGTTGGACATCTCAGCCAGGGGACGATGCTGCAGCTCGCGGCGACTGGCGAGATCAACGCTGATCACGGCGTTGGCGTCTTCCTGCACCGCGAACAGCCGGCGGCCATCAGCACTCAAGGCGAGACCTTCCAGGTCCAGCACGCTCACGAAGAACGACTCGCTGGTCAACACCCGACCCTCGAGATCCATGCAGAAGATGGCCCTGGTGTCGTCACTGACCGTGTAAAGGGCCGTGCCATCAGCATTCAGGGTGAGGCCCGAGGGCTCATTCAGACCGATGCCTGGATCAGCGATGTTGTGTCTGTTGATCAACTCGAGGCGAAATGCCCCCATCAGCGCCCGGGTGAACAACTGAGCTGATTGTGAATCCAGCGCAGGCCGGCCATGGGCGTTGCAGCACAGGGCGCAACACAATGTGAACGCTAATGAGAATCACTTGCTCCAAGCAGAACGGCCATGCTTTGTTGAGACTGAATCTCAGATGCAAGGACAATGCTTCGGTTGTTCGGCGATCGTCAATCCCTGCTGGAAGCACTGATGCAGGACTGGGCTGAGGCCCAGCTGCAACTGCCAGGTGCAAGCGAAATCCCTCAGCGCCTGCGCATCCAGCCCAGGCCGGTGCGCTCATCCGGAAGCTGAGCTCAACGGAAGAATTGCCAAAGTTGCTCAGTTCCTCCCCCAGGCTCTCTAAGGTCTGGATATCAGGAATTCGTTCTTCAGGAGGAATTGCGCGATGTCTGATGGCAAGCACAAGTTCGAGGAGTATGAGCTCCCTTACGGCACCAACGAGAAGCACTCATCCGAAGAGTTCGACCCCAAAAAGGATGCGGGTGTGAACAACCCCGACAGCCGCCACCGCGACAAGGTGCTCGACGAGATCTGCGACACCCATCCCGGCTCACCGATGTGCAAAGTCTTCGACGAGTGAGCATCTGAACACGCATGGCGACCCCCACCCTCGGGTGGGGGTTTTTTATGGCCTGGAGCTCAGAACAAATTCAGCGGATGCTGTCGAAGGCCCTGGCGCGCACCCTGCGGAAGTTGGGCGCGGCATTGGCCGTTGAGCGGGTGATCGCCAGGATCAGAGCGCCGATCAGCGCAAGATTCATCAGAAACGGGATCGTCTCAAACGGGAAGGCGTGGAAGATCAGGGTGGTGGGCACCAGGAACACCAGAAGCAGCGACGCCCCGAGAATCGTGTCAGTACCGAACACCAGCAGGATCGAGCCGGCGATCAGCACCAGGATCGCAGCGAGCAGCAGGATGTTCGCCAGCGGCTCGGGAATGCCTTTGGAGGCAATGCGTGCGGCGTTGCCGGCGAAATCGGTGATCTTGCCCGGCGCTGCATTCACAAACACGGCCGCAAGACAAACGCGGCCCAGAAAATCCAGAACCCAGCAGGGCTTGACGGGGGTACTCATAACAATCAAGCGGTGACAGACACCGCTTTGGAAGTGGTTGGAACAATAGTGACCAATTCCGGTGCGGCCATGCGAGCTCCTGTCCTGTCGCTGATCACTCTCGCCAACCTGCTGTTTCCGGGCGCAGCGGCTCTGGCGCACGGGAGCCACAGCCCCCAGACCGTGACACCCGCCAGCGAACAGCGCAGCGCTCCCCGTGATGCACCGTCCAGAACAGAGAAGGTGAGCGTGGAACCGCTGGGCAGCCTCGATCTCTCCAGGGAATTCGCAGCACTGCAAGGTCGAGTGCTGCGCACCCGACGGATCACCATTGCCCCCGGTGGGTCGGTGGCCTGGCATCAGCATCAGCAACGGCCCGGTGTCGCCTACCTGATCAACGGCTCCCTGATCGAGATTCGCGATGACGGATCCGGGCCACGTGCTCTCCGGCGCGAGGCCGGAGATGCCGTGTTCGAATCCAGCGGTGTGCTGCATGGCTGGAGAAACGACTCGGATCAACCCGCCACCGCCGTGGTGATCGATCTGGTGCCGCAAACCCAACCATGAATGCCCTTGATCACAGCATTCATTGGCTGTAAGCCCGCCGATTCGGCAGCGTGAGCGACGATCAGGGACATGCCGCCGACTGTCAGACAGCCAAGCGACCGGGAGGTTGGTTGGTGGCCTTCAACAACAAACCGGACGATCGCCCCTCGAACTTCGAGGCAGGTCGCCCCTACGGAGACAGCAAGAGCATCGATGGCCTTCTGCTGGAGCGAGCGGCGATCCATGACCGCTTCGCGCTGGAGGACGGCGGCGTCTTCGAACTCACCGACTGCTAAATCAGCCGCGAGCTGATGCAGGACTGCGGCCTGCAACAGGTGCGCTGGCCGCAGCCGGTTCTGGCTGCAGAAGGGGTGGAGGCGCTGGGAACCGTCTGCTGGACAGCCATCATGGCCACACCTCCGTTCTGCCTGATCGAAGCCACCCGGGCCTGAACGCCACGTGGCGAACAGCATGTGGCGAACACACCAAGTGGTGTCAGCGCATCATTGACCCCACTCCGTGGTGGGCATGCCCTCCACCGAGGCCACCATCACCCACACGATCGTGGGCTTGTCGCTGTTGTTCTGCACGAAATGGGGCTCGGAAGAGCCCTCGATGAAGCTTTCACCGGGCTTGAACACGCTGCTCACCTCGGTGCCATCCGCCTGAACCCGGGTGTTGAGCAAATCCCCGGACTCGAAGTCCTGCACATGCACCAGCATCGGAGCGGGGTGGGTGTGCATGGGGATCTTGCCGCCCACGGGAATCTCTACCCTGTAGAGGCGCAGTTCCGGATTGCCCTCCGGATAGCTCAGAGCGGTGCCGTTGAGGGTCTTCGAACCGCTGAACACCTCTTCAACCTTGACCTCCGTCTTGTTCTCTGTCTTGACTTCCGTTGAAGCGGCCTCGGCGGAGGCAGGTGCGGCGGCCTTGGTGGTTTCGCTGTCGCGGTTCGTGCAACCGACAACACCCGCCATCAGAACGGAGGCTGCCGCCAGGGCGGGGAAAACAATCTTGCGCATGGATACGGAAGCCAAATCAGACACCTCGGTCAGTGTGACCTTGCTTCAGCCGCAAGTCTTGATTCAGGCCAGAATCAGCCTCCTCTCCGGAAAGCGATGGCAAAATTCGATGCATCCACCCCGTTCATGTTGCTGGGGCGCATTCATGTGAAACCGGGCTGCGTGGATGACTATCTGAAGCTCGCCGAAGCCACCGATGCGGCAGTTCAGGCCAGTGAGCCGGGCATGCTTCATCACACCTTTGATCAGGATCCAGATGATCCCCTGGCCTTCGTCTGGTCCGAGGTCTATGCCAACGATGCAGCCTTCGCAGCGCATGTGAGCAACCCAACGGTTCAGGAGTACCTGCAGAAACATGCCGAACTGGGGGATGGCTTCAGCGTTGAGGTCTACGGCACCGTCGAAGACGAATGCCGCACCCTGATGGAGTCGTTCGGACTGCCGTTGAAGATCTTTGAAAGCCGACTGGGCTACAGCCGTTTCTGACCACCACCTTCAAACCGTTCAGACCTTCAACAGCTGCAGAGCTGAGGTCGCAGATTCTCTGAAATCGAGATGTTTTCACACCTCCATGAGTGAGTGCATGATGGATTGTTTTCGTCCGCTTTCAGAGATGCAATTGAAAACTGCGACCGAACAACCCTCAGAACCTGACACTGATCAGGGGATGCAGCAAGAACGGATTAACCGTCGCATCAAAAGGCCAGAAGGCTGAGTGAAATTCTGAAGATTGAGTGCTGGAAAAACATCGGGTGCTGCCGAACAGAGGCTGAATCAATCCACAAAAACCCGAACGATTTCAACGTCGCCATACAACGCTTTCTCGCCATCAGGAATTCGGAGTTAGGCGAGAAAGCTCATCAATCAATCATTCATATTGAAACTTCACAGATGCATTGCAAAGGCGTGAACTTCCATTGCTGCATCAGCACGATTTCGGAACAACACATACCTTGGGGGCCAACTGGACCAGGCGATGAAAACCGCTCTCATCCCTGAATTCGAACAGGAGCGCCTCAAAGCCCTGAGTGAATACAGGATTCTCGGTACGCGCCCTGAGCAGTCGTACGACGACATCACACACATCGCCTCACTGGTGTGTGAAACACCGATTGCACTGCTGAGCCTGGTGGACAGTGACAGGCAGTGGTTCAAGTCGAAGGTGGGCATCGAGGCCGAGGAGACCCCCAGAGACTGGTCGTTCTGCGCCCATGCCATCCACACCAACCAGCCCCTGATCGTGAACGATGCGCTTCAGGATGAGCGGTTCGTCGATAACCCGCTCGTCTGTGGTGATCCCAAGATCAGGTTCTATGCCGGCTTTCCGCTCAACAACGAAACAGAGCACCGAATCGGTACCTTGTGCGTGATTGACCGCACGCCCAACCAGCTTTCAGCCAATCAGCTGCAGATCATGGAAGCCCTCTCCCGCCAGGTGGTGGCGTTCCTGGATCTGAGAAAACGGTCGATGAATCTGCTTGATTCGTTCTGCCTGGAAAGCAAGCCTTCAGGAATCATCTCGACGTGCAGCTACTGCCGCAAAGCCAAGGACGAGCGGGGCGACTGGGTGCATCTCGATCAGTATCTGGCCAAACGCAGCACCCTGAGCTTCTCCCATGGCATCTGCGACAGCTGCATCGAAGAGCACTTCCCTGAAGTCCTGGAAGCCTGGCAGGCAGAGAGCCGCGAGTCCGGACAACCGGTTCAGAAACCAGCGCAGGTGCTCAGTGATGAGGTCTGATCAAGCCAGCTGACGACCTTTCCAGGTCCAGCCGCGGCCGGTGAGCGTGCGCCACACCGACACCGGTCCAATCGCTCCCAGCAGCAGGCCGCCGGCACCCATCAGCCACCCGTAGGTGAGCGGCTCATCAAAGCGCCGGCGCTGCCAGAGACGCAGGGCCAGCTGCTGCGAGGGCGCGATGTCCGCCGATGGCCTCATAAGCACTGCGGCGGAACAGCATGAACGGCCCTGCCGCGAAGGCCACCGCCGAAGCAGGATCACTGGTGAGCACACTGCTCAGGCAAGGACCGATGTTGTCGGCCTCGTTGTAAGCGGGGATCACGGCGGTAGCGACCGAGACAGGAACGACTCACATGCACGACCTGGGAGCAGCCATTCATCCAGAACTGCACGCAAACCGACTCCTCCGCAATGCTGTTGATGGATGAACCGGTGGAGGAGCTTTGAGGTCTGGGGACAGCACCCTTGAATTGGCCGCAGGTGGTCGCATGACACCGCAGCTGAACCCAAGCGGATGTGTGATCGATCACAGATCAGAGACCAAGAACCAAGGGCCGTGAATCGCTGGTATCAACTGCAGCGAATCACAGATGTTGTCGAGGCCATCAGTGGATTCCATAAGCTAAAAAGGCTGCACAACGTGAACGGCGTTGATGATTTTTTCCTTGAAAGGTTATCGCCCGTTTTGACCTGGTTTTCTCCGAGAGCACGCGAAGCAAACTCAACAGAGCCAGCCATCGTCACGACATCCGGCAGCTGGTGTCACGACATCAAAGTGCAATCAAACGCAACAACCATTGTGCCAATGGGTCAGCAACCAACGTGCTTGCTCATATCGGCTCAGAAGCAGCGGTCAGGATTGACAGGCAAAGTGAAACGAGCCCCTGAGCCAGCAGCGTTCGGGCAACGATTCACCCTGCAGGAACACTCAACACCACGACTGACAGACAACGTCGTCAATGCTTGAAGTTGTCGCACATGCCATGGATCACAAGCCTCTATACACGTGATTCAAAAGCACTCGAATGTTAATCGGACAATTTCTCAGCATGATCTAACCAGATCATCAAGGCACTTTTGACCTGCTCCGCAAGGCTCACGACACCACTTAATATCTCAGCAATGCTTGCATCCACCTGCCAGAAGCTGTCAGCCAGTGAGTGCTGAACTGTCAAAGGTGGTTTCATGGACTGTCGAATCAAAAAACCATCACGAAAGGGCTCATCAAGTTGATCTTTTCGGCCATGCATCGCCGCTTCAATCCCACGCAGGAAGCCATGAAGTTCACTGTTTGATTCGTCCAAGGCTTCCATGATGACTTCTGAATCTAAATATCGCTCCAGCTCACGCTCAGTCGATGCACTGCCTGCCAGCTCCATCAGCTCTTCCACTTGAAGAACATGCTGGCACTGCTCGACAGGGAGAAGTTCCAAAAGTCGCGCTTCAAAGCCCTCAAGATGCTTTTCTTTCGAATCGTACATATTCAAAAAACAATCACATCGATCTTCAAGTAGACGAATCCATTATCACTATATATCTGGCAACAACAGTCAGCAGAGTGTTGACGGGTGAAAGACCAGTGAGCTCATCTTTTCCGTTACCTCTGCATGTCTCGGGGAGATAAGTGCCAACCTTGACTCAACTTCTATCTAGATCAGGTCAAGACAAGTAAAGATTATGCATTGATTCTGTGATTTTGGATCCGAGCTCATCTGTCTGGCTAGATCCAATATAGTTCTTGAATGGTTTCAATGCCCTCTCAAGATTCAGACAAGAATTTAGCGATCATATCAACTCTCATTGTACGCTGTTGGAAGGATTCAGATTACTGCTCGCGATTTCTTGAAGATCCTCTGACTTTATGCAGAGAAGCTGGGCTTTCTATGCCAGAAGGAGTCAAGTTTATCGCCAAACAAGACACAGATAAGATCAAGAACATTGTCCTCCCGGGCAAAGACATTGAAAGCGCCTTGCCAGTGCTAGATGACTACATCAAGTCGCATCCATTGCAAGATGGTCAAAGCCTGACAATCTTGCAAAACACTGATACCACAAATTACATTATTATACCTAAACAACCTGATCAAATCGATCTGTCATTAACAGAGGATCAGATGCTTGAAGCTGCAACAGCCGGTGAATTAACAATGGTCAACGAGACGTGTGTGGTCAATGTTGTCGCTATTTTAACAATTGTAATGGCAGGTCTAGTAGCTATTCTTTATCCCTTTAATGATCACGGTCTTCGCAGTCAAGAAATCAACAAAAAGATCGATCTGGGCTGAACACAATGACAACCATCAACGAATTGAAAGCATGTGCGAACGCAGCATCTGTCCCTCCAGAGCTGTGCGTTTATTCAGAGTCCAGTGAATTAAACCCAGAATACTTAAGATCAATTGCAACCACAAAACGCTTCCTTGAAGCCTATTCATCAGATAGCGATTTTCGCGAAGGCATTCTTGCCGGCCATAAAAATCAATTCTGCCAGGAGCTGAACATTGATCCACAGGCTTTACGTCCACTCTGGGATATCAACAGCAAGGAAGGTGATTTAACCGAAGATGTACGACGCTATATTCTCTTCCTTCGAGAAAAAGAGTTAATCAAAGAGCGGTTACGCAACCAGGAGTGCACCCCCGACAATCCTGCCTTTAAGCAATGGCGTCAAAGACAGATGAATCGATTTATGTGGCAGGTTGGCAGAGCACAATCAGCGGCAGTTGTTCATGCACCTTTTGCAATTGAACTGAATCAAGGTTGCTCTGTTGGATGTTGGTTCTGCGGTGTTGATGCGCCTAAATTAACCAAAATATTTGAATATAATGCCTCCAACGCTGTACTCTGGAGGCAGATTTTGCATCATCTTCATCAAAGAATTGGCGAAGGGTCCAAAGGTGGATTTTGCTATTGGGCAACAGATCCGTTCGACAACCCCGACTATGAAAAGTTCATGTCTGATTTTAAAAATGAGTTTGGCAGATACCCTCAAACGACAACGGCTCAACCATTGAACAATATTGAAAGGATCAAAGCATTTTTAAAAGCTTCCTCTGGCAAGGAGAAAACCATCAATCGTTTTTCTGTTTTGTCAAAGAATATTATGAAAAAGGTGTTTGAGAATTACAGCCCTGAAGACTTGTTGCATGTGGAATTGATTGCACAAAATTCAGAAGGTCTCTCGATCAAGGCGACAGCTGGGCGTGCCCGTATCAAGATGTCGTCTATGGAGAAAGAACATCAAGATGATGTTGGAAGCTCAACGATTGCATGTGTTTCCGGTTTTTTGATCAACATGCCAGCAGGTTCAATCAAACTGATCAGTCCCTGCCCGGCAAGCGACCAGTGGCCTCTTGGCTATCGAATTTATGGCGAGGAAACATTTGATCAATTTGATGATTTTGTCAAAGCAATTGATCGTTTAATGGGCAAAATGAAGCTGGATTTAAAAGTTGATGATCCCATTCAATTGAAGCCATCAACATCACCTTACGTTGAAAAAGATGACCTCTTTATTACTCACAACAAACTCACCTGCAAACTAGGCGGGATCAAGAATCCCGAGGCATTCATCAGGCTGGTGGAACTATTGCGTGATTCGTCTATGACGGTATCCGAAGCACTTATCAAACTCAAGAATGATCTTTCAATGGCTGAAACGTTTAATATTATTGACGTACTATTTCGATCGGGAATTATTGATGATGCACAATTTATTTAAAACCAAGCTGAACGACAAACCCTAACAAAAGAGACTGACTGCACTGATCAAGCCAGCTGACGACCTTTCCAGGTCCAGCCGCGGCCGGTGAGCGTACGCCACACCGACACCGGTCCGATCGCTCCCAGCAGCAGGCCGCCGGCACCCATCAGCCACCAGTAGGTGAGCGGCACATCAAAGCGCCTTCGCTGCCAGAAACGCAGGGCCAGCTGCTGCCCGATCCCCAGCAACGACAACCCCAGCAACAGCAGCCACCAGACCGACAACTGCGGCAACACCCAGAGCAGCACTAGCGCCGAGGGCAGCAGCAGCCAGGGAACACTGAACATCAGCACAACCACGCCTGCGGCACCGAGAGCCTTGCCCACATTGCGATCAAGTCCGATCAACCAGTTTTTGGTCCACCCCTCCCAGAGTGATGGCAGATCGGCATACATACGCAGATCAACAGCATCCAGACCAAGCAGGTAACGCAAGCGGAAGCCACCGGCCTTGATGCCCCTGGCCAGGGCCAGATCCTCCACCACCTCGGAAGCGAGAGCGCGATGTCCGCCGATGGCCTCGTAGGCACTGCGGCGGAAAAGCATGAACGGCCCTGCCGCGAAAGCCACCGCCGAATCAGGGTCATTGGTGGCCTCGATCGGAAAGCCCAGACCCAGCAGGCTGGCCATGATCGGCTGCACCATCCATTCCGCCAGGCAGCCGCAGTCGAGCCGCGGCGCAAGGCTGAACAGATCCGCCTCCTCCCGGATCGCCTGAGCGAGAGCTCGGCGCAAGGCTTGCGGCTGCAGACGTACATCGGCATCGATGAACAGCACCCAGTGGCTGCGCACCTGTTCCATGGCTTGACTGCAGGCCCAGTTCTTACCGACCCAGCGCTCACCGACAGGGCGCGGACCGGCCCGGAGCAGCTCAAACGAAGGATCGTCAGCGTTGCGACCGGACGCTTCGAGCATGGCGCTTTCAGCGGTGACATCCGTGGAGTCGTCATCCACCACCAGCACCTGCCACTCATTGCAAGGAGGATCACTGTTGAGCACACTGCTCAAGCAAGGAGCGATGTTCTCGGCTTCGTTGTAGGCGGGGATGACCACGCACAGCGAAGTGTCCGGCGGATCAATCTCCGGAGCTGCCTCGAGGCAAGGGGCGATCGAAAAGACCCGCTGCAATCCGAGCAGGGCAATCAACAGACCAGAGCAGGAAGCAAAAGCGATGGCCACCAGCAACAGAGCTGCGATCAGCAGAGGGTCCAAGACAAGATCCGGATCGGTCACTCCAGGAAATCACCCTGTGCTTCTGGACGACCGACGCGAGTCCACAGGCAGCGCCATCCAATGATTCAGTTCAACAGCACTGCACCTGTCGCCAGCAGATCACGGCGGTAGCGACCGAGGCTGGAGCGACTCACATGGGCGACCTGAGAGCAGCCATTCATCCAGAACCGGACGCAAACCGACTCCTCCGCAGCGCTGTTCATGGATGAGCCGGAGGAGGAGCTTTGAGGTCTGGGGACTGAACCCATGAATCGGCTGCAGGTGGTGGCATGACACCGCAACTGAACACAAGCTGATGTGTGATCGATCACAGATCAGAGACGAAGAACCAATGGCCGTGAATCGCTGGTATGAACTGCCACGAATCACAGATGTTGTCCAGGCCGCCAGTGGATTCAGCAAGCTGTCAAGGCTGCACAACGTGAACGGGATTGATGATTTTTTCTGTGAAAGGATTTCGCCCGTTTTGACCTGATCTTCTACAAAGCCAGGCCACGCCAACTCAACAGAACCAGCCATCGTCACGACATCTGGCAGCTGGTGTCACGACAACGAAGTGAAATCAAACGGAAGACTCACTGGGCCAACAGGTCATCCATCAAAGTGACTGCACATCTCGGGGCAAAAGCAGCGGCCAGTGTTGAGTGGCAAGTGCAACGAGAACTTAGGCCGGCAGCGCTTGGCCAGCGATTCAACCTGCCGAAACACTCAACACCACGACTGGCAGACAACATCGCCACCACTTGAAATGGTCGCACATGCCATGGATCACAAGCCTACAAACATGTGATTCAAGACCACTCGAATGTTAATCGGACAATTTTTCAGCATTATCAAGCCAGATAGTCAAGGCACTTTTTTCCTGCTCCGTAAGGCTCATAACACGACTTAATATCTGAGCAATGCTTGCATCCACCTGCCAAAAGCTGTCAGCCACTGAGTGCTGGACTGTCAAAGGTAGTTTCATGAACTGTCGAATCAAAAATTCATCACGAAAGGGCTCATCAAGTTGATCTTTTCTGGCATGTATCGCCGCTTCAATCCCACGCAGAAAGCCATGAAGTTCACTGCTTGATTCTTCCAAGCTTTCGATGATGACTTCAGCATCTAAATATCGCTCCAGCTCACGCTCAGTCGATGCACTGCCGGCCAGCTCCATCAGCTCTTCCACTTGCAGAACGTGTTGGCGCTGCTCTTCAGGGAGGAGATCCAGCAGTTGCGCTTCAAAGACCTCAAGCTGCTTATTTTTGTTCGAATCGTCCATATTCAGAAGTCAATCACATCAACTTTCTAGCAGTGAGCGCAACCCACTGCATTGCCAAAACTGATGGCGGGCGACCAGACAAACCGCACTTTGTATCGTTCAGGAGTCGTCCCGACAACGCTCCAGGAACTGTTAAGCATGCAAGATGCGCAAAGAACTGCCCACCCCAGGCATCCAATCAACGGATTATGGCCATCGTTCACATGTGGATTCATCCTAAGGGAGATCAAACTGGATGAGGTTTCATGAACATTGACAAAGACTTCCTGAGGATTGCGATGGACAACCTCGGCGAAGCCCATCCTGCAGTCAGGGATTATGTTGAGTTGCTTGAGCGTGAGATAAGAAAACTTCAAGGGGAAAATTCTCATTGGTTGCGAAATATTCAATACCTTTCACAACGACTGGCTTTCGCAGCCAGTCGGGCACAAGAGTTGGAGATCAAGCATGGCGAAGCTGCAGCCTGGGACTGGCACGCCGATATCAGCAGCAACTTCACCGCCGAACCTGACGAATCGCATTGATCAGCAAAAGCGACAGCCGGTGAAGCCGATGCTCCAATCCTCCTCCGCACTGGGCTTGCCATGGTGACATTTGGCAACCATTCGGCCACTGCATTCGCTTTGTCACGCCTAGACATCTGAGTTTTACAGCCTCATTTCTTCCCGGATCCCCTTTTGTTTCTGTAGCCCTGGGCTTCAGCCAGATGGCGCAGATAAACAATCTGGTGACGATCGGGAAGACCAGCAGCAGCGATCAGTCCCAGCAGCCCGAACAGCAGGCCCGCGCAAAACCACATCCGGCTGTTACGAGCCTTCTACTGCGCAATCGTTGCAGCCAGGAAGGCGCTGGCCAGATGTGAAGCAGCAATCAACAGCAGCAGCATCCAGTCCATGGGCAGAGACACACGTCACTCCACCTCGATAGCCATAACCACCATCCACGGCTTAAGCCGCTGTCAACAAAGGCTCATACAGCATCAGAGCATGGTTCTCCACCAGCAACTTTTCCGAGCTGGAGCCATCCATGTTCTGTTGAATCTGGAAGATCTGATTGTGCCTGGAATAGCCACCCCAGACCTGTTGCTTGATCTGGTGATGACGCTCTTCCAGGACGTAAGTCGAGGAATAGTTGGTGTCACAGAAGAGCTCACCGTGCAGATGCGTCTCATCCAGCCATAAATGCAAGCGAAAGCAATAGGGCGTGTGATTGGTCAACTGAAGGTCAACATAGTTGTAAGCCAGTGTTGCTCCTGCCCCGAAAGGAATCGATCGATTCACATCAGGGAAAACATCAAATCCATGCCGCCAACGCTCGGTGAGCGTGAGAGGACTGTGCCCTGCAATCCAGAACAGGAGATTACCCAGCTGACAAAGTCCCCCTCCCGGACCTTGAGCGATCTTGCCCTGTTTTAAAACCAATCCATCCAGATAACCCTTGCTTCTGGAGGGACGACCAACCAGCTTCCACACTGAAAAAGTGTCGCCAGGGCGCAAAACAACACGGTCCAATCGGGCAATGGCCAGCTCGAGATTCCTGCGTTTGTTCTGCTGAAGCTGCAGAGCAACCCCACGCAAAGGGCGGAGAATCAACGACTGATGGTGGAACTTCCGATGACGGATCACCAGGGAGTCCGAGCGAGCAGCCCAGGACTGGCCACCGATGAACCAGTGGATCTTTCTTTTGGCGATATGGAACTCACGCCCCAGCAATTGCCGGATCCTGTTGCGCTGAATGGTTGGGGACAGTTCAAACATTCCAAGCAGAGGGCTCGATCAGAGGTCAGCCACGAATTTTGAACGGCCACACAGAGACTCGTCCATCGGAATCGATTGCCGCCAATGCGGTGTCGTCCGGCTTCCAGCACACCGCACTGATCTTCTCAGCGGTGAAGGCACCTCCCAGTGGATTGCCATCACCATTGTGATCAAGCAGCCAGACGAACACCGAACCATCTCGCGCACCTGAGGCCAAGATCAGTCCATCATGCGCAAAAGCCAGCGTCGAAATCGGCTCGGGATGGAGCACAAGCTGCCCAGGCAATGATCCTTCAGGTCCATCACCCTGAAAATTCCAGACAATGATCTGATCACTGCCACCGGTGGCCAGAAACTGACCGCTCTGATCGAACGCCAGTTGACTGGGCTTGCCCGGATATCCCGTCATCTCAGCATCCAGCCCGGTTGAACGACGCCAGAAATGCACGGAATTGTCCTGGCTGCCGCAGGCCACGATGTCTCCGTCGGGACTCAGCACCATGGAGACCAGCGATCCCTGCCATTTCAGCTCCTGAGCCACTTGTTGCCTGGTGATGTCAAAGAAGCTGACCTTTCCGTAGCAGGCTGTGGCGAGCTCATCAGGCTTCGACCAGGAGATCGCACTGACCGTGCTGGGGTGTTCCTCAGTACGCCATCTTTCAACTCCATCAGGGTGATAGATGTGAACGTTTTTTGATGCGGCAACAGCGAGCATGTCGCCGCTGACTGACCAGGCGAGATGTTCGACCCAGCCCTTCCCAGGCATGATCGAATGCAGGATTTCTCCTCGCTGACTATCCCAGATCAGAACGCATCCATCTTGACCGGATGTGGCGAACAGGTCTCCTTTCGGATGTATCGCCAGAGCCAATAAACCGCCCTGGTGAATGTTGTTTTTGCTCCAGATCAGTTCACCTGTCTTGCCTGCAAACAGAGACAGGCCACCGGCAACATCACCGACAAGGAGGTTGTCTCCATCGCCAGTCCATCCACAGGCCAGGGCATAGTCATCAACCTGGGCAGTCCAACCCTCATGAAGCATGCCCTGGGGGGCAAACGCCTTCAGATCAGGCATTCGTCAAAGTCCTTGCGCATCTGAGCCTCATCAAGATTACGGCCGATGAACACGAGCTGATTACAGCGCGGTGCTTCTCCCCACTCCTCCCCAGGCTGGGCGGTGAACAGCATATGGACGCCCTGAAACACAACCCTCCGTGATTCGTTCTGATAGCTGATGAAGCCCTTGGTTCTGAAAATGTCCACCCCTTTTTCCGCCAGCAGTGTTCCAATCCACTGGTTGAGCTTTTCAGGGTCAACATTGCCCTCACGCTCAATGGCAATTGAGCCGACCTCATCATCATGCTCATGCTCTGCAACCCAGATGCGCTCTTTGACCGGGCTCACTGATTGCCCCGCCTTGACGATCCGCAGGTCAAACTCCTCGGCCGTGTGCTGGGCATAGAAACCAATCGTTTCTTCGCTCTTGACATCGAACAGAAAAGATTTCGTGCCTTTTGAATCCAGCTCAAGACTGAGATGCTGATTGGGAGCAATCGAATCACCTGGCCTGAGGGATTGAGCTGACTGGGCGAACAAGCGAACGCACTGCTCTGCACTCTGCTTCAGGGCATCTTCATCAGCTTTCTGCCCTGGGATGGCAACCAAAGACATCTCAGGATCAGGGCCCTCTTCGAGAGTCATCTCGTAGTGACCTGGCTCAAGTTGGTAAACACCGGTCCATTCAAAGGGGTATTCCGGCTCCAGGAATGTGGGACGACGCGCCAGGATCTGATCAAGGTCAAAGGCACTCAGGTTCAGAACAGTCTCGATCGGTACTTCAGCCTGGGTGCTGCGCACCACACGGGCCATCGTGTTCATGTCACGGAGGCGGGACTCCAGCTTCACCAGTGATTCTTCAGGCACAAGATCAGACTTGTTGAGAATCAGCACATCAGCAAATGCCACTTGTTCAGAGCTCTCATTGCTCCGCTTAAGTTGTTGGTCAATATGGGCAGCATCAATGAGCGTGACAATTCCATCAAGGGTGAATTCGTCCCGGATTTCATCATCCATGAAAAAGGTCTGGGCAACCGGGCCAGGATCCGCAAGTCCGGTGGTTTCAACGAGGACGTAATCAAATTTGTCGCGTCGCTTCATCAGGTTCCCCAGAACCCGGATCAAATCCCCTCTAACTGTGCAACAGATACACCCATTGGACATCTCAAAAACCTCTTCATCAGCATTGATCACAAGCCCTTGATCAATGCCTACCTCCCCGTACTCATTCTCAATCACGGCAATACGTTTGCCATGTTCTTCACTTAATATTTTGTTCAACAATGTTGTCTTTCCAGAACCCAGATAGCCGGTCAAAATCGTGACGGGTACTTTTTGATACATCAGTACTGAGCAGCGCGCATCCACACACTAATGAAGTTGATCAACTGCTGCGATAATGATTATCATTCCTGGGGACTGAGTTTCACCGAGCTCAGGACCATCCCTCTCGTTCCGGCTTTCACAACTGAATGGCTTCTGTTTTTTCGCGCCTGAGCGCCATCCCTCTCCTGATCGGCCTGGTGGCCTGCGGGACACCAAATGCAACCAACAACGAGACAAGCCAGGGCAAAGAAGTGAAGGTGGTCAGCACTTTCCTGCCGATCACACTGTTCACGGAAGCGGTGGCCGGCGACTGCGCGGAGGTCACATCATTGATCCCGCCCAATCTGGGGCCCCATGATTTTCAGGCCACACCCTCCGACCTGACGGATCTCAGCGGAGCGAATGTTCTGGTCAAAAATGGACTGGAGATGGAGGAATTCCTCGACGACCTCATCGACTCCGCTGACAACAAGGATCTGGTTGTGATCGATTCCAGCAAGGGTGTGGAAACGATCAAAGCGGCCGGTGGCGGCCACGATGATCATGACGAGCACGGTGATGATCATCACGACGGTGAGCACCACGACGATGACCATCACGACGGTGAACACCATGAGGGTGAACACCATGACGATGATGATGACCACAATCACGGCCATGGACACAGCCATGGTGAATATGACCCCCACATCTGGCTCGACCCGGTTCGCGCTGCCCAGCAGGTTGAGAACATCAGAGACGGCCTGGTCAAAGCCGATCCCAGTTGCGCAGAGGGATACAGGAAGAATGCCGACCAATACACCGCCAAGCTCAAGGAGCTGAACACGGAGTTCACTGCCAAGCTCAAGCCTTACAGCGGCAAGACTTTCGTGGCCTTCCACGACTTCGCCACCTATTTCGCCAACCGTTATTCCCTTAAAGCGGAATTTCTGGTTGACCTGCCGGAGATGAATCCCAGCCCGGCCGATCTGCAAAGGGTCGCCACTCAGGTCAAGGAATCAGGTCTGAAAGCCCTGCTCACTGAACCTCAGGAAGGCAACCGTTCCTTCAATGCCTTGGCGAAAGATCTTGGAGTGAATATCGTTGAGTTCAACCCTCTCGAGACCGGCTCAGCAGAGTCCGCCAAGAAGCCTGGAACTTACTTTGAGGTGATGCGCTCCAACGTCAACAATCTGACTCAAGCCATTGGGGACTGACGTTTGATGCCCAACCCGGTGGTGGTGGTGAGCGATCTGTCGGTTGAACGGTCAGGGCGCCTCGCCGTTGAACAGGTCTCGTTCGAACTCCCGAGTGAGAGCGAGACCGCCGTGGTTGGACCCAACGGCGCCGGCAAGAGCACTCTGGTGGCCGCCTTGCTCGGGCTGCTGCCAAGAAAGCAAGGAACGGTTCAGATTCTGGGAGAAAAGCTTTCCGCCAACGGCGACCTCCCCGGTGCCATCCGATCTCAGATTGCCTACGTTCCGCAGAGTCTGGCCCTGCAGGGACGTTTTCCCCTGACGGTGGCCGAATTCGTCGGTTTCGGATTTGATCCTCCAGGACCACGCTGGCCCTGGCATCACTACCGCAAACGCAAGGCCGCCGTTGAGAGGGCACTGGATCGCACCGGTTGCATCGACCTGAGGAACCGTCTTCTCAGTGAACTGTCCGGAGGACAGATCAAACGCGTGATGCTTTCCTTCTGCGTCGTGCGGGCCCGTCAGCTGCTGGTGCTCGATGAAGCCCAGGCAGGCCTTGATGTGCCGTCCAACGAACGCTTTCAGCAACTGCTGCTGGAGCTGCGACGTCAGGAGGGATGGACCGTTCTGCACGTCTCTCACGATCTCGACATGGTGCGTCGCAGCAGCGACCTGGTGCTCGGACTCAATCGCCGCCTCTGCTGCAGTGGGTCACCCGATCACACCCTGACGCCTGAGCGACTCCTTGATCTGTACGGGCCCAACATGGTGCCTTACAGACACCAGTGTCATGGTTGACACTCAGGCACTGGCGCTTGTCCTCGCCGAACCCTTCATGCAGCGCGCGCTGATCGGCGGCCTGCTCACCGGGGCGCTTGGGGGGTTGCTGGGCAGTGTTGCCGTGCTCAGGGAACTGTCCTTTTTCAGCGATGCTCTTGGGCACTCCGCCTTGCTTGGCATCACGATTGGAATCCTGATCGGAGTGAATCCCACACTGGTTCTGATCCCCTTTGCGGTGCTGTTCGCCATCCTGGTGAATCAGCTGGTGGAGAGAAGCTCTCTCCCCACGGATGCACTGCTCAACATTGTCTATTCCACCTCACTGGCAGCAGCGATTCTGTTTCTCAGCCTGGTGGAGAGCTATCGGGGCGGAATTCGCCAGCTGCTGTTTGGAGACATTCTCGGGGTCAGCGGTCTGGACCTGATCGTGATCGGCATGCTGCTGGCGGCAGCACTGATCTATCTGAGCCTGAGCCTGCGAGCACAGGTGTTGCTGACCCTGAATCAGGATCTTGCTGGTGCTGTCGGTGTCCAGACCCGATGGCACCGGCTGGCCTTCATCGTTCTGCTCGCCGTGGTTGTGGCGGTGTCGATCAAGGCGGTTGGCGTGCTGCTGATCAGCGCCTTTGTCGTGATTCCATCCTGTGCGGGCCGTCTGCTCTGTCGTCGTTTCCCGCTCTATGTGTTTGTTTCTTCGATCCTGGGAGGCACCTGTGCCCTGCTTGGCTTGCTGGCATCCGGACTCACCAACCTGCCGTCAGGGCCCTCCGTGGTGATGGTGCAGTTCCTCGGATTCCTGATCGCCCTGATTCTCAGTTCACGCGTCTTCAGACGGCCATCAACGACAGAACCTGCCCCCAGCCCTGACATGGGCCGATAGGTTCTCGGAGCAGCAGAACAGTCTTGATGAGCGTCGCGACATGTCCGAGCACCGGTGCTGTCACGGGCCTCAGGGAGACGCTCGAATTTTTCAGTGACCCTGGCTTCGCCAGCAAACGCTTTGCCGCCCATGGCGATGTCTTTGAGACCCGTCTGCTGACCCAGCGCATTGTGTTCATCCAGGGTGAGCGGGCAATTTCCGATCTGCTGAAGCAGGGAGCAGCCCTCGAGGGCTGGTGGCCGGAGAGTGTGCGGCAGCTGCTCGGCAGCAGGTCGCTGGCCAACCGCAGCGGGTCGGCTCATAAAGCACGCCGTCGCGTGGTGGGGCAACTGTTCTCCAGCGGCGCACTCTGCCGCTACACACCATCGATCCAGGCTCTGATCGAGCAGCTGATCTTTGAGCTGCAGGAAAGCGCTGCTCCCCAGCCTCTGGCAGCCCAGATGCGACGCTTTGCCTTTGCCGTGATCGCCACCACCGTGCTGGGGCTCGATGCCAGCGATCGCGATGCTCTGTTCACTGACTTTGAGATCTGGACCCAGGCCCTGTTCTCCATTCCTCTGGCTGTTCCTGGAACCCCATTTGCCCGAGCACTGGCTGCGCGGGAGCGGTTGCTCGCTCGTCTGAAAATGGTGCTGAAACGCAGCGACTCCAGCCAGGGTGGTCTGGATCTGCTCAGCGGTGGTCTGGATGAGGTCGACATGCCACTGGATGACGACGACCTGGTGGAGCAGTTGTTACTCCTGTTGTTCGCAGGCTATGAGACAACAGCATCATCGTTGAGCTGTCTGTTCCGTGCTCTACTGCTCAACCCGGATGTGGAGCGCTGGTTGCTGCCGGAACTGCTGGCATCACCCTGGCCTTTCCAGGCCTCACATCGATCACCCCGTCTGGATGCAACGGTTCTGGAGGTGATGCGGCTCACACCGCCCGTGGGAGGCTTCTTTCGTCGCAATCTGCAGCCGATTCGGTTAGCCGATGTGGAGGTACCGAAGGATCGGGTGATTCAGGTGGTGCTGGGGTCAGTCAACGCAGAGGAAGTCAGTGACATCAGCGCATTCCGACCACAGCGCCATCTGGATGGATCGTTCAATCAGACCCTGCTGCCTTTTGGAGGCGGTGAGCGGGTCTGCCTCGGCAAGGCCCTGGCCGAACTGGAGATCAGGCTGATGACCGTGGGGCTGATCCAACAACTGCAGCTGCGGCTGGTGCCAGATCAGGATCTCTCGTTGAAGCAGATCCCCAGTCCGACACCGCGTGATGGACTGCTCGTGAGCGTGGAGCCTCGCTGAAAACGGATCCGGCGCAGGATCTCCAGCAGTCAGCAAGACTAATCACAAACAGTGTGCTTGAACTGAACCGGATTGACATCGTCTCAACCAATCGATGCATCGACAGCAACAGAACAAAGCAATCTTCAATCACTCTGACGAAAACGATCAATAACTCGAACACATCTGACTGTTTTAATTTGCTCAATGCACCTCTCTGCAAGGTCTAATCAGACAGGACCACACATCCGATCAATAAACTTTTGAACAAGGAAAGATGACAGACAACAGCAGCCACTGCAGCGAATACCCCTTCAAGTGACATAGAGCACTTCAGCAGTTATGAAGACTGGACAGAGCCGGAAACCGACAATACAGTAAAGGATGAAAAAGAATATGAACAATGCTCGCCAATCAAAGCTATTCAGTAATTATCGCAGTGATGATCCTCAATTTGGTTTGCTGGGGCTCATGGGCAAACACTCAAAAATTGACGAATGGCATCAGATTTGAATATTTCTATCTCGACTACTCAATAGGCGTCACGTTATCAGCCTTTTTGTTTGGTTTTCTGGCCGGAAACAATACATCAACAGGCAATAATTTCCTTGAAAACATAGCCAATGCAGATCCTAAGCACATCGCCTACGCATTTACAGGAGGCATTATATTCAATGTAGCGAACTTTCTGCTTGTAGCAGTAATTGAAATCGCCGGCATGTCAGTTGCATTCCCCATCTCGATTGGCATTGCAACAATTCTTGGTGGAATTCTGAACTATCTGATTGATCCTCAGGGTTACCTTCCGCTGTTCTCCGCTGGAATGATCATGATGGCTCTGGCGGTGATCTCAGCATCTCTGGCCTACGGACGCATCAAAACCACCAGCACAGATCAAAAACCCAAAGGCCTTGTCATTGCTCTGATCTGCGGGTTGCTGATGTCACTGTGGTCTCCGCTTGTAACCTTCTCTGATTTGCCTGGAGAAGCATCTCTTGATGTGTTTGGAGCCTTCGCAATAATGGGAGTGGGCATCATTGCTTCATCCATACTTCTTTTCCCATATGCCATCAAATACCCCATCATCCCCACAAGAACTGATGATCGAACTCGATTCACAAAGCAACCAGCTGCTCAGCATACCGGAGGTGTATTAGGAGGAATAATATGGGCTGTAGGCACAATGAGTTTTTACCTTGCGTCGACTCGCGCAGGGGCAGCCGTTGCATACACCTTCGGCCAGGGAGCTCCCCTGATGGCAACCGCATGGGGCCTATTTGCCTGGAAGGAATTCAAGGGCGCGACAGGATCCGGCAAATACTTAATTGCTCTTTTCGCCTTTTACATTGCTGGACTGACTCTGCTTGCCAACGCAGCATCTCAGGGATAAAATCAAAAAATGAATAGTCAAATCCATAGGCTGAGAAATTCGCAAATCATTTGCTACGGCTCTTTAAATATTGATTATGTTTATCAGGTCGAAGAAATCGCTTCTCCCGGAGAAACAATCAACAGCAAGTCGCTAGAAATTTTTCCTGGAGGCAAAGGCGCCAATCAAGCATTAGCTGCAGCTCGTGCCGGCGGACATGTACACCATGCAGGAAAAATAGGTCATGACGGAGAATGGATGTTGTCTGGCCTGCAAAACGATCAGATTGACACCAGCAATGTCGTGATCTCAGACGGCGTCACAGGTCATGCCGTGATCCAGGTGGACAGCTCCGGAGAAAACACCATCGTTCTGTTTGGTGGCGCCAATCAGAACATCACCAAACAAGAAATTGAAAAGACCCTCTCAAAATTTGATCAAGACTCGATTCTGATGATTCAGAACGAAACCAGTGAAATCACACATATCCTGAACACAGCAATTGAACGGGGGATGTTTGTTTGCCTGAATCCATCACCCATTTCCAATACAATCCAGACACTAGACATCAGTCGCATCGGTCTGCTGGTGGTCAATGAAATCGAAGCTCAAGCACTTGGCGGCGACTCTGGCGATCAGATGCAGAATTTGAAAAATAAATGTCCAAGCGCCATCATCGTCAAAACTCAGGGCTCCCAAGGAGGAGTCGTATCGCTTCCCGACAGCGAAGAAATCATCACCTACCAAGCCAGGGATGTAGTTGCTGTTGACACCACTGCAGCTGGAGATACGTTTTTAGGATATCTCGTTGCAGGTCTCAGTAACGGCAGCGGGATCAGCGAAGCGATCAATACCGCTTGCCGTGCAGCTGAACATTGCGTCACAGTGCAAGGTGCACAGTCATCCATTCCGCATCGAAAGCAACTTGACTGATGCTCTGGAGATCAATTCCACTCTTGATCAGTAGAAACTCAAAAGAGAGCAGAGCATGGCTTCATGCGATCCAACGATCGGCGTCCATAATCGTTTTGATCAGCAATCCAAGTCGCTTGAATTCAGCGAAATTGAGATCCTTCACAGCTTGATCGAGGCCACAATCGACCCATGCACCATCTCGTTTCTCGTAGATCGTGAAGTCCTGATCCAACGACTCACGCCTGATGCAGTAAGTGAGGCCGTCGTCATGCAGGAAGTCGGCAGATTGGAGTTGCAAACCCATGCCCTCAGCCCCGTGAAGGCAAGGTACTGATCCGGTGATTAAAAGCCCGCATGGACCAGCTCAGACAAGAGAAGCTTGTAGGCACTCATCAATAGGTAACGTCGGATCATGTCCACGCCGTTCCAAATCTCGGTCTCAACCATCGCAAAGGCAATGCGCCTTCATGCTCATTGCCTTGGCGGTTGCCGGCGACAAAACTGTATATATCGAGATCGGAGGCGCTGATGACAGCCGACACTCCACCAAACCAGATCACAGAAGTCTTCTGACTTTACGGCCCCCTGCTCCAACAGTTTCCACCCATCCGTGAGGCTGGTCCTTCGACAGGCAGACATCAGGTGCGCCACGTCGATCGACACTCCATTGCATCGCCAAAGGTGCCCAGGAACCGCATCAGCCCCACCTCTGGACGTCATGGCCCCAGGGACGCCGCAGCCAGTTGCTTCGCTTGCTTCTTTCATCCCGACGTGATGGAGTGAAACCATGCGCGAACGAACGAGCTAGGCCGTCTCTTCCAACCGGAGGGGCGGCCTCCTTTCATGGAAACGACATCAGTGCTAATAAGTCTTGTTTGGACATAAGCTCCAAGGTCAGCAAATTAAGTCAGATCCAAAGTCCCCACCGTACGAAAAACAGGCGCGATTCCGATTCACTCAGGGAACAAGTCATGATCTACTCACGAGTTATGGTTACGCATAATTTGAAAAAATTGATGTCAAGCAATTCGGTAGCATATGTAATTACCTCAGGCGTGGATGTGATCTTATACAGATCCACATTCTGCGCATATAGGTAGACCATCCCATCTTTTCGGTCATGAAAGTTGGCCTTTATAGAAAAGTGCGGACACTGTTAATATAAGGGTCGACTGAAGTCCGCAGGATCAGCATTCAGTCAAAGTGCCTTGTGCTGACTTGTCATAATTAAACCTCCCTTGATTTCATAACCGGAGTGAGCGTTCGGGTTTGACCTTCTCCAGGGAGCTTTGAGTTGCTCTTCTGAAATGGGTATTGGGTGTCTTTAACGGTTATAGCAATCATGTCCCAAAGTGGTTTTATCTGATGATTGTGGTGCTCAATCGTGCTGATTGTTGGAGGTTGATTTATGCTCTTTTTTGAGTGATCAAGGCAAAAAACCTGCCAATTTAAAGGCTTTGAGTGTGTAGCCTGCTCTTCAATGAGATTAGTACCAACTTTACAACAACCAGAGAATTAGTAACTGGGATATCCACCACACCCACAATCGCAGGGCCCAGTCAGTGGGTAGGTGTTGGGGTGATTGCCGCCAGCCGCACTCTCTAGCTCCCTATTAGATGGGTCTGGCTGGGCTTGATGATGCTCTTTCAAGTCTTCTGTGGTGATGGAGAAGCCTGCAGCCTTGGGTTAGTCAACTTAAAACCTTCAGAGATGGAAACTCTTCTCCAAGAGGTTCAACCCATACTTTTTGGTTAAGACCCAAGACAGTGCTCTCTTCCCAGCAACTGACCGTTTGAACTTGTTTCCTGAGTTTCTTGGGCTTTCGTGGTTCCTTTAACCCCTTCTCCATCTCTGCATCAACCCTGGAGTAACGGGTCAGGGCAACAGCGTGGTGAGAGGTGCCCAGAGAGCGGACCAAACGTCTCTTACCAACCTGTTCACATCAAGCAGGTTGAACAGTCAAAAGGGCAATCCAGTGTCAGAACGACTGGATGCTTTGACAGGACCTTGACGCCTTTTACCCACTCACCAGTCGGAAATGTAGAAGTGAGACTGAGTTACACCAAGCGATTGAAGGCCTAAAGCGTGTCTTCCATGCGCATGGGGCATCCTTCCGCCTGGATCAGGCTGCCTATCAGAGTGTCTGATCAGATCGAAGTGTCTGCATGAAGCCTGCTTCGACCGGGATCACGGCAGCATCCTGTCGATAAGGATTCCAAACGACTGACCGGATGCTCCGATCTGCATGCAACAACGCTTGTACTGTTCGCTGATCGAACAACAGCTGGGGCTACCGCATCAAGGTCATGACAGTCAGCTCTGAATTGCGGGATGCGCTGTGTACTGAGGACCTCTGGAGACGGATGCGCAAACGGGTGCCTCCGATCGTTTCTGAATATTTCGTGGGTGGCGCCGATGAGGAGATCACCCTCAAAGGCAATGTGAAGGCCTTTCAGCAAACGGTTCTCAACGTTCGCGGCGCCACACGCTTCGAGACCCTCGACACCAGCACGACCGTTCTGGGCCATGAGCTGGCGGTTCCCTGGTACATCTCTCCCGTTGGAAGCCTGCGAACCATCTATCCCAAAGGTGATGCGGTGGCGGCCCGCGTCGCCGGCAATTTCGGCACCGTGATGGGCCTTTCAACCCTCTCCGGAACACGCATGGAGGAGGTGGCCGCAGCATCCTCGAAACAGTGCTGGTTTCAGCTCTATCTCTGCGGAGGACGGGACACTGCCCTGCGTGCGATCAACCGCGCCAAAAAGGCGGGTTTCACCGCACTGTTCCTCACCATCGACACGGGTGTCTCCGGCCAGAGGCGGGTCCATGAACGGATGAAACCACTGCAGGCCCTGCATCCCTGGGAAGGGCTCAGCGGCAATGAACGACTGCAATGGATCCTGCGACGGCTGCAGCTGGCGCCTCAGATGTCCACGCGGCTGCCATGGCTCACGGACCTTCTCGGCGATGAGGGTGTGATGCGGTTCGTGAACATCATCGATGACAAAGGCGAACCGATGCCCTTCACGGACATTGGGTCTCAGCTGGCCTCATCCGCCGTGACCTGGGCAGATTTCGAGTGGATTCGCGAGGCCTGGGGGAGGGATCGTCCGATCATCATCAAAGGCGTTCACTGCGCCGACGATGCCAAACGTGCCGAGGACGTCGGAGCCAATGCCGTGGTCTGGTCCAACCACGGGGGCCGGCAGATGGACCGGGTTCCACCGACACTGCACATGGTTCAGAGCGAAATGCCCAAGCTGAGCGGCTCCAGGCTCACGTTTCTGATGGATGGAGGGATCCGTTGCGGCACCGACATCCTCATTGCCCTGAGCCATGGGATTCAGGCTGTGGGCATCGGTCGGGCCATGGTTGCCGGTCTCGGAGCAGGCGGAGAGGCAGGTCTCACACGCAGTTTCGAGATCCTGCGGGAAGGGCTTGAGAGAGGGATGCGTCTGACCGGGGTGGGCTCAGTCGATGAGATTCGCTCCATGGGCGCAGATCTTCGTTGTGAATGCCTGCTCCAGGGAGACAGCCATTTACCTCCCTTCGTGTACTGAACCTGGTCGCGACCCTGGCGCAAGACCGCCACGATTGATCACTGATCCAGTTGTCCGAAACCATGCACGACCCACGCGCCGCTCTGCTGCAGCACAACAGCGGACACTGGCAGGGTTGCTTCATACGGCTGGGAGGCAGCGGCACAGAGGAAGATCGTTTCCCGACATCGCTGCAGGTGCAGGAACGCGGTGGTGTGATTGAAAACTGCCTCACCTACCGCTCCACCGGTCAGCAGCGATCGATGAATTTCGAAGACGTGCCCTTCACCATGCAGGTGGATTCAGATGGAAGTTGGTCACTCGGCCCGAGTGCGATCACTCCACTCGCCTGGGTGGGAGAACTGAGCGTCGTCCATGGCGAAGAACGGCGAAGAGTTGTTGCTCGCCATGGTTTCCATGGTCTCGATCAGGTGGTCTACATCGTTGAAACGAAAGCAGGTGGCGAACCCACAACACCATCACAGCCACTGCAGTGCACAACAAGGACCAGCGGCAACTGGATGATCTGGCAACCAGAGCCGAATGTTGAGCTGTTGCTCGATGCAAGAGATCGGCAGATGGGAGATGCCACGGCCTGTGGCCTGCGCTGGACCAGTCCTCAGGGTCAGACCCATCAGATCGTGCGGCGCTACGACGCCAGCGGATACCTCGAGAACCTCTCGGAAGCAGAGCTCTGGGGATGACGGTATAGAGGCTATCTGCTGCTATTTGCTGCAGAAATCATCAAGCATGGATTGTTTGCACTCGGAAAGCGTCATGCCGTAAACGATGGAGTTTCCGTTGGCTGGATTGCGCAGACCGAATGAACCTGCAAATCCCCGCAGCATCCACTCTCCACCGCGAGTGTCCTTGTAGAAACCCACATTGCGAGCAACCCCGTCCTTGAAGCGTGTGAAAACATCACTAGCGCCGTCTTTCCACTCCAATCGGAACACGCCGCAGGGAGCTCCAGGACAAAGAAAAGTCCGCCTGCAGTCAACACTTCGATTGTTGTAGAGGCAGTTCGCCCACTGATTGCCCCTGGCCGGCCCGAGCGAGCCAAGAACCATCACAGGTAAAGCAAAGGCAATCAATAGAGAGCGCATGTTTGATGAGCTCAATCCAGTTCCCAGCATTCACTGCCATTCCTGGTCATCAGACAAACAAGCCCCGATTCCCTGCTGATCACCCGATAGGTATGACCATCTGCGTCACTTTTGGATCGTGCATGCCACAGAGCATGATCCTTGGTGTCATGCAGGTCGGTCTGATGCCAGCCAGCGTCGGTTAGTTCTTCAATCTGAAACACAACATCCTGATCAATCTGTTATCAAGATGTACACTTCAAACAAAGTTCTTGAGAAGCAACTAAAAGATCTCGGGATTGGTTCATCTCAAGTCGCAGTTGATCATCGCTGCAGGCTGAACAGCCCTGGTCAGCAGACGATCCAGAGCTCAGGCTGCAAGGAACAGATGCATTGCCCTGCAGCTGATCTCAGCGAGCCACGCATCATTGATGCCTGACCTCACCTCCAGCCGCTCGCCCCAACAAGCCCAAACGCTTTGCACTCCGTTACAAATTGGCGTAACATTGCTTCATAAGCAGAAATTTCATGAGCTCCTCAACCTCCGCCCAGGATCAGTGGTATCAGGAAGCAGCCGCTAGCCAGATCAAGGGAGAGCGTCTGGTTCGTGCAGAACTGTTGAATGGTCGCATTGCCATGCTCGGCTTCGTTGTTGGTGTACTTACCGAAGCACTGACCGGTCACGGCATCGTCAGTCAGATCACCTTCGGTGTGCTGGGCCTCAGCTGAGCCCTGACAGCTCATTCCTCAATCAACGAAAAGCACCTTGATGGCAGTTGCCAACGGGGTGCTTTTTTGATGAAATTCCTCAGATCTGAGCTTTGAAAAGATTCGTGAGCTTCCCTAAATTTCAAGGGAACGGCTGCGGAAACAATGGCGCTTGTTTACAGCGAGTGGGCCGTTCCGCTGCTCGACACCATCAACGCCGACATCTCCAACACATCGACACTGGCGTCGAGCCTGCTCACAGCAATCGTCTATGGAGCTGATCTGTTCGGGGACGAAGCAAAGTTTCTGACCGGCAACTTCGGCTTCGACGGATACATGGGCGTTCCAGGGCTGATGGGTGCCAATGCAGAACAGGCGGCTGCGTAATTCAACGTGGCCTGGCAATGCGTTGATCCGGCTCTGAACCCATCACTCAGGGCACTCACATCCGCCGCGAGCCTGGTGGGTGCAAGCGGCACCTTCTCCACCAAACTGCTGCTCGCTGACACCATGCCACTGGTGTTCAGCTTTCCCGTTCTGCCCTCGTCCCTGAATGCCGACGGCAGTGACTTTGAGGTGACCCTCAGTGACGGCACAACGGTGACTCCCCAGATCGCAGGCCTGTTGCCGAACCTCGAGCACAACGAGCGCCAGACTGTCGTAATCGAAGGTGATTTCGGCAATCGAACCACCCCTGGCTGTCCCGGTGCCCGGTACCCGACATCGGTGACGATCGTCAACGACGGCACACCGCTGCAGATGATTGGCAGATCAGGGCCGGTGAACGCCGTTGGGCTGTCGATCGAC
Source organism: Synechococcus sp. MIT S9504 (assembly GCF_047497135.1). Classification (NCBI taxonomy): domain Bacteria; kingdom Bacillati; phylum Cyanobacteriota; class Cyanophyceae; order Synechococcales; family Synechococcaceae; genus Synechococcus; species Synechococcus sp. MIT S9504. The sequence continues at coordinate 704,912 of NZ_CP138942.1, read as the reverse complement.
AGCAGCAACTCCTACATGGGAGGCAACGGCCTCGACTGGTGTCCGCGAAGCTCAATCGGTACAGCGATCTGGGAGAGGGCGGACCCGTCGGTGTCGGTGCTTCATCACAACACAACAGTGGCTCGGATTCCTACGGCGATCAGGCTCAGTATCGGTTGAGGCTGTACACCAGCGCGGGTTTTTCACCCGACGGCATCGCGAGCCTGATGCCGGATGACTTCAGCCGGTTTTTCCAGCTGAAGGCAACCACGCAAAGCGGTGAGAACATCACGATCACTGAAACGGGAGTGACCTACGCCATCGGTGGTCGGGGCACGATCAGCGTGGTTGGCCTTGCTGATCTGGCACCGGCAGGCACTCCTGTGAATGCGGCTTATGTCGAGGACCATGACAACTACTACGACGTCATTCTTGAAGGTGATCTGAATGCCATCAAGGCACTCAGTGCCGTGCGCATGCCATCCGGGAATGGCTACAGCGCTGTGTACAACACGGGTGGGCCCGGCAACAGTCCCGATGCGCCCGGTGCCGCTCCGGGACCCTTCACCGTGCCCAGCCAGGACCACAGCATTCCGATCAGCTTCGATCTGGACGGTGCCAGACAGGTCACCTTTGTGGAGACCGATGGTGCTGTGCTGCGCAATCCCTGGAATCTTCAACCGGTGGGGCGGCTTTTGGGAACGGCTGTCGAAGACACACTCACAGGACAGACAATTCTGGCTTACATCGATCCGCAGGACCGGCGCTTCTACAGCAGTTTCGAGGCGTCATCCTCAACATCAACGGATCTTCCAGGCCGAAGAACCCAGCTGTCAGCCATTGATCTAATCGATATCAGGAAGGTCGATGCGCCGAATGGTGTAACTGTCTCAGGATCATTGAGTCGATCAGCTGCAGACGACTCCATTCTTCAGTGGTATTCCGTCAGCGACGACGAGGGCACGGTGGTGGATCCACTGAGTGGATCAATTCTCAAACCCGGCGAGCCTGGATATGCCGAAGCAGCAAGCCGCCGCGCCGATCTGATCAGCGATAACACCCTGGCGTTAACCAACTCCAAGATCGCTCCCTTCAGCATCACCCTGGAGAGCGGCTCAATTTATGCACCGCTGATCACCAACCAGACAAGTGATGATCAATACTTTGCCTTTGACGCGGCCAATGCCGACGGGTTTGCGCACTACACCGGATTCGGCGCCAATGGATGGGGCATGGAGGATGGCTACGGAGGCGGTGATCGCGACTACGACGATCTGGTTGTGCGTTTCAGCCTGGGAGTCTGAACAACACCGTCATCTGCCAGTCAATCGTCCTTGGTCTGGCCTGATGCAGCAATCCTGGCGTCCGCCCAACGGGCAAAGAAATACACCCCTACAAACAAAGGCGTGTAAGCCAGCCACATCCGTTCAGGAGCCAGACCACTGTTGTTGATCACAGTCAGTCCGCCATATCCCACCAGGAAATAGATCAAAGCCCGTCGAAGGGCGCCCACCTGCTTGGGATTCATGTCACCCTCCGCGATGAGCTCATCCTAGGGAGCTGAGTCACGCCACAGAACTCCCAGACTGTCGCGATTGCCACGTCCAAAGCCGGTCTGGACGTCAACCATGCACCCAACTGATCGGATCCCATGACCAGAGAACAAGCGATTGCACTGATTGGAGCCGCGGTGGATTACAGCCGGCAGCGCTGCAGAGTTCTGCACAGCAGCGACCGTCGCTTCGACGCCGATGCCGTTCGCCGTGAATTCGAGGAATGGCTGACCCCCTCCGGGTATTGCCTGCCGGTGATGGCCTGCCCGCTTCCGCAAGACCGTTGAACGTGCCATTCAATGGCACGAACGACATCATTGTTGCCAAGCCTGCTATGAAAAAAGTTGATTCTTTCAACATCGTTCACCTCGTCTCTGACGAGGCGCAGTTCGACTCAGGCCATGGAACGGGAACCTGAGCTTGCTTCAAGGAACCATCATGACACTGACCTATCGCGGCCGGAAATACGCGCAGAACACCGCTGTTGCCAAAAGCACCGTGCGTCCTGAACTCGTGTACCGGGGCCAGAAAGTGACCAGATGAGTTCCGCCGACTTCCGGCACAACGCCCTGCTGGATCAGGGCTTTTTTCATGCCTCTGCACCATCCTCTGAAACTCACCTGCAGGCTTCTGCTGCTGAGCCTTGGCTTGGCAATCCCTGACCCGGACATGAGGGTGCATGCCGACAGCACGATCGCCCATTGCCAGCTGAGCCATCACAATCCCCGGGTTCCGGTCGAATCAGGTCCGTGCCGGTTCAGCCAGCGCCAGGGCAACGTAACCATCATGTTCCGCGAGCGGACTTTCAACTTCCCTTACAGAGAAGCGGGATTGCGGTATCAGCGCAGCAACAGCAAATCAGGCATCCGCTTCGACATGTCCGACGAATCCACGATTGAAGTGCTGTGGCGATGAGGCGATAACAAGGATGGGCCTGATCTGATCCAGCGATTCCAGATCAGGCCACCTCCTGCTCTTGTCGACTGAGTCTTTGCTGCTGCTTCACAACCGGGAGGCGTCGCTGCTGAAAATCACCCAGAGCCGCTTCAAGATCATGCCTGTGCCGATCAAGACTGTCAGCCAACACAACCGCATCCTCGAATCCACTGCTGACACCACGCGCCTGAGTGGGGGCCATTGGATGAGCCGCATCACCAAACAGTGCAACGTTCCCGTACACCAGCTGGTCCAGCGGTTCAGCATCCATAATCCTGCCTGTCGTGATGCTGCTGGGATCTGTCAACTGGATCATCTGCACGATGGACTCAGGCAATCCTTGCAAGGCACCAGGCGGAAACGATCGCTGAGTGACTGATTCCAACCTCTCCGATCTCCGAACGGCTGGAGATGCAACGAACAGGCACCAATGGGTCTGCTCGCAGCCACAGGGATCCGGTCCGACATCAAAGGCAGTGAGTCGAAGGGTGTCATGACTGCCGTAGCGATGAAACACACCACCACGCAGCACTGAACCGTCGTCCGCCAGAGCTCGCCAGAAGCGTTGCCCCAGATCGATCAGAGGCCGCTCGACCTCGAGGAGATCCAACGTTCTGGAATGCAGTCCATCGGCAGCAATCAGAAGCTCACCTTGCCAGCCGCGACGACCTGCAAACTCCAGTTCAATCCGCCCGCGTTGCTGATGGACCCCTTGAAGAACAACATCGGGAATGATCGTCTGCGGCTGGAGACTGGATCTCAACAACCCCAGCAACATGCTGCTGCGAATCTGCAGCGGAGTAATCAACCCGCTGCTTGACTCTTCTGTGTTGCCATCAATCGAATCAGCATCAAAAAACAGGGTTTCTGACTGGCTCAGCCCAGCCGTCAACAGTGCCTGGGTGAAGTCGACCAACCCACACAGAAGAGGTGTGAGCTGCGCAGCAGGCGAGAGACAGAGTCCGTAGTCAGCCGAATGAGGCCTGGTGGTGGTGTCAAACACCGTGACCTGATAACCACGCTGCTGAAGAACAAGCGCCGTGAAAAGTCCTGTTACTCCGCCTCCAACAACAGCAATGGGCACCGCTTTCAGACACCGAACTTTTGAGGAAGCCCGGCGCCACCCTGGAGATCTCCACCTCCACTGATGCCCTCCAGTTCCTTCTCGCTCAACTGAGGGCCTGCTTCGAAGACATGAGACATCTCGAAGCTGAATCCAGCCTCATCGGCAACAGAAAGCATTGCCTCCTGGGTTTTCTCTTGACCGAGACGATCCTTGAGTGTCTGCTGCAGCTTGATGTCACTCTTCAGCGCAGACACAAAACTCCTGAAATTTTCTGCAGACATCTGGATCGCAACGAAAACAACGGAAACCCTGCTTAGCAGCTCAATCACCTGAAAGCTTCAACTCGTTAGACAACACAGGAAATCTTCGTGGCCTACAGCGTTGGGCACTGCTTTAGGCCATCAACAACTGATAGGCGTCATTGACACGGTGAAAGGCATCCGCCGATCCACCCAGATCGGGATGATGCTGTTTGACCAGCATCCGGAATGCCTGCTTGATTTCCTCCTGTGATGCGTTCGTCTGCAACCCCAGGGTTGACAGGGCTGCGGAACGCGCATCGTCCGATCCTCTCTGAGCCTGTTCCGTTGGCTCTCGATCCGTCGCCCGTTGATCGCTTCGGGTCCGCCGATCATGACTGCCGCCTGCCCGCTGATGATCCTGGCGCTGCCGATGGCGTTGGCGCAGTTCCTCCACCACACGGCGTGGATCTTCATCAAGCCATTCACTGGCCCGCACCCCATACAGCGCGAATGACGCCAGCACCGCCGCTGTTTTCTTGGTGGGCTTTGACCCAACGGCAGCCAGCAGATCCGTGCCAAGACCACTGACCACGCGGTCGAGTCTCTGGCTCAGGCTGAGCTGAGAGTGAAAGCTGCTGCGATTGAGCTGATCAATCAGCAGTTCAAGGCCATGCTGACGCAGCACGCTCCAACCCGGCTGCATCGCCAGGGAATCTCCCCAGCGCTGAACCTGCTCTGAACTCACGAGGGCCGATGGTTGCTGCCGGTTCCAATCAGGATTGTCATCGTGCTGGGGTCGCTGCCAGTGCTGCCGGCGCAAGCGATCGAGCTGCTGATGCAAGCGCTGCACCTCCCTGCGCAAGGCATCGTTTTCCCGCAGCAAAGCTTCCACATTGCTGGTGACCCGTTCAGCATGGTTCTGACGGTTCCGATCGTCACGGGTTGACGATGAGGACGACCACTGGCGCGGATCAAAGCCCATGAGAACCGCGCGACGGCGAGAGATTCAGCGAACGCCAAGAGACTACGAGCCAAGGCAATGGGCGAGGACACCATCCGTCAGTGCTGAAGGCAGGATGGTGCTCTGCAGCAGCCTGGCGATTGGTGACTCATCTCGTGACCGGTGCCAACAGGGGCATTGGTCTTGCCTATTGCCAACAGCTCCAGGCCCGTGGAGACAGGGTGATCGCGGTCTGTCGTCAGTCCAGCGATGAACTGGATGCCCTTGGTGTGCGTGTGGAATCAGGGATCGAACTCACAAGCCCAGACTCCATCGCCGCACTGGTCAATGGATTGGCAGGCCAACAGCTGGACACCGTGATTCTCAATGCAGGGATGCTTCAGTCGATGGGACTGAGCGACCTGGACGCGGCTGGCATCCGCCAGCAGTTTGAAGTGAATGCTCTTGCTCCTCTCTTACTTGCCAGGGATCTGATTCCGTTGATGCCTGAGGGTTCGAAACTGGTGCTGATGACCAGCCGGATGGGTTCGATCGAAGACAACAGCTCTGGGGGCTCCTACGGCTACAGGATGTCAAAAGTGGCACTGAACATCGCTGGAAAATCGCTTGCGGTTGACCTGCAGAGCCGAGGCATTGCCGTGGCGATTCTTCATCCTGGACTGGTGAAGACTCGCATGGTCAGATACAACCCCAACGGCATCAGCCCAGCTGAATCTGTCAAAGGACTGCTGGCCCGAATTGACGAACTGAATCTCAAGAACAGCGGCGGTTTCTGGCATGCCAATGGTTCAGTGCTGCCCTGGTGAAGAACCAGGGCGGCAACAAAAAACCCCTGCCACAAGCAGAGGTTGACTGAATCAGCGGCTCAAGGAATCCGCTGAATCAGTGAATCAGAAGTAATTGCTGAGAGCGTCCAGCGATGACCAGAGGTACTTCACAACGATGTTGGCACCTACTCCGAGGGTCGCGATGAATGCACCGAAGAGAATCAGTTGGACGTAACCAACCCGATCTTCCGGTGCCCAGACATCATGCTCCTGGATGGATTTCAACCCAGACCAACCTGGGAAAGAATTCCCTGACCGGTAAGAAGCTCAGTACCCAGGCCGATCACGAAGCCCATCATGGCCAGACGGCCGTTCCATTGCTCAGCGAAGGCGGAGAAGCCAAATTTTGCGTTGTCCATCGGGAAGAATCACGAGTGCACCCTTTGTAACAGATTGTGTCGTCCTTGTGTGAGTCGGCGTGCAAATGAATAGTCGCTCAGCGGCCTGAGCGGTGTCAGACGCCCCGCTGACATGGCCGTCGCAGCCTGATGCAGCATGGGCCCAGGGCAGGCAATATGCCAATCCAGCCAGGCCCTCGATGGACCAGCCAACGCCTGCGAAACCATCGCTTCAGGACCTTCTGCTGAGAGCTCTGCGGATTGCGGCAAGCACGGTTGCGGTCGTGGAACTGCTGCGCAATAACTGGACAGGAGCAGCCCTCGCTGCCATGGCCTGGCTTCTGTTCACGCAGGTCGAGAGATTGCACGGCTCTGCAGATGAAGACAGCCCAAACGGAACCCGCTGAGCGTTTCATGACAGGGTCGATCCCGATCGAGCAGGTCGCCGCCTTTGCTGAAGGTCCGTTTCAGGGCAACCCTGCTGCGGTCTGTCCTCTGCAGACCTGGCTACCGGATCGGCTGATGCAGGCGATCGCCTCTGAGAACAATCTCTCCGAGACCGCCTTTTATGTGGGCAGTGAAGGGCACTATGACCTCCGCTGGTTCACCCCCACCTGTGAGGTGGATCTGTGCGGACACGCCACTCTGGCGGCGGGGCACGTCGTGTTCCAGCGTGAACCCAACCTCGAGATTGTGCAGTTCAGCTCCAACAGCGGACCACTGACGGTTCGCCGCAATGGATCGCAGCTCACTCTCGACTTCCCGCTGCAGCCGGGGAAAGCCTGCGCCGCCCCAACCGGACTCAACCGGATCCTCGGCATCAGCGCCATTGCCTGTCTGCAGGCGGTTGATCTGATGGTGGTGGTTGCAGATGAGCGTGAGGTTGAAGCGATCAAGCCTGATTCGAAAGCTGTCGCCGCCCTTCCAGGACGGGGGCTGATCGTCACAGCACCAGGGTCAGATGTCGATTTTGTCAGCAGGTTCTTCGCACCGTCATGCGGAATCGAGGAAGATCCAGTCACCGGGTCAGCACACTGCACCCTGGCCCCTTACTGGGCTGGTCGACTCAGCCGCTCAAGCCTGGTTGCCCGTCAGCTTTCGGCTCGAGGGGGGCTTCTGCACTGCGCATTGACGGATGAAAGAGTGTTGATCAGCGGCCGCGTGATCCCTTATCTCAGTGGAGTGATTCATATCGATAAATCATGCGTTGATCCACGAAGCAACGACGAACTTCCATCGACATTGACTTAAGAGATGTCGACTGGCACCGCTAATCAACGGCGCGCAAACCAAGACCAGATAAACCAGGCAATCACGCCGAGCAACACCCAGGGCAGCAGTGCACGCAGCACAATCACGGCGATGAACACGACCAGCAGACTCACAGCACCACGCTTGACCAGCGCCTTGCTGTCATCGGTCATGTACCGCCAGCGGGGGATCAGCGGCACGGCATCAAGGAAAGCAGCAATGAATTTAGAAGATGCCGGCGCAGCCCACTCATCCGAGGCTTTGTTCACTCACGGCCCTGCCTGTTCGTTGTTGAACTGATTGAGACCACAGAGCTCTGCAGCGTCGTTGTAGTGGGCGTCAAAACGATCCCAACGGAAGCTGCGCGGGTCATATCGACTACGACTGCGATCAACGGCTGCATGCGTGGTCAGGCGCGTGATCGGAATCCCGAATGTCGCTTGCCAAAGCAGCACCTGTTGTGCGAGCGATTTGTACTGCGCGTTGGTGTAGCCGGAATGCCCGTCGGCGTCCCCGCGACCATCCGATGGGGTTACCAGGCTGATGTGCAGAGCAATGTTGTTGATCGATCCCACGCTGCCGGGACGATCCCGCATTGTGACGTCACCGAAGGCCGACATGCCGCTGCCATAGGCACGCTTCTGATCAGGAACAATCCGCACTCGACGACCATCCCTGCCAATGATCATGTGATAACTCACCTGTTGATCATCATCCGGGTGATTGGTCTTGAACAGGCCAAGAGCCTGAGGTTCGTTGATCACAGTTTCGTGCAGAACGATCACCATCGGCTTCACCTGCAGCTCACGTCCCCACGAATCCCTGGACTTGCGTTCTCCGAAATTGGTTGGGTGAGCCAACTGAACATCCTCCGCAGCAAGACCCAGACGCTGTTCACAGGCCTGAATCACCTTCAACGACGATGCTCCGACACGGCTGTCTCCAAGACGCATGAGAGGGGGCCTATCCGCAGACGGCAGAACCCCACCAGCAGTATCAGACCCACCCTCTCCGCCGGAATTGCCGTTCAAAAGCGAACATCCGCAAAGACCAATCAACAGCGAAAACGCCAGCTGATGGGGGACCGATTTCATCACAGCATCTGACTCGTTCAACGCATGATGAAACATCGCATGCTTCCACGAATTCTCAACAAAAACGACATCAACAATGTTGCCGAGAAAGCAAGGCATAGCATCTGCACAAAGTCGATCAATATGTCAACGGATCAGTCAAAATAATCACAAATTCACCGAAGTAAATTCGGCGATCAAAACAACAGGCTCCGGCATTACACACGAGACCTCAATCAACGCAGCAATGTAGGTTATTGGACCATTTGCGGCCTCACGATCACTGCACCGATTGCATCAGGCACTGAGCTGAGATAACGAACGAACGAGCGCGAACGCATCACGCCTCGCCCTGGAGCAGCATGGATGGCATCCAGCCGGGAACCCTCTCGGACCAGAACCCCCATGTGGCTCACATCAAGACCATTGACCCGCGTGGCCACCGCAAAAATATCGCCAGACTGAAGACTGGGAAGTGCAGCCTCAAGCGAAGCAAGCGGCAGGTAATGCTGTTCGATACGCCTTCCCTGCTCCCGTGCACGAATGCAATCAAACAAACCAGGCGCCTGCAAAGCGGGGTAACGATCACGATGGCTCGACATGAAATTGAGAGGCAGATTGCGCGTGGCCTGTGCGGACCAGACAGGTGCCGACTCGATCACTCCCTGAGCCTGAGCCGAGCCCACCCAGTCGTGAAAATAGTGCTGCCGTGTGCAATATCCGATTTCGCCGTTTCGATAGCGAAGACTCCTGGTCCGATCAGCGAAATCAACAAAAGAATCCGCAGACACCATCGCGAGCAGTTGTTCAACAAACAACATGCAATCGAATTGAGTGAGGTCCAGACGCAACTGTTCTCGGCCGAGTTGATCGAGAGACATGGCCAGATACGGACTGCCGATAAAAAACTCAGCAAGACGGGCCATGGCCTCACTTGGAGGCAATGTTCGGATCAATGCTTGAGCCCGTTTAAATCTCGACCTGGTGCCCTCAACAACATGAACATCTTCAATGGATCTGGAGACCCTGGAGGTGGAACCACCGCCAACAATCCAATCAGGGTCGACTGACTGGATCCCTCCTGCGTTCTGCTGAACAAGAACGAGAACTATCGACGTGAGTCCGGCAATCAGAGGCGCATTGTGATCCACATGGGCTGAACCGCAGCATTCACACTCCCACGACCCGGATGGTCCTGAGGGGGCTCAGCATCAAATCAAGCCTGCGTCGCATGACGCCGACGGCCGAGCGGCTCAATCCAGTGTTCAACCACATCCCGATGCTGGAACCACTGAGGGGGCACCCGGCAACCGAGGTTCACTACACCATCGTCCATCAGGCGACCGAGACGAACTGCTGCAGCCTCTTCGGCCCGCGAAAAGACGTGTTGATGAGAAGCAAGCCAATCGACTTCATCTTCCGTGATCACGCCTGTGGAAAGGCTTTCCAGAAACAGTTCGCCAAGAGTCATCGGAGCTTTGTAACGAAGTCGTTACATCATGACGCTCGTGTTGGGCCATCGCGAGCGCAGCCACAGATCGGCCCCACGGGCAAGCTCGCGACCAGACATGACATTTTTTTAAGGTCTCCCCATTGATTGGCAAATTCATGCGTGTCAACCTCTCTCAGCAATTCGAAGCCGAGTCGCTTAAGCGGATGATCGATGCCACCACTGATGTGCATGAGCTTCAGTCATTGGCACGTGAATTGACTGATCTCTACATCCGTCAACGGGCTGCAACCGCCTGGGTGGTGTCGGAACAGTGATGACAATTCCTCCGCACTACAGACGAATCAGCACCCCCATCGATTGATCGGCGCGTGGGCAACATTGGGTCCGTTGTCTTTCGAGTTGAAAGGCCATGAAGGCGTACGCAGAAAAACGGAGAGCTGACAAAACAGCCAGGCCGATGCACAGCGGACAGTGAAGCAATCCCATCGTTCAAGCCTGGGATCAATCAGGCACATTCAGGCAATTGCTTGCCATTTCTTGACCTGAACGCATGAAAAACGGAGGATCAACGACTCAGCACCCTGATCATGCGCCCATTCAGCATCGCTCTGGTCACAGCCACTGGATTGCTGGCCGCCACCATTGCGGTCGAGGCCAAAACAACAAGAAGCTTCAGCGGTTCAAGCCCGGCGGAAGTTCAGAGAAATGCCCGCAAAGCTGGTTACAGCTACCCGGACGGGGACATGAACTGCTCCAGCAGGTGCAACCAGCGCTGGGCCAAGGATTGAAACAGCTGCAAGCGAAACGCTGAACGAGTCCTCATCGAGGCAGTTCACTTTCCAAAGGCCACCGTGCAAACCGCGTTGACCAACTGAGCCTGGCCACGATTTTCAGCGGAATGTCCGTTGAGATAACCGCTGGTGCAGTCCGCACTCATTGGCGCTCCGTCAACGTTGAACATCACGGTGGATCCATTCACCCGGATACTGTCGTAATCAAGTTGATAAGCACTGTTCGGCACAGCAATCGTTCGATTGTTCGAATGAAAAGCCGAGCTGATCAATCCACCGATCACAGCAGCCCCCGCGCACCGAAGCTGTTCCAGTCCCAGCGGTTGTGATGGTGATGCCCATACCACTGACCGTGGTGGCCATACCAGGCACCACCTGCATAACGGGGGTGGTAGTGGAACTCAGCGTGTTCTGAGTGATGGTGATGTCCACCGCCATGGTGATGCCCAGCCCAGGCGACAGGAAGAGCCAGCGGCTGGAGAGCGCAGAGGGCACCCACCAACAGTTTCATCACTCTGGGGGAAAGCATCAGCGCAGCCTCAGTGAATTGATTCACTGAATGCTTAGCCACGCAGAAGCCACGCTGCATTCAGCCTTACTCAGTTCTCAACGCAGAACAATGCGTGATTGCACTGATTGCCGAACAGCCCGCAGAACATCAAGACTGGAGTTATCCAATCGGAGGCACCGGATGACGGCAGACACTCCACCTGAGCAGATCTGAGCAGCGATTCGGCTGTAACTCACTGCTCCAGCGTTTCCCTCAACCAACATGAGGTGCAATTGATCGGTTCATCAAGACGAACCGATCAGCCAAACCTCAGAGAAACCTGGCCCCAGAGGCTTACCGCAGGATTGTTCGCTTCTACTTTCCTTCGCTTCAAAAACTGTCCTTCGCAACGAATTCAACCAGGATTCACGTTCAGATTCAGACAGGAAGCCAATGAACAAACGAGCGATTTAGGCCGTTCCATTCGTCCGGATGGTGCGGTCAACAAACCAGCGAATTGCTGGAAAAAACCCCCGGAATTCAGCACCAATTCTGAATTCCGGGGGTTCATTCGTTCATACTAAAATCAACATTGCTCAGCAGGATCGGCAGCTCAGATTCCAGAACGTATTGCGAAACGGCTTGCCACACGATTTGCAGCACTGTTTGTCAGATCGTTTGCACAACCATCGGCGAGGAAAGCGTGCACGGCATCTGCTGAGCATGGCCAGCATCAATCACACCCTGCTCAACAAGCGAAGCGTTCATGGCGGTCCAATCAGCACACCAGCCTGCGATCTGTGGAAGAGAGCAGGAGCTGCGCACTCTGATGCAGAAATCAAGCCGGAACTGGCCATCATCAACCGAGTGCAATCTGCAGGATCTGAAATCCGGCTTCGCCTGCGCGCTGCACATGCACCAGCCAACGGTGCCCGCAGGTCCCAATGGGGCTCTGATCTCACACCTGCAGTACATGCTGGAACACCCCGATGAAGGTGATAACCACAACGCTGAGCCTTTCGCTCAGTGCTACAGGCGCATGGCCGATCTGATCCCGGAACTGATCCAAGAGGGGTGCGATCCGCGGATCATGCTCGATTACTCCGGAAATCTGCTCTGGGGTGTCACGCAGATGGGACGGCGGGACATCACCGAAGCTCTTCATTACCTGGCCTGTGACGAAGAAATGAACAGGCACGTGGAATGGCTCGGCACGTTCTGGAGCCATGCGGTTGCACCCTCAACACCCATTCCTGATCTGGCTCTGCAGATCAGCGCCTGGCAACACCAGTTCGCAGACCTGTTCGGCGACAGCGCACTCCAGCGGGTGCGGGGTTTCTCACTGCCGGAAATGCACCTGCCCAATCACCCGGACACGCTCTTCGCTCTGGTGAACAGCCTGCTCGAAGCCGGTTATCACTGGCTGCTTGTGCAGGAGCACAGCGTGGAGCAGCTGGATGGTTCGCCCCTCAGCAACCAACAACGCTTTGCTCCCAACAGGCTGGTGGCCCGTTCCTGCTCAGGCGAGGAGATCAGCATCACAGCCTTGATCAAGACCCAGGGATCTGACACCAAACTCGTCGGGCAAATGCAACCATGCGAGGAGGCATTAGGGCTCAGTCGCCAAACGCTTGGCACCACCGAGATCCCCTCTCTCGTCAGCCAGATCGCAGACGGCGAGAACGGCGGAGTAATGATGAATGAATTTCCGGAAGCCTTCCGTCAGGCCAATCGCCGCATTCGGAACAGCAACCCTGACACAGCCGCGCTCAACGGATCGGAATACCTGGAACAACTGGAAGAGCTGGGACTGAAGACGAGCGACCTTCCCCGCATCCAGGCCGTGCACCAGCATCGTCTGTGGCAGAGGGCGGGTGAGTCGGGTGACATCGAAGACGTTGCTGCAGCCATCCATGAGCTCAGCTCAGCCAACGATGGTTTTTCAATGGAAGGCGCCTCATGGACCAACAACCTCAGCTGGGTTGAGGGATACGACAACGTGCTCCAACCGATGCAGCGCTTCAGCGCAAGCTTTCATCAGCAGTTCGATCAGCAACTCTCTGAGCAGCCGCGCTTCTCGCAGTCGCCAGCCTTCCGAGATGCATTGATGCATCTACTGCTGCTGGAAACAAGCTGCTTCAGGTACTGGGGACAAGGCCAATGGACTCAGTATGCAACTGATATCTACGACCAAGGGATGGAAGCTTTGGATCGATAGCTTGATCTTTTAACAGGTCCAGTCACTGACGAGGAGCAAGGGTTACAACCCTTTCCCACAGCACTGCGTCGACTCACACCGTCGACTTGGCATGTGCAGTACTAGAAATGAAAGAGAACAGATCGCGAACAACGCAAATTCCTTTCTGATTGGAGAGAAGCGACACGAGGGCTTCCAGCTGCGTGGAGGTAGATCATCAGGAGTTAGAAATTTCCGATGTTTTTTTGAACGATCACAACAACATTGCCAATGCAATGCACTCGTAAAAAGCTGCATTGCGCTTGTGAAGGACCTGTTCCCATCAGCATCGACGCCACCGGCTTCCGCATCAGCTGAAACAGCCCCACTCATGAGAGCGAGGCGTTGCGTTGAAGCGGCATGACTCAGAAGGCGAAGCCGTCCCCACCGCTAAGAGGACTGATCATCGGTTCATCAGCTTTGCGGCCAATGCCCCATATAAGGCAATGCAAACAATGCGGCTGATACTGCAAAGAGTGAAAAGCCAGCCAAAAGGCTGTAAGTGAATGTAGTCATTTTGATGATCCAGACCCTGTTTTGGTTTTAAACAAGCTCGTGAATTCTGTCGGTAGATAATCGATGACCACCATGTGCCTCTTGCGCCTTGTCTTGCGAGCAGTCTTGTCGCGCCGATGTTTCATTTTCTTCAACACTCGAGTCTCATCGGAAAGCGTCCGGAACCCACTCGCCCCTCCCATCATCGTGGCTTAGTGCAGCTTTACAACAGCAGTGAGGGGCGATATCGAAGTGGATTGTTTTGGATGAGCGGTAGCTGCAGAACTGACAAGCAACCTGAATCCTCCTGATATGTCAGCACTGCAACCATGGCGTGGATGGTCGATACAGATCAATGGAGGCCTGCCCTCTCAGGCTGCAGCAGCTTCAGCGCGGCGATCACTCGATCAAGCGCTGCCACCACTGAAGACCCACTTGGCAGAACCAAGCCAGGATGGTGTTCGCAATACGGCTGGCGCTCCTACTGGCCATGGCTGAGTTTTCTGTACTGACTAATCACCCATATCTTTAAAACAACTCAAGGCATTCCTCGCCAAAGCTAAAAGCGAATCCAGTCTTCAAAACAAGCTAAAAGCGGCCAAGTCAGCTGATGAAGTTGTTTCTATCGCTCAAGAACATGATCATGAACTCACTTCTGTCAAGCTTGATCTACTCAGCGAAGAGGAGCTGGAAGGCGAGGCTGGTGGGTGGAATGCACATTTGTCAACACAGACGTTTGACTGTGCAAGGGGAGCAGCAATGACAACTGATTTTTCACCGAATCGAAGAGCTTATTGCTTTTGTAAAGCGTTTGCATCTCATTTAGGTGTCACAGGATCAAAGCGCCAGCAAAGACAGAGCGTAAGCCGTTTTAGAGCTTTAACTAGCCTGGAAGATATGAGCTGATTCAATGTCAGAAGAACAACTTAAGGCATTCCTGAAAAAGGTAAAAACTGACACCAGTCTGCAAGAAAGGCTTAAAGCGGCTGCCGATGTTAATGCTGTAGTATCTATTGCGACAGAGCCAGGTTTTACGATTTCTGCAGGCGACTTGAGAAACGCTCAATCAGAGATTTCTGCAGAAGAGCTGGATAGTTTGATTGGTGCCGGACAAGCAAAACAAAGCATACGCGTATGCAGAAGAACACTTAAATCATGAAACACATTTTCAACCCCTTTTCTAATACACCAATAATTCCTGGTATTAAGAGGTGAGTTTTTGTTGTTTCAGCCACCCAAAAAATGCGCGAATCAGCTTTCTGCAGCTGCCGCGATTGAGGACAGCAATGATTAATCATACCCTCTTCAAAGTATCGTTGCTGTGATCGCTTAACCCCCTGATAGCCATGTAGGAAGAACAACTCAACTCTTTCCTTGAGAAACTGCAAAGCGACACCATTCTTAAGCAGAAGATCAAAGCTGCTGCTGTTGTTGATGCTGTTGCCGCGATCGCAAAAGAAGCTGGATTTAGTATTTCTGCCGACGAATTGAAGAAAGCTCAACCAGAATTGTCAGAAGAAGAATTTGAAGGTGTAGCTGGAGGCAAACATCACTGCACTTGAACATACTAAGCCTCCATCAATCTTCAACAGCTTACACACTCAGAACCTCTGCATTGGCAGGTGCTTTTTATTGCTTCAATAGCCTGACTAATCCCATAAATCAGCCTCCAATACCTGGCACGCTTGAGTGCAGTTGTGCAGAGATCAGGCGGGCGGATGCATTACCTACCTAAATCATGAAAAAGTTCTGAGCCATTCACCAGATATTCACCAGAACCTCTCGCGATCTGCACCTGAGCTATGTAGTGAGGTTCACCAGAAAGACTGTGACCTTGAAGCAGTACGGGGGGCAACACCCCTAAACATTCATTGCTTAGAACCATGACACAAGAACTACTCACAGCTTTCCTGGCTAACGCCAAAGGCAACATCAGCCTTCAGGAGCAGCTCAAAGCCGCAGCTGATACCAATGCTGTTGCCGCCATTGCCAAAGACGCTGGATTTCATCTTCCTGCTGATCCCTTCAGCAAAGCTCAATCAGAGCTTTCAGACGAAGAGCTGGAAGGCGGGGCTGGTGGACGCGGTTTCTCTTATCTGCCGCAACAATGTGTGACCGACTATTTATGTGGGTGATACAGATGAGCCCTATACGACAAAACGCAAGGACGGCTTACTGACGCATGGAGGCTGGGCACAGGATCAAAGGCGACTTTGAAGGCTGTGACTGGCGTCATCAAGCGGAACTGCGCAGGAAGAGATCAAACTAAATCACTGACAAAGCTGGGCATTGATCAGCAACTCCGGCCAATACTTGCTCAGCGACAGTGATCAGCTCAGACTCTCCGTTTTTGGTGCCCTTGCCCTGCATGGATGTGATCCGGTTGTTGCACAAATTCCGGCAGCCCTCCCAATCATTGAGACCGATCCAATCAGCCACCTACGCACAACGATTGTTTTACAACTAAAGCCTTATACCGAAAAGCCTGTTCACAAGGAATCGAAAGGGCTATGCGAAAATCGCAGAGACACAACAGCCCAAGAGATCAAGGCAAAAGCATTACCGAAACCGGCCACATAATCTCCTGAAAAAGTATGAGTTACCCTCGAAAACAACAACCACAAATTCATCCGACTCAACGATACCCTCATATTCAACACAAAAAGAATCAGCAAACTGATCAGCTGTTTCAATTCCATTTTGCCTCAAAAGACAGATAAATGAATTATTCTGATCTTCTCCAAGAATATAATCAGTACAGTCAGCAATCTCATCGATCAGCTGTTGTTCCTGCTCAGATTTTTCCTCATACCAGTCGGCATACCTTTGTCGCTCTTTGAGCGATTCACGCGAGAGGCCACCACTCATCAGCGGAGCTTGATCGCTGAGATGGAGCCACACACGCCTGGTTCAGAAAGGGCAGGAATCATTGGAGTTGCACAGTCCTGACGATCGTTTCAAGGGCTGACTATCTTCACTCATTCGGATAGCAACGGCACCCAAAAGGATCCGGACCCAGCCCTGCTGCCTCAAAGACGACCGGCGCGATCGCTCGATTCAACCGGCGGAGCGGGAGCGGCGACGCACCACCCGGCGACCGTCAGGTGTCTGTTCGACCTCGGGAGCAGCGTCTGCCGATTTGGTCACGTCCTGCCCCTCAGGCTCGTTCTCTGGGGGTTCCTGTTCAGCGATCACGCCAACCACCACAGCAGCCTGCACCTGGTCATGCAGATCACCGATCACCATCAGAGCTTTGAGCGTGAGCTCAAGCCGAGACTCCCTCGGCAGGCCTGGACGCAGCTTCTTGACTGAGCCCCAGAGCTCAAGCGCCACCTCTCTGAGGAGTTCCTTGTCTGCCATTCGAGCCTGATGCGATCCATCTAATCGATGGCATCAACCTACCGTTCAGAGTGCAGCCCGCTTCAGCTGAAGTGACACTTGGCTGCGGACCGTTGTCGGGAACTGCCTCTGAACGGCATCTGAACGCGCCAGGATGTCTTCATGGCTCTAACACTTGTTTATGACGGCGGCTGCCCCTTCTGCAGGCATTTCGCCCAACGCAGTGAACTGATGGGCGGCCTGCCCGACCTGGTGATCAGGGATGGGCGCAGTGACCACGCACTGAGGACGGAATTGCGCAACAAGGGGTTCGATCTCAGCAACGGCGCTGTGCTGATGGATCAAGACAACATCTGGCATGGCAGTGAAGCCATCGCAATGCTCTGTCAACAGCTCTCCCCAAGCGACCCTCTGCTGCGTCTGCTGAATGTTGTCTTCAGCGATTCCGGTCGGGCCAATCGTCTTTATCCGGGTCTGCTGATGGCTCGACAGATCGCGCTGGGACTGCGTGGACTGCCTGTGGATCCTGATCAGGCTTGAGCGGAGCTTTCCAGCAGATAGGGGGACGGCTGCTCAGCATGATCAGACGCGTGATCGTGCTGGTAAGCGAACTCCTCAAGTTCAGCATGCAATTCCAGCAACATCACCGCCATGGAATGAGCCAGTTCACTGCTGAAGCTGATCTGCATGGAGCGCTCTAGTTTCCGTCGAAGAGTTTCTAAAAGCTCCCACCGAGAAGGCGTGGATGTCGTCAACGTGCCGTTACATAAGGGCCGCGCGCCGATTCAAGCGGCGGCCCGAATGATCACTGGTGCTCGCGCTGCCAGCGGCTGAAGTTGGCAGCAGAGAACTTGTGACCATGGCGCATTCCGACCTTGGCCACGCAGGTTGTATCCCCAGCGCACTGCTCAACCTCGCGGCGGATGTTGTCGTTGCCGTTAGCCCTGGCGAGAAAAGTCTCCAGCTGTTTCATGGACATGGTGAGCCTCCAGAGGGATTCTTCACCGCTAACCCAACCTGACGGGTTCATCGGAATCCATCGGTTTTTCTTCTCCAGGGCGCCGATATGGCATCAGCCATCACATCAGCACTCCTGGCAGCTGATTCCGTTGCTGTGAAGGACCTGGGGCCTCAGGCCAAGGTCCCTGCTGCGGCAGAACCCGGTACTGAACCCTCACGCGCATCCGGGCCGCGAAATGGGTAATCAGACCCAGCAGGAGCACCAGCAGCAAGCCTGTGGCTGCACGTTGACTCATATACAGACCCGCCCCTGAAGCCAACCACGAGCCGGGAGAACATCTCTCCCGAAAGCAGATGGCTTCATCAGTGCCGGCAGCTGAGACAGCATCACTTGCGACCGACAATCACTGGGGGGGTTCCGCCTGCACCCCCAGGCAGTCCAGGCACAACCTGGGTCTGGCCATCCCACTTGTCCAGAAAGAGCTTGTAGAGAACCTGATCATCGAGGCTCTTGTTGAGCGTGTCGTAACGCAGCGCTTCCTGTTCAGCGATTTTGACCTCCGTCTGAGCGCGCAGCAGCTGCTGCTCAGCTATCTGCTTCTGCTCAATGGCTGCTCTGTATTCCTCAGCAATCTCCAGACCGGTGAGATCCAGACCCACAACCTTCACGTAATCGAACTGGTCCAGTTCCTCAGCAACCGTTGAGGCCACAAGCGAGGAGATGTCATTCCACTCAGAAGCGATTGTGACCAGCTCGTACTGCGAGAACACAGACTTCAAGGCTTTCAGCAGCGAAGGCTGAATGATGCGCGGATAAACATCGCGATCACTGCTCGCGATCGTGCTGTAAACGCGGCCTGCTTCATCAGGGCGCAAGGCGTATTTGATGGTGGCTGTGGCCTGGATCACCTGAAGATCCTTGGTGAGAGTGGCGAAATTCTCCGGCCTCACCTGAGTCCTGATGCTGAATGGCCACACCTGCTGAACCAAAGGTGCTTTCACATTGAGGCCCGGCTGGCGCGGAGCCCCGCTCACCTTGCCAAGGGTTGTGATCACCGCGACCTCACCGGCTGGGACCACGAACAATGCCTGACCCAGGAGCAGTAAACCGGCCAACACAAGGGCAACGATCGCCACCAAGCTGCCTTCGGGACCTCCTGGTGTGGCCGATCGCATCGACGAGGGGCTCTGCATGAAATGAATGCGTCGGACGCACGAATTCGCCCTCTTCTAGCGACAGGCGACGCTCTCTGCTCGCGGGGGCGATCGAGCCCTGATAGCGTCCGCCCATCCTGTCTGGGTCCCATGCTGAGAAGTCTGTTCTCACTGCTGTTTGTTGCCCTTCTGCTGATAGCGCAACCGGCATGGGCCGCAGACCTGAAGCTCACCTCCGTAACCCTTGCTCCCTGCGATGCTTCCGACCCAGGCTCTCAACCAAGGGACAGCAACAGACAGCGCAGCAACATCACCAGCCCTGAAGGAGCGAGCTGCTATGTGCTCAGCGGCAACGTCAGCAACCCAGGCCGCAACTCCATTGTGGATACCGATGTTTATGCCCGGATTCTTGATCGCAGCGGCGAACCGGTGCTCCAGAACCGGACGCGGGTGGGATCGATCGGCGATGTTCTACCGGGAGACCACCCTTTTGCGCTGCGCTTGGCGGTACCGGCTGGAACACCGGGACCCTTTGAGGTGAAAAACCCACGTGCTCGCGGTTTCAGCGCACCAGTGCGCAGCAGGGCTGGGGACGACGAGGAATTGCTGCCGCTCGAACAGGGCGTGGTGCAACCTGGGCTTGAAGATGAGTTCAGCTGATGCTCCTAATGCTGCGAGCCGCAGCAGTGATCGTTCTGATGCTGATTGGCACAGTGCTGATCAACTATCACCCGCGCGCTCGACAGCAGGGCAATCGCATCCATTCACTGCAAGACAATCGGATGATGCCCAGAAACACAATGAGGCGTCTTCGGCAGGAGAGGCTTTAACGCCAGAGCCCAAACCATTCGGATTCACAATGGCCAAACTGAGTTACCTTGCTGGTTCACCCCACAACACCAGCCTTTGGCTCAAAGCCATGCGTTTGACGGTGGGTTACCGATCATGAATTCACCAACGGAACATTCCAGCAACCCGGGATGGCCTGATGCCTGGTGAAACAACTCGCTGCTGCCAAAACTCAGCCCACAAGGAGCGAGTCCCAGAGCCGTCGCCACAAGATAGAGCTGCTGATAAATCGATCCCACATCTTTGAGGATCAGCGCATAGGACAATCCTGTTTGCTGATGAAGACTTGCATTTCTGCCGTAACGGGCAGCCATCACAACAAGCACATCAGGTAACTGCCCCTGACTTGGCGAAACAGAAGCTGCCTGAGGTGCACGACAGGTTGAGGCCGCAGCCAGTTCGAGCATCTGCAAGCAAGGGTCGATGAGATCACACAGCTTTCCCAGGGAGTGATCAGAGGAGTCGAAGTGATAAAAACCTGGCTGAAGACCGATGCATCGGTTGATGCACAGGTACAGCTCTATCGAATGAAGAGCTCCAGCGCTGGCAACAGGTTTCAACAAGCCTGCATAGGCTCTCGACAGACCCGGATCGCAGGAGATTTCCTCACGGATGTGCATGGAGTGCCAGAGAAAATCACTCAGCAGCCCAGCGTTAATCGGCTGCTCTTGATAAGCACGTATTGTTTTCCGCTCGCGAACAACTTGAAAAAAACTGAGATTGTGATTAACGCTGGATGGCAATGGAAGAGCTGTACTGCCCCGAATGATTCTTTGATGCTTCGCAGGAAACTGCTTTTTGTCGATTGGCGTCTGGCGTGCTTGATTGCGGCAAAGGTCAATCATCTTTTCACGTGTGTGACAGTGAAAAGCGAGATCTTCAAACGTCCAGCCCGCCTCAACAGCATCTTGATCAATGTCAGCAACACCCCGTCCATCGCAAACTCCTGCAACGCCGGAGCTCAACAGCAATGAAATCACATCTGCATAATGCGACTGAAGATCATCAGGAAGACACCCTCTGATTGTTGCCTCATCGCAGGCTGCTACAAGCTGCAAAAGAATCGAAAACAATCTCTGATCCTTCAGACGAACAGCTCCCGTTGCTAAAGGCGAGACAATCTCCAGACCATCAACCCAGGGTTGAACAATGACAAATTTTGAAAACTTGATGCGATAAATACCCTCTGGAGCGGTCTTGCGATGAAGCAACGGCTTCACAGGAGCAAGACAGATCGCAGCGCCCTCCAAACCACTGATTTCAGTTAAAAGCAGTCCCTTCGTATAAAACCTATCCAGCTCGCTCAGAAGCTCTCGATGTTCTGTCTTGTTGGAGAACGCATTATCCAAGATTAAAAGATTTTCTCGATCAACTCCAGTTCCCACCAGATCTTTCAAAAGACTCTTCAACGAGTCACCTGGATGATCAATTCGCTGGCTTTGTCGGATCGAGTTCAGTCGCGTGGCATAGGGCGCCGTGATGACAACATTGTCCTCACCCCAATCAACCTGCACACCATCACGGAATCTATAGCTAAGCATCGCCTTAACCTAAGCCCCAAGTGCCCACGGCAAAATCAGACCATGTCAATCATGGTTCACCACAAGCAGGCAATCACTGCGACCAGCTACAACTCACACAGATATCTTTGCGGACCACAGAACAGTTGCGAATCAAAGAACAACAAACCACATTCGCTATGAAGGCCATCAGGACCTCCGGAATAAGCAAATCGACATTTGAGCAACAAAAATACTCCACAATTCCAAACAAAAGAAGCTTGAGTGATTTAACCAAGGAGTAACTTCTAATGCCCAGAAACAGCTCGGAATCAATCAGAACCAACTACAGGATCAGCAGCCGGTACTTAGACAAGATATTTCCAGATTTTTTTATTAACTGCCATCCGCGTCCAGAAATACAACGACAACAGCAATGCCCCCAGGAAGCCAAGCCCCATTCCCCACATCAAAGTGTCTTCAACACCGAGGAAATCCATGCAATGGAAGAAAGCGCCAGCCATAAAGAACGCAAAGCCAAAGGCACGAAAATTCTTCGGCAATTCAGTTGTAGCCTGATTGGAGCTGTTCATTTCCGGTCAAAGCCTCTATTCAAAAAGGTGAACCATGCGCCGGCCACAAGAAGCATGGCAGGCAGACCCGCAAAGAAAACACTGGAATCCGATTCTCCTGCGCTGACAATCCAGAACAATCCCCAAACCCAAGTGAGGAGAAAAATCAGATTGAGCAGCAACTTCGAGGAGAATTGAGCAATGAGCACTTCTCCAACGCGACGCTGAAAAGTTGTAGCTTGCGTGTTGGCCATAATCATCAGTCCCTATTGGATTTTGATACCGACGCACTCCTGCGTCGTATCAATTGCTCCAAGCAGCAAGGTCTCCTTGGCCAGGAGCGGGAATCAATTGATTCGGAAGTGAGTACTGGCGCAGGTCTTGACGACCTAACCGGCCTGCTGAAAGCAGCAACTGCTGTTGATCGATGGATTCAGACAGCACCCGAATGAATAAGAATCATGGATGTCTTACGCCACCCAAGAACGATCAGAGTCTGAATCGCCTGCTGAAGTTAACAACTCAACGACTGGCCATTACCCAGGTCAGCATCAAGAAGATGATCGAAAAACCAGTAAGGGAGAAGTCAATCGTTGTATGAGAGGAAAACCTGGCAACAACTCCCTGCACAACTGCTGACAATGCTTTCAAGATTGCGGCTTCACAGGCCATCAAGACTCAATGGACGCTGCTGATATCAGCATTGCGTCAACACATGGATCA
Source organism: Synechococcus sp. MIT S9504 (assembly GCF_047497135.1). Classification (NCBI taxonomy): domain Bacteria; kingdom Bacillati; phylum Cyanobacteriota; class Cyanophyceae; order Synechococcales; family Synechococcaceae; genus Synechococcus; species Synechococcus sp. MIT S9504. The sequence goes on along the minus strand of NZ_CP138942.1, from coordinate 682,124 downwards.
GGTTTGCAGGGCAGGCAGCAACGAAAGCTGACCATCGGCCCGATCTGAAACCACTTCCCAGCCACTCGGGTCCCATGGAGCGAGCAGCGGTTCAAGAGCTTTCAGCTGCTGGCCGTCAAGGGAAGCCATCCAGGCTTCCTCCAATCCCTCCGGAATCAGAACGGGCATCCGGTGGTGCAGGGGTTTGACGAGCGCATTCGGAATCGTGGTGAGGACAGTGCAGGTATCAACCTCACTGCCGTCACTCCCCAGCCAACGCTCCCAGAGACCAGCAAGCCAGAAAGGTTGGCGATCAATGCGCCTGATGGTGCAACCTTTTTCGAAGAAACAACTGGCAGGGATCAGACAGCGTCGATGACGCCAGGACCCTCGAAAACTGGGCTTGTCAGCAACCGTTTCCGCACGGGCATTGAAGGGCCTGGGGCCGGTGGAGGGGTCCTTCAACCAGCCTGGGATCAGTCCCCAGAGCATCAACGATGCCTCAGGACCGGACTGATCACACCGACAGGCCAGCAGGGGCTCACCAGGAACAATCATGTCCCTTGGTGCATAGCGAGTGCGATGGTCCTCAGCCATCCCGTCAAACAAAACAGGAGGCAACTTGTGCAAGGGCGTCGAGAGGGCAAAACGACCGCACATCTCAGGTCGGCTCGATCAGGATTCCTCTCGAAAGATACGTTCCAGATCGCGGCGGAACTGCTGAGTGCTGAGAGGTCTCTCGCCGCGACGGCGGTTGTTGCGAATCACCAGCGATCCAATCCACCACACCTGAAGACCAGCGAAAACCGATCCAAACAGAAGCAGGCTGAGTGTGGGAGTGTCGAGCTGGAAGGGCATCAGCGAAGCGACAAATCAAGCAAAATGAAGGTCCCTGCCCTAAGCCCATGAAGGAGATCAGCATGTTTGAGCTGATTGCCCGCAATTTCGCTCGCTTCGCTGCTGTATCCGGCGTAATTGCCCTGGTGATCTGGGTCAGTTGGGTGATGCTCGATTTTGAGCATATGAACAGTGGTTTCACCCTGCCTCAGTCTGTGTACTGAAGCAGGGCGAGACAGATTCAGCTGACTCCGTCAGCAACGACATCAGGTTTGACTGCTTCAGCTTGCTCGTTATTGGCGACAAAGGCAGCTTCAAGACGATCAGCCTGAGAACGAGTGTCCGGAGCAAAACGTCGGGCGATCAACTCGTCAACAGACAATCGGCCGGGACCAACTGCGAGGATTGCTGCCACAGAAGCGAAGTACAGACCCAGCAGCTCAAGCAAATAAATGTTGAAACCCGACGTGCTGACAGCGTGGTAGATGGCCACGCTCATTGTTCCGAGGATGGCCAGGGCCCCGAAGCGTGTCAGCAATCCAGTGATCAGCAGCCAGCTGCCACCAACTTCCGAGAAAGCTGCGATGTAAGAGAGCGTGATCGGGAATGGAAGTCCGAGAGGACGGACAAACGCGTCAGCGAAGTTATCGATGTTGGCGAGCTTCTCGTAGCCATGATGAATCAGGAGCACTCCGGTGAAAACCCGAAGCACAAGGAGGCCGACGTCTGCAAGGAACGGCTTAGTGAGGATTGCCCTGATCACAGAAATAAAAGATAGTTTACGAAACGTAAGAGACCACTCCCCGACATCGTGTGCCGAAAGAACGGATCAGGGCAAAAATGAGCAGATATACTCACTCAAGGCCAGCAACACAGCTCCGCCCAAATGCCACATAATGAAGCAACGTTACGAGTGCTTGACATGGACAGCGAAGCTCTCATCACTTTGTTCCTCGGTTTTGGGGCTGCGACCATCAGTCTCCTGTTCTGGAAACTGAGCCGATCTCAGTCAACAAACCGCTTGTAAAGCCAGCGCACAAAACCACCAACCACGGGAACAGGCTCAAACGTGGGGCCCACGAAATCAAAATAGTCTCTGTGATCCTCAACTTTGCCTTCAGCGTTGAAGAGCAGGCGAGTGGTACCTGGATAGACGAACTCGATCCCCTTGATCTTGAGTCCCATCTCCCATTCCACAAATGCAGTGTCCCCCTCCACCGCGATGGCGCCAGGGGTGAGGTACACGTCATCGCAACGCCGCATCAATCCGTCCTGCGCTTCGACATAGGCCTTGATGCCCTGACGCTCCTGAGTTGGATCCTTGAAGCGCACGTTCTCGTCGTACAGCTCTCGCCATTGCTCCTCAGTTGGAGCAGGCATGCCGTAGGGCTTCGTGAACAGTTCACGCAGACGATCAACGTTCACAGCAGCAGGTGGCATGGAGGCAAATCACACTATTCAGATTCCTGCGGACATTGCATAAGCTTCTTTCCCGCACAAGCGCCTTGTCCCATGCCCGACCAGCAATATCAATACGAACCCATCGAAGCCTTCGGAGAAAGTCTCACCACCAGTCGTCCCTGGAACACCTCGGCGCTGGAAATTGTTGAGCGCATCAATGGGCGTACCGCCATGGTGGGATTCGCAGCCGCGATCGTCGGCGAATGCATCACCGGACATGGTCCCGCCGGTCAGGTGATGGACCTGATCCACTGGTACCTCAGCTGAGCCTGAACACAACCGTCGACTCAGCGTCCATCCGTCAGTTCATGAAGGGCGGAATAATCGCCGGCGTCCAGATCGGTGTCAACAGCGCCTTCGAGCAAGTTTGCGAGTCCGTCCAGAGCCGTGGCATTCACCCCCGCCAATCGCGCCTCACGCAGAAACAGCAGAAGATCCTTGCGCAGCAGACTGGTGCTGAAGTTGGGATCGCCGTATTGGTGAGACATCATCCTCACCAGCTTCTTATCGACGGTGGGGGCATAAAGAGCTGAAGGGCGCAGCACTTCCATGAAGCGATCGACGTCCAGACCTGAGGCTTGAACCAGACGCAACGCCAGTGAATATCCATGGGTGAGGCTGGCGATCAGCTGATTGAGAGCCAGCTTCGAGGCAGCACCCGTACCCACGGCACCCATCAAACGCGGCTCAGATGCCAGCTGCCGAAGCAGGGGCAACTGAGCGTCATACACCTTCGAATCGCCACCGGCCATCACCAATAAGCTGCCTTTCAACGCCTCCGGACGACTACCCAACACAGGAGCTTCCAGATAGGAGCCCCCCTGAAGGCGCACCTGCTCAGCTAGGGCAACACTTTCACTGATCCCCATGGTGCCCATCGGCACGACGCACCTCCCCCCCAGAGAACCGAGGCTGCGGACAATCTCCGCGGTGACGGGGCCATCGCGCAGCACTGTGACCACCACCGATGAAGCCTCCAGCCCCTGGCCGGGATGATTCAGCTGCTGGGCCCCTGCCTCCAAAAGCACAGCACAGCGAGCGGGGTTGCGATTCCACACGTTCAGCGTGAAACCGACCTGGAGCAGCCGTTGGCCGATCGCAGCGCCCAGGAGACCAGTACCCAGCAAAGTAATCGTGGTCATCAGCCAGCCTGGAATCCCCTCCACCTTGCAACAGGTTGCGGACTTACCCGCTCGATCGATCGGTTCAACTCGATGAGCCTGCTGGGGAACGGGATGAGGCCTGAATCGCCATGGCCGAGTAGACCCGCTGAGTCAGAACTTACAGACATGGGTGGGCGATTGGGCAGGATCTAGCGAGCAATGGGAAATCTCTGACCTCCATTGATGGCGAGAAAAATCCAGCTACCAATGTCCAAGCGCTCCAGCTCAATCACTGCGGCCTGGGCAACGCTGACCTTCACTTACGTCGCAGCCTGGGCTCTTTGGGCTTTAGCAAACGCCTATCCCAGCCTTTGACCGAGGGAGCTGATGCATTGTTCACCCCATCACTGATGGAGACAGGCAGGGGGGTGAAGCTTCAGGCTTGAGACGTCCTCTGCTCAGGCGGTTGGCGGGGTCTCACCCCCAGGCGGTAATCAAGGCCTTGGCATCGGTCTAATCAAGGATTGCCTTCACGAGCAAAACCTCCAATCGTGAATCTGACGTGTCACCGGTCAGGCAATGCGCAGGAATGATCAAGCATCGATCCACAGCACTCCGATCACTGTCCCTGCTGTTGCTTGGATTGGTGTCCTGCGGAAGCACAAGTTCAGACCGGAAGCCTCTGCCGACGATCATTTTCGTACCCGGCTACGGGATGAACGCACTGCATGTGGAGGTTGAGAGAGGGGCGACCCGAAGCGAACTTCAATTTTCTGCTCCCTGCGATGAATCCAGACGCAGTTTTTGCCGGATTCAGCCCTCCGGTGGCCAATGCTCTGGACTATGCCCGAGGAAGTGGATTGGAGGCGGCGGATGTGGGTTTTGTACAGGACTGGCTCAAGCTCAGGATTGATGCGGATGGATCAGCACGGAGCCGTCGAGGGGTTCGGGTCAGGCCAGTTTCAATCGGCCGGGATTTCGCACGTGAATGTCCTCGTTACGGAGGCATGGTGGAGAGTCTTGTCTCCGAGGGCTGGGAAACCAAAAAAATCTGGCTTGCATCCCCTTTGATTACCGATATCCACCAGGTGAAACCAGATTTGTAGCAGATCTCAAAAACCTGATCATCGGCCACGTCTAACAGAGCAATGGCACGAAAGTCACGCTTGCTTGCCATAGCCAAGGGTGTCTTTTGGCCTATCAATTTCTGCGTACGCAGGATCCGGTTTGGGTTGCTCAGCATGTGGGACTGTTCTTCTCATTCGCTGGCCAGTTTTCCGGGTGCAGCGATTGCTTGCGCTGGGCATTCCAGAAGCAATGGAGCTGGGACAGCAACAACCATGTGGCGTCACCTTCGGACATGACATGGGTTGGGGAGCTCGCACTCGGTCTACAAAGCAGCGTTTACGGAGAAAAAATTTTGTATCGCTGGGGTCAGAGCTCCTATCGGGCCAGAGATTCAAGTGCTCTGTTGCGAGAGGCAGGTGCATTGGCGGTTGCAAAGGCGGCTGATCGTTACGCACTGGACAAGCAGACTTGGTTCCTGCAGGGCGCACGAGATCATGAGCCACTAGCTGTGCCGACCCGTGTCGTTTTCGGAACGGGTCTGCCGACAACGGCAGGGTTTGTTTTTGCTCGAGAGCATGCCCCTAATCCAAATTGCACAAATCCTCAATGTGGTGGGTTTTACTCACAGAATGGACCGGAATTAATCACAACCTTGGGCGATCAAGGCGATAGCCATTGGATGAATCGGGCTCCCCGCGTGTGGTTAAGAAACCCAGAATGCGAAATAAAAGAGTTTGCGAAGATCAGCCATATGGAGATTTTCGACAACAGGAAAGTTCTGAACTTCTTCACACAGACAGTGCAGGAAATCGCCACTGGGAATGACACCTGCTCCCCATAAGTGTCATACGAGAATCGAATTGATCCAAGCGGGCATTGATCGACAGAGCTGCTCGAAGGAACGAGTGAATCCAAAGTTACCAGCCATGGCAATGAAGAAGCAGAACGTCAACCTTCACCGGCCACTGAATGGCTGAGCTCTCTGATTGAAAGGCACCACTTCACTCGGGTCTATCAGCCATTGAATCGACTGAGGTCATGACCAGAAATTTGAATTTCAAGCAGTTCGGATGTCTTCCTTTTTGGTCTGTGACTGAGAGGTTGTTGTCGTGAACAAGTCATCGAGATAGCGCTCAGTCACAGCTCTCTCACTACAGCCATTCTGGTAGAGAAATCGCGCCAACGCTGAACTCATCACCTGATATTGATCCCAGTTGGGGTTGGCACCAATGAAACCCTTCATTGCAGCGAACAGGACTTCAGGTATTTCAGATTCCAGGCTCACATAGGGCGTCTCATCTGCAGAGGCCCTTGCCAACGAGGGATTGATGCAGCTTTCCAGTTGGTTGCGATCCATTCAGTCTTTGGACATCCGTCTTTTCGCCACCACAAAGCCATGAATCCAGGCTGACGTCAAAGCGCTCGCAGAATTGCCAGGAATTCCTGGTCTCACGTGAGACTCATTTATTTGCAGGGGTGTTTGGCTTGGCGGTGCAATCGAATCTTTCCCTTCCAAGCGAGCACGCTCTTCTGTCAAGCGGCGAATGGCACCCGGGTCAAAAACCACAGACTTTCTTTTTTAAAAGGGGTTGCGCAGATTTCCTGTGGAAAAACCCCGGAGATTGGTGGAAAACCACCTTTCTTTTCCACAGGACAACATGTCATCAGCAAGGCTTATCCCTTGAAGTCTCACAGGACCCGCAAAGAGCAAAGACGTTTGAGAAACAAACAGGGCACAGGCAGGTTGGGACTAGTGGTAGCCCTCGCTACTGATTGGTTCCCAGTGGCGCGATCCATCTGAAACTCAACCGCATGCCCTGCTCCTGAATGGCAGATTGCGGAGCGGCGGTTAGCCGTCTCCTTGCAAAACTCAGGGTTCCAGCTCAACCCACTGCCTAGAGCCCACCAGTGCTGGAGATCTGAAGTGACAGAACTTGCCTGTCGAAAAGAGGTCTGAATCTGTTCAGCGACTCGTGGTTCATAGCCGCAAGCTTCGAAGTCCTTGAGGGCTGTCGGTCAACTTGGTGGCGATGTTGATTGGTCATTTCGCCGGGATGGCGAAATCACACTGCTCACCGACCCCTGCTTGAAACATCAGGCATCCCGAATAGCGGTCAGAAGCGCAGTTGAATCCCAAAGCCTGCAGGTGTTCCATAGACGTAACCAGGGCCGTAGCCATAGGCAGGCATCACGCGGGGATAACGATTGACATCACGTTGATAAGCCCTGCGTGCATGCCTGTAGACACGCGTGTCATGACGGATGTCACGGCGCAACTGCCTCAGCTCATGCTGGTTGTGGTGATGGTGGTGGCGGTGGTGGTGGTTATTTTTTGCCTCCGCTGCTGGTGCCATTGCCAATGCCGTGGTGCCGATCACACCGGCACACAGCAGCACATTGCTGCATTGCTTTTGAAGAAAGTTGCTTGCAGCAGCCAATTTTGTTGTCATCGCTTTGCTTGAGCTGCATTCAGCGTCGATCAGGTGGGGATGCAGGCAAAGTTCCTAAAACCGAACCTTCGTGGACGGTCGCACCTCTGACTCTGATCAGGAAAAGAGTTTCGTCCCAGCCCAAACCCAGCAGATCAATAAAAAGACCCCACTGCTAGTGCAGCCGGGCCAGGGTGATGGGGAAACACATCTTGGGATCACTCACGAGGCTCGTCAACGCCATATATGGTGCATTGACCCTGAAATTGCTGATCTGGTATCCCTGTATACCCATTCGCAATGATCGGTCGCTTGTTGACCGATCCGGGTCGGGTGATCGGAAGGATCGGGTTCAAGAGTTGAGCCAGTGCCTTTGAACCGGTGGTTGAGATCCGCTGCCAAGACGATGCTTTTTGATCGGAAAGAGCCTCCGGAATGTTCTGGCATTGGCTCCAGTGACTACGTCAACGCATCAGCTGTGATGGGTCCAAGAACGGTCTGGGGTCCTGATCGAAACGATGCTCGAACGGCAGTGCATCAGCATGCTGATCACCATCGAGTGCGGCAGTGGACTCGAGACTCTGCCTCAGCACCCTGGCACTCTCCAGCGGCATGTCGCGGGGCACGGAGATCCGATCGCGCAGATAGCGCAGAGCTGCAGCCGATCCACTCTCCGGTTCCACAGGTTGTTCCAGAACCATCGCACTCAGTGCGGCTCTCAGTGGTTGGTCGAAGCGATCCCCCAGGGGACTTCGGGCCAGGAGAGTGCTGCGATGCCTCAGCACTCTCTCCAACGCACGCCCCCGCGGCGACACCGCTGCGCCTGACGAGCTCCAGCGACTTTCGAGCTCATCAAGTCCTGCACCGCAATCCACAGCATGAGCCATCCGCTGCTGGTCCTGACTGCCATCAGCCCAGCAGCCACCCATCTGCGGCGGCAGGTCATGGGCATGGGTGTGCACGTCGCTCTGGGTACCTCGATAGGTCTCCAGTTGCTCCAGTGCAGTGAGCCAATGATCAATTCCGGGATGCTCCTGGCGCAAGGCAAAGCCCTTGAAATAAGCGAGTGAGGCATTCATCCGTTCCACGTAGGGAATGAACACCAGGTCGGCTGTGCCTGGGATCGGACCATCCGGTGCATCGGGATCCAGCCAGCGACCTCCCCCGCTGGCGAGCGCCTGCTCCATCTGTTTGGCCACACCCTGGAACTGAATACGAGCCTGACGTTCCTGGCCCTCTCCGAGACCGGGGGTGCACAACCAGATGCACCAGGCCCTGAACAGCAGGCGCTCCAGATCGCGAAGCCGACGCACTCTGTGGTCGGCCATGGGAGCGCCGACAGGACCGAAGCTGCGTTCCAGCGACTCCAGGATGCGATCACTTTCGGTAATCAGCCGGCCATCAAGCTCCAAAGCCGGGAGCATCCCGGAAGGCACGAGCTCCGTGAACCAGTGCTCCTTCGGGCCATAGCAGCGCATGGTGACCTTGCGGATTCGATACGGAATCCGGCGGAACTCAAGCCAGAGCCACACTTTCTGGCAGTACGGACACCAGGCGTGGTGATCGCGGAACAGTGTGACCCGAACCGATTCCTCCAGCTGACCGAACAGGCGCAACGTGGCCTGAGCATTGGCAGGACCCTCGATGCGCTCAGCTGCAGGCGGAGCAAGTGCAGCCAATGCAGACCAGCTGAGTGCCTGCTGAAACACTGCGGGATCAGCCATGGGTGTTGCAACAAACGGTCATCTCATGCTGGCGTGCCAGCAATCAGAGGGTGACTGAAGTTCACCGGGAGGGTCCAAAGGACAGTCTCCAGAAACGAGACATGATTTCAGCGCAGGCACAACCGAGGAATGCGCACTATTCAGCACAGCACCGAGTCACGTTGTGAGCAAGATCACAGCTGTCGTTGATGTCAATCAACGCATCAACCTGCAATCAGAAGGATGGTGAACTCGCCGGAGATCAATCTCCACATCACTCTCCTCCGATGTTCAACACCAATTCGATTTTTCTGAACCGATTTCAATCCTATTTTCAAGCCCCGAGACGACGTCGCTTCCAAACAAACCGATTCAACAAAGCGGAGCGCCTCGACAACACCCGCGGCGAGCAAAACGGCCAGGAAGCCAACGAGTTCGAGTCACGAGCACAGACCAGTTTCAACTCTCGACTTAATGGTGAAGCACGCTTTGAGGCTGATTCAACACAGTGGGCAAAGGTTGGTCGCAGACAACCAAGTGCAGCAAAATCATGGTCAAGGTCATTGAAAAGCATTGGACTTGACAGGGATCCAATTGGATTCGAGAGCACAGGCAATACAGACTTCAAGAAGTCAGACAAGGCCTCTAAAACTTTGGGTCAAGACTTTGAGGAAGCAAATAGACAGGAGCAGAGAGATCCGTTCAAAAGCAATGTCTTAATGCACAGCAAATCCAACGGAATAGAAACCGAAACAGAAGGAGGCGTTTTCCCTGAGCTCAGCCGAGGAATCATTGATGATCGTGTTGCCTGGAGACAAGAGTCCAGTAATGGGATCACCCAAGCTGCCATCGGTCGAAACAACCCCCAAACAAATCTCATCAGGAGGGAGCATTACTTTGACCGCAATCTGAATCTGGATTCAGTGTTCGGCATACAACGCATCTTTGACGCATCAGGCGATGCATCCAAAAAGGAAGTCTTTGAAGATGGTGCACTGGAAATCAGCTACAACAAGACCTACCTCAACAACCTTATCAACAACCAGGCTCCTGAAATCAATCTCTGGGGGGGCATTAGCTTCAACTTGCCTGGCTCGGTATCGGCGACAGTTTCTGCCACCAAATCATCCACTGGCGAAGTTGTTGATCTTGGCAGCACCACTCTTAACCTTGATCAAAGCAGTTTCTACGTGAATCTCAAGGATCAATTGGAAGCATCTGACAGCTTACTTGACCGACGCAGCATATGGAATATTGACGTCGACATTGATGCAAATTACGTTAACGGACTCAACATCAATCTCGAAGACTTTAATGAAAATATCACGATGATTGATGCCCTTGATGTAGGGAGTGGTTATCGAGGTGACGTCACAGCAAATACATTCACTTACAACAATATAAGCTGGGGCGATTCCTACGACACCGGCAGAATTTACCGCGGTCGTGGCGGCACAGACACACTAGTGCTCGATGGCATCAACAAAAACGACATCCTTGAATTCAACGGTAGCTCTGTTAACCAACTGGGGCAATCGGCAGCGGGCGGCGCAGCGCTTGGTGAACAAGCATTCTACGGCGGCACTGTCTTTGACGTTCTCAATCTCAACAACGGAGATGAGCTCTATCTGCAGGGCATTGAAACAATCTCGTGCGAAGACGGTGACATCCGAGTCCGCGCCAATATGAGTGATTCCACCAAAGAGCAGTGGAACCTTCAGGCCATGGATGTCTCTGGTGCCTGGCGATTCAATCGAGGCTCCAGTGATGTGGTGATGGTTTCCCTTGATTCTGGCATTGGTGATATTGCTGGTAATGCTGATGACATTGACGATGAAATTGATCATGTCGTCAACAAAACAAGCAAAAATACTGAAGCCAATACTGCCTTTCGTGATCATGGCCATCACTCAATGAGCATCATGGGAGCGCGTCACGATTCGCAGGGAATTGCGGGGATCGCTCCCGGGAGCCAAATGTGGGCATATCAAGTCTGGGATCCAGGCTTTCACGGAGCAATTGAAGATGCAAAGGCTGACAGAGAATCTCATGAACGGCTTGTGTTTCAGAATGGTGCGCATTGGATTGGTGAAGGGCTTTGGGGACCCAGTGGAAACACAGACTCGATTACCGAAGAACAAATGATGGAATCTCTGGCTGAAACAGAAGATTACGGATTCTTTTCAGTCGCGGCAGGAAATGAATCGTCCAGAGATGGTGTCAATACTCACAATCTTGCACATTTCCAAACCGACTTTGGGAACATTGCGAGCGTCGGCGCTGTTCAGTTCACAGCAACTGATGAGATCGACAACATCACCAATGTTACCGGCACTCAAATCGCTGGATATTCCAATCAAGGTGATGACCTGACCCTCTCCGCACCCACTGACAGCAGAGCTGTCAATGGAAACGGCGATATCACAGACTTCCCTGGAACTTCCTGTGCCAACCCAAATGTGGCCGGTGTTGCTGCTTTGGTTTGGTCTGAAAACACTTGCCTCTCAGGCAGCGACGTGCGTGATCTGTTGACCCACAGCGCCATGGATCTAGGAGCTGCAGGTCGCGATGATGCTTTTGGCCATGGCATGGTCAATGCTGAAGCTGCGGTCCGCCGTTCTCATGCCCTTGCAGAGAACTATGAACTGGCAAGTTTTTATACCAACGACCAGTTCCTGGCCTGATTGGTCCACAACCCATCGCACACAGCAGCAAGGACCACCCCAATGGGGTGGTCCTTTTTTTAAATGCAGCAGATCGAAATGCATCAAAACTCTCAGCCCAGCAAAAGTCAGTCTTCGACTGAAGAACAGTCGATCAGCACATGTCTGTCATGACATCCTCGGAACAAAGCAACACCATCACTCCCGCTCGATTGAACCGTGAACATGGATCACAGCGCATTACTAGATCTAGAGAAGCAGGCTCGGCGAGCCGGTTCAGGACTGACCGCCAGCAACCTGGTGGGGTGCTGGCAACTGAACACCATCTGGCCCAAGGGACAAACCAAAGCCAGTGTCCTCAACGGCTGGCTGCTGCGACGCATCGGCGCCTGCCTTGAGATCAGAAATGAATCAGGCGATCGACTTCAACTGCGCAACGCCGTGAACCTGTCAGGTCTCACCCTCCAGTTCACAGGCCCAGGCGAACTGAATGGCCGCCAACCACTGCTGAAATTCCGCTTTGAGCAGGTGGAACTGCTGCTCGGCCGCTTGACGCTGTTAAAGCGTGAATTGCCATCACCGGAAGAAGGTCGGGAGCCGTTTTTTGCCCTGATCAGCCGCCGCCCAGAGGGGTGGTTGGTTGCACGAGGCCGGGGCGGAGGGTTGGCCTTGTGGATCCTCAGGGATTCAGACGCTGCTCGGACCAGCCATCCTGAACTGTCCAGCAACGGCGAAGGTGGGGATGGGGCTTGAGGTCGAGCTGCTCCACACGATCCAGGGCAATGCGCATGATCAGCAGATGAGCGGAGATCGGCTCGTTATCGGTAACCTCTTGAGGCCAGGGTCCTTGCGAATGAAAGGGTTCACCGGGAGACGGCCAGGCCCAGACCATGCGACCGGACGGTGACAGGCGTTGCCAATGATCGAGCAACGTCTCCGGTTCCTGCTCAGCACTGACCAGAACCGCCGTGCCACGCAGTCGAAACTGCTCTCTGGCCTTGCGGAACAGCCAGCAGAGTTCAACCCTAGGCTGACTCAGCAGCTCAGAAGGCTTGTCACTGCGAACGTCGGTGAGCAGCTCCAGTTCTCCTGCAGCACTCCAACCTCGAAACACCAGGGTGCGCACGCGGGGCGTGCCGTCTGAGGCAGCAGTGGCCAGCTGCAGCCAGGTGGCTCCAGGTGATCGTCCCTCACGTTGACGAGCTCCACGCACGACTGCGCGCCAGGGAGGCAGACTCATCACAGTCTCCTGATCAATCGGCATCATTCAGCCAGGGATCGAGAAATGCGAGTGGGCGCTGCATTGTTGCCGAAAATCCAAGGATGCCACGATCGCGGTAGACGTAGAGGAGGGAATCGTCGCTATCCAGCAGGAAGGTACCGCCACGCTGCGTGATGAAGCGATCATCCGGCACGTACGTGCTCCAGTGACGGAGCACCTCATTCATGTTGCGCAGGCGAACCGTGGCCAGCTCGAATGGGCGCTGGAAACCCTCGCCGCCTGCCCGCCGGAACAGAGCGGCAGGAATCGGTGGCAGAACACCTGTCGACACGGTTTCATCAGCAGCAAAGCGTTGAGCCGCTGAACGGTCGCCGGTGTAGCCACGCAACACCTCAGCCAGAGTTCCTGGGGAACCAACGCCGGCACACATCAGTAGAAGCGATGGCCAGGGCCCTCCTGGAGCCTGAAGACCGGGAGATAGGCCAAGAGCCTGATGCAACTGGGAATCAGGCTCCACCTGAAGCAACTCCGGCGGCATTCCCGTAAACGAGCAGAAGCGCTCTGCCCCTGCCTGATCACCAATCGCAATGGCGAGGGGGCGAATCCCTGCCTGTTCGAGCCTGGGCAGCGCAGGGACTAACGCCTGGGCATATTCCATCGAATCAAAGTCACCAAGCTGTGTCAGCAGCAGAATCAGACGCTTGTAGCCCTGATCCTGGACTTGACTCTCTGCAATACGTTCCAACAGTGCTTCTGGTGCTTTCATGAACGGGCTGTCAACAGTGCCTTGTAGGGGTCCGACCTGAACGACAGCATGCTCTGTTTCGACCACAGGTGAGAGATGACTCCCACACTCTGACGAATGAAGCTTGCCGACGAGCCCTGGTCAGTGCAGCGTGGAGACAGCACAGACAAGGCTGACCATGGGACGGGTCCAGAGGTTGGCAGCTCAGCGGCAGGTCACGCCCTACGAGCTGTCGCGCAACATTCTTCAGGAAGCCGGCTACGGGATCACACGCAGGGAGACGAAGACCCCTGCCGGCCATCGGGGTTATGACGTGGTCTTCCCCTGCACGATTGATGGACAGCCACATCAGAAAATGATGCGACGAACGTGGCTGATCGAACTGGCTGAACTGGTTCTAGAAGGATTCAAGCCAGAGGAGATCGCCGTCAACTATTTCAAACGAGAATTTGACTCATAACACGAGATTGACTCGTGACCCTCCCATGAAAATGTTCAGCTTGACCAGCAAGCAAGACGAACCACTGAGTCGCTCATTGAGCCGTATTTTCAAGAATGTCAAATCAAAGAAAGACTGTTCGCAATCCAATCCTTACGAAAACAAATGCTGTAGCGGACTCAGCTCAATATCAGGAACAATCCACTAGAGGGAAGTCCCATTACAGAGCCTCACTGCGAGAGCACGTTTTTCAGAGAACGACATTTTCTCCACATTACTTTCTCGAATCACCTCGTCAACACAGTGATTGAAATAGCGCGCTTGGTTCGCCATTGGAGAGATCTGAATTGCTCCATAGATCACAGCAAAGATCAACAGTACTGGGTAAAGGTGTGCGTTGATCAGTTCCCGCGCCTGTGACATTGATGGATCCATCACTGACTGCGCAGTAGCAACGAACACACCAATGCGTCAAGCAAAGGCATCCTCTTCCACAACCTTAAAGCTGAGGCTGAAGAACGAAAAATTGCATCAGCAACCCAAACACAGTGATCCAATCTCAACCGAGAGGGCAATCAACACGCCGAGCAAAACAGTCAAATCACAAGATCGACCGTCTTACGGCGCATCACTGCCCCGTCAGATCCCCGAGGGCCTTCGAAGCTAAGCCCATTCGCCAATGCGAGCAAATGGGAAACCGGATCTCATCTCCCTTGTCTCAGGACACGAAAGCGGGTTTGATGGCAACGTGTCACCCGGGAGCCCCCGCCGTGATCAGTCAGACCAGGATTTACTGCCACCAGGGACAAGAGTTCCTTCTTGTTGAGGTTCCCTCCCTGGAGGCATCAATGCAGATCAAGGAACTCACCGATCAAGGCTGGGAGATTGAGGCTGAAATCCCCGTCTGAACAGCCGCAAATAGATCAAAGACACTGACCTCAGACAGGCCATTCAGAAGGAAGGGGCTCAAAACCTGATCCAGAGTTTCAGCGATCCACGGGACTGACTTCAATCATCATCATCAAACTTCTGTACCGCCGAATCAATCAATCCCTTGGTGTCGGTGTTCAAAGAAGCCACAACAAAGAACACCAGCGACAGCACCCCCGAGGCAACAATCACAACGACAGTGAGATTGCTCATCTCAAGGTTGCCGTAACGGAATGCGAGATAGATCATCGTTGGCGCAACAGCTCGGACCCGATGGGCTGAAGCCCATTCACTGGCTCATCAATGTACGCGTGAGCCGAAACGAGACGCCCCTGGATGAGAACGGAGCTTGACCAAGCCATGCGTTGACACGCCTGCACCACGCAACTAGAACAGGTGTACCAGCAGAGGATCCATGGCTCCGAGCTCCCCCTACGCAACGTTCAAAGCTGAGGAGTGGATGCGTGCGTCCCTGATCACCCCACGGAAACGATGCCAAGCAATGGTTGGATCCAGGACCCCAGCACCCAGGACACGAAACGCTTCCATGCCGACGAAAAAAGTTGGGAACGCGATCCGAGGGTGTTCGTGGATTCAGGGCGACCTTTTCCAGACCAAGCACCATTGCTGAGCACACGCGTTCATCTGAGCCAGGACACTGCTGAACGGCTCTGGAGTGAACTCCTGCGCGTCGGTTGGATTCCATGCAGGCCTCAGTGGGCCGCTGACGCTGAATTCTGAGCGCTGAACTTTCGCGCAACCCAGCGTTTTGCTCAGCCGAATTGGTAATGCTTGCGAACGGGTTGATGAACCTGCCAGGTGCATGACAGCCCTGCTGGAAATTCAACAAGGTCGCCAGCACCGAATCGAACCGACTCTCCGTCTTCGGGTGTCACCGTGACATCACCCTCAAGCAGCAGACAGGTTTCCCGCTGGTCGTAATGCCAGGGGAAAGAGCTGATTTCACAGGCCCAGACCGGCCAGTCGCGAACACCCAGGGCCAGGATCACACTCTCCGGGCAGTTGGAGGTCACACAGATCATCGCGGGGTCGGTCGCGGCATCAGGAAACCATGATTACTCGGCGCCGGCCCCACGCTTCGAGCCTGGGCAATGGAATGCGTGATTGGCCAGCGATGATCGCAACTGTGATCGAGTCACTGCAACAACAGCCCATGAGCGACTCTGGCGACTACGGCTATCCACCAAGCACCCGAAAACAGGACTACGCACTCGTTTTGCTGCAGCTGCTCTGGCGCATGCGCTTCGACCTGCTGGTGCTGCTGTTGATCACTGTTCTCGTCCATCAGGACTGGATCCCCCGCAACTGGACCGCCAATGAAAGCGTGGTGCGGATCATGGGCATCGCCGCATCGATTTTTCTGGGCTTTCGCAACACCCAGGCAATCGGACGCTGGTGGGAAGCCAGGAAACTCTGGGGAAGCGTTGTGAACGTGAGCCGAAACTGGGCAGACTCACTGCGGGCCCATCTCGACAGCAGCAGGCCGCCCGGACGCCAGGAACGCAAGTTGCTGCGTCTGCAGGTTGCCATCGTCTGGCAGCTGAACTTTCAGTTGCGCAACTTCTGGCAGCGAAACCTGAGGGAGCTGCAGGATCAATTGCTTCAGGATCTGAAGTTGCCCAGTACCACCAACCTGCGCCAGCTGGGACAGCTCAGGGGGGTATGGATCGGGGATCTGCATCGCCAAGGATTGACCGATGGATTCGGACGTCTGCAGCTGATGCAAGTAGGCAACGCCTGCACCGATGCCATTGGTGGCCTAGAGCGAATCCGCAACACACCACTCCCAGCGTCTTACGCGGTTTTCGTCAGGCTTCTGAACTGGTTATTCGTTCTGTTGCTGCTGTTGTATTTCCACGACCTGGGTCCCGACTCACAAAGTCGTTTTGGAAGTGTGGTGATCGTGGTGATGTTCCTGATGGCGGAACGGATCGGTGCCTATGTTGAGGGTCCGTTTGACGCAGATTGCAGCAGCTTTTCCCTGCCCCTGGACAGCATCTGCCTCACGATCAGCCACGACCTGCTCGATCATGCGACCGATCACGTGCAACACCTCAAATCGGATGATCCCGTGCGCTGGACCTGATCAGAAAAGTGCAGGGATGAAGACCGCAGTTATTGTGCGCCCAGGTATTGATTGCTGAATTCCCAGGCCACGGAACATCGATACTGATAATTCAGGCCAGCGATGCCAATCCTTTTGCAGGACGCATCTGTGATTGCCGCCCCTTCCGGAACTTTTGACAGCAACTTGTTCAGGGTCACCTCTCTGTTTCTTCCGCTGCCAGAGATGGATAAATCATTTGCAATCGCGCCAAACCCAAAAGCAAACATTATGAAACTCAGCAGAATTGCACTCAGGATTCTCATGACCAACAGGACTGCTTTCCAAGCAATAGCCACACAGAGAAACAGTGACCCGATACTTGACACATTCTGATCAGGAAAGGATTGCGCATGAGACAAGCCGACGACTGAACGTTTCTGCTCCTGTCTTGATCACTGCCCATGACTTCGATCAGGGAATGTTCGTCACTCAGGGCTCATAAGATGAATGAAAGCCTTGGCTATTGATCAGCATGCCTTCCATTGTGGTTCAGATCACCATCCCGTTCGTTCTGGCCCTGTTCCATTTTGTTGGGCCCATGCCCTCCGACTTGGGTGTCAACGGCGGACACCTGAGTGCCTGCCCAGGTCCTGAGCACTGCGCAAGCAGCCAATGGCAGGTTGCTGATTCCTCTGCTGCCCTGAAACAGCTCTCTGAACGGATCCAAGGCACTCCTCGCACAGAGATCATTGAACAGAGTTCCAATTACCTGCATGCCACCTACAGCAGCAGGATCTTTGGTTTCGTCGATGACGTTGAACTTCATGCCAACGATGCGGTCACTCTGGAGGCACGCTCCATCTCCCGCCTCGGAGAGTCCGACCTCGGCGTGAATGCACAACGCCTGGAGAGCCTCGGCGAGGCGCTGGAAATCCCTGAAGCCTGAATAGGCCAAGACAAACCTCTTCAACCAACACTGTTGTTACGGCTGGATGCCTTGTGAGTCGCACAGGTGTTGACTGAACCGAAACGTCTACACAGATCCGATTCACATTCGCTTTCAGCCCTCACGAGGCGATAGCAGACGTGAATATGAACTACTCGACAAAACCGCCACCCCGCCTTGAATCCCTCCAGCATTCGCAGATTCATCTTCACTCTGATCACCGGATATCTGGCGATTTTTGGAGTCCAGAAAATTCCTTACGAGCTTGATAATCAGTGGCTTGTTCTGATACCAGTCCTGATCGTTGTTTACATCATCACCATCTGGCTAGATGGGATATTTTTCAAAGATTCTGCTGTGGAAGCGACAACTGAATCGAGAACAAAGAAAGTTCAAAAGCAATCATCGAATAAGGGTTTTGGCCAATAAACAGCGATTCGGTGTCCATGCATACGACCAGATTCCGGCGATGAAGAGAAGCTTTGACTGCGTCCAAGCCGTGGGAAGCACGACGAGAAGTTCAGGGGCAGGGCTGGCACTCTGCCCCTTTTTCATGGGCGGCAGGCATAAACATTCAGAACCCGGCCTTCATCAGTATTCCGAGTTCCAACCCGATGACAATGGGCCTCGGCAGGTGGAATTCTTGAACCCACGTGAATGGTGGAATCGGTCTTCACTCCGCTCGCCAAGACAAAAAAACCAGTTGCCAGGCAAAGCAGAACCGCGATCCACCTTTGCATTACCTTGAATCAACGAACTTGATTCTGCCCACTGGCAGAGCATCCGGTGGAATCTCGAGGAGATCGAACACCATTGAGAGTGCACTGAAAAAGCCCCCGGTATCGCCTCCAAGGGCTGATTCAGCACCCTGCACCCATCACCATGACGCATCAACACAAGGCTTACATCTTCTGAAATGGGGATCTTGCCCAAAGATGACCAGAAGCTTTTCTGAAGCCACTGGAGGAAATGCCAAATAGCGCATCCGCGCAAACGTACCAGCCATCAAGCGGCAATCGAAGCGTTGGGAGACGTCAACGAAAGGGAGCGTCAGAACTGTTCGCCAGCGGAGTGAATGCTCACTGCAGCACGATGGTGGCCTGCAAACTCAGACAGCCGCGGCTGCAAGGAGACCACCTCAGCATGCGCTGCCGGCATTGGTGCCCATGTGGCAGGAGCAGCTCGAAGGGTGTCCGGATGACGGCTCATGATCAATAGAGCGTCACGATTCTCTAACGCTTCAGTATTCAGGATTGAGACATTGGGTGATTCCTCAAAGTGAATCAAGCAATCGCAAAAGTGTGATCTGAATGGTGACGAGACCAAACCAGATCGACTGTGATTGTCAACTAAGACACTTGTCAGAAGCCCGGTGCTGACTTGACAAGACAATCCGAAATTGGTTTGAGCTCAACGGCAGAGATAAACAGAACGATGCGGCCCGGGCAACGGCTTGGTCTGATTGACCATCTGGGTCAAACGACGGCGCAGAGCCACACAGTCTTGGCACTGGCATGGCTCATCATCGTGAACACTGGCATGAACCCGGACAGGCTGAAATCGGCTGCGCATGGGAAACGACCTTTTCTCTGTTGTGACGCGCTCTGCGGAATCCGGCCAGTAGTTATCACAATCCTGTGATTGTTGTGCATGAACCGACGACGGATACGGCCTCTTCCAAGGAGAGTTGAAGTTCAGGACGCGATCAACTCGGCCAGATCGAGACCGCTCTGGAGAGCCCCCTCCGCCATGCCGAAACCAGATCCCGCAATCCAGTCGCCACAGAAACCCACACGGGCTTGCCTGCACCACTGCAGTGCTTTTGGCATTCCCTCGTCCAAGGGTTGAGCAGCTCCCCAGCGCATCACGCCAAGTGAACGAGCACTGGAGACCCTCCTCTGCAGTGATGGCCAGGGCCTTAGAAGCTCTGGTAGGAGGCTCAGCAAACGCTGTTCCTGAACATTCATCAACTCTGGCTGTGTTTCAGGTGTGATCAACGCACCATCATCAAGACCATGTATCACCAGGCCAAGACGCCCCTGCGGCTGTCGTTGAAGCACAATGCGTTCCACTGCGAATTGCTGCTGAGCGCGTGGGGTTAGCCAGATCTGCCGAGGCAATGGATCGGAAGCCATCCCCGCAAACTCCACCATCAGATTCCAACGGACGCTTGCGTTAAGACCGGCAATCCAGGCGAGTGCTTGATCAAGCACAGGATCGTGCCCCTCAGGGACAGCCTCAC
Source organism: Synechococcus sp. MIT S9504 (assembly GCF_047497135.1). Classification (NCBI taxonomy): domain Bacteria; kingdom Bacillati; phylum Cyanobacteriota; class Cyanophyceae; order Synechococcales; family Synechococcaceae; genus Synechococcus; species Synechococcus sp. MIT S9504. The sequence continues at coordinate 662,289 of NZ_CP138942.1, read as the reverse complement.
GCAAGGGCACATTTCTCCAGCCCAGCATCGCCAACGAACGAGGATGGGCGAGGAGTGTTCCGCTCAGCACGAGTCCCGAGGCCCTAATTCCACCTGGAAACACCCAGCGCTCATCAACTCTGGAGAGCGTCTGAATCCGCTCTCCAAAACAGGCATCAACGGAATTTGTGCCATCGGACAGCAACGTCTCCACCACAGTTGCCATCGTTGGAATGCCTCGCCAACGCGGCCCCCGCAACAGAGGGTGATCAGGAGGCTCAACCACGGCACCATGGTGGTTCAGGCCAACGACCGGATCGTGATCAACGCGAACGACACCACGTTGCTCAAGCGATGTCATCAACTCCCGCAACGGCCCAGAAGGTTCGGACTGAAAACTCAGGGTCGGAGTTCCATGATCCAGGCGCCAGAGAGGGTCATCGCGCCGTCGCCTGGTCGCTGAGCGTCCACCAGGTCCTCGGCCCGCTTCCAAAATCTGGATGGTCCCGCTCCAACCCTTGTTTCTCAGAGCTGCCGCGAACGGGCAACCGGACAACCCAGCACCGATCACAACAAGATCGACATCCCTGCCAGGCATGGAAACTGATGAAGAAGCCTTGATTCTGTACGAAATAAAAGAAGACGGGTGGCGGCCCGTCTTGACTCCCCCTAAGCGCTTACCGGAGCAGAACTCCGTGCACACTCCTTATCGCGTAGATAGGGCACTGACGCCGTAGGAATCGATACTCAAATCATTGAACACAAAACATCCCTTCAAAGCCACAAAAGAAGCGCGGTGCAGGCGCCTAAGATCGCGAAAGCAAACTGCAACTGCGACCAGGACCAGCAGCACCAGTGCTGCCATCAGTTGAACGGCAATCATCAGCAATCAAAGGAGAAAAACACTCTCACATCATCCGTCACTGCAGTGATGGATTGAAGATGCGGAAATGCAATGCCGATAGAAACAGGCTAATTAACAGATTCAGCGGAAGAGATCAACCTCTTCAAAGAGCACGCGATCAGAACGGATGAACTTCCATATCCATCCCGACACGAGCAAATAAAGGATTGATACGTTGAGTAAAGCGCGCTCAAGTCTCAGTGAAAATACTTCTCAATGAGAGCTTCGACGAATGGCAGAAGATGATCAACCAATCAGACTGGGGGCACAAAATTTTAATCTGCTGCGGTCATAAACCAACCGCTATTTCAGTGGCAACGCTGTTTGCCATTGACCCGGAAGCCAAGACGGATCACTTGATCGGTGTCTGCACCTCTCAGAGCGAGTGCATTGAGCTCATTGAAGAGTCTCACGAGCCATTGCTGATCTTCATCAGCGGGCGACTTGATGATGGTTCAGGAATCAGCCTGATCAACGCCATTCATCATCAGGTCCTGAGCGCATCAGGGGAAAAGCACATCACCGTGCTGACAATGAATACGGTCAATCCATCATCACTGAAGGAAGCACTGGATTCAAGGGCAAACATCATCCTGACGCAGCGCGGATTTGAAACATTTACGATTCACCACGTCCTTCATTCAGTCAAGGAGAAAATTAATTACGTTGACCCCTTGATTCACCACATTCTTGATCCCAGCCAACTGAGAAAGAGTGATCTTTTATCCAAGCGCGAGCTTAACGTTCTCGAATTAGTTTGCGACGGCATGACCAATCATGAAATCGGCAAGGAATTACATATAGCAGATGTCACCGCACGACAGCATGTCCAGGCAGTGATCAGAAAACTCCACGCAAAGAACAGAACGGATAGCGCCGTCAAGGCCATCAGAGAAGAATTAGTCGAATAACCGAAGATCGATTTCACAAAACAGCCTCAGACCATAAATCATTCAAGGAAATTGCCGCCACACCGAACCCTGACAACAAGCATTAAATCGTCTGATTTTAGCAAAGAAATTAAAATGCAAAAACTGAAACTTTGGCAAATTGCTTTACATCTACATCTCTTACACCTCAAAAAAACATCAATCAACGCCAGAATCGTTAAGCATGCGAAGAGCTGATTCCAACAAGACTGATCACGACGAACCAGACTCAAGATTGAGAGCCGACCTCATTCGGCGCTCTTCGCTCGCCAGAAAATCGGACCACATGCCAAAAAGGAAACTAAGGGTCGACAATGCACGAACCTGCTCCTGAGAACCTGGCCTGGTGTATTTGAAGTCCATGAACATCTGATCAGCAACAGACTGCTGCTCTTTACAGCGCGAATCGATCGACATCAATCAGCCCCTTGCCGGAACGGAAGGCAGGTCAGTCGGTTGTGCCAGCTCATCAACGACACCTGCAGCGATCACGGGAGCAAAAGCGATGAGCGCGTCGATGAAAGTAAAGCAGCCAATCATCAACGCGATCATCAATTTATGTAAACAATCCTACTCTATTCGTAAAGCTATGCATCGAGGTGGTTTTGCTCTGATGCCTCCCTGGCGGTGGAGGGCAATCGGAGCCACGTCTGCTGTCACCCCAAAACAGCTCACGGATTACAGGCGGGGCCTGGTGATGGGCTTTATGGCTAAGTTTCGTGCTCGCATCCATTGAATATGACGCGCACGATTGCCATAAGCGGTGCCTCAGGCAAAACAGGCTTCCGTGTAGCTGAAGAAGTGCTGGCTGCAGGAGATCAGGCCAGGCTGCTGCTGCGGCCTGAATCCCAGATCCCCGCATCACTAGAAGGCTGTGAGCAGCACCGACTCAGCCTGACGGATACGAACGCCTTGGACAACTCTCTGCGCGGGGTGGACGCTCTGGTGATCGCGACAGGAGCACGTCCATCTGTTGACTTGACTGGGCCGATGAAAGTTGATGCCTGGGGCGTCGAACGCCAGATCGAGAGCTGCAAGCGTGTTGGTGTCAACCGTGTGGTCCTGGTGAGTTCCCTGTGCGCAGGGCGCTGGAAACACCCTCTCAACCTGTTTGGATTGATCCTGGTTTGGAAGCGTGTGGGTGAGCGCAATCTGGAGAACAGCGGGCTCGACTGGACAGTGATCAGACCTGGAGGGCTGAACGAGCGCGAAGACGACCTGGAAGGGGAGGGCGTGCTGTGGACTGGAGCTGACCAGCAGGAGAGCGATTCAATTCCTCGCCGTCTGGTTGCACGTTGCTGCCTCGAAGCCTTGAACACCTCCGATTCGATCGGCAAAATCCTCGAGGTCACCAGCTCAAAGCAACAGCCCGTGGTGAGCTTGCAGGAAGCAATCGCCAGCTGCTGAGCCGTCCAGTTCAACTCAACCTCTACATCACCAAGCTTGCTCAGAGCGAGGCATGATCATGTCCACCAGCGTCGTCCTGCAGATCTGTGCCCTGGAAACCGGCCGAAGCCTGGACCAGCCTTACCCCTAGAGCAGGACGACGTCACTTCCGCGTGGTTCTGCAAGGTGGGCGTGGTGCTGAACGCTGGGTGGAACTGGCTTCACTGCTGGATCCGCAGGTGCGACTCAGGGAGAGCTGGAACCAGCTTCAGGACAAGACGCAATGGCAAAGCGGCTGGCAGCCCATTGCCTGCGAAGACTCAGACGTGATCTGAAACCAAGGGTTTGGTGGCAATCACGGCGAAAAAGGGATCACCCTTGGCACCGACCCAACCGAGAGGGCCCGTTTGCTGCGTCTGTTCAGCAACCAGTTCAGGCTTGGGCCACCCCTGGGCCATCAACACCTCCGCCACGTAGCGAAGGTGATCACCATCACCGCCATCGGTCCAGATCTGAGGTGCCTTCGTGAAAAACATGCGATTACTGAAAGCACAGATGACCTGCCCCCTGGGTCGGGTGATGCGCAGCAGTTCAGCAGCCACGGCTTCGGGCTGCTGCAGATACTGCCAGCCGGCCACGATCAACGTGCAATCGATACTGGCGTCGTCAAGGGGCAATGTCTGATCGCGATTGAGGTTTTGCACCCAGTGACGATCGAGTCGCGGATTGGCCTGTAACTCCTGAGCATTCAGCCCATGACCGATCACCTGCTCGTAGCGCTGTTGCTCGGGCAGGTGACTCACCCAGCTGCTCATCAGATCCAGCACTACTGCACAACTGGGAATGCGCTCGCTGTAGAGCTGCGTCAAGCGCAAGCGGAACGCTGCATCGAGATGCTGAACAAAACGGGGGTCGCTGTAGAACAGCGCATCATCACTGTCATCGAGCTTGAAGCGCTCGTTGTCGTTCAAAACCTGCACGACCACGGGTAAGTCCTACTCTCCAACACCGCCGGAACCTAGAGAAGCCAGCGACGAAGCGCGTCCGCAGAGGCTCACCAAGACGCAGCTGCTGCAGGTTTGATGTTGGTCAGAGAGACAGGCTCTCCAGAAGTTGCTTCTGAGACCGCTGTCCAGTGATCGCATGGGCGGCCATTGCCCCACTGGCGGCGACAGGAGGAATCCCGATACCGGGGAAGGTGCTGGCACCGCACTGAAGAAAACCTTGCAGGGGTGTCTGCACACCAGGGAACAACCCCTTTGCAGCCGACAGCGCTGGTCCATAACTGCCTTGATGCACCGACAGGAAATGGCGATGGGTCAGGGGCGTGCCCTCCATCACGATTCGGCAGCGACGGCGCAGATCGGGGATGCGCTGCTCAAGAACCTGCCAAAACACCGCACAACGCTGCTCACGCTGCTCGTCATAAGCAGCCGTGGATCGTTCCAAACCACTCCAGTGAGACCAAGGTTCATTGGCCGGCGTGTAGGCATGCAGAACGTGCTGACCGGGAGGCGCCATCGATGGATCCAACGCCGACGGAATCGACACCACCACGGCGTTGCGTTCGGCATCAATTCCCCTTTCCCAGTCTCCAACCCACACCGTGTGAATGGGCAGATCCTCAAGGCCGCTGGCATCAAAGCCCAGATGCAGATGGAGAAAGGAGGCGCAGGCTGGAGTCTCGAGACGTTGGCGGCGCCATGAGGGTGATGTCTTTTCAGGCAACAGCTTTGCCGTACTCCAGGCATCAGCGTTACTGACCACATGATCTGCTGCGAACTGTTCACCGTTGACCAGCTCGACGCCGACGGCCCGATCACCATCCAGTAAAACCCGCTTCACGCGGGCTCCAAGGCGCAGGCTGCCGCCATGTTTCTCAAGTCCGCGCAGCAGAGCCTGCACAACGGAAGCACTCCCGCCCTTGGGAAAATCGAGGCAGGCCTCCGGTTCAAACCATTCACCGAACAGTGTTGCCATGGCAGCGGCATTGGTGTCGGCCATGGGCATGCCACTGATCAGAAAGCAGAGCAGATCAACCCAATGGCGCAAAAAGGGATCTTGAAGGTGGCGATCCACCAGTGGGCCGAAGGCACCGCTGAGATGGCGCAGAGCCGGCAGGTGGGGAAGCAAACGACCACTGCGCCGCAGCAGAGGGCCAAGACCATCGAGCCCACCCGGAGGCAGTGCCAGCAGCGGCAGGGCGTCCGCCGCTGCAGCGATCGGCTGCAACACCTCAGCGAATCGACGCCACTCCTCGACCGCTGCCGTTCCGCGCAGATCAGCGACAACCTGTTCGAAGCCGTCAGCGCCCACCCCGATGCGCAGATGCCCTTCCGGGAACAGCACATCCCAGTCCCGATAGGGAATCACATCCAGAGGTTCGTCCAAGGCCCTGAGAATCTGGGCCAACGGGTTGCTGCTAGGCCAGCGGCCAAGTCCACTCCAGAGAGAAGGTCCCGATTCGAACTGATATCCCTGCCGCTCGAAACCGTGAGCAGCACCACCGGGATGGCCATGGGCCTCGAGAACCATGACCTCATGGCCGGCCCTAGCACACAACGCAGCGCAGCAGAGACCACCGATACCGCTGCCGATCACGATCACCTCACACTTGGTGGTCATGGTGTGATCCGCTCGCTGACTGGTCAGTTCATAGCGGGTCGGAGCTGAATTCCGACACATGATCACCGGCTGTTATCAACACGACCAACCGGGATCAGCCAAAAACTGCTTCAGTGATCCCAGAGAACCTGTTGAAGCATTGATCGCTCTGCCTCTGATTCTGCTCGGCTTGGCCTGGCTGCAGGAACTGGTGGATCAATTGATTTTCGGCGGTCGCTGGAACCTGGCAATGGGACCTGGAACACCCTGGTGGTCCTTGTTCACCGCACCATTCAGCCACCAGGGCTTCGGCCATCTCATCGCCAACAGCCTGGTGTTCCTTCCGCTCAGCTATCTGGTGCTGGCACGGAGCCAGAGGGCCTATCTGAGCGTGTGGATCGCCGTGATCGTGATGGAGATTCCGATCTGGTTGTTCTGGCCGGTCGGCGCTCACGGACTATCGGGTGTGGTGTATGGACTACTGGGCTATCTGGTGCTGATCGGTTTTCTGGAAAGGCGACCACTGCCCATTGTGCTGAGCATCATTGCCCTGCTGCTCTACGGAAGCGCGTTACCAGGATTGCTGCCCTGGGCATCTCCCGCAGGCGTGAGCTGGATCGGACATGCGTCCGGCTTTGTGGGCGGATTGCTTGCAGCGCTTTCTGTGCATCGAGCGCCTGCTCAACTGGATGACTGATCTGCATCTGCGCCGTCTTCTGCAGACTGGATTTTGAACAGGAAGCGACTGGAAAGACGGACCGCGAGAACGGAGGCAGCAGCTCCATAACCGATGAAGGTGGCGGCCTGACCGAAACTCCCTTCTTGATAAAGATCTGAGTTGAGAAGCAACCAGTCAACAAGAGAAGACGCCGTGCCCCAGATCACAACCCAAACCGATACGTAAATCACTCCCCGGGAGGTGTTGTTCAAAACGAGAGCATGCACTGAGCCAACGCTAAGCGAACCTCAGTCACGTCTCAGCCAGGGATCGGCACCCGCGAACCAATCGCCGAGGTCATCAGCATCGGGCCTGTGCTGCTGGTCGGGTTCTGCACTGCCGAGATCAAGACCGTCGAGAAGGCTGTCAAGACCTTCAAAATGGCCCCCTGCAAGTTGTTGTCGCCGAGCACGACGAAGCCAGGAAGAGACCGTGCGATCTCGGTCGGCGAACTTCTGGAGATAAACACGATCCGACAGGCTGACACTGCAACCATTAGCCATTCGCCGGAGGATGGACTGCAGTTTCAGACGGGTGCTGGTGGTGAGCATGGCACTAACACTCCGGACTGGCGACGTTATGGGACGTCATAGCGGCAACGATGACAACGATCAAACCCATTGGCACAGACAGACAAGACAACAGGCAATGGCTACAACCATGTCAGTGATGAACCATTCGAGGAAGGTCAATGAGTGATCCGGAACAGCAAAGGCCGGTTGTGATCCAACAGGGGGGCAACGGAGTCGGCCTTGTTCTTGCCGCATTGATCGTGGGTGGCGCCATCGTCTACGCCGTCAACATCTGGTCCAATACCCAGCAACAGAGGCTCAGAGTGCCCGCAGAAGCAATACAGAAAGGCGTTGAATCGGTCAAGGAAGCGATTAAGCCTGGCTCCTGAGTCGACCTCATCGAGCTACGGCTTGAAACAACACAATTCAACAATGTAGAACGCAATGAAGATAAATGGCTTGAAGGAATCAAGCCGCTTACACACAACATCCAGTCTTCAAATCATCGGTCAACACATGAAGAGCTTTGTTGCCATCGTTCTTTCAATCTCAACCCTGTTAGCAGGCTGCACTGCATCGGATCGGTTTGAAGAAAAAACATTTCTGAACAATGGTCCTTACCAACAAGGGACCATCGGGATCGACAGATCAAAACTACAGACAGTTGTGACATGGTGCAGCCCAACTCTTCTACAAATGGTGGTTTACGACAGTGTTAGAGAAACCTACCCTACGGATTACAAGAGATTGGAAGGGAAAGACCATCCACTACAAATGTCCGTGACTGTTTTCCCACAGGAATTACCGTTCAGCTATGCCACGGAGTACAGCAAACCAACAGATGTCACCAGTATCTGCAGCCCTGCAAGCATTCAGACAACGCTGAGCACTGAAACAGGCAATGCATCAACTCTCAACTTCAATCTGGGACAATCTTTTGAGGTCAGGAGTGACAAGGTGGTGGCAGTGACGGTGGATTGCAATGCTGGCAAAGCTGGCTACTCAGAACATGACCAATACCGTGAGCCAAACTATGGAAAGAAAGGAGGAGTGGCATTAATACCGGCGGGCGAAGCTTCAGACGTCAAGGGAGAATGCAAGGACAATGCTTTCTCCATTCAGATCAATCCAGCAAAGTCGTCAGAAGCTGAGGCGGCGGCTGAGATAAATTAATCCGTCAACAGTGAGCGATAGGCAGAGGAAGATATCCCATCAGCAGAAATCAACGTTCATTAAACGCTTGCAACACCTTATCAAGCACAATGATGTTCCTCATGTGCTGAACCTCAGTCAGACTATTCACTCTCATAAATTCAGCGAGACGGTCCGGAAAGTCAATAATTTCACGACCGGTATCAACAAACTGACGGAATGCTTGCAATAGCTGATCCTTGTTATCCGCCCGTTGAACAGCGCAGCAGCACCAATTGATCGCTGCATGTTCCTGTAGCTGATGTTCTCGAAGCTGGCACCTTAAGGTTTTGATCGTTGCTTTAGTTCTTCTTACATAGAAAGCCCATGCAAGCCCAAGAAACGCCAAAATAATTGTCTGTACCACGCACTCAGGGCGACTAGAGCAAGACTAATCAAGCTGGATTAGCGTGTCAAAACAGACCAACAGTTCAACAAAAAAACCAAACAAACAGAGTCGATCGACCAATCAACGCCTGGAGCACACAAGCAAGATCAGCAGTCCAGCATTAATGGCAAACCAATCAGTTAACAACAGCCATTCAGGCTTACCACAATCAAAACTGTTGTCGTATCAGGCAAGTGATGTGTAAGCTGGAAACAAACTCGGCACAGCAGCGTGAAATATTTACTTCTACTTGGCCTGTTATTTGTGGTCGCAGTTTTAGGAGCTTATATGAATGGTCAAACAGAAACACCCACCGAAAATCAGGACAATGTGAAAGCAATCACTGAGTTGCGAACCACAGCCTAGAAACAACATTGCTTCAGACCCACAAGCCTGTAATCCCCTGAGCCGGCCTTCAAGCTGACAATCTCTGAGCCCTGGACAACGCGTGCTTAAGCTCCCAGAGACGTTGAATCAGATGTTATTGGACGTCGACTTTCTGTCCAGACGAAGCACCGTCAATCACAAGTGACTTTCGATTTGGCTCTTGTTCTTCAGCTGACTCCTGAAAAACAATGTCAATTTCAGCGACCCAGGCAACAATCGCAATCAGGCCGAGAGCGCTGCCGATCCATAAAGCGGTCCGTCGACTCGACATGTGGTTAGAGAACTCGTGCGCCGAGACTAGGACCGAAAGGCATCTTACTGGTGATCAGAAAAAGCCTTGTCGCAGTCTGGTCAGGCGCACCAGAAAAAAGAGCAGGCAGAAGCCTATGGGAGCAAATCAAACCACATAATCAAAACAAAGCAAACAGCAGCTGAGGATAGAGCCGTGGATAAAAATGAAAACAACAGCGTGTCACTCAACCCATGCCGAAGATCGTAGTCTATAGCAGTTGACATGAAGACATCAATGAATCTTCTACTTGAATAGCGACCCGCAAAAAGACGAGCCTGAGCACTCAGTGAGAAATCAATGAATACTTCGATCAATATCATCCAGTAATTCACAAGCGAAATGAATTCAACCTAAATTCAAACGAGGCGATTAATATCTGGTCATCACCATAAAAATCGCGTGCAACCTGGGTGAATCAATTTCGCGCAATAACAAAAGCAAGCAGGAACCAACACCAACTAACCACACAGAACAGATCGCAATTTAACTCTTCTGAATCAACATGAACCCAAACAATCCTGATTTCAGCCACCCTCCATCGATTGTTGATGGCTGTGCTGACGAAAAAGATCACTGGCTTCATCAATTTCAGTGATTTCAGCATTCTTTTCAATTTTGTCGTTATGAGGATGCTGCTGCTGCTCACGCTCCTGTTGCTGCTCTTCCCTGCGAACAGCCCGTGCGTAGGCGTCGCTTGAATCAGAACCGGTTCGGCGCTTTTCAGAGCTCATGAACCCACAGTTCGAACCTCTGCCAATCTCTCATCCCAGGCACGGCGCTGCAATCATGAATGTCGATCCCAGGGCGTGATGAACAAGGGCGAACGGGCCAGAGTGATCCTCGATCGGCTGAATGAGCACTACCCCGAGACGCCGATTCCCCTGGATCACAGCGATGCCTTCACGCTGCTGATCGCCGTTCTGCTCAGTGCCCAGTGCACCGACAAGAAAGTGAACGAAGTCACTCCAGCACTGTTCTCCGCTGGACCAACGCCCGCTGCCATGGCAGCGCTCGACGAGACTGAGATCCACAGCCACATCCGTCAGCTGGGACTTGCGAAAACCAAAGCGCGCAATGTGCACAAACTCGCCCACATCCTGGTGAATGTCCACGGCGGAGCGGTGCCACAGAGTTTTGAAGAGCTTGAAGCGCTACCGGGTGTCGGTCACAAAACCGCCAGCGTGGTGATGGCGCAGGCCTTCGGTGTACCCGCCTTCCCTGTAGACACCCATATTCATCGTCTTGCCCAACGCTGGGGGTTGAGCAAGGGCGACAGCGTTGTGAAAACAGAAGCTGATCTCAAGGCTCTCTTCCCCAGGGAGCACTGGAATCGACTGCACCTGCAGATCATTTTCTACGGCCGCGAGCACTGCACGGCTCGCGGCTGCGATGGCACGGTCTGCAAGCTATGCCGAGAGCTCTATCCCAAACGCCGCAAGCCGGTGATCTGGCGTAAACCCTGATGAAGGCCCATCACATCACTCCACCGATCGCCCTCACCATCGCGGGAAGCGATTCAGGAGGAGGGGCTGGAATCCAGGCTGATCTGCGCGCCTTTATGGCCTTCCGGGTGCATGGCTGCAGCGCTCTCTCATGCGTCACCGCACAAAACACCTGTGGAGTCGACCGGGTTGATCCAATTCCACCCGCAGGCCTGAAAGCACAGCTGCAAGCCATCCAGAACGACCTGGCTGTCGATGCACTGAAAACCGGGATGCTGCTGAATGCCGAACTGATTCAAACCACTGCTGAGCTGTTACGGCACTGGACCATCCCCAAGGTGATCGACCCTGTGATGGTGAGCCGCACCGGTGCAGCACTGCTTGAAGCTGACGCGATCGCGGCGCTTCGCCAAAACCTCCTGCCGCTGGCAACCCTGCTCACCCCGAATCGCCATGAAGCCCGACTGCTCAGCGGCCATGAGCTGAACAACGACAGTGACACCGAGAAAGCGGCCGCCATCATCCACGCCCAGGGCCCTGCGGCGGTTCTGATCAAAAGCGGCAGTGATCGATCCCAGGGTGGCCGTGATCTGCTGTTCAACGGCCAACCCCACTGGCTTGAGGAAGGTACGTGGGTGGACACGCCACATACCCACGGCACAGGCTGCACGCTGTCAGCAGCCGTCACCGCAGGACTGGCTCTTGGCCAGGATCTCGAAGAGGCGATTGCGCGGGCGCGGGAGTACGTCAAACGAGGCCTGAGGCAGGCCCTGGCCATCGGACAGGGCCAGGGACCGATCTGCCACTGGGTGGAAATCAGAGACGTCAAAGAAAGTGATTGAGAACAAAAGTCAATGTGCTGTTACATTGCTCAACATTCGCATCGGTTCCATGAGTCAGCAGCAGGCAACCAACAAGTGGTTTCAGGATTCAGCCGCCCGCGCCATCCATGAACAACAGCTCGAACAGGTGGAACGTTTCAACGGACGTGCCGCCATGTTGGGCATCGTGATTGGCGTCTTGACTGAAGCCATCACAGGTCAGGGAATCGTTCATCAAATCGGACTCGGACCACTCGTTGATGGATACGTCGCCTGCAGCGCCAAATACCTTCCCTTCTGTTTCTGACTCGCGTGCAGACCTGCAAGTCTCAGTCCGGCTGCAGGTCTCACTCCTAGGTTGAAGGCAGTCGACCCAGAGGCATGGCTCGCAAGCGTCGTAAACTGAGCAAGGAGATGGAGGCTGAGATCAAAGCAGCCGAGAAGAAAGTGGAATTTGTCTCGGCGATGATCAGAGACATCCGCGAGGAGGACGTTCAGAACGAGTACGCGGAAGCCTTTGCCCAGGTTCATGCCGCTTGTACCCACTTGGCAGCGCTTTACGTCACCGAGGGGGTGACCGAAGAAAGCGAGGGAACTCTGGCTCTCTACAAAGGCCTTTTGGCGCGCTTCGAAGAGGAATACGAGCTTTGAACTTGAGCCGCAGGTCACAGTGCAACCCATGGCCGAGCCGCGGGAAGCCGGTACAACCGGTGCATCAAGTACATCCAAGCCATGGCAGACCAGGGCCCAAAGACCTCACAAAGCTCGGACCCACGTTGGTTCGTTCTGATGATGGCCAGCCGCTGGCCGCTGGCTGTGGTCATTGCCGCATGGGCCATTGCCGTGGCTGCCATTCAGATTCTTCGCCAACCGATTCCCATTGGCTTGCCACTCAATCAGCCATTTCCCGTGCGGCTCGTCGGTGGCATCACCGTCGACAAACTCTCTGCACCCGTCAGCGTGAAAGGCGAGGAGCCCCTGTCGATCGAAGCTGTCAAGGTGTTACCCGTCAGTGGTGACGTGGGAGTCCCCAAGGGTGTAGCTGTGACTCAACCAGTCAATGTCGAGGGCGGAGTCTCCGTGGATGGTTCCGTCACGGTGGGAGAGGTCACCGCTCCTGTCAGCGTGAATGGCCCCGAGGGAGGACCAGTGCTGGTCGGCACTCCCGACGGGGAACTGCTGAATGTGACCGGAGGAGTGAAAGTGGATTCTGTTGGAGGCAAGATCAACGTGCAGCTGCGCGATGCCGCCAAATCCGTCCTGCCAATCCCCTGACGCAATGCCCACGCCTTTGGACCGCGAGTTGAAATCTCTCAAACTGGCGGTGGTGGGTCATCAGGAATGGGTCACCTTTCTGGAGGTCGATGCACTACCCAGGCCAGGCAGGATCGGCAGAGCTTTCCGGGACCTCGAAGAACCTGCGGGCGCCGGAGCTGTGATCGCAGTCCAGCTGGCACGCCTCACCGGTCAAAGAGTGCTCTTTTTCACAGCACTCGGTCGAGATGCGATCGGCCAACGCAGCGAACAACGCCTCAGGGAGTTAGGCGTTGAACCGGTGGTGGCCTGGCGTGACAAACCCAGTCGCCGCGGAATCAGCCTGATGGACCCCAGCGGTGACCGTGCGATCACAGTGATCGGAGAGCGTTTGATGCCTACGGCTCAAGATGAACTCGGCTGGGAACGACTTGCCGACTGCGACGGCGTCTTCGCATCGGCTACCGACTGCGATGGCCTGCGGCAGGCGCGCCAGGCCAGGGTTCTGAGCGCAACGCCACGGCTGGGCCTCTCGGTACTGCAGCAAGCATCGGTGCAACTGGACGCCCTGATCGGCAGCGGACTTGACCCCGGTGAACAGGTTCCCGAGAACTGTCTCAATCCTGCACCCGCTGTTCGCATCGCCACCGAGGGTGAGGCAGGCGGCCTGATGATTCCCGGCGGACGTTTTGATGCTCTGCAACTGCCAGGCCGGATGGTGGAAACCTATGGATGTGGTGACAGCTTTGCCGCCGGCGTCACCGCAGGACTGAGCGCAGGTTGGAGCACCCATCAGGCCGTTGTGCTGGGAGCGCGCTGCGGTGCTGCCTGTGCAACACGCTTCGGTCCTTACGGCTGAAGCTGATCCGTTCAGTGACAGAAAGAAACAATGGCAAACACACCGCTCTCGATTCGACGCGCTTGAACCGATGCTCTCATTGATGCATCAAGCTGCAATTGAGAACAGCAGAAACAATCATTCAAATGTGATTTGGCAGCGGTAGCGATAGCTCCTGCCTGTCCCAATTCTGATGCAGGATTGCTCCGTGATAGTTGCACCCTGTGGTGCTTTTGACATGAGGTTGTTCAAAGTCACCTCTTCGCTTGTGTGACCGAGTCTGATCAAGGTTTTGGGCTCTGCCTGAACCATGGGAACGCAAGCAAACAACCCCATGAAAAGCTTGATCGAGATCGACTTCCAGAGGATTTTCGACATCACCACAAATCGCTGCTTAGACTCTTGAACAACCAGATCAGCATCCTAAACGGATGAGATTTGACTTCACAAAAGAAGAATTCAACGAATTAGTTGCTGCCGCCAAGGAGGCAGGGATTCGCTGGAAAAAAGCCAGAACATTATGGAAAGTAGGACATCATGCCTATCTCAAGCACAACGAACAGGAGCTAGAAGAAAATATCGAACGATATAAGCAAACTGAAAAAATGCTGATTGATCGCTACAAGACCGTCACTGGCAACGACTGGCATCGGTGAGTCCCGCAACCGCAATGGTTTGATCAACTCAGGAATGCCGGGGCTAAAGCCCTGGCGCGCAGCAACCAGTCATGCACATGCTCAGTGGAAGCTGCAGTGACCTTTCCCGCTTCGATATCGCGATAGAGATCAGCAATCTTCCATGCGCTGGTGCGCGGATCATCACCGCAGCGTGGGATCAGATGCAGATGCAAATGGCGGGCACCCTCTCCAAAGGCAATGGCATAGACCCGATCGCAGCCTGTGACCTCACGGATCAACTGGGAAGCTCGTTGCACAACAGCGCCCCACTGCCGCGCTTCGTCAGGAGCAAAGTTCATCGGACCACCAAAGTGGCGCCGGGAATCCAGCAGACACCAACCGGTCAGCGGAGCAGGACGAGGATGATGTCGCATCAACCAGAGATCACTCCGCCAGACCTCATGGGCCGTCAGCTCAGACTCATCGCCATGCAGGGCACAGATTGCGCAGGAGGCTTGCGGCTCCGGAGAAACCATGGACTTGAGGGAACGACCTGAGCCCACTCTGTCTTCGTCCCAGAAAAGGAGGGGGTTTTCGACTGCAATGGGCTCTATAAATCAGGGAAGAAGAAGGGCTCGCCTTCATGTCCATCCGTATTGGCATCAATGGCTTCGGACGCATCGGGCGTCTCGCCTTCCGACAGGCCATGGCCTGTCCCGACGTGGAGGTGGTTGCCATCAACGACCTGATCGAACTCGACTACCTCGCCTACCTGCTGCGTTACGACTCAACGCATCGCCGGTTCCCAGGTGAAATCAAGGTCGTGGATGGGCACCTGATGGTGAATGGCAGTCACATTCGGGTCTCGGCCGAACGTGACCCTCGCCAGCTGCGTTGGGGTGATGTGGGAGCGGACTACGTGCTGGAGAGCACTGGATTCTTTCTGACCAACGACACCGCCCGCCAACACCTGGAAGCAGGCGCCAAACGCGTGGTGATGAGCGCTCCCTCCAAGGACAACACTCCGATGTTCGTGATGGGAGTGAATCACAACTCCTATGCAGGAGAGGAGATCGTGTCGAATGCCAGCTGCACAACCAACTGCCTGGCACCACTCGCAAAAGTGGTCAATGACCACTACGGCATCGTCAGCGGCCTGATGACCACCGTGCACGCCACCACGGCAACCCAGAAGCCTGTGGACAGCCCCTCTTTGAAGGACTGGCGTGGTGGACGGGGAGCCGGGCAGAGCATTATTCCCAGCTCCACGGGTGCAGCCAAAGCGGTAGGCCGTGTGATTCCAGAACTCAATGGAAAACTCACAGGCATGGCATTCCGAGTACCGACACCGGACGTCTCCGTGGTCGACCTGACCGTGAATCTGGCCAAACCGGCCAGCTACGAAGAGATCAAGAAAACAATGAAAGATGCTTCACAGAATGGTCTCTCCGGCATCCTCGGTTACACCGAAGATCCGATCGTTTCCAACGATCTTCTCGGAGAAAGCTGCACCTCAGTGTTTGATGCAGGAGCGGGAATGGCACTCAACGATCAGTTCATGAAGCTAGTTGCCTGGTACGACAATGAGTGGGCCTATAGCTGCAAATGCATTGACCTGATGCAGCACATGGCCAAACATTCTGCAGATTGATGACTGAATCCCTCAATAGCAGAGCTTTATCAGCAGAATTCAACTAACAAACTTCATGCACTGGCGGCGATGTTTTGCTGTTCACGCAGATGTCCAAGTGCCTGTTGGCAAGACCAACGCAGTGGAGCCCATGGAGCAGAGCTGGAAAGTTCATCCAGTAATTCCATCTGATCAAAAAGCTGTAGTTCAACACAAGCCCAGGCGGCAGCAATTCTTGACTTGGTGTATTGAGGTGTTGTCTCTGCAAGCGCGGAACGAATCAGAGCTCCTTTCTCCTGAATTGAACGCAGTCCAACAATGCAGGTCAGGTAGTAGTGAGTCACATAATCAGACCAGAGCCTCTCCTGCATACTCTCAATTAACTTCAAACATTCATCACGATCTATTCTCATCAGACTCGCTGCAGCACCATATTGCCGTGCTTCATCACGATGACTGAGATTTTGCTCAATCTCGGAGGGATCTTCACCACACTGCCACTCAGATTTGATATCCAATAAAAGGGGATCATCACGTAAAAGCTGCTTTAAAAAAATTTGATGTCTGGCATCAGAGACCGAGTCATTAGCATCAACAATCTGAAAGAAACTTTTAGCCCTGAGGGACATTGAAACAGGTGCACGAATCAAATCCGGAAGAAGAGCTTCAACGCCAGAGTCACCGATATCAATGACAGCGGACCTACGCTTGCCTGCGACAAGATCTGTCAGACATGCCACCAATGGCTTCATCAGATCATGTTCCCCGTAAAGCGAGGCCATGCAGGCCCTGGAAGCACCAGAGATCAAAAGGCTTTCGTCATCGCACAAACCTCCTATGCATTCTTTGGAACGAACGCTTTTGATGCGAAGCCTCGTGAAAAGCTGAATCACTGCACGTGCTTGCGTGACTTCTCCATCCAAGAGGTTGAGAAGATGACTTTCCTCTTCTTCACTTGGTGACCAGCCAATTCTGATCAATGCTGACAAGGAATTAATCACCGCCTCGGTATCAGAGCACCTCAGAACTTCAACCAATGCAGGAATCGCCTTTGCATCCTTCCTTCTACCCAGTGCTTCAACAGCCTTACGTCGAGTGATCCTGTCGAACAATTCGTCAACTTTTAGATCGCTAGTCGCCCTGATCAAAGCGTCCAGAGTTTCATCACAATCACACAGTCCCAATCTTGTAGCCGCAAAATACCGATCAGACGGTCTTTCAACAGAGTCTGTTTTGGCAAACAATAAATGAAGTGCATCAGACTTTGATATCCCCTGAACCAAAACATCGAAACGCTCTGCCATACCCCTGCAGCATTTAACAAAGTAATTTAAACTATCGCCGGACCATTCAAAACCAGAACATTCAAGCAAATGCGTTACAGTTTTTAATTACACTTTGCCGCCAATCAAAACCGATCAAACCAATACCGCTGCCAGAACAATCAGACTTGCCCTAACAACCATACTCAAGCAAACAATATCGCAATCTCAGAAGAACCCTATCTCAAACAAAACAAAAGCGACCTTAAACCATCAGACCCAAAAAACTATTTGGAGCGATGATCAATTAATTCAATAAGATGAGCGTCATGCTTATTGCAGAAGTCAGAAACACACTCGCGCAAAATATGTCCAATAGAAACGCCTTCGGTATAACAGAGAAGTTTTAATTTCTTATGGAGTTCATCGCTGAGCTCAAACGTGACCCGTTTCATATGAAGACAGCTATCTTAATAAGAGCGTAAAACAAAGAAAAGCCCTATTCCATCGATCTTAGATCTTTTAATAAGAAATGGATTCAGAAAGCGATTCAGTTTACAAAGCTCAACAGCCCTCACCCACGGTGCAAGCAAATATTGCAATCACAAGCTTGATAGCAATGAGAGAATCACAAAGCAGTAAATTGATGAAAACATCCAGGAGCCCAATGTCTAAGGCTGCGCTGCATGCTTTTATTGACAGAGCAAGAGAAGACCAGGCATTCCGAGACCAATTAGCTGATCTTGGACCGCAACAAATCATTGATTACGCGGCTCGCAATGGCTTCATGTTCTCCGACGAGATCAAAGGCCGATTCATCAATCGCTGGGCTGGTGTTTATTTTTGTCCTCAGGCCATTGAGGTTGGAACTCTTTGCCCCAAGCTGGTCCCTGACGGCTACAAGAATTTGATCCACTACGCTCAGTCAACCTGTAGCTCTTCAGAACTCAAAGAAGAAGAACATGATTTCAGATCAGGCCAAAAATACTAATCAATACGCCCTGTACCAAAGAAATTGGATTAAAATATTTCAGGCAATTCACCCGCTTAATATTCATCTTAACGCCACATCGTAATGCCATTTAGATTAACAAATGCCCGCTCGCTGATTTGAGCTGTCTAAAATCACACTTACGCTCAAGCATGTCAAAAGCGACGTTAAAAGATCGAAGACAAGGCACAGACCACAGTCAATGTTCCCACAATAACTACTATTTCAAACAACAATCCATACAATTAACATCAGTCAAGTATCCATAAAAAAAGATCACCGACGAGTTAACGGCTAATTCGTTAATCCATTCCATAGATCAAAACAATCTTTGTTCCGCCTGTCACATCAGCAATGATCACTGATTGCCGGTCACTGATCTCACAGCAAGTCAGCAAAAAGCCCCCTCGTGAGAGGGGGCTTTCCGATTCAGCTAAAGCTGAATCTCTTGGAGACTTCAGCCTCAGCCGATGGCGGGAGCTTGCAGAGCCACAGGAGTGGACTCAGCAGCAGCCAGGTCGAGGGGGAAGTTGTGAGCGTTGCGCTCGTGCATCACTTCCATGCCGAGGTTGGCGCGGTTCAGTACATCCGCCCAGGTGTTGATAACACGGCCCTGACCATCGAGGACAGACTGGTTGAAGTTGAAACCGTTCAGGTTGAACGCCATGGTGCTGATGCCCATGGAGGTGAACCAGATGCCGACAACGGGCCAGGCAGCCAGGAAAAAGTGCAGGCTACGGCTGTTGTTGAAGGAGGCGTATTGGAAGATCAGGCGACCGAAGTAACCGTGGGCAGCCACGATGTTGTAGGTCTCTTCCTCTTGGCCGAACTTGTAGCCGTAGTTCAGTGAATCGTTCTCAGTGGTTTCGCGAACCAAGGAGGAGGTCACCAGTGAACCGTGCATGGCGGAGAAAAGTGAACCACCGAAGACGCCAGCCACACCAAGCATGTGGAAGGGGTGCATCAGGATGTTGTGCTCGGCCTGGAACACCAACATGAAGTTGAAGGTGCCGGAGATGCCCAGGGGCATGCCGTCAGAGAAGGAACCCTGACCGAAGGGGTACACCAGGAACACAGCGAAGGCTGCAGACAGCGGTGCGCTGTAGGCAACGCAGATCCAGGGCCGCATGCCGAGGCGGTAGGAGAGTTCCCACTGACGCCCCATGTAGGCGGAGATACCGATCAGGAAGTGGAAGACAACCAGCTGGTAGGGACCGCCGTTGTACAGCCACTCGTCGAGAGAAGCCGCTTCCCAGATGGGATAGAAATGAAGGCCGATGGCGTTCGAGGAGGGCACAACAGCACCGGAGATGATGTTGTTGCCGTAGATCAGGGAGCCGGCGACGGGCTCACGGATGCCGTCGATGTCCACCGCGGGAGCGGCGATGAAGGCGATGATGAAGCAGACGGTGGCTGCAAGCAGACAGGGAATCATCAGCACACCGAACCAACCCACATAAATGCGGTTATTGGTGTCGGTGACCCACTGACAGAAATTTTCCCAACTGCCGCGGCGCCCGCTGCGGATTGCAGTAGCCATGAAAGGAATGAGAACGGATTTGAACCAGGCTTTCCAATAGGTCGGCCAAGATTCGAACCAAGGCTATGGAAATGTCGACTGATGGCCTGGCAATCACATCATTCGAGTCAACTCGCAGCATTGATTCATGACGACTTCATGAAGGCTTCATGAACAAACTTGAAGCAAGTTGAATGAAGAGGCTCGGGTCGTCTGAATCATGCCGTTGTGCAGCTGTTGCGTTCCTCGATCCATTCACGGGCCTGCCGAGCAAATCCAGCAAGGTTGAGGCGCTCCTGCTCTGCAGCACGCGCAACCAGCAGCGGAGCCTGTCGCTTGAGCTCCTCCAGATCGGGCTCAGCGACGCCGGCGTTCAACGCCATCCAGTCGGCCAGGGAAACGCCCACCACCCGGGTCAGGTAAGCAGCGCTCAATCCCTGCATGGCACCTGCGGCGATCCAGCTGGCCCCGTCAAGCTTGGCCAGTCCAAGCAGCGCCTGCCCGCTCAGCTCCACAACACCCTGAGCCAGGGCGGCGCTGCCCAGCTGCCGGGCGACCACCTGCAGCACCTCGGCACTCCAGGGACAGCTCCAGATCGTGGCCATCTCCTTCACCATCAGGCCATTGCCCACGGCAACAGCCAACAGATCAACAGAGGGAACAGGCGAAGCGATGACAACGCCAGCGACAATCCACTGACTGCGCTGCAGCAGCAGGCGGAATCTCTCTCTTCGCAGTGTTTCAAGGTCGGCTTGCCAGCGCCGATGCAGATTGCTGAGCAGTCGTTGACGGGTGCCCTGTCGCACCCGTTCCGAACGCATCAGCTGTTGGCGAACCGGCTGGAGCACACCGCGCAGTTCGATGGCTTGACCGGACCAGGGGAGCAGCCACTGATGCCATCGCTCCGGCAACTGACAGCGCAAAGCCTCCAGATGGTCATCGGCAGATTTGCCGGCTGAGGATCGCAGCAGCAGCCAAACCGGACGATCCGCAGGCAGCTGATCCAACCAGAGCAGGTCAGCAGCTCGCAGAGGCAGGGACAACACATGCAGCAGCACATCCAGCTCCTGAAGGTCGTCAGGCCAGCACCAGGAGGTGGATGTCACCGGCAATGGATTGGCCAGGCAGAGATCGAGAGAGCTCACGCCCACCAAAGCCTGCTGCAACTGATCAGTGGCGGGCAGATCGGATCCCTCAGTCGCCACAACACCGAGAGTGAGCGGCGCATCAAAGCCTTCGATTCGCCGCAGCTCAGTTTCACGGGAGGAGCGCAATCCCTGCAGTCCCAACACCTCCTCAAGCTCCGCGAATTGGTTCAGCACCCGCTCACAGCGCTCGATCCAAGCTTTCAAGGATGTCGGCTCACGGAAACCGGATGGCTTCGGAGGCCTGGACAACCACCACAGGCCAGTAGCAGCAACAGCAATGCCCAGCCCACCACCAGGAATGTGCAGCACATCCGACAGAAGCCACTGACCGGTTCCGATCACGCCCACTGACAGCAGAACACGTCTGATCAAACCGGATGTCATGGTTCCATCACCCAGCGACAGGGAGCGGATCAATTGCACCGGGTACTGCACTGGGATCCTCCAGATCAGGCCTTCTTAGCTCACCTCCAGTGATACAGCCCAGAGAATCCACAGCCTGCAATCGATCAACAACTCGGTTCTGCCTGCCCCACCCGAACCCTGCAAGGGGGGAAGGATCAGGTCTCGATCGCAACAATCTCAGCAAAGCTGTTTGAAACGGTGCGGGTCACTGTCAGAAGCGCGGTGATGCGTCACACTTGCGCCTGACTCCAGGCCCCAGGCCATGACTGATTCCTACAGCGATTCCCGCCATCAGGGCGGACAAGGTGACAACGGCCGCGATGGCCGTCGTGGAGGCCGCGGAGGTCGCGGCCAGGGCAACCGTGAAGGCGGTGGCTTCAGAATCAGACTGAGCGACAACGAAATGCGCTCCGCAAGAGCTCTCCAGGAGGCCTTCAATCTTCGCTCAACCGTTGCCGTTCTTGGCTTCGCAGTGCGCACACTCGGTCAGATGCTCGAGGAGGGGAAGCTGGAGGAGCTGGTGGCTCAGCAACGTGCCCAGGGCAACCAGGGCAGCCGTGGTGGTGGCCGTCGTGATGATGACCGTGGCGGACGCCGTGAGGGCCGTGGAGAGGGAGGTCGCGGTTCCCGACCGGATCCCTTCGCGCGCCCGGCCAAGCCCCAGCCCCCCGCTCCTGAACCGGAGCCTGAAGAGGTTGCCGAAACAGCAGCTCCTGCAGAAGCGGACTCAACTTCTCAACAACCGGCAGGAGATGACGGCGCAAACCAGGACAGCACAGCAGAGGCCTGATTGATGGGGCTGCCTCGTGTTCTTTCGGGCGTCCAGCCGACGGGCGCCCTTCATCTGGGCAACTGGCTGGGAGCGATCCGCAACTGGGTTGATCTGCAGAAGGATCACGACACCTTTTTCTGTGTGGTCGACCTGCATGCCATCACCGTTCCCCATGACCCCGATCGCTTAGCCCAGGACACTCTCAGCACAGCAGCGCTGTATCTGGCCTGCGGCCTGGATCCGAAGCACTCAACTGTTTTTGTTCAGAGCCAGGTGGCCGCCCACAGCGAGCTCT
Organism: Synechococcus sp. MIT S9504; assembly: GCF_047497135.1. Lineage (NCBI taxonomy): Bacteria > Bacillati > Cyanobacteriota > Cyanophyceae > Synechococcales > Synechococcaceae > Synechococcus > Synechococcus sp. MIT S9504. Next base: position 640,005 of record NZ_CP138942.1, on the reverse strand, counting down.
GCTGGCTGCTGAACTGCGTCACACCTCTGAATTGGCTGGAAAGGATGATCCAGTTCAAGGAAAAGGCGGTCAAACAAGGCGACAACGTGTCTGTGGGCCTGCTCGACTATCCCGTGCTGATGGCAGCGGACATCCTTTTATATGACGCTGATCTGGTTCCGGTCGGCGAAGACCAGAAGCAACACCTGGAACTGGCCCGTGACATCGCTCAACAGCGCATCAATGCCCGCTTCGGCAAGGCTGAGACCCCGTTGCTCAAGGTTCCCAAACCACTCATCCTCAAGGAAGGCGCCAGGGTCATGAGCCTGACGGATGGCCGCAGCAAGATGAGCAAGAGCGATCCCAATGAGGGAAGCCGCATCACCCTGCTTGACCCACCCGAACTGATTGCCAAGAAAATCAAACGGGCCAAAACAGACCCTGAGCGTGGTCTTGAATTTGACAACCCCGATCGCCCCGAGACCGACAACCTGCTGGGGCTTTACGCCATCCTCAGCGGCAAGGGACGAGACGCCGTGTCCAAGGAGTGCGTTGAGATGGGCTGGGGCCAGTTCAAACCGCTGCTGGCGGAGGCCACGATTGCTGCTCTCGAGCCCATTCAGGAGCGTTACCGCCTGCTGATGGACGACCGCGCTCAACTGGAGATGGTCCTGCAGCAAGGCCGCGAGCGGGCTGGTGCCGTGGCTTGCTCCACTGTCAGGCGGACGCGAGAAGCCATGGGTTTCCTCAGTGCCAGCTAATCAGTTCCAAATCAATTAAAAAGATTCGCTAATACTTAAAGCCTGATGAGAGCACCAAGCGCATCAAAGGACACGCACTTGATGGGTTGCGCTCCATCAGGCCGGTCTCGCGAGTCCAGCGCCGAGATTTGACTGAGCTTTTCTGCCTAGGCATATCAACGGCAACGCGTCAAGAGAGCGCTCGAGGCCCTCGCCATCAAGCCATGGCATTGACGAAGGTGGCGGCTCCTTTGTTTGGAGTTAACTCGGTTGCTGCATCGATTCACCCAACGGATCCAACCCCTTGTCCAGGCCGCTCCAAAAGCCATCGGTCTTGGCTCGATCGGAATGGGATTGGCGCTTTTCCTGGGACAGAGCCTGCAGGCTGAGCGCTCCAGCGAACGCAATCAGCAGAACCGCATGGTTGCCGAGGCACTGAAGCCGCAGCGATCCGCGAACACCACGGCGGACAACATCAGCGATGCGGCCCTCTCCGGCCAGCCCGCATCGCATTACGCGATCACCCCTGAACGTCGTGCACTGCTTAACACCATTCGCTTTGCTGAAGGCACCTGGAAAGACGGCAAGGATCTCGGCTACCGCATCCTTTACGGAGGAGGCCAGTTTCAGGACCTCTCTCGCCATCCCGAACGTGTGGTCGTCAAGCGATATACCAGCGCCGCAGCAGGGGCTTATCAGTTCCTCCCCACCACCTGGCAGGAAGTCGCCCACAGACTTGACCTGCCCAGCTTCGCCCCTGAGCACCAGGACCAGGCAGCGCTGCATCTCGTTAAAAAGCGTGGCGCCTTGCAGGAGATCGATCGCAATGGCCTCACCAAAGCTGCAATGAATCGGCTCGCACCGGAATGGGCTTCGTTTCCAACCCATGCCGGCCAAAGCGCCTACGGACAACCCGTGAAAAGCCATGCCGAACTGGTGGCCTTCTATGTGACCAATCTGAGTCAGCTGCGTCGGGGCGCCTGAAGGCGCTTCAGCTGACAACGGCAGAGAAACCCTTGCCCAGCAGCGGATAGCGCCATCACCGCATCCTGTTGGGCGACGTGCAGCCAAGAGCCACAAGCGGAAAGCTCATCCTGAGGAACGCGAAACACGGGCCGAAAGAGCCCAGACCTCCATCACCAGCTGATGCCAGGGAGCCATCGCTTTCATCGAGACGGCGACAGGCTCGGATGCGGCCTTCAACAGAGAGCGGGTGGCAGCGATCGAACGCTTTCCGTCAGCGAGACGTTCGGCCAAATCCAGACGATCACCGGACGCGAGAACACTGTCGGGACATTGCTCAAGTATTGACTGACCCCTGGTAAACCAGTGGTCGAAATCAGCAAGCAATGAAGCGAGGAGTGACCTCAGCAAGTCACCACCTTCAGCATCAGAGGACAAGTGAAACGAGCCTCATTCTTTTGCGAGCGTACATCCACTAATAGGATGTTCGTGGCTGTCAGCTGCGGCAACAGCCATCGATCAGATCTCAGGACTCAAGCATCCATGCCCGTCGTCACTCTTCCAAACGGAACCACCAAAAGTTTTGACGGGCCAGTCACCATCGCAGACGTCGCTGCATCAATCGGCCCCGGACTGGCAAAAGCAGCTGTCGCAGGAGTCGTTGACGGTGAATCCTTGGATATGGCTATGCCTATCGAAAAGGATGTTGACCTACGTCTGTTAACAGCAAAAGATGCTGAAGGAATTGACATCATAAGACATTCATTTGCTCATCTCGTAGGACATGCGGTCAAACAGCTTTACCCAGAAGCTCGTATGGCAATTGGTCCTGTCATTAAAGACGGATTTTATTATGACATTGCCTATGACAAACCCTTCACCCCGGAAGACTTAGAAGCCATAGAACAGCGAATGAAAGAGCTGATTGCAAAAGACTACGAAGTGAATGTTGAGGTAGTGAATCGCAACCAGGCAAAACAAGCATTCGAATCCAGAGAAGAGCCATACAAACTGGAAATTGTTGAAGAAATTCCCGATGGCGAGACAATCAAGCTCTATCACCATGAGGAATACACAGACATGTGCCGCGGGCCTCATGTCCCCAATACAAGACACTTGCGACATTTCAAATTAATGAAGGTATCTGGTGCTTATTGGAGAGGTGACTCCAAAAACCAGATGCTCCAAAGAATCTATGGAACTGCCTGGAGTACAGAGAAAGAACTCAAATCGCACTTAAAACAGCTCGAAGAAGCCGAAAAAAGAGATCACCGACGCCTCGGTCGTCAGCTCTCGCTGTTTCACATCCAGGACAATGCACCAGGAATGGTGTTCTGGCACCCACCGGGATGGGCTATCTATCAAAAGCTCCAACAATTCATCCGAAGACGACTAAGAGAAGCTGGCTACCAAGAAATCAGCACTCCTCAGATTGTTGACAGAACCTTGTGGGAGAAATCAGGGCATTGGGACAAGTTTAAAGAAGACATGTTCACAACCTCCTCTGAAAACAGAGACTACGCGGTTAAGCCAATGAACTGCCCGTGTCATGTTCAAATCTTCAACCAGGGATTACGTAGTTATAAAGACTTGCCAGTCAGACTTTCCGAATTTGGCTCATGCCACAGAAACGAGCCATCAGGAACACTTCATGGATTGATGAGGGTCAGAAACTTCGTTCAGGATGATGGGCATATTTTTTGCTCAGAAGACCAAGTTCAGTCCGAGGTTTCTAACTTCATCGACCTTGTATTTGACGTCTACAAAACACTTGGATTTGACACAATTTCAATCAAATTATCTACACGCCCTGAAAAGAGAGTGGGCAGCGACGAAGTCTGGGACAAATCCGAAAAAGCACTCCAAGAGGCACTAGACAATAAAAACCTGGAATGGGAGTTGTATCCAGGAGAAGGAGCTTTCTATGGCCCCAAAATCGAATTCTCTTTACAAGACTGCTTAGGAAGGGTATGGCAGTGCGGAACAATCCAGGTCGACTTCTCAATGCCTGACCGTCTCGATGCAAGCTTCATTGGGGAAGATGGATTACGCCATACACCCGTGATGCTTCACAGAGCAGTTCTCGGCAGTTTCGAACGCTTCATCGGCATCCTGATTGAAAACTATGCCGGTGAATTCCCGTTCTGGCTTGCACCAGAACAAATCAGAATCCTTCCAGTGAGTGATGATGCGAGAAACTTCTCTGAAACGGTCCAGAAACAGTTACTCAATCAGGGTATTTCCGCCACGGTCGATGAATCAGGGGAGCGCCTTGGCAAATTAATCCGCAATGGAGAAAAATCCAAAATCCCTGTGTTGGCAGTGATCGGAGCCAAAGAAGCCGAAAACAACACAGTCAGCCTTCGAAGCAGAAAAAATGGTGATCTTGGGGAAATATCTGTCAACGAATTGATCGATTACTGCAATAACGCGAACAACAATAAATCAGAAGATCCTCTTGTCAAAGCAGTGGATTCATGAAGCTGAGTGACTTAAACCGGTTAAGGACTGCACCAATACTCAGTGCGAATGAGAGGGCCTTATTAATTCCAGATCTTCAGGAACAAATGACTCTTTATCGATGGTTCACAGCTGGAATAATGGCGTTAACGGCTGATCAGGCTGTCGAATCACTTCGCCAGCTTGAACAACATCAGGGCTGGGCCGCTCACGAGCTCATCGCTGATCCCGCACTGGATGGACCGGTTTATCTCAAGGCCAACCAACAGACATTGACCGCCAGAATGCGCATCGAGCATGGTCTCGGGGAAGGAATCCTGATCAGCGGTCACGGCTATGACAACACCGAGCCAAGCGTGACCTGGGGGCCGCTGCCCCTGGATTTCTTCGAGTCGACCAACTGAGGCTTCTCCATCCTTGAGCTGGGTGATCCCAATTGGTTGCCGAGCTTCGGCGTGAGCTCCAGCCTGAAGACAGCAGGCTTGATCCGCAGCCATGGCAGCCAAGACCTACCTGGCAGGCGATCTTGGAGGCACAAAGACACTCCTGAGCATCTACAGGGAGATTGATGGGCAGCTCAAGAAAGAGCACAGCCACCGCTACAAATCAGCGGATTGGCACGATCTCGAGTCGATGCTCAAGCACTTTCTGGATCAGACACCTGCCGAGCTGCCAAGGCCAAACACCAGCTGCATTGCCGTTGCCGGGCCTGTGCATCAGGGCAGCGCGAAGCTCACCAATCTGCCCTGGCAGATGAGTCAGACGTCCTTATCCGCTGCAACGGGTTTGCAACACCTGGAGCTGGTCAATGACTTCGCTGTACTGATCCATGGGCTTTCCCATTTCAGTCACGAGCAACAGGTCGTGTTGCAGATTGGACGCGACCGTTCGACCCCCGCACCTGCCGGTGCCGAAAACGGACCTGTGGCCATTCTCGGTGCGGGAACCGGCCTCGGCATGGCGCGCGGACTACCCACCCCGAGCGGCTGGCTTGCCATACCCAGCGAAGGCGGGCACAGGGAATTTGCACCGCGCAACGAGGCGGAATGGGAATTAGCTCAGTGGCTGAAGCAGGACCTTGGACTGCCACGGTTGTCCATCGAGCGGATTGTCAGTGGCACAGGACTGGGGCATGTGATGAATTGGCTGCTCCATCGTCAGTCGGGGATCGAGCATTTTCTGATGGCTCACGCCCACGCCTGGCGCACCCTGTCTGCCGATCAACCCGGCTATCAAGATCTCCCGTCCTGCACAGGCAAAGCAGCCGCAAACGGTGATCACCTCGCTGGCGAAGCCATGAAACTCTGGCTGGGAGCCTATGGATCCGTCGCTGGTGACCTGGCGCTTCAGGAGCTCTGTATCGGAGGTCTCTGGATCGGAGGGGGAACGGCCCCGAAAAACCTGGATGGACTGGGTTCCAGGCAATTTCTTGAGCCATTGCGGTCCAAAGGACGATTTCGATCTCTGATCGAGGGAATGACCATCCGTGCGGTCATTGATCCGGAAGCCGGATTGTTCAGCGCGGCTTGCCGTGCACGTGATCTTTTGGAGTCGGGTGGGACACTGGCCTGAGCAGAGCAGCAGGGATGGCGCAGCCGCGCATAGGCCAGACCGTGGTGGTGGATGTACCAGCCACCACCGCCAACATCGGGCCAGGCTTTGACTGCCTTGGCGCCGCACTGGATCTCAACAATCGCTTCACGATGCGGCGCATCGAGGGCCATGGAGAACGTTTTGAGCTGATCATCGAGGGACAGGAGGGATCTCACCTGCGAGGCGGTGCTGAAAATCTCGTGTACAGAGCTGCTCAACGCGTCTGGAAAGCGGCCGGAGAAGAACCAGTTGCTCTTGAGGCAAGAGTACGTCTCGCCGTGCCTCCAGCAAGAGGACTGGGCAGCAGCGCCACGGCAATCGTGGCAGGGCTTGTAGGAGCCAACGCGCTGGTGGGAGAGCCTCTGAGTCGGGAAAAACTGCTGGAGCTTGCGATCGATATCGAAGGGCATCCCGACAATGTCGTTCCCTCACTGCTCGGCGGCCTCTGCATGACGGCCAAGGCCGCCTCACAACGCTGGCGGGTTGTGCGCTGCGAATGGATGAACAGCGTCAAGGCCGTTGTGGCGATTCCAGCGATACGACTGAGCACCAGTGAAGCCCGTCGTGCGATGCCCAAGGCTGTGCCGATCAGCGATGCGGTGGTCAATCTGGGGGCACTGACTCTACTGCTCCAGGGATTGCGCACAGGGAATGGCGACCTGATCGCAGATGGAATGCACGACAGGCTGCATGAGCCCTATCGCTGGCGATTGATCAAGGGCGGACAGGAAGTCAAGGAAGCCGCGCTTGCTGCAGGAGCCTGGGGATGCGCCATCAGTGGTGCCGGCCCAAGCATTCTGGCTCTCTGTTGCGAAGAGCATGGTGCAGCCGTCAGCCAGGCGATGGTGAAGGCATGGGAATCCGTGGGAGTTGCCAGTCGCGCACCGCTGCTCAGCCTGCAAACAGCAGGCAGTCACTGGCAGCCCAAGGACGCAGGCTGAGCTCAGAGCTGGGTAGAAGTACTCAGGAGAGGCCTCGGAGCTGATAAGTTCAATCACAATCTGGGGAGTCTTATGGACGCCAACCTGCCGCTGACGGCTGCGTCCGACGCAGGGTTCCCCTGGCTTTCGCTGATCGTGCTGCTTCCTGCAGCAGCAGCGCTGTTGATGCCGCTTCTCCCAGGGGAAGATCAGAACACTTCACCGATCCCACGCAATCTCACGATTGCCGTCCTGCTGGCGGATCTCGGCCTGATGATCGTGGCGTTCAGCCGTCACTACGACCCGCTGGAGAGTCAACTCCAGCTGGTGGAACGGGTCAGTTGGGTGCCAGCCATCGGCCTGGAGTGGTCCCTTGGAGCGGACGGACTGTCAGCTCCACTTGTTGTGCTCAGCGGTCTGGTCACGCTGCTGACCGTTGCCGCCAGTTGGAATATCACCCATAAATCGAGGCTCTATTTCGCACTTCTGCTTGTCCAGGCCTCAGCACAGGCCCTGGTGTTTCTGTCCCAGGACTTCCTGCTGTTCTTCCTGGCCTGGGAGCTGGAACTGGTGCCGGTGTACCTGCTGATTGCCATCTGGGGCGGTCAGAACCGTCAGTACGCGGCAACCAAATTCATTCTCTACACAGCGCTGGCATCTCTGTTGATCCTGATCAGTGGACTGGCCATCGCCAATTCCGGTGACAGCTTCAGCCTCAACATGACTGAGATGGCCCAGCGCTCTCCCGGAGGCAGCTTCGGCCTGCTCTGCTACCTGGGCTTCCTGGTGGGATTCGGTGTGAAATTGCCGATTTTCCCGCTGCACACCTGGCTTCCGGATGCCCACGGTGAAGCGAATGCTCCAGTCTCCATGCTGCTTGCAGGTGTTCTGCTCAAGATGGGCGGTTACGCGCTGCTGCGCTTCAACGTGCAGATGCTGCCGGAAGCCCATTTGGTGCTTGCACCAGCTCTGATCATTCTCGGAATTGTCAACATCGTTTATGGCGCTCTCAACGCCTTTGCCCAGGACAATGTGAAGCGCAGGATCGCCTGCAGCTCAGTCAGTCACATGGGCTTCGTGCTGGTGGGGATCGGCGCCGTCGATGCTCTCGGCCTGAGTGGAGCCATGCTGCAGATGATCAGCCATGGTCTGATCGCGGCAGCGATGTTCTTCGTCACGGGTTGCTTCTACGAACGCACCAAGACCCTCTCGATCCCCAACATGGGAGGCCTGGCCAAGGCGCTGCCGATCACATTCGCTTTTTTCCTTGCCAGCTCCCTAGCCTCACTGGCCCTACCGGGCATGAGCGGCTTCATCAGCGAAATCACAGTGTTCCTCGGCATCACCAGTCAGGAAAGCTTCACCACCTTTTTCAGAGTCACGACCATCGTGCTTGCGGCCATCGGGCTCGTCCTCACTCCCATCTACCTGTTGTCCATGTGCCGGAGAGTGTTTTTCGGACCACGCATTCCCGCACTCGCTTTCGTGAAGGACATGCGCCCTCGGGAAGCGGTGATCGGACTCACCCTGCTTGTTCCAACACTGGTGATCGGTTTCTGGCCTCGGATCGCCATGGATCTCTATGAAGCATCCACCGATGCCCTTGCCTCCGATCTGGCAAGTCACACGGTTGTTGCTGCCCGCGCCCTTCTCCCCACCGGCTGATCACCCATGAGTACCCCAGAACTGCTGCGCGGCAAAGGTCTTCCTCGCTTTGAGGCCATCGACGCTGAGCAGGTCAACAAGGAAATTCCTGTCTTGCTGACCACGCTGAACGATCAGCTAAAAACTCTGGAAACATCGCTGCAGCAGCGCCTCGCCGCGGCCTCACCGCTGAGCTGGGACGAGCTGATGCCCAGCCTGCATCAGCTTGGTGAACGGTTGCGCTGGAGCTGGGGAGTAGTGAGTCATCTCACCGGTGTCCGCAACACTCCAGAGCTGCGTGAGGCCCATGCGAAACAGCAACCCGAGGTGGTGCGCTTCAGCAATCGCCTCGGCCAGAGCCAGGTTCTGCACGAAGCGCTCAGCAGACTGAAAACATCCCCCGCTCAACCGCTGGACGGCACACAAACACGCATCCTCGACGCTGAGCTTCTCTCGATGCAGCATCGCGGAGTGGGCCTGAAAGGGGCTGAGCAAGCTGATTTCAACAGCACAAGTGAGCGGCTCGCCGCTCTCTCGACCAGTTTCAGCAATCACGTGCTGGATGCCACGCAGACATGGAATCTGGTGATCCACAATCGTGAACAGCTTCAGGGAGTTCCCGACCGTGCCCTGGCAATTCTCGCTGCAGCTGCAGCTGAAGCCGGGGATCAGTCAACTGACGGTTCAGCACCAACCGCTGCCGAAGGTCCCTGGCGTCTGGGTCTGGACATGCCGCGTTACATCCCGGTCATCACCCACGCCAAGGACCGAAACCTGCGCGAGACCCTTTACAAAGCACACGTGAGCAGAGCCAGCCATGGCGATCTGGATAACGCACCGCTGATCGAGGAAATCCTGCAGCTGCGGCGTGAGCAGGCATCACGGCTCGGGTATGCCAACTGGGCGGAGCTCAGCCTTGCCTCCAAGATGGCGGATGATGTTTCAGCTGTTGAGTCACTGCTGGAAGAGCTGAGATCCTCGGCGATGCCTGTGGCTCAGAACGAGCTCCAGGAACTGCGTGAATGCGCCCTGAGTCATGGTGCCGCCGAAGCCGATGCACTGGCCCCGTGGGATGTGACCCACTGGGCGGAACAGCTCAGACGCGAACGTTTTGATCTCGATCAGGAAGCCCTGCGTCCCTGGTTCCCGCTCCCCCAGGTGCTCGAGGGGCTGTTCGGCCTCTGCGAACGCCTGTTCAGCATCCGTATCAAGCCCGCAGACGGTGAGGCGCCCATCTGGCATGAGGATGTGCGCTTCTTCCGAGTGATGGACTGCAGCGGTGAGCATCTGGCGGCCTTTTATCTGGACCCTTTCAGCCGTCCTGCCAGCAAACGCGGCGGTGCATGGATGGATGAGTGCCTGAGCCGTCAGCGCAATGCCGACGGTGATCTCACCCTGCCGGTGGCATACCTGATCTGCAATCAGACACCTCCTTCAGGCGACACGCCCAGCCTGATGAGCTTCGAGGAGGTGGAAACCCTCTTCCATGAATTTGGTCACGGCCTCCAGCACATGCTCACCACGGTTGAGCATCCGGAAGCGGCTGGCATCAACAACGTGGAATGGGACGCCGTGGAGCTTCCCAGCCAGTTCATGGAGAACTGGTGTCTCGATCGAAGCACCCTGATGGGGATGGCCCGCCACTGGCAGACGGGAGAGCCACTACCGGAGGCCGATTATCAGAAGCTCTGCAGCAGCCGCACCTTCATGCAGGGGAATGGCACGCTTCGGCAGGTGCATTTCGCCCTGACAGATCTGCGCCTCCACAGCCAATGGACCCCGGATCTGAAGATCAGCCCGGATGCGTTCCGTCGCCGCATCGCTGAAACCACCAGCGTGCTGCAACCGGTGGAGGAAGACCGCTTCCTCTGCGCATTCGGCCACATCTTTGCCGGCGGATACGCCGCTGGCTATTACTCCTACAAATGGGCCGAGGTGCTCAGCGCCGATGCATTTGCTGCCTTTGAGGAAGTGGGTCTGGAGAAAGACGATGACGTCGCCGCCACAGGGGAACGTTTCCGCAATACGGTCCTCAGCCTTGGTGGCAGTCTGCGGCCTGCCGAGGTCTATCGACGCTTCCGCGGCAGGGACGCCACCAGCGCTGCGCTCATCCGCCATACGGGTCTGGCGGTCTCGGCGTCCTGATCAGATTGAGGCCTGAGCCATGGCAGACAATCTGCTCAGGCTCAGTGCAACCTGGGGCCATTGCACTGACGATGGCACTGATCTCGCGCCTCTGATCGCGCTGGATGAAGCACTGGAGCAAAGCAGCTTGCGACGCGGCATCAGTCGTGATGCGTTTATCAAAGAGCTGCTCAGCGATCTTCACCATCAACGTTTGATCCCGCTGTTACTGATGCTTCCTCGCCGCTGGCGCGGACAGAGCGCCAGCCTGCCGGAGCATCTGCGCAGCCTGGGGAGCCTGCTGGAAAACAATCTGGTCAGTCCACTGCTGTTAGCAACCCTGGCCGATGACCTACAGCACATGTTGCCCGCAGTCTCCAAATCCTCAGCCATCAATGCCCTTGAGCGCTGGTGCCAGCGAACGGTCAAAGTCAGCGCTGAACAAAACCTGGACCTGCCGCAAACCCTCGAGGCGCTCTGGTCGATGACGGCGGAAGCCGTGGAGGAATTGCCGGTGATGCCGAAGAAGTCCTCAGGAACTTTGGCGAAGATCAGTGCCATGGGCGGGGTTCTGACCTGGAGCAACCGCGGACTCCCCAATGTGCAGACAGAAGCTGAACGACTGCGCAACCGTCTGCTGGCTCAGATCCTCAATGTGCTGGGGAGTAACCGACTGCCGAGAGCAGGGACTGCATCCGAACCATTCAGATTCGAAAGCGTCAGCAGTGGCCGTGAGCTGTTGAATCATCTGAACAGCCAGGGATGGCAGTCTTGCGCTCGGATTCGCACGAGTGTGGCCAGTTTCGGCCTCGGTGCCAGCACTCGCGTGGAGGAGCAATGGCTGCAGATTCCCCTTGCGGTGCCTTATCGGACCGCTCTGGTCGATGCAACAGGCGAAGAGATCCAGGCACTGATGCCCCACTCCTCCTTGGAAATGGAACTGCAGCCTCCCAGCGGCTCACCGCTGTTGTTGCAGTACTACCAGGGCGTTGAAGGACTGAATGGCTGGGCGGCCCTCAATGAGCTACATCGTCCATGGCAGAACGACCGGAGCAATGGCACCGTTGCCTATCAACCCACCGAACTCAGAGGCGAACAGCTGGGCGAAACCCTCGACCTCTGTGAGCTCATGGCGGCAGTGCACAACAGCGAAGCCCAGTTCAGCCATCTTCATATGGGCGGATACGGAGCGCTGGGGTTCTGCATCGATTCCACAGCCCTGCTGGAGCAGGCCATCACGGGCACAACCAATCTGTTCCCGCTGACGCTCGGAGACCTGTGGCGTCAGCGACTGCACCGCCAGTTGCAACATCAACTGGACGCTGGTCTGCAAGCGACCGACGACAGCGTGAACCGCTACCGCCTCGCCCTGGACCAGCTGCCCCAGGACCTCTTTCACGACAACCAGTCTCGACCTGAGGCTCATCGCAGGTTGAAAGCAAGCCAGCCAAGACACAGCCCTTTCGCGCTGGTGCGCGCTCTTAACGGAGAGCTCTCAGCGGAGGACTGAGCGCCGAACGCTCCAGTTCCTGGCAGATGGCCTCGACAACCGAGCCGCGGAAAGCAGTAGAGAATGGACCGGATGAGCCGTTGTGACTCATCCCCTCGATCATGTAGCGCTGCAGCGTGTGATGACGTTGCCAGCGATTCCAGTTGGTGAGTGGAAGCAGGGGCAAACGACCGGGGTAAGCGATCCGCCCCAGAGCCGCCACGGGATCTCGGCTGCCCAACACCATGGCCACATCATTGACAGACTCGAGCGCGCCGTTGCCGCTGAAGACGCCACAGACCGTGATCACCTGAACCCTCACACGACAGAGCTGCTGCAGAATCTCAGCCGTTCCAATCGCCATCTCTCCACCTCCGCTGTAACCGACGAGGACGATGCGAGAAGCCTGATGGGGACGGAAGCCGATCGCATCGAGACGACGGGCGATCTTCAATGCCAACTCGTAGTTCATCACAGGGCCATAACGGCGATCCGAGGAGATTCCAACCTTGATCACGTTGTTGGCCTGCACGCAGAAGGCGCAGATGAAGCGAACCAGACCATTGGGGTGATGCTCCTGGAGGGCGAACAGGCGCTGCCAGAACCAGCCGGCGAAAGTGGTCGAGCGCAGTCCAACATTGGTGATCGTGTAGGCCTCGATCCCTTTCACCAGCATCGTGTCATCCGCAATCGACTCCTGCAGACAGCTGAGGAAATCGCTCACACGCGGTGGATGACTCTCTTCACTCTGATGAATGCCATCGAGATAGACGACATAGTGACGATGCCGATCAGAGCCCTCGCTGCCCGACGCAAAAAGGTGGCTGGGATCTGGAAGACCATGCATCCAGCCTTCCCAGAAGACGAAATCCACCATCACCGAATAGACACCAACCAGTGCGACCACCACCACCAGCACGATCCCGAACCAGGTGAGCAGCTCCAGCAGCGATTCCGGTTGCAGCAGGGAGGTCGCATCGCGACGCACAGCGGTCAGACCAAGCAGGCCGAGCATGGCGACACAGACCAGCGCCACCACCAGCCAACGGCGCACATGCCGAAGACGACGACGTTGATGCTGGACAGCTGCTTGAGTTTCTGCGTGGGGAGACCCTGTCATGGCGACGTCAGGGCTGACACCTCTGTAGCGAGCATGGCGTAGCTCGTGCGCCAGCGCTGAGCAAACAGCAAGCCCACCAGCAGCAGCGCGAGCACAAATCCAGGCAGAGCCACCACCAGGCTCGTCTCCAGGGGGATGTTGTAAACCGCCTGAAGCAGCAACATCACATTGAGATGGATCCAGGCCAGCAGGGTCACTGCAATCAGATCGCTCACATAAGGAGCCGCCGCCAGCACATAAAACAAACCTGGCCACATGGCGGCACCCATGCGATTGGCGAAGGTGATCGGTTGCAAAGGAACACCTTCGAGAAGCATCAGCATCAGGCTGTGGCAGAGGATTCCGAGCAGAAAAGCCAGACTGAGCACCAGAGCATCCACGATCATGTGCATCAGGATCTGCATCGGCGTCAGTCGATTGGCGAGCAACGCGAACAGATGCGAGGCAGACATCGAGAATCCAACGCCGATCAGCAGTCCGACGCCGGTATCCATGGCCAGCAGAACCTGGCCCATGGACTCCAGAAATGCCAACAGCTGGTCAGCCATCGGCTTCAGGCCTGACGCAGATGGGGACGATTAACGATCCAGATCACAACGATCGAGAGCACGGCGCAGTAGAAACACCAGACCGAATTGAAAGTCGCGCTGTAAGTGGCCCAGGTGAGGAAGATCGACACGAAAATGAGCACACCAAACAGCTTTACTGCTTTGTCACTGAGGGCAATCAACGGCAAAACAATGAAGGCCCAGTACACCAGTTCACCGATCGGTTCCGTATTCACGAAGTTGTGCAGGATGCTGTGCAGATCGGAAATGTTGTAGAGAAGTCGACCATTGCTGTGAACCGCTGGTTGAATCGCCGGCGGGTTGAAGAGCATCGGCAGATAGAAGGCGATGCCGAGAACAGTGGCCACAATCGCGACCCATTTCAAACGTCGTTGCAATCCCTTGGAGTCCGTACTTCGGCTGACGGACCATGCGCTCCACGGGATCCAGATCATCCAGAAGCAATAGGCGAAGAAGAGAAAACCGAGCCCACCGATCGTTGCGAGGGGCTCGATGCCGCCACGGTCGATCGCAGTCCATTCCAGACCCTCGACAAATTGCTGAACCCCAAAGAAGAACGGCACCAGAGCGAGAGGTTTGTAATCAGGCCGCTCATGACTCGTGGCCAGATGATGCGAATAAAGACCGAGAGGAACGAGCACTGCTGATGCCGTGAAACTTGCCGAAGCCGAAAAACACATGCGCGGCAGGACATGGATGACATCCAAAGTGTGCCCATCAGCACAGAACATGTCACTGTTCGCGCACCAATCAGTCACTCAGAAGCGTTCTCAGCAAAACATCAAGCGATCGGGGATGCGACATCAACTGCTGATGGGTGAATACAGGAACACTGCTCACGAGTCCTATTGGCAGATGGGCCTGCCACCCCGGGAAAACCATCAAATCCCAGCGACAGTAATAACTGACGCAGTCCAATCCCTTGAGCGTCTGCAGATCAGCGTTGAGAGAACGCAACAGAGGACTGCCTCGTTTCATGTCGGCCAGCCCGGCGCAAAGCCATGAGGGAATCCATTGAGCCGTGACAGTTCCCCGCTGAGGACTGCCAACACTGACAAATCGATGGGTGCGTTTTGCACCACCCAGCTGCTGCAGCCAGACACGCCCGATGATGCCGCCCATCGAAAAACCAAGCAGGTCCACCTCCATGTCGTCACCCCAGCGCTCACGGATGTGAACGTCGAGCTGCTCCGCCAGGGTACGCAGAGGAACAGCCCCCAGGCGGTGCGGAAGATGGGGCACGAGCAGTGGAACGTCATGCACCTCCAATCGACGGACCAATCGCCGAAACAGATGCGGCGTATCCCAGAGGCCATGGACAAGGACCAGCGGTCGCCGTGATGAAGAAGGCACCGTGGTGGTCATATCAGAACGGCTTACGGCGCCAGCGCTCAAGGCTCACCGTACCCGCGAAACCTGGAATCGGAGCATGACATTTGCTCAGCCGAAGATGGATCGGCAAAGCCCCATAGATCCCCTCAAGCTCTTCAAACATGCGCTCACTGAAATGTTCGAGGGTATGGCAGCGGATCTCGGCAGCAAGGCGCTGCAGAGCCTGCACTCCCAGGCTGTAATCAGCGGTGGCCGCCAGTGAATCAGCAGTGGCCGACTGGCTCAGATCAAGATGCAACTCCAGATCAACACGGAACCACTGACCATGTTCACGCTCATGGTCGAGGACCCCGACATGGGCCCAGAGTCGGAGATTGTCGACTCTGATGATGTCCAGGAAATGGGTGACGTTGCTCATCCCTCCAGATCCACATGGCTGAAGCGACGCGCACCCGATGCATAGTCGGCAGCGATGTGGCCGTCACCACGCAATCGATAGCGATAGGTCACCAGTCCCTCCAAGCCCACGGGACCTCTTGGAGGCAAAGTCTGCGTACTGATGCCCACTTCTGCGCCGAATCCATAGCGGAAGCCGTCGGCAAATCGAGTGGAACAGTTGTGATAGACACCGGAGCTGTCGACTGAGCGAAGGAATCGCTCCGCAGTGGAGAGGTTATGGGTTGCGATCGCCTCGGTATGGCGTGAGCCATAGCGACGGATGTGTTCAAGAGCTGCATCGAGATCGTCCACAAGACGAACGGACAGGGTCAAGGCCAGGTATTCCGTGCTCCAGTCCTCATCAGCCGCGGCCTCACTGATCCCAAGTGCACAGGCGCCTGGATCGCCGAGCAGCCGCACACCTGCCGACTGGAAGGCGGGGATGGCCTTCTCCAGGAAAGTGCCGGCGATATCGGCATGCACCAGCAGGGTCTCGATTGCATTGCAGGCAGCCGGATACTGCACCTTGCTGTCCAGGGCAATGGTCACAGCCTGATCAGCGTCCGCCTCGGCATCCACATACAGATGACAGATCCCATCGGCATGGCCGAGCACGGGAATGCGGGTGTTGTCCTGAATGAAGCGCACCAGTTCGTTACTGCCCCTGGGGATAATCAGATCCACCAATCCCTCAAGGCGCAGCATTGCAAGGCTGTCTTCACGGGTGGTGAGCAGAGCGAGGGCCTCGGGAGCGACCGAGGTGGCCGCGAGTCCCTCCTGCAGTGCTGCCATGACTGCCTTGTTGGTGCACTCGGCTTCACGTCCACCCTTGAGGATCGCCCCGTTACCGGACCGGATCGCCAGTGAGGCAATCTGGATTACAGCATCCGGTCGGGCCTCGAAAATCACACCGACGACCCCGAGAGGGACGCTGACGCGTTCAAGCACAAGACCGTCATCAAGCTCCCGGTGCAACTGACGTCGGCCGAGGGGATCAGCAAGCTCTGCCAGCTGTCGCACCCCGGTGATTGCTCCTTCAAGCTTGACTTCATCGAGCTTGAGACGGGCCATCAGTGCCGGAGCCAGCCCGTTGTACTCGGCGTTCTCACGGTCAGTACGGTTCGCGGCAACGATGGCGCCGGTGTGCGCACGGAGTGACTCCGCCATGGCCAGCAGCGCCTGCCGACGCTGGTCATCGCTGGTCAGGCCCAGATTGGTGGCGGCACGGCGCAGGCTCACCGCCACAGACAGAAGCTCCGGGGAGGGGTCTGGAACGGCCTGCACGGGCAACATTGAGAACGACTTCCATCATCCCGCCTGGGGAGACGCTGAAGGCAACAGCCGCTGAATCGCCAGGCGTGCGGCGCCCAGACGCCCCGCGCCATTGCCTAGTGCACACGCCTTGATCTGTAGGCCCTCGCGACTCACCGCCTGAACACGGGTGGCCACCTCATGACGCACCGCAGGCAGGAAATGCTCACTGGCCCCAGCCAGTCCCCCCCCAACCAGCACCAGCTGCGGCGTGAAAAGGTAAACGAGCGAGCTGATGCCTGTGCCGAGAAGCTGGCCGTAGCGCTCCCAGTGCGCCCTGGCCTGAGCATCCCCACTGGATGCGGCCAGGGCCAGTGAGGACGGCTCAGTGCCACTTAGCCGCTTCAAGCCGGCGATACTCGCAAACTGCTCCAGCGACCCCCTGTTGCCGCTGTTGCACTCAGGTCCATCAGGAAACAGCGTGATCAGCCCCGGTTCCGCGGCGGCTCCGTTGTGACCTGTGAATAACTGGCCACCGAGCATCACCCCTCCGCCAACACCGGTTCCAAGAGTCAGCAACACCACATCACTGCAGCCCAGGGCCGCGCCTTTCCAGGCCTCACCCACGAGAGCGCAGTTCCCGTCATTGGCGAGGGTGACCCTTCGCTGCAGGCGTGGTTCAAGCCACGCAGCCAGTGGAACCTCCTCCCAGCCCGGCAGATTGATGCAGACGCGGGCCACTCGCGCTTGGGCATCCATCGGACCCGGCAGGCCAATCCCGACCACCGAAGCCAGGTTATGGGGATCGAGGCTTCCGATCGCGTCAACGATCTCCACACAAACTGATCCAGGTGTGGCGGGTTGAGGCGTTGGACGCTGGTGGTCCGCCAGTAGATCCCCTTTAAGGCTGAACAGACCGAGCTTGATCGCGGTTCCACCGAGATCCACACCCAGAACGCACCGATCAGCACTCGATTGAGCCATCGATCAAAACCGCATGAAAAGCTGCAGCTGGCTCTGCCAGGTGCCCTGACTATCAACCGATCCGGACAGACTCAGGTTCGGATTGATCTGATACGTCACGGTGCCCTGCGACGGGATGTCGTTGCGATTGGGAGCAGCCAGCACCGAGAAGTCGAAGCGTTCAGTGATGGCAACACCCACTTCGGTCACGAGGGCGAGCTGGGGGGGGACCTGTCCAGAAACACGATCCTTTTCATTCTGAACAATGGTGGAGACGTAGGTCGGATAGAGGGCAAACTGCAGCCTCTGGCTGAACGAATCCGAGAGCGTCCCGAGGACCGGAGACAACAGCGACTGCCCCAGAACAGCGGCCAGAGCGGCACCGGCGCCAGCTCCCGATAGACCAGCCAGTGAGTTGCCGCCGATCAGAGCCAGCAGCTGCGGCTGGGGAAGAGATGGTGTGCTGCGCAGACGGATGCTCTGAGACAGACGGTCGGCCGGTCCGCTGGCCGAGAGCATCACCTTGATGAGGCGGAGCTCTCCTCCGGCACCGAGATTGCCAAGACCGTTGGTATCGAATATGGATTTGGAGAAGGCGTTGTCGTCGTCGTTGGTGGTCACGTTGTCGGAGACCCGCGTGACCATGGCGATATCCACGTAGGGGATCAGCCCGAGCGACGGGGTGAAGACCGCGACATTTGGGGCAGCACGATCAAGGTTGAAAGTCGTGGTGAACATGGTCACCCGACCGGACAGCAGTTGAACAACTCCCCGCAGTTCCAGGCTGGGATCCAGAGCCCCGTTGAGGTTGAGAAGCCCCGCTGTGGTGAAGTTGTACCACGGTTGCATCTCAACTCTCAGCTTGGGACCAAGCGTGACGCGCAGGTCGCGGAATCCGATGAAGGGCAGCTTGGGCAAAGACGCCTTGATCGAGCGGCTCGTCTCCGCCTCAACATCAGCACCCCGGAGAACCAGTGGCTCTTTGAAGTCCCACTTTTCCTCCAGGAGTTCATCAACGGAAGCGGCCTCGGTGGAGAACGCCTTTGTGGAGTCTGTTTTCTGAGCCAGTGGGTTCCTGACGCGGGAGAGCACTGAGCGACCAGGCCGAATCGCTCCATCACTGACCTCGAGAATTCCGCCGATCTGTGGATTCACCACAGCTCCGGTAATCATCAGGTCAGCGCCGACGTTCACATCAGCATTGGGAAGCTTCAGGCGAGCCTTTTCGAGCTGGATTCGCAGGGGCTTGGGCTCAGGATTGGGGCGCAGAAGCGCTAAGGCACCACTTCCCTCGAGCTGACCACCAGAGCCGAAACGACCCTTCAGCGACTGCACTTCCAAGCGGTCAAAGTCGAAGACCATGGAGCCATTGACTTTGGCAAGGCTCTGGCCCTGAGCCTTGAACGCAGCCTCCTTGATCACGATGTAGCCATTGGCCTTCGGCGCTCGCAGAGTGCCACCGAGCAACAGGCGAAGATCCGCATCACCCTTCTCCCAAGACACGGTGTCATTGGTGAGTCCTGTCAGGAACTTCAGGCCATCGCCAAGACTCACGATCCGGACATCGAGTGGCTGATCAGCCGCAAATGGAATCCTCCCGGTAACGGTCACTGGCTCTGTAGAGGTTTCGGAAACAAGAGCAAGGTCGAGCTTGAGAGCCTGATCACTCAGCAGCACCTGGCCGCGTTTGAGCGCAATCGGGTTGGGGCCGAGGCGCGCATCTTCGAGCACCAACTCACTGCTAATCGCTGCCTTGGAGCCATCGAGTCGATAAGTGCCGCTCATGCCAAGTGCTCCCATCAGTGA
This sequence comes from Synechococcus sp. MIT S9504, assembly GCF_047497135.1. Taxonomy (NCBI): domain Bacteria; kingdom Bacillati; phylum Cyanobacteriota; class Cyanophyceae; order Synechococcales; family Synechococcaceae; genus Synechococcus; species Synechococcus sp. MIT S9504. The sequence goes on along the minus strand of NZ_CP138942.1, from coordinate 620,614 downwards.
CCTCGGGACGGGTGCAACCAGTGCCAGGAGGCTGAAGGGCAGATGGGCAAAGGAGAACTGCCCCTCTCCTCCCTGAAGTGGACCTTCTATCCGTGCGGTGAAGGGTTTCACTTGCAAGGCGTAATCCGCATCATCACCTTCGATCCAGAGATGCCCCCGGGCATTGAGATCAAGGTTGAGACGACTGATCCGAGGACCGGTCAGATCGATCACCGCATCCACCTGACCGCGGAGATCCTCAAGCCGGAAGGGTTCACGGTCACGGTTCTCCTGCCGTGCCTGCAGCAGGGCTTTCCGGGCGTCACGCAAGGCCTGAAGTTGCCCGTCCAGATTGCCGCCGAATGTATTCACCAGCAGCGTGCCCAGATCTGCCGCTGAGCCCTGCTCCAAAGGAGCATCCTGATTGAGCCTGGGCAGGCTTAGGGCACTGTTGCTGAGCCAGCGAGCGCTCAGTCCCCTCGCCACGGCCTCACCCTTGAAAGGACCATCAACCCGTCCTTCGGCATCCACTGTGATCTGGCCCGTATCCGGTGGCAGCAACTCGCCCGTGATCGCGTAACGACGATCCGAATAACGGCCGGTGAGCAGAATCTGCTGAAGCTGCAGCCCCATGATTCCAGGACGTTTGATGCTCAGATCGCCTGTCATGGCGAGCGGTTGCAGCCCAAGAGTGCCCTCACCACTCAAGCGGCCATACACCCCTTCCCAGCGTTGCCTGGGAGGAAGGGCCAGTTCAAGTCCATCGACCGTCAGGTCATTGGCTGTCCATTGGTAAGCAGCCGGCGTTCCTCTGAGCTGCAGATCCCCCTTGCGACGGCGCAGCATCACTTCGCTGGGAAGCCAGTTCGCACCTAGCCGGGCCTCAAGTGATCCCGCAATGACCGCTCCAACCGACGCCATCGACAGCACCCCGCCTCCACCGGAGCGACCGAGGAAGGTTCCACTCCAGTCCTCCATCAGACGCACAGCACCCGCCCGCGGATGATTCACTGCAAGACGCAGATCAGGCCGCAGTGCATCAAGAGGGCCCTGCACCCGCCCGGATGCCGCAATCGTTCCATCCATTTCCGTACCCAGAAGAGGTCCCAGCCGCTTCAGGGGGTAGGACTCAAGACGCAGATCGGCCTCCAGTGGCCCGGTTTTCAGACCACCTGCACCGAGGCTGAGCGGCATCCGGGCGCGGGCGGTGAGATCAGGACTGCGGAACTGCTCAAGCTTCAGCAATCCCGATTGCGCAGTCCAGCCAGCCTGCAGCGACCAGGCCTGCAGCAAGGGATTGCTGGCCTGAGCGATGGCGAGAGACAGCTCCGGCTTGGATGATGCACCGGTCAATCTCAGCTCTCCTTTAAGGGGAGCTGCAGTCCCGAGAAGAGACGGGACCAGAGGCAGGCGCTTCCAGGCGGGCCCCGCCAGATCAAGCCGTTGGGTCGCAACTTTCAGCTGAGGGTGCAAGGCACCCTTGGCCTTCACATCCAGGCCAGGTGCTTTGAGGTCAAGCCCATCCAGTGTTGCCGACCAGTTTTGGGAGTCGCTCCAATCAGCACTCAGTTGAGCACCAAGTCGAAGAGGTCCGTCCACCGGGATGGTGTCCGGCAAAGCCCAGAGCCCATTGATGCGCAATTTCGGTTGATACCAGTCGCCGTTCAGCTGGAAAGCCAAATTGCGGTTCTGATCCAGTTCCTTCAGAGCCCCCTTCAGATCAAAGGAACGATTGAGACGCACGCTGCCTCCAAGTGAAGCCCTGTAAGGCCCGTAAGCCCATCGACTGTTCGTGACTTTGAGCACGTCCCCACGACAACTGACGCGCAGCTGTGGCGACTCGAGCGTGTGCTCCATGGCCTGGCCGCTGAACTCCGCTCTCTGCAGGGACACTCCCCCGCTGCAATTGGCTTGTCCCCGACTCCAGCCCAGGCGCAGGTTGCCTCCTAGCTGCCCCCGCATCTGAAGGGGCAGCTTCGACGGCAGCAGGCCCTGATAGCGAGCCAACTGAATCCGTTCCAGTCGGGTGGTGAGCTCAAACTCCGGGCGGACCCAGCGCCCCCGTGCCTTGACGGTGATGCGCCCCCTCTCTGGAAGCACAAACTTGAGGACGCCATCAGCCCTGTGCTCATCAAGACGGATACCGCTCCAACCTGCAGCTGTGAGACTGAGTCCCGCAGGAGCGATACGGATCCTGGCAGGGTTGCTGAAACGCACCTTCAGATCCACTCGAGGTGGGTCGCCCTGTTTTGGGAAGGGGCCTGGAACCCAGTAAGCACCCTTGTTATTGCGCCGAAGCTCGAGATGAGCTCCTCTGACCCGCACCTGCAACACAGGCCTGAGTCGCTGCACTGTGGCCAGGGGATCGAGCCCGATGGTGATGCGCTGAATCTCCGCAGTCGATTGATCAAGTGGACCTTTGCCGACCTGAACAGGTCCTAAAGCGATTCCCTGCAGACCCAGGCCGCGATAGCGACCGATGCTGACGGGATGACCGAGGGGCCTGGAAATCTGAGCCTCGATCCCTGGACGCACACGCTGAAAAAGTGAAGCAGCGCAGCGATCGGCCGCAAACCAGAGCGCGCCCCCACCGATGAGGGATCCTCCAAGAACAGACAGAACGAGCCTGTTACGTCGCATGCTGGTTGGACCTCCTCGCATCGATGCCCGTCAATACGCCGGAGGTCGACGCAATATAAGGACCACATTCCCAGCAGACCAGCCCATGCCACTTGAGGAATTGCTCTCCACCTCCAGCATCTGGCTCGCCAAGGGAGGGGTGGCGCTGTTCGGCTTGACCCTGATCGCTTTCATCGCCCGCTGGGGGATCCGTTTCCGGCTGGTAGGAGTGAGCAGCTTCACGCTGCTGTTGTCGGCAAGCTGCTGGGCATTCGGTCTCAGCTACACACCCAGCGTCAGCGTGGAGGGTGCACTGCGGGCACCAATCGTTTTTGACAATGGTGATGACCTGGTTGTGGCTCAGGCCCAGGCCGATTTTCCAGATGAAGCGATCGAACCGACCCTGCAGCAATTGGCAGGGAATGTGCGACCAGGCGGCCGCTACAGCCCGAAGGTGACCGTTCGCCTGCGTCAGCTGCAGCCCGCAGGTGCAGGCGCTTCCCGATCGGTGGTTCTGGGTGAAACCGTGCGCGACTTCCGAGCCGGATGAGACCCGAGGATCCTCTGCAGGACCTGCCCCAGGGTCTGCGCGATGAACAGAAACAGCTTCTTGCCTCGGGCATTACCACCTGGGGGCAGCTGCAGGCTCTCGATGCGCTGCAGATCAGTCGACTGTCCGCCAGCGGACGGGCATCAGCACGCAACCTCAGACGGCTGCAAGGCATAGCCGATCTCGCCTGCGCGTTGGACCTGGCTCCCCAGGATGCTGCCCTGCTGATGCATGCAGGACTGGCCACCGTGACAGCGATCGCTGGCGCCTCCCCTCAGGACTTGCTCACCCGAACCGGACGGCTTGAACGTCAGCTGCGCAGCGGGCGCCCCCCGGTTGTGGATCTTGTCCTGGCACGTCGCTGGATCAAGCGGGCCAGGGAGAGGCAAAACACGAACTGACCGTCCAGACCAGCCAGGTCCGTCTCACCCGTTTCAAATGAGGACAGATTCGGACAGAGGTTCCGATGCGTTTCCTCAACAACCTCAGTTTCGCAACAGTGGCCGCTGTGTCAACGCTGTTCGCGGTGAGCCCTGTCAGTCAGGCCCAGTCTTCGCTTCTGGAGAGCGTCAAGCGCAATCCCGGCGAAGCCCAAGCACTCTGCCAACAATTCAAATCCATCAATTCCCGAGGTGAGTCGGCTCTCTCCAGCCAATCCATTGCTTTGATTGCAGGCCAACGCAATCTCAACAAGACGGAGGCCGAAATTCTGGCGACCTACGTGATCGGACTCAACTGCCCGGATGTTCGCTGATGCGTCACTGATCACCCGCGACGGCGTTGAGCTCGTCTCGCGGTTGTGGCGCCCCCGCGGAGATGGACCCTGGCCTGCACTGTTGATGCGACAGCCCTATGGCAGGTCCATCGCATCGACAGTCACCCTTCCTCACCCCGATTGGTGGTGCAGTCACGGTTTTGTTGTCGTGGTCCAGGATGTGCGCGGCCAGGGAGACTCGGGAGGATGCTTCCGGGGATTTGCCCAGGAAGCGCAGGACACAGAGGACACCTTGACCTGGCTGAGGCAGAGACCGGAGGTCAATGGTCGTATCGGCATGTACGGCTTCTCCTATCAAGGTGTGACCCAACTGCTGGCGCCTGTGGACTGCCAGCCGCCTGACTGCCTGGCACCGGCGATGTGCGGCCTGAACGAACGCGATCACTGGAGCTGCGATGGCAACGCCCACTGGTGGCACCTGGGACTGGGCTGGGGATTGCAGCTGGCGAGTCTCCAGGCCAGAAGACGGGGGGATCATCAGGCCTGGGACGAGATGCGACGCAGCCTTGAGGACGGCAACTATCTGCGTGAAGGCATCGCGATGCTTGAACGCCATGATCCCGAAGGCATGGCCCTGCGCTGGCTCAGGCAAAACCCCGAAAGGGAGAGCGACTGGATCCAACATTCCATGCCGCATCGATGGCTGCAGCTACCCATGCTGTTACTGGGCGGATGGTGGGATCCCCATCTCCGCGGCGTGATTGCTCTTGCGGAACATGCCAGGGCGGCGGGAGGTCGACCTGAACTCCATATCGGCCCAGCCACCCATCTGCAGTGGTGGCCAGAGAGCAGCGCACTGCTGCTGAACTTCTTCCAGCGGCATCTGATCACCTCTCTCAGCGACTCCGCACCTCTGCAAAGTGCGGATGACATTGTCATCCGGCTGTGGGACCAGGTCAGCGAAAGCTGGAGCGGACCGAACGATCTGAATCCAGCATCGATCACAGCCTCATCCATGGGTTCAGCACAACCGACGGATCAGAAGCGCTGGCACCTCTGCAGTCGAGGCCTCGCCTGTCTTGACCCCGAAGAAGGACAGATCCTTGGCACAGCCCCTGACCATGCTGGTGGGGTGATGATCGTGCATGACCCATGGCGGCCTGTACCCGCCATCGGCGGCCACCTCAGCCCCAGCGCAGGCCCCTGCGATCGGGCATCCCTTGACCGTCGAAGTGATGTGGCGGTGTTTACCGGTGCACCCCTGGAAAGCGCCCTTGCTCTGAATGGAACGCCGAAGCTGAAGCTTCGCGTCTGCGCCGACCAGCCTGGATTCGATCTGTGCGTGGCACTGTCGCGATTGCCGCTGGGCACGAACACGGTGCAACAGCTTTCAACGGGGATGTTGAGAGTTCGCGGACAGGGAGCCCTCGAGCTCAGTGCGCGCGAGCTGGACCTTCAGCCTCTGCATGCCACGCTCGAGCCCGGCGACCGGCTGCGCCTGTCGATTGCAGGAGCCGCCTGGCCCGCCATTGGCATCAATCCTGGGCAACCGGGCATGGCCTGCAGTGCACCCAGTGCCGATTGCCGCGTGATCAGCATCGAGTTGCACCTTGAGATGGCTCAGTTGTGGATGCTGCCTCTGCTGGCGCCCCAACACCTGGGAACTCCGGCAGACTGACGCGACTGTTCTGACGATTGCCGTGAAGTTCACCTCCTGTCTTCTGGCCGCTGCCATGGCCACCTGCACTGTGGAGATGATCCCTGCGGCGAGCGTGCGAGCCGACATTGGGGTTGCACAGGCCCTCAATGCGCCGCGGACCAATCTCACCCCAAGCCAAGCCAAAGCGGCCGCCAGCAAACTTCTCAAATCGATCCAGACAAAGAACGCCCAGGGCATCTACGAGCTGCTGGCGACGCCACTGAAGTCAGCCACCAGCGTGGAAGCCATTAGCCAGCGCCTGCAAAGCGCACCCTTGATCGAGTCTTTCCGGGTGGGCGCAATCAACCCGGGGCTTGATGACACGACCGTGGAAACGGTGGCGATCACCAACAGTGGCACCCGTGAACTGCCACTTCTCCTGGTTCTCGATGACGACGGACAACTGCTGGCCTGGAAGTGGGTCGACACGATGCTCCCCATCGAGCAGACCGCACTGAACTTTGTGAAGGATCTGGATGCCGGTCGTTGGGTCGCAGCCCGCTATTACCTGGACCTTGACTTTCAGAGGGAGATCTCCCCAGCTGACCTCAAACGCAAGTGGTCGAAGCTGGAGCGGGTTCTCGGGGGCGTGAAGAGCATCAAAAGCTCACTTGCAGCCTCAAGCAGCAGTGAGCAGCAGCTGGTGCTGGTCACGATCGAATTCGGCAACATGACCGACAACCTCTTCGTGGTCTTCAACCGCCAGGGGCGGATCATCAACGTCGACTTCTCAGCAGATCTGGTCTGAAATCCCTGGCAGGGAAGGAGTTTGAGCGGGCTTTCCGCTTAAGCTCCCGGCCTACGAAAGCTCCGTCGTCATGACCATCACTGTGCAGGACTGGATGGTTGAGGACGCCCAGCGACTGGCGGAGTGTCGTCACGACTACCCCTTCTCCGTTCTCGGCCCTCAATCGCAGAACAACGGTGGCTGGGTGATCCGTGTCTGGATGCCCGAAGCCAGCCACGTGACTCTGCTGATCAATGGAGAGGAGATCGCGATGGCAACTCCCCACCATTCCTGGATCTTCGAAGCAGAGGTCGATCACAACCCAGGCAGTGCTTACAGGGTCCGCGTCAACCGTGGAGGGATCACCCATGAACAGCACGATCCCTGGGCTTTCCGTCAGGAATGGATGGGCGAAATGGACCGCCATCTGTTCGCGGAGGGCAATCACCATCACATCTGGCGGCGCATGGGTGCCCATCGCTGTGATCAGGACGGAGTCCAGGGGGTGATGTTCTGCCTGTGGGCTCCCAACGCACGCAGCGTCAGCGTGATCGGCAACCTCAACAGCTGGGATGGACGCCAGCACCCCATGCAACTGCGCCTGGGAGGGATCTGGGAGCTATTCGTCCCCGGACTGGCTGAAGGAGAGCTCTACAAATACGAAATCCGTACTCAGGACGGCCACTGCTATCAGAAGGCCGATCCCTATGGCTTCCAGCACGAAGTGCGTCCGGCCACAAGCTCGCTCGTAAGCCATCTCGATGGTTTCAACTGGACCGACAGCAGCTGGATGCAGACGAGAGACAGCAGCAATGTGCTGGACCAGCCGATCTCTGTGTATGAGATGCACCTTGGCAGCTGGATTCATGCCTCCGCGGAAGAGCCTTTCATCGAGGCCGATGGCAGCGCACGGACGCCTGTTCCCGCAGCAGATCTCAAGCCAGGCGCACGCCTGCTCACCTATCCGGAACTGGCTGATCGGCTGATTCCGTACGTCAAGGAGAGGGGCTTCACGCACATCGAACTGATGCCGATCACCGAGCATCCGTTTGATGGCTCCTGGGGCTACCAGGTCACTGGCTGGTATGCCCCGACCAGCCGTTACGGAACCCCCGATGAATTCCGGGCTTTCGTTGACCGCTGCCACTCCGAGGGCATCGGCGTGATCATCGACTGGGTGCCAGGTCACTTTCCCCGTGACAGTCACGGTCTGGCCTTTTTTGATGGCTGCCACCTGTATGAGCATGCCGATCCACGCATCGGCGAGCACAAGGAATGGGGCACGCTGATCTTCAACTACAGCCGCAACGAAGTGCGCAACTTCCTTGTGGCCAACCTGGTGTTCTGGTTTGACCAGTTCCACATCGATGGCATTCGCGTGGATGCGGTGGCTTCAATGCTTTACCGCGACTACCTGCGGCCGGACGGCGAGTGGCTCCCCAACGAAAACGGCGGCCGTGAAAACACTGAAGCGGTGCGTTTTCTTCAGCAGGCCAATCATGTGCTCTTCCAGCATTTCCCTGGAGCACTGTCGATCGCGGAAGAATCCACCACCTGGCCGATGGTGACCCAACCCACCGACATTGGCGGTCTTGGCTTCAACCTGAAATGGAACATGGGGTGGATGCACGACATGCTCGATTACTTCGAGCTTGATCCCTGGTTCCGTCAGTTTCATCAGAACAACATCACCTTCTCGATCTGGTACACCTACACCGAGAATTTCATGCTGGCCCTGAGCCACGATGAAGTGGTGCACGGCAAGAGTCATCTCCTGCACAAGATGCCTGGGGACGACTGGCAGAAATACGCGAATACGCGTGCTCTTCTGGCCTACATGTGGACTCACCCAGGCAAGAAAACCATCTTCATGGGAATGGAGTTCGGTCAGCGATCCGAATGGAACGTGTGGGGCGATCTGCAATGGGACCTGCTGAACCACGAACCACATCAGGGTCTTCAGCTCCTTGTGGGTGATCTCAATGCTCTCTACAAGGCGGAACCTGCGTTATGGAGGGATGACTTCGATCAGTTCGGCTTCCAATGGATCGACTGCAACGACAATCGCCATTCCGTGATCAGCTTCATGCGCAGGGAAAGCAGCAGTGGAACCTGGCTTGTGGTGGTCGCCAATTTCACTCCTCAGAGCCATTCCCACTACAGAGTTGGCGTGCCGCTGTCGGGCTTCTATGAGGAGATCTTCAACACCGATGCCTCCAAATACGGCGGCAGCAATCTGGGCAACATGGGCGGCAAACCCACCGATGAATGGGGCATTCACGGCTATGACAACTCTCTCGACCTCTGCCTGCCACCGTTGAGTCTGATGGTGTTCAGACACGATCCCAAACGCAGCCTGAGCGCTCTTCAACAATCCAAGAGCGACTGAGCCGTTGCCAGCGATGTGACGAACCGCTCAGCATGCCTGGAATCCAGCGTTTGCGCACGGTTCCTTCAGGTAGGTTTCCGAATGATTTGATTTCGGCTTGATGAGCGACTCTCTGCCTCTGTTACTGCGTGCAGCCCGCGGTGAAGCGGTGGAGCGTCCTCCGGTCTGGATGATGCGCCAGGCCGGTCGTTACATGAAGATCTACCGCGACCTGAGGGATCAGTACCCGAGTTTTCGCGAGCGTTCCGAGAACCCCGATCTCTCCTACGAGATCTCGATGCAGCCGTTCAGGGCCTTCAAGCCGGACGGCGTGATCCTGTTCTCCGACATCCTCACGCCTCTCCCCGGCATGGGCATCGACTTCGACATCGTCGAGAGCAAAGGTCCCCAGATCGGTGATCCGATCCGCAACATCGACCAGGTCAATGCTCTGCGTCCTCTGATTCCAAGCGAATCCATGCCCTTCGTGGGCGAAGTGCTGAGTCGTTTGCGCGAAAGCGTCGGCAATCAGGCTGCTGTGCTGGGTTTCGTTGGCGCTCCCTGGACCCTGGCTGCGTACGTGGTGGAGGGCAAAAGCAGCAAGAACTATGCGGTGATCAAGGCCATGGCCTTCCGCGAGCCGGAACTGCTCCACAAACTGCTCGACCATTTCGCCGAGTCCATTGCCAACTACCTGCGCTACCAGATCGATTCCGGGGCACAGGTCGTGCAGATGTTCGACTCCTGGGCCGGGCAACTCAGCCCAGCCGACTACGACGTCTTCGCAGCCCCTTACCAGAAAAAGGTGGTCGACCTGGTCAAGCAGACCCATCCCGACACCCCATTCATCCTCTACATCTCCGGCAGCGCCGGGGTGATTGAACGCATGGCCCAGACCGGCGTGGACATCATCTCTCTCGACTGGACCGTGGACATGGCCGAGGCCTGTGCACGCCTGCCTGAACACATCGGGGTGCAGGGCAATGTTGATCCCGGCTTGCTGTTCGGAACCCCGCAGGCCATCGAAGCCCGAATCGATGACTGCGTTCGCAAGGCCCGCGGCCGTCGCCACATCCTCAACCTCGGCCATGGAATCCTCCCCGGCACGCCTGAGGAGAATGGAGCTGCCTTCTTCACCGCCGGCAAGAGCGTGATGGACCGGGTCGGGGCTCTCGCTTGAGTCAGACCACAACTCACAAGCGCATTCTGATCACCGGCGCCAGCGGCTGCGTCGGTCAATACACCACCTCATGGCTGCTGGAGAACAGCGACGCCGAGCTGCTGCTCTGGCTGCGTGATCCCAGCAAACTCACTGCGGTTTCCGCGAATCATCCGCGAATCCAACTGCTGGTGGGCGACCTTCGCGAGGCCGATCGTTTCGCCTCAGAACTGGCCAGCGTGCAGCGCGTGATCCACACAGCCACAGCCTGGGGTGATCCCGAGCGCGCTCAGCAGGTGAATGTGGCGGCAGTGAAGCGAATGCTGTCACTGCTCAATCCATCCTTGATCGAGCAGATCACCTATTTCTCGACAGCCAGCATCCTGGATCGACATCTGCAGCCCCTGACCGAAGCGCTGGCTTACGGCACTGAATACATCCAGACCAAAGCCCAGTGCCTGCAAGATCTGGAGCAGCATCCTCTGGCTGAGAAAATCGTTGCCGTCTTCCCCACCCTAGTGTTCGGAGGCCGGGTCGACGGCAGCAGCCCTTTTCCCACCAGCTACCTCACCGAAGGTCTTGCGGAGGCCAGCAAATGGCTCTGGCTGGCTCGATTTCTTCGGGCCGATGCCAGTTTCCACTTTATTCACGCAGCAGACATCGCTGCGATTTGTGGCCATCTCGCCACCCACCCCCATCAACGCAACCGGGAACCCGGCCAGGGCGCTGTCCGCAGGATTGTGATGGGACAGCAGGCCATCAGCGTGAACGAAGCAGTGGCCAGCCTCTGCCGCTGGCGGGGAATTCGACGAACCCCTGGCATCCCTCTCTGGCCCTGGTTGATCGAAACGTTGATCCGGGTGTTGCCGATCGAAGTCAATGCCTGGGATCGCTTCTCCATTCGTCAGCGCCATTTCATCCATGAGCCCGCGACCCAGCCGGAGCGTTTTGGAGAAAAAAGCCATGCGGCAGACCTAGAGGCGGTCCTGCAGGATTCAGGTTTACCGAGGCGAGGATCACCCTGAAGTGCCCCTATAATTAGTCAACTTCAACAGTCGTCATGCTGAAGAGCCTTCAATCAATTTTCTACACCGCACTTGCCTTTGTGCTGGCCTGCACGGTGGGTGTCGCATCTGCCAGCGCAGCCACCGTTGAGGTGAAGCTTGGTGCTGATTCCGGAATGCTGGCTTTTGAGCCCAGTTCCGTCACGATCAAAGCGGGTGACACCGTCAAATTCGTCAACAACAAGATGGCCCCTCACAATGCTGTCTTTGAAGGTCACGACGAATACAGCCACCCCGACCTGGCCTTCTCCCCCGGCGAATCCTGGGAGGAAACCTTCAGTGAAGCCGGTACCTACGACTTCTACTGCGAGCCCCACCGTGGCGCAGGCATGGTTGGTCAAGTCATCGTCGAGTGATCTTTTCAGACAACACCTGATTTTTCAGGTTTCAACATATTCAGACCCCAGTTTGTCAATGTTCATTCTGGGGTCTTTTCATGTTGTTGATGATGGATAGGTTTGGCATAGAGATGAACGCCAAGGGATGCCAAACCCTGCTTCTACACTGGCACTGATCCTCAGCCTCTGTCTGAGTTTCGGGGCGGCTCTGCCTGTCAGAGCAATCGCTGATCCAGACCTGTCCCATGGCGCCCAGCTGTTCTCCAGCAACTGTGCTGCTTGTCATATGGGTGGCGGCAATGTCATCCGCGCCAGTCGCACGCTCAGTCAGACTGACCTGCAAGCCTATCTCGACTCCTACAGCCAGCATCCGATTGAAGCCATCGAACACCAGATCGAGAACGGTAAAAATGCGATGCCTTCCTACGAAGGAAAACTGAGTCTTACGGACATCGATGATGTGGCTGCATTCGTGGAGAAACAGGCCGAAAAGGGTTGGTCACGATGAGCAGAGAAGCATTGAGCGCCTTTGTTCATGCGCTCGAACACAGTGCATCGCTCAGACGACAACTGCATGGATGTTCAGATGACGCTGAGATTGTTTCCCTGGCAAGAAGTCTCGACTTCGCCATCAACCGTGCCGATCTGATCGAAGATCATCAGGCATCGACCCTGGAGAGCTGGTTCAGCCGCAGTGCCCTTGGAATCCGACCGCCCGGCAGCACAGACTGAACCTTTGCAGCCCCGGCCATGCCAGTGGTGACCCTGCTGAGCGACTTCGTTGATGGGACCTCCATGGCACTCAGCGAAGACACAGAGGCGCAAAGCCTCAACAGTTACATGGTCCGCAACCCTGGCCAACTGTGGGCGGGCATGCAGCAAAGGCGCCTAGCGAGGAATCTCACCCGCCGCCGCAGGGGGCCCGGCACGCTTTATTACGCACCGACGGAGACGGCCCAGGCGAGTGTGGCCGCTTACCTCCAGACCGATACAGGGTCTGACGAAGAAGAGAGACAACAGCAAGCCATGCAGGCAAGTGGTGTTGAAATAGCACCCCATGTCGGCGAAGCGATGGAGCGCAAGGCTCTGTTCAGCCGCCGGCAATTCAAGCTCACCCAGCAGGCACAAGCGAAAGGATTCGGCTGAGCCGTGCGCCGCATTCAAATGGTAGCAATCACTACAATTTAAACTTCCTTTAAGGCTTTTAAGGAACAGCTGTGTCGAGCCCTGCTGATCGACGAAAGTGCATTGGCTCGAGAGTGCTCATGAACGACACCGTTCACAACCGTCGCGGGACCAGCCTGAAATGGGAAACCAATGGAGAACTGGCTGGAGCCGATCTACGCAACATCCTGCATCGACTTCAGAAAGCCGACCCCAATGCCCAGGGACTGAATCAATGCGACCTAGTTGATCGCCCACTGGAGCAGTGATTGATCCGGTCAGAGCACTGATCATCAGTGACTGAGATCAGCGCAGTTCTGCCATGCGATCAACACTCGATCCAATGCATTCCACAATGTATCCCTCCAACCCCTGATCGTCGCTGCCTGGCCTCAGCCTGAAGAGATAGGCATTCACCCAGGCCGTTTCAGTGTTGTTGAGATCGTGTCCTCGGTCGACAAAACCGGGTTTCTGATCAAACAGGTGCAAAAGGATCGCCAGCACATCCGACCGGGTGAGGCTTTCAGGATCGATGAATGGCAGCTGATCCCTGATCTCAAGACATGAGATCGAAGCTGAATAATCGAAATCCTCCGGCGCCACAAACGACATCAGCACTACCCGGATGTTGAGATAGTAGGTGCGCCGGCCGCCATGATGATCAGTCAGCCATGAGCATTGAATCGCAAGACCGCCACCACTGGATCGACGAAATCGCCTTTCTTGAAGCGCGCCTGAATGGCAGTCAGGGGGATATTGACAAAGAGGATCGTGCTGCCTGTGAAGAAGCCCTGAAGGCGGCAAAGATCAACCTTGCCGCCTGTCGCTGAAACTCAAAAAGCACAGGCTGCCGAATCAAGCAGCAGGACTGGGGAAAATGCTGGGATCGGGCCTCAGGAGCGCAGGGTATGGCTCGGCGAGACGAAGCTCTGGCGCTTCGCGAAGAGCTGCTTGCGAGGCCTGGAAGCACTTCGCAGACGAATTGTTTCAGACAAGAGCTTGGCCTGAAGCGACTTCTGACGATTCTCCTGATCACGCCAGTACTGCTGGATCGTGCCAGGCCAATACTCGGACACCCGGTCAAGCTTGGGGATCTTCTCACCGGAGATATTGATCACGGACATGCAGCTCACCACCAATGAGGTCACCTCCCATCCCTAGCCAGGGCCCATCCGAGTGGCAGCAAGCTCGTCAGTGCTGACATGAACTGGTCAAGAACTGATGAAACCGCAACAGGGATGACGCGGACTCAACGCTTGCCGGTAGGCCTGGTGGAATCCGCTTCACTTTTCAGATTGCAGCAGGGGAGCTGCTGGTGGTACTGAGCAGGTTCGCGCATCGCCCAGTACTCATCCACCACACCCAGGAGGTGAGAACTGATCCGAGTCAGCCATGAGCGTATCTTCATCCCTTCATCCTGACGAACAGGGGCAGATTCAGCCACGCGAACCACCATGCCCGTCTTGGTTGCCGTTCATGCCGGCGGACTTCGATTCAAAAGTCCACTGCCTCCACTCTGAAGCGGAGGCTGGCGAAACAGCGTCAACCAGAGCGTTGTCGGTCCAGTAGTCAGGTGAATCAAGAATCCCCAGATGCAGGGGACAGGACGGGGCAGCCTTCACAACCCACTCCTTCAGATTTGCTTAACCATGGCCCAGGCTTCGGCGGAGATGCAACTGCAGCGCACCGAGCTCTTGGGTGGAGTGGAGCAAGGGCGCGTGAACGTGATGAGATCAATGCTGACCTGGCGAATCAGCAAACACAAGAATGGGCAGATCATCGATAGGCAGCTTCCATTCTTTTCCAATGCAAAAAGTGAACTTCAACGCGAGACCGAAGATCACTAATGAACACATCGAACACAGACAAGAGCTCTGCCGAAAGAGGATGAACAGGATTGAAGCAGTGGAGGCATTGGGCCCACGGGTTACTAATCCCCTCAACTCGAAGCGGCTCAAGCGAACCAAGCCATCCACTTTAGAAACAAGCCTGGATTGATTGTTCAGACCAGAACAGATCACTGGAACCGGACAGCAGGATTGTTTTCATGGCATCACTAGAATCATCCTTCAAATAAAGGATTGAACGATCGTTGGCATCAATTTCTGCAGTAATTCCCTTCTCATAGATCAATACATCCTCGCCCATGCTGTAGTCAAGGAAGATCGACTGACCAAACAAATCCCCCTTGGAAAATGCAATGACATCGCGCCCCTCACCGAGCAACCACAACGACTGCCCCCTTCCTGGCCTGACTAAATCATCACCTTCTCCGGAGTCAAATGTCATCGTTCCATGCAAGCTGCTCAGGTCCGGCCCAAGAATCACATCGGCAAAGCGACTTCCCGTAACTCGATCCACTCCGCCGGCCATTGAGATGAATGTACTGAATTCATCAGGAAGGAAGTCGCCTCCAAATCCCAAAAGATCATCGATGCGAACATTCTCAAAGGCATCATTGTCAACACGCGTACTAGCTTGAAGCGTATTCTTAAATTCAGAGGTCAGTTCAGCCGCAGAGAGCGTATCACTACTAACCGAATCCCGAGCAAAAACAGCACATTTAATCGTATCATCATTAATGACATAATTACTTTTATAATCATTCAAATCACCACCGATATCGCTTTTCTTAAGCGATTTCTCTTCATCCAAATCAAACCATCCATCACTAGGATAAGTTTTCATATTTGGATCGGCGCCATCGGAACTTGAATTCAAAGACAACCAGCCCGCAGCAGCAAATTCGCCAGGATCAGGAATGATCAAATTATCAATGATAAACTCTTGCCCCATGAAAGTATCAAGATAAAAATCGTCATTCAGAGTTATGTCCTCATAACTTCGTCCGACCAAAGGATTGGCAGCATTGGAAAAGCCTTCTCCATTGCTTCCAGTATTCAAGGAAGAGGAACCAAGCTGAAAATTCTCGAACGAACGAACCAACACCACAAGCTCGCTGATAATTTCGGCTTGTCTAGATTCTACGTTTCCACCTTGATTCTCTATTTGAACATATTCCTCCAATCTGCTCCTTAAAAACTCCTCATAAAAAATTCCAGATGCCTGGTCGAGGCTGAAATTTGGACCTCCATTGGCACCAAAGCTTCTATTAACACTCTTCATGAGCTCAAAAGCAACGTCTGAACTGACAAACGCTTGAGGGAACGTATTCCATTGATCAAAGTCAGCACTCTTCAATCCCTCAGTGAAAGGAGGTTGACCGTCTGGCTTTAAAACACTAGAGCCACCCCCGGCACCAAAAAACAGCGGATCTTTTATACCAACAACCCCTCCATAATTTGTAGTCACCGGTTCACTATTCGCATATCGCTTGGTTATTTCACTGAAGACAATCCCAGGAATAGGAATGGGGTTGTCAACATTTTCAGCAATTTTCTTGCCCAGAAGCTCTCGCCAAAAAGTCTGGGTTGGCATTCTCTGGTCGATTGTCAACCGACTAATCGTAATCTCATTCCCACTTGAATCATAGGACTCAAAAGGTCCTTCTGTCTTGTCAAAGATGACAGCAGTAATGGGAATAGGAGAAGTATTCTCAACTACATCAAAAACAGGATAAACAGTATTCTCTAATTCATCAACACTCAGAAAGTTTTGATATCCAAAACCGAATCCCACTCCACGCTCGAGCGCATTAATCACTTTCAGATCAATCTTTAATTCATTGGGATCATTTTTAGACAAATCAACCGATGAAGACTGGAATCGCTGGTTAAGAACAAGCAAATCGTACAGAGTCGCTGAACTTGCTGTCCAAGCAAATCCTAGTTCCTGAGGATAAAGTGACTTATCTCCTGAAAAATTAAAAACCAGATCACTGGAAACCTCCTTCACCTCATAATTCAAAATCGCTTCACGCAGCTCTGCAATCGTAGAAATAATGTCTCGTTCAGCCATTCAAAACAAAAGCAATCATTCTATTGATAAGAAAAAATCTGCAGACCTCATCTGCCTTAACAAAGGCATAAGATTTTTTGTGGCATCAGTGATACTTTTACCATCTTTTGCTATAGCGAGCCGATTACGACGGCGATGTTCTGCAACTGATTCAAACAGCAAGATCGCCACAGCCAATACGACGCAAGCATTGAGGCCCCCAAACGTCATCAATCCCAGAAAGACTTTCTCCATACGTTCACCTGTCAAAGGTCGATGCATCGGCCCATTGATCCACCCCAAACCAAGGCAGCGATGAGCCTCCAAGAACACAACCTTTCATGACCATGGTCCCGTCCAAAAGCAATGTCTTAACTCACGATTCCCACAGGCTGGAGGCCATGAAGCCTCAGCGATCGCAATCTTCAACATCTCTCAAAAATCACCTGGGGCGTTGAGTGGGGATTTTTAGAATTTGCGTGGCGTGAATCAGGCGTTGTAGATGTAACAAACAAATTTTTTGCATCGGTGCTGTTTTCAAAGTCGCTTGCATCCATTGAAAAACAGCAATAAAGGGATGTTATGAAATCCCCGAATTTGGCATAGATCTTTAGCAAAGCACTGACTGCGGTTAAAAACGATATAGATAAAACATCCATCGACAAGGCAATAATTGGCGACCAATCAAACAGAAAAACTTGTTCATGGCAGTCAGTTGAAACAGTGCAACCCTAATGCAGAGCTGATCGCACAAACAAACGTCCTGCCAGTTGCTCGCTTTGTATTCATCAACGGCCTCTGTTGGTACAGAGCTCTCGCCTTAACAGCCATCCAAAGATATATTGAACAACTGTTGCTACTGTTGATTGTTATGAAAGCACCTGCAAAAAGAAAGTGAAATTATGGATAGATATTGTAGTTGACAAATTTACAGGTCAAAGAGGTAAGGGCTGTTCGCAGATATGTCAGCAACTGAAGATCAGGAGCACAAGCATCAGTGCATGCTGGCGGTGATTCAGCTCAGCATGGTTGGGATGTCAGGATGACATCGATCAGAAAGGTAGGACAGGCCACCCAGGAGAGTGGATATTCAATCATGTTGTTTTCCGGTGTTGACTGGGTGCATGTGATTGAATTTGACTGAATTATCCCAGCCTTTTCAGGCTAATAAATGTAGACATTCCGTTGGAGGTCAGCGCGGTCGAATCGTTGCTGGCGAATTGCGAGACGTGATCCCAGAACCTGTTGATCTGCAGTTGGTTAAGCGATGTTCTCAGTGTTGAATCCAAGAATCCTTTTAAGAATCCTATTTGCTTTTTTATATTGCTTTGCTCGAAAAGTTCGTCACAAGGCAGCTGCTGATAATGCGCTTCCTCCATCTGCCACAATGAACTCATCTCTGGAGTACACAAGATGTTGAATATTTCAGCTGGTGACTTGCAATATTGTGGAATGTGCAGATCGATTGCTTGTTCTGGACTCAGTTCCTTGTTTGTGATCATTTGAAACTTGGCTTTCCGTAGCGTTTCAGCAAAATTTTCGCTGAGGTTGCCACAATTCAATGAGCTATGAATATGGATGATGAGCCTGCCTCCTGGAACGATCTCGTTGGCACGTAGCAGGAGTTTGTTTGTCCAATTGTCTCTCGAAGCTTTCTCCCAGGATTGGCGTTCGAGGCAATTCATGGGGAGCTGATTCGCCCAGAGGGCATCGCCAGATAGCCCTGTTGGAGCACCATTGTCCAGCCAATGCTGAGCGAAGCATGAATAGCCAAGATGGATCGAGGCTTCTTCAGCGATTGGAGAATACATGGTTTTCGCAAGATATTTAAAATCAATTCTGGGAAACTTTGCTTCAATCGTTGTTTCAAGTGTTTTCCAATCATTCATGGGCAAATCATTCATAATAATTACGACCTTTCGTTGACCTGCAAGCTCTTCGATCGCCCTGATTGGCGCAATTGATGATCCACCCGTTGCGCAACCGTACTCACAAACATTCAATATCTCATTCGGAGCTAAATGGACAAGGATCTTTGCCGCAAACTTTTTTATAAGTTCCGAGAGAATGCTTGCTGCTAGTGCTTGTACTTCTGAATTTTGATTGTAATCGACCATTCGCAAGGTATGTGCGTTGGCCATTGCGTTTTGCGAATCGGAATTCATGTCTTCGAAAGATAACTGGTGAGGATTATGATTGGAGGTGCGATTTAAAATACCAATGAATATTCAGTGCGCAATCCGTATCTTGCCAGGATGGAAGCGAAAAAATCATATTAAGGATCGACGTGCGTCGATCCAGCAGCTGGTAGATGTTCCGTCAGGGCCTGATTTGCAAAGCCATCCACTAAATCTCGGAGCCCCTTAATCACCACCTATCTGGAGGCAATTGGTTACGTTGACGAGCTGATCAACGATCAATACCCAAGGGAAGAATTCCACTTGCTTTGGCCAGTCATGCACGGCTGTCTCGCTGAATGTATCCATCACGAACTTGAAAGCTAGTTTGCTGCTTACGGAAGCTTTTGTGAGTGATGTGGTGGGACGCAATCGACTTTTGAAACCACGTCAGTCGATTGTTGGATTGATGCACGAGGCGTCAAGTAAGGCAGGTTTTTGAGGTGTTGACTTGCCTCTGCATGCACCGGAGAAATTCTTCAAGCTCATTGCAGTGACTGGCGATATGCGGTCAACACTGCAAGGTAAAGGTCCTCATCAACCTCGCGGATGTCGTACTCCGAGGGCATCGCGCCGTGATGATGTTCGTGGACCACGGTCCAGCACATTCTCTCCAGGTCCGAGGGGGAAGGTCCGTAAAGCTCCCTGACTCTCTCAACCAGTCTCGCAACCAGATCAGGGGTCACACCGTTGCTATCCACTGCTGATGCTCCATCGTTCGGTGGACCCTACCGATCTGGATCGGTTGACCGCATGCTGGCGTGAACACCGAACCCAGAGGATCGGTTCCCCATGGCCTTGACCATGACTTGCCCCATACGGTTGTTGCAGTACAAAAGGAATCATGCAACCCACGGCCGAACAATTCACTGAAAAGGCCTGGGCCGCGATCCTCTCGGCCCAGAACATGGCCCAGCAGCGACGCCATCAGCAATTGGAGACCGAGCATCTGATGCTGGCACTCCTGGAACAGGACGGACTGACCAGTCGCATTCTCGAGAAAGCCGGTGTCACGCCATCCGTTCTGCAAAGCAACCTTGAAGCCCATCTCAGTCAGCAACCTGCGCTGCAATCTCCACCAGAATCCGTTTACCTCGGTAAGGGGCTCAATGCCCTGCTGGATCGTTCCGAATCTCTCAAGCAGAGCTATGGAGACAGCTATATCTCAATCGAGCACCTTCTTCTGGCGTTAGCCGAGGATTCCCGCTGCGGCCAACGCCTACTCACTCAGGTGGGGGCCGACGCCAAAGCCCTGAAAACCGCCATTGATGCCGTGCGCGGCAGCCAAACCGTGACCGACCAGAACCCAGAAGCAACCTACGAATCGCTGGAGAAATACGGACGCGATCTCACGGCAGCTGCCCGGGACGGCAAACTTGATCCTGTGATTGGCCGCGACGAGGAAATCCGCCGCACCATTCAGATCCTCAGCCGTAGAACCAAGAACAACCCTGTATTGATCGGCGAGCCCGGAGTGGGCAAAACCGCCATTGTGGAAGGGCTGGCTCAGCGCATCGTGAACGGCGACGTTCCACAGGCGCTGCAAAATCGTCAGCTCATCGCCCTCGACATGGGGGCCCTGATCGCCGGAGCCAAATATCGAGGTGAATTCGAAGAACGCCTCAAAGCGGTTCTAAAGGAAGTCACGGACTCGGAAGGACAGATTGTTCTGTTCATCGACGAGATCCACACCGTGGTAGGTGCCGGCGCCACCGGAGGAGCCATGGATGCGAGCAACTTACTCAAACCGATGCTCGCGCGAGGTGAACTGCGCTGCATCGGCGCAACCACACTCGACGAACACCGTCAACACATCGAAAAAGATCCAGCTCTGGAGCGTCGCTTCCAGCAGGTGCTGGTGGACCAGCCCACGGTGGAAGACACCATCTCAATCCTGCGCGGGCTCAAGGAGCGCTACGAGGTCCACCACGGTGTACGCATTGCCGACAGCGCTCTGGTCGCTGCCGCTGTGCTCAGCAGTCGCTACATCGCAGACCGCTTTCTGCCTGACAAAGCCATCGATCTGGTGGATGAATCCGCAGCGCGGCTGAAGATGGAGATCACCTCCAAACCGGAGGAGATCGACGAAATCGATCGCAAGATCCTGCAGCTTGAGATGGAAAAACTTTCTCTGGGCCGTGAGTCGGATGCCGCCAGTCAGGAGCGGCTGGAGAGACTCGAGCGGGAACTTGCAGAACTATCGGAACAGCAAAGCACCCTCAATGCTCAGTGGCAGCAGGAGAAGGGAGCGATTGATGAGCTCTCCAACCTCAAGGAGGAGATTGAGCGTGTGCAACTGCAGGTGGATCAGGCCAAGCGCAGCTATGACCTGAACAAGGCTGCTGAACTGGAATACGGAACACTGGCCACACTCCAAAAGCAGCTGGCGGAGAAAGAGGCCGCGCTGACCGAACACGATGACAACGGTCAAGAGAAGTCGCTGCTGCGCGAGGAGGTCAGCGAAGACGACATCGCAGAGGTGATTGCCAAATGGACCGGAATTCCCGTGGCCAAGCTGGTGCAGTCGGAAATGGCAAAGCTTCTGGGGCTTGAGCACCAGCTGCACGACAGAGTCGTGGGCCAGCAGCAGGCCGTTGCCGCTGTGGCCGATGCGATTCAACGCTCACGTGCCGGTCTCAGTGATCCCAACAGGCCAATCGCCAGCTTCCTCTTCCTCGGTCCCACCGGTGTCGGCAAAACCGAGCTGTCCAAGGCCCTGGCGGCTCAGCTGTTTGACAGTGAAGACGCCATGGTGCGCATCGACATGAGTGAATACATGGAGAAACACACCGTGAGTCGTCTGATTGGTGCTCCTCCTGGTTACGTCGGCTACGAGGCCGGCGGTCAGCTCACTGAAGCGGTGCGCCGTCGCCCCTATGCCGTGATCCTTTTCGACGAAGTCGAGAAAGCGCACCCCGATGTATTCAATGTGATGCTGCAGATCCTCGACGATGGTCGAGTCACTGATGGGCAGGGCAGAACCGTTGACTTCACCAATGCCGTTCTGATCCTCACCAGCAACATCGGCAGCCAGTCGATCCTGGATCTTGGCGGCGATGATGGACAGCACGAAGAAATGGAACGCCGAGTGAATGAAGCCCTTCGCGGCCATTTCCGTCCTGAATTCCTCAATCGACTTGATGATCAGATCATCTTCCACAGTCTGCGCAGAAACGAACTGCGTCAGATCGTGAATCTACAAGTGGAACGTCTACGCAAACGTCTCATGGAGCGCAAGCTCGGTCTGACCATCAGCGACAAGGCCACCGACTGGCTTGCTGATGCAGGGTATGACCCGATCTACGGAGCCCGTCCTCTCAAGCGTGCCATCCAGCGCGAACTGGAAACACCGATCGCTAAGGCCATTTTATCCGGACGATACGGCGACGGTGATGACGTCCGTGTGGATGTGCAGCAGACCGGGGGCAGCGAACAGCAATTGAAACTCATACTGCCATGATCACTGGGCTGGTTGCCAATGGCCTGAATGCGATCGGGTTATCTGGAAAATTGCGCTAGGTCCCTGAGGACGTACGGTTTCAATGAGCTCCGCACCGCCAAAGACAGTGTTCAAACGAGTTGGCAATACGTCTCCACTATGTTCAGCCACTAAGTAAGCAAAGCTGAAGTGAAGCAAGCCCAGGAAGGTGCGCGTCAATGATTCTGGGCTCAAGGCCTTCAAGTCATCACGGCGTTTCACATGATGCTGCACGATCCTTCAGTCCAAAGCTTGTCGATGGAGTCCGAAAGGTGCCCAACAGGCCTGATAATCCGATTGAGTTCAGACCACCAGCGCACTGCATCGCGATCACCTGGGATTGGCATGCAATGAGGCCAGGCGAAGCTTGGACTCCAATCAGATGAAGATGAACGCGATGAACCCTCCACCCATTGGTTCAAGACATCGTGATTCATTCGGGTGCTGATCATCAGCAGAAATACACTCTCCTATCTCAGCGCGGCGGAGCAGAAAGGATTCACGTTGAAGTGTTCGGATAATGTAAATAGTAGCCCTGTAGTTTTGGCATTCATTCAGGCGAATCAATCGATGTCAGAGGCGCGAAAAAGCTACGAGATGCCACAAAAGTCAATGTTCGATAATCAAAAAAGTGAGGCTAAGATTCAAAATTTTGCTAGTCGTGATGCAAGACTGAAGCGATTGAAGGGCCAGCTTGCAGCGGAAGAAACATCAAACTGATTCCTCATGACCAGAGGCAGGGAATCACGAAACGGAGATCTTCAAGGCACCATCTGAGACAAAATTCAGCAAAACAATGCTTCAGCGATGAATCATTCAGTGCCAGGATGATGACATTGATTGGTGTGCCGGTGGGCACTCAATTGTGGATTCAATGAACTCAAGACCATTGATCAACAGCTGATAAACCCGTGCCAAGCGACAGCAAAGAAAGAATAGATCAAGGCTGGCAGGATGAAGGACAAAAGGACAGGGACTCCAGGCATCAAACGGTTCAAAAAGAGGCAATCAATCATGCAAACTGGCCTCACCGCAAAAGCAATCAAATCGTTAACCAATAGCAAATTATGCACACGGAGAGAGGTGCAAGACCCAAAACAATTGGTTGACTTGAGCCTATAAGCTCGGTAGCATCAAAAAAATTTAATTTTATATAAATGCTCAGCTTGAGGCTTGTAGAACAGATCAGGCTTGTAGGCCTAAAGATTGTCCCTGAGATAAAGCGCACGAAAGGGAAAAAGCTATCCCCTAGAGAAGCAGCCAAAATCAGATGAAAAATGAACTAGAACAATCCAAGGCCAAAGGGATTGTTAATGTATCGATTCTCAATTCTCCCACAAAAATCGCAAGCTCGATCTTTATTGGGCTGGCGGGATTTACAGCTGCATGGGCATTTCTGGCGCCGATACCGGTTAAAGTGTCCGGACTTGGAATTTTAGCCCCAGTTGACGGCTTATTCACATATAAATCCCCATCGGCTGGCAGGATCCTATTACCATTCGTCTACAACGAAAAATCTGCACAAATCAAGTATTCGGTACCCGAATGGTCTAAAAAAGCATACCAATTCATCAGCGACGGAGAAGGCAATAATTACGAAGATTCTGTTGATTTAACTCAACAAATCCTTGACTACCTACAAGTCTTGCAAACAACACGAATGCCAGCCAGTCAATTCAGTGGTGGCGTGGAAAGCGGTGGGGACTATACCGTCAAGATGGAAGACGGCGATGTAATTGCGATTATTGACAAACCAGCGGCCCGGCAAGCTCTTAGAAATAATCTGATGAAGCTTCAACAATCGATCAGTAATTATAAAAATCTGATAGCAATCCACAAAGAATCACTAGAGTTAAGTCGGAATGTTGAAACAGCCAAAAAAGGCTTAATCGATCCGTTAAACAATCTTGTCGAAGAAGGTTTTGCATCACGGTTGGAGTTCAATAACGCACTGGCGGAGGCAACACGCTCGCGGATCGGCGTAACCGACTACACATCTAAACTTCAAGACGTGCAGCTTGATATCAAAAAGAATCAAGCCAGTCTTATTGATGCTTTGTCTGAATTTATAAGGGATTCAGTGATTTTTGCATTCGACGAGGCTTATGTGCAGTCATTCGCGACTTCACAATGGGACTTTGTGAGTGTAGGGGCAGAAATCATGACGGTCAGTTGGTCCAAAGTTGCAGAACCAAGCATCGTTCCAGTTTTTGTTGATCAGAAGGCTGCTACAGAAGTCGAAATTGGGCAGGAAGTCATCCTGACACCACTTGGCTTCAGTGCATCTGAAGTGGGAGGGATCAAGGGGCAGATCGCCTCACTTGAACCTATTCCATTCACAACTGCAACTTTATCGACTCGCCTTAATTCACAAGGTCTTGCAGCAATCGTCAGTCCACGAGGAAGCGCTTATCAAGTCAATGTAAAATTATTAAAACAAGATATTGATGACCTTCGCATTAAAGCATCAAGCAAAGAACCCAACTACAAGAAACTCTTAGGTTCATCGAAGGATAATACAGGAGGATATGTTTGGAACAATAGAAGTAATCCTCCAATCGCTCCAAGAGAAGGTTTTTTACTGGCGAGTCAAATCACAACACGCATGAGAACACCTATCGAGATGCTGATACCAGCTGTCAAAGAGCTCACAGGTCTTGCAGCTCCAAACAAATTGATCCGCTTTAACCTGAATCAAGAATGAATAATATGATCATCAATAAATTTAGAAGATCTCGGGTTCCTTTAGTACTTCAATATGAAATGGTGGAATGCGGTGCAGCATCACTATCGATGATACTTAGATACTTTAGAAAGTATGTATCGCTATCAGAGC
Organism: Synechococcus sp. MIT S9504; assembly: GCF_047497135.1. Taxonomy (NCBI): domain Bacteria; kingdom Bacillati; phylum Cyanobacteriota; class Cyanophyceae; order Synechococcales; family Synechococcaceae; genus Synechococcus; species Synechococcus sp. MIT S9504. Next base: position 595,844 of record NZ_CP138942.1, on the reverse strand, counting down.
TGCGCTATCAGTGTGGGGTAAGCCGAGATGGAAGCAACATGCTCAATATAAAAAAAGCAGCGATGCATTATGGGTTGGAGGTGAAAGCTCAAAAACCAACAGTCAAAGATATCATTGAAGGAAAAATACAGTTTCCCTGTTTAGCATGGTGGAACTACAATCATTTTTTGGTCTTTGAATCGGCCAATGGAAACGTTGTTCATATTGCCGACCCTGCAGGTGGTAAATATAGGGTTAGCCTCTCACAACTTGAAGAAAGTTTCTCAGGCATACTTCTTCAATTTAACAAAACAACTAGCTTTAAAAGATCTGGACAGCCTGAACGTGAAATCGTTAGATTTATCGCTGTTCTTTCTAAATATAGAACGGCCATATTTCTGTTACTGCTCATTGCAACAGCATTGCTGGTAACCTCGTTGGCTTCACCTGGCTTATCTGGAGCATTCGTACAGACATTTTTAGGCGATCAGCGCTATGAAATTGGATTACCCATCCTCTGGCTTTCAATATTTATTGTACTTCTAGCTGGATGCCTAACAGCAGTAGAGCTGACAATTGTGAGGCGAATAGCACTGGCCATTCAAAGACGTTTCGCAGTAGAGATATCATTTAAACTTCTTTCAGTTGACTACAATTTTTTTACGAGTCGGTTTATCGGAGATGTTGCTAGCAGACTCAATCTATCCGAAAGCATTTCAAACACTATAATCAACCAATTTTTAGTGTTCCTGCTTGGTGTTGGTGGTGCAGTCTTACTCATCCCATTTTTAGCTTTAATTTCTTGGCAGTTAACATTAGTATCTCTATTTTACATCGGAATAAGCATTGTAATAGCAGGTATTGCGTCGCAAATAATGATCGATTCAAATCGCTCAATTCAAGTAGAAACGGGTAAGGTCAGTGGTGTCACAGTAAGAATGCTGAACGATACTCGTACGATCAAAGCATCTGGACTAGAGCAAAATTATCTATCCCTTTACCAAAAATATTACACACCTATTCTAAGAAAGTCACAAGAAGTGCAAGAAAAAATGAATGGATTCAGTTTTATATCAAACCTACTTGATTCGCTCTACAACTATGGAACTATTGCATTCTCAGGCTATTTAGTCATGAAAGGTTCAATGAACCTGGCCGGTTTCATGGCTTTTCAGGTTCTCCGATCGGAAATCACAGGACCTTTGCTGGGTGTTTCAACGATCATTGATCAATTGCAGCGGGCTGAAGCCGAACTTGGTAGGCTTCAGGATTTACGTCTGGTTAGTAATGACAAAAAAGTGAGATCTCTTGATGATGAAAAAGCATACTTTGGACCTTCCGTTATTAATGAAATATCCAAAAACGAATTGAACAATAATGTTGATTCGTTAATCAAAACTTTCCCTAAACGTATCAGCGTCAGCCATCTGACCCAGAGCTTCTCACCGCTCTCGCAAAACATATTGAAAGATCTAAGTTTTGAAATTGATGCTGGAGAGCTTTTCAGTATTGTCGGACCGAGCGGATCTGGTAAGTCAACATTAATCAAAAACCTGGTTGGTCTCTACACTCCTACTGAAGGACAAATCCTTTATGACGGCTCTGATTGGTTATCAATTGAAGATAAATCAATCCGCCAATCATTTGCTTACGTTTCTCAGGAGCAAAGCATCTTTAGTGGAACAATCTATAATAATCTAACGCTTTATGATGATCAGCATAAGCTCGAGAAGGTTCGTGAAATTGCAAAATTAGCATGTTTTGATGAAGTTGTAATGGAGTTACCCCAGGGATATTCCACAATGTTAGGAAACCAGGGAATTGGTCTTAGCGGAGGAGAATTACAACGTCTTGAGATTACGAGAGCATTGCTAAAGGATCCCCAGATACTCTTCCTCGACGAAGCAACAAGTGCTCTTGATATATCTACGGAGAAGCGTGTCATCACTAACATCAAAGCGCTTGATAAGACAATTGTTTCAGTTGCACACAGGCTTTTAATCGCAAAGCTAAGCGATCAGGTGATTGTGCTCGATGAAGGAGAAATAATTGAGTCGGGAAGACCTACTGATTTAATGTCAAAAGATCATTCCTTGTTCAAGTCTCTTGTAGATGCTGAAGAAGCGTGAAAAATTCAAAACCATCAAAAACAAGCTTGCAACAGACTTCAGGAGCAATACGCTCTCTTCTAACACTTGATATCGCAACATCAATCGGAGCGACAATCACTGATGGGCAAAGTGCTAATTATGAAAGCGAAAATTTAATCAATAAATTGCGCGACCTTAGTGGATTAGATTCTAAAACACCTGTTCAATTGAGAGGCAGTCTTGAAGACTTATTGACTTCAAATGGATTTTATTTCAGGCTGTCTTCAATGAATCAAGACAGGTCAAAATACGAACAAATACCTATCGTTTGTATTCGCGAGCATGATTCGACTGCCCTGATTATTTATTCTAGAGGATCCAAAGTATATGCATATAGTGCACAAGACAACTCCAGCGCAGCAATTAATTTATCAGCAAATAGTTTCTCTAAATCTGTCTATGAAATCTACCCTGTATTTCCAGAATCACTAGATACATTTTGGAAGTTAATTAAATTTTCATTCCCTGCAATTCGCCCAGACTTAACCAGAGCATTATTATTATCAATTCTGGTCACAGCATTCGCATTGTTGGGGCCGATTATCACGGCTCGTGTCGTTGGTGATGTTGTCCCGAGCGGTAATATGAAGTGGATTATCTCAACTTTTATTATTTCGATACTGATTGCATTATACTCAACCGCACTTAGATGGATCCAGTCATTCTATTTACTCAGATTCAATCAGAAATTAAATCTCAGAATTCAAATCCCCCTTTACCACAGAATCCTCTCATATCCAGTTTATTTTCTTGATCAATACAAAACAGGAGATCTCTCGTCAAGAGCGATGTCAGTTAATAATATTCTTAGGTCACTCTCATCATCAGCTCTTTCATCTGTGATCGGCCTGATATCTCTCATTGGATTTATCGGCATGATGCTTTATTATGATCTTTATTTAAGTATTCCAGCCCTATTATTCATATTAATAGTAGCAATTGTACAGACAATACTATTTCGAAGGCGGCTTATGTATGAGCGTAAACTTGTAGAACGCAAGGCCGACTTTTTTGATGAGTCACTTCAATCTATTAATAACATTGCACAAATTCGAACCAATGGGAAAGAAAAGACCATTTTAAATAGGTGGTCAAAGTATATTTTTTCGATCTCATCGTTAAGCTTTAAAGTTAGCATATTTTCTGATTACAATCGGATCATTTCACGATTTTTAGATAATTTTGGGCTGTCGCTGATCTACGGTATACTCATTTACCGTTTGCTGAATGCAAAGAATATTGACGAAGTCATACTAAGTACATCGACTTTTATCGTCTTCCAAAACGCATTTTCTAATTTTGCTGCCAAATTTATTGAACTTGTAGAGCTATTTAATAATATTCTAGGTAGGTCCCTGGTCGATTTTGAACGGTCTATTCCTTTGATTCGCCAAGGTCCCGAGCCAGGATTGAATTCCCAATTGGAGCGTGTTGAGCTTAAAGGCTTAATTGAATTCAAAAATGTTTATTTTGCTTATCCAGATTCAGATCGATACGTGCTTTCAGATGCATCATTTAAACTTTATCCCGGCAAATTTAATGTCATTTTTGGGCCTAGTGGTTGCGGGAAATCGACTGTTGTTTCAATAATTTTAGGATTTTATCCCATTCAAAGTGGTAGTATTTTTGTTGATGGTCGTGAAATCAATGAACTGGATATTAAAAACCTAAGGTCACAAATAGGCACGGTCCTGCAATCTACAGCTCTATCGGTGTCCTCAATTAGGGAAGCTTTAACTTCTGGATTATTGACACCAGATGAGCAAATATGGGAGACACTTAAAATGGTTAATCTTGAAGAAGAAATTCAATCGTTACCAATGAAGCTAGAAACAATTTTATCCGAAGGTGCTACAAATATCTCCGGGGGGCAAAGACAACGACTTAGTATTGCGCGTGCTCTTTTGAGGCGACCATCAATGTTGATTGAAGACGAATCAACATCTGCATTGGATAATTATTCACAAAAAGTCATCATTAGGAATCTCAAAGAGATCGGCATTACGCGCATTGTCATCGCCCATCGACTAACCGCCATTCGTGATTGTGATCACATGATCATTCTCAACGAAGGAAGCGTCGAATATTCTGGTTCATTTGAAGAATGTATGGAAAATTCTTTATATTTTTCGAAAATCATGCATGATAATGAGGGCGATTAGACGATGATTAAATTCACTCAAAGCATGGTTCAAATGAAGATCTTTTCCTTCACTATTTTAAAGAGAAGAGCCCCTTATGTAAGGGTGATTTTGCTAACTCTATTGCTCCTCCCGACAATTTGTTATCCTGCAAAAGCTCAAAAAATCACACAAGATAATTTTAATCCCATTGAAATGCCTGTAGGTCACTATATAAGAGAGCTGAAAGCTCTTGACGATCAGGGACTCCTGAGTATTGTCGAAGATTTTAAGGCTACATCTATTGATCCCAACCAATCAACAACCCTTAGTCTAGATGAATGTATATCAGTTGCCTTTGCTAACAATCCAAGTTTAAAATCTGAAATTGAATTATTAAAAGCAAGTCGGGATAGATTAATTGCTGCATCTCGCTCTTGGAATCCGACTGCTAGCATAAGAGGTGATTCGAGTGTAAAGAATAGAACTACAAATGAAATTACACGTGCAAAACAGCCCAATTTATCGCCAAGCAAACGAGGCTATACAAGATCCTCGGGCAGCACATCCTCATATCCTCAAAACTTAATAGGAAAACTAGATTGGATATTTCTTGATTTTAGTCGGCAACCCAAGATCAATGCAGCAGCTTCTAACTACAGTGCGAAGAGATATGGTTTTTACTTAGCTTCACGACGACTTATTTTTGATATTCAGGATATCTACTATCAACTTCTCGCTACACAAGAGTTGATAAATTCTTATAAAATCATCGCTGAATCTTATAAAAATATAGTCCTGTTCAACGATTCTCGCTTTGGTGCTGGTCGAACGCATCTAGGAGAAGTAGGCCAAGCGCATGCTCAATTTTTCAGTACCCTGTCGGATTTAACGCAATCTATTGAACGTTACTATGCGTTATCAAACAAACTTGCGAAACTTGTTTCTTTGCCTGGTGAACCTCTCATACTGACAGAAGGAGAAAATCAATTTGCTGGTGAATGGATCTTTGGATTAAAAGAATCGATTGACTTAGCTCAATTGAATAATGATCGAATACTAGTAGCTTTAGAGACTGCCAAAGAATTGAATTCTGAAGGCATTGCTCAAATCAACCAAACACTGCCTAGTTTCTCTCTAACGTCTAGAGCTATTCTAGAGAACAGCTCATCAGATTCTTATAAAAAGATTTTCACCTCAGGATCTTCCAATGCAGGCAGCAATTCATCTGAGACAAGACGGAATTTCACGTTTAATAATAATACTTCATATGACATCTCTGCAGGCATTTTTTTTAATTGGCGTTTTTATCAGGGAGGCGTCAATGATGCCCTGGCAAGCAGTGCTTTCGCCCGATCAAAATCCGAAGAATTTAAAGCCAAAGATATTCGTGATGAACTGGTTGCAAGTGTCAGAACAAGCATCAATGCTCTGAAGTCTAATCGACTAAAATACATTTCTTCTGATGCGGCGGCTCAGTCAGCAAGAATAAGCTATATCGCTTCAATGGCACGATTAAACGCAGGTCTTTCGGATGTAACTACTATCAACCAGTTAGTTCGATTGTATCAAAGCTCAATTCGTACAGAAATCAACGCCATTCAAAATTACAACATTGAACTTGCCAGGTTATATTTTGATACTGCCATTTGGCCGAAGGAGGCAGAAGGCCTTGCGCTTGAATTGCTCAAGGCAACAGGCTTACCCCGCTGAAAATCTGACGATTATTTGGATTCATCTCAATTGAATCATTAAATCTAAGTTTAGATTATTTTCTGATTGGCTATTGCGACCTGATCAACATCTCATAATTAGTTTTCCACGCTGGTCACTGACCGTCCAATACAACGATTCAATGCACATGCGGGAGTTGCGTCTATGGCAATTCAGGAATTGATCGCATTCGAAATTATGCACGTCTTCTTCGACGATTATGATGTTTCGATTCATTGACACAATTGTTTTGAAGTCATTCTGCTGTTCAAGGCTGGGCGAGTTTTCATAAGCGGTTGATGGTATGGAAACGATTACTCGTGTGAAATCAACCTCGCAGTGCATCAGGACATTGAGATCGACGAGTGCTCGGCCGTTGTTCGGAATGACGCTGCGTTAGCAAGCAATCAAAGCCATCGTTGGAAGTCATGCTTTGCTGTAATGGCTTGATCATCTGTCGAATACACCGCGACACAGCTCTGGTGCAGACCTCAATAGGTTCTGGTGAGCATCTTGTGAATGGCTCAGAACATTGTTCTTGACTGGGCTTAGCTCGTTCAGGATCTGGTGATGCCATGACTCCAGGGCAATCAAAAGCCCCGCACTGGGCGGGGCTGCAGGGATGGTGCACTGGATTGGCAGGTTGGGCTTTGCGCTAAGCGATTGATCAGCCTTCGAGTTTGGCGGGCTCGGCCTCGCCTTCCCTCAGTTCGGCGTCGATGATCATCACAGCAGCAGGGTTGCCGGCAGCGAACTTGACGCGGCCCAGCAGATAGGCGGCTTCGTGCTCAGAAAGACGCTGAGCATCAACGATTGCGTCGAGGAACACAGTCGTGCGGCGGTCAATGTCCTTTTCAGCAGTGCCGTAAAGCTGCAGCACCGAGGCGGTCACATCAGCTTCCATGCGGAAGACATTGGCGATCACCTGCTCCACATCAGGCCATTGCTGGCGGGGTGGTTCGATCGTGTCGAGCACAGGGCGCTGACCTCTGGAGATCAGATAGTCAGCAAACTTGGCGGCGTGCTCCTGCTCCTGCTTGGCTTCATCACGCAGATGCTCGGCAAAGCCGGTCAGTTCACGTTCAGCAAACCAGACAGCAGCAGCGAAGTAATCAGCAGCTGACTGACGCTCAAGGTTGAGATGGGCTTCCATCAGGTCGAGCAGTTCGCTGGACATGGGTTCGGCCATGGCCCGGCCTGCAGGACCGACGGGAATGGTGATGGTGGCCTGGGTGGCGGAATTTGTCATTGCGTTGTCCTCTGGGAGGGATGCATCAGTTCTACATCACAAAACAGCGAAAGATATGCGTAAAAACCGAACATTAGTGGATCAAAATATGCTTTTGAGAATCACATTCAAGAGCCTCAAATATGCTTTTGAGAATCACATTCAGCAGTGCTAATCTGCTGCTGAGAATCAGTTTCGTTTGCGGGGCAGGACGGATGGCGGCCGGCGGCCCGCGGCGCTCAATCGCTTGAGACCAAGTCGGCTGCAAGATCAAGACCTCTCGCTGAAACGCACTGAATGTCCGTACCCATAGGGTGACGCCCGATGCCTGCTCAGCAGTCCACCACCCAACCCATTGCACGCTGCTGGGTATGGTTCAGAGATGCATCAATGAAGGCGTTCACTGGAGCTCTTGTGGGTACGGAAGCCGGTTACTGCCCGGTAGGGGCCGAGTCGAAAAGCTGATTAGGTCGCCTGTTACGCCGCCGGTTGGCGGGTGGTGTTTTCAGAACCGGCGAACATGAAGATTGGCCCAGAGATCTCTGATGGTGCTCAGTGGAAGCTGGTGCCAACAGACCCGAGATAACTGTTACCACTGGGGAAGTCCTGGAGAGGCTGATGATCGAAGACCAAGACAAGAAGAAAGAAGGCAAGCAGGAGCTCAGCAAGGAAGCGTTAAAGGGTGTCGAAGGTGCCGGTTGTGGATGTGAAGATGTGCCAGAACTCAACGAATCAGAACTAAAAAATGTGAGTGGTGGGGTGGACTTAGCAGCCGTGGCCATACCGATGTATGACGAGAAATCTCCTAACCCTTGAAGCTGTTACTCACCGGAGAAGCTGATGACTGAGAAGCAGGAAAAGTAAACGTCCAGCAAGCAAGAACTCAGCGAGGAAGAGCTGAAGGGTGTCGATGGTGATCGTAGAGATCGTCCAGTCATTGACCTTATAGAGGGTGGACCAGCTGCTATTCCAGTGGAAATGTCGACCGCTCAGCGTGAATGGGATGGCTTACCAGAAGGCCATAGCAGTCTTGATTCAGACCCGGATTCGTTTGCAAAGGCGATGAAGTCAGGGAAGACGATTGTTATATCTGAATTGCAAGATGACGAAATCACCTCCTCTGCAGTGCCAACAGCCCCACGCTGCCCCCTGTTGATCCCAGAGATGTCAAAGCTCATCTCCATGATGACTTCGATCCTTATTTTGATAAGCCGCAAGCGCAAGTGAACTGATGACCGTTAATAGTTCAATGACATGAGCCCAATCGCTGTCCCACCACATAGCTCTGCCTCAGAGTTGTTCTGTATTCATCAGAAGTCGGTGGCGAAGTAGTCACCAGAGGGGAGAACCGAATGATTCAGTGGAGATGACACGCCAACAGCTGGAACTGGCTTGGTTGCGGCAGCCTCAGCCTCCAGCTGATGGCATGGGTGTCTCCGCTCAAAGGCAAATGCCAAGTGCTGTTAGCAGTCCTTGATGCAGCAGTGCTTCGGTGCCGATAAGGGCAAAAAAGCCGAGCATCGCCAGCCTTCCATTCAGTAATTCAGCTTTCGCCATGCGCTCGCGGCGCATCTGAGCGGCGGCAAGGTCCTGCCAATAACGCTCATCAGCCAGAAGGGTTGCAGTTGTCATGGGTGTCTCCGGTTAAAGGCCAATGGTGTGAAGCAAGCCTTCGCCGCTGATCAGCTCCGTTGCAATCGCTGCAACGAAGCCGAGCATGGCCAGCCGACCGTTCAGCTTCTCGGCGCGTTCATGGAATCCCCAGCCGGCATCAGGTCCGGCGATTTCCATCGGGGTCTCCATGGCATAGACGTTGTCGTGCCCTTCCAGATCGTGTGTCACCAGACCGGTGGGTGCTTGAAATGTGGTTGCTGTCATGAGTGTCTCCGAGTGGGACCTGCTCGGTCTATGCCCGCTCGATCACACATGGAAGTGGGCCAACCGTCCTCTGAGGTTCGGTTTCAGGACCTTTTCGGACGGGTTCTACGGGAGCAAATTCACCGGTTTTTTGCCCCGGATTCCCAGAGCAGAATCAGGTGCTTCCAAGGCCGTCGATTTCTGCCTGCCCTCGAGCTGTTCCAGCCACTGCTCAAGATCCTCCAGTCGGTCAGCCACGGCTGCTAAGGAAGCTGAAGGTGTCTTGCTCTTCAGGAGCAGCAGGCCTTCGCGTACATGCTGCGCCCATTCGGCCGACGACCTGAAGCACCCCTGGCAAAACTCATCCCAGATTTCAGCGTCTGGCTGCTCACGCCAACATCATCCTGTTGCTGGTCGATAACGTGATTCGCTATGCGCTAGGAATTCAGCTCTGCGACGCATTTGGCTAAAAATAGTTGTGATCAATCGTGCCAGGCATGGCAACGAAGTCGTCACCTATTGGAGGCTTATTTATGGGATTTAGGTCGTAGTTCAAGAAATAAAAAGCCCATTTAATTGCGGGAACTTTGTTGTAAGTTTTTGAATAAGCCTCTCATTTCATGATCCAAGGGCATACAACAGGGTTTTTCAAGTCATTGCAATGTCCAGCTGATTGAAACTCCATCCCCCGTTGCTTGTTTGCAAGCTCTGTTGCTGGTTCAAATCGATCTGGGCTTGAATAGACCGCTAATCCCGAAAAAGTGATGACAGTTGCCACTGAGGCAATGATCGACAGCTTTGACTTCATCGACATTTTGTAGACCGAAAGGAAGCGATCGAGGCGGGGTGCTGAAGTCGTCATGGTTTTAGGAGTGCATGTTTAGGGGTGTTGCGCCCTCGACTCCTTCAAGATCACAGTCCTTCTGGTGAACCCCACTACACAGCTCTGGTGCAGACCTCAATAGGTTCTGGTGAGCATCTTGTGAATGGCTCAGAACATAGTTCTTGACTGGGCTTAGCTCGTTCAGGATCTGGTGATGCCATGACTCCAGGGCAATCAAAAGCCCCGCACTTGGCGGGGCTGCAGGGATGGTGAATTGGATTGACAGGTGGGGCTTGATGTTGAGGAGGCTGTTGTTGATCAGCCTTCGAGTTTGGCGGGCTCGGCCTCGCCTTCCCTCAGTTCGGCGTCGATGATCATCACAGCAGCAGGGTTGCCGGCAGCGAACTTGACGCGGCCCAGCAGATAGGCGGCTTCGTGCTCAGAAAGACGCTGAGCATCAACGATTGCGTCGAGGAACACAGTCGTGCGGCGGTCAATGTCCTTTTCAGCAGTGCCGTAAAGCTGCAGCACCGAGGCGGTCACATCAGCTTCCATGCGGAAGACATTGGCGATCACCTGCTCCACATCAGGCCATTGCTGGCGGGGTGGTTCGATCGTGTCGAGCACAGGGCGCTGACCTCTGGAGATCAGATAGTCAGCAAACTTGGCGGCGTGCTCCTGCTCCTGCTTGGCTTCATCACGCAGATGCTCGGCAAAGCCGGTCAGTTCACGTTCAGCAAACCAGACAGCAGCAGCGAAGTAATCAGCAGCTGACTGACGCTCAAGGTTGAGATGGGCTTCCATCAGGTCGAGCAGTTCGCTGGACATGGGTTCGGCCATGGCCCGGCCTGCAGGACCGACGGGAATGGTGATGGTGGCCTGGGTGGCGGAATTTGTCATTGCGTTGTCCTCTGGGAGGGATGCATCAGTTCTACATCACAAAACAGCGAAAGATATGCGTAAAAACCGAACATTAGTGGATCAAAATATGCTTTTGAGAATCACATTCAAGAGCCTCAAATATGCTTTTGAGAATCACATTCAGCAGTGCTAATCTGCTGCTGAGAATCAGTTTCGTTTGCGGGGCGGGGCGGGACGGATGGCGGCCGGCGGCCCGCGGCGCTCAATCGCTTGAGACCGAGTCGGTTCAGCCCCAACTGCATCAGCGTCAGCTGCATGCAGTACCGCAGCAAGCGTCTGACGCCTTATTCCGGCTGAGCTTTGCCCGGCAGCGTCCTGAGCAGCACCTGGCATCCGCACGCTTCGGCGTGAACGTGCAGCCACAACAGCAGCACCGCCTGGGCGGATGGGCTGGTTTGAGGGCCCTACGACGACGAGCATCAGCAGCACGTCTTTCAAGACGATCATTGAGCTGCTTCTGTCGGCCATCGGCCAGCAGTTCCAGCAGTGATTGCGTTTCTTCAGGGCTTGTGGTGTTGCTCGAGTGCCAGAGCTGATCGTCAGCGACGAACCATGGCGTCAAACGCCAGCGCCGAGCCCCCAAAGGCGCCCACCAGAGCCGTCCTGATGTGGTGAGCTTCCACCAGCCGTCAGCGTTCTGCCAGGGCGTTCTGGTCAGTTCCCGGTGGTGCTTTGCGACGGGGCGCAGACAGCCCTCACAGCATGTTCCATCGGGCTCCAGCCGGGGAGGCTTCTGACTGTTTCGGCTACGCATAAGTGCACGTTAAACCGTACCTCCATGGTCGGTCCTCCTCCTGTGGAGACTCATTGATCCGGCATAGAAAGGAACTGTCCCAATCCGGTATTCACCATGACGACAGATCTCATCAAGTGCCAATGCAACACCGCTTGTCAATGCAAAATCGAAGCTGCAAAAGCTGTGATGCGCGACGGCAAAGCCTTCTGCTGTGAAGCATGCGCGGATGGCCTCGGCTGTGGTTGCCGTTGATGGTTTAAGCCCTCACACCCCAAGGCCCCGCCCTCGAGCGGGGCTGCCCTTCCTGCAGCAGCGAGGAGCAGCGGAAACTGGTGCTGCGCTGATCTCTGGTCTGGTTAGCGGTTCGCTGGATCGAACCACTCGGGCAGTGCCTCGTAGCAGGCTCCATTGGCCCGGTTTTCCCGGGCTTCCACCTTCCAGCAGCAGCTGCGGCCTGCATCACGTTGTTGCAACAGGGTGTTGGCCCAGCCCCAGACCAACTGGGCAGTGGCTTCCATGCCCACGTTGTCCATCACGCGCAGATCCAGCGCGCCCTGTTCATGCAGGGTCTGCCACTGATCCATCAACGGATCATCGGCATTCACCAGAAAGGTGTGATCGAACTGCCGTCTGAGTTGCTCCTCCAGAGGCCGGAGGCTGGAGAAGTCAACCACGAAACCACAGGCATCCAGTTCAAAGGCAGCGAACCAAACCGTGAAGCTGCGGCTGTAACCGTGCACGAAACGGCAATGCCCGGGGTGCTGCCACTGCCGATGGCAGCAGGGATAGCCCTCGAAGTGCTTGCTGCAGGTGTGACCAGCGGAAGGCGAAGGCATCGAGGAAAAGAGAGGCGTCACTGCGGCAGGCCTCTTCCTGTCTACATCTGCAGCAAGGGCAGACACGACACTCAAAGCCTGACAGTGACTCCAACGACAAGCAGCTAACTGAAGACAACTGCGATGTCTTTTGAATCGCGATCTGAAGCCTGATCTGGGCCGATAGTCTCATTGAGATGCCCCAGCTGGTGACAAGTAGCGCCCATACCAAGCCAGCATCCGTTGCATCAGATCCAATTGATTGTTTCGGTCCACGAATCCATGACCCTCTCCTGGATAGATGACCTTCAAGGCCGTTACTCCAGCATCTTCAACGGCACGATGCATCTGATGAACCTGACCCGGGGGTGTGCGTTGGTCACTATCACCCACATAAAACAACACCGGTGTTGTCACCTTTGACGCATGCTTGAGCGGGGAGCGCTGCCATGCCAGTGATTGTTGAGGGAAAGGTGGCTCGCCGAGGTGAATGGTCAGATACTGAGGGATATCCGTGGTGCCATAAAAGCTGATCAGATCAGCCAGGATTCCACCAGACACCGCTGCCTTGAAACGTGTTGTCTGGGTGATGCTCCAGGAGCTCAGATAACCGCCATAGCTGTAACCCCCAACACCCAGCCGCTTGGGATCAGCAAATCCTTGCGACACCATTTCGTCGACTCCACTGATCGCATCCACATAATCAATTCCGCCTAAATCACCTGTATTGGCATTGGCGTAACCAACTCCAGCTCCGAGTGAACCCCGCACATTCGGGAAAAAAGTGATGTAGCCATTGGCAGCCAAGACCTGGCCCCAATCCGTGAAACCATCCGACCATCCAATCTGCCAGGCCGATGTCGGACCACCGTGCAGAATCGTCACCATCGGGTAACGGCGACCCGATTGATAGTCAAGGGGAAGCACAAAAAATCCATGCACCATTTGACCATCATCTGGATTGCGCCATTGCAGTTCACGCACCTCTCCAAATCGGATCTGATCAATCTGCGGATTCAAACGTGTGAGCTGTTTGGGGGCCTGACCTGAATCAACGAACCAGAGATCCGGCGGAGCCGATGCGGAAGCTTTGAGCAGAACAACTCGGCCGGATGAATCATGAGCGGTGTATGTGCCCTTCTCAAATAATCTGGCGCCAGATGGTGTCAGCCGCTGAATGGCACCCGTCTCCCGTTCAATCCTGGCGAGAGACGTCTGATTTCCCTCCAACAACTGGCCGAACAGAAAGCGGGAGTCAGCAGACCAGCGTGTATCTCCGATCGTGGCCCGAACGCCATCCAGTAAAACCTGAGTCTGACCATCGCTGACTGAGATAAAAGCTGGAGACCATGCATCTCCGGGTGATCTCCAGACATCAACATGGATGAGCTCGCCGTCAGGCGACCACAACACGGGGGAGTCCCAACCGATGCGATTGGGGAAACGGCGCTCAACCTCAGCCAGGGAAGGATCAATGATCACCAGCTGCCTGGCACTGACCAGATCCGGAACCTTGGCTGTTGGAGATGTCAGAGCGGCAATTCGGGAGCCATCCGGTGACCAGTCAAAGTCGATCACATTCAGTCCAGACGGTGAAATCAGCTTCACCTCCTCTCCTGAAACAGACACCTGATAAAGCTTCGTCAGAGGCAGGGGCCGGTTCGATGGATGGGGTGCGCTGTCGGAATGATTCAGATCGTCTGATGCAAGAAAAGCGAGACTGCTGCCATCAGGCGCCCAACGAAATGCGGAGATCTCTCCGCCCACACCCGTGAGCTGACGAACCCCGGCGCCAGAGGAATCGCTCAGGAAGATCTGTGTTGTGGATCCGTTTGACTCTCCCGTGCCACGTTTGGAGAGAAAGGCCAGCGTTCCTCCATCCGGAGACCATCGGGGTGACCAGTCCTTCTGTGGACTTGAGATCCAGCGTTGGGGAGGAGCGCTGCCGTCCGCAGGAACTCTCCAAAGATCCTGATCACCACGCCAGGGTTGACCATCCTTTTGAGGTCCCGGTTCCTCCAAAACAAAAACCACCGTCTCACCATCAGGCGAGATCTGCGGGCTGGAGGGCTTTCGGATGGTCAGGAAATCGAGAGGTGTTGAACCGCGCGGTTGCGAAGCAGAGGTCGGAGCGGCAAATGAACAGGCCAGCAGCACAAGGCCACTGCTGACCATTGCTCGCTTCAGACCGGATGGCATCGAACATTCGGAACTCTGCGTTCAACGTATCGATGCTGACCTCAGTCAACCAACAGTTACCGAAAGCCGTCTCGGCCAATTCGGGCCAGACGATGGGCGGCTGGGCACTGCGTCAGGATTTGTGCTGACTCCATCTGCAGCAAGCGCAGCCCGATGCAGCCCCTCACCTCAGCCTTCATTGATCAACTCCGTTTCAACGATGCGGGCCTGATCCCGGCAATCGCCCAGGACTGGCTCGATGGTGCTGTGCTGATGGTGGCCTGGATGAACAGGCACTCCATCGAACTGACATTGAGCACAGGAGAGGTGCATTACTGGAGCCGCTCACGCCAGGAGCTGTGGCACAAGGGCGCCACCAGCGGCCACACCCAGACAGTGAGAAACCTCCGCTACGACTGCGATGCGGATGTGATCCTGATCACGATTGAACAGACCGGCGATGTGGCCTGTCACACCGGAGCTCGCAGCTGCTTTTACGAAGACAGTGATCAACGCGCCCCGGGGGGCCCGGAGTCGCTTGCTCCCCCTGCTGACGCCTGCACGGAGCTGATGCGCGTGATCGAAAGCCGCCGGGATCACCCTGAGGAAGGCAGTTACACCAACCAACTGCTCAAGGGTGGTGACAACAGCATCCTCAAGAAAATCGGTGAGGAGAGTGCGGAGTTTGTGATGGCGTGCAAGGACGACAATGCCGAAGAGATCGCTGGAGAAGCGGCCGACATCCTGTTCCATCTGCAGGTTGCCTTGGCCCATCACGGTGTCAGCTGGCGCCGGGTGCAGGCAGTCCTGGCAGCACGCCGAGGAGCTCCGCGCAGACACTGATCAGGGAGTGCAGGGAGATTCAGAGCTGATGACCACTTCATCTCCAAGCTGCACGGTTTTGAGCAGGTCAGTCATCACGTTCTGATCGACGTTGATGCAGCCACCGGTGATCGACTGCCCCACCCGGCTGGGATCGTTGGTGCCATGAATGGCGAAGCTGTACCAGCGGAATTTGCCGTCGTAGGTGTTGAAGCGGAATGGCTGTGGCGTGGCGGGCACAGGGGCCAGGCTGATGTAACCCTTGCCGTACTCACCGGTTTCACCATCGCCCTTGAAATCGATGGAACTCATGTTGCGAAACAGATTCTCGCGCAGATAGGTCTCAGTCTTTCCGGACTCCTTGACCAGCGCAGGATCCATCACGAAACGATCCTCGCTGAGAATTGCATTCACGCGAAAGGTGCCCAGCGGAGTCCATCCTTCCTCGAACCTTGATCCAGCGCAGGCAATGCCGTTGCGGCCATAACCCACCTTGAAACGAAGGGATTCACGCCCCTGATTGAGCTCTCCCGTGCTCGCGGAGGGGTCTGTCGCATCCAGCTGAATGCTGATGCTGTCTTTGGAGGCACGCTCTTCCCGCGAGAGGGGACCCGACTGGCCACACCCGGCAAGCGCAACGAGCACAACCCCCATGAATAGTGAACGCATCAGGCTGCCTGAGAGCAGCAAGGTTCCAATCCTCAAGGCCAGTCATCGTTCACTGGAGGAAGCATGCCGAGTTTTCAGCGGCCTGTCAGAAGCTTGAAGCGAGCGTCAAAACAGCCATCACTGAGCTGCGGTGTCGGCAGGATTCAATGGCTCACCAAAGCGAGTGGGCTGAGCGCGCAACCAGTTCAGCGTGCGCCGATCCCCGTCAGATGGAGCGAGCACCGGAGAGGCTCCTTGCACCGGCGCAAGGGCATCAGCAGGATCATCGCTGTGCCCCCAGAGACCAAGGGCATGACCCAGCTCATGCAACGCGGTGGCTTGCAAGGCCTCTGCCCTCAGCTCCGGTGACACAAGAACGGTCACCCCTGGTTCCAGTCGCCAGACGTCTGCGCGACGGACCTCAAGCAGTTGCAGCACGGCACGACCATTACTGGCTCGCCAACCCCCCGCCAGCTGACGCCGAGGCGGTCGACGACGTTCGATCCGGATGTGAGCCCGGTTGGGATCACTGACACGCGTAATCGGCAACAGAGGCATCCAATCCTGCAAAGCGGCATTAACGGCATTCAGCCAGCGTCGCTCCCATCGATCCGCCTCAGCGGCGGCGGCAGGCTCGACCCAGACACACCACCGAGGAAGGGATGGAATTCCGAAAGCCGTGGTCGCCAAACGCGCACCGTATCCAGGAGCTGTTTGAGCAGCCGCGGCCGTGAAGGGCTGACCCTCCAGCCTGCGAACCTGCTGAACCGGTGGACAGGGGTCATCAAGCATCGAACTGGTTACTCAGGCAGCAGAAAGACCAACACCCCTGGCCATCAGTGTGGCGAGCATCGGAACCAGGGCAAATCCCACAAGCTCCACATTGATGATCCAGCCCAGACGGGTTGCCAGTTCTTGACCCACTTTGGGTAACTCACCCTTGCGCAGCGGAATCGCCCAGAGGACATAGGTGACCGTGGGATAAAGCGAAAGCCCTCCGACGCTCAAATAGAGACCGACTTTCCACCAAAACAGTGGGTTTTCCGTGTAGAAGTCGCTGCCCTGACCGAAGTAGAGAACCCGCAGAATTCCACTGACCAGCAGAGCCAGCGCCGCAATTCCGTAGATGATGTCGGTGATCACCATGGCCGTGGCGGTCCTGCGATCGGGATCCGGACGAATCAGCCGTCGCTCCACCACCAGGGCCGCGAAGCAGAGCATGAAGCTCAGGTAGTGGACATAGGCCACGCCAGCACTCTTGGCAATCTCCGGAGTCAGCGCAGAAGCCAGCAACATGAGCTCGAATCATTTGTTGCTGGCGACAGTAGCGGCTGAGAGGAAACCTCCGCTGCCTTCATGTGGAAGGCCTGGACAACCAATACAACTCAAATATGAAGCGAAACGAATCACACTATGAACAAAACTTGAATTCGGTACAAATTCAGAATTACGTCTGAAATGTGAATTCCGCAGTCTTCATTACACGCACCAGATAAAAAGCCATTCGCCCTAGGTTCAAAGAACTCTGGCATACATGTGATGGTGAGTTCACTGAGTGCATTTCTGGGCGAAATCGGCAGACATCAACTATTGACTCCCGAACAGGAGTTAACGATGGGGCGCAAAGTTCAGGCCATGGTTGCTCTGAACGAGCGCTGTCAGCTTGCTGGTGGAAGTGGACCCGCATGTGTTTACACCGATGAAGAGAAGCGCACGATTAAACGAGGAGAGAGGGCAAAGAATCAGATGATCACCTCCAACCTGAGGTTGGTGGTGAATCTTGCAAAGCGCTACCAGGGCAAGGGTCTTGACCTGCTGGACCTGATTCAGGAAGGCACTCTTGGACTCACACGCGCCGTCGAGAAATACGACCCAACTCGCGGCCACCGTTTTTCCACATACGCCTACTGGTGGATTCGGCAAGGTCTGAACCGTGCTCTTTCAACGCAGAGCCGAACCATTCGTATTCCCGTGAATGTGAATGAAAAACTCACCAAACTCCGCGCTGCCAAAGCTCGACTGATGCAGAGCAATGGCTTACCTCCAACATCGGAACAACTTGCTGAGTCGATGCAAATCTCCCTCAGCGAGGTGGAGGATCTGCTCGGCTGTGAATTACGCAGTGTGACGGTCAGCCTTCAGGGGGTCGTGAAATCAAAATCAGATCCTTCAGAACTGGTCGATGTTCTCCCCAGCGATGAAATTCCACCGATGGAACGGGCAGAAATCGCAGAAAGGACTGCTTCGGCCTGGAAGCTGCTGGACAAATCCAATCTCACTCCCAAAGAGCGGACGGTGGTGATGTTGCGATTTGGCCTCGACGGCAGCCATGAATGGCGCACTCTTGCGGAAGTAGCCCGGCATATGAACTGCAGCCGTGAATACTGTCGTCAGGTGGTGCAACGTGCCTTGCGCAAATTACGCAAGACCGGCATCCAACACGGCCTGGTGGAAATGAGCGTCTGAACGGGAACCCACCCACCGGCGTTCGGCTCTCCTCCTGGCAGATCCACTCAGAGGGGTGAGACTGTTACCTGAATGCTGTGCAGCCATCAC
The DNA here is from genome assembly GCF_047497135.1 of Synechococcus sp. MIT S9504. Lineage (NCBI taxonomy): Bacteria > Bacillati > Cyanobacteriota > Cyanophyceae > Synechococcales > Synechococcaceae > Synechococcus > Synechococcus sp. MIT S9504. The sequence continues at coordinate 577,298 of NZ_CP138942.1, read as the reverse complement.
CATGACCTCGAGCTCCTCATCAGGCACCACGGAGTTCAACGCAGGGTTCAACGGTGAGGTGGTGGATGCAGAGGTGCTTGACAGTGAAGTCATTGATGAATCCGCATTCAAACAACTGCTCAAGCGAGCTGGCAGATCCATTGCTCGTCCAGCCCTCGAAGCGCTGGAGATGATGCTGGATCCGGCAACGCCTTCTCAGGCAAGGCTCACCCTGCTGGCAGCGCTCACCTATCTTCTGGTCCCTACCGACCTCATCCCTGACCTTTTGCCCGTGGCTGGTTTCAGTGATGACCTGGTGGCCCTCACCGCAGTCATGGGTCTATGCCGGAATCACATCACTCCCGAGATCAGGCAACGGGCGCAACGCAGACTGGATCAATGGTTCCCGCTCCAACGCCCATGACCCGCTGGTCACGAGATCTGGAGGATGATCTTGCAGCACTGCTGAAGGACTGGCTCAAGCAGCAGGGACGGACCCAGTCGGACCTGCGCCGCAGCCTCAGAGCCACATCCACCCGCATGCCGGCCCTGATGGAGGTCCTGGAGCGTGAGCATGTGCTTGGGGGCATGCCCCGGCTGGCGGCCAGACTCTGCTCCATCGAAGCCGAATGGGCAGCCAATCCAGGAGCAACTGCGCACCAGGATTCAGGAGCCAGCACCTCTGAGAACAGTGCCGATCCCTTCGGTCAGTTGGATCTGTTGCTGAGAGAAATTAGGGACGACTGCACCGGCTGAACGCGATCGCAGGCAACATGGAGTTATCTGTCTGATTCACCATGGCATCGGTCCCGCAAAGACTTCTCGCTGTCAGCTTCCTCACCGCTGTCAGCGTGATGCTTCCTCAGGGCGCGATGGCTCAATCAGAGGTCTGGCTGCTGGGCCCCAACAGCCGTACCGGCGAACAGAGCACCGTGGTGCCCACCGACTGCGTTGAAGGGGCGGATGGATCGATCACCTGTAACACCAAGATCGAGAACCCCCCTGGCGATACTCCTGCCAAGCCTTTCTTCAACCCGTTCAGCACCAACTGAGCACAGTGATTCCGTCCCGCCGCAAACGCAGAAGTTTCCTGCAATGGGTTGATGCGGGTGAAAAGCAGGTCGCCATCCTGCTCACCGCAATCACCGCCGTTGTGATCGCTGCATCGATTGTGCAGCTCACAATCCGCGTGGCTCTGTCCTTGATCACCAATGAACAGGATTCCTACTGGCTGGGAGATGGTCTGATTCGCATCCTTGGCGATCTGCTGACAGTGTTGATCGCCCTTGAAGTCCTGCAGAACATCACCAGTTACCTGCGTCGTCACGTCGTCCAGATCGAACTGGTGCTGGTCACCGCACTCACAGCCGTAGCCAGGAAGGTGATTGTTCTCCCTAAGGGTGCCGAAGACAAACCTCAGCTCTTGATCGGTCTCGGCGTCTCCGCCATCGCTTTGGCAGGGGCTTACTGGCTGGTTAAACGATCGGCTGAGCCGGATGGTCGCCTGGACTCTCATTCCAGTAGAGAGCGAGCCATACCGTTCCAGGATCAGCATCCGTCCTCTCAACCCGATGACGTCGACCGGCTGGCAGCATCAGCTGATCCCCCACACTGAGTTCGACCCATTGCTCTGGATCTTCAAGTCGCACGATTGCGCTCCCTTTCAACAGGGTGAGCCACTCCTGCTCTTTCTGTTGGTACCAGAAACCATCCGGGCTACACGATCCGTTGGAGCTGATCCTCATCAGTCTCCAATCCTTGCCTGAACACAACTCCTCTTCGGTTTCCTGCCCAGAAGCTGAAGGCGCTTCAGCCAGCAGATTGAATAAATCTGGTGGCTCAACACTCGGCTCACCCCAGCGTCGGCCGATGCTGTACCCCCATTGCTGGGCCAGTTGCACAACGGCATGGTGATCAGAGCATGCGGCCAACTGTCGACGGCGCTCAGGGTCAGCATCAAGACTGCTGACCAATGCATTGAGCTGTTGAACCTTCAACAGGAAACGCTGCAGATCCTCTTCGGCCATCAGTTCAGGAACAACTGTTGTGATCCTGACAACCCACAGATTCAGATTCAGCCAGTGGCTTGAACCAAGGCAGACTGAAATCACCTGTTGATTGGTGATGAAGACGCTTCTGGCAGGGGTACTGATGCTGATCACACTGTTCTGGCAGAGTTCAAGCGCCTGGAGCCTGAGCGGATCAGGAGCGCAACTGTTTGATCTGCATTGCGCTGGATGTCACCCCAACGGTGGCAACATCATTCGTCGAGGACGGACATTGAAACTCAAGGCCCTCGAGAAACGAGAGCTCAACAATGCACAAGCGATCGCGCAGATTGCCCGCGAAGGAATCGGTCAAATGAGCGGTTATGCCGATGCACTTGGAGCAGGGAATGACATCGTGGTTGCCGACTGGATCTGGCAGCAGGCTCAGAATGCCTGGATCCAGGGATAAACATCCAGGCGAGTCCAGATTCCTTCTCGCCAATAGACATCTGCTTCAAGCAGAGCACGCACTGTTGATTCACTGTCGGACTCAAAGACTGCGAAAACGTGTGTACTGCCAACAGTCGGACCAAGGGTGATCAATGTCCCACTTTCCTTGAGGGCTTTAAGCCGCTCGAGATGCTCATCGCGAAACGGAGCTCTTTTTTCCAAAGCATTGTCGCAATAAGTCCCCCAGAGAACGAAGCGGGCCATAGTTTCACCTCCGGTTAAAAAAATCCGCGCCGAAAGGTTGGCGCATACTGCACATTAAGCGCTATGTTCGGAGAGTAGATTATTTTTATGATGATGCTCACTGGTGCTGAACTCCTTGCAAAGGTCAAGGATTTAGGTGACGTCTCCAAGACAGACCTGGCCACTGCCTGTGGTTATGTCTCTAAAAAGAAGGATGGTTCTGATCGCGTTAATTTCACTGCTTTCTATGAAGCTCTTCTCAATGCGAAGGGCATTGAACTTGGTGGTGGTTCCGCTGGAATTGGCAAGGGTGGTCGCAAGCTTTCCTACGTGGCAACAGTCCAAGGAAACGGCAACCTGTTGATCGGCAAGGCTTACACCGCCATGCTGGATCTCAAGCCTGGCGATGAATTCGAGATCAAGCTTGGTCGTAAACAGATCCGACTCGTTCCCGTTGGTGGCGCTGACGAAGAAGAAGAGTGATTTTCAGCCGGCTGCAGCACGCAGTTCTCGGCAAAATTCACCTGCTTCCGCCGCTGCGCATCCTTGTTGTGCAGCGGCAATTCTTTTGACTAGAGCACTGCCAACAATGGCTCCGTCGGCACCCCATGCCCGCACTTGACGGACCTGCTCAGGACCGGAGATTCCAAATCCCACAGCAACAGGACCTGCTTCACATCGCTTTAGAGAAGTAACCAATTGGCCGACACGTTCTTGAAGACTTGAGCGTTCTCCGGTGACACCGGTTACAGAGACCAGATAGGTGAAACCACGACTGGAAGCAGCGATTCGCTGCATGCGCTGTTCAGGAGTGGTGGGAGCAACAAGCAGAACAAGATCAAGACCATGTTGTGCTGCAAGCGGAGACAAACGTTCCGCTTCCTCAAGGGGAAGATCAGGCACAACCAAACCGGAAACACCAGCGGCGGCAGCTTCCGAAAAAAAGCGTTCCGGTCCTCGATTAAGCAATGGGTTGCTGTAGGTGAACAGCACAACCGGCATGGTGAGTTGTTCACGCAACCCACTCAACATTTCCAGCACTTTTGCCGGGGTGGTGAGTTGTTCAAGAGCTCGCTGAGCCGCAGCCTGGATCACTGGCCCATCCGCCAGGGGATCGCTGTAGGGAATTCCAAGCTCCACGACATCAGCCCCATGATTCTGAAGACTGAGCAACACATCAGCCGTGCTCTGAAGATCAGGATCACCGGCCATCACAAAAGGCATCAGTGCCAGACGCTGCTCACGGGCGGTCTTCACAAAGACCTCTGCAATGCGTGAAGACGGCTCTGTCACTGATTCTGAAACTGTGATGCTGGCGAGCCTAAAGGTCGGCTGAAATCACTCAGAAGCCTGCGTGGTCTCTTCCTCGGCAATGGAAGCCATCAGTGCCTGCTGCTGTTCCGGAGTCATGGCATCGAACCGCTCCTGAAGCTCCTGAGCGGTGAGCTCGTCATAACCACTGCGGTAGCGACGGCGTTGCTGCATGTAGGTCATGCGTCCGGTCACCACTCTCAACAGATAGGAGCTGGTCCAGACCACCACAATCACCACCAGAAGGGCTTCGGCGGCAATCCCCGCAGAAAACCCTTCAAGCCCGAGCGCTTCAAACAGCCAGTAGCCCAAACCACCAGTCAGCAGAAGGCCAAGGCCAAGTTTCAGGACTCCGGCACGCGTCAACGTTCAGACCTCACCCTGACCGCTGAAGCGGAGATTGAGGAATGGAGCGAACACAATCAAACCTGGAAAGAACAGGAACACCAGGGCATAAATCCCCAGACGCTCGTATTTACCCATCACGGTCCAGCGACGGGTCATCCAGGCGTAGAGGAGGAGAGGGACCACCACCAGATAGGCACCACCCAGAACCACATAGGCACCGATCACGAGCAAGGTGTCCAGGGAAACCGCGTTGAGGAGAGTCTCCATGGTCTGCGAAATCAGCCATCAGGGTGGAATCTAGAATGCCATCACGGTGCCGGTGGCTCCTGGGGGCGTGGCGGAATCGGTAGACGCACGCGACTTAAAATCGTTTGGGATGAAAATCCTGTGGGGGTTCAAGTCCCCCCGCCCCCACCACCGGCAGTGATAAAAGCCGTTTCATCATGGGCATTCCAGATCACTCTCATTAACTTCAGAAACATGAGGGTGTTTCGTTCATGTCCACTTCGGTGATCTCCAACGCGCAGCTGGGCGAGGAACCCGCAGAACTCGTCCGCTGCCGCGAGCGCGACGACGGGCATCAACCTTGGGATCGATGGGGCACCTATCTCAGCGACAGACAGTGGGGCACTGTTCGAGAGGACTACTCGTCAGATGGAAACGCCTGGGAATCGTTCCCTTTTGACCACAGCCATCTGCGCACTTACCGCTGGGGCGAGGACGGCCTGCTCGGCATTAGTGATGAGCAGGGTCTGCTCTGCTTCGCTCCGGCACTCTGGAACGGTAAAGATCCCGTTTTAAAGGAACGTCTCTTCGGTCTCGGCAATCCGGAGGGCAATCACGGTGAAGACATCAAGGACATGATGTATCACCTGGCCGGAACACCCACAGGTAGTTACGCCAAGGCTTTATATCGGTATCCCCAGAAGAGCTTCCCTTACAAGCAACTGAGAGACGAAAATCGTCGCCGCGGCCGAAACCAGAACGAGTTCGAGCTGGTTCACACCGGCATTTTTGATGGCAATCGTTTCTTCGATCTGGAGGTGGAGTACGCCAAGGCCTCGCCGGAGGATCTGGTCATCCGTTTGACTCTCACCAACCGTGGACCGGACAAGGCTGAGCTCCACCTGCTTCCCACCCTTTGGTTTCGCAACACATGGAGCTGGGGCGAGAACAGGGAGAACGACGGCAGCACACCCTTGCTACGCCTGAAGGACGATCTGCTCGTTAGCAGTGCTGTTGAGGGGCTCGGCTCCTACAGCCTGAGTTGCAGCGAACAAGGAGCCTGGCTGTTCACCGAGAACGAGACCAACACCCAGCGTCTTTACAACCAGCCTCTGAAGCAGCCCTATGTGAAAGATGCCTTTCACCGGTATCTGATCGAGGGGAAGGTCGATGCTGTGAATCCAGATCAGACAGGAAGCAAGGCAGCTCTCCACCTGCAGCGCACCCTCGAGCCCGGCGAAGTCTGGCGAGTGGATCTCAGACTCTGTCGACGTGACTCAAACGGGAAGAAGGCGCAGGGCAGCATCGAATCCGCCGCGACAAACGCCCTTGTGGAGCAGCGACGTCAGGACTGGCAAGACCACCTCAACTGGGTGGCCCCAGGCCTGAACGATGAAGACAGAGCCATTCATGCCGCTGCGGCGGCTGGTCTGTTTTGGTGCCGCAAGTTCTACGACTGGTATGTGGCCCGCTGGCTACGCGGCGACAGCAATTCAGCCAAACCGCCGGAAGAGCGCTGGCATACACAGAACGCCTATTGGCGCAACCTGCGAGCTCGCAACATCATCTCCATGCCCGACTGCTGGGAGTATCCCTACTTCTGCCAGTGGGATCTGATGTTCCATGCCGTGGCTTTTGCAGAGCTTGACCCGGGTGAAGCCAAACGTCAGTCACGCATGCTGCGTCAGGCCTCCTACACCGCCAACAACGGCCAGTCACCGGCCTATGAATGGGCACTCTCCGACGCCAATCCTCCCATCGGAGCCTGGGCAGCACTGCGCATCTTCCAGATCTCCAAGCGCTGCTACGGCCACAAGGACTTTCCCTTTCTGCGTGCAAGCCTTCGCGAACTGCTGCTGGAATACGGCTGGTGGGCCAACCGCACCGACCGCAATGGCGACAGCCTCTTCGAAGGTGGCTTCCTCGGTCTCGACAACATCGCGATCTTCGATCGCCGCTATCCGCTGAAGGACGGAAGTCGCATCGAACAGTCAGACGGTACGGCCTGGATGGGCCTGCTGAGCCTGAACATGCTGGAGGCGTGCGTACTGCTTTCCGAAGACAGAGAGGAATACAGAAGCCTGTGCGAACGCTTCGTGGCTGACTTCAGTCGTCTCACATACGCCTTGAACAGTCCTACAGGGCGTGGCTATGTCAACTGGGACGAAGAGGATGGGTTCTATTACGACGTGCTCAAGCGGCCGGATGGAAGCACTGATTACCTCCGCACACGATCTCTGAGCGGGCTGATTCCGCTGCTTGCAGTCGCCACGTTTGATGCCGCGACAGTGGGAGAGATCCCATCACTCGATGTGCGCAGGTATCTCAATGAACTGGGCGAGGATCGTGGGGCGCCTTTTGATGCGATCAGCCATCTTGGAACATGGCATCACGATCGCGTTCTCTACTCAATCGTGCCTCCCCATCGACTGCGCCGGATTCTCACCCGGGTTTTCGACGAAGAGGAGTTTCTCTCCCCTTACGGTATCCGCAGTCTTTCCAAGGTGTACGAGAAGACGCCGTATTCCTATCAACAGGGTGACGACTACGCCACGATCAGCTACAGCCCCGCCGATAGTCCAGTTGCCATGTTCGGCGGCAACTCCAACTGGCGAGGCCCTGTATGGATGCCGATCAACTATCTGCTGATTGAGGCTCTGCAGAAGTTCGGCCACGTTCTCGGTGATGAATTCAAGATGGAGTTTCCAACCGGTTCAGGGCGTGAACTGAACCTCTGGCAGATCTCGCTTGAACTGGAACAACGACTGGTCGGAATCTTCAGGCGGGATGAATCGGGTCGTCGCGCCTTCAACGGAGATGTGGACCTGTTCCAGAACGACAATGCCTGGCGCGATCTTTTTCAGTTCAATGAATACTTCAACGGCTGCACAGGTGCTGGCGTAGGAGCCAGTCACCAGACAGGTTGGACAGCCGTTATCGCCAAAATGATTACTCAACTTCAACGTTGGCGGTGACGGGACGGGTTGGTCTACCTAGCTTGCAATTAGAGCGATAGGCACCGTTGATGGATCACGTCACCCACGCCGCCAATCGCCACACACCGATTGAACCGAACGCAGACCACTTCAATGTGGTGATCATCGGCAGTGGGGCCGGAGGCGGTTCACTGGCCCGTGCACTTGCCAGTTCTGGGTACTCGATTTTGATCCTGGAGCGGGGGGGCTGGCTGCCGCGGGAGCCACAGAACTGGGACCCGGTGGAGGTCTTCCAGAAAGACCGTTATGTCTCCACTGATCATTGGCTTGATAAACACGGCAAGAGCTTCCAACCAGGGAGTCACTACTTTGTTGGCGGCGCTTCAAAGATGTACGGAGCTGCCCACTTTCGCCTGAGAGAACGCGACTTCGAGTCGGTGATTCATGTGGATGGTGAATCACCGGAATGGCCAGTCAAGTACGACGTTTTTGAGCCGTATTACCGCAAAGCTGAGGAGTGGTACCACGTGCATGGACTGCGTGGCGAGGATCCGACCGAGCCACCGGCCTCCTCTCCCTACCCCTATGCGCCAATCAGCCATGAACCGCGCATGCAGAAACTGGTGAATGACCTGCGCTCCGCAGGCTTGCATCCATTTCACGCCCCGACAGGAGTCGCTCTCAACGAGGTCAACCCAGCCTTTAGCGACTGTGTGCGCTGCAACCGCTGCGATGGCTTCCCGTGTCTGGTGCATGCCAAGGGTGATGCTGAAGTGATGGGGGTGCGGCCTGCCCTCGACCATGACAACGTCATGCTGCTCACAGAAGCTGAAGTGCTCCGGCTCAACACCGATAGCAGCGGCAGACAGGTAACCGAAGTGGTGGTGAACCACCAGGGTGAGCAACGGCGATTCAAAGGTGACATTGTGGTGGTCTCAGCAGGCGCCGCCAATTCAGCACGATTGCTGCTGATGTCGGCCAATGACTCCCATCCCAGGGGGCTGGCCAACAGTTCCGACCAGGTGGGCCGCAATTACATGTATCACAACTGCAAGGCAGTGGTGGCTCTTGCCCATGAGCCCAACACCACGGTCTTCCAGAAGACGGTTGCAGTTCACGACTGGTATTTCGGAGACAACGACTTCGACTTCCCCATGGGCAATGTGCAAATGACTGGCAAAACCAATGGGGCAATGATGAAGGGTTACAAACCCCGACTCACAGCACCTGCACCCACCTGGGGCATGGACCGAATCGCGGAACACTCCATTGATTTCTGGCTTCAGACCGAAGATCTGCCACGACCTGACAACCGCGTCACAGTGAATCAGGACGGTCAGATCAAACTCAGCTACACACCCACCAATAACAAAGCCTCCCAGGAACTCGTCAATCGACTGGAAGGGCTGCTCGACAAGCTTTATCTGAAGAACCACCTGGCCGAACGACAGGTTTACTTTGCGTCTTCCATGGACATTGCTGCAGTTGGACACCAGTCAGGAACCTGCCGTTTTGGAGAAGATCCTGCGACATCGGTGCTGGACACCAACTGCCGCACGCACGATGTCGACAACCTCTACGTCGTTGACACCAGCTTCTTTCCCAGCAGCTCAGCCGTGAATCCCTCACTCACCGCCATTGCCAATGCCATCCGGGTCGCGGATCACCTCAAGGAGCGGCTGGGCTAATCAGCCCAGCAGTGTCTGCAGTCGAGGAGCAATCAAGATCAGATCCAGGCTGTAAGTTCCGCCACCAGCGCTCATGAGCACCAGGCACATCACCACGTACATGGCAGCTTTCTCCCAGCTCGGGGGGTCGCCGGTTCCCATCGGGCCGGCATAATCACCTTCGGGAATCTGGAACGGATCCGGGGCAATGAAGGGGAAGCCATTGCTGATCTCCAGCACCATGGCATAGAGCATTGACACGGCAATGGCCGCTGCAGCGAATGGCGTCAGCACGCCGAAAATCAAAGCGATTCCCCCCGCCCACATCGAAAAAGCGGAGAGGAAACAAAGCCAGGCCGGTGTTTTCATCGCATTGGCCCAGATCCCGAGGTTGGTCAACTTGGGCCAGCCATGGCGAATGAACACAACACCGGTGAACAGCCTGAGGATCACCAGCCCTCCAGCTGCCAATCCGTCCGGTGACGGGGGAACAATCAGGGAAACGAGATCCACCGCTGAGCGAGCATTTTCCGAACGCTAGAAACTCTGAGGCTGGTGAAATTTGTGGATTGGCTTAAGAGTGGATCCAGATCCTGTGGCCATCTGGATCGCATTGAAGACGACCGGAACCGGCTCCTGGAGCATGCAGAAGGATCTGCGCATAAAGCGCATCCTGCGGTTGCAATGCAGCTGCTGTTGGTTGTTGAGGCGGCGGATTGAGATATCGCAGAAACTCAACGCCACAGGGAGATGATCCACTTAAACCGTGAATGGCGACCTTCGCATCGCTCAGAGCATCCAGGCGTCCCTGCTCAACACCCTGGTTCAGCGTGGCATAGCGCAGTTGCAAACCAAGATCGACACCATAGAAAGCCAGGCTCCGATCACTGTCGCTAATCGCAATGGCACTGTGATCAAGCCCCTGAAACAAGCTCGGCTTCGGCTGATGCCAACGAGGGTGTCCCTGATCCGGCGGGAACCACAACAGCTCCATGGCATGGCCGGCAGCATTGCGGAACTTCCACGCTGCAACACCATTGGGCAACCACTGCGGTGACTCAGAAATCGGAACGACATGGGGCATCAATCGCTCCGCAGCACGATTCATGTCGCTGACCACAATGGCCACATGCTGAAACCAGAGGGAATTGGACGGTCCCGGATCAACTTGAGAGCGACAATCGACTGACTCGAAGGAGACATAGTCGAGCTTTTCGCAACCCAGTCTGTAATGCCGGATCACAGCCCTGCCCTCGGCAAGCCCGAAACGGCGATGCAGAGTGTCTCCAGCCAACTGAGTCTGACCTTCATCCGTCACACCCAGCGCCTCCAGGAGTGGATCAAGACTGCCGGGCTTCGGCAGAGAGAAAGCCACTCCTTCGATGGAAGGTGCTTCGTGATGAATGTCGGCCAAGGATCAATCAACACATCTGAAGAAGTCTTAGCGCCGTTTGCCCACGGAACACTGACGGGGGCAGAGAAAACGGCTATTGAAGGGCTGTTCTGTCCTGACTGTCATGACCACTCAGGTCCCCCAGGCGATGACATCCCTCTGTCTGCGTGACAAGGTGATCATCGTGACCGGAGGTAATTCCGGTATCGGCAAGGCAATCGTGGAAGCTCTGGGCTCCCTGGGCGCCAAAGTGGTGATCGATTACCGCTCTCACCCTGATCGCACTGAAGATCTGATTGAGGAAATCGGTGAGCTGGGCGGCAAGGCGATTGGCGTGCAGGCTGATGTTGGAAAACTGGAAGATCTTCAGCGACTGGTCGACACGGCGGTGAAGACCTTCGGCAAGGTTGATGTGATGGTGAACAACGCAGGCATCGAGACCCGCACCTCGATCCTCAGCACCACTCCCGATGACTTCGACAAAGTGCTGAATGTGAATCTGCGTGGCGTGTTTTTTGCAACGCAGTACGCCGCGAAACAGATGATCGCGCAGGGAAGTGGTGGGCGCATCATCAACATCTCTTCCGTGCATGAGGACTGGCCAATGCCGGATAACACGCCCTATTGCGTGGCAAAGGGAGGTGTCCGCATGCTGACCCGAACAGCAGGGGTTGAATTAGCCAGCAAAGGCGTATCGATTGTGAATGTGGGCCCTGGCGCCGTGGCCACGCCGATCAACGACTCCACCATGAACAACCCCGAATTGCTCGCCAAGCTCGATGCGGCCATTCCCATTGGTCGCATGGCGGACCCGAAAGAGATCGCTTCTGTGGTGGCCTTTCTCGCGAGTGATGGTGCCAGCTACATGACGGCAACCAGTGTGTTCGCAGACGGCGGAATCATGATGAGCAGCCCTGGGCTCTGACGAATAACGAAGCCACTTCAGAGCATGACTCACTGAGCCTGACCATCACATTCCCGGTTGATGTTCAGGCTCAGTCACTGTTCGAGAGCAACAAGAAGGTTCATCCTTCAACTGATGAGTAGAGGCTCCAAAGGATAGACATTGCCAAGTCGAGCAGGAAATGATCATCACACCCTCAATTACCCGATCAAGCCAACCCAAGCCAACAAGACATTCATTGACAACATCATGAAGAAGTCTCTTTTCATCGGGTCTGTTTACATCATCCTGGCTTTTCTTGCAAACACAACCCAGAGTGTTTTCGGCAAGTATGTCGACAAGAGTCTTTCTGTTGAGATGTTTTCATTTGGCACATTTCTGGTCGCCTTCATCCTACTTTTACCAATTATCTTCTTTCGAAAATTCAAGGATATTCCCACACATCAAGGGCGCTTCCACCTATTGAGAGCCGTCACCGGCATCGCAGGCTTCTTGATGTTCATTGCAGCAGCACAGCTCACCACACTGGTGGACACCAACGTCTTAATGAACACCACTCCTATTTTCATTCCAATCCTGGCATTAGCCTTTCTCCACCAACGTGTGCCAACGGCTGTATGGATCGCAATCATTATCGGTTTCGTTGGTGTCGTCATCATCGTGAGGCCCGATGCGAGCATTTTTTCCAACCCAGGCAATCTGGTTGCACTTGGCGCAGGGTTCGTAACAGCCATTGAGTTTTTGGCGGTGAATCATCTGAACGACACTGAATCGCCATTAACCCAGCTCTTTTATTTCCTTTTATTTGGCGTGATCGTTCTTGGCTTGATCTCTATTGGAAAATTACACTCAGCACCCCAATGGGCGTACTGGATGATGGTGGGAACAGGCTGCTGCCTACTGGCCTTCCAGTTCCTATTAATCAAAGCCTATCAATACGCAAAACCTCACGAGATCGGGGCCTTTCAATATATCTCTGTTGTCTTTGCTGCGCTTTATGGAATTGCCCTTTTCAACGAAAGCATTCAGCTCGAAACAATCATCGGAACACTCCTAGTATGCAGTGGTGGGATCATCAGCATCACTGGCTCAAAACACAAATCGATCGTGGAGCAGACGTCATGAAACGATCAGCAAGCGGTTTCCATCTCAATCAAATGATCCGGGAGGCAGATTTCTCCAGCCCTGATCATTCCGCTGAATGATCAGTTGCATGCAGGGCTCATCACCAACCTGAGCAGAGAAATGTCCCGTCAGTCCATCCGGCGTGATGATGCACCCCTGATCACCGCCGTAGGAATATTCGCCGACTTTCATCACTGCAGTTTGCCCATCCATGCTGGTCACTGACCAGGCCCCACGCAGCACATAAATCCATTTCGGCTCAGGATTCTCATGCCAAGGGCCCACCCAGCCGACAGGAAGATAAGTGACGAAGGCATTGCCATTCTTCATCAAATCTCTTGAAAACTGAGGTGAATTGCGTTCTCCGAGACGACCCAGCGTGAACTGACTGATCTTGCAACGCTCTTGCCGACTGATCCCATCGGCATCTGTCCACAGATGCCAATAGTTTTCAGCGACAGGTCGCTGAGGGTCGCTCATGATCTTGACGATCGTCTCGATGAACCCTATTCAGATCCCGACAGGATGCCCAATCAGATCAATCGACCATGCAAGTCTTTCTCCGGCATGGAACAGCAGCGGCCATTCGCGGTCCGGGAGAGGATCCTCCCCGAGACAAGCAGATGGTGGAGGAATCAAGCGTGAGGGAACCTGCTGCTCACGCCGGACGAGCCTGATGGTTTCAGTGTTGAGAGGAAGGCCGTAGAAGTGCGGACCATGCTCGCTGGCAAAACCTTCAAGATGATCGAGAGCACCTTCCTGTTCAAAGACAGCGGCGTAACTCTCCAAAGCGTGAGGCGCGTTGAAGATGCCTGCACAACCGCAGGCTGACTCTTTGCCGGAGCGAGGGTGGGGGGCGGAATCCGTGCCGAGGAAGAAGCAGGGCAGACCACTGGTCGCGGCCTTCACCAATGCCCTTCGGTGGCATTCCCGCTTCACAACCGGGAGACAGTAGAAGTCACTGCGCAGCCCGCCCATGAACATTGCGTTGCGGTTGAGATGCAGATGGTGGGGTGTGATTGTGGCAGCAATGCGATCATCGCCAGCCTGAAAAGCATCTCGGATGTAGGTCGCCGACTCCTCGGTGGTGATGTGCTCCAGCACGATGCGCAAGCGAGGATGGCGCTGGCGCAGTGGTTTCAGATGCCGTTCGATGAACAGGGCTTCACGGTCGAAGACATCCACATCCGGATCCGTGACCTCACCATGGATCAGCAGGGGCATGTCGATGGCCTCCATACAGGCCAGCACAGCGGAGATCCTGGACAGATCACTGACACCCGCTGCTGAATTGGTGGTTGCATTGGCGGGATAGAGCTTGGCCGCGCGGAACACGTGCTGAGCAAACCCCCTGGCCAGCTCATCGGGGTCAAGATCATCGGTGAGGTAGGCCGTCATCAGCGGCTCGAAGCTGACGCCCTCAGGCAGGGCCTCAAGAATCCTGCGCCGATAGGCCTTGGCTAAATCCACCGAAGTGACCGGTGGGCGCAGATTGGGCATCACGATGGCACGGGCAAAGGTTCTGGCTGTGGCGGGCAGAACAGCGCGAAGCATGGCTCCATCCCTGAGGTGCACATGCCAGTCATCCGGACGGCGCAGCACCAGGGACGTTGGAACCTCCGCCAAGTCAGACCTCCTGAAGGACGGGGAGCTCCCCCACCGCACGGCGCAGAATCTCCTCCCGATTCTCGCTCACATGATTCTCGGGAAGAAGCTCAAGCAGCTTGAGCTTCTCCAGGCGATTGCGGGTGGAACCGTTCATCACCACCAGGTAGACAGACCGGCCCACTTCAACCGCTTCCTTGATGGCATTTTCCAGTGCCAGTGATGCAGTCACTCCAAGATGGGAAACCTCTGTGAGGTCGAACAGAACAGCTTCACAGTCTTCGATGGCGTTGTGTTCGCGGCTGATGGTCTTGGCCACGCCGAAGATCATCGGACCGGTGAGCTGGAACAGCAGCAGACGTCCCGCGGCCTGATCCAGCAGTGCTTGCTGATCCTGAGGAAGTTCAACATCATCGTCTGTGGTGCTGATGGTTTTCACACCCCTGGACTGCAGGGCGGTCATCCGCTCGATGGTGAGCACGTTGGCCACGAACACACCGATAAACACCGCCCAGATCAGGTCAACCAGCACTGTGAGCGCAATCACGCCATAGGTGATGCATGCCGCTTTGATCGACAGGTGATGCGCGCGCTGAAGGAAGCTCCAGTCGATGATGTCGAAACCCACTTTTAAAGCGATTCCGGCCAGCACCGCCAAGGGAATCTGTGATGCCAGCGGTGCTGCCAGCAGAATCACCAGCATCAGAATCAGGGCACGGACGATGCCGGACAGGGCCGAGCGACCACCCGCCTGAATATTGACCACGGTGCCCATGGTGGCTCCAGCTCCCGGCAACCCACCGAACAGACCTGACATCACATTGCCGAGCCCTTGGCCGATCAGTTCCTTGTTGGAATCGTGCTCGGTGCGAGTCAGGCTGTCAGCCACCACCGACGTGAGCAGGGCATCGATGCAACCGAGCATGCCGAGAACGGCACCGTTCACCACCATCAAGCGGATTTGCTCACCAGAAAAGGTCGGGGGATTGAAACTGGGGAATTCGGCTGTGAATTCGGGAATCCTGCGCAGTTCAACGTCACCGAAGAGGGTGAGCGACAACACGGTCCCCACAACGAGAGCCAGTAATTGTGGAGGACAGAACCGCTTCAACTGCTCAGGTGTGAACCAAAGGATCAGCAAGGTGATCACCGCCAGTCCCAGCTCAAGCGGCTGAATACCCGAGATCAGTTGCGGCAGAGCACTCAGAGTCCCGATCACACCACCGGGAGGACTGCTTTGTCCCAGGAAGGGCGCCAGCTGCAGGATGACCAGAATCACACCGATCCCAGACATGAAGCCCGAGATCACTGTGTAAGGCATCATCGTGATGTAGCGGCCCAGTCGGAAGAACCCGAACAGAATCTGGAACACGCCCGCCAGCACCACCACGGTGAAGGCCATCGCCAGTGCAGTGCCCTTGTTGGGAATCTGGCTTGTGAAACTGAGAATGACGGCGGTGAACACCACCGTCATCGGACCGGTCGGCTCGGAGATCAGTGTGGGGGTGCCACCGAAGAGTGATGCCACCAGGCCGATGATCACTGCACCCCACAGCCCTGCAGCGGCTCCGGCACCGGAGGCCACACCAAAAGCAAGAGCCATCGGCAGGGCCACGACGGCTGCTGTCACACCACCGAAAACATCCCCGCGGACATTGCGTGTGCTGATGTGATTCAGAAACACGCCAGACCGTTACGAATGTGGCGGAATGCTAATTCCCAGTCCGAGCAATGGACTGAATCCGCTCAGCCTTGCGCCCTGATGGGCCTTGGTTGGCATCGCACAATGAAGCCAGGCCGCTGCTCACGATGCCTGACTTTCTGACATCCGCCCTGGAGGTCCTCATCGGGATCGGCCTGTTGTTTGCAGGGGGCGAAGTCTTCGTGCAGGGGTCGGTGACGCTGTCGCTGATCTTCGGAATCCCCCAACTGGTGATCGGACTGACCGTGGTCTCGTTCGGAACCAGTGCTCCGGAGCTGTTCGTCAGCATCAGTTCCGTTCTGCGTGGCTTGGATTCCCTGGCCGTGAGCAACGTGGTGGGCAGCAACATCTTCAATGTGATGGTGGTGCTTGGCAGCAGTGCTGTGGTGATGCCACTGCGCGTCGAGAGCCGCCTCGTTCGCAGGGACGTTCCAGTGATGATCGCGGTGTCTGCGGCGGTCTGGGGCATGGCCTCGGCTGGGAGGGTGACCTGGCAGTCGGGTGTGGCACTGATGCTCGCTCTGCTGATCAATTCAATCTGGGAAATTCGCACAGCCCGTGAGGAGCCAGCTGGTGTTGAAGGGGCCGAACCCGACGTGAATCCCGACCAGGGCAAGCGAGGCATTTTGAAAGCAGTGATGTCACTACTGCTCGGCGTACTGCTTCTGGTTGTGGGATCGCGGGTTCTTGTCAGCGGTGCCAGCGGAACGGCTGCTTATCTGGGCGTGAGTGAAGCGGTGATCGGACTCACGATCGTGTCCGCCGGCACCTCGATGCCGGAACTGATCACCTCGCTTGTGGCTGCCATCAAGGGCCGCACCGATCTGGCGATTGGCAATGTTGTGGGAAGCAACCTGCTCAACCAGCTGCTCGTGCTGGGTGCCAGTGCACTGGCAGCCGCTGGAGCCGGAGGCCTGCAGGTGAGTCCCCTGCTGATTCAACGCGACATGCCCGTGATGGTGCTGACCGCACTGGCCTGCCTGCCGATCTTCTGGACCAAAGGGCAGATCACCCGACTGGAGGGTGGAATCCTGCTGGCCCTGTACGTGTTTTATGTGGTGGATCAGGTGCTGCCACGCACGCTGCCCAGCTGGCAGGACGAATTCCGACTGGTGATGCTCTGCGTTGTGGTTCCTGCAGTGGTTGTCGTGATTGTTGTTCAGGCTGGGCTGTACTGGCGACAACTACAACGCAAGCGACTCAAAGAGCCCAATGAGTTCAGTTGATTTGAGTTGAGCTGAACACAGCTGAGCTGAGCTGAAAGTGCTCGGATTGAGAGACATGTCACAGCATCAGGAGAATTCGTTCACGAAAGGATGACTCCACCCTGAAAGCTGTACATCCTTAGAGAGCGTTGCGCGGCTTGCCGATGCTCGAGCTGCTTCCACCTCTCAACGATAAAAATCTGCCCTGGCTGGATGTCATCCATCCAATTGTCGTGCACTTCGTGATCGCGATGGCGCTGATCACAGTTGTGTTCGATTTATTTGGTGTGATTACACGTAAGCGCAACCTCTTCGAGGTGAGCTTTTGGAATCTGGTGGTGGCCACAGTCTCCATCTTCGTGGCCATCATCTTCGGTCAGATCGAAGCAGGTCTGGCCAGTCCCTACGGAGCAGCACGCGACATCCTCAATTACCACAGCACGATCGGGTGGTCACTTGCAGGTGTGCTCGGTCTGTTCACTGGATGTCGCTATGTCGTCCGACAGAAGGATCCCACTCGTCTGCCGGCAGGCTTTCTGGTCATTGATGGCGTGCTCGCCACGCTGGTGTTCTGCCAGGTTTATCTGGGCGACATGCTCGTTTGGGTCTACGGGCTTCACACCGTGCCGGTGGTCGACGCCATCCGCAGTGGAGCGGTGTCATGAACGCCATGAGCGCGTTGCCAATGATGGCGATTCCTTCTCCCATCAACGAGATCGTCGATCAGCTCGGCGCCAACGATCTTCCCTACACGATTCCGATTCACCCGAACCTGGTGCATTTCACGATCGGCTTGTTTGCGATCGGAATCGCTTTCGATTTCGCGGGTGCCTTCTATCCACTTGAAAAACGCGTGTTCCGTTTCCTGGCACTGCCGGTGACACGGACCGGGTTCCACGACGTGGGTTGGTACAACGTGCTGGCCTGCAGCGTGATCACCTTTTTCACGGTGGCCGCTGGCTTCTTTGAAATGCTTCTAGCCGTGCCGCTGCCGGGCATTCACAGCGTCATTGGCCAGAACGCCATCGACACCATGCTCTGGCATGCCATCGGAGGGGTGGCACTGCTGCTGATCATCGTGGCGATGACCATCTGGCGCGGATACCTGCGTTTCGTCTGGCGCAAAGACCTTGGTCGTCAGGTGACCTGGCTTTATCTGGCCTGTGGGGCAGTCATCCTTTTGGTGATGGGCGTTCATGGAAGTCTCGGTGCCTGGCTCGCCAGTGAGTTCGGTGTGCACATCACGGCAGATCAACTACTGGCAGCCGGAGCCGATCTCAAGGAGGCCCTGCCATGACATCGACTCGCCAGAGCCCAAAGAAAGGCCTACCGCTCAGGCTGCTGGCCGTGATCCTGGTCTCGACCGCGCTGGATGCGGCGGTGAGCTTCCAGGTCTCGCGCTGGGCCTATGGCTGGCTTCCGGTTCCAGCATCCACGGCTGCGCCCTATGTCGACAATCTCTTCAGCCTCGAGGTCGGCATCGGCTGCTTCGTCTTTGTCGGCTGTGTGGGTTTCATTATCTGGTCGTTGTTATTCAGTCGGGCTGAGAAGTACGACGAGAGTGATGGTCTTCCGATTGAAGGCAACACCAAACTTGAAGTCACCTGGACGGTGATCCCCTTAGTCATTGTGATGGCGCTAGCTTTCTATTCAATTCATGTGAATGAAACACTCGCCACTCTCGGACCAAAGCAGAAATACGACGTCGCCATCAATCAGGACCCAGAAGCGGTTGCGACGCTGGATGTACGACGTGAAGTTGGCCCCATTGAAGTGATCGCCAGGCAATGGTCCTGGGAATTCGTCTACCCCGATGGAGTGCGCAGTTCGGAACTTCACCTTCCGAATGAATTACGAGCCAATTTTCTGCTCAGCTCCGAGGATGTGATTCACAGTTTCTATATCCCAGCGTTCCGCCTGAAGCAGGACATCATTCCAGGCAGCGTGATCTCTTACAGCATCACGCCCACCCGTGAAGGTCGCTTCAGGCTGCGCGACGCCATGTTCAGCGGCGCTTACTTCTCCCAGAACCAGACCGATGTGATCGTTGAATCTGAGGAAAACTACGACGCATGGCTGACAAGAACAGCCAAGCGCCCGATGGTGAAGGGACTAAGCCCGGGCACTCCTCTTTACGAAAAACGCATCAAGGAAGGTGACCGTGGCTGGGCCACAGTTGCCCCAGCGGCTCCTCCCATGGTCAACGATCCCGGCAATCCCGAAGCGCCCCACGACTCCTGAAACGATGACGCTCACCAACTACGACCCCAGGGTGCTCAAGGCGCCACACCCAGTCCCAGGCGCTCCCGACAACTGGAAACGCTTCTTCAGCTTCAACACCGACGCGAAGGTGATCGGGATTCAGTACATCGGTCTGGCATTGCTCTTCCTGCTTCTGGGTGGATTACTTGCCATGGTGATGCGCGGGGAATTAATCACTCCGCCTGCGGATCTGGTCGACCCCAGTGTCTACAACGGTCTTTACACGATGCACGGAACGGTGATGCTGTTCCTGTTTCTGTTCCCGGTCCTGAACGGATTCAACAATCTGTTGATCCCCACCATGATCGGTGCCCCAGACATGGCCTTCCCCAAGCTGAACGCCGCTGCCTTCTGGCTGGTGCCTGTGTTTGCTTTTGTGCTGCTGAGCAGTTTCTTCGTCCCTGGCGGACCAGCTTCGTCGGGCTGGTGGTCCTACCCACCCATGAGCATTCAGAACCCGCTCGGGCATTTCATCAATGGAGAATTTCTCTGGATCCTGGCTGTAGCGATCTCCGGCGTGTCATCGATCATGGGTGCCATCAACTTCGTCACCACGATCATCCGCATGCGTGCTCCAGGAATGGGCTACTTCCGGATGCCTGTTTTCGTATGGACAGCATGGGCTGCGCAGACCCTTCAGCTCATCGGCCTGCCTGCACTGACGGGTGGCGCCATCATGCTGCTGTTTGATCTCAGTTTCGGAACCAGTTTCTTCCGACCTGAAGGAGGAGGAGATCCAGTGCTTTACCAGCACTTTTTCTGGTTTTACTCACATCCTGCGGTCTACGTGATGGTTCTGCCGGTTTTCGGCATCTTTTCTGAGCTGATCACGGTGTATTCACGCAAACCTCTGTTCGGCTACAAATTTGTGGCATTGGCCTCATTCATCATCACCTTCCTGGGACTGATTGTCTGGGTTCACCACATGTTCTACACGGGAACTCCGCAGTGGATGCGCAATCTGTTCATGGTCACCACGATGCTGATCGCGGTGCCTACCGGGGTGAAGGTGTTCGCCTGGCTAGGAACACTCTGGGGAGGAAAGATCCGCCTCACAACTCCCATGCTGTTCGTTCTGGGTGGACTGGTGAATTTCATCTTCGGAGGCATCACTGGCGTCATGCTGGGCACGGTTCCGATCGACATCCACGTCGGCAACACCTATTTCGTTGTTGCCCATTTCCACTACATCATCTTCAACACCATTGGATTCGGAGTCTTCGCCGGCATCTATCACTGGTTCCCCAAATTCACGGGCCGGATGTACTACGAAGGGCTGGGAAAGATCCATTTCACCCTCACCTTCATCGGTGCCACCCTCAACTGGCTTCCGCTGCACTGGGCCGGCCTTTATGGCATGCCTCGACGCGTGGCCTCCTATGACCCGGAATTCGCACTCTGGAATGTGATTGCCAGTATCGGGGCGTTCATGCTGGGGGTGGCATCCATTCCCTTCATTCTCAATATCGTCAGCTCATGGGCGAGGGGAGCGAAAGCCCCTGCCAACCCCTGGAGAGCCATTGGCCTGGAATGGTTGCTTCCCTCACCACCGCCAGCGGAGAATTTCGAGGATGACGTGCCCACTGTGATCAGTGAACCCTATGGCTACGGCCTGGGCAAACCCCTTGTCGAGGACGAGGCCTTCTATGTCGGACGTTCCATGGAGGCCTGAATAATGACCAGCACCAATGTTGATCTGCCCCTGAATCACGAACCCGGACACATCAAACATGACGGGCACAACCTCACGGGCTTCATCATTTTCCTCTGCTCGGAAAGCATTATCTTCCTGGCATTTTTTGTTGGGTATGCACTACTGAAGATCACCAGTCCTGAATGGCTTCCTGAGGGTGTCGAAGGCCTTGAGACACGGATGCCCCTGATTAATACAGTCATTCTTGTGAGCTCCAGCTTTGTTGCCTATTTCGCAGAGCGCTATCTGCACAAGGAGAATCTCTGGGGTTTCCGGGCCATGTGGCTGCTCACAATGGCCATGGGCAGTTACTTCGTCTATGGGCAATATGTCGAATGGTCGGAGCTCGCCTTCAGCTTGAGCAGTGGAGTTTTCGGGGGAACATTCTATTTGCTGACCGGCTTTCACGGCCTGCATGTGATCACGGGAATCCTGCTGATGGGCCTGATGCTGGTGCGCTCCTTCCGCCCCAACAACTACGCCAAGGGAGAGATGGGTGTCACCGCAGTGAGCCTGTTCTGGCATTTCGTCGATGTGATCTGGATCATCCTTTATGTGCTGATTTATGTGTGGCAGCGAACCAGCTGATCGCCTTTCGCATCACTTAGTTCTCAACGATATGAGCCATCCATGATCATCGACGACCGCCATTACGACATCATCATCATCGGGAGTGGTGCGGGAGGAGGCACTCTGGCGGGTTCCATCAGCCGCGAAGGCCGCAGTGTGCTTCTGCTCGAGCGGGGAGAAGCCGTGGAAGCCGGTTGGCAAAAGCGTCCGCGAGTCAAGGATGAATTTTGGTTTGGTCCAGATGGAGATCCCTTTTCACCGCAGACTTTTTACGCCCTTGGCGGAAACACCAAGATCTGGGGAGCCGTGCTCGAGCGCATGCGCGAAAAGGATTTCACCGACCTGCCTTTGCAGGAGGGAGTTTCGCCGGCATGGCCCTTCGATTACAGCCATCTGGCGCCTTACTACGACCAGGCTGAGGCGGTTTATCGGGTTCATGGCAAAGCTGGCGTCGATCCCACAGAACCAGCACGCAGCAGAGGCTTTGACCAATCACCGCGCCCGGTGATGCCATTCCTGGAAGAGCTGCGGGAAGGGCTACTGCGCCAGGGTTGTCAACCCTATGACCTCCCTCTCAGTTGGTCAGACAATGAAGAAAGTCCGGTTGGTGATGCGGAGCTTTGTGGACTAGCGACTGCCGACACCGGCAATCTGGAGATCCGCTACAAAGCAAAAGCTCTCAGGCTGCATGTGAGTCCCAGCGGACGGGAGGTGAAGAAGGTTGAGGCGGATGTAAACGGCGAGATCTGGTTGTTTTCCGCCGATCTGTTCGTGCTGGCTGCCGGTGCGATCAACACACCGGCCATCCTGCTGCGATCCGGCAATGAACGTCACCCCCGCGGTCTGAGTAACAAGTCGGACCAGGTAGGCAGAAACCTGATGAACGTTCAGATCACCTCGATCCTGCAGCGTTCCGCGGCACCCAACAACGGTCTCTATGCACGGTCTTACGGAGTGAACGACTACTACTGGGGAGACAAAAATGTGAGCTTCCCATTGGGACACATTCAGGCCGCTGGAGGTGTGCTTCAGGATGCACTGTTTGCTGAATCACCACCTGTCCTCTCTCTGGTCAGCAAACTGATCCCCAATTTCGGGATCAAGCGGCTTGCTTCCCGCACAGTGGCCTGGTGGGCCATGACAGAGGTGCTTCCCGATCAGGAGAACAAGGTCTGGCTTAACAAGGAACAGATCCGCATCAATTATCTGCACAACAATCGCGAAGCCCATGACCGACTGGTTTATCGATGGATCGATACGCTCAAAGCCGTGGAAGCCGATCCGGGCACCAAGGTGGTGACCTCAGAGCCGGTTCATCCTCGCGGAGAAGCTCCTCTCAGTGTTGTGGGTTTTGCATGCGGCACCTGCCGCATGGGAGAGGATCCCGTCGCATCGGTGGTGGATGCAACAGGAAAGTGCCATGAGCTCGACAACGTCTACATCGTCGACAGCAGCGTGTTCCCAAGTTGCCCAAGCGTGGGGCCTGGTCTCACCACCATCGCGCTGGCCCTGCGAATGGCAGACACTCTCCACAAGAGACTTCAGAACTGATCCAGGGACGACTCCCAATATGAGCTGATCAGCTCATCCAGAATCAGTTCTGATGTGATCAGCCCATGGTCACGAATTCTTCCGACACCGTGGGATGCAGAGCCATGGTGCGATCGAAGTCTGATTTGGTCGCACCCATGCCAACGGCGATCGCCGCCATCTGAATGATCTCTGCAGCATGTTCACCGACCATGTGGCAGCCCAGCACGCGCTCGGTTTCAACCTCAAGCACCAGCTTGAGCAGGCAGCGCGGGCCACGCTTGGGTAAGGCCTGTGCCATGGAGCGGAAGCGGGCCCGATAAACCACCACCCCATCGGCGCCGTATTGGGCGATGGCTTCTTCTTCCGACAATCCCACCGTTGCCAGCTCCGGCTGACTGAACACGGCACTAGCCACCAATTCATGGTCCACTTGTCGCGGACGATCTCCGTAGACACTGTCTGCGAAGGCGCGACCCTCATCAATCGCCACAGGAGTGAGGCAGATGCGATCGGTCACATCACCAACAGCGAACACATGGGGGACATTGGTGCGTTGATCAGCATCAACGGGTACGCGATTGCCCTGGATCGTCACTCCTGCAGCTTCGAGATTGAGACCTTGCAGAAAAGGTCGTCTTCCAGTAGCTAGCAGCACCCCACCACAGGCGATTTGATCACCGCGATTGGTTCGAACGACCAGATCTCCCGGATTTCCCTCAATGGCTTCAGGGCCTGTGGAGAACTGCACATTGACGCCTTTCTCAGCCATACCCTCCTGCACAACAGCTGCAAGTTCGGCATCAAAGCCTCGCAATAGATGATCGCGGCGCACCAGCTGTGTCACTTCGACACCAAGGCCGCTGAGAATGCCGGCGAATTCGCAGGCGATGAAGCCGGCACCCACCACAACCATTCGCTCCGGGAAACGCTCCAGCAGGAACATGTCGTCGCTGACCCAGCCCAGCTCAACTCCTGGAATATCAGGCCGCTGGGGGCGGCCGCCGACACCGATCAGCACCCTCTCAGCATGCAGACGTTGCTCTGGTGCACCACCGGGATCAGCGGAG
This sequence comes from Synechococcus sp. MIT S9504, assembly GCF_047497135.1. Lineage (NCBI taxonomy): Bacteria > Bacillati > Cyanobacteriota > Cyanophyceae > Synechococcales > Synechococcaceae > Synechococcus > Synechococcus sp. MIT S9504. The sequence goes on along the minus strand of NZ_CP138942.1, from coordinate 553,092 downwards.
ACAACAATGTGATGGTCGTCCTCAAACCGTGCCCAGCCTTTGATCAGAGTGACCTCTGCCTTCGCCAAAAAATCAATGTGCATGGCATTGAGGCGATCCACCTCAGCACGCACATTCGCCAACAACTGTGCTGAATCAATCCGGACATCAGACGGATGGACGCCGTAACTGGAGGCCTCCTCCATCTGCTCCGCCATCTGGGAGCCGTAGACCAGCAGTTTCTTGGGGACGCACCCCCTGATCACGCAGGTACCGCCCACGCGGTCCCCTTCCACGATGGCCACGCGAGCACCGTGACGAGCTGCCCGCTTGGCGGCCGCCAGGCCACCGGATCCGGCTCCGATCACCACAAGATCAAACGACTGGTCCACCGCAATTAACGCTCAGTTACCACCCATTCTGATGGGTCTGGTTTCCGGCTCTTCTCAGGGTGCGATCAGGATCAGCAAACCAACCAATCTGTGAGATCCGCATAGGGTTGGATTCGTCGAGACCTGGAGTCCGGTGTGCATCTGCCTCACTACGACCGGATTCCTGATCATGACGATGGTCACCGTCTGATCGAAGTCAGGGTGAGTGATCTTCAGCCCACACAGATGTGCGTTGGGCTTGCGGAAGTGCGCAGCCGTCAGAAGGACTTCCGTCAGGAAAGCAGCAAGGAACGGCTCGAGTATCTGCGGGGCAAGCCGGTGCCCCTGGTGCGCAACCGCCTGGGGCAGCTCTGGATGGTGGATCGACACCACCGCCTGAGAGCCTTGCTGGAGATGGACTCCGAGGTCACCACCTACGGCTACGTGATCGCTGAGCTTGACAGCGCTAGCAGCGATGCAGCCCTGCTGGCCCTGCAGGATCGGGGCTGGCTCTATCTCCATGACGGGCGCGGCAACGGTCCCTGGGACCCCTGCAAACTGCCTCAGTCATTGCTTGGCCTCGAGGACGATCCCTACCGAAGCCTCGTCTGGAAACTCAAGAAGGAGGGTCTGATCAAGCCACAGCGCCTGATCCCTTATCACGAGTTTCGCTGGGGGGCATGGCTGCGCACCCGCCCTCTGCCTCCGTTCAGTTCATCCCAGCTGGAACCGGCTCTGCCGGCATCCCGAAGACTGGCTCAGTCCAGAGCTGCAGCTCATCTGGCCGGCTGGACCGGTCAGAGCTGAACACATAAAAGGTGTTGTCCACACCACTGCGCTGTCCGACGAAGATCCACGAATCAAACCCCGCCCATGCGTCTCCTGACTTCAGCCCTGGCCGCAGCAGCACTGATCACAACCTCAACAGCAAAGGCTGTTGAGATCAATGGCCAAACCAGTTTTGTGGCAGTGCCGACGAAGGCGAAACTCACCAACTACCGGTGGTACGCCTTCGAGTGTTGCGCCACTTACTACGTGACGCTGGACTTTCCAGAGGGCGCTGGTGCCGATCTGGGAGGGATCAATCTGGAACAGATCCGTGGCGCCCAGGCCGCTTTCTATTACGGAGCCGTGCCAGTCCAAGCCTTCATCGGCACTCCGCGTCGTCAAGGGAAATTTCTTGACGTCAAGGCGGAATTCAGCGATGACGCACGTTCGGTCAACGTCAGATTCGCATCAGCGGTACTCCCTGGAGATACCGTCACGATCGCCTTTGAGGCTGGCGTGAACCCACCGGATGACATCTACACCTTTTCGCTGACGGCCATTCCGGCAGGGCCGAATCCGATCCCTCAGATGGTGGGTGTGGTGCAGATGGAGATCTTTCAACCCGTTTACTGAGGCTGGAGGCTGCTGATCAACAAACCACGACGCTTGCTACATAAACAGAGTCCAAAAATAAGCTCTACTAAAAGAAATTAATTTGGACTACTCTTAGAAACTTAATGTTGGCTGATCCGCCGCTGAAGCGTGAATATCTTTCCAGCCCAGACCCTGAATGGCAAGAACCTTCAATAAAGTTTTTTTATCCATCCATTCACCATGAATATCATTCCCAAAAGGCCCGGCCGAATGGTGAGGAAATGAATACAAAACCTGCTTATCAAGAACTGGGGAATGAAATATAGATCGGTTATAAATACTACCAACCGATTGACCATCAACAAGCTTAAAACTTTTGTAACCCAGCTTCTCCGAGAGCAATGCAAAAACCCCAATCGTGTGAGACTCGACTGAAATATAAGGCGGAATGATTTGATTCAAGACAAAAGCATTTAAAAGATTTTCATCATAACCTTCAACATCTATTTTTGCATAATAAGGCTTGCCGTATCGCTTGATCAAACTGCCAACACTGATCGCTTTGATGTTTATTCTTGTGAAGTCTTTTTCGGTAAATCCACCCTCGTCTGGCTCCTCGCCCGGGGCCACCAAAGTACTACGTACATGATACTTGTCATGCAAATAAAAATCAACATTGCCGTCACAACTTTCGGTTATTGCGCAGTTCTCAACAATAAGCCTACCCTTCAAAATCTCTTCTTTAAAACGACCCCTGATAAATTCACATAAGGCCGGATTGGCTTCAATTGAAATTACCTTATCAGACTTAAGGAGATAATAGGGTATATCATCGCCATTATTGCTCCCAAAATCGTATATTGTTTTCATTGGCAGCCACCCTTGAAAATATAGGTTTTTAGCTTAACATAATATCAACACTTTCGGTTCAGGAATTTGATTTAAGCTTCGCAACTAAAAACATACCTTCAACACTCCCTAGGACTCCCAAAAGACTCACCCTTAAGAGCTTAGGGCTCAATCCAACACGGACAGAGGAAAAAGATAGTGAAACGATTTCCATGTCAAAATAATCTATGCACAGCAAAACTAATTTAATCCCAATCAAGTCATCAGGACCAAAATTTATCATTAGAAGTAGGCCTAGTCTTAACCCACAACAATCTCAAAAGTCATCCGAGCCCGATCAAAGAATTCACATTCTACCAATTACAAATGGGGGATCTTTCTAACGTTGCAGAAATAGGCTCTTGAGTTATGGGGCAATTTGAGCAAGGCATTTGATCTCATATTGAAATTTTTGAATCCAGATAACAAAGTTTGAGGCAACAAGAAAACTCAGCGTTTGCGGCGTGAATCGATCTGCAGCAGATCACGCACCCTCTGCACCTGACTGGCCAGCTGGGGATCAGTGCCGAGCTTCTTCTCCACCTGCTCGATGGCATACATCACCGTGGTGTGATCCTTTCCACCGAAGGTTTCACCAATCCGCGGCAAGCTGAGCCCGGTGCCCTGCCGCATCAGGAACATGCCCACCTGCCGAGCTTGACTGACCGCTCGTCGACGACTGCTGCTGCGCATGTCATCGGCAGTGACTCCGAAGACCTCCGACACCTTGTCGATCACCTGCTGAGGTGTGACGTCGACACCCTGACCGCTGGGATCCAGCATGGGCGCGACCGATTCAACCGTCATCGGCATTCCGGTGATCGAGGAGAAAGCGACCGCTCTGGTCAGCGCACCCTCCAGTTCACGGATGTTGGAGGTGAAACGACCGGAGATGTACTGGATCAGATCCCTTGGCAGGGAAACACGTTCCTGTTCCGCCTTTTTCTGAAGAATCGCCATGCGCGTTTCCAGGTCCGGGGCCTGGATGTCAGCGATCAAACCCATGGAGAAGCGCGAGATCAGACGTTCCTGCAGTCGGGGGATCTGGCTTGGGGGACGATCGCTGGCGATCACAATCTGTCGACCTGCCTCATGCAGCGCGTTGAAGGTATGGAAGAACTCTTCCTGGGTGTATTCCTTTCCCTCGATGAACTGAATGTCGTCAACAAGGATGAGATCAGCGGCCCGGTAACGATCGCGAAAGGCCTGCATGCCGTCTTTACGGATCGCCACGATCAGGTCGTTGGTGAAGGTCTCGGTGGAGACGTAAAACACCTTGGCATCAGGATCGATCTCGAGTCGGTAATGGCCGATGGCCTGCATGAGGTGGGTCTTGCCGAGGCCGACCCCTCCACAGATGAACAGCGGATTGAATTCGCGACCCGGGGCCTCGGCAACAGCGAGGGCAGCGGCATGGGCCATGCGGCTGTTGGGCCCCACGACAAATCGGTTGAACACGTATCGCATGTTCAGCCCGGGCAGACGACGAGGCGCCTTCTTCGCTGGGGTTGGCGGCGCCAGCGGAGCCGGCACCGCTGCTGCTGAAGCTGCCGCCGTGACAGCTGCAGGCACCGAGCCTGCCTGGAGGTCCTCGGCATCACGCGCCAGAACTGCCACCGTCACTGGTTGACCGATGATTTCACCGGCCACCTCAGCGATGGTGCTCGCGTAGTTCTTGCGCAACCAGTTGCTGGCAAAGCTGTTGGGCGCCAGCAATGTGAGAGTCCCCTCCCTGAATCCGCTGCACTGGGCAGGGCGGATCCAGGTCTCGAAGGTCGGCTTGCTGAGGTTGCTCTGAAGGGCCTGCTGAACCTTGCTCCAAAGCTCACTGCCCGTCAGCACTGCATCCTCCGATTCACGGTGGCTGAATCTACGCACCTCTGGCCGATCAGTCCGTCTTTAATGAGGTGCCGACGACATCACACATCTTCATGGCCTCCGCCATCCAGCGCCCCCTGCAGCGAGCACTCACGCTCATCGGCGTCGGCCTCATCGGCTCAAGTCTCAGCGGCTGCGGAACCGCCTGGAAACAGCGGATCGGACTGGAGCAGGCCCCTGCCAGCGACCCATTGCCGGAGGTGAGCGATGGGCCCCGCTCAGCGCCCCTTCAACCGGGGAAAAACATCATTGTTGAAGCGGTGGATCGGGTTGGTCCCTCAGTGGTGCGGATCGACACGGTGAAGCGCGTGGTCAATCCGCTCGGCAATTTGTTCGGCGGCAGAGCACCGATCCAGCAGCAGGCAGGCCAGGGATCCGGATTCATCACCCGTTCCGATGGCCTGATCTTCACGAACGCACACGTTGTGGAGGGTGCGGATCAGGTCTCGGTGACGCTGCCGGACGGTCGCAGCTTCAGCGGTCGCGTTCTCGGCAGCGACCCACTCACGGACATCGCTGTGGTGCGTGTGGTTGCCGACAAACTGCCGGTCGCTCCCCTCGGCAATTCCAACAATCTCAACCCCGGGGAATGGGCCATCGCCATCGGCAATCCCCTCGGCCTCAACAACACGGTGACTGCTGGGATCATCAGCGCCGTGGATCGCACCAACGCCATCGGAGAGGGGCAGAGAGTGCCGTACATCCAGACGGATGCCGCCGTGAATCCAGGCAACAGCGGCGGGCCGCTGATCAATGCCGCTGGCCAGGTGATCGGCATTAACACCGCTATCAAAAAGGCCCCCGGAGCCGGCCTGAGTTTTGCCATCCCGATCAATCTGGCCAAGCGGATCGCCCAGCAGATCATCAGCACCGGCCAGGCGTCTCACCCCTTCATCGGTGTGCGGCTCCAGAGCCTGACACCCCAGCTCGCCAAGGAGATCAACGCAGCTGCCAACAGCAATCTGTGCAAAGTGCCTGAATTGAATGGTGTGGTGGTGATCGAAGTGGTGGAGAACAGCCCTGCAGCGGCGGGAGGGATCCGCCCCTGTGACCTGATCCGAGAAGTGAACGGCACCAAAGTGCAGGACCCTTCCCAAGTGCAGTTGGCCGTCGACCGGGGGCGCGTCGGCCAGGCCATGCCCATCCTTGTGGAGCGCGATGGTGACAGCATCGAGCTAACGGTGAAACCCGAGGAACTTCCCCGACAGCAGTGATCCTTTGCGGGCTGATCCGATGAGCAAGCCCATTCTGGTGGTGATGACCCGCTGGCCTGCCAGCGGGCGCTGCAAACGTCGCCTTGCAAGCACGCTTGGTTGCGCGCAAGCGGCAGGGATACAGGCTCGGCTGATCAGTCACACCCTGGCGGTGGCCCAAGATCTCGCCAGGGATGGCACGCTGCGTCTGCACATCGCCGTCAGCGGTGCTGGCCCTCGAGCCAGGCGCCGCTGGCTGGCCTCAGTTCCTGAAGCCAGCATCAGCACACAGGGGCGAGGAGACCTTGGCAACCGCATGCGCAGGGAGGTGCTGCGGGCACGTTCGGTTGATCGCACTGCTCCGGTCATCCTGATCGGCACGGATCTCCCCGACCTGGCTGCAAGAGATCTGATCAGGGCCCTCGAGCTCCTGCGCCACTCACCACTGGTGATCGGACCGTCACGGGATGGTGGCTACTGGCTGTTCGGTCTTGGAGCAACGGCACCGGGAGCACCGCGCTGGCCCTTTCATTCGATCCCGTGGGGTGGCGACCAGGTCTTCCTCCTCACCTGGCAGCGAGCCTGCGAGCGCGGTCTGGCACCCGCACAGCTCGACGCGCGCAATGACATCGACCAACTCGAGGATCTGGAGGCATGGTTGGCATGAACAGATCAGCGACGCTGAGTGTGGTGATTCCCTGCCTCAATGAGGCAGCACGGCTGCCATTGCTGCTGGCCGACCTGCAGCGCGGTGGGAGCGAACTGGAGATCCTGCTGGCCGATGGGGGCAGCAGCGATGCCACGCCGGAGATTGCGGGCCTGACAGGTGCTCAGCTGATCACGGTTCATCCCTGTGGCCGTGGCCGTCAATTGCGTGCCGCAGCGGCTCAGGCAGGTGGCGAATGGTTGCTGTTCCTGCATGCGGACAGTCGTCTGCCCCTTCAATGGTTCAGTTCGGTCAGCCCGCTGCTGCAAACCTCTGCTGCAGCCGCTGCAGCCTGGTATTTCGATTTTCAAATCAACCCCTCCACTGCGGCGCGACGTCTGCTCGAGCAAGCCGTGGCCTTGCGCAGCCGCTGGCTGCAGCGTCCCTACGGCGATCAGGGACTGTTGCTGCATCGCGAGCTTTATGACCGTTGCGGCGGCTTTGCCGAGCTGCCGCTGATGGAGGATCTGGATCTCGTGGAGCGCCTGAGCTGCATCGCTGATCTCAGGCGCATCGGCCTACCTCTGACCACCGATGGCCGTCGCTGGCAGAGCGACGGTGTGTTGCGTCGCAGCTGGCGCAATACACGACTGCGCAGGCGCTGGAAACAGGGCGAGTCCGCGGAGCGGCTAGCCGAGGCTTACTACGGAACTCAGTTGGCGTACCAGAAACCACAGCGGTGACCGTTGGGCTCAAGGTCCCAACCCAGGCGTTTGTAGAAGGGCAGGACCCCTGGATCGGCGAACAACGTGGCGCGTTCAGTCCCGAGTGCTCGCAGAGCATCGAGGATGTAATCCATCAGCTGACTGCCGAGCCCCGAGCCCTGATACAGGGGGTGAACAGCAACATCCCAGATGGTCGCCTCGAGCACCCCATCGCCTGTACAGCGTGCGAAGCCCACAAGGCGTGGGATCCTGGCATCGTGACGCCAGAGACCGACTCGAATCAGGCTGTTATCGAGAGCCTTGCGAACCCGTCGTACAGGTCGCCGGCTCCAGCCCACCGCCTCGAGCAGCTGCTCCAGCTCCACCAAATCAAACGGACGATGCTGGCTGAACACCAGAGTGAGCTGGCTGGCAGGGGTCGCACACAGCTTCGCCTGATCGCCGTACATCACTTGCAGTGTCTCTGGCGTTAGGGAAGGGTCGTCGATCACTGACGATGCTGCAGTGTCACGATCCTGGCGCACGGAAGGCGCAGAGGGCGGCAAGGTGGATGGGCAAGTTCTGCGCCGATGCCTGCGAATCAACTGCTGATTGCTGTACATGGGTGGCTTTTGAGCAAGCAGGTCTGGTCGCCTTTCGCCGCATGCTGGAAAGAGCGACACCCAGAGATCGAGCTGTGGTGCCCTGATCTGCCCGGCTTCGGGGATGCGGAGCGCCCCTCAGGACTGCTTCCCAACCTGTCGGCCTACGGCCGCTGGCTGGCTGAGGAAGCCGTTCACAGGGCAGAGGGGCGACCGTTCGTGCTGTTGGGCCACTCCCTTGGCGGCAGTGTGGTCCTGCATGCCGAAGCACATCTGCGACAACAGCAACAGCCAGGATTGATGGGCGTTGTTCTGCTGGCAGCGGGAGGAGGGATCTATCAGCCGCGACCGTTTCGTCGACTGCGCAGCTTCGGGAAGCTGATTCTGGAGCTGCGTCCCGATGCCCTTGCCCAGCTCCCGGCTCCCATAGGAGCGCTGGGACCGTTCAAGGCCGAGCGGCGGGCGGCCCGCGGACTGCTGGTCAACAGCACCAGCCGGGGCGCGGTTCGGGATCTACCTGGATTGGTGGCGAATCTGGGAGTCGAAAGCCTCTGGATCAGTGGAGACAACGATCAGGTGATGGAGCCTGGCTACGTGCGCCATCTTGCGGCGTACAGCCCTGGTCACGACTACCGCCAGATCACTGGATGTGGCCATCTGCCCATGCGAGAAAAGCCCGAGGTTCTGAGCGACATCCTCTCCAGCTGGGTTGAGGATCAGAGCTTGGCAAGGCCACGTTCCTGAAGCTCGGCGAGTTCGGCGTAGAGACCGCCTTGCGCACGCAATTGCAGGTGGGTTCCCTGCTCAATCAAACGACCACGCCGCAAAACGAGAATCCGATCCGCTGCTTCAACGGTGGCTAGACGGTGAGCAATCACCACGGCGGTTCGTCGTTCCAGCAAGCGGTCGAGATCACTCTGCAGGGTTGCTTCAGTGGAAGGATCCATGAAGGCAGTGGCTTCGTCCATCACAAGGACATTGGGATTGCGGATCGCCACGCGAGCAACCGCGAGCAGCTGGCGTTCACCGGAGCTGAGGTTGCCCCCACGCTCTCGCAGTTCTGTGTCCAGCCCCTGAGGAAGCCTCCCTAGTAAGGAGTTGAGACCGAGATTCCTGCAAACCTCCTTGAGCTGCTTGTCATCGATTTCCTGATCGAGACGAAGGTTGTCGCCGACGCTGCCACTGAACAGAAAGGTGTCCTGCAGAACCACCCCTAGCTGGCGACGGAGATCTGGCAGAGAGAGGCTGCGGATGTCGCGTCCATCGAGAAGAATGCGTCCCTGCTGAGGTTCATAGAGCCTGCAAAGCAACCGGATCACGGTGGTCTTTCCTGAACCGGTGGGGCCCACCAGAGCCACATGTTCACCGGGAGCAAGCCTGAAGCTCAGATCCTGAAGAATCGGCTCATCAGCTCGATAGGCGAAGTGAACGCCTTCAAACACCACTTCACCGCGCGACGAAGGCATCACCTGAAGCGAAGCGGACAACCCCTCAGCTGCGGATTCCTGCGTTTTGGCAGGGCCCGCAAGAGTGTGATCCCGGATTTCCAGTGGCTCCTCGAGCAGTTCTCCGATGCGCTCAACAGCGGTCAAACCACCCTGAATCTGAGTGAAACGCTCGGCCATCTGCCGCAGTGGATCAAACAGTCTCTGCGAAAAAAGAATGAACGTTGTGAGGATGCCCAGCCCCATTGCCCCGGAGGTGACCATCCAGCCCCCCAGAGCGAGCACAATCGCCACCGCACCAAGGGAAACCCACTCCAGAAATGCGGAGATGCTGCTGTCAAACAAAATCGTTCCATTCACCGCCTCGCGATAAGCCAGGCCGGTTCGTTGGAAACGGGCTCCGTTGAGGGCCTCACGACGGAACATCTGAACCACGTCCAGACCCTGCAGATTTTCCTGAAAATCTGCGTTCAGCTGTGAAAGTTCCTCGCGCACCCGGTAGTTCGCTTTGCGGTAGCGCGCCTGCAGCCAGAGCACAACCAGGGTCACAGGAACCTGGGACACAAGCAGCAGAAGCCCGAGTCGCCATTCGATCAGCAACATGGCCACCGCGATCACGGTGAGCGTGACCAGATCGCTCAACACACCAACAGCCCCGCTGCCGAACACCTCAGCCAATGCATCGACATCACTGGTGAGACGCGTGAGCAACTTGCCCACAGGCATGCGGTCATGGAACCGCAGGGAGAGATCCATCGCATGGGCGAAGAGATCACGACGAATTCTGGCCGTGAGGCGCTGTCCCACCGATTGGATGTTGTAGGTCTGCACTCCTGTCAGAGCCAGACGCACCAGCACGGAAACCAGTAAAGCCGCAATGATCAGCCGGATCGCCAACGTGCTGTCCAGCGGCTGAAGAATTGGAGCGACGGCCTCATTGGTGGCTCCCGACATTGTGCGCAGAATCGAGATGGCCTGACCGACAAGCAGCGGCTGGATCGCGCCGGCGAGCGCAACCGGAATCAGCAGAACCAGGGTGAGCAAGAGACGACGACGGTCGCGTCCGAGGTAACGCCCCAGCCGACTGATGCGCTGAAGATCGGAACCGGCCATCAGGTCGTGCTCACGAGCTCCCTCCTGGGAGCATCCATCGCTTCGATGACCTGTTGCAGCTCTCCCTGATCCAAGCGCAGCGAAAGCGGATGGCCCACGAGTCGGGCGGTGGTGTGGAAGAGGTCCTCAATCGCCACCAGACCATTGTCCTTGAGGGTTCGCCCTGTGGCGACCAGATCCACAATCGCTTCGGCGATCCCCGTGATCGGACCGAGCTCCACGGATCCGGTGAGATGCACCAGCTCAACGGGAAGATCGATCGAATCGAAATACTGTCGGGCACAGCGGGTGAATTTGCTGGCCACCCGGCAATGGGGAGGAAGGTCGGTGGCCCTGCGATAACCGCTGCTGGACTTCACGGCGACGGACATGCGGCAGCCGCCGAACCCGAGATCGACCAGATGCGCCACAGGCATCTGGTGCTCACGCAACACGTCGTACCCGACCACTCCAAGCTGGGCCTGTCCGTAAGCGACGTAAACCGGCACATCTCCGTTTCGGACCAGTAGAGCTCTGGCGCGGCCGCAGACCGAAGGAACCATCAGCTGACGGTTGTCGGGATCGAGCACGGCCGAAAAATCGAGACCAGCAAGCCTGAACCGTTCCACGGAGTCCCGCAGCAGAGCGCCCTTGGCCAGTGCAACGGTGATCATGGAAGATTGCATCGCTCAAAACTTTAACGATGGGTCACGCCTGTCAGAGCGACGGAATCGAGCCGCTTCCGGTCTTGGAGGACAACATCGTCTGGATCTGGGCAAGGGGCCAGGACGCTGTGGTGGTCGATCCCTCCGTCGCCGAACCCGTGGCCGAGTGGCTGGCGGAGCGACAGCTGACCCTCAGGGCCGTTCTTCAGACCCATCACCATGCGGACCACATCGGCGGCACTCCCGATCTGTTGCGTCAGTGGCCGACAGCCGCGGTGATCGCGGCCGCCGCCGACCGGACGAGGATCCCCTTTCAGACGGTTTCGATTGAGCCGGACATGCAGCTGGAACTGCTGGGACAACCTGTCACGGTGATCGATGTGAAAGCGCACACCAGGGCACATTTGGCTTTTGTACTGCCTCAGGGCAGCTCCACGGACCATCCCACACCTGTGCTGTTCTGCGGAGACACCCTCTTCGGCGCAGGCTGTGGGCGTCTGATGGAAGGATCACCCGAGGACATGCATCTGGCCCTGCAGCGTTTTGAGGATCTTCCTGACGAGACCCTCGTGCACTGCGCTCACGAATACACCGAGGCGAACCTGCGCTGGGCCCATGCCCTCAGACCGGATGACCAGGCCATTGCTGAACGCCTCAGCAGCGTCAGTGAACTGCGCAGACTTGGTGGCCTCTCCCTGCCCAGCACCATGGGAGAGGAGCGCCGCACCAATCTGTTCCTGAAAGCCTGCTCGGTGCAGGAGCTGCGGGACCTGAGGCTGCACAAGGACAGCTGGAGAGGCTGATCAGCGCTCAGCTGGCACGGCTCAGCAGTGCGCGACGCTGCGGATGCAGCAGAACGGACGACCCGGGCTGCAAACGCAGACGGCAGGTCTGACCACGCTGGTAGTCCTCAGTGAGAGGTCTCAGCAGTCGCAACTGACGGTCACCGCTCCTCACCCGGTACATCCAGCTGTGACCGAGGAACTCCCGACCCACCACTTCATCTTTCCCCTCGGAATCCTCCTGAAGTGTGATCGCTTCGGGCGCGACCAGAACCGTTGCCTCCTCGGGCAGGGAATCGGCCTGGAGATCACCGGGTCTCTCAAGGTCACCCAGGGGACAGCGCAGGCAGCCACCGGCGGCATCGTTCCAGACGGGCAGAACGTTGCGCTGCAGCACGAAGCTGCCCACGAATGGCGTCGCCGGTGACTCCACCAGCTCCTTCGGACTAGCGCATTGATGCAGAAGCCCATCGCGCAGCACAGCCACCCGACTGCAGATCGCCAGGGCCTCCTCAGGGTCATGGGTGACCAGAACACCGCTGGCGTTGCAGGCACTGAGAACGGATGGAAGTTCACTGCGCAGACGCAGACGCACCTCCACATCAAGGTTGGAGAAGGGTTCATCAAGCAGCACCACTGACGGTGCCGGTGCGAGGGCTCTTGCCAGAGCCAGACGTTGACGCTGTCCCCCTGAAAGTTCGTGGGGATAGCGCGCCCTCAACTCCTCCAGGCCCAGCAGCTCCAGCAGCCAGGCCGCCCGAGAACTGTCCTGCCCGCGGCGAAGACCGAAACAGGTGTTGTCCCAGGCATTCAGATGGGGGAACAGGGCATAGTCCTGAAACACCATGCCCACTCCGCGGCGTTCAGCTGCCACCGAGAGCTGGGGGCTGGCCACCTCGCAGCCATGAAGGCGGATGCTGCCTCGGGTGGGGCGCTCGAAACCGGCGATCAGCCTTAGCAGTGTTGTCTTGCCGCAACCGGAGGGCCCCAGCAAACCCACCAGTTCTCCACTCTGCAGTCCGAGGTTGATGTCCTGGAGAGTCCAGTTAGCACCTGAAGTCACATAGCTGTGCCACAGACCGTCGATCTCGACCGGAAGGGACTCCATCGACACGAAGCGCGAAAATGCAGCTCCATTGTGATGCCCTTTCATGACGACCACCACCCATCAGGCGGTCACCACCGCTGAGGCTCCGGCTCCGGTGGGGCCTTACAACCAGGCTGTCCAGGCTGATGGATGGCTTTATTGTTCAGGCCAGATACCACTGGACCCCGCCACGGGTGAGATGGTGGGCGGCGGCGATGTGGAAGCAGAAACCAGGCAGGTGCTGCGCAATCTGCAAGCCGTGCTCAGCGCTGCCGGAACTGAGGCCGCCAAAGTGGTTCGCACAACGGTGTACCTGGTTGATCTCGCCGACTTTCAGGCGGTCAATGCGATCTATGCCGAAATGTTCGGCAGCGGAGTGAGCCCTGCCAGGGCCTGCGTTCAGGTGGCTGCTCTGCCCAAGGGCTCGAAGGTGGAGATCGACTGCATTGCCTGGCTGGGATGAAGCGATCCCACGGTTTCATAGGTTAAGAGATGCACCGAGCGACCTTCATGGCCCAGGCCAAGCTGACCATCGGCGAACTGGAAGCGGGCTATCCCTTGTATTGCAAGGCATTACGACGGCTCCTCAAGGAGGGACGCGAGGTGAAGGACATTGAAAAAACCGTGTGCTGGGGCCATCTGGAGACCCTGAACCGCTGCCTGCCTGGTCGCTACAAGGCGCCCTCATACCTGATGGCGCTGATCCGACGCGACCTGGAGCAGCCCAGCCCCGGGTAGGCCTTGCTTCGGCAAGCCATGCAGAGCAGCGCTTCTTTGGCTCAGTCGGTCAGCGGCTTAGAAGGATCGGTTTCCTCCACTTCCCCCTGGAAGACACGACTGGCGAATACATCTGCTGCTTCGATGGTGATCAGAGCTTCACGACTGAGAGGTTGACCGCGACTTGAGAACAAGCGATTGGCATGGCGCAGACGCAGACGATCGAGGGCGTTGCGAATGGAGCGTGCATTGGCGAAGAAGGGCAATTGACGCCGCCTGCTGATGTAGCTCTCAAACGCTGCAACCGCTGCGTCACTGAATCGATACTGCTGTTGTTCCAGCAACAGTTCGGCGATCGCCATCAATTCACTCTGGCTGTAATCAGGAAAATCGATGTGATGAGCAACCCTTGAGGACAGTCCAGGATTGGATTGATAAAAAGCTGTCATCCGATCCTTGTAACCAGCAAGTATCACAACAAGATCATTGCGCTGACTCTCCATCTCCTGAAGAAGGATCTCAATCGCTTCAGCTCCATAATCTCGCTCGTTTCCCGGTTTGTAGAGGTAGTAAGCCTCATCAATGAACAGCACGCCTCCCTGCGCGCGTTTGATCATCTCTTTGGTTTTCGGGGCCGTATGCCCCACATATTGACCAACAAGGTCATCCCTGGTGACGGTGATCACTTGACCTTTACGCAGATAGCCGAGGCGATGAAGAATCTGCGAAATCTTCTGCGCAACAGTTGTTTTCCCAGTTCCTGGCTGACCGGTGAACGACATATGAAGACTCGGAGCTTTGCTCACCAAATCCAGGGACTGCCGGGCCTGATCCACCAGCAGCAAAGCGGCGATCTCACGGATTCTGGTTTTGACTGGGCGTAAACCGATCAGCTCGGTGTCCAGGTTCTTGAGAACCTCTCCGACTCCCGAAGCAACAAAGCTGGCTTCAAGATCAATCGATGAGTCCATCAATCGCCGCGGCGAAGGCGTGGTCTGAATCGGTGAGGATCGAATCCTCCGCGTCCTCATCCGGGCGCAAGGTGATGTTCACATAGGTTTTCCCAAAGCTGATGTCGGGATAGCGCTTGCGTACTTCACTGAACTCACCGAGACGATCAAGAAAATCACGGGTGGAGCTGTAGCTGTCGAACTCGAATCGCTTCTCCAGACAGACCGGTCGCTTGCGTTCATTCCAAGGTTCCATCAACAACCTCGAGACCTCTCCGAAACCTAAAGGAGAGCCCCCCTCTGACAGCCCATCAGGCGCTCGGACCAGGATGACGCATAAGCATGGTTAGCCGCCTGCTGCTCTGGGTCCTGGGTATCGAGAGGATTGGGCATCGTTCCGGCAATCGCCGCGTTGGTGACACAGAACATCGACTTCTGAAAGCTGATGCAGATCTGAACATGGGCATCTGCCTGGGCCCGACCATGACGGTCGTACCAGCGGCTGAGCTCCTCGGGAAGATTCCGGTACATGTCCGACATGCACAGACTGGGAGGAATTCCAGCTCCCATGCTCGGCACAGGATCTGCGTAAAGAGCGCCGTATTTGAACAGACTCTGGTCGGCAGCGATCTGACGAGCCTGAGCGTTGTAGGACACCGTTCCCAGAAATGGCATGCCCCGAAAGAACACGGCCTCCACATAGGGGACGGCAACATCAACAAGAAAGGTGAGGCCTGCTTCCGGAGGGAGAACCCAGACGGACTCTCCGCCCACCATGACCTCGTAGGTGATGGGATTACCTGCGGCCGTCACCAGACCATCGCGGATGTGGTGAACCACATCCAGAACGCACGCCACTTCCCCGATGCGATAGCGGCGTGCAAGATCGATGAAAATGTCACTCATCACTCGCCAGAACAGGCCGAGGGCATAGATCGTCGTCATCGACCTGATCGCCTCCGGTGCAAATCCCGGATAAAGGGTGTTAACCAAACGCAGAAGCGGATCCCGCTTGGAACGCAGGGCGATCACGCGGCGGCAAACATCCTGAAAAGGCTCTGAATCGAAATAGGCATCCATCCCACCCGTGCCATGCCAGAACATCGCCTTCTGGCAGTACTCGGCATATTCGAAATTGATGCGATCACCCATCAGGTGTTCCCAAAGTCGTTTGGGGGTGAATCCTTCATGAAAGAAGCGAAACACCGGAAAGGGGTTGAGAAGCTGTGTCTTGCCCTGATAAACAAGATTGCAGCTGTAAGCATCGAGCACGAGCCCGTAGCTCTCGAGCACATTGACCACCTGCAAAAGATGATCCGGTGTGTCAGCAAGCAGCGGGGTATCCGAGAGCAGACGCCTTATCAACTCCTCCTGATCGGGAAGCGTGGGTTCGGTGGCTTGAGGTCGGGAGGTGGTGGTCATGAAAGTCCTCCAGGCTGAACCAGTGTGGCGAGTTCACTGAGCTGAGCGGTCGCTGGCTGGCTCAGGCCCACAAGCAGATTGGGCACGACACCAAGCAGAAGGATCAGCAAAGACATCGAAAGTGCGGGGATCTGCTGAGCGAAGGGCACCTGATTCAGAATTTTGGGATTCTGATTGACGCCTGGAGCCACGGCAAGACGACCGAAGAAGGCACGGTTGACCAGCAGCAGGAAATACACAGCCGTGAGACCTGAACCGACCATGGACAGAAGGGTGGCCACAGGGAACATCTCGAAACTGCCCTTGAACACCAGGAACTCTGAAATGAAACCGGCCATGCCGGGGATGCCTGCGCTGGCCATCACGCCGATGATCATCAGTGTGCCGGTGAGTGGGAGGCCACGCTGAGGATTCAGCAGCCCCCTCAGCACATTCAAATCACGAGTTCCGGTGCGCTCATACACGACTCCAACGGCAAGGAAAAGAATCGCAGAGATCAAACCGTGACTGACCATCTGGAACAGCGCGCCGATTAATGCAAGGGGTGTGGCCGCAGCGGCGGCCAGCAGCACATAGCCCATATGGCCCACGGAGCTGTAGGCCACCATCCGCTTCATGTCGGTCTGGGCGATGGCTGCCAGGGATCCATACAACACCGAAACGGCAGCCCAGCCGGCCAGCCAAGGAGCAGCCACGGACCACGCCTCCGGAAAGAGACCGAGACAGAACCGCAGCAGGCCATAGGTGCCCAGCTTGAGCAACACCCCGGCCAGCAAGACGGAAACAGGGGTGGAAGCCTCGGTATGTGCGTCGGGAAGCCAGGTGTGGAAAGGAAAAAGAGGAATTTTGATCCCGAAGCCGATCAGCAGACAGGTCATCAGCACCAGCTGACTGGCCAGTCCCATCTGAGCCGTGAGGATCGGCCGGATTCCGAAATCAACGCTCCCAGTGACCAAGGCGATCCCCAGGAAAGCTGCCAAAATCAGCACGCCGGACACGGCGGTGACGATCAGGAACTTGGTGGAGGCATAAGCCCTGTTGGCGCCACCCCAGATAGCGATGAGCAGCCAGAGAGGGATCAGTTCCAGTTCATAGAACAGGAAGAAGAGCAGAAGGTTCTGAGCAAGAAAGGCTCCATTCACCGCTCCACTGATCACCAGCAGAAGGGCGAAATAGACGCGGGGGCGATTCTCAACGGAGCGCGAAGCAGCGGCTGCCACGAGGCAGAGCACCCCATTCATCAGCACAAGCGGGAGCGACAGACCATCAACTCCGAGGCTGAATTCAAGGCCCATCTGCGGAAGCCAGGGAAGAATCTCCACCAGCTGCTGGCCCGGCTCGACAGCCGAAAAGGGGATCAGCAGAGCAAAACTGAGCAGGCACTGGACCGCGAGAGTGACCAGGGTGAAGGTGCGACTGCGACCGACACTCTCGGAATTGTCGGAGCTATCTGCACCTGGCAGAACACAGATGAGGAGTGCACCGAGAAAGGGGATCAGGAGAAGAATCGTCAGCATGATGACCTCACTGCAGAACCCAGCTCAAAGACATGAGCAGCAGCACGATGGCGCCGATCACAGTGAGCACATACGACTGGGTCTGACCACTGATGCTCAGCTTCAGGCCTTCGGCACTCGACAGGGAGAAGCGTGCCAGACCATGCAGCACACCATCAACGACATTGCGGTCAAACCAGCCGGCGAGCTGCGAGAAGGTGGCCACCACATTAACGATGGTGACTCTGTAGAAACGCTCGGTGTAGAAGTCGTAGGCGAGCAGATCCTGAAACCAGCGAAGAATCGGATTGAGTGAGCGTGACCAGGCTTTGTTGAGTGGAACAAGAGCCCCAGCAAGCAAACCGACAACACCACTGGAGACCACCAGAGCAGCGGCCCAGAAAGGGAAGGCCAGCAGACCATCGAGAGATTCCAGACGGATCAGCAGGAACGGAGTCAGCACCACGATCACAGTGAGCGCCACCATCGGCAGTGCCATCTGCCAGTTGACCTCCGCCGCCCGGCGGGTCTTGGCGAGCGACGGACCAAGGAACACCAGGCGGAACACCCTGGTGAGATTCAACGCTGTGAGGGCATTGGTGATCAGGAACACCGGCACGAACACCACCGCTCTTGCCCCGACCAGCTCGACAGCCTGTGCCAGGCAGAGGAATCCTCCAAGTGGAAGCAACCCGACCAGCCCGGCTCCACCGACCAGAAAAGAGCCTGTGGTGGCGGGCATGCGACTGCCCAGTCCGCCGAGTTCGGTGATGTCCTGACAGTTGGTCGAGGCGATCACCCCCCCCACACTCATCGACAGAAGAGCCTTCGAAACGGCATGGGCATAGAGCAGCAGCAGTGCAAGCACCGGCACCTGCAGAGAAATGGCGATGAACACCAGACCGAGATAAGCCGTCGTGGAGTACGACAGCGTGCGCTTGATATCAACCTGGGCGATCGAGACCAAGGACCCGCCGATGGCGCTGATGGTGCCGATCACCTGAAGCACCACCAGGGTGACCGGCGCGTGCTGCAGCAAGGGCATGACCTTCAGCAGCACGATTGCACCACAGGTCACAACAACGGAATTGCGCAGAATCGATGCAGGGTTGGGGCCCTCCATGGCCTCGTCTAGCCAGAGGTGCATGGGGAACTGGGCACATTTACCGGTTGGACCAGCGACCAGTCCCAGACCCAGAAGCGTCGCAGCCAACGGCGTAAGGGTGTCCTGGGCCGACCAGCTGTAAAGGTCATCAAAGCCCGTGACTCCTGACCAGGCGGTGAGGGCCACCACACTCATCAACAGCATTACATCACCGACGCGTTTGGTCAGAAAGGCGTCGCGGGCTGCGGTGACCACCAGCGGCTGGGCATACCAGAAGCCCACCAGCAGATAGGTGGACAGGGTGAGCATCTCCAGCAGGAAATAGCTCTGAAACAGGGAATCGCTCAGCACAACTCCCGACATGGCGCCTTCAAAGAAGCCGAGCAGGGCAAAGAAACGAGCCAGGGCCCATTCCTTGTCGAGGTACCCCAGCGAATAGATCTGGGAGAGAAGGCTCAGGCCTGTGATCAGCTCAAGAGCGGAAACATTGGTGAGCGAAAGGCTGAAGCTGATCTCAAGATTCAGATCACCCACAGTGAGCCAGGGCATGCCGATCACGGCAGGACCATTGGCCATG
The DNA here is from genome assembly GCF_047497135.1 of Synechococcus sp. MIT S9504. Lineage (NCBI taxonomy): Bacteria > Bacillati > Cyanobacteriota > Cyanophyceae > Synechococcales > Synechococcaceae > Synechococcus > Synechococcus sp. MIT S9504. The sequence goes on along the minus strand of NZ_CP138942.1, from coordinate 534,131 downwards.
ACATCCCTGAGCACAAGACTGCCGTGAACCACGGCGAGCAACGTCAGCAGGATGTTCAGATACGCCGGAGGACGATGGGCATCTCTACGGAACCAGCCGAAGGCCCAGGGCAGTGACACGAGCATCCCGGCGAATCCATAGAGAGGAATCAACCAGGCGGTCTGAAGTGGCAGCGAAAGAGCTGTAGTCAAAAGCAACGAGACCTGAAGGGCCGTTGTGGTGCGTGTTGGCCGCGGAATCTAGTCCGAAATGATGCACGCGGACGTTATTGATCAACTGCGCCGTCGCACATTGGTAGGCACGAGTGCAGGCTCAACCTCCTGGTGGGGCCGGGCAATGATATGCGCCGCAACAAGGCCGTCACCGACCCGCTCACAGGCATCGGCGCCGGCACGCACAGCAGCGTTCACAGCACCGGTCTCACCGCGAACCATCACAGTGACGTAGCCACCACCGACATATTCACGGCTGACCAGTTGCACTTCGGCGGCCTTGGTCATGGCGTCAGCAGCCTCGATGGCCGGCACCATGCCACGGGTTTCGATCATGCCGAGGGCGATTCCCTTCACGGAAGGTTCTGGAGCAGACGTGAGGGACTTGGAGGCGCGACCGGACCCGGACGAGCCTGAAGAGGATGAGGCGCGACGGCTGCTGCCGCCCCTTGCAGCCAAGGATCGGCTGGCGCCGGACCGTGCTGGGGTGCTGCGACGGGTGGTTGTGGAGCGGCTGCTGGCGACGGGAGTCACATCCACCGTTGCCGAAGAGGCTGCGGAATCAGAGCTGGCCGCGACGGCTTCGGATGCAGTGCCAGTGCTTTTCTTCGCCCCCGTGGACACCTGGCCGGAGGCCTTTGCAGGCGCTGATGTCGTTGATGCTGCAGCGGCGGATGCGGAGGAGCGACGACGGGGAGCTGGGCTGGCCATGGGAAGAGATCAGAAGGATGGGGGGAAGGACGGAAAGCGGTCAGTTACCCATCCGGCATCCAGTGGTCGATGATTCCACCGATCGTCAGATCCGTGAGAACAGTGCTGTTGGGACAGGCAAATCGTGCTGCCGAGCCACTGGCGGTGAACACCCAGTTGCCCTCCCTTGCTCCGACAGGATCAACGGCAACGAGCTTTTTTCCTTTGTTGTTCCTGAGAACACGCAGATGCATGTGATCCAGCCCCGCGACGCGATAGGAGCAGACAAGGGTTCCCATGACCTGCATGATCTCCATCAGGAGGCCTCTCCAGGTTTGGGGGTTGGGGAGGGATTGGAGGTCGCAGGAGCGGAGGGCACTGATGACGACGCCTTGGGTGGATCGACTTCCCAGTGGTCAATGATTCCCACGATGGTGAGATCACTGGGGTAGGACTTGCTGCCCGCCGCCTCGCGCGCAGCGGAGCTGCCAACAACGATCACCCAGTCGCCGGGCTTGGCCCCAACTGCATCCACCGCCACTTTCTTGGTGCTGCCGTCCAGCACCACCTGGAGATGCTTGTGCTCGAAATCCGGAATCCGGTTGGTTGAGACGAGCGGCTTCAGGACCTTGACAATCAGCATGGTCAGTGAGCCTCCTGCTGGACGGGATCGAGTGTGGAACCTACTGCCAACGCCGGGTGTGGCTGGTCACGGTCGCGAATGGTCAGAAGGGTGTGAAGAAGACCGTCATTGACGAGCGTCGAATAACGCTCATCGATGGCCTTCTGGATTCGCTGACAATCGGCGATGGCGCGCTCCCTGGCACCGGGAACCTTGCCCGAGTAGTCAAAGCGCACGACAACCGGAATCGGCAGATCGCGAGCCACATTGAGGCCCTTGAAGATTTTCACACCCACATCAAGATCCGGCGCTCCCTGCTCAACGGTGTCGAGATGGGCGAAATAGGTGAGGTTGCGAAGGTGCACCTCCTTGAAGCCGATGCCGACCCCGATGAAACGCTCCGCATGCCCTGCATCCGGGTAAGGACCGTGATGCAGCGAGCGGACATAGTCCTGCTGGGAGATGTTGCTGACAAGCAGCCGTGTGATGAACCTGACCATGCCCTCATCGGGAGCAGAAGACACATGGGTCTGCACAGCGGCCTGGACGGCATCCCTCGCCTGCTGCACCGTCAGCGGGGAAGTGCTTTCGTACAGCGCCCGGGCACAGAGCCACTGATCCAGAAGGATCTCACCGTTGTGATCGGGAACATGAACCCGGATGGCATCGGTGTCGGTGTCCAGGCCGACCAGGAGCAGGTCAACCGAAGCGCCACAGCAGAAGCTGTTCTCAACCGCTTCACGGAAGTCATGCAGACGCTGCAGACCCGAAGCAGCCGCCAGTGAGTCATCACTTCCGTGCGCAGCACAGCCCTGATGCGTCGGATCGAGGGAACTGAAGTGGTACGCCACCACCTTCAGATAGCGCGTCGGAGCATGCGCTTCATTGGGAACCTGCTCGCGGAAACGGCGATGCTCGGTCTTGATCCAGCGATTGACGGTGTTCTCAACATCGAACATGGCGCCGGCATGCGAGCGACGGCGCACAGCGCTGAAGGGAATGCGCAGGGCGTAGGCGATGGTGTGCGCCAGCCGGCCGTCAGCGCAGGGAGTCACATCCAGCAGATGGAATCCGCAGTCGAGAAGGAACGCATTGAACTCCTCCGAGGCCTGACTACCTGATGCCGCCTCCAGGGGATCGTCCTGGAAAAAACGCTCACTGAAGAGCTGATGCGACTGAAACACACACCAGGCGAACAGGGCTCTCATGTCCAGGGGTCTCACCCAGGACTTCTCCAGGATGTGATCGGGAAGGTCAAACCCAAGCTCGGAGCGGGCAAGGCGCTGAGCCTGTGCCAGAAAGTCAGGTTCATGCTGAAGAGCCGACACCCGCTTCAGCAGGGGCACGATCCGGTCGAAGCGACCTTTGACGTCAAGCTCGTAATCCCTGAGCCGGTCGTTAGCCGCCTGATCGGTCAGTGGATGGGTGTCCACCGACCAGGGAAGGGAGGTTCTGCTGAGGTTGACGGCAACAGCGTTTCCGGACTCTCCACGCTTGAGCCTGGCTTGCTTCAGGGGTTTGGGGCGACGGCGATCCGCCTGAGACCGGATGCGACTTCCGGAAACGGCTCCAGCGTTCGGAAGAGCCGCTTTTCCTGATGCAGCCAGTGCCTGACGACGCTGCAAAGTGGTTTGCCGCGTTGTGCTGCCGAGCAGTGAACTGGATTCCGCTGGATTACTGACTTCAGGAGCGGGGGCCCGCTGAGCAAGCGATTCCTGGAGCTGGCGCCGGGTTGGAGCAGTGGGCGCAAGAGGTCGCCCGCCACGGGGAGGCATGGAGCGAACCATTCGCGAATCAGCCCCTTGCGCCGCCGGAGACGGTGATCAATGAGCCTTTGTCGGTGTTGCCGTGGGAACCGGTCACCCGGCAGACCGGCCACTCGGCCTGCTCGTTGCGCTTGCGCTCGAACGGAGCCATGGCACCCATGGGACCGGGACGGCTGGGATTGCGACGGCGGGCTGAAGCGCCTTCGGTTCCGGTGACATGCTCACCACGGTCCCAGTCATCACCGGTGACCTTGGTGGAGGAACCCTCACCGGTGACGCGGGAGGAGGGTTGATCAGCCGGTTCACTGACAACAGCCACGGTGGGCTGGAACTGGCGACGCTGGAAGTCACGGTTATCGAAGCGGAACTGCTCCGTTCCTGTCACCTTGCCGCCGGCCATGTCGAAGGGCCCGGTGATGCGGTTGCCCTGTTCATAGGAGGTTCCGGTGACGGAACCCTGGGCATCACGCTGCTGTTGAGCGGCACGCGCCGGTGACATCACGCTGAAACGGGTCCATGCGGCACCCTCTGGGGATTGTCCGTGGGTATCGGTTCCGGCAGGGGCATCGGCACCACAGGCCGCTGCGAGCTGATCGGCGCCCACATAAGGAGTTCCGGTGACCGCTTCGCAGGCACCACGCTTGTCACCAGTCATCACACCACCGACACCGGGCTGGATGCCGGTCATGGCTGCGGAGGGAGTACCGGGACGCACAGGCGTGCGCTCGCGGATCGCCTGAACAGCTGGGGTTCCACAATGCTGACCGGCCTGTTCGAGACCTGCATAGGGCGTGCCGGTCACGGCCTGACAGCTGCCGGGCTCATCTCCGGTCACACGCTCGGAGCGACCGGTTCGTGTGCCACTGACGACCTGGTTGCGATTGGTGATGCTGAAGCCGACCTTGGCCGCTTCAGGATCAGGATTCGTGCCGCAGAAGCCGTTGACCTGCTCGGAACTGATGTACTGGTCACCGGTGACGCGATGACAGGACCCGAACTCGTCGCCGGTCACCTGGGAGGAGCGACCAACCAGGGTGCCGGTGACACCGGTCCCTGAGAGGGTGGCGGACAGGCCGACCTTGGTCGCAGGCCGACCATCGGGAAGAGGGTCGGAACCGAGATACTGATCACCGGTGAGACTGCGACTGGCACCTGCTTCGTCGCCGGTGACACTGGCGGAACGGCCCACCATCACACCACTCACCGGGCGGCCTTCAAGAGTGAGGCTGTGGCCGACCTTGCGCGGTGATGGGTTGGATCCGCCGCAATAGGCTGCAGCCTGATTGGCGGAAATGTATTCCGTGCCGGTCACGCTCTTGCAGGTACCAGGCTCATCACCGGTGACCTTGCCCGACCGACCGACTTCGTTGCCGGTCACCCGGTTGCCGTGACTGGTGGAGGTGACGCGCACCTTGGCTGGGGTGGTGGGCTCCGGAGCCTGTTGGCAGAAGGTCTGGAAGACCTCAGCTCCGAGGTACTCGGTGCCGGTGATCGAGCGGCAGGTGCTGGCTTCGTTGCCGGTGGTCTTGACCGAGCGGTTGGCCTGGGTGCCGGTCACGGTCTGACCGGTGGTTGTGGTGCTTTCGCCGACTTTCCAGTGCGCATCAGCTGCAGCGGCCTGCTTGGCGCCATGGCGATTGGGGCCGCACGGGCGGGTGACACCGGCGTTCTGCTTGCTGATGGCACCGGCTTTGGCCCGCAGCTCGCGCACCTGTTGAGCAATCTCCCGGCTGGAGAGATCGGGGTTGGCCTGACGCGCAACCGCAGCAGCACTGGTGGGCTGCTTGCCTGCGGTTTTGCCATGTTTAGACATGGCTTCACGACGCGCCAGCACTAGGGCCCGACTGGGATTTTCGATCGAGCGCCTCTTGGGAGTGGTTTTGCGTCGCTCGAGACCGGATCGGCCTGCACCGGAGCGAGGAGTCAGCTCGACAGTGACGGCGGGACGTTCGACTTTTTCAGGAGCAGCAACGGGAGCTTCTCGGGCTACATCAGCACGGTTGCGATCCCGACTGGAAGACGCAGACTTGCCTCGACGGGAGAGTGCTTCACGGCGGGAGAGCACCAGTTCGCGGCTGGGATGACGCTGCGCTTTCCCCTGGGGGCTGCGTGAGGGAGCCGCGGTTCGGGTCAGCGAGACCGGGGATTGCGCAACGCTGGCGACAGGAGTTGAGGTCGCAGGCTGAACCGCGTTTGTGGCATCGGTGCGAGTTGGACGGGCATCACTGGCCGACCTGATCCGATTATTTCCACCGAGGGCAGCGGACGCTTTCTTCCCCGAGGTGGTCAGCGCTCTGCGGCGCTCAAGTGCGAGTTCTCGACTGGAAAGTCTTGCCATGTCCGCCCGGTGAAGTCGTCAAAAAGCTGGGGGCGCTGCCCCCGTTAAAAACTGGAGCCCTGAACAGGAATCAGGGCTCGGAACCAAGAGTTCGAAGGATCAGCGTCCTTCGAAAACCACGAAGCAGGCACCCTGGCTCTGGGTGTAGGCGTCGTAACCGACGATGCGCACGTGGTGGTCGGGGTAGGCGCGATGGCAGGCCTCGAGCTCACTCACGACAACATTGAGATCCTTCTCGCCGAAGAAGGGAAGTTTCCAATAGGACCAGTAGGTGGCCATGGAGTTGCTGGGGTGGACATGCTCGATGAGCGGGCTCCAGCCCTGGGCGATGATGTAGGCGATCTGGTCGTAGATCTCGTCCTGGGTCATCGGCGGAAGAAAGCCGAAGGTCTCCAGGGTGGCGACTGTTTTGTAGTCACCCACGGTGCTCTGGAAAGGCATGGGGGTCCTGGGTGTAAGTAAAAGGTGTGGCCGGTCGCTGAAACCGGCCGGGGTTGTGATCAGCTCTGAACGTCGAGCTTGTCGACGGTGTCGAACTCGAACTTGATCTCCTTCCAGGTCTCGAGGGCGATGGCCAGCTCAGGGCTGTGCTTTCCTGCTTCCAGGAGGATGTCACGGCTTTCCTTCTCGATCTCGCGACCGGCATTGCGTGCCTTGACGCAGGCTTCGAGAGCCACGCGGTTGGCAGCTGCACCTGCAGCGGAGCCCCAGGGGTGACCGTGGGTACCACCACCGAACTGCAGAACGGAGTCGTCACCGAAAATCGCCACCAGTGCGGGCATGTGCCACACGTGAATACCACCGGAAGCAACGGCGAACACACCGGGCATGGAACCCCAGTCCTGATCGAAGAAGTTGCCGCGGCTGCGGTCTTCAGGCACGAAGGATTCGCGCAGCTGGTCGATGTAGCCGAGGGTGGTCTGACGATCACCTTCCAGCTTTCCGACAACAGTGCCGGTGTGGAGCTGGTCACCACCGGACAGACGCAGACACTTGGCGAGAACGCGGAAGTGGATGCCGTGCTTGGGATGACGGTCAATCACCGCGTGCATGGCGCGGTGGATGTGAAGCAGCATGCCGTTCTTGCGGCACCACTTCGACAGACCGGTGTTGGCAGTGAAGCCGCCGGTGATGAAGTCGTGCATGATGATCGGCATTCCGAGTTCCTTGGCGAACTCGGCGCGCTCGTACATCTCCTCGGGAGTGTTGGCGGTCACATTCAGATAGTGACCCTTGCGCTCACCGGTCTCCTGCTCGGACAGCTTGATGGCTTCCGCAACGAATTCGAAGCGGTTCTGCCAGCGCTGGAAGGGCTGGGAGTTGATGTTTTCGTCGTCCTTGGTGAAGTCCAGACCACCGCGCAAGCACTCGTAGACAACACGGCCATAGTTCTTGCCGCTCAGGCCGAGTTTCGGCTTAATCGTGCAGCCCAGCAGAGGACGCCCGTACTTGTTCATCCGGTCGCGCTCGACGCAGATACCGTTCGGGGGGCCGTAGCAGCTCTTGATGAATGCGATCGGGAAGCGGATATCCTCCAGACGCAGGTGGCGAAGAGCCTTGAAACCGAACACGTTGCCGACCAGAGAGGTCAGAACGTTGGTGATGGAGCCTTCCTCGAACAGGTCGAGGGGATAGGCGATGAAGGCATAGAAGGATTCCTTGTCACCAGGAACATCTTCGATGCGATAGCAGCGGCCCTTGTAGAACTCGAGATCGGTGAGGAGCTCGGACCACACGGTGGACCAGGTGCCTGTGGAGGATTCGGCAGCCACAGCAGCGGCGACCTCTTCCTTGGGTACACCTTCCTGGCCGGTGCACTTGAAGCAGGCCAGCAGGTCGGTGTCTAGGGGGACGTAATCAGGAGTCCAGTAAGTGTCTCTGTACTCCTTTACCCCGGCGTCGTACTTCTTGCTCATAAGAAAACTCCGTTAAGTCGTTGAAGGCGCGTGAGTTGATGGAACCTCGAATTTCAGAGGCTCAGCCCGTCTCAGTCCTTCTGACCAAGGAAGTTGCCGTTGCCTAGTGCAGGCTCCACTTCGCGGTGGGGGCGGGCAATGATGTGAGCGGCAACGAGGCCGTCGCCAACGCGCTCACAGGCATCGGCGCCAGCACGCACAGCAGCGTTCACAGCGCCGGTTTCGCCGCGCACCAGAACGGTGACATAACCGCCACCGACGAACTCACGACCGATCAGACGCACTTCGGCAGCCTTGGTCATGGCGTCAGCCGCTTCGATCGCTGGAACGAGGCCGCGTGTCTCGATCATGCCGAGAGCGATGCCCATGGTTTCGTTTGCCATTACCTACCGGGAATAGGGGGGGGATGTTCGCCGGTGAGACTGCTCTGCCAGAGGGCGACCCGTCAAGACCTAATGCGCTTTCTCTGGATCACTGTCCGTAGTGAACCTGATAAGCGCTGCTGATCACCCTGTCAGGGACTGATCTAAAACGCTGTGCATCTCAGCGTCAGCGGGCCCACACAAGCGATGGCAGAACCGGGAAAGGTTCATAGCGTTACCAGCGGATACCTGAAAATCCGGGCTTTCCGGGTGGGATGTTCAACCTGTTCAGGTCTCCGCTGACGACTGAAGTTCAGAAGACCTACACCTGATCACACACAATGGTGCTCCCCATCCGGAGCCGCGCTTTGCGCACGCTGATCATCGCCAGCGGCAATCCCCACAAGGTTGCTGAGATTGAGTCGATGCTCGGGCCGATTGACCTGGAGGTTCAGCGACAACCCGCCGATCTCGATGTCGAGGAGACAGGGAGCACATACCTTGAGAACGCTCGTCTCAAGGCCACCGCCGCAGCGGCGAGAACAGGATGCTGGGCACTTGCCGACGACTCAGGCCTTGAAGTTGATGCTCTTGACGGAGCTCCGGGTCTCTACACAGCGCGACTCGCCGCCAGCGATGCGGAGAAGCTGTCGAAGCTGATGCAGGCAATGACAGACGTTCCCTATCGGAGTGCTCGTTTCCGAAGTGCCATGGTGCTCTGCTCACCTGATGGTGAGTGCGATGAGCAGTCAGAGGGAATCTGCTGGGGTGAACTTCTCAGCCAACCCGCCTATGCCGGAGGTGGCATCGAATCCCTGTTCTGGGTGCGAGAGGCCGGATGCAGTTACGGAGAGCTGAACCCTTCTCAGCTGTCGAAGCTGGGCAGCCGAGGCAAAGCCGCGCGTGCCCTGGCACCCGGGCTGCGCAGGAGGCTGCAGCTGGATTGAACGCTCAGCGCAGTGCAGTGCTGCGGTTCACGATTTCAATTGCACGCATGGCCGCGGCCGCAGCCTCCTCCACATCACCTTCACGTCCCGCCAGGGTGAGACGTCCAAAGGCTCCGACCGCCTTCACATCGACAAGCGTGATGTTGGAGGCCTTTTCCGCTTCATTCGCGGCAATCAGCACATAGCCGGCGGGTTCGGTCTCCAGGATGAACATGCTCATGCCCGCCTCGATCATCGAGCCACGGCGGTTCTGGCGATTGATCAGCACGGCATGGTCAGGGGTGATGGCCCTGATCACTTCCGTCCAGCTCACTTCGGCGGGATTCCGCTGCTCGATGGAACTGCCGATGGCCTCCAGAACCACATCGCCGGAGTGAAGCACCGTGCTCTGATCTCTGTGGTAAAGAGCCATGGAACCAAAGGCCCGCTCCACCACCATCTGACCGAGACGGACATTGCTGGCTTTCAGGGCAATGTCGGTGACACGGTGCACGGCCATACCTGGTGAAACCTCCATCCAGAGGCAGGCATCGCCGGGGATCGGCAGAAATCCCTGACTCACCGATCCCATGTATGCGGCGAGCTGTGGCTGCAGGGAATCGATGAAAACATGGGTGCGCAGCTCGATCGACTGCACATGGCTGTTGCGCCGCTTCAGCCGAATCGATTCCGAATCGGTGGTGACCACGCAGCTTGCACCACTCGCGGAGGAATTCACCTCCGTACCGGTGACGAGAGCGCTTCCGCCAACCCGCCGCTCCCTGGCGTCGAAGCCGGCGAAACGATTCATGGCGCGGATCTTACCGGAAGCCGATCGGGAAACAGTGCGCAAGCGCTTGCACTGCCCGAAACAGCCGATAACTTCAGCCCAATCGCCCGTGAGCCATGGCTTCCGCCCCTAGAAAATCAGAGGAACCTGGCCAGCTCTCCACCGAACTCAATGCCGAACAGGCCCTGGGACTGGTCAGCTACAGCCTGATGCAGCGCCTTGCCCGTGAAGGCCAGACCGAGATGCCTTGGCTCGAAACCGATGACAGCAGCCATGCCGGCATGGTGCGGCAGCTTCGCCAGAGACTTGAACTCACCTCCCTAGCCGTTGACAGCGGCGCCCCACTGACGACAGCGGAAGTGACCTATCTGCTCGGAGCTCGACCCGGAACTGAATCCGTTGAGAGGGGGGGCCTTACAGCCCGTCGTGTCAGCCGCAATGTCTGGCGACTGAGCCGCATGGACGACTCATCAGGGCGAGGCAGCAGCTTCGCGGATGATCGCTTCCGCCGCCGCCTCTGAAGAAGCTTGTTCAAACACTGACCTGATCGTCAGAGTCCTGATCAGGACCCCGACTTGTCATCAGACTTGGCGTCCGACTTGTCATCTGAGCTGTCATCAACAACATCGATGCACACCGTTGTTGAAGCCAGTTGTTCACGTGCCGCGATCAGTGGAGCAGCCTTGCCCTTCAGTTGCTCGGCGGCGGCTGCCAAGGTCAGGTCCTTCTTCTTGCTGACTTCATCAACCGCCTTGCGGAAGATTTCCACCTGATCGCGGTACTCCTTCACTTCAGCCTTTTCAAGCTGCCCTTCAGCTTTGTTGAGAGCCGAGAGCGCATCCTTGAGCTTGTCGCCTGCCTTTTGAGCGTCCGCCACGGTGGAGTCCGGAGTGAGTCCATTGACCTGGCCCACGGCTGCGTCAACGTCAGCCTGGGCGGCGCAGACGGCTTCAACGCCTTTGACAACCTTCACCTCATCCTTGTCAGCCTTCTTGTCAGCCGACTGGCAGGCCACGAGTGCCAGGCTCAACGCGAGAGCGGCAGGGAAAACACGCAGGGAGGGCATGAATGGATCTGAGTCGGTCGCCGAAATGTACCCAGATTCACCATTTTCGACCGCAATGATCCCGAAGAGTTTCAGACACTTGCCCCGTTGAGCCAATCCGGAGTCATGGTGAAGGGAAGGACAGCTCAGGAATCCCGATGGGCGCCAATCTGCGTAAGGAATCTGGACCCCGAGAGGTGTTCTGTGGCCTGACATCGATCGTCTGGCTGCATCGACGCATGCCCGATGCCTTTTTTCTGGTTGTGGGGTCGCGCACCTGCGCCCATCTCATCCAGAGCGCAGCGGGCGTGATGATCTTTGCTGAGCCCAGATTCGGCACGGCGATTCTCAACGAACGAGACCTGGCAGGCCTGGCCGATGCCCATGATGAGCTGGACCGTGTGGCCCGTGAGTTACTGGCGCGACGTCCCGAGATCCGCACGCTGTTCCTGGTGGGTTCATGCCCGAGCGAAGTGATCAAGCTCGATCTTGCCCGCGCCGCTGAACGTCTCAACGAGGAATTGCAGGGCAGGGTTCGTGTGTTGAACTATTCCGGAAGCGGAATCGAAACCACGTTCACAGAGGGGGAGGACGGAGCTCTGTCTGCTCTGTTGCCCTTCTTACCGAGCACCGAAAAGCGACAGCTTCTGCTTGCCGGAACCCTGGCTGATGCGGTTGAAGACCGCCTGGTTCACCTGTTCGCCCGTCTCGGAATCGAGACTGTATGCAGCCTTCCGCCCAGGCAGTCCACGGAATTGCCGGGTGTTGGGCCGGGCACCACCGTGCTGCTCACCCAGCCCTTTCTGAGCAACACCGCACGCTTGCTCAAGGAACGGGGCGCCAAGGTGCTGAGTTCACCGTTTCCGCTTGGGGCGGAGGGCAGCCGCCGATGGATGGAGACAGCCTGCAGAGATTTCAACCTGCCAGGAGATAGGGTTGCTGCAGTGCTGGACCCTCTGGAAGAGAGAGCGCGCATGGCGCTTGAGCCCCACAGGGCGGAACTGTCTGGAAAACGCATTGTGCTGCTGCCGGAATCGCAGCTGGAAATTCCGCTTGCACGCTTTCTGCAGCGCGAGTGCGGCATGGAACTGGTGGAAGTTGGCACCCCTTATCTGAACCGCGAACAGATGGCGCCGGAACTGGAACTGCTGCCTGAGGGCACCGACGTGACGGAGGGTCAGCACGTGGAGCAGCAGCTGGACCGTGTTCGCGACCAGCATCCGGATCTTGTGGTGTGCGGGATGGGACTGGCCAACCCCCTGGAAGCGGAAGGCATCACCACCAAATGGTCGATCGAACTCGTGTTTAGCCCCATCCACGGCATCGACCAGGCCGGAGATCTGGCCGAATTGTTCTCACGCCCACTGCGCAGGAGGCAGCTCATTCATCCAGCACTGCATCCGCAGACATCGACACCTTCCATCCACGCCTGATTCCCATGCAACTGACGCTCTGGACATACGAAGGACCGCCGCATGTTGGGGCGATGCGCATCGCCGCCTCGATGCGTGGCGTGCACTACGTGCTGCATGCGCCTCAGGGTGACACCTATGCCGACCTTCTGTTCACCATGATCGAACGGCGCGGGCAGCGCCCACCGGTGACTTACACCACCTTTCAGGCACGCGACCTGGGAGGCGACACCGCCGAACTGGTGAAGCGGACTGTGCGTGAAGCGGCGGAACGTTTCCGTCCGGATGCACTGCTGGTGGGTGAAAGCTGCACCGCTGAACTGATTCAGGATCAACCGGGAGCCCTGGCCCAGGGCATGGGACTGAGCATGCCCGTTGTGACCCTGGAACTGCCCGCATACAGCAAGAAGGAGAACTGGGGAGCAGCGGAAACGCTTTACCAGCTTGTGCGCAATCTGCTGAAGCCCCAGGTGCCTGAGCAGCCGCAGCATGATCCCAAGGCCTGGATGGCCGTCGGCCGTCGACCTCGGGTCAATCTGATCGGTCCGTCCCTGCTGGGATTTCGATGCCGTGATGACGTACTCGAAATCCAGAGACTGCTGACCGTGCACGGCATCGATGTAGGGGTGGTCGCTCCGCTGGGAGCGCAGGTCAGTGATATCGAGCGAATCCCGCAGGCGGATCTGAATGTTTGCCTCTATCCGGAGATCGCAGAATCGAGCTGCAGCTGGCTTCAGCGGAACTTCGGAATGCCATTCACACGCACGGTTCCGATCGGCGTCAGCGCCACCCACGACTTCCTGGTGGAGTTGCACACGCTGCTGAGCATGGATCCGCCCACGGCGGAGGAGGGCTATCGCAGTTCAAGGCTGCCCTGGTATTCGGAATCCGTGGATTCCACCTATCTCACAGGTAAGCGGGTGTTCATTTTTGGCGACGGCAGTCACGCCCTGGCGGCAGCTCGCATCTGCAGTGAGGAGCTCGGATTCAAAGTGGTTGGCCTTGGCACCTACAGCCGCGAGATGGCGCGATCGGTCCGAACGGCCGCCAAGGAGCTCGGCCTTGAAGCACTGATCAGCGATGACTATCTGGAGGTCGAGGCGGCCATGGCCGACGCCGCTCCCGAGCTGGTGCTTGGAACGCAGATGGAACGACACAGCGCCAAGCGCCTGGGGATCCCGTGCGCCGTGATCAGCACACCGATGCATGTGCAGGACGTTCCGGCTCGCAACAGCCCTCAGATGGGATGGGAAGGCGCCAATGTGATTTTCGACGCCTGGGTGCATCCGCTGATGATGGGACTTGAGGAACATCTGATCGGCATGTTCCGCCACGACTTTGAGTTTGTGGACGGCCATCAGAGCCACCTGGGTCATCGCGGCGGGGCAGATCAATCCGCCGAAGACCTCAGCCCATCCACCGTGGTCATGAACCCTGAAGAGCAGGGACCGGTGTGGACTGCCGATGGCGAGGCGGAACTGAAAAAAATCCCCTTCTTTGTGCGTGGCAAGGTGCGCCGAAACACCGAAACCTATGCACGCCAGGAGGGGCGTATGGAGATCAGCAGCGAAACGCTCTATGACGCAAAAGCCCACTACAAGGCATGAGCAAATTCACTCATTTCTTTTAATCAATCCAAAGAAAATACGAGGTGCAAGCATTTCTGAAACGAAGGATCTTTTATTTGTTGGTGAATATCAGCTGGGGCGCATGTGTTGCTGTTGAATGAGATTGATCCCTTTTGCAAAGGTCCTGCATGACCACGACCCTGACGCGACCAGCTGACGGAGAAGGCAGTGTGCAGGTCCTTCAGGACCCGTCGCTGAACATCCAGGAGGAGACCCTGGTGATTGCCGTCTACGGCAAGGGCGGAATCGGCAAATCCACCACCTCCTCGAATCTTTCAGCCGCCTTCTCAAAGCTGGGCAAACGGGTGCTGCAGATCGGCTGCGACCCGAAACACGACAGCACCTTCACGCTCACGCACAAGATGGTGCCGACGGTGATTGACATCCTTGAGGAAGTGGACTTCCACAGTGAAGAGCTCCGACCCGAGGATTTCGTGTTCACCGGCTTCAACGGCGTGCAATGCGTTGAGAGCGGCGGTCCCCCCGCAGGCACTGGCTGCGGGGGCTATGTCACAGGGCAAACCGTGAAGCTCCTAAAGGAGCACCATCTGCTGGAAGACACCGATGTGGTGATTTTCGATGTGCTCGGGGATGTGGTTTGCGGAGGATTTGCTGCGCCGCTGCAGCATGCGAACTACTGCCTGATTGTGACCGCCAATGATTTCGATTCGATCTTTGCGATGAACCGGATCGTCCAGGCGATCCAGGCCAAGGCCAAGAACTACAAAGTGCGGCTCGGAGGTGTTGTCGCCAACCGATCAGCGGACACCGATCAGATCGACAAGTTCAATGAGCGCACCGGTCTGCGCACCATGGCCCACTTCAGGGATGTGGATGCCATTCGCCGCTCCCGCCTGAAGAAGTGCACCATCTTTGAGATGGACGACGACGACGAGGCGGTTCAGGCTGTCCGCAACGAGTATCTGAACCTCGCGCAGAACATGCTTGACAAGGTTGAACCCCTCGAGGCCGTCTCCTTGAAAGATCGAGAGATCTTCGACCTGCTTGGATTTGACTGAGATCTAGGTTCTGGCATTCAGCCCAACCAACCCCATCGTCAGCTCCCAGACCCTGGCAGCGGTCTGGGAATCGGTCACCTTGTCGGACAGTTCCTGACTGAACTGCTGACCATTTTTCTTCTGACGATTGCCCCAGCTCCAGTGAACCCCTGATTCTGAGAAATCCGGATCAGCGACCACCTGGGCAACACGCGCACCCGCCAGCGGCTGGGAGACATAGCCTCCGGTGATGTTCTTCTGAAACCAAGGGAAGATTTTTCTGAAAGCCCTTGGGGTATTGCGGAAAAGCGGTGTATCAGCCACGCACCCTGGATAGAGCGACGTGAAGCTGATGCCGGTTTCTCCGTTGAAGCGACGGTGCAATTCCTGCGTGGTGATCATGTTGCAGAGCTTGCTGTCCTTGTAGGCCTTCCCTGGCTTGAAACGCTTGCCGCTGGCCATCGAAACAGGCGCCTTGAAACCTGCCTCGAATCCGGAGAGATCACCGAGATCGGCAGGGGCAGGTATGGGAATCTTGCCTCCCAGCTCCTTGGAATTCGCAGTGACGGTGCCCAGTATCACCACGCGGCGAGAGGGGTGCGTGGAGGCCCTAAGACGCTCCATCAGCAACTGGACCAAAAGAAAATGGCCGAAGTGATTCGTTGCCATCGAGATCTCGTAACCCTGAGGGGAACGCTCTGGTTGTTTCAGCTTGGGTTTGTAGACGGCGGCGTTACAGACCAGCGCATCGATCTGGTCAGGCAGTCCCTCCACCGCCTGGCGGACACTGTCCAGATCACCGAGATCCATCAGCACGTGCTTCAACCGCTGTGCGGGCAGGCCCAGCTCATCGGCAGCGGCAGCGGCACGCTGGGGGGAACGATTGGCGGTAACCACAGTCCAGCCCTGTTGCACCAGAGAACGTGTGGCATTCAGGCCGACCCCGGATGTGGTTCCGGTGATCAGAACAGTGCCTGGAACGGGCATCGGGAGGGCTGTGAAGATCGCTCAGTCTGCCGCTCAGACCATGCCCGCACCGACCTCCGGTCACGAATCTCAGCGGGCAGTTGGCAGCACAGACCGTCAGCGCCAGATCACCCGTAAACGGTTCGGAGCAATCCATTGCTCCTGCTCATCCATCAGGCGCTCGTCACCCCCAAGGGTGAACAGGGTGTCAAAGCGATGTTGCAGTCCCTGCAACTTGGTGGCTTCCACATCCACCACTGCCGCCAGCTCTCCATGTCGGTCGAGCCGCTCCTGATATGCCATCGACAACCGCACGACACTGACCACGCCCAGAAAAATCAGGCCACCCTTCACTGCAAGCGCCAGGGAACTGCACAACAGTTCTCTCCGATCATTCTGCTGCTGAAGCAAGGCCGCCAAAGAGGCGGCATCAGGTGCTGAAGAAACGGCTTTCTGCATGCCCGCTTGTAACGCGGCGCACCGTTCGTGCCAAGAGGCCCAGGGCAGCTCAGGCGCGATAGAGGCTCACGCAGAGACGTATCGCGAGGATACCGGCGTGTGCAGCCACCACGAGAGCGATGAAGATTTCGGCTTGGGTAAGGGTGCTGACCATGACGGAGCTTGAAACCTTTGCATTCTTTCCTGTGCAGGCCTCAGGGCGCCATCATTCGCAAAGGCCTGTCACACCCGCATGGAAGCCTTGAGTCCTGATTCCCTGGTGACCATCGACGCAAAAGCGATCAGGACACTGAACCTGCAGGCTCTTTCAGTCTGGATGGAACGCCCTCTTCAGGTCCTGCTCGATGGCGGTGCTGTTCTGGAACTGCGCTACGAATGGCCGCGCGAAGTCGATGACCCCAGAGAACTTAGCGAATGTCCGGAGCCTCGGCTTTGGGCCCTGCGTGCAGACGCTCGCTACCCCTGGCTCCCGTTGTTGCTGGATCGCAGCGGCGGAAGCCTGGCGCAGCATGTGGCGATGCTGGTTCCCCACGATTTCAGCTCCAGTGAAGGCATCCGCTTCGATCCTCAGGCTCTTGAGCTGTGGATCACCCATCGCCTGATGCTGCTGAACCAGCTGGGCAGCTCCTCGGAGGTGTCAGGAGGTCAGCGCGGCAACCTCAGCCTGATGGCCGCCAGCCTTGGCTTCGAGCTGGATGGTGGTTTCTGGGAGCTGCTCGATCAGTCACCATGAATCAACCCATACGGAACTGGGCCGGATTGCCCCTGCTGCTGTTGACCCTCTGCTCGGGGAGCTGCGGATCCGAAGCGGAACTCGTTTTACCTGTTCAGCGCTCCGAGACAGCACCCCAACAAGCCGCTCCAAAGCCAACACCACCTGGCCAGGCTGGGCCAAACCATGCGTTGCTGGCCCGCCTGCAAGGACAGGAACTTGAACTCAAAGCTCAACGCACTGACATTCGACGTACGGACGGACAACGCCAGTGGCTGCTGGAACTGCACCATGACCAAACCGTGCTGGCCAGCTGGCCTGCTGTGAGCGGTACCCCAAGCAGCCAGGGCCTTGATCGGCGCTGGTCTCCTGGCAACGGAGCTCCCTTGCCGCAGGGTGACTACAGCCTGGGTCCCGCGGAACCCTGGGGCGAGGACATCTGGATCACGCTCGCCCCCCGTTTTGACACCAACCGCAGCGGACTGGGGATTCACCACTGCAATCCAGGCAGCGGCTGTCTCTGCCTGCCGGATCGTTCTTCGCTGCTGGCTCTGACAGCCTGGATGCAGGAGGTCGAGCTCAAACAGCTCAGGGTGTTGAACTGATCCCACACAGTCACGCCCCCTGTAACGCCAGCTGAACAGCCCTTCTACCGCTGTCGACCGCCAGCAACAGCGACAGCAGCTTGAGCAGCCAAGCAAGTGTTCCGGTCTTCACCCGATCCAACCGGGCGGCCGTCCACTGGGCGGCGAAGGCAGCAACGGCTCCGAGCACAAGACCCAGCATCCACTGACCACGTCCTTCGTGGAGAAATTGCAATGAAGCGGCACTGGCCGAGCAGGCCACGGCCAGCGTACTGAGACGAATCGCCTGCCGAATCGGCACCGACAGGCCGTTCACCATCAATGGAACCATCAGAAGCCCGCCGCCGAGCCCGAGCATCCCGCCCGCCAGCCCAGCAACAGAGCCAACGCCCGTGAGACCTTTCAAGGGCAGAGGCTGATCAGATTCAGGACCCAGATCACGACGATCACCGCGAATCGTGAGCGCCAGCAGCAGATAAAGCAATGCCTGAAGTGTCAGCAACTGCCAGCCTGCGGCGAGTCGACCAAGACGGCTGAACACCAGCGCGGTGGCAAAGGCTGAAAGACCAATGGCCAGGCCTGGCCTGAGCTGAAGCGTGCGCGCGCGCCAATGGGTGTAACTGCCGCCGATCGCCGTAGGCACAATCGCAAAGGTGCTTGTTGCCAGAGCTTGGTGGGGACTGAGGCCCATCCACAGCAGAAGAGGCGCGAAAATCAGACCACCACCGATTCCCAGCAGACCGGCCAGAGCTCCTGCCAGGAGCCCTAATGGCACGGCAAGAAGCACATCAGCCAATGTCATCGCCGCCTTGTCAGGTAACTGAGTGGTATCAATGACTC
This sequence comes from Synechococcus sp. MIT S9504, assembly GCF_047497135.1. Lineage (NCBI taxonomy): Bacteria > Bacillati > Cyanobacteriota > Cyanophyceae > Synechococcales > Synechococcaceae > Synechococcus > Synechococcus sp. MIT S9504. The sequence continues at coordinate 515,865 of NZ_CP138942.1, read as the reverse complement.
TCGTAATTCATAAGACGGGTTTTACCACGGTTTCTGCGAGAGCTTCTGACGTCCAATAATCCGTCTTTCCGGTAAGCGTCATCGGAACCCGTCCATGAAGGCTTTGACCTCTTTGCAGAACTCTGCTTGCTCTTTTCACGCCTCCTCAACAGCTTCCATTTCACGGAACTGATACCTAGCAATCTTGAGCACGGTTGCCTAAGGGCGTCCAATCTTTTCGCTGGGTACCTCATGGTCACCACCCAAGCCATGCAGGAGTGACTTATTTGAGATGTGATGGTTCTGCTCGTTTGTGAGCTGCTGAGAGAGAAGCAGGTTCATTGTCTCTAGGCGCGGATCGACTTGCTCACTGACCCCCTCGGCTGCCCTCTGACCAACCCGATGTCGACCACCTCCCAACTCACCAGCCTGCTGTTGCAGCACAGCTGGCCAGTCCTCAACCCTGACTCCAAAAGAGGATTTGGCTAAAGGCCTAGGAAGTTTGGCTTCGTCGCCCTGCAGCAACTGCTGCCAATCAAAAAGTGCTAGTCAGTTATGCACTTTGATGTAAATCGACCCATCTGTGCAGCTTTTGGAGACGACGCCTGTCTTCACTCCATTGTATATATCCACGCTTGAAAGGCAGCTTAAACCTGTATGCATAACAGTGTTTTGGATTCCGCCCTCACCGAAGTCTTTCAGGTACTGAGGGCACATTGTGTCGATATAACTGTTAAAATCAACTCGAGCATTTTGGTTCTCGACTGAGCCTTGTTGTGCTGAGTATTTTCTCGAGCTAGCAGTTCCATCCATCATTGCTAGCTGCAGAGCATTGGTGTGTGATCTTCCCTGCTTTCTTGCCTCGCAGTACTTACCTGCAGCAATATTTCCATATTTCAGAGCACCAGTCTGGGCATGAGCCACCTCGTTGACAGCAAGCAATCCCGAAACAAGCAGTAGTAAAACAGTTTTCATTCTTTTGGCTGTCATGCTCACTTTTAGATTGGCTTGCTTCTGTTTCTCAATGCCTCCCGCTTTTGGGTGATATTCGCTGAGAGTTTGCTTAGTCAAAGAACTTGGCAGTCGCCTCCACTTTGACTTTCAGGATGGCCTGGCGTGCCCTTGCGGCTGTTTTGACCGGATCACTGGTCTTAAAGGTGCTAGCCATCGAACAAAAGCTGCACAACGCAGATACCGTTGAAACGTTGCTGAATTGGTTTTCGTGGCCTTCCCATGACTGCCGTTTCACGAGTTTTACAACGATGACAAGGTAAAAAACCTGTGGTGATCAGTTCTAAAAAGGAAACATGGTCATCGCCGCCATGATGCTGCCAGCATCCTGCAGCTCCGAGCCTTCACGCCACGGTCGCCTAGTGCCCAACCTCACGCTCAACGGTGCCGAGCAGATGGCCTTGGATGCCCTCCTGCTTGAGCAGTGTTGGACCAAGGGGCAGAACCAACCGATCTTGCGCTTCTACAACTGGAAGAGGCCATCACTCTCCCTGGGCAGACATCAACGGGACATTCCAGATCCATGGCTCAACCTTGCAAGAACAGGGCAGCTGGATCTCCTGCGACGCCCCAGTGGCGGCGGCGCCGTGCTCCACGCCGGTGGGCTGACCTACGCACTGGTGTGGCCCGAAGCGCCTCGACAGAAGCGTGAGGCTTACCTGCAGGTGAACCGATGGATCACTGCAGGTTTCGCACAGCTGGGCGTGAGCCTCCATCCAGGCGACTCCCCTGCAGAGGCCGGCGCCATCAATTGCTTTGCCCGTTCAACAACAGCCGACCTTGTGGATGGACATGGGACCAAACGCATTGGCAGTGCTCAGTACTGGCAGCACGGTCATCTTCTACAGCATGGCGAAATTCCACTGACCCCTCCTGCTGATCTCTGGCAAGTCGTGTTCGGGAACGATCCACCGCGGTGGACGCCCGCGTCACCTGATGCCTCAGCGGTGCAAAGCGCGCTGATCTCCAGCTTCAGCAAAGGGCTGTCGACTCACGACTGGACTGATCAACCACTCAGCCCTGAGGAACGAAGCCTCATGCAGCAAGGGGGCGAGCGTTATCGGCTAGGCGTTTCAGCGCTTTGATCATCCAGAAGACCTGAGGCCTGCATGCTTTGCACCACCTGCGCCAAAGGCATCCCGAACGGATAGGTGTTGGAACGACGGGCGGCCGTGAGCATGGCCTCGGGCAGTTTCACAGATAAACCCTTCAGAACGGCTTCACCCAGGTCACAGCGATCAAGGGTTCCGTCGGGTAGACCGGCAGGGCCTAGAACCAGCAGGCGCCCCTGCTCAGTGTCCTCCAGGGCAAGGACCGCCTCCCAGAGCGGTGCGGTCTGCTTGATCGATGGCAGGAGCTCGAGCGGCTGAAGATGATCGGCAATGGTCTGGCGATCCCATTGCTGAACAGGGAGGTCCTTGAGTGGTTGATCAGTGATGAAGCCAATCCATCGACCACCTCGACAGACGAGCACCCAGTCCTGAAGGCAAGGATCGCCGCTGTCCACGGCTCCCAGACGCAGCTTGCTAAGCGTGCGCAGGCTCTGATCGGCCTCCACCACGCGGAATCGACGGGACGTCGCCGGTCCAACGGTTTCCCTTTTGAGCACCTGCTGCAGCGCCAAGGTCTGGGTCTGACTGCGTGAAGCGCTCATTCCGAACCAGCCGAGAAGCACCAGCCAGAGACCGGCAAATCCGCCGCCCCTGAGCACAATCCAGAACCCGATCATCACGGCGAGGAGTGACAAGAACCGACCACTGGCGGTCGCCACCTGAATTCCCCGACGTTGACTGCCCGTCCATTGCCAGACGATGGATTTAAGAATCAAGCCGCCATCCAGAGGCAATCCAGGCAGCAGATTGAACAGCGCCAGCACCAGATTGAGAGCTCCCAGCTGAGCCACAAGGTTTCCCAGCAGTGGGCTGACGTGTTCAGCGGCGTGAACACTGAAGAGCAACAGAGCTCCAAGAATCAGACTCACCGCCGGGCCTGCGGCAGCCACCCTCAGCGAGCCCATCGCCGTGGAGCATTCCCGTTCCACCCGGGCGACTCCGCCCATCAGAAACAACGTGATGCTGCTCACCTTCACACCCTCGCGCAGGGCTACAAGGGAATGGCCAAGCTCATGCAGCAGCACAGACACGAACAGCAGCAGCGCAGTGAGCAGCCCCATCGACCAGCTGATCCAGTCGGCACCCGCCGCGGCTGGGAGTTTGGAGACCTGCTGCTGAAAGGCCATGGTGAACAACACCAGAACAATGAACCAACTGGGATGGACCTTCAGAGGGATCCCGCCGATTCGCATCAGTTGCCAGCCATCACCCAAAAGCTTTTCCGGCGGGCTGGCCGGCAGTGTTGGCTCAATCCTAGAAAGGACGTCCAATGCTGCTCCCCGATGGTCGATCAGGGCCTGTCTCTCAAGATCTGCGGCCTGACCGACTGCGACCAGGCCTGTGAGGTCGCTGCAATGGGGGTGGATGCGATCGGCGTGATCGGAGTGCCGGACACTCCTCGTTTCGTGGAGCCGAATCAGCGCAGGGCAATCTTCCAGAGCCTGACCCAGGAGCATCCTGTGCTGAAGCGGGTCTGGGTCGTGGCAGACCCCAGCGATGCACAGCTTGCATCGGCACTGTCGGGCGAGGGAAAGCCCACCGTGGTGCAGTTGCACGGGGAAGAGTCACCGCAGCGATGCGCTGATCTTCGTCGGCTTCACCCCGGGGTCGACTGGTGGAAAGCGCTACGCCTGCGTGGAGAAGCGGATCTCAACGGCATCGACGCCTATTTCGCCAGCGTGGATGCCCTGCTTCTGGATGCCTGGAGCCCGAACCAGCTGGGAGGGACTGGTCATCGTCTCGATCCTGCCTGGCTTGAGCGACTGCAGACAAGGCTCTGCAGCGATCTGCCCTGGTGGCTCGCTGGAGGGATCAGCGCTGAGTGGATCCCAACACTGTTGGATCAGGTCACCCCCTTTGGTCTGGATGCTTCCAGCCGCCTGGAGCACAGTCCTGGGGTGAAGGATCTCCGTCGTGTCGAAGCGCTGGTCAAGGCGGTCAGGGTCAAATCGGGCAAGCAGGGATAGGTTGAATCTCCCCTCAACAGCTTCCATGCGCCGGGCTACGTCAATTTGCCTCACCTTGATGGCGGCAGTCCCTCTCGGGGTCTCAGCTCAGGGAATGTTGCCGGGATGCCGGCTGGAGAACGGCAGTCTTCAATGTGTGCCAGGTCTGACAGCCAGCCCTGAGAAGCAGATTCAGGTGCTTGACGGACAAATCGATCAGGGACTTCAGCAGGAAGGACATCTCCAGCAGGCCATCCAAGGACTGCAACGGTTCGTCCTGGTCGGAGAAGCCAGGGAAGGTGCGTTACTGAAGGCGGAGCTGACACTGCAGGGAGCTGACGTGGATGAACTCGATGTCCACTGGTACCGCCGAAGTGCCCAGGGGAACTGGAAGCTGGTGGAATCCGGCTCGGGGCACAGCTACCGGGTAGGCCCCGAAGATCAACAGGACAGGCTCATGGCAGTTCTGGTGGTGCGCAGCCGTGACGGCAAAATTCAACGCATCAGCAGCAATGTGATCGGTCCGATCAGCAATTGAACATGTGGGGTGCTGCTTGATGCACCCCACATCCAGCGCGGCGAGCGAACGGATCCGATCAGTTACTCAGCAGAGCTTCCTGCTGACGCACCAGCTCAAAGAACTCCTGCTTGAGGCTGGGGTCATGACGGAAATCACCCCGGACAACGGAGTTAACCATGCTGGTTTGAGGCTCTTTCACACCACGCCATTTCATGCAGTAATGCTGAGCCTTGATGATAATTCCGAGGCCCTTGGGCTCGCAGAGTTTCTCGATTTCGTCGGCAAGGATCATCACGGCCTCCTCCTGGATATGAGGCCGTGAGAACACCCAGTCCGCGACGCGAGTGAATTTGGAGAGACCGATAACTCGCGCACCTGGCTTAATGCCGACCCAGCAGTTGCCCATGATCGGCACAAAGTGGTGAGAGCAGGCCGAGCGAACAGTGAGTGGGCCAACTGTATAAATCTCGTCGAGCTGCTTCACGTTCGGGAAACTCGCCACCTTGGGTTGTTGGTGGTAACGCCCTTTGAACACCTCCTGTAAGTACATCTTGGCGACCCGTTCCGCTGTCTCTTCGGTGTTGTGGTCGTTCTCGATATCAATCACCAAACTGTGCAGAAGATCGCGAAAACGATCAGCGACTTCCATCTGAAGTTCTTCTAGCTCTCCCGGCAGAATGTGATCGGCAATGTTGTCATTGGCGAGGAATGAAGCACCACGCTCGCGCAGACGCTCACGAATCACGTCGGAGATCTTGGCGTCAGTGATGGCGAACTGACCACGGCCATGACTGAGTGACGCATGCGAACTCAGTTTACTGAGTGCTGCGGCACTGGTTTCGTTAGTGGAAGTAGGGAGTGTAGAAGTCATCTCTTTCAGAAGTCAGAAAGCGCCTGTAGCTGGCATGAGGGTTAAATCCTCAACAACCTGAGTGGCAGGTTGCTGGGCCAAGTGCAGAAGAGCGGCAGCGGCCTGATTGACGGGCAGCATGGCACGTCGGTCAAAGTCACTGTCGACGGTCGGAGAGTCCCAGAGGGAGGTATCGACCGCACCAAGTGTGAGAGTGCAGGCACGGATGCCATGAGCACGTTCTTCCTCACCCAGGCAGCGAGTGAAACTCGCCAGAGCAGCTTTGACGGTGCAGTACGCCCCCCAACCGGGGAAAGCGTTTCTGGCCGCATGGCTACTCACGTTGATCACCAATCCACCCGCTGGCCTCATGGCAGGGACAACTGCGGAACACACCTGAAAAACGCTGGTGAGATTGAGTTGAATCAACCAGTTCCAGCGATCCAGAGGCATCTCCAGCAATTCCCCTGTCCAGGCAGCTCCAGCGTTATTGATGAGAACTGAGGGGCGAAGCCCCTGATTCAGCAATGCATCAATGCCAGGAGCGATGGCGGATGAGTCGGTGAGATCGATCGCCTGATAAGCGACACGAACACCACCTGCACTCAGTTCCGACTCAAGAGACTGCAAAGCAGCCCCACTGCGGGAAACGAGGAGCAAATCCCACCCCGCCTCAGCAAATGCCTTGGCAGCAGCATGACCGATTCCACGTGATGCGCCGGTGATCAGAACGGAAGGCAAGAAATCCGTGCAATCCGGAGCACCCTAGGCAGCAAAACCGCCTTCCGGCGAGGTGGCATCCAGGAAACGCCCCATGGCCCTGAATTTCATGTAGCGCTGATCTCTCAGATCGGCGACGGACAAAGCCAGCAGATCGTCGAGATGGCGATTCAGTGCTGCCCTCAGCGTTTCACCGGCTTCGAGGGGGGCCCAATTGTTACCACCAGCCGGTTCAGGCAAAACTTCGTCCACCACACCAAGACTGAGCAGATCCTTACCGGTGATCCGCAGCGCAGCTGCAGCCTCGGAAGCCTTCGCCGCATCACGCCAAAGAATGGAGGCGCAGGCTTCAGGGCTGGCGACGGTGTAGACGCTGTGCTCAAACATGATCAACCTGTCGGCGACTCCGATACCGAGAGCACCGCCGGAGCCACCCTCACCAATCACCGTGGCGATGATGGGAACCCGCAAGCTGAACATCTCGCGCAGGTTCACGGCAATGGCCTCACCCTGCCCCTGCTCCTCCGCCAGCAGACCGGCATAAGCCCCAGGCGTGTCGATGAAGGCCAGGATCGGCAGACCGAAGCGGTCGGCATGCTCCATCAGGCGCAGAGCCTTGCGGTAGCCACCTGGGGTGGCCATACCGAAATTCCTTGCAACGTTCTCCTTGGTGTCGCGTCCCTTCTGATGCCCGATCAGCAGAACCGATCGTTCCCCCAGCCGTCCGATCCCACCAATCAGTGCCTGGTCATCACTGCCACGTCGATCACCATGCAGTTCAACCCAGTCATCACAGAACATCTGGATGAAATCGAGGGTGCTAGGCCGATGAGGATGCCGGGCCACCTGAATTTTCTGAGCCGGGCTCAGGGAACGAAAAATCTCATCGCGACGTCGGGCTGCGAGCGTTTCCAACTGCAGAAGTTGCTGGCTGACGTCCACTTCCGAATCTCTTGCCAGCTGACGGATCTGCTCGATCTGCTGTTCGAGCTCCACCAGAGGTTTCTCGAAATCAAGCAGCGGGCGGCGGGCCATGAAAGGAGGTGGAAACGACTTCAGACAACGACAGCCTGAGGCTGTCCTTGAAGGTTGAGAGTGGAAAAACCGTGGCGGACCGATGCGGCGCCGATGAAATCCATCTTCTCCAGCGTGATGTTGTTACGCCCCCAGCTGAAATTGGTGTGACACTCCTCGAATTCAAGCAGCATCGCTTCAGCGAAGCAGGCAAACATCTGGCGCTGAGGTTTGTCCATCTCAGCGATTTCCATCATCGTCCATCCGATGTCACTGCCGAATTCAACGATGCCTCCCTTCAGAACATGAACGCCCTCACAGGCGACCTTGGCATCGAGATTCTTCGGGTATCCCCCATCAATCATCAGACAGGGTTTCCGCAGCGAGGCCGAATCAATCTCAAGCGTACGCGGCATACTCGCGACCCAGACCACCACATCAGCCTCGGGGAGTGCCTCATCAAGGGTTAGAACCCTTCCTCCACCAAGTTCAGACTGGAGATCCTTGAGGGGCTGCTGCTGACGAGCGACCAGCAGCAACTCAGCGACACCCGTCCGATTGGAAAGCCACCGGCAGACAGCACTGCCGATGTCTCCGGTAGCACCCACCACAGCAACTTTGGCTTTGGCCAGTTCGATGCCCAGAAGAGGAGCGTTGTTCTCTACCTGGCGACTGATCACCCAGGCCGTATGGGTGTTGCCCGTCGTGAATCGCTCCCACTCCAAGGTTGTACTGCGCACATGCTGATGCTGCAGAAGGTTGAAGTTCTCAAAAATGATCGACGTGAATCCGCCGAGAGCTGTGATGTTGATGCCCTTTTTCTGAGCAAGCTCCATGGCGTTGAGCACCTTGCGCCTTGCCGTCTTGAAGCGGCTCAGCATCTCGGGCACAAAACAGGAATCGATATAGGCACCGGTGATGGTCTTGCCAGTTGTACTGGTGACCTCAACGTGCTCCACCAGCTGGGGTGGAGCACTGCACCAAACGTCGAGATCACCCCCGGCAATGTGATCAAACCCGAGATCTGAAGCCTTGCGCCTTGCCGCCTCAAAACTGGTGGAGTGCCCGATCAGACCAAACATGTACTGCCGACGGTCGTACGTGTACGCATTGAACTAAACCTCAACCAGGTGAGGAGCTTATCTCTCATGATCTCACGAAGGCACGTTCAATGAAAACGTGCCTGTACTTGAAGCGGACCTGAATTTTTCGACTGGGGCATGGAAGGCGCATTCCAGCCAAGGTTCAAAGAGCTGCTGCAGCCATTCGAGCAATTTCACGCATATTGAAACCGATCTCGCTGAGGGCTTCCTGATAACCGATCAGAAAATCCTCGATCAGATCTTCCTTCTCCATATGCAGCGTGGCGGCATCGGAAGCAACCTGGTCGAGCATGGATCGGATCAGCGGAAGATTCTCCTTGTTGGCAGCAAAAAGCTCCTCCTTACTGGCCTCAAAATTGTTCTTCAACCACAGTTCGCCATAGTTGAGATGAAGATATTCATCCTTGACGACACCCTCAGTGATCTTGCGAGCAAAGGGGTCAGCAACAGGGATGTAGATGTGATATGCAGAAATAGCAAAAGCTTCAATCAGCAGTGCCTGAATCAGCAGGCAGGTAACGACTTTGTCTTCCTTGAGCGCTTTCTGAAAATTCTGATGCAGAGGCCCAAAGAACTCCTTGGCGAAAGGCATGTCTGCAGTCACACCCAAGTTGCGACCGCATGAAGTGAAGCCCTTCATGTGCTTCATCTCCATCTTCGCCAGTTTGGCGAGTTCGTCTTTGTTTTCCGGGATCAAGGTTCCCAGGGCCATGTAATTGTCATAAGCCTCCTGCTCTCCCTCGATCACGATGGCATTGATCCGGCTGTAGGCATCCTTATAAGCCTCAGCGGAGAAGTCAGGTAGTTGTTGAGCCGATGCATCCCGCTCGTCAAGGACGGCGACCTCGGGGCTGACGGGGGTCGGCATGAATCTTTCCGTAACGTTCAACGCAGATGACTGTAACCAGTGTTGCCGAAATTGGATGTTCGATTGATGGTGTTCAGATACGTCGCTGGTCTCCACGAGGTGGCCAGCTGGATGACATCAGGCTTGTGAAGAGTCGATGCCAATGGGCCACAAGCGCAGTCTCCAACTGACTTCCAAGCCTCGCATCCGCACCTCGGCTGTCCCCGACAACACCGGAACGACTGAGGTCAGCGGTGAACCAGGCGAGGGGGGCGGGACCTTCAAGGCTCCAGCCTTCGGGAGGAGTGGCTGCCGCCTTCTCACTGACGTGGTCACCATCGAGAGGCCTCTGTTCACCGACCAGAGAAGGCTCAAGCGCCAGCATCAGGCTCGTCTCAGCCAGCCCCGCATGCAATCCATTTGCAAGCTCAGCAGCCGGCACGAGGGACTTGAGTCCTGTAACTCCGCTCCACAGGAAACAGGGAAGAACGGCCATGGAAGGTGTTTCCGCAGCCAGTTCTCGGGCTGCTGTTTGCAGAAGACCAATCTGACCACCGTGGGCGTTGAACAACACCAAGCGCTTCACACCCTGGTCCGCAAGCTGCTTTCCAACTTCCCTGACAAGGCGAATCAGCAGTTCGGCACTGAGGCTGAGTGTTCCCGGAAAGCCGCGATGTTCAGGTGAAAGACCGATTATCTGGGTCGGCAGAGCCCAGATCGGCAGCTCCTCGGGAAGACCTTCCAGCACATGATCAAGGATGCGTTCCGCGAACAGCGCATCCGTGAGCAGGGGAAGCTGCGGACCGTGCTGCTCGAAAGCGCCGAATGGCCAAACCAGAGTTGAACCGCTGCGTTCAAACGCCAGCGCAGCCTCCGGCCAGTGCATGCACTCAAGCCGCCTGGACTTTTGTCCACCATCGCCGCCCATCCTGAATCCACCTCCTGCTGTCAGACTGTCCTGCCAAGGACGATGGGTCCCATGGCCGGAACAGAACGTCAGAATTCACGACTGGATGGTGGCAGAGGAGCTGCAGCTTCGGCGCAGCCACCACGAAAACCGCTTCAGGTGATGCACATCAGCAAGCGGGAAGAGCAGGACCGTCTGCGCAAGGAAGCGGAACAAGCCCGCGCAGCTGCAGATGCAGCGGCAGAGCGTGCCGCACAGCTCGAGCAGGCCGCACTCGCTGCAGAAGGTGGTCAATCCGTTGCGCCCAGCCCTCCGGCACCTCCAAGAGGGCCACAGGTGTCTTCCACTCCATCGCGGGATCCCGACGATGACGATCTGGCCGGAATGACCATGGCCGACCTGCTCGGCGCCTCAGATACAGGACGCCGGCTGAACAAGGCACCCGCCGAAGCGGCAACTGCAGCGAGCCGCAGCGTTGATGATTTTGATTTCGATGAGGATGCCTTCCTCGCAGCGCTTGATGCCAATGAGCCTGTAGGCACAACCGGTGAGGTGGTCACCGGCACCGTGATCGGTATGGAAAGCGATGGTGTCTATGTCGACATCGGCGGCAAGGCTCCAGGCTTCATGCCCAAAAGCGAATGCGGGCTGGGGGTGATCACCAACCTGAAGGAACGTTTCCCCAAGGGACTCGAGGTTGAGGTGCTGGTCACCCGTGAACAAAATGCCGATGGGATGGTCACCATCAGCTGTCGTGCCCTGGCACTTCGCAAGAGCTGGGACAAGGTCAAGCAGCTCGCCAAGGACGGCAAGGTGGTTCAGGTCAAGATCACCGGTTTCAATCGTGGTGGTGTCACCTGCGACCTCGAAGGGCTGAGGGGTTTCATCCCCAGATCCCAGCTTCAGGAGGGCGAAAATCACGAAGCACTGGTCGGCAAGACACTTGGCGTCGCTTTCCTGGAAGTCAACTCCGAGACCCGAAAACTGGTGCTTTCCGAGAAGCGCGCCGCAACGGCCGCTCGTTTCTCAGAGCTTGAAGTCGGGCAATTGGTGGAAGGCCAGGTTGCCTCCATCAAGCCCTATGGACTGTTCATCGATCTGGGAGGCGTCAGTGGACTTCTTCATCAGTCAGTGATCACCGGTGGCAGTCTGCGATCGCTGCGCGAAGTCTTCGGACAGGGCGACACCGTGCGGGCGCTGATCACCGAACTTGATCCCGGCCGAGGCCGGATCGGACTCAACACTGCGCTGCTGGAAGGACAGCCAGGAGAGCTTCTCGTGGATAAGGACACCGTCATGGCTGAGGCTGCCGATCGAGCCAACAGAGCCCGTAACGTCCTCAGGCAGCAGGAACAGTCAGCTGGATGATCACAGCTTCCATGTCTGCCGGTGACGCCGGCCCCCAGTCCCGGACCCATCGTCAGGCCGACTGGGAGCTGGATTTCTATTCAAGGCCCATCCTGGAGAAGGATGGAAAGAAGCGCTGGGAGCTGCTGATCATCAGCACCCCGGACATCAACAGCAGCGAGTGCTTCCGTTTTGCAAAGCTCTGTCCGGCTAGCGAGGTGAATTCCACTTGGTTGGCCGCGGCCCTGCGAGAAGCATTGGCTGAGGCTGAAGATCAGGGTTGGAAGCCACCGCAGAGGCTGCGCGCCTGGCGAAGTGCCATGAGAACGATGGTGCAGCGTGCTGCCGCAGAGCTGCTTCTGGAAGTGGTGTCTAGCAGACGCACCTATGCGCTGCTCGACTGGCTTGATGAACGCGAGCGGACGCTGTACCCGCAGGAGGAGGGCTTCATGGCAGGCCCCCTGGCCCTGCCGCCTTCACCAGTCGAGACCCCGCCTTTGCCCTTGCCTGAAGCCGTCCGGGGCGACGCCTGGACCTGGGCAGGTCTTCCGGTCGGCAGCCTCAAGGAGGCAAGTGATTGGCCTCTTGGCTTCAACGGCCTGCTGCCGGTTCCACCCTCTCTCGAGACGGACCTTGAAGTGCCTGGCCTGCGTCTGTTCAGTCGCACCAGAGCCCTGGCCCTCGCTGGTTGGCTGGGTGGGCTGGAACCCGTGCGGCTGCGAGTGAGCTCCCTCCAGCTGATTCTTGATGCTGGTCAGGACGACTCCTGGCTGGTCAGTGATCTGAGCCAACAGGAAGCCGAACAGATCTCAGCAGCTCTGGACGCTTCGCGCCTGAACCTGCATGGGCTTCAGTTCATCTCTGTGCAGAGCTCTCCGGATCGTGAGCATTTCGAAGGCTTCTGGATGCTGAGGGATCAACCGCAACCATGAGCTCCACTCAGGGAGCAGACCCAGCCGCTGGCACTGAGAGTGAGGATCCTCTCTCTCAGCCCGACAGCCGCTTCAACACCCTGCCGGGGTGGACCTGGGTGGGATGTTATGGCGGTTATTACCTCACAGCGGACCACCTGACTCACGCGGGCTTTGAGCATGGATTCTTCACCCGTCGCTGGCACGGTCGTGGGCCAGACGAGCTAGCTGCCTATCTCTCATGCGGTGTCTCCGTTCATCGCCCGCAACAGGTGCATGGGAACGTCGTGCTTGAGGCCTCCGCTGCCGCGGCAGCACCATGGCCCGATGCCGACGGCCTGGTGAGCGATCGCGGAGGGCAGAGCCTCTGGGTCTGTGGAGCCGACTGCACCCCTGTTCTGATGGCGGATCCCGACAGTGGGCATGTTGCCGCATGCCATGCCGGCTGGCGTGGCGTGGCCAGCCGCATCCTGCCCGCGGCCATCGCCAGGCTCGAACAACGAGGTGCCCGAAGGGAACGGCTGATCGTCGCCCTTGGACCAGCGGTCAGTGGTGAGCGCTATCAAGTGGAGCAATCAGTGGCCCTTCAGGTGGGTGAGGCGTTGGCAGCCGAACCGAGATCACTGGAGGAGCTGCAGAGGCAAGCCGTGCTTGATCCCGATCCAGAGCAGGGTCGCTGCCGTCTCGACATCCGACAAGCGGCCGTGCAGCAACTGAAAGCGGAAGCGATTGACAGCACCAGGATCAGGACATGTCCGCTCTGCACAGTCGCTGAGCCCAGCCTGTTTCACTCCTGGCGACGCGATCAGGTGAAGGCGGTTCAGTGGAGTGGAATCGTGGGGCAGGCTGCGATTTGAACATCACAGTTTTCAATTCGATGTCTGTGGAAGCAGACGCAAGGCAACCGCCTCAGCAGCACGGATGCCGTCGATCGCAGCCGAAAGAATTCCGCCCGCATAACCGGCACCCTCGCCAGCTGGCGTCAGACCGATCACATTGATTGATTCCAGCCGATCATCCCGAGGGATGCGCAACGGCGAAGAGGTGCGGGTCTCGACCCCGGTCAGCACAGCATCGGGATGGTCATACCCGCAGATCTTCTGACTGAATGCTGTCAGAGCTTCCCTCAGAGCCTCCACCATCGGTTCCGGCAGAAGCTCTGCAAGGTCAGAGGGTTGGACACCTGGTTGATAAGAGGGACTGACCGATCCGAGACATGTGGATGGCCTTCCTGCCACGAAATCCTCCTGTCGCTGCACCGGAGCGCTGTAGTCCTGACCGCCGAGCTGAAACGCGAGGGATTCGAGTTCACGCTGGAACACCAGACCCGCGAGTGGATCCCCTGGCCAGCGCTGATGGGCCTCCAGGTCTGCATCCGACACAGGGATCACCAACCCGCTGTTGGCGTTGCGTTCGTTGCGTGAGTGCTGGCTCATGCCATTGGTCACAACACGGCCTGGTTCTGAGGTCGCACCCACCACAAACCCACCCGGGCACATACAGAAGCTGTAAACGCAGCGACCATTAGCAGCGTGATGCACCAGCTTGTATTCAGCGGCACCAAGCAACGGATGGCCAGCGGCATCTCCCCAGCGTGCGTTGTCGATCAGCGACTGCGGATGCTCGATGCGAAGACCAATCGCGAAGGGCTTCCGCTCCAAGGCAACACCTGTCCGATCCAACATCGCAAAGGTGTCCCTTGCCGAATGTCCGGGCGCCAGAACCACCTGACTGCAGTCAAGACGACTGCCATCGGCCAGTTGCAGACCAATGATGCGCATCGGCTTGGCCTGTTTGGAGCTGGCAGGCTCCAGCAGAAGTTGTTCCACGCGGGAACCAAAGCGCACCTCACCGCCAAGAGCCTCAATCTGAGCACGCAACCCCCTGACCACTGTCGCCAGCTTGAACGTGCCGATATGGGGACGATGACGAGTGAGGATGTCGCGGTTGGCACCGCATTTCACCAGCTCTTCCAGCACTTTGCGCCCGTAATGAACGGGATCACTCACCTGGCTGTAAAGCTTGCCATCGGAAAAGGTTCCGGCCCCCCCTTCGCCGAACTGCACGTTGGATTCGGGCTTGAACGTCGATTGACGACGCCAGAATCCAAACGTGTCCCGGCTTCGTTGCTTCACCGCCTGCCCGCGCTCAAGCAACAGTGGGCGTAATCCCATCTGTGCAAGCAGCAATGCTGCGAAGTAACCACAGGGTCCTGCCCCAATCACCACTGGGCGCTGCCAGGACGCATCGACCAGATCGGATGGAGCACGCGCAACGAATCGGTAGGACTCATCTGGACTGCGACGAATGCGCCGGTCGGCCGAGCGTCGACGCAGCAACGCTTTCTCCCCCCGTACCTGAACATCCACGCTGTAGATGATCCGGATTCGATCCCGACGACGGGCATCGATGCTTTGCTTCACCAGCTGGCAGGAGATCAGTTGCTCTCGAGGGACTCGCAGGCAACGCAGAACAGCCTGCTCAAGGTCATCCTCGGAATGGTCCAACCCCAGTCGAAGCTCGCTCAGGCGCAGCACGAGCTGTCTCCTTTCCTGACCCCTGTCCAAACACTACCGAGCGGAGATCGGAAGGATTGCTCGCACCCCTACTAAGGGGACTGCTCTGTTGTGTCGTCCCTGGACTCAGCTTCGGGACTCCCCCCGGGAATCGCCAGTGAAAGCAGTCCGGCGATCAGCAGCAGACTGCCGATGCCGATGGCAAGAGAGCGGTTTTCAGACGCGACGTCACCCCAGATGGCCGTACTCAGAAAAGCTGAGCCAAGAAGCACACAGGGCACCATCACAATTCCTGAGGCAATGCGGTTGCGTGCCATCTCAGGCTCCGGGGCAAGTGACCTGAGCCAGGCCTTCACTCACCAGCGCTGCGCCGAGATCGAGATCATCTCCGATCGGAGTGACCCTTGCCAGCAGAACTCCATCTGCACTGCCCTCTGGCCGCAGATTCACCCTTCTCCGACGAGGAAGCGCACGACGCATCCAATCCTGCGCTTGCTGCTCATTTTCAGGCTCCACCAAAACACAGGCCAGCTGCACACTGTAATTGCGATTATGGTCACCGACCTGAAGCAGCGTTGCCGAACGCACCTGCAGAACCTCTGCGGCCAACGCCTGAGGAGGCAGCACAAACAACAGCATCAGACTGAGAGCCGCTGCGATCAGAATGCCAGTTCTCACTGGCCTCCGGGGTTGGAGGAAGAACTTCCGGAATCCTGGAAAGCCAGCTCTGGATGGGCCGGCAGCCCCACCATCTGAGCATTGCTGCAACCGGGGGGAACCATCGGATAGCAATTCTCACCACGGCGAACATGCACATCCACCAGGATTGGATTCGGTGAGGCAAAGGCCTCCGCCAGACGGTTGTGAAGATCAGCGCGCTCAACAATCTTCATGCCTTCTACGCCAAAGGCCTTGGCCAGCGCTTCGAAATCCGGCATGCCACCAAGCATGTCAGAGGCGGAATAACGCTCTGAGTAAAAACTCTCCTGCCATTGACGAACCATGCCCTGCCAGTGATTGTTCACAATCACCACCTTCACTGGGAGCCTGTATTGAGCGAGAGTGCCCAGCTCCTGGATATTCATCAGCACACTGGCGTCACCTGCGATGCACACCACCTGACGATCAGGACAGGCGACCTGGGCACCCAGGGCGGCAGGCATCCCATAACCCATCGTCCCCAGTCCGGCGCTGCTGATCCAGCCACGTGGACCATTGCGCAGATACTGAGCAGCCCACATCTGATGCTGTCCCACATCTGTCGTGACGATGGCTCCAGGGGCCAGGTCACGGACAGCCATCAGAACTTCCTGGGGGTAAATGGGCCCTTCCTGAGGCGGAATGGAAAGGGGATAACGCTCTTTCCAGTCGCGAATCCTCTCCAACCAAACGCTGGTCTGCGGCTCGGGAGAACGGCGCAGGCTCAGATCCACCAGCGCGGCAAGGCTGGTGCCGACATCACCAAGAACGGCGACATCGGGGCGCCTGTTCTTGCCGATCTCAGCCGGATCGATCTCGAAATGAATCACCCGTGCACTCGGGGCAAAGGTGTCGAGCTTGCCGGTCACCCGATCATCAAATCGAGCCCCGACTGCAATCAGCAGATCACAATCGGTCACTGCAAAGTTGGCGTAGGCGGTGCCATGCATGCCCAGCATGCCCAGCGCCAGTGGATGGTTCTCATCAAAGGCGCCCTTCCCCATCAGCGTTGTGGTGACAGGGATCTGATAACGCTCAGCGAGCACGGCGACGCTGTCGTGAGCGGATGATGCGATCGCACCGCCCCCCACGTACAGAAGAGGGCGCTGGGCTTCGGAGATCAGATCAAGCGCTGCCTCAATCGACTGGGGATCAGGCGGAGGAGTGGAGCCGAACCCTGCAGGGACAACGGATCCCGGCTCAACCGGGATGTAATCAAACTCCTCCTGGCCAACATCCTTGGGGATGTCAATCAGAACGGGACCGGGGCGACCTGAGGCAGCGATGTGAAAAGCCTGCGCAACCACTGAGGCGAGATCTGCTGGGTTTCGCACAACCCATGAATGTTTCACGATCGGCAAGGTGATGCCGAAGATGTCGGTCTCCTGGAAGGCATCGGTCCCAATCGCCGTCCTCGGAACCTGGCCGGTGATGACCACCATCGGCACGGAATCCATCTGGGCGGTCGCAATACCCGTGACGAGGTTGGTGGCTCCAGGGCCAGACGTGCCGAAGCACACCCCCA
Organism: Synechococcus sp. MIT S9504; assembly: GCF_047497135.1. NCBI lineage: Bacteria > Bacillati > Cyanobacteriota > Cyanophyceae > Synechococcales > Synechococcaceae > Synechococcus > Synechococcus sp. MIT S9504. Next base: position 498,858 of record NZ_CP138942.1, on the reverse strand, counting down.
CACGGCCGGTGGCTCGGGCATAGGCATCGGCTGCGTGGGTTCCGCCTTGTTCATGACGAACGAGGAAGTGGCGCAACCAACCCTCGCTCTCCGCAATGTGCAGGGCGTCATAGATCGGAAGAATGGCGCCGCCCGGATAGCCAAAGATCGTGTCCACTCCGTGACGACGCAGCGCATCCATCAAGGCCTGGGCTCCGCTTATCCGGCGGCTTCCATCTCGGCTGGACGCTGTGTCGGCCGTGGGAGCGGAGATCAGCGTCACTGTGTCTTCACGGGGAACTGACCCTCAAGATTAAGGGCCGGCCTGCCGGTTTGCCGGCGCTCAGAGCAGTCCCAGTGCATGCAGTGGACCCTGGCCACTGATGATTTCGAGAAGAAACGCGGAGAAGCCCAGCATGGCCAGTCGCCCGTTCCAGACTTCGGAACTGTTGTTCCAACCCCACTCCCATTTCTCCTGGGGGTAGAGCTTCACCTTGGTTGGCAGTTCAGCTGCCGCATCAAGGCTGACTTCAGGCCCTTCAAGGCTGGTCACCACAAGATCAGCCAGTCCCTCGATGAAGGGGGGGTAGGTGTCGAGGGCCCGAACGCGCCGGAAATTCACCACACCTGACTCGGTGGCGAGTTCTCGGTACTCGATGTCAATTTCCTCAAGCGTTTCGATGTGCTCACTGACAAAACTGATTGGCACCACAACCAGATCATTGGTCTTGGCTTTGCCCAGCTCTTCCAGAGCCTCTTCGGTGTAGGGCTTCAGCCACTCAACAGGACCCACTCGGCTTTGATAAGCGAGGGTATGGGGATTGTCATGGCCCAGAAGCTCCTGAAGCTTCTTCATGATCAGGGCGGTGCAAGCCTCGATTTCCTGTTGATAAGGATCACCGGCTTCTTCGACGTAACTCTTCGGGACACCATGGGCGCTGAAGAACACATGAGCCTGGTGAGGGTCATCGCTGTTACGAACTTCCTCAGCGATCAGCTCAGCCATCGCTGTGACGTAGCCAGGATGATCAAACCAGCTGCGGATGCAGCGGATCGGCAGCTTCTCGAAGACACCGTCTCCCTGACGCAGCCGCTGCAGCTCACGGAAACTCGACCCACTTGTGCTAATGGAGAAGTGCGGGTAGAGCGGCAGCACAACAACCTGATCCATGCCGTCAGCCTTGATGTCTGCAACGGCGGACTCCGTGAAGGGATGCCAGTAGCGCATGGCCACGTAGCTGGTGGCCTCGATACCCCGTTGACGCAGCAGGCTCTGCAACTCTCTGGCCTGCTGCTCGGTAATCCGACGCAGTGGAGAGCCTCCACCGATGGAGCGGTAGGCGCTCTGTGACTTGCCGCTGCGCAAGGTGCTGATCAGCCAGGCCAAGGGTTTCTGCAGAGCGGGAATCGGCAGCCGGATGATCTCCGGGTCAGCGAAGAGATTGAAAAGGAAAGGACCTACGTCCTGAATCCGCTCAGGGCCACCCAGATTGAGCAGTACGACACCGACCCGAGCCATGTCTGGAAAGGATTGCAGGGGTTGAGAGTAACCCCCGTTAACGGCATCTTGACGATGTCCTGAAGGAAAGGATGACTCGTAGCGAACCGCTTGAAGAGATCAGGCGAAATTCGAATGCAGCGCTGGCCTCGATCGGCATCGGCCTACGTATCGAATGTCGCGGTCGTCGGTTAAACCTGCGTGGCTTGTTGCCTGGGCGTCAGCAACCAGGCCAGCGATCAGTGCAACGTCTCAGCCTTGGCCTTGAGAATGACAGGGATGGCCTGCGCGAAGCCGAGCAGATCGCACGGGTCATCGATGCTCAGCTCAAACGCGACCAGTTTCGATGGGAGCAATGGATCAAGGCACCAGCGCAGAAGGCGACCACATCCGGCTCATCGGGTCGAGCACGGGCTCTGCTGGACCAACAACTCATGGGCTTCGAGCAAGCCTTTTTTGCCGATCCACGGCGTCGCCGCTCCCCTTCCGGCAGTCGAACCACATGGATAGGGGCCTACAACCCCTACCTGCGTCGACTGCGCACACTTGCCGGCCAGGACAAGGGCCCAATCGCTGCAGAACTGCTGCTTCAGACCCTGCACAGCTACCCCGATGGAAGCCGTAGTCGCCAGCAATGCAGCACAGCCCTGGGCGGCCTGGCCAGGCATCTGGAACTGGAACTGCCTGAGCACTGGCGAGCAGAGGCAGCGGGCTATGGCCTACATCGAGCGAGGTTCCGCCAGCTCCCCAGCGACCAACAGATTCTCGAGAGCATTCTGCAGATTCCCAATCCACGCTGGCGACTGGCCTATGGCCTGATGGCCACCTATGGCCTTCGCAACCATGAAGTGTTCTTCAGCGACCTCTCCGCTCTGTGCGCTGAAGGAGATCGTGTGATCCGGGTACTGCCCACCACCAAAACGGGTGAACATCAGGTGTGGCCTTTCAGTCCGGAATGGGTCGAGCGGTTTGACCTGTTGAAACTTGGGCGAGAGCCGCATGCTCTGCCGGTGATCAACACCGATCTGAGCAGAACCACCCTGCAGCAGGTGGGACGACGCGTCACCGAGCAGTTTCGCCGCTACGACCTTCCGCTCACCCCTTATGACCTTCGTCATGCCTGGGCGGTGAGAACCATCCACATCGGTCTGCCTGACACGGTTTCTGCAAGAATGATGGGTCACTCCGTGGCGATTCATACCCGCACTTATCACCACTGGATTACCCGACGCGATCAACAGCAAGCGGTGGATGCGGCCCTGGCCCGACAACATGCGTCGTGAGACACCAGTGAATCCAATGGTTATGCAGCTGATCACAGCGGTTGCGTTGTGTTCAACGAAGCGGATCGCTCCCGCAGCTGACTGCCGGCTTTCGGTTCCGCAGACCGCTATCTATCAGCGGCAGGATAAACAGCCTGGATGACGTCCCTCGCATCCTTCCCTGATCCTGATGACCTCGTTTCTGCGGCCCCTGGCCTACCGCTACCGCTGGATTTACGACACAGTCACGGCGATCTCATCGCTGAGCGTGGGTGGAGTTGAGAGACTCCGCAGCCTGGGGCTGGAGGCCCTGCAACCCAGGATTGAGCCCGGTGCAGATGTGCTGGATCTCTGCTGCGGCAGCGGCGAAGCTGCCGCACCCTGGCTGGCCGCGGGCTTCCGTGTCTCAGGGCTTGATCTCTCTCCGCTCGCCCTGGCGCTAGCCGCCCGAAGACACCCAGGCCTCAAACGGGTGGAGGGATTGGCCGAGGAACCACCGCTTGAGGAAGAAAGCTTTCTTGCCATTCAGCTGAGCGTGGCGCTGCATGAATTTCCTCGCCGCGAGCGAGAGCTGGTGCTGCGTCAGAGTTTGCGCCTTTTGAAACCGGGTGGCTGGTTGGTGATTGTGGACCTGCACCCCGCCGGACCTTGGCTGCGACTGCCGCAACAACTGTTCTGCGCCTTGTTTGAAACCGATACGGCCACGTCCATGCTGGAGGACGACCTGCCCTTTCAGCTGCAGCAACTCGGTTTCACGGCGGTGAAGCAGGAGTTGCTGGCAGGGCAGGCCCTGCAACGGATCACCGCTGCTCGCCCCAGCCTCGACGCAACTTCTTGATGAGCAACAACAATCTCGATCAGACGGCCGCTGAACTGGGAATGGGTGGCAACCTCGCACCGGAGCGGGACGATGCCGGTTACCGAAAGCGCATGGAACGACGCCAGCAGGTGCAACGCCAGCGGGTCGAGGAGCGCAACAAGGAAAAGGGACTGATCCTGGTGTTCACCGGACACGGCAAAGGCAAGACCACGGCAGGCCTAGGACTGGTGCTTCGCACCCTCGGCCATGGTGAACGGGTGGCTGTTGTGCAATTCATCAAAGGTGGTTGGGAGCCGGGTGAAGCCAGAGCGTTAAAGGCCTTCGGCGACCAGATCTGCTGGCACGCCCTGGGGGAGGGATTCACGTGGGAAACCCAGGACCGCAAACGTGATCAGCAACTGGTCAAAGAGGCCTGGCAAACCGCTCTAGGCCATCTGCGTGACGAACAGATCAAGCTGGTTCTGCTCGATGAACTCAACGTGGCGATGAAACTGGGCTACATCGATCCGGAAACGGTGATCGCTGGGCTCAGAGAGCGGCCTGAACTTGGCCATGTGGCCGTCACCGGTCGAGGAGCGCCAGCAGCATTGATCGAAGCGGCTGATTTGGTCACGGAAATGACCTTGAGCAAACACCCGTTCAGAGAGCAGGGTGTCAAGGCTCAGGCAGGCATCGAATACTGAACCTCAGTCCTGGGCCAGATCGCGTCTGATCAAGCCCGATGCAACGGTCAGCACCGACAGACCGCTGACCAGCAGAGCACGATGAACAACGGGATCGCGCCAGCAGGATGGATCCTGACTGGCACGGTGCAGTGCGGAGAGGGTGAGGCGTGCCATCACCGAACTGCGTCCACCGATCTCATCAGGCATGGGGGCATTGACGTTGGCCCATCCAAGCGGTTCCAGCGCGTGTGCGCCAGTAGCAGGACCGTCTGATCCTGCTTGCTACTGTCAGCTGGATCAGGTGGATGAATGGCCTACGCGCGTGCACTCCTGAAACTCAGTGGAGAGGCACTGATGGGAGATCAGGGCTATGGAATCGATCCCGCCATCGTGCAGTCCATCGCTGAAGACGTCGCCAAAGTGATTGAAGGCGGCACACAGCTGGCAATTGTTGTGGGCGGCGGGAACATCTTTCGAGGCCTTAAAGGATCAGCCGCTGGAATGGATCGAGCCACCGCCGACTACGTGGGCATGCTGGCCACTGTGATGAATGCGATCACACTCCAGGACGGACTGGAACGAGCAGGTGTACCAACCCGAGTACAAACCGCCATCGGCATGCAGGAAGTGGCCGAGCCCTACATCCGCCGCAAAGCCATCCGCCATCTCGAAAAAGGCCGTGTCGTGGTCTTCGGAGCCGGTTGCGGTAACCCCTTCTTCACCACCGACACCACGGCAGCCCTACGGGCCGCCGAAATCAATGCGGATGTGGTGTTCAAGGCCACCAAGGTGGATGGGGTCTACGACAAGGATCCCGCCGTGCACGCCGATGCCGTGAAGCAGGAACACCTCACCTACCAACAGGTTCTGAGCGGTGAACTGGCCGTGATGGACAGCACGGCCATCGCCCTTTGCAAAGACAACAACATTCCGATTGTTGTTTTCAATCTGTTCGAACCTGGCAACATCGGCAAAGCCGTGGCTGGAGAGCCGATCGGTTCCCGGATCAACAACTGACAAGCGTTATGTCGAAGCAAGACCTCGAAGCGAGCATGCAGAAGTCGGTGGAATCCACCCAGCGCATGTTCAACACCATCCGAACAGGGCGGGCCAACTCGTCTCTGCTGGATCGCATCTCAGTGGAGTACTACGGCGCTGAAACACCCCTGAAATCGTTGGCCACGCTGACAACACCTGACTCACAGACCATCCAGATCCAGCCGTTCGACATCAGCTCACTGGCGGGGATCGAGAAGGCAATCGCGATGAGTGAACTGGGCTTCACCCCAAACAACGACGGCAAGATCATCCGCATCAACGTGCCACCCCTCACTGAGGAGCGGCGCAAGGAGTTCTGCAAGCTCGCCTCCAAATACGCCGAGGAAGGCAAGGTGGCCCTGCGCAACATCCGCCGCGACGCCATCGACAAGATCAAGAAACAGGAAAAGGAGGGTGAATTTTCCGAGGATCAAAGCCGTGACGAACAGGAGAGCATCCAGAAAACGCTCGAGAAGTTCATCGCGCAACTGGAGAAGCACCTGGCCGACAAGGAGGCCGACATCCTCAAGGTGTGATTGAAACCGACGTTGCCGTGATCGGGGCCGGAGCTGCCGGCACATCAGCTGCTTTTCACCTCGCTCACGCTGGACATTCAGTCACCATTCTCGAAGCGGAGACCGGGGCTCAGATCAAGCCCTGCGGTGGAGGCATGGCCTCCTCTGTACAGAGCTGGTTCCCTTTCGACCTCAGCCCAGCGGTTGATGATGTGATCCGCCAGGTCGACTTCAGCTGGTGTCTGGAGGATCCGGTTGTGGCCGAACTACCTGGGGAAGCACCGTTCTGGATCGTCAGACGTGAGCATCTTGATTCCCTACTGCTTGAGCAGGCTGTGGGTGCCGGTGCCAGCGTTCAGCGGCCGTTTCGCGTGATGGCACTCGAACGCACCGGAGAGTGCTGGACGCTGACAGGGGAACAGAGAGAACCTGTTCGAGCCAGAGCGGTGGTGATCGCCGATGGTTCAGGGTCCCCCTGGCCGCAAAAGGTCGGCATCGGCCCAAGCTCCCTGCATATGGCGAGCACGCTTTCAGTTCGCCTGGAAGGTCTCGGAACACTTGCTCCTGGTACGGCGCGCTTTGAATTCGGCCTGGTGCACCACGGTTTTGCCTGGGCTTTCCCACTGGCAGACGGGATCAATGTGGGAGTTGGCACCTTCATCGGTCGTGACGTCACCGATTCGGAGACGATCCTGAATGCACTACTGCCTGATCTCGGCTTTTCTGCCGATGCAGGTCTTCGGCAGCAGGCCAGCCTGAGGGTCTGGAACGGGCACAGCACGCTTCATGCCGACGGAGTGGTGGCCGTGGGCGATGCCGCATCGCTCTGCGACCCCTTCCTTGCTGAAGGATTACGACCAGCTCTGATGAGCGGCTGTGAAGCCGCGAAGCACCTGGACCTCTGGCTGAACGGCGAAGAGCAATCCCTACGGGGCTACTCCAGGGCGATGCGACAGCGCTGGGGCGACTCCATGGCCTGGGGTCGTCGAATCGCGCAGGTGTTTTACCGCTTCCCCGGTGTGGGCTATCAGCTGGGGATCAAACGGCCGACGGCTCCCCGACGAATCGCCCAGATCCTCTCTGGAGAGATGGGATATGGCGATATCGCCCAGCGAGTCATTCGCCGGCTGCTGCTGCAGCGCAGCTAGAGATCGAAGGCCAGTTGCTGAACGGATGGATCACTCAGGCGACGACGTGCGCGTCGTCGGGAGGATGCCGGCAGACCAGCTCGCCTGGAGCCATGTCGCCGCTGAATGGCATCAGCATGACGATCAAATCCGGCTGAACGCCTGATCGCGAAGATCCGCTCCTTGGCATGCCTGGCCGAATCAGCACAATTCACAATCGGCATGACACCGTTGAACGCCCAGGGTTCGTGAAGATGCACCGTGGGAACATCAGCCAATTCAGGACACCAGCGGCGGATGAACACCCCATCCTGATCATGGTCACGACCCTGCTTGATCGGGTTGTAGACCCGGATCGTGTTGATGGAGGTGCTGCCCGACTGCATCTGGCATTGACTCCAGTGAATTCCCGGTTCGTAATCCACAAACTGACGGGCGAGGTGCAGACCGCTGTCCCTCCAAGGCAGCCACAGGTTGTAGCTCGCGAACGACATCAACATCGCCCGCATCCGGAAGTTGATCCAACCATGCGCTCTCAGGGCGCGCATGCAGGCATCCACAAAAGGCACCCCCGTCCGGCCTTCGGCCCATGCCGCCAGACGTTCGGCATCAGGATCACGCAGATCACGCATGAAAGGGTGAAAGTCCTGCCATTCAATCGATGGCTGATCCTCGAGCTTCTGGATGAAATGACAATGCCAGTGAAGTCTTGAGCCAAAGCTGCAGGCACCGCGTCCCTGCATGCCACGACTGCGCTGAAGCACCTCACGCATGGACAGGCAACCCCAGGTGAGATAAGCGGAAAGCCTGGAACATCCCGTGAAGGCCCGGTTCGGACTGGAAATGGATCGGCAGTACTGCTCCACACGGTGCTCCAGGAAGTGCCCGAGTTCGTTCAGCCCGGCATCACGGCCACCCCGCTGACGATGCGGACACGGATCAGGCCCAAGTCCCAGGTCAGCGGCCGTTGGCAACTCGCCCGGCGTGACACCCTGCAGTGGCTCGAGATGGTCGGGAGCAGGCGTGATCGACTCCTCCATCCGCTCTTCCCAGCGCCGGGCCCATCCACCGCGCGTCCGTAGCGGCCGGATCACCCCGAACTGCGGAATCTGTCTCCAGGGAATGCTCCGCTCCCTTGCCCACGCAGCGACGCGCCGATCTCTGGCGTAGGTCCAGTCATTACCAGTTTCTTCATGACTCCAAAGGCCCGACACACCAAGCTGTCGCCTGGCACGCTCGAGCACCGCCACTGCATCCCCACAACGAATGACCAGGGGCTGACCGAGGGCTGCCATCGCCTGGCGGAGATCGAAAAGCGCCTCCCTGCAGAATTCCCACTGACGGCCCGATGCATCCTGCTGAAGCCAGAACTCAGGTTCAACGATGTAGAGAGGCAGCACGTCTCCAAGGGCCAACGCCTGGATCAGCGGCCTGTGATCCTCGAGCCGCAAGTCACGCTTGAACCAGACCAGCTGCACTGCCATCGAATGCGGGACAGCTCCACCCAACTCGGACGAAGCTAATCAGCCCGGGATCAGGAGTGGGTTGCGATCTTCAGATCACGCAGACGGGCGTCAACAGAGGCCAGCAGCTCGATGGCGAACATGGGCGACTCCTGGACAGCAAACAGGAATTTCTCACGGTTCATCTCAATCAGGCGGCAATCGGTCTCGGCCTGTGCTGTACCGAGACGGCAATGACCCTCCATCACAAGGGCCCCTGCACCAAAGACGTTGCCGGCCTCGATCAGTTCGTATCCCTGCTGACCGTTCTCATTGGTCCAGGACAGTCGAACCGTTCCCTCAAGAACACCGAACATCGACGCTCCGGGGTCGTCGGCCTTGAAGATGACGTCACCAGCATTGACGGCGTGCACCTCGCTTTTCCGAGCGAGGGCACGCATGGTGTCAAGAGCATTCACGGAGTGACAATCGGAAGCAACATGAAGATCAGGCCCTGGTCAGTGACAGGGCAGAGCCGAAACCACGACGAACCTCCTCCTGGGTGAGTCTGCCGTCATGATCCGCATCCAGAGCATCGAAGACGGCATCACTGCCCAGCCACTCATCCCTGGTGATGCAGCCGTCACCATTCATGTCATTGAGCATGAAGATCTCCTGCACGGCATGACCGAAGGCCTGTCCTCCTTCGAGTTCCGCCAGCCGATGGGCAAGCATGCTCTCCAGAGTTTCGATGGCCTTGCTGAACCCCTTGATGCCCTCGCCAAGTTTGTCGGTGGCCATGCGATCGGCAGCCATCATCGAATCGAACATGTCCCGATCGACATGAATCTGGGACTCGCTGCTGGATGGATTGGCACCATCGAGCTTGCGGGTGAGCGTGGCCTCACTGGAACGCAGCTGGTCAAGCAGCTTGGGTGAAATGGTGAGCAGATCACAACCAGCAAGCTCGGTGATCTCATCGATGTTGCGGAAACTGGCCCCCATCACCTCGGTTTTGTAGCCATAGGCCTTGAAGTAGTTGAAGATCTTGGTCACAGACAGCACGCCGGGATCTTCAGGACCGGGATAGGAGTCCCTTCCCGTATCGGCTTTGTACCAGTCAAGGATGCGGCCAACGAAAGGTGAAACCAGGGTCACACCGGCCTCAGCACATGCCGCGGCCTGAGCGAAGCCGAACAGGAGAGTGAGGTTGCAGTGAATTCCTTCTCTCTCGAGGACTTCAGCGGCCTTGATCCCCTCCCAGGTGGAGGCAACCTTGATCAGCACGCGATCGTTGCTGATTCCAGCGTCGTTGTAAAGGCGGATCAGTTTACGGCCCTTTTCAATGGTGGCAGCAGTGTCGTAACTGAGGCGTGCATCCACCTCAGTGGACACTCGGCGAGGAACGATCTTGAGGATCTCCTTGCCGAAGATCACACTGATCTCATCAAGCGCCTCCTTGACCACTGTCTCGACGGGCGCGCTGTCGCCAATCAGACGACGGGAGGACCGCAGTGCCTCGTCGATCAGGCTTTGGTAGGCAGGGATCTGAGCAGCTGCCAGGATCAGTGAGGGATTGGTCGTTGCGTCCCGTGGCGTGAATTTACGGATCGCTTCAAGGTCACCCGTATCCGCCACCACGACGGTCATTGCAGAGAGCTGCTCAAGAAGAGTTGCCATGTCGCTAAGGGCTTGATGCTCGTAACGTAGCTGCGTTTTCGCAGCTGGCATCTTGCGAGAAAGTGCAACCTCAGGCGAGCCAGAGCAGCGCTTCAACCTGCTTGAGCTGGAGCAGAGCTGCGCGCTGTGCTGGGCGGGATCTTTTCAATCACCAAGAGACCGTCGATGATTGATTTCGCAACCGGCAGAGCCACTGTGGATCCGTAGGCATTGTCTCCCTGGGGCTCATCCACCACCACCAGCACGACATATTGCGGATCATCAACTGGAAGAGTCGCCACAAAGCTGCAGATCAAAGCACCGGGCACATAAACACCGTTCAGAGCCTTCTGAGCCGTTCCAGTCTTGCCACCGATGCGGTATCCCGGTGTTCGGACTCCCTTGCCGCTTCCTTGCTCAACCACAGATTCCATCCAGGCCATCACCGTGCTGGTGACCTCAGGTTTCAGCAGTGGCTTGCCCTGACGCGATCCAGGCGGAGCCAGCGCATCGCCGGCTCTCAATCCTCGGGTGATGTGGGGGCTGACAAGACGGCCGCCGTTGGCGAGTAATGCGTGGAGCTGCACCAGCTTCAACGGTGTCAGTGAGAATCCCTGACCAAAGGAGGCCGTGGCTGGCTCGATCGGCTGGGTGGTGAACTGCTCCTTGGTCTTGAGCTGACCGGCAACGGCTCCGGGCAAATCGGTGTCCGGCCGTGCATCCAGACCGAGGCGACTCAACCAGTCCCAGTAGGTGGAGGAGGACAAATTACGCATGGCTTGAACCATGCCGACATTGCTGGACACCTGCAGCACTGTGGCGAAGTCAATCAGACCGTTGGCTTGCCGGTCGTGATTGTTGATCGGCCAGCCACCGATGGTGACTGAACCGCTGTCCTGAACACGTCCTGTTGTCTGAATGGCATTTTCCTGAAGAGCCAGCGCCAGGTTGATCGGCTTGAACGTCGATCCGGGTTCATAGAGGTCCTGAACCGACCATTCCCGGAAACGACCCGCAGGAAAACTCCAGTAGCTGTTCGGGTCGTACGTGGGAACGGATGCCAGGGCCAGCAACTCACCATTGGTGACATCCATAACGATGGCAACACCCTTCTGGGCTTTCCAGGTTTTGACCTGTGCGGCAAGGGCCTTGGCGGCAACGGCCTGCAGACGCGCATCGAGGGTGAGCTGAAGACGCAGATCGTCCCCGAAAAAGACTCCGGCATCGAGATTGTCGGGCAGCGGAGTGCCATCGGCTCCTCTGCGAAGACTTCGGGGCTGTTCATGGCGCTGAAGTTCGTTGTGTCGGCTTTGTTCAAGCCCCGCCTGAGGTTCTCGATCCTGATTGAGGAAACCAACCACGTTGGCGAACAGATCGCCCTGGGGGTAGACGCGGTGGGGGTAGGACTCCAGATCAACTCCGGAGACACCAGCTGAGCGGATTGTTGATGCCGTCTCGGGATCCAGTCCCTCAATCAGCTTGATCCCAGAGGGACGATCGCCGATTCGCTTAAGAATCTCCGCCTCAGTGAGTTTCAGCAAAGGCGCCAACCGTGCCGCGACATCAGCGGGGGGGCGAATCAGCGTTGGGGCATCACCGGGAAGATTGAAGTAGCGCGGATGCAGCCAGAGGCGATAACGCTCTTCGTCAAGAGCGATCAGCCGCCCGGTGCGGTCAACAATCGGCCGACGGGTTCCCAGTGGCTTGGTGCGCTGCGTCTGCACTGAACGGGCACGACCTTCAAGCTCGCTGGCCTGAAACACCTGCAGCCAGGCCATTCTTCCCATCAAGCCGACAAGCCCCAGACACAGAAGTGCAAACACGGAGCGCATTCGTCCTGCCGGGACTGGCTCCAGAGGCACAACTCTCCTGCGCTGACGGCTGGCTGCCGACCGGGTGGGATTGGTGGAACGGCCCATGAATCAGTAGCCGTGATGAATGGTGCGCTCCATGAGCGAACCAAGCATGGCCAGATGATCGACCCCTGGCTTGGCTGCAGCCGAAGAGGGACGATCTAGGTAAACCAGATTGGCCACCGTGGTGGGGACCATCTGCTTGGGGGTCTGGGAACGCTCCAGCAGATGTCGTTCGAACATGGCCGTGGATTCGGTCAGACGATGGGCCAGGTCCCGGGTCATTTCAAGCTGACGGAAGGCCAGCGTCCAGCGATGCTGCCAATGGAGCGTGAGACCACTGAGTACAAGAACAGCTGCGAACACTCCGATCAGGCTGCCGTCTGCCGTGCGGTGCAGGCCCGCCAACAAAGGGGACTTGCGTGCAACGCGTCGTGCAGAGAGCGACCCCTGAATGACTTCGAACGGACTACTGGCAGCAGGACGTTGCGCGGAGGACGGTTGTGACTGCGGAACCGCGACCACGGATAAGGCTCATCAATGCGCCAGTGAACCATCTGAGGGAGGACACCGCAAGCCTGAAACCTTGACCAGGACTGAAGATTGGATCAGCCGCCCAGCAACACGAGGTTCAGAAAGGTCACGCCGTTCCAAAGGGCATGCATCACCACGCAGGGAAGCAGGCGGCCGGTGCTGAGACGCAGGAGGCCGAGGCCGAGGCCGAGCACCAGCAGCGGAGCCAGTTCGCCGATGCTGAGATGGGCCACAGCAAAGACCAGAGCACTCACCAGCACGCCTCCCGATCGACCGAGAAACTGGCCCAGCACAGGCAGCAGCACGCCGCGGAAGATCGTTTCTTCAAACAGCGGCGCCAGAACAACAGCCGTGAGAGAGAGCAACAACAGGGCGAGCGGGTCCTGACTGTTGAGGACGATCTCGAGCAATGGGTTGCTGCCCCCCTGATCGCCGATCAGACGAGTGATCAACCAGCCGCTCAGAACAACGGGCGGCAAAACCATCAGCCAACCGCGGGCCCCCTGAAGCAAGGCACTGCCCAGAGGCTGAAGCCTCCACTGCAGCCATCCTTGCGGAGGCATCTGTGCACGGTCCAGCTGCGCCAGCTGCTGACGCAGAATCAGCAGGGGAGGTCCTGCCAAGGCGACATAACCGAGAAACACGTTGACGCCCTGTGACAGTGGCGCTGAAAGGCCACGCGAGAATGCGGAGGAGATCGGAATCACCAACAGAGGCATCAACACCTCCCCAAGCACCACGAAACCGCCCGCCACAAGCAGCACCATGTCCAGAACCCCGAGCGGGGGAGCGAGCAGGGTGGGCCATGACGGCAGTCGGCGACGCAGCAGTTGCCATAAATGACGCAACAACAACAGTCCACCGAGCAGTAGAGCCAGGAGGGGAAGCAGCTCACTGATCACCAGCCGGCGCGCAGCCCTCTTGGCAGACGCCTGATCGAGACAGCTCTCCTCTTCACCACCGAGTGCCTCACAGGCGAGTCGACGATTTAACGGGTCGGAGGTCAGCAGCAGCAGCTTGGAACGCTGCTCAGCCGGGACATTCCGGCTGTCGTCTTTCGCGAGAGCTCTCTGAAGCTGAAGCAGATCACTGGATTCGAGATCCACCTGCTGGAGGCTGCGCCGATGCTCTGGATCCGTTTCCAGAGCAGTGAACAAAATCTTCTGGCGGTCATCCAGCCGGTCCAGTGGAATTTGTCGCAGGCTGCTCAGCAGGGAATCGGAGGCATCCGCTCCAAGCAGAAGCGTTCGCAGAGACGAGGGAATCTGGGGTTCTGCCAGCAGCGTCAACTCCTGCTGCTCCAACGACAATGCAGGTGCGACAGAAGGTTTGGCGAAACTGTCCACCAGCCCTAACACCCAAACAGCGGTGGCCAGCACCAGCGATAGAAGGGCAAGCAGCACCTTCCAGGACGGGGCCGCCGTTGAACGTCCGGAGGGTGGGCTGGTCACACAGAGCGGGCAACTGCGTTGGATTCTCGTCGGTAGCGCGTGCCACAGCCGATGAAGAGTGCACCTGGGTCACGCTCATACGATGGCGGCGCTCTCTCAGCATGTAGCGGTGCCCCTGCGTCTTCTCCTCGTTCGCCACGGTCTCAGCAGCTTCAATGTGGAGCGGAGGATCCAGGGGCGGGACGATCTTTCCACACTCACTGTCTCAGGACAGGAGCAGGCTCGCCTGCTCGGGCAGGCGCTTGTCGATGTCCCCATCCAGGCGGTTTACAGCTCCCCGTTGAAACGGGCTGCATCCACAGCAGCGGGAATCCTTGAAAGCCGTGACGACGGACTTGAAGCTCGCTTCGATGATGGGCTCCTGGAGATTGATCTCGAGCCGTGGAGTGGACTGACAGCATCCGAACGATCGGAACGCTTCCCAGAGGAATTCGCCACCTGGAAACAGAAGCCCGAAGCGTTGGAGTTGATCAGAAAGGACGGAAGCCGTTATCGCCCTTACGAGGAGTTGATGCAGCAGGCCCGACGCTTCCTGGACGAACTGGTCAGGCGCCATCCCGTGAACAGCGATGGCACCGTGTTGCTGGTGGGGCACAACGCCATCCTGCGCTGCCTGATCGTGAGCTTGCTGGGGGATCCGGAACGGGGCTTCCGTCGACTCCGCCTCGACAATGCCTCACTCTCGATCTTCAATCTCAGCCCATCCGACAACGGCCATCAGGTGCAGATCGAGTGCCTGAACAGCACCGCGCACCTCGACCCTCCACTTCCTGCCAAGGGCGCAGGATCGCGGCTGATCCTTGTGCGACATGGCGAAACGAACTGGAATCGAGAAGGTCGCTTCCAGGGGCAGATCGACATTCCTCTCAACAGCAATGGGCATGCTCAGGCGGAGGCTGCGAGGGGCTTTCTGCAGGACGTGTCGTTGCAGAAGGCCTACAGCAGTTCGATGTCACGCCCGCGCGAAACGGCTGAGGGCATCCTGAAATCTCACCCAGGCATCTCGATCACACTCACGGACGGACTGATGGAAATCGGTCATGGCCTCTGGGAGGGCAAGCTTGAATCGGAAATCAGCAGCGACTGGGGCGATCTGCTGGAAGAGTGGAAACGCTCACCAGACACGGTACAGATGCCTGAAGGGGAAACAATCCAGGACGTGTGGAATCGCTCCGTTGACAGCTGGAATGCGATTGCATCCAGCCTCGATTCCACGGAAACCGCTCTGGTGGTGGCCCATGACGCTGTCAACAAAACAATCCTCTGCCATCTTCTGGGTCTCACCCCTGCTGACATCTGGGCCGTGAAACAGGGCAACGGAGGCGTCACGGTGGTCGACATGCCATCCGAACCGGGGCAGCCTGCAGTGATTGCCTGCCTGAACCTCACCTCCCACCTCGGCGGCGTGATCGATCGCACGGCGGCCGGAGCGCTCTGATACTGAGTTCGATGACCGAGATGATCCTGCTCGACCCCGTGAGGGTGCTGGTCGGTCCCGACCAGCCGCTGCAGGAGCAGGGTGCGGCCCTGCTCTGTGAGGGACGTCTCGAAGCACTGGGCGAACAGGCCCGCGAAGCGGCTCGATCAGCGGGCATCGCCTCGAGAGCTGCCGGGCATCAGCTGCTTGCTCCTTGCCTGGTCGATGTTCATTCCTATCTGCCGGAACCATTCCAGAGCAGGGGCGAAACCCTGGAAAGCCTTGTGCGCTCTGCAGCTGCAGGCGGATATGGACAGTTTGCTCTGCTGCCGGAGGCGTCAGGAAAACGTCGTGAACGGCCTGATCAACTTCGCGGATTTGTGCTGTCCGGCTGTGACGTGGCTGTCCATCTCTGGGCTGGTTTCAGTGAGGAGGGAAATGACGAACAACTGACTGCCCATGCCGACCTGATCGAGGCGGGTGCTGTGGGTCTGTCGGATGGCGACAGCATGCCGCCGATCCCCTTGCTCGACCGCGCCCTCACCCTTGGCGAATCAGGTTCATCTCCTGTTCTGATCCCACCCCTGGATGCCGTTCTGCGCGGAGAGGGCCTACTGCGGGAAGGCCCCGAAGCACTGAGAGCAGGCTGGCCCACTGATCCTCTGAGCAGCGAAACGTTGCCCCTCAGCCAGCTTGCTCAGCTTCAGCAGGAGCACCAACAGCGCAAGTTGATCCTGATGGGTCTGTCCACCGCAGCAGGCGTTGATCTCCTCCAGCGGTCGCCGTTGCCTCCTGCCGCAACCGTCAGCTGGTGGCACGTATTGACGAGTAACAGTTCCAGCGCGGCAACGGCAGCCTCCTGGTTTGTTTCACCTTCGCTGGGCAACAGAAGAGATCGCGATGCACTGATTGAAGGCCTAAGCACTGGCCTGATCCAGGCAATCGCTGTGAATGCATCACCGCTTGACGATGAAGAGTGCCTGCTGCCTCCTGATCAACGCCAACGCGGAATTGCCGGTCATCAACATGTGCTTCCCTCTCTCTGGCAAGCGCTTGTGGTGTCGAAGGGCTGGACAGCTGAACATCTCTGGGACGTGCTCAGCTTCGGGCCCGCCCGACTGCTGGGGGTTGAAGAGGAGCGTCTGATCCCGGGAAGCAATCGCTGGCTTCTTTTTGATCCGGAGGTGATCTGGACCCCCACGCGATCGGATCCATGGGCTTCGAGGGCAGCCAATCAGCCATGCCTCAACCGGCCCTTAAGTGGACGTGTTCTGCGGTGCGGCCTCAGGACCCCAGCGAGCCCAGCCGATTGAGAGGCCAGAACCTCCAGAGTGCTCGGCCGATGATCTGATCCTCAGGCAGGAAAGGACCACCTGGCCAGTAGCGTCCGTCCCAGCTGTTGCTGCGGTTGTCGCCCAGTGCGAGCACATGCCCTTCAGGCACCGTCACATTCAGCGTGCGGCAAAGACTCATCCCCTGCTCATCCACCGGGCAGTATCTGGTGACGTAGGGCTCATCCACGGGATCTCCATTCACGCGCACTTCACCACGCGGGTTCACGGAGACCTGGTCTCCACCCACAGCGACAACCCGCTTGATGTAGGCATCGCATGCAGGGTGGCCAAGACCGGGGATCAAACCCAGAAGAGGGAAGTTGGCCAGTGCACAGCGGAACGTGGGTGGCGAGCCAGCGGTTTTCAGCGCTGGATCAAAAGCATGCGGTGAGTTGAAGACAACAATCTCTCCACGCTTTGGACCGCGTGTGGCGTAGGAGAGTTTTTCAACCAGCAGCCGGTCCTGGATCTGCAGACCTGGAAGCATCGAACCGGAAGGGATGAAGCGTGCTTCAGCCACGTAATGACGGATCCCAAGATATAGAGCCAGGGTGAAGATCACTGGCCCCCAGAAATCCCAGAACGGATGTCCTTTGGGGCCCTGCGACTTGGAGGGAGCCGCAGAAGAATCCGATTGAGAATCAGCTTGTGGAGGCGAAGCGTCGTGCTGGGCGTCTGGCAACGGAAACCTTGCTGACCTTGAGGCCCCCAAGATAGGCCTGATGGCGATGGCCTCCTAGCCTCAGCTGAGAACGCTCACACCCATGGTCAGACCTCGGTGGCAAGGTGTGAAACCCTCCGCGAGCCGTCGCTTCTGGCTTGGCTGGGACAGGTTGATCGCAGGAATCGCAGCACTGAACCTGGCCTGGGTCGTCTTCGATGTGACCTATGTGCCCCTGCGCAACTTCTGGCTGCAGCGCACACTCTTTCCGCTGCCCTCCATCAGCCTCGCTGTTCCGCTGCCCTGGCTGCCCGACATCACACCTCTGTACGACCCGGTGAAGGGAATTGAACCCCATCAGGACACCGAGGCCTACATCAAACATTTTCAGCGTTTGGAACGCACCGCAGCAGCCAGCGGCATCAACAGCACCGCAGCCAAACAGCTGCGTCTGGAAATGGTGGTGCGCAACAGTCAGCTGATCGATGAGAACCCTTTTGTCAGCTCCGACAAAACGGGAACACTGGAGAAAATCAAGAGTCGCCTGAGGGCCAGGGCAGGCATGGATTCAGCCAAACAATCCGCCGCCCATCTGCTTGGAGACCGCTATCTCACAGATGCAAGATGGCCGGCAGAACGCAGGTTCTGGCGCAAAAGCATTCTCCCACTCGCTTCCACGAATTACTGGCGCGGCACCGATGAAAACGGCCAGCCGATCGATCTCTCGTGGAGGATCGATCTTCCCTTCCAGATTCTGTTCCTTCTGGACATCATGCTGCGGGCCATTCGGCTGAAGCAGCGCTACCCGGCCATCGCCTGGAGAGACGCACTGCTGCGTCGATGGATTGATTTACCGCTGCTGATTCCGTTTTGGAGACTGCTGCGAATCGTGCCCGTCACAGAGCGTCTGTCCAGCGCAGGCATGATCCAGCTGGAACCGCTTAGAGCCGCAGTCAGCCGTGGTGTGGTCGCCGTACTCGCCCTCGAGTTATTCGAAGTGATCACTCTGCGCATCCTTGATGCTGCTCAGGATGCAGTGCGTTCGCCCCATTGGCCTGAGAAGATTCGTCGACTCTGCAGCCATCAGAGCATCGAATCGGATGGAGAAAGAGAACTCGCTGAACTGCTGCGCCTGTGGCTTCCATTGGTGTTAACTCAGGTGGGACCAGGCATGCGCCCCCAGCTGGTTGCCCTGGTGAGTCATGCTCTGCGACGCAACCTTGAGGAGACGGCGATTCCGGCTCGGCTTCGAGCACTACCTGGGATGGACAAAGCCGAAACTCAGCTCAGTCTTCAGCTTTCGACAGGCATCGTTGATTCACTGTTGAATCTCTCCCGCAACGCAGGCGATCGTTTTGCACAGAAGGACCCCATGCTTCAAGAACTGGGGATCCAGGCCATTGACCGTTTCTGGGAAGAACTGGCGAAGACTCTGGAACAGGGTCCGGTGCTTGAACGCAGTCAGGAACTCATGGCGGCTTTTCTCGAGGATTTCAAGAGAAGCAGCATGAACCAGCTGAGATTTCAGAAAGATGTTGACGAACTGATCACGGAGCTTGACGGATTGAACTTCAGCTCAGAAGCGACTCAGACCAAGTCTCGGGCTTGAAACCGACCAGAAATCGACCATCAGGACATTGAACAAACGGTCGCTTGATCAGTTTTCCGTCTGCGGCAAGGGCTTGAAGCGCCTGCTCGTCGCTCATTAGTTTGACTGCTTCAGCACCGATAGCCCTGTAGCTCTGACCACTGGTGTTGAACATGGGCTTGACCTGTCCGAACTGCCTGAATGCCAGCTGAAGGAGCTCGAGCGATGGTGGATCAAGGGTGATATCAATCACCTCGTGATCCAAGCCCTCACTTTCAAGCCATGCAAGAGCTTTCCGGCAGGTGCTGCAACGGGGATAGCTGAAAACAGTGAAATCAGCCACGCCTATCGACCGAGAAGGCTCTTGACAGCACCAACAAGGCTATTGGAGCCCTGACCCACACCGTCTCCGGGACGCGTCCGGATCGTCACGTCACCATTGACCGTGGTCCGACAGCTGAGGCGGTAGTTGGCAGGACGGTCAGCCAGGTAAACCTCCTCGACATCACTGAGGGGAGAGAGGTTCTGCGCACCCTCAAGAACTTCGATCACGCAGGTGCCACACTGGCCGACGCCTCCACAGTTGTTGAGATTGTTCAAACCTTTGTAAGGGTTGACACCTGCTGAGAGAGCCGCTTTGCGCAGGTTGGCACCCTCAATGCAGCCAATTTGCTGGCCTTCCTGCTCAAAACGGATGGTGGGCACGGATCTTTTACATAGGAATGTCTCTTAATTTACAAGGCCCGCGATTGCATTCGAGGATTTCGTCGCGCGAACCAGGGTGAGCACGGTGCTCTCTGGGCCGATGACCGATCAGGCGGAAGCAGCCTGAACGCAAGTTTCAAGCAGCGGCTGCACCGCATCCACATCGCGCCAGCCTCCGATCTCCGTCACACGGCCTTCCATATTTTTGTAGGTGCGGAAAAATTCAGCAACATCCTCCAGTTGGCTGGGAGCGATCTGCAGAATGCTCTGAATGCCCTGCTGACGTGGGTCGGCCACAGGCACGCAAAGAATTTTGCCGTCGTAATGGCCCATGTCATGCATATCAAGCACCCCAATGGGTCGTGCCTGAATCAGGCATCCCGCAAAAGTGGGCTCAGCCATGATCACCATGGCATCGAGGGGTGATCCATCCTCGGCAAGGGTGTTGGGAATAAAACCGTAATCGAATGGATATCTGACTGATGAATGAAGAACCCGGTCGAGAGCCATCACACCAGCTTCAGCAAAGTATTCATATTTATTGCTGCTTCCTGCTGGAATCTCAACGATCAGATTCACCAGTCCTGGAGACGGAGATGGGATAAGAGCCCTGAGATCCATAACTCTCCTTGGCGGTGACGGAGGTGTGGGTGGGGCGATCGGTCAGCACAGCGGCCAATGGAATACCCAGCCCTGTGATGGCGAGGGTGAACCCGAGAACAGCAAGAGCAGGGATAGCCACGAACTGCGCAGCATGCGCAGGGGGCTTGGGTGCAGGCTCAGGGTCCATTCAGTGGTGGTCGGGGACATCCCGGACTTCATGCACAGGGCTTAGAAGTCATACAGAGGGCACGAAGAGCGACCTGTCGGGAGATTGAGTTGTGAATGCAAGGAGTCAAAACTCATTTGTATTCTGACACCACTGCAAGTCTTATGCAGCAGGACGTTCCTGACGATCACGGCGTGATGCCAAATCAGAGGGAGCTTCAGGAAGACCATCGAGGCGGGATCTGATCAGACGCAGCTCATCGAGAATGGCTCCAAGCACCTGCTGCGTGGCCGTGGAAGGTGAATTGAGGACCTCAACGGTGACCTCCTTGATCCTCAGAACATCCTTGGCAAATCGCGCCACTTCGTTGGGATGAAACAGAAGAGGATCTTTCTGATCACTTCTGTATTCGGGGTTGAGCTTGCGGGGATTAAAAACCGGGTTGAGGTTGCGCGGATCAGTGTTGGTGTAGCGATACACAGATGCACGCGATCGATTCAACGACTTCTGAACATCATCGATACCAACCAATGCATCCGACTGAGAAAGAACTGCGGCAGCATCACTCCGAAAATCCGAAGATTCACTCACGGCCGGTACTGAAACTTCTAACGGCCGAGGAAACATGAGACAGCTCTGGGACAGCTTGGATTTTGCAGAACATAGCAGCTGAGACTCAGGACGCCAGCATCGATCACAGCAAAAGTGACAGTTCCCGGATCGACCGTTTTCTTGGCGGTGATAGTTTCCTGGCCCCCTCTATAAATTCCTGTCATGCGCGTCTCCCGCCTGTCGCTGGTGACGTTGAGGAACGTGCCCGCGGACGCTGAAATCCCATCTCATCAATTGCTTGTTCGTGGTGGTTACATCAGACGTGTTGGACCGGGTATCTACGCCTACCTCCCCTTGATGTGGCGCGTGCTGCGCAAGATCAGCACGATCGTTCGTGAGGAGCTTGACAGCCTCGGCGCACTTGAAACACTGCTGCCGCAACTGCAACCCGCCGAACCATGGGAACGCAGCGGTCGATGGCAGGGCTATACCGCCGGCCAGGGCATCATGTTTCACCTGGAGGATCGTCAGGGCCGGCGCGTTGGCCTTGGCCCGACCCATGAGGAAGTCGTCACGGAACTCGCCGGGGAGCTGCTGCGCTCCTACAAGCAGCTGCCGGTGACGCTCTATCAGATTCAGACCAAGTTCCGCGATGAGATCAGGCCCCGTTTCGGGCTGATGCGCAGTCGCGAATTCATCATGAAGGACGCCTACTCCTTCCATTCCGACGCAGCGGATCTGGAGCAGACCTATGCCCTGATGGCCGGGGCCTATGCCCGCATCTTCAAGCGCTGCGGTCTCAATGCTGTTGGTGTTGATGCCGACAGCGGCGCCATCGGAGGAGCCGCTTCCCAGGAATTCATGGTGATGGCGAATGCAGGCGAAGACCTGATCCTCTCCACGCCCGACGGGAGCTATGCCGCCAATCAGGAGAAAGCGGTGTCGCATCCATCCCCAGCGGAGGCTCTGCCGCCAGGCGAGGAACGACAGTTTGATACGCCTGATCAGACCTCAATTGAGGATCTCTGCTCTGCCAACGGCCTCTCTACTTGTCAGATCGTCAAGGTGCTGGCGCTGCTCGCCCGCCTGGATGATGGTCGAGAACAACCCCTGCTGGTCAGCCTGCGTGGAGACCAGGAACTGAATGAGGTCAAGTTGACCAATGCTGTGACCCAGCGACTGGGATCGTCTGCACTGGAGATTGCACCAATCAACCCCGAGCAGCTCCGGCAGCAGGGGCTTGCACCCCTGCCCTTCGGCGCCATCGGCCCGCACCTTGAAGACAGCTCATTGAATGGTGCCCGCAGCTGGGAAATCCGTTTTGAACGCCTGGCCGACCCAACCGCCCTCGATCTTGAGCGCTTTGTCTGCGGCGCCAACTGCTCTGACCAGCATCGCTGGGGGGCGACCTGGTCCTCCATGCCCGCACAGATTCGTGCTGATCTCCGCAATGCCAAGGCCGGAGATCGGTCTCTTCACAATCAGGAGCAGATTCTTGAGGAGCGCAGGGGCATCGAAGTGGGGCACATCTTCCAACTGGGAAGCAAATACTCCGACGCGCTCGAGGCACGTTTCACCGACAAAGATGGCAAACAGTCTTCCCTGCTGATGGGTTGCTACGGCATTGGCATCTCCCGCCTCGCCCAAGCGGCAGTGGAACAGCATCACGATGACGCGGGCATCTGCTGGCCCGTGAGCATTGCGCCCTTTCAGGTGATTGTTGTCATTGCGAACGTTCAGGACCCGACACAGCTGGCTCTTGGAGAGGCTCTCTACGGATCGCTGCAATCCAAAGGGGTTGAAGCACTTCTGGATGACCGCAGCGAACGTGCCGGAGTCAAATTCAAGGATGCCGATCTGATTGGAATCCCATGGCGAATCGTTGTGGGTCGCGAAGCGGAGTCCGGACGGGTCGAGCTGGTGGAACGATCCACTCGCTCAAACAGCACCATGTCTGATCAGGACGCGCTGACCTCTGTGCTCGAGGCCGTCAAGGGTCGCCCGCTGATTTAGTGCTGCTCCGCCTTAAAGTTCGTCAAACTTTTCCTGCCATGCGAATCGCGCTGCAACGCCTCAGCCGCCAACTCAGGGGGTTCACACTGGCCCTGTGCCTGGGTCTCTCTTTGTTGCTCACCGCCTGCGGCGACTCGGTCTCGACCATGACTGGTGACTACGTCGAAGACACAGTGGCAGTCGTTCATTCTCTGCAGACCACGCTTTCACTTCCCTCCGATGCGGAAGGCTTGCAGGCCTCGGAACAGGAAGCTCACGACCTCATCAATGACTACATGTCGCGGTATCGCCCAAAGTCCAGGGTGAACGGTCTCAGCTCATTCACCACGATGCAGACGGCTCTGAATTCCCTGCAGGGTCACTACAACACCTACACCAATCGGCCTGTACCGGAAGCACTGCGCACGCGCGTCGAAAAAGAGCTGAGCAAAGCCGAAAAAGCCGCTCTTCGTGGCACCTGATCTCAAAAACCCACAAGGTTTCTCAAGATGCAATCACAATTTTGCAACTCTCTTTGACCTCAGGCAGGTGGATCTGAGAGAGTTCCGGATTGTGCAGAATGGCGGCTTCGGGCCGCGGTGTCTTTGGCCAATGTTGTCGTCATCGGTGCGCAGTGGGGTGACGAAGGGAAAGGAAAGATCACAGATCTCCTCAGCCGTTCCGCTGATGTAGTCGTTCGCTATCAGGGGGGCGTCAATGCTGGCCACACCATCGTTGTGGACGATCAGGTTCTGAAGCTTCACCTGATCCCCTCTGGAATTCTCTACCCCGACACCATTTGCCTGATCGGCTCAGGAACAGTGGTCGATCCCAAGGTGATGCTCGGCGAACTCGACATGCTGATCGAGAACGGCATCGACATCGCCGGGCTGAAGCTGTCTTCCACAGCGCATGTGACCATGCCTTACCACCGTCTGCTCGACCAGGCGATGGAGAAGCAGCGAGGCGATCGGCGCATCGGCACCACGGGGCGGGGCATCGGTCCGACCTACGCGGACAAATCCCAGAGAAGTGGAATCCGCGTGATCGACCTTCTTGACGAATCGCGTCTGCGCGACCGCCTTGAAGGCCCATTGAATGAGAAGAACCAGCTTCTGCAGACCATCTACAACGTGGAAACGCTCGATGCCGAAGCGGTGATCAGTGAATACCTGGCCTACGGCAAACGACTGGCACCCCATGTCGTGGACTGCACACGGGAGATTCACCAGGCGGCGCGCGATCGCAAAAACATTCTCTTCGAGGGCGCACAGGGAACTCTGCTTGACCTCGACCACGGCACCTATCCCTATGTCACCTCCTCCAACCCTGTCTCAGGCGGGGCCTGCATTGGAGCTGGGGTGGGTCCGACCCTGATCGACCGCGTCATCGGTGTGGCCAAGGCCTACACAACCAGAGTGGGAGAAGGGCCGTTCCCCACCGAACTCGATGGCAGCCTCAACGATCATCTCTGCGACCGAGGTGGCGAGTTCGGCACCACCACCGGCCGGCGCCGGCGCTGTGGCTGGTTCGACGGTGTGATCGGACGCTATGCCGTCGGCGTGAACGGCCTGGATTGCCTGGCCGTCACCAAACTCGATGTGTTGGACGAGCTCGACGAACTTCAGGTTTGTGTGGCCTATGAACTTGATGGGGAAAGGATCGAACATTTCCCTTCCTGTGCCGAGGCGTTCGCCCGCTGTCAGCCGATTTTCGAGACGCTCCCTGGCTGGCAGTGTTCCACCGCTGAATGCCGCACCCTTGAGGATCTTCCCGAAAAAGCCATGGCCTACCTGCGCTTCCTGGCCGATCTGATGGAGGTCCCGATCGCCATCGTGTCACTGGGTGCCGGTCGCGATCAGACCATTGTTGTTGAGGATCCGATCCACGGTCCAAAACGGGCACTGCTCAGCGCCTGATTCCGGCACGCCCATCCGGGCGTAAGACTGCCGCAGTCAACACCAGATTGTTCATGGCCGATTCCTCCCGTTTCCAGCCCAACGCCTCCCTGGATGTGGTGGGAATCGGCAACGCGATTGTTGATGTACTTGTCCAGACCAAGGACGGTTTTCTCAGCGAGCACGGTCTGCAGAAAGGGGGCATGTGCCTCATTGATGAACAGCAGGCGGAAGCTCTCTACACATCCAGTGGTCCTGGACTGGAAACCTCCGGTGGATCCGTGGCCAACACCATGGTCGGCATCGCTCAGCTTGGCGGCCGAACAGGGTTTATCGGTCGGGTGCGTGATGACCAGCTCGGATCGATCTTCAGCCACGACATTCGTGCAGTGGGAACCAGGTTTGAGACACCCTCCGCAACCACCGGCGCCACCACTGCACGCTGTCTCATTTATGTGACTCCCGATGCAGAGCGCACAATGTGCACCTTCCTCGGGGCATCAACACAGCTTGAGCCGGAGGATCTGGACCTCTCCATGGTCAAGGAGACGAAAGTGCTCTATCTGGAGGGCTATCTCTGGGACAGCCCTGCAGCCAAGCGGGCCTTCATCGCTGCAGCGGAGGCTTGCCGTGCTGCAGGAGGGAAAGTCTCTCTCTCCCTCTCCGACGGCTTCTGCGTGGATCGCCACAGGGAAAGCTTTCTCGAACTGGTGAACGGTCATGTCGATGTGCTTTTCGCCAATGAAGTGGAGATCAAAGCCCTCTATCAAACCGAAGACTTCGACACCGCAATCGAGAAGGTCCGCGGTTGTTGCTCCGTGACGGCAGTCACCCGCGGAAGCGATGGATCGGTTGTACTCAGCGGAGATCAGCGCTGGGACATCGGCATCTACGGGCTCGGCGAACTGGTTGACACCACCGGTGCCGGTGATCTCTACGCCGGAGGATTTCTGCATGCCTTCACCCAGGGCGATTCACTGGAGCGCTGCGGACAGCTGGGAGCGCTTTGCGCCGGTCAGATCGTCACCCAGCTGGGTGCTCGCTCCCAGGTCTCTCTTCCTGAGCTGATGAAGGAGTATCTGGGCTGAGAGCATCCAGCGCCCATGCCGCATAGGCAGCTCCAGCCTGAGCTGCCAGCTGGAGAATTTCGGGAGTGTCATAGCTGTGCAGTTCCTCGAGAGCTGAAAGCAACTGCTCCAGGCGTTGAGAGCTCGTCTTGATCAGCAGCTGCACTTCCTGCGAACACTCAATCTCCCCCTGCCATCGGTAGCAGGACTGCACTGGCATCCAGCAGACACAGGCAGCTAAACGGCGCGTGATCAACTGCTCAGCGAGGGCTCCCGCCTTGATCTGATCAGCCTCCGTGGTGAGGACCAGTTTCAGGTCCGTTGACATGGTCATTCAGCTGTCGACACAACTGGCTCACGCTATGAACCACGTCAACGTTGGGCATCGGGTTGGGTCGTTTCAGCTTCCAGAGCCGAATGGAGTGGCGGCGAGCCAGATCACTCCAGAGTTGATCCGCAGCTCCACCCGACTGACGACAGAGCACATCGGTGATCTGCCAGCGGCGACACAGCGCAGCTTCCAATCCACCGGCGCGATCACCGGTTCCAGGCCTCAACACGGCAAGCCGCTCGCCGCACAATCCCGCAAGACCTGCTTGGCGAATGGCTTCAGGCGTGGGCAGAACCCTGGCGTGAACAGAGGCTCCTGCCAGCCTGGCCGCCGCAGCTGCGGCGGCCAACTGCCGCGCTCCGACGGCAAGAAGCAGACGGTGGCCTGAAAGAGCACAGTCAGAAAGATCACCCACTGTTGAGAGCACTGATCCATCCGACACGTCGTGATCAGGCCGCTCGAACCGAAGCAGCGGCAGGTTCAGGATGGAGCAGGCCATGCGGAGTTGAGCACTGATCTGCAGGGCGAAGGGATGGGTCGCATCCAGAACAAACGTCACGCCCAGCGCCGTCAGGTGTTCCTCGAGAGAGTCCTGAGAGGGGAAAGCTCCCACATGCAGGTCATGCAGGGGCATGGCGGAGTAGGAGCTTGCCCCAGCTGCACTGACAACGCTGATACTGACGCGGTGACCGGACTCCAGCAGAGCCCCGGCGATCACTGGTCCCTCACCGGTTCCGGCGAAGACCAGCACATGGTTCTGGCGATTCCGCCAGCGGTGCATCAGGATGGCGCTCACCGACCAGGCCGAGGATGAATCACTGCGTACTCGAGGTGGATGTTCTACAGGCTCCCACCCTGCGATACACCCAAGACAACCAGACACCAATCGCTGAAATGGAGGTTGGTTTTGATGCGTTGCGTCCCGATGACCCCAGAGGCCAACTCAAGGTGGTGGGATGGGGCAACCTCGCCCAGGACCTGCAGAATCGCGTGCAGGTGGGCCAGCGTCTGCTGATCGAAGGCAGGCTGAGGATGAACACGGTGCCACGTCAGGATGGCACCAAGGAAAAACGCGCTGAATTCACACTCGCCCGGCTCCACCCTGTAACTGGTGGAGCCGGTTCCACGGCTCAGGCCCAGCACGCAGCGGCCGTTCCTGCCAAACGATCTGAAGCTGCTCCTGCTCCTGCAAAAGAGCCCGCAGCGCAGTGGAACACCGCGCCGCTGGTTCCAGACACGGACGACATCCCCTTCTGAATACTGGGCACAGTCTTCAGAGCTGATCGGAGCCGGAGCTGAAATGTTCTGAAGCTCGCTGCAACAGCTGGCCAAGCTCACGCTCGAGTGCGGCCAGGTCCAGGCGAAATTCCTGCCATCGCCCCCGGTCAATCTGTTCCAGCAACCAGGCCCTGTCCTGCTCCAGCTGCTGAATCAGCGCAGTTGCATCCTGCGTGGAGTTCTGATCCTGGTCTTGCGATCGGGTGCTGTCCATCAACTGCGGCCGCTGGCCCATCCATCCTGAACCCCGCACGGTCAGAATGGCGCCACTTCCAATGCCGCATGAACGATCTGCTCTCGCCAGGAAGCCTGGTCACCATCGCCGGCGGTGTGCTCACCGTGGTTGGTTCTGTGGCCTACGGCACCGGCGCTGCCAACTTGAGCCTGCCGACAATTTTTTACGGCATTCCGATCCTGCTTGGGGGACTGGCCCTGAAATCGTCGGAGCTGCCACCGGCCAAGCGTGTAACGCCCAGAGCACAACTCAAGACAGAACGTGAGGCTTCCACTCCTGAGCTGGGAAAACTTCTTGGCGATGTCACACGTTGGCGTTATGGCCAGAAAGCGCATCTGGAAAGTTCTCTGGAATCGCTCAAGCTGTGGGATGAAGACAACCCTCCTCAGCTGCTCGAGATCGAGGAGATCATTCGCAGCGGTCACTACGGACTGCGGCTGCGTTTCGCCTGTGAGGCCGTTCCCCTGCAGATCTGGCAGGAGCGAAGAGACCGATTAAGCCGTTTTTTTGCCAAAGGCCTCGAGGCAACAATCACCCCTCTCAACGGAGACCGCCTGGATCTGATTCTCCTGCCAGTGGGCGTTTCGGCATCGGATCAGCAAGGTGACTCCGGAGAACAAGCGAATGGATGATGCCCTCAGGGTCTCTGTTCTGAGTGAGGCTCTTCCTTACATTCAGCGCTTCGCAGGCCGCAGGATCGTGGTCAAGTACGGCGGTGCGGCCATGGCCCATGCCGAGCTGCAAACAGCCGTGTTCAGAGATCTGGCGTTGCTCTGCAGTGTCGGAGTCCAGCCCGTTGTTGTGCACGGCGGGGGGCCAGAGATCAATCACTGGTTGAAGCGACTGGCCATCGCACCTGAATTCAGGGATGGGTTGCGAGTGACTGACCACGAAACGATGGACGTGGTGGAAATGGTTCTAGTTGGTCGAGTCAACAAACAGATCGTGAACGGACTCAACCGACTTGGCGCCAAAGCAGTCGGCCTGAGCGGCAGTGACGGCAGCCTGGTGGAAGCGCGCTCCTGGGGGGATGGCAGCCACGGGATGGTCGGCGATGTGGCCAAGGTCAATCCCGACGTGCTCGAAGCACTGCTTGAGCGTGGTTATGTGCCCGTGATCTCCAGCGTGGCCGCTAACCCCGACGGAGTGGCCCACAACATCAACGCCGACACCGTGGCCGGCGAAGTAGCCGCCTCCCTGGAAGCCGAGAAGCTGATTTTGTTGACGGACACACCAGGAATCCTGCGCGACCGCGAGGATCCGGGATCGCTGATCCGTCAGCTGAAGCTTTCAGAAGCCAGACAACTGATTCAGGAGGGTGTGGTTGCAGGGGGCATGACACCCAAGACCGAATGTTGCATCAGAGCTCTCGCCCAGGGAGTTGCCGCTGCCCACATCGTGGATGGACGCGTCGCCCATGCCCTGCTGCTGGAAGTGTTCACCGATGCCGGCATCGGCACCATGGTGGTGGGACGCAGCTGAGGGATGAGCACAGGGCTTGCAGCAGCCGAGCGGGCACTTGAACGCGGTGATTACGGCCTGTGTCTGCGCCTGCTGGAGCCTCTCGCCGACGCGAACCCGATCACTGAACCCGAGGGAGCTGCCATCCGGATGGTGATGGTGACGGCCTGGATGGGACAGGGCGAGGAACGCAAGGCGATCTCCACCTGTCGTCTGCTCACACGTTGCAAGGATCCTGATCTGCGCAACCGGGCTCGTCAGTTGCTGAGTGTTCTCGAAGCGCCAAGCCTTGAGCGTCCGGCACGCTGGTCGATGCAGCTACCGACACTGGACATGGCTCCCCGCGTGGGGAAAGGCACTCTCACCAGCCGGCGAAGACGTGGCCCACCTCCACCGCCTCCACCGCCAACGGGACCAACGCAGGCACCATCAGCAGGTTTTGCCGTGCTGGTGCTGGCCGTACTGATCGGACTGACTCTGTTGCTCAGCGGCTGCGTACGCGTCACGGCCGAGCTTGATCTGGCGGGTCCGGATCGCCTGGCGATGAGCTGGCGAATCAACAGCCTCAGTGGCCACAGTCTTCCCTGGCAGCAGAACTTTGCGAAGGCGCTGCGTTCGGAAGGCCTCAACTGGAGGGTGCATCAGGACAGGACAGGTTCCCTCAACCTGATCAGCCCCACCCTGGGGGCAGGTCAGGCCGCCACGCTGATGCGCAGCAGTGTGGAGCTGGCTGGACGCAGCGCTGGCGTGACCCTTCCCACCCCGGATCTGGCGATCGTGGAGAGAAACTGGTTGGTCGGGATGCAGCAGCAACTGAACCTGCGCCTCGACCTCTCTCCACTCGCCGAGTTTCCCGCCGGCGATTTGCAGATCAGCATCACCCCAATTCAGGATCTTCAGCAGGTCAGCAGCAGTCCTATGAAGGGTCGGTTGGAAGGGGATGTTCTACTTTGGACCCTTGACAGCGGCAGCGTCAACCAACTGCAGATCCAGCGATGGCAGTGGAGTCCTCTCGGGCTGGGCAGTGTGCTGATCGTTCTGCTGCTGCTGCTGAGTTTTCTGCTCCAGTCCATGCGGGTTCGACTCGGATTTGGCTATCCCCAGCTGCCGTCCTGATTCACAGCTGCAGAGGATCAGGGTCAACGGCCAGGGAAACATCTTTGGGGAGCCCTTCCCACAGGCCGGTTCCGGATGGCAGGGGGATCTCACTGTCCTGGGGACCGTGCAGAAGCAACTGCCAGCGACTGCGGCCCGCCACCCGAGCCACAGGAGCGGGCGCAGGGCCGAGCAATTGCCAGCCTGCCGCGGCACAGCCTGCACGAATCCGTTCAGCCAGCAGGGTTCCAGCGGTCGCTGTATCGCTGGCCGACTGACCTGAGAGGCGAATCAGGCAAGCCCGCGCAAAGGGAACCAGTCCTGCTTCACGGCGCAGGGCCGATTCCTCTTCCAGAAAACGTTCGTAACGACCATCCACCAGATGACGGATCACTGGATGGTCAGGGCTGTAGGTCTGGACCAGCACCTCACCGGGCTTTTCTGCGCGTCCGGCTCGGCCAGCGAGTTGAAGAAGCAGTTGCAGGCACTGCTCTCCAGCCCTCAGATCAGGTCGATGCAGAAGACCATCGGCGGCAAGCACCGCCGCCAAAGTTACGCGCGGCAGATCCATTCCTTTGGCCAGCATCTGCGTCCCGACCAGCACATCAGCCTCACCCTCCGCAAACTGAGCCAGCAGTCTTCGATGACCATCACGACCACCGGTGGTGTCACGATCAAAGCGCAGTAGACGCAGATCACCGAGTTCCTCGCCAAGACGCTCCAACACCCGTTGAGTTCCTGCACCAAAGGGCTTGAACGCCAGGGAACCGCATGATGTGCAAGAGGGGGTGATGGGGGCTCGATGGTCACACCAGTGACAGCGCAGCCACTGCTGTGCGCCCCGATTGCCGTGAACGGTCAGAGGGACGTCGCAATGAGGGCACATCACCACCTCTCCACAACTGCGACAGCTCAGAAACGTGCTGTATCCGCGCCTCGGCACCAGCACGACTGCCTGTTCCCCTTTGTCCGGGAGCTGGGCCAACCGGTCCATCAGGGCGCGACTGATCAAGCGTTTATTGCCCTCGGCCAGTTCATGACGCATGTCAATAATCCGGACGGGTGGCAGTGGCTGGCTGGAGATCCGCGAGCGCAGCCGGGCGAGAACCAGAGTTCCTTGAGGCTGGAGACGGCTCCAGCTTTCGAGTGAGGGTGTTGCGCTGCCGAGCAGCAAACGACCACCCTGCAACCTCACCCGCTCTGACGCCATGACCCTTGCGTGGTAGCAGGGCATGGGTGAGTCCTGCTTGTAGGAATTGTCGTGCTCCTCATCCAGCACCAGCAGACCCAGCGGGCGCAGGGGAAGAAACACCGCGGAGCGAGTGCCTACCACCACAATGGGATCGTCACTCTCGAGACAGCGACGCCAGGTGCGAACCCGCTCACTGGACGTGCAACCGCTGTGATATTCCAGAACCCGCCCTCCGAAACGCTGACGACAACGATCCACGAGCTGGGGAATGAGGCCGATCTCCGGAGTGAGCAGCAGAACGTGACGGCCAGCCATCAGCTCAGCAGCTGCCAACTGCAGGTAGACCTCGGTCTTGCCGGAGCCGGTGATGCCCCAGAGCAGCAGTCCTCCACCCTCGGGGAGTGATTGAAACTGGCTTACCACGGCTTGCTGCTCATCCGTCAACAATCGCGGTGACTCCAGCTCGGCAGGGCAGGACGTCTCCGGGGCTGATCCACTGGAAGCGGTCGCTGGCTTGCGTTGTCTGCGAATCAGGCCCTTGCTCTCCAGGCTCTTGACGGTGCCTGTTTGGAACCCCTCCGCCAGAAGGTCACGTTGCCAAGCGCCACCGCCCCTGCGTTCGAGCTCCGCCAACAGCTCGCATTGCCTGGAACTGGAAGCCTTCGGCATGACTGTTGGATCAGAAACTTCAAGCCGCTCAACCCACCAGAGCTGACGCAGGGCCGGTGCCGCACAAGGCCGTTGTCCCAGCCATCCCGGAGGCAATGCCGCCTTGAGCATCCGAAAGGAACTGGTGTGGCAAAGAGCTGCCATGGCGTCCAGCCATGAGCGCCATGACGGGTCGACTGCAGCGCGCTGCACCAGCTCTTCGACCGGGTTGAGCTGAACGGCGTCGCTGTCGGCACAATTCGCCACTGCTTCGAGTGGCCTGCAGCCGGTGACCAGCCCCTGCAGTCGACGGCCTCTCAGACGGACCGCCACCAGATCTCCCAGTCCCACTCCGAGACTGTGACTGTCGCAATAGCTGAAAGTACGACCGTCACGACCGGCCTCCAGCCAGACATCGACTTCCGAAATCAACTGCGCGGCAGGAAGGCTGGAGGATTGATTGACGGGGGTTGCCGACATCACATGTTTTTCTTAAGATACAGATGTTGGACAGCTCAACAGCTGTTGTCGGAACAGAGCAGAGTTCCGTCCAGTGGGAAGACACGAAGCTCGAGCCAGGGGTTACCCCGACGGCCGACCGGTCTGAGAACGCCCCTGACAGCCCTGCCCCAGCCCAAAGCCCACCAATTGATTCTCGATCACTGCTCTCAGTTGTCACCCCGTCTGTTTTGGGGCGGCTTCAAGGCGGTGATGCGTCACCAGGCCGAGCTTGGTTGCGTACCAGTTGACTGCGTTAGTTCCGTACACCCTCACCATCCCAATCCCCATGAGTCCTGCTGCGAGCAAGTCAGCTCAGCCCAAGGCTGCATCGCCCAAGACTGCTTCTTCCAAAGCGGCGACGTCTAAGGCGACTCCATCCATCGTGATGCTGGCGGATTCCAAAGGACTGCCCAAGGGTGTGAGCAAGAAGGCCAAGCCGGAGTCAAAGACTTCAGCAGCAAAGTCCTCGGCCACGAAGGCATCCACGAAATCGAAGCCGGCCACGAAAAGCAGCTCAGCCAAAAGCTCAACTACAGCCAAGAGCGCAACTGCGGCCAAGGGTGCAGCAGCCGCCAAGACAGCAAAGAGCGCGAAAACCCCTGCGAAAGCAACCCGAGCCAAGAGCTCGAGCGCTGCCAAGCCCGCTGATCTTGATGCCGCCGCTGATCAGTTGCTGGCCAAGACCTCTGGCAACCCTTCCATCAGCAAAGAAGAGAAAGCCAAAGCAGACGCCAAGGCCAAGGTGCTGGCGAGCATCAAAGTTGGCCCCAAAGGGGTCTACACCGAGGATTCGATCAGGGTATATCTGCAGGAAATCGGCAGGATCCGCCTGCTGCGGCCAGACGAAGAAATCGAACTGGCCAGAAAGATCGCTGACCTTCTCTACCTCGAGGAGCTGGCTGCCCAGTTCGAAAGTGACAACGGCCGCGAACCCGATAACAAGGAATGGGCGGCGCTGGTGGAGATGCCGCTGATTCGTTTCCGCCGCCGACTGATGCTCGGGCGTCGGGCTAAGGAAAAAATGGTTCAGTCGAATCTGCGCCTTGTGGTCTCGATCGCCAAGAAATACATGAATCGTGGCCTGAGCTTCCAGGACCTAATCCAGGAAGGCAGTCTCGGACTGATTCGTGCCGCGGAGAAATTTGACCACGAGAAAGGCTACAAATTCTCCACCTATGCCACCTGGTGGATTCGTCAGGCCATCACTCGGGCCATCGCTGATCAAAGTCGAACAATTCGCCTGCCGGTCCATCTCTACGAGACCATCTCCCGCATCAAAAAGACCACCAAAGTGCTCAGCCAGGAGTTCGGCCGAAAACCCACGGAAGAAGAGATCGCTGAATCAATGGAAATGACCATTGAGAAGCTGCGCTTCATCGCCAAGAGCGCCCAGCTGCCGATCTCCCTTGAGACCCCAATCGGCAAAGAAGAGGATTCCCGCCTCGGCGACTTCATCGAAGCCGATATCGAGAATCCCGAACAGGACGTGGCCAAAAATCTTCTTCGTGAGGATCTCGAAGGCGTACTGGCCACGCTCAGTCCGAGGGAGCGCGACGTGCTCCGTCTTCGCTACGGCCTGGATGACGGACGCATGAAGACCCTCGAGGAAATCGGCCAGATCTTCGACGTCACCCGTGAGCGGATCCGCCAGATCGAAGCCAAGGCATTGCGCAAGCTGCGGCATCCCAATCGGAACGGGGTCCTGAAGGAATACATCAAATAGTCAGCTACTCAGTTTCTACAGCCTCAGGATCCTTTGCCACAAGAGGATTCTGGGGCTTTCGACTACCTGGGGCTTGGATTGGGTGGAATTTCGGCACCAACCAAGGATGGCCGAACACATCAAAGCAGCCAATCCGAGCGGAAAGAATAGTTGTGCCCTAAGCGGAAACAGAGGATGGTCAAACGAGAAGCATTGAAGAGGTTCATTAACCAACAACTTCATAATTCAAAGTGGGATTTATTTTTACAATCTCTAGCCATCGTATAGGCGTATACTTGCCGACGAATAGGACCAACCCAAGCAGCAATCCATCCCCCGAGAAACCGCTAGGCACCTTATTTTACAAACTTGATTCAATCCAAAGAATTCGGCAATCGGAAGATCACTTGCCATCCTAATCAGCGAGGCATCTCAGCTCATCCTCCCCTGAGAGAATATAGAGTCATGACCCTAATATACTTTTGCCTCTGTTAAGTCGACCTTAAGCAGAAAAGGCTCGAATCAAATACACAGAGAAAGTCTATAGAAACGATGGCATATTTCAGGCCAACAACTTGATTGCAGCATCACTTGCGCAATTGAATCAGATGTCAAGCCCACAAAACATTGAAGTCACATCGAGGAACAAGAAGAAGAAGAAGAAGAAGAAGAAGAAAAGGAGGTGTTCCATGATTTCAAAGCCGCCTTAAACACCAATGCGCCTATCTCGTATCAACTTGCGCTCACTTTGATCGCCATTGAACACTCATGATCACGAGACTATATGTAGAATCAAGCCACCAAATACTTAATCATCAACAAAGTCCTGACAAGAAAATTCACCTCATCGCTCATCCCTGTTTTACAAAAAATGCCGCAACTGATGACCATGGCATCCTAATCGTTCACAACGCTGATCTGTTAAATACGACTTTAAAGTAAACCTAAGTGCTCTTTACTTTTAACAGCAATGCTCATATAACAATCGCTGGAAACTCAGCAGCTACTAAAGCGATGACAATTGTCAGAGTAATCATCGATAGAATCGTTGTGCCCGCAACAATCGATTCAGTTTCCTCTACATAGACGTCATGTGATCGAGCGACAGCGTATTGACATTTCGCGGTAGGTACTGCACTACAAAGGATCACCGCAACAGCTGGAGCTGGTGGCAATTTAACAAGATCACAAACAAACCAGGCAAGCACAGGCATCAAAAATAATTTGAAAAATGTACACTCACTGACAATACGAATGTGATTTCTAAAGAGAGTGAAGTTGAGTTGAGCCCCGATAGCAAAAAGGGCAACTGGCGCCGTTGTGATGCCAACAGCATTCAAACTCGCTCCCAGCACACTGGGAAACTGAAAGCCCAGGAATGAGAGTATTAAGCCCAGGACCATAGCAATAAAGTAATTCGCTTTCATCGCCTTCCAAATTGAGCCAAGCACCTTACGAAAATTCAAGCCTGATTCCTCTTTGGATGTGCATTCATAAATAATCGAAGTAGCTTGGAGCCCTATAATCAAAACGATCACTCCAATAACTCCATACGTTGCGCCTACAATAGGAAGCATGATGGCGAGAATTGGCAACGCAATCATGCAGGTATTTGAATAAGAAGCAGCAGCTGCAAAATATGAGCCAATCAATAAATTCTGACGCTTAACAAGCCTTCCATAAACACAGGATATCAAAAAACAATAAATGAGACGAGAAGGTAACCGCCAAAGAATTGAAAATATTGAGAAAAGCCCTTAAACACATTTTGCCGAGTCATATCAAGCACAATCATGCATGGAATCGAGATATTCAACGCATAGCCAATGAGAATTCCACTATTCGCGGGATCAAACTTTTTAGTTCGCTTAGCGATGTAGCCAATGCAAAGGTAAGCAATAACAGGAAAGATCGCACTAATGATCGAATGTGGCATGGCGCAGAAGAAGTTCTATTGACAGTGGTAATGACATGGCCTTCTTATAAAGCTGGAAGCACTGGCACTCAAATGCATTTTCATAGCGATGAAAGCACAGTGCACAAGTCGACAAGCCAGAAGGTGCGGCGATCAACTTGACTTAATCATGGCAAGCTCGATTGACTAAAGACCAATTAATTCTCAGCGCCCATGGGCCCAACCCTGAGAAGCACTTCATCAAAATTTCAATGTCAACCCAAAAACGCCTATGCAGATCTGAGACCAGTCGCATTGTGTCAACTAAAACCTGATCTCACATCAAAAGCACCATGGTTATAAATCTCTATTGTTTATAGAAAGCTATATGGCTCCTTTGTAGCCTTCTTGAATTGAAAAATCGTTCAGTGGGACTCAATGCTGTCGGTAAATTCCTGAAATGCCTTCTTCAAACGCTCAACTGGCGTTTCCGATGGAGGACATTCCTGGTTGGTGGAACGGGTATAAGCCTGAAGAATTCGTGCTTCCGGCTCGAGCAATGCTGCAACAGCAGCCTTGAGCATCACAACATTGCGCTGGGGCGTTAACCCAGCCAGATAGGAATGCAGGGACCATGGCCCTGAATCATCCTGCTTTTCCAGACGCAGAGGCCTGATCAACTGATAAGCCCGATCGCCGTCGGAGTCGGTGGTCTGCCTGAGCCTCGCCACCAGCATCACACCGCTGGTGAGTAGCACCAGTCGAATCGATCCCTCGCTCAACAAAGGCAGAAAAGGTACTGATTCATCCACCTGAGCAAGAGACGAGCCAGCAGTTGAATGGCTCACCTTCACCCCGTTGACCACAGGACCAGGCATTACAACTCTCGAGAACGATTTGATCGTAAAGCTGCTCGCTTAAAACAGTGAGTCGTCATCCAGAGGCAAGAAGCCCCCACGGGCCTGCATTCTGTGAAATCTTGAGCAGATCTGGGCCTTCGACTCCGTAGGCTGAGTGGCTGTTTCAACGTGCCCATGGCTCTCGAGCAACTGCGCATCGCCTCACGCCGCAGCCAGCTGGCCATGGTGCAGACCAACTGGGTCAAAGCCGAACTGGAGAAAGCTCACCCAGGCCTGGCGATTTCGGTGGAAGCCATGGCCACTCAGGGCGACAAAATTCTGGATGTGGCTCTTGCCAAAATCGGAGACAAAGGCCTGTTCACCAAGGAACTGGAGGCCCAGATGCTGGTGGGTCGAGCAGAGATCGCCGTGCATTCCCTCAAGGATCTGCCCACCAACCTGCCCGAGGGCCTCATGCTCGGTTGCATCACCGAGCGGGAGGATCCCGCTGATGCACTGGTGGTCAACAGCAAGAACGCTGAATACACCTTGGAAACACTTCCAGAGGGATCCGTCGTCGGAACCAGCTCACTGCGGAGACTCGCCCAGCTGCGCCACCACTTTCCCCATCTGCAGTTCAAGGACGTTCGTGGGAACGTCATCACCCGTCTAGAGAAGCTGGATGCTGGCGGCTACGACTGTCTGATCCTTGCTGCGGCAGGCCTGAGTCGGCTCGGATTCGCCGATCGGATCCATCAGATCATTCCTGGCCACATCTCACTGCATGCAGTAGGACAGGGAGCCCTCGGCATCGAATGTGTCACAGACAACAAAGATGTTCTCAACATCATTCAAGTCCTTGAACATGGCCCCACTGCAGGGAGATGCCTCGCGGAACGCGCCTTCCTCCGAGAACTTGAAGGCGGCTGCCAGGTACCCATCGGGGTCAACAGCCGTATTGACGGCCATGAACTGGTTCTCACCGGGATGGTGGCCAGCCTTGATGGCCAGCGACTGATCCGTGATGAACGCCGCGGCCCTCTCGGTAATCCTGAAGATGTGGGCCTGAAGCTCGCAGCAGACTTGAAATCTCGTGGAGCTGGGGAGATCCTGCAGGAGATCTTCGCAACGGTTCGTCCCGAAGCCTGACTAAGTCAATGCTGCACACGACGGGCGGAATTTTCACCATTTTTCAATCCAATCGGCAATCTGCCGATCTAGTTGTCGTTCACGAATGGCCATAAACGTCAGGAGCAGAGATCGCTCGAAGCAGCGCGTTGACCATGCTGATCGCTCTGCTCCTGGCCACCTGAATCGGCAACGACCTGCTCGGCTTCTTTGGAACCGGGCGACCAGCCTTTCAGGTGGCAGGGGGGTTGATCGTGGTGATGATCGGCCTTTCGATGCTGCACTCCGAACCTTCGAAGGTTCGCCACGACCCGAAGTCCGTGGAACGCGACCAGAACTCCTCGGTCAAAGGGATCGTTCCCTTGGGCATTCCCCTGCTGGCTGGCCCGGGCGACATCACTGTGGTGATGATGGATCCAGGCGCAGCAAGCATGGGATGAAAACTGAGCCTCAGCCTCGTGGTGCTCGCCATGAGCGTGCTTGTTGATCTGATATTTAACTGGTGAGATGCTCTCATCCAAGGTCAGTGAGTCTGCTTTGCAGGTGCTCAGGAAAATCATGGGCCCCATCCTCACTGCGATTGCAGTACAGATGCTGTTCTCAGGATTAAGTGCAGGCTTCCCGGGGCTTCGGGGGATAAAACTCACCGGGTGATCATCACCGGAGTGCCCACGTCCACAAGCTCGTAGAGCTTCTGAACGTGGGCATTGAGCATGCGTACACAGCCATTGGACACCGCCGCGCGGATTTTCACCCAATGAGGCCAGGGGGTTCCATGAATGCCGAATTGGTTGGGTCCCTGCTGTAAAAAGCCAATCCAGCGATGGCCGAGTGGGCTGGCAGGTCCGGTGACCGGATGAACCCGGCCGGATTTCGTGCTTTCGTACTGAGGATTGACAAGCTTGGTCTCGACCCGAAACACACCTGTCGGTGTTGGAGTCTTGGGATCACCAATCGCCACCGGCCAGCGCCCGATGGACTGTCCAGCGCGGATCACACTGATGCGTCGCTGCTTGAGATCGAGATGAATGCTCGTCTCAGCATTCACAGAATGCACCTTCGCTGAAGCAAAGAGCGGTGCCTGCAGCTGAGGCGAAGCAACTGCTGGATCTGATGCAGCCAGAGCTACAGAAACAGCCCCAACGGCCAACAAAGAGGAGCAGCCAACGCACATGAGACGCATTACCGGACAGCCAAGACTCACTGGTCTCAACGTATCCACTGGCCAGAGGAAAAACCGCACACCAGTGGAGGACTTTCTGAAGAAATGCCTCCTCTGCGCCGCGGAATGTTTCCAGGTTTTCTCTAACAGAAGGGTCCAATCCGCTGGCTGCTGCGATGCCGGAACAACTTCAGTGGAGCGAAGCTGAAGCTCGATTCATGCTCCAGGCCTTCATCCATGTGCGCACAGCTGAATGTGGGCACAGCAGGCGGAATGCTGCCAGATATCGCCGACTGGCCAGAGAGCAGCCCCTGACAGGCAACAGCTGACACCCAAAAGTCAGTTGTCCTGCATCAGCATCTTGCTGATGCAGGAGTTGATGGGCAGCACCAAGACGTTGATCGCAATGCCACTCGTGGATCAATCGACGAGCTTGGGGTCAATCTCAGTCACATATCGAGCCTCACAGGCCTTGACGATCTCGACGGCCTTCTCCGTACCGAAGAAACCGTTCACGGTGCAGGTTCCAGGCTTCTTCAGATCCTTGTAATGCTCCCAGTAATAAGTGGTTTCCTTTTTCCAGTGCTCACCAAGGTCTTCAAAGCACTTGATGTGATCCATGCGCTTGTCATCGGCCAGGACCGCGATGACCTTGTCATCGACCTCACCACCGTCATCAAAGGTCATGATGCCGATGATGCGAGCCTCAACAATTGAACCTGGAATCAGAGGCTCAGTGACATTGACAATCTCAATATCGAGCGGGTCACCATCTTCATCCCAGGTGCGGGGAATGCAGCCGTAGGCGAAGGGATAGGCCAAAGAGGAGTAACCAACCCGGTCCAGCTTCAGGTGCCCGGTCTCGGTGATCAGCTCGTACTTGTTGATCGTGTTGGAGTTCAGCTCCACGATCGTGTTCAGACGCAACTCGGATTCATCAGCAAAGGCCGGCAGCACATGCAGCAGGTTCGGCATGCTGCGGCTCGGAGCCTGGTCGAGATTGGCCATGGAGGACGGCGTTCGGAGCGGTGATATTACGAGCAAGTGTCAGCATCAGCTTCGCGCTCAACAGAGTTGTTCGACTCTGAAAATCACCACACGCTGATTCATCACCGAGTTCTGGGAAGAGGGCTCAGACCCGCGCAATGCACAAGCGCTCCAGCTTGGCTTCGAGATAGTTCAGGAAAGGTGTGCTGGAAAGACTGCGACCGGAGACCTTCTCCACAAGCTGTTCAGCATTGAGGGCACGCCCGATGGGATGGACGTTCTCCCTCAGCCAGCCGAGCATGACGCTCAGATCACCACGGCGGACATGCTCTTCGGGGGAACCGATCGCCGTCTGCATCGCTTCGCTCAGCTGTGCACTGATCAGATGTCCGAGCAGATAGGACGGGAAGTAGCCGAACAGACCTTCACTCCAGTGCACATCCTGGAGGCAGCCCTGAGCATCATCCTCAGGGGTAACCCCCAGCAGTTCGCGGTAACGACGATTCCATTCGCTCGGAAGATCCTCCACCGGCAGGCCCTGTTCCAGCAGAGCCAGCTCAAGATCCGTCCGCACCAGAATATGAAGTCCATAGCTGAGTTCGTCAGCTTCCACCCGGTTGCATCCTGGCGCCATCGGATTCATCGCCTTCCAGAGATCCGCTGCTGACTCAAGAGGTGCGCCCGCAGCGGCAAAGCGTTCCCACCAGAGTTCTGAGAAGGGCTGACTGCGGGCCACCCGGTTCTCCCAGAACAGCGACTGACTTTCATGCACCGCCATCGACGTGGCCTGGCCGAGAGGCCAGGCAAACCACTGATGCGTGCTGGTCGGCAGTCCCTGCTCGTAGAGCGAATGTCCCCACTCATGGGCTGTGGCCAGAAAACAGGACAGAGGCTGACCAGCCACCACGCGCGTGGTGATGCGGAAGTCGCGAGGCCCCAAGGTGATCGAGAAGGGGTGGGGCGAAGCAGCCACGCATGTGATTCCCTTGTCCCTGCCCCAGTCGCTGAGCAGCTGATCACAGAGCTGCTGCTGTGTCGATGCGGGCAGATCCCAACTGAGAGTCGACGGTCTGGGACTGCCCTTGAGTTGCTCCAGTAGTTCGGGCAAGCGTCTGCGCAGCGGCGCAAACAGATCCTGAAGCCGCTGCAATGTGAGATCAGGCTCGAACGGCTGCGCGAGTGTTTCCCAGCAACTTCGCGGTTCTGCCAGCTGACGGGCCTGTTCCTGACGCAACTCGACCATCCGACGAAGAGCCGGCGCAAAAAGTGAAAAGTCGGAAGTGCGGCGGGCCTGTTGCCAGAGGTCGTAACCCTGGGATTTGGCTGTGGCAAGAGCACTGACAAGATCCGGATCAAGTGCCTGCTGCCGACGGAGATCCTGCTCAAGCAGGTCCAGATTGCGGGCCTGGCCACTGATGACTTCAGGGTGATCAACACTGTTGGCGCGAATTCGCCAGTCCTCACGGGCTGCCGCAATCAGCTGCGCATAGTGCTCTGAACTCTGGCGTGCATGGAGCTGGCGAGCCAGCAGAGCCAGTTGCTCACCCCGCCAGGCTGAACCACCGCTTGGCATTCGGGTGTTCTGATCCCAGTACAGCGTCCTGGTTATGGAATCCATAACCTGGGTTTCGTGAAGGTGCGAGCCAAGACGATCCCAAGCCGTTATCCCGGCAGCCATTGGCTTCATCGATCTGAAAAGACCTTAACGAGCTTCAAGATCCGAGCACAGACCCCAGAACGCAGATCGCTGATGCGCTTGCCCTCCATCCATGCGCCATCAGGACAGCTCCTGATCGTCGTTCGCACTGGAATCCGTCTCCCCA
Organism: Synechococcus sp. MIT S9504; assembly: GCF_047497135.1. Taxonomy (NCBI): domain Bacteria; kingdom Bacillati; phylum Cyanobacteriota; class Cyanophyceae; order Synechococcales; family Synechococcaceae; genus Synechococcus; species Synechococcus sp. MIT S9504. Next base: position 456,756 of record NZ_CP138942.1, on the reverse strand, counting down.
CCTTCAGCTCTCAGAGCCCTCTCCAGGGCATTGACCTGGGCTGTTCTCTCAGGGGATTCAACAATGACGTTGACTTGTCGGACAGCGACGAGCTTCCGCCACAACAGAGCGATCAGCCAGGCGGCCGTAGCGAAGACTGCTGCTAAATACAGGAGTCGCATGACCTCCCAAGATCTGTCGTGCACGCTGTTCTAATTGAAACAGCAGTTACAGGGCGGAGTCGGAATCGACTCTCCGCTCAGGGCTGCTCTTCGCCGTCTTCAGGAGAGCCTCGCTCCTGATCCGTCTGTTCCCCGAGCGTCAGCCGTTTCAACTGACGCTGGGCATCCTGGCGTCGGAACAGCTCATGAAATCGATTGATCAAATAGTCGACGTCTGTCATGACTCAAGCTCTCCGACACAGGCTGACCGCTCCATCACCACATTGTCTCGCGGATTTGTCGATTGGTTCAGGTCGATTGGTTCAGTCCTTGCGGCAATAGCCACCGCCCATGGGATTCCAACCGGAAGGACAGTTGTCATCCATTGCCGGGCGAAGGGTGTAGCTCATCAATCCAAGAGCGCTGCACTTGCCGTTCGACATATCGATGTAGCCCATCGGGCACTCAGCAGTGAGTTTCTTGACCACCCGTTGCGCCCTTGCCGGAAGCACTGAAACGCTATCCATCGGGACAAGGATCAGCAGAATCCAGACCAGTCTGTTGATCATCTGTTGACCACAACCGCTGCTCACGCTCCAGGCTAGAGCTGAAGTTCAGAGATGATGGTCAATGGCAGCACTGCTCAGCCCTCAGGATCGTGAAAACCTACGCGCCACTCTGACGCAGTGGCAGGTGGGGGATGAACGCCTCAAACGACAGTGGCAGTTCAGCGACTTCAGTGAGGCATTCGCCTTCATGACCAGGGTTGCCCTGCTGGCTGAAGCAAAACAGCATCATCCCAACTGGAGCAATGTCTACAACCGGGTGACGATCGAGCTGACCACCCACGACCTGGGAGGACTCAGCAATCTGGATGCAGAGCTGGCGCAATCCATCGACGCCCTGCAGTGAGCCGCTGCCAAAATGGATTGAGGAAGGGGATTTTTCTATGACAACCAGCGTGAAGCGAGCCGCGGTGCCGGTGACGATTCTCACTGGTTTTCTCGGAGCAGGGAAAACAACACTGTTGAACCACATCCTGAGCAATCAGGAGGGGCTTAAAACAGCTGTGCTTGTCAATGAATTCGGGGAGATCGGAATCGACAATGAGTTGGTGGTCAGCACCAATGAGGACATGGTCGAACTGAGCAACGGATGCATCTGCTGCTCGATCAACGGCGAGCTGCTTGATGCCGTGGACCGCATCCTCAACAGACCCAAACCCGTGGAATATCTGGTGGTTGAAACCACGGGTCTGGCTGATCCGCTGCCCGTTGCAATGACATTCCTGGGCAGCGAGCTGCGTGATTTGACAAGGCTCGATTCAATCATCACCTTGATTGATGCCGAGAACTTCGGAGCAGAGGCCATTGCCAGCGAAGTCGGTCGATCGCAGGTGATTTATGGCGACATCCTGATGCTCAACAAGACCGATCTTGTTGATGAAAGTCGCGTGAAGGATGTCGAACAACAGCTGCGCGACGTCAAGAAAGATGCGCGCATCCTGCATTCAGTGAAGGGAGATGTGCCGCTGCCCCTTCTGCTGAGCGTGGGTCTGTTCGAATCCGACCGGGTGGTGAACGAAGGCCACTACCACGGACACAGCCACGATCACGGGAATAGCCATGACCATGGGCATAGCCACGATCATGAACACAGCCATGACCATGGGCACGACCATGGATCCGCTGATCATCTGGCCATTGAAGGATTCACGTCACTGTCCTTCTCAAGCAGTGATCCCTTTGATCTGAGAGCCTTTCAGAATTTTCTCGACAATCATCTGCCCGAAAGCGTTTTTCGAGCAAAGGGAATTCTCTGGTTCAAGGAAAGCGAGCGACGTCACGTGTTCCACCTGGCGGGCAAACGGTTCTCAATCGACGACAGCGACTGGAATGGAACCCGAAAGAACCAACTGGTACTGATCGGTCGTGGTCTCGACCATGATTCCCTGAGACATCAGCTTCAAGAGTGCGTTGTCGTGCCTGTTGATCAGTAAGTGGGGGCGAAGTTGCCCCGTATTCAGCAAAGTTGATTAGGGTGGCATTCGATGAGGAGAGGGCATGGTTGAAGTTCTCGCGGCTGGTGGGCTGTTGATGGCTCTGGCGCTTGCCTTCTGGCTGCTGCTCGATTCCGATGACGACAACGGCGGTGGTGGCTTGATGGAGCCAGCCCTGGTTCCCATCCCCGTTCGTCGCAACGATCGCTGAACAGCAGCTTGAAAGCGCTATTACCTTCAAAACCCTCACCTGGCGTGAGGGTTTTTTGATGCACGTATCCAGGTTATTGAATACGCTTCTCAAAATCGCCCTTAAGCGTGTCTTCCCAGCATTCCTGTCGCGACACAACGGATTTGTTCTGCCTGGAGAACGCCACAGCTACTGGCTCCAGCGAACAGTGCCGAAAGCCTGCTCAGCTCCTGATCACCAGACCTCATAAGTGATTCAAGCGTGAATAGCGACAGTTCCTCCATGGCAGATCCCCTTCGGCAAGGAGTGCTCACGCGTACGCGCAGCTTGCTGTCAGGCCGCTTTTGGCTGGTGGCAGGAGCGGTGGCAATTGCGTTCTTGGCCCTGCTTCCTGTCATCGGCCTGCTGGGCGAAGGACTCAGTGGCGTAAGCAGCGGCAATGCCAGCCTCAGACCCGACGGTCTGCTCCAGATCCGCGGCACGGTGGTGCTACTCCTCGGCACCAGCCTGATGGGAGGTGTGATCGGAACCGCCAACGGTTGGCTGCTGGCGAACTGCCGATTCCCAGGCCGCCGCTGGCTGCGGATTGCCCAGCTGCTGCCACTCGCCAATCCGTCGTATCTGCTGGCGGCGACTCTGGTGGATATCGGCAGTCTGGAGGGAATCACCATCAACGGGATGGGATGGGGAATCGTTGTGATGGCGCTGACCACCTACCCCTATGTCTTCCTGCTGAGCACCGAAAGCTTCACGATCTGTGGACGCCGGCAACTGGAAGCTTGCCGCTCACTGGGTGTGGGGCCCTGGAACAGTTTCCGCCGCATCGCACTGCCCATGGCCCTGCCGGCGATCGGTGCAGGCATTGCCCTCATGGGCATGGAGGTTTTGAATGAATATGGTGCCGTGCAACTGCTCGGCATTCCCAGTCTTTCGGCTGGAATTATCGAGGCCTGGAGAATCGAGGGCAATCCCGCTGGTGCTGTGGGTCTTGCTCTGATCACACTCTGCATCGTGATGGTGCTTCTGTTCGGCGAACGCAGACTGCGCAGCCGCAGCCGCCGCTGGTCAGAAGGTGTTGCAGGAGGAGAATCTCCTGCATGGATGCTGAGCGGCGGAAGGGCCTTCGCCGCCCAGGTGCTTGGAGCTTTACCTCCCCTGATCACCCTTGGCATTCCGCTGTTGTGGGGCGCAATGAACTGGCAGCAGTTGGCCACCGGTCTGACACCAGAATTGCTGCTGCTCACCCTGCGCACTTTGGGTCTCGCGCTGGCAGCGACCCTGCTGGCGGGCCTGGCGGCAATGTTGCTGGCCATTGCCAAGCGCTGGAGTCCTGCCAGATGGCTCAGAGGTGTGACTTTTCTTGCGGGCATGGGCTACGCCATTCCAGGGGCAGTTCTGGCGCTGGCTCTGCTGGTGATCGGCGCCCCATGGCAACTGTCTCCAATCCTGCTTCTGCTCTGGGGATACAGCGATCGCTTCCTCGCAGTGAACAAGGGGGGCATTGATGCAGCTCTGGAGCGACTCTCTCCCAGCCTTGACGAAGCAGCAACAGGGCTGGGCTTGCGTTGGCCGGCCGTGCTCAGACGGGTTCATCTGCCGCTTCTACGAGGCCCGATCCTCGTTGGCAGCCTGCTGGTGTTCGTGGACACCGTCAAGGAGCTGCCGCTCACATTCGCGCTACGACCTTTCGATTTCGACACGCTTGCGGTGAGGGTGTTTCAGTACGCAGGTGATGAGCGACTCGCCGCTGCGGTCTGGCCGGCGCTGATGATCCTGGTCCTGGGTCTGATTGCTTCATCAGCTCTGGTGCCGCGATTGGATCTTGATTCGGAGTAGAGGTCGGGATCAGAAGGCGAAACGATTGGGCACACAATCCGGCCCGCGTCGCGGAGCCAGAACGGACAGCCAGCTGCTCTGGAAAGGGTGAAAACCATCGTCACTCACCAGCACCAGCGGAATTCGACCATCTTTCATCACCGGTCCCCAGGCCATTCCCTCCCAGTTGGCTGATGGCAGGCCACTCGCCAACAGATCCCAGCTTTGCAACGCTTGAATCGGCGGAGCGGACGGCGACTCACTTCCCGACAGACGCAGAACCTGAAGATGGGCAGACCACCCCACAGGCAAGGCAAAACTGCGCAGCAGCGCCAGAACTGCTGGGCCCTCTCCCAAGGCCAGCAGTTCAGTCAAACCCAGCTTCAGACTGACCGCTGCACCCGCAGGTCCGATCTCGAACCCCCCATGGGGCTCAAGCCGATGATCCGAACCGGTGCGCAAACGAGCGAACCGAACCCAGTCCTTGCCCTGCTGAGCGCTGTCCTGAATCAGTGGAGCCTCGGCTGCCATGACCAGATCACCGGATGCCATCTGCGTGAGTGCTTCAGGCCCTTTGTTGGCAGCAAGTCCCTGCCCCTCTGTCTCTTGCCAATCAGCAAGAAGGGGGACCTCGCGCTGCAGGCGTCCGTTCAAGAGGTTGTAACTCTGCAGTCTTGCCCTTCTCTCAGGACGTCGGCGCCCCTCGCTGACGATCCAGATCTGATTGCCGTTAAGCACCAGCCCCTCACCGTCAAAGTCCGCTGGCAGAGATGAACCCTCTCGCCCCCTCAACAGCAGACGTCGACCACCTTGCAGCGATGCCTGCTCACCTTGCAGTAAACGGCTCAGGCCAGTGAACGACACCAAGTAGCCCGTGGTTGCGTCGCTTAGCAACCAGAGACGGTCCTCCTTCCGCTGATAGGCCACTGCGGAGAAGCCACCAACACGATCTCCATCCAACCCTCGCCCTGGGAGTTCAATGTTGTGAATCAACTCCCAGCCAGCCGCCAGAGGGCAAGGAAGTGCCTGTGCTGGCGATGGCAAAGCCGGCAAGGCTGCGGCCATCATGTTTTTAGGTACCAAGTTCGATTGGAACATCATCACCACAGCCACGACCACGGCCACGGCCACGGCCACGGCCAAAGTCGACAAGCATTCCGGTGGACGGTTCTGCTCAATGCCAGCCTGAGCGGTTTGCAGATCGCCGTTGGGATCGCCTTCGGATCGATCGCACTGATCGGCGATGCCCTACACAACGTCGGTGACGTGATGGGACTCCTGCTGGGCTGGGGAGCGGAGAGCCTGAGCCAGAGACCTGCCAAGGGTCGGTTTAGTTATGGCTTCGGACGCTCCACCCAGCTGGCAGCCGTCGCCAACGCCGTCTTGATCCTGATGGCCTCCGCAGTGGTCTGCGTGGAGTCCATCCAGCGGTTCCGACAACCGGAGCTGGTGGTGGCCTGGCCGGTCGCCATCGCAGCAGGCGCTGGCCTGGTGGTGAACCTGGTCTCCGCCCGCCTGTTCGGTTCAGATCACCATGGTGATCTGAACCGCCGAGCTGCTGCTCTTCACCTGCTCGGAGATGCAGCGGTCTCAGCGGCGGTGCTGCTGAGCGCCTTGGTGACCTCCATCACCCGCTGGACATGGATTGATCCCCTCACAGGTCTTGGAGTTGGCCTGAGCGTGGGATGGCTGGGGATCATGTTGTTGCGCGATGGCCTCGCCGAGCTGATGGATGAAGTTCCCCATCGGATTGATCCAGCCGCCGTTTTGGCCGATCTGCAAGCCATGCCAGGGGTGCAGGGCGTCCATCATCTGCACATCTGGTCCATCGGCGGAACGCGCGTGGCACTCACTGTTCACCTTCAGAGAGATGCGGGCCTGAGCGATCAGGATCCGCAGCTGCTGAGCGGGGTTCGGCAGGCGATGCAACACAAGGGCATCGAGCACTGCACGGTTCAGCTGGAGGAGCCCGATGAGGACTGCGGAGAATCACTCAGCTGAGCGACGCGCAGGGCGATCAGACCATCCATTTTCACGCCTGCCGCAGCCAGTAGATCCGCAAGAGTGACCACGAGGCGATAACTGAGTGCCACGGCGAGGAGTGCTGCCTCCGGCACGGATGAACCCAGGCGCAGCAGCAGAATCGCCTCGAATACACCAAGCCCCCCTGGTGCAGCGGGAACCACAAGCCCTGTCGCCCAGGCCAGGGCAAAGGCTGCCATCCAGCTGCCGATCGGCAGCACCGGGGTCAGCCCGAACACCTGAATGCAGCACCAGAAACCGGAGAAGCGTGAAGCGATGAACACCAGCTCGGCCATCAGAGGTGCCCAGGGGTAATTCTTGCGGCCACTTCCCAACTGATCCAGGGGAGGCAAGGAGGCCAGATCGGGATCAGAGCGGTTGAGTTGCCGCAAACGACTGCGTTCAAGCCGGCAGAGCAAGGGCTCTCTCCAGCGTGGAAGCAGGAGCAGTGCAGGCAATGGTGCCAGCAAGGCCAGTCCGTTCTGCCAACCACCAAAGGGCACCCAGAGCAGGGCCGCCACCGCCATCAACATGGGCTCAAGCAAGACGGACACCAGTGCCGGCCCCGTACCGATCGAAGGCCCCAAAGCCCTCACCCGCCGAAGGAAATGCCACACCCCGCCGGGCAGATACTTGAGCAGATTGCTGCTCAGATACAGAGGCAGCAGCGGTGTTGAGCCTGTGCCATGTCCCAGCCAACCCACCAGCACCTGCCAAGCGCCCGCATTCACGAGCAAACTCAGCCAACTGAGGCCGAGGGCCAACACAAGCCACCACCAGCCTTGTGTTGTGATCGAGAGCGAGCGCAGTCCCACGGCATGACCGGCCAGCGCCCAGCCCACAAATCCAAGCGCCAGCAGGGTGATCCACAGCTTCAGGCCTCCCGGGAGCTTCAGCGAAAGCAGGGATCTGAAACGCTTCAGCATGTCCACTCCTGCTCCGGATTGAACTGAAGCCTCTCCTGAGAAAGCTTCTGCCACAAAGTCTCCGGAGAGAGTCCAGCGCGGTGTGCGAGTTGCTGAAGGGCATCCCGCTCGGGCTTCACGGACTGAGTTCCGTCCGGCTTCAACATCTGCTTGGCCGCCAGCTCACCCCATGGAGTGCTGAGAACGCCTCGACGCCGCGGCAGCACCCAGCGCCCCTGACGCCGCTCGCGCAGTCCCAGGGTTGGACTCTCCCTCCACCAGATCCGGCGCAGATCAGCTGCCTGCTCAGGCAGCACCAGTGCCGTCACGGCAGTTCCTGGACGTCCCTTCTTCATCTGCAGCGGAGAGCAGGCGACATCCAAAGCACCCGAATCACGCAGCTGCTGAATCAGCCATGCCATGGCTTCAGCCGAAACATCGTCAATCCAGGCCTCCTGAATGATCAGGTCCTGCCAACGGGGCTGGTTGGTTGCACCAGAGACCTGAGGATGCTGACGGATGAGGCGCAGCAAGTTAGGGCGGTCCAGCTCACGATGGCCCAGGCCAGTTCCAACAGCCTCAGGAGCCAACTTCTCTGGCCATCCAAAGCCATCGGCCAGCACAGCCATCAGAGCCAGACCTGTCGGAGTTGTCAGCTCAGCTTCTGGCCAGTCCCCGCCCCAGCGCAGTTCCACACCATGACGTCGCGCCAGCTCGAGTACGGCTGGAGCAGGGACGGGCAGCAGGCCGTGAGCCGTGGCAACTCCGCCCCGTCCTGCTGGAGGAGGGACACACCAGAGCGATGTCGGATTGAGATGCTCGATGGCAGCACAAACGCCAACCACATCCACAAGGCTGTCCATGGCTCCAACTTCATGGAAATGCACATGATCAGCGGCAATCCCGTGAACGGCTGCCTCGGCTTCAGCGAGTGCGGTGAACACCGACAACACCTTGTCCTGCAAAAAGGGAGAGAGCGCAGCCTTGAGGATTCTTTGCCGCAACTCGCCCCAGTGGCGATGAGGCGGATGTTCCTCCCGCAACTCAACCTCGAGACGCAGGCCGCGCAGGCCTCCGTTATGCGCCTCCTCGACTCGAAGGGCATACCCATTCTCAAAACCCAGGGCACGCAGCGGCGCGTGAATCACTTCTGGGGAAACCCCCAGATCCAGACAGGACGCCAACAACATGTCCCCGGCCAGGCCCGTCGGGCAATCCACCACGTAGGAGGCGGCGAGGCCAGGCGTCATGCCACCTCCGGAGCGAGGCCCTCCAGCAGCCTTTCAGCGACAGCGTCCAGATCATTCAGACGCTTCTTCAGCAACTGCTCCACCTCACGTCGAGCACGTCGCTGTTCACGTTGTGCCGTTTCCACATCCTGACCTGACATTCCCCAGATCCTGCCAAGCAGCGCCCGGTCATCAGCCCCTCCCCTTGCCGATCCCTCCAACAGGGTTTCTGCCACCATTCCCGCCTGAAGCACGCGGCTCCAGCGGCGCAGATCCTCCATGGGCAAGCGGACCTGATCAGGGAGGTCGAATTCGGTTGCTCCATTGCAGCGCAGGCCAGCCTCCAGGCAGGGACGGGTACCCACCAGCACGCGCCGCACCTTCATCTCTTCCTCACGCGCAACCAGCCAGTGACCAGCTTCGTGGCGTGCCACCCGTCGCAGACGCATCCGACCTCCAGGGAGAGCTTCGGCCAGAAGATGACCACCCATCCCTTCGAGCTGGGAAGCATCGAGGGTGAGACCCAGCAAACCTCCACCCACCAGCAGAGCGATCCAGGCAGGCGATAGTCCCACCAACGGCCCAAACACCGCGAGACCTGTGCAACCGGCCACTGCCAGACCCGCCGTGGTGGCAGAGACGGGAGATGCGTTCATCAGCTGCGAGCCGACCGACTGCGGTCTGCAGGGCGGCGGGAGGCACCACCACGTCCCTTGCCACCACGGGTTGGCATCGGTGCGATCACTTCTGTCGCCTGCACCTGAAGCATCTGTCCCTGGCGACGCACGTCGAGGCTGACGAAATGGCGTAAATGCGCAAGCTCCACATCACCACTGAGCTGCAACTTGAAGGGCAAAGGGCGAAAGCCATCAGCGCGTGGCTGCTGACGAACTTTGATAACGACCTCGGAAGCTTCTGGCTTGGTATAGATGAGCTCGCCCCTGATCGAGAAGTAATCGTCACCTTCAGGCAGCTCATCCATGGACGCGTCCGTGGATGCTGTCTCTTCATCCGAAGCTGAGAGGGTGCTGGGCTCCCAGATTCCAGCGATTTGGAGATGTAACTGGCCTGCCTCTCTGCACCGCGGGTACACCACCCAGAGGTGAGGCTTGCTCATGTCGAGATGACGGCGCATCAACGTGAGCATGCGCCCCAAAACAACAGCATCAAGTTTCTGGCCATCGGCATCAACCAAATGGCCACGGGTGCTCTGATCTTCAGATTCGGGCCGGAACATTCCGCGCACGACGCCGATTGCCCGGTATTGCAGCGGCTCGGTCACCGCAGGGATGGGATGGTCGCGCATCAGATTCAGGGGCATCCACTGGCCCGTGGCAACTCTAGCCAGCTTCGACAAAGACCCTCAGACTGGCGAAGCATTCCCACGACACGGTGCCGGGCTACAGGCGTCAAACGACGAAAACACTGGCGAGCTTGGGCGCAGTTGCAGGGCTGTGTGTGGTCGCAGGTTGGACAGTGACCCATCTCTGGACTGAGACTCACTCCCCGACAACCATTCAGAAACACTCCTCCGCCGCCGACGTCTCAGGTCTGGAGATGCTCAAAACTCAGGTTCAGAGCCATCCGAGCGACTGGCGATGGTCACTGTTGCTGGCTCGCGCGCAGTACGAGGACGGAGATCGAGAAGCAGCCCTCCGCACCTTGAGGCCTTTGCAGCGCCTGCACCCTGATCGGCTCGAAGTGATGACCTTGTGGGCTTTTCTTTCACAGGAGACCGACCAGGGCGCAGAGCCCATCAAGCGCCTGAGCGCACGTTTTGAATCCCTTCCGGCTGAACGTCGGCTGAAGCTGGGATTGCTGTTGGCCGATCTGCAGCGCTTGTCAGGTGACACAAAAAAGGCTTCCGATCGCTACCGCAACTTGATCGACGACAACCCTCAACGACCTGAGCCGTTGCTGGCGTTCGCCCTGCTGAAACGGGATCAGGGTCAAGGGGACGCTGCCGTCGCCCTGCTCAGGAAAGCCAGGACACTGAACAAAAACCTGGCACCAACTGGCACTGATCTACAAACACTTGAACTGCGCTGGGCTCTCGAAGCTGCACGGAACAGACCGGCAAAGCCAGGCCTCAAGGCTGTGACAACTCCCTGAGTGCCTCATCAATGGCATCGACTGGATCGGTGGCATCGTTCATGGAAGTCGCCTGACGCAGAGACCTCATCAATTCCATGGGGTTGGTGACATCCAGGACCGATCCGTTCTTCTTGCCTTCCCCGGGGAGCGTGTTGTAAATATCGCGATCCTCATTGCGCTCAATCACACTCGGCTGTGAAAGCGTTGTCTGTGAGTAGACAGCAGGGCAAACCGAGAGCATTGCGCTGGATACGGCGAACGCAACACCGGAGGTCAGGCGGAGCGATTGCATGGGATCGAATGCTCGGATGCGGTTGATGCTAAGGGTCTCCAATCAGGTGCATCAGGGTCTCCGTGCAGATCGCAAGCTGGAATGTCAATTCGATTCGCACTCGACTGGATCACGTCGTCCGCTGGTTGGAGCAGAGCGGTGTGGATCTGCTGGCCCTGCAGGAGACCAAGGTTGATGATCCGCTCTTTCCGCTCGAGCCCTTCCAATCCAGGGGTTACAACGTCAGCATCCATGGTCAGAAGTCCTACAACGGAGTGGCCCTGATCAGCCGGCATCCCCTGGAGGACGTGCGCTTGGGGTTCATCGGAGAACTGGGGACTGATCCTGAAGCTGAAGAGCTGGGTCAGCAGAAGAGGGTGATCAGTGCTCTTGTCGATGGGATCAGGGTGATCAATCTCTACGTGCCCAACGGTTCCAGCCTTGAATCCGAGAAATATGACTACAAACTGAACTGGCTCTCATGTCTAGCGAGGTATCTGCGGGCAGCTCAGACAAGGGACGAGCCCCTCTGCGTTGTGGGTGATTTCAATATCGGACCGGAAGCCAGAGACCTGCATGACCCCGATCGTCTCAGCGGAGGAATCATGGCTTCAGATGCTGAACGCGATGCCTTGGTCCTGGCGCTTGGTGATGATCTCAAAGATGCCTTCCGGCTGTTCGAGACGGGAAGCGGCCACTGGAGCTGGTGGGACTACCGCAGCGGTGCATGGAACCGTGACAGCGGCTGGAGAATTGATCACATCTATCTGAGCTGCGATCTTCAGGAACTTGCCCTTAGCTGCCAGATCGACAAAAGGGAGCGTGGCCGAGAGCAACCCAGTGACCATGCACCTGTGGTGGTTGACCTCTCCTGGGAGCTGGAGGAGGAGGTTGATGATGATCAGGAGACCTTCATCGCTGATTGAAGCCACAGGCCTATGGCAGAGCTGTTGACAGCAGGCTGGTGGCAGCAAGGCTGTTCAAAAAGCGCCCTATCCCGGCCTGAAGAGAGGATGCGGACCAGTTCATCCTCGATCCGTCACAGTCTTAAACAAGTCGTTCTTTGGCGGGACCTACAACGCCTCACAAGGCTGGGAATCGGCTCAGATCCGGCTTGGACGCTGTCCAGGCGAGACCTGATCAGGGCCTAAAACACGATGCCGATGTCTGTATCACAAGTTCCGGAATCCCCGCTTCCTACACAGATCAGCCGTTTTGGCACGTTCTTGGGTCAGGATGTGGCACGGTTTGCATCGGCCCCTTGGCATCCGCCCCCGTGACAGCACCAAGCTTGAACACCAGTCGCTCCCAGGAGCTGTTCAGTGCCGCCCAGGCTCTGATGCCTGGTGGCGTGAGCTCCCCAGTGCGTGCATTCAAATCTGTGGGTGGCCAGCCGATCGTCTTCGATCGAGTCAAGGGCGCCTACGCCTGGGACGTTGATGACAACAAATTCATCGATTACGTCGGCAGCTGGGGACCTGCGATCTGTGGCCATGCCCATCCCGAAGTCATCAGTGCGCTTCAGGAAACGATCGAAAAAGGCACCAGCTTCGGAGCCCCCTGTGCTCTTGAGAATGCCCTGGCTGAGATGGTGATCGATGCCGTTCCGAGCGTGGAGATGGTGCGCTTCGTGAACAGCGGCACAGAAGCCTGCATGGCCGTGCTGCGACTGATGCGCGCCTTCACAGGACGCGACAAGGTCATCAAGTTCGAAGGTTGCTACCACGGCCATGCGGACATGTTCCTGGTGAAGGCCGGTTCCGGTGTGGCCACCCTCGGCCTGCCTGACTCACCTGGCGTTCCCCGCAGCACCACGGCCAATACCCTCACAGCTCCATACAACGATCTGGAGGCCGTCAAGCAGCTTTTCGCTGAAAACCCGGATGCCATTTCAGGTGTGATCCTCGAGCCCATCGTTGGCAATGCCGGGTTCATCCAGCCCGAGCCTGGTTTCCTTGAGGGTTTGCGCGAACTCACCAAGGAGAACGGTGCACTGCTGGTCTTCGACGAGGTCATGACGGGGTTCCGCATCAGTTACGGCGGCGCCCAGGCCCATTTCGGTGTCACTCCTGATCTCACCACCATGGGCAAAGTGATTGGCGGAGGACTTCCCGTAGGGGCTTACGGCGGTCGACGCGAAATCATGGAGATGGTCGCTCCTGCGGGCCCCATGTACCAGGCCGGCACGCTGAGCGGAAATCCCCTCGCCATGACGGCTGGCATCAAGACGCTCGAGCTTCTGAAGCAGCCCGGTAGCTACGAAAAACTCACTGCAACCACTGAGAAGCTGGTTACTGGCATCAATGAGGCAGCGACCTCTGCCGGCCTTCCGATCACGACCGGAAGCGTGAGCGCCATGTTCGGCTTCTTCCTTTGCGAAGGGCCTGTGCGCAACTTCGAAGAGGCGAAGGCAACCGATGCTGAACGCTTCGGCAAACTGCATCGCGCCATGCTTGAGCGCGGCGTGTACCTTGCTCCATCAGCCTTCGAGGCCGGCTTCACCTCCCTGGCCCATTCCGACGCGGACATCGAAGCAACGATTCAGGCATTCCGAGACAGCTTCGCTGCTGTCGCCTGATTCCGAATCAGGCTCACCCCCTATGCCATATCCCAGCATCGGCATGGGGTCCCAGCTCAAAAAGGCATTGGTCGGATTGACCCTCGTGGTCGTATCAATGCAGGGCTCTCCCAGCCGGGGAGGCCCACTTCAGACCTGGCTTGAGCTGCCTGAATGGATCGATCTCAGCATCGACTACACGGCAGAGCCCATGGCAGGAATCAGCGGTGGTACCAATCCTTCAGCCTCGAGCTGGTATCAGGCTGTGGTGCTCGATCTGTCCCTGAGCAGCGGTTTTGGCAAGAGCCAGCAGCACTGGAATGAACTGGACCACTGGCAGCTCAATGTGCAGCTGACCAACGATGCCGGCAATCCTGATCTGAACACAGATCTGGGATCTGCCTTCACGTTGCAGACCCTGGTGAATTCTGTGGGGACCTGGATCACCGAAGCCTCCGTGGTCAGAAATCGCGGTGAAAGCTGGTGGCAAGCAGAGCTTGGCGTGATGTCGCTAGATCCTGTCATGGCTGGAGAACCAGGCTTTATTTCTGCTCCCGCCATGGGCAGTTACATCAGCTCAGTCCTCAACAACACGTTAAACCTGCTGATTGTGGGAGTACCGATTGATCCTTTCATAGCTCCTGGAGTCAAACTTCAGGCTCATTCGGAATCTCTTGGTTCACTGGAATATGCTTACTTCTACCTGAACCCTCAGACCAGTCTTGCGGCCAGCCTTGGCGTTGATCCAGGGATCCCCAATGTGCAGGGCGGTGTTCAGGCTCTGCAATGGGAAACCAATCCGCTCCGATCCAGAACTGATCTATCGGCAGAGATCAATATTCCCAATACAAAGGAGACTGTGATCAGACAGTTACCACTGCCTGAAGTTCAGCTCGGAGGCTATTTCTCATCAACGCGCCTCTTAGTCGACAATGCAAAGAAGCTTGGAGAAGGAATCAACCGCGGCGTTTACGGATCACTCACTTGGCCTGTGGATGTGCCGATCGGACTCGACAATCGAGTTTGGGCTGGTGGCACAGTAAGCCTCGACCCTGCCAATAACCCTTACCCGACCTTCATCGCAGGTGGGTGGTTAAGCCAAGGAATCATTCCTCGCAGACCACTCGATGTGCTTGCACTCGGTCTTGGTCGAACCAGTTTCAGCCCGACCATCAACCCTGGGCTGAGTTACGAGGGAACAATCGAGTTGAATTATTCATTTTATCTTTCAGAGATTTTGCAAATTCAGCCAGTGATGCAATGGATTATCAATCCAGGTGGAGAGGGCAAAGTGCCAGGCATCTGGGCCGGAGGCGTACAAATCAATTTGAGTCTTTAAAAGTCAGCGATAGTTCTCAAACTGAAGCGGCACATCCAGCTCGTCTTCTTTTGAACGTAACAACTGAATCACCTGCTGAAGATCATCCTTGCTCTTACCTGTGACCCTGAGACTGTCACCCTGAATGGCCACGGTGACTTTCTTGAGCTCATCACGCACCATCTTGCTCATTTTCTTGGCCAGTTCCTGACTGAGTCCTTTCTTGAGCTTGACCATTTGCTGCACACGATTACCACCCACTGTCTCCGCTGGCTGGAAATCAAAAATCTTCAGAGATAGGTTTCTTTTTGTAGCCTTGGCCCGCAGAATATCTTCAACAGCTTGCAGTGTCATATCACTGGCGGTGGTGATCACCACAGCGGCGTCTTCGAGATCGATCTCCGTGCCGGAATCCTTGAGATCATAGCGCTGGGAAACGTCCCTACGAACCTGGTCAAGCGTATTCACCAACTCCTGACGGTCAAAGTCAGAGACCACATCAAATGAATACGAAGCCATTGATCAAGCGTCAGTGGTTGGAGGCTAGCAATGCTCATGAAACCGCTCCTAACAGGACATCTGACAAGGGGTGGATAGTGAAAGATTTTCATCTTCGATCAGCAACTCCATTCCAAAACCGCTTCAGAAAGGGCATGACAAAGACGGATACAGACGACTTGGCGAAGCAGACGGTGTGATCGCATCGATCGACAGTCGATCACTATCCTTTCAACCGCGATTGGCTTGTTTGTGTTCATCACGGACCTTCTCACCAGGACGCCCGCAGCGCCCTATGCCTTGTCACTCGTGTTCTCGGGAGCTGTCGTGATTGCAAGCATTCTTCCCCTGGGTGCCGCCCGATCACAGGCTGATTTCACCCTCGACGACATGCAGGCTCCCAGGGCCATGTTCGACCGTCTTCCCGAGTGGGGAAAACGGGCCAGCTGGGCGCATCAAAACAGCTTTGAAGCGTTCAGCCTGCATGCTCCAGCAGCACTTCTGGCCCTGATCGCCGTGCTTCAGATCGGGCCACTTCAAGGGCTTGCCATTCCCGCAGCTTTGCTCCAGCCGGTTCTGCGTCTGATTTATCTGCCGGCCTATGTAGCCAATATCCCTCCCCTGAGAGGACTGTGCTGGGCTGGCGCCCTGGTTTGCACCGGAATCCTCTACATCGAGGGCGTCAAGGCTCTGCTGATCGTTTAACTCTTGCCCTGCTGGAATTGCTTCAGGGCCGCCAGCAGTGACGCAGGCGACTGGGGATCCACCATCAGCACGCTGCCGGCTGGAGAGTCGGCCATTCGCTGCCCCATGGCCATCCAGGTCTCAGCAAGCATCAGCCGAACAGCTTCTTCAGCCTCAGGGCTCTCAGCCAGAGCCCTTGCCATCACGCGCGCCGCTTCCGACTTCGCTTCAGCCATCACACCTTGCTGCTTGGCCTGAGCTTCGGCCTCAAGCAGGATCGCCTCCTTCTGGGCACGGGCATCAAGAACGAGAGCCTCTGCACGGCCACGAGCCTCATTCAACTGGGCTTCCTTTTCCCCCTCGGAACGCAGAATCGCAGCACGCTTTTCCCGTTCGGCAGTCATCTGAGCTTCCATGGCCTGCTTGACTCCCGGAGAGGGGTTGATATCGCGCATTTCAACGCGAGTCACTTTCACTCCCCAGGGATCGGTTGCCTCATCAAGCTCCTTGAGTAGAAGCTCATTCACTTCACTGCGGGTGGTGAAGGTCTGATCCAGATCCAGCTTGCCCATCTCGGCACGAATCTGGGTCAACACCAGGTTCACCATCGCTGCCTGCAGATTGTCAACGGCGTAATACGCCTGGGAATGCTCAAGCAACTGCCAATACACCACCGCATCGACCTCGATGGAGACATTGTCTCGGGTGATGCACAGCTGGGGAGGAATATCCAGCACCCGTTCCTTGAGTGACTCGTGACTCACCACGCGTTCGACCACGGGAATCACGACGGAGAGCCCTGGCTGCAGCTCACGGTCGTACTTGCCGAGCCGCTCAACAAGACGGGAGCGACCACCGCTGGTCACCTTGACACTGCCACTGCCGAGAAGTGCGATCAGGATCAGTGCAGGCAGGCTTAGCAGCGCTTCCATGACGATTGGATGTCTAAGGCGACGCTAGTCCCCAAAGTGAGGCGAACAAGCCACCTGTCATGCCACCTCTCTGGACTCCTTTGATCTGGTTGCTGGTGGCAGGCGTGCTGCTGATCGTGGAGCTCGTGCAACCCAGTTTCGACGGGCTGATGTTCGCCGTCCTGG
Organism: Synechococcus sp. MIT S9504; assembly: GCF_047497135.1. Taxonomy (NCBI): domain Bacteria; kingdom Bacillati; phylum Cyanobacteriota; class Cyanophyceae; order Synechococcales; family Synechococcaceae; genus Synechococcus; species Synechococcus sp. MIT S9504. Next base: position 439,937 of record NZ_CP138942.1, on the reverse strand, counting down.
GCGGGCTTGTCGTGTCTGTGCTGACGGCCTTGCTGCCGCTGCAGGTCTGGATTCAGATCATCCTGTTCAGTCTCATCACCTTGCTGGGAACGCTTTGGCTGAGCCGCTGGTCAGCCCAGCGCAATCCAAGGCCCGGACGTCGACGGTTGAAAGACGACACGGCAGAGGTGCTGGCAACGATTGAGCCCGGAGGAGAAGGGAGGGTTCGCTGGCATGGTCAGAGCTGGGCGGCCAGTTCACTGGATGTGGAGACTCCCCTCCGGGCCGGAGATCGCGTGCTTGTGATCAGCAGGGAGGGCACCAGGCTCAAGGTTCTGCCGACCCCGCCTACGCCCTGAGCTTCAATCGAAAAACAGCAGGCTGACAACCTTCCCCATGTCCTCGGCATTGCGACAACTGGCGAGAAGTGTCTCGCTGTCATGAAAAGCCAGGCAAATCAGTTGATCACAACGGCTGATGATGTCCTGGTTACAGAGGCTGCTGGCCATCGGCAAAGGCAGATCGTCATGCTCAGGCTTTTCGATCAGATGCAGAACATTCTCCAACTGATCACGGATCTCAGGCCCCTGACGACTGAGACTCTGAGGCAGAAGAACTGTGAGCTTGGAGGCATCCACAGCGAGAACGCCCCGGATCACCGCTGCATTGACCCCCTGCGCACCTGAGGTGACCAGAGAGTGGCCTTCCTGAGCAAGCGATCGGGCGATCAACTCGATTAGATGGATGGCAACCACAGGAACATGGCGGCTGCCGAGGATGGCAATCCTCCGCGCTCCCTTGTCCTGGAGCAAGGCCAATTCCTGCGCGAGGGTGTCCACCCTGTCCATTGCAGGAAGATCAAGGGATCGGCTCAATGACTACCTGCGAGCGTTCCTAGAAGCTAGCAGCGATGAACCCTGTCGGGACCATCACTTTGAGCCGATTGCAAGGTGCTCCAGTCCCACGGCGCTGAGCAGGTCCGCAAGGCGGCAGTGTTCTTCCACGAGGCGGAAGGCGTAAGTCGCTTTCACCGCCTCGTGCAGACGCACATGACCGAACGCCTGTTCGATCACTTCCACGGTCCCGAGTGTGTCCTGCTCGACTTTGAGCAGTGGCACCTCCAGTTCGTCCGCTCGACTGATCAGCTGGGGAAGCGGATCTCCGGCACCCGTCAGAATCAGACATTGCGTGGATGCCTCCAGGGCTGCCAGCTGGATATCGGTGCGATCTGCTCCAGTGACCACAGCCATGTTGCGGCGTCTGCGGAAGAACTCCATCGCTGAGTTCACATTCATCGCCCCGATACTGAGCGTCTCGACCAAGAGGTCGAGTTTCTCTCTACAGCAGATCACCCGCGCATCCAACCGACGAACGAGTTCGCCCACCGTGACGCTGCGCAGCAGAGGCGATCGGGGCATCACACCGAACACCTTGATGCCAAGTGCCTGAAGAGAGGGCACCACATCACGTTCAAGGCTTTCCACATCATCCGGAGTGACTGCATTCAGCACCACCCCGCGCAGTCGGTCACCGAGCTGCTGACTGGCGGCCAGCAACGCATCGACGCTGCGACTGTCTTCCCAGAGATGCACGAGCACCACCGGTGCATCGAGATCGCGGGCCAGTTGCACCAGACTCAGTCCGTAAAGCAGGCCTTCATGGAGATTGCCTGCGGCTTCGAGAAGAGTGACTCCATTCTCTGACTGCTGAAGACTGTTGCGTAGTTGTTCCAGCCCCTCACCGGCCTCCAAGGTTCCTTTGGCTAGCCGTTGCTGTGCGGTATCAGGGGAGAGCAGATGCAGGGAAGGGATCAGGTCCTGAGGCGGCAACCCGAGGGTCTCTCCGACAAAACGGACGTCGTCATCGATCAACGATGAGGGGAGCAAACCATGATCGGATTCCCAGTCCATGCTTGTGGCAAGCGGTTTACCGAAAAGGACCCGAATGCCAACCGAGCGCAGATGCCTTGCGATCCCGAGCACTAGGGCGGACTTGCCACTGAAGGGTTCACAGGATCCAATCAGCAGCGTTGAGCCCATCAGGGAAGTCTGAGGTTGATGCCCTTAATTTAAGGGGAACCATCATCAGCAATCTGCTCAAGCAACAACCACTGCCAGAAGCTGTCCGGCAAATCCTGACGGCCACCTTCATCAGCTTGCATCAGCCAATCCAGCAGTTGATGCGCGGGGCACTCAAACGGATAACGCTGATCAGCCCGGTCCTGAAAGCGCAACTCACAGCGACACGCCTGCAGCGGGGCATTGGCAGCACTCCAGCTCAGCACGTACCGATGGGGCTGTGCATCACTGCGGGCACGCGCCCCTTCGAACTGTCCCAACGGCAATCGTTCAAGTGCACGTCGCAGGGCCTGCTCTCTGCGAAGCCCACCGCAGTAAGGAGCGAACAGCGCCAGTTGAGCGTCTCCGGACGGACTGGACAACGTCATACCGTCGAGCTGTTTCAAGCATGCACCAGTTCACCGCCATGGCCCAGCCTGTGCCAAGGACATCTGATTCGAGCTCTATTGCAGAAACCTGGGCAGGTCGCAGGGTGGGAATCACAGGAGCAGGAGGTGAACTGGGTCGTGCACTGACTCGACGTCTCAGACAGAAGGGCGCCTGGGTCATCGCTCTGAGTCACCGCCCCAAACCGACCGAACTGAACAGCTTGACCGGGCCTCAGGAGTGGGTCTGCTGGAGCTGCGGAAAGGAAGAGGAACTTGATTCCACCTTGCTGGATCTGGATGTGCTCGTTCTCAACCACGGCATCAATCCCGGAGGCGATCAAAGCCCTGAGAGCCTGAACAGGGCCCTTGAAGTCAATGCCCTCAGCCAATGGAGGCTTTTGCAGCGCTTTGAGCAGCTTGAGAGGGGCCTCCAGCCACCGGCACATCCACCGGAGCTATGGGTGAACACATCGGAAGCGGAGATACAACCCGCACTCAGCCCTGCTTACGAGCTCAGCAAGCGCCTGATCGGCCAGCTCGTGAGCCTGCGCTGGAGCGCTCCTCGTCAGGAGAGGACCAGGCTGCCGAAACTGCGCAAACTGGTGCTCGGCCCATTTCGTTCGAACCTCAATCCGATCGGAGTGATGTCAGCTGATTTCGTCGCAGGCCAGATCCTCTGGCAGGCCGACCTGGGCCTGCCACTGATCATCGTCACCCCCAATCCAATCACCTTGCTGGCGATGCCTCTGATCGAGCTGGGGCGATTGGTCTACAACAGGATCCTGTGGCTTAATCGCCACGATCCGTGAGAATTTCGCATCCGTCGGAGGTCACGACGATTGTGTGCTCCCACTGGGCAGACAGGCTGCCATCGCGCGTGACCACAGTCCAGCGGTCCCTGAGCGTGCGACAGGCTTTGCTGCCGGCATTGAGGATTGGTTCCACCGCCAGGGTCATGCCAGGTCGCAGTTTGACGTTCGGCAGAACGTCCGTTCGGAAGTTGAAGACGGAGGGTTCTTCGTGAAGATTGCGGCCCACACCGTGCCCCGTGTAGTCCTCCACCACACTGAATCCCCCTTCATGGACGCGGTCCTCAACGGCTCCAGCGATGTCGAGCAGCGTGTTGCCTGAGCGGATCTGCGCCAGTCCTGCCATCAGTGACTCCTGAGCCACCCTGCTGAGGGTGGCCGCCTGCTCACTCACCTCACCAACGCAGATGGTGACGCAACTGTCGCCGTGATAGCCCTCGAAGAATGCTCCCGTATCCACCTTGAGCAGATCGCCGGCCTGAATCACCTTTTTGTTGCTGGGGATTCCGTGCACCACCTCGTCATTGATGCTCGAACAGATGCTTGCGGGGAACCCGTGGTACCCCTTGAAGCTCGGCGTTGCACCCATTTCTCGAATGCGCCGCTCGGCATGGGCATCCAGATCAGCGGTGGTCTGACCAGGCTCGACCATTTCCATGATCTCGCGAAGCACAGTTGCCACGATCCGACTGGCCTTGGCCATGATTTTCAGCTCTCTCGCCGATTTGATCTCCACGCCCCGACGTTGCTGAATGCGCGGGCCTGTGGCCGTCACGCTTCCGGTTTTGGTCGAGGAAAGCAGGTCAGCGAACAAGTTCATCGGTGATTCCTTCGGGCAGTCCCGACGTCCTGCTGTCACGCTATCAATGGTGACGAGCTAATGCCGGTGGCTCTCTGGATGGCACGACTGCGGCGCTGGCACAGCAAAGTGGCGCCTTTGGTTCTTCTGCCGTTGATGACCACAGTCATCACGGGCCTGAGCTATCGAGTGGCACGTGATTGGTTCGGAGTGAGCCGCGACAACGCCCACTGGCTGATGAGCCTGCATGAAGGGGAATGGCTTGGGCCGCAGCTTGAGCCGGTGGTGGTTGTCCTCAATGCACTGGGCGTGCTGTGGATGTTGATCACCGGCGGAGGAATGATGCTGCAGTCTTGGAGAAACGCCTGGAAGAAACGCTCAGTGGACGGCGGGCCGGCAGGGTAAGCTGATTGTTTGGCGTGATTACCCGGAGCTGGGATGGCAGCGGACCAGAAAGACACATCTGCACAAGACAACGCAGACGGCGCAAGTACTGAGAACGAGTCCCCGAAGACTGCTGCTCCAGCTGCCACGGCTGAACGTTTCAATCCTGATGAGTTGATCAGACAGTTTGAGCAGGCTCAGCAGAAAACCGATCTTCCTGACATCTATGTGGGCGATACCGTGCGAGTCGGCGTTCGCATCAGCGAAGGAAACAAGGAACGCGTCCAGCCTTACGAGGGAGTGGTGATCGCTAAGCGTCACGGCGGGGTGAATCAAACCATCACGGTTCGTCGGATTTTTCAGGGAATCGGCGTTGAGAGAGTCTTTATGCTGCATAGTCCTCAAGTGGCTTCCATCAAGGTGGAGCGCCGAGGTAAGGTACGTCGGGCGAAGCTTTTCTATCTGCGGGAACGGGTGGGCAAGGCCACCCGCGTGAAGCAGCGCTTCGATCGCTGAGGTTTAGGCCTCGTTCAATCCAATGCCATCGCGTTTGTGATGGTCGAGGGGTTCATCGCCTTGCGCCGTTAGTTCAGTTGGTAGAACGCAGGTCTCCAAAACCTGATGTCGGGGGTTCAAGTCCTCCACGGCGCGTCCGATGGCCCCTTCTGCAGTTTCCTAGTTTCGAGCATGGAGTTGGATCTTCAACCTGGTGATGTGGTCAAGGTCCTCGAATCAGCCGCCCTCGGCTGGGTTCGTGCCCGTGTCATTCGCGTCAAATCCGGAGGGCGTGTGGTCGTTCAAAGCGACCAGGGCCGTGAGTTCACTGCGCGTGGCAATCAGGTCCGTCTGATTGAGCCTGCAGGTTTCCGTCCCTGACCAAAACGTATCCATCCCTGCAAGGGATCACGGAGGCCGGTGGCTGTGCCCACCGGTTTTTTGTGTCTTCCTAAAGTGCTTGCGGTGAGAACATTCTCAGTGTCTGAACAGGGTTTTCCCCTCTAGTGAACAGATGGGCAGTCTTGAGGCGGAACCCATGTTCTGCCTCAAATTGAGGTGTGCTCGGGTCCATTCATCTCCACTGGAACAAGCTTCCCAAAGGGGCCCTCAACCGACATCTGAAAAGCGAACCTGTCGCCATGACTGATACCAATTCAGAAATGGTGGGTTCTGAAGCCAAATTGTTCTGAACCCGACCCACGCGCGTATTGACGGAGGGCAGGGCAACAGTCGATACTTTCGAAGTCGCGCAAGTGACGCAGATCAGATTCCAACGGACGAGCACCGTCGATCTGAATCCGATCTGGGACCGTAGTTCAACCGGTTAGAGCACCGCCCTGTCACGGCGGAAGTTGCGGGTTCGAATCCCGTCGGTCCCGTTCTTCATCCCGAGCCACACCATGGTGCGTGTTCGTCTGGCCCCAAGTCCAACGGGCACTCTCCACATTGGTACGGCAAGAACAGCAGTCTTTAACTGGTTGTTCGCACGAAACCAGAAAGGTCAGTTTCTGCTGAGGATTGAGGACACTGACAAGGAGCGCTCCAAGCCCGAGTTCACCGCCAACATTCTTGCTGGCCTCTCATGGCTTGGTATTGACTGGGATGAAGATCCCACGATTCAGAGCGAGCGGGTCAACGAGCATCGTGCCGCCATTCAGAAGCTGCTTGACCGAGGCCTTGCCTACCGCTGTTACGCCAGCGAAGAGGAGCTCGCAGCCATGCGAGAGGTCCAGAAAGCTGAGAACAGGGCACCTCGCTACGACAACCGACACAGACACCTCACAGCGGAGCAGGAAGCTTCGTTTCAGGCTGAAGGCTGTGAAGCGGTGATCCGCTTCCGGATCGATGACAGTGAGGAGATCCACTGGCGTGATCTTGTCCGTGGACCGATGCATTGGCGTGGATCAGATCTAGGCGGTGACATGGTTATTGCCCGTCGCGCTCCCGCTGACCAGATCGGTGACCCTCTCTACAACCTTGTGGTTGTGGTCGATGACGCGGCCATGGCGATCACGCATGTCATCAGGGGTGAGGACCACATCGCCAACACCGCCAAGCAGCTGTTGCTCTACCAGGCTCTTGAGCTGCCCGCCCCGATCTTCGCCCATACCCCACTGATCCTCAATGCGGAGGGGCGCAAACTGTCCAAGCGTGACGGCGTCACCTCGATCAATGATTTCCAGGCGATGGGTTACACGGCTGAGGCGATCGCCAACTACATGACCCTGCTTGGCTGGTCTGTTCCCGAAGGGATGGAGGAACGCTTCACTCTCTCGCAGGCAGCCGAAGTGTTCAGCTTCGATCGAGTGAACAAAGCCGGTGCGCGTTTCGACTGGGACAAGCTCAACTGGCTCAATGCACAGGTGCTGCATGGCCTCACACCGCAGCAACTGCTGGAGGACATCTCGCCGCTCTGGCGCGAGCAGGGATGGAACCTTCCTGAGGACGTGAGCTGGAGCCTCGCTTTGTGCGAATTGCTCGGCCCCTCTCTCACCCTGCTGAAGGACGGCATTGACCAGGCACAACCATTTTTTGTCTGTCCTGAGCTTGAGGACGATGGGCTCAAGCAACTTGAAGCCGATGGAGCCAGGGGGGCGATCGATCAACTTGTGGAGTCGCTCGAGAGTGATCCATGGGACGGCAATGACACCGCACAGGCACAGGAACTGCTGACCAATGCCGCAAGCAAAGCCGGAGTCAAAAAGGGTGTTCTGATGAAATCGTTGCGTGCTGCTCTGCTGGGCCGTCTCAAGGGACCGGATCTGATCACAACCTGGTCATTGCTGGCCAGGGTCGGGCAGGACCTGCCCCGTCTGAAGCGCTGCCTCACCTGACTCCTCAGGATCAGACTGAATCAGGCCTAAAACACGTGCCAAGGGCTGGGCCGTCAGTCCCTGCAAACCCACAGTCATCAGAATCGTGAGAAACACCAGACCCTGAAGTCGGCCTGCCCCGAGAATCCCGGCCTGTTCAAGGCGAATCGAAAACAGTGATGCCACGGCGGCCGTCACGATTCCTCTTGGCGCGAGCCAACCCATGAAAAGGCGTTGACGCCAGTCAAGTGGCAATCCGATCGTGGCAACGCCCACTGCTGCAGGACGCACCAGCAGCATCAGCATCATCACACAACTGACACCACCCCAGCCGAGCGGACTGAGTTCAGCCCACGACACATCAGCCGCCAGCAGCGGGAAAAGCATCGTGATCGCCAATCTGGCCAGTTCGCGAATCAGCTCATCCAGCTGAGCGGCCTGCGTGGATGGACGACGGCCCACCACAACACCTGCAGCGACCGATGCCGGCAGACCGGATTCGGGAAGCAGCCACTCGCAGATGGCAAACATGAGAAACAGAACGCCAAGAGTTAACTGCAGCCGTAAGCCGACGGCATGCTCTGAAGGCAAACGTCTCAACAGCTCGGCAAGCAGCCATCCAACAGCGACTCCGATCAACACCCCACCTCCCAGGCGGGACAGCAGGCCAATCGCCAGACCTCTCCAACCGTAGAGGTCGCCCAGCAGCAGCTCAAGCAGCAACAGTGCCAGCACCGCTCCCACGGGCTCGAGCACCAATCCCTCCGCTTCGAGGACATCCCCGAGGGGAGGAGCCAGGCGGATCTGTTGCACGATCGGTGTGACCACCGTGGGGCCTGTTCCCAACACAATGGCGCTGTAGACCGCAGCCACGGACCATCCCAATCCGGCCAGCCAGTGCGCTGCCAAAATTCCCGCTCCCAGCGACAGCAGCAAACGCAGCACGGAAATCCGCAGCACGGTCGCTTTGATGGTGTCTCCGGGCAAGCGCAGATTCAGCCCACCATCAAACAGAACGAGACTCACAAGCAGGCCAACGGTGGTCTCAAGGCCCTCTCCCAGGTCCAGAGGCTCCACGAGTCCAAGACCGGATCGTCCGATCAGCAGTCCTGACAACAGCAACAGCACCACCCCTGGAAGGCCTGACAGGGCGGCAAGCAATCGCGCCCCGGCTCCGGCGAACACCGTGATGCCCCAGAGCAGTCCGAGCCTCTCAGGCGTCATCGATGGATGCGAATTGCGGTTCCACACGCACACCGATGACCGCTTCAGGGCGAATCACCAGATACTCCCCTTCGAGATCCCCAAGGGGGACATTCACAAAAGCCTGACCACTCGCGCCGCTGGCCAGTGCCTGGTACCACTCCTGAAAGGACTCGAGAGTGGGGAAATGCACGACCTCTGTTTGACCTCCAGAGAGGTGAAGCGAAATCTTGTAACGGCGTGGGGTGCGTGTCATCAGCGAACCGTACAGGCCCAGGGGGAAAGCGGGCTCCCAGCAGCCACATAGAGCGGGTGACGAGGTTGACCGCTGCGGGTGGTGCCGATCACCAGTGGAGGAGCCCCCTGCCCACGCACAGCAAGGGCCCTGGCGAGCATCTTGACCACCTTCTTGTCACGCAGATGCAGGGAGCCCGACGCACCCCAGCCCAACCACAGGTCGCAGCCAGGTGAGCGGGACCATGTCTCGAACCAGCTGTTCAGCACTCGGTCGCAGTCCAGCCCTACAGGATCGATGCAACGATGCAAGGCCGCTGGGGATGGAGAGATCCTCCCAAACAAATTGAGCACCACAAGCTGGTGATAGCCCCAGGCCCGTGCGAAACCCTGCAGACGTCTCAGCGTGGGGTCGTCACGACCACCATCGGCCAGGGAAGGATTGAGGCCGACAAACAGGAGAACCTTGAAGGGATCATCCGGTGACGGCCTGAGAATTGGACGACGCAGCATCCAGCGATAACGCCCGCAGGGGCTGAAGGCGGCATCAGCCGTTGAGCAAGGCAAGTGCAGCTTCAAGAATCCTGCCGCTGGCTCGACCATCTCCGAAGGGGTTCACAGCCCTGGCCATCTGCTCATAGGCCTTCGGATCATCGAGGAGGAGTGACGCCTCACGGTTGATTGAATCAGTGTCCGTTCCGACAAGTCTTGCGGTACCGGCATCAACGGCCTCGGGACGCTCAGTCGTGCGACGCAGCACCAGGACCGGCTTTCCCAGCGCGGGAGCCTCCTCCTGAAGACCTCCGGAATCGGTGAGCAGCAGGGTGCACCCTTTCATTGCAGCAACCAACCGGTCGTAGTCGAGGGGCTCGCTCAGAACCACACGGGGATGGTCGCCGAGCAAAGCTCGCAGAGGCTCCCGAACTGTTGGATTGCGATGCAGAGGCAGCAGCAGCACGACGTCAGGATGGCCTTCAAGAACCTCAAGCATGCCCGCAGCGATGCTGTGCAATCGCTCTCCCCAGTTCTCCCGGCGATGGACTGTGGCCAAAATCACGCGCTGATTGGCCCAGTCGATGGGCAGATCAGAAAGAACAGGGGCCTGCTCAGCCATGCGCAGGAGGGCATCGATGACCGTATTGCCCGTGACCATGACCCGACCGACCACGCCGGAAGCCTTCAGGTTGGCTTCTGAGCGCTCGGTGGGAGCGAAATGCAACTGGGACACCTGGGAGATCAGCCGGCGATTCGCCTCTTCAGGGAATGGATCAAGGAGATTGTCCGTGCGCAGACCGGCCTCCACATGGCCCACGGGGATCTGCTCGTAAAACGCTGCCAGAGCAGCGGCAAAGGCCGTTGTGGTGTCTCCCTGAACCAGAACCAGTCCAGGCGGAAAAGCTTGGAAGTCATCGCGCAGGCCCTGAAGAGCTGAGCAGGTGACGTGCGTCAGCGTCTGACGCGGAGCCATCAGGCCAAGATCCTGATCCGCCCTGATTCGGAAGAGATCCATGACCTGCGTCACCATTTCGCGATGCTGTCCCGTGAGGACAACGCGAGTATCCAGCGCTGAACAGCCCCGGAATTCCTGAATCACCGGAGCAAGCTTGATGGCTTCCGGTCTGGTGCCAAGCACGATGGTCACACGGGGCCTGGCAGCCATAAACAGAGGGTTGATGGAGCGATCCTAAGCGCGTTTCACGCAGCTCTTCTGAAGCATTCACTTGCCAACAGGACAGCTGTGGCGAAGCTGAGCAAAGACGTCAGGGAATTGTGTGAGTCAGCCGATCTTTCCACCGGGCTTTCCCACTGGCGCCGTCTCCCCGCCAGGGCATCCATCACCAGCCGCCACAGCGATCAGCGACGGGAAGGATGGGGCGCCCAGCCTGGAGCAGATCGTACGCATCGCCCATGAAAAGGGACATTCAGACGTTCATCTCGGAGTCGGTGAAATCCCTCGATACCGGGCCCGTGGCGAGATGCTGACGACGGAGTGGCCCTGCACAACTCAGCAAACCTTCCAGCGCTGGCTGAGGGAAATCCTGACGCCGCAGCAGATCGATGATTTCCATCAGATCAAGGAATTCGATGGTGCCCACGCGTTTTCCTTTGTGCGCGTGCGCATCAACCTTCTGGACTCCCTGCGGGGGCCAGCCATGGTTCTGCGGCTGATTCCCCAGACGATCCTGACCCTTGAGCAGCTGAACCTGCCCGGTGTTCTGCGTGATCTGTCCTCACGACCCAAGGGGCTCGTCCTGATCACCGGCCCAACCGGATCCGGGAAAAGCACAACACTGGCGGCGATGATCGACTGGATCAATCGAAACCAGAATCGCCACATCCTCACCATTGAAGATCCGGTCGAGTTCGTCCACACAAGCCAAAGCTCACTGATTCGACATCGGGAGGTCGGACTGCACACCCTGAAATTTCACAACGCTCTGAAAGCGGCTCTACGGGAAGATCCCGACGTCATTCTCGTGGGTGAGATTCGCGACCAGGAGACCCTGAGCACTGCCCTGGAAGCCTCTCAAACCGGGCACCTGGTGTTTGGAACACTCCACACAAATTCAGCCGTCAAGACCGTGGAGAGAGTGCTTGGCATGTTCCCACCCGAGGACCAGGAGAGCGTGCGTCGATCTCTGTCGGAGTCACTACTGGGTGTGATTTCTCAGGGCCTCATCCGAACCACAGATGGCAAGCGGGCCGCTTTCCACGACATCCTGATCAATACGGAAGCCTGTAAGGACTACATCCAGCGTGGAGCCCTGGATGAAGTTGAAGAGATCATGCAGCGAAGTAGTTTTGACGGAATGGTTACCACCAATCAATGCCTGCAGAGTCTTGTGGAGCAGGAGAGAGTCGAAGCTGACCAGGCTGTGGCTCAGAGCCTGAAACCCAATGAACTGGCTCAGGCCTTGAGGGGAAAGGGTTAGGCGTGGGGTTTCGATCGTCAGGCGGCTGGGGCGCTGGAAGCGGAAACCCTGATCACGAACAGAATTCCGAGCGACACAGACAATCCCAGCATGGCTAGGCGTCCATTCCAGATTTCTGCCTGGGGCGTAAAACCTCTGCGCCAAGCATTCAATTCACCGGAATCAACCTGTTCAACGTTGTTCTGCTGGCGCGTCTCGGCCTTGATCGACATCACCTTGTTGCAAGTCGCGACACCCTATGCACTGCAGCTCAGAAAGGCGGATTCGATTGATACAGAGGAGCGCAGTTTTCGAGAGCCCAGCGTGCTGAAACGCCCAGAGCCAATGAACTGGAGATGGCTGCGGAGTGCAAACGTCCAAGCGCAGCTGCCCCCACCATCGCTGCGTTATCGGTGCAATAGCTGAGTGGTGCCAGGTGCACCTCAACTCCCTGTTCAGCACCTCTGACATGCATGCATTCACGCAACCGTTGATTGGCGGCCACGCCGCCCACCATCACCAGTGTTGACAGATGAAGATCGCAACAGCATCGGAGGCTGCGATCGACCAGTACATCCACAACGACCTGCTGGAAGCTGGCGGCCAGATCGGCCAGGGGCAGTGGCTGATCCCAAGTCCGACAAGCCTCAACCTGACGAAGCATGGCCGTTTTGAGGCCACTAAAAGAAAAGTCGTAGGGGTAATAGCCCCCTCCAGGTTTTGAGACGCGACCTTTCGGAAGGTTGAAGCGGCTGACATCACCCTCAACGGCAGCAGCCTGAATTGCCGGCCCTCCTGGGTACTCCAGCCCCAGCAGACGAGCAACCTTGTCGAAGGCCTCACCAGCGGCGTCGTCATGGCTGCGACCGAGCCGCTCCAGCGCTCCTGTTGCCTCGACGCGTATCAGTTCCGTGTGCCCACCGCTCACCAGCAGAACGAGATAAGGCGGGGCTGGCGGGGACAACGCCAGCCGAACCGAGGCCAGATGGGCTTCAAGATGGTGAATGGCAATAAAAGGTCGGTTGTGAAGCGCCGCCAGAGTGCGGCCCGTCAAGGAACCCACCATCAGGGCCCCAACAAGACCTGGGGTCACAGTGGCAGCAACGGCATCCAGATCGCTGATCGGCAGTGCTGCGTCATTGAGCGCCTGACCGATCAAATGAGGCAGTGCTTCCACATGCCTGCGTGAGGCGATCTCCGGCACCACTCCGCCCCACTGGGCATGTTCCTCAATCTGGGATGCAATCCGATGCGACAGCACCTGCAGGCGACCTCCGCTCTGTTCCACAACAGCCGCGGCAGACTCGTCACAACTTGTTTCGAGCGCTAGCACCTTGGCCATGCAGGTCAACAAGCTCCACTACTGTCAATTTGATACATCCTGCCTCCCAAGGGCAGGTTCAACAGGCACCGTTCCGATGCGTCGTTTCTTCGCTCTCGCGCTTTCGGCCCTGCTGGTGTTCGGTTTCGCACCGGTCGCCAGAGCTGATGTAGCAGGGCTGACTCCCTGTTCTGAAAGTGCACGTTTCCAGCAACGTGCCAGTGCAGCCTCAACGCCACAGGCCGTCGCCCGCTTCAAGATGTACAGCAAAGCCTCCTGTGGTGAGGATGGTCTTCCCCATCTGATCGTTGACGGTCGTTGGAACCATGCTGGTGATTTCGTACTCCCAGGACTGATGTTCCTTTACATCACCGGAACCATTGGCTGGGCCGGACGTGACTATCTCAAGGCCATTCGCGGTCGCAAGGATCAAAACATGCTTGAGATCCAGCTAGACATGAAACTTGCGTTGAACTCCGTTGTCAAAGCAGCCACATGGCCTGTTGCTGCCATTTCAGAGTTCAACAGTGGCAAGCTGACTGAAAGTGATTCGAAAATCACAGTTTCACCCCGCTGATTACAAAAGCTCCTTTACCTAACTACCCAAGGATGAAAAAATTTCTCTCCACTGCACCTGTGGTTGCCGCCATCTGGTTCACGTTGACGGCAGGCATCCTGATCGAGTGGAACAGATTCTTCCCCGACCTGCTGTTCCACCCGCTCTGATTTGCTCAAGCTGCGGCCAGCCCCATTAACCGCTCAAGCTCGTCAAGAGCGGTTTTGAGGTCATCGTTGATGACAACAGCGTCAAATTCCTGCTGGGCTCTGAGTTCAGTCCTCGCACGATCCAGACGTCTGGCAATCGCGGCTTCATCTTCCGTGCCTCGGCCACGGATCCTTTGTTCGAGCTCTGCAAAACTTGGCGGTGCAAGAAAGATCTGCAGGGCTTGAGGAAAGCTGCCGCGCACCTGACGAGCACCCTCGAGTTCGATTTCCAGCAAAACAGGAGTCCCCGACTCAAGCCTCTTCAAGACAGGTTGCTTGGGGGTTCCGTAGCAGTTCCCGGCGAATTCAGCCCACTCCAGCAACCCTCCCTCGCTGACCAGTTGGTCAAATGATTCACGCGAGTGGAAGAAGTAATGAATGCCATCCTTTTCACCCTCGCGAGGAGCCCGGGTGGTGGCCGAAACGGAAAGCCAGAGCTGCGGATGACGCTCAAGTAAGCGTGTCACCAGAGTCCCTTTGCCAACGCCACTGGGGCCTGTCAGCAAAGTGAGCCTGGCGCGGAGATCAGTCGTTGCCATGGCTTGTGTGAGGTCAGGCAGCAGGGTAGGAAGGCACCCCAGTCGAAAGGCCACCGGATAGCGATGGCAAACAGCACGCTTCAGGTGATGGACCTCACCAGCCTTCGGGCGGTTCTGGGGGATCTGCGAACACAGATCATTCCAAGTCGCTTTGAAAAAGCACAACAACCGAATCAGCAGAGCCTGCAGCTGGGCTTCCGAACCCTGACCGGGATGGTCTGGCTGGAACTCAGCTGGCAGGCAGAGGCCGCCAGACTTGTTCAGATTCCCCCTCCCAGCAGGATTGGAACTGGCAGCACGCTGGCTCAGCAGGTTCAGCACGGCCTGAAGCAGCTGGCCCTGGTGGAACTGGAGCAGCGTGACTTTGAGCGGGTTGTGCTGTTGCATTTCGCCCCACGCCCAGGCGAGGAAAGCGTGCGCACTTTGGTTCTCGAGCTGATGGGTCGCCACAGCAATGTGCTGCTGCTGGATGACCAGAAGCGGATCACCGCGATTGCCAGACAGGTCAGACAGCACCAGTCACGGGTACGGCCCTTGAGCAGTGGAGATGCTTATCTCCCGCCACCATCGCTGCAGAGCCTGCCACCAAGCCTCGAGGAGCCGTTCGAGCAGTGGAAGCGCAGGCTGACTCTGGTCCCTGTCGATCTGGGCAAAGCGCTGCGCGACACCTATCAGGGCATCAGCCCCGCTCTGACAAGGCAACTCATCAGCTTTCCCCCAGAGGATGAGCTGCCGTTGCAGCTCTCAGCCAGCACTCCGGTAACAGAGATCCGCGACAACCAGTGGCTGCTGCTGCATCAACGCTGGACGCAATGGCTGAAACATCTCAATCGTGGCGAATTCACCCTTTACCTCGATGAGTCGGGTGGCTATCGCGTCTGGAATGATCCGGCAGACTCAGCAGGTGAAGGTGAATCACTCAGCCTTCGTTTAGGGCTGTATTACCGGAACCATCTCAACCAGCGACAACTGCTGAGGGAGAGCCAGGAGCTGCAACAGCTTTTGGAACAGAGCCGACAACGGGAACAGGCCCAACGTCTCGAGCAGGTTGAGCGACTGCATGCCACTGCTGGAGCCGATGATCTTCAACACCAGGCGGATGCCATTTTCTGTCAGGCCGCTCCTGACAGAGACAGCATCGACCAGGCCCAGAAGCTTTACCAGCGCGCCAGACGGCTGCGACGCTCCATTCCTCTGATCGAAGAACGACTGGCCCATCACGATCAACGTCTTGCGCTGATTGAAGGCAGCGCAAGCTTCCTGGCAGATCTGATGCAGGCGGACTGGGACGATGCTGACGATCGCAACCGACAATTGCGCGAGCTGAAGGCCGAACTGGAGGATTTGCTGACCCCTCGCCGTCGCCGTCGCCGCAGCGGTCCTCCACCGGGTCAACCTCAGCCACTGGAGATCCGCTCCAAGCATGGACTTGTGATTCAGGTGGGGCGCAATCACCGCCAGAACGAGTGGATCAGTCTGCATCAGGCTCGCGCAGGTGATCTCTGGTTTCATGCACAGGAGTGTCCGGGAAGCCATGTCGTGCTCAAGGCCTCGGCAGCGGCTGCTTCAGAGCTGGACCTGCAGCTTGCGGCAGACCTTGCAGCCTGGTTCAGCAGGGCGAAGGGAAATCGAAGGGTGCCGGTGGTGATGACGGGCGTGGAACATCTCCAGAGAATTCCTGGCACTGCACCAGGGACCGTGAGACATCGCCAGGCCGAGCTGGTCTGGGCGGAACCGGACCGTGCGCACAAAACCCTTGAGACTTGGAACCCCCTAGCCTGATCCAAGCCACCTGCTCAATCACCTCTGACGCCGATCACGCCTGAAGAGTCCCCGAAGCTGTCACCGCCGCCGCCGATTCGGATCGGAGTTCAGGACAGTCCTCCCAACGACGTGGAGATGCCTCTGGTTGATCATCTGGAGGAACTGCGTCAGAGAGTGCTGCGCAGTCTTGTCGCAGTGGTTGTCTGTGCCTTGGCCTGCCTTCTGGCGGTGCGGCCTCTGGTCAGAATTCTTGAAGAGCCCGCCGGTTCGATCCGATTCCTGCAACTGGCTCCTGGGGAGTTTCTGTTCGTCTCTTTCAAAGTGGCCGGCTATGCGGGACTCACGCTGGCACTCCCCTACGTGCTGTATCAGGGACTGGCCTTTGTTCTGCCAGGCCTGACCCGTGGAGAGCGTCGACTGATTGCGCCGTCGGTGGCGGGATCAGCTGTTCTGTTCATGGCTGGGCTGGGCTTTGCGTGGTGGGCACTGGTGCCTGCTGCGCTGAATTTTCTCGTCAGTTACGGCGCCGATGTCGTTGAGCCCCTCTGGTCGATTGAGCGCTATCTCGACTTCGTTCTGCTGCTCATGCTGTCGACCGGGCTGGCTTTTCAGCTTCCAGTTCTGCAGCTTCTTCTGGGAGTCTTCGGCCTGGTCAACTGGCAACGCATGCTCTCCGCATGGCGCTGGGTCGTGCTGATTTCAGCCCTGGCTGGTGCTGTCCTGACGCCGTCCACGGACCCGGTCACCATGTTGTTGCTAGCTGGGGCAATCACCGCTCTCTACCTGATCGGAGTGCTTCTCGTCGCAGCGGTTCAACGGTTCAGAGCAGAAACTCCTCCAGAGTCCCCTCCCCCTGCAGCTGCAGACTGAGCGCCTTTCCTAGTCGCGGCTTGTCCCGGGTCGTGAGCAACCAGTCCCGAACAGTCTCCGCTTCCCCCAGTCTGTTGACGATTTCCAGGACTTCCGCGAGATGAGCCCGGTAATCGGGCTCATCCAGAGGGAAGGACTGTTGCTCGAGGTAAGCCCACATCACCTGGATGTACATCCGCCTGCGCCTGGTGACGAGCTGAAGGTCATAACTGGCTTGCCAGCGAGAGCGCAGCAGGTCGATGACTTCATCGACCGACAGAGGGCGCGACTGCCTCTCGGAGGAGGGATCAGCGAGCACTGATGAAGACCTTAAACATCAATGAAAATCCAGTCTCGGCAAAGTGTGACACGCCCCTATAGCGCCCATAATGGGTCCCATCCAGTGCCCAACGAACGTCAGACATGACTCAGATGCCAGCCGCTGATGTGCCCGGAATGGGCCGCAGGCAGTTCATGAATCTTCTGACCTTTGGGTCCGTGACTGGCGTCGCCCTCGGAGCGCTCTATCCGGTGGTGAACTACTTCATTCCTCCACGTGCTGCAGGAAGCGGTGGAGGCACCAGTGCCAAGGATGAACTCGGCAATCCCGTGACGCTGACGGGCTGGCTGAGTGACCACCCCACAGGTGATCGCAGTCTTGTCCAGGGGCTTAAGGGAGATCCCACTTATTTAATCGTTGAAGGTGAGGACGCCATCGGCAGTTACGGCATCAATGCTATCTGCACTCATCTGGGCTGTGTTGTCCCTTGGAACAGTGGTGCCAACAAGTTCATGTGCCCTTGCCACGGCAGCCAATACGACGCCACCGGCAAGGTGGTGAGGGGCCCTGCGCCCCTCTCTCTGGCCCTCGCCAACGTGAGCGTTGAGGACGACAACGTTTTCGTGAGCCAGTGGACCGAAACCGACTTCCGAACAGGTGAGAAGCCCTGGTGGGGCTGATCAACAACCTTTTTCCCACCGCTCTCTCAAACAAGCCTCCGATGCGCCGAATTCTCTCCCCACTTTTCGCAGCCCTGATCATGGGCTTTGCCGTGTTCGCGGCTCCCTCAAGCAGCTGGGCTTACCCCTTCTGGGCTCAACAGAACTATGCATCCCCAAGAGAAGCCACAGGCAAGATAGTCTGCGCAAACTGCCACCTGGCCAAGAAAATCACCCAGGCAGAGGTTCCTCAATCCGTTCTTCCAGACACGGTGTTCAAGGCGTCAGTGAAAATCCCTTACGAGCAAGGCCTCCAGGAAATCGGTGCAGACGGCAGTGATGTGGGTTTACAGGTCGGAGCTGTGATCCAACTCCCTGACGGCTTCACCCTGGCCCCCCAGGACCGCTGGACTGATGAGATCAAAGAGGAAACGGAAGGTGTTTATTTCACGCAGTACAGCGATGATCAACCCAACATTCTTCTTGTAGGTCCGATTCCAGGTGATCAGCACCAGGAAATCGTTTTCCCTGTCCTTTCACCGGATCCTGCAACCGACAGCAACATCCACTTCGGCAAATACCAGATTTTCGTGGGGGGTAACCGAGGCCGCGGTCAGGTCTATCCCACCGGAGAGAAGAGCAACAACACCGTTTACACCTCTCCCGCCAGCGGCACCGTCTCAGCCATTGAGGATGGCGACAATGGAGCCAAGGTCATCACCATCGACACCGCTGACGGCGAGAGCAGCACGGAAACCATTCCCGTGGGGCCTGCGCTGCTGGTTGGAGTCGGTGATGCCATTGAAGCCGGTGCTCCCCTGACCGATGACCCGAATGTGGGTGGCTTCGGCCAGGTTGATGCTGAAGTTGTGCTTCAGAACCCCGTTCGCATCTATGGTCTGTTGGCTTTCTTCGCAGCTGTTTCTCTCGCCCAGATCATGTTGGTTCTGAAGAAGAAGCAGATCGAGAAGGTGCAAGCCGCTGAGGGTGTCTGAGATCAGTGTTGGTCCCTGCAATTTTCACGTCCCCCGGGCCCGAGCTGTTTCAGCTCGGGCCTTTCGCACTGCGTTGGTATGGACTGCTGATTGCTGTTGCAGTCCTGATCGGACTCAATCTCTCCAGCTGGCTGGCGCGACAGCGCGGCCTTGACGCCAATCTGATCAGTGATCTGCTGCCGATCCTCGTGCTTGCCGCAGTCGTCGGTGCGAGGACTTATTACGTCGCCTTCGAGTGGGGTTCCTACCAACGCTCATGGTGGGATGTGTTCGCAATCTGGAAAGGAGGTATTGCTATCCATGGAGCACTCCTGGGGGGCTCACTGGCGGTGATTCTGTTCTGCCGTTGGCGACGGGTTCCCTTC
Source organism: Synechococcus sp. MIT S9504 (assembly GCF_047497135.1). NCBI lineage: Bacteria > Bacillati > Cyanobacteriota > Cyanophyceae > Synechococcales > Synechococcaceae > Synechococcus > Synechococcus sp. MIT S9504. The sequence continues at coordinate 420,824 of NZ_CP138942.1, read as the reverse complement.
TGGGATCTTTTGGACGTGTTGGTGCCCTCAGTGGTACTGGGACAGGCCATCGGGCGCTGGGGGAACTTCTTCAATTCGGAAGCGTTTGGGGTCCCAACCGATCTGCCTTGGAAACTGTTTATTCCCGAAGGAAACCGGCCAAGTGTTTTCAAAACGTCTGAATTCTTCCACCCCACATTTCTCTACGAATCCCTCTGGAACATCGGAATTTTTGTGTTGTTAATGGTTCTTTTTCGACTCGGACGCGAGAGAAAGATCTCGCTGCCGTCAGGAGCTCTCAGCTGCATTTATCTGCTCAGCTATAGCCTTGGTCGCATCTGGATCGAAGGCTTGAGGATCGACCCGCTCTGCCTCGGCGGACAACCACCCTTCTGTGACGGGGGCCTGCGCATCGCTCAGCTGATGAGCCTCAGCTTGATGGCCATTGCAGGCTTCGGTTTGTTCTGGCTGTATGGACGCAAGACGGCTCTTCCGGATCCGGGTCTGAAGCAGGCAGACCCTTCATGACCATGATCTCGATCGTGGGTGCTGGCCCGGGAGCACCTGATCTGCTGACTCGCCGAGCCGAAGACCGCATTTTCAACGCTGATGTTCTGATCTGGACCGACTCGCTGGTCTCACCTCAGATCGCCGATCTTGCCCCCGCTGGATGTGAACGGGTCCGGACCAGCACTCTCACTCTGGAAGAGGTTCTGCCCCTGATGATCGAACGTGCCACCAGCGGGAAGAAAGTGGTGCGCCTTCATGATGGCGACCCCTGTCTCTACGGAGCTCTGAGTGAACAGGTCTGCGGACTTGCCGATGCAGGAATCGAGGTGGAGGTTGTTCCTGGCATCAGCGCCTATCAGGCAACCGCTTCTGCTCTGAAGGCGGAACTGACGATCCCAGGTCTGGTTCAGACGATCGTGCTGAGTCGCAGCGGAGGCCGAACAGGCGTTCCTGAACGAGAAGATCTGAGGAACCTGGCAAGCCTTCAGGCTTCGCTTTGTCTCTACCTCAGCGCCCGCCATGTGGATGAGGTTCAATCCACGCTGCTTCAGCACTACCCAGCAGACACTCCGGTCGCTATCGGCTATCGGGTCAGCTGGCCTGATGAATCACTGGACCTGGTCCCTCTCGATCAGATGGCGAAGATCACGCACGATCGCAATCTGATTCGCACCACGCTGTATGTGATTAGTCCAGCCTTTCGTTCAACCAATCAGCGATCGAAACTGTATTCGCCTGATCATGACCATTTATTCCGGCCCAGGCACTGAAAACTGGGGACAGGTGGTGTTTTAAGATTGCCCCATCGGGCGATTAGCACAGTGGTAGCGCACTTCCTTCACACGGAAGGGGTCACTGGTTCGAATCCAGTATCGCCCATGGATTTCAGGCCCTTGTTTTGCAGGGGTTTCATCTGATTCCCAAGTTCAGATGCCTTTCAAAAGCAACATTATTTAAAGCAACAAAAACCACAAGCCAAAGACCAATTAGCGGATTTGACTATCGAGCTTTTGATCTTGAAAACTCAATCCGCGATTCATTGCGATGATGCAGCCCTGACAAGCCTCCTGAGTCATCTTTGTTATTGAGTCTTGATAGCGCTTCATCCATCAATAGCCTTCTGCATGAAGGGGGCCTGGCAGACCGGTTCAAACTACATTCGGTTCAAAAGATTTCATTTGTCATGGCAAAGGGCTACTGGATCAGCACTGGCACGATTCACACCCCGTTGGCCATGGTCCCTTACATCAGCCGACTCACTGAATGGCTACCGACCGTCGGAGCAAAATTTCTTGTGCGTGATGTCCAGTGTGATGTTCGTGAAGGATCCCCTGGTTCCCTGAATGTGATCATCGAGTTCCCATCTCTGGAGTCAGCGGTTTCTGCCTATGAGTCAAAGGACTATCAGTCCCTGATTGAGCTGCGAACACCCCACTCTGATCTCACCCTGTCGATCTCGGAAGAGTTGGTTGCCTAATTCTTCAGGGTGTTGATCACTACGGATGTTTTGAAGGTTTTCGTGCAAAATCATCTCGTCTTCGGGTCAACACCGGAGATGCGTCGAACCAAGGAGGGGTGGGACCCTCCTTTTTTTCTTGGCTGATCCACGCCGCTGGACATGACGACCACAGCCCATCCGCAGTTCTGTGAGCAGATGCGCCAAGATCGCTGCAATTTTGGATCAGGCGATGCTTCGAATGAAGAACCCGATTCTTCAAAAAATCTGGGCGGTCCTCACCTGGAGATGGCGCATGCAGATCGCCCTCAATGCTCCCTTTGCGCTTCTCTGGGTTGCTGACAAGACCAATCCAGCAGTGCATGCTTTCAACATGACGGCTCTCTCAGCCATGCATGCTGAATGGCTGGCACCGATGATCGGTATTGCCTGATATTGCATCAGGAAACAGCGATCAACGCTGACGGAGCGTGAGCATCCAAAGCCAGATTGCAAACAATGTTCCGACTGGAATCACGATCACAAGCAGCTGAGCGATCACCAGATTACGAACTTCGGGGTCCATCGTTCAGAAGGGAATCACAAGAGACCAGCGCTTGCGTCTGTATCGCCATCGCTTGCCCGAGTCCTCCACTTCTGGGACTTCACCTGCATTGAACCCCTTCGGATCTCCAGGATTGTCGCTGACCTCAACAGCCCCTTGCATCGGCAACTCATAGCCCACAAATTGATCACCTTCTTGTTTGCAAGAACGCACCTGATGTTGCGAATAGCTGGTCCATAACCCCGCTCTGCGCACGCTGTAACGACCGGCAGATTCAGCCCACCGACTGCATGCCCGCAAGGCTGACTCCGACGACTCATAACGTCCGAGGGCCTCAATGAAACTGACGAGGTTGGGAACCTGAGTCACAACCAGAGCCGCCAGAAGCAGCTGAGTCATCCGGGTTGATTTCATCAAGCTGTGCTCACTCCCTCACAATCACCTCAAATCCTGATGCCATGCGGAAAACAAGGCTCAGCCACGCCTGACCGCAATAAGGGAAGGCTGAATTCCGATGTGGCAACTGTCTCTGTGTGCCTCGTGGCACTGACAGAACAGCAGATCAAGCTTAATTTCACGGCAATTGTTTCAGTGAGGGTCGGATGTGGTTATCGGATTCCGAGCAGGCAAAGGATGGAACAACCGTCTCAACCCTGCAGGAGATCGGTGAACTGCTCCGTCAGGCTCGGCTCGAACAGGGTCTGAGCTGCGAGCAACTAGCTCAGTCCCTGAAAATGGGCAGCGAACAGTTGCAGGCTCTTGAAAATGGTGATCTGCAGAGACTTCCTGAACCGGTTTTCATCAAGGCAATGACCCGCAGGGTCGCCTCCAAGCTCGGACTCGATAGCGACCCCCTGATCACCAGACTTCAAGACGTTCTGCCTGCTCCCAAGGCCGCCAACAACTTCTCGAGTTCCCTGTCCGGAAGTGTTGCTGCCAACGGTGGTGTCGCAAAGGCAGGAGCGTCAACCCGTTCGCAAAGCACCGACAGCGTTTTTATGCCATGGCAGCGCCTGGCATTGGCTGCTCTGGCGATCGGTGCTGTCACCGGTGGAGCAATGGTGGTGGCCAGTCAACGTCGATCCATTGAGCCAGCCTCGATCAAGGCGGCAACGATGTTGAAACAACCCACTGCGCCCACACCTCAACCAGCTGCACCTCAGGAGAAGTCCGCAGGATCGATCTCCATCAGCAGCAAGGAACCCAGCTGGCTCTCAATCCGCAATGGCGAAGGGGAGATTGTTTATGAGGGAACCCTCTCTGACAGCAAATCCCTGCCTGCAGAATCGAATTTGGAGATCTACGCCGGACGGCCTGACCTGGTCCTGATCAGCAATGGAGACGAAGCACCCAGGCCCCTCGGGCCCATCGATCAGGTGCGCTGGTACAAACTCAATCCTGAACTCTGACTTTGAGGTGCAGACCGGTGACATCCCTCACCAGTGCTGAGCAGCTTTCAAGACTCCACTGTTCAAGGCTGAGGTTCTGATTCAGACGCTCCGGCACCAGCTCCAGGATCAGATCATTACCTTTCGCATCGGTTTTCAACGTCTGAACAACGGGATCGGGACGTCGATCCAGGGCCGCGGCCAGGCGAAGTAACAGAGCCATCTCTGACACTGTTTTGCGATTATCCCGGGTCTGAAGGGCCTGCCAGGACTCATGACGCTTCTTCGGAAGACTGCGACGGTGATAACGGGCGATGGCCGCAATCATCAGATGTTCGGATTCGGAATAACCCAGTAGCTCGCCGTGGCGGATGAGATACCAGGAATGCTTGTGATAGGCACTGAGATTGATGTGCTGACCACAGGCATGGAGCATGGCCGCAGCCCAGAGGAGATCCCGGCCGGATCCGTCATCACGATGCAAGGTCTTGTGGGTGCTGTCGTAAAGATTGAGTGCGTGGCTGGCAACCCGCTCTGCACGGGCCTGATTGACAGCAAAACGTTGCACCTGATGGATCACGGTGCGCTGGCGGATGCTGCTTTGAAAACTGAAGCGGTCTTCCAGGAGGCCATGACGCAACATCCAATCCACGATCAGCCCCTCGCGCAGCGCCCGCTCGCTCAGAACCAGTTCATCAACTCCCAGCATCTGCATTGTGGTTTGCAGGATGAGCGAACCAGGCACGATGATTTCCGCACGCCGATCGTTGATGGCCGCTAGACCACGTCGCTGCTCAGGTGTCATGACGGCCAGACGGTCCACGACACGGTTCAGACGCTGCCTTGAAACCTTGTAACCATGGAGCTTCAGAGGTGGCCGGTCGTCTTCGCTGGCCGCCAAAGCACCGATGGCCATTGCCGTGCCGCTGGTCGCCACAAGCACTGGTGTCTCTCCAGGCTTGATACGTCGATGCACCTTGTCCACAGCAGGTTCAAGCGAACCCTGGATGAACGCCTGCAGAAATGAGCGGCGCTGGGGAGGGATCGGGTCGTCCTTGACGAAATCCCGCTGCAGCCTGACGGCACCGACGCGTGTGCTGGTGAGAGCACGGGCATCCCGACCATCCGCAAGGATCAGTTCCGTGGAGCCTCCGCCGATATCCAGCACCAGATGAGGACGATCACCGAAGGGCATGCCCGACAGCACGCCCAGGTAGATCAGCCGTGCCTCCTCCGGGCCACTGACCAGATCCACATCCAGGTCGAGTTCATCCTTGATTGTTTGCAGAAAGTCCCTGCCGTTTGGAGCCTCCCGTACAGCACTGGTCGCGGCAACAACAACCTGCTCCACCTGATGGCTCACGGCCAGCTCACGAAAACGGCGAAGGCTCTCCAACCCTCTGGCCATCGCTTCGGGTGTCAGCTCGCCTGTCTCGGGATCTCTCTCCCCGAGACGGGTATTCGACTTCTCGGCCAGATCGATGCTGAAAGTCCCCAGGGCCACATCCACCGAAGCCACGAGCATGTGGGTGGAATTGGTGCCCACGTCAATGGCGGCAACAGTCCTGACTTTTCGCGATCCACTCAGATCACCGTTCGCTGACTGCTTGGCCGATTGATGGCTGGGGTCCACCGCGGGTGCTGGGGAAGACTCGGCACCTGGCATGGCGCACCGTGATGGAGACGAACCCACTCTGCCATCGGTGCTCCGGGCCGAGTCGCCGCTGATTAAGGTTCCAAAAATCCACGCTTCGGGTTCTGCGCACTGTGACTGGCACGACCTTTTCTCGCGTCATGTCGCCCTGGGTGGCTCTGCTGCGATGGAACAAACCAAGCGGACGCCTGATTCTTCTCGTCCCCGCCGGGTGGAGTCTCTGGCTCGCTCCGGACGCTCCTCCCCCGGCGCTACTGGTGATGCAGATCCTGATCGGCGGATTGGCCGTGAGCGGGGCCGGCTGCATCGCCAATGATCTCTGGGACCAGAGGATTGACAGAGAGGTCGAACGCACACGCCAACGTCCCCTCGCCAGCGGTGCACTGAACCGGAAACAGGCGACTGCTGGGCTCGTGCTGCTCCTGGCTCTATCCCTTGGGATTGTTCTCAGCCTGTCGTCCCAGATGCTGCTCTGCCTGCAACTGGCAGTCCTGGCACTTCCTCCGATCCTGATCTACCCATCCGCGAAACGCTGGTTCCCATTCCCTCAGGCACTGCTGGCGATCTGCTGGGGCTTCGCGGTGTTGATCCCCTGGGCGGCATTCACAGGAAGCATCACCCCATCGATCCCCCTGATCGGATGCTGGTTCTCCACCCTGTGCTGGACCTTCAGCTTCGACACGGTCTACGCCATGGCCGACCGTCCGGATGACGCGCGGCTCGGCCTGCGCAGCAGCGCTTTGACTCTCGGACGCAACGCCATCCGAACCGTTCGAGCTGGATATGGGCTCACATCAGCATCCCTGGCCATAGCGGCCGCAGCCGCCGATGTTGGGGTGTTCTTCTGGCCCTTCTGGGTCATGGCCACCATTGGTCTCTGGCGCTCCACACAAACCCTGCGAGCCAGTGAACAACAGCCAGCAAAGGTCTATGCCCGCCATTTCGGGCGTCAGGTCCAGATCGGAGCCTTGCTGCTCATCGGCCTTGTGCTTTCTCGTCTGAGCTGATGCAGCCATCCGCACCTCTCTGGCCAATGCCCGCTCCTTTGCAGTTGGGCGACAACGTCACCATTGCGGCTCCAAGCTCGGCGATCTGCGATGAAGCCAGCCTGCATGCAGGGATCGCCGTGCTCGAGTCATGGGGGCTGACAGTGAACACCCCAACCTGCCTAGGTCGGCACTGGGGCTATCTGGCAGGGCGCGACAGCGCACGATCCAGCGATCTGTCCGCTCAAGCGGGGAGCGCACTGCTGGCCTGTGCCCGAGGCGGCTGGGGAGCCGCCCGTCTCCTGGAACATGCCGTTGCCTGGAAGGAAGGGTGGTTTCTTGGCTTCTCCGATGTCACAGCCTTGCTCTGCAGCCGCATGGCGAGCGGCTTTGGAGGCGGCATCCATGGACCGCTGGTCACAACGCTGGCTGGCGAACCTGTCTGGAGCCAACAGCGTCTTCATGATCTGCTGTTTAGGCATTCGGTTGCCCCCCTTCAGGGGACGAGCTGGGCTGGAGGCATCGAATCCGGCCCATTGATCACGGTGAATCTCACGGTGGCATCCCACCTGCTCGGCAGTCTTCACTTACCCGATCTGCGTGGTGCAATCCTGGTGATCGAAGACGTGGGTGAAGCTCCGTACCGCCTTGATCGAATGCTCACCCATTGGCGGCTTGTGGGGGCACTTCAGGGGGTAGCAGGCATTGGTTTCGGGCGCTTCAGCGGTTGCGACGACGCTGAGGAGAGCGATCCCACACACACGTTCAGCTTGGAGCAGGTGCTGCGTGAACGCACTCAGGACCTGGGTTGTCCTGTGGTAGCGGATTTGCCCGTGGGTCACGGGAACGGAGGCAATGCAGCCCTGCCGATGGGCGTGCCCGCTCAACTGGATGGCAACAGCGGCACCCTCAGCCTGGAGCTGTCGACTCAACGCTGAGCAAGCACAGCCTCAGCCACGATGAGATCGAACGGCGTGGTGACCTTGATGTTGGCGGGGCCGGCATCCAGCACCCGGACTGGCCATCCCAGGCGTTCAAACAGGGAGGCATCGTCGGTGACCGACCAACCGAGGGCCCTGGCCTTTGCATGGCCTTCACGCAGAGCAGCAACAGCAAAACCCTGGGGTGTCTGCGCTGCCCAGAGCTCTGCTCGATCCGGTGTTTCAGCGATGAGTCCCCCACCGTTCACACGCTTGATCGTGTCGGTTACAGGCGTCGCAGCGATCACCGCATCACCGCCCAAAACCGAAGCAGCGCAGCGATCGAACAATCCTGGATCAACAAGACAACGGGCACCGTCATGAATCAGCACATGCTCCGCGTCCCCCGGGAGTGCCACCAAGCCTCGCTCCACCGATTCCTGGCGTGTGCTGCCACCTTCGATCCAGGCAACAGGCTTGGGCGCAGCCTGCAGTAGGGGGGCAATCTCGTGCTGATCGCCAGGCTGACCGATCACCCCGATCCAACCGATCTCCTCTGCCGCGAAAGCCGACTCCAGCGTCCAGGCCAGCAGAGGCCTGCCCCGAAGCTTGAGCAGGAGTTTGTTGCGATCAGCCCCCATACGCCGGCCGCTGCCCGCTGCGGCAATCAACAGATGCACAAGCGACTCCTGCTGCCAGCAGTCTGAAACGGCCTCCATACAATCAGCTCGCACCACCTGTGCTGCTGGTTCATGCGCGTTCTCGCTCTCAGCCCCGGAAGCCTTCAACAGCAGCTCGAGCGCCTGCCGGCTCTCGCTGCTGCCGCTGATCAGCTTGAGGCCAGCCTCCAGGTGGCCTGCGATCCATCCCATCGCGCGCTCTGGACCATGCTGCCCGCGGTGAAGAAAGTGATTCCCTTCCCGTTCGAAGCGACTCCGAACCTCTCGGATTGGGCCAACCTTCTGGGGCTGGTCAGGGAACCTGACTTCCAGGCCTGCCTCAATTTCGCCACAGGGAGGCAGGTGAATTTGATGCTGTCGATGAGCCATATCCCGATGCGGGTGGCCACGGAAGGCTTTGCCAGTACGGCCTCCGCCACGGTTGAAGCAGGCTGGACGCCGCAGAAACTTGAAGCGTTTCTGTCCCCGATGGGCGTTTCTCTGAATGCCGATGCCTTCCGCCTCAGCCTGCCTGCGGATGCCATGGAAAAAGCCCGCAGTGCTCAGCCCGCAGGTGATGGTCCTCTGCTGCTGCTTGCCCCCGGGGCATTCCCTGGTGACTGGCCTCAGGAACGCTGGACGTCACTCCCGGAGACCATCCGCAGCAAGCTGCCCCAGTTGCGCAGCCTTGTTCTACCGACTGACATGCCCGTCGCCGAGCGTGCCGCTGCCGTTGCCTGCGCTGATGTGGTGCTCAGCAGTTGTTCCCTGACCCAGCTGATTGCCACCTACTGCGGGCTGCCGCTGGTTGCACTGGGTGCCAAGACAGACCAGCTTCCCCAAAGGGACATGATTCGCAGGCTCGACACGGATGATCTGAGTTCTCTGTCGGTCCCGGACGTGATGCAGGCTCTCGGCTTCTGATGATGCGCCCCCGGCGTGGCAGACGACAAGGTCTGCTCCGTGGCCGTCCACATCAACTGAAACTCCTCGCACGTCCCTGGATGCTGCCGGGACTGGCACTGACCGCGTTAGTCCTCGCAGGAGCCATCGGTTACCGAATCACCGAAGGATGGGATTGGGGGGATTGCCTGTGGATGGTGCTGATCACGATCAGCACCATTGGCTATGGGGAAGTGGAGCCTCTCTCCCAGCCAGGGCGATTGGTCACGGTTTTGATCATCGCCGGAGGACTGCTGGTTGTTCAGCTCTCGATTCAGCGTGTGCTGGGGTTGTCAGAATCCGGATACTTCCGTCAGGTACGGGAGCTGAGGTTTCGCCGGATGCTGCGGCGCATGCAGGACCACGTCATTCTCTGCGGCTACGGCAGGATCGGTCGTGAGATCGGCGAGCAGCTGCTGCTCGAAAAGGCACCGGTACTCGTGGTCGAACTCGACCCGTTGCGCAAAAAAGCGGCTGAAGAACGCGGACTGAAGGTGCTCCAGGCCGACGCCACTCTGGATGAAACACTGATGGAGGCCGGCCTCGATCGTTGCAGAAGTCTGGTGACCGCATTGCCCAGCAATGCAGCCAATCTCTACGTGATCCTGAGCGCCCGGGGACTTGAGAAGCGATGTCGCCTCATCGCCCGTGCTGACAGCGAAGAAGCAGCGGCCAAGCTTGAACTGGCTGGTGCCAGTGTGGTGGTGAGCCCCTACGTGGCAGGCGGTCGGCTGATGGCGACGACGGCCCTGCGACCACTGGCCGTCGACTTCACGGATCTGTTGGCGGGATCCGACTGCGAAATCGAGGAATTCCGCCTCAGTGAAGATCCTCTGCTGATGAGTCAGATTGCTCACCGCAGCCTGCAGGAACTGGACCTGGCACGGCGCAGCGGCGCCATGGTGCTCGCCATCCGTGACAACAGCACCCTGCTGGCCAACCCCAATGGGGAGGTGACCCTGGCCCCGGGCCAGATGCTTGTGGTGATGGGTAGCAAGCAGCAACTGGAGGACCTGCGTCAGATTCTTGGTGACGCCATTGACGCAGTGGAAACCATGCGAGGCATGCAGGCCACTGAATGAAAGCTGGTTCTGCAGGTCCGTACGATCACCCGGTCACAGGTCCTTGCATGAGCAGCATCCGCACCCTCGATGGCCAGATCGCTCTGGTGACAGGAGCCAGCCGTGGAATCGGTCGAGCCGTCGCCCTCGCCCTGGCTGAGGCCGGTGCTGAGGTGGTTGTGAACTACTCCAGCTCACCTGATGCGGCCGATGCGGTGGTCAGTGAGATCCAGCAATCTGGAGGTCAGGCCTATGCCCTTCAAGCGAATGTGGCCGACGAGGAGGCTGTGAACGGTCTGATCAAGGCCGTGATCGAGCGCAGTGGAAGGATCGACATTCTGGTTAACAACGCCGGCATCACCCGCGATGGGCTGCTGATGCGGATGAAGACCGAAGACTGGCAGGCGGTCATCAATCTGAATCTGAGTGGAGTCTTCCTCTGCACCAGGGCCGTGACCCGCCCGATGCTCAAGCAGAAAAGCGGACGGATCATCAACATCACCTCTGTTGTGGGCCTGATGGGCAACGCCGGTCAGTCCAACTACGCCGCAGCCAAGGCAGGCGTCGTGGGATTCACCAGAAGCACCGCCAAGGAGATGGCCAGCCGTGGAATCACCGTGAATGCAGTGGCTCCCGGTTTCATCGCCACCGATATGACCAAGGAGCTTGATACGGAGGGAATCCTCGCGGCCATCCCCCTGGGTCGATTCGGAACTCCGGATCAGGTTGCCGGAGCTGTGCGGTTTCTGGCAGCTGACCCTGCTGCGGCCTACATCACCGGTCAGGTTCTGCAGGTTGACGGGGGCATGGTGATGGGCTGACGAGAGTCAGCGGCGGCCGAATGCATCAAGGCTCAAGAGGTTGCCCCAGTTCATCCCTGAGTTTGCGGATCCGCTGCAGCAATCTGAATCTTCGACTGCGCTCTGTTGCAGTGAGAAAGATGCGTAACGGCACGTAGACCAAAGCCATGATCCCGGCCAGACCGGTCAGCAGAACAAAGAAGAGTGCCCCTGAATTGGCCATGGGTCAACGCTAACGAGCGCAGCGGCCTTCAGCAGACATCAGCGCACGATGATTCGGCTTTCCCCACTTCCTGCAGCGAGTCAGACGTCCAGTCGTTGTGGGACATTGACGAGCGGGTACGTGTCGACCATGGCCAAGCTTCTCAGTTTTTCGGATGAATCCCGCGCTTCGCTGGAGCGGGGTATGAACGCTCTCGCCGATGCCGTGCGAGTCACCATCGGCCCGCGCGGTCGCAATGTGGTGCTTGAGAAGTCATTCGGAGCACCCGACATCATCAATGACGGCGACACGATCGCGAAGGAAATCGAGCTCGAGGATCCCTTCGAGAACATCGGCGCCAAACTGATCCAGCAGGTGGCGTCCAAGACCAAGGACAAGGCCGGAGACGGCACCACCACAGCAACCGTGCTGGCTCAGGCCATGGTTGAGGAAGGTCTGCGCAACACAGCAGCCGGAGCCAGCCCGATCGAACTGCGCCGCGGCATGGAAGCTGCGGTTGAACACGTGGTCAAAGGCCTGTCTGAGCGCAGCCAGGCCGTCAGTGGAGATGCCATCCGTCAGGTGGCCACGGTCAGCGCCGGCGGCGATGAAGAGGTGGGCCAGATGGTGAAAGAAGCCATGGACAAGGTCAGCGTCGACGGAGTGATCACCGTTGAGGAATCCAAATCGCTGGCCACTGAGCTCGATGTCACCGAAGGCATGGCCTTCGACCGGGGCTACAGCTCCCCTTATTTCGTGACGGACGGCGACCGTCAGATCTGCGAGTTCGATAACGCACTGCTGTTGCTGACTGACCGCAAGGTGAGCGCGGTGGCCGACCTGGTGCCTGTGCTGGAAGCCGTGCAGCAGTCCGGCTCTCCGCTTGTGGTTCTGGCCGAAGAGGTGGATGGGGAAGCCCTGGCCACCCTGGTGGTGAACAAGAACCGCGGCGTTCTCCAGGTCGCTGCTGTTCGCGCTCCATCGTTTGGTGAGCGCCGCAAAGCGGCTCTGGCGGACATCGCCATCCTCACCGGCGGCACGGTGATCAGCGAAGACAGAGCGATGACGCTCGAGAAGGTCTCACTCGCCGATCTCGGCCGCGCCCGCCGAATCACGATCAGCAAGGAGAGCACGACGATCGTTGCCGGCGAGGAAAGCCGTGACGCAGTGGCTGAGCGGGTGGCCTCCATTCGGCGTGAACTCGACAACACCGAATCGGAATACGACCGGGAGAAGCTCAGCGAACGCATTGCCAAACTTGCTGGTGGCGTTGCCGTGATCAAGGTGGGTGCACCTACCGAAACTGAGCTCAAAAACCGCAAGCTGCGCATCGAGGATGCCCTGAATGCAACCCGTGCCGCCGTTGAAGAAGGCATTGTTGCTGGGGGTGGTTCCACATTGCTGCAACTGGCAGGAACTCTTGATTCCGTTGCTGCGGAGCTGGAGGGAGATCAGCGAACGGGCGTGGAGATTGTTCAGCGCGCCCTGAGCGCACCCCTCAAGCAGATCGCCATCAACGCTGGTGCCAACGGGGACATCGTTGTGGAACAGGTGCAGAGCTCCGGGCAGGGCTTCAACGCCGTGACCGGCAATTACGAGGATCTGCTGCAGGCAGGCATTCTTGATGCCGCCAAAGTGGTTCGCCTTGGACTACAGGACGCTGTTTCGATCGCATCTCTGCTGATCACCACTGAAGTCGTTGTGGCCGACAAACCTGAGCCCCCTGCTCCGGCAGCACCCGGTGGCGATCCCATGGGTGGCATGGGCGGAATGGGTGGCATGGGCGGAATGGGAATGCCCGGGATGATGTGATCCAACCATGCGCGCCTGGTTTAACTCAGAGAGCCTGAACCAGGCGCGCATGAATCCGACAGACCGCCAGTGCTTCGCGCGGGGGCTTGCTGCAGAGATGCCCAAGCTCCCTGTTCAGAGCCTGGAGCTCACCCATCGGCAGGCCTGCTACCGGCAAAGCCAGAACAAGTCCTCCGACCATCGCCGGGAGTGAAATCAGGCGCAACATGGCATGAGTCTCGCGGGACTCAGCCAGTCTGCCTTTTCAGGTGACGGCAATAGGCCGCGACCTGGAGATCCACGCCGGTGATGGCTGTTCCGACAACGACCGCATCAGCACCGCCCTTGATGGCATCAGCTGCGGTGACAGCAGAAGCGATGCCTCCTTCGCACACCAGCGGCGTGGAGGAAGGAAGCTGTTGTCTCAAAGGATGCAACAGCTCCATGGCTGGTGGAAAGAACTGAGCGGTGTCTTCCGTGTAGCCAAAAAGCGTCGTTCCCACCCAGTCACATCCCAGAGCCGCAGCCTTGAGGCCATTCTCAACACTGTCGACATCCGCCATCAGAGCTGCACCGAGCTCCGTTCTCGCTCGCTGGATCAGCGACTCAAGCTCTTGGCCCGAGGGTCGCTTGCGTGCCGTTGCATCCAAAGCGATCACGTCGGCACCAGCCGCCCAGACCGCTCTGATGTCCTCCCATCGAGGCGTGATGTAGACCGAACTGTCCGGGAAAGAGCGTTTCCACAGCCCCACGATCAGGGCCTCCGGACAACGCTCCCGAACAGCGCCGATGTGCTCAGGACTCTCCAGCCTGACCCCGATGGCGCCGTTGCGAAGACTGGCTTCGGCCATAGCGGCGATCACATCGGGATGACGCATGGGAGACCCCTCTGGGGCCTGAACCGAAACGATCAGGCCACCCTGGAGATGGTCCCGGGACAAGTGATTCACCGGCAAGACGACCATGCCCTTTCAGGACGCCTTGGGCAGATCCTGTTGGCTGACGGGTGTCAGCCAGCGCCGCAATCGTTGCGGACCTGCGGCAGGAACCGGTCGAAGACTGGGGGCCGGAGTGTTTTGACTGATCTCAGGATCAACAACGCGACCGACATCATCCAGACAGGTTTTCAACAAGGAGCTGAAACGATTGATCCCAGGGGACGGCAGCTCAGATTCCACATCCGAAGCTGCTTCGGCTTTGGCAGCAGGCGATGCATTCGATTCAGGCGCAGCAATCGGAGCAACCTCAGCCAAAGGCTGTGCCATGGACGATTGCGAACATTCTTCAGATGCCAGCAAACCCTGCGGCAGGGAGGCGACACCGAAGCGGTGAACCCACTGCAGTTCGAGCCGTGTCAACAACGGTTGATCGTCCTGTTGCTGAGCCAGTTCAATCAGTTGCTGAAGGTTGATTTGGCGAGGATCCTGATGCTGATAAGGGGAATGGTTCACGGAATCAGGCAAGCTTGCGGTTGAGCAAAGGGCGGATCAGCAGAAACAAAGCGGCCGTCAGCAGCGTCAACACCAGAAGGCAGGTGGTGCCGGTAACGGAGCCATAGGGAGCTTCGAGCAGAACCGATGACAGATCAAGCGGGCCGGCATAGGCGGCACGAATGGGTTCAATCGCGAAGGTAAGGGGATTTAGCGATGCAAGCCAGCCCAGCCAGGGGGGCATGAAGCTCAGAGGGGCAAGCGCCGTGCTTGCGAAAAGCAGAGGCAGGTTGGCCACAAAGATCACTGCAATCAGTTCGATGTGACCAGGCAGGGCAAACGCCAGTCCAAGGCTCAACGCTGTGACTGCGAAGACCAGCAGCAGCAAGGTGACCATCACCAGCAGAAGACCTGCAGCGCCTGGCCATCCATAGCCGAGCAAAGATGCGGTGAGCATGATCGCCAGGCTCTGCACAAGACTCAACGTCGTGATGTAGATCACAGAGGCCAGAACAATCGAACTGCGACTGCGCAACGGTGCCACCAGCAGGCGGTTCAGAAAGCCGAATTCACGGTCGAACATCACTGGAAGCCCTGCATTGAGCGCGGCACTGAAGGCAGTGAAGACAATCACCCCAGCTCCGAGAAAACGGCCATAGCTCATGCCACCGGGCAGCAGCCCCTCCGGTGCGCGTGAGAAGAGAGCACCGAACAGAACCAGCCAGATCAAGGGCTGAAGCACACCGGCCACCAAGGTGGACGGACGTCGTTGAAGCTGAAGGAACAGACGTCTCGTCAGAGCGAATGTTTCCTGCAGAAGCTCGGCGATCGCCGAACCGTTGTCGGAGTTGGAGGGGCTTGAATCGAGGGCAGGACTGGTCATGGACAAGACGGAAACTGAAAGATGATCAGGTGAGGGATCAACGCATCGACTGGCGTCTCTCTTGCTTGGGATCGCGCTGACCTGCCACGGCAAGCTCGGCATCCATCAGAGTGCGACCGGTGGCCTGCAGATACACATCATCGAGACTGGGACGGCTCTGTGACAGGGAGAACACTTCAAGAGCCTCGCTCGCCAACCGTTGCTTCAGCGTTGCAAGCACATGCTCACCGTCGACAACGAGATTGAGTGAATAACCCTGAGCGCGGTTAATCACGATCCGTCTCACACCATCCACCACCTCCAGAAGTTGACAAACCCGTTCCGCTTCGGGCTGGTCACTGAATTCGCGGACTCTCAAGGTCACCCGATCACCGCCGAGCTGCTGTTTCAAGGCTTCAGGCGCGCCCTCCGCAATCACGCGACCAGCATCGATGATCGCCATCCGATCAGCCAGAGCCTCCACTTCCTCGAGGTAATGACTGCTCAACAGGATCGTGGTTCCCTGATCGCGGAGGTCTCGAAGCACCTCCCAGATCACAGCGCGACTTTCGATATCGAGACCGACTGTCGGCTCATCAAGAACAAGCAGTTGTGGTTGGTGCAGCAAACCGGAAGCGAGATCCAGACGCCGTCGCATCCCACCGGAATAGGTGCCGCAGCGACGATCGATCCAGTCAGCCATCGACATCCGATCCACCAGCTGATCAATTCGGTTGTTCCGGTCGTGCCGCGGCAGATGGTAAAGATCTCCCTGGAGTGCCAGAAGCTCGCGACCGGTGAGGATCTTGTCGATCGCCACCTCCTGAGCCACATAGCCCATCAGTTGACGCACCGTACGAGGCTCCTGAAGCGCGTCGATCCCTGCAACAACGACGCGTCCCTGATCAGGGGCAAGCAGTGTGGCCAGAATGCGCAGCGCAGTGGTCTTTCCCGCTCCATTCGGTCCAAGCAATCCGTAGAGGCAGCCTGAAGGAACCGACAGACTGAGTCCGCTCAGAGCCGAAACGGTCCCATAGGACTTTTCCAGTTGATCGAGCTCAAGCAATGACATCCCGCCCACGGAAACAATCGGTTGAAATCTAGGAAGCAATTCCTGTGAACCCTGCAGTCAGCGTCATCAGCCATCCCCTGAGCTGAAGATCAAACAGGGACGCCGCCGAGAGACGGCTGATGATCAGCAACAGACAGATCCCGAAGAGATAAAGAATCGACCAGCGGAACAATCCCTTGGCGCGATCAATGCTGTCAGGGTCTTCGGCAAGTTTGCCGATCATCTGAAGCAGGCGTCCATTGAAGGGAAGTACGAGCAGGCCATAGAAAAGCCCACCCTCCGGCAAGGCCCAGATCCCGAGCATACTGATCAGAACCGTGGCCCAGCCGTAACGGCGAATGGCGCGGGCTGTGACGACAGACCCCTTCACGACCGGCAGCATGGGTATGCCGACCGCGCGGTAGTCATCGCGCAGAAGCAGAGCCAGAGCCCAGAAGTGCGCCGGCGTCCACACCATCACCAGCGCGAACAGCCACCAGCCACTCAGCCCCACATGACCGGTGGCTGCGGCTGCGCCTACCAGAGGAGGAATGGCGCCAGCAACACCTCCAACCACGATGTTCTGGGGGGTCCTTGGCTTGAGCAGTGCCGTGTAAAGCAGGACGTAACTGCAGAGCCCAAGCAGCGAAAGGCCTGCGGCGAGACAATTCACACCACTGACGAGCAGCATTGCCGCCGCCAGAGTGCAGGAGACAGCACCGGCGAAAGCAGCTGTTGGCGACAGTCGACCCGAGGGCAGAGCACGGCCGCTTGTGCGCTGCATGCGGCCATCAAGTTCCTGCTCCCACAGGCAATTGAGGACTCCTGCAGCGGCGGCGGCAAGAGCTCCACCACCAAGCGTGCAGACCAGTCTCGGAGAGGAGAGTGGCCAGCCCTCGGTCAAGGCCATTCCTCCAAGTGTTGTGGCCAGCAGCAGAGGAATCAGTCGCGGCTTGGCCACCTCAAGCCAGGGAGGAAGTTTGATTCGCTTGCGCGAAGGAACAACCTGTTCGCGCGTGAGCGGAGCCGAGGATGCAGCTGTGGCGGAACTAGCCATGACAGGCCTCCAGGGCGGAAGAGTCGAGAACGACGGACAGTGGATCTGATGAAGGTGGTTGACGCCTGCAGGTCAGTCCTGCGAGAACCGCGACCAGAAGACACGCCACGAGCTGATGAGCCACGGTCACTGCGGGCTGTGAAAGGCCAAGACGCAGAGTCGTGACACCAAGGCCGATCTGTGTGCCCACCAGCAAAGGAGCCATCAACAGAAGCGGCCACTGCTCTCGGCCCCAGCGCCCACTGAGCAGGGCCACCAGAACAAAGAGCAGCACACAGGAAGCTGCAGGCGTGGCCGCGGCACGATGCCAGTGCAGCCATTGACAGGACTGACCTACCTCAAGACAGCGCTGAGAGGCCCAGGACGTGGCCATGCCAGCACCCAGGAGGCACTGGGCAGAAACCGCCAGCACACTCAATGAGCCGAAAACGGTCCACCAGCGAGGAGGCGAAACGGACTTGGGGTCTGCCAGAAGAGTCTGGGTAAGACCACTGACAGTGATCACCAGCGTGAGAGCCAGGGCCAGATGAGCCGTGACCACCCCGGAAGGCAACAGCTTCAGCACCGTGAGTGCTCCAAGGCCTCCCTGCAGAGCAACCATCAGCACCAGAAGGGCGCTGAGTGGTAGCAACCATCCAGGCAGATCACGGCGATACCACCAGACGACCACCATCTGCACCAGAAGAGCGACGCCGACGACAAAGGCGTCGAGACGGTGAAACCACTCGAGGAAGACCTGGACGTTCATCTGTCGACCAGGCAGCAGGCTTCCGTAGCAAAGAGGCCAATCAGGACAGGCCAGGCCTGCCTCCATGACCCTCGTCGCTCCTCCGATCACCACCAGAGCCACAAGGGCCACCACGAGATGGGCAGCCAACTGAGCCAGGCGGAGACGAATCGGATTGAGAGACGATGCAGTCAACGCAAACTCCTTAATGGAGATGGTTATCCACGGAACGTAGCCATCTGAATCAAAACGGCACGATGTGTAGCCGAGTGCAACATCTGCAATCTCAGACTTGATGCGACTTTGCTGACAAGAGTGCTCTTGAGCTCAGAAAAGCCGAAGGATTTTCAGGCTTGCTTAACAATCAACGCGTGGTGATTAGTAACCAACCTCCATAACCTGAGTAGAAACAGATTGAGGTCCGGGGTGCCCATCCCCTCAGCAATTCTGACGCTGGTCTTAGGAATGCTCCTCGTGCTCGGGGGGCTATGGATTGGCCAGAACATCAACCTTCTTCCAGTTGATGCCAGCGCCAATGCCCCGATTTACGACGAGTTGTTTCGTGTTTTGTTCAGCATTGGCACAATCCTTTTCGTAGGAATAGTCGGTTTAATTCTTTTCAGCCTTGTGCGTTTTCGTCGCCGTCCCGGACAGCTCGGTGATGGATTGGCTCTTGAAGGAAATCTTCCACTCGAAGTGTTCTGGACTGCTGTTCCTGCAATCGTTGTTCTCTTCGTTGGGCTCTACAGCTACGACATCTACGAACGCATGGGCGGGATGGTGCCACTCGGACATGGCAACCATGGCTCGGAGACGATGGTTGATCAGCGCATCTGGGGAGGCATTGGCTCGACGCAGGATTCCCAGACAGCCACAACGGCGGGGATCCCTCCATTGCCCATCGAGGTGACAGCTATGCAGTTCGCATTCCTGTTCCATTACCCCGACGGAGACATCATTTCCGGAGAAATGCATGTGCCCGTCGACCGACCGGTTTCACTGCGAATGGAAGCCAAAGACGTCATTCATGCATTCTGGATTCCTGAATTCCGGCTGAAGCAGGACGTGATCCCCGGGCAGCCAACGGTTCTCGACTTCACCCCAACCCGCACGGGCAATTACTCGATCGTGTGCGCAGAGCTCTGCGGTCCTTATCACGGAGGCATGCGCTCGAGCGTCGTGGTCGACAGCGCCGATGACTTCGACACCTGGCTCCAGTCCAACCGAAAGCCAACCGCTGCTGAAGCATGACGATTACAGCTCCCCCAAAAACAGCGCCAGCTTCACCATCACTGCAGCCGACGGGATGGCTTCGCTATCTGAGCTTCAGCGTCGATCACAAGGTGATCGGCATTCAGTATCTCGTTTGCGGATTTGCCTTCTATCTGATCGGAGGAGCCATGGCGGGCGCGATCCGAACCGAACTGCTGAGTCCGGTTTCAGACTTCATGGCCAGGGATGTTTACAACCAGATCCTCACACTGCACGGGACAGTGATGATCTTTCTCTGGATCGTTCCAGTGGTCAATGGGGCCTTCGGCAATTACCTGATCCCCTTCTATGTGGGCGCCAGGGACATGGCCTATCCAAGACTGAATGCGGTTGCTTTTTGGCTCATTCCTCCAGCAGGGCTGATGCTTATCAGCAGTTATTTCATCACTGGAGCTGCACAATCCGGCTGGACAGCTTATCCACCACTCAGCATCACAACACCCGCAACCGGTCAGATCATCTGGATTCTGAGTGTTCTTCTTCTGGGCGGAAGTTCAATCTTCGGCGGCATTAATTTCATCGCGACGATTCTCAAGCTCCGCCGCCCTGGCCTGAAGTTGATGCAGCTTCCGATGTACTGCTGGGCAATGCTTGGCACCAGCATTCTCGTGGTTCTATCCACTCCAGTTCTCGCTGGAACGCTGATTATGCTGAGCTTTGATATTGTTGCTCACACGGGTTTTTTCAACCCTGGAATGGGTGGAAATGTTGTTGTTTACCAACATCTTTTCTGGTTCTATTCTCATCCAGCGGTTTACATCATGGTGCTGCCCGCCTTTGGCTTAGTCAGCGAAATCCTTCCGGTTCATTGCCGTAAACCTCTTTTCGGATACACAACCATGGTGTATTCGATTATGGCCATCGTTGTTCTTGGACTCGTGGTTTGGGCTCACCATATGTTCACCAGTGGAACTCCGCCCTGGATGCGTCTGTTCTTCACCATTGCGACAGCCTTCATTGCGGTTCCTACCGGAATTAAATTCTTCAATTGGCTGGCAACGCTCTGGGGAGGTCGAATCAGTCTGAACAGTGCCGTGCTGTTTTCCTGTGGCTTCATTGTGAACTTCGTGCTCGGAGGAATCACTGGTGTCGCCCTCGCCCAGGTTCCGTTTGATGTTCATGTTCACGACACCTACTTCGTTGTTGCCCACTTCCACTACATCGTCTATGGGGGGTCGGTGTTTGTGATTTTCGCTTCGATCTATCACTGGTACCCCAAGATCACCGGACGCATGCTCGATGAACATCTCGGACGCTTGCATTTCCTGCTGACCTTCGTTGGCTTCAACCTCTGCTTTGCTCCGCAGCACTGGCTTGGCCTCAACGGCATGCCACGCCGGGTTGCCGAATACGACCCCCAGTTTCAGCTGGTCAATCAGATCAGCAGTGCAGGAGCGCTGCTGATGGCCATCAGCACCCTCCCCTTTCTCTGGAATGTGATTGCCAGCGCATTTCACGGTGCCATCGCAGGCGACAACCCATGGAGAGCACTCACTCCTGAATGGCTGACGTCATCGCCGCCACCGGTTGAGAACTGGAAAGAAGATCCACCGCTGGTGACCCATCCATACGGCTATGGCACCCCGGCCGACGAGATCGATCTGAACTCCGCCAGCGGCAGTGATCTTTGGAGAAGCGGTCAATGACATCCCTCACTCCTCAAAACGCTCAGCTTGATCACATGGATGATCACGGGGCTGAACATCCGGATCACCGCATGTTTGGCCTGGCCACCTTCCTGGTGGCTGACGCCATGACGTTCGCCGGGTTCTTCGCTGCTTATCTCACCTTCAAGGCAGTCAATCCGTTAGTGCCAGGTGCGATTTATGAGCTTGAACTGCCACTGCCAACGCTCAACACCATTCTGCTGTTAGTGAGCAGCGCAACCTTTCACCGCGCTGGCGTGAACCTGCGCAGACAGCACAACGAACGCTGCCGCAGATGGCTGATGCTGACCGCCATTCTCGGTCTGGGCTTTCTCGCCAGCCAGATGGTGGAGTACTTCACCCTGCCCTTCGGCCTCGCCGACAATCTCTACGCCAGCACCTTTTATGCCCTCACGGGGTTCCACGGGCTGCACGTGACTCTCGGAACACTGATGATCCTGATTGTGTGGTGGCAATGCCGCACACCTTCAGGTCGTATCAGTGCCAGCAATCATTTTCCGCTCGAGGCAGCCGAGCTCTACTGGCATTTCGTGGACGGAATCTGGGTCATTCTGTTTGTGATTCTCTACCTGATCTAACGAGCATCGAGATCGGTTCAATTGACAGAACTTCGACGAACTCCTTGCCCGGGTTGCAGTCTGGGGTCAGAATTGATGTGTCTTTTCCGATAGACATGCTGGTTGGAGAGGAATTACTGAACAAGGCGCGAGCTCTCAGCAACCGTCCTGAAGATGAAATCGCCCGGGGCTGCGGTTACGTCGGTCCCAGTGGCCGTCTGATGCGCAAAAGTTTTTACAGAGCCCTGGTGGAAGCCAAGGGGTACAAACTTCCTTCCAGCAACGGTGGTTCAGGCGGAGGCAGCAGAGGACGTCAGGCCGAATTCCGCACACGCGTTCATGGCAACGGCAATCTTCTGATCGGCCATGCCTATACCAAACGCCTTGATCTTGTTCCGGGCCAGGAATTCAAGATTGAACTGAACAAGGATTCCGGCACGATCACGCTTCTGCCGCTTGCTGAATCCACCTGAATCAACACTTCAGAGCACCGATTATTCATCGTGTTCGCCCAAGGAGACAACTGTGTGCTGCTCCTTGGATTAGTTGTGTTCAGGATGTCGTCTTAGGCGATGGCAGGAGGATCCTGGTTGTCATCGATGCTGGAGCTGAACGCGATCAGCTCGATTCCACTGAACAGGAAGCTGATGCCCACCAGCGTTCCGAGCACCCACAGCAGACCCCAGAACTTGAGAGTGACAATCAACAGGCCCAAAATGAAGGTGATCACGCCGTTGGCGATGGCCCATCCAGCGCCGGGTTGACCGCTGTTAGCCAGTCCATTGAAGAAGGCCACGACGCCCTCCACAAGAAAGACGATGCCGATGGCCAAGGCGAACGCAGCAACCTGCTCTGCGGCTTCACCGGGATCCCGAAAGTTACTGATCATCGAGCCACCGGCAACGATGAAGAGGGTGGACACCACCAAACGCCAGAAGCAGATCCAGCGGCCCATCCTGCCGGAACGGGCAAGGTTGCTGATCCAGCCGACCACACCGCCGACCAGAAACAGCACGGCAATCACGCCTGTGGTCCAGAACGAAGCAATGACTGGGAAGATCAGGGCCAGGACGCCCAGAACGATGAGAAGAATGCCCTCAGCAATCGAGAAGGCTTTGAAGGTGCCCAGGGATTCGGAGCGGTCCTCGGAATTCATGAACAGTTCAGAATGAACAACATCCGAAAGGTATTGAGACCTCACAAATCCCGCCATGGTTTGTGGTTAGCGGTCAGCCCCAGCCATGCTCTGCAAGCCAGGCGGCGCTGATCGGGGGAGTTCCTTCCTGAGAGCCACTGGCACTGATGAGCCGTTCCGTATAGCGAGCCAGCAGATCAATCTCGAGGTTCACCTCATCACCCACCTGCAGATCACGAAGGGCTGTAACCGACCAGGTGTGCGGAATCACCGCCAACCAGAACCTTGACCCGGCATCAGCACAACCCGCCACGGTGAGGCTGATGCCATTCACCGCAACACTGGCCTTATCGCAGATGTAGCGACCGAAGTCCGCATCCCGCCAGCGCAGTTCCAGATGCCATGACTGGGGCAAAGACTCCACGGCGACCACCTCACCGATGCCGTCCACATGTCCGCTCACAAGATGGCCTCCCAAACGGTCTGACAGACGAAGAGCGGGCTCGAGGTTCACAGACCCTCCCCCTGCAGCCTTCGCCCCGAGAGTGGTGCGCTGAAGCGTCTCTTCACTCACATCCGCCAGAAAGCCATCACCCACCAGTGAAGCGACCGTGAGGCAGACACCGTCCACAGCGACGCTGTCACCAAGCTGCAGTGGAGCGAAAGCACTGCAGCCCTCAACAAGCAGAGCGCGGCCACGTCGTTCGACCTGACCCACCGCCTGGACCAACCCGGTGAACATTGCCCATCTCCATCCCCTCTGCACTGGTCATAATCGAGAGAGCGGCGGAGCCGTACTTGATCGAGATGAGCGTGGCGGGAATCGCCCTGGATGCCAGCAGCCGCAGTCCGATCGTGCTGCTGCGGGACCCATCCCGAAGCCGTCAGGTGCCGATCTGGATTGATCAGGCGCAGGCGCATAACATCATGGCCGGCCTCAGTGACACGCCTCAGCCCAGGCCACTCAGCCATGACCTGATGGCGGCATTGCTGGAGGCAGGGGGATTGCAGCTGGAGCGCGTGATCATTCATGCGATCGAAGACAGCACCTTCAGAGCCGTATTGCGCCTAGGCGGGAGCGACCACGACTCCGTGGCTTCCGGAGAGGGTGAGCTTGAGGCGGCTGTCGATGAGGACGACAACCTGCTTGAGATCGATGCACGCCCCAGTGATGCGATCGCACTGGCCATCCGCACCGGCAGCAGCATCTGGATGCTTGAAGAGGTGGTTGCGGAAGCCTCGATTGCCGTCGATGCCGAAGCGGATGCGGAGGATCGTGATGAATTCCGTCGTTTTCTCGATGGGATCAGTCCCGCTGCCCTGGGACGACACCTGGAATCCCGCCAGTCTGGGGATCCCAGGGATACCCAGGGCGACACCCAGGACCCTTGAGCAGCACACTCCCCCGGGCTGTGCTGCGCCGCTCATTCGGTGACGGGACCGACGTGAGCCTGTTCACTCTTGGCACCATGCGCGCTCTCCAGTCTCCGGAGCAGATGCTGCAGGTGTTACGCGCCGCTCTTGAGGCTGGGATCAACCATCTTGAGACCGCACCGGCCTATGGACCAGCTGAAGCCTTTCTTGGCAAGGCGCTTGCTCAGCTGAGCAAGGAGGGCGTCGCCCCGGCCGACGGTGGCTGGGTGATCACCAGCAAACTGCTTCCAGGGCAGAGTTTTCTTTCTGGGCGTGAGGCTCTGGAGTCCAGCCTCAGCAGACTGGGGATCAACAGACTGGACAATCTGGCCATTCATGGCCTGAACCTGGACAGCCATCTCGACTGGGTGCTCTCCGGCGAGGGAGCCCGGCTGATCGACTGGGCCCTGGCGAGCGGCAAGGTCCGACAGGTGGGTTTCAGCAGCCACGGGTCCAATGCCCTGATCGAGCGTGCCATCGCCAGTGATCGCTTCAGGTTCTGTTGCCTGCATCTGCATCTGCTGGACCCCACGCGCATGCCTCTGGCACAGCAGGCTTTAGAGCGATCCATGGGCGTTCTTGCGATTTCACCGGCTGACAAGGGTGGTCGCCTTCAGGCACCAAGTGAACAGCTGAAAGTTGACTGCAGCCCCTTCCAGCC
Source organism: Synechococcus sp. MIT S9504 (assembly GCF_047497135.1). NCBI lineage: Bacteria > Bacillati > Cyanobacteriota > Cyanophyceae > Synechococcales > Synechococcaceae > Synechococcus > Synechococcus sp. MIT S9504. The sequence continues at coordinate 396,100 of NZ_CP138942.1, read as the reverse complement.
CTTGCAGCTGGCTTATCGCTTTCTGCTGGCGGCCGGCATCAGCACACTGACCGTGGGAGCCCGGAGCGCCGCAGACCTCAAACTGGCTCGATCGCTCGCAGCCAGTGAGGGTCCATTGGATCTGGAGGAGCAGCGAGCTCTTACTCACCTTGAGCAGCAGCGTGAGAGTCGACTGGGGCATGAGCTTTGCGGCCAGTGCCGTGCCTGCCTTCCATGCCCCAACGACGTCCCGATCCCCGAGCTGCTGAGGTTGCGCAATCTTGCCCACGGCCATGACTTGATGGAATTCACCGGGGAGCGCTACAACCTGATCGGCAGGGCCGGGCACTGGTGGGAAACGGTCGATGCGAGCCAATGCGACAGCTGCGGAGACTGCCTGCCGCGCTGCCCGCACCAGCTGCCGATCCCCGACTTACTGGCGGAGACCCATCGACTGCTGGCAGCGGCACCGCGGCGGCGGCTATGGGGTTGATGCTTCCCAGAGCTGCTGCAAACGTTGCGCTTCTGGAGCATCGGGTGGCAACAACATCCAGCTCTGTGTCCAGACCGATTCCTGAGGAAGCACGAGAGGACGCAGTCTGAGCGGAATCCGAGCCTCCGCCTCGACAAGCTCATCTCTGGGCAACGGCGGGATCCAACCCTGAGCCAACAATCGAGACAGCAAAGGTTGGTTCCAGGCTTTCAGCACCCAGTCCTGCGGAATGGGTTCAGCCGTCTGGGACGGCCGAACCAGCAGCGTCCAGTGGAGTGGTGCACCCTGCTCAGGCAACACAGCGGTGAGTCTGGGATCACGCTGGAGGGCAGCCATGCAGCGCTGCAGAGGCAGCACGGCAACCCTGGCATCGCCCTGCAGCAGCCAGTTCATGCCGAAACGGTCATCAAAACTGAGGGTCGCCGCACGCAAGCGACGCAAGGCATCGCCCTCTTGCATTCTCTCTGCGAGTGAGATCAGCAGCCTCGGACTGGATGGCAGCAGCAGCTTGCCCTTGGCTGCCGGGTCGAGCAGAGCGTTCCAGCCAGCATCCGGCGCAGGTGCATTGGTCCCATCCCGCCGGATCACCATCACCCATGGACTAAAAGCCACCGGCAACATCAGGCCCCTCCAAGCCAGGGGAGCCTCGCTGAGGAAGCGTTGTCCAGAAGGCCCCATCCTCGACAGAAGAGCATCAGCAGCTATCGCCTGCAGACGCTCGGGGCTGATCACCGACAACCAGCCGTCAGTGAGAGCCAGAAGGTCGGTTGGCAGCGGCCAGGGACTCTCGAGTGGTGTCGCTCCTGACAGAGCATCGAAACGCCAGGGTGCTGGCAGATCACGACGCCAGAGAGAGGGCAGACAGTCCGGGGTTGCACGCAGGGTGGGAACCGCTCCTCCACGACCACAGCCGCTGAGCCCCGCCGCCGCTGTCACAGCGGCGAACTGGAGAAACCGACGACGGTTCAACAATGGCGCAGGAACGGCAACAGGCTTCATGGTCCGAACCTACGGGGCGACAGTGTTCGCATGGCCTGCCGCGAGCAGCTGATCGACCGCCCGATCGCAGCACTGAAGCAGAGTGTCAGGGGAAACACCTCTCCACTGAGCCAGAAGGGCCAGGCCACCAGCACCGACTCCTTCTTTCACATGGCCCAGCTCGAAATCGCGGAGGCGGGAGTGGCGGCTTGCCGAGAAACGCAGACCAGAGGCATAGGCCTGCAGTGAAACGGCGTAGTGCTGCTCGAGGTTGCTGAGCAGCGTCACCAGGGAAGACGCAGGCATTGCAGCCTGCAGACGCTCCGCGGCCAGCCAAGCGGTGGTTCCGATCACAACCCGATCGCAGAGCCGCTGACGACGGTCTGCTGAAACCGCGCGCAGTGCAAGGGCAAGCACCGCAGCCATCTGACTGCCACCGGCGAGCAGTATGGGCTGATCCGTATCAAGCACCCCGATCAACAACCCTGTGGCAAGGGCCTGAAAAGGATCACCCACGGCCGCCAGCAAGGCCTGAGCATCGATTTTTGAGTGGCCAGGCAAGTGAGACAGCCCTTCGCTGACCAGCTGCTGCTTGAGCGCCATGGGGGGATGCAGAGCACTGCCACTCACCAGTGCCTGCACAGGCAATCCCAGCCCCGTCAGCACTGCCAAGGCTGTTGTGGTGCCACCGGGAACACATTCCGCCAGCACCAGCGGCCGACGCAGTTGTCGCCCAAGACGCCGACCGCGCTGCAGCAACTGGAGCACCCTGTCGGGAGACATTGCAGCGCCGCTGGAGACACATTGCCCCGGCCCGCAGCGTGGGTCCTCAAAGCGGAGATGGGGAAAGTGCGGTGGCACCGTCAAGCCGAGAGCGGCAACCTGCGGGTCGAGGCCGAGCTGATCGCACACAACCCAGCTGATCAAGGCTGGTGAAACCCCTGCCGGCAAAGGTGGCAGGGACCAGAGCGGAGGAACGGATGGCCCCTTAAGCAGCAGTTCCGCATCAGCAAGAGCCGTGGTGCGGCGTGCAGCTGGTGTGCAGCCCGCCGCAGAGATTCCCTGCTGTTCAGCGGTCCTTGTGGAGGCGAGCACCAGCAACAGATCCGGAAGTGGTTGGACAGGATCAGACCAGATGCCTGCAAAGCGTGTTGCATCTGCCGTGGCCGGCGAACCGGTCAGTCGACAAACCCCGAATGGAGGATCAGAGGGGGTCGAGGGCGACCAGTCCATGAAGCAGCGGGGGAGGGTCCGGGACGGGGGCCTGCAATCGGGGGAAAATCCAGTAAGCCAGCGCGTGGAGAGCAAGCACGTAAACCAGCTGCTGGATGAGCACAAGAGCAAGCGCCATCAGCTGAACCAGCAGCAGATCAGGCGCGAGTGGCAACTGCAGCAGTTCCAGCAACCTGTCCAGCAGGCCGGCACCGGCACGGGTGATGATCACCCAGAGGTTTTCACCCACCAACAGCGAAAGAGCAACAACGCGGACGAGAAAACCAGCAGCACCGATCAGCAGGCCGATCCCCCAGCTCAGCCACCAGCTGCAGCGATGCAACCAGCACCAGCCGAGCCATACGGACAACAAGCCATAGGGGAACAGCATCAAGGGTCCGCGGACAGGCCCCATCAAGGCGATCAGCAGAAGAATCGCAACCGCCAGGCCTTCGACCCCGGCACGGCCACCCCGACGCACAGCCAGCAAGGCGAGTGGCAGAGGCAGGGCAAGACGGAACAGAGCTCCGCCGACCGGGAGGTAGTAGAGAGCCAGCCAGATCAAGGCAGCCGCGGCCGCCAGATAGGAGGATTCCATCATTCGCAGAGCCTGGCGATGGCTGAGAACTGGTCGCATCAGGAAGCAGGCTTCGGCTGAAGCTGGGAAGGCTGATTCAGATCGCTGACGGGCACCTTTTCGATGGTCTCCACCTCGAAGCCAATGCCAGCACGCCTGAGAGCCTCGGTGACCCCCTCCGCGGGAGCCGCTGGATCCGCTGCTGAGAGGCGGATCATGATGCGATACGGCAGGGTTCGCTCCGGAGTGGGTTTCACCTCGGGTCTTTCAGTCGAGTCCTCAGCTTCGCTGACTCTGGCTTTGGGCTGTTTGTTGTCGTTGTCGTTGTCGTTGTCGTTGACCTTGGCCTGATCTTCGTTCTTGTCAGTAACAACACGGGAATCTGCAAAGTTGTCGGCTGGATCTTTGTCCTCTGGATCGTTGTCGTCTGGCTCCGCCTGGGTGACTTCTGGACTGACTTCGCCTGCCTGAGAGTCGAAGCTTTCTGACAGCCGCTGGCCGAATGGTGTGCCATCACAGGCTTGCAGCAGCAGGAGCAAGGGCAGCAACGACCGAGCAAACAGCCTGATCCTGATGCCCATCAGGAGTCGGCGGGGCGAATCACGCGCACGGCACTGGCACGCAGACGACCTGACTTCGTCGTGGCAGGAGGCTTCTTGGCTGCTGGCTTCTTGGCTGCAGCTTTTTTAGCTGCAGGTTTCTTGTTGGTGGAAGCCTTTCGGCCTCCCTTCTTACTGGCGGCCTTCGCCTCCAGCAGCTCCACCGCCTGCTCAAGAGTGATGTCATCAGCCCCCTTCCCTTCCGGAAGAGAAGCATTGACCTTGCCCTGCTTCACATAGAGACCGTAGGGGCCGTCATACACCTGCACCGACTCATCACTGCCCTCGGGCTTACCGAGATCCTTGAGCGCGGTTCGGCCGCCTCGACCACGTTTGGGCATCGCCAGCAGTTCAAGAGCACGGGTGAGTCCCACGGCGAGCACATCGTCGTCGCCCTTCAAGGAGCGATAGTCCTTCTCACTTTTGCCCTTGTCCCAGACCACATAGGGGCCAAAACGACCAAGTCCGGCCTGAACCCTGCCACCATCAGGGTGCTCTCCCAGCAGCCTGGGCAGTCGCAGCAGTCCCAGAGCATCATCGAGGCTGAGGTCTTCGGGCTTCACTCCCTTGGGCAGCGAGGCACGCTTGGGCTTGGGGTTCTCATCACTGACCTGCCCGCGCTGCACGTAGGGCCCGTATTGACCGAACAGCAGATAGACAAAATCTCCGGTTTCCGGATCTTCCCCCAAGGCCTCAGGCCCATCGGCTTTCTGCTTGAGGATCAGTTCGGCCTGATCGTGATCGAGATCGGCGGGGGTGATCTCACGAGGCAGGGTGGCCTTAATCAGCTCCTCCTCTCCGTCGTCGCCGACACGTTTGGCTTCGAGATAGGCCCCAAAGCGACCGATCCTGACCACACAGGGGAGTCCCTCGAGGTCGATCGTGCGCGAGGCACCGGGGTCGATATCGCCCTCCCGCAGGTGAACCTGGGACTCCAGCCCCTCGTTGCCCTTGTAGAAGCTTTCCAGGTAAGGAAGCCACTGCACCTTTCCATGAGAGATCTCATCGAGGGTGTTCTCCATCCTGGCGGTGAAGGAGGTGTCAACCAGGTCGGGGAAGTGCTCCTCGAGCAGCGCCGTCACCGCAAAGGCTGTGAAGCTGGGCGTGAGTGAATTGTTCTGGAGTGCGGCGTAGCCCCGATCCACGATCGTTCCGATGATCGAGGCATAGGTGGAGGGCCTGCCGATCCCTTCCTTCTCGAGCATCTTGACCAGGGAAGCTTCCGAGAAACGGGCCGGAGGCTGGGTCTGGTGGCCAAGCGCCTCAACGTCTTTGAGGTTGGGAGAATCCCCCTGCTTGAGCGCTGGCAGCAACACTTCCTGGCCTTCCAGGGCCGCGTCGGGGTCATCACTTCCCTCCACATAGGCGCGGAAGAAACCAGGGAAATCAATGCGCTTGCCGCTGGCTCGGAACACAGCATCAGCGGCACTCAGATCAACAGACAGCATCGTGAGGCGGGCCTCAGCCATCTGGCTGGCAACGGTGCGCTTCCAGATCAGTTCATAGAGGGCTAGGTCCCTGCCATCTAGACCTGTCTCCTGTGGAGCACGAAAACTCTCGCCAGCAGGGCGAATCGCTTCGTGGGCCTCCTGTGCGTTGCGGGCCTTGGTGCTGAACTGCCTGGGCCCCTTGCTCAGATAGTCGTTGCCGTACCGCGATTCAACACAGCTGCGGGCAGCGCTGATCGCCTGATCAGAGAGATGCACCGAATCGGTGCGCATGTAAGTGATGAAACCACGCTCATAGAGACCCTGAGCGCAACGCATGGTTTCCCTGGCAGAAAGCCGGAGCTTGCGGTTCGACTCCTGCTGCAAGGTGCTGGTCGTGAACGGTGGAACGGGGCGTCGCACCGTGGGTTTTTCCTCCACGGACGTGACGCTCCATGCCACCGACTTCACCGTTTCGGAGAGGGTCAGGGCATCGCTTTCACTGAGAAGGCGGACCTTGCTCCCGGCCTTGAGCTCACCGGTGTTTTCATCAAAATCATTGCCGGTGGCAATGCGCTGCCCCTCCAGGTGGGTGAGTTTGGCGTCAAAACGACTGCCGGTCTGCTCGAGACCGGCCTTGAGGTCCCAGTAGCTGCCGCTGCGGAATGCCCGACGTGCGCGTTCCCGTTGCACCAGCAGACGCACAGCAACGGACTGCACGCGTCCCGCGGACAGACCCCAAGCCACCTTCTTCCACAACAGCGGCGACAGCGTGTATCCCACCAGACGGTCAAGAATTCGTCTGGTTTCCTGAGCATGCACCAGCTCCATGTCCAGCTCACGGGTCTGGTCAAGAGCCCGCCCAATCGCCTCCTTGGTGATCTCGTGAAACACCATTCGTTTCACCGGAACCTTCGGCGCAAGCAGCTGCAACAGATGCCAGCTGATGCTTTCGCCTTCCCGGTCTTCATCCGTCGCCAGCAAAAGCTGGTCAGCACCTTTGAGGGCGTCCTTCAGCTCCTTGACCGTTTTTTTCTTGTCCTTCGGCACCACATAAAGGGGCTCGAAATCGGACTCGGTGTTGACGCCGAGATTGGCCCACTTCTGGCCCTTCTGAGCCGCTGGAACTTCACTGGCGTTGTTCGGGAGATCGCGCACATGCCCCATGGAGGCTTCCACCCGGAAGTCCTTGGGGAGGAATCCACGGATGGTGCGGGCCTTGGTGGGGCTCTCAACGATGACCAGGGTGTGCGCCAAAGGAGGGCAGATAACCGTTCCCTTCTTTATCGCACCGCCGCTCCAGTTGCAGCGAATACACGTGATGCCTCAAGGAAGAACGGAAGCGCAGCTACAGTCGTTCCAACCGCTTTGCCCTGCGCGCGCCATGCCCGAGATGGGTGCCTTGCTTCTCGATACCCAGCCTTTGGCAGCGCCGGGTGATTTGCTCAACCTTGCGCTGAACGCCGGTGCTATTGCCCCGGAAGGTGCAGTCCTGCTGGCGATGCTGGCCACCCTGCTGGTGGATCTGGCCGGCGAAAAAGTCTCCGTGCGCTGGGTTCCACCCATTTGCTACGCAGGTCTGGGTACGGCTCTGGTGCTGCTTGCCCTGCAGTGGAACGCCCCGCTTGAGCCCTCCTTCCTTGGCGCATTCCTCTCTGATCACCTGGCAATTGCCTTCCGGGCAGTTGTGGCTTGCTCAACGCTGCTGTCTTTGCTGATTAGCTGGAGGTATGCCGAACAGGGTGGAACCCCTGTGGGTGAATACGCCGCAATCCTGTTAGCGGCAACGCTTGGAGGCATGCTGCTCTGCGGTGCCACCGATCTGGTGAGCATTTTTGTTTCGCTGGAAACTCTTTCAGTCGCGAGTTACCTGCTCTCCGGCTACATGAAACGCGATGCCCGCAGTTCGGAAGCGGCGCTGAAATATTTGCTGGTGGGTTCCGCCGCAGCTGCGGTCTTTCTTTACGGTTCATCTCTCCTGTATGGACTCAGCGGCTCCACCAGCCTTGAAGCGATCGGGCAATCACTGCTGACCAGTCCCACCCCTCTTGCTGCTCTGGCACTCGTTTTCGTGCTGGCAACCGTGGCGTTCAAGATCGCGGCAGTGCCGTTTCACCAGTGGACACCAGACGTTTACGAGGGATCTCCGACCCCGGTGGTCGCCTTCCTGTCAGTCGGTTCCAAAGCCGCCGGTTTCGCCCTGGCTCTTCGAATCCTCGTGGGCTGTTTTGGCAGCTTCGACACGCAATGGAAACTGCTGTTCACCGTTCTCGCGGTGCTCAGCATGACCCTCGGCAATGTCGTTGCGCTCGCCCAGACCTCGATGAAAAGGATGCTGGCCTACAGCTCCATCGGTCAGGCCGGCTTCGTGATGATCGGCCTGGTTTGCGGCACCGAGGACGGTTTCGCCGCCATGGTCCTCTACATGGCTGCCTACCTGTTCATGAACCTGGGGGCTTTTGCCTGCATCATCCTGTTTTCAATTCGCACCGGCAGTGATCGAATCTCCGATTACGCCGGTCTATATCAGAAGGATCCCCTGATCACACTCGGGCTCAGTCTCTGCCTTCTGTCGCTTGGTGGCATCCCGCCCATGCTCGGCTTCTTCGGCAAGATCTATCTCTTCTTCGCGGGCTGGGCTGATCACCAGTATCTGCTGGTGGTGGTGGGCCTGATCACCTCGGTGGTTTCGATCTACTACTACATCGGAGTGATCAAGATGATGGTGGTCAAGGAACCCCAGGAAGCCTCCGATGCAGTGAAGTCCTATCCGCCAGTCCAGTGGAACACCCTGGGACTGCCTCCTCTCCGCGTTGCCCTGGTGACCTGCGTAGTGGTCACAGCTGTTGGTGGGATCCTCTCCAATCCCCTCTTCCAGTGGGCCAGTGATGCGGTCGCTGGAACCCCGATCCTGCAGCAGGCGATCGCCAATGCCTCCGGAGCCACCCTTGGCTGACCGAGCGGCGGGTCAACGCTTACCCGTCGCTGAATTGCGCGGGGTCGACAAGATCTATGGAACTGGCGCTGGCCTGGTCAGGGCGCTCGATCAACTGGATCTGACCGTGCGTAAAGGCGATTATCTCGCCGTGATGGGTGCCAGTGGCTCTGGCAAAAGCACTGCAATGAACATTCTGGGCTGCCTCGACCGCCCCAGCAGCGGCTCTTATCACCTCAATGGGAGTGCCGTGGAGGAGCTTGATGACGATGCCCTGGCGGATCTGCGCAACCAGCAGCTGGGTTTCGTGTTTCAGCAGTTCCATCTGCTGCCCCACGCGACGGCTCTGGAGAACGTGATGCTGCCGATGATCTATGCAGGGCTCTCACCCAAGCAGAGACGGGACAAAGCCATAGAAGCGCTGGACCGCGTTGGCCTTGGGGAAAGAATGGAGAACAAGCCGAATCAGCTTTCCGGCGGTCAACAGCAGAGAGTGGCCATTGCCAGAGCCATCATCAACCAGCCTGCCCTGCTCCTTGCTGATGAACCCACCGGTGCCCTCGACTCACGCACCACGGATGACGTGTTGAATCTGTTCGACGCCTTGCACGACCAGGGGATCACGCTGGTGCTGGTCACCCATGAAGATGATGTAGCGGCTCGTGCTGAGCGGGTGGCTCATTTTCGGGACGGTCGTGTCGAACGCTGGGATGGTCGCGCCCACGACTCCAAGCCGACCTGAGCTTGCTGATTAGGCTGGTATGTGGGTGAACTGGATTACATGGTCTCCACCGCCACTCCGAAGACGAGGCTCCTACTGGTGGACGACGAGGCTCGCCTCACGGAACTCCTGAAAATCGAACTGGAGGTTGAGGGGTATGAGGTTGATGTGGCCGCGGATGGTGCCACTGGCCTGATCCGAGCCCGCACGGAGCCATCCCCGGACCTGATTGTTCTGGACTGGAATCTTCCCGATTTCAGCGGTGTGGACATCTGTCAGAGAATTCGCAGTAGCTCCATCACCACACCGATCCTGATGCTCACCGGCCACGACGACGTCGCTGATCGTGTGACGGCCCTGGATGCTGGAGTTGACGACTATCTCGTCAAGCCTTTTTCCATCGAGGAATTGATGGCTCGACTGCGGGCCATGCAGAGACGTGCCAGCACATTCTCTGCTGCAGCTGGCGATGGACAGCATCCTGAAACGCTCCAGGTCGGAGATCTGGTGATGAACACGAGCACCAGGGATGTGAGCCGTTCCGGCCAGTTGATTCAGTTATCCGTGAAAGAGTACGAACTGCTGAATTTCCTGATGCGTGGTCAGGGGAAAGTGCTTGAACGCACTGAAATCATGCACGGAGTCTGGGGTGAGAACTTCTACGGCGACGACAATCTTCTCGATGAGTACATTCGCTATTTGCGTCAGAAGATCGAATCAAGTGAGCGTCCTGCCTTAATTCACACCGTGAGAGGTGTGGGTTTCATCCTGCGGGAAGAGCGTCAGCTTGAGACGTCATGAGTCCTGCGAGCGCTCGAGACTGGTCATCAGCTGACCCACAAGCAGCGACACGGCGTCTGCACCGGAAGCAGTGAGCGGATTGAGGTCCAGATCGCCAGGATCGACAGCCACCCAGCCGCCGGCCTCAGGCTTGCGCAGTTCAAAATGCAAATGGGGTCCAGTGCTGAGCCCCGTGCTGCCGACACGACCGATCACCTCACCCTGACGAACCTTCTGGCCGGACTTCACGTAAATCTCTGAAAGATGTCCGTAGAGGGTCCGGCGTTTGGGCTGGGCATGATCCAGCTCCACAGCAATGCCGTAACCACCGGCCAGACCGCTGCTCAGGACCGTTCCTGACAAAGCAGCGACAACTGGGGTCCCTTCAGGGGCTGCGAGGTCCTTGCCGGCGTGCATCAGCCATCTGCCGATGATCGGATGGATCCGCCAGCCGAATTCACTGGTGGTGATGGCTGAACCGATGATCGGGAACAGCAGCTTGCGATCACCGTTGCCAGAGATCGACGCGGGCCTGGGTGAAACAGCAAACACCGTCTCCAGACGGAACGTGGCAGAGGAGCCTGCCAGCAAAGCCTTCACCGGGACTGAGATCGGAGGAAGCGGTGTGCCATCAAACCCTCGTCTGGACAACCCTGTGAGCGTTTCGTCACGACCTTTCCAGACCACGCGTGGTTGCAGACGGGAACTACGGCGGCGCACCGCCACACCGCTGCTGCATTCCTGCTGCGAGAGAGCACCGCTGCGGCAGGCCTTCTGGAACGCAGGAACATCAATGGGCCGGGCCTGTTCCCCCGTTTCAAGCTGCCGTCGCTCGAGCGGCGTGATAACGCGATTTCGTTCCAGGGACTCCAGCGAACGATCGAAGGTGAGTGGAGGTGGAGCCGGCTTGAGCTCAGGAGGGGTCACTGGACCCTGCAGAGCAGGGATGGACAGCAGAACCGATGCGGCAAGCCAATGCAGAACCAACGGATCAAGACGGTCTCATCGAGCGAGACTCTAGAGATCCTGGTCAGGGCTGTCTGTCCAACGGGTCCAGCTGGTCCTCCGGGTCCCCTGCTCCAGAAGCAGACGTCCGTCCATGCCGATGCCTCGCACTTGCCAGGCCTCTCCCGTGCCTGGATCAGCAACCGATTCAGCCCAGAGACGCTGCTCGGCCCCACAGACCACCATGCAGGGATCAAGTGCCAGCTCGCGGGCGCGGTCGAGTGCGCGCAGCACGGCTCCTTGCCAGACCCTCAGCCGACATCGCCCTGAAGAAAGACGTTCCCTCAGGGAGACTGCTCCAGGCGGCACGGGATTACTCACATTGAGGCCCACCCCGATCCTGGCTAGACGGACCCGACTGCCGCGGAAAACCAGTGTGGGCAGCACACCGGCCAGCTTGCGGGAATCAATCAGCAGATCATTGGGCCACTTGATGGACACCTGAAGGCCAGTGGACTCAACCTGCTCCGCCAGGGCAAGAGCCACTGTGAGACCGAACAAGCCCGTTGAACATTGCTGCTGAGGCCAGGGAAGAGCCGCACTCAACCAGACACCGCCCCTCGATGCCATCCAGCGGCGTCCGTACTGTCCATGAGCACGGATCTGATGGTCAGCCAACACTGCGCGTGAATGGAGGCCACACCGGGGGTGCTGCACGAGCCATTGAGACAGCTCGGTCTCAGTGCTGGCACACACGCCCAACCGCCTCAGGCACCAGGTGTCATGACCATGGCGACGCAGATCATGCAGCAATCGCCCCCGGCCAGTCCTCACAAAGGTCAATGGTGCTTCTCCCACCAGGGATGCAGGCGAGTCACAGCCTTCTCCAGATCCTCGACCGGACGGACAAGAGCCAGCCGCAACCAGCCACGACCCGCATCACCAAAACCGGAGCCAGGAGTCAGCGCCACGCCGCAGTGGGCCAACAACTCAGCCGCAAGCTGTTCGTCGCTCCACCCCCTGGCACATGCCCATTCCGGAATAGGCATCCAGAGGTAGAGGGCCATGGATGGAACCGGCACAGTCCAGCCAAGATCAGCCAAGGCCTGTCGCATGCGGTCGCGGCGCTGGCGATAAACGGGCAGGAGACGCGATGGCCAGTCGGCATGTTGATCCAGCGCCACCTCCGCGCCCCGCTGCAGCGCCTGACACTGATTGAAATCAACGACGCCTTTCAGCTGGCGCAGGGCTTTGATCAACGGAGCAGCCCCCACCGCAAACGCCAGCCGGAATCCTCCGAGACACCATCCCTTGGACAAAGAGAAGAATTCGATTCCCCGCTCACGCCAGTGGGGGCAGCGCAGCAGTGACGGGGCATCGCCCTCCAGCGCCAGATCCACATAAGGGTTGTCGTGGGCCAGCACCAGATCGTGTTGAACGGAACGGTTCATGGCCTCGTCAAGCCAGGCCTGGTCTCCGGTGCGGGCGGTGGGGTTATGAGGAAAACCGAGAACCATCAGAGCCAACTGCTGCCATTGGTCTGTGGAGAGCGCGTCGAAATCCGGAGCCCAGTCCCGATCAGCGGTGAGTGGAAGGGTGTGAATGTCGGCATCCGCCAGTTCCAGTCCACCCCGGTGAGAGGGGTAGGAAGGGTCAAGAATCAGCGCCGAATCGCCTGGATCAAGAACCGCAAGAGGCAGATGCGCCGTACCTTCCTGCGATCCAACCAGCAGGAGCACTTCGGTCTGGGCGTCCACTTGAACATCGAAGCGCTGCTGACACCATGCGGCAGCAGCACTCCTGAACGATTGCGTCCCTGCATGAAGGCAGTACGAGGCGCTGGAAGGATTCTGAAGCACCTCGGCCATGGCTTCCACGGCAGCGTCTGGTGGCGCCAGATCAGTGGAACCAAGAGACAGGTCGATCAGAGCCTGATGCTTCTGCCGTTCGCTGTCGACGTATGCCGATTTGCGCCGGTCATTGCGATCGAAAACACCGCTGCCGAGTCTTGCAAGGCGATCAGAGGTGATCATCCAGAGAAGTCTGCGGTTGGAAGCGGGTGATCACGGTCCCTGATCAGATCTTGTCGATGGAGCGGCGGAGCTCTTCGAGGTCGTTGTCGACTTCCGCAACGTTGACAGGCTGGACAGCATCAGCCTTGCCCTGATCAGCCGCTGGCAGTGCAACGGCTTCGGGGCCACCGGCCAGTTGCTGGCGAAGGGCGGCGAGTTCATCATCCACATCATCACCACCCTCAAGGGCTGCGAACTGGCTCTCCAGATCGGCCCCTGCCAGTTCAGCTGCTGCCTGACTGCTGGCTTCCATCGCCTGGACCTTGTCCTCCATCCGCTCAAAGGCGGCCATGGCGGAATTGCTTCCCATATTTCCCACTGCGCTCTGGAGCTGCTGCTGAGCCTTGGCCGCCTGGGCCCTGGCCTTAAGCATGTCCTTCTTGGTGCGCGCCTCGGCGATCTTGCCTTCGAGGGCCACAAGACTTTTCTTGAGAGTTTCCACCTGGGCGTCCTGCCCCTGCACCTGCTTGGCCAGAGAGGCCGAGGTCTCCTGGAATGTCTTACGCCGGGTGAGTGCCTCTCGGGCCAGATCCTCTTCGTTTTTCTTGAGAGCGAGCTCTGCCCGTTCGTACCAGGTACGTGCCTGGGATTCCGCTTGATCAGCCTGATTGCGAAGGCGCTTCTGGCTGGCGATCGCCATGGCAACAGCCTGGCGCAGCTTCACCAGATCCTCCTGCATGTCAGCCACGGACTGGTCGAGAATCTTGACGGGATCCTCAGCCTTGCTCACGAGATCGTTGACATTGGCGCGCAGCAGTCGGCTGAGCCGGTCGAAGAAACCCATGGATCGGGGCGAGCAGCAATTTGAGGGTAGCGAGCAAATCAAGAGCACCTGCCTAAGGTCGACTCAAAATCGGCAATTGGCATGGGTCGGGCCCCGAAATCGCAGCGGCGCCGCTTCGGGAAGGGAGAAGTGCTGATGCCCCCTGAACCAGAACCCGTTCAGCCGATTAGCGGATGTCTTGAGACGCTTAAACGAACTTGGAGACAGGAGGGTTCACTGGCTGCGCTCTGGCAGGACTGGCCGAAACTGGCCGGCGATCCCCTCTCCAGCCATTGCCAACCACTGGCGCTGTGGAGTGGAACGCTGATCGTGGGGGCCAGGCATCCCCAGTGGCGCCAGGCCTTGCTTTACAGCAAGCCTCAGCTGCTCGCAGCCATTCGTGCAGCAGGCCATCCAGTGCGTGATCTGCGGATTCAACAACACCACCCAACACCGCGTGAGGTGATCGGAGACCCCCTCGAGGAATGGAAACGACACCCAAGTCGCATTGACGTGCATGGCATCGCGGCATGTCCCCGTTGTGGAACCCCCTCTCCCATGGGCGAAATGGCGCAGTGGGGGCATTGCAGCTTCTGCCGCCGCATCCAACTGAGCGAGTTGTCGACGCCGGATGATCGCGATCAGTAACGCTCAGGTCGCGGTTTCTTCCAGGTGAGAGCCACACCTGCATCGCGCAGATCAGCAGCACGCTGCTCAAGCAGTGATCTGTCCAGCCGCCACAATTCGTAGATGCCCGCGCTCGCCAGCTTTTGAGGTTGGAGACCCTGCCAGTGCTGCTTGGCTGCCGTTCCACGATTGATGACGACCAGCACAGAGGGCGAAGCATCGACCTCGGTAATGGGCAAGCCCTGGAAACCTTGTCGCTGCTCATGACTGAGACGATCAGCGAGGTTGGCGAGAGCTGCTTTTGACTGGCCTTCATAGACCACCACCTGGTCTGTATAGAAGTGAAGCGAAGGCTTGAGCACGCCGATCATCGCCAGGGGTTCTCCTGGACGACGTTGCTCCACAACCTGCTTTGCCACCTGCCGCACCGGCAGCTGACGAACCCGATCACCTAGCTGGATCATCGGCACGAGGGCAATCAGCTGAAACAGCACCATCGGTCCCTGCCAGGCCAGCAGTCGTCCGGGCACAGAGCCCCACAAACTCCTTGTTCCAAGCAGGACAGCAACGATGAAACACACAGCAGCTCTGATCACCAACCCACTGGCCATCAGCTCAGCCGGCAAGGTGGGCATCTCCGGATCCTGAATCAGAGGAATCCAAAGGGGCGATGCCAGCAGACCAGCCGCAAGGACTGCGGTGCAAAGCGCAGTTGAACACCAGGCGATCAGCAACCCCCGGCGTTGCTGAAGAGACGGGGGAAGGGCCGTAGAGGCAATCAGCAAGGCTGCGGCCGGTGTGGCTGGCAGCCAATAACTGGGCAACTTGGTCGCCGCTGCGGTGAACAGCAGAAACACCGCCAGCAACCAGCAGCCGGCGAAATAGCCCAGGCTTTGACGAGCGGGTCGGCGCTGAAAGGAAGCGCCTCCCGCGAAATCGGCAATCACCCTGCCCAATCCGAATAACAGCAGCGGCGTGAAGGGGAATGACGCCACCACCAGCACGGGCCCGAAAAACCACCAGGGCTGCAGATGATCGTTCACAACGCTGGTAAGGCGTTGAAGATTGTGATATCCGAAAAAGCTGTCCCAGAAAGGCTGCCCCTCCACCAGCAGCTCTGCTGCATACCAGGGAAGACTGATCAAAGCTGTGATCAGGAGTCCTTGCAAAGGCCTCAGAGAAGTCCACAGACCTGACAGATCCCGGCGAATCGAAGCGAACAGCACCAGGGTGATACCTGTGAGAACCACCGCCACGGGGCCTTTGGTCAACACGGCGAAGGCCAGAACGATCCAGGCCAGCCACCAACGTCGACCCGATCCACTCGCGTAGCAGCGCCATTGGCAGAGCAGGCTGAGAGCGAGAGTCCCAGTCAGTAGCGAATCACTGACAGCCGTCCTGCTCCAGATCAGTACCAGTGGAGACAGGGCGAACGCAAGTGCTGCGGCGATGGCCGTCCGGCGGGGATATGAATCGCCCTGCAGTGGGTACCGCAGCAGGGTGTCCCCCAGTGCAAGCATGGTCAACACCGAGGCCAGGGCCGAAGGCAGTCGAGCCGCCCAGGTGCCTAGCGGATCCCAGATGTTTCCGGCAGGCAGGGCATATCCCAGGCCCATCAGCCAATACACCAATGGTGGTTTATCGAACCGGGGCAATCCGTTGACCCTTGGTGTGAGCCAATCACCGGTCTCCGCCATCGCACGGCCCGACGCCGCAAATAATGGAGGCGTTTCATCAACGAGACCGGTATTGCCGAGCTGCCAGCAGAAGATCGCCAGTGCCAGCGCAAGGATGAGCAGCATTCCACGCCGGCGCTGGCGAGCGGTTGGAACAACGACTGAGGGAGTCGGGGCTGATGAATCCGCTGTCATCAGGAGATGGTGCCATCCACTGGTGTCAGCCCCCTGCACATCCAGGCTTCGACCCGAGCTGCCAGTCCTTCCTTACTCGCGCAACGCTCGACCCAGCGCCGGCAGGCAAGACGGTCGATGGCCGACGCCTTAAGTGTTGCTTCGGCAAGGGCTTCCCGATCATCGGGGGCTACAAGCCAACCGGTTTCGCCATCCTGAATGATCTCTCCGGGGCCGCCGCGGTTGTAGGCGATCACTGGTACACCGCAAGCCAAGGCCTCAACGACAACATTGCCGTAAGCCTCATTCCACTTGGGCGTGTTGAGCAACGCTCTGCAACCGCCAAGCTCACGCTGCAGCTGAGCTGTGGGCTTGAAGCCGCACCATTCAACAGTGCCTGCTGGAACGGCACTCTCGACACGCTTCGCATAGGCATCGTCCTCCACCAGCCCCCAAACACGCAGTGTCTCGCCAAGCTGGGCCGCTACCGACGCCGCATCCTCAAGCCCCTTTTCGGGTGCCACACGTCCGGCCCAGCCCAGCGGACCACCCGTTGTGAGCTGCAGCTCGTAACGGGAAAGATCAAAACCGTTACCGACCACTTCAGGAGGCTCAACCAGGGCGAAGTCGTCGGCCTGACGATGGGTGTGAAACGCAAGGCGGCGCTGATCCCATCGGGCCAGATCAGCCACGGCAGCGTCCATCACCGAAGACACGGAACCCATACTCACGAGATGAAAAATTTTTGGAGCCACGTGAGGAGTGAGCCATAACGGCAGCCAGTCGTATCCGAAATTGAGCAGCGCATCGACATCGCTGCTCAGCCCCAAGGCGCGATCCCAGAGTCGAGGCAGCACAGCATCCCTGGGGATCCGCATCGGTGCGTTCCGATCTGCATGCTGCCAACTCGGCTGATCAACCCCCGGAACGGTATGCAGTGTCACCGTGCCATCCGTCACCGGTGAACAGGACCCCTCCGGGGCAACGAGATGCAGGCGATGGCCACGCTGGACCAAACCCTTCACCAACGATGCAAGCGTGAGCTCAACCCCACCCCCCCTGCCGCTGCCGAGCTGTCCGACAGGTGTGCTGACCAGCACCAGAGTCAGAGGACGATCGTTCATGCCTTCATATCCCCTGGACGGGTGATCGAGGCAGAAAGCCAGGGCTCCCAGAGACGCTGTCGCTGACTCACCAACAGCACTGAGATCAGCACCAACAGCACCGCCAACCATTGCAGGGTGTCAAGCCGTTCCCCCAGCAACACTCCCCCGGAGGCAAGCGCAAACACCGGTGTGAGAAATCCAAGCGTGCTGAAACCGGTGAGATCCTCCCGGTTGGCAAACCAGAAAAAGAGGGAATAGGCAAGCGCACTGCCCAAAAGCGAGGCGTAAGCCATCTGAGCCCAGTCGTAGGCCGACCAAGGTGGGATCAGCTCAGTGCTGGCATCAAGACCATGCCAGGCGAGCAGAGGGAATCCACCCAGAACCATGTGCCAGCCGGTCACCGCCACGGGATCACTGTTTTTGCAAGCGAAGCGACAGAGAACGGTGCCCAGGGCCATCGCCAAGGCCGCCAGCAGCATCCAGCCCGTGCCGTCCTGCCATCCAGCCTGCAGATCGGAGAGATCAGCCTGCAACCACCAGTGCTGCAGGAGAGGTGCCGGAACCCCCAGACAGACGATTCCGGAAAGTCCGAGCACAAGACCGATCCAGCCGATCGGATTGATCGATTCCGCGAACAGCCAGCGTGCGAGCAGAGCCACGATCAGGGGCTGCGAATCAATCAGGACCGATCCAAGGCCTGCACCAGTGCCCTGCAGCCCCTTGGCCAGAAAGAACTGAAAAAGAATCGCATCGACGAGGGTGAAAACCAGAAACCAGCCACGATCAGCGGAATTAATGGTCAACGGCCTGCCCAGGTAGGGAACGGCAATGAGCAGCACGATGCCTGCCGGCAGCAGGCGCAGACAGGCCACAAGCGGAGCCCCACCAGACTCCACAAGAGGGGCCATGGCCGCCATTGCAGTACCCCACAGAGCGAAGGGCAACACCATCAGCAGCCCGCGCTGCAGCGTCGTCATGGAAGTAGGCCGATAGGGTCCTTTTTAAGATCCGGCGAGTTGAACGGAGGATCATGGGGTGGCTTTGGCGCCGCAAGTCCAAACGCCGCATGGCGCGCATCGTGATTGAAGGCGCGATCAGTGGCTCGACACGCCGCAGGGTGCTGAAGGCTCTGCGCGAGGTGGAAGAGCGGGAATTCCCGGCACTTCTGCTGCGCATCGACAGTCCAGGAGGAACGGTCGGCGACAGCCAGGAAATCCATGCCGCTCTGCTGCGCCTGCGCGACAAAGGCTGCAAGGTGGTGGCCAGCTTCGGCAACATTTCCGCCTCCGGAGGTGTCTATGTCGGCGTGGCAGCTGATTCGATCGTGGCCAATCCCGGCACGATCACTGGCTCGATCGGTGTGATTCTGCGGGGCAACAATCTCTCGGAACTGCTGGCGAAAGTGGGTGTCCGCTTCGAAACCGTGAAGAGCGGTGCTTACAAGGACATTCTTTCCCCCGACCGGGCCCTGAGTCCTGAGGAACGTGAGCTGCTGCAGAGCCTGATCGACAGCAGTTACGACCAATTCGTCGCCGCCGTTGCCGAGGGTCGTGGCATGGACAAGGACAAGGTTCGGACCTTCGCTGATGGACGCGTGTTCAGTGGTGCGCAGGCCAAGGATCTGGGCCTTGTGGATGAGCTGGGGGACGAGGAGCAGGCTCGATTGGTTGCAGCCCGTCTAGCTGAGCTTGATGAGGAGCGCTGCCGGCCTGTGACCCTCGGCAAACCTCGCAAGCGCCTCCTGCAGAGCCTGCCTGGATCCAGCCTTCTGCTGCGACTCGATCAGTTGCTAACCACTGAACTTGAGCTGAGCGGCCAGCCCCTCTGGATGCAGAGACCATGACAGCCCCTCGGCTGCTGCGAGGCCTGCGCGGTGCCACCACCTGCGCTGACAACAACGCCCATGCCATCCATGAGGCTGTCGCTGAACTGGTGGACACACTGATGGACCAGAACGCCCTGGATCCAGATCAGCTGGTCTCGGTGACGTTCTCCGTGACCGCCGATCTGGACGCCAGCTTTCCCGCAGCGACGGCGCGCCACCGCACAGGCTGGGAAGAAGTGGCCCTTCTGGATGTCCAGCAGATGGCCGTCCAGGGAGATCTTGCCCGTTGCATCCGTCTGCTGGCCCACGCCTGGCTTCCATGCGATCGGCCACTTCACCATCCCTACCTGAGGGGAGCATCACGGCTGCGCCCGGACCGATCTGGTCACAACTGACAGATCAGGGGCCGACCCCCGAAGCACCTGCGGTCGTGAGATTCTCACGACAATTCACTCACGACTTACGGCGTCCGCGCCGACTGCTCCCGAATCACGATGAAAAGACGTTGTTCTCTCACTCCCCGTCGCAGAGCAGGACTTGCAGCTCTGATTGGTTGCGGAGTCATCGGTGGAGCGGCGGTGCCACCCCTATCAACACCCCCCGCTTTTGCACAGAACACACCTTCTCTGCTGGAATTCCGCTGGGATTCAGGAACTGGATATCGGAAGCTGTACTTCGTTCAGACCAGCCAACGCCGGCGTGAGCGCTCAGAATATTTCTTTATGCTGCGCAAAAAGGATCGCAAGACCGCGATCCTCAAACTGAGCATCACGGTGCCCAGCTATTTCAACGCGCGCATCCGCCCAAAGAATCTCTCACTCTGCAAGATGTCGATGGGCGGGATGCTCTCAAGAAGCAAGTGCGGGGAAGTGCTGCCGGCGGTATTTGAAGTGAATGAAAAACAGACAGCCATCGAGGTTTTCCCCGACACTCCGATTCCAACTGGTGGTACCTATGCCGTGGTCATGAACGTCTTCAATCCGAGCCAGGGGGGAATGTTCCAGTTCAATGCCCTGGCGCAGGCACCGGGAGACGTTCCCGTATCCGGCTACCTCGGCAGCTGGCTTGTGGATATCGACTGACCCAGGCTGATAAACTCGCTCCTTGACAACAGGCCGGGTGCCGGAAAAATTCCATGACGAAGCGAACTCTCGGAGGCACAAGTCGCAAGCGCAGGCGCGTATCCGGTTTCAGAGTGCGCATGCGCACTCACACCGGACGTCGTGTGATCCGCAGCCGCCGCAAGCGCGGACGTTCACGCCTTTCTGTCTGATTCATTCGGATTGCCGCGATGGTCCTGCCGGCATCCATGCGTCTGCGCGGCCATCGCTGTTTTGATCATCTGCATCGGAAAGGCAAGCGCTTCCACGGCAACCTCATGGTGCTGAGAAAGGCCTCAGCCCACCACTACCTGCTTAAACGCCGAGCAACAACGGCTGCATTACATATTCCTCGCGGGACTCCAACCTGTCGAGTGGCAGTGGTGATCAGCAGCAAAGTCAGCAAGCTCGCCGTGATCAGGAATCGATTGCGAAGGCGCCTGCACGACCATCTGCGCATAAGGTTCGAACATGCTCCGGAACACGCCAGCGTCTGGATTTTGGTCAGTTTGAAACCCGGAGCAGCCACCGAGGATCACGACTTGCTGGAAGAATGCGACAGATTGCTTGAACAGGCGGGCCTGAAGCCATGACCAGCTCCATCAAGGAAGACACCTTTTACGAGGGAGGTCCTGCGAAAGGGGACCTCATCTTCAACATCCTTCTGGGCTTCACCCTGATTGCCCTGCCATTCACCGTAGGGGCCATCGTGCGGGCTCTTTGGCTGCGCTTTCGCGTCACCAGTCGGCGAGTGTCCGTGAGCGGCGGCTGGATGGGTAAGGACCGCAGCCAGGTGGTCTACAGCCAGATCCGTGAGGTGCGCTGTGTTCCCCGTGGCTTCGGCGCGTGGGGTGACATGGTTCTCGTGCTGACGGATGGATCACGGCTCGAGCTCCGTTCGATGCCACGCTTCCGTGAGGTTGAGACCTACATCCAGGAACGGATCACCAGCAGACCAGAATCCAACGGATCGAGCAGTGACAGCATTCCCAGCAAAGGATTCGCTGCCTGAGCCTGCGCACCAACGCGACGGCCTCGACGCTGTTGCACACTGGCATCACCCTTCACCGCCCATCGGAACGCCATCGTGATCGGTTACATCTCCGACAATCTGCTGCTGCCGATCCTGGATTTCTTCTATGGATTGGTGCCCAGCTACGGGCTCGCGATCGTGGCTCTCACGGTGGTGATCCGCCTTGCTCTGTTCCCGCTGAGCGCGGGATCGATCCGCAGCGCACGGCGCATGCGGATCGCCCAGCCTGTGATGCAGAAGCGGCAGGCTGAGATCAAGTCCCGCTTCGCCAGCAACCCTCAGAAACAGCAGGAGGAGATGGGCAAATTGATGAAGGAGTTCGGCAGCCCGCTGGCCGGATGCCTGCCCCTGCTCGTGCAGATGCCGATTCTGTTCGCGTTGTTCGCCACGCTGCGTGGATCACCGTTCGCAGACGTTCCTTACACCCTCAACCTGAAAGTGCTGCCCGCAGAGCAGATCGCTGCGGTTGAGCCCAAGCCATTTACCAGTGCGAGCCACTCGATCTTTGTCACTGAAACCGATCACTTCCCCGTGATCGCCAGCCTGCCCGGCGGAACCAAGATCGGCACCGGCGACAGCGTTCAGATCCAGCTTCAGACCAAAAGTGGCGAGGCTTTCGGGGAGATCCTTGACGGTGTTGAGAACGGCAAGTCCTTCCTGCCTGCCTGGACGGTAACCAAAGGGGAGTCGATTGTCTCCGTCTCCGAAGCCGGAGAGATCACAGCGCTGTCTCCTGGTGATGCGACCGTTGAGGGCAAGATCCCCGGTCTGGCAGCCCGCAGTGGTTTCCTGTTCATCAAAGCTCTTGGTCAGGTCGGTTTCTACACCGACGGTGCCGTCAACTGGGACATCGCCATCCTTGTGGGCTCCTTTGGCCTGAGCCTGTTCATCTCCCAGCTGCTGTCGGGGATGGGTATGCCAGCGAATCCTCAGCAGTCAACAGCCAACAAGATCACACCTGTGTTGATCACAGGAATGTTCCTGTTCTTCCCTCTGCCGGCCGGCGTCCTGCTGTACATGGTGATCGCCAACATCTTCCAGGCGTTACAGACCTTCTTGCTGACCCGTGAAGCGTTGCCTGACAATCTGCAGGCCATCGTGGACGAACAGCTCAAGCAGCAACCCGCGGCAGCCGCAGCCGGTGGAGTTTCAGGAAGCCGATTGCCTTTCGAGCCAAAGGGCGGCAACAAATGATTCCCGGCCTTGAGCCGGTACCGCTCAGGGAGCTACAAGCTCTGGGAACCTCCAGGGTCTGGTCAGTGGATGGTCAGCTTGATGAAATGCCCAGCCTCACTCCAGTGCGAGGAACTCTCAGGGCTGAACATCTCGGCAATCTTCTGGAGGTTGAAGGATCGGTTCAGACCATCGTCTGCCTTCGTTGCGACCGTTGCCTCGGACACTTCAACCAACAGCTCAGTGCTATCTCCAAGGAACTGATCTGGCTGGGCCAGGAGCCCAGCGATAGTCATCTCGCTGAAGCGGGTGTGGACCAAACTTCAGCCGATGGACTGATGGAGTGCCTTAACCCACGCGGGGATTTCGAACCAGAACGCTGGGTTTTTGAACAGCTGAGCCTGCAGATGTCGGTTGTCAATCGCTGCGGGGAGCACTGCCCCGGGATGCCGCAACAACCGTCGGATCTCCCCGCAATTAGCGGGGAGCAAAGTTCCACACCAGATCCTCGCTGGCAGGCCCTGAAGGATCTGCAGTCGTCGATGCAACGCAAAGGGACGAACCATGACTGATAACTGGATCGCACAACTGGACCTGTTGATCCGATCAGGCACACCGTTGATCTGGATCCGCAGCCATGAAGAGGAGCGCGTGGAAACGCTGCTGCGCCAGACATCGGAGCGCTTGCCCGACCGCACTCTCACCTGCTGGGATTTCGTCGGAGGCCTCAGCGGCGCCCTGGGCCAAGAACAACTGGGAGCTCGACAGCCGATGGCGGTGCTGCAGTGGCTGCAGGAGCGCTCCCCCTCCAGTCCAACCCTGCTGCTTCTCAAAGATGTGCACCGGTTCTGCGAGGACCCTGGAATCGCCCGCATGCTGCGGAACCTCGCCAGCCAGTTACGAACCACACCACACACCTTGATCGTGACCTGCGGGCAGTGGACGCCACCCGCCGACCTGGACGAGGCGCTCACGCTGATGGATCTCCCTTTGCCCCAGGAGCAGGAGTTGCGAACACTGCTCGCCAACATCGCCAGAGCTAGCGGTCGAGCCCTGGAGGCTGATGTACTCGAGGAACTCACCCATGCCTGCTGCGGCCTGAGCGAGACGAGGGTGCGGCATGTGGCCGCCAAAGCTCTCGCACAACGTGGATCTCTCAGCCGCGAGGACTTGGTCGATGTGCTGGAGGAGAAACGGCTTTCACTAGCCCGCAGCGAAGTGCTGGAGTTCTGCCGAACGGATGCAACGCCTGGCGACATCGGTGGGCTGGAAACGCTCAAGCACTGGCTTGATCAACGTCACAGGGCCTTCAACGACGATGCACGCCGCTTCGGACTTCCTCTGCCCAGAGGAGTGCTCCTGGTGGGTCCTCAGGGCACCGGCAAGTCACTCACAGCCAGAGCAATCGCCCACAGCTGGTCAATGCCACTTCTACGACTTGACGTTGGCCGCCTCTTTTCCGGCCTGGTCGGAGCCAGCGAAGCCAGGACCCGCGACATGATTCAACGGGCTGAAGCGATGGCGCCCTGCGTTCTCTGGATCGATGAGATCGACAAGGGATTCGGCAATGACAGCCGCAGTGATGGCGGCACCAGTCAGCGTGTTCTGGCCACCGTGCTCACCTGGATGGCCGAGAAACGATCTGCGGTGTTTGTGGTGGCCACCGCGAACGGCGTGGAGCGTCTACCGGCAGAACTGCTGCGCAAGGGACGTTTTGATGAAATCTTTCTGCTGGATCTGCCTTCGAGAGATGAGCGTCTGAGCATCCTCAGCCTTCACCTGCAGCGGCGGCGCCCTGGTCTCAATCTGCCGCTGTCAACCGTGGTCGATCGCACGGACGGTTATTCCGGCGCTGAATTGGAGCAAGTGGTGATTGAAGCGATGCACCTGGCCTTCGCCGAAATCCGTGAACTCACGGAAAGCGACATGATCCTGGCGGCATCGCAGCTTGTACCCCTGTCACGCACGGCAAGGGAGCAGATGGAAAGCCTCAAGCAATGGGCCAGTGCCGGGCGAGCGAGGCCTGCATCATTGCGAGCCGTAACGAACCCTGACACGGCGTAACGATCCGCCCCTTCAACCTGGGACGAACACAGCCAGGCTCCGTAAGTTCCAAGGACCGCCGAAAGTCTGGAATTGAACCGTTCCTCCGAAATCACCACTCAACTGGCAGCTGCCTGCCTTGGAGCCGGGGTGATCACCACGGTGGCCGTCTCTCAGGGCCAGAACCCTCTCACCGCCTTGGGAATCACATTGTTCTCAGCCGTGGCGGCTGTGATGGTTGGGCAGGTTTTCTGAGTGCTGACAGAGCGCTGACAGCGGACGCCTAGGCTGCCGGCGCGATCATCCGAACCCCTGTGCTCGATCAGCGTCTGGTGCGAGAGAACCCCGAGCTGATTGCCACTCAGCTGGGACGCCGAGGCCTGAATGTGGATCTCAGCTCCCTTCAGCAGATCGCTCAGCATCAACGCGATCTCGAACAAGAGCGCAGCACGCTTCAGGCGGAAGGCAACCGCATTGGCAAGGATGTAGGCCTCAAGATCAAAGGTGGAGCTGATCCGAAGGGTGCCGAAGTTGCTGAACTGCGTCAGCAGGGCAACGCCATCAAGCAGAAGGTGTCGGTTCTCGAGGACGAGGAAAAACAGATTGCCTCAACGCTGAAGACTCAGCTGCTCACATTTCCCAACCTTCCCTCGGCTGACTGCCCAGACGGCAAGGATGAAAATGACAACGTTGAGGTGCGCAGCTGGGGCACCCCCCGCCAGCAGCAAGGCCTGGAGGAACACTGGGCGATTGCCGACCGTCTCGGCCTTCTGGACAGCGAGCGTTCCGTGCGCATTGCCCAGAGCCGATTCGTGACCCTGTTTGGCCAGGGAGCGCGACTGGAGCGCGCTCTGATCAACTTCATGCTCGATCTGCATGGCGGCAAGGGCTACCGCGAAGTGCTGCCACCGGTGCTGGTTAACAGCGCCAGTCTCACCGGATCGGGGCAGCTGCCGAAGTTTGCCGAGGAAAGCTTCCGTTGCGCAGACGACGATCTCTGGCTGACGCCCACAGCGGAGGTGCCGGTGACATCCCTGCATCGCGACGAAATCATTCCGGGGGATCAACTGCCTCTGAAGTACGTGGCCTACAGCCCGTGCTTTCGAAGAGAAGCCGGCAGCTACGGCCGTGACACCAGAGGACTGATCCGTCTGCACCAGTTCAACAAGGTTGAGCTGTACTGGTTTGTTCACCCTGACCAGTCAGCCGAAGCTCATACGCAGATCACCGCGGATGCCGAGGCTGTGCTTCAGGCCCTGGAACTCCCTTACCGGGTGCTGGAACTCTGCACAGGTGATCTGGGATTTTCCGCATCGCGCACTTATGACCTCGAGGTCTGGCTCGCAGGCGCCGGTGCGTACCGGGAAATCTCCAGTTGCAGCGTCTGCGGTGATTTCCAGGCACGGCGTTCCTCGATTCGCACCAAGGAAGGAAAAGTGACCCGGCTGGTTCACACCCTGAATGGCAGTGGTGTGGCGATCGGCCGCACCATGGCCGCTCTGCTGGAAAACGGTCAGCAGTCCGACGGCAGTGTGCTGCTGCCTCAGGCACTGGTCCCTTACTTCGGTGGGGACAGAATCCAGCCAGAATGAGTGGATTGAAACGGTATCCATGAACGTTCTGGCCTCACTGCTGGCTCTGGGGCTGTTGATCGTCATTCATGAAGCGGGCCATTTCCTGGCCGCCCGTCTGCAAGGCATTCGAGTCAATGGCTTTTCGGTGGGATTCGGGCCCGCTGTGCTCAAAACCGAGCAGGGAGGCGTCACCTACGCCTTGCGATTACTCCCCCTGGGTGGATTCGTTTCATTCCCCGAAGACGATGAAGAGAGCGACATTCCCAAAGACGATCCCGATTTATTGCGCAACCGGCCGATCCCACAGCAGATGCTTGTGATCAGTGCTGGCGTTCTGGCCAATCTGCTGCTGGCCTGGTTGGTTCTTGTGGGACACACGGCCACCACAGGAGTTCCTGGGGAACCTGGGCCCGGCGTCATGGTGATGAGCGTGCAGGGCGGCGAACCGGCTGCTCTGTCCGGGCTGAAACCCGGCGACCGCATCCTGTCGATCGATGCCGTTGACCTCGGCCGTGGAGAGCCGGCTGTCCAGGCGGCAGTCGATCCGATCCGCAACAGCCCGGGGCAGCCGCTCACGCTTCAGGTGCTTAGAAACGATGTGGTCACGCCACTTCAGCTCACGCCTGCCGACCAGCAGGGAATCGGTCGTATCGGCGCCCAGCTTCAAGAAGTCGTCAGCGGCTCCACGCGACCCGTGAGCTCACCTCTAGAAGCGCTCAGCGTGTCCAGCCAGCAGTTTGGCGGGCTCTTCAGCAGAACGGTGTCTGGCTATGCAGGCTTGTTCACCAATTTCGGCGCCACCGCTCAGCAGGTTTCAGGCCCGGTGAAGATTGTGGAAATGGGTGCGCAACTCTCGAGCCAGGGAGGGTCGGGTCTCGCCCTCTTTCTGGCTCTGATCTCCATCAACCTGGCGGTCCTCAACGCTTTGCCGCTGCCGCTGCTCGATGGTGGACAACTGGTGTTTCTGCTGCTGGAGGGTCTGCGCGGACGCCCACTGCCGGAGCGGTTTCAGCTGGCTGTGATGCAGTCCAGCCTGCTGCTTGTACTCGGGCTCAGTGTGCTGCTGATCGTGCGTGACACCAGCCAGCTTCCTGTGGTGCGTCAATTAATCGGCCAATGAAACTGTATGGTTGCTGATTGAACTGCTCCTTTTCAATCGCTGCATGGCCAAGAAGTCGATGATCGCCCGCGATGCGAAGCGCAAGAAAATGGTTGAGCGCTTCTCAGCCAAACGGACTGCCCTGATGGCCGCCTTCCATGCAGCGAAGGACCCCATGGAGCGGCTTGAGATCCACCGCAAGATCCAGGCACTGCCCCGCAACAGCGCACCCACTCGCATGCGCAACCGCTGCTGGGCTACGGGCAAACCAAGAGGCGTTTATCGCGACTTCGGCCTCTGCCGCAACCAGCTTCGTGAACGCGCCCACAAAGGTGAACTTCCCGGCGTGGTCAAGTCCAGCTGGTGATTGGTCGAGTCTCTGCTTAAAAGTGATGCAGTTGAGGAGGTGTTTGAACACCTCCTTTTTTGATGGATGTGACAAAGCGAATCGAATTGGATTCGGTGGGATTGACGTTTCAATCCTGTGAAGTGCCAGAATCAACCTTGATAGAAAGACATAAACAACAGTGCAAGGTCAGACACAGTCGATCTCCTTTGACGGTCGGGAGATTCGGTTGACCACGGGGCGATATGCCCCCCAGGCCGGTGGCTCGGTGATGATCGAATGCGGCGACACTTCGGTGCTTGTCACAGCCACCCGTTCCAAAGGTCGAGAAGGAATCGATTTCCTTCCCCTAATCTGCGACTACGAAGAGCGCCTTTACGCAGCAGGCCGCATTCCAGGGAGTTTTATGCGTCGTGAGGGGAGACCTCCCGAGCGAGCCACACTGATCTGCCGTTTGATCGACAGGCCGATGAGGCCTCTCTTCCCGAGCTGGATGAGAGACGACATCCAGATCGTGGCCACCTGCATGTCGCTTGATGAGCGTGTTCCGGCGGATGTGCTTTCTGTGACAGGCGCCTCAATGGCCACACTGTTGGCAGGCATACCCTTCCAGGGTCCGATGGCCGCGGTGCGAGTTGGTCTTCTCGGCGACGACTTCGTGCTCAACCCCAGCTTCCGAGAGATCGAACGAGGAGATCTCGATCTGGTCGTTGCCGGAACACCCGATGGTGTGGTGATGGTTGAGGCAGGTGCGAATCAGCTGCCGGAAGGAGATGTGATTGAAGCGATCGACTTCGGATACGAGGCGGTCTGTGAGCTGATCAAGGCTCAGGAATCCATACTCAAAGAAGCTGGTATCGAGCAGGTGAAGCCAGAGGCTCCCAGCGAAGACACAACTCTGCCGGTTTATCTGGAGAAGGCTTGCAGCAAATCAATCGGCGATGTGCTCAGCCAGTTCGATCAAAGCAAGGCCGAGCGCGACGAAAAGCTTGATGCCATCCGTGATCAAACCGCTGAAACCATTGAGGGTCTGAAGGACTCCGACCCCGTCCGTCAGCTGGTTTCAGGCAACGGCAAAGCACTGCCGACCAGCTTCAAAGCCCTGATCAAGAAGCTGATGCGTCAGCAGATCGTGAAAGACGGCAAACGTGTCGACGGCAGAAGTCTCGATCAGGTGCGTCCGATCAGCGCGGCGGCCGGCGTGTTGCCCAAGCGCGTGCATGGCTCTGGTCTGTTCCAGCGCGGCCTCACGCAGGTGCTGTCGACCGCAACCCTGGGCACACCCAGCGATGCCCAGGAGATGGACGATCTCAACCCCAACACCGAGAAGACCTACCTCCACCATTACAATTTCCCCCCTTACTCAGTGGGTGAAACCAAGCCGATGCGCTCCCCTGGACGGCGCGAAATCGGCCATGGAGCCCTTGCAGAACGAGCCATCTTGCCCGTGCTGCCAGCGAAGGACACCTTCCCTTATGTGGTGAGGGTGGTGAGTGAGGTACTCAGCTCCAATGGCTCCACCTCAATGGGTTCTGTCTGCGGCAGCACCCTTGCCCTGATGGACGCCGGTGTACCCCTGAAAGCGCCCGTCAGCGGTGCCGCCATGGGTCTGATCAAAGAAGGCAAGGAGGTGCGCATCCTCACCGACATTCAGGGCATCGAGGACTTTCTTGGTGACATGGACTTCAAGGTGGCGGGCACCGACAAGGGCATCACCGCTCTGCAGATGGACATGAAGATCACCGGCCTGGAAATCAAAACCGTTGCCGAGGCGATCAATCAGGCCCGTCCGGCCCGTCTCCACATCCTCGAGAAAATGCTCGAGGCGATCGACACCCCCCGCGACGGCATGTCACCGCATGCCCCTCGCCTGCTCAGCTTCCGCATTGACCCGGAACTGATCGGTACCGTGATCGGCCCCGGTGGACGCACCATCAAAGGGATCACCGAACGCACGAACACCAAGATCGACATCGAGGACAGCGGCATTGTCACCATTGCGTCCCACGACGGAGCGGCGGCTGACGAGGCGCAGAAGATCATCGAAGGGCTCACCCGCAAGGTGAATGAAGGTGAGGTGTTCAGCGGTTCCATCACACGGATCATTCCGATCGGCGCCTTTGTGGAGATCCTTCCTGGCAAGGAAGGCATGATCCACATCTCGCAGCTGTCTGAAGCTCGAGTTGAGAAGGTGGAAGACGTGGTCAAGGTCGGCGACGAGGTCACCGTTCGCGTCCGCGAAATCGATAACCGCGGTCGCATCAACCTGACGCTTCGCGGTGTGCCTCAGAACGGCGAAGACACTGAGCCCGAACCTGCCCCCACGCCGGTTGCTCCTCTCTCCTGAGCGGTCGCCTCAGACCTGAAAACCAGGATCAATTGTCTCCATAGCCCGTGCCGCTCGCTGCTCAAGCGCGGCATGGGCTTTTCCATGGCTGGCGATCAGACAACCTGCCTGACGCACATCACCGGTGTTGTAGGCCAGCGGACGACCATCCGCATGGGTGAAGGCACCACCAGCTGCCAGCAACACGGCCTCAGGGGCTGCCATATCCCAGTCTTTAGGAGCACTCTTGCCAGAGAGCGAGATGTAGAGATCGGTCTCACCTCGCAGGATGGTGGCCACCTTGCAACCCACACTGCCGACAGCCTTGGAGCCGGCGAGAGGAAGAGCTGCAATCAGTCGTTCCAGCCGATCGTCCCGATGACTACGGCTCGCCACCATGATCAGTTCGCCCTCAGCAGAGCGGTCGCTGAAGCGAACGGGACTGCACATGCCGCTGCGGTTTTCGCACCAGCTGCCATCACCCACCACACCGAACCACAGCTCATCCGCCTCCGGAAGCAACACCACACCCAGCACCGGACGCTGACCCTGCACCAGCGCCAGATGAACGGCGTATTCGCCTGTGCCTTGCAAAAAATCCTTGGTGCCATCCAGAGGATCCAGAATCCAGAGCCATTCGGCAGGCAAGGGCTCTCCATCGGTGAGCTGCTCTTTGGCGGTCTCCTCGCTGAGCAAGGTCCAGCCAGCATCGGGGAACGCTGAACGCAGACCATCCAGCAACCATTGATTCACCGCCAGGTCAGCTGCAGAGACGGGCCCCTCTCCACCGTTGTCAACACTCAGGGCCCTGGGAAAACCATGGGGAGGCTGCTCAGCGCGGGCATAGGCCCGCAGAATGTCGGCGGCCCCCCAGCAGAGAGGGCGCAGTGCCTCGAGCAGGCTGTCCTGACTGATGCCGGCAGGCAGGTTCATCGCAGTCGGCATCATGGAGTGATCTGGGCGGAGCCATTGTGAAGCAGCGCGCCGAACCGGAAGCTGGTGTTCTTTATCTGGTGGGCACACCGATCGGTCATCTGGGCGACCTTTCACCAAGAGCACGGGCCCTGCTGGTCGCCGTGGACACCATTGCCTGCGAAGACACACGCCATAGCGGCCAACTGCTCACAGCCCTGGGATCGAAGGCCCGCCGCTGCAGCTTCCATCAGCACAACACGTATGGCCGCATTCCCCAGTTGCTCAACGAACTCAGCAGTGGCCACAGCGTTGCCGTGATAAGCGATGCCGGACTGCCCGGGATCAGTGACCCAGGCGAAGAGCTCGTGGCTGCAGCACGACAGGCCGGCCATGCCGTGATCTGCATCCCCGGCCCCTGCGCCGCCACCACAGCACTGGTCAGCAGTGGCCTCCCCAGCGGCCGCTTCTGCTTCGAAGGATTTCTGCCGGCCAAAGGGCGTGAGCGGCGCGAAAGCTTGGCAGCAGTGGTTGCAGAAGAACGCACCACGGTGCTTTACGAGGCTCCGCATCGTCTGGTGAAGTTGCTGGAAGAGCTTCAGGAACTTTGCGGTGATCAACGCGCTCTGCAGGTGACCCGCGAACTGACCAAACGTCATGAACAACAGGTGGGACCGACCGTGATCGCGGCCCTTGAACATTTCAAGGAGCATCCTCCCCAGGGTGAATTCACACTGGTGCTGGGTGGTGCTCCGCAACAGGAGCAAGCCACCATGAACGACGATCAGTGTCGCCAGCAACTCGCAGCACTGATCAAGCAGGGCATGAAGCCCAGTGACGCAGCCAAGGATCTATCCAGAAGCGCCGGACGATCACGGCGGGAGCTGTACGCACTGCTGCATGAGAACCAGAAACAGGCAGACTGATCGGAGCTTCGCGAAACCCGCGGCATGTTGCTGCGCCTGAGACTGCTGCTGATCACGCTGGGTGGTAGTGCCGCTTTGCTTGTGGTGCTATGCCTTGGAGCGCAAAATCTCAGCGACCGCTACAGGTTGAAACTGGGCGTGGGGACGACGGCACCACTGCCTGCAGGCTTCATTGTTGGAGTCAGCACTGTTCTGGGAGTGATCAGCGGTGGCAGCCTCGCGGTGGTGTTGATGCCTCACTCACAACGCTGAGTTCAGACATCCAGTGAATACAGGGCCCCTTCCAGCACGAGGCGAGTGATTCCCCTGGCAAGCAGATGGCGAGAAGTGCGCTCAAACACCTGGGTATCGGGAACCTTGATCACACGCTGGCTTCGTCCACACTGACGCTTGGCAGAGCGAGGGCTTGAGTAGAGGCATAAGGCCTGGCGTGCCAGCTCTTCGGGATTGACCACACCCAGTTCGGGGAACTCGCTGAGAGGTCGTGGATCCAGCTCAACCGTCTTATCGACCAGCATGTAAACGCTGTCGGGAAGGCTGCCGGTAACGAAAGGACGACAGCTGACCTGCTCCCTGCTGACTTGCGGCAGATCAACCGGCAGAACAGCAATCTCCTGAAAAACCCCATCCGATGCCGCATCGAAGGGCTCGTCATCGGAGACCTCATCAGCATCGTCATCACCGAAATCGTCCGCATCATCGAGGGCAAGGGTGACGCTGCCATCAACTTCATCGGCCTGCGTCAGCTCAGGTTCAACGGGAATTTCAGGGGCTTGCCCGTGATCCGCTGCAGCTTCAGGCACCTCATTCGCTTCGAGGGAATCAACCTGAGCCGTGGTCAAAGAAGCGCGAGCACGCGCCGACTTGAGCGCGTCGTAATCCTCTGGACTCAACAGGGTGCGAACAGTGCGACTGACCGTATTCGCGCTGCACCCATAAGCCGCAGCGAGAGCGGCGGTTGACTCCCCGGCGCGATAACGGACCAAAAGCTCCTGCTTTTGACTGTTGGTAAGCCGGCTTGGTGCCATCGAGCAATTTGATCAGCCTTCAACCTTAGATGCTGCTCCCTGGTTTGACTGCAAGAATGAGCTTCATGCTCCCTTAGCTCAGCTGGATAGAGCAACTGCCTTCTAAGCAGTCGGTCGATGGTTCGAATCCATCAGGGGGCGTCAGTCACATCAAGGCTTCTCAGCCATCCTTGCCCGCCACTCGGCGTTTTTTTATTGGCAGGACCACTACGGAACCACTCTCGTCCCTTTCGAGGACATCCCAGGTCGACCTCTGCCCCCTAAAACCCAGTCATAGCCTTGAAATCCCTTGGCACGACTGGAGAATTTCTTGCCTAATAAGCAATTAACGCTCGATTCGACCCCTTGTGACAGTCCCGCCGGCATGGCACAAGGCTTCATTCAGCGGAGGTTGATCTGATGACTGCATCTGCACCTCAGGCGATCACGCCCATACCAATGCAGGCAGACATGCAGCGCGTGCCGCTCGATCACGATCTGATCGCTTGTGGGGGCCGTGGCTCCGGCAAGAGTTTTGGCGGTGAGCTGGTGGTGACCAGGGACAGCACCGTGCTGAAAGAGCGATTCAACTGCCTGATCGTTCGTCGGAGTTATGCCGGCCTGCAGGAACTGAGCAACAGCCTCAGTCGCACGTTGAGCGCGACCTATGGCCAGGTGGTGCTGAGCTTCAACAAATCGGATTGGACGTTGCGCCTGCCGACTGGTGGTGTCATCGAGTTGGCGTACCTAGACCCGAGCAGGCCACAGGCAATGCTTCGGCAGCAGGGCCGCTCACGCACAACGATCTGGGTCGATGAGGGCGGCCAGTACAGCGACCCGGACATGCTCGATCAGCTGCGGGCAACGCTGAGGGCACCACAGGGAACACCAACCCGAATGATCTTCACGGCCAACCCCGGACAGCAGGGCCATGCGTGGATTCGTCAGCGATGGGTGCAACCGGCAGGGTTCCCAGCACCAGGGCAGCCAGTGCGGTTCTTCTGCGAGGACACAGCAAGCAGCACGGTACATATCGGCAGCAACATCAGCGCCAATCCATTTCTGGATTTCGAGCAGACCAGACGGCAGATCGAGATTGCAGCTGGTGGTGACCCTGAGTTGCTGCGGGCCTGGCTTGAGGGCAGCTTCAAGGGTGATGTCACCGGGAGCTTCTTTGGTGATGCGATGAGTCGCCGGCGCAATCTGCTGGAACTGAATGGTGGTGATCGGCCTGAGATCCCAAGGGGATCACGGCTGCTGTGCTCGTTCGACTGGGGGATTGCTGCACCAAGCTGCGCAACGCTGTTCATCGTCAATCACGCGCTGTTGCCGAAGGGCAGCCTGTTCGCGATTGATGAGTGCTATTTGGCCAAGGCAACCAGGGCTGGCGAGCCCGATTGGAATGCAGGTCTGGGCGCGAGCAATCTGCAACAGGCGCAGATTTTGCAGGAATGGATCAATCGCTGGGGATTGGAGCCACAGGATCTGAAGTGGATTGCAGATGACGCGTGCTGGAACAGGACCGGCCATGCGCTGACGATTGGCGATGAGTTTCGGAAGGGCGGGATTCCGTTTATCAGAGCTGGGAAGTCGTCAGTGACTCAGGAAGCGGGACTGTCCAGGTTGCACACGATGTTGTGGGCGACTGATCGTGATGAGAGCCAGCCGTGGGTGAAGGCAAGCCGAAGGTGTCGTGCGTTTTGGGAGCTGACTCCGCTGCTGGCGAGGGACACCAAGAAGCGGGAGCTGCTGGATCCCACTGCGATCACTCACAGCATTGATACATGGCGCTATGCGGTGAACTACTGCCAGAGGCCTTATGCGGTGGGTCGTGGACCGGAGGTGTGGTGATGACAGCACGTCGTTCATTGCTGTCATTCGGCCCGACTCCAGAGCAGCTGGAACTGATGAGAGTTCTGCGTTTAGAAGGTTGGAGTTACCGAGCGATTGGCTGCCGGGTTGAAATCTGCACGGAGCGTGTCAGTTCAATTTGCAAGCTGATGGGGTGGAGCTGATGGATGTTGTCGTTAAGGATGAGCGTGCAGTTGTTGGCGATTGTGTGCTGCTGAGTTGTGGCGATAGCGAGCGAATTATGAGGATGCGTGATGTGGATGGATGTCAGATCAGGCTTGATGGAGAGGTGAAGAGTATTGAGCGTGATTGGTGCAAGGTTTTAGTTCAGGTTGAGGAAAGAGGGCAGATTACTTATTCGTTGATGCACACAAGGTTGAGGAATGTGGAGTTAACAGAGAGGGTGCATGTATGGAGCAAGGTGAATGCAAAGCAGATTGATCGAGTCAGGCGATATGGAAATGATGAGTGCGAGTTCTGGGACCCGTTAGGAGAGAGCAGTTTTTAGGGCTACCCCAACGGGGGGAGTCAGGCGGGTGGAAGACCACCTGAATGGGTGATGTGAATCCGATTGATTCGGAAGATGGTGAAGAGGTCCAGGAGGGATGACCTTTCTACTCATACGAAATAAATGAAATTTATCCATTTAATTGCTTGCTCTACCTTTATAATAACAACGTTTCCCGAGCCATCTTTAGCTCAAAAACTAGAAAGCGGCACGGCAGCAGCTAGAACGACACCGGAATATGCCAAGAAAGTTGCTCAGACTTTTTGTGATTTTCTTACATCAGGAATTTCGCCTGAAACAGCACTTTCTCAAGCAGAGTCAGAGGTAAGTAATTCAGCCCAAAAACCTCAGCCATTTAATGAGTCGATATATCGAGCAACACTTGAAAAAGCTGTAAATGAAAAGGGTTTTTGCCCTGAAGTGCCAGAGAAAAAACTTGCCGAAATCAGGAAACCAACCACATGCAATCTAAGTCCACACGAGACTGCGGATCTTGCAATTAGTAGATCAAT
The DNA here is from genome assembly GCF_047497135.1 of Synechococcus sp. MIT S9504. NCBI lineage: Bacteria > Bacillati > Cyanobacteriota > Cyanophyceae > Synechococcales > Synechococcaceae > Synechococcus > Synechococcus sp. MIT S9504. The sequence goes on along the minus strand of NZ_CP138942.1, from coordinate 360,801 downwards.
CACCAAACAAGGAATGAATTGTCTATTGCATATCAAGGCTCATTAGGGTTTTTGTCGGGAAGCCTGAAGCCGTCAAAGCGTGGCTGAGAGCTATACAAGACCCGAAAGGAAAAAGCAGGGGGCGTTGAGTAGTCGCTATCGATCTCCCGACAAAAACAGACAGACTGAGCTTGCTGAAAAAGCTTCCCTTGCTATACAACGAAAAGCCATATATTTATTATGTCGACTCGATTGTCTGGAAAAAACGCTTTAATCACTGGGGGAAGCAGTGGAATTGGTCGAGGCATTGCCAAGCGGTTTCTTGCAGAAGGAGCCCAAGTTGCTGTTATTGGCAGGGACGAAAGAAAACTTGAAGAGCTGAAGAAAGAGACAAACAACAAGCTACAAACTATTCAAGGTGATGTAACAAATCACGAAAGACTAAAGGATATGATTCGACTAACGAAGGATAAACTTGGCTCTATAGACACGCTGGTTTGTAGCGCAGGAATCGGTTACAGGTTGCCATTGCGAGATGCAAATCTCCAAGAGTTTGATCGTACATTTAGCGTGAATGTGAGGGCAATTTTTGATATGATCAGAATCATGGAAAAGGAGCTAAGTAGAGGCAATTCATCAATTTTGCTAATTTCATCAATTGCAGGACATGTGACATTTACGGATCATGTAATATATTCTGCGGCAAAAGCGGCTATTACAAAGATGACGGCTAATTTTTCTATCGACCTTGCCGAAAGCTCTATTAGAGTCAATGCAATTTCACCTGGATTTATCAAAACACCAATCTTCGATCACAGGTTAAAGCAAGACCCTGATTTTTTCAAGAAATTAGGAAGTGCAGTACCTCTCAAGCGAATGGGGTTGCCAGAAGATATAGCAAATGCAGCCACATTCCTTTGCAGCAATGAGGCATCTTATATTACAGGAGTTGATCTAGTTGTTGATGGTGGATATATGCATCAGGGTTTGCTGCCTATGAAAAAAAATTAAAGCACTTATATGCCTTAAGCACTAATTTTTCATACGAGCCGATGCTCATCTTGATTATTAGCCAATTCTTCCCCGCCAAGTGCGGGGTTTTTATTGCCTACTGCCGACTGGTGCTATGACTGCTGAACAGACCTGCTAACCATGTCAGAAGAACAACTCAAGGCATTCCTCGCCAAGATCAAAGGCGACACCAGTCTTCAAGAGAGGCTCAAAGCAGCCGCTGATGTTGACGCAGTTCTTGCGATTGCGAAAGACGCTGGCTTGAGCATCTCTACTGACGACTTGAAAAAGGCTCAATCAGAGATTTCTGAAGAAGAACTGGAAGTCGCGGGTGGAGGTGCCGAAACTGCGTGCTTGACAAACAACACCTGTTTTGAAGCGCAAGCGTGCTGTTACTTCACCTTGTAGAGAGTGGTTATAGAAGTTTATTCATAAGAGCCCCTGCCGCCGCAAGGGTATTTTAATTCTTCAATCACACCAAAAAGACCATAAATAAGCATTCAATAACCGGCACAATTGAGCGCGTTAAGCATAAGACAAAGACACTACACGAGACTGTTGCTATAACTTCTGCACAGAACTGTAGCCAATGTCAGAAGAGCAACTGAAAGCGTTCCTGGAAAAGGTCAAAAGCGACACCAGCCTGCAGGAGAAGCTCAAAGCAGCTGCTGATGCTGATGCAGTTCTTGCGATTGCGAAAGAGGCTGGGTTTAGTGTTTCTGTTGACGACTTGAAAGAGGCTGGGTTTAAGCAATCAGAGATTTCTGACGGGGAGCTGGAAGGCGCGGCTGGTGGGGCCGACACCTTGTGTTGTCCGGTGCGGTGCGGGCAAACCTTTAGCTGTATTGCATAACTATCCCGGCTACAGGGGCAAAAGCCCCTGCCGCCGCAGGGGTTTTTATTTCTTCAATCTCGCCAATAATGCCACAAATTAGCCTTCAATGCCTGGCACGATTGAGTGCAGTAAATATTATTCAAAGTCTCTGGAGTAGGCCATTGCTATAACCGTTAAAGACTCACGTTATCCATGTCACTAGAGCAACTCAAAGCATTTCTAGAGAAGGTCAAAGCTGACACCAGCCTGCAGGAGAAGCTCAAAGCGGCTGCTGATGCTGATGCAGTTCTTGCGATTGCGAAAGAGGCTGGGTTTAAGATTTCTGCTGAAGACTTGAAGAACGCTCAAGTCACAGAGCTTTCAGATGAGGAATTGGAGGGCGTAGCTGGAGGGTACCAGTCTTGGGACGTCTGGGATGGAGTTGGATATAATTGTTGAGGTAACCAAGCCTACACACCCGCGAAAGCCCCTGCATTGACAGGGGTTTTTTTATTGCTTCAATAGTCTGACTAATCCCATAACTCAGCCTTCAATACCTGGCACGATTGAGCGCCGTTGAGCAGTAAACAGGCTGGTCAAAGCGTTGCCCAACTAGGTGTTGACTTAGTTCTGAGCTATTCACCAGAAGCTCACCAGAACTTCTTGGGTGCTGCACCAGAGCTTTGTAGTGGAGTTCACCAGTAGAGCTGTGAACTTGAAGGAGTCCAGGGGGCACCCCCCCAAACATTCATTCCTTAGAACCATGACACAAGAACAACTCACCGCTTTCATCGCTAACGCCAAAGGCAACACCAGCCTTCAGGAGAAGCTAAGAGCAGCAGCTGATGCCAATGCTGTTGCTGCAATTGCTAAAGAGGCAGGATTTTGTATTTCTGCCGATAACCCCACCAAGGCTCAAACAAGGATTTCAGCAGAGGAGCTGGAAAGCGTGGCTGGTGGCAAGGATTATGTTGGAAGAACGCTCACTCAGGGGAAGTGTGGCTGTTAAACAGCGTGCGACTTGCCGTCCGTTGGATGTTAATTAGCGTTGGTCTACTCATCAAAGCCCTTGCATTGACAGGGGCTTTTCATTACTTCAATCACCCCAAAAAAACCATCAATCAGCCTTCAATACCTGGCACGATTGAGCACAGTTGAGCAGAGATAGACAAAACGCAGTCGCTAAAATAAGAGTGTCGTTAGGGGCACTGAATCCCCGCAAATAGATGACGCCAGAAGACAGAAAGATTGTCCGCGAAGCATTGCTCGCGGCTGGCAAGGATCCATCAACAGCATCCAATGCGAATCCCTGGAGCAAGACAGGCGCAGTGGCGATGTTTGTGCAGGATTTCATCGGGAAGAATCACCCGGTAAGAGCTGCACACATGCGGCGTGAGCACAATCCTGATGGATTGTCTCTCGATGCTCAGTGTGTGCTGGACAAAACACTGAATCCAGAAGAAGTTTTACCAGAAGTTCTGCAAAACTTGTATGAGTTCGAGCCGAAATACACCAAGCACCTGATCAATCAACAGAAGGCGGCATTCGATGCGCGTGTCGCTTCTGGCGACATCTCGATGGGTGAGCTGATCCAGCTCGAAGAAGCAGGTGATCCACGCGCTGCAGAACTGCAGTCGAAGGCTGAAGCTCAGCGAGCACAGCAGAAAGCAAATCAGGCCACAGCTGAAGCGGCACTGGCGATGCAGTCCAGGGAACAGACCCGGCAGCAAGCCAAGGCCGAAGCAATTTCATCCGGGAGGGTCTTCTGATGGCGACCAAGGAACAGCTGGCCGCATTGGCTGAAACCCAGTCCGAACTGTCCGCTCCCAGCGGGACAGTCGGAGCTCCATCTGGTTTACGTAAACCGACTTCTCTAAACCAACTCTCTGGCGAGATGGTGCAACTGCCATCTGGTGACTCGGTGCCGATCGAGTTTTACGACTGGCTGAGAGGAGACCAGCGGATCTTCCTGGAAGCGAAGGAAGCGATCCGGAAAGAAGCAGCGAATGAATCGCTCGCGCTGCAGGCAGTGAATCAGTTCAGCCAGCAGCAGGTCAGCGATGCGCAGCGGATCACCAGGCTGGAGAAGCTGACAGAAGGCCTGGTTCGCGAAAACGGCGAGTTTCGGCAGCAGTTGGCCGGGACCAACACCACCATTCAGATCGGGAAATCGAACGAGCTGATCGAGCAAGAATCGAACCTTGCTCAGTTGTCGATCAAGCTCCAGGCTGTTGGTGCAGCAGAGCAGGCCGCTCACGATCGCCGGATGAGAGAGGCCCAGGACCAGGCAGCCATCACTGATGGTCAGCTGGCAGAGCAGAAGACTCTCGGGGAGGAGAACCGTTCATTCGTGAAGTCGACGCTCACGATGAGCCAGGAGATCACCAACAGCGTGAAGGATGACGTTGCTGACCTCCAGCAGGGCGTCGAGCAGCTGAAAGTTCAGCAGCAGGAGAACACTGACGGCATCAACTCCAATCGCGACACCCTGCGTGCGTTCACCGGGTACGACCTGGAAGCGGCGATCGACAGCAAGGTGAACCAGAGCTTCGACAATCGGCTGGAGCCTGCGATGGATGAGCTAGTCGAGCGGAAGTACGTGCTCACAGCACCCACCAATGGCACTGACGGGTACAACCCGAAGATCGAAGAGAAGGGCCAGTTCTTGGCGATCAATGAGCCCGACGACGCGATCGATCGAGCGGTGAAAGCAGGACTGAAAGAAGGAGGCCGCTCATGAGCATGAGATCCAGGCTTCTGAACGACGGTGTGGATCCAACCGCGATCGAAGTTGTCGGGGGCGGCAACGAAGACAGGGCGCCCGTCGAACCTGCTGCCGATGGTGGCATTAGCGGCTTCATTCTTCCGACGTTGTGGGAAGTTCTGACCGACACTGCAGAAGAGGTGCCAATCCAGAGCTCAATGACTGAGCTGATTGAGCATCTGGAAGACGGCCCACGGTTCAGACGTGGCCAGGTGGCTGCCGCACTGTCTGATCATCAGCGGGTGCTGGAAGAGATCTCACACCAATCGACAGGCCACGAACAAGTGTCCATTCCAGTTGGGAAAGTCAGCCAATCACTGGGCGGGACGAGCTGCTTTGAAGAGGCTGAGGGTGAAGCAAGCAGCTCCGAAACTGAGGATCAGAACTAGGAGGTCTGTGGTACCGAACATGGAATCTCCGCCATTGTCTCAACGCTAAGCAGATCATTGCGGATGTGAAGCGGATATCCGTAACGGCTTTTGCTGAATGTGCTCTGAGGGCCTAACTGGACCGTGATTCACTCATTTGGGGGATGCGCTCCGGTGCCTTGCCTGGTGAAGTTATATCGGGGTCAATTTTCTGATGCTGATTGCAGCCCTCGCCTCTGTCCTGATCGCCTCCTGCTACGACGGCGACACCTGCACCACCAGCGCAGGTGAAAAGATCAGGCTGGCTTGTATCAATACCCCAGAAATGCGCGGCAAACGTGCTGACCCTGTGCCTGCCAAAGCAGCACGGGACTATCTGTGGTCACTGGTAGTGGGTCGTCAGGTGTCATTACGCCGGATCACTCGTGATCGCTACAGCAGGACCGTTGGTGAACTGTTCTTGAATGGCTCCAACGTGCAGCAACAGATGGTGGCTTCAGGTCATGCCGCCATTTATTGGAAATACGCCCACCAATGCCCCTGGACACGATGATCAAATCAATCACCGCTGCAGCTCTGGCCATCGCCGCACTGGCAGGACCAGCCCACGCTGAGATTGTCGCGGCTTGGTGTGTCCTCTCCTGGACTGATGGCAGCAAGCCAGCCAAGAAAGGCGTCTGCGATTTCACGCAGACGAGCGGCGACGTCCAAGTCTGGATGGGCGATTACGAGTTTTATTTCCGTGCTAATGACCAAGGCGTCGGCTATCAACGGCAGAACAATCAAGGACACATCCTCTTCAAGCGTGGTGACTACGTCCTGAAAGTGGTGCAGGGCTGATGACCCCAGAGCTTGCTTATGCAGAAGCGCGGCAGCTCTACATCGATCAGAAGCAGACTGGTTGGCGGGCATAAAGCATTAGTATTCATTCTCAAGAAGGAAGAGTTTCCCATCGATGTATTTCATCCTGAAAAGGAGAAATCTCCAGTAGCGAAGTTAGACCAAGCTCAGATCGCCATTCAGCCAAAGGTCGCTCCCATCCCTCTTCCCAACGACACCCTTCCAAGAAGACTCCAGCGAGACCAACTTGAGTTCCAAAGCTGATAGCTTCCCAGATCATGCGATGTTCGTCGGGGCAGATGAAGCTGTGAGTCATTAAAGCGGAGAGACCCGCAACGACTCCCGGTTGCTGTTGTGAAACAGCGTAATAGGCTTGCACAGCCGCTTCCCCAGCCACCGAAGTATCAACACCAAGAATTAAATGGTGAATATCATGAAAGCTTCTTAGTCTGCGGGATACATACTCTTCCTTTTTATTGGTATCAGCAACTTTCCTTAGGTTTTTATTGACCGGTGGCAATGGATTCATGCCGAGCTGCCTAAACATTTGCTGAGCGCAAAATCCCAAGCTTCCGATTGGCATTGCTCGCATATCATCAAATGATGGCCATGGAACACCGAATCGCTCATCAACAAGGCTCTGAATTTGAGGATGAGTTGAAAATCTATTGAGCCATTCCTTTTGCAAGTCCCATTTAAAAATTGGTGAAAAATGCCTACTATGTTTAAACCCATGCTCAGGATCTCTGGCCACTTGAAGAATCCCTAATGCCAAATCGAAAGCATCCTCTTTTAATTCAGTACGAGACACCATGTCGTGAATTTGCGAGACTTTCTTGGTCTAGACCTGCCGAGCATCCGAGTCACTACTCATAACCGAACAAAGGAGGTCGGTTTATCAGCCAAAGCAGCAGATGTGAAATGGATTTCCATCAAGCAGATCTGAGCGTCACCACTTCGGCGGGCATCGCTTCCACCCGCCTGAAGCCTGCCTATCAAGCGAAAGACCGACTGCTCAATAGGCAGTCGGTCGATCCACGAGAAAACTGGATACAACTCGCTTTCTGTATCCAGAAACGTCCATCACAGAGTCGCCCCCAATCGACCCCAGGCATTGAAAACCCAGTCATAGCCCTGAAAACCCTTGCCACGACTGGGCTGGAAATTGCCTTCTAAGCAGTCGGTCGATGGTTCGAATCCATCAGGGGGCGTCAGTCACATCAAGGCTTCTCAGCCATCCTTGCCCGCCACTCGGCGTTTTTTTATTGGCAGGACCACTACGGAACCACTCTCGTCCCTTTCGAGGACATCCCAGGTCGACCTCTGCCCCCTAAAACCCAGTCATAGCCTTGAAATCCCTTGGCACGACTGGAGAATTTCTTGCCTAATAAGCAATTAACGCTCGATTCGACCCCTTGTGACAGTCCCGCCGGCATGGCACAAGGCTTCATTCAGCGGAGGTTGATCTGATGACTGCATCTGCACCTCAGGCGATCACGCCCATACCAATGCAGGCAGACATGCAGCGCGTGCCGCTCGATCACGATCTGATCGCTTGTGGGGGCCGTGGCTCCGGCAAGAGTTTTGGCGGTGAGCTGGTGGTGACCAGGGACAGCACCGTGCTGAAAGAGCGATTCAACTGCCTGATCGTTCGTCGGAGTTATGCCGGCCTGCAGGAACTGAGCAACAGCCTCAGTCGCACGTTGAGCGCGACCTATGGCCAGGTGGTGCTGAGCTTCAACAAATCGGATTGGACGTTGCGCCTGCCGACTGGTGGTGTCATCGAGTTGGCGTACCTAGACCCGAGCAGGCCACAGGCAATGCTTCGGCAGCAGGGCCGCTCACGCACAACGATCTGGGTCGATGAGGGCGGCCAGTACAGCGACCCGGACATGCTCGATCAGCTGCGGGCAACGCTGAGGGCACCACAGGGAACACCAACCCGAATGATCTTCACGGCCAACCCCGGACAGCAGGGCCATGCGTGGATTCGTCAGCGATGGGTGCAACCGGCAGGGTTCCCAGCACCAGGGCAGCCAGTGCGGTTCTTCTGCGAGGACACAGCAAGCAGCACGGTACATATCGGCAGCAACATCAGCGCCAATCCATTTCTGGATTTCGAGCAGACCAGACGGCAGATCGAGATTGCAGCTGGTGGTGACCCTGAGTTGCTGCGGGCCTGGCTTGAGGGCAGCTTCAAGGGTGATGTCACCGGGAGCTTCTTTGGTGATGCGATGAGTCGCCGGCGCAATCTGCTGGAACTGAATGGTGGTGATCGGCCTGAGATCCCAAGGGGATCACGGCTGCTGTGCTCGTTCGACTGGGGGATTGCTGCACCAAGCTGCGCAACGCTGTTCATCGTCAATCACGCGCTGTTGCCGAAGGGCAGCCTGTTCGCGATTGATGAGTGCTATTTGGCCAAGGCAACCAGGGCTGGCGAGCCCGATTGGAATGCAGGTCTGGGCGCGAGCAATCTGCAACAGGCGCAGATTTTGCAGGAATGGATCAATCGCTGGGGATTGGAGCCACAGGATCTGAAGTGGATTGCAGATGACGCGTGCTGGAACAGGACCGGCCATGCGCTGACGATTGGCGATGAGTTTCGGAAGGGCGGGATTCCGTTTATCAGAGCTGGGAAGTCGTCAGTGACTCAGGAAGCGGGACTGTCCAGGTTGCACACGATGTTGTGGGCGACTGATCGTGATGAGAGCCAGCCGTGGGTGAAGGCAAGCCGAAGGTGTCGTGCGTTTTGGGAGCTGACTCCGCTGCTGGCGAGGGACACCAAGAAGCGGGAGCTGCTGGATCCCACTGCGATCACTCACAGCATTGATACATGGCGCTATGCGGTGAACTACTGCCAGAGGCCTTATGCGGTGGGTCGTGGCCCGAGGGTGTGGTGATGGATATTGTCGTAAAGGGAGAGCGTGCAGTTGTTGGCGATTGTGTGCTGCTGAGTTGTGGCGATAGCGAGCGAAGTATGAGCGTGCATGATGTGGATGGATGTCAGATCAGGCTTGATGGAGAGGTGAAGAGTATTGAGCGTGATTGGTGCAAGGTTTTAGTTCAGGCTGAGGAAAGCTCTGATTACTTATTCGGTGATGCACACAAGGTTGAGGAATGTGGAGTTAACAGAGAGGGTGCATGTATGGAGCAAGGTGAATGCAAAGCAGATTGATCGAGTCAGGCGATATGGAAATGATGAGTGCGAGTTCTGGGCACCGTTAGGGGAGAGCAGTTTTTAGGGCTACCCAAACGGGGGAGTCAGGCGGGTGGAAGACCACCTGAATGGGTGATGTGGATTCTGTTTAGTTCGGCGATGCTGAATACATCGGAGGGATGACCTCCACTATCCACATCTAATAAATGAAACTTTCTGCTTTTGCTGCTATCGCTGCTGTTATCGGTGGTTCATTTTTAATCCCATTTCCTGCTGAAGCTAGGAATGGTTGGATATATGCAGCCAAAGGCGATTTAAATACCCATTACGTTAACAAAATGGGTCACCAAGGACCACAAGTGAAATTCCATTGGAAAGCAACTGGTCCTGGCGGATGGGACAAAGTTCACTTGGCTGACTGCAATAGCTGGAAAGTAAGATAGATCAAGGGCCAAGCAGTAAGTGAGTGGCATGAAGCTCTGCCAAGAACGGTTACAGAGGGCGTTCTTCTAAAAGTTTGCCGCTAATCCTTTGTCGGGAAGCCTGATGCCATCGCGAGGTGACTGAAAGCAATACAAAACCCTTTAAGGGAAAAGCAGGACAGTTTGGCAGTGCTGATCCCTCTCCCGACAAAACAAAACCTAAAAACTAATTATCATAAACGCATGGATCACACCGAAATTTCTAATCAAACTATCAGCGAGAGGGGAAACGAAAACTTTGATGTAAGTGCCCGTTTTTTATCGTATCTCCACTCTGAGCGCACAGACATTACAACCTATGAGATAGCACCTACACCCCTGACGGGAGGCATTGATTCTCGAATTTATCAATATAAACTTGAAGGAAAGCAGCCAAAAGTGCTGCGTATTTTGCCATCGACTCGTGACGCAAAGGAGCTATTTCACCTCCAAACAGTTTATAAGACCCTAAGCATTCATGGAATAAATGTCCCTCTAATTCATAGTGTCTGCGATGATAAATCTATTCTGGGCGGCTGTTTTGCTGTAATGGATTTGTTGCCAGGAAGTACGCTGTCTGCGCAAGAGCCAGAAATTCAAGCGAATGTCATTGGCAAAACAATGGCAAACATGCATAATTTAGAAGTAAATCCAATTATTGACGAACTCAAGGAGTCAGGAATTCCTGAGGAACATTTTTTATCTCCAGCGGTTTTGAAAAACCAATTGAATGTTTTCGAAGAGAATTATCCCTGGACGTCAGAGCATATCTACTGGCTTCGCGATAGATTACCGCTTGCTGGCGGCAAGCTATCAATCATTCATGGCGATTATCATGCTGGAAATTTAATGTTTGAAGATGGTTTAGTAACGGGAGTATTAGATTGGAATTTTTTAATCGCCGACCCTGCAATTGATCTGGCACATGTTGTAAATCTCTGTTTGTTGTATGCACACCACGTCATAAAGGGCTTAACCATGGATTTCCTTGAGAACTATCGCGCACAAGTCTTGAAGTCTTATTGCAAAATCATGCCCGTTGATAACGAGTTGATAAAGGCTTTTCGAGTTCTGGAGTTATTAAAGGTTCTATGTTTTTCCGATAAAATGCCAGAACAATTTCAAAGCGCACAAGCGCAGCGTGATTTTATTGACTTTATTGAAGGGGTAACTGGCCTGCCCCTCGAGTTTGAACATTTGACAGGCAAAATAAAAACTTTGAGTCAATAAGGTCAATTGCGATTGATCTGATTTTTCTGAATAAACTCTTCGCCAACCTGAAGCTGGAACAAGTGTTCATATCCGAATCGACTTTTTGGAAAGCTGTCGCTGAAATAGTGCTTTGTGGCTTGCAGAAATAACTATGTGCCAATCAATCAGACAATCCTTATGCGCAAGGTGTTTAATATCAAATTCCGTGAAACAGTATAACTCTGAATGGAGGCTTTAATGTTTAAAAACTATAGGCATGGAAAGTAAATCCTCGAAAGAATGTAAATTAATAAATCAACTTAGCGGGTCGAGCTGATGTCGACATCAGCGAATGATCTAGAAAGTCATTATAAATGCTTAAGTAACGGGTGACAACCGCCGCAGTGAACCGATATGGCTTGGAGAAAAGCGCCCCGCTAAGTAAGGGGTTTTTCATTGCCTACTTCCGACAGCTGCTATGACTGCTGAACAGACCTGATACCCATGTCCGAAGAACAACTTAAGGCATTCATCGCCAAGGTTTAAGCCGATACTTCACTGCAGGAACAGCTCAAGGTAGAAGGCGCTGAGATTATTGCTATTGCCAAAGCTGCTGGGTTCTCGATTACCACAGAAGACTTAAACAATCATCGCCAAAACCTGTCTATGTCTGATGATGAGCTTGAAGGTGTCGCTGGTGGGACCGGCAACAATACGTTGACGAACAGATGCAAATGTACCGGGGCAGTCTGCGGCGGCTGAAGTGAGATCGACAACCTAAACACTGGAAATTGCCAACCCACGACAGACTAAACACTGAAAGCCACTTTTATTGCAGGGGCTTCTTATGGCTTCAATCACCCCAAAAAGACCATCAATCAGCCCTCAATACCTGGCACGATTGTGCGCAATTGAGTAGTAATTAGGCAGACGAATCCGTTACTGACCTAAGTAGTGACAAGGTTCTGATCGATTCACCAGATGCGCACCAGAACTTCACGGATTACGCACCAGTGCCGTGTAGTGGGGTTCACCAGAAGGGCTGTGATCTTGAAGGAGTCCAGGGGGCAACGGCTCCAAACATTCACTCCTTAGAACCATGACACAAGAACAACTCGCAGCTTTCCTGGCTAATGCCAAAGGCAACACCAGCCTTCAGGAGCAACTCAAAGCCGGAGCTGATGTCAATGCTGTTGCTGCAATTACTAAAGAAGCAGGATTTAACATCCATGTTGATGGCCCCAACAAGGCTCAGTCAAGACTTTCAGAAAAAGAACTGGAAGGTGCGGCTGGTACTAGAGCTGAAACATGTGAATGGTCAGCGTCATGTGATCTATGTAAATGTTGGTTTTGCTGAACAGGACACATGTTGACAACGAAAATAAGATCTTGATTTTGCGTTTGTAGACTACTCATCGTCTAATGCCCCTGCCACCACGGGACTTTTTATTGCTTGTATAGCCTGACGTACACCATCAATCAGCCTTCATTACCTGGCTCAATTGAGCGGAGCAAGTATTAGCCAATGACACTTCAGCAGACCGTTGCTATGACTGCTGAACAGAATTGCGCTGTTCTCTCTGCCTGCAGCAACAGCATCAGTAGCGATCTGCTCCAACATCTGCACTTTGCTGGCGAGCATGTCGACTCGATCAATATCGCTGAGATCAGACTTCACCACATTTCTAGCTTCGGGAACGTATCGATGAGCCTGTTCTGCGGAGAGCCCCCAAGTTCTAGTCACATGGTGCATCAGTTGCCATTGTAATAACCACTTCACAATCAGATTGGCCAGCTGTTCAACGCGTGCTGTCTTCTAAGCCTTTGTGCATTTCTCTCCCATGCGTCAATTCTGACATCAGAGATTGATGCCAACGAGGTCAAGACATCGATACTGTCGACCGATGGCCCTCGCTAACTCCATGTGTAACCAACTTGCAAACGGGTGATCCGCTCACTGCGGAACATGACATTCAAACCAGTCAAGGCCGAGCCGATGGATGTCGACAACAGCCACATGGCTGAAGCCACGGCATACATGGCAATCACGATCAGGAAGGGCTTCACACCCTGGACAGTCGGCAGCAGCGAGGCCATTTCAGTCTGGTGATCATCACTTCTCTTCAACGACAAGACTGAAGCGTTGAGGAGACAGGTGTTCCCTTTACCGAATCAAAAATTGCCCTCAAAAGAGGGCAATTTGCCAATATCTATGACCTTATTTTTCAGGATAACCGACTTCATGAGGGAGGGACTGCTTGCAAACACATCCCCAAGAACAGCTTTTCTCTGCCCTGGCAGCTCCACCGCCGGCAACCGCTTCAAGTTCCTGTGCTGAAAGGGAATCACCTGCGTATAAATCATCCACAGGAACTGTGTAACCAAGTTCCTTGGCTATTTCAGCGACAGCCTGGGGACTTGTTGCTGCTTTAAGTCTAGACCGCAGACCTTCGTCAGCTGAAACCCGCTCCATGAAGGCATTGAGTTAATCCTTTGACATCAGAAATAAAAGCTTAATTTAACTTTATAGCTATATCTTCTGAAACAATTAGGTGAAATTGGAGCCAAAATCGGGTTAATTTAATTGCCTGAGCGGGTTCATTTTTTACAGGCAATTCTCGGCTCTGTTCCGATGGCTGATTACGTTCGGAGTTACAAAAACTCAGACGAGAGCTTGACACTGCTTTGGTGTCAATGAGATTTCGCCTAATTGAGCGAAAAGGGCAGTACTCATCACTAAGCAGCAGGCCTGACGATTCCAGATCTTGACGGGCGAGAAAGAGCGCTGGACACTCATCAATACCACGAAATCTTACACAGCTGTTGCGCTCAATCGTGCCAAGCATTGAGGGATTGTTCATGGGCTATTAGGGATGATTAAAGAAGTAAAAAGCCCCTGCCAATACTGGGGCTTTGAATGAGTAGAGCCAACCGAGTATTAGAAAACTATAAACCAACTATGATAATTTACCTCGCCTTATAAATAAAATACCAAAACTAACGCATACAATTCTCCCTCCAGCTGCGCCCTCCAGATCCCCTTCAGAAATCTCTGTTTGAGCCTTATTGTTTAGGTCATCAGTGGAAATACCAAATCCTGCTTCTTTGGCAATGGAAGCAACAGCATTGATATCAGCCGCTACTTTGAGCCTTTCCTGCAGGCTGGTGTTGCCTTTGGCGTTAGCGATGAAAGCTGTGAGTTGTTCTTGTGTCGTGGTTCTAAGGAGTGAACTTTTGGAGATGTTGGCACCTCGATTCCTTCAAGATCACAGCCCTACTGGTGAACCCCACTACACAGCTACGGTGCAGGCCCAGGTAAGTTCTGGTGAGCTTCTCGTGAATGACTCAGAACTAAGGAAACATCTAGTTGGGCAACGCTTGTACTTACCTGATTACTGCTCAACTGCGCTCAATCGTGCCAGGTGTTGGAGGGAGATCCACGGTGGGCATGGGGTAGTCAAAGAAATAAACCTCCTCCCGTAAATACAGGGGCTTTAAGGCTGTAGGCTCCTACTTTCAGGATTATCATTACAAAACCCAGCAGAATTAAGAATGTTGGTTCCACCAGCTGTGCCTTCCAGCTCTTCTTCAGAAATCTCTGATTGAGCGTTCCTCAAATCGTCGGCAGATATCATAAATCCTGCCTCCTTTGCATTCGCCACAACATCATCAGCATCGGAAGCTGCTTTCAGCTTCTCCTGAAGCGTGGTGTCGCCTTTGACCTTTGCGAGGAAGGCTTTGAGTTGCTCTTCTGACATGGGTGATTGAGCAGTACAAAAGTCATAGCGATGGCCAGCAGCAACGTCACCCATGCTCAGGGCACTGTTTTCAGCTATTGAATTTCCACAGGAACAATTTGGCATCAGATTACTCCCTCGAACCAGCCGTCTTCCACCACCTGTTTCCAGTTCGCCATCGCCGGCGCACTTCATCTGCTCCAACGAGACCTGCTGATCGATTCCTGGACAGACAATGACCCATTGCTTCGGAAGCAGTTGCTCTTTGCGTTTGCAAATGGCCGTTACAATATGACCCCGAAATTGCAAACCAAAATGCATACGCAGTGAAGAGCTAGATCCCCAGAAGCCTGTCACAGCCACTTGTTCTGGACTCAAACGCATCTGCCTTCTAAGCAGTCGGACGATGGTTCGAATCCATCATGGGTCGTCAGTCAGAGCAGGGATTCTCGGGAAGTCCGGGAAACCTTTTTTATACCGAAAGGCAAATACGGGAAAAATGCTGAAATCCTGACTGCAACTTTTCCTTTCGCCTTCGAACCAAAAACATGATCAGTCAGGAACTAGAGCGCTTCTTTCTTATGGTCGCGGGCAGCAAAGATTTGCAGCAGCAACTAAAATCCACCAAAGAATTTGCAGATGCCGCACAACTTGCGCGAGACCTGGGATTTCAAATCACAGACGCTGAAGTGATGCTGGCTCAAGCGTATCGGATTCTCTCCATTCCGATTAGGGACCAAGATTAGACAGCCCAGAGGTATCAGGCTGAATTCGGTGCACAATGGGGTCGAGGTGGACAGAGCTACCTCAATGCCACGGGGCACTGGTTGAACATGATGGATCAGTGGCAACAGCTCACGGATTGTCAAATCACGCGATGATTAAAAACCCACCCGATCAGTACAGACGAAACAGTGGCGGACATTGCCAGTCGATGTGGTATTGATAAATGCGAACTTCTTGTCTTTTTGGCTCAGCAAATTTTGACTCTCAATGACAAGCAGCTGGCCGTCATGGCCTCAGGAAAGCAAGGAGTAGCTCCCCTGTAGCACTGCTTAGGTCCAGGCCAATCGTCTTCCTGTTGTTCTCTTTTGACGATGACCTTGGCTCTGCATCCATAGATACCCCCAACACGAGCGGAGTTTCTATTTCCTGCTCTAAAGGAAGGAGGGAGCTGTTAATAGATTGCAACTGGGTTCTGAGCCATTCACAAGATGCTCACCAGAACCTATTGGGGTCTTCACCAGAGCTGTGCAGTGGGGTTCACCAGAAGGGCTGTGATCTTGAAGGAGTCCGGGGGAAAACTCCCCCACACATCACACACTTAAGGCTGACTTCTCATGATTAACCAGTTTCTTTCCACAGTCGCTGTTCTTGGTGCAACGACACTCTCCACCGCTATTCCCGCAATGGCTCACATGCAGCCCACTCAGGAAAACCATGCCAACTATGCAGGCTATTGGCTATTGATTCAGACCTACACCACTGCTCCCAGCCACACGCTTGAGCCCACGGCAGCTGAACCTGAGGGTGCTGTCGACCTGGCACATCAGAAACGGGTGCTGGATTCTTTTGGCCTTACACGGGAGACCATGGATAAAGCGCCTCTCGCCACAAAGCTTGAGTTGATCAAGCAGAACAATTTCTCCTTCGTTGAAGCAGAAGCAACCGGTTCTGAGGTACTTCCAATGCCCTCTATACAAGTCTGTGAAGCTGCTGGAAAGGAAGCTGTCAACAAGCTGACAGTCCCATCTTTCATGACAACAGCCCGTTACACTTGCTTGCCAGGGCGATGATAATTTGTCAACAACACAATCAGTCAACCCTGTAAATTTGCTGTTGACATTTTGACCTTCATCCATTCCAGCTAAAAAAACCGCCGCGCCGCGAGCGGTTTTTTTAATGCTTCAATGACACCTACAAGCCCTTAGATCAAATATCAATATCAGGCGAGATTGAGCGCAGTTGAGCAGAGATAGATAAAACCAAATTTTTAGAATGGTGTGTTGATTTGGGACTTTCAGCCTGCATGAAATTCACACCAAAGCAGATTCAATTATTGAATCAAGCTTGCAAGATGACAGGCATTGATTCGAGCAAGATCAGCCCGACTAATCCATTCGAGAAGAGTGGATCTACTGCGGGGATGTTGCAGGCAGCTATTAGCGAAATAGATCCAGCACAAGCTGCTAGGTGGCGTGTTGATGCTGGTGGATCGCTGAGTGTGGCGACGATGGCGGAGCTGCAGGGCGGTGAGGAGCTAAGTGCTGCGGCGCAGGTCAATCTTTGGAACGATGATCCTGAATTTATTGCTGAGTTCCAACATAAGCGAGCGAGAAGCTTCGATGCGCGTCTAGAGGGGCTTTAAAATTTTTCGGCAACTGCGCTTAGATATGGATGAACCTTTCTCCAGCCGTAAGCAAAATGCGCTTGCGCTCATATCTCAGTTAATAAGTCGTCTGCAGTGAAGGCATTAAATCGATGGAAATCATCTCATGTCCCGAAACACAGGCTCAACTCAAAGCTGAAATCTTGAAGCATGACTACCAGAGCCACTGATGTGAAAAAGAAGGCTGAACTCAGCCGATAAGAATGCCAGATCAGAAACAAAGAGACGCTTGCGTAGATCTATAGATCCATGAAATTATTAGTTGAACTTTGCAAAGAATTTTTCCAAAAATTTGATTGATTTATCCCGGAAAATAGATTTCCTTCAAAACCAATTTGGGGGTCAAATCCTTTTGAAAGATTGGTTAGATCCCCTCCCAAGGAATTGGGAGAAAATTCAAAAGAATTGAGACTTTCCCAATCTGTTTGCAATAGATCCGCTCTTACCTTAAGTGCTCTTGAATTGCTAAGTGCTGCCTGAAAAGGGCCAAAGAAGGCTGGAACTAGTGCAGATCCATCAGAAGCAGTGCCATCAACAAAAGCACTGACACCTGTAATCGGATCAGTACCACTATTCCCAGGGACGCTGCTTCCAGGATCAGTCGGATTACTTCCACTCCCACCAGGGACGCTGCTTCCAGGATCAGTCGGATTACTTCCACTTCCACCAGGAACGCTGCTTCCGGGACCAAACGGATTGCTTCCACCACCACCAGGAATACTGCCGTCAGGATTGGGATTAGGACTACCACCACCACCAGGAACGCTGCTTCCAGGATCAGTTGGATTACTTCCACCCCCATCAGGTGTTCCCGGCATCTCGGGCACGGGATCGAGTGAACCAGGACCGTCACCAAACTCTTCTGCAGTTAAATCCACATCGGCTGCTGGAGTGGTTGGACGATCAGGGGCAGAAGAATTGGTCTCCTCCAATTCGAAAGGCAACAATCCCGGCAATTCATTGTTGATTTCTTGTGGTTTGTAACCCCACTTTTGCAATTTTCTCGCTGTTTTCTTGTTTAGAATTTTTCTCAAGTTGACATTGGACTCAGCAAACACCTCGCCCGTATTAATGTCGATTATTCCAGCAGCATATTGTGTATTTTTTGAATCACCTGCAGTCAGCGCATTTAAAGAAAGATTATCGAAAGAAATGAAATTCTTTGATCCTTTTCGGGATTAAAAATATCGCTAAAAACGGCTCTTGTATTCGAGTCTTATGGAAATCCGAATTGCCGCCTTGGTCTACCATCTTTCTCCCAAACTGCAGCTACATATGATGCATCGCGCCCTTACGAAGCGTTTCCATAATGTTTATATGCAACGAAAGAAGATTCCTCATTTTTTCCTTTCCATTGAAGACCATTAGATTTGCCAAATCTTCCAAACCCCCTAGACCTTAATCGTCTTGTGAAAATTTTTGTTTCTTGTTCAAAAATACTTGATTCAGTTGTTAATCCTGGAACACCTGCAATACCCTCAGGTTCAAGCGGTGGCTTTTCTATAGCCAAATCGCCGCCGGGTTCTAAAGTGATTTTAAATATTTGAGCACCAAGGTCGAAACTTGTTACGCCAAAACCAGCGTTCCCCACCTCCCCCTTTCTACCAATCAGGTTGATCACTACAACATCACTGCCGCTTGCAAGTGATGTTTTAAAAGGAGCCTCAAATTGAACAACTGGCAATACATTAGGCCCCAAGGTTGACAAGAATGGTGGAGGATCAGAAAATGACGTTAGCCACGTAGCACTTTCAATTGGCCTAAGACCGGATGCATCATTAGGCACATCAAAAAGAGCTAACCCAAGGGTATTGACTAAAGGATCTCCGTTGCTGTCTGCTAAATCGTAAATTGAATCCAGTTGTTCAGTCGTAAGAACTGAATTATCATTATTAATCCAACGGATATTCACTAACCCAAATTCTTTGCCATCTTCTTCTATCCAGTCGATGTCTACATTAAAAGGAAGCTTGGTCTCATTTCCTTTAATTTCCCAATCCGTCGAACCTGGATATCCTTCAAATTCATCACCGAAAGTCTCAAAACCAAAATTAGGGTTAAATCGTGGGTAGTCAGGTGCTTCCAAGCCTAGTGGAAATGTCAATGGCACTTCTCCACTTGGTTGGTTAGCCGTTCTTACAACAAAAGTGCCTGCAACTAATGGCGGTTGTCCGCCAAAGCCGAATGCAAATCCAAGTATTTTTCCTTCCAGAGACATTGAGGTGAATCAATTGATACAAGCATATTTTTACTTCGTGAGAATTGGATCAAGGCTTAATTAGCTGAACATTAGAATTGCGCGAGAAAAGCCTGAATAGGCCATTTCCAAAGCAATCAACAACTAGCCGGAGGGCTGAGAGCATTACCACCAGGGCTCGTTGCCAAGATTTGCTGCAAAGAGGAATGAACGCCGTGAAGTGAGGCAACAATTCGCTCTTACAGCAGATTGATCAGAGTTTGAACCGATGTGAACGTGGGTTGATCATCTGTCGATAGCACGATGCAGCGCCTGCATGGCTGAGCACGACATGCCAGAAGCAATTGGATGGAGGGGTACCGGCCTCTTCGACTCCTTCAAGATCACAACTCTTCTGGTGAATCCAACTGCAAACCTTTGGCGCAGACCTAGCGAAGTTCTGGTGTGCATCTGGTGTATGGCTCAGAACTTAGCTTCCACCTGGGCGGACACCATTTCCCGCCACCACTCTTCTGCATGATTTGCCAGGCAGAGTGCCACCCGTGCATTAATTATGAAATGGATGTCATCAGTCCCTTTGAATCTCCTGTCTCGACGGTAAATCGTCCCCAGCGCTTTCCATGATCCACAATATTGAAAAACTCGTTGTTTGATCTTCCCTTAAAGTAAGCCATGGTTAGCTCATCATTTCCCGCAGCAGATGGGAATATTGACTTCATCAATCCATTTTTCATAAGCTCCCAATGACCAACCTCCTCTCGGCCATCATGCATCCTTAAGTAAGCTGCACCCCTAGGCTCTAAGTAAAGAGAATACTCATCCCCATCCTGCAAAACGCCAACTAACGTGTTACCAATCATGAGATGTTCAATTTCACTCAAATGCAGCTGTTTTGTTTCTTGTGTAAGTGAGATCGAATTAGCCTCTAAGGATTGCTCCACAGACGTCGCATTGGCGATCAGGGGTAGTGACACACCCACGGCCATCCCTCCAGAGAGCAAGTTGCGCCGGGAAATATTTTTTTCATCCATGGCATGAGAGCTTTTCTTAAAGCAATAGCATGCTCTCTCGGTGCATGGCGATCAACCAGTGGCCTGTCCTTGTTCGACATCGGTGGAGTCTGGCCACCATTGGAATCAGACTGGCGGCTGGCTGATCTTCTGCATGCCGATTCCCTGGTCCAGCACCTCAACCTGGCCCGCTGCGTGTCGTTGACCCGTGAACGGGATCTGGGGGCTGGCGCAGTGGCCATGGCCGGCGCACTTCATCTGCTCCAGAGGGACCAGACTTCCTAAATTCAGCTCCTCCCTCAACCAAACCATGGGGATGACAATCGTTGGTTGCGGATATCTCGGGGAGGCCGTGGCACGTCAGCTGCAACCCCGCAGACCGGCACTCTCCCTGACGTTGACCACAACCGTGACCGAACGGCATCCAGAGCTGACCGACCTCGCCGATCAGCTGCTGCTCTGTGACGCCACGGAGCCTGTACAGCTGCTGGCGGCTTTGCAGCACAACCGCACAGCTTTGTTCTGTCTTGCCCCCAGAGGAAATCGACAAGTGAATGCTGATGGCTACCGCCTGACATTCATTGAAAGTTTCCGCTGCCTGAGATCCCTGTTGCCTGATCTGCCTCACCTGCATCAGATCATCTACACCGGCAGCTGTTCGGTGTATGGCGACGCCGGAGGCGACTGGGTGCATGAATCGACAGCGCCGGCTGCCGAAACTGAGCATGGTGCAGTCTTGCTGGAGAGCGAACGACTGCTCGCCGATATGGGAGACAGCAAACGGCGAGTATGCATCCTCAGACTCGGCGCCCTGTATGGACCAGGCCGCGATCTGGATGATCGGCTCAAAGGGCTGGCCGGCAGTGAGCGAACTGGAGATGGGCGCTCATTCAGCAACTGGGTCCATGTACATGACGCCGCCGGTGCCTTGATCGCTGCCATGGATGGTGGCTGGAACGGCGTTGTGAATGTGGTGAACGACGAACCGATCCGCATGCGAGATCTGGTGGACCGCAGTCTGAAGCGCCAACGACTGGACCCAGTGCACTGGAGCGGCGGGCCAGCACCAGTCTCCGGCAACGGACGCCGCATCCGTAACGACAAGCTCAAGGCCCTCGGCTACCGGCTGAAGCACCCGATGCTGAACTGAGAAAGAGCAAATGCCTACAAAGCAGTAAGTCGATCAAGAAAAAAAACGGATTCAGCTCGCTTTCCCTATCCAGAAACGTCCATGTCAAGGTCGCACCCAATCGACCTAAGCAATAAAAAACAAGTCACAGTCGTAAAAACCCCTGCTACGAATGAGCTGATAATTGCCTTCTAAGCAGTCGGTCGATGGTTTGAGTCATCAGAGGGCGTCAGTTAC
This sequence comes from Synechococcus sp. MIT S9504, assembly GCF_047497135.1. Lineage (NCBI taxonomy): Bacteria > Bacillati > Cyanobacteriota > Cyanophyceae > Synechococcales > Synechococcaceae > Synechococcus > Synechococcus sp. MIT S9504. The sequence continues at coordinate 339,517 of NZ_CP138942.1, read as the reverse complement.
AGCATGGCCTCTCAGCCAGTCTCCCCCCCGCCACTAGGCGGGTCTTTCTTGCCCTGAGGCAACGCCGCCATGGCTTCGGCGAGGCTGGTTTCAAGTCGAGCGAAGCAGACGAACTGGTCGTATCTGCCTTGCCAAATACGTTTTAAATGTGGGTCATCAGGCCACTTTGTACTGGCTGTTCTCCAGGCTCCCCAGTGCCATGCCCCCTGATTCCCTGAATCCCTGAATCCCTGAATCCCTGAATCACTTGTTAAGCGCTAATAGTTTCTCTACCCATACTTCCGTCTCGACAATTCCAAAGATATTGACTGTTTGCGAGTGCTAAACATGTGCAACGAGGCTCTCTCTTTTCAGGCACTCTATCCGTGATTACGACGTCATCTTTTCATGATACAAGACGATCGTAAACACATACACTCTTGAAACAAAAATCGTCGTTTACAAATTGCTCGGCAATGCTGTTTCGACCAACGCACGGTGCAGCTGAACCAGGCATTATTTCTAGCGCTTCGCCTGCTGCAATTGGCTTAATTGCTGTATTAATTGCCAAGCCCAATGCGAGCAAAATAGATTCTCATGCAATTTGCTTTCATCTGAGAAGAACCATTTTTCCAACTCCTGAAATAAGCTTGCTCACATCTATGGCTGTCATCAGTTCTTAAGCCCATTCCCTGAGGAAGAATTAGAGTTACCAGATCAGCTTTGATCCAGCGGATCACGCATGAGTTCACATCGGTGATCTGGAAGAGGTTGTGGATCTTCCGATCATGGGCAACCCCCACCTGTCAGCAATTGTGGATGGACATGATGCGACCTTCACCAACGATCTTGTTGAAGATTTCGATGACGTGCTGAACGTCGTGAGCCGTTGTGACCCAGGTGCGACGGTTGCCTTTGCGATCCATATAGACACAGTCGTAGTGCTTGACGGACATACGCTGCTGTGTGGTTTATATGTTCATGGTCTAGCCATTTCCATTGGCGGAAGCGGTCGCGGTGAATACCGGCTGGGATGGAGAAGAGGCTGCCTGGTCCCGAGCCAACACTCTCTTGGCCGCAACGGGCGCAACCAAGCCAAGCTCGGCATCATGCGCGGACTGAAGCCAGCCCAATACTCCGAGGACTTTCCAATGCATTACTGACCTTTTCTGTTGCCATCGTCCCATTGCCTTCGAAGGCACAAGAAAGAGCGCTGGCGAGAGAGTGATGGTGAAGTTCAACATAAACATTTTAGACACCATGAATAAACCCCTTAACGACACAAGCACATGAATTTGGCGTCTACAAAATCTTTTGACCTGCAATCTATAATTTTACATTGATCAAAAGGGCATCACGAAACCCGCCATGGCTAACAAGCTCCAAAGCCAATATCACCTAGAATTTACAATGCTTCGAAGAGAGACATAGCAGTCTATATGCAATCTTTAGAGCCACGTGATTATATAGACGACCCAGAAGACAATGTAAAGCATTCGGCCCAAGGCTCATTCTTCCAAAATCCCAAGGGCTTCCAATAAGCACCCCCAGGTAACGAATTATTTTTCAAAAATATGTTTTCTGACTGGCAATTTCGGCCAATGCTCACTCTGCTGCAGCCATCAACTCCGACTCCCTGGCACGAACAGATCGGATGGGGTTCTGGGTACGGATGACGCTGCTGCTGGCCATGGCTAAGTCTTCTGTACTGGTTAATCACCCATGTCCGAAGAGCAACTGAAGGTCTTCCTCGCCAAAGTAAAATGTGATTCAACTCTTCAGCAGAAACTAAAAACAACAAAGTCACCAGAAGATGTAGAAACTATCGCTAAAGAACACGGTCACGAATTTGGTTCCTTGCATCTTAGTCAACTCTGCAAAGAGGAACTAGATGGCGTGGGTGGCGGGAAATTCGAGTGGCACGAAGCAGATGCACCCTTAATAGGTTATCCCATTGATGATCTTTGACAAAGAAAAGATCTGACGCTGCAGCACATCTTTGCTGTAACCGCTGAACAGACCTGCTACCCATATCAAAAGAACAACTCAAGAGTTCTTTGAAGGAGTCAAAAACGACGAAGATCTGCACGAAAAACTGGACGCAGATAAATCAGCCGAAGAAGTGGGAAGCATTGGTATAGAACACAACAATGAGTTTTCTACTGACGGCTTTAATCAGTTGAGCAATGAAGAGCCAGAAGGAGTCGCCAGGGCAAGAGTTATAGCCCAACAAACGCAATCATTCAGGGCAACAAATACATGTTATGAAAAATGCGGCTCTGAATATCCAGGATCCGCCTGACAAATGCGCCACAACTTTTACGAAAGCTAAAACCAATCAGACAACACCACACAGCGTGAACATCAAAGCAAATCACCCTAAAAAATAATTACCTAAGCGACCAATTACCAAGCCATAACCGGAAACAAAAGTCCAGCAGGATACCAACTTAATGAGTACAACTAATCAAACAGGTACACAATCAGTAGTGAAAATCCTGAAACGGGGTCGCAGAATCGAGCCTTGAGGAGGAGAGGAATTCTATTCAATTGAGGAGTGATCTACTGCGCTTCAACGATGCCGACTGCTCCTCACCGGTGGAGTCAATACGGTGGATTAGACGAAGCTGTACGGGCAGATGAAATGCTGATGCGAAAGGTGTTAAAACCAGAGTTGAATCACATAAACCAAAGACTCGAACCCATGAAAAACGTTGCTTTGGGCTTGATTTGCATTCTCACCAATGCAATGCCCGCCATTGCCTGGGAACCTGGAGATGACTGGCGGGATGACCAATGCGAATCGGTTATCGATGGAGCCGACAGGGTTGCCAATGTCTGTAGAGGTGTTTACGGGAGAGGAGAAGTATTTTTAGGTATTTACTGGAATGACTGAGCTGAAGTCGTAGGCCCCTGCAACGCAACTGAAAGCTGGCCGATGGAGTACCGAGGGCTATCACGCGTCGATGCATATGACTGGCTTATTGGGTATTGCGGTTGGTGAGCCATGAGTTCAAGATTGCCGTTAAAAAGAATCCCAGGGTTAGTCAGTGATTCACTTTGGGTGGAATTCCCCTTCCCTCGAGATTTCCTCGATAAAACGTCATGACCTGCTGGTATGACACCGTTTCCAGCCACCTGTCTTCGGCATGGTTTCCCATGCCTCGATGACGTTGTGCCTGGGCATTCGTCTGACCATGGGCTGACCAGCTTCGCGGTATGGCCTGGGCTTAACGAGCACCCACTATGCGTGTGAAGTTGGCATGTCATTTCTGAAACTTAATCATTATCTGATAAACCTATTACCGCATTGATCGCTCAAGCACCTCCCTCATTCCGAACCCCAGATTCTCCGCAATACAGCAATGTCATAATCAGTAAAAAACTGAGGAGGACTTCCGGGCTGTGGTTTGTAGGCCATTACTGTCACCCCAGCATGCGCCGAGGCACTTGAAAAAGGCTGGTTGTCATAGAGACAATCTCCATCCACATCGGAGAAGGGGTGTTCAAGGCCAAGAGCATGGCCAAATTCGTGCAGAAATAACCATACGGGATCTTCTTGACCTGAAGCTATTCCTCGACACCCATTTAAAATCATGATGTATTGGGTACCTTCGTTATTCTGGGCAACAGCCCCCTCTTTTCCGTCGTTCTTGTCGCAGTATCCCAGAATTACTAGGTCAGCATCTTTGGCATTCCGAACCTCCCTGAAATCAAGACTGATCAAGCGATCGGTGGCCCTAATCAGCTCGATGCCAAGGGCTTTTTCTTCATCATAGAAAGGATCTGACTCGATAATTTGCCATGGGGAGCCAGGTTTAATTACTCCTTTTGCATTGCCGTACACCACTTGATAGCGACGTCTCCGCATTTCAAAGAAATAGTTTATCGATGTGCGTCCTACAAGGAACTCCTGGTCTGCAGCATTCCATGGTGCTATTAGAGCCCGAGCTGTGGGTTGGTTGTCACAATATTCAGCGAGAGCTGGCAGAGGTCCCATTAACCAAAAGCAAGCTGCAGTGAATAACGTCCATCTCTTCATAGTGAATCTTGCTCAGATTTCCAGTAAAAATAAAGCGACAACTCAAAAGCAAACCAGTCTCAAGAAGTATATGGCAAAAACATACTGATTATACTCAGTTTTACCTGAGTTATAAAAGCTGCAGACCATTGCTTCCCGGGCGTTCATCAATCAACCGACACCATTCTTGGGCGCATGCCTGTCGACTAGTGGCCTTTTCCTTATTGGGCATCGATGAAGCCTGTAGGGATCTGACACCCTGCGCGCCAAGACTCTGCTTTAAGGGGCGGAGATCCACATCAGAAGCACCCGTCTGAAACCTGCCCTCCCAGCGAAAGACCAACTGCTCTCAAGGCAGTTGGTCTTTCCACCAAAAAACTGGAGCCACTGCCTGAAATAGCTCCAGTAATCACCTGTGCAGGGTCGCCTCTTATCAACCTCAGGTATTCAAAACAAAGTGATAGCAATGAAAACCCTTTCTACAACTGGTCTGAAAATTACCTTCTAAGCAGTCGGTCAATGGTTCGAATCCATCAGGGGTCGTCAGTTAAAGCAGGGCTATTCAGCCACGACCAACAGTCCTGAAAACGGTGAGGGTTTTGTGCCCTGGAGCCTTGGCGTCGCCAGCTTCTGCCTGAGCTGATTTCAGCCTGAAAAACGAGTCTGAGCCATTCACCAGAAGCTCACCAGCACCCCTTGAGTTCTTCACCAGAGCTGGGAAGTGGGGTTCACCAAAAGGGCTGTGATCTTGAAGGAGTCGAGGGGTCAGACCCCAAACATCCACACCTTGGAATCATGACCGAAAAACAACTTAAAGGTTTCCTGGCTGACGCCAAAGGCAATAGCAACCTTCAAGAGCAGCTCAAAGCAGCTGCTGATGCTTACGCTGTTGCTTTCATTACCAGAGAAGCGGGATTCAGCATCTCTGCAGACGACTTGAACAAAGCTCAATCGGAGATATCAGATTAAGAATTGGAGGGAGAAGTTAGAAGCAAAAGATTGGGTCCAGCCTTCTGCACTTTGGGTCAGTCACCGGCCATTAATAGTTGCTTGGATGGCGCACTGAAAAAGTGGTAATTGTCAGCCACTCATCCAAAGTCCCTGAAAACCTTTTTATTGCATGAGTCACATCCAAATCCTTTAAATCAGCCTCCAATACATGACACGATTGAGCACACTTCAGCAAAAACGGATAGAAACGACTTTTTAAAATGGGAAATTAATTAGGCACATTGCAGCCCCCACAAAGTCAGGTTTTGCCCTGAAGCGTCATCGTCCTCCGCTTATGACATACACCGACCCTAAGGGCTCGCCCCAGAATTTCTTTAAGCCTGAATATTTGACGATTATTTGACTTTTGCCATCTCTTTGATCAAATTTTCGATTGCTCCTGGCGATCCTTTGATTTTCTGAACTGCCCAAAGAGCTGACTCAAGGCTGTCGATGAAGATTTGGTTCTGAACCGAGAAATCAGTACCGGTCAGCTTGTAAGCCGTTTCTGAGCTCTCGTAATGAACAACGCACACTTGACGTTGTCACCAGGCAGCCCCAGAAACAGTCCATCCATAACGGCGCAACTCTTTCCAGAGCGCGATCGCATCCTCGTAACGCATGTTTCTTCGCGTCTTCAGGAGTGCTGGCTGTCCATCTCGCATTTCCCTGCAGTGGTCAACGATCACTCGAACGTCTTGCTCCCAGGCCTTCGGATCTCGATGGAACCTGACTGACCAGCACTTGTTCGCGTCCGTCAGCCAGCCTTCCATTTGATGCGATCTCGACAGACAAAAGCTACGTGAGGCGTCCTGTGTCGCCGGACACATAAGTCCTGCTCCCACGCTTCAGCACCTCTTTTCTGCTGGCAGCTTCAGCCACAGTCAAGCCATGGTTCATGAGGCAAACCAGAGCTTCACGGAGTTCTCATGGCTCGTGTCTCTCTTGTCTTAAGCAAAGCGGGCTGACAATCAGGCATAGCCATTCACTGATCAACCACTCCGGATGACAGAAGCAACCAGATCAATCCGGTGAACAGCAGATACCCAACGAGCACCGGATTGGGCCCGATGGTGATGATCAGCACGCAGGCGATGGTGGCGCTGGCCACAAAGCCGATCAGCGGATTCCACCTCTGTTCAGGGGTGGGCTTCAAGACTTGTGTTCGATCACAGGGCCAACGATGGCGACTTTGAGGCTGCCAGAAGAGGTCGATAGGAGTCTGTAACCAAATGCACCCGTTTGCACTGCTTGATAAGCCGCTACGAAAAATCATTGCGGAGGGGGGCCTTGCACCCTCTGATGGTGATCTCAATCCCCGGCAACACGGGATCTATGACCTTGATCCACAACGAGCCAGACAGCATCTGCTGACAATGGGCCCCTCCACCTGTCTTTGCTCTCCAAGCAGACTCAACCACGATCCAGCCAATTTTCTTATCCCTGGCAGGACCGCGTTGGCTATCAGATCGTGCTCAGCAATCAATGCAGCGCAGTGGGCCAGGTAGAAGGACTGGCTCCAGGAGATCGGCATGCAGGAAATCAATCAGCCGGGGAACATGCTCCAGCAAAGCCACTCCAACAAGGTCCTGAAACCGAACCTCGCAGGACGGTTGGCCTCCACCCAGGTGTTTTCGAGCAGGCATAGACCGATGAAGCAGCTCTATTAAGCCCCATGGAAAGCGCACCCCAGATCAACATCGGTATCCCTCAGGAACAGCGCGAGCAGATCGCTGCTGGGCTCAGTCGATTACTGGCTGACACCTATGTGCTCTATGGAAAAACGCATGGCTTCCACTGGAACGTGACCGGTCCGATGTTCAACACCCTGCATCTGATGTTCATGGACCAGTACACCGAGCTGTGGAACTCCCTGGACGAGATCGCCGAGAGAATCAGGGCTCTTGGCATCGTGGCCCCCTATGGCGGCGCGACCCTTGCCGGACTGGCATCGATCAAGGAAGTCAGCCAACCACCTGCTGCTCTCGACATGGTGCGCGAACTGGTGGCTGGCCATGAGGCCGTGGCCAGAACCGCTCGCAGCATTTTCCCCCTGGCGGAGGCCGCCAGCGATGAACCCACCGCTGACCTGCTGACCCAGCGGCTGCAGATTCACGAGAAAACCGCCTGGATGCTCAGAAGCCTGCTGGAGGACTGAAAAAGGCCTACTGGAGGGAAGCTATCCAATGGGAAATCCGAGCAGGATCAGTCGTGATCCCCATCCGTAGCGATGTGACGGCTTGTCATTCCAGAAACTACAGACCTTCCTCCCGGTCGTTCACTTACCAACCAACACCGTGCTTCGGTACATGGCGATCAACAGGTGAGCGGTCCTTGTTTGGAATCAAGCCATGTTGGATAACAGGAGCTGCCGCCATTAAGGCAAGATCAATAAGTACGGTTGGCTCCACACTGATCGATGGATGGTCTGAATCCATCAGGAAGCGTCAGTTACAGCATGGCTTTTCAACCTTCCCTTCCCTACTCATCGCAAGGGCTGTGCGCTGACGCTTGGCGATGAGTTTTGGAAAGGCGAGATTCTTTTTAAGCGTGCGGGTAAGACGCAGATGTCGGAGGAAGCGGACTGGCAGGCTGCGCGCGATGTTGTGAGCGACGGATCGTGATGAGGGCCAGCCGTGGCTGAAGGCGAGGCACGCCAAGAAGCGGGAGCTGTTGGACCTGACGGCGATCACGCACCGCATTGATACGTGACGGTAGGCGGTGCACTACTACCAGAAGCCTATGCACTGGACCGTGGCCCGGAAATGTTGTGATGGAGGCTGAAAACGGAAGATGTAAATTCAATCCGTCAATGCCTTAAAAAATAGTTTGAGAAAAATCCTCCCGACTACGATTGCAGTCGTAGCCCAGTTCACACTACTTTTCTCCATCACCGAATCGAAGGCTGCAAAAATCGAACGCTACGAGTGGAAAACAGAAGCCATCAAAGCATGCATCAGCTGGCTAAAGAGAGGCACAAAATATACTTATCATGACGACGAAACATGGCTTGAGGACAACAACCGAATCTGCGTGGACGGGAGCGAGAATGATAATTCAACAGAGATCACTGGAATGGAAGACCCATCCATAGAATCCAAGAACTATGTTAACATGCCAAATCCTGTTGAAATGAAAATAATCAAGTTCTTTGTTTATAGAGAAGATGATGGGAGATCACTTAATCAATAAAAACAGGAATAATCGGCATGGATGCTTTCGTCAAGCGTGCGAGAGCAGTCACATCTGATTGAGCACTACTGAGACCTGGCGATGGCGCGCGCATTGCGAAAGTGCGTGTTCGTACGCGATATGGATTAGCACCAGATCAGGGGAGATAAAGTGGTGAAAGTGTGGAGGATCATTGACACCAAACCTTGATCCAGGCTCAGGCGTAAGGTTTATACAGCCATAAAACAATATCGATGCAGCTTGAGTGGAGAGTCCGACTATAAGCAATGAGAGTTGTACTCTATATCCACCAAAGCCCCTACCAAAGCGGGGCTTATTTATTGCATCAATTACACCCAAATTCCTTAGATTAGCCTCCAACACCTTGCGCGATTGGGCAGAGGCAACCAGAACTTATCAACGATCAAACCTGCTATCAAACAGCAACTCAAACCAACACTCATACAGCCGCAGACATCAACTCCGGTAACCGGTATTGGTGCCATGGCACTGCACGGAGGTCATGCGATTATTGCCAACAAACTGAGAGAACCTAAGATCATTTAGCCCGATCAGATCAGCCGCATATGCATAGTAGTGGCGGAATGAATCGGAAGCGCACTTCCCCTTTATATCGCCAGATACAGCGGTAACAGTGGCAGTCATTGATCTGCTGTTGCTATTGCGGTTAGCTCTTGAGGGCATGAGCTTGAGCAATGGCTGCCAAGCGAAGACCAGAGCAAACCAGGGCACGGGCAGAGGCTGAAACCGAGATTCTGGGAAAGGGTCGATGGAGGCAGCTACGAACTAACGGCCGATTGCACGCGCTTGCCTCGAAAGATGCTGACAGGCAACGGTGCCAATCAGATACCAATCTGCTGAGAATCGCCAAATCAGCGGCCGTGCCTGGGATCGTGTCGCAATCGCGCAGATGCAAAAAAAATCGCCTACGGATTGAAAGGTGCCCAGCAAGGAACGGTGTTGGCTGGCTGTGCAAAACGCGGATGGGTCATATCTGCTGGTTCCAGAACGACTTGATCACCGCCCACTCTCAGTGGGTCATTGTGGAAACCAGGCCATGACGCGGCAGTGGTCAGCCGGTCATTAGACACATGCTCAGGCATAACACTATGGAAATACAGGAAACAAGGTCGACAATCAATTTCAGTGCTATGAAACAGACCTATCTGAAAAAACGATGAAACTTGTCAACAAGCTAATATTAGCAGCCTGCTTCTTTATGATTACTGGGTGCTCATCTAGACTTGAAAAACAGCTTCTGAGATGCGCAGACTTTGATGCGTCTCAAATCACGATAGCTACAGCCATGAAGCGCCTGGGGCTAACTGCACAACACACAAATGTCATGAGTGAGATAGAGATCGTCAATGAATACTGCGATACTTTAGACTAAAGCTCCCCAATTATATTGGCCAAGACAATTATCACGCATTGGCTAACAGCATCAGAATTAGCCAACAAACAGATATTGCACCACAACGCCGTCGAAGCCTGGGAATCGATGCATACGCCTGACGGAGGCAAGTGTTATACGCCTAAGCGGTGATGGATAGGCGAAAAGGCTTAACTCGTTTTCAAACGGTGAATTCTTTCCATACATTGACTGCTTGCCACTCCAGCCACCCATCTGCATATCAAACCTTTTCGCGATGCCGAGAGTCAAAAAGTGAACAGAAATTTCTTCATACCTGCATCGGTCTCTTTGATACATGTGAAGTAGAGCAGCTCAACATACACATTCACCAACCCTGCACGATTGGAAGATGGCGTGTGTCGTGGGCTCATTCAATCACCTTTAAAAGCTCAAAATCAGCCTCAAATACCTGACACGATCGAACGCAGATGAGCAGAAGTTGACAAAACTGACTTTTTATAATGTGGTGTTGATAGGGGACATTGCAGCCCCAGCAAGTGCGCAGGATTCATTGTTTGCCTGCTAAGGAAGCAGAAGTGATCACACTTTCCGACGACGACTGTTTTAAAAGTAAGCTCTTTTAAGGACCGACCTTTTTGGAATCAGCCAAGAACCGTCGACGTTCCCAGGCTTTGAGACGTCTGCTGTCATCAAACACAATGCTGAGCTGCTGAAACAACCCCACACCAAGCAGACCGCCGATCTCCAGCTGAAAGGCACCTTCCGGCAGATACTCAGGAACCGAAAAAACCAGCGCATCCTGCATGACGGCAGTCCTTTCATGGCGCATGAACTGATCTGGAACAAAAACCGACGACTGAGTTGTACTCACCTGACCAATGCAACCAGGCTGTGGCAGGAACGTTTCCACCACACCAGACCAACCCCGCAGCGGTGCCAACATCGCCTCTGCAGTCCTGAATGCAGGACGTTCCGGTTCGGGCACCGAAGCCCTGCAGCAACGGAAACCAACGGCGCCCACTAATTCCAGGCGCCAAAGCGTCCCCAGTGGCTCCCAGATCAGCACCAGCATGGATCGGGACCGACCATGAAACAGATTGATCTCGTGGCCGAAGCGGCGGCGGTCAAGATTTGGCACAAGACTGGACTGACCTCCAGCTCCTTGAAATTGCCAGCATCCGCCGCCGGCGTTGTAGGTGCTGCGGCTGATGTCATACCTGGCCTGGCCGCCGGGGGCAAAGAACAATCCAGATCCATCCCAGACGCCGGTGTCGGGATCGCTAAAAGAGATGTCGTACGTCGTGGGATCCATCACCCTGACCGGTGATACGAGATCAAGTCGGTCCTCCGCATCACGCCCGAACCAAGCACCACGGCCCTGCCAGCACCCCTGGAAGTTGAGCCGATTCAGCGTCCATTGATCCATCATCACTGACACAATCCCAGGCCCAAGAACTCCCTAGGGTCACCTCTAACGGCACCCGAGGCATGGCGCTGAAAATCGTCGGTCGCGGCTAGTTCAGCAATGATCTGGCGGGTCAACAATCGTGGTCAAAACCAATCTGGCTGAGGATTCCCTGCCCAGTGATCAGCTCGATCACATGGCCAATGACATAGCTGAGCATCGCCGGACGAACATTCAAGATCTCAGAAAAGGTGCTGAAACCAAATCTGTATTGAGTTGAAGTTTTCATGTCTTGGATTGATTGATTGATTGATTGATTTTCACAGTTGAAAGACTTTGATCTGCTGTGATCAGTCGGCTACAGCTCAAAGGCTGCATGGAGCTTCTGGGGAGCTGGTGGTCAGAGGGTCAAGCTGATTCCAAAACTGGCTTAGCAGGTAACACCGAGAACACAAGTGGAATGCTGCGAAAGATTCTTTTATTTGGATGGCAAAAAATACAGGGAAGTTACTTTCCAAAGATCAAAAAACGTAAAAGTCTAGGCTGAAGATTCAGCAGAAGCTAATGCCAATAAAAATCCAGCCTTCAGAAGTGAATCAAATCCTGAAACACTGAACCCTGTTCATTTAAAGTCATAACTAATAACCGATGCCTATCTACTTCAAACTGCCATTCCTGGGGCCGAATTGATCAGTGGCGACTAAAATCAAGAAAGGGATTCTTATCGAACGATAGAAGAGCGACACGAAGTACTGGCTTGAGCCCCAATCAACAACTCACCATCCCCGCAGGGTGGGGGTTATTCATGTCAATTCATACGATCCAACGTTGCCAGTGAATATGACTGAACTTCAGACCAAATCTGACTGCTCCTTCAAACGAAGGATCTTGAAACCGTATCTTTTTGTGCGGCTGCCCCTCTCCCGACTTCTAAACAGGAATCGTAGAGCGAAAGGGTACCAAATACAGACACATCATGTCACAAGAACAACTCCAAGCATTCATCAGCCAACTACAAGAGAACAAAAGCATGCAGGCCGCCCTTAACAAGGCAACTGACTATGAAACTGTTTCCCTAATCACTCAGGAAGCAGGATTAAAAGCAACTTTTGAGGAACCACGCATGGAACTGACAAACCAAGATCTGGAAAGTGCTGCTGGTGGAACAAACACGCTTTCAACAGGCTCATGCGGCAACACATACACGGCCACATGCAGCCCATACTCAAGAAAGTGTTAGAAAACAAGAACTTGCTAATCCTATCTGACAACAGGATCTAAAACCACCATGAAGCCTCATGGTGGTTTTCCATACCCGACAAGCTTGCCAAGGATCCATTAACTTAGTTGAGCAACAAAGCCCTTTCAAATCAGAACCTTGACAGGGGAACTGGATTACACAAATTCGGAAACAACAGTAGCACGAATGACATCGATTACTAGCTATTTTTCCAAATTACGCCAACAATTTATTGGGTAAAAATGAGGTTTTTTATACCATAACCGCCAACGCAGCGTGCCGTGCACACCGTTGCTATGACTGTCAAAGCGAGGCAGGAACCTATGTCCCCAGAACAACTCAAAGCTTTCTTAGAAAAAGTCAAAAGCGACACCAGTCTTCAGCAGAAACTAAGAGCTGCAGGCAATGCCGAAGCTGCCGTTGCCATAGCTGAAGAAGCAGGTTTTACGATTTCTTCTAACGATTTAAAGGACGCTCAATCACCGGACCTTTCAGATGAAGAATTGGAGGGCGCCGCTGGCGGAGGAGACTGTGTTCTCGGTCGGGCGTTGAGTTGTTTGCTATTGGGAAGTTACGCGAAACAGAAGAGGTAAGGTACTAATCAATGCCCCATCAGCAAAAGGGGGTAATCATTTCTTCAGACACAAGCTAAATCCCGTTGATCAACCTTTAAAAGCTTACACAATTGTACAGAGGTAGATAACACGAAATGGCGATTCACCTCAACTTTATAGTGATTTTAGAGGCTGTCCTGAATGCTTTTGAGCCACTCCTCTGGTATTCCTAGCAATCTCTCTGTTCGAGCTCCACCTTGGTTGGGGATGGCTGAGTTTCTTCGGCTTGCTGCCATTCCCGCCAGCATTTAATAACCTCATAGTTGCAACTTTCAATCTCTTTATTGAACACTGAACGAACGAGAGTTGCAGTAGTCAAGAATCAAGTGTTCGGAAATTCTTGATGGCCTGATTCCAAAGGCAATTATCCGCGCTGGCAGATTCCGCAAAACTGGAAGCTTGAGCAAAATTCGAAGCAACAAAGGCAACCTGAAGGGTTGGGCATTATTGAGAGCATTCTTAATGATGTGGTTCTGAACCATGGTCTGAAAGTCCTGAATCGAATGAACTGCCCCCTCCCGCTGCAATTGCACAGTCTCCAACTGATCTAGGCCGATAGATTCTTGTCTTAGCGCTTCTGTAAGCAGATTTGCAGCCGAGATTGCATCCTGAATCGCCACATTGATTCCTACGCCTCCGATTGGGGACATCACATGAGCAGCATCGCCGATTAGCAGAAGCCCTGGCTGATGCCACCTCTTCACGAAACTGGATTGAACGGATAAAACAACAATCTGCTTCCAGGACTTCAGCACATGCACCCGGTCTGCAAGCCAGGACACATGACGGCTCAGATCTCTGCGAAAGGCGTCCAAACCAGCAGCCTTGGTGGCCCCAAACTGTCCTTTTAAGAGCACATAACCAACCTGCCACTCCCTGTCACGTTCAAGGAGCACAACCAGATGACCTCCGCCGACGTGAAAGCGAAGCTGATCATGGGGATCGTCAGGCCTCCGAGGCACGCGGAACCAAAGAACATCCATCGGTGGTGAGGTGCTCTGCAATTCAGCCCCGCAGAGACTGCGAACCTTGGAAAATCGCCCATCTGCTCCAACAGTGAGAATGGCACGAACCTCATGCAGTTCATGCTGCCGATCTCGGTAGAGCACTCCATGCGAGGAGCCACTCTCTTGAATGAGTTCCTCCACCCGAGCTCCCATCACCAGCTCGAAACCTGAATAGCGACTGGCTTCTCCAGCGATGCAGTTAAGAAACTCAACTTGCGGGAGCACAGCAACAAACGGGAAGCGCGTTTTCAGGCGACGAAAATCCGCCAAGTTGGTGAGTAGTCCCTCAGAACACAGCTGAGCCATCTCCATTCGGCCATGCGGTATCTCAAGGACACGCTCGGCCAGACCGATCTGATCGAGGGCTTCAAGAATCGCTGGGTGAATAGTGTCTCCACGGAAGTCTCGATCAAAGTCGATCTGAGACTCCAAAACTGTGACCTTGATCCCCTGACGAGCTAACAAAAGACCAAGCATGAGTCCGGCAGGCCCACCCCCCACGACGCAGCAATTCGTCGTGCGATGCTCGATGACGTTGTGATCCATAGCTGATCGATCAGCTCACAACTGCATCATGAGCCGAAAGGTATGAAATGAAAACCTGGCGGTACCGCAGGCGCATTGAAAGCCAACAACTCTGAATTGAAGAGGGGTAGTCAAGCCATACCCGCTTGGTCGTTCATCAACAAGCCGATACTGTTCTAATATGCATGCCGATCAACAAGTGGTCTGTCCTTGTTCGCCATCTGCGCTGTCTAACGGAATCGCCTGACCACCAAGAGGAAGAACAACTCCCTAAGGCCGTTAGTCGATTCAAGGATAACTGGATGTAACGCATTCGCTATTTCCAGAAACACCCATTTCAGTATCACCCCTATCCACCCCAGGCATAGAAAAGACAGCTGTGGAAAAAATAGTGAGCTCTGTCACTGGCCATTAATGAGCTTTTCTCACTCATTTGATTGATTGAAATCAGTCCGGCAGGTGGATTCTGTAATATCACTGCACCAATCGATGACGTTCAGACATTTCTGTCAGTTTTCAGATAAGAACTGGTTACAAACAATGCCAATCTGACAAATGAAATTGACAATACAGACATATCCAAAGTCCAAACTTTACCAAGATTGCGAAACACTCAAAAAATGAAGAGAAAGGCAAGACTCATGAATCCTGGCACTTGTGAATGACGAACGGGGAAAGCGTTGGATCAAACAACCCAAAGTTTCTAGCACAAGCAACGACCACCACCAGCCATTACACCAGGGTCGTACTTGGATCAAAGCAATAGAGCGCCATACATGAAAAATACAATTTAAAGAAAGAATTAGCGTGAAGCAGGAAACCATTTGGACAAACCTCAATTCCCTCGCTATCAATATGTAACCAACAAAGCCGCAGGCAACAATATGGTTCACTACTCTCGGGAGTTCATCAGAAGATTACGCTTACGCCATCGTGGATATATCACACTTTTGGCAGCACAAGTTATTTTTCTGCTGTTACTACCAGTAGCAGAGCGCTATCCGGCTTTTCAATCTTTCCTAAACATAGCCCTTGCAGGGGTAATACTTGGGCTGGTCAGCCGCTATACACAAATAAAAAAGCTGAATTCAGTTTTCTTTGGGCTTGGAATTTTCGCCATTACGCTTGAAGTAATCTGGCGTTTGAGCCTGGAGCTACTTCCAAACCTAGGCCAGTGGCTTACATTTTTGCATGTCATCACTTGGATTTTATTTTATTTTGCAAGCATTTTACGTCTAATAAAATCACTCGTACGCGAACCATTCGTAACTGTTGCTGTGGTAATGGCTGCGGTGGAAGGTTATCTCTTGATTGGGGTGGCCGGTGGCGTGCTGTTGACAGCAACTCTTGAGCTGCATCCCAGCGCATTTGATTTCAACATTCTCACCAATGGTGGTACAAATAACAACCTGGGAAGCACATCGAGTACAGTTGGCCATTTTTCGCCGGTGTTAATGGCAGCAGCTTTTAACCTTTTAACCACAGTAGGATCTGGAGTTGTAAATTCGGGAGATACAATCTCTTCAGTAGTTGTCACAATCATTACCGTGAGTGGTCAACTGTATGTGGCGATCCTGATCGCTTTAATTCTTGGACGATCTCATTCTCGATGACAAGTTCGAAGAATATATGGTCCCAAAGCTCACCTGTTTAGCTCCTAAAGGGTGGTTATACAGCAATCACCAGCCAGAGGATGCTACTGAAACCCGTCGCGCCAAGACTATGTCCGAAGAAACATAGATCCACATTTGAAGCACGCGCCTGAAACCTACCCAGCAAAAAAGACAGCACTTTAGACAATTGATCGATTCCATAAACAAAGTAGTTCTGTTAGAGAATGCCGGATCATCAAGCCTTTTCTGGGTCGCCCCCAGTTGCCCCAGGAATTAAGAACTTCTTCAAAACCTAGAAATTCTTGACGACGACAGGACTGAAAATTCGCTTCGAAGTAGGTTATCAAGGCTTCGAGTCGATCAGGGTGCAACTCGGTAGCACGACGCATCCAACCAGGTTGATGGAGTCAGGCGGTCGGGAGTGGAATATGTGAGTATTGGGCTGCACTAAAGGAGAGTTTTTAGGGCTACCCAAATGGGGGAGGCAACCGTTCTGAAGACCACCTGATGGGGTGAAGTGGAACAAGTAAAGTTGGGCGATGGTGAGTACATCGGGGGAAACCCTCCTCTATTCACGGCAAACCTATGAATTTCATTTCTAGATTGTCAGCTGCCGCTTCAGTCGGCATCACTTGATTGGTTGCAGCTCCAAACCAAGCACAAGCAAATGAATGCTTCGGGCTTTATGGCTCTGAACTAAACACTTGTCAACAGACGCAAAGCAAGAAAAGCAATAAGAACGATTGATGTTAATCATACTGTCCTGAGGGAACGCGTTATCAAAAAATCAAGGCTGGTGGTCTTCTCTTCAAGCGAACTGTGGCTGAAGGTTGCTTTACTGACTACCAGGCCAGCAATCCAAAGATCAATGCGCAGAGGGCATATGAAGCTCGTACCAGGAACAACCTGAATCAGATACAATCTCATCATTGCACAACAAACTTAGTTGGCAATTCTGCATTTACTAATTGCATCTGAGCCGAATATCGGCAAACATGATGCCATTTTGGGGCAGTTCAAAGCAACACTTAATCTTGAAGAGAAAGTAATGTGAGTTATGCGGATACCAACCATCTCCCGTGCAACCAACTCTAATGAAGCACAACCAAACGAGTGCAGCGTTACGGATAGCCTAACAGAAAAGTTTCTTGAACAAGAATAATTTGCTCAATTTCATTAATTCCAACTAGCAGCATGATTGAGTCGCCAGAGCCGCCCGCGAAGATCAACTCAAATTCAACATTGTTCCAAGTACCATTAACCAAAAGCCGAACAATATCTGCTACAAAAGTATAGTTGTAAATAACAGGATATCCCTCACCAGTGGCACCAATAAATTTATCGGCACCTTGACCTCCCCAAACCTCTCCTTGACTGATAAACAATATGTCATTGACTTTACCAAGCTTATCAATGAAACCGAGTAGTTTAAATCATGTAATCGAGCTTGCCGGATTGCTAGCACTGATTCAAGCAGGTTCAGTCCATCGAACCCTTCGAAAAGAGTGATTCAATCGTTGGGATATTGCAGGTAGTGTTGGCAGTAGCAAATCCAGTGCAGGTAACCACCACCGCACGAGGAATGCGCTCAAGCAGAAGCGGACCTTCTGGAGCTTTGCAGCTGGAGCCAGCTTCGAAAAAATAAGACCTTCCAATTAGTTGAGGAGAACCCTGCTGCACGCGCGTAATATCAGTGGCAGCTCACTGGTGGATTCGATGTGATGCATTGGGTCGAGCTGTGCACGCAGAAATGACTTTGGCCCGTTCAGGGGATGCGCCTTCAGCACCCTTTCAGCAACGATGCGATCAGACGTGACAATCAATGGAAGGTCTCAAAAGTGTTGTTGTCGGTTCTGTTGTTGGCGGTCTACTGGGTGCGGCAAGGATTTTGCAGTGGCAGGGCTGATTACTACCAGTGCCGAGGCAGTACCAACTCACATCACATGTGCAGACATAACATCAACATGGAATGGTTCTCCCTACACATTGTTCACGCGACAAGTATTTTTCGATTTTGATGCAAACAGGGCGACTATTAACGATAAAGAGAGGCATTTAAAAATAACCCCAGCCGAATTAAAAATTTATGAGACAGGTAAAAACAGAAACGGCAAGCGCACAAGCTATATGTTCAGAGTCGATCGCAGCACGTTGAAATACAATCATGCATATGAGTTCATTGGCTCTGGGATTAAGTTCATAAGCAATGGACAATGTCAGGTCGCCAAAGTGCTTGCAGGAAATAAAATTTGATTATCACTTCGCGGGCAATCCTTCCAACCGCATATCTTCTAATTCATTGTTTACTCTCTTCAGAAGTTGAGACACGAAGCAGAGTCAGACGTATCCGAGCATTTTCAAACAAGCTCCTGCATAGTGATAAGATAGCCTGCGCAATATAGGCTTTCGATAGTTGTTAGGTGCTGAGAAAAAAGTTTGCATTATCAATCCACCACTCCTTCACGGATTTTGATTTCTTTCCCGTGAGTCTCGTAAAGTCATCTGTCGTCCGAGCAGCCTTACCTGCACGGAAAGCGTCGAGGTGACACATCACCTCAATATCTACATCTGATTCTGAAAAACCGGCTTCTGTGACCATCAGCTTCCGAAACTCATCTCTTGGCATGTCTTGATAGATGATGCGGCGATCAAGAGCTTCTGTGGCAGCAGTGGCCACATCCTCGAAAGTCACGGCCTTTGGCCCAGTAATCACATATTCACAACCACCATGTGCATCATTATTTGATTCTAAAACAGCTATGAATGCATCTGTGACATTGTCTAATGCCACAAAACCAACCTTTGCTGCTCCAACACAAGACATCAACATGCTTTCACTTTGGATCAATTCCCGAAATGGTTTGAAATTGGTTTCCATGACTGTCTGAGGACCGACAACCGTCCAGGGCAGACCCGAGGAACGCATTAATTTCTCGGTGGCCAACCCAGCCGCACCAAGTGCATCATCATGCTGCACTCCACCAGTTAAAAGGACAATCTTTGCTCCATTACCAGAGCGAATCATAGCCTCAATAACGTTTTTCTCTCGGACTTCTTTCTGATCGTCCATGGGTGCATTGACCAACACCTTGTCGACTCCATTCATTAATTTGAGCAAAGATGAGGGATCATCCATATCGGCGGGAATAAGTTCAGCCCCAGGTGCATCCAACGTTGCCAACCCTTTTTCAGATCGTGCTGTTGCCCTGACTGGCAGGCCACGTTTGGCTAAGCCTTCAACGACAGGACGACCAAACATGCCAGTGGAGGCCATGACAAGGATCATCTTTGTTCAATCCACTCTACGAATTGGAATAGCAGATTTTGCAGCTGCCGGCACGATGGCCGTCTGCAAACGGCCCCAGACAGCTGGTCTGAGGTCGTTTGAATTGTTACTCAGTGCGCACAGAGAGCCGGCAGCGGACGCATGAAACCGCAGAACTTCCTTCCTCGACATGCAACAGCCAACCCAGACCGTTCTCCAGTACGGAGCGATCATCAAGCAGTCACTCGATGATTCGAATCCATCAAGCGGCGTCGATAACAACATGGCTTCTCAGCCAATCCTTACCCGCCACCAGCCGATTTTTATGGCCGGGAAGTCATGAAAGCACAGGCTTGAACAAAAACTGAAGCAGGCCTTGAAGAGCGATCTGAGCGATTCAACAGGCGTTCACGAGAACCTCGAACTGTCTATACAAAAGCTGTGTAGCGGAGTTCACCAGAAGAGCTGTGATTATGAAGAAGTTCAGGGACAGCGCCTCGAAACATTACTCCTAACAACAATGACAGCTTCCAATCAGATCAATACAATTCATGACCTTTGGGAAAAGTGAAACAAACTTCCAAAAGAAGAGAGAGAACCAGAATCAGCAGAAGGTCATAAGCTATCAGTTGAAAAGCGTTGGAGAGAAGGGAAAGCTTATGAAGAGACCATTCTCATTGGCTTTTCAGGTTGGGCTGATACAGACGCAGCTGAAGAAACTAAAGCTGTTGGTCATCGCGGTGGCGCGCATCCTGAAACTCAAAATGTAGTTGAATCAGATGTTGGCCCCACCCTGCCAGATGATTCTCTGCGTCCAGCACTCCGAAGCAATACAGAAACCTCAGTCACCGAAGTGGCTAACGACCTTACGGGAGAGACATTTCTCAACGCTAGTGGAATATGTCATGAGCATGACTACAAAGTTGTTCATCCGTACCGAGATCTGGGATCAGGTGCACCTGATTTACTGAACGGGAGAACAGCTGATGAAAATGCTGTCAACAACATCGTCATAACAGTGAAAGTGAATTCGAATAATAGAAATGAATCTGAAAACATCCTCGAAGCAGACTACATCTCCAAACAAGAAAAATTAATCGCGCTTAAGGCAGATGTAATCGTACCGCTCTTGACTGGCCAGCCTATGACGGGTGATCAATAAGAAGGCATTGGGCTTCACGAGAGCTATCAAACATCTTACAAACAGGCGGATGGCGTTCACATTGTTTATACTCAATACAACAATTAACACTACAAAACTTCCACATAAAGCCGAACCAAATGCACAAATTGAACTGCAATATCTGGCATTAAGGATAGGCTAATCACCAACATTCAACGGCCTGGTCTCAACAACAAGCCACTACCGACGTGCCGTTGGATTGTCGATGGTGAAGCGGTATACCATTCCTTCCAGGTCGTTCATTAGCCAACCGAATCCGTTCCCGGATCAACTTTGGCCACCAAGTGACCAGTCTTTATTCGGCATCCGATATATCAGCGATCACCAAGCCGAAAAGGACGGTGATATAAAAACAGATAAGCCGGCTCAATAATTATTGCGAACGCTACTTTGAATTAAGTCGACATCAAAGATTGGATTGATCGCGAGCACAACGAATTGATGGATTTCCATCAAAATCAAGATACCAAATCGACGATTGACCTGACAGGATAAGACTGAAATTTGGCCCCTCTGGACTCGTATGAACCCAGCGCCCACCAAAATCTCCAGGAAACACTGATAGCAGCCTGTATCGAGAAGATCCAGACTGCGGAGTTTTCAAGCGAACCTCAATGAGATCAGCCAGTGGAGAACGATGGGTCGATTGAGCAGACAGCTCAGTCACTCGAATCAAGGTGCCATCCTCGCAATCAAGAGAGAACTTTTTCGGCACAGCTGCCTGAACTTGCGGGAATATTAGAAATGGCACGCACCCCAGCAGAGACAACGAAGCATTAGCAACATGCCTTTGAGTCATCACTCCTCCAATAATTTGAGTGCAGTGGCCTGCATGCATTTTTCCATGTATGGCGATCAACACGTAGGGGAGCAGGGAGCCTGCTTGGGCTTGGGCAACGATGGAGAAATGCCCTGAGCCTGCATGTGTTCATCGATTGACTCTTCAGCTATACCCGCACAGCGCGGCAGGTAGAGCAGCCCCGAGCCACCCGCCCTCTTTACATTCCGCAATAAACCGCTTAACATTGGTTTATCAGAGAAAGCTTTATGTTCGGAACATCGGATCTCTTGGTCTTGGTCGTCAGCTTCGGTGCTGCTTGCTTCACACTCAGCCTTTACAAGGCAGCTCGACCGGCACAGTGATCAGCCAATCGACCAAATCGAAAGTCAAAGCTGCGAACACGTCATTTCTAAGACTTTTCGCTCAAACACTGTCAAGGACCCTGTGTCTTGCTAACCAGCATGGTTTTCTTGCTGATGATGTCCAATAGTTTCAGGCTCCACGGCAACTCTGTTGACGGATTGAAAGTTCGAGCAATCAGAGCACTCTATGCAAGGAGACATGATTCATTCAGAGAAGACTCAGACCTGACTGATCGCCTCTTCACAAGCATTCGGTCCAGAGAGCATACCTTGAGCTCGTATTCTTCAAAACCTTATCGAGGCTGCAGCAAACAGAAAATCAGTGGCTTGAATTGATGCAACCGAGACATTCAAAATTCGCACGTTTACTCCTGGTCTGACACTGGCTCATATGGAAAGTGAGACAAATGAAAGCTTCCATTCATTGAGGTTGATCAGCATCTTCCTGAGGACAGGAATCTCCTATCAAGATCAGTGGCGAGAGGATCTTCAACAGTCGATTTTTATAAATCATCACTGTCTTGAAACTCGGGTCTTTTTCGACTTTGCATTGGAAACACCAGCAGCATTGATGTCCTTTTCCAGAGAGTTGACATCGGTTTAAGTAGTCACCACTTCGCTTTAGCTCAACAGCGTGACCTTGAAGCGCGCGAACTGTCATCAGCCATCCATGCGAAAGTCACCGCTTCAAGCATGACCGTTTCCAGCCAGCTGGCTTCTGCCTGTCCATCGCCACCAAGCTTGTGAGTCTGCTTCCGTGCAACCCGCCCGGTCAGGTCCTGAAACCGTACTGCTGAGGTCGGTTGCCCCTCTACTCCGTGCAGCGTGAGAGGCGCAGAACGAAAAGGTCCTTCTCGGAGACACCCATAACTCAAGAACAACTCAATGCATTTTTGGTAAAACTCGAAAGCAATAGATACCTCCAAGAGACGATCAGAACTGCAAAGTCAACAGAAGAAGTCATTGATGCGGCGAAATCAGCAGGTTTTGCATTTTCTGCAAACGGCCTCAATCAACCATCGAAAACTACAGAAGAGAAGCTTGAAGAAGCAAGCGGAGGACAGTTCGGATCTCACTGCATGTGTCATCATAAAACTCTATGCAAAACGATTCGGTTGACCTCTGAATCCCTTGACAAGCGAGAAGTCCCGCCAAGAGCGGGTTTTTTCTTGGGGATTAACGCCTGAACCTTCACAATCCGTTGTTTCCAAAAAATCAAAACAACAAAAGCAGCCAGCCATGCTGAACACAATTGCAATAGCAACTATTGAACAGGATAAAATTAAATCAATACTGATGTCCATTAGACACTAACAATTTCAATCAAGACAACTTCAGCGCGAGAAATCAATTCTTTCTCCCTGGAATGAGCCCCCTAGGCTCTGTTATTGACTTGCAGGGTCTTCTACCACCAGGCAGGCAACGTAACCGCCCGCCTGATTTCTATGTGGTCTACCAAGCTTCGATGACGTTATGCCAGAGCATCCGTAACCACTGGCTGCACGTTGCCCCTCCAATGGCCTGGTCTCCACACGAATCGCACCGAATGAAGATGAATAATGAGTGGTCCCATTCTCACCATTGGAGAACTTCCTGATTTATGAAGCATCAAGACGCTTGACTTCCTCCACAAACTTGTCTCCACTATGAGAGTGCTCTCGCTTCTTTTCGTTGGGATGACTGTGTCGTTCCTCTGCACTAGCTTGCTTCAGCGGTTCTTTCTCACGATGAACAGGATCAAGCCGTTCAAGATCAGCTTTGTTTGGGCGTCTGCCGCTTTGATGATGTTCGTTACTCATTTCAATTGACCTCCTTTCGGAAGGTGGCTGGCCCCTGGTCCTTCATGAGTTCATTTGTCTGTCTGTCAACCTTCTTGAGTTCTTCATTACTGATCGTCTTGGCTGACAGGTGATTCACACTGCGGTTCCGCTCAACTTCAATATCGAGAGAACCGGCATCCGATCGATGCTTTTGGTCATTCTCATGACGCTTAGCGTCCTGACTCTGATTCATCAAAGTGCATATAGCTAATTAGTTCATAGCAAACTCTGAATTCCCCGGCCATGTTTGCCCAAATCCTGCACTCACACCGTTTCCAGCCAGCTGGCTTCTGCCTGTCCATCGCCACCAAGCTTGTGAGTCTGATTCCGTGCAGCCCGCCCGGACAGGTCCTGAAACCGTACTGCTGAGGTCGGTTGCCCCTCTACTCCCTGCAGCGTGAGAGGCGTAAAACGAAATGGTCCCTCTAGGAGACACCCATGACTCAAGAACAACTCAACGCATTTTTGGTAAAACTCGAAGGCAATAGAAGCCTCCAAGAGACAATCAGAACTGCAAAGTCAACAGAAGAAGTCGTTGATGCGGCGAAATCAGCAGGTTTTGCATTTTCTGCAAACGGCCTCAATCAACCATCGAAAATTACAGAAGAGGAGCTTGAAGAAGCAAGCGGAGGACAGTTCGGATCTTACTGCATGTGTCATCATAAAACTCTCTGCAAAAACGATTCGGTTGACCTCTAAATCCATTGACAAGCGAGAATCCCCGCCAAGAGCGGGTTTTGTCTTGGGAATTAACCCCTGCACCTTCACAATCCTTTGTTTCTAAAAAATCAAAACAACAAAAGCAGCCAGCCATGCTGAACACAATTGCAATAGAAACTATTGAAAATAGGATAAAATTTAATCAATACTAATGTCCACTAGTCATTAGCAATTTCGATCAAGACAACTTCAGCACGAGCCGTCTATTCTGTCTCCCTGGCATGAGCCCCCTAGGCTCTGTTATTGATTTGCAGGAACATCAGATAGCCCTAAAGACACCAGTACTCAATGTGCGTTATTGCACCGGCGTTAAGAGCGAACATCAGAAATACACTTAAAACCTCAACCTAATCCTATAAAGAAACCCTTTGCAGATGCAGGTATTTCACACATCAACAACTTCCAGAAT
This sequence comes from Synechococcus sp. MIT S9504, assembly GCF_047497135.1. Taxonomy (NCBI): domain Bacteria; kingdom Bacillati; phylum Cyanobacteriota; class Cyanophyceae; order Synechococcales; family Synechococcaceae; genus Synechococcus; species Synechococcus sp. MIT S9504. Next base: position 315,016 of record NZ_CP138942.1, on the reverse strand, counting down.
TCCAGAAATCACGCTTCAATGCCTGGCAAAATTGAGCGCACTTGAACACCATGAGGGCAATGCATTGGTACAGCACATTCGACACAAAGAGCCAGCATTGATCCGTCACCAGCATGGCGGGCATCATTTCAAGCGTGAAGACCTAATCACTCAGCCCGTTATGGACTGATGCCTGCTTGACCTCCTTGACAATAATTCACTGCTTTGGCATGAATTCTGTTTTTAGTCAAACCACTATTGTGTAAGTGCTGTCGCTGATACTCGACGCACCTGTTGATCTCGTGGCTCTCCCAGGCAAAGGGGAAAGCATGCAGGATTGCGATTGATCCGAAAAAAATTGCGATTAGCTCGCCTTCTTTAAAATGCATTGCAGTGGTTTTACCCCACTGCATGCTAAGTGAAGCGGCTGAGATGTCTGATCAACTCATCACCTAGGAGGGCATCGCTTCCACCCGACTGTTTGTTGCACGTGCTCCTAGCAATCGAAGGATTTATGCCTGAGTATCCGGCGCATAAAACAACTGAGCTTGAAAATGTAAATCTCTTGCGTAGGTAGGATGACAAACGACCAAAGAACTTTTCAAAGCGCTTTAAGACGTTTCTCACCGGAAAAGATCGCACTAAGAGCAGAAAGCATAATAAAAAATATACCGATCCACTGGTAGTGATCAAGGTGAACATCGAAAAGCCAAGACTCTGCAAAAGCAACAATTGGCAAGTTAAGTAATAATATATTCCTAAAAGTCACCGGTGGCAAAGCAAATGCAGTCTTTGAAGCTGTAAAACTCTCTAGCATTTTCAAGCATCCAGTAGCCAGCAACAACACCCAGAGCACTGCCAATGCAGGGTAGGGGGCCGCAGGCAATCGTGAAATCAAAATCAGCCCAAAACAGGCAAAAACCACCTTACTAATCTGCTTAGAGAAGACAACTTCTTTTGCATTGACAATTCCGCGCATTCTGCCGGTCAATATGACGGCATTCGTACCAAATATCAGCGTAAAAACGCCAAACAACAAACCAATAAAGGAAAATGATTGAAGCTTCACTCCTAACACAAGGAAAGCCCCAACAACAGCAAAAAAGACTGCCAAAACCTCTAGCAACATGGGCGACCTTGCCTCGATACCACATGTTCGAAGCAACAGTGTCACAGAAGAAAGTCCGATAAACATTGTCGCAATCGACGCCGGTAAATAATTGATACTGAGCAGGACCGAAAAATTATACAGCCCACTCAATAAAGCCATTGAAATAACCAGCCTCCACTGCGTATGATCCCAGCTTTTATAGACATGAGATCGCTTAACAACAGAGGGGATTAAGGCAACAATTCCAACACCTGAAGCGAGCAACAACCATGGCGCAGAAAAGTGCGCAAGAAGATATTTAGACAAGACAATATAGAAGCTAAAAACAAAGCAAGTAGAGATTCCCCAGATCAACCCCCTAACCACGGCATCGGTAACAACTGGAGGCAGAATACAACAGTCTGAAAGCAATCAAGCATTTCACAAAGGCGTCCAAAAAAGACAAAATCCAAGCAACACAAATATCAATCACAAATAACAGGGGGCATGGCCATCAATATTTAAGCGTGGAGTGGTTGATAATGACTTAAAGGTGAAATTGCCAATCGCGAAAAATCAGCCATCAGTCCTCTGTCTACACCAGAGGCTTCTTCGGCAAGCCGGGGCCTGACTTGCTAATCCAACTGACGCATTGAGAGCAACAGTTCGAGAACAAAGTCGTAGTCGATACAGCTCAGCATCTGTTCAATGCATCCATAGGCTTTGCCGTGCCCAATCTCAAACCACTCGGTGAATGCCTCGTCGCTCAGCTTTGCTTGCCAATCCAGAGCATCTCGCCGTATCCAGGCTGATACGTCGTCCGAGGTTTGACAATGCAGCAGCTCCTCGGCGGCTGCATCGTTGATCAAGTCAACGATGATCAGGGCATAACGATATGTGGCTTCTTCAAGCTCTCCATTCCCCGACCAGTGTTCGATGTCGTGAAGGGCCTGAGATCGATTCATGCATGTGCTCCAGGATTCTGTCCTACCTCGCTACCCCACAACCAACGAGCTCGTTAAGAGGCAGCACTTACCAATTGCTTTGGAGACCCTACCTACAGCAACTGCATCAGTGGTTCTTTGAGGGCCGTAAGTGGCCCAGTTGCTCAATAGCCAAGGGATAAATTCAAGGCCTATGCCAGAAGTGGCGTATTCGTGAAGACGACGAGCGGATGACAGTCCAGCTGTGCCCAGACAGAACGGGCTGAAAGTTGCCATAGAAAATAAGATCAGCGCGGCAATCAACATCTGAACACTTGCCCGTGCCTATGCAGGCGATGATCGAGCAACGTCTGCAAGCTGTTAGATGGCACCCTTCATGATCCAGTGGTCCGCTCCCGATCCCGCTAGTGAGGAGTACGCCAAAGCAATCGTGGATTACATCAAGGGAGGGAAGCCCATGGATGAATTCGCCGGTTTCAAGCTGCTGGCGCGCCAGATCCACCCTCACACCGGTGGAGGCGTACTGCTGGTGGAAGCCGACAACCTGGCAGCAGTGCAGAAGCACACCTATCCATGGACCAAAGGCATCGGCGTCACCGCTGAGATTATCCCCGGCCTCAGCGATGAGGAGTTTGTCGAGCTGGAAGAGGGATTGAATAAGGTCTGACCAGCTGAACCAAGGGCCGAGCAGCGGTGGCCCCAGGCTTCGATGGCAGTATTCCTGAGCATCCGTCGAACCACCGCTGCCCCCAACAATGGAGGAGCCTGATCTCAATCCAAACCAAGCAGATGTGCGGCTGGCATGGCATGGCGGAAGCTGTGGACCTTTGACGCTTGGCGTTGAACCTGAGGTCTGTCGTGATTATGCAACTGGCAACGATGGCGAAATCACCTTCACCTTGACGCCACACTGAATCGTGCATCACTTCACCCATGCCTGAAGTTGAATAGACATGCCTTCGAGCGCTGGCTCGTCTGAAGTCAAGCGTCCGTGCATGCGGTAACTGAGGTTCGTGAACGCAAGTGAACTTCAACGGTGCGGAGGCGGGGACTGAGTCGTCTGGCAACGAATTCCGAACGACTGACCGATGCCATGCCTCTGGATCGTCTTGATACCGCACTTGAGCTCAACTTTTTCTGACTCGGCGAACAAAGAGCAAGCCAAGCAGCCTGGCCCAGGCTGCAGAGACAGGCGTAATCACGACTCTTCTCTTTGCTTTTGGGACGTTCCTATACGCCAGGCCCAAAGAATCGTCAGAGCAGCGCCAAAAGCCATCACGTCCAGCAAAAGCTGTTCAACACTCAAAGCAGGTATCCAAACGGAAGGTTTCAGTTTTTAGCTACACAGCCTTGACTGGCGCTTCAAATACCGTTTACAGAAGAAAAATCCAGATATACATAGATGTGCATTCAGATAGGCAGCAAGTGGCCAAATACACAATGCATTCACGTCAGACTTCCATCGAACTCCGCGCTGATCAATCGCGACATGATGCTGCCGAGTGAGCCAGAGTTTGATCACTTTCAGTCGGGGAGCCTGTTGCCATGAAAGCGAAGCAAAAGTGATAAAAGATCCGAAGGGGTGGGCAATGAAGTCTGGTTGTGCAGATGATCGCCCGACAAACAAGCTCACACCAATCAAACAACGGACTGTTCAGGGTTTTCCAAAGCCATCCGTGCAGAATCATTGCAGTGAAAAGCAGACTTATGAAGCAAAAAAGGCAGCATCGGCAAGATCGGCACGAGGGTGACCATGGCTTGAATTTTCTGAATCATCAGTAAAGTCGTCAACATCGTCAATGAGCCGTTTCAACAATGGACTTTGAGTTTGTAAGCTGGTTTTCTCCCGCAACATGCTGAAGAGACCCATGGACAGGGCTTCCGATAAAACACCTATTGGGGTAGATAGATCAATTAACTGGTTCTTGCAGCCATAGCCAGCCACGTCTTCCAGTGCTACTTCTGAAAGTTCTGATTGTGCCTTCTTCAAGTCGTCATGAGAAATACTAAAACCCAATGCTTTGGCAATAGAAACCACAGCATTAACATCAGCAGAGGCTTTGAGTAACTCAAGAAAAGCCTTGAGTCACTCATCGGACATAACCTATCAAAGCGAATAAATGAGTTTTTTATTAACTCAAATGCTTACACTGATCCCACCCTATAAAGTTATACGTGTCCTTATGTGATTTGTTGATTGCACACTGTACGGTCACTTTAACGTAAGTACCCCAGCCCCCTCCGCTTACGCATTCCAGATCTTCTTCAGAAATCTCTGATTAAGCCTTAGTTAGGTCATCAGCAGAGATACTAAAACCTGCTTTCTTGGCAATGGCAGCAACAGTATTGGCATCAGCCGCTGCTTTTAGCTGCTCTTGAAGACTGGTGTTGCCTTTGGCGTTCGCGATGAAAGCGGTGAGTTATTCTTGTGTCATGGTTTTAAGGAGTGAATGTTTGGGGGTGTTGCCGCCTCGACTCCTTCAAGATCACAGCCCTTCTGGTGAAACCCGCTACACGGCACTGGTGTAGACCCCACGAGGTTCTGGAGAGCTTCTGGCAAGTGGCTCAGAGTTCTGTCGCCACCTTTTTGAAAATGCAAATACTTTCACCTGCCGATTACGGCACAAATGCGCTCACTCGTGCCAGGTATTGGAAGGTTATCTTTGGACTTTCAAGGGATAATCAAAAAAACAATAAACGTCATGCTTGAGCCATTAGACACCTGTACTAGTGCAACATCCAAAGTTCATGTTTCCGCAAATGGGCACCGTAGGGCAACTTTCGCCACCAGCCACGCCTTCCAGCTCTTCTTCAGTGAGCTTACGGCTGCTCTGATGTAAGACGTCTGCGGTGAATTCATGACCATGTTCTTTGGCAATGCCTACAACGTCTGCAGAAGTCTTAGCTACTTTTAGTCTCTCCCGAAGATTGGAATCGTCTCTGACTTTGGCGAGGAAGGCTTTGAGTTGTTCAAGGGACATGGGTAGCAGAAGTCTTTAACGGTTATAGCAACGATAATTTGCAGCGTCTTTAGCTAATATTTAATGCGCTCAATCGCGCCAGGTATTGAAGGCTGATTTATGGGATTAGTCAGGCTGTTGAAAAAATAAAAGCCCATGAAGTTGCAGGGGCTTTGATGAGCAGCAGGGGGGGTACTGGAAATTGTTGGAGCAGGAGTAGGGTCAGAGTAATCTCAATCAGCTCTCGTACTACCAATCAATAGGGCTCAGCGTGACCGCACCAATCCAAACCCTTGCAGAAAGTTCTCGCAACTTTAGGTACTTTTTTATTTGTTGAGTCACCTCCAAACGGCCCAAAATAAACCACAATACCTGGCGCAATTGAATTCGATTCATTCATAAATAAAGACACATCCTCAGATCATTGCTATGACGAAGAAACAGATTGCAAAACCATGTCCGAAGAGCAACTTAAAGCATTCAAGAAAAAGATCAAAAATGACTCAAAACTGCAAGACAAAATTAAAGCAACGACAGATCCAAGTGCCATCGCAGACATCGCCAAAGAATTGGGGTTTTTGATTTCTCTATCAGACCTTGCGGACGGCCTCGGCATAGACGAACTCGATGGAGTTGAATGGGGCATTGACTAAAGCCAAGCAACACAGAAAATATTCTGAGCAGAAGCTAGCCTCAATCAAAGCATCAATCATGCGGTACAATTGAGCTAAATTGTGCAGATAAAGATCCAAGCGACTTTAAAAATGGAATGCTGATATGAGATATCCACAACAAGACCAAAATCAATTACAGCAGATTTTTACACTAAATCATTCCTATGAGGAAACCTACTCATAGGAGAGAATTCGGCAGGGCTTGGCGGCATTCCAGGATGCGTGCCAAGGCCATAGATGTAAAAAATCAGCATCAAGCATGATCAACTGAAGTCACGATGCCACCAACTCAAGCAAAATATCGCAAGCCCCAAAGCCCATACTCAAAGCATTGCAATATCATTTTGCTAGCCTGGATTTAACTGAGCACACAAGATTGGCCTTTATTGACGCATTGACAAAATATCTGTCAAGACCTAGGGAGATTTATTTTTTGATGATTTCATACCTGTTTACGACTGCATTCAACAGGTCGCTTTCCCTGACAGAGATAGAAAACGGCCGCACCAAGCAATTACTGATGGACACAAATTTTTTCCTAGAAAATCTCACTTCTCTTGGCCACCCGTTGAATAGCCTGTTTCTCCTGGCAACAGCTTACTTAATAGTTTCTGGAGTCATTGGGAGAAATAATCGATTAGGGAAAGACATTCTCGCAATCTTTTTGTCAATGTGCTGGCTCGTTGAGCTGCTCTCCATCAACCTTCTCCTCATAGCTCCAATAAAAGATCCAAAGCTGCTTCTGGTGGAAATGTTGCTGTTCCTGCCAATTATCATTGTCTCCTTTGCCTGGTGGTACTGGCGAATAAACTATTCATACTTCCAAAAAAACGAGGCAGAAACAGAACCAATCACATTCAAAGCGCCCCCTTCAATACTGAATTACCTATACCTTTCAATTGATACATTTTTCAAATACCAGCCCAGCTACGTAAGTTTCAACACTAAAAGCGCAAAGTCTCTCCATTTATTTCATGCGATTGTCAGGTTAAATATTTTAGGCTTAACGCTAGGTCGCGCAGTCAGTTTGGCAACGTCTGCGTGACGACGCTCAGGTTTGTCTTCGTTGAAGTTACCCAGAAGTATGCCAATGAACGCTTAGAAATCAATTTCAAGCATGAACGCAAACAATTCATCAGAACGAGACTGACAATTCTTTATCTTCTACATATGCAAAGGTGGCGAGGCCGACCAACATCATAAAACGGCCTGCTTTCGATCATCAGCCACTGCGCAGGTGCAGAAATCATGTCGTCGCGGAAGCTACAGACCGTCCCTTCCTGGGCATTCGTGAGCCTGCCGATGCCGTTCTTCGGCGGATGGCAATCAACCATCAGGCGCCCGTTATTTGGCATCCCGCCACTGTGACCAGTCAGCGGATGCTGTTCGAGACGTTTCAGCGAATCCTTCCTAAGCCATAACCCACCAGTAAACCTGCAGCAGCTCCCAATACCCCCCCAGTCAATGCAGCTCGTTGCGTGATATTGAGCCGTCCTCCGAAAACGATGGCAATAGCGACAACAACAAGAAGCCCAGATGTGGCAACAACGGCATCAAGACTTTGATGCTTCGCTGTCTTGCCAGTCGACTGATGCTTTTTCAACTTGCCTGCAGCAGCCCTATCCAATTCACGCTCAATCCTGTTGATCTCGTCGTGTGGGCCTGCCATTCGATCGGAAGAGCTCCAGGGATTCTGGCCATTGCCGGGCGATCCAGCTGAGATCAACCAGTGGGTGAAACTTGTCGGGATTCGTTGAAGTCTGACCGCGACCCGGACCGAACAATGACAATGTGCGTGATCACGGCATTCAAGCCATGGGCAGCATCAACAAGGGATCGATCAAAAGAGCAGTCATTGTTGGCGCGATAACTGGACTCATCGTCAGCTCTCTGAGTGATCTAGACCCAGCTATCGCCATCCTCATTGGTGTTGCCTGTGGAATAGGCCTAGATCGAATCATCACGAAAATCTGGCCATTGCCCTGATCCATAACGTCCCCCCATCATCCGGCGTGAATGGGGTCAAACACCATCAGAGCAGCAGTGAGGCCAACAGCAATTGCGAGCAGCGCTGTACAGAGAGGCTGCAGCATGTAACGACACCACCCGAGCCAGGTGACCGCGTAACGACAAACCCCACAGGCTGGGCAGCACTGGTCAAGTCGTCTCATCTACGCAGCGAATGTACAAGATTGCTGCCAAGAGAAAAGCCCCCTTTCGGGAGCCACTGTTTTTGGTGTTGGAAGTTCCCTCACCATTGACGCGTAAGCAGCCAGTCCGTGTTGTTCGTTTAACGACTAAACCGCGACGATCAGTTCCTTCCAGCCCTCGTGCCTCCTCAGAAAATACCGAGGGTCTTCTTCTTGCAGTAACCAGCACCGATATTCATCCATCCCGACTTACAGGCTTCACCGTATGTGGGTGCCACCTCGTAGTAGATGGGCGACACACAAGTGGTGCCGAGAGTGTTGACGTAACCAAGCGGGCACTGATCATGACCAGGAGCTTTGGGGATTTCCTTCTGAGCCATGACGGCAGGTGCTGTCGTTGCAAGCGCTAAAGGCAGCAATGCGAACAGGGATCTCTTCATGAACAGATGATGACTTGATGTCGCTGTAGCCACCTCAGTCAGTTGAGACAAGCCGATCAAACTGGCAGCTGATCGTTGTCCTCCATGCCAATCCCCTGGAGCCATCACCTCCAGAGGGAACTGATCCTCAATCTGTGTTGGCAGGAGATGGAGCCAGGCCCAAACCATCAGAGAGCGTCAGTGACACCAAAGTTTTTCAGTCAACACTCACCTGCCGCCCGGCAATTGTTAACTGCCCGGAGACCTTGGCTCTCCTTGTCTTTGCTTGAGCCGCTACTTGCTGGACTAGTGCCTTTGGGCTGTCCTTTGGCTCACTGTAATGGTGGGTGGGGCCGGTCGCCTTTTTGACCGACCAGGATTGATCCTGGTCAAACCCCCATCCAAGTGAGCGTCAGCACTTGAACAGTCAACGCTTCCGCCTACCTGGTTGCTGCATCGCCACCAAGGCTTCGATGGCGTTGTGCCTGAACATCCGGCAAACCACTGCCTGACTATTCACCAGCCCAGTTCAGGTGCGCTTTTGACTCCTGGCAAAAGCATGGTCCGTTCACGACGAACTGTTGCCGGTGTGACTCCGAGTTCCGTGGCGATTTTGGTGATCAGCCCGCGTGGCCAAATATCAGGATGCTGTTCAGCGGCCTCATAGATGGCCTCATCCAGATCAATTTTTGCGAGTCGTGCACGGCGGCTTTGCTCTGCAGTGAGATCGGGTCGAAGGGCAGTTGCTGACATGAGTACCACCAGGTGGAACCTTTTAGGTCTATGGCCGCTAGATGCTTCACGAAAGGGTGACAGCCGCCCTGGAAGGTTCGGTTTCAGGATCTTGACTAGCAAGTTCCGTGAGAAGCAGAGTTCTCTTATCAGACTTCAAAGGTTATTTCTTGAAATGCGCCCTGAAGAGGAAATATGGCCTGTTGTGCTGATTGCTGGAAGCATCGTGGCCGTTTTGATGATTCTTGCCTTCAGCGATCCAGGGACCTTCGTGTGCGTTGGAGTCTGCGAGTGAATCTCAAAGGGCAGAAGTGAGTAGGAGCGGTTTATCTCGCGCATCTGAGCACCATTGCCCGGGCTTCGATGGCGTTGCATTGGCAGAAGTCATTGCAGACAATCCCACCCAGTCATGAGAACGAGGCATTGCTCTTACGAGCTTTGGTGAGTTGTACGGTTTCGATGGGCACACCATTTCCAGGATCCGCTTTGGAATCGATGACAGACCTCAAGCAGGGCTGTGATGGTGCTCACAATGTCTTTCCCTCGAAAGGGGGATGGTGAATTCAAGCCATCTGATCGATGGTGAATTCAGACAGGAGAACGCCATGGAGCCCATCAGCGCCGCCATCGTCATCGTTGCCCTCGTTGCTCTGAGCTGCTGAGCTTTGAACTGTTGCCAGCTCGGCTGACCGCCATGGTTCTGGACTTGATCGGCGCGTCAACTGCCATTGACGGAAGAGAAAACTGATGTGAGCACCGTTGGACGAAACGCCCGTTTCAGAGTCTTTACCAATGCCCCCCAGGCGTTAACAAATCAGTCATAGAAAAGAAAATTCTTGCTCAACGGAATTAAAAATTGCCGTTTATGCCGTCGATCGATGGTTTTAATCCATCCGAGGCGTCAGTTACAGCAAGGCTGCTCAGCCAACACCAACCGCCGTAACCACGGTGCGGATTGAGTACCCTGGAGCCATGCCGTCACCAACTTCCGCATGTACTGATTCCAGCCTGTAAGTGGAATCTGATCGATTCACCAGAAGCTCGCCAAAGCTTCTTGGGAAAATCACCAGAGCAGTGTGGCTGGATTCACCAGAAGCACTGTGAGCTTGAAGGAGTCGAAGGCTCAATACGCCACAAACCGCTGAAATCGCTGATCTCAAGCCAATGGCCGAAGTCGTGATCTGTTCCCACTTGCACCCATGACGCACAACTCTCTAAAAGCACTTTGCTGCGCGCTAGTCATCACATCACTACCTGGGATTCCAGCGTCTGCTTTAACGAATCAACAGCTTTTGAAACAACATCTGATCACCCCAGCTGTATATGTAATGATTAATAGTCATGGTGCAAACACACCAATCAAGCGATGGGAGGTACTACAGGACGCCTGTGGAGCAGGTCGGCTTTCTCCGAGTGAATGCGGTACCTCGAGAAGGCGAAGGGAGTATTGATCAAGTGGTCATGAATCTGGAATCTATCCCCTCAAAGCCCCAACAAATACTGGGGCTTTTTGTTTGCATTGCACCTTGGGGTACATCTAGCCGAACATCTCTTGATCCAAGCTGTAACGCGAAGATTATTGCCATGAGGACTGACAGCAAGAGCGGCTGTCATGGCCACGTCGATAGCCGTGAAAAGGTGGACATGCAGTCCGATCCTTGGCCTGTGCCGTGGCTGAGTCGGGTTGATCACAGCTGGATCTGGGTCAGCGCTGTGGCTTTTGCCGTCTGCATCAACCACATGGACTGAGACCTGATTCTCGATCTTTATCGACAGGAACGGAGTCAGCGGACCGCAGTCAAGACTCGGACACTGTGGATCCTGTTAACCGATGCTCAGCGCAGCTGATTAGTTCCGAATGATCAGTACCGCTTTCGATGACGCAGTCGACGAAGCTTGTCTGCCAAAGCAAACCATTGATCGGTCACAACAAACCAGACGACAAACCCTGAGAGTCCAACGAACAGGACAATCGCCAGAACCACCGCACTGGAGCCGATGAGCTGATGCCGAGCACATGAATCGAAATCCGGTCCAGGCTTGCAAACGGGTTCGATTTCTCGAAAACCGCGATTACCGCCGCTTTGGCCCCAGCCACCACCAAAGCCATTGGGGAAGTTCATCAGCTGAGCCTCAATGAACGGCTGTCAGCGGGTGGCAGTGATTCATGGCTGGCCCGATAGAGAGTTGACTCTGGTGGAGTCTGCCTCCTGAAGGGAATCAACGGGGGCGATCCAAACCAGGGCGTCAAGCTCTCAGAAGCAGCCTGAATGGGGATGTGGTGTTCATTCGCTGCATTGATCATCACCAAAGAGGAGGGACGAACACTCAATCTCCAACCAATCTCCCCCCCCCCCATCGACAGTGTTTGTTGTTTCCACGGAACATCGATGTCGTCCACTTCCTCAGGAGCTGATCCAAGGCTGACCAGACGATCTGAGACGTTCCCGAAAAGCGCACCAGAACCTCTTTGGGTTCGCACCAAAGCGATTCTTTGCACCGGGTTGATTGAAGCCACAACTTGGACAATGGCACCCGCTGCAGAAGACAGGGGCTACGAGCATCAAAGACGGCATGAGCTGAGGCAGCTCCGCAGAGAAATGCGTCGTGAAACTCGTGACTACAGATGTGCGCGGAGAGAATATCTCCTTGAGGTCAATCGTTACCCCCGCATAATTCCAACCCATGGATTTGGCCGAGGATATGTTTCTGAACAACCTGCAGGCTTTGGAGTTCAGTTGCACTTCTGAAGCATGAGCGGAAATCATGAAGCGACTCAGGCGAAACAGCAGCCTCCGGAACCAATCATCAGCCACGCAGAGTACGTGTTTTTTGTATTGCGACATCGCGGGAAGGAAAACTTCACTACATGATCAATACACTGAACTCATCAATGGAGTGCGACTCATCCCTCAAGAAACTCAGCAATTTCTCATCAAACCCTTATCAATCAATTACAACCAAACGACCGACTGATCAATCATGGTGGGGATACTGGCTATGGATGCAATGACAGCTCTCTGCAATCTATCTGCTGAAGAAACAAAGAACTTTATTGACACCGTGATCGAAGAGGGACTTACAAGCACCACAGAACATCATCATAAACTTGGTGCAGCAGATGCATGGAACTTCACCCTCTCTAATGGTGAGCGCTTCCAACTCTGGGAGAGAAGCAGTGCATTTGAAACCATTTATACCTATTACAAGCAAGGAATTGGCTCGATGCAATTCAAGACTCTAAGAAGTGCTGTGCAATTTATAAAAAAGTTTTTTAAGGGTCAAGCTCAAGACATTCATTGTTGGTTGATTTCACAAGTTTTTGTAAGCTACGACATTCGAAAAGAAGTCACTTTGATGCTGGATTTTTCGGAGCCGAGGCGATTACACTAGCTGAATGGCTGAGCTGGCGCGATTTCTCACAGCAGCAATACGAGAGATCACAACCGATGCCATCACAGATAGCTTCACCCCGTCTGCAAAGCCTCAAATAAAATATCTGCATCTGACCAGGTCGGCTCAGAACTATCTTCCATAAGATCAATCTTCAGTTTGCGGCTTCTGATGAAGGCATAAGTAGATTCATTCATCTGAAGCACTGGGAACTGCTGAACGAAACCGCCGAGGAAATCGCTATGCGAAGCCACACGACGCAGCTGATGGATCAACTGGAAGGAAATGCACCATATCATTCAGGGCGGTTGGCTACGTCACTCGTAGTAATGCGAAGCTGTGAAGCGGGCGTCCTACCCAGGAGGTGGAGACAAACAGGTGTCCATAGCGGTCGGGATACTCATGCTTCTCCCTCACCACCTGCTCTGGCATCAGCCATGAACGCAACAGGCGATCGGAATTCAACGAAGATCGTCCCAACGAGGCTCTGGGTAAAGAGCGCGGTCACGCAAAGAAAAAACAGTTGCTCGGCCCTCTTCCGTCTGCCAGCGAGCTTTCTGATGCAGCAACAATTCCTTCAACTGCTCAACGCGGGAGTCCACTAGGAGTTCCAACGCGAGGTTGATCAAATCGGCTTCTTCTCTTGTAATCGTTATTTGGCGTGTTTCCTCTGCCATTGGAATGAATCAGATGTCTTAACTTCACCCCACTGTGAAGCCAAAAGCCTCGGCCGTCATCACCAGTCCCGAACTGTTCCGATGGCTGCCCACCGAATGCCCGGGCAGAACAAAGAACATAATGAAGCAGTGCGAAAGCTTCTTAGCAACAGAGCTCAGGCTGAGAAGGAAGCGCTCGGCATCACTACACGATTTTGATTGAAGCTGAAACTGGTGACACAGACTGGCTGGACTGTACGGACAGAAGAGATGCCAATTAAGGAATCATTCGATTGTTAGCAGCACCAACCACTCAATTGCCACAAGAATGAGTCGGGAACTGTTTTTCATGAATAAAAAATGGACTCGACACCCTGAAGACATCACACACCACATGGTTCGTGCTGCAGTGGTTTTTGTGCTCATCACTGCAGCTGTCGTAAGTTATTGGGTTGTACGTGACAACAAAAAGGGTGTTTTGGTCCCGACGATCGAACCAATGACTCGTCAAGCAATACCGAAAAAATCCTCTCGCTGAATCAAACAACTTTGATCAACTCACCAGGCAGAAGTGATCAAACCCACAAAAAGCCAAGGATCCGGCCGTACTCCGCATGACCTGCCTCTAGACGATCGCGTTGTGACTCGGCCTTCACAAGACCACCTGCTGACCATTGCCGCAGAGCCCTTTGGTCTATACAACCAGCAACCGCACCTGGACAGCGAGCCTGTCCCCCTGAGCCGAGGGAACGCCCCTTGCTGCATTAATGAAGCCCCGCAGAGGCATCGCAGCTCATTGGCGATCGTGGCGAAAAACGGAAAACCGATACAAGGAATCAAACGCATCACTTGGCTTCATCAAACACCAATGCATCAATTTCAGAACATTGCCCTTCAGTAGAAATCGTGACCAAGATTTTGTCGCTCAAAGCGACTGTATTCACAGAAAACTTACCAGGAGGCTGTATCCGCACAGCACGTTTAGCCTCATATCTGAATCCATCGACCTCACCAATACGCAAGTCTCTTATAACACCGTCAACAATCTGAATATCCTCCCAATCACTGGCTCCAGCTCCCATACTTCTACTATTATCAAGATCAACCTTGAACACAATCGATCCAGTCTTTGAATTCTCTTCTAAAACATTGTTTGCATCCAAGTCTGTTTTTGTATTGACAACCTCAACTTCACAGTTTAAATAAACATAGTTGCCAGCGAAGCCGGGAGAAACCGAGAGGACTAGTGCGCCAAGGAACGAGATAAATTTCATAACAATTAAACCGGAATCAATGCATTCATTAGCAAAGCACAAAGATTTACGTTTTTAGGCAGGTTTTTCCCCAGTTGAACATTAAAACCCAAAAGAAAACAGCACCCGCTAAGGCAACTTTCCAGGTATGACTTGAAAAAAATCCATCTCTCTCAATCTTTTTTGCTTTATTTTCATCAGTGGCGTAGTTAGCAGCAAGGGTGTGGACAAGTCCATATAACTGCAAACAAATGGCAAGACCAGCAACTCTTACAATTTCCGTAAACAATTGATTCATAAAAGACTTGAGGGGTTACATAAAGACTACCAACTGACCGACTAGGCTGATCGAGTAATTTTCAGGTCTATGACCACGAACAGACTTTTACTTGCCGCCTTGGCTCTTGGCATTCTCGTAGGCCTACTAGCAATTGCTCAACGAATGACAACCAACCCCAACGAACAGAATGAAGCAATGCCAGCGACTGGCGCTTTCTAAGTAAATTAAGCATGAAGATTCAGGCAATTAACACTGTCGAAAAACACTGGCTGATTATCAGCATCTTCATTCTTTCCAGTATTACAGTACTGTCGTTGACGCCGCTAGCAGAACTTGCTGATGCTCCTGGATCAGACAAAACACACCACTTGATCTCATACGCAGCCCTGGCATTTCCCGCTTCTTTACGCAGGCCAACAGGATGGATGTACATAATCCTACTATTCGCCTTGTACAGCGGACTGATCGAAGTTATTCAGCCTTATGTGAATCGCCATGGAGAATGGCTTGACTTTATTGGGAACCTTTCAGGCTTACTACTTGGGTTCATACTTGCACTATGGGCCAGAGCACTTCGGGCCAAATGCAATATTTTGCACAAAGAAGAGACTGACATATGACTGATACAAGATTTGATGATTAAAGCTGAGACAAACTTCAATTCTCTGGTCTGGTCAGTAGCGAAAGCGCTTGATCGCCTCACCCTTACCTTTCGCTCCCTGTTGGTTCTGCCAGACTTTAGTGATGACCTTTTTATTTTCATACCCGAGAATTTGTTGATTAACACTGTCTTCTCTACACCATCGAGCAGTAACTTCATGCTCAATCAATTCACGACCTTCCCGATCCTCTTGAACTAGCTCTTCATAGAAATCCATCTGGAATGCTTTTGTTTCTGCTCGGAATCTATCGGCATCTCTGTAAGCACTTAAATCCTCCTCTTCTATCTCTTTCAAGATAATCCCCAACTCTTTGCCTCGGTCTGCAGGCTTGAGTGGCTGCTCGTCTCTGTAACTGATAATCGTCACTGCTGCATGCCTGTTTCTCCACTTATCACACGCTTCTTTTGCTTTCTGCTCAGATGGATAACTGCATCCTGCTAAACCAAGCGCAAACAGGATGACCGGAAGCCGATTGATCATTTATTTGCTCACTTATTCATCCACATTACTTCACCAAGGCGAACGTGAATACATCAGCAACCAATTCATTGGACAATCCCTGGCCATGAGCTGACAAACTGCTTGAGCGAGGTTCACCTGGAAGAGCTGAGTGCTGCAATCAAAAAACAGGCATCTAGTTTTGGAGCCAACAGATTGCATAGATACTAAGAACCAAAGTAAAAGAAATCATGCCAACTGTACTCTTGTAACGCATCCACTTTCTATCCCACTTATAGGGAGCCATCAAAACAATCGATGTAAGGCTGAAAAACGCAAAACTTGCAAGAGACCAGTGTGGCCTAAGATGGTGTATCAAAAGATAAACAGCATGCGCCAGAAAACAAAGTTGTGAGAAATACGAGCTGATCGCGCCAAGATTATAAACAAGAGCTTTGTGATTAAATGCAAATTTAAACAGGGAATTTGGCTTCATCGCAATCAATCATTCATTGGACAATCAACAAGCAGAAAATCTCTCAACCAATCAACACTAGAAGCATAGAACCGCACAATCCCAGGGGAGATTTCTGAATCAAAGTTCAAGTTGTTTCCAAAGCAATGAAACGAGTGCATCTGCGGCCAATTGTTTATTGGATTCATACTGTCTATGAGACTGTTCTGCATCCTGAGCGTCGACATCTGTGACAGCTATTAAAATCTCAACTTGTGTAGATGAATCAATCACTCCTTTTCGCTGAAGCCAAGGAATGGAGAGGGAATTGGATGAAAGCAGAAGAGGGCGTTGGCTGCAGACTGCAGGCTCCAGACCACTACTTACCCAGCCAAGGTCATACAACATCATCGCAGGAGGTGGACCGTCGGTGCCAGTTCCATTGACAGGAAGGCACGAACCCTGAAATTGAATCTGTGTGATGCGATAAAGACTGTTGATCCTGGCAGATCCGGGTGCCGGAATACCTCCGGTTTGCAGAGTGAAGAGACGTTCAGGTCGGTGTCGCTTGAAGAGGTCCTCAAGCAAGCGAATGCATTGCTGAGGAAGATCGGGAACCCCATGATTCGCGCAGCGCAATAAAGGATGGACAAATAAAATCCCACCAAGCCGATAAGCCCTAAAACGCGGTCGCGCCGACAGTCGCTTGAAGGGTAATTTTTTCGCCTCTAAACGATTTTCAAAAGTGTCATAGGAAAAGGCATTCCAGTGCACCACTAAGGTTTCAACAGGCGGCGGGGGGAGAGAGAGAGGAATCAATTTGATACTTCAGATCAACCAGATCGATAAAAAAAAGTCCAACGTCTCAAGACAAACGTATCAAACCCGCACATGGAATGCCTGTCCTGACCATGACGTTTCCCTTTCATTGTTTGCGTCGAAGGCAAGGAAGCAAAACTGTGATGCCGTGAACGATTTAACAGGTGCTCCATGGATATGATCGACCCTAACGAAATTGCTGGAGCAACCAGATAACGGACCACTGAAAGCCAATCTGGACACATAACAGGAATCTCTGAAGCATCACGATCTGCTTCCGAAGAGCTGAAGTGGATGACCGACCCGCGAATCAGTCTCAGATGCTGAAGTGAACAGCGGTTGATTGCAACGCGAATCACTATCGCGATGGCTCTGGCTTACTGGTCAGCTTTTATTTCACGAATGTTACCCCAGCTGTTTGCCCAGGAGAGCTGATCTCTAGCCGACCATTTCAGCGGTTGATTGATCAGATCAGTCGAAAGGCCGCAAAAGGCAAGCTGCACTGGGCTCGTGTACGACTGGTTGCTTTCTGGCCCACAACTCTGATAAACCAGGCCTCATTACACGAATCACACCAATATCAAGAGTGGAAGGGTTCGAGCTGATGATGCAGTCGGGATCGCGTCAGAGCAACTGATCTTGGAACTGACTTAGCGATCGCGCTGCAACAACTACGGCCTGGCCCCAGAACATGCAACAGATCCTGGGATCATCTGATCAGAATCAACTTTGAGAAACGCCTAGCTTCTCACCTGTTCTGGGCTTTGAAACTTGCAATGGACGTGCTGTTGATGGAATCCGACCTGCACAAAACAGCAGCCGCAGCAAGACAATCGCTCATCGCTTTTGCCGTAACGTGGATACGCGCCAATTGCACTGAGGATGAGCGCGCCCGCATGGAGTGGATTAGCAAGGCGGATCTCCAAAAAGACAGTTCATTTGGCTGCGAAACCAGCGAGGAGCACAACCAGCGGCTAGAGACGGTGCTCAATCAAGCAGCTGATGGGGTCATCGCCGTTCTTGCGGACCATTGGGGTATCACTTCGATCAGAAACTCCATTGCGAGCAATAACGAATCTGATCGAATTGACTCCACAGAGAGCGCGCTCAACAAGCCATGACGCATAACTTTGATGACCTTGAAAACCAATACGTTCAGAGATGGTGATTACCGAAACAGCTCAGCAGAGCTTCGCCCCAACTGAAGTCGTTATCAAGACGATCCGCTCTTAGATTTCTTCTTTTTTCAGCCTGCATTTTCATCATTGTGGCTTCGGTGAACACATGCCCCTTGTCCTGGGCAAGATTCACTTCATGTACCGGCGGCTTTGTCGTTGTCATGGGTGTCTCCGTTTAAGACCTTTTCGGTCTATTGCCACTGAATGTGGCTCGCGAGATGGGAGAGCCGCACAAGCCGGTACGGTTTCAGGACCTTCCCGATAAGGCGTTATGCAGCAGACTGGCTATGTCCCAACTCGGAGGGCGCCGCTGTGATTGGACAAACCAGGCTGTATTGCAGCAAAGGCGACGGATTCCGCCTCATCGAAGTGCCGACTGAACAGGCTTCATACGAAGCCGAAAGGCTCAAGGAGCAAGGCTGGGTTGTCGATGCTGCCATTCCTTTATAAAACCAGACTGCTCGCAATCTGGAGGGCCTTGGAGAAAACATCAGCAGCGATGTAGCTCGAAGTGCTTGCTCAAACAGGCGTCTCAAGTGAGTTTGAATTCAGTCTTCAAATATATTCCATAAACGAATAAGCCAATTATTTAGCACAAAGTTTAAAGTTATCTGATGCTCGAAAGATGCTTGTTAAGACAAGGCTGGGAAAAAGCAATTGAATACCAATCATGATTGGATCAACTCACTACCAAGAGAAAAAGATTCATCCTGATGGGGATTAGCCTGCCATTGGAAGCCATCCGATCCAGGAATGTACAAATTGTTGTGGCGTCCACGAAAAAGAGAGCAATACAACCTCAACGGGCGAGTCGCACATCAGCTGAGACGGGTCATTGGCGGACCCCATCGGTCAAAGCCAAATTCGACACATCAAAGCTAGAGCAGGCGTGATAGTTGTCCCGTATCGATTGAGAACGCTCATTCACAACGTCAATTCCAGAGACAATCATCCTGTCTCCAACTCTTCAACAACTGACAGTCGTGTGAAAGCAAGACTGGGAATGGTTGTGTTTTGGGTTTTAGCCCTGCAAAGAAACCAGGACGAACAATCACCATTGCTCACCTATGGGGTGTGTGAGCGAACAAGAAACGCATTATCGCTCCAATAGCTAGCAGGGACGCCCTAATGGATAGGTCACGCTGCATGGCTCCCGGGCAGGATGGCTTTGGCATCGGCTGCAGCACCTGAGCAAGGCGCTGCGGCTGATACAGCAGATACCGCTAAAGCCTCATGAACCAGCTCGGGAACATTTGATCGTTTACACAACGTTACGGTTAGGGTACTTTGTTACGTAACTTCACGACAAGGTTTGATGGGCGCCCTTCAAAAATCAATCAAGAAAACCTCGGCCATGGATTACGAGGAACTTCTAGAAGAAATGAAAAAACTGGATATTGCTGATCTGATATTGATTCATCGCAGAGCTGCACTGGGCTGAATCGCGGTTGCTCAGAAAAGAACAATGTAGAGCTCACTAAAAAGAGCTCACTAAAAATCTTTTACAATTCACTTTTATGGCAGCCAAAACGTAATGATTGGAACTGTTCCGAGTTGATACTTCCCACACTGGACATAAAAGAGAAAAGCAAACATCCATGACCAAATTTTTAACACTATTTAAACAAATCACTCGACATTTATTACATGTCTTAAAGGAATGAAGTCTGTCTATGACAAATAGATTCCGTTAGCGATTTGCAGCTTGATTACAGCGCAGTGCCATGAACCACTCGAAAGCCTGATTGCTCCAACAACAAAATGCTGGCAAGGGTGGCTCACTCTGATCAGTCATCGGAGCCTGCGCAGTTCAAATCCAGCGGAAGCAGTCGAACTCGCATGAGCTCGACAGAGTCGGAACTGAGCTCCCAGACAGCTGCTGAACAGGGGCACTGAACAGCAAATCAACTGCGGACAGTGGTCTTTTGCCCATGCTTGACAGGGCGCTGACGACTTTTCAGCGCCTTGAGCATCCCCTTTTCAAGGGAAGTCAGCTTGGGTGAGGTCTCATGCAACGCTGCCCTGGCTCGCTCTTTGGCAGCATCCATGAACCTCTCTGTCTTGTCCTTCGCTTCAAATGCCATGATCATCGATTGGTCCTCCATCAAAAGTTACACATACAAATCCAAGCTGTCCTCAAATCCATCAACTCTTTGCTCCAGCTGGAGCTGGCAGGATCCTGATCAACAGGCAAGACCCACTGGCCTTGCTCCATCGGGCGGGAGCAGCTGCTCTGAAAAAGCAAGGGGGTACTCGCAACCTTGATCAGGGCGACTACCCATGACAAGCGGCAACACCATTGATCCAGCCAGTCAGCAGTTTGTCGGCAGAGAAGCAAACGAAACAAAGGACACAAGGTGCGCCAAAGAAAGCAGCTTCTCAACCAAAATCAATATCGAAAGTTGGCATTGTCGACGCTCAGACCGATCAGCAGGAAATTGCTCGATATCAGCAGTTGCTGAAATATTATCGCCTATGCGAGAGATTCACAGTCGTCTGAACAGCTGATCGAGCCATTCTCAGGACGTCATTCCCAGGAAAGATTTCTCTGACTGTTGCTCCCCACGACGCAGCTTCACCCAGGCTTGACCCAAAATGGTGGCTTTTTTTATATCAACACGACCAAGATCGGAGTCATCAGGGAATTCATGCCTGTCAACGGCAAGCAACTCTTCTCTTTCCTCGTTGGTGAGCATAGAAATTGGCTATTGAAAAGACAATTATAAACCAAACACTAGAAGTGCTTGAGGGCACAAATGAACTGAATTTAACGATCAGTGAATCGACACCATGAGTGATGAACACTCAAAAGTGATCGCGATCCAATCGTCACTAAAGAGGGGCGGTGTTGATTGAATCAAATCCGACACTTCGGAAAAACACAGCGAGGGGAAGCGTGAAAGCAAACTCCTAAAAAAACCCATCATCGAATAAGTCCTAATGCTTATGGACCACTTTGACTCAAGCTCTTAGAAAGCAATTATCGCCTCAGGCGATATCAGGGTGTGAGGTTCTGATCAGCAAAGCTGGAGAACCATGCCAAAAGGCAATGACCGTCCACCATTTGTCGGGGTGAAAGCTGGAGACTTCGTGCTCGTGCAATCAACACTGAATCCTGATCCGACTGATACAAGTTGGTGGATTGGCTGGGTTGTTGGATATCCAGATCAGTTCAAAGAAATACATGGCGTCACAATGCTGACTGTGGTTGATACTGAAAGCGGCGAAGTACGACAAGTCAACGCCGAACAGACAACGCGTTTAAGCCTTGCAGGCATGGAAAAAGGCAAAGTTGTTCCAATGGTGCGTGCCTGACCATTTCCAGCAGTAATTCTCAAAGAACAACCATAATTCATGCAAAGCCAGGCTGAAAAGAGGGACCAGAAGCCTGGAGTTTCACGGATCATGATTCTGGCAACAGCATTTCGAATTGCACTAGCAACGCTGCTGATTTCATCTAGAAATCTTGTTTGGCAAAAGCAAATGACCTAAGTGTACGCATTCAATAGATGCATGGAACAAGTGTCATTCAAAAGTTCACTATAGATGAATGATGTGCAAACAACACTGAAGGCCGAAGAACTGCAACGGCATTTTGATGAATTCAATCAAATCTTCGGTACAACAGAAATACCGGCGGTCTGAAAAGAACAAAATCTTCTTCCTTGGAAGGAATATCACCAAGTATCATTCCAGGTTGCCAAGGGGAGTCATGAAAAACTTGAGAACGTGCGACCAAAACAGATGCTAGGTTGTTCTTACTCCATACTGACATGGGATCCAAATTCAAAATCTGGCAAACTGAGCGATTCCCGACATAATTGCAAGTCTCTGAAAAATAGGAGGCCAAGTACTAGTGCTGTATCCACCACAGGTCAGCTTGAATAAACAAACGACTGGATCCACCATCTCCAGCAGCTGTGATTTCATGCTTGAGCTGTTGGGAGCTGATCACAATGTTCGAATGATGCAGGCGATGGTGTGAGCTGAGGCAACGGCAAACGATAGAGAAAGGACATCATCATGGGGATACAGCTAGGCGATGGTCCGTTGACATCCAACACTCAGCCTCTGGTGGGGCTCACTGAAGCCCAACGCCTTGGGTTGCGCGACTTACTGATGGATGTGAGCCAGGCTAGGGACTGGTCATGGGAGCTTCCAGTCCTGCTAAGAGATCGATGCTGGCTTCGCCTCGACCGCATACAGCTCAACCAGCTGCTGCGACACATTCCCCCGGATGGACGCGATGAGGCACCTGAACTAACCCACTACCAACGACTCATGGCAGTGGGAAGCGATCCATTACTGGCTCAGCAGAAATGCTGGCAGGAGTTTGGGATGGAAGATTGTCAACGAGCCCTGCATGAATACTGGGAAAGTCGCGACAGAGCAAACCACGGCTGGACTGCACAACGATATCGCCAGCTTGTGAGCATTTACAGAGACCAGATTGAGCGGGGAGTGGCAGCAGTACCAATGCTCGTACTGGCTCGCCAGGACACAGCCGAGGAACACCAGATCCACTGGATCACAGGGACAACGCCGGCCAAAGAACTAGTCGATATAAAACCAAACTATTGCTGAAGAAGTAAAAATTGAGTTCACCAATGTTCTTACTACAGTGACACTGTGGGGCCAATCAAAGGTGCAGCAACCGGTTCAGCAAGTCCTACGATTTGAAAATACAATGCAACCATACTCCCGGGGGGGCCTTCGAATAATTATTACAAACGCAGACATTGCCAATAGGATCAATTTCAACCCCGATTGGACGTTCGAGCTCGCCGTCCAAGTTGAAACTACCTAATGGGCTTAGGAACTCCCCCCGATGATGCAGTGGATCATATTTTGCCTCCTCAAGAGCACAGAATGAGAAACTTGAAAATCCACTGACGTAAACATGACCAGCTCCATCAACATTTACCACCTATGGTCCCGAATGAGTTCCTACATCAAATGTCTCCAAGCTCCCATCATTTTGGTCAATACGGATCAATTGATTGCCAATGTGCAAATGACTTCCACCATTGTTAGTAATCCAAATGCCATCATCAGGAGCAATGGCAATAACGTAAGGAACATCACAATAATCGCCCAAAAATTCGCGCTGAAGCCTCAGACCGGCAACAGGATCAAACCTGAACTTGGCCACGCCACCTTGGTTCCTATCTCCACCTTTTTGAAAAGTGAGCCATGCATCCCCATCAGAATCGATCGCGACGTCAAAAGTTGCATAAAGACCTGATTGATCAAAAACAATGAGCTCACGACAATCAAGTCAAAGCTGCAAATGGCGAAATAAACTTGCAGAAAAACATTGCAAAGCCAACGGTTCTCAACAGCACGACAACTTGACAATGCAACAGACATGTCAGAAAGGCTTCAAGCAGCGGACGGCTGAGCCGGTTATTACTATAAAAAATTTATAGCCTGCAACGAACATGTCAGAAAACCAACTCAAAGCATTTCTAGAAAAAGTAAAAGCCGATCCAAAACTCCAGCAGAAAATAAAAGAATCAAAATGCTAAGGTTGCATCGTAGGCCTTGCCCAACAAGCAGGATTTTCTATCATCATAGATAACTTAATCGACGTTGAACTGGGACACGATAGCCAAACAGTGATAGAGTTAAGCAACGAAGAAATCAACAAAATAGATGAGCAGAAAAGCGAAATACCAGCAACCTAAGCAATATTAAATTAACAATTGCAAAATCAGCTGACGATTTTGCCCAAGAATGGTAAGTTAATCATTAAAGAGCCTAACAAGAACAAACGAACAGATGAAAACAATGATACGCTCATTAGTATTAATAAACTACCCAAGCTTTCAGCTTCAGTGATAATCAATAATTACAAAATGCCATGAACACCGCGAGACCAAGTTTCTACGAATTCAAAGCCAACTACGACTCGCAACCGGAACAATGGAGAAAGAGGCTCATGGCCATCTACAGGACTGATCAGGACGTAGCCATCGCAGCATGGACATTGATCATGTCAATGGACGATTTAATGCTTGAAGTCGAAGAAACAGCAATTTTTCTTGAGCAGATTTACTCAAAAAAATAAGCATTCGATCACCAATAATGCAATGAAAGACTCAACAAAAAACCTCGATTTAATCAGTGTGTTAAAAAAAGCTTTGGCAGTATTAAGTCAACACATTTTGATGTCAGTCATTTGTGTACTCTTACTACTCTCATCACCCACACAATCAAAAGCAGATATACAAAAGTACAACGTCGTAACTGATGAATTCTATGGGCTCAACGCAGAACGAATCTTACTTGTTCCAGTTGCTGATGCTGCAGATAAGACCGTGCGGATGACGGGCAAATGCAAAAGCCGAGGGGCAACAGAGCTCTATCTCGAGGATGACCCCGTGAATGCCAGAGAGAGGTGGTATGTTCTTAATAAAAATGATAGCACCAAAGCTGATCAAGAAATATGCCTGACAGGCAATCTGCCGGCATGGTTTGAAAAACTATCATCTCTTAGATAAAATTACTCGAAATCATTCAAAGCCGTCGTCATTTCGTCCAGAGATGTCGAAATACTCTTGGACTTGGACATCTAATCACGAACTGAATAAAATCAATCTAAGACATCAATACCGTCTCACTTCCTTAATGTAGCCTATCAATCACAACCTGAGTAACGCTCAAGAGCTAGCAGCCTCAAAATCCAATGGCGCTCGAGCAAACAGGGAGCAATAAAAATCATCCACTAAGAACAATAGGGCTTTTGGAAATCCATGGCTAAAGCAAGAAAGAGACAACCCTTTTCGCATGCCCAAAAAAACCACATTCTTTTCAGATTTCAAAGCATTTATCAACAAAGGTAATGTTGTCGACCTGGCAGTTGCCGTCATCATCGCAGGTGCGTTTGGAAAGGTTGTGAACGCAACTGTTCAATTGATCATGACCAATGCACTTGAACCAGCATTGAAAGAAGCGAATGTTCAATCACTAGCTAAATTACCAGGAGGAGAAATCATTGTTGCAGCAATAGACTTTGTTGTTATTGCTTTTGTCTGTTTCTTTGTCGTGAGGGCCGTTGAAAAGATGAAACGTAAGAAAGAAACCATTGAAACTTCAAAACCTGACCCCCAGGTTCAACTGACATCAGCCATCACACGCTTAACAGAAGTGATGGAAAGCTTCAATAACAAGTCCTGAGACCTAGATCAAGTATTCCGAGCCCACAACTAAAAATCAGAAGTCATGCGAGCTCGGTCCCAATCAGACAGTCCGAAAGCAGATCATGGAAACAACGTCATCAGCCATAAAGCAGTCCTGTGAAAAGGCTGCTTAACGAAGCAGATTTCATACCGGTCAGCTACAGCTCAAAACCCCAGGAGCGAACTTGGTTCAGCGTGATGGAGAGACACCTAAAGCTGAAGGTGCGAGGCCATCAAAACGCTCTTGGCTCGAGCATACTCAACGTTGCAATCATCAGTGCAACGTTGAAGACCCTCCGCATCAGCAGCTGTTAAGCGGCCTTGCGTCGTCGTAAAGTGAAGCTTGGAAACAAGCGCTTGAGCGTCTCGATTTTTTCGTCCAACCTCTTCGTCGCTGAGACCAGTACAGCTTCACTCGCCCAGAAAGTGTAAAGCTGGACAGCAGTCACAAAAAAGACTGCGCCAACTACCACCAGAACAAGACCGGACAGCTGATTGAAATCCATTGAGCTTCGCTTGCATCCCTCTACTCAATAGTCATGGTCAATTGTTCTGTCAGCGTTCCTGCTGTTTCGGTCGTGAATCGTTAACCGCTACCGGCTTGGAAGGTGACCAACCGGGTCGCGTCGTCCATCCAGGCCACATCCACAAGAAATTCATCGGCCAGAGCCTCACCGGAAGCATCGCAGGCATTTTTACTTATTTACAATAGTTTACAAAGGCCTGTAAGCTTTGAAGTAACTAAACAATGAAGTAGTTCAACGATGTCAATAAATGAGCTTTGCATAAAACAGCAAATTAAAGCAGATCGGATCTTTATGGACTTTAAATACACAGAACCAGGTTCTACAGAACAGCATCAGTCGCTAAAAACATTGAACGATCTGATTATTGAGTGGGCTCACTTCTTTGCGAACAAAGACAGAAAATCATGCAAAAGATCCCTGCTGCAGCCAACATAACAATTCAACTGAAGAACCATCAAATATTGATCAAGGCTGGGCTTTCTTGGTACCAAACCCTAAATCTTTTGTAAAGTACAATAAGGGCATTCCTGCGAAAACCACTCATTCGGTTAAGACCGTGAAGATAATTATATTGAGTCATTCAGCTCTTCAATCCAAGAATAAAATAAACAACTAATCCTAGACACGGCCATTAAAAATTCATTATGAATCATGATCTAAATGAAGAGCTAGCGATTCGTTCAAACGAATTAGCAGAATTATCAAAAATGACACCAGACGATCGAATCGCAAGAATTGTCTGGTCCAGGATTCAGAATGATTTGGAACGCGAGGACAGCTTGACTTATGGAATACAATATTGCGTATCAAATATTTATCATTTCATCAAGGTGCAAATCCAGGAAAATGAACAAACCAGCTTTGCCCTTAAAAGCTGCGCTGATCTGATTAAACAGCTTGGTTGGAATGCTGAAGATATTTTTGCCAAAGACTATTCAAAGACTGTTTTTATTGACTACATCAAAGAAGTGGTTGCTATGTACACAGATACGAGGCAGCAGCATTGTGAAGACGCTCAGTGCGTTCTTGCGATGAACATGATTCATATGGTTATACAAGACATCGAGTATGTGATTAAAAAAAGACCCGCCCATGAGAAACAATTGCTGATAGCGTTAAAAACCGCTGCTAATTTGCGCAATCAAATGCTTAATATCTTTGGCTATCAACCAACTACAACAGATAATAATTTTTGATTTAATTACTAAAGTCAACCTCTAAACCAATGAGAGGATGTGCGATGCAGCTCAACTGGCTCATCAAGGCCGCAGAAAGGATGAGAAGCTGCCAGTTTTGATTGCTGCTCGGCTACCAGCTGTATGAATGTCCGTGCCGTCCATTCACCTGGACGGAGCTGGAGCTTCCGTTCACTTTCACAGATCCACCATGAACCTTTGACCTTGAGCCTGCAACTGTCATTGAGCTTGACCTTGCGTGCCATCGAGGCTTGAAGTACGCACTTCCAGCCATTGCATCAATAGCTGAAACCCCCGTCAGTGCAGACAAGCAAAGTGTTGCAATGAATTTCATCGTTAAAGATGAGACTCGACTCTTCTGGTAAAGAAGATCCTCATCCTTGACTTCTGCAAATAAGAAAACATGGCTCGTGCCGGATGAGTCTTTGCAAGATTGTGAACCAAAATACGGCCCAGAATCGTGTTTGTGGGGGTTGCCTGATGGATCACTATTGCAGGGCCTAAGAGTCAACAGTCTGGGCGTTGGCCCGATTAGCCACAGCTCTTTATGTGATTGATCCCAGTCAAACCAGCTGATCAAGATCGCCTTACCTTACAGAACGCACTGGACCGTCAAACAACTATAAATTTTTACTGATTCAGCTCTACCCCAGTATCTAGCACTTTAATCTTGAGCCATTCATCATACATCCGCGACTCAAAGCGCCGTGCAATCCGGCTCCTAGCCTTATGCAAAAAATCTCGATTGGCCGTTACATTATATTCATACATTTGCTTATCACCCATTGATTTAATCACCAAATCACTCAATCTGATTAATCCCAAGTCAGAGATATCACTTGGCGACCAATTTCTGAAAAATTCAACCAAATTGCACTCACCCGCCTTGATGATTTTAACTTCTCCTCCGGAATGCTGCTTTCGGTAATATTCCCACTCAATCCGGTCATTGACTCTGTTACACCAAAGAGCAGATTCACACGCACTTTTCCATACTTTTTACTCGGCATCGCCAATTCACGCTGATGATGTACACCACATCATAATCAGTTTCGTAAAAGATACAAACTTTTTCAATGCAATGCTGGTATGAGCCCTTGAGCTTGATCCTCATGGTGCACAATGCCTAAATTCAGGCTCGGACAAGACGGGATTCAACTAAGTCATACGACCCAGGCTGAATACTTCATCAGAAAGCATGCATCAATGCAAGCCTGGGGAGCATTAATCTTCAATCGTCTCCATGGATTGTTTTGCCATAGAATCTTGATCTACTTGCAGCAGCTGAGAGGGCGAGACTTTAACAAATCAATACAAGTTGCCTTGCTACTTGACAGCGCACCATTTTTCATCTTCAAGATCAGCAATAACGGTTTCAATATCGCAGAACCCTACAGCCAAACATGAATCGATCTCATTCGAAAGCACCTGCAACTTGGGTGCTTCCTGCCTCGATCGCTTTCGCGGGACTGTGCATCTTCGGAGCGGGCTTAGTCATCCACGAACCTCTGGAAAAAATCGCGACTCGTCAAAGTCACACGATCATCATCGAAAACATGACGACTGAGCCTTTGGTCATCGCACCAAACAGGCCTTGATGAGGGACTAAGCCCTTGCTCTGGTCAGAGCTGAGACTCAGCACAGCTGAGCAGATCATTCCCCTGGGAGAGCCAGGTCTGCACAGAACAGCAGCGAGGCCCCCCGGGCTTGAAACGCTCACTCCCGCCTGAGCTCAACAGCCTCAGGTGTATTCGATTCTGCTTGAGGAGAATCCTTGATATCTGAGAACTCTCTCTGAGACAGGAGCACCGTGGCGATCACAATGCCGACGATGCCCAGGAGAGCGAGAAAAACTTTCATTGCCAGAACTCTGCTGAATCAGTTCTGGCCTCCCTTGAGGCTCAGGTCTACGGGGCAGTGACCAATTTCTCTCTCAAGGCTTCAATAGATACATTCTGATCGGTTGTCTTGAGCGACGGCAACCCTGAATCGCATGAGTCGCCAACACGGCCATGGGTGAGCAAACACAACCAAGGCCTACAAAGGACGCGAGGTTTTGCAGAACACAGTATAAATACTCATCACCATTCATAATCAGCTTCATTCACGGTTAACGCACCACCGATCTCACAATGATTGCGTTTCTGGCCTTGTTCTGGGTGTTGGTGCTCGCGGTTTATTTCCGCTTCCGGGATGATGAGTTGAATTCAGACAGCTGATGCTGATCGCCGTGGCACTACTGCTGCTTCTCTCTTTCTGCTTGTCAGACATTGAGAAATAACGCTCAAGCTACCGCCTTGATCACAAGCCAATGGATTCACTGCTATGTCAATGAGCCAACAAATAGTCATCCGCTCAAGGCCACCGATCTCTTTGCAAGAAAGGCCAATGAACAACGAGAATTGCGCCCTTCCGACGTGATCGCCAGAATCAATGGGACCGATTCATCAAGCAATGGCGAAAGGCTACTGGCTTGCGACAGGCCGAATCAACGATCCCCGAGGATTCATGGTTTATGCAGCCGCCGCTGAAGCATATCTCCAGAAGTGTGGAGCAAAAATGTTTATACGGGACGCTCACACCGATGTGAGGGAAGGCAACCCAGGCCATCTCACTGTTCTGATCGAATTTCCGACCGTCGAAGCAGCAAAAGCTGCCTATGAGGCGCCTGAATATCAGGACATGATTCGCCTGAGGGCTCCGAACAGCGAAGCCTGTTTCAGCATCCTGGAAGAAGGAGACAAGCTTGCCCGCTAAGTTTCAGCATCCACATCATGAACGAAAGCAATCAACCACGGATCAGTCTGGGTCATTTCATCCTGCTCGCTGATGCAAGTGATGCAGACTAATCCAGAAATGCGTGCCAACTTGAAGGTCTGATCGTGGTCTCGACAGGATGCGATTGGTCGTCTACGGCACAACCGACACTGTCATCCTCTGCAGTGTCGGACTAGACGGTAGAACCGAATTAAATGGATGTATAGATGCAACGTCTAACCTCTAACAGATTCGAGGCACTCATGACAAAATTAACAATCACTTTCAAACACTTTTAGCTCTGATGCATCTTTTCCTTCATCCATTCAATAATATCTTGCTCTAACCACACAACTGTTCTTGCACTAATTTGTATCTGCTTTGGGAAATTACCCTTTTCCATGTGGGTGTAAATGAATGTTTTCCCAACTCCAGTCATTTCAATCACCTGCGCAAGCCTTAGGAAGCGAGGTGCACCAGCGTCATTAGCCAAGGCGAATGATATTCGATGTGGACATGGGGCAACTCAAGAACTCAGGAATTCATTGCATCATGGCTCGCATGGGCATGTCCGCCACGAGCGACAGCGCGACCCTGGCCTTGATGAGAATGGGCAATGCCTAGTTTGTGCAGCCTGGCATGCTCTTCAATCTGATCCGTCAACTGCGCAGAGCCAGCACCAAATGCGGTGTAAATCCCATACAAGAGGGTCCCCAGTACCAATGCGGCCAGCGAACCAATCATCAGATATGCCGAAAAATCTTGGCTTGTAAGCTCCATGAGCCCCATTCAATACTCAGTTAATACTGGCCGCTCAAAAAGGCCTTGCTGTAACGATTGCTTCGCCAAGCATTTACAATTGGCATAAATACAAGCCTTAAAGATTAACGCTCACGCGTTAATTCTATGTACGGATATTGAGCGAATGCAACTAGCAGCAAGACAACACGATGCATACATATGTGAGCAAATTCGCGAGCAATAGACACGGATGCACAAAAGCGATACGCCCGAAACAATTTTGCCTCAGAGAAGGAATAATCATCAGAGCGGCAGGCCTGTGCGGCGAACTCCCGCGAACATCTACGAACTCCAAAAACCATTTTTGCGAGCACACATCAGCCGCATGAAACTCATAACAAAGCAAATTGACAGTGGCTAATCAATCTCTCGGCTTTTGGCCTCAAAGGATCAACTCACACGAGCTGAAAATCACCGCGAAGAGCTGCGACGTCTTGCCAATCCACCGAGCCAGGGCTCGAAGGATGTCAATCCGATTTTTCGTTCCATTCAGGGCTCATCAATGCATGAACCGAAACCGGTCAAAACGCCTGAAGCCTCACAGCTTAAGCTCGTTGAAGCTTGGCTCGCACAGACTGGCCGTGAATCTGCAGAAAGCCAGAGCAGCGTCAACTGACAGACATGACAAGACAGCGCAAGGGCGATGGATGAGTGACATCTTTCCAGCATCACGGATGAAGCGCACGCCCGGTGGTCAGAAACCTGGCCATATCAGGATCAGTACAGAGTGATGCTGTGATCCCTGAATGATCAAGCAACGTTCCGCGGCAGCACACTCTCTCTCAGCCCAGCAGTACCATGGGGCTACTTAACCGCCCGTTAACCTCTTCAAGGCCTTCGTGCCACGAGATCCTGAAAGCAGGTGAAATAGATGAATCCGGACAAACAGCACCGCAAACTTTTCAGGCTCAAGCTCAAAGCCGAGGAATGCCTAACGAGGGAGCAGGCTCAAAAAATCATACGCAAAGCGGATAAAGCTCATAGAAAGCTTTCTGAAGGCCACAACAACGCAGCCTGATGGATTGATCCCGGTGTGATCCCCAGGCAGCAAACGACGAACAACATCACTCTCGGATCTTGCGAACCGGTAGAGATGCGGGTCGACAGATGGCTTCATTGTGGTGACGATCGGTGCAACTGCCACCATCACGGCCCAATGGATGAAACCACACTGGCAATGGAGGAGCATTGGCCTATTGAGGAGCAGCTCAAACTGGTCAACAAAGCCTGCGATCGGATCGAACAGATCCTGGATGACCTTGTGCAAGACACGGCATGTTCCAATCATGCGATTCGCGATCTGCTAAGCACCCTGTCAGAACACTGGTCAGACAGTGAACAAACCATGGACTGGGAAGCGCCAATGCGCGGCCAGCAACTTGAGGCCTGTTGACTTGACCCCAGAGCCTCACAAATTCAAGGATCCTGACTCAATTCATGCGCCTTCACGAAGCATGTGATGCAAGGGTCTGGGGTGAACCGATGCCAGGTTGTCTGACCAATCGTCGACAGGTTCGATTGGTCGCCTAACTGCGACTCCGGCGCTTCCCTGCAGTTGCAGCGCCGGATTAGGCGAGACCAGATGCCTGCAGGGTCTCCAGCGAGAAGTGGCGGAAAAACCACCATGCGGGAAGAACCGCAGGGCCGGGAAGGACGAATACCTAATCCTTGCAAGTGCGTGTCTTTACTCTTTCCTTGGGCGACGAACCAGGGTTAGACCGGAGGAAGAACATACGTACTTCCATGCCGATTTACCCTCCCTTGGGGCCTCCCACATCAAATGTCATCGATGCCGCTTCAGCTTTCCTGTCGATTCGACCTGGACAGTTCGTCATCGTCAGAGAGCTGACTTCTGCCACCGAAAGAGTTGATATCGAAAGAAACTGGTGGTTAGGGCAAGTGATTTTCTGCAAGGGATGGGGGAAACATTCAAGGCTGAACTCGCTTTTTCAGGTGGCGGACGTTGACGACGGCGCAATTCGCTGGGTTCATCCCACCCAGGTGACCCACGTTCTGCATGGACTAGACGGGATTGGACAGGAAGGCTGGGATGGATTCGAGGACTGATCGATTCTCCGCAAAAAGCTTGAGATAAAAAAAGGAGGCCTTCACGGCCTCCGTCTACCTATCACCAAAGGAGAAGTGCTCGACGCCTCTCCTGCCTTCAGTATGTGTATCGCATAGAACATGTGCCTGAGATCACATACTCATTGCCGAAGGGCAGCTTGCTCTGGTAAGGGATTGCAAAATCGGCAATCGGCGAGGCCGAGGTTGGACTTGTCACTCCCCCACGATCGAGGGGCAGATCGTCATGTTCAGTGGATGATTCACCAGTAGCCTTGGTGAAGCTCCTGGACTGTCTGATCTGGGGTCATCGTGAACAGGGAGTGTGAAGACGATCGAGCGCAGCCGAGATGGTTGGAGGCTGAAAAAATTGCCAATCTGGGAGCATGCTCGTGTGCCGTGATGATGCCTAGCCAACCGATACAACAAGCAACGAGAAAAATTCTGGAGTCAAGCGGAACGCTGATCGAAAACGATCACTTTGTCTATGCCTCGGGCGACCATGGCGCTGGGTGGGTGGCGAAGGATCTCATTAACCTCAGGCCTGAATTAGCCTATCAACTCGCCCAGTTACTCGGGAAAGAAATTAAGAATAACGGCCTATCTCCTAATATTGTCTGTGGACCTGCAATTAGCGGTGTGATTTGCGCCCAATACACAGCACTGGCAGTTGGCAGTCGCTGTGTATTCACCGAGCGCGTTGTCAACAAAGAAGGGCAACCATTAACTTTAAAATCAAGCGAGGATACGCGGAGATTCTCAAAAACAAATCTGTTCTAATTGTCGATGATATTATCAACACAGGGTTTTCGGTGCGCCTCACCTATCAAGCCGTCGTTCAAGCAGGAGGAAAACCTCTTGGGATTGCTGCCTACGTGAACCGTGGCGATGTTGGAGCCAACGAATTAGGAGTGAAAAATTTTATTTTTCTCGATGAAATACGATTACCAGCCTGGCCTGAAAAGGACTGTCCTCTCTGCAAGTCAGCTAAGCCCGTGAACATTCAGTACGCACACGTAGCAGAATTCACCAGACAACGTCAAACTTTTCAAGCTGAAAAGCCATAAACTTCCATCGTTGCAACTCAGATAGTCTTGGATTGATCCACAAGAGTTGCCGAGAATTCCTGAAAAGCAACAGCTGCATCTGCAGGGCTTGAATTGTGTTTTGATTCCCACTGATCGACCAAAGCGCGCATATCTTGCCACATATCGACCATGGCGAGTGGGTTAAATCCGGCAGGCTGGGATGAAGTATTTGACATGGATGAACTTGGCACAAAACCGCTTCCTTCTAATTGATCAGCAGCAACACTGTTGATCAGCTCTACAGCGCAGCAACAATCAGCGATCTCAGATCAAATCAGCTCCACTGTCCCACCAGGAGTCATGATCAAGATCATTTCTGCCCTGATTCATGTCCCGAGCCACGCAACTCTTCAAAAAGCTCGACAAGTTGCTGAGCCAGCACGAAACCTTTGGAGACACCCCGGAAGCATTTGTGGATGAACTGCTAAGCAAGCTTGATGGTCAAATCAAGGCCATCCACGACAAAAACAAGCCAGATCACTGGGCTGCCATCTACGTGGAAAGGGACCGGGCTCGCATCAAAACAGCTGTGCTCAACAAAGTGATGGACCGCAGCGCACAGTGAAACCGAAACAGAAGATGCCGATCAAGCCTCGGCTCTTCTGGAATCAATGATCCTGGCCAGTTCGAGCATGTATCCCGCAGTACACCAGCGGCCATGGCTGCGGGCACGATTCTCCACGTCAGAACGGATCTCTGCCGTTTCGGCCATCAGCAGATCCAGCTCACACTGAGGAAGTTCATAGAGCTCCTGGAGTTCCACCTCACGACCCAGCAGATGACTACGAAACCATTTGCGCACCTGTTCCTGGAGTGGGATCTCTTGTGACATGCAACCGAAGCAGCAACGACCAGTCTGGCCGCTGAACCCGTTTTCAGGACTCAGCTTGCATATCTCAAAAACTGGCTCATTGTGTCAGAGCTCGTCTTAGTGATGCAGATGCGAAAAATGGATGACCCGTGTTCTGAAAGACAACTGGCTTTCACTAGCCATTGCATCACTGTCTCTCAGCGGACTGCTATGGCTTGAGATGATCCCTGGGTAAGGAGGCTTCGCGCCCTTCCAATCAGCGCTGAGATAGGACAAAATCGGCCATGACAGAATTGGCTGCATGTTGATCGCATTGCTTCTTTCAGGACCAGTCACACCTCCAATGCCAGCCTTGGAAAGGCAAACACCCGTACTGGAAGAACAGCCAGGCCTGCAAATAGAGACCTTTCAGCTGAATATCGATCAACAGGGGTTCAATTGCTCAGCAGGGGTCTTAGCCACAGGAAACAAAGCACCTCACGCTTACAGCACATCCAACAATACATTCGAGAGCGAGCTACAAATTCACGCCGCTCGCTGCAGAACACGGTTCTGAAAGTCTGCCCAGAATGGTGGCAAATCAGCAAAAGCTATCGTCTTGGTGCAGTTCAATTCACTTATCTTTAGAGTGGCTCATCCGGACCTGGCAAAGGCTTCCTACTCTTGCCTTTAGGCAACAACGATTTCAAAGCACCGATCATGTCATTGGTTCGAGAAACATAGACAAAACTCCCTAGAAAAAACCCTGTTGCAATAATAAAAACAGTAGACGTCAGTGCATCCAGCTCAAGATTTCCAATCAGCAAACCCATCATGATCCGCGCCCTGAAATGACACAAGATTGCAATGAATTAACAGTACCCCCAGGCGCTCCGCTGAGGCAATACCAAGACACAAAATCAATCGCTGCGTCAAAGCAGACAAGAGCTACAAATTGCTCATAAGCGAGTCCGAGCCTCTTGCTTGAAAGACGAAAACGCTGTCCATCGAGTCAGCAAGCGCGCACGGCTGATCAACTCATGCATGACTCACGGCAGGACGTCGCTTGTCCGGGGAGGCTGCAGGAGAAATGGATATCGTCGGATTGTTGGCAGTTTCGGCAGGTCTGACTTAAAACACTTTCAAGCAACACCTAAGGCACACCATGCGTCCATCACTCCTACTCCTGCTGACTCTGCTCATGGTGCCGGCTGCAGCTCTGGCCCAGAAAAAAATTCCCAAAGCTCAGGGACACAACCAATGCCCACTGGGTTACGTCAACACGCTTGGCACGACCTGTGTTTCGCCGATCTATTATGAGGTCGCACCTACGAATGGAGAAGCTTGCAAGTCTGGATGGATGAATATTGGTGCTGGCTATTGCAGAAAAAAGTGAAGCCTGATCACCCCACATTTTGATTGCAAGGCCTTCAAAAAATTATAAAAATACTGCTACAGGTCGACTAGAAGAAACAATGAGGCAAAGAAAACCTTCTTCACGCCTGCGTTACTGATAGCTGCAGTATTGATTGGCATGCCAACAAGGTCACTCATGCTGAGTCTCCAACAATCCTTGAGTGCTCTCAGAAATTAACAGCCGAATTTATAATGTTATTGAGGAAAATTCGTAAATAGCTTATGCCAGCCCGAAGAAATCAAAAACAAGTCAAAGGCAATATTTTACTCGAGTAAAGCTGAGTATATCCCTTGGATGCCAACATAACGAATCAGCCCTTGCAGGAATAGACTATATAAGAGCAGCTGTCCCAAGGAAAACCCAGAACCCTACATCATACCCAAAGAATGAAATAAACCCTTGCTAACAAATACAAGCATGCAAATAGAGGTGAATGCGACAAGGTTAATCGCCGCGATATCGAAAACCACTGGACTTCGCTCCGCCTGCTCAGCACCTCCAGCAGAGAACGACTGATTGATATCGTCCCAGTAGGCCAAAACAAAACCTTTTTTAGCCGTCAGACTTCCAGAGCCAGTCACAATTCGACTTTTACCCTGGCTGGCAATCTGCTGACGGTCAATCTTTTCAGCTTCGCGCCTAAAAGCATTTTGGAACCAGTTGACGTGGCTAAAAAAACCAACAGTGAACCAGAAAATAAGCGAAACACCAATCAAAGCACTCAGCATGACCATGCCAGACTGACCCTCTTGCAATAACTAACCAGCAATCATCTCCTGCAGACCAATCGAGCAAGTACTATTTGAATCCAAAGTGAAAATCATTTGATATTATCAACAGCACTTTGTAAACTACAGACAGGCGGTCGTATCAATTTTAAGTTTCCCATGTAGCACCGGCTGGCCTCCGTTCTTGAACTTGCGCAACGCAAAGTGATTAACGCTGGAAGAAAAAATCATCAGGGATCAGCCAGCTTCAATCCATCAGGACTTTCCAGATGGCAGCTGTGCACGGTAATCGTCGGCAACGACATCCAGAAGCCCTAAGACATAACGGTCACTCGCTCCAATGTCACTTTGAAGGGTTTGAAGGGTCGCACGAATATCTTCTATCGCAACATTGATTTGATTTTCAAGTTGTGACTGGCTGGGCTGCCATTCCTCAGTGAAAGATGTCGAGGAGGCAATTTTCAGGTTGATCGAATCTTGGGGCTTCGGAGGCATGGAGGATCCTCGCCGTGGAGCCTGGGAATTCCGTGCTTGGTACGCCATGAGGATCTCTTTTAATTTAAGTTTTTCATCGCAAGGCAAAGAAGACTGTCAAATAGCCAACCAGCTGACCATTCAAAGACAACGCAGCCAAGCGAAAAGATCAGCAGAGCCAGAACAGAGACAAGCCGTGCCAGACCTGCAAGCTTAATAAAAGACTCCCCTGGTTAAGAGCCACGCTTGCGTCCCAAAACTTTTCTTGTGACTACGCCATCTTCTTTCTGGTAAAGAACAAGGCGGTTATCTTCTAATGTGTTAAAGCTTAGGATGCCCTTGGATCGATATTGACGATTAAAGGGAACAACCCATGATGTACCCATGGCCATAACATAGATCAATTCTTGTTGATCAGCGCTGATGCAAAAGCGCACTTTGGCATCCTTATAAACGCCAACGTCACTAACGTATTGAGCCTTGAAATAATCACAACCCTGAGCACGTTGAAACTCATCTTTGATATTGGCTAGTGCAAAGCTGTTGAAACTGAGACCGAGCAGCGCCAAGAACCCAAGGCCTGGGACGCACTTCATAACCAACCCCTCATACGTAGCAGAACAGAAGCAGCATGGCGCGTTACAGCTGCGATGCAAGCGGTTTGAAGCCATTACCACGTGGAATGATCATCATCAACAGCGCAACGCAGTGGAGGCCAGCCATTGCAATCGCTACTTGAACTTGATCTGATCAATACATCCTGCTTTGAACGTGGTAGTAATTTTTCGCCATCACAGAGACAAGCTTTGTCAACACTCCACTTCGGAGAATCTGAAGAGGTGAAGCCTCGCCTCACCGATCCAGTGTTTCTCGAACATGCTGAGGCCCAAGTTGGACCATGGTGGGAGGCTCGCATTCGCTTGCTGTTGAAGCAGGGTTATCCTGAAGAGGCCGGTGCTCTATTAAGGGAGTTCGAAACTCCTGATAAAGGTTTCTAATCGTTTGAGCCAAAACCTGGCTGATTCGTCCAGCCAAACAGTGAGCAATTAACCATTGAACCAACAGAACGCAACGGCTTGCCATGCTGGACAGTCCTCTTGATGAGGCCTCCATTTGCAGGGGTGCTCGATGAGCAAATGACTCGTTGGTGCTCATGAGAAATTGATTGGCAAACAAGAGCAGGCCAGTTTTTTCTGATGATCAGATCTTGTGGTTAACCTTTACAACACGTCCATCACAAGCACTTGATTGACCGTTGTTTTATTATCAACTTTGCTAGTGACTTTAAAGCTTAAGATCTCTCGAGGCCAAGCACTTTAAAACGTAAAAAGTCTTTCGTACAATGAACAACACAACGAGCGACTAACAAAGCCACCACCCAAAATTAGTTTAGATAACTAGATTTTCTCAGATCTTCCATACAATGACACCTGACAATACAAGCAACACAATGCCCAGTCCTGAAGAATACAAACCAGAGAGAGCTCTAACCTACTCAGAAATGATGAATGAAGGCAGAAAGAATCTGTCAGATGGTAATCATCAAGAGGGAGATGACCTTCAAAAACGAGTGGAAGAGCTTGAGAGAAAGGTGAATCACCTTGAAAAGGTGATTCAACGCCAACTGCGCCTCGGCCGGATGGTTGATTAGTCAAGCAAGAATGTCGGTGGTTTTGAAGACAGTCAACATTTTGACAATACTCTTACTTTAGGACAAAGAGTTAATGATTGACCTAAGCAGAGAATGAAAGCAATCCTGAAAGCAGTTTAGAACAATTACGACTTAGCAGACCTCATATCCAAACTCAAACAGTCAAGACTGTCGTAAGTCTCAACGCCAGTTACCGGATTAACACCAGAAGCTCTTGAACACATCGCCTCACGCTGTGGATCATCAATAATGGCCCCAGAGAAGTCTGCTCCATCAATGGTCGTTGCCATAAAGAAGCTCTTGGTCAGCACAGAATCTCTGAAGTTCACATTTGTGAGATTTGCTTCTTCGAAGTGAGTTGCATAGGCGATGCTGCCTTCAAGATTTGCACCCTCAAGATCAGCGCGCTTGAGGGTCGCAACACTGAATAAAGCACCTCTTAGATCGAGTCCGGACAGATCGTAATTGGATAAGTCATATTTAACGAATTCCTTGGTAATGGGTTTTCCGTCTTCATCTCGTTCGTAAAAAGGATATTTTTCTTTAAAAGCCTCTGTCGCCTGATCACTTCCCTGCAGACTTCGGTCAAGACCGACATCCGGAAGGCCACCACCACTGGGATAAATCGCCAATGCTTTTGATGGCAGCATCAGTAATGCGCAGAACACAATCGCGAGGAATGATCGAAATAATTGACTGGCAATTCGCATAACTGATTTCATTAAACACTCCTTTTATTCAAAAAGCTACGGCAAGCAAGTGCGGCACTCTGACAACATGACCCACCTGAACGAAACAAATCGAGCATTGGCGAGAGCAAAATCGCACCGCCTTGAATCTCATTGGTCGCCCGAATTGGTCCCAGATGAATGATTATGCTGCGGACTCGAAGTATGGTTTCACAAGAGTTCTCTACCACTATTGGAAGATCAAACTCAAGCACTTCTTGCAGAGCTTATTCGACAAGCTCTCATCAGAATACATAGCGGCGAAGCAGGAGCAGACTCAGCACTCTACAGAGCCATTTACACACTTCAAGAACAAAATATTATTGAAAACATTGCTTCAACCTTGCAATAGAATTGTTTCTTCACGAGATTCAATTCATTTAAGCCGAAATCAAGCTTTTAGCAGCGAAACAGACCTAAAATTGAGCACAAAAATCAACCGACTAGATAAATATAGCCCGAAACTAAATACATAGAAAACCAAATCAATGCCGAAAAATAGACTGCGGCAAAAACAAATTCTTCAACAAATTCAAAAGAATCCATTTGTTCAGTAAAGCGTTGCTCTACGGATAAACTGCATTGCTGCGAGCGCTCCCAAAAAGAACACAGTTGGAATACCTAATGCATTGACGGCCAGAGTCCTGACCGTAAACACAGGATAGCCTCCATCTTTTCTTTTGAAAGGAGCCAAGGGACTATCGATCCACTCTTTACGGTTCTGAATCGATGGCACCCCGAAAAACTGCTTTCCCCAAACAATAATTTCCCACCGAGTAAGCCAAAATGCCGTG
Organism: Synechococcus sp. MIT S9504; assembly: GCF_047497135.1. Classification (NCBI taxonomy): domain Bacteria; kingdom Bacillati; phylum Cyanobacteriota; class Cyanophyceae; order Synechococcales; family Synechococcaceae; genus Synechococcus; species Synechococcus sp. MIT S9504. The sequence goes on along the minus strand of NZ_CP138942.1, from coordinate 274,739 downwards.
CTGACAACTGAGAACGCGATTGGAGAGGCAACCAAAAGGATCTTGTAATTGAACACAACAATCACTCATTTCGAATACCTTAAAAGCCGGCCCTGCCCCCCGGGTATTGATTGATGCACTATTTCAGCCTCAATGCTGCACCTGCATCGACTCATTTTTATCAATCAAATTGAACGGAATAATGTGACCCTTTGAGAGCGGCAAGCATCATTTGCATTCCAGGGTCGATCTAATTTGATCAATTCGCTGCCAATTTCACTGGCAGAGCCATTTTTGATGCTTTAGCGAGCAACATAAATCCAAGCCATGGATCATGATTTTACGCACCTTTAGTACAGATGCTCCACGTCAAAAACATTGTGCGGCGAAACAATTTGACCATCCTGAAGAAACATATTGGTTGATTGACAAACATGGAAATCAAGTCAACGCGCTCAATGTCCTGCTTCGCTCAGTGAGCCACCAATCGAGTGCAGGACGGAAAGGAGCAGTCCTCATCCCTCTCCAGCCCTTCACATTCAGGTCACGCCCGTCTTGACTGAGCGAAGAAAGACGTTCCGCCTGAGAACAGCATGGACAACACACTGACGTGTGGCCCATTAACGGGGCCAGCGACCGTGCTGCTGGCCCATGGGGCCGGCGCCGGCATCGACACGCCTTTCATGCAGAAGATGGCTCAGGGCCTTGCGCAGAAGGGGTGGCAGGTCATCCGCTTCGAATTTCCCTACATGACCCAAAGACGCATCAGTGGCCGCAAAGCACCACCGAACAGAGCCGACGTTCTGTTGAAGTATTACGTCGACCAGGTGCAATCTCTGGATGCCAATCAACCTCTGATCATCGGAGGCAAATCAATGGGGGGGAGAATCGCCAGCCTGGTTGCCGATGAGTTGTGGAGCGGAAACAGGATTCTGGGATGCATCTGTCTCGGCTATCCCTTTCATCCCCTAGGCAAACCAGAGACATTGCGAGTGAAGCATTTACAGAATCTGCAAACCCCCACTCTTGTTGTTCAGGGAGAACGTGATGCGATGGGCAGCAAGGAGGAAGTGAAAAACTATGCGCTCTCAGATCGATTGAAGCTTGCCTGGATGCCAGATGGTGATCACAGTTTCAAGCCGAGAATACGTTCAGGTCGTCGCGAAGGGCAGAACTTCGATCTGGCTGTGGAACACATGCATGACTTCCTGCGTGGGCTGATGAATCTGGAGTGACGGTCCCCATGACATCCACGCGGGAGGAATGCTGTGGATCCAGCCCTCAGGTTTGGTTACCTCCCAGCATGTCGTCGTACCCCTCATAGGGGTTGTATTCCGCCCATCCAGGACTGGCCTGATCCATCAGGCCGAACTCACCGTCAATCATGTCGGCTCGGGTGTTGCCGTAAGGCACTGTGTTGCAAGTGATCCCTCCACCAGCGACAGGCTGGCAGTCATCGAAACGCACCTGTGCGCGAACGGCACTGATCAGACTGGCGCTGATCGTGACCAGAGCCGCAACATTCATCAGAAACAGATTCACGACGGACGCTTGATGCATGACCACCCATTCTGAACGGAATCGTGAACTTCAGATCAAAGGCCTGAACAAAGACGCTCACTCTCACGCAAAGTCTCGATGGCTTTCTGGTCACGTTGTTCAGCAAGCTGCACCATCACCACTTCCGCCTGCAGTCCAAGCAGCAAGGTCTGACAGGGATAGAGCTCGCTCTCACCGGCACGCTGCTGCAGCGCCTCTGTGATCACAAGAGCTCGATCACAGCTGTTTTCATTGAAGCTGCGGAAACATGCGAGCAGAAGCGGCCTCACGCCAGCCAGCGACGTTGCATGCACTGGTGCTTCAACGCTGCCAATCACAAGAGAGACAGTTGCAGGCATCAATGCTCTGAGCAAATTTTTCAAGACATTGTTGATAAGGAGACATGACCGAGGCCAAAGACCTGAATTGCTTCACAGAATTCAAAAGCAAACGCCAGGCCTGAAGCCTGAGATCAACTGAAAGAATGCATCCACTCAGTCAATGATCGGATGTACACCGACTGGACCGCGGTTGCACTTCTACTGTTCACAGCTGTACCGCTGTTGGCTGTCGTGGCGACAGCCACATTTTTTATTTGGCAGAAGCGGAAGTCGCCGCTGCCCTGAACATGTCCTCTTTGAACCTCTCAGCTCTCTCCTCAAGGGAGTGAACAACGGAACCACCTGTCGTTGAGCTTATGGAGGTGGAGACCGGCTGGACCACACCTCTGCCCAGACAGTTCTGACAAGTCCTGAAGCGCTGCTCGGTGATGCGTTTGATGCCACTGCCGCCGCAGCTGGAGCAAATCGCCATGTCCGAGCCAAAAACGCAACTTCAGTGTGGAAGCTGCAGACGCCTGTGATCCCGAAGGCTTCCTTAAGAATTTGCTTGGTCGAAACAAGCCTGCAGCGCCAATGGCCTGGCTCGAATCTCCTGCAGCAACTCGCACACCGATAAAGAGCAGTGCTGGTCAATCAGACCCAGCGAACCAGCCAGCCAGCCCACCACCCTCTGCGACGACCACTGCTGATCCTGAAGAGGGGCCAGCCCTGCGGCCTGTTCGCGCTTGGAGAGCTTCTGCCCCTCCGGATCGCAGAGCAGCGGTGTGTGTCGATAGCTGGGAGGTGGCTCCTCCAGCGATGCGATCACCGCCTGCTGGGCAATGCACACCGCCGCCAGATCGGCGCCCCGCACCACCTCGGTGATGCCCAGTGCCAGCTCATCCACCGCCGTTGAAAGGTGGTAAGCGATGAATCCATCAGCACGCCGCAGGACCAAATCACCACAGAGCGGTTCATCTGCGGCCTTCACTTTCAGCCTCCAGGACGGCAGGCGTCCATCCTGAAGACCCCAACCCCTTGCCATCTCCCTGCAGGTTCCTGGGTAGCGCCGTCCGGCACCGATCTGGCGGCGACTGCATCGGCAGGGATAAAGCAGCTGGTCATGCCGAAGTGCAGAGAGGCAGGCGTTGTAGAGCCAGAGGCGCTGGCTCTGCATGATCACTGGACCATCCCAGTGCAATCCAAGCCAACGCAGGTCTTCTAGGGCGGACTCGACCGCGCCGACCCGGATACGTGGAGTATCGAGATCATCAATCCGCAGTAACCATTCACCTCCCTGAAGACGGGCCTGTAGCCAGGAGATCAGAGCCGTGCGCAGGTTGCCCAGATGCAGGGGACCCGAAGGAGTCGGAGCAAAACGTCCGCGATAACCATTCAGACGCCGTTGGCGACCCTGCTCAAACACAGCCTGAAGACGATCTGGAAGGTTCACACAAGAAAGGGTGGCCCTAAAGGACCACCCCGATCAAGAGTTCTTGCAGGGAATCAGCCCTGAACGCGGTCCTTGAACATCTTGCCGGCGGTGAAGGCAGGTACGCGCTTGGCAGGAATCTTGATCTTTTCACCGGTCTTGGGGTTCAGACCCTGACGGGCAGAGCGCTCGCGGGGCTCAAAGGAACCGAAACCAAGAATGGAGACCTTCTTGCCCTCCACAACGGAATCGATGATGGTTTCGATAGCGGCGTCCACCACCAGAGACACATCGGTCTTGGTGAGCTCGGTGCGGGCGGCAACCAGATTGACGAGGTCAGCTTTGTTCATTGGGTAGGGGAAAGTGGCGGAAGCGGTTGGATCGACGATGCGGAGGTCGACATCCGCACGGCTTCCCTGAGCGCGCTAATCGTATGGAGACAATCGCTGTGCGGCAACCGAAAAACACCGTGCCGCAATGCTTTCACCGAATCTCGTGTGTATCAGACCGTGTCAAATGCTGCTTCTGACTGCTGATACCAGCTGTTGAAGGGGGCTAGATGGCCACCACGCAGGGCCCCAAGAGAGGCCCCAGAGGCCAGTCGTGGACAAGCTTCTGAAGGGAGCCACCGACGGAGTTGACGGAGGCTGCGCTGCTGTCGGGGCCAATGGAACGTGCGCCGATGCTGCAAAGGTGCCAATTGATCCCTAGCCACCGGCACGAGCAAACGTCCGCAGAACAGCACATTCACCGGCACCGGAGCATGCACAACGGCATGACCGGGAGTGGGTCCAGGCGTCCAGAGCAGTCGCAGGCCTGAGAGAGTGACAGTCTCCTCGGAGAATGTTTCGAGCTGTTGAACGCCCGCCAACAGATAGGCCTCCTGCTCTTGAACGAGCACGGGCCATTGCATGCGCTCCTGCAGACGACGCAGGCGTCCATGCCCCTCACGGCTGGTGAGGAGAATTCGGGCGCATCGGCCATGCGCCAGTTCCTGCAAGGCTTCCAAGGTGGCTTGGGTCAGCGGCGGACAATCGATCAGAACGGGTTCAGGATCCACGTCGAGCCACCAGGACGAGCCTCCACGACAGTCACGATTGGGCGGAAACAGCCAGAGATCAGGCCGGATCTGTAGAGGAGGACGGCCTGGCTCCAGCGAGGAGGTCATCACAGACACGATGAGTCACCGGAGCTATCACTACTTTGAAGGCTTCACCTGCCTCCTGGGAGTGGATCTTTGAGCGCGATCCGACGAGGCAAACCTTGGCCTCTTGGCAGCAGCATCACCGCCCAAGGTGTGAATTTCTCTGTGGCAGCTCCAGACGCCAACCGGGTGGAACTGCTGATTTTCCCTACGGCTGAGGCCAGCAGCCCCGAACAGCTGATTGATCTGAACGACAGCAAACACCGCTCCGGTGACTACTGGCATGTGGAGGTGGAGGGCCTGACGGCAGGTTGCTGCTATGGCTACCGGGTGTTCGGTCCGCTCGCGCCTGGGGGCCATGGATTCCGGCCCGCGAAGGTGCTGTTGGACCCCTGTGCCAGAGCGATCACGGGCTGGTCGATCTATCGGCGTGAAGCCGCCACCGGTGCTTCACCCAACACCCATTGTTGCTTGAAGGGACTGGTCTGCGAACGGGATCGCTTCGATTTCGAGGCCCACCCCAGACCTCGGCACAGCTGGCAGCAGACAGTGATTTACGAGCTGCATGTTGGAGGCTTCACTCAACGCAGCGACAGCGGCGTCGCCCCGGATCGAAAGGGCAGCCTGCTGGGAGTGATCGACAAGATCCCCTATCTCAAGCAGTTGGGTGTGACCACGATCGAACTGCTACCCGTGCAGGCCTTCGATCCGCAGGACGCACCCCCTGGGCGCGACAACGTTTGGGGATACAGCCCACTGAGCTGGTTCGCTCCGCATCAGGGCTATGTCGGCGGCGATGACCCGATGAAGGCCAGAGATCAAATGCGTGACCTGGTGGCAGCCTGTCATGACGCCGGCCTGGAGGTGTTGCTCGATGTTGTCTACAACCACACAACCGAAGGCAATGTTGATGGCCCCACCCTGAGCTGGCGTGGATTCGCCGATCGCACTTACTACCACCAAACAGACAAGGGGGACTACCAGGACGTGAGTGGCTGTGGCAACACCATTGCAGCCCACCAGCCACTCAGCCGTGAGCTGATTCTGGAGTCGCTGCGCTGCTGGGCCTTGGAGTTGGGGGTGGATGGCTTTCGCTTTGATCTCGGCATTGCCCTGAGTCGTGGCGAAGGACTGAAGCCGTTGGATAAGCCCGCACTGTTCGAAGCGATGGAGGCCGACCCCCTGCTCAGTGAGCTCAAACTCGTGAGCGAACCCTGGGATTGCGGTGGTCTCTATCGACTCAATGACTTCCCGGCTCGGCGTATCGGGACCTGGAACGGGCGATTTCGCGATGCCGTACGCAGCTTCTGGAAAGGCGACGACAACAGCACTTGGCCCCTGGCACAGCGCCTGCGTAGCAGCCCTGATCTCTATGACGGCAAACCAGCGGGCTTGGGCCGCTCCGTGAATCTGCTCACGGCCCACGACGGATTCACACTGATGGATCTGGTGAGCTTCAACAGCAAGCACAACCTTGCCAACGGTGAGGACAACCGCGACGGTGAGAATCACAACAACAGCTGGAACCATGGCGTTGAAGGTCCCAGCAGTGACCATGCCATCACCGCCCTGCGCAGGCGGCAGCAACGCAACATGCTGAGCACATTGCTGCTGGCACGAGGCGTGCCCATGCTGTTGATGGGCGACGAGGTTGGACGCAGTCAGGGAGGCAACAACAACACCTGGTGCCAGGACACCCCGCTCAGCTGGATGATCTGGTCCGAGGAACACTGCGACAGGGAGCTGCTCAACTTCGTGAAGCGACTGCTGACAGTGCGCTCAGAGCTTTCGGCACTGTTGAACCCTGTGGTTGCTCATGGCGAACAGCCACAGCAGCAGCGCCGCAGCAGTGATCCTGATGGCCTGTGGCGCCAGTGGCACGGAGTGGAACTGGGCAAACCCGACTGGGCCAGTTGGTCCCATTGCCTGGCGATGAGCCTGCATCGCGGCAAGCAGGGAGCAGTGCTCTGGGCTGGCTTCAACGCTTACTTCAAGGCCATGCACTTTGATCTGCCGAAGCCGGCTTCTCCCTGGCACCGCTTGATCGACACAGCCCTTCCCGCAGGTGAGGACCTTCCCAAGACACTGGAACCCTGGAGTCCGAGCGGCGTCCCCCTCGAAGCCAGAAGCCTGGTGGTGATGATTGCTCGCGAGTATGCCAACACGCTCAAACTCCAAGAAGCGAACTTCTGAGAAACCTGGGGTTGGAACTTCAAGCGGGCGGCGGGAATCGAACCCGCATCATCAGCTTGGAAGGCTGAGGTTTTACCACTAAACTACGCCCGCACAAATACATCTGTACCAACGCCTTGAGTGGCGTGATCTCAGGTGTTGTGCGCATTCATTATGGCGGTCCGTCTGCCCCTCCCTGCTTGATGAGCACCAGCACCCTTCCAGGGGGATCTCGCCGCCGCCTGATGGTCGCCTACGGACTGGGTGATGCAGGCACGGGACTGGCTGCAACGCAGCTTGGCTTTTTCCTGTTTCCTTTTTTCACAGCCATCGCCGGCCTACCCGCTTTTATCGCAGGTTCGTTGCTGATGGTGATCAAGGTATGGGATGCCTTCAACGACCCACTGATCGGTTGGCTGAGTGATCACACGCGCAGCCGCTGGGGTCCCCGCATCCCATGGATGCTAGGGGCGGCTTTACCCCTAGGAATCAGCCTGGCAGCGATGTGGTGGGTTCCCGATGGGAGCGTTAGGGAACGCACCATCTATTACGTGGTGATGGCGATCCTGCTGATGTCTGCTTACACCAGCGTCAACCTGCCCTATGCGGCCCTCTCCACTGAACTAACTCCCAACACGGCGATCCGTACCCGCCTGAATGCTGCCCGTTTCACCGGTTCAATCACTGCTGGCCTCAGTGGCCTTGTGGTTGCTTCTTTTGTCCTCAATGACTGCGAGAACGGTTATGTATTAATGGGCCGAATCACAGGAACAATCGCTGCCGTTACAACTCTGGCCTGCTGTTGGGGCTTAGCTCCCTTCGCAAAACTCGCTCAGCGACCCTCAAAAACAAGTGAACCTTGGATTCAGCAGCTGCAGCGGATTCGCTCTAATCCCCGTTTCCTCATGGTGCTTGGGCTCTATCTGCTTCTGTGGTTTGGCCTGCAGTTGATGCAGGTGGTCGCACTGATCTGGCTGGTTCAGGTCATTCATGTGCCATCAGGTCTAGCCACCTGGATCCTGCTGCCTTTCCAGATCAGTGCCCTCCTAGGACTGCAAATCTGGAGCTGGGTATCCAACCGCCACGGCCGCCTGGTGGCATTGCGATGGGGAGGATCACTTTGGATCACAGCATGCCTGCTCTCGATTCTGTTTCCACCAATGGGGAGCGACCCAGGTGTTCTTCAATTCATACCGCTCATTGGCCTCATCGTGATGGTGGGCGTTGGAGCGTCCACCGCCTACCTAATCCCCTGGTCTCTCTTGCCGGATGCAATCGATGCCGACCCTTCCCATCCAGCAGGTATGTACACCGCATGGATGGTCCTAGGTCAGAAGCTCATTATCGGTTTAAGCATGTCGATGTTTGGCAGCTTGCTGACAGCGACTGGATACCTTGCAGGCGCAGCAGAAGGATGCAAAGGCGCATTGAGCTTTGTTGATGGTCAACCGACATCAGCGCTGGTGGCGCTTCGGATGAGCATGGGTCTGATTCCAGCCATTCTTGTGATCATTGGTCTTCTGTTGATGCGACGCTGGCCCGACCGCGGAGCCCACCTGCAACGCGCATGACCTCCTTCCGATTCCGAACCCAGTTGAAATCGCCCCGATGGCTGAACAGGCTGGGCAGCAGCCTGATCATCGGCGGACAGGCAGTGACCGCCACCGTCCAGGGGCGCATTAACACCATCGACCTGCTGGATCAGCTGCAGGAGGCCGGACCCGGCAGCTTCCTGATCGTGATCATCACCGCACTCGCTGCGGGCACGGTGTTCAACATTCAGGTCGCCAAGGAACTCAGCAACATGGGTGCCAGCACAACAGTCGGCGGCGTTCTGGCGATTGGCCTGGCGCGTGAGATTGCGCCACTGCTGACGGCCACCCTGCTCACAGGCAAGGTGGCAACCGCCTACGCGGCGCAGCTGGGAACCATGAAAGTGACCGAACAGGTCGATGCCATCACGATGCTGCGCACCGATCCGGTGGAATACCTGGTCGTACCCCGCCTGATCGCCATGGTGGTGATGGCCCCTGTGCAGTGCCTGTTGTTCTTTGCGGTGGCGCTCCTGGGAGGTCAGATCAGCAGCACGGAGATCTACCAGATCCCCCCTGAGGTGTTCTGGACCTCAGCACGCACCTGGCTTGTGCCGGATGACCTTCCTTTCATGCTGGTGAAAGCATTGGTCTTCGGAGTGCAGATCGCGGTGCTTGCCTGTGGTTGGGGCATGACCACCCAGGGAGGGCCGAAGGAGGTGGGCACCAGCACAACCGGTGCGGTGGTCATGATTCTGGTGACCGTGGCCCTGATGGACGTCCTCCTGACTCAGATCCTTTTCGGAGGCTGAAGAAACCCCTTAACTCCATGACCACAACAACCTCTAATCCTGACCAAGCCCCCGTGAGCATCAGCCCAAGCCCGCGACTGGCGCTGCTGATCATTCTCGTCAGCATCTGCCTGCTGCCACTGCCGTTGAACCCATGGCCGACAGTGGTTGTAGGGCTATTCGGTGTTTTCCTGTTGGTGCAGACCTACATCCTGCGTCTTGAGTTCACCGGCGACACTTTGGTGGTCTGGCGTGGACAGCAGGAATTGCGCAGATTTCCCTACGCCGAATGGCAGAGCTGGCGACTGTTTGCTCCCTGGCTGCCAGGCCTGTTTTATTTCCGCGAAATCAAGAGCATCCACTTCCTGCCGATCCTCTTCAATCCTGCTGAGCTGCGCCAGCAGCTCGAACAGCGGGTGGGCTCCCTGGAAACTCCCCAGCCCTGAGCCAGCACCACCCATTTTCAAAACGGGCATCTAGGTCGCAGCACCATCACCGGAACGCAACGAGAACGTTGTGTTTAGGCCATGAACCCGGCGATCCGCTGAAATGAGTTGAGGATAAGCCGACCATGCCTGACGACAACGATCTGCCACTCCAGGACGCGCCGCAAGCCAAAGTGACGCACAGTGAGGCCTCCATCGCCGCAAGCGATGACGTGGAACCTTCGTCTGAATCGCTGATCCAGCTGGCACTGATGGATCTTCAGTCTCGGCGAGACAGACTGCAACAGGAGATCGACACCCTCCAGCAGCGCAAGCAGCAACTGGAGCAGGAGATGTCTGCCAGCTTCGCTGGCCAGTCCGATGCGATCGCGAGACGCGTGAAGGGGTTTCAGGAGTATCTGGGTGGAGCCCTGCAGGGGCTTGCCCAGTCGGTGGAAACGCTCGAGCTGGTGGCGCAGCCCGTGGTGGTGAAGCCTTCACCACTGGATGCCCAGGCAGCTGAAGCCGCCGCAGAACAGGCGATGGCCAACGCCGACAGCGCTCCGGCACTGGCCGACACCTTCCGTCCCGACGAGGAGCTGATCCGAGACAACCTCAGGCGTTTTATGGAGCAGCCAGACTTCTACGCGGAACCCTGGAAACTGCGCCGCAGCCTGGACGACAGCGACATCACTCTGCTCGAGGACTGGTTTTTCAATCAAGGAGGGAGGGGAGCCCAGGCCAGCCGCGGCAGTCGACCTCGCAATGTGCTGCTTGCGGCTGCCCTGATCGCTGTCATCGGCGAGCTTTACGGCGATCAGTTCCAGACCCTGGTTTTGGCAGGACAACCCGAACGCCTGGGCGACTGGAGACGAGGCCTGCAGGATGCTCTCGGCCTGGGTCGGGAAGATTTCGGCCCGAGCAGCGGCATCGTTCTGTTTGAACGAGGCGATGCTCTCGTGGAGCGGGCGGACCGACTGGAGGAACGCGGTGAAGTGCCCCTGATCCTGATCGATGCTGCGGAACGGGTGGTGGACATTCCCGTGCTTCAGTTTCCGCTCTGGCTGGCTTTTGCCGCTGGTCCAGGCGAAACCTACGACGACGAAGACGACCTGCTCTGATGCCCTTCCTCACGCTGCTGCTGGGCTACCTGCTCGGCTCGATTCCCAGCGGCTTCCTGGCCGGGAAATGGTGCAAGGGGATCGACCTTCGCACGATCGGCTCCGGCTCCACAGGAGCCACCAATGTGCTGCGCAATGTGGGGAAAAAGCCCGCTCTGGTTGTGTTTCTGGTCGACGTGGCCAAGGGCGCGGCTGCGGTGTTGCTGGCCGCTGCCCTGACCCAGAACAATCCACTTAATGACTGGATTCAGGTGCTGGCAGGTCTTGCGGCCCTGGCCGGCCATATCTGGCCGATATGGCTGGGCTTCAAAGGCGGCAAGGCCGTGGCGACAGGGCTTGGTCTGTTTCTCGGTCTGGCCTGGCCGGTTGGACTGGCCTGCTTCGGAGTGTTCATGGCGGTATTCAGCCTCAGCAAGATCGTGTCGCTCGCCAGCGTGGTGGCAGCGCTGAGCCTGCCGCTGCTGATGGCCGCCGGTTCAGACAGCAACGCCAATCTGGTGGTAGCCCTTGTGGCAATGCTGCTGGTGCTCTGGCGGCACCGCAGCAACATCCAGCGGCTGATCAACGGAACTGAGCCCAAGGTGGGCCAGAAGTCTTGAGTCCAGCGGGCCTGCTTGGAACTCTCATGCTGAGCTCTGATCAATGCACCAGCTCCTGGCAGCAGAAAGAGAAGGCACCGCTCGGGTCTGCTGCCCTGGATATCGGCCGAGCGACCGAACTGCCTTTGGCGCGAATGCTTGGAGTGACCAGTGAGAACGGCAGTGGATGCTGTATTCGCAGAGCCGCGGCCTCCTGCGCAGAACACACACAACCACCGATGCCGGCACGAGGAATGATCTACGGAGCTGCAGGAAAGCAGCACCACGGAGAACTTCTGCGCAGAGGAGCATGCGTTGCTGAATGAGCTTTAACACCAGCCCTCCAACCCCTGGGTTGAGAGATCGCTGTCAGTTGCACGAACCATTGCAAAGATGCTGACCCGGAGCAAGCAAAGCGCTGATGAGCGAGTCTGAATTCGTCTCGATCAATCCAGCCAGCGGCGATGAACTGGCTCGGTATGCAGCACTGAGTCCCGCTGAAACGCAAGACAAAATCCTGCGCTGCCATCAGGCATTTCTGAAATGGGAAAAGGTTTCACCCCAGGATCGTGCCAGTGCTCTGCTGGCCATTGCCAGGCAGCTTGAAGGGGATCGCGAGCAACTGGCTGGCCTGATCACCCAGGAGATGGGCAAGCCTTTGCGTGAATCAAGATCCGAGCTCGATAAATGTGCCTGGGCCTGTCGCCACTTCGCCGAAATGGGGCAGCAATATCTCCGTAACGACTGCATTGAACTTGATGAATCCCGGGCCAATCTGATTGCGAGCCCCCTTGGGGTGATCTTTGCGGTCATGCCCTGGAACTTTCCGTTCTGGCAGGTGTTTCGTGCTCTAGCGCCTGCCTTGGTGGTTGGAAACACCCTGGTTCTCAAAGGAGCCTCCAATGTGCCCGGCTGCAGTCAGGCCATTGAGAGGTTGGTCCGTCAAGCAGGTCTTCCCGACCATGTGGTCACCAACCTGGCAATCAGAGCTGCTGACACTGGGGAGGTGATTGCCAATCCACTTGTGCGGGGTGTGACGCTCACCGGCAGCGAAGCTGCAGGACGGGCTGTGGCGTCTTTGGCAGGAACCCATCTCAAAAAATGTGTTCTCGAGCTTGGTGGACAGGACCCCTACATCATTTTGGAGGATGCGGACATCGCACTTGCCTCTCAGAAATGTGTCCAGATCAGGATGCTCTGCTCTGGACAGGTCTGCATTGCTGCCAAGAGGTTGATCGTCGTCGAAGCGGTGTATGACGCATTTCGCACTGCAGTGCTTCAAAGGCTGGAGCTGGTTCATCCAAGCGATCCAATGGATGAACAGTGCTCACTGGGGCCTCTTGCACGCCGCGATCTCCGTGATCAGGTCCATCAGCAGGTACAAGCCAGTGTTGCAACGGGAAGTGACCTGATCCACGGGGGCATGATTCCTGATCAACCCGGTTGGTGGTACCCGGCAACTGTGCTCGAGAACGTTCAACCGGGCAGCGTTGCCTTTGACGATGAGGTATTCGGTCCGGTGGTGAGCATTGTGCGGGCAAAAGATGAAACGGAGGCCATGGAGCTGGCGAACTCAAGCCGTTTTGGACTCGGAACAGCCATCTTTTCAGCGAACCGCGATCATGCCCTTGCTCTGGCCTCTGAACAGCTACAGGCAGGTTCAATCGCCATCAACGATTTTGTGAAAAGTGATCCCAGGGTTCCTTTCGGGGGATGCAAAGACAGTGGCTTCGGACGCGAGCTCGGGAAACTTGGAATTCACGAGTTCGTGAACATCAAAAGCATCGTCATGGCTAACTGATCGCTTCTGGAAATCGCAGGAGGCTTGCTCACCCCACCAGCCTGCAAAAGGTCGTGTGACCGAGAAGCAGCACTAGCCCCGGGCTTTATTCAGTCTGACGGCTCTGCCGATCCAGCTCTGCGCAGCAGGCGGCAAACGCCGCGCTGGGATTCTCGGCTTTGGTGATCGGCCTGCCGATCACCAGCTGGCTGGCGCCCGCTGCAATCGCTTCCGCCGGCCCCATCACCCGGGCCTGATCACCAACAGCAGCGCCCTTCGGACGAATTCCCGGCGTGACCAGTGCAAACGGCTCCGGGTGCTGTGCCCGCAACGCTGAAGCCTCCAGAGGTGAGCACACACAGCCGCCGATGCCAGCAGTAGACGCAAGCTGCGCCAACGCCGGCACGCGCTCGGCGATGCTCTGGCTGATGGCGAGTTCCTGTTGCAAATACTGCTCGTCCCAGCTGGTGAGCACCGTCACTGCCAGCAACGTGGGTACCGGAAGCCCGGCGCTCTGCGCCCCCTTCACCGCCGCGGCCTGGGCAGCCTGAAGCGCTTCGCTGCCGGCGCAGGCATGCACCGTGATCAGTTCCGCACCCAGTGCCGCTGCCCGCCGGCAGGCACCCGCCATCGTGGCCGGGATGTCGTGGAACTTCAGATCGAGAAACACCCGCAGGTCTTGATCGCGTAGCTGGGCCACCACCTGAGGGCCGGCCTGACAGAACAGCTCAAGACCCACCTTCACCCAGCGCAGTCCCTGCACCTGTGCAGCAAAGCCCAAGGCCTGATCCGGGGCCATGCCATCGAGAGCAAGGATGATCCGATCGGCGGGGTGGATTACCATCAGGCCACCAGCCTGCGGAAGGTCTTCTTGCCAAGCTGCAGCACCTTGCCCTGAAGCTCGGCCGCCGTGGCGAATTCCTGATTGGGATCGGTGATCTTCTCCCCCTCCAGCCGGGCAGCACCACCCTTGATCTGACGCCGGGCCTCGCTGCTGCTGGCGCAGATGCCCACAGCACTGAGCAGATAGAAAGCCTTTGCTGGAAAATTCACCGCTGCAAGTGACGCCTCGGGCACATCAGCGCCGGCATCCCCGCCGCTGCTCACCAGTGTCGCCGCATCGGTCTGAGCTTTTTGGGCGGCCTCCATGCCATGGCGGCTGGCGGTCACCGCCAGAGCCATCGCCTTCTGCTTATCGCGTGCGTTGTCAGGCAAATCCTGCGCACTCAGATCCGTCAGCAATGTCACGTAGTCATCAATGGCGGCATCACCGACCTTCTCAAGCTTGGAGTACATCGACAGTGCGTCTTCCTCCAGACCCACAGTGTTCCCAAGGCTTTTGCTCATTTTCTGCACACCATCAAGACCCACGAGGATCGGCAGCAGAAGACCGAACTGCGTCCCTGATCCGAAATGGCGCTGCAGGTCGCGACCCATGGCCACATTGAACTTCTGATCAGTGCCGCCCAGCTCCACATCAGCATTCACCGCCACGGAGTCGTAGCCCTGCAGCAACGGATAAAGAAATTCATGCAGTGCGATCGGTGCACCACTGCCATAGCGCTTGGAGAAATCATCCTTGGCCAGCATCTGGCCCACGGTGGCTGTCCCCAGCAGGCCAATGATCTGAGGCAGATCAAGACCTTCGAGCCACTCGCTGTTGCGGCGCACCTCAAGGCGGCCAGGTGTCTCAAAATCCAGCAGAGCCGTCTGCTTCGGCTGACCCTCGCCCAGCTGCGCCAGGTAAGTGGCTGCATTGGCCTCAACCTCTTCGGCTGTGAGCTGCACCCGCGTGGCGCTCTTGCCTGTTGGGTCACCAATACGGGCGGTGAAGTCGCCGATGATCAGGACTGCTGTGTGCCCCGCATCCTGAAAAGCACGCAGCTTGCGGAAGAGGATGCTGTGCCCGAGGTGGATGTTGCTGCCGGTGGGGTCGATACCAAGCTTGATACGCAGGGGTCTGCCATCACGCTCTGCCTGCGTCAACCTCGCCGCCAGCGACTGATCAGCATCATCGCCAACTCCTGCTGGGAACAGATCGGCCATGCCACGCGACAGCCATGCCGGCAGAGACGGTGTCGAAGCCATGGGCGAGGCGGAGCGATTGCGGGCTGAATCGTACGGGCCGCTTCAACTGGGCGGCTGGTCCAGCTGACTTTTCATCCGTTCCAGTGTGCCTTGCATCTGCTCAAACATCTGCTCTGGGGTAATACCAAACTGACCCAGCTGGCTGCGCAGCTGCTCCACAGTGAGCTTGGCCTGGAAATCTTCCGACAGCTCAAAGCGCTTCATGAACACGCGGTATCGCTCCATGAGCTCCTCCATCGTGTCGATGAACTTCTTTTTGCCCTCGCGGTCAAACTTGCCGTAATCCGACCCCAGCTGCATCAACTGCTGATAGTCGCCGAACAGACGCTTGGCTTCCTCCTGCACGATCTCGGAGTCGAAGAACGCCATGGCCCACCCATCAACTTGAGCAATTCTGGACAATTTGAGCTCCCCATAACAGTGCGGATCCACGCCCCCCGATTCACGTCAACATGAATGGGTCAGCGGCAATGGCCCCGAGCCTCTTCCTTCCTTGGATCTCAGCGAACGGATCCCCTCTCTTCAGCAACGGTCCCGCCAGGGTCACAGCCTGCTCAAGCGCAGTCGCACGGCCATTGCTAGCGCCGACCTTGTTCTGCTCAGCAGCTGGACAGCCTGGTTCGAAGGACAGGGACCTTTGGTGGCTGCCTGCACCAGCGAAGATGACTGCCTGCTGAGCCTTCAAACCAGCGCTGCCAACCTGTTGCTCTGCACGGATACCCTCGAGAGCGGCAGTGGCACCAGCCTCGTGCGCCGGGCCAGGGACCACAACCCCGACATCAGGGTGTTGATGCTGCTTCAGCGTCCCATCCCGCGCACGATCCTGGATGCCATCGATGCCCGCTGCCATGGAATCTGCTCGGCTCAGGCCACCGGAACCGGCACGGTGGCGGCAGCGCTCACGGCCATCGACACCGACGGGCAGTACCTCGATCCACTGATCAGTGGCGTGTTGCACCACAGCAGGCTGAGCTGCAGCGGCGATCAGGTGCCACTGCAGGAACTCACCATGCGCGAAGAGGACGTGCTGCGCGGCCTCTGCCGAGGCATGACCAATCAGGAGATCGCCGACGCTTTAGTGGTGTCGATTGACACCGTAAAAAGTCATGTCGGCAGCCTGCTGCGCAAGTTGCCGGCCAGAGACCGAACCATGGCTGTTGTCACAGCATTTCGTGAGGGGCTGGTGCAGGTTCCCACCAGGCCGCCGCGCTGGACCTAGGGTCCTGGCCAGGCTGCAAGGGAGAAACGCGGCGATGGCTCGCCGGCATTGGCTCGATCCACTGGCCCGCAAGGTGCTCCAGGCCATGGGTGACCTGCCCAGGGATCCTGTTCGCGTGGACCCCAGACCCTGGCCTGCAGAAGAAACAACGGTCGCTCCGAGTTGGTGCATCGACGTGAACAGAGCCAGCGCAGAGCAGTGGCGCCAGCTGCCGGGCTGCAGCGAAATCATGGTGGATCAGTTGCTGCGCCTTCAGCAAGGCGGGGTTCAGTTCAGCCAGATGGAGGATCTGGCTCAGCTGCTCGACATCTCGGAAAATCTCTGCGAGCAGTGGAGACCCCATCTAATTTTCCGCTGGCACGGGGATGCCCCGCAGTTACCGGAGCAGGCACCGCTCGATCTGAATGCCGCCAGCCCCACCCTGCTGGCCACGACCCTCCCGTGGCCCGATGACCGGGTGGAACGCCTGCTCGCAGAACGGCGGCGCGAACCGTTTCAGAACCTCGCGGATCTACAGGAGCGGCTCTGCCTGCCCCCGGCAACTGTGGAAGCTCTGATCGGGCGTGTTCGTTTCGGCTCCAGACCTGCAGGCCCAAGCCTGCCGCCACGAGGTTGATCGCGATGCCTGCCTCTCCTCGCCAGGGGAACCTTTTCGAACAGGCGACACCTGCCGGTCAGGACAACAAACCTGCCGAGTTGGCACTGAATAGGCAACAGCTCCAAATCTGGCAGGAGCGCATCCACAGCTTCCAGAGCCCTCTGTTTCAGGCGGACGGCCGAAGTCAGGAGCAGGGCAGCCTGTTCAGCGGCCATGACGATCCAGCTTCGGAGATTCAACCCTTGTCGCTCAAACCACTACCGCTGAGTTTCTGGCGATGGCCGCAGAGCCCCCATCAGGGAGCGGCGCTGTACTGGGTCATGGACCGTCCCGCAGATCTGGAACACCCGATCCTGCTTTACATCGGAGAGACCATGGCGGCCGATCGACGCTGGAAGGGAGAGCATGATTGCAAGGCTTACCTTGCGGCTTATCAAGAGGCCTGCGTGGACTGCGGCCTGAGCTGCAGAACCAGCATCCGTTTCTGGGGCGATGTACCCAGGGCCACCCGGGCGCGACGAAAGCTGGAACAGACCCTGATCCGACGCTGGCAGCCACCGTTCAACAAAGAATCGCGCGAGCGATGGGCCACGCCGTTTCAAGCCACCTGAGCACAGCTCCTAGCATCGGTTCAGGCAACGGCTCTCCATGAAAATCTCCCTCTCTCCGGCCACCCCTGAGGCCTGGAGTGGTTCCGTTCTTGCGCTTGGCATTCCTCAGGACGACCCCCAAGGCCTGGTGGAGGCGATGGAACAACGCTTCAACATTCAGCTGTCGGAATGGCTGAAGCAGAAGCCCTTCACAGGCAAGAGCGGTGATCTGGCCAGCCTTCAACTGCTGCGAAGCGACTGCACGACCCTGGTGCTGCTGGGGCTGGGGGATCCCGACTCTGTGGATCGGGACAGCCTGCGCATGGCCGCCGCCGCCGCCGCCCGTGCCGCACAAGGCCAGGGTGGCTCTCTCGGCCTGATGCTGCCGATGGGATCCGGGGACCCCATCGGCGATGCCACTGCCGCTGCTGAAGCTGTGCGACTGGCTCTTTACAGCGACCTGCGCTTTCGCAGCAAGCCCGAACCGAGCCAGAGACCTGAACAGCTTGAGCTGCTGGGCCAATGGCCAGGGGGCCTGAACCAGACGCTGGAAACAGTTCACCCGGTCTGCGCCGGGGTGGAGCTGGCCAGGGAGCTGGTGGCGGCGCCACCGAACAGCGTCACCCCGGAGGAACTGGCCCGAACCGCGGCAACCCTCGCCCACGAGCACGGACTTGACCTCACCGTGCTCGAACGTGCCGACTGCGAGGAGCGCGGTATGGGCTCTTACCTCTCGGTCTGCCAGGGCTCTGACATGGATCCCAAATTCATCCACCTGACCTATCGCCCCAGCGGCGTAGCCAAGAAGCGCCTCGTTCTGGTGGGCAAGGGGCTCACATTTGATTCCGGCGGCTACAACCTCAAGGTCGGGGCTGCCCAAATCGACATGATGAAGTTCGACATGGGCGGCAGCGCTGCTGTCTTTGGAGCCATGCGCAGCATCGCTGAACTACGCCCAGCGGGGGTGGAGGTGCACATGCTTGTGGCCGCGTGCGAAAACATGATCAACGGCTCCGCGGTTCATCCCGGCGACATCGTCACGGCGTCCAACGGCACCACAATCGAGATCAACAACACCGATGCGGAGGGCAGACTCACCCTCGCTGATGCCCTGGTGTACGCCTCCAAGCTCAAACCCGATGCGATCGTGGATCTGGCGACGCTGACCGGTGCTTGTGTGGTTGCCTTAGGCGATGAGATC
The DNA here is from genome assembly GCF_047497135.1 of Synechococcus sp. MIT S9504. NCBI lineage: Bacteria > Bacillati > Cyanobacteriota > Cyanophyceae > Synechococcales > Synechococcaceae > Synechococcus > Synechococcus sp. MIT S9504. The sequence continues at coordinate 256,230 of NZ_CP138942.1, read as the reverse complement.
GCCGGACTCTGGACCCCGGATGATGCGCTCTCGAGTGATCTGGAAACCGCTGCCAACAATGCCGGAGAGGGCCTCTGGCGCATGCCGCTTCACAGCTCCTATCGCAAAGGCCTCAAATCGCTGCTGGCCGACATGAAGAACACCGGACCCCGCCCCGGTGGATCGATCACCGCAGCTCTGTTCCTCAAAGAGTTCGTGGATGCCGGCATTCCCTGGGCCCACATCGACATCGCAGGCACGGTCTGGAGCGACAAGGGCCGCGGACTGAATCCCTCAGGTGCCACGGGCTACGGCGTGCGCACGCTGGTGAACTGGGTGTTGAAGCAGTCCTCAACCGTCGAGGCCTAAATTTCAATCTCAACGAAGCAAGCTGCATGGCCTCCAGCCCCTTTCGCTGGTATGTACGCGCCCAGCTGGGTGTTCTGCTGTTACCTGCCGGCCTCTGCCTGTTCGGGGAGGCCGTCAGCCGCAGGACACTTCAGCTGGCTGGAAGTGATGGCGGTCCATGGTGGTGGTACGGGACGCTCAGCCTGATCGTGATCAATGCGGGCGTGGGGCTGATGATCGAATCGGGGCTGCTACGGGGTTATCCCGGCCGTAGACCAAACGCCTCAGACATACAGAATCCCTAACGAAATAGAGCGGATCCCCAGTCAGGACGCGACGACCATGGAGAGGGAATGGGGATTCTCGAGAGCATGAATCTGCCAGCGTGCCCTCTCCGAGCAACTGGCCATGACTCGCTCCAAGTCATCAGAGGCCTGCTTCGGAGATGGATACGGACCAACATGACGCGTCACAAGACCGTCTTTGATGGTCAGCAGATACATACAGACCTTTCACAACTCACAGCTGAATGGTACGCAATCCAAACTGTGTCATCGATGGCGTAAAACCCGCACCTTCACTGCGAAGTGGCTGATTCAGAGCGCAACGACCGCTACAGAATTTCCTCAGATTCCCGCAATCAAACCACCAGGAGTTGCTGAGTTCTGGTCACTACAACACCTACTTCGTCCAGGAATCACCGGTGCGAGCTTGGTCACCCCAGACCTGATCGAGGCGCTTATCCCTTCCGCAGGCCCAGCGGTAATACTTGTATTTGACTGAATTCAATTCGGCAAAATTCTGGTGGTAATCCTCAGCAGGCCAGAACTTTTCAAGAGGTTTGATCTCCACCTTGAGAGCGGATTGAGACACTCCAAGTTCCCTTGCCGCCTCTGACTGACTGGCGAGAGCCTCGCTGTTCTGTTGATCACTGCTGGTGAAGATTACGGGTCGGTAGGAGTCTCCGCGATCACAGAACTGACCCTCGCCATCGAAGGGATCCACGTTGCGCCAATACGACTGAAGAAGCCTGGGGTAACTGATCCTGGTCGAGTCAAACAGCACTTCCACCACCTCCTGATGCCCTGTGGTTTCAGCACTCACCTGGTTGTAGGTCGGATTGGACACGCTGCCGCCGCTATAGCCGCTTTCCACAGAGATCACACCAGGAAGTTTCTCTAGATCACTCTCCATGCACCAGAAACAGCCTCCAGCCAACACGGCGCTCTGTTGCTCGGCAAGCACTGAGGCGGGTGAGATCAGGAGCAAAGCTCCCACAAACAGGGATAACAAGATGCGGATCACAGGTGAACTCAGGTCGACAGCTGATCAAGGATTGCGGCAGCGGCGCGATCGGTCACTCCCGGTTCCCCCAGCGTTTGGCGTAGACGTTCATAGCCAATCAGCATCCGTTGGCGCTCATCAGTGCTCTCCAACAAAGGAATGGCCTGAGCAATCAACTGGTCGGCAGTGAAGTCTTCCTGCAAAAATTCAGGGACTAAGCGCTCCTTGAGCAGCAGATTCACTGGCGAAATGTGATCCACATGGAAGCGAAGCAGATGGCGTGCGACCCAGGCCGTCATGCGGCTCACCCGGTATCCGACCACCTGAGGGACTCCCTGAAGGGCCAGCTCAAGATTGACAGTTCCCGACTTGCCGAGGGCTAGATCCGCCGCGCTGAAAAGTGACGGTTTGAGGGCATCAGCATCGGCGGCTGGAATGACCCGTCCACGCACATCGGCGGCTTCAAGCGCCTCCTGAAGTTCGCGCTCAAAACGACTGAGACCTGCCGGCACCATCACCATCAGCTTCGGATCTCTTGCCTGCAGACGTGCCGCCACCTCCGCGAGCACGGGCATCAGATAGCGCAACTCCTGCGGCCTGGATGCAGGCATCAGCAGCAGCAAGCGTTCCTTCGGATCTAGGCCGAGCTGGCGACAGGCTTCAGCACGGTCAGGATTGCGGCCAGCAAGATCGAGCAGAGGATGGCCAACCCAGGTGACCTGCGCACCATGGGATGCATAGAAGGATGCTTCCTCCGGGAAGATCGCAAGAATGCGATCAGTGAAGGACAGAAGGCTGCTTGTGCCTTTGTCATTCATGCGCCATGCCCATTCCTGTGGAGCGATGTAGTAGGTAATGGGAACCTGCGGCAACTTGCGGCGCAGACGCTTGCCGAGACGCACATTGGCTCCCATGTAATCAATCAGCACCACTGCATCAGGGGGCCGAGCACTGAGTTCCCTGTTGACCCTCGACTGCAGCTTCAATGTGGGGACAACCTGTGGAAGGTGCTCCAGAAGACCGATCGAGCCCAGTGGAGCCGTATCGGCAAGAAGCTCCGCGCCAGCTGCATGCATGCGTGGTCCCCCAAGGGCCAGCACCTCAAGATCAAGGCTCCTCAAACAAGCCTGCCGATGCAAGGCCTGCACCAGAAGACTTCCCTGAAGATCACCAGACACCTCACCGGTGCTGATCAGCACACGCACCATCAGCGACCACCGAAAGCAGGCATGGGTCCACGCCTTCCCTGACTGATCGATCCCTCGAGGAAGGAGCAGAGATGATCGGCCAGAGGCATCAGGGGCTGCTCACGAGCAAGACGCAGACCTTCAGCAATCACATGGTCCGAGCGATAGAGCAGCGACCAGATGTCCTGAAGCTGCTTGATTTCCTGCCCCTGATCCTTGCGATCAAGGCCCCGCCTGCGCAGACCCACGCGATTGAGGCCTCGCACCCTTCCGGGGTGGCCCTCAACGAGGCAGTAGGGAGGCACATCCCGGTCCACCCTTGTCATGCCTCCAACCATGGCCATTCCGCCGATATGAACGAACTGGTGAATCCCCAGGCATCCACCGATCACTGCCTTGTCCTCGATCAGAACATGCCCGGCAACCTGGATGCTGTTGGACATCACGATGCCGTTGCCCAGAAGACAGTTGTGCCCCAGATGGCAGTAGGCCATTAATAGGTTGTGGTCGCCGATGCGGGTCTGCTCTCCCTCATCGGTGGCCCGGTTGATCGTGACGCATTCACGGATGGTGTTGTGATTGCCGATCACCACCTCTGTCGGAGCGCCTTTGTACTTGAGATCCTGAGGCTCGAGCCCGAGGCAGGCACCCGGAAAAATCTTGTTGTGTTCGCCAATGATGAGTCGACCGTCCAGCACCGCGTGGGGCCCGACCCAGGTATGAGGGCCAATGCGAACATCAGGACCCACAACGGCACCAGGGCCAATCACCACACCAGTGGCGAGCTCGGCCCGGGAATCGACTGCCGCAAGCGGATGAATCTGGGGAGGACGGTCCTCAGCAGTCACGGCGGGGGATCGCTGTTCACTCATCATGGTCAGTCAACCAGCGAGAACATGAGCTCCCCGGAGCAGACCAGTTGACCATCCACCGTGGCCTCAGCCTTCACCTTGCCAAAGCGCTTGCGTTTGAGACTCAGCAGCTCGCAGGTGATCAGCAGCTGGTCACCGGGGATCACCGGACGGCGGAAGCGCACGCCATCGATACCGGCAAAAACAAAAAGACCTTTGGGAAGATCGGGCATCTGGGTGACGATCAGACCACCCACCTGCGCCATGGCCTCCACGATCAACACTCCAGGCATTAACGGACGTCCAGGGAAATGGCCCTGGAACTGAGGCTCATTGAGGGTGATGTTCTTGATGGCCACAGCTTTTTCACCGGGCACGTGCTCCAGGACACGATCCACAAGCGCAAAGGGATAGCGGTGGGGAAGCAGTCCCATGATCTGCTCCGCAGTGAGCAGAGGCTGGGCTGCGGCGGTGGCGGAGGAGGAAGTCAAATCGGTTCAGGGCTGAGCATTGGATCGATCGGCCAGGGCCGCTGCCAGGTCGGTGTGCAGACCATGGGAGCCGCGGTAGACCAGCACCTGCGCCCGCGGAAAACCCACAAGCGCCAGATCACCGATCAGGTCAAGAAGCTTATGGCGCACCGGTTCATCGGGATAGCGCAGGGGTGGATTCAGCCAGTGGTCGCCATCACAGACCAGAGCGTTGTCAAGGGCACCACCCTGAATCAGCCCCGCTGCACGCAGTTGATCCACCTGCTCACGGAAGCCGAAGGTGCGAGCCGGAGCGATCTCCGCCACGAAACTGTCTGGCGTCAGTGCCAGTGCACATTGCTGACGACCAATGGCCGGCTGGGGGAAATCAATCACGCCCACCAGCGTGAACTGCTCAGCTGGCGTGGCGGTGATCACACTGCTGCCGCGATGCAGAGCGATCGGCTGCCGCAGCTGCGGCCTAGCCGGAGCAGGTGTTGATGCCGGGGCAAGGCCTGCCTCGGCAATGGCTTCCACCCATCCCTGGGAGGAGCCATCCAAAAGAGGAATCTCCCTGCCTTCAACTTCGAGATGCACATGGGTGAGACCGCACCCGGCGATAGCAGCAAGCAGGTGTTCCACCGTGGCGAGCTTTCGGTCACCCAGCTCGAGAGTGGTGCACAGCGGGCTGTCACGCACCTGGGAAGGCTCCAGCCTGAGCGGGTCGCCGCCGTTTGTTGGCCAGCTCACCCAGACGCCTGGCTGGGTCGAAGGCTGCAGGGTGACTGAGACCTCTTCACCGCTGTGCAGGCCAATGCCGCTGCGCCGGGCCGGACCCTCAAGGGTCCAGGCTCCGTCGTAATCATGAGGCCACAGGACCATCAGAACTTCCAGCCGACGCCCAGATTGAAGCGGTACTCTCCCGTGAAGTTTTGGCTGGCCACCTCCAGACGCAGAGGTCCTACAGGGGTGGTGACGATCACACCAATACCTGGAGAGACACCCGAACCTGGTTTGTCGAGCAGCTCACCTGGTTTGCCGGGGACATTGGCCTGGGATCCGAAATCGGTACCTGCATCGATGAACACTTCGCCCTGGAAGATGCTGAAGATAGGGAAGCGGTATTCAATGGTTGCTTCGCCGAAACTGCGCCCGACAGCTAGATCACAGTCGAACCAGCCGCGAACCGAGTTAGATCCACCCAGACAGAAGGCTTCATAAGGGGGCAACTGACCGATCACGGTGCCTGCCTTGATCTGGAAGGCCAGAGCCTGAGGACAATTCTCCGGTTCACCCTCCTTGGGGCGACAGCCCTTGGCGATCTTCAGCCACTTGACAGGAATGAAATGGGTGTAGCTGGTGCGGATGCGGTTGAAGGTCGGCGAGTTTTCTCCAACAGAGAGATATTGTTCCGTACCGAAACTAAAGAAATTACCTGAGGTCGGATTCCGACCATCATTCAGTGTGCTGTAAGTGGTTGCGACCCGAATACTGGCGAGCGTGTTCTGATCAGCGCAATTGAAGGCGGTACAAATCACCTCATCCTTGTTGACACGATCTTTTTTGATTCTTCTGCTGGCGATGCCGTAAGGCCTTGTCTCACCCGCATAGTTGATGGGACGAACAGCCTGAAGATTCAGTCCAGCCAATACCTGCCAGGGCACCTTCTTGAAAGGATCGCCGCCATTGAGCGGACGAGCAAAAATCACATTTCCGCCAATACGCTCCAAAGCGATTGAATCGCCCTCAAAATCAAACCAGCTGGTATCAGAAAACTCATCATTTGCCTCATCAACATTATCAAATTTGCTTCCAGCGGGATTATTACTGGAGCTAATGGAATAGGTCTTAGATGAGTCGTTATCGAAGTAATCATTCAGAGCAACAATATCTCCATCGTTCTGACTTTGGAAGACCTGAGGAACTTCCCGGCTGAGGAAGAAGGAGGTCCGGAAGGAAGTGCGATGGTTGTCTCCTTTAATCCAGGGATCGGAGAACGTGAGATTCGCAAGTCCACCGAACTGACCGTAAGTGAAGTTCAGTGCCAGGTCCCAGGCACGACCGAACAGATTGCTGTCGGAAAGCTGGAGCTGGCCAAAGACCCCCTGACTCTGGCTGTAGCCGAGACCACCTGAGAGCGAGCCAGTGGACTGCTCGACGATGCCCAGAACGATGGTGATGAAGCCTGGCTCACCTGTGACAGGCTGCAAGGTCACCTTCACATCACTGAACAGCGATGTGCCATACAAACGACGGATGTCGCTCTCAAGCTGGGTGCGGTTGAAAGGTTCCCCGGGCTTGATGGAGATTTCCCTGCTCACCACCCACGGCTTGGTCTTGCCCTTGATCGGCTCTCCTTTCTCGTTGGTGTCCTCCCCTTCCTTGTTGATGAATTTGACCTCGACACCGGCCACGGTGCCGATCAGCACCTTCAGCTGCACCACCCCATCAGGACTCACCCTGGTGGGTCCGCTAACACGGGCCAGTGAATAACCCTGATCGGCGTACCACTTCTGCAGCTCTTTCATGCGCAGCTGCAGCTCATTGAGGTTGAGCGTGCGGCCGTAATCGGAACTGAAGGTGTCCTCAATCACCTGAGGCTCGATCTTGTTGTCTTCAGGCTCAAGAACAACCTGGGTCATCACCGGGTTGGGAACCACCTGCACAGCCAGTTGCACACCCAGCGGACCGTTGATCGGCTCAATGCGCACGTCCGAGAACCATCCCGTGGCGTAGATCGCATCGAGATCAAGCTTCAGTTCCTCTCTCGTCACCCTGCTGCCAGGGCGCACACGCATGGCGTCATAGGCCGCGAGCTCGAGACGTTCCTGCTCTGGATGTCCATCGATGCCCTCAATGATCACCTCGGTGATCAACACCCTGGGCTGTTGTGGCCCCTCGTCAATCGGCTCGGCAACGGGAGTTGCGGCCGGGGCAGGGGTGACCTCAATCTGCTCAACGTCGATCTGCTCCTCGGTCAGCTCAGCCTCAACACCCTCAGCCTCAACACCCTCGGCCTCAACAGCTTCAGCCTCAACACCCTCAGTTTCGACAGCTTCTGACTCGACAGCTTCTGTTTCGACATCCACCTGTATCTCTTCAGCCTGAGCAGCTTCGATCTCAGTCCCATCAGGCTCAGCCTGGGCTTGCCCCGGCAGGCCGCTGATCAATGGAAGGGCGAGGGCAAATCCCACGGCACCTCGCCGAACGGCGTTCTTGGTTCGGCTGGAGGAGAAAGCGACCATTGGGGAGACGGAAGTCGGCCGTGCCGGCCACAAACGTCGGTGAACTTAACTGCAGTTGCGGGGTGTCGGGCAGGCCCCTTGTACCCGTTTGCAGACCTCCCCGTAGGCCTCGATCACACCGCCCAAATCCTTCCGGAAGCGGTCCTTGTCGAGGATGCGTTTCTCTGCATCCATGCAGGACAGATCCCAGAGTCGACAAGTGTCAGGACTGATCTCATCAGCGACAAGCAGCTCACCTGTGGCATTCAGTCCAAGCTCCAGCTTGAAATCAACCAGCTGCAGGTCGACACTCCTGAAGAAAGGAATCAGCACGGAATTAACCTTCCTGGCCAATGACTCGATCCGCCCCCGCAGCTCTCTGGAGACCAGACCCAGAAGTTCCAGGCGTGCATCCGTCAGCAACGGATCACCCAGGCCGTCATCTTTGTAATAGAGGTCAAGCAGAGCCGGTTCAAGGGCTGTGCCCTGGGCGATCGGCGTCTCGCGACAGAGCGATCCGGTGGCGATGTTGCGCAACACAACCTCAACTGGAATCACCTCGACGCGCTGGACAAGCATCCAGGTTTCCTCAGCGATTCCGCAGTAATGCGTGGGGATTCCCTCTCGCTCCAGCAACTCGAACAGACAGGCTGAGATCAGGCAGTTGAGACGCCCCTTGTCATCCAGCTGAGCCTTCTTCTGAGCGTTGAATGCAGTGGCGTCGTTCTTGAACTCCACCAGCACCTGCTGGTCGCTTGAGCCTGCATAAATGCGCTTGGCTTTGCCTTCGTAAAGAAGGTCGCCGTGAGAAATGGTCATGGCTGCTCGTTGACGCCGGTCGCGCCGGCTTCAGGTGCTGGTGATTCTCCCAGCGCGGCATGGCCACCCGGTGCCCTTGGCGAGCGCAGTTCCTGCTGAAGTTGCTGTTGTTGCTCCAGCGACCCTCCCGGCAGATCCTGATCGAGATCCAGCAGTGTGAAGCGATCATCCAGCCTGGTTGCCAGTCGCTGCAAGCGTTCGCGGGGACGTTCACCGCTGCCGCCGCTGGCAAGCTCCAGACGCAGCTGCAGCCGCAGCAAGTCCTCCGCCTGGTTCCAGGCCTGCTCCGCCGCGGCCTGATCGAGAGCCGCCTCGATCAGAGACACACTGCGTTCGGACTCCATCACATCCAGCAGCTCTGCAGCGAGACCAAGACGACGTGCTGCGATCACACCTGGCGTTCGGCCCGCAAGCAGGGTGATCACAGCCTGCTCGGGCTGCCCGGAGGCGATCTGCGCTTCTGCCAGAAGGTCAAGAGCTGAGCGAGTTAAGGGCAGTCCTTGCTCATCCAGACCCACGACAAGCTGCTCAGCATCGAGCCTGGTGAGGTCTCCTTCCGCCAGACGCAGCAGAGCCAGAACAATGCGCTCCTGATCCAATGCCGCACTGGCAGCCTGCCAGGACAGCAGCAGCCATTCCCGCCTTCGGCGACCGGGACCGGGGCCATAGCGACTGAGAACCACTTGGGCACTGTCCGGCGCCTTGCAGGACATCAGAGCCCTGGCATTGGCCATCACCACATCAAAACGCTGCGGTGCAGGAGCAACCAGCATGAGCCGATCACGCAGCAACTGGAGACGTTCATTGAGACCAAAGCTGGCCGACTCCTCGCAAGCCAACTTCAACTCAGGGATACCTCCTTCGATCAGAACGGTCTCGAAGGACTCCTGAAGCATGGGCCCTGAGGATTGGAGCGACACCGAGGAACCTGGCGCTTCGGAGCCAGGCACCACCGCCAAAAGAAGTGTCAGAGGCAGGGGGAGCAAACCCATGGGCCGGAAGGCGTTCAACAAAGATGGAACGATCTCTCCGCCATCAACAACAGCGGAGCGACGTTCAAACCTAAGGGCCTCCGCCCGAAACGCTTGCCTCCATGGCCCATTCCAGCTCCCGTCCTCAGGCCCTCCCAGCGCTCCGACATCTGCTCGTGGTGGGCGGTGGTGGCCGTGAACAGGCTCTGGCCTGGGCCTTACGCCGCTGCCCAGGAGTGAAAGCTGTATGGGTCACTCCGGGAAACGGAGGGACCGTCGACCTCGACGACTGCAAGTCGCTGGGGATTGGGGAACAGGATGCCGAGGGCCTGGTCAAAGCCTGCCTGGAGCAAGCAATCGATCTCGTTGTGATCGGACCAGAAGCCCCCCTTGCCGCTGGGGTAGCCGACCGTTTGCGCGATGCAGGACTGGCCGTGTTTGGCCCCAGCGCCGATGGAGCCCAGCTTGAGGCGAGCAAGGCCTGGGCCAAGGCTTTGATGCGGGAAGCTGGAATCCCCACCGCTGGCCACTGGACCGTCGCCAGCGTCAGCGAAGGGCTTGAGCTGCTGGAACAGCTTCAACGGCCACTGGTGGTGAAAGCCGATGGCCTGGCTGCCGGCAAGGGAGTCACCGTCGCCGAAACATACGAAGAGACCGCAGCGGCGATCCGTGACGCCTTTGCCGGACGCTTCGGCTCCGCAGGCGATCGGCTGGTTCTGGAGGAACGCCTGCAAGGTCCTGAAGTGTCTGTTTTCGCCTTATGCGATGGCGAGCGCATGGTGCTGCTGCCGCCAGCCCAAGACCACAAAAGGCTGCTCGAGGGCGACAGGGGACCGAATACCGGGGGCATGGGCGCCTATGCACCCGCTCCGTTGCTCGATGAAGCCGGACTCCAGCGGGTTCAGCAGCTTGTGCTCGAACCCACCCTGCAAGCACTGAGGGATCAGGGAATCCAGTACAGAGGCGTGATCTATGCCGGCCTCATGCTGACCCCGGAAGGTCCACAGGTGATCGAATTCAACTGTCGCTTCGGTGATCCTGAATGCCAGACCCTGATGCCCTTGATGGGTCCAGAACTGGCAACGGTTCTGCAGGCCTGCGCCCTCGGGTGTTTAGATCTGGCACCCGAACTGTCGATTGCCAGCATGTGCAGCGCTTGTGTTGTCGCCGCCGCTGAGGGCTATCCCGAGACTCCACGCAAAGGGGATGTGATCCAGCTGCAGTCGGATCCCGACAGGCAACGGCAACTGTTTCATGCCGGCACACGTCGTCAGGCCGATGGCACGGTGAAGACTGCCGGAGGAAGAGTTCTGACCCAGGTCGCCCAAGCGGCGGACTTTGATCAGGCCTTCGCCAGCGCCTATGCAGGCCTCGAATTGGTGCGTTTCAACGGGATGCAGTTCCGCCGCGACATCGGTCATCAGGTGCGCCGGTCCTAGTCTCGGTTGATGTGCTCCGGCGGAATGGCCAGCGATCCAGCCACGGCTCAAAAAGAGGCCCCGGCGGAATGGGCAACTCCAAGCGCCGGAGCTGAGGAAACAACCGCAAGAGGTTTGTGGCCGCAGGCTCGCTCCTGGTGGGCCGAATTCAGCCTTCAGACCAAACTGCTGGCCGTGGCAACCCTTGTGGTGAGCCTAATGATGACGGGCATCACCTTCTTCGCGCTGAACGGCATTCAGCGCGACACGGCAATGAATGACACCCGTTATGCCAGGGATCTGGGCCTTCTGCTGGCCGGGAATGTCAGCGAGCTGGTGGCGGAAGGACGGGACCGCGAACTCGCCAACGTCACAGAGACCTTCTGGCGTTCGAGCAGAAGTCTGCGCTACATCTTTTTCGCTGATCCGGATGGCATTGTCTACCTGGGGATACCCGTCAGCGGCAGTGACGACGCCAGCAACGAGGATCTGCGCCTGAGCCGGCGTCTGGAACTGCCGGATGAACTGCGCAACCGCACCCAGAATCCGCTGGTCCGCCAGCACATGACTCCCCAGGGTCAGGTCACGGATGTGTTCGTGCCGTTGGTGGAGAACAACAACTACCTGGGGGTATTGGCTCTGGGTGTGAACCCCAATGAAACCGCACTGGCCAGCGCAGCCCTCACCCGTGAGGTCACGGTGGCGGTGTTCATCTCCATCTGGGTTCTGGTGATTCTGGGCGCTGTTTTCAACGCACTGACCATCACCCGTCCGGTCAAGGAGCTGCTGAGAGGGGTTCGATCCATTGGCGATGGTGACTTCCGTGCTCGCATCGGCCTGCCGATGGGTGGCGAATTGGGAGAACTGTTGGATGGCTTCAATGCCATGGCTTCACAGCTGCAGGACTATGACGCTGCCAATATCGAAGAACTCCAGGCAGCCCAGGTCAAACAGGCTTCGCTGATCGCCACCATGGCCGACGGTGCGGTTCTGCTCGACGGTGATGGACGCATCGTGCTTGTCAACCCGACGGCACGACGCCTGTTTCGCTGGGAAGGTCGCAATCTCGAAGGCCAGGACTTTCTCAACGAGCTGCCGGAACTGCTGTCCGTTGAACTGCATGAGCCTCTCGATGCCGTGTTCTCCAAGCAAACGGACACCAATGAGTTGCGCAGCAGTGTCGGTGATCCACCGAGAACCCTGCGTTTCGTGATCCAGGCCGTTCGCGAGCCAAGCGGCGACACCCTCAAGGGGATCGCCGTCACCATCCAGGACCTCACCCGGGAAGTGGAGCTGAATGCGGCTCAGAGCCGTTTCATCAGCAACGTCTCCCACGAACTGCGCACACCCTTGTTCAACATCAAGAGTTACGTGGAGACTCTCCATGACATGGGAGACCAGCTCAGCGAAGAGGATCGAAAGGAATTTCTGGGCGTTGCCAACTCGGAAACAGATCGCCTCACCCGCCTGGTGAACGACGTTCTCGATCTTTCAAGACTGGAATCCAATCGAGTCGTTCAATTCTCTGCCGTTGATCTGCGCCCCGGACTGGAGCAGACCCTGCGCAGCTACCAGCTGAACGCCAGCGACAAGCAGGTTGAGCTGAGCCTCGAAGCCGACCGCGACCTTCCCGACGTTCTGGGCAACTGGGACCTAATCCTGCAGGTGCTCGACAATCTGGTCGGCAATGCGCTGAAGTTCAGCCGCAGCGGCGGTCGTCTGATGATCAGGGCCTACACGTGGCCCGACAGCTGCCAGATGGTGCCATCAGAACCGGACAGCGACAGCAACGAAGGGCCCACCTGCATCCTGAGTTCGCCATTGCCGAAGATCCGGGTGGAGGTGTGTGACACCGGCTATGGCATCAGTGAGGAAAGCCAGCAACGCATCTTTGAGCGCTTTTACCGGGTTGAGAATGCTGTTCACACCGAGGTGGGGACGGGGCTTGGCCTGTCGATCGTGCGAGGCATCCTTGAAAAACACGGCAGCATGATCTCAATGGCGAGCGAGCCCGACGTGGGTACGACGTTCTGGTTTGAGCTCCCGCTGGCTCAGGAAGATCCGGAGGAATTGCGGTGGAGAGCTGAGCGACAGAGTGAAGATGAACGCCTGGCTTTGACGCCAAATACGGAGAGCTGATCAGGCGTCGGGGGATACACCGCGGGCAATGCGCGAAAGCTCACTGCGCTCATCACTGCTGACCCGATTGGGCACCCCGGAGATGATCCGCTCAAAGTTGGAGAAGGAATCCTTGATCTGCGGACCATTACCGGTGATCACGAACTCACGGATGCCCTTGTCGTGCCAAGAACCACGCATCTTGAAGACATTGACGGCGCGGGCCATCTCTCCACGGATCTCCACGTACTGCAACAGCAAAATCGTGTCGGTGATGGTGGAGATATGGGAATCAGTGATCGAATGGCTGCCCATGAACTCCTCTGAGGTGTTCGTGAAGAAACCGGCGATTTCTTCCTGTTTCGCATAGCCGGTCACACCGATCACGAATTGACGGAAGGCGTTGTGGCTGACACCGCGCGCCAGGGCGGACAAGGAGTCAATCGCCATCCGTGAAGGCTTGAACTGACTGATCTCCGTCTTGATGATCTGCAGGTGATCCTCGAGGCCAGTCGATTCCGGATAGGCGCAGATGATCTTGAGCAGTCCGTCCTGCTCCATCTGTTCGAAATCAATACCCCAGCTGGTGCCGTTGCGGAGCAGCTGGGCTCGCGATTCCTCGTAGGCAAACAGGATGGCGCGTTCTTTGTTGCGGCAAGCATCCTCGATGAAATTCGAGACAAGCAGCGTCTTGCCAGTACCCGTGGCTCCGGTGGCCAGGATGATCGAGTCTTTGAAGAAACCACCGCCGCACATCTCATCGAGTCGGGGAACGCCCGAACTGATGCGCACATTCGAAGACCGCTGAGTGAGTTGCATGGCACCGAGCGGAAAGATGCTGATCCCATGCGCACCCATCGTGAATGGAAATTCTCCCTTCATGTGCGTGGTACCGCGCAGCTTGAGAATCTCCACGGTGCGCCGCCGGCGTTCGCCCTCCAGCACATTGCGCAGGATCACCACATTGTCGGAAACGAACTCTTCAACGCCGTAGCGAGCAATCGGACCGTATTCGTCGATGCGCTCCGTGGTCATCACGGTGGTGACACCGATTTCCTTGAGACGAGCAATCAGCCGGAAGATCTCGCGACGGACAACGAACACAGCGTCGTACTGCTGAAATACCGCAGTAATTGAATCGATCGCCACCCGTTTCGCCTTGTATTTGCGAATGGCGTAATTGATCCGCTCGATCAGACCGGACAAGTCGAAACTTCCGGCCACATCCTGACCATCGGGATCGGGGGATGCATCAAGGATGAACAGCTTGTCCTGTTCGACCATTTCCTGCAGATTCCATCCGAAGCTGGCGGCATTGCGGAGGATGTCGAGAGGCGATTCTTCGAAGGTGACAAAAATTCCCGGTTCGTCGAAGTGGGCGACGCCGTTGTGCAGAAAATGCAGTGAAAAAACTGTTTTGCCGGTACCGGAGGTACCGCTGATCAGCGTGCTGCGACCGATGGGAAGGCCTCCCTGACAGACGTCATCAAAACCCTCGATCCCAGTCGGAAGCTTCTGAACCTGCATCTGTGGAGAACCACTGGAGCTGGAAATCTGCATAACGACGCTCTTATGGCTGCAAGGTAAGGAAAAAACGAGTCATCACCTGCTGGTGCACGGGCAGGCTTAAGAATCTGATTCGGCTGACTCCACCTCTTCCAACGCATCCATCAACGATGAAGTGAGACTGTTGTCGGTGAGTTCGTCGTAGAGGAGGTCCAGTCCGATCAGCACCCGCTCACGGTCGGACAGATCGCCGATGATCCGACGCACCGGAGGGGGGAGGATTTTTGAGAGAGTTGGTGTAGCGAGGATCTTGTCCTCCTCCGCCAGCTGCGGATTTTTGAGCACATCGATCACCTTTAGGGCGTAGACGCCTTTGAACTCCGTCTCGAGGATGTTGCGCAGAGTCTTGAGCGCCCTCATGGAGTTCGGCGTGTTGCCGGCCACGTAGAGCTTGAGGATGTAAGTCTTGCGTGGGCTCATGGGGCCACCTCCGGATCGGTGAGAACGCGACGTTCCCCGGCCGCGGGTGTCAGGGAGACCTCAGCAGGTATCGAACGTCGATACATCTCGCAGAGGTGAGCCATGACATCGAGCAGAGCGAGGCGATAGTCCTGAAGAAAATCGTTTTTATGCCCTTCAAGTCTGAGCTGCTTCCAGAAGTCGTCAATGAGATTCATGTGGATCTCCACAGCTCGGGTGATCGGCAGATCCCCGAAGAAGGCTGTGTTCACGAAACTCTCCAGTGCCTGGTTAGCCGCAGCCGGATCCCTGAAGTAGCTGATCAACAGATCCCGATAGGTGCGCTGAAGTGACTGAACGAGGTCCCGCTGCTCATCAGGAGGGAGGTTGGCCAGAAAGCGAGAGGGGTCTCGCTTGTAGAAAACGCCCAGATACCCGAGTCGCTCCTGCAGGCGACTAGACAGCTTCCATGCACTGCCATCCATGGAAGGCATGGCGTTCTGTTCAGCGCCGTCTTCGGGTCTGGCATCCTTCTGCCCCTGGCGCAGGAAGCGAGGAATGGAGGCATCAACGTTGTAGCCCAGCTGCTCTAGCTGATCTCCAGGCAGATGGACCTCTTCAGGGTGGTAATCCACACGCCCCATCAACTCACCCACCACCACAGCGGGGAACAACAAACCCTCACTGCCGAGAGCTTCACGGGTCTTGTCATCCAGCAGGCACTGCTCAATCACGACGGCATCCACCGCTTCACGCTGGCGGGAGAGCAGTTCAACAACACCCTGACCCGACTCGACGGCACCGAGATCAACGGGTGAATAGCGATTCACCGGCAGCCATTGGCAGCAGATCTCAACGAGATCTCTCGTCTTGAGCAGCAAAGCGATCGTAAGTGCCGGACGAGCCATCACCGCGACAGGATCCTGAGCTGAATCTTGACGAAAGGGGCTAAGAAGACCGAGGATCTTTGTTTGTCTTTCGATTGCGGCTCAGGCCAAATCGGCTTGTCCGAGCCTGACCGCGTCCCTCAGCACATGGCCGAATCCAGCTCAACAACCTCTGCAGCTCAAGAAACAGGCACCTACGCGATCGTCGAGGCATCCGGTCAGCAGTTCTGGCTGCAGGCCAATCGTTACTACGATCTCGACCGACTGAACGCTGAGGTCGACGCGACCGTAACTCTCGACAACGTTCTCCTCGTGAAGGATTCCAAGGGCACAACTCTTGGCAAGCCTTATGTGAAGGACGCCAGTGTGGAGCTGAAGGTGATGGCGCACCGCCGCGGCCCCAAGGTGATCGTTTACAAAATGCGCCCCAAAAAGAAGACCCGTCGCAAGAATGGTCATCGTCAGGAGATGACCAGAGTCATGGTTCAGTCGATTTCCGTCGGTGGCAAACCCATCAGCTGATCATCCGGATCAATCTCAACCAACGTTCTCCCTCCTCTTCCATCCCTCCCCATGGCTCATAAGAAAGGCACAGGTTCAACCCGTAACGGCCGCGATTCCAATTCCAAGCGTCTCGGAGTGAAGGCTTACGGCGGAGAATCCGTCACCGCAGGCTCCATCCTGATCCGTCAGCGCGGCACTTCAGTTCTGCCCGGAGTTAATGTTGGTCACGGCAAGGACGACACTCTCTTTGCACTGACTGATGGCGTGGTGAAGTTCGAGACGATCCGACGCGGACTGCGCAATCGCAAGCGCATCAACATCACAGCTGCTGTTTGACCAGCACGACGTCTCCTGATCAAGGACGCCGCTCTGAGCTCAGTGCCATACGGGTTGTCAACACAAGGCCAATCACGGTGAGCCCCAGAACAATCCATGTTCTGGGGCTTTGTTCATGCAAGGCATCGACGAGTTCCAGAGGCAGAGCGAGGCCGAGGACTCCGACAAGTAACCACTCGCCCCAGCGGCGACCCACCCATGTGGCCCAGGCCGCCACAAGGATCAAGGCGGCATAGAGCCCCGAAACAAAAGCCAGACGCATCAGACGTGTCGGGCCCAAAAGAGTTCCCTTCACTGCCAGCGAAGAAAGAAATTGACGGTCCGCCTTCCCCCAGGTTTCGGCGAAATCCGACAGCTCGGCATAGTGAACATCCCCAAACACAGCGGCCAGGCTGATCGCAAGGAGAACTCCGGCCAGGAGGAGCTTCTTAACCACAATCAGACGAATCAGCCAGCGACCCTGTCCTGAGATCTGGGCCATCGATCGTTCAGCTCAGCTGTCCTCAATCGGACGGTAGACCCTGGTTGTGATCAGCAGTGGATGAAACAACTCCAGGAAGCGGCTCTGCAAGCAGCGAAAAAAGTCTTCCACCAGCCGCGGGTCATCGAAGTGAAAGGGGTACTCACCGTCGTGCCCCTTGAAGAAATACCAGTTGAGTAGAGCCCGACCGCCGGGATTGAGGCGTTGGTGAAACTCCATCAACTGCCTCGAGGGATCAGGAAGGTGCTCAAGCACATCAAGACACACCACCGTGTCGAAACGCCGACGGGGAAGACTGTCGAGATCGCGGTGGACACTCACACGCTTCTCAAGTCCCAGACGATTAGCACGGTCCTGGACAAATCCACGGTTCTGAGGATTGAGATCCACAAACCAGACATGCCGAACGCTCTCCAGACCCGCTGCAGCCAGAGCATGCGTTCCAATACCGCCTCCGAAATCGAGCACATCGCCATGAGCAAACAGCTTCTGCAGCCGCAGAGTGTCTGCGATGTAGTCGGCACTGCTGAGATGCCAGGCTGCCAATTCGAACAGATGGCCCGTGCCAACCGTGTCCTCATAGAAATCAGCCGCTCGCTCAGGATCGAAAGCTCCCGGATGCATCGCTGCCAGATCCTCAGTGCTCTGAGGCAGTCGCTCGGCGACTTCCGCTGCTGAGAGCGATAGGTAAGACGCGAGATGCTCCTTCACTGAGAAGCCGCTGTCGAGAAACTCCTGAATGTCCACACCAGCGGAGGCATTGAGTGACTGCATGGACCATCAGGACGCGATCGGGCAAACCTACGTGCGAGCCCACTGGTGCCAAAGGCAGGGTGCCACAGTCGACAGCTGGACATGGCTTGCACATTGACTGCGCCCATCGGCTTCGCCGTGATCGACAAGCCGGCTGGAATCACCTCCCACACTTGCGTCGCTCGCATCAGGCGAGTGCTGGGCATCCGCAGAGTTGGTCATGGCGGCACTCTGGATCCCGCGGTGACCGGTGTCCTGCCGATCGCAGTGGGACAGGCGACGAGGTTGTTGCCTTACCTGCCTGGTGAGAAAACCTATCGAGGCGTGATCCAGCTGGGGATCACCACCAACACCGACGACCTGCAGGGGGATGAACTGTCCAGACAATCAGTCCCAGATCTGAGCTCAGAAACGCTGGACCAGGCACTGAGTCGGTTCCTCGGCGCGATTAGCCAACAGCCCCCTCAGGTCTCAGCCGTGCACGTGGATGGTGAGCGTGCTTACGCCAGGGCCCGTCGCGGCGAGCAGATGGAGCTTGCGGCACGGCCTGTGACCATTCATCAACTGCGACTGCTGGGGTGGAATGCAGCGCAAGCCCGTTTGAGCGTGGAGGTGCATTGCTCAGCCGGCACCTACATCCGTTCACTTGCCAGAGATCTGGGTGCAGCACTCGGATGTGGAGGTTGTCTGGCCAGCCTGCGGCGAACCCAGGCCCTCGGCTTCCATGACCACCAAGCGGTGGCTCTGCCTGCCGCGCCGGACGAGGTCGGCCAGGGGGAAATGACCTTGATGCGCCCCGAGCTGGCCTTGCCTCATCTGCCGAAGCGCCTGCTCAGTGCCAGCGAACAACTGGACTGGAGCTGTGGGCGCCGGATCACCCCCGGCATCAGCGGCGCGGCTGATGCTGTGGTCGTTCTCAGTGACGGAGGGCGCATGCTCGGCCTCGGTGTTCCCGATGCAGAGGATGGTCTGAAACCGAAGGTGGTGTTTGAAGCGCGGGGGTGATGCTGCAAGCTCAGTACTTTGCAGTAAGCAAACGGACGCCGAAGCATCCGATGGCAGGCCACAGCAAATGGTCCCAGATCAAACGCACCAAGGCCGTGGTGGATGCCAAGCGAGGAGCTGTATTCACCAGGATCGGACGCGAAATCAGCGTGGCTGCACGCCAGGGCAGTGACCCTGATGGCAATTTCCAACTGCGCACGGCGATTGTTAAGGCCAAGGCCGCTGGAGTACCAGCAAGCAACATCGAAAGAGCCATCGCCAAAGGCTCCGGAAAGGCTGGTGACACGGAACAGCTTGAATCAATCCGCTACGAGGGTTATGGCCCCGGAGGAGTGGCTGTTCTGGTGGAAGCACTGAGCGACAACCGCAACCGCACCGCAGCCGCTGTACGGCTGGCCTTCAGCAAACACGGCGGCAACCTCGGCGAAAGCGGATGCGTGAGCTATCTCTTCCAGCACCGCAGTGAAGTGAGCCTCAGGAGCCCGGCGATCAATGAGGAGGCACTGCTGGAATGCCTGCTCAATCTGGAGGCCGATGGTTATCAGCTCAGAAGTCCCGAGGAAGCCCTGGTGCATGGTCCCTTCGAAGCGCTCGAATCCCTGCAGAAAGGACTGCGCGATCAAGGCTGGGGGGTCTCGGAATGGGGTCACTTCTGGCACCCCCTTACCCAGGTGAGACCGGACAACGAAGAGAGCACCCAACAGTGTCTGAAGTTGCTGGACGCCTTAGAGGAACTCGACGACATCTGCAGTGTCAGCGCGAACCTCAAACTCAGCGATGACCTGACCGCATAAGTGGCTCAAAGCCACCACCACCGGGAGTGCCGATCAGCAGTCGATCCCCTGGATTGACCTGAAGCTGCACGCAACCATCCAGCTCCTGCACCGTTCCATCGGCCCGGGTCAGCAGCGCCGTTCCCGCTGCGCCCGGTTCTCCCCCGGCCAGGCCGAAAGGGGCAACAATCCTGGAACCAGACAAGAGCGCTGCCGTCATTGGTTCCAGAAAGCGGAACTCCCTCTCCAACCCGTCGCCTCCAGGCCAACGACCGACTCCGCCGCTACCTCGACGGAAGCCGAAGCGTTCAAGCCTCACTGGAAATCTCTGCTCGAGAATCTCAGGGTCGGTGAGCCTGGAGTTGGTCATATGCGTCTGCACTCCGCTTGATCCAGCGAAGCCCTGGCCTGCTCCTCCGCCACCGGCGATGGTCTCGTAATACTGCCTGCGCCCGTCACCGAAGGTGAGGTTGTTCATCGTGCCCTGGGCCGCGGCCATCACCCCGAGAGAAGCAAACAGCAGATTGCAGAGCGCCTGCGATGTTTCCACATTGCCGCCGACGACTGCAGCCGGCGAGCTGGGGTTGAGTAGGGAGCCCTCCGGGACGATCAGGGTCAACGGCTGGAAACATCCGGCATTGAGGGGAATCGGCTCCTCAACCAGACAGCGAATCACATAAAGGACGGCAGCCTTGGTCACCGCCAGTGGAGCGTGAAAATTGTGCTTGCCCTGGGGACTGGTCCCACAGAAATTGAGCAAAGCCTCTTGCCGTTTCCGATCGACCTTCAAGGCCAGCTTGAGCCTTGCACCGTTGTCGAGATCAACCTCGAAGGTGCTGTCCTGAAAACGGTCGATCAGGCGCCGAACAGTGGCTGCAGCATGGTCCTGAACATGCTGCAGATAGCGCCGAACACGCTGGCAGCCCTCCAGCTGGAGCAGCTGATCGAACAATTCAGTGCCCAGATGATTGGCCGCTGCCTGGGCCTGAAGATCTGCCCAGAGAAGTTCGGGGTCTCTTGGGGGTGAGCTGAGCCCCTGCAAAAACTGATTCCAACCTTGCCGATCCGGCGTTCCCCTGGCGGACAACCAGTGGTTGCGCACCAGCAGACCTTCCTCCTCAATGCTGGAGCTGAAGGGCGGCATCGAACCTGGTGTCAGACCACCCACATCGGCGTGGTGCCCGCGACAGGCCACAAAGGCGAAGGGATCGTGATCTCCCTCCACAAAACAAGGTGTGATCGCCGTGATATCAGGCAAGTGGGTGCCACCGTGGAATGGATCGTTGCTGATCACGGTGTCTCCGGCCGCCAGCGCAGGCCTCTCACCGCGTTGGATCTGCTCCAGCAGATCCACGACCGCATCACTCATCGAACCCAGGTGCACAGGGATGTGAGGCGCATTGGCCACGAGCGCCCCTTGCGAATCGAACAGCGCACAGGAAAAATCCAGCCGCTCCCTCATGTTCACGGATCGACTGGTCTGACGCAGCCGTTCTCCCATGCGCTCAGCAATTTGCATGAAACGGTGATGGAAGAGGCTGAGATCCACAGGATCCGGGACCTTGTCCTGCTCGTCAGTCGCTCCACTGGCATCCGTCCCGGCATAAGACCTCGAAGAGGCAGCCCTGGATGTCCCCTCGAGCAGCACACTGTCGTCATCCAGCAGCCGGGCCTTCCACCCTGGCTCCAGAACGATGCTCGCCGTGGGGTCCAGGATGAGCGCGGGCCCCGACAGCTGCTGATCGCACTTCAACTGCCAGCGCTCCAGCACAGGCACATCACACCAGCCCTGCTCTCTCCAATGAACCTGAGCCCGCTGAACCCTCACTGATGAGTGGGCTTCGGTGCCATGGCCTTCAGCATTGGATTGAAGGGAGCTCTCCGCCCTCGCATCAAGCACCTCCACCTCGAGGCGTTCGGCGATCAGAGGGGCCGTGCGCGGCGGCGTGTAGCCAAACCGAAGCCGATGAGCCTGGTCAAACCAGGTTTCAAGTTGATGCAGATCCAGGTCTTCAACACCTGATGCCAGTGAGAGCATCAGACCTTGTTCGCCAGAGGCATCGCGCAGCTCGATCCTGATCTGACGCTCCGCTGCTGCCGAAGACCCAGCGGAGAGCTGCTGCAGTCCCACGAGTGCTGTGCTCAGGTCAGACCTAACCATGGCCGGCAACTGAGTCAGCAATGTCGCGTCAAGTGGACGACGGATGGAACGCTGATGCAGCTGGCGCTGACGGGCCTGGCCAAGGCCATAGGCCGAGAGCACCCCAGCCAGAGGGTGGAGCAGCACCTGCCTGAGACCTAGAGACTCGGCCAGTCGACAGGCCAGCTGCCCTGCAGCACCGCCATAAGCAACCAGCACTCCTCCACGGATGTCATGGCCACGGAAGAGGGAGACATGGCGGATCGCTCCGGCCATCGCCTCGACAGCGAGGTCAAGAGCACCTTCGGCCAGCTGCTCGGGGGCCTGGCCCAGTTGAGAGGAAAGCGCCTGAAACTGTTGACGGGTCGCCTGTAGATCAGGAGGCTGATCGCGATCAGGTCCGAAAACTGCCGGGAAGGCATCTACCTGCAGTCGGCCCAGCAGCAGATGGGCATCCGTGATGGCCAGAGGGCCACCTCGGCGATAGCAGGCAGGCCCTGGTTCAGCTCCAGCCGAGCGTGGACCCACCGTCAGGCGACCACCATGAGCACTGATGATCGATCCCCCTCCTGCCGCCACGGTATGGATCGGCAGCCGCGACGCTGTGAGCTGATATCCGGCAATCTCGGTTTCAGCATTGCGTTCCCACTCCCGGTCAGCCGCGCCCGAAGGCAGACAGAACACATCCGTGCTCGTGCCCCCCATATCGACACCCACGAGGGCCGAGGCTCCAAGGCCCGCTTGTTGAGCGGCGGCAACAGCTCCGATCATGCCGCCGGCAGGGCCCGAAAGGATTGTGTCTTTGGCGAGCAGTGAATCTGGATGTTGCAGAGCTCCACTGGAGGTCATCACCCTCAATCGGGCCTGATCACCCAAAGCAGCTTGAACCTGATCCAGGTAGGCGGAAAGCACAGGCCTGACGGCAGCCTCCACCACCGTGGTTTGTCCTCTTGGAACCAGGCGCGGCAGTGGGCTGGCCTCATGGGAACAGACCACCGTTCTGAACCCAGCGCTACGAACTAGCTGCGCCAGCGCCTTTTCATGTATGGGATCACGCCATGCATGCATCAGCGCAATGGCGCAACAGCGGATGCCGTTCTGGTGATGACGCTCAAGCCTCTGCATGAACTCGTCCTCGAGCAGCAGTGCTTCCAACTCCCGTCCATCCGCATCCAGGCGACCGGGAACCTCTTCAACGGCGGCCAGCAACGTTGGTGGTTTGGCAATGGCCAGAGCAAAGAGGTCCTGACGGTGCTGGTCACCGATCAGCAACAGGTCAGCCAGGCCGCGATTGGTGACCAGCAGCACAGGCTCTCCCGCCCCCTCAAGCAGTGCATTGGTGGCAACGGTGGTGCCCAGCCGCAGTTCCTCGATCAATCCAGGATCAATCCGCTGCTCGGGAGTGAGCTGCATCAACTCGCGCATGGCGGCAACAGCCGGATCCCCGGGAACATCCGGCTGTTCAGAAAGCACTTTGCGCACCAACAACTGGCCGGATGGATTGCGTGCCACCAGATCGGTGAAAGTGCCTCCACGGTCAATCCAGAACTGCCAGCTGTTCAAGACAACAGCGGCAGGTGAGCACAGGCCGCATCATCCACCCAGACATGCACTCTTGAATGGCGCTGCAGCCAACTGGCAGGTACTTCGGCACTGCAGGGGTCCAGCAAAGCTGTCCGCAGAATCTCTGCTTTGGCGGCTCCGGTAACGATCAGATGGATCTCCTCAGCAGCAAGAATCTCATCAAGACCAAGGGTGATGGCCTGCTCAGGGACCCTATCGGGGCTTCCGCCGAAAGCACTGGCATTCTGAATCCGCGTGGCTCGCTGCAACGTCACGACACGGCAGCGACTGCTGGGTTGTGACGGTGGCTCGTTGAAACCCACGTGACCATTGCCACCAAGACCCAGCAGCTGAAGACCGATACCGCCTGCCTTCTGCAACGCAGATCCATAGCGTTGGGCCTCTTCGGCTGGATCCTTGGCCGTTCCATCCGGCAGCTGCAACTGGCAGGGAGAGAGATCGAGATGACAACCCAGTTGGGCATCCATATAGGCGGCGAAGCTGCGGTTATCTCCGGACGACAAGCCCACGTATTCATCAAGGTTGAAACTCAGCCAGCAGCGTTTCAATTGTTCGAGCTGTGGTATTGGCCATGCCACCAGACGCTGAATCAAAGCCTCGTAGAACGGTTCCATGGTCCTTCCCGTCGCCATTCCCAGCGGCTTGAAGCGCTCCCCTTCAAGGGCCTGGGCGAGATGGGCCGCCACGTGATCCACGATTGCCTCCATCAGCGCGAGCGGCTCCGGGCGGCGATGCAGCGCAAGTTTGGACAGAAACTGGGGCACGCAACGATCGCGGCAGGTCAACCCATCAAGGCTGGCTCCGAACCGGTGCTGAATGCCACTGATGGGTCATCAGCCGGTCGGTACGGCCTGATCGTTGCCCCGCGGTAGTAGTGATGGAGAATTTCACGGAAATCAGCGCCCTGACTGGCCAGTCCGTGGGCTCCCCACTGGCTCATGCCCACTCCGTGGCCATAACCCTGGCCTGCTGCTTCCAGCACAATCGTGCCGAGGGAAGTCACTGGAATGCTTCCGGCGCGAATCGATGCGGTCAAGCCCGCTCTGGGCGGGGGTGGGGGCAAGGGAGCCGCTGTTATGACGGGCGCTGGTGAAGCCGGATCAGCCGCTCCGCCAGTACCGCTGGCGGAATCACGCCAGAGTCCGATCAGCTGCGGCGCTGACTCCGATCCATGATCGGCGGGATCAATGGACTCGCCAGCATCTTCCAGCTCTGCCTGCAGCAAAGAGAAACGCACCATCGTGCTCTTCAAGCCCAGACGCTGACGCAGTTGACGACCTGTGAGTACGAGGGACCCAAGCGGGCCTTGAATCCGAGCTGAACGGACCCTGCCGGTTGAGCTGGTGCTGAGCACACTCAACCGCTCCACTCCACCGGTCTCTTCAAAGCGGCGGCGCAGATCGCCTTCATCGAAACGTTGGTTCCAGCGATGCACAGGACTGTGCTGGTCATGATCTTGAACGCTCACGAGATAGGGCAGCTGGTTTTGCCAGACCTCTCCGCTGGGCTCAGTAGACCCCCCGGAACTGCTGTGAAAAACAGCATTGATCAAGCGGCCGTTATGCACCAGAACAAGAGAGCGGGTTGTGGCGACCGCGCTGCGGGTACTTGGAGTCTCCGATTCGATGCCTTTGTAAACCTGGCTGCTCACCGTGGCCTTCACATCGAAATCCGGCTTGCGTCCCCGTTGGCGAAGGGCGTAGGTCCGGGCAGCGACGGCCTGGGCCTGCAAGGCTGCCAGCGGCCACTTGGCAGGCATCTCACTGCCAACGACACTGGGGAGATAGGTCTCAATGCCCAGCTGATTAATCGCCTGGATCCTGCCGTTGCGGACCAGGAGCACCAGATCTCCGCGATAGCGCCGGCGCCCGAGCCAGATCCCACGGGGGTCAGTCGTGCTGATCCGAATCGAGGCGAGGCCATCTGCACTGCCATCCGCAAGAGTCAGGCGCCCCCTCCGCAAGCGAACCTGCAGACGCTCCAGGCGGCGTTCGTGACGGGCGATGCCATGCACGAGCAGGGGCTGATCGCCATCGGAGCGCAGGATCAACTCCGAGCCTTCTGCCACCAAAACACGCATCTGCGGCTCCTGGGCAGTGACCGCAGTCCTGGCTTCAGCGGCCAGGGCAATCACAGCCAGTGGCAGCGTCAGGGCTGCTCCAGCAGCAGCACGACCGATGGAAATGTGCAGAACCACTCATCAGGCCAATGGTTGCTCAGTGTGCCCCGCCCTGCGGACTGCAGCCAGGCCTTCATGGCAGATTGACCATTGAGCCCACCATGCCGTGCAGGTCACCTTTCTCGGCACCAGTTCTGGAGTCCCAACCCGAGCCCGCAACGTTTCAGCGGTGGCCGTGCGACTGACTCAGCGTTCGGAACTGTGGCTTTTCGATTGTGGAGAAGGAACCCAGCACCAGTTCCTGCGCAGTGATCTGAGGCTGTCCCAGCTGCGCAGGATTTTCATCACGCACATGCATGGTGACCACGTTTTCGGTCTTCCAGGCCTGCTGGCCAGCCTCGGGCTGAGCGGCAGCAGTGGTGGTGTGGATCTGTATGGCCCTGATCCCCTCGAAAGCTATCTGGAGGGGGTGCTGCGAACCAGCTCAACAAGAATCGGCTATCCACTCAAGGTGCACAAAGTCCGCAGTGCCGCTGAAGCAGGTCGCATCGTTTTTGAAGATGCAGATCTGACCGTGCGGGCCACACCACTGCACCATCGAGTTCCTGCCTATGCCTATCGCGTTGAGGAAAAGCCGAAGCCGGGTCGCTTCGACATCAACAAGGCTCGGGAGATGGCGATCCCCCCCGGACCTGTCTATGCCTCTCTCAAGCGAGGCGAAACGGTCACCCTTGAAGATGGACGGCGAATTGACGGCAAAACGCTCAGCGGGCCAGAACAAGCCGGGGCGAGTCTCATCTATTGCACGGACACTGTGTTCTGCGAAGCAGCCGTGGCCTTGGCCAAGGGTGCAGACCTGCTCATTCACGAATCCACCTTTTCCCACGCCGAGGCCGACATGGCCTTTCAGCGACAGCACTCCACAAGCACGATGGCGGCCCAGACCGCAGCTGAAGCGGGTGTCGGACAACTTGTCCTCACCCATCTCAGCCCCCGTTATGCACCTGGCAACGCTGTGACTGCAGACGATCTGCTTGCGGAAGCCAGAGCGATTTTCCCGAACACGATCCTGGCGAAGGACTTCCTCTGCCTCGAGGTGACCGCTTCATCAAGGACCGCATGCTGCAACAGTTCGTGATCGGTGCACCCTGAACGGCGTCACTTTGATACCTCAGCGTGATACAAGAGCTTGGTGCGCTGTATCCATCAGTCTCTGGCATCCTTCATGGTTCCTCTTCTCTTCAACCTGCGAAAGTCGCTGATTCGACTGCTGATCGTCCTGCCGGTGCTGGCTGTCTTGTCGATCAGCTCACCCGTTCATGCCGCCCTCTGGGATACGGAGACACTCACCGTGCCTTCCGACCCTGAAGGCACAGCGGTGACCTTCAGCGAACAGCAGGTCAAAGCGGGTCGAAAAGTGTTCAACACCAGCTGCGGCACCTGCCATGCCGGCGGCATCACCAAAACCAACCACAACGTTGGTCTCGACCCGGAAACCCTGGCACTGGCCACACCGTCGCGCGACAATATCGCCGCGCTGGTGGACTACATGCAGGATCCCACCTCCTATGACGGCGAGTACAGCATTGCCGATCTTCACCCCAGCATGCGCAGCCGTGATCTGTATCCAGCGATGCGAGATCTCACCGATGAAGATCTGCAGTTGATGTCGGCCTATATCCTCGTGGCTCCGAAGGTTCTTGGCCAGGAATGGGGCGGCGGCAAAATCTATTTCTGAGCAACAGGGGACGATCTGGTGAATGCCGGATCGATCCAGTGAGCTAATGGCCCAGTCGTCGAGCTTTCCCTTCAGGGCGCAAGATTGCTCGGATCGAATGATCTGGGCCGACGGCTGTACCACCACTCCTGCATTTCAGCGGTGAAGCGCATCGGGAAGAGCGTAAGCACTGTGTTCGTAGGTCTGGATCCAGGTTGAAGCAGTTCAACTGAATAGGACGGGCAACGACGCGACCCGAGATCAGCGACAAAGCGACGACCGACACGTCGCCAACTTGGTTCCTTACTGCGCCAAGCCAAGCGACAACAGGGCCAGGGAAGTTCTTCGCGGTCATACAGGCGGCAGCAGGGCCCGATCACCCGAAAGCTGTACTGGCCTCCAGCACTGGTGTGAACCGAACCATGGTCAAGCAGCCCTTCCACTTCAGGTCTCAGCGGTGCAGCGGGAACGGCGGTCATCGACAGGAGGAGAGCCACGTGACACCACACTGACAGCAAAAAGCCACCCCCGCGTGGAGGTGGCAATCGATCCTTCTTCCAGATTTTCGGATCAAGAGTCCGGAGTTCAGTAGAGCTCTTCTTCGGCGTGGGTCTTGATGGTGCAGTCGGAGGTGGGGTAGGCCACGCAGGTCAGCACAAATCCGGCTTCGATCTGATCATCATCTAG
Source organism: Synechococcus sp. MIT S9504 (assembly GCF_047497135.1). NCBI lineage: Bacteria > Bacillati > Cyanobacteriota > Cyanophyceae > Synechococcales > Synechococcaceae > Synechococcus > Synechococcus sp. MIT S9504. Next base: position 228,610 of record NZ_CP138942.1, on the reverse strand, counting down.
GAAGCTCTGGTCAGACTGGTCAACGGTTCCAGATGTGATTTTTCCGGCACAGGTGGAACAGGCACCCGCACGGCACGAATAAGGCAGGTCAATGCCTTGCTCTTCAGCAGCATCGAGGATGTACTGATCGTCAGGAACCTCAATGGTCTTGTTGAGGCCCTCGCTTTCGGAGACCAGGGTGACCTTGTAAGAAGCCATGGATGGAGTGAATTTGCAGAGGCTCGTAACAAACGAGCCTGCCGGACCGATCATTTCTACATCGCCCAGGCGTCAAGGCACACGCTTTAGCGACTGTTTCGGTGTAAGCCCAATCAAAACAGAAACATTTATAAGGCTCACTTATCAAGGCTAGCGCCGAATCTCGAGCAAACCCCATCGACCTTGTGCAGCAAGCGGCTCGACCATCCAGCCCAGGCTCTCCAGCGCTTGTGTGAGCTTTGGTGCCTGTTCCACCAGCAGGCCACTGAGCAAACCCCGCCCGCCAGGACTAAGAACAGATTCAAAGTGGGGCGCAAGCGCTTCGATCACCGGAGCCAGGATATTGCAGAGCAGGAGATCCGCAGGCTGATCATCAAGCAGCTTCGCCAGCACGTCCACCGACCCCTTGGTGACCCTGAGCGCATCAACGGAGAGGCCATTCAGAACAGAGTTATCGGTCGTTGCTCTGACAGCCAAGGAATCGGTGTCGACGGCCAACACCTGGCGAGCCCCAAGCCCGAGTGCCGCAAGCCCGAGCACTCCACTGCCGCAACCCAAATCCGCGACCCGCAAACCTGAGGGAGGCTCTTGCTCAAGTGCTTCCAGGCATAGACGGGTGGTGGGATGGCTGCCGGTTCCGAATGCACTGCCTGGATCCATTTTCAGGACAAGCCTGTGAGCGTGCTCTTCAGGCACATCGAGCCAGGCGGGCAGGATCAGCAGACTCTGCCCTACAGGGTCTGGCTGCCAGTGCTGTTTCCAGCTGAGGCTCCAGTCTTCATCGGCCAGTTCATCCCACACCGGCTGAGCCAGAGCGAGGCCGAAGGTGTCAGCCAGGGGCATGAGGCTGCTGAACAGCTCAGATCGCTGATCCTCAGGCCATTCGTGGGCTGGCAACCAGGCCAGAAGGGTGCGCTGATCGGGTGTCTCAGGTGCATGCTGAACAGCGACCCGGTGCAGACCGAGAACATTCAGCTTCCAGAACAGCGATTCCTCCAGCTCAGGCTGAACCGGCAAAGACAAGCGCCACCACATCACAGCGTGACGGGATGGGCTTCCTGAATCCCGTTAATGCCGTTGATGGTGGCCAGAAGCGCAGGTGGAATCGGGTCATCAATACTGAGAACCATCACGGCATCTCCGCGCACGATCCTGCGGCCCACCTGCATCGAGGCGATGTTGACGTTGTGCTCGCCCAGCAGAGAGCCGAGATGGCCGATGATTCCTGGCATATCCCGATGACGGGTAAAGAGCATGTGACGACTCGGCGGCACATTCACCGGAAATTCGTCGATGGTCGTGACCCGCAGTTCACCATCCGCGAACACCGCACCCGTCACACTGTGTCCACCCTGGCCACCGCGGGTGGTGAGCTGAAGGGATCCCCCGGCGAAATCGCGGCTGGCATCGTCCTTGACCTCCAGTACATGAATTCCTCGCCCTTTGGCTTCAAGAGAGGCATTGACATAATTGATGCGTTCTCCGAGAGCGCTGGTGAGCAGTCCCTTGAGCGCTGCCACCACAAGGGGCTGAGAGGGGTGATTGGCGAACTCACCCTGAAGACGAACCTCCAGTTCCTGCACCTGGCCACCGCTCAGCTGACTCACCAGCAGACCAAGGGTCTCGGCGAGCTGCAGGTGGGGCTTGAGACGCTCCATGATTTCTGCGCTGAGACCGGGGATGTTGACGGCACTGCGGGCGGGGAGTCCAAGCAGGACATCGCGGATTTGCTCAGCCACATCGGTCGCCACATTTTCCTGGGCTTCTTCGGTGGAGGCTCCGAGGTGAGGAGTCAAAACAAGCCCGCGCTCGACTGCACGCAGTGGAGAGTCCTGGCCCAGAGGTTCAGATGCGAACACATCCAGACCAGCCCCGGCAATCACGCCGTTGTCAATGGCTTCGGCGATGGCAGCTTCATCAACGATGCCCCCGCGAGCGCAGTTCACGATCCTGGCCGTCGATTTCATCGAGCGGAGAAGCTCGGCGTTCACGAGATTCTCGGTATCGGGCGTTCTGGGAATATGCAGCGTGATGTAGTCGGCCTGACGGAACAGATCCTCCAGGGTCGTAAGCCGGACCTGCATCTGCTGAGCTCGGTCAACCGAGATGAAGGGATCGAACGCGATCACCTCCATGCCCATCGCTTTGGCAACCTTGGCCACATGTGAGCCGATTTTTCCCAGTCCCACAACCCCGAGCACTTTTTTATAGAGCTCATTGCCCACGTATTTCTTGCGATCCCAGGAACCGGCACGCATCGATGCGTGCGCCTGAGGCACATGGCGGGACAGAGACAACAACAAGGCCAGCGCATGCTCTGCAGCAGCGATCGTGTTGCCCTCGGGCGAATTCACGACCAACACACCTCTCTGGGTGGCCGCAGGAACGTCAACGTTGTCGACCCCCACTCCGGCCCGACCGATGATGCGCAGACGATCCGCAGCCTCGATCACATCAGCGGTGACCTGAGTGCCAGAGCGGATCATCAGAGCGTCATAGTCACCGATGATCGACTTGAGCTCGTCCTGAGACAGGCCTGTCCGCTGGTCCACTTGAGCCACCTGCCCAAGAATGTCAATCCCAGCCTGATCAATGGGGTCTGAAACAAGAACTTTGGTCATCCAGCGGCGGAGAGAAAGCCATTTAGAAGTTTAGAGATCGGTCCGAACATCACTGTTGAGCAGGGAGATTGACCTCCTCCAAATTCAGGGTTCCCGCTGAATTATTGGCCTTCCATGGAGAATGGCAGCCCGCACCGAATCGCCCCATGCCCGTCTGCGTCCTGGTGCTCAAAGAACGCGCCTCTGCCGAGACTCTGGTCCAGGACCTGCAGGATTCAGGCACACCCCTCATGCGGGTTGTGCTGGTCGCTCCTAAACAATCTGGAGACGCTGAAGGTGGCCTCAAGGCAGAGCAGATCGAGAACGTCGATCTGCTCAATCCGAACATGGCCCGCAGCCGCCGCCAGCGATCCATGTCTCGCTGGCTGATGCCCTTCGGCTTCATGGCAGGGCTCACCTTCACCCAAATCACCACACTCGACACCTTTGCGCGCTTCGGTGATATCGGAGAAGCACTGATCGGCGGGCTGCTCGGACTCGGCTCAGGGTTAATGGGGAGCTACGCCGCAGCAGCAAGTGTGCCCTCCGACAACGAGGACGGAGTCCGTATTCTGCGCAATCGGCACAACGAGCAGTTTTGGTTGCTACTGCTGGAAACCCGAGCAGGTCTGGAAGTGCCCTGGCAGCTGGTTCAGAAAGTACGTCCTCAGCAGGTGGTTCGCCTGAGTGAACTGTGAGTCTTCCCCGTGAGTCGTTGATCGAAGGGCTCGCTGAGCCCGAGGCAATGCACCGCCTGATCGAGCAGGCGGAAACGGTGCTGCGCACCTGGCAGCCGAGCTGGAGCAGTTTTTTGAGCGGACCTGAACTGGAAGACTCACGCCGTCTCGAGGCACTGACTGAACTGCGTTTGGTCCGAGACGGTGGGAGACCAGACACCGAACGCTGTCGTCTCCAGCTCAGTCGCAGCGATCAAGAACCGCAACCTGAGCCGGCTCCAATCTCGGGATTGAGGCTCGAGGGCAATTTCCTGTTCGACCGTGCTGAACCGCAAGACATGCGCCAGGCGCTGATTGACCTTGGCGTGAAACCTGATGGGCTTGGCGATCTCTGGCTTCGGGGTGATCGTGGAGCCCAGGCCGTCTGCACACCGGAGGCCGCAAACTATCTCAACGGCCTGACCGGACAAGTGCGTGACGTAACGCTGTCCGTGGAGGCAGTGAGCATCGACTGCTTGCAGTGGCCAGCCCAGAGACTGCCGAAGCGGTTCACCAGCGTTGAAGCATCCTGCCGACTCGATGCCATCGCCTCAGCGGGTTTCGGACTGTCCCGCTCCAAAGTGATTCGTCAGATCCGTGATGGAAGACTGCGGCTCAACTGGTATCCAGTCCGCCAGGCGAGTCGGGAACTGAAAATCGGCGACCGCCTCCAGCTTCAGGACCGGGGAAGCGTGGAAGTCCTGAATCTCGAAATCACAAAACGAGATCGCTGGAGAGTGGAGATGCTGCGCCGGTGAGCTGCTAGCTTCAGTCGCATCCGGTGGGCAAGCGCTCAACCGTCACCGCAGATCCTCTGAAGGGTGAAAATGCGGGCGATTAGCTCAGAGGTAGAGCACTACCTTGACACGGTAGGAGTCACTGGTTCGATTCCAGTATCGCCCACTTCCCTCGTGAGTAGAGAACGAAAAGCATGACCCTGAGTGTCGTGGTCGGACTGGGACGCTCTGGGATCGGGGCAGCCCGTCTGCTCAAGGCCCAGGGATCAGAGGTGGTGGTTCTCGAGAAGGCTGAGAACGATGCCTGCAGGCGAAAGTCAGCCGGCCTGAGACAGCAGGGCATTGATGTCCAGCTCGGACAACCCCTGGAGATATCCAGTTTCGAGCCATGGCTCGATGAGCTCGATCAGGTGGTGATCAGTCCGGGAATTGCCTGGACGCATCCAACCCTTGAGGCATTACGAACGCGGGGAGTTCGGGTGAAGGGAGAGATGGCTCTGGCCTGGGAGACCCTGAGGCAACGTCCATGGATTGGCATCACTGGCACCAATGGGAAAACCACCGTGACCCATCTTCTCCACCACGTGCTCAGCCATGGCGGATTGAAGGCTCCGATGGCCGGCAATGTGGGATATTCCGCCGCAGAACTGGCCCTGGGATGTTTAGAGGGCTCCAGCCCTCCGCCCGACTGGGTCGTCATGGAGATGAGCAGCTACCAGATCGAAGCGGCTACCGAAGTGGCCCCGCGTATCGGGATCTGGACGACGCTGACACCTGATCACCTGGAGCGACATGGGTCACTAGACGCTTACAGAGCGATCAAGCGCGGACTGCTTGAACGGTCCCAGCTGGCGATTCTCAATGGCGATGACCCAGACATCAGCCGAACTCGCTGCAGCTGGGGAGAGACCAGGGTGTACTGGGTCAGCGCCAGCAGGGAGTGTTCAAACAGCTCGAGCGCTCGGTTGAGTGTGAGTGACGACGGCTGGGTCTGCGAAGGAGAGCGAAGACTGTTCTGCGCTGATGCCCTCGCCATGCCCGGAGAGCACAATCAGCAGAACATGCTCCTGGTCACTGCAGCGGCTCTCGAAGCTGGATTAGCTCCGGAGACCATTGAATCAGCATTGCGCTGCTTCGATGGGGTCCCCCATCGACTCGAATCGCTAGGAACCGTTAAGGGCATTGCCGTTTTCAATGACAGCAAGGCAACCAACTACGACGCAGCTGCCGTGGGTTTGCAGTCCGTACCCAGTCCGGTGGTGCTGCTTGCAGGCGGTCAAACCAAACAGGGCGACGCTCAGCCCTGGCTGCAGCTGCTGAAAGAGCGCAGCAGCGCCGTTGTGCTTTTTGGTTCAGGGGCTAAAGAACTGCTTGGCTTGATCGAAGCGTCTGCCTTCCCCGGAGCCGTGACCATGCACAGAGGCCTGGATGATGCTGTTCCCCATGCTCTTGAACTGGCCCGACAACACAAAGCTGCGAGCCTGCTGTTGTCACCGGCATGCGCCAGCTTCGATCAATACACCGATTTTGAAGCTCGTGGCAATCACTTCCGTGAGCTGATCCAAGCGAGCCAATCAAACTAGTCTGGAGAAAATTTCGTAAAACGCGTGGCCTACTGGCTGATGAAAAGTGAACCCGATGTTTACGGGATTCATCATCTTGAGCAGGAGCAGACAACGCTCTGGGACGGTATTCGCAATTATCAGGCGCGGAATTTCATGCGCACGATGGCCGTTGGCGATCAGGCCTTCTTTTATCACTCCAATTGCAAGCCTCCTGGGATCATTGGACTGATGGAAGTGATCGAAACAGGACTTGTGGATCCCACACAGTTCGATCCATCCTCGAAATATCACGACCCTGCGTCGAAAGCGGAATCACCACGCTGGGACTGCGTGCGTCTGGCCTATCGAGGCCGATTTCGGGACATCTTGAGTCTTGAGGACCTACGTCAGTCCTACCAACCGGAGGAACTGGCCGTCGTTCGACGCGGTAATCGACTCTCCATTCTTCCTGTCGATGACCGAATCGCTCAGGATCTCCTCAATCGACTTGGCTCAATTCAGTGAAGCGAGGGACCGTCGCCCGACAGAGCGAATCCCTCTCACAACAATCATCCCCAGAGCCTGGATTGGTTTCAGTAAGGCTCCCTGGCGCTTTGTGGGCCTGACAGCTCTGATGCTGATCACCGTCACTGGCCTGAGTTTGATCTCAAAAGATCTTCAGCAAGGGGAGGGCTGGTGGCAGTCAGCCCTCAGCGATGTGCTCTTTGTTGCAACCATCCCCACAACTCTTCTGCCGATCGTGGCCTTGCTGCATCTGGCCGATCAGCTCCTTCCTTCAAGCCAATCCACAGCACAGAACGAACCTGTGCAGGAGCGGCAACGACTTCGGTGGATCTTTAGACAGACCACATCCCTGGTGCTGCTGGAAGGGGTCATCCTGATCGGAGGCCTGAACATGATCAGGATCATCGGAGCACTGATTGCCAGGCAGAGCGGAGTGATCTCCACAGTGGTTCTGCTTGCGGGAGGACTGGTATTGATCCTCTGGACGTTGAGTCAGACCCTGGCCCTTCCACTTCTGGTCCATCACGGCCATCGCCCACTTGCGGCGATGGAGCACAGTCGAAGGCTGGTTCAGAACAATCGACTGAAGGTTCTCGCTCTGCTTGGCCTGCTCATCGGCGTGAACCTGATTGGCCTGATGGGAGCCTTCATCGGCCTGCTCCTCAGTATTCCGTTCAGCGCCTTGCTGCTGATGGCCAGTTGCCGGACTCAAACGCCCTGGGTCAAGGATTCTCGACGGAACATGTTGCCCACATAAAGGCGAGTGATTTCTCTCGACTCCACGCCGTGCTGAATCAGGAATCCAGCCAGAGCAGCCTGAACAAGACGGTACTGATCCCAGTTCGGGCAGCGCTCAATGAACGCAACCATGGCTTGCTGCAAGGGTTGAGGGAGCTCGGAATGAAAGCTCACTGCTGACTCACAAGAAACAGCGGTCGCCTGTCGAGCAGCAGAAGCTGAAGCAGAAGCATTAGCAACCTCCAGCAGCGGATCTGAGACTGAATCCTGCTCTAACGGATCGGCCAACTGCATGCAAACGCCTCGAATGCCAACTAGTTCTCCACAGATACTGGCCTGCGTCAAGAAGCGGCCAAGAAGGCATTCCCACTGATTCTCCCAATGAGACTTCAGCCACCGGAGCCCTTTACAGAGAGCGATCTGCTTCACCAGACCCGAAAGAGTCACAGCCGTGATTCGTCAACCAAAACAGTCTCCCCAAATCAGGTTTTCCACAGAAGTCCGCCATACCAGCCGAAACGCTCTGAAGCCTGTGGAAAACATTGCTTTGCCCGTGGGGAATGCTGGGGGAAAATCAATGAAGAGGAAATGATCAGCTGCTCTGATCATTGCTGTTGTCCCACAACGTTCTCATCGCCTCCGCGATGGCCTGCGCAGCAGGGTGAGGCCAGCAGACTTCAAAGCCACGAGACTGGTCACCATCACCGCTGCAGATGCCCCGAAGCGTCCAGCGTGATCGATCACCTTCGAGGCAGCCCCACCAACTGCCACGCTCCAGCTCGATGCTGATGGATTCCTCCGCCATGAGCTGGGCACAGATGGATCGATGTTGATCTGTCAGATCAGCGAATAGTGAAGCCAGCTCGCAGGCTTCACTCTCCTTGAGTTCGAGGGCCCAGTGTTCTCCACCGATCAGGACGGAAAATACCGGGCGGGAAGGATCCCTGGATAATCTCCAGCCGGAGCCCTCCTCTTGAATCATCCAGGAAGAAGATCGGGCTGATCCTGTTCATCGCTCAGCTCAACGATGGCGCGCTGCACAGGCTTGACGCTGGATTCTTCAAGCAAACCATCGAAATCGTCAAAGCGACGCTGTTTGGCACGGAAAGCAATCCGAACCGTGGTCAGATAGCGATTGCTGGCCTGACGGATCAGGCTTTCACCGCGCTTTGCGAGATCCTGATGATCGACTCCGGCAGAGAGCATGCCAACAACTCATGAATATCCAATTCTAGGTGAAGAGATCACTGTGGAAAGGAACATGCATGGGGTAGCTGCGTTGCGGGCGGCCCGGGACCCTCAGAACAATCTGTCGACCCAGCCCCATCGCCACCAGCGGTCTGCGTAGATGACTGAGCAGTGCACTCACTTCCTCGAGATGCTGCGCATCCACGCACTCAATACGGATGCTGCCCCAGCTGCGTGACATCCTGCAGTCTCGCAGCGGTTCCAGCTCCGCCTCGATCTGCGGATCTTCCCGATAAAAGGAAAACACCAGCCTTCTTAAGCGATCCATCGTTGCTCCCCGTAGCCTCGACCTGACTCCAACCTGCCCATAGCGGTGGTTCAGCCCCTCGCTGCCGAACAAAACCTTCATCTTTCCGGCGCGTCTTACAACGTCGGCACCCTGGCGATCGACCTGGGAAGCACCACCACAGTGGTTGCTTTTCAGTCTGCTGAGCGATCAGAGGTGGATCTGCTCGATCTACCTCTGATCACCCGTGAGCAGGGAGCGATCCCATCGCTCATCTGGGCCGAGGACGCAGTCTCAGGGCCAGCGCTGGTTGGGCTTGAGGTGCTGGAAAACGGTTTACACGAACGCGATGCTCCTCAGCTGCATCGCGACTTCAAGCGTTGGATCGGCATGCCATCAGATCCGCAGAGTGCTGAAAGACGACTCAGCCCGGAACAGGCCGGTGCTCGGCTGCTTACGGAAATCTGGAAGCGGATGCCCCCGGAACTCAGCATCGAGCGACTCGTGCTGACAGCCCCTGTGGATCAGGGCTCCGGCTATCGCGACTGGCTTCTCAAAGCCTGCGAACCGATGCAGGTCGAAGAGATCGCCTTGGTGGACGAACCAACGGCTGCTGCCCTCGGAGCTGGACTAGAAGCCGGCTCCAAGCTTCTCGTCGTCGATCTTGGCGGAGGAACTCTGGATCTATCCCTCGTCGCCCTCGAAGGGGGTGAAGGTCGTGCTGCTCCAGTGGCCCAGCTGCTTCGCTTCCGCGGCCAGGACCTCACCAACAGCCGTCAGGCGCTACGTCAGGCCAAGGTCCTCGGCAAAGCGGGCATCAACCTGGGTGGCAGGGATCTTGATCGCTGGATTCTCGACGAACTCTGTCCAGGCGGCCTGCCGGAGGAAGGTGATGGGCTGATGGCTCTGCTGAATGCGGCGGAACGTCTGAAATGTCGTCTCAGCGATCCCGATATCCCGAATCGGGAGCGCCTCTCGGAAATAGCCAATGGCCCGGAGTTCGATGCGCCGAGCAACCTGTCGATGGATCGACACAAGTTCAGTCGCCTGCTGCAGGAGCGAGGTCTGTTTGATGCCCTTGAAGGACTGCTCAGCAAGACCTTGCGCGATGCCGAACTCAACGGCTGTCCGGCCGAGGATCTTGATGCTGTGGTGGTGGTTGGGGGAGGCGCCCATCTGCCCCAGCTGCGCGATTGGCTGACAGAGAAGCTTTCACCCACACCACTGCTGACACCCCCGCCGATGGAGGCGGTGGCCTGCGGTGCCCTGAGCCTCACTCCCGGAGTTCGCATGCAGGACCTGCTGCAACGGGGAATCTCACTGCGCTGCTGGAACCAGCGCAGCAACACCCACCACTGGCATCCTCTGTTTTTACCGGGTCAGCCCTGGCCATCCAGCAAGCCGCTGGAGCTGATATTGAGCGCCAGCGGTCCCGACCAGCAGTCGCTCGAGCTGGTGCTTGGAGAGTCCAGGGGGGAGACAAGACATGAAGTCGTGATGGTCAATGGTCTGCCCCGGGTGCTCGAAAAAACCGATGGTTGGGATGACGTCACAAGGCGGCCCGACACCGCCTGTGAGCTGCCTCTGGACCCTCCCGGACAGCCTGGAGAAGATTGTCTAAAACTGCGTTTCCATCTCAATGATCAGGCGGAACTGATCCTGGAGGGAGAGGATCTGCGCACCGGCGAAAGCCTTGAGCCAAGACAACTTGGGACCGTGCGGTGATCGCGCCGTCCACAATGGCGTGTGTGTTGGCGGCAACATCCATAGAAAGGTGTCTGTCGTTCCCTGACCACCATTGGCGCTTCGTCGCCATCTCCCAAGTTTTTGGCTGATCGCCACACTGGGTGGTGTTGCATCCCTTTGCGGCTATGCGTACTGGTGGGAACAGCAGTTGCCTGGACGCCTGCGTGAAGCCGCTTCACAGGGAGATCTCGAAGCCTGCCTGCGCTACGGCGAACAGCTGGCGGCACTCCGATGGCTGGACCGGGAAGCCCCCAGCGAGCAGGCAGTCTGCCGTCGTCGTCAGGCTGAACTCGCCTGGGAGGGAGGCGACAGCACCCAGGCACTCAACCTGCAATCACAGCTTGTCAATTCGAATGTTGGCAGCGAAGAGCAGCGAAAAAGTGATCGTTCCAGATTGCTCCAGTGGCGCCAGGCACTGCGCGAGCGGGCACTTGATCAGTTCCGAGCAGGTGATCTCGAACAAGCCCTCATCACTCTCAGCCCCCTGGAACAAAAGGGACAGAGGCCGGGAACACAGCTCAGCGACAGCCTGCGAGAGACCTGGAACCGCAACAAGGTCGACCACGAACGGCTCAAGGACAAAGTTCAGCGACAGCAATGGTGGGAAGCCCTGAGTGTGCTCAATCAACTGGACCACCCCTGGTGGCAGACCCATGCCCTGCCTCTCCGCAGGCAGGTGGAGGAAGCCATTCAGAATCTGCGTGACCGGCAGGAGCACCACAGCCATGGGGCCTTACCTGCTCATACGGTCGATCCTGAACGTCTCAACACGGCTGTGGAAGAGCGACTGTCGAGCGGTATGGATCCATGGAGTGCCTTCGTCGCCGGTTGTGCTGATCTGGGCGGAGAACTGGTGGAGGAAGGGCCCGAGAGTCTCTGCAAGTCGAAGAGACCGTGAAGTGCGTGACAGGATGATTCTCAATGAGATCGTCCACTCATGCAGCCTGGCGACAAGGTCGTTGTGACCTCATCGGTGGTGGTCTACAACCACCCCCAACACCGTGGTGAAGCCTTCGATATGAAGGGCAGCGAGGGGGATGTGGTCAATGTCCTGACGGAATGGAAGGGGCGCCCGATCAGCCCCACCCTGCCGGTGCTCGTGGCCTTCGGTCGCTACAAGGCCCATTTCCGCGGAGAGGAGATTCAGTTCTCCGCCTGAAGACTCCTCAGAAAGACTCCTTCTTCCCCATCCACATCCATCAGTCTGAGCTCAATGGTTTCGGTCCGCCGAGTGGGAACCGACCGACCGCAGAAATCAGGCTGAATCGGCAGTTCCCTATGGCCGCGGTCCACCATCACCAACAACATCACGCGGCGTGGCCTTCCCCAGGCCTGGATCGCTTCCAGAGCGGCACGGACCGTGCGGCCGGTAAAAATCACGTCATCGACCAGCAGCACATCACGTCCTTCGACACTCACCGGCAGCTCAGTCGCCTGCACAGGCCTCATGGCCACTCGCTCGAGATCATCGCGATGGAAAGTCGGATCGAGTGTGCCCTGGGCAATCGTCTGACCGCTCTGCTCCTTGAGGAAGCGCGCCAGCACAGCTGACAACTGAACACCCCTGGTGGGAATTCCCAGCAGCATCAACGTCTCGACCTCTCCTACGCATTCAAGAACCTGGGAGGCCAGCCGCGACAGTGTTCTGCCGACGTCCTCGGCCGAAAGGATCTCGATCCGCTCACTGTTCCCAGACGTCACCATGAGCGATGCAGTGGGATAGACGACTGTATGTCGGATATCACCTTCAAGATCCGCAAAAGCTGACCATCGTCAGCGCAAGAGTTCACCACGGGCGGGATCCGGGGGTAACTTGTGAATCTAGAGAAGACCTTAAGAACGGATAGAGCTGAGTGAACGTTGCTGATCGCCATACGGGACGACCAAGCAGGGAGCGATCCATTGCTCCAGTTGTTCTGGCGATCCTGGACGGGTGGGGCGAGCGCAGCGACGCCGACCACAACGCCATCCGAGCCGCCAGCACTCCCGTCATCGATGCTCTGCGTCACGCCTACCCCCAGACCTTGATCCAGGCCAGCGGCTCCCATGTGGGATTGCCCGATGGACAAATGGGCAATTCCGAAGTCGGGCATCTCACCATCGGCGCGGGCAGAATCATTCGCCAGGAACTGGTGCGGATCGGCGACACGGTGCGCGACAACCAGTTGAGAGCCGTCCCAAAACTCCGTGAACTGGCCGAACGTCTGCGTGCAAGCAACGGCACTCTTCACCTGCTGGGCCTCTGCTCAGACGGTGGTGTGCACAGCCACGTGGATCACCTATGCGGACTGCTGCGCTGGGCAGCCGACGAAGGCCTGAAACACGTTGCAATCCATGCGATCACCGATGGACGGGACACCCCCACGCAGAGTGCTCCGATCTACTTGAAGCAGGTTGAGGACACCATCCAGTCCTGTGGCGTAGGTGAAATCGCCAGCATCTGTGGTCGTTACTGGGCTATGGACCGCGACCGCCGCTGGGAGAGAACCTCACGTGCCTATGAACTGCTCACTTCCCCTGAGGTTCCGGTGAGTCAGCTGTCGGCAGCTGAAGTGCTACAAGCCAGCTACGACGGCGGCACTACCGATGAATTCATGGAACCGACACGTCTGCGTTCCACCCGTCTGAAGGATGGCGATACCCTACTGATGTTCAATTTCAGACCTGACAGGGCGCGCCAGATCATTCAATGCCTGGCGAAAGAGGATTTCGCCGACTTTGAACGGCCCCAAAAGTCTCAGCTGGACGTCGTCACGTTCACGCAGTACGAAGCCGGTCTACCTGTGGAAGTGGCTTTTCCACCCGAGTCCCTGGATGACCTGCTGGGTCAGGTTGTGGCATCGAGTGGACTGCGCCAGTACCGAACGGCTGAGACCGAGAAATATCCCCATGTGACCTACTTCATGAACGGTGGTGTGGAGCAGCCGCTGGAAGGAGAAGACCGTCATCTGGTGCCCTCTCCCCGCGTTGCCACCTATGACCAGGCTCCGGCCATGAACGCCGAAACCCTCACCGTGAGCTGTATCGAAGCCATCGAGAAGGGGGTTTATTCCCTGGTGGTGATCAACTACGCCAATCCGGACATGGTGGGACATACCGGCGTGATGGAGGCCGCTACGGAGGCCATCGAGAAGGTCGACGAATGCGTTGGACGCCTGCTCGATGCCGTGGGTCGCATGGGTGGCACGATGATCATCACGGCCGATCACGGCAATGCCGAGCGGATGCAAGGCGACGATGGTCAGGCCTGGACAGCCCACACCACCAATCCGGTGCCATTGATCCTCGTGGAAGGGGAGCGCAGGAAGCTCCGTGGCATGGGTAACGCAATTCGCCTGCGCGACAACGGCGGGCTGGCAGACATCGCACCCACTCTTCTGCAGCTGCTCGATCTCGAGAAACCCGAGGCCATGACCGGAAGCACCCTGATCGAACCGATTGAGACACCCGTGCCCTCCACAGCGCGCCTGCCTCAACCGGTCTGATCGGCTCGGGCATAAAATCTGCTCATGGTTACCACTGTTCTCTCCTGGATCTGGATCGGCAGCGGCCTCTTGCTGATCCTGTTTGTCCTGCTGCACAGCCCCAAAGGCGATGGCATGGGTGGGCTCGCCGCTAGCGGAAGCACTTCCTTTACAAGTGCCAGCAGCGCGGAAGCAACCCTCAACCGAATCACCTGGACCACCCTGGCCATCTTTCTCACGCTGGCTGTGATCCTCAGTGCCGGCTGGCTGAACTGAATCAGCAGAGCCGGCAACAACAGGCCCCACCCAATCGGGACCTGATGAAACTGGGGAGAACCAATTCTTTGCGGATAAGCCTCCTCACCGTGCTCATTCCCTTCGACTCCGCGGTTTTCAACCTCTTCCGACACGCGGGACGTCAGACCGAGACCTCGCAACAGTCCTGCGATAAGCAGCGTCCCTAAGGTCGCCGATCCATAATCCACCAGCACGGCCTGAAACTGGCCGCCGATCAATACCAGCCTGTTGTCGCCCCCAAGAGCCGCAACATTCGCAGCAGCAGGTTGCAGCGCGGAACTCAGCAGCTGAAATTCTGGAACGACCAGGAGATCGATCAAAAATCGCTTCAGTCGAGGCTGAAACACTTTTTGAGCGTAACCGTCGCTACCACCTCAGCACCTCTGAGCCAAGAACTGTTCATTAAGAACATTTGGCGAGGCTTGCGGCACTCAGAGATCGACGGTTCGACAGCAACGCCCTGCAGGCTAAGCGTCGCTTTCAGAAGAATCCAGACCGCGCAGTTTCTCCACGCCTGAGGTGGCCAATCGCTCAGAGCGATTGATCACCTTGATGATCAGAAACAGGGCCCAGCCCACGAGAAGAGAGTTGAGTAGAACATCGAGAATTCGGCCTATAGCAAGCTCCCCGTCGAAATAGGGAATCGCCAGGCTCTGCCAGCCACCACCACGCACGAGAGGATTCAGCAGAGGCATCAGCAGATCTTTGCTGATCGCGTCAACGATCTGCTGAAACTGCGTGCCGACCACCACTGCAATGGCAAGATTCAGAGCATTGCCCTTCTGGAAGAAGAACTCCTTGAACTCGCGCAACCAACGACGAAAAAACATCTCAGGACCTGGGAGATACTTCATTCAATCCTGAGCCGGGCAAAAAAAACCCCGCAAAAGCGGGGCTTGATCTTCCGCCGAGGCGGCTCTGGTTGAGAAGCAGCGACTTAATAGTCGAAATCGCCACCGCCCATGCCGCCACCGGCTGGTGCGGCGTCTTTTTTCTCAGGCATGTCAGCAACGATGCATTCGGTGGTCAGCACCATGCCTGCGATTGACGCAGCGTTCTGCAGACCGGAACGCGTCACCTTGGCAGGGTCGACAATGCCGGCAGCCAACATGTCGACGTAGTCACCGTTGGCAGCGTTGTAGCCATCGTTGAAGGCCTTGGCCTTCACGTTTTCAGCCACAACAGCACCGTTGACACCTGCGTTCTCAGCGATGCGCATCAGTGGTGCAGTCAGAGCGGCCGCCACGATATTGGCTCCGATCAGCTCCTCACCCTCCAGACTGGACGAGGCCCACTGCTCGAGGGTGGGTGCCAGGTGAGCAAGGGTGGTGCCACCGCCAGGAACGATGCCTTCTTCCACAGCAGCCTTGGTCGCGTTGATGGCATCCTCAAGGCGAAGCTTCTTGTCCTTCATCTCGGTTTCGGTGGCAGCACCCACCTTCACCACGGCAACACCACCGGCGAGCTTGGCCAGTCGCTCCTGAAGCTTCTCCTTGTCGTAGGTGGACTCGGTTTCATCCATCTGCTTGCGGATCTGCTCACAACGCGCTTTCACGGCCACATCATTGCCTTCGGCCACAATGGTGGTGGTGTCCTTGTTGATGGTCACACGACGCGCAGTGCCGAGCATCTCGATCTTGGCGTTCTCAAGCTTCAGACCGGCGTCTTCGGTGATCAGCTGACCATTGGTCAGCACAGCCATGTCTTCCAGCATGGCCTTGCGGCGGTCACCAAAGCCAGGAGCTTTAACTGCAGCCACATTCAGGACACCGCGGAGACGGTTCACAACCAGGGTGGCAAGAGCTTCCTTCTCAATGTCCTCAGCGATGATCAGCAGAGGCTTGCCAGTGCGGGCAATCTGCTCGAGCACGGGCACGAGATCCTGCACGAGGCCGATCTTTTTATCAGTGAGCAGGATGTAGGGCTCGTCCAGGACGGCTTCCATTCGCTCGGTGTCGGTGGCGAAGTAGGGAGAGATGTATCCCTTGTCAAAGCGCATTCCCTCGGTGACCTCCAGTTCGGTGGTCATCGACTTGCCCTCTTCCAGGGAAATCACGCCTTCCTTGCCAACTTTGTCCATGGCATCGGCGATCATCCGGCCCACTTCCTCGTCGTTACCAGCGGAAATGGTGCCCACCTGGGCGATGGCATTGCTGTCGGCAATCGGCTTGGCGTTTTCTTTGATCTTGTCGACCAGAAAATCGGACGCTTTGTCGATGCCTTTTTTCAGGGTGATGGCATTGGCACCGGCGGCAACATTGCGCAGGCCAGCCTTGACCATTGCATGGGCCAGAACGGTCGCAGTGGTGGTGCCGTCACCGGCTGCGTCATTGGTCTTGGATGCAGCCTGACGAATCAGAGCAACGCCGGTGTTCTCAATGTGGTCCTCGAGTTCGATCTCTTTGGCGATGGTGACGCCGTCATTGATGATCTGGGGAGCACCGAACTTCTTTTCAAGAACAACGTTGCGACCCTTGGGGCCGAGGGTCACAGCAACGGACTCGGCCAGGATGTCAATGCCCTTCTCAAGAGCGCGGCGAGCGTTCTCGTTGTAAATGATGCGCTTGGCCATGGGGGCGGAAATGGATGGAAAGGAATAGTTGGTGACTACCGACCTGTCTCAGGCTCGTGGCAGTCAGGGGCCGGTCAGTTGACGATGGCGAGAATGTCCTTCTCGGACAGGAGCACGAACTCATCGCTTCCGAGCTTGATGTCGGTGCCTGCGTACTTGCTGTAGAGGACCTTGTCGCCAACGCCCACTTCAGGAGACTGGCGGGAACCGTCGTCGTTGCGCTTACCAGGGCCAACTTGAACGACTTCGCCCACCTGAGGCTTTTCCTTGGCGGTGTCGGGGAGCAGGATGCCGCCGGAGGTTTTCTCCTCGGATTCTGAAACCTTGACGAAAACGCGATCGCCGAGGGGCTTAACAGTGGAGACGCTGAGAGAAACAGCTGCCATGGGTTCTTGCAGGAGCAGGGACAGTGCGCCGAAGCGCCGATGCGACTCGAGCTGGCACTCAAGGTCGTCGAGTGCCAACCTATGTCCGGGTTCTGCACTTCGGCCACGGGACAAGCGTGCGGGTGACCGAACCACTCCCCCCCCTCTCGCGACGGTGGTATCGTTGCCCCGCTCAGGAAGGGATAGCCCTAGACGCTTCCCTCTCACACCCCCTTACTTATGGCCGCTGCTGCTCCCGCCTCCGCCGGTACCAAGGGCGTTGTCCGCCAGGTGATTGGCCCGGTTCTGGACGTGGAATTCCCCGCCGGCAAGCTGCCCAAAATTCTCAACGCTCTCCGCATCGAAGCCACCAACACTGCCGGGCAGAAGGTCGCTCTAACCGCTGAAGTTCAACAGCTGCTGGGTGATCACCGTGTTCGCGCCGTTGCCATGAGTGCCACCGACGGCCTCGTTCGTGGCATGGAGGCCCTCGATACCGGTGCACCGATTTCAGTGCCCGTTGGCGAAGGAACCCTTGGTCGCATTTTCAATGTTCTCGGAGAGCCTGTCGACGAACAGGGACCTGTTAAGTCCGACGCGACAGCGCCGATCCACCGTTCAGCACCCAAGCTGACTGAACTGGAAACGAAGCCGAAAGTCTTTGAGACCGGCATCAAGGTGATTGACCTCCTGGCTCCTTATCGCCAGGGCGGAAAAGTTGGACTGTTCGGTGGTGCCGGCGTTGGCAAGACCGTGCTGATCCAGGAACTGATCAACAACATCGCCAAAGAACACGGTGGTGTTTCCGTGTTCGGCGGTGTGGGTGAGCGCACCCGTGAGGGCAACGACCTTTACGAGGAATTCAAGGATTCGGGCGTGATCAACGCCGATGATCTCTCCAAGTCAAAGGTGGCGCTCTGCTACGGGCAGATGAACGAGCCCCCAGGTGCTCGCATGCGTGTGGGCCTCTCAGCTCTGACGATGGCTGAGCACTTCCGCGACGTGAACAAGCAGGACGTTCTGCTGTTCATCGACAACATCTTCCGTTTCGTGCAGGCAGGCTCAGAGGTGTCCGCCCTGCTTGGACGCATGCCTTCCGCTGTGGGTTATCAGCCCACCCTCGGTACCGACGTTGGCGAACTTCAGGAGCGGATCACCTCCACTCTGGAGGGCTCCATCACCTCCATCCAGGCTGTCTACGTCCCTGCTGACGACCTGACTGACCCGGCTCCTGCAACCACCTTTGCTCATCTGGATGCCACCACGGTGCTGAATCGTGGCCTGGCCTCCAAGGGCATTTATCCAGCTGTGGATCCTCTGGACTCCACCAGCACCATGCTCCAGCCCGCTGTTGTGGGTGACGAGCATTACCGCACAGCTCGCAGCGTTCAGTCCACGCTTCAGCGCTACAAGGAACTGCAGGACATCATCGCGATTCTCGGTCTCGACGAACTCTCCGAAGATGATCGCCGCACCGTTGACCGTGCCCGCAAGATCGAGAAGTTCCTCTCTCAACCCTTCTTTGTGGCTGAGATCTTCACTGGTATGTCCGGTAAGTACGTGAAGCTCGAGGAAACCATCAGTGGTTTCAACCAGATTCTTGCTGGCGAACTGGATCACCTCCCCGAACAGGCTTTCTACCTCGTTGGCAACATCGACGAAGTCAAGGCCAAGGCCGCGAAGATGGCCGAAGAAGCCAAGTGATGCCAACAGAGGGCATCAATAAATGCCCTCTGCTCTTTTCATTTCGCCACCACGCTTTTCACCAAAACACTTCATATCCATGTCCCTCACCCTCCGTGTGCTGGCACCCGACCAGAGCGTCTTCGATGGCTCTGCTGATGAGGTGATCCTCCCCAGCACTACTGGGCAGCTGGGCATTCTCCCCGGCCACGTCTCTTTATTGGCCGCACTTGATGTGGGAGTCCTGCGTGTTCGCGCTGATGGAAGTTGGAAATCCATCGCCCTGATGGGTGGGTTTGCAGAAGTGGAGGCCGACGATGTCACCGTGCTCGTCAACTCAGCTGAATTAGGAAGCTCTATTGACGGCAATTCTGCTGAAAGCGAATTGCAGGCTGCACGCAACGCCGTCAATAAATTGGAAGGACAGCCGACCTCTCCTGAGAAAGTCAAAGCCCAACAAAGCCTTAATCGCGCAAGAGCCCGAGCACAGGCAGCGATCAATCAAAGCTGATTGATTATCAATGCAACTGCCCCAGCAGTTTCAGATTCGGGGCAAGACATTAAGACAACATCAATTTTTAATCTTGGCGTAGTCCCTTACAGGCTCAGCTCATATCAATCGACAAAAGAATTGATGCAGCTCAAGCCTGTTAACAACCAGTCATAAATTACAAGGTTCATATCTTTTCTTCGATTGTGATTCCCTTTAAGAATGAAGCGGGATCAATTGCGATATTATCTGGTGATCTGATCTCAAAATGGAGATGAGGCCCAGTGCTGCGACCTGTATTGCCCATCCTGGCAATCAGATCCCCGCGACTGACACTCTCACCAACCCGAGCAAGAATCTCATTGCAATGCGCGTAGCGCGTCTTGTAACCATCAGGATGCAAAATTTCGACCATCAGTCCATAAGCACCTAAAGAGCCTGCGAAAATCACTTGTCCAGAGCGCGAAGCACGAATGGATGTTCCAACGTGATTGGCAATATCAATGCCTGAATGATGCCGTGACCAGCGCGGCCCAAAGCCCGAAGTGAAAACACCTGAAGCTGGCAAAGAATAAGCTTTCAGCGACAACTCGTTCAGATAATCGGCGAAGGATGCGAACGAACAAACCTGAGCAAGAGAATCGGATTCCGTTTCATAGCTCTCGACAGACCACGCCAATTGAGGAAGCAATACAGAATCACCGACAACAACGGGAGATTCCTGCAAACAATATTTCTCAAACAAAGCAATCACGGATCGCTTGTTCAACAGTTGCTGAGAAGCCTGAAAAACATTTTTTCCAAGTTTTCCACTAAGGCCTGACATCTCAGATTCCTGAAGCTTGAATTGACCAACGTCATTCAAGATTTCCAGACTCGATGTGGCTGCAAGGGTTGCAGAGGACAGGCCAAGTGCGAGCAAGGAGGAAAAAGAAATCAACCCATCAAAAATATTCCGTGAGACTGTAACAGACTATTGCGGACCCCAGATAACCATATTCGCTGGGATTGGCGATCAGTATCACTCTCAATGAATCCAGTGATATTTCTGATGCATGGACGCATCAACAGCAGCACTGAAGGCAAACCAGCCTTGACCAGAACACCATTAAATGCTGCCTTCAATCAGTCAGAGAAGATCTATGCCATCAATTCACAGCCGCACCAAGTAAACATTCTGAAAACAATCCGATCATCGGGACAAAGACTGCAGCAGCTTGCCAGAAAACTGCTCTCTCGACATTAAAAAGCAGGCAATGAATTGCCTGCTAGAAACGAACAAAATTATGCTTAATGTCAATCAAGCGGTACCGCAGAAGGTCACGTCAGGGAACTTGAGCTTGGCATCATCCAAACTCTTGCCCTTGCCTTCTTCCTGCCAGTAATTGATCACTTCAGTGGCTTTGTTCAATACCTCAACGCGTTCGTTATCGGTGATCCAGGACTTACCTTCAAGTTCACTTTTCAGAGTTTCCCAGGCATCTTCACGAGGCCAGAAAAAGTAAGCCGTCAAAGGACTGGGGCCACCACCAACAATTTGATCAACGGCAAGCGCCACGTTGTCGGGCAACCAGAGAATCTTCAACAGGAAGCGTCCCTCATCGGCCTTCGGGGTGTATCCGGATGGCACTCCATCAGCATCGATCGTGGCTGATGCCAATGCAGCACTGCCGCCACGCATCACCGGACGACCTTCCTTCGGCTCCTGCTGCTGATCGGCCTCTGTGCTCTGAGGAGCCTGATCAGCTGCTGCTGCCTCTGTCACGACCTCTTGGTCGACGGCAGCGCCTTCGGAAACCGTCATGGTGTCAGCGCTCAAGAATCAAGGACAAAGAACTAACCTACCAGCCGCCAAAACCCGTCCCCCTGGACCGGCATCCATCCACCAGCCAGCTTCTGCTGTTCGATATCGACGGAGTGATCCGCGACGTGTCAGGCAGTTACCGCAGAGCCCTCCAGGCAACTGTGGAGCACTACAGCGGCTGGCTGCCAGCACCGTCCTGCATCGACGCCCTCAAGGGCGAAGGACGCTGGAACAACGACTGGGACGCAAGCCTCGAGCTGCTGCGCCGGCATGGCGCATCCCTGCCCTCCAGACGGGACCTGATCGATGTCTTCAGCGATTTCTACTTCGGTGGCGATCCCGATGGCGATCCAAGCGCCTGGACGGGATACATCACTGATGAACCCTTGCTGGTGCGACGGGACTTCTTTGCCACGCTGGATCAAAACGGTTGGCGTTGGGGATTTGTGAGTGGCGCGGAGCCTCCATCCGCACGTTTCGTGCTGCAGCAGCGACTGGGACTGGTCAATCCCCCTCTGGTCGCCATGGGCGATGCCCCTGACAAGCCTGAACCCGGTGGTCTTTTGCAGCTCAGCGACAGTCTCTTGCCCCATCGCAGCGGGGGGGTCGTCGCCTATCTGGGTGACACGGTTGCCGATGTCAAGACTGTTCTCAATGCCAGGGTCCAACGCCCCGATCGTCAATGGATCAGTCTCGCGGTGTCGCCACCGCATCTTCTGCCCGGCAGCAAGGAGAGAAGCGTCTATGAACGGCAACTGATGGCCGCCGGCGCGGATCTGGTCCTCTCCAGTACTGAAGCAGCCATTCAATGGTCGATGGGCAGCAACGGCTCTGAACTTCTGGGCCACTCAACATCCGATCGCTGACGCTGCTGGGCCTCCTAGCGCTCCATGTCTTCCACAGCTTTGAGAGCTGCGGAAGTGAGCACTTCATGACCGCAGGGGACTTCGCCAAGGTCCCTGACCGCAACATCGTCCTCGATGCGAATACCGATGCCCTTCCAGCGCTCGTCAATCGCAGGCTGTCCCTCGGGAACCGCAAGCCGGTCACTGACGTAAAGACCAGGTTCCACCGTCAGCACCATGCCGGGCTCCAGCTCCACGTGGTGCTCGCCGAGCCGATAGGCGCCGACGTCATGGACGTCCAACCCCAGCCAGTGCCCAGTTCGGTGCATGTACAGATGGCGATAGCAGCCCTGCTCAATCAGACCATCCACCTCTCCCTCCAGAAGGCCCAGATCCACAAGACCCTCCACCAGAACACGCACAGCCGCGTCATGAACGTCCTCGGCGGTATGCCCTGGCTTAACCCGGCGAATCGCCGCTTCCTGTGCCGCCAACACCAGGCAATAAAGCTCCCGCTGCTCGCCACTGAAGCGACCGCTCACCGGGAACGTCCGCGTGATGTCCCCGTTGTAGTAGTCGCGAAGTGAGCAACCCGCATCGATCAGCAGCAGATCTCCGTCTTGAAGGACTGCGCTGTTGTCGATGTAATGAAGAACACAGGCATTGTCCCCGCCGGCGACGATCGAGCCGTAGGCGGCTCCACGGGCTCCTGACTCAAGGAAATGCTGTTCGATCAGAGCCTGAATCTGTCGCTCGTTCATCCCAGGGCGCACGGCAGCTCTAGCCAGCTCATGGGCGGAAGCAGAGATCCGCCCGGCTTCACGCAGACGTTCCAGTTCAGCGGGTTGCTTGCGCAAGCGCATCCGATGCAGCAGCGGGCAGGGTGCAAGCAGCGCCAGTGCAGCCCTGCCGGTACGAGATGCCCGATCCAGTTGCGCACCCCACGAACGCAACACCAGGGGTTCGATCGATGGATGGCTGCCGACACGGAAAGCGATGCCCTCCGCACCGTCCAGGTATTGCGGCAGCAGGGCATCGAGCTCCAGGCGCGGATGCGAGAGATCAGCACCGAAGCGCTCCACTGCACCCTCACACCCCCAACGTCGACCGGTCCAGACCTCAGCAGCTGGCTCACGGGGATTCACGAAGAGCACAAACCGCTCACCCTCGGGGCGATGTGGCAGGAAAAGGGCCACGGCATCGGGCTCATCAAACCCGGTCAGGTACCAGAAATCACTGTTCTGGCGGAAGGGCCACTCCGTATCGGCGTGGTGAGTGACCAGGGTCGACGCTGGAATCACTGCAGCGGCCTCACCCAGTTCTGCCATGAACCGCTCACGGCGATCCGCGAACAGCTGAGCATCAAAAACAGGGGCGAGATCAGCCACGACAGAGACAGGGCACCGGAGAAACGTCAGGATGGCAGTCAAAGCGTCCGCGCATGACCTCCGACCTGCTGATCCTTCTCTTGTTGGTGGTGGTGGTGCTGACCGGATCCGCCCTCTGCTCCGGGGTGGAAGCAGCGCTGCTGACCGTGAATCCGGTGCGAGTGCATGAACTGGCAGCCCGGCCGAAACCTGTGGCCGGAGCCCGCAGGCTGGCGCAGCTGCGGCTGCGCCTGGGTCGAACCCTGTCGGTGCTGGCGATCACCAATAACGGCTTCAACATCTTCGGAAGCCTGATGCTCGGCGGCTATGCCTCCTGGGTGTTCACGGAAAAGATGGACGCGGGAAATGGTGCTCTGGCCCTGTTCTCTGTCAGCCTCACGGTTCTGGTGATTCTGCTCGGGGAGATCCTGCCCAAGGCGATCGGAAGCCGCCTGGCATTGCCGGTCTCGCTAGCAAGCGCTCCGGTTCTTCACTGGCTTGGCGTTTTCATGCGACCGCTGGTGCTGCTGCTGGAGCGACTCCTTCCTGCGATCACGGAAGAAAGTGAGATCAGCACGGATGAGGAAGAGATCCGGCTGCTGGCGAAGCTCGGATCTCAGAAAGGGCAGATCGAGGCCGATGAAGCCGCCATGATCTCCAAGGTGTTTCAGCTCAATGACCTCACCGCTCGTGATCTGATGACACCGCGGGTGGCAGCTCCAACACTTGATGGCGCCTGCAACATCGAGAAGTTGCGAGTCGAACTGCTCGACAACGAAGCCCAGTGGTGGGTGGTGCTCGGCGATGCGGTGGACAAGGTGCTCGGCGTCGCCAACCGTGACCGTCTGCTGAGCGCCCTGGTGCGCAACAAGGGACATCTGACACCAGCCGACCTCAGTGAACCGGCTGAGTTTGTTCCCGAAATGATCCGAGCCGACCGCCTGCTGACCGGCTTCCACCGCGATAACAGCGGTGTGCGGGTCGTGGTGGATGAATTCGGTGGCTTTGTGGGCGTGATTGGCCCAGAGGCCGTGCTGGCCGTGCTGGCCGGCTGGTGGAGAAACACCTCAGGCGAGGCCGCTCCATGAGTGCCCTGGAGGATCGCTGCAGAGATCTGCTGCAGGGCTGGCGAGACAGGCTGGAACTGAATGGCCGTGAACAGGGACTTCTGGCCGGTGCGCTTCGGCTTCTGGATCACCAGCTTGAACGCCTGGAGCGAAGCAGGCTGCGGATCTCGGTGTTCGGCCGAGTGGGCGTCGGCAAGTCCAGCCTGGTGAATGCCCTGGTCGGTCAGCAGCTGATGGCCACGGATGTGGCCCACGGCTGCACGCGTCAGCAGCAGGCCGTGGCCTGGCCAAGAACCATTCCAGGCCTGCAGAACGTCCAACTGGTCGACACCCCTGGCATCGACGAGGTGGATGGTCCGGCTCGAGCACGACTGGCGGCCAGGGTGGCCCTGCATGCCGATCTTGTGCTTCTTGTGCTGGACGGCGACATCACGCGGGTGGAACTGGAGGCCCTGGATACGCTCCAGACCATGGGCAAGCCGGTGTGGACGGTGCTGAACCGCAGCGACTGCTGGCCAGAGGATCAACTGCCGGATCTGCTGCGCAGCATCCACAGCCGACTTCCAGCAGGGCTGCCGGCTCCGCTGGCGGTGTCCGCCGCACCGCGCAAGGCGGTTCAACTGAGCGATGGCCGCATCCGCAGCCGTGAGCAACCAGCCGACGTGGAAGCACTGGCGAGCGGTCTCAGCCGTCTGCTCGAACAACATGGCCAAAGCCTGCTGTTGCTCAACAGCCTCAGGCAGGCCACACGAATTCAGCAACAGCTGGAGACAGGGAGATTGCAGCGACGCCGGAGGGAAGCCCAGGGGCTGATCGGGCGCTACGCCGCACTCAAGGCCACCGGCGTCGCCGCCAACCCGCTGCTGCTTCTGGATCTGGCTGGGGGATTCGCCTGTGATGCGGCCCTTGTCCGCCATCTATGCTCTCTCTATGGCCTTCCTCTCGGGGGACCGGCGGCTCGCAAATTGATCCGCCAGCTGAGTGGGCAGAACGCTCTGCTGGGGGGTGCACAGCTGGGGCTACAGGTCGCCTTGGGCTCGTTGCGGCAGCTGTTGCTGCTGGCCGCACCCTTCAGTGCTGGCCTGACACTGGCCCCTGCCGCACCAGTGGCCCTGGCCCAGGCGGCACTGGCCGTGCACACGACACGACGCACCGGTCGGATGACGGCACGCTGGCTGCTGGAGGAACGGGGCCGGGGACGTCGACTTCAGCCAGGGCCAGCCACTCTGATGCGGCGGCTGGCCCAGTCGGATCGTGGCATCGTCGAGCTGATGCAGGAGTGGCCCCAGCCGCAGTCGCGCCCGCCTCTGCCATCACTGTTGCCCTGACCATGGCGACAACAGCCAGAGCTGAGATTGCCTTACTCGGGACCAGTGCCGACCCTCCGACCGTGGGCCATCAGGCACTGCTGGAAGGACTGTTAACCCAGTTTGACCGAGTCGCCACATGGGCCAGTGACAACCCGATGAAACACCATGACGCCGATCTTGAGCAGCGTTGTGACCTGCTGAAAACCCTGGTTGAATCGATCGCCAGTCCCAGGCTGCAACTGGCCCAGGAGCTGAGCAGCCCCTTTGCCGTCACCACACTGGAACGGGCTAGCGAACGTTGGCCTGACCACCGCCTCTGTTTTGTCGTGGGAAGCGATCTCGCTCAACAGATCCCAGCATGGAAAGAGTCTCAGCGCATGTTGCAGCAATGCAATCTCGGCATCGTGCCCCGTGAGGGATGGCCCCTGGAGCTGTGCACTCTGCAGACCCTTCGCCAGATGGGAGCCGCTGCAAGGGTGCTGCCTCTGGGCATTCCCGCTGCTGCCAGTTCACAGGTGAAACAAAAGCAGAAACGACAGCAGGTGCCGGAATGCCTCTGGCCGCTGCTGCTGAAGCACAATCTTTATGGATTCAATACCGCCAACTCCTGAGTGCCGATGCGCGTTGCCCTGGCCCAGATCAATCCTGTTGTGGGCGACTTGCTGGGCAATGCCACCCGCATTCTGAAAAGTCTCGACAGCCTGATCGAGACCACGGGCAGCCAACCGGACCTGCTGGTCACGCCCGAGCTGTCGCTCTGGGGTTACCCACCAAGAGATCTGCTGTTCAGCCCCACGCACCTGCAACGGCAACGGGAGGCCCTCGACGCTCTCCGCAGTGGTCTTGCCGACCGTCAGTCAGACATCGCTCTGCTGGTGGGAATCGCTGATCCAGCAGACGACGCCTTGTATCCTGCGCTGTTCAACGCCATCACCCTCGTGCAAGTCGGTGGCGATCACGTGGTGGCCCGTAAGCAACTTCTTCCCAGCTACGACGTCTTTGACGAAACGCGTTATTTCAGGCCGAGCCATGGAGCTGGGCAGATCACACTCAGCAGCGGAGACCGCAACTGGCGGCTGGGGATCACCATCTGCGAAGACCTGTGGGTCGACCAAGAACTGCATGGCCGTCGTCTGGTGGGACCAGACCCTGTGGCCGATCTGATCCCCTCAAGGATCGATGCGCTGATCAACTGCTCAGCCTCACCCTTTGGCCGCCGAAAGGCTGCTCTGCGGCGCCAGTTGGCGGCACGTGCGGCGCAGCGCCTCGGCTGCCCAGTGGTATACGTCAATCAGGTGGGAGGCAATGACGAACTGGTGTTCGACGGTGCCAGCTTCGTGATGGGCAACAACGACGAGACGCCGCTTCTGCAGCTTCCGAACTGCCGTGAAGCGGTACAGATCTGGAATGCCGCAGACAGGGCCCCATCGACAATCACTGAATCAGCCACGACGCAGCGAACCCAGACTGAACAGCAGGAGATGGAAGCGCTGTTCCGCACTCTGGTGACTGGTGTGAAGGACTATGCCGGCAAATGTGGCTTCCAGAGAGTCCTGCTTGGCCTGAGCGGAGGCATCGACTCGGCGCTGGTGACTGTGATCGCTGCCGCGGCCCTCGGTTCCGATCAGGTGCAAACCCTGCTGATGCCGTCCCCCTGGAGTTCGGACGGCTCACTCAGAGATGCTCTCAAGCTTGCGGATCGACTGGGAATCGCCCACACCATTGTTCCCATCGAAAACCTGATGGACGGCTTCCAGGCGACCTTGACCCCTGCCCTGGAGAGCCTTCCTTCAGGGGTGACAGCCGAAAATCTGCAGTCGCGCATCCGCGGCACTCTGCTGATGGCCATGGCCAATCAGCAGGGACAGCTGCTGCTGACCACGGGGAACAAATCAGAGCTCGCGGTGGGCTACTGCACCCTCTACGGCGACATGAACGGCGGCCTGGCCGTGATCGGTGATCTGTACAAATCAACCGTGTTTGCCCTGTGCCATTGGATCGACAGCAGCGAGGCAAGCTTGTGCCGCAAGGAACTGGCCCTACCGGCCGAGGGAGAGCTGATTGGCAGCGCAATCCTCGAAAAACCTCCCAGTGCCGAACTGCGTCCAGACCAGAAAGACAGTGACTCACTCCCTGACTACGACCGGCTTGACCCCCTGCTGATCGACATGATCGAACACCGCCTCAGCGGGCAGGAGCTGACGGCTGCTGGCCACGATCCTGAGGAGGTGCAACGGATCGAGAACCTGTTCAGGAGGGCTGAGTTCAAACGCAGACAGGCAGCGCCGTTGCTGAAGGTGAGTGCTCAGGCGTTCGGCAGTGGCTGGCGGCTGCCGATCGCCGCCGTCTGAGCCACATTGAAGACACGACTCCGTCCTCCATGGCCCATTCCGTTCTGACGGCCCCGATGGCCAGTATCGGGGTCCCAACTGAGATCAAGGCCGATGAACAGCGTGTGGCGCTCACCCCGGATGCGGTCCGTGAACTGGTGACCCAGGGCCTTGAGGTACGGATCCAGAACGGAGCCGGGGCCGGAGCAGGCATCAGTGACGACGCCTTCGCAGCAGCAGGAGCCAGGCTTGTGAACCGCGAGGAAGCCTGGGCTGCCCACCTCGTGGTGAAGGTGAAGGAGCCACAGCCGGAGGAGTTCAGTCTTCTGCGCGACGACATGGTGCTCTTCACCTACCTGCATCTGGCGGCTTACAGCCAGGTGGGAGAGGCCCTCCTGGATGCAGGCACCACAGGGGTGGCCTACGAAACGGTGCAGTTGGAGAACGGAAGCCTGCCGCTGCTGGCCCCGATGAGCGAAATCGCAGGCCGTCTTGCAGCGCAGGTCGGTGCCAGGCTTCTGGAACGGCCCAATGGCGGGCGTGGGGTCTTGATTGGTGGGTGCACCGGTGTGCGTCCAGCCCGCGTTGTGGTGCTGGGAGCCGGCACGGTGGGCTGGAATGCAGCACGACTCGCTGCGGCTATGGATGCCGAGGTGCTGCTCC
This sequence comes from Synechococcus sp. MIT S9504, assembly GCF_047497135.1. NCBI lineage: Bacteria > Bacillati > Cyanobacteriota > Cyanophyceae > Synechococcales > Synechococcaceae > Synechococcus > Synechococcus sp. MIT S9504. The sequence goes on along the minus strand of NZ_CP138942.1, from coordinate 200,075 downwards.
TCGATCGCTCCCCCGAGCGGTTGCGCAGCCTTGAAGCAGACCGGCGTGGGCGCCTGATCAGCATGGTGAGCAGTCGCGGACTGCTGGAGCGCCTGGTTCCAACCGCGGATCTGCTGATCGGCGCCGTGCTGACCCCAGGAGGGCGGGCACCGACATTGGTGGATGAGGAGATGGTGAAGCAGATGATGCCGGGATCAGCGATCGTCGACGTCGCTGTTGACCAGGGGGGCTGTATCGCCACAAGCCGTGAGACAACGCACACGGATCCAACGGTGTTCATCCACGGCGTGCAGCACTATGCCGTTGGCAATATGCCCGGCGCCGTGCCCTTCACCTCCACGGAAGCCCTGGTGAGCGTGACCTTGCCCTACATCCTCGGCATCGCTGGACGCGGCCTGGAAGAGGCCGTGACCGAACGTCCGGAGCTGCTTTCAGGGCTGAACACCGTGCAGGGTGCGGTCTGTCATCCAGGAGTCGCGAAAGCTCTTGGAGTACCACCGCGGCACCCGATGGCCTGCCTGCGCTGACAGGTCAATCCAGCGGACCAATGTAAAGCCATGGGCCTGTCGGTTCGCCATCACGCCTGCGGAACAGCGAGTGTTCGCTCAACACCTGCCGTGCTCCACCGACGCTGAAGACGGCCTCGAAACTCACGGACCCTTCCAGATCATCCGATTGACCGGCCGTGGTGTCCAACACCGTGAGGCCATGCCATCGGGTCTGCCGGCAGCTGGCACGCAGCTCACGCCGCCGCTCAACAGGTGTCCCGACGGCACCGGGATGGGTGGCGATCAGATACTCCACCTGCGCGAGCGCGTATGCGGAGTAGCGAGATCGCATCAACTGTTCCGCAGTCACCGCCTGCAGCCTGCCCCTGTGCAGTGGACCGCAGCACTGGTCCAGAGTGAAGCCGCTTCCACAGGGACAGGGTCGCGTTGGGACCTTGGCAAAGCCCATTGCCATTACTTCAGCTCCCGCAGAGAGGGCAGAGGACGGACAAGAGATGCGATGGCGAGGCCCTCGCGCAGGGCGACCAACAAACCGGCAGCTTCGGCATAAGAGCTCGCCTTCAGCACCTGAGGCCCCACATCGAGGGCCTCCGCAGTCACCGACAACATGCCTGGGTTGCTGACGGCTATCACTGGAACATCCCGTTCCAGACAAGCAAGCACAGCCTCCCCCCCAAGCGCACCATCCGGCACCACAACGGCACCCAACTGCTCGGAGACAAGATCATCGGGCGCGATCGAACAGCCAGAAGAGAGATCCAGCAGGTCCGGCGCCCTGCTCAGACCCACCAGCACACAGGCGAGAAATGTGTAACCAAGCTCCTCGCCGGCAGCGCGTGGGTCAAGGTCAATGTCGAGGGGCAGAGCCGCAAGCGCTGGAGCATGGGCGCAGGGCATCTTCAGATGCCGAACCAGCAGATGACTGATCACGGCTTCAGCTCCGGCGAGAACATCCACTCCACTCCCATGGCGGTAGGCAGTCAAAGCCTCACTTGTGTGATCGTCGGGGAAACGCGCCACCACAGCGATAGCGGTTGACCCTGCTGCCTTGAGGCGCTCTGCCGCTCTCAGAAGCGCATCGGGTCGATCCAAGGTGCCCCAGCTTGTGCCGCTAGGGCCAGCAGCCAGATGCACACCCAGAGGCTCATCGGTGCTCACCACAGCGTTGATGTCAAGGCCAAGACTGGCCCTGCAGCCCTCTGCGACCTGACGATGTCGCAGCAGCAGATCCGATTCGATGCCGGCATCCAGCAACAGGCCGATGCGCTGACTGCGCCTGGGGCGCAGCCCCCAGGCAGCTGAGGCAAAACGATCGAGGGCGTAACCCTCGACGTAGTGAATGCGCGGATCACGCCAGTACAGCGAGGCGCCGTTGATCACATTGGGATGGGTAATCAGGCAACCGCTGGCCGCTGCCAGCAGACGGGCACTGGGCAGGGCATCACCTGCGAACCCCCCAATCTCACAGCCGATACCTGTCGGCACGACCATCAGCGTGGGCAGCGGTGCCGTGGTCAGCGTCATGAGTGAATCAGCACCGCTTCGACCTCAACCGCAGTTTGGGCTGTCTCAGGGGAACGATCGATGGAGGTGATGGCCCAGCGCAGCGGTTCGCCCTCCCGTTGAAGCTGCTGGAGAACCCAGGAACGCAAGCCATGAATGGCAAGCGGTTCGGAACTGGTCAGCGACAACCGCCTAAAAGTGAGCTTCATGACCAACAGGCAAAGAGCAGGAAACAAATCAGGAGACGCCAAGCTGATTTTCGCGGATCCATGCACCGGACTCTTTGTGGATGCGGAGCGCCACGAACCATCACAAGCACGAAAACCATCACTACAACGGAAGAAAGTCGACACGAGCTGACATGCCTGCAAGCTCCTGCCCAAGCCCTCTGTCAGGTGCCACCACAACCGATTCACCCGACAGTTTGTTGTTCTTCTTTGGGTTGTTATACGAGAAGGCCAAGTCCGCAGCCAAAGACAGTGCATCAGAGGAAACAAAAAATCCACTCATCGGTCCACGCGAATTAGCGATGATCGAGAGCAGCGGCACCTACATCGGTGCCGTCATCGCGACTGTTTGGGGACTGCCGATCCAGCAGTTTTGGCAAAAGCAAGGGCTGTAAATCAACAACATCGAAGACGGCGGGAGCTCTCCGAACAGCTTTTACAACGCCCTGAATATTGATGATGACGACACCATTGTATCGCCAAATACAGAGGTTCTTTACTCCAATTCTTTCCTCGACCTTTCAAACAAGGTTGTCACAATCAGCTATCCAACACCAGAAATTAACGAAGGGGTTTATACAGGCATTCAGGGGATTGATCCTTACACCAATGTCCAGTTCAGCGATGGTTCAGCAAATCAAATCAAGCAGGACAATAACAGCCAGGGCATTGCAAAAGAACTTTTTACTGGGCCGGCGCATCTAGCCATGTCATCAATCAGGCACTAGCCAAAGATCCTGACGCCATCGCCCTCACCAGTCCACAGGCTTGGGTTCTCGGTCGCATCAATGTCGACCCCTATCTGAGCAGCAACAGCAAAACCGACAGCGATCCAACCCCCTATCCGAAGTTAATGCAGAGCCAGTCACAGGCACTGGCAATCGACAAGATCCGACGATTGAACCTTGAATTCAAAGCAAAGGTCAACTACACCGGCGACATCACACCGACCAGGGACTACTCAAACTCTGACGTCACAAGAAACGAAACAACCACAACCGTTGATTTTTTCACACAACTCTCAAATGCCGTCTACAACAACAGCTACAAAGGTCATCCGCTTGTTTTCTACTCTGGAACCAACATCAATGGCGAGCTAAAATCAACAGGAACGCTTTACGATCAGCAAGAACTCTTCAACGCTTTCGGGGCCGGCACTATTCGATCGGACTGACAGCCCGGAGCAACAGCAATCAATATTCCTTCCCGGAAGGCAGCAACCCTGAGATCATCAACAAAGGGCATGAAGACGACCTCAGAGCGATTGACCTGATCAGCAGCTCCACAAATCCCACAGAAGAGGATCATTACTGGACCATCAACACCACACTGGGCCAATACGTAGAACTACGCAGGCTGGATCACCGCCGCCACCGTTGCGGATGTTGGGCTTGAGGCAAACCTGGCATCGGACGGCACCTATCCACAGACGAGCAAGGGAATTGGCAAGAGCCGCAAACACCCAGAGGATTTATCCTCCCAACACGATTACAGCATCACTTTTACGCCTGAAAACAGCAAGCTTGCACCAATCAATCAACCAGGATCCTGGTCAGTCACCGTTTACGACAACGACAATTTTCTTGTTGGAACAGACAAAGACAATCTCAACAGTTTTTACCTGAAAAACGAATTCGATCCCACGACAGGAGTTTATTCGCTGGGGTCCAATCAATTTGACTACGCGGAGAATTACGGGGAGGTCGATCTCTCCATCACTCTTGCTTCCACATCACCAGGCTCAAGCAGCACCGGACAATACTGGCTGTCAACCCCTGCTGAAAGCAGGAGAAATGACCAGTTCAATGTGATCCTCAGGCTGTACAACCCAACTCCAACTCGCGCCAATGGGTGCAAAGATGCATCAATTTTCAGTCAGAATTCCGATCAGCGCCGGACGCCTCCCTTCATCAAGAAGCTTGGCACCACGACCAACGGCCCGCTGCAGTTCGTTCGTATACATCTTGACAAGGGAGAACGGGTTCATGATTGGTCCGAACTGGACACAGTGATCACTGACGAAAACGGGCAGTACGCGCAGTCATCCTTTGCGGGAGAGGGAACCTTGGTGTTTCACGGCGGGACAGACATCCTCACCGGCCAGCCTTATGAAGGCTTGCTGCTGGCTGATGCGGAATCGAATGTGATTTCACCACTCACGACCATCGACTGGGCACTCCAGCGCAACGGACACTCTGAGCAGAGCCGAGATCAGATTATCGATGGAATCGTGAATGCAGCCTATGAAGGTCTCAGCGGCACAATGATGAATGAGCACGCGAAGGAGCTGAATGCGGTGACGCACACCGCGCCTCATCAAGTCATTCGCAGTTCCTTCCGCGAGGCTCAAGATGTCGCCAAAAGCCAGGCAATCCTCAATCGAGCGATAGGTCGAGCGCTGACTGGTCTTTGGCAAAACATCAATGGGCATGACCTTCTTGATGTCAACAAGCTGGACAAATACAAGAGTGCCGTGATCAATCTTGCCAAGGAATTTGAGGCCATAGGCAACCTCAACTCCAATTCATTCAGAGATGCAGATGTGGCGCAGGCTCTGGACTTCGTCCAGTCCGGCAGCGGAGCTGCGCTGCGATCCCTTCTGAGCATCGGGACAGAGATGCGTGACATGGATTACTGCAGCTTCATTGAGCTGTTGAGCGCTGAAGCCTGAACGCATCTCTGGACGAAAAGCAACAAACCCTGATGAGAACATCAGCTCTGGTACTGGCCGAATTGAGCCTGATAAAGCGCATCCTCCTGACCTGCAGCCGCGATGAGATCAGAACGTGGGAAGGAAACACAAAGGAGAGCGAAGCCCTTTTTGCGCAGATCCTCCTTGACACCCATCGCGTCAGGCTGGTGCACCTCACCCTCTTGGATGCGTGCGGCACAGGTGGTGCAAACTCCTGCGCAGCAAGAGCTGGGTAATGGCACTCCGGCCTCTTCCGCAGCCGACAAAACGGTCTGATTGTCCTGGCACTGAAAATGATGCTGCTGGCCATCAAGCTCAATGGTGATGGCATAAACCGCTGGAGTGTTGTCGCTCATCTGTCCTGGAATGCTCCCGTCGATGGCCTCGTCTCAGCGTAGAGCCCGCCCGAATCCACCCCAGCCACACACCATCCGCACCGCACAAAAAAAAGCCGGCCCCATGGCCGGCTGACTAACCCATACAGATTGGCAATCAGTTTGAAAGCGAATCAGGCCATTGCGGCGGCGCCACCCACAACCTCAAGAATTTCCTGAGTAATGGCCGCCTGACGGGCCTTGTTGTAGTCAAGGGTGAGTGTCTTGGCGAGCGCCTTAGCGTTGTCGCTGGCATTGTTCATCGCCATCATTCGGCTTGCCAGCTCAGACGCCGCAGCCTCCTGGAGCGATCTCAGCAGCTGATTCTGCAGGTAAAGGGGCAGAAGGGCATTAAGCAATTGGTCAGGGCTCTGCTCAAAGACAATGTCCGAAGGTAGCTGAGGCTGAGTATTGGCCGGCCCTGCACCAGATTCAACCCGCAGCTCGCCGTCTTTTGTCGTGAGACGGAAGATCTCGTCATCAGCCTCAGCGATACCTTGAGGATCAAGGGGAAGCAAAGTCTGAACAACAGGGTTGCAGCTCACCAGGTTGATGAACTTGGTATAGATGATCTCAATACGATCGGTGCTCTCGGATAGAAACTCCGCGAACACTTCGTTGGCGATCGATCCTGCTTCATCGGCTGTCGGAACCTGCTCAAGACCAGTAAAGGTGGCCTGGATCGGGTAGCTCCGATTGGTGAAATAGCTGATTGCTTTGCGACCGATCAGAACCAGATCGACCTTGTATCCCTTGCCCTGAAGCTCAGCAAAACGCATCTCAGTGCGTTTGATGATATTGGCGTTGTAGCCACCACAGAGACCACGGTCACCGGTGACAGCCACAAGGGTGATGGTCTCTACATTGCGCTGCTCAAGCAAGGGAGCATCGGCATCCTCGAAACGCATGCGTGCCTGGAGGTTTTCAAGCAGTCGAGCGAGACGATCCGCGAAGGGGCGACTTCGCAATACCTGCTCCTGAGCACGCCGAACCTTGGCCGCAGCCACGAGGCGCATGGCCTCGGTGATCTTGCGGGTGTTCTTGACAGATTTGATCCGATCTCGGATCTCCTTCAGATTTGCCATATCTCAGGGCCTCAGTTGGCGGAAGCCAACATGGTGGAGGTGACTTCGGAGATGGCCTCCTTGAGCATGGTTTCAGCCTCAGGGCTGAGCACCTTTTCGTCCTGAACCTTCTTGATGAACTCAGGCTTGTTGCTCTTCAGGTACTCACGTAGCTCCCGGGAGAACTGAACCACCTGATCTTCGGGGACATCATCAATCAGACCCTTGACCCCTGCGTAAACAATGGCGACCTGCTCGGCCAGGATCAGTGGACTGAACTGAGGCTGCTTGAGTAGCTCACGCAGACGCTTGCCGCGTCCGAGCTGCTTCTGGGTTGCCGCGTCAAGATCGGAAGCGAACTGTGAGAACGCAGCCAGTTCGTCGAACTGAGCGAGTTCCAGCTTCAGGGTGCCGGCGATTTTCTTGATGGCCTTGGTTTGGGCTGCACCGCCAACCCTGCTCACTGAAATACCCACGTTGATGGCAGGGCGCAGACCCGAGTTGAACAGATCGGAACTGAGGAACACCTGACCATCGGTGATCGAAATCACGTTGGTAGGGATGTAGGCGGAGACATCACCCGCCTGGGTTTCGATAATCGGCAGAGCAGTCATGGAGCCCTTGCCCATGGCATCAGACAACTTGGCAGCTCTTTCGAGCAAACGGCTGTGGCAATAGAACACGTCGCCGGGGTAGGCCTCACGTCCGGGCGGACGACGCAGCAGCAGTGACATCTGTCGGTAAGCCTGGGCTTGCTTAGACAGGTCGTCGTAGATGACCAGGGTGGCCTTGCCCTTGTACATGAAGGCTTCAGCGATCGAAGCACCCGTGTAGGGAGCGAGATATTGCAGAGCGGCGGGATCGGAGGCGTTTGCAGCAACGATCACGGTGTAATCCAGTGCGCCTCGCTCTCGCAGAACCTCCGTCACCTGGGCGACGTTTGCCGCTTTCTGACCAATGGCCACATACACACAAACAACGTCCTGATCGGCCTGATTCAGAATGGTGTCGATGGCGATAGCAGACTTACCGGTCTGACGGTCACCAATGATCAGCTCACGCTGGCCACGGCCGATGGGAATCATCGCGTCAATCGCGGTGATTCCGGTCTGCATGGGCTCATGCACCGACTTACGCTGAATGATTCCCGGAGCGGGAGACTCAATCAAACGGGTCTCAGTTGTGGCGAGATCACCCTTGCCGTCGAGGGGAACGCCCAGGGAATTCACGACGCGACCCAGGAGGGCGTCACCAACCGGGACCGAAGCGATCTTGCCGGTTGCACGGACGGTGCTGCCTTCCTGAATACCGAGGCCTTCACCCATCAGCACGGCGCCGACATTGTCATCCTCAAGATTGAGGGCAATGCCTTCAGTGCCATCTTCGAACTCAACGAGTTCGCCGGCCATCACTTCTTGAAGGCCGTAAACGCGGGCGATTCCATCACCCACCTGCAGGACAGAACCAACGTTGCTGACAGAAACAGACTTGTCGTAGTCCTCGATCTGCTGTTTGAGAATCGCGCTGATCTCGTCGGGACGGATGGAAACCATGGCTGGTAAACCCTTTGACGGGGAATAAAAGAAAAATCTGAAGGGTGAAAAAAACGATCAGCTCGCCTTAGCAAGCGAAAGACCGAGTCGCCTTACTTGGCCGGAAAGACTAGCGTCGATGACCTGAGATCCCACATTGATGACGAAGCCGCCAATCAGGCTCGGATCGATGGTGAGGTCAATCTCAACGGACCCGCTGCCGACCATGGACTCAACCTTGGCGGTCAGTGATGCCTTTTGAGTGTCAGTCAGTGCCTGAGCCGAGCGGACATGCGCCAGCGAGATCTTGCGGGATTCGCGGTAGAGCTCGAGATACCGACCCAGGACGGCATCAAAAGCGGTGAGGCGATAACGATCGGCCAGAACCTTGAGCAGATTCAACAAGGACGGCTGAATCTGCTGGCTCAGAAGTTGCTCCAGGGCTTTCTTCTTCGCCATCGGCTCAAGCACTGGTGAGGTCATGGCATCACGCAGTGACTCGCTGCTGTCCCAGAGAGCAATGAGCTCCTTGCACTGGGCTGCCACGTCCTCTGACTCATTGCGAGCGTTGGTCACCTGCAGCAACGCTTCGGCGTAAGGGGTGGCCAGGGTGTTGAGAAGGGGCATCAGGCGTCCTCCAGATTGTTGATGGAGGCGTCGATCAGACGGGCTTGAGCTGAAGCATCAAGACGTCCTGGCAGATCAGCCATCACCTTGTCGATGGCGGCCAGGGCAGCTTCGCGCCGTAGCTGCTCGGTGAGGCGTGCACCTTCGGCGTTCAGATCGGCAAGAGCATCCTGCTTCAGGGCAGCCATTGCCTCGATGGTGCGCTGCTCACCATCCACACGGATGGCCTGTGCCCTGGCTTTGCCATCGGCACGGATCTTCTCAGCTTTTTCTTTGGCAGAACCGAGATCGGCCTGCGCCTTACTCAGCTCTGTGGTGGCAGTTTTGAGTCGGGTTTCCGCATCGTTCAATTCCTTGAGAATTGACTCCCGGCGACGCTCAAGGATGCCGCCCAGCAATCCCTTGAGGAAATAAACCAGCAACCCAATGACAATGACCAGATTGATCAGGTTCGTGTCAAGGAGATTGAGGTTGATTGCGAAACCACCCTCTGCTGCAAACAAGGTGACAAGAGACATCATGAAACGGCCAGCAGACGTTGAATGATCTTTGCGCTGAACTCATCGACTTTGCTCATGAGCTGCGACTGAGCCTGCTCTCGCTGTGTCTCAATCTCACGGCGGGCTTTTTCCCTTGTGCGATTGGCATCGGCTTCGGTTGTCGCGATGGCTTCGCGATACAGATTGTCGACCTCCTGCTCAGCTTCGAGAATCGCGGCCTGAGCAGCCTGGCGAGCACCCCGGAGTTGTTCAGTGAGTTCAGCCTCTAAACGCTGGACCTGCTCAAGCTTCTGCTTGGCATCAGCAAGGCTTGTGGAGATGTAACCCTCACGATCTTCCACGACCTTGCCGACCGGACGGAAGAAGAGTGAATTGAGCAGGAAGGTCAGGAGAACCACCTGAACAGCCATTAAAGGCAAGGTGGCATCGAGGTCAAAAAGACCTCCCTCCGGCACCGCTGCTTCAGCAAGCAGAAGCCAGGTCATGAAAAAGGAGCGCTGAGGAAAAGCTGATGAAGAGAAGAGTGATCACACCGGGGAGCTGCCTTCATACGAGGGAGCTCCCTGAAGATGGATCAACCGGCGAAGGGGTTGGCGAACAGAAGCACCAGAGCCACAACCAGGCCGTAGATCGTCAGCGATTCCATGAATGCCAGCGAAAGCAGCAGGGTGCCGCGGATCTTGCCTTCAGCTTCAGGCTGGCGGGCGATACCTTCAACAGCACCTTGGGAAGCGCTGCCCTGACCGATACCAGGGCCGATAGCCGCCAGGCCAACAGCCAGGCCAGCAGCAACGACGGAAGCTGCGGAAGTGATGGAATCCATGTTGAGAGCGTTGGGGGGGGGTGCGCCGTAGCGCTGAGCAAATGAAGTGGGGATTGGTTCCCCCTGCGCAGGGACACTCTCTGTTGCAAGAGAGCGGGCCCGAGTCATGAGCGTCGGACCTACGCGCAGAAGTGTTTAGCAGATCGCCTTAACGGCGAGCATTTGTCACCTAGTGGTGTTCATGCAAACCTTCACCGATGTAGAAGGCAGCCAGTGTTGCAAAGATCAAGGCCTGGATCGCACTGGTGAAAAGTCCAAGCAACATCACAGGCAGAGGAACGATCAAAGGAACCAGATAAACAAGAACTCCAACCGCAAGTTCATCTGCCAGGATGTTTCCGAAAAGACGGAATGACAGTGAAAGAGGTTTTGTAAATTCTTCAATGATCTTGAAGGGAAGCATGATCGGAGTTGGCTCTACATAGAGCTCAAAAAACCTCAGACCTTTTTTGCTTAGACCGGCATAGAAATAAGCGAGGGAAACGAGCAGAGCCATCGCCACTGTGGTGTTGATGTCTGCCGTAGGGGCACCCAGCTCGCCTTCAGGAAGTTCAAATACTTTCCAGGGGATCAGAGCACCACCCCAGTTGCTCACAAAAATGAACAGGAACAGGGTTCCGATGAAAGGCAGCCACTCTCGATAATATTTTTCTCCGATCTGATCACGAGCGAGATCACGCAGATAATCCCAGAGAAATTCGAGCAGGTTCTGCACGCCTCTGGGGTCGCGATCCAGCTTGCGAGTACCAACAAGGACGACAGCAAGAAGTGCGCCGATCAGGATCCAGGAACTCAGAAAAACCTGGCCGTGCAGATTGAGGTTGCCGATCTGCCAATACAGATGGTTTCCAACCTCCAGTTCGGCGAAAGGCAGTGTGAAAGGCAGCAAAGCCATTGAATGCAGAAGGGGATGCGCGAGCTCAGCCGTCAATGACGGTCTGAAGAATCAAGGCGGGTTTATAGAGAAGGAAGCCGATGAAAGCAGGAAGGATCTCGAGCTGGGGGAACTTGGCCGCTGCAACAACGAGCAGCACAGGGACAACCAGCTGAAAACGACCCACTTGACGGGAACCTCCGCCGAGCCGAGCCACGCTGCGGGCGAGGAGGCGCAGGTAGAGAACACCAGCGCAGGAACCCACCAACAGGCTGCGGGCAACCATGGCGTCAAAACCAACCAGTGCGACGAGAACCGCAACCAGTGAAACCGCCAGAGTGGCCAGCATCAGGCGTTGTTGAAGTCTGGCGTAGTCGGCCATTCCAGAATCAATCGCAACTGATGCCGCGGATGATTCGGTGGGGTCGTTAGCCAGCAAACATTGCCTGAGGAAGCGCGCGGAATCTATCACGCGTTTTCTCAGGCTCAGGTTCTGCAAGCTTGCAGAAGCAGCAGCCGGCGCGACAGGAGACCTCTTGCAACCGAGACGGTCTCAGGCCCGAGGTTGAGGTCACCCAAAGGGGTTTCTGGATGGTGCTCAACAGCTTGCAGCAGTGCCAGCTCGGATTCTGAAAGAGCGATCGGCTCCAGATCCGGGCCCAGAAGGCTGGAGGAAGGCCATCCCCATAGACACGACTGTCGTCGACCAATCGCCTGGAGCAAGGCTGAATCGTCTTCCCAGCGGTTGGGATGGACAGGTCGTTTCGCCACAAAAAACTCGAAGTGACTGATCTCGGGATCGAGGTCTTCAACGAGCAGCCATTGTTCAAGCTCAGGAAGCATTGCTGCACGCTCCAGCAGTTCACCTGAAAGCATGCGGTTCAGATCCCATACGGAGGGATTCGAAAAGCCGGCGAACTGCAGTCCGGCGGCATTAATCAAGCTGAACAAGCGACCGAGGTCGTAGCTGGTCTCCTGCGGATGGAGATACATATCAGCGAAATTCGAGTCGGCAGCGGTATCGATCAGCCAGCGTTGCTCATGGTTCTGACGCAGACGATTGCCCTCAGGCAGAACCTGAAAAAGTTGACGGCCAAGCCGCAGACCTTCAGCACCGCTGCCAGCACCCAATCGCAACAGCGCGCTCTGAGTTCGATGAATCTCCCAACGTCCCCCATCGGCGTAGAGGAACAAATGGATCAAACCCGTGTCCGACAACAGCGAACCCAGGGCCTTCAGACCCGCAAGTGGCTCACGCAGGTGATGCAGAACGCCCACAGAATTGATGTAGTCGAAGGGTCCCTCGCCCTCCAGATCGAGAAGACTGCGCTGCTCCTGGCGTAACCCATCCACCTGATCCGCTGCACCGGATCGCTTCAATCGCTCACGGGCCACCTCAAGGGCTCCTGCACTGATATCCACCGCCAGAACCTGGGATCCGGGATTGAGATGACAGAGGTAATCGGTGCTGACACCTGTTCCACAACCCGCATCAAGAATGCGCAGAGAAGCTGCTTCGTCGGCGTGCGATGGCAAGGCGCCGTGCACGGCTGCCAGAACGCTTTCATGGCACCAGCGCCAGTTGTAGCCAGGAGGCGGTCCGTCCTGAAGAGGATCCCCCGGATATGGGAACCGGTCATAGAAGTCACTCACCACAGGGGTGGCGGCATCCGAGGGCTTGGGGTTCATCGGCGCGTCGGTTTCCGGTCTCATTATTCGGTCTGAAGCATTTCAGGGGGGCATTGGAAACAGGCCTCAAGGACCCACCCCTGCAAACATTTGTTCATGCCTGTTCGGGAGCCCTCAGAACGAGCCGTAACGTGGCCGAATCCGGCTTGCTCCCGTTCATGACCGTGACCGCCAGCAGCGGCAGCCCAAGGGTCTCCCCCCAGCTGTTCGACACCCTGCCGCTTTCCAGCGTTCGTCAGGCGGAACAACAGGACCGTTTCCCAGACGGGGGCGAACTCGACACGCTGATCACGTTCTTCCGAAGCGGCAATGACCGCCTGGAAGCGTCAAAGATCATCGCCAGCAATGCGGAAGCGATCGTTGCCCGCGCGGCGAACAGGATTTTCGTCGGAGGAACTCCCCTTTCGTTCCTCGAGGCGCCACTCAGCACAGGCGAGGTGTCCCAAGCCCAGGCTGTCGATGCCGCCCCGCTTGCGGCTGACCAGGCCGCTTTCGAACAATCCGTGCGCACCTTCACGGGCGACAGCAGCATCACCAAGCGTGGCAACTTCTTCACGCGGCTGTTCGATGTCGCCGGCGGTGATGCCGATGTACGAGTCGTCCTGCCCACCGGCTTCACCGCCATCAGCGTGGCCAAGTACGGCCCAGCATTCATGCGCAAATCGGTGCGCGACCTGGGCTGGTTTCTTCGCTACGTGGGCTACGCACTGGTGGCCGGTGACCCCAGCATCCTTGCGGTGAACACGCGCGGACTGCGCGACATCCTCCTCAAGAACTGTTCTCTGACCGCCACCAACGTGGCCCTTCAGGAGATGCGTGGAGCCTGTGCGGAGCTGCTTCGGGAGCGACCGGAAGCCCGCCGTCTGACCATCGACTGCTTCAACGTGCTCCTGCAGGAGCTCGCCGTTGCAACGCCCTCCACCAAACAGAAGCTCGGCAGCCGCGTCAGCCAGGGGCTTCAGCTTCCAGCGATCTATGCCCTGGCATCAGAAACAGCACAGCGTTTCGAAATGCGCCCTGGCCTGTCCGGAGCAGAGAAAGCTGAAGTCATCCGAGCCGCTTATCGACAGGTCTTTGAGCGCGACATCGCCAAGGGCTATTCCCAGAACCCCTGCCGTTCGGAAGCAAGCCAGCTGGTGCAGGGCAAGATTTCCATGCGCGAATTCATCCGCGCCCTTGGACGAAGCAAGGAGTACCGGAATCAGTTCTACGGACCCTTCGTGAACAGTCGGGTTGTGGAACTGGCTTACCGTCATTTTCTCGGACGTGGCGTCAGTTCTCTCGAGGAATTCCGCAAAGCATTTTCGATCGTCAGCGAGCAGGGCCTGAATGGTCTGGTTGATGTGATCGTCAACGGCAGTGAATATGCGCAGACCTTCGGTGAGGAAACCGTTCCTTACCTGCGCGATCTGGGTGAAGAGGCACAAGAGAGTGCAGGCTGGGGGTCAAACCGTCGTTTGTTCCGCTTCAGTGCGCCGTTCGAGGGAGCACCTCAATACGTGACTCTCTATGCGTCCTACCGGCAACCTCTCGCTGATCAGCACGCTTACGGCGGCGGCAATGATCCGGTCGGCAATCAGTACGGAGCGATCTTCCCTTCGGACACCGCTTCTGTGACGACGCGTCCCGCACCGTTCAGCTATGACACCCGCCGCCTGCTGGTGAGCAATGGCATGGCGCAACCCGGACAAATGGACAGTCCTCAGTTCCGGGGCAGTCGTCCGCGCAAGGTGGGACCGCGAGTGATTCGACTCCAACAGATCGCCACCGGCGGTGCGGCGGTTCCACGCCGCGGCGGTCAGCCCAGCGTTCGCAACACCGAATCCTCCACCCAGGCGGTGATCAAAGCCGTTTACATCCAGGTGCTGGGCAACAGCGGCTACGAAGGAGAACTGCTCAAATCCCAGGAAGCACGTCTCGAAAACGGAGACATCAGTCTGCGGGACTTCATTCGCAGCGTGGCACGCTCGGATGCCTTCCGCCGTCGCTACTGGGAAGGCCTCTACATCGCCAAGTCCATCGAAGTGATGCACCGACGTCTGCTTGGCAGGCCCACCTTTGGTCGCTGGGAAATCGACGCTCTCTTCGACACGGCAGCTCGCCATGGTTTTTACGGTTTGGTCGATGCACTGATCGACAGCAAGGACTACAGCGACTGCTTCGGTGAAGACACCGTGCCCTATGAACGCTTCATCACTCCAAAGGACCTGACCACTCGACGAGCTCCTGGATTACGCAGATCCCTTGATCCCTCAATCGGAGCCAGAGTCAACGTGTCGATGGCTCCACGGCCAGAAGCAATCCGCCGCGAAGCATTGCGAACGACCGGTGACATCACCAAGAGAAATCTTGTTGACCAGAGTCGCAGCAGGATCTCCGGTGGAAAGTGGACAACCGACATCAAGGGCTTTACTCCCCCGGAACAGCTGGCCGCTTTCATGCTTCAGCGCTCATCGCGTTCCGCAGCAACACTCAACCAGTGGTCCAGAACATCCCAGTCCAACCGTGGACAAACTGGACTTCAGGCGGCACTTCCTCTCGGCGATGCCGGTGGTTACAAGCGACGCGAGGGGCTTCCCACCCAGGCCTCTTTGGCACGCGTCTCCAACGAATCCGAACTGCGGGAGATCCTTGATGCGACCTACCGACAACTGCTCAACCGCGTCCCCCTCGAGACAGAACGCCTCACCACGGCGGAGTCACTGCTGAGAAATGGACAAATTGACCTTGATGGCTTCGTCGAATCAGTTGCACTCAGCGAGCCTTTCCAGGATCGACTCTCACGGATGGCACCACTTCGTGCTGCCACTGCAGCGAGCATCGCTCTTCTCGGCAGAGCCTCAACTCCTTCGGAGACCAGCCGTTTCCTGCAGGTCAGAGCAGCCTCCGGTCAACCCACGGCTGTGCGCAATCTGCTGGAACTCCGCGCCGAGATCGGCTCCGAACCTTCGGATGTACCAGGGCTGAGCACGCTGAGCTCACGCAGTGGTGTTCCCCAGTCAACCATCACTCGAACAGCAAGCCTGTACGGCGGCAACGCTGGTTTGACCCCCCGACCTGATGAAGCTCTCTGAACACGCCGTTCAGGAAGAGAGTTTCGCCGCAAAATAACATTAATCAACGTTTGAGACGGAGTTATCAAGACCTCCGACTTTTTGCTGACTGTTTATAAAAAAGAACTTCAGAAAAACAGCGAGAAGTTCAAACAGAGCGGCCCACACTGGCAATGAAGATCTGTTACCGGGACACAGACTCTTCAGGACGCTGCCTGAGAATTAAGGAGGTTCATACGCACCTAGCCCTGCGAGGAGCGCGAATTCCACAACGGAAGATCAACAGATACAACATCTGATGGCCTTCCGACTCGGATCTCCGTGATCCGAGGCACTGCGGCCCTTAAGCTGCTTCACGATCTCAATCGAGATCACCACACCACTCACCGGATATCGGCCTCCTACGGGCGGCTGCTTGCTTCGAGGTAGAACTGCATGAGCATCGTCTCCAACTCGATCATCAACGCGGACGCCGAAGCCCGCTATCTGAGTCCAGGAGAACTGGACCAGATCAAGGCGTTCGTCAGCGGAGGCCAACGTCGCCTGCGAGTCGCTCAGGTTCTCAGCGAGAGCCGTGAGCGCATCGTTAAGACTGCAGGCGGACAGCTCTTTCAGAAGCGTCCTGATGTCATCTCTCCCGGCGGCAATGCCTACGGAGAAGCCATGACCGCAACCTGCCTGCGGGACATGGATTACTACCTCCGCCTCGTGACCTACGGCGTCGTCGCTGGTGACGTGACCCCGATCGAGGAGATCGGCGTAATCGGAGCCCGTGAGCTCTACCGATCCCTCGGCACCCCCCTCGAGGCCATGGCAGAAGCCGTTCGTGAGATGAAAACCGTGGCAATGGGCATCCTTAGTGGTGCTGATGCCGAGGAAGCCGGCTTCTACTTCGACTACGTGGTGGGCTCTCTCGCCTGATCACCGGAACCAACGCCCCTTCACGTCACTCCTGAGTCCATGCAAGACGCGATCACCAACGTCATCAACAAGTCCGACGTCCAAGGTCTCTACCTGGATACGGCATCCATGAGCAACCTCGAGAGCTACTTCGCCAGTGGTGAACTGCGCGTGAAGGCTGCCGCAACCATCAGTGCGAATGCTTCCGCCATCATCCGCGACGCCGTGGCCAAGGCGCTGCTGTACTCGGACATCACCCGTCCTGGCGGCAACATGTACACCACCCGTCGCTACGCAGCCTGCATCCGTGACCTGGACTACTACCTGCGGTATTCCACCTACGCCATGCTCGCCGGCGACACCTCCATTCTCGACGAACGTGTTCTGAACGGTCTCAAAGAGACCTACAACTCCCTGGGAGTACCTATTGGAGCAACGGTCCAGGCGATTCAGGCGATGAAGGAAGTCACCGCCTCCCTGGTCGGACCAGATGCAGGCAAGGAAATGGGTGTGTACTTCGACTACATCTGTTCCGGTCTCGGCAACTGAGCCCCATGCGGTTGTTCAAAGTCACCGCTTGCATCCCCAGCCCTGAGAAGGTTCGGACGCAGCGCGAATTGCAGAACACCTTCTTCACCAAGTGGGTTCCCTACGACAGCTGGTTCGCTGAACAACAGCGGATCCAGAAACAGGGTGGACGCATTATCAAGGTGGAGCTCTGCACCGGCGGTCAACAGGTCAACGTTGGTAACTGATTCGATTTCAAATGTGTGTTGAAACCCGGCCTCTGGTCGGGTTTTTTGTTGAGCTCCCTTGGCAAACCGTCTCAAGGACGGCTCAATACATGCAACACCTCCGATCGTTTTGAGCAGCCCCACCGTGATCTCCAGAAGGAGTCGATCCTCACGTCAGGGCACCCTGCGGGAACGACAGAAGGCTGCCGCTGAATCCAAGCCTCTATGGGAGCGTTATCTGCCGCTCGAATGGTCACTCTGGCCTGCGGAAGCACGTCTGCTGCTCACACTCACAGCGATCTGGAGCCTGGCAGGCCTGCTGGTGCTCGCTTCTGCCAGCTGGTGGGTCGCTGCGCGTGAACAAGGTGAGGGGGCTTATTACGTCAAAAGACAATTGGTGTGGATGGCAGCCAGCTGGAGCCTGATGTCATTCACAGCATCGATCAATCTGCGGCGCTGGCTGAAACTGGCCGGGCCCGCACTCTGGATTGGCTGCCTCTTGATCGCAGCGACCCTGGTGATGGGAACCACCGTGAATGGAGCCAGCCGCTGGCTGGTGATCGGACCGATTCAGATTCAGCCTTCCGAACTCGTGAAACCGTTTGTGGTGCTGCAAGCGGCAAACCTCTTCGCGCATTGGAAACGGAACGGGCTGGATCAAAAGCTTCTGTGGCTGAGCAGTTTCGGGATTCTGGTGCTGCTGATTCTCAAGCAGCCCAACCTGAGCACCGCTGCTTTAACCGGCCTGCTGATCTGGCTGATGGCCTTTTCAGCAGGACTACCCCTCTTTCAGCTGTTCGGGACAGCGATCGGAGGAGCGCTTCTTGGCACCGCAAGCATCCTGATCAACGAATACCAGCGTCTGCGCGTGATTTCCTTTCTGAATCCCTGGAAGGATCCGCAGGGTGATGGATATCAACTGATCCAAAGCCTGCTGGCGATCGGCTCGGGCGGGGTTTTCGGCCAGGGATTCGGTCTCTCCACCCAGAAACTGCAATATTTGCCGATTCAGAGCACCGACTTCATCTTCGCGGTCTACGCCGAAGAATTTGGACTGGTGGGGTCCTTGCTGCTGCTTCTGTTCCTGATGTTGATCGGCTATCTGGGACTACGAGTTGCTCTCCGATGCCGAAGCAATCAGGCCAGGCTTGTTGCCATTGGTTGCGCAGCACTGCTCGTGGGCCAATCGGTGATGAACGTGGCCGTGGCATCCGGAGCAATGCCAACAACCGGACTGCCGCTGCCGCTGGTGAGCTACGGAGGCAACTCACTGCTCTCGAGTCTGATGATCGTGGGACTTCTGATCCGCTGCTCTCTCGAATCCACAGGATTGATCGGTGGGCGCGGTCAAGCTCAACGACTGGCGCCTGATCGACGCCGTCCACGTCCTGATCGATAGGCTGAACTTCGAGTTTTTCTGAACCGGCTTCACCATCGCCCTCCTCGACCTGGCACTGTCCGATCTGGCCCGAAGTGGTGAAGACCTGCTGAACCATGCACTTCAGCAGCCTGGCCCGCTCAGCCTTGGGGCCGTACTGGTCGTGGGAGCCCTCACCAGTCTGGGACCGTGCTCACTGTCGCTGCTACCGGTGACGCTGGCCTACCTCGCCGGATTTGAAAGCGAACAACCTGCTTGGCAACGCAGCCTTGCCTTCTGCGGAGGCATCGTTGGAGCTCTGGTGATGCTGGGCAGCCTGAGCGGATTGCTGGGGGGCATTTACGGCCAGGTACCGGGACTGATTCCCACCCTGGTGGCTTTGCTAGCCGTGGTGATGGGGCTCAACCTGCTTGGAGTTGTACGACTCCCCCTGCCGGCAGGCCCGGATCCCAATGCATGGAGTCGCAAGGTGCCTGCACCGCTGGCGCCGATTGCGGCTGGTCTGGCGTTTGGCCTTGCAGCTTCACCCTGCACCACACCTGTTTTGGCAGTTCTGCTGGGCTGGATCGCCAGCAGTGGCAATGCAATCACAGGGCTGATTTATCTCAGCAGCTTCGGAATCGGCCAGGTGCTGCCGTTGCTGCTTGCCGGAAGCATGGCGGCATCCCTTCCCAAACTGATGGCGATGCGCTCGATCAGCCGCTGGATCCCCAGCATCAGCGGTGTCGTTCTGCTCACGATCGGCACGCTCACCCTGCTGACGAGGCTGGTCTGAGCATGCGTGCGTTCAAACGACTGCTGGCACTGCTCTCCAGCTTGCGCCTGGCCATTCTGCTGCTGCTGCTGATTGCACTGGCCAGTGCCGTCGGCACAATCATCCCTCAGCAGGAAGCGCCTGAGCTCTACCTGGAACGCTTCAATGCAGACCCATGGCTGGGATTGATCAACGGAAACCTGATGCTGCAGATGCAGCTCAATCACGTTTACTCAAGCATCTGGTTTCTCTCGCTGTTGGCACTGCTCGGGCTGGCACTCACCTTGTGCAGCTGGAGACGTCAGTGGCCGACGCTGAAGGCTGCTCTGCGCTGGACCGATTATTCCCGCCCACGCCAGCTGAGCAAACTGGCCTTGGCAGAGACCGTCGCCTGCAATGACAGCAGCGCCGCACTGAATGACCTGGCCTCGGAGCTCAGAGGGCAGGGCTGGAACGTCAAACAACAGAGCGGTCGACTCGCCGCCCGACGGGGCGTTGTCGGCAGGGTTGGGCCTCTGCTGGTTCACACAGGTCTGGTGATGCTTCTGATCGGAGCTGCCTGGGGTGCCCTGGCAGGCCAGCGGCTGGAGCGATTCCTCGCTCCTGGACGCTCACTTGATCTGCTCAGTCCAGCCGGCGAGAACAGGCTCAGCCTCACCTTGCAGGATTTCACGATTGAAAGGGATCCAGCCGGTCGACCGGAACAGTTCAGTTCCACCCTGCTGCTCAGCCCCCAGGGCAACTCTGAAGAGCAACGCAGGATCAGCGTCAACCATCCCTTGCGCTATCAGGGCATCACTGTGTATCAGGCGGACTGGTCGCTGGCGACGATCACCGTGCAGATTGGCCGCAGCCCCCTGCTGCAACTGCCACTGAGCACCTTCCCCGAGCTCGGGGATCAGATCTGGGGACTGGTGCTTCCCACCCGTCCAGACGGAAGTGAACCGGTGTTCCTCAGCACCGGAAGTGAACAGGGCCCTGTGCAGGTGTTTGATTCAGACGGAGGTCTGATCACCAATCTCAGGCCTGGAGGAGAGGGTGCTGAGGTTCAGGGACTGCCGCTGAGAGTGGTCGAGATCATGCCGGCCAGCGGATTGTTGCTCAAACGTGACCCCGGGGTGCCACTGGTTTATGCAGGCTTCGCGATCACCCTGTTGGGGGGTGGATTGAGCATGGTGGCCACGCGTCAGATCTGGGCTGTTGCTGAAATCCAGCAGGCCAAACTGCACATTGGCGGTCTTTGCAACCGAAACCTTGCGGGCTTTGCCTCGGAACTCCCCCAGCTGATCAACAGGGTTGACGCTCTCCATGGCTGACGCGCACAACGGTGTGCACGTTTCCTCGGGGATAGAAATCAGCCTCCAACTGCATCCAGACCGGATCACAGGCCTCGACCAGATCATCAAGGATGCGGTTGGCAACCTCTTCATGGGAGATCGTGCGATTCCTGAAACTGTTCACGTAGAGCTTGATGGCCTTCAGCTCAACAACCCGAGGCCCCGGTTGATAGAGAAGTCGCAGCACAGCGAAATCGGGATAACCGGAGAAGGGACAGAGGCAGGTGAATTCCGGGAGCTCTATCGAGACCTCATAGGTGCGGCCCTGGCGAGGGTTGTCAAAACAGATCAACTCGGCATCGGCAATGGCCCTCTCCCCGTAGAGGGGAGTGCGGGTGACCTCTGCGGAAGATGCACTCATGGTCGAAAAGCGACACAACGGTTTGTGAAGACCTTAAAACCCGACACGACTGCCGCGAGCTCAGGACAAGACTTGAGAGACAACGGCTTCAGCCCTTGATTCACCTCAAACTGTTCACCATGAACAACATTTTTGCGGTAGTAATGCATTGAAGGACAAACCGTTGGGCTCGGGCCTGCTTTCACAGGCCTCTTCAGCCGGAAGTAGCCACCCGCGTGGCGAAGCAACGCTCCTTCCCACGAAGCGGTCCCGATCAACGATCGGAGCACTCACCATCCTCTTCGAGGCCACACCAATGACCACCACACAACGCACCTATCGCGGCATCCCCTACGACCCGGCGCAGCATGAGCGCCTGAGCCCGGTCAAGGTAGACCACACCTATCGCGGCCAGCACTATGACGCTCCTCTGAGCCACTCCGTGGCGACTGAATCAACTGTGGAACTCCACTACCGCGGCAGCGTTTATCAGCACCGCCGAGAACAGGCCAGAAAGCCGGTCAACTCCTGATTCGGTATCAACGCGTACATCCGCGAAAAGATCGGCGGGTCGTAATGGGGTTGACGTGTGAAGCCTTTTCATGGATCTCCGCTTGCTCGCTGAAGGCCCTTCCTTCCGGTTGGTCCCGGCCAGCGTTCATGGAATTCTCTGGCTTCAGACGCATTTCGAATCCGAGCACTGGGAGCTCCTCGCCGAAGGTCACGTGATCGTGAGTCGGTCAGACGCGGAAACACTGATGTTTGACGCCTCCGAAGCCGGCCTGAACGTGAATCCTCTTCCTTCCCTCTCCCCGACACAACACGCCTGAGCTCTTAGCTTTCCCAAAGCCGGATACCAGCAATGAAAAAAGTCGAAGCGATCATCCGCCCTTTCAAGCTTGAAGACGTCAAGCTGGCCTTGGTGAACGCGGGAATCGTCGGGATGACCGTGAGCGAGGTACGCGGTTTCGGGCGACAGAAAGGTCAGGTTGAGCGTTATCGCGGCTCGGAATTCACCGTGGAATTCCTGCAGAAACTCAAAATCGAAGTGGTCATCGACGATGGTCGTGTTGACACCGTGGTCAATGCCATTGCAGAAGCCGCGAAGACCGGAGAAATCGGTGACGGCAAGATCTTCATCTCACCGGTTGACACCGTGGTTCGGATCCGTACAGGCGATCGCGACGGATCAGCTCTTTGAAAACCGTTTTCCTCTCTTCACTCGCTCAAGGTTGCTGAGACGACTTTCTCGACCAGAGTTTTGGGGACCTCTTGGTTGAAACGAGAGGTCAACCAAAGCAGATATTCATGGTTACCGGCTGGACCGGTGAGTGGAGAAGCCACCAGCCCTGTTGGCTTCCAGTCCAGCGGCTGAGCCGCTTGGATCACGGCATTAATGGCATCAATATGGGCAGCTGGGTCACGCACCACACCACCCTTTCCAACTCTCTGCCGTCCAACCTCGAACTGCGGTTTCACCAACACGATGGCCTCGCACTCATTGGCTTCAGTGGCTTCGACGCTCATCAGACCACGCAGGGATGGAAGCACCAGTGAGAGGGAAATGAAAGACACATCCGCCACGGCCAGTGTCGGGCGCTGATCGTCTTTCCCATACAACTGCTCGGCTGTCAGACGCCTCAGGTTGGTGCGTTCTCGCAACACCACCCGCTCATCGGTGCGCAGGCTCCAGGCGGTCTGGCCGTAGCCGACATCAATGCCATAGACGCAGCTGGCGCCGTGCTGAAGCAGGCAATCGGTGAAACCACCGGTGGAGATTCCACCGTCGAGGCAGACACGTCCGTTCACCTCAACGGGAAAGGCATTCAAAGCACCCAGAAGCTTTTCTCCACCCCTGGAAACAAATCGCGGCGGTTGCTCAACCTGAATCAGTGCCTCTTCCGCCACTTCCTGTCCAGGCTTCTCAAGACGCTGTCCATGGACATCACGCACCTTGCCGGCACGAATCAATCGCTGGGCCTGCTGGCGTGATGAGGCCAGGCCCAAAGTGAGCAGATGAAGATCCAGCCGGCGTTTACGAGCCATTTCTTCATAAAAGCAGAGGCGAAATCCGAACAAACCTGCGTGGTTCTCCCCGGAACCCAGACAACTCCTTGAGGATCGATCCGAGCCGCAACACGGTCATGTCCGCCAAGCAGCAGCCACGTCACCGACCAACACCTCGAAACGTGGTCGAACTCCTGCATCCCGGCACCTTCGTCACCATCGAGAACCACCCCAGCGATCTGCCCCCCTTCCAGGTGATCGAATGTCGAGGTGGACTCTGCACGGTTCGACAACAGGCGTGGGGACAACACGTGCAATGGGAAGTGGAACATCGTCGTCTGCGTTCTGCCTGAACGACTAGAGGCGAACCTGCGTCACCGTATGGTCGAGGATTGACCATTTGTCTGCGATCCCTTGATCGAGCGCTACACCCTGCCCGAGATGGGCGCGATCTGGACCGACCAGGCCAAGTATCAGAGCTGGCTTGATGTTGAAGTGGCGGCCTGCGAGGCCAACTGCAGCCTGGGACGCGTTCCCGATGAGGCGATGGAGGACATCCGCAGCAAGGCGGCTTTTGAGCCAGCGCGGATCCTTGAGATCGAAGCCGAAGTGCGTCACGACGTGATCGCTTTTCTCACCAACGTCAACGAGCACGTCGGAGACGCAGGTCGCTATATCCACGTGGGAATGACCAGCAGTGATGTGCTGGACACAGGTCTGGCCCTGCAGCTCAAGGCCTCTGTCATTCTGCTGAGGAAAGAGCTGCGCGCTCTCGACGACGCCATTACCAAACTGGCGGCAGAGCACAAGTCCACCGTGATGATCGGTCGCTCCCATGCCATTCATGGTGAACCGATCACGTTTGGATTCAAGTTGGCAGGCTGGCTGGCGGAGACCCGCCGCAACGCCGAGCGACTCGAACGGCTGGAGCGCGATGTGGCCGTGGGCCAGGTGAGCGGGGCCATGGGCACCTACGCCAACACCGATCCGGAGGTGGAACGTCTCACCTGCGACCGACTTGGCCTGACTGCCGACACCGCAAGCACCCAGGTGATCTCTCGCGATCGGCATGCTGATTATGTCCAGACCCTGGCACTGGTCGGGGCCTCACTGGACCGCTTCTCCACTGAAATCCGCAACCTGCAGCGGACGGACGTTCTCGAGGTGGAAGAGAGCTTTGCCAAGGGGCAGAAAGGCAGCTCGGCCATGCCCCACAAACGCAACCCGATCCGCAGTGAACGCATCAGCGGTCTGGCCAGAGTGCTGCGTAGCTACGTCGTGGCTGCCCTGGAGAATGTGGCTCTCTGGCACGAGCGAGATATCAGCCACAGCTCAACCGAGCGGATGATGCTCCCGGACTGCTCGGTGACGCTGCATTTCATGCTGCGAGAGATGACAGCCGTGGTGGCAGGTCTGGGGGTGTACCCGGGAAACATGCTGCGCAACATGAACGTGTATGGGGGCGTGGTGTTCAGCCAGCGCGTGCTGCTCGGGCTGGTGGATGCAGGCATGAGCAGGGAAGACGCCTATCGAGTGGTGCAGCGCAATGCTCACAGCGCCTGGAACAACGACGGAGGGGATTTCCGCAGCAATCTTGCAGCGGACCCCGAAGTCACCGCAAAGCTCGGCCCGCAGCAACTGGACGATTGCTTCAGCACCGATCTGCACCAGGCGAACCTGGGGGTGATCTGGGACCGTCTGGGACTTTGAAATCTGGTCTCAACCATGTTCTGGACCCCCTATGCAGACTGGATTTACGTGGTTGTGAGCGTCAGCGGCATGCTGCTGATCATTGCCCTCGTGCTCAGGCCCGGAGCGGGTCCACGCCCCTAACGCATTCACTTGCCCTGCGATGTCAGACGCGACCAGGATCGAACACGACAGCATGGGGGCTGTGGAAGTCCCTGCAGAGGCACTCTGGGGTGCGCAAACACAGCGTTCTCTGAGGAACTTCGACATCGCTGACGACCTCCTGCCGGCGGAGCTTATTCATGCTCTCGCCCGCATCAAACAGGCAGCGGCAAGCGTGAATGCTCGCCTTGGCGTCATCAGTGAGAGCGAATGTTCAGCCATCGCGACGGCTGCCTCAGCGGTTGCAGCTGGTCAGCACGATGATCAATTTCCCCTGCGCGTCTGGCAAACCGGCAGCGGCACCCAGACCAACATGAACGTCAATGAGGTGATCAGCAACCTGGCAGCTCAGGCGGCGGGTGAACCGCTCGGCAGCCACAGGCCCGTCCACCCCAATGACCATGTCAATTGTTCCCAGTCCACCAATGACGCCTTCCCAGCGGCGATTCATGTGGCAGCCGTGGAAGGTGTCGAACGTCGACTGCTTCCTGAACTGGATCGATTGATCGCTGGTTTTGCCGCCAAAACCGAGCTCTGGCAGGACCTTGTCAAGATCGGCCGCACCCATCTGCAAGATGCGGTTCCGCTCACCCTTGGACAGGAGGCCTCAGCGTGGCGCGACCAGATCGCGGCCGCCCGCACTCGCATTGCATCCAGTCTTTCGGAGGTTTATCCACTGCCACTCGGCGGCACTGCGGTGGGAACCGGTCTGAATGCCCCCGACGGTTTCGCCGAACAGGCTGCGCAGGAGCTGGCGCAGCTCACAGGACTCGCTTTCAGCTCAGCCGCCAACAAATTCGCTGTGATGGCAAGCCATGACGGGCTGGTCCATGCGATGGCACAGCTTCGCCTGCTTGCCGGAAGCCTGCTGAAGATTGCCAATGACATCCGCCTGCTGGCCTGTGGCCCACGAGCAGGACTCGCAGAGCTGCACCTGCCGGAGAACGAACCAGGAAGCTCAATCATGCCGGGCAAAGTGAACCCAACCCAGTGCGAAGCGATGGCCATGGTCTGCACTCAGGTGATCGGCCTGGATGCTGCAGTGGCGATGGCCGGCGCCGGCGGCCACCTACAGATGAATGTCTACAAACCGCTGATCGGCTTCAATCTGCTCCGCTCGATCACCCTGCTCACGGATGCCTGCCGCTGCTTCCGGGTGGCCATGGTCGAGGGAATCGAACCGAACAGGGCCAGGATTCAGCGTGATGTTGAGCAGTCGCTGATGCTGGTGACACCTCTGGCTCCGATGATCGGGTACGACAAGGCCAGTGCCATTGCGAAATACGCCCATGAGCAGGGCCTGAGCCTGCGCAATGCTGCGCTGGACCTTGGTTATGTCAGCGCTGAGGACTTCGACCGCATCGTCGATCCCGCTGACATGGCACGTCAGCAGGGCTGAAGAGAGCGCCATCAGGCGGCCCGTTCCGTAGCGGGATTGAGACCCTCTGACTCCGCTGCAGCGGCCTTCTGCAGATCATCCGCTTCGGCAACTGGAAAACGGTTGATCGCCTTGAGGGCCTGACGAGCATGGCTGCGCAGCTGCTCACTGATCGCTTCGCAGTAGGGAACCTGTGCCAGCAGATCCACAGTGCGGCGCATGATCCGCACCACATCACCTTCATCCAGAGAGGTGTTGGCAATCAGGTCATTCCAGGCCGTGCCGCTGGCCCATGCCTCCACCAGTCCCATCAGCTCGGGCTCCCACCAGGCGGGCACAACAACCTGATGGCGTTCCTGCGCCCGCAGCAACTCACGACGCAGACCGGAGAGGTCGTGCAGCGCCTCCTCGGCACGGGGTGGAGCCGGGAAGCCGCTCCAGAGGTCCGGACGGTTCACCTCAGTGCTGATCGCTTCAAAAACGGCGGCCAGTTCTGAAGGCGGAAGATCATCAAGGTGACCACTCATCAGGGCCAGACCCAGCCAGAGTTCGTTGTCGCCACGGAGAGCCGCCACCGTGCGACCGATCTCCGTGGGTTCGAGCTCATCAAGGGCTGCGAAGTGCTGAAGGATCTCCATCAGAGCCAGAAAGGTCTCCCAGTGGCGGTTGGCGCGGTGGTGAAGCAGTTGCTGCCGCTCAGCGATCTCCAGCTCCAAGTCCTCCATGCGCCGGCGGTGCTTCTTGAGCTGCTTGCGATCTCCCCAGCGATGGGCGGGGTGGGCTTCCAGATCAGCCTCGAGCCTCTGCACCGTCTGCGCCTGGGAGAGCACTTCTCCTGCCAGGTCGTACTGAGGGGTCGTCATGTCATGGCGCTGAGCCATATGCCCCACCGCCAGAGCCAAGCCGCCGCTGCTCTGATCCCCATGGCGGAGCTCACCGGAACGAGCGAGTTCAGGCGTTCGAACTCCATCCACCTGCAGGCAGCTCAGCTCCGCATGCAGGCTCACCACCGCCTGACAGGGCAACATCAGCCAGACGTTGTCGATGGTGAGGCAAAGCAGCAGCGGAAACTGTCCCGGGCCCTCGCACTTCTCCACGATTACCGCCGGTGTGACGCCACCACGCAGTTGCGGGGCCTTGAGGCTGACCAGCGTTCCGACGCTCGCAAACTGCAGCGCCAGGGTGAGCTCATGCGCCAGGGTTTCCTCGGCCTGTTGCTGAAGAATGCGCATCAGTCGCCGCTCTTCGCGCAGGCGCCCTCGCCGTTTTTCGTAGTCCTCAAAGTCTTCCCACGGCACGTCACCGGCCGACCCCTGTAACTGCCCGAGCTGTAGACACAACTGCTCAAGAATCTCCTCCTCTTCCACCAGGTCAAGGCTGGCCAGATAGCGGCCGAAGCTGCGTTCAACCAGCTCGCGCGCCTTGGCCAGATCATGGCGCTGCAGCAGGTTGAGAACCATCCCATAGCTGGGAGTGAACTGGCTCACCAGCGGATCTGGAGGACTCGTTGCCAGCTGACCCGCTTCGCGAACTCCTTCGAAACGGCTCTGCACCGTGACCACATACCCCTGCGAGTCGAGTCCACGCCGTCCTGCTCGACCCGCCATCTGCAGAAACTCACTGGCCATCAATGGACGATGGCCACGCTCTGTGCGTTTGGACAGTGACGCAATCACTGTGGTGCGCGCGGGCATGTTGATGCCCGCCGCCAGTGTTTCTGTGGCAAACACCACCTTCACCAGACCCTGCTGGAACAACTCCTCAATCAGCTCCTTCCAGGCAGGGAGGACTCCTGCATGATGCGCAGCAATGCCACGCAGCAGGGCATCAGCGTGAATGCCATCGCGTACAGCTTCAGGGTTAGCGGATGAATAGGCCTTGAGACGCTCACGGATTCGGACCTGCTCCGCTTCGGTCACCAGGCACTGCACTACAAGGTCGCGAACGGCCTTATCGCAGCCACGTCGACTGAAGATGAAGTAGATGGCAGGCAACATGTCGCGCTCGGCCATCTGGGCCACCACAAAGCTGATCGGTGGCGGTTCGGGCTGAGGAGGCCTGGGTGAGCGGCCCTTGCGCTTGTGCCCCTTGGGCGCTCGCCAGACCTTGCAGTTGGGATGAAGACCAGTGCCCTGCTCATTGAGCAACGGGTGCAGCCCCTTGGCACTGCAGAAACCGAAATGCAATGGCACAGGCCGAAAGTCACTCAGCACAAGCGTGGTGGGACCGTGCACCTTTTCGATCCAATCAGTGAGCTGCCCGGCATTGGCAACCGTGGCCGAAAGCGCCACGAGCTGGACTGGCGGCGGTGAGTGAATGATTGATTCCTCCCAAACGGTGCCGCGCTGAGAGTCATTCATGTAGTGGCACTCATCCAGCACCACGGCCTCCACGTCGGCAAGGGGATCGTCGTGCTCATCCGCCTCGGCATAGAGCATGTTCCGGAAGATCTCCGTGGTCATCACCACAATTGAGGCATCCCTGTTCACGCTGAGATCACCGGTCATCAGACCCACGTTCTCCGCACCGAATTGCTCTCGGAAATCGCGCAGCTTCTGATTGGAAAGAGCTTTCAGCGGTGTGGTGTAAAAAACTTTCTGACCATGGGCCAGGGCGCGATGAATGGCGTACTCACCGATCAGGGTTTTTCCAGATCCTGTGGGCGCACTGACCACCACAGAATGGCCCTGGTTCAGAGCGTCGATCGCCTCCAGCTGAAAGTCATCCAGCGGAAAAGGAAACAACTGCGACGGATCCGGCGCCCCCACCTGTACGGGCTCTGAAGCCTGGGTGTCTTGATCCGCCATCAATCAATCCTAGGGACGCCGCCAAATGGGCAGTGCATCCCCAATGCGATCGGCGTGGACCGAGACTGCACGCATGAGCACTCCTCCGGCCCGTCGCCGTCAGCTGCGCACCTGGTCGCCTGCCAGGAAGCAGGAGCTTGTGCAGGCCGTCAGCGCTGATTCGGCCTATGGCCCAGAGCTGCTTGATCTGGCGAGCAACGATTATCAGAGCCTCTGCCGGCATCCTTCCCTGATCGCCGCGGCCGAGGCGCAATTGCGATGCAGCGGAGTGGGAGCTGGCGGCTCAAGGCTGGTGAGCGGCAGCCGCCCTGTACATGACCAATTGGAGTCAGAGCTTGCGCAATGGCTCGGACGCGAGAAAGTCTTGCTGTTTCCAAGCGGGTTTCAAGCCAATCTTGCGGCTGTCAAAGCCCTGGCGAACCGGCATACCACCGTTGTGGCGGACCGGCTGATTCATCACTCACTGCTGGTGGGCGTGCAGGCCAGCGGTGCCCGACTCCGGCGTTTTGTCCACAACGATCTTGAATCGCTGGAGCGTCTGCTGCTGCACTGTCGCAGCGAGCATCCAGACGCGCGCCTGCTGGTGATCACGGAAAGCCTGTTCAGCATGGAAGGCACAAGTCCACGGGTGCATGAGCTGGCAACAATCTGCGAGCGCCATGGAGCAAGCCTGCTCCTGGATGAGGCCCATGCCCTCGGTGTACTTGGCGAAGAAGGCCGTGGCCTGGGCTTTGGAGAACGAAGAGTGACGATGCTCAGCGGCACCTTCGGCAAGGCTTTCGGCAGCGGCGGAGCCTTCCTGGCCTGCAATGGCGAGCTTGGAGAGCAATTGCTGCAGGAGAGCGGAGCCTTCCGATACACAACTGCATTGGCACCACCGCTTGCTGCAGCAGCACTTGCTGCTCTGGAGCTGATGCGGAACAACCCCGACTGGGGCCAGACACTGGTGCAGCGCAGCAACACCTGGCGTGACCGCCTGGTCGAAGCAGGCTGGGCGCGACCGACAGGTAGCGGGCCGATCTTGCCACTACTCGTTGGAGAGGATCAGCAATGCCTGAATTTGCAACGCCATCTCGAACTCTCGGGACTTTTCACCGCTGCAATCCGCCCACCCACCGTGCCGGAAGGCAGTGCCCGACTACGTCTGGTTCTGCATCGCCTCCTTCCCGATGAGACATTGGAATCACTGCTGAGGGCCCTCTCAGATGACCGCGTTTTCTGATGAAACAGGTCATCGCCATGCATGGCTGGAGCGGCGACAGCGCAGCCTGGGCTCCATGGGAGCGTCATTTCAGCCATCGCGGCTGGCTCTGGCAAAGCGGCGAGCGCGGTTACGGCAACAAGCGATCCTGCAATCCAAGCTGGGCAGAGCCAGCCAGCGGCGAAACAAACCCATGCATGGCCAGGCGGCGCAGGGTCGTCATCGCCCATTCCCTTGGCCCCCATCTGCTTGACCCCTCGGTTTTCGAACAGGCCACGGATGTGGTCCTGCTCGCCAGCTTCGGGCGATTCATTCCGCAAGGGCGGGAGGGGAGGGCGTTGCGCGCTGGCCTTCGGGGCATGCAGAACGCGATCGGCAGTCCCGATGAGGCCACGATGCTGAAAACCTTCCTGAAACGCGCGGCGCAACCCGCTGATCTGGGCGGTCTGCCACCGGGACCAGAACAGCACGGACTCTCCCAGCGTGGGCGGGAATGTCTGAGAGAAGATCTTGAGCTCCTCATCAAAACCTCGGGCCTGCCAACGGGCCTGCCAGAAACCGCCCGCGTGCTGGTGGTGGATGGGATGGATGATGCGATCGTTGCGCCGGCAGCAAGCCGTGATCACCTTTTGGCCCTCACGAGCCACCTTCAGGATGCGCCCGAGCAATGGCAATTACAGGGTGTCGGTCACGCACTGATGGTCCCGGATCTGCTTGTGCGCGTCCAGGAGTGGCTTGATCACCACAGTCGAGCAAGCTGATGGACTCCATCACCAACTGGGGAGACAAAGTTCTCAGCCGTTTCGATCAATCGGCCCAGAACTACAACGCATCAGCCACGCTGCAGCACTCGGTGGCCGCTCAGCTGGCAAACCATTGCAGGCAACAGCACATCCCCAGCGGACTGTGGGTCGACCTCGGAAGCGGCACCGGTCATCTGGCCGAGGCACTGGAAGCCAGGCATCCCGGGCAGCGCGTGCTGCGTGTGGACGGCAGCAAGGCCATGCTTCAACAACACCCTCTCTGCGCCAGAACGCAGCAATGGGATCTGAGAGACCCATTACCACGATGGCCGGAGGCTCCCAGTCTTCTGGCATCAAGCTTCTGTCTGCACTGGCTGCCGGCACCAGGACAGGTCATCCGGAATTGGCTGAATCAGCTGGCTCCTGGGGGATGGTTGGCGGTGGCATTACCCGTTGAGGGTTGCTTCCCTCAGTGGCATCGCGCTGCGGAAACCACGGGCATCCCCTGTACGGCCATTGCCTTCCCAGAGATCAAGGCCTTGTTCCAGTGGGTCAGGGCTGATCGGATCAGGCTGCAGGAAGACATATATTGCGACGCCGTTGCGGAGAGCCTGCCCAGGCTGCTGAGACCGCTGCGCAAGGTTGGAGCGGACTGCAGCACTCAGCCATCACTGTCGGTTCGAGACTGGCGCACACTCCAGCAGGCCTGGCCCGAACATGATGTTGAGGGACAGCTCAGACTCACCTGGGTGATCAAATTGCTGCTGATCCAACGATGAGAACGAGTTCAGCTGCACTGCGCCTCGTGGTCTGCGGCACAGACACAGACGTGGGCAAAACTGTTGTCAGTGCTCTGCTCGTCCAGGGGCTTAATGCCGTGTATTGGAAGCCGGTGCAGAGCGGTCTGGAGGACGGCGGTGATCGTGAGCGAGTGGTTGAGCTGATCGACCTTCCCTCCGATCGCTGGATCGCAGAGACCTATGCCTTCCAGGCAGCTGTTTCACCACACTGGGCAGCGGAACTGGAAAACACCCGCCTTGATCCAACGCAGCTCACGCTTCCAGCGACCGGAACCAGGCCACTCGTGGTGGAGACAGCCGGCGGACTTCACGTTCCACTTACCCGCTCCTGGCAGCAGATCGATCAGCTGCAGCAGTGGATGCTGCCGGTTGTGCTGGTGGCCCGCAGCGGGCTGGGCACCCTGAATCACACCCTGCTCAGTCTTGAAGCGCTTCGCAGCCGCAAAATCCCTGTGGTCGGCTTGATCCTGAATGGACCTGCCCATGCCGACAATCCGAGAACCCTCAGCGAAATCGGCGATGTTCCTTTGCTGGCGGAACTTCCCCCCCTGCATCCTCTCAATGCGGAAACCCTTCGCAATGCATGGCAAAACCAGGGTCTCGGCCCTAAGTTCGAGGCGTTTGCGAACCATCCGGACAACCGATGACAAGCCGTCAGACCTGGGCCACCGTGGCCGTTGTTCTCCTCTGCGGCGGCATCCTCGTGCTGTTCACCGACATTGAGGTGCAGCTTGTGCGCTGGTTCAATTGCGGGCCGATCGCAACCCTCGGAGAAAAAGACAGCAACGTCTGCCGTTGAAAACACCAGACAGTGATCTCAGCCCATCGGTCGTGATCGCAGTGGGCATCTGCCCATCAACAGCGCCACATGACGCACGGCCATGGTCAGAGTCCATCCCTGACGAAGCTGTTCATGGATCTGTTCGATCTGGGAGGGCGACCATCCACGCATTTCAAGCCGCGCCTTGATCGAGGGCCATCCACCTTCAAAAAAGATGCTGCGACAACCATCACTGCCAGGACCACAGCGGGGGCGCTGTGAGGCCGGCTCCACAAATCGATTGGAAGTCGACCGCAACCGGCTTTGATCGGTCTGATTCATGGCCATGGCTGGCCTCGCAATCCTGTGCCCATGATGACAACAGGCCTTCAAGCGTGCCCAGTGTCACGAAACCATCACCCCAACCTCTGGCCACCCTTCACATCGATCACAACCACCCCGGCTCTCGAGCAGGTGGTACGAGGCGAAGGGGCCCTGCTCTATCGAGCTGAAGGAGCACCTCTCATTGATGCGATCAGCAGCTGGTGGGTCACGCTTCACGGCCATGCCAACCCGGTTGTTGCTGCCGCAATCGCCGAGCAGGCCGCCACACTTGAGCAAGTGATCTTCGCGGAATTCACCCATCCGCAGGCAGAACGGCTGGCATCGCGCTTGGCCCAGCGCACTGGCCTGGATCGTGTCTTTTTCTCCGACAACGGTTCCACCGCTGTGGAAGTAGCCCTCAAAACCGCCGTGCAGTGGTGGCACAACCGCGGCGAACCACGCCAGCAACTGATCGCATTTGAAGGGGCCTATCACGGCGACACCTTCGGAGCGATGGCTGTCGGAGCACGCAGTCTGTTCAGCGAACCGTTTGATCCGATGCTGTTTCCGGTGAGGCGAGTCCCCTGGCCCCAGACCCACTGGAATGACCAGGCGGTGGAAGACAGTGAACAGCAGGCTCTCGATGACCTGGCGCAAGCACTGCAAACGCCCACCGCAGCGGTGATCCTCGAACCGCTCATCCAGGGTGCTGGCGGCATGCGCATGGTTCGCCCCCAGTTCCTGCAGGCCGTGGAACAACTGGTCAGACACGCCGGCAGCCTGCTGATCGCCGATGAGGTCCTCGCCGGTTTTGGTCGTTGCGGCCGCCTGCTGGCCTGCCAGCGCGCAGGGATTCAGCCGGATCTTGTGGCACTGTCCAAAGGACTCACCTCCGGATTCCTGCCGATGGGAATCACGATGGCCAGCGAGGCGATCTTTCAGGAGTTCCTCGGCAGCGATCCAACCAAAACGCTGTGGCATGGTCACAGCTTCACGGCCAACCCACTGGGCTGCGCAGCGGCCAATGCCAGCTTGGATTTGCTCGAAGCGGACCCGGCCTGTCATGAGCAGTTCGAACAACGCCATCAGACCAGAATGGAACGGCTGGCCTGCCATCCCAGGGTGCAACGCGTCAGGCTCTGCGGCACCATTGCCGCGTTTGACCTGGTGACTGGCGGTGAGCAGGGTTATCTCAATCCTGCGGGCAAGCTGCTCCGGGGTCTGGTGAGAGAGCAGGGTGTTTTGATCCGTCCGCTCGGGGATGTCGTCTATCTGCTGCCGCCGCTCTGCATCAGCGACGCCCAGCTGGATCAGTGCTACGACGCTCTGCACTGCGGACTGGATAGTCTCCCCTGCACGTAAGTGCCGGTACAAGCCCTTGGAGATCAGGGGCCGAGACGAATTGCGGTTTCCACATCCGCTCGGGTGAGGCCATAGGGGTAGGAACAAGAGCGGGGGGGGCGCTCCGAAGTCCAGGTCACACCGAGATCCTGCTGATCGAGTCGCACCACAGCACTCCATGAAGGCTGCTCCCAGATCCAGTCGCAGGGGTCCTGATCACTGCGGGTGGCACCCAGCGCCTGCAACCACTGCTCAAGTGCCCGCAGGGAATGCTGATTGAGCGGCGTGTCCGCTGAGGGGAGTGATGCCATCGGAATCTCCGGGCTGCGCACCAGTCAGCTGAGTCTGCTCCTCCACAAGCCAACTCGGCTGCACCTGAAGTTCAAGTCCTCGGCTCAAGGCCACACCCACCCCAAGCAGCAGACAAAGCAGCAGTGATCCCAGCAGCAGCAGCAGCGACAGCCACTCACCACCGGAGAGGGGACGACGCTGACCGATCGCATGCGGCACCGGCAGAGATGGAATCACGGTCTGCTGTGTTGCTTCGCTCTCCCGCAGAGCCGCGTCGTAGACGCGGCGGAGGCGTGGATCAGCGAGCTGCTCATAGGCTTCTCGCAGAAGCCTGAACTGGCGAGCCGCATCCTGTGCCGGCAAACGGGTCGTGTCTGGATGCACCGCCTTGCTCAGGCGGCGGAAGGCCTGACGCAGAGAATCAGCATCAGCACTGCGAGAGACACCCAGACGCTCGTAATAGGTGATGTTCTGAGCCTGAGGGGCCATTGCGTTTAGCAGCACCTTGGGCTTCAGCGCCATTCTAGAAAGGTGTGACGGTTAGGCCGCCATGCCGGATACATCGCCGTTTGCCAATCCGGGAGCCGAGCTCTGGTCATTGCTCGGATGGAGCCCTGATGCCGGACAGCTGAGGCAGTTGATTCAACTGCAACAGTTGCTTCAAGACTGGAACAGCCGCGTCAATCTCACCCGGCTGGTGCAGGGGGAAGATTTCTGGATCGCTCAGGTTCTCGACAGCCTCTGGCCTCTGTTGCCTGAGCTGATGAGCCCAGACATTCCACGCCGCTGCATTGATGTCGGCACAGGTGGAGGCTTCCCCGGGCTGGCTGTGGCCATTGCTCTTCCAGGCGCTGAGCTGACCCTGGTGGATTCAGTGGGACGCAAAACTGCTGCCGTAGCTGCAATGGCGCAGTCGCTGGGCCTGGGCGATCGGGTGTTGGTCCGCACTGAACGGGTGGAACGCACTGGTCAGGATCAGAGCTGTCGAGGAACTTTTGATCTTGCGATGGCCCGCGCCGTCGGCGCAGCTCCTGTGGTGGCGGAATACCTGGTGCCGTTGTTGCACAGGAGCGGAGAGGCCTTGCTTTACCGCGGGCGCTGGAACGATGCGGATGAGATTGAGCTCCAATCGGCACTGAAACTTCTGAAAGCTCGCTCCCTGAAGTTGCAACGCATGGAACTTCCATCCGACAGAGGAGGTCGGACCCTGATCAGGATTGGACCCGAAGCTGAAACACCCAGGGCCTATCCGCGCGCCACAGGCCTGCCCAGCAAAATGCCGCTGGGGGTTCAAGACGCGGACAGCCGCTCCTGAGCGGAGCCACCAGCCCGCTCACGCAGGCTGCGCAGCAGGCTGGGGATGCGGTCTCTCCATGGACTGTCATTCAGAACCGACAAAAGCAGCTCCTCACTCACGCTGGCATCCAGCTCATCGGCATTGGCTCCCGGGAACCAATGACCAGCACGACCAAGCAGGCCGTAACGGGCCTTGACAAAGCCCTCCAGATCCCATGCCTCCAGCAGGTTATGAAGCCAAAGCAATATCGGCAGGTTGATCTCACCTGGCGTGTTCTGCCATTCCGGTAATCCCTTTCTCCAGCTTGTCAGCCATGACGCACCAAGGGCATCACATTCCGCCATGCGAAGACGGGATTCGATCGGCGCCACCAACTCCATGGCCTGATCCAGCAGGGATACCGCCTCAAGGTGCAGATCAAGGTCTTGAGGACAGGCCGCCCCGACGCTCAACGTGTGAACCCGCGGATCACGGAGACAGAAGAGGTCATTGAAAACAATCGGATGCAGGGGATCCGTGAGCTCCAGCAGTCGTGGGCCGGGGGTGTGCAGATGCCCTCCTTTATCAGTGGGGCTGATGATGAACACACCCATGTCCTGAAGACTGGCTGCTGCGATTGCCGGTTCGTTGTCCTGACGGATGAAGTACCAGTGCAGGTTCACATAATCGAAAACACCCGTTTCGATGGCATCGACGATTAACGCGGTGTCTCCATGAGTGGAAAATCCCACATGACCGATCCTGCCTTCGGCCTGCCAGCGACGCACCACATCAAGGCAGCCGCCGGGTCGGATCGTCTGATCGAGATGGGAATGAAGATTAATGCCGTGAATCGAGAGCAGATCGACACGATCCACGTCAAGACGGGCGAAGGACAGCTCGAGATCGGCTTCGAAAAGTTTCGGATCTGACTGGGGTGGCACCTTGGTCTGCAGGATTCGCGAGGGATCGGGAGAATCCGGCAGAGCCCAGCCAAGCTGTCGTTCTGAACTGCCGTAGTGGCGTGCGGTTTCCACATGATGGAAGCCCGTCTGCACCGCTCGTTGGAGGGTGCTCTGCAACAACCGCTGGGATTGAGTGGTGATCGCATCGGCATCAAGATCACTCCAGCTCTGCTGAAAGCGCATGCCACCCAGTGACAGCACTGGCATTGAAATCTCTGTGCGCCCAAAGCGACGGGTTGGCAGACCAGAGCTCTCCATCAGCCGTGATGGGTGTTGCGAGGAAGCTGACGACGTGGTCGAGCCGGCGAGGGGACTCCCATCGGAAGCAGTTCCTGGGCATCCAGCTGACGTTTCAGCCCCGGAAGATCATTGAAAGCAACCCAGTGGATGCAGTCCACAGGACAGGTCTCGATCGCTTCCTGGATGCAGTCAGATGGGTCACCATCCTGTCGAATTGCCCGGGAACGACCGAGATGTGGCTCAATCACGAAGGTATTCGTGGCCACGTGAGCGCAGTAGCGGCAACCGATGCAGGCCGCCTCATCAACCCAGACCGCCTTTGACTGGAGCGCACCGCCCAGGACAGGCTCAAAACCTGTTCGCTCATCCTGATCAAAGGACGCTGAAAGATAGGCGGCAGCTGCTGGATCAATCACTGAATCAACGTTGCTGTCAGAGGGAACTGGTTCAGGCGTCCCAACGGGTTACAACCAGCTCAATAGATCCATCCTGGCAATCACGTTGCTCTGTGACATCAAATCCCTCATGACGAGTGGCTTCCAGCACTGACCTCAGTGCATAGCGCTGGGTCAGACGCGACAGGAACCGTTCAACCGGTACGGGCTGACGCCAAAGATCCAAATCCGTAACGAACTCGTAAGCATGGTTTGTTTCATTCCAGCGGAAGCCGAAGTCTGCACCGCCGTCAACGGCAACTGCGAGCTCTGCTTCGACGGTCTGTCCCTTGTATCCACGAACGGTCTGCTGAGTGTCGCCAGGCGTGTAACCCAGATCCTCGAGAGCCCCACGCAGCGGAGCCAGCTGACGGAGTTCGGTTTTAACGGTACTGAAATGAGACATCAGGAAGGCTCGACGGACTGGGACTGAGTGACAGGCTGGGTTGAGGTGAAAGCCTCAGAAGTGGGCTGACGCCGTTCGACAGTGCCAAGCGCTGCCTCAAGACGATCTGTGAGTTGCAGGCAGCCATCACCAGTGACACCTTCAACCCGTTCCTCAACTCGACCGTCGGGGCGGATTCGAAATCGCACTGTGCGCTGAGGCATGCACCATTACAGAATTGTTCGCATGTTAAAGGGAAGTCGTAGGTGCCGGAGTTCCCTGTAACGGGATCAGATCAACAGACCTTCGTCCAGCAGAGTCTGGAGACGATCCACGAGCTCGGGATTATCGAGCTGCTCGAGGGCCGTACGGGCTTCATCGCGCACCGTCGTCTCACGATCCTGAAGCAGAGCTGCCACGAAGGCCTCGACCATCTCATCCTGGCGTGGCTTTACAAGCTGATCATGCAGTCGGCCCAGGGCCCAGATGCAGTTGCTGCGCACAACGGGTTCACTGTCAATCCGCAGGCTCAACAGCAGCTGACCTGCCGCGAGATCAGCCTTAACAGGAGTGGTGCTTCCCGCCTCCGCGAGTGACACCGAAGCCCAGAGACGCACCGATGCCACATCCACCTGCAAAGCCCTGATCAATGGATTGAGTACAGGAGCATCCGGGTAATTACCGAGGCTCCATGCCGTGGCCTTGCGCACATAGGCGTTGCTGTCCAGCTGCAGAAGCCGCAGCAGAGCTTCCACAGCCTGCAGGGAAGGATTCCGACCCAGTGCGTAAACAGCACTCATGCGCACCACAGGACAGGTTTCGTCGAGCAGTGGCAGGAGCAGTGGGACGGCACGAGGGTCACGATGTTCACAGAAAACCCTCAACCCTTGAAGGCGCTGATCATGCCCCTGCTTGAGCCATTCCAAGCCCTCATCACAGGCTCGAACCGCCTCCAGGGCATCACCTTCCGGATCATCCGGGGCAATCTCATCGAGAGGATCACCCATGAGTTCTGCGGCGAGTTCTCGCTCCAGCACATCAGGATCGATGGCCAGCTCAGCCATGAGGTCCTCGTTCTGGATGCTGGATGAATCGCCCATGATCCGATCGTAATCTCAGCTGATCGGAGCAGGCGCCAGCATGTCGCCTGGAAGCCAGATACGAGCGCTCACAGCGACAAGGGCCAGCGCGAACAGAGCCACGATCAGAATGGGAAGCAAAGTGCTGCGGAAAAAAGCCAAATCGCTGACGGATTTCCAAACATTGTGACTGCCGCCCGATCAGACCGGAGCAGCGGATCGCCCGATCCAGCGAAGAAGCATCAGAGAAGCCACTGCCAGAACCAGGCCGAACCAACCCAGCAGATGCTGATGCAACAGGAATGCCCCTGATCCAAGCAGAGCGCCGAAAAGCAGTCCAGAACTGAACAGGAAGCGGGCAAGCAGGTCTGAGAGGGATTCCGAAGCGGTCGCATCAAGGCCACCACGCCATCGGCTCCAGCCAGGACCAGGAGGACGAACCTGAAGCACGAAACGTTCCAGAACCGCAGGAGACTCCGGGGGGGTCAGCAACATCACCGTGATCCAGATCAAGGCCGTGAGAGCTGTGGTGACCATCAGGCGTTCTCCGTAATCAGCGATCTGAAGCAGAGGAACCACCGAGGTCACCAGGCCCACCACAAACCCGCAGAGCATGGCGGCCAGCTCAGCTGCAGCATTGATCCGCCACCAGAACCAGCGCAGAACGAGCACCACACCAGGTCCGGTGCCGATGGCGATCACCAGCCGGAACACCGTGCCGATGCTGTCGCTGATGAGGGCTGTGACCACTCCAAGCACAAGCAACATCACACTCATGAGCTGACCCACCAGCAGAAGCTCCCGCTGAGAGGCATTCGGCCTCAGAAAGCGTTGATACAGATCATGGGTGAGGTAGCTGGCTCCCCAGTTCACGGATGTACTCACGGTGCTCATGAAGGCAGCCACCAGGGAGACCACCACCAGTCCGAGTACCACAGGCGGCAAAAACTGAACCGCGAGTGTCGGGTAGCTGAGTTCCCAGTCAGCCTGGTCAGGAAGCAGCACCAGGGCAGCCAGGGCCACGATCACCCAGAGCCAGCTGCGCAGCAGATAGTTGACCACCAAAAACACCCAGCCTGCGAGCCGCGCCTGCTGTTCATCCTTCGTGGCCAGCATCCGTTGGATGAACTCACCACCACCGTCACTGCGGCGGAAACTCCACCACTGCACGGTGAGATAAGCGAGAAAAGTAGAGACACTG
Organism: Synechococcus sp. MIT S9504; assembly: GCF_047497135.1. NCBI lineage: Bacteria > Bacillati > Cyanobacteriota > Cyanophyceae > Synechococcales > Synechococcaceae > Synechococcus > Synechococcus sp. MIT S9504. Next base: position 160,082 of record NZ_CP138942.1, on the reverse strand, counting down.
ATCCCCGCGCCGCCGATCCAGGAGAAGCCTTCAGGACCCCAGCGCCAGGGAACGATCGACAGCAGTTCTGGGCGACCCAGCGCATCCAGCTGATCCAGCAGCGATTCCATCCCCCCGGCCGCATGAACTGCCGCCCATGCCACAGCGGCTGCCCCCAAAAGCGCCAGCAGGAGCTGAAGAAAATCGGTGATCACCACGGCCCACAATCCACCGGCGACGGTGTAAGCGAGCACAAGGACAGCCACAATGATCAACAGCAGCAGAGTGTCCGAAAGGCCACCGGCTGCACCTATCGGCTGATCAGAGACGATGCCAAGCGCTTCGACCACCTTGCGCATGGCGAGAAAGGCATAGCCGATGCCGATGCAGTTCACCGGCAGCGCCAGGAGAAAGGCCTTGATACCTCGCAGCCAGGCAGCTGCAGGGCCGCCATATCGCAACTCCGTGAAAGCAGCATCCGTGAGCACCCCGCTGCGCCGCCATAAGGGCGCGAACACCACGGCCATCGCGACATGCGCAAGCCCAAAACCCCACCACTCCCAGTTCGCCGCGAGGCCTCGCGTGCCCACGATCCCTGCTACATAAAGGGGCGTATCGATTGAAAACGTTGTGGCTGCCATTGATGCACCAGCGAGCCAGCCGCTGAGACGTCGGCCTGCCACGAAGTAATCGTCCTCGTCCCGATTGCGTCGCGCCAGCCAGAGACCAAGGGCCAGCGTGGCTGCCAGATACACGATCAGAATGGTCCAGTCGATCGGAGCCATGGAGCCGCGCAGATAGTCGCAGTCTCCCTTACTGCTGTCGCGATCTCCTCAGCTGGCCACAGGCCGCATCCTGGTCGAGGCCCCTACTGGAGCGGAGGCTGACGGCCACACCGCGCCTTTCAAGCACGCGGCGGAATCCTTCAATACGTTCACGGGATGGACGCTGAAACTCTTCTTCCTCAATCGGGTTGTAAGCAATCAGATTGACGTGACTCTGAAAGCCCCCGACACGGTCAGCCAGTTCCTCGGCATGCTCTGGCCGGTCATTGAGTTCTCCAAGCAGGATGTATTCGAAGCTCACCCGTCTGCCTGTGACCTCCAGGTAGTGGCGGCAGTCGTCGAGCAGAACGTCATAGGGGTAGAACTTGGCGGTTGGGATGAGATCCTCCCGCAACTGCTGATTAGGTGCGTGCAAACTCACCGCCAGGGTGAACTGAGCTCTGCCTAGGGTTTCAATGGCCAGCTCAGCAAGCTGAGGCAATGTTTTTGGCACGCCAACGGTGCTCACGGTGATCCGGCGCTGGCCGATGCCCAAATCATCACTGAGGCAACGGATCGCTTCCAGGACGGCACGGCTGTTGAGCAGAGGTTCGCCCATCCCCATGAACACGATGTGAGAGGGACGGCGATCCATCACCTCCCGCACACTGAGCACCTGATCGACAATTTCGTGCGTACGCAGTGAACGCTGCAACCCGTCTTTTCCTGTCGCGCAGAAACGGCAGGCCATCGGGCAGCCCACCTGACTGGACACACAGACAGTCAGACGTTGATCCGTGGGAATGCCCACCGTTTCGATGGTTTCACCGTCATCGGTGGCCAGCAGCAGCTTGGTGGTGGCATCGGATGCCACTGAACGATGCAACTCTTTCAAGCGGCCGATGCTCACACCCTGATCGCTGAGCGTGGCGCGCCAGGCCTTGGGCAGAACAGTGATCTCGTCGAGAGAACGAGCACCCTTGGAATAAAGCCAATCGTGGAGCTGACGCCCTCGGAAAGCTTTCTGCCCCTGGGACACCACCCAGTCCTGAAGCTCGGCCGCGCTGCGACCGAGCAGAGCTTTGCTCACCAGATCAGAAGCCCATGCCCAAGCTTGATTTCCACGGCAAGCAAGGCGATGAATCCGAGCATGGCCATACGTCCGTTGAGACGCTCGGTATGAGTGTGAAACCCATACCGGGGCAGACGACGAACGGGAATCGTGGTGGGTTCAAGCATGGACAGAGCCGGCTTCAGCGCACAGTTTGAAAGGGACAGGGTGATGGGCGCGGCGGCGACCGCAGATTTCACTCATCGCTGAGAAGCCCCTCCTCCTGAAGCCCTTCCACGGCCTCGGCATCAACCACCTGCTCTTCCTTCAGCTCATTGTCAGCATCAGGGCGTGCGAATGCGGCGAAGTTGGCACCACCCTCAATGCCATGCCGGCTGCGAGTGGCCTCCAGATCGGCATCGCTGGGGTCATCCAGAACTGCCGTGGCATCTTTCACTGGAGCGGCGGGCATATCGACTGTGTAATCGGGACGCAGGTTCTGCATGCGGCGGTAACCGACGGGATCCTCAGCAAGAATGTCGGGATGGGGGCCGGCTTCCGCACGCAGTTCCTCTTCGAAACCACTGAAACCGGTGCCTGCGGGAATCAGGCGCCCGATGATCACGTTTTCCTTGAGACCGCGGAGCCAGTCGCTCTTGCCCTCGATGGCGGCTTCAGTCAGAACCCTTGTCGTCTCCTGGAAAGAGGCGGCGGAGATGAAGCTGTCGGTATTGAGGGAGGCTTTGGTGATCCCCAGCAGAACCGGAGTGAATTCGGCGGGAGCGCCACCGGTGATCGACATCGCCTGATTGGTGTCCTCCACCTGACGAAGCTCAATCAATTCGCCGGGCAGCAAGGTGGTGTCGCCTGCATCCTCAACCCGCACTTTGCTGGTCATCTGACGCACGATCACCTCAATGTGTTTGTCGTCGATCGACACGCCCTGGGATTTGTAGACGTTCTGGACTTCAGTCACCAAGCGATGTTGCAGGTTGGCGATCGCCTCTTGGGCTGCATCCATCAGAGGCTTGCGACTGCGCAGATCCTCGAAGAAACACTCCAACAGCTCATGAGGATTGATCGGACCGTCCGTCAGCAGCTCGCCGGCTGTGACCTGCTGGCCATCGTTGACCATCACGTTGCGACCCAGCAGGATCGGATACTCGCCGATGGCATCATCGGTCTCGATGACTGTCACCACAGTTGTTTCATCGTCTTCACCCTGCTTGATCTCGACCGTGCCGGGCTTCTTGCAGAGAATCGCTGATTCCCGGGGACGCCGGGCTTCCAGCAGCTCCTCGATTCTGGGCAGACCCTGAACGATGTCACCGGTCTTCTGGCGTTCAAACACCAGCAATGCAAGACCATCGCCTCGCTGAACCAGATCCCCGTCGCGCACATGCAGGAGGGAGTCCGGTGAAATCATGTAAGGACGGCCGAGACGAAGCGTGACAGCCTTGCCATCCACCCGTTCCACCTCGCCACAGCAATCCGCGAGCTGGCCTTCAGCGAGAAGGTCACCGTCAACAATGCGCTGCCCCACAGTCACGGCAGGCTTGGCGGAGGTACTGATGGTCACGGTGTCTTCCGCACGCTCCACAATCAAGCGACGCACAGGCTCACTTTCAGTGGCTTCAGGCATCTGAGCCACACCCTCCTGCTTGCAGAGGATCTGAGTGGTGGCCACCACATCGCCGGCCTTGATCGACTGACCATCCTCGATCTGGAGTTCGGTGTGGGTGGAACCGTGGCTGGAGTCGGAAATCGTGTCGCGGCGGACGAGAATACTCTCCAATATCACCAGCTGAAGACGTTCGATCGTCTTGGCACGCCTGTCAGGCACTCGTTCCACATCCACAGTCATCTGTGGGGTGGTATCGAATGTCTCAAGCATCAGCTGTGTGCGCAGCAGCTCGACACCCTCAACAGACTTAACCAACTCGTTGTCTTTGAACGACAGGCGCTGGGTGGCCTTCAGGCCGAGGTGAGGACCATTTGGTTGCTTGACGTGTCCGAGATCAGGGAGCTGTGCCTCATTCGGAATGGTGTATTCCTCAATCGGGCGAAGCAGCACACCTGAGCCTTCAGGAGTTTCAACGGTTTGCACATACACCATGGCGTCGCTGCTGATGCCCTTGGCGATCGGTTCACCCGGATTGACCATGACACCGTCGCCGGTGAAACGCTCGAGAGCTTTTTTCTCAGTGCAGAGATGGAAGCTGCCGCTGCGCACGATGATCTCGCGCAGGATGTCGTTTTTCTGAGTGACGGTGACGATGCCGGCCGTCTGGCTGAAGATGTCCTTGACCACTTCAGTTCCGGCTTCGATCCACTGACCGTCGGTGATCATCAGCAGGGAGATGTCCTTGTTGATCTCATGGGTTTCCTGAGGAATCCAGAGCAGGGTTCCACCCTTATTGACCTCGTAACCGTTTTTGGCGGATCGAGCCTTCTTGATGGCCAGGCCGGGAGCGAAACGAACCAGTCCACCGGTCTGGGTGCGGAAGCGATCGTCGTTGAGTTCAGCGACGACTTCGCCACTGCCGATCTTGCTGCCTGGGATCGTGTTGAGGCGGTAACGGGTGCCGTCCTTGGCCTCCAGATTCCAGATCTCGCCAGCATGGGTGGATTCACCCTGCAGCTTGAAGTCACGCAGGGTCATCGAGGTTGTGACGATCTGCACCTCACGTGAATCACCAAGGGCGTCACGCAGGCGAACGGCGCCTCCGTACTCACTGGCCTGGCTGGCTTCCGCGAGCACCTGGGCTGCCGTGACCTGAGCACCAGCTGTGACCACAGGCTGGGCATTGGGGGGAAGGTTGTAGACATCCCCAGCAAGCACCCACATCCTTCCGAGACGTTGAGCCTTGTGGGTGATGTTGCCCTGGCGGTCAGTGACTTCCCTGGGCTGAATGGTGGGGTCATAGCTGACCTGTCCAGCCAGATCACAGATCACGTCCTTGGTGGCCTTCTCAACACTCTTCTTGACGGCACCGGCGGCGATCTGAGCGACGGTCACGTCCGCGGCGATCTCCTGACCGTTGTCCACAAACAGCAGCGAACCGCTGGTGATCTCGATCTTCTGAGCCTTGCCCTTGCCGGATGGGTTGATGGTGAGCTTGAAATCAGCCTCAGCTTGCTGGGCGTCAACTCCATGGGGGGTGCGGTAAGGACGCACGCGTGCTTTGGCGCCGTACTCAACAGTGCCCTCGACCTTGGAGCGGACCACGCCGGATTCCGCCGTTGACACACCACCGGTGTGGAACGTTCTCATCGTGAGCTGCGTTCCGGGCTCACCAATCGACTGGGCAGCGATGATGCCGACGGCCTCTCCGAGGTCCACCAGTTCGTTGTGGGCCAAAGCCCAGCCGTAGCACTTACGGCAGACCGAGCGGTTGGCCTCACAGGTGAGCGGCGAGCGCACACTCACCGCCTCAACCCCGGCCTTCTGGATCCGCTGAGAGAGAGGCGGGTCGATTTCGGTGTTGCGCTCGGCGAGCACCTCACCCTCGGCAGACACCACCTGATCAGCGGTTAGACGACCTACCAGGCGATTGCCGAACTTACCGTTCTCAGCCTTCACAACGATCAGACGCGTTGTGCCGCAATCGTCCTCGCGCACAATCACGTCCTGCGCGACATCCACAAGACGTCGGGTGAGGTAACCGGAATCAGCAGTACGCAGTGCCGTGTCCACCAGACCCTTGCGGGCGCCATAGGAGGAGATGACGTACTCGGTGACGGTCAGGCCTTCACGGAAATTGGTGCGGATCGGCAGGTCAATGATCTCCCCCTGAGGATTGGCCATCAGGCCGCGCATGCCGACCAGCTGGCGCACCTGGGACATGTTTCCCCGGGCACCGGAGTTGGCCATCATCCACACCGAATTGAGTGGATCGTTCTGGTTGAAGTTCTTCTTGACTGCATCCACCAAGCGCTCGTTGGTCTCGGTCCAGGTGTCAATGACCTTGGTGTGACGCTCAACCTCCGTGATCACACCAAGGCGATAGGACTCCTCGGTTGCCGTGATCAACTCTTCCGCCTCTCCCAGAAGATCCTGCTTCGCCTCGGGAACCTTCAGATCGTCGACCGAAATGGACACTGCGGCCTGGGTGGCGTATTTGAAGCCAAGATCCTTGAGCTGGTCAGCCATGGCGGAAGTGGCCGCCGTGCCGTGATGCTTGTAGGCCCAGGCAACCAGCTGTTTCAGACCCTTTTTATCCACCACACGATTGCGAAAGGGTGGGGGGGTCTTGGCCAAAGCGCGGGCTTCCTTCGCTGCGGCAGCCTTGGCCGCCTTGGCCGCCTTGGCCGCCTTGGAAGACTTGGAGGACTTACGGGATTTGGAGGGGGTGGAGGTCATGACAGCGCTGAGAAATCGTGTTTATGGAGTGGATCGGTCTTAATCGTTCAGGTGGCTGCCACTGCATCAATGATGGTGTGATTCATCACCACACGGCCCACAGTCGTGAGGATGTAGCGGCTGATCAGAGCGCCTTCCTCATCAAAACGGTCGCGGCGGTAGGTCCACTGCTCGAGCCGCGTGCCATCGGACAGAGATTCACTCTTCAAGGGCTCATCGCGCTCGTCATCGTCCTCAACGTCGCCGTTGAAGCGAACCCAGACCCAATCGTGCAATCCGAGGCGTTTGTCCTCGAAGGCATGAATCACGTCCTCCAAGTCGGAGAACGTCCGGCTGCGATCTCCGAATTCAATCGGGCTCATCTGCGGCTGAAGAGCCGTCAGGTAATAGGCGCCTAGCACCATGTCCTGTGACGGCGTGATGATCGGTTCGCCGGTGGCAGGAGAGAGGATGTTGTTGCTGGCTAGCATCAACATGCGTGCCTCGGTCTGGGCTTCGATCGCCAGCGGCACATGAACGGCCATCTGGTCACCGTCAAAGTCGGCGTTGAATGCCGGACAGACGAGGGGATGGAGCTGAATGGCGCGGCCATCCACAAGTTTGGGCTCAAAAGCCTGGATACCCAGTCGGTGCAGGGTCGGAGCACGGTTGAGCATGATCGGATGCCCCTCGATCACCTCCTGCAACACCTGCATCACCTCATCATCAGCACGCTGGATGAGCTTCTTGGCAGCCTTGATGTTGTTGACAATGTTCTGACGGATCAGGCGATGAATCACGAAGGGCTGGAACAGCTCGATCGCCATCTCCTTGGGCAGACCGCACTGATGCATTTTCAGTTTCGGACCCACCACGATCACGGAACGACCGGAGTAGTCGACACGCTTGCCCAGCAGGTTCTGACGGAAACGACCCTGCTTGCCCTCAATGATGTCGCTGAGTGACTTGAGGGGACGGTTGTTGGCACCGACAACGGTGCGGCCGCGTCGACCGTTGTCGATCAAAGCGTCCACGGCCTCCTGCAGCATCCGCTTTTCATTGCGGACGATGATCTCCGGGGCAAGAATTTCCTGCAGACGCGCAAGCCGGTTGTTGCGGTTGATGACCCGGCGATAGAGGTCATTGAGGTCAGAGGTGGCGAAACGACCGCCATCCAGCTGCACCATCGGGCGCAGATCGGGAGGAATCACCGGAATCACATCGAGCACCATCCACTCCGGACGGGCATTCGTGGCGATGAAGTTATCGATGACGCGCAGGCGCTTGATCAGCTTGGCTCGCTTCTGACCCTTGCTGCTGGCGATTTCCTCACGCAGCTGTTCAGCCACCTCATTGAGAGTGAGGTCTTCCAGCAGCTGCTTCAGCGCTTCCGCACCGATTCCGACCACCGGCTCATTCTCAATCTCGGAATCTTCGGCATAGATCTCATCCTCGATCTCCAGCCACTCGTCCTCGGTGAGCAACTGTTTGTACTTGAGATCCTTGTGATCACCTGGGTCAAGGACCACGTAGCAGTTGAAGTAAACAATCTGCTCGACATCGCGCAGAGGCATATCCAGAAGGATTGCCACGTAGCTGGGGATGCCCTTCAGGTACCAGACATGAGAGACAGGAGCGGCAAGCTTGATGAAGCCCATGCGATGCCTGCGCACCCGACTTTCAGTGACCTCTACGCCGCAGCGCTCACAGACGATGCCGCGGTGACGCACCCGCTTGTATTTGCCGCAATGGCATTCCCAGTCCTTGGACGGGCCGAAGATCTTTTCGCAGAACAACCCGTCCATCTCTGGTTTAAGGGTTCGGTAGTTGATGGTCTCCGGCTTGGTGACTTCACCCACCACCTGTCCGTTGGGCAGGGTGCGCTGACCCCACTCCATCACCCGGTCGGGCGAGGCGAGTGTGATCTTGACGTAATCGAAGTGGTTCTCGGTCCGAAGGTTGCTGTTGGTCATTGACGGTTAAGGAAGAGGGAGCGGTTTGTCGGTTCGTTCGTTGATCCGTCAGTCCTCGTCGTAGTCAGCGACGCCCAGGGATTCGTAGGTGGGCCTGCTAGGGGTGCTGCGACGTGGATTCACGTCCTGCATCAGATCCACTTCCTTGCCTTCATCGGTGAAGACAGCGATGTCCAGGCCCAGCGACTGAAGCTCGCGCATCAGCACCTTGAAGGATTCCGGGGTTCCCGGACGCGGGATTGGCTTGCCCTTGACGATGGCGTTGAGAGCTTCGTTGCGACCTTGCATGTCGTCGGACTTGACGGTGAGCAGCTCCTGAAGGGTGTAGGCGGCGCCATAGGCCTCGAGAGCCCACACCTCCATTTCTCCAAGACGCTGGCCACCCTGCTGGGCCTTGCCCCCCAGAGGTTGCTGAGTCACAAGTGAGTAGGGGCCAGTCGAGCGGGCGTGGATCTTGTCATCCACCAGATGAACCAGCTTGAGGAAGTGGGAGTAACCCACGGCGACAGGTTGATCAAATGGCTCACCGGTACGTCCATCGATCAGCTGGAGCTTGCCGGGGTCATCCGGGTTGTAGATCCACTCCTTACCGGGCTGTTTGGCTGCCGTCTTCAGGAAGGCCTCAACAGTTTGTTGAGACTTCTCCGCGCCATACATCTCGTCGAAGGGCACAACCTTCACACGGCAGTCGAGGTTGGACGCGGCCCAACCCATGAGCAGCTCGAAGACCTGTCCGACATTCATGCGGCTGGGAACGCCGAGAGGGTTCAGCACGATGTCCACAGGAGTGCCATCGGGGAGGTAAGGCATATCCTCACGGGGGAGGATGCGGCTGATGATTCCCTTGTTGCCGTGGCGACCGGCCATCTTGTCGCCAACCTGGATTTTGCGGCGTTGGGCCACATAAACACGCACCACCATGTTCGCGCCGGGCGGCAGCTCATCACCCTGTTCTCGGGTATAGATACGCACATCCACGACACGTCCACGTTCGGTGCTTGGCACCCTTAGTGAGTTGTCGCGAACATCACGGGCTTTTTCACCGAAAATCGCACGTAGCAGTTTCTCCTCAGGTGGTTGATCGGACTCACCCTTCGGCGTGACCTTGCCGACAAGAATGTCGCCGCTTTCGACGAATGCGCCGATGCGGATGATGCCCATTTCATCGAGGTTGCCGAGGCTTTCCTCCGCAACGTTGGGAATCTCTCGGGTGATCTCTTCCGGCCCCAGCTTGGTCTGACGAGCCTCAATCTCATACTTCTCGATATGCACCGAGGTGTAAAGGTCGTCATTGACCAGACGCTCACTGACAAGGATGGCGTCCTCGTAGTTGTAGCCCTCCCAGGGCATGTAAGCGATCAGCACGTTCTGACCGAGAGCGATCTCACCGCCTTCACAGGCAGATCCATCAGCAAGCACCTGGCCCACGATCACCTGGTCTCCCTGGCGAACAATCGGACGCTGGTTCAGACAGGTGTCCTGATTGGAACGTTGATATTTCTGAAGGAAGTGAGTGTGTTCGAGACCTTCCTCGTCCTGGACCACGATCGCAGTGGCGTCGACGAAGGTCACAGTGCCGTTCACACGGGTGATCGGAACCATGCCCGAGTCGCGGGCGACCTGGGTTTCCAAACCTGTTCCCACAAGCGGTCGCTCCGGACGCAATAGCGGAACGGCCTGACGCTGCATGTTGGAGCCCATCAGTGCGCGGTTGGCGTCGTCGTGCTCCAGAAATGGAATCAGGGAGGTGGCAACGGAGATCACCTGCACAGGTGAGAGCTGCACGTAATCGACCTGCTCGGGGGGGACCTTTTCAAAATCCTGCCGGTATCGGACAGGAATCAGATCCGCGAGAATCGTTCCATCGCTGTCGGTCGCCACATCTCCAGGAGCGACACGGCATTCGTCCTCGAGGTCTGCCGACAGATAGATCGGATCGCCCTGCTTGAGCACCCGACCGTTCTCGACTTTCCAGAACGGGGTTTCGATGAAGCCGTATTCGTTCACCCTGGCGTGGGTTGCGAGTGAATTGATCAGGCCAGCATTGGGACCCTCGGGTGTCTCGATCGGACAGAGACGTCCATAGTGTGAAGGATGAATATCACGAACAGCGAAGCCAGCACGCTCCCGTGTCAGACCACCTGGACCAAGCGCTGAAATGCGTCGCTTGTGCGTGAGTTCAGCCAAAGGATTGGTCTGATCCATGAACTGACTCAGCTGACTGGAGCCGAAGAACTCCTTGATGGCAGCGACAAGCGGCTTGGGATTGACCAGCTGGGCAGGGGTGAGCGAGTCGGTCTCACCAACGGTCATGCGTTCCTTGATGATTCGCTCAAGGCGGTTCAGACCCACACGCACCTGGTTCTGAAGCAGCTCACCCACCGAGCGGACCCGGCGATTGCCCAGATGATCGATGTCATCGAGGCTGGCACCACCGACATCCAGCTCAAGATTGATCAGGTAATCAAGGGTTGAAAGCACATCCTCGTGGGTGAGGGTGCGCACGGAGTCGGGGATGGTGAGACGAAGTTTTTTGTTGATCTTGTAGCGGCCCACCCGGCCGAGGTCGTAGCGCTTGGGATCAAAGAAACGGGTCTGCAGCAGCTGCTGACCACCACTGACTGATGGCGGCTCACCCGGACGCAGCTTCTTGTAGAGCTCGAGCAAAGCCTGATCCTCGGAGCTGATCCCCTCGTCGTTGGCGGCTTCAATCGACTTTTTGTAGTACTCCGGATGCCGGAGCTTGTCGATCACATCGTTGTCCGACAGCCCCATGGCGCGCATCAGCACGTGGGCGTTGATCTTGCGAGTCTTGTCAACCCTGACATGCAGCAGATCGTTCTTGTCGGTCTCGAACTTCAACCAGGCCCCGCGGTTGGGGATGACGCTGGCGTTGTAGGTACGACGCCCATTCTTGTCCATTTCATCCTTGAAATAGACACCAGGGCTGCGCACGATCTGATTCACGATCACGCGCTCTGCACCGTTGATGATGAACGTCCCCCGCTCGGTCATCAACGGCAGCTCCCCGATGAACACCTCCTGTTCCTTGATCTCACCGGTCTCCTTGTTGACCAGCCGGCAGGTCACATACATCTGTGAGGCAAACGTCGCATCACGACGTTTGGCCTCTTCCACATCATGGCGAGGGCGCTTCAGTCGGTACTCGCTACCGACGAAATGGAGCTCTAGCTTGCCGGTGTAATCGGTGATCGGAGAAAAGCTCTCGAGCTCCTCGATCAGACCTCTCTCAAGAAACCACTTGAAACTGGCACGCTGTACCTCCACCAGATCGGGCAGATAGGTGGCGGTCTTGGCGACCTGAATCGCGCTGCTGCTCATGCGGAGACCTGCAGGTATCGGAGGGGACAGTGGGGCCTGAAGGAGACAGCCGGTTCAACCAAGGAGTGGGCTTTCAGCCAAAACAGCGGCTGACATCCCTCTAGAAGGGACGACCTCCGCAATCACTGGCTTTAGAAGACTCGGGTCAGAACGGCTGACGTCGTCAATGCACCGGACGGTAATGGACGCTTCGGGAGCCCAAGCACAGGGAACCATGCTGGGCCAGGCCAATAAGTCATCTTACACTTTCGCGTTACCGCAGTCTGCAAGGTCAGGGAAGCCTGAACAGACGCCTTGCATTGGCAGTGCTGTCCTGAGCAACCTGCTCGAGCGACTGCTGGCGCAGCTCAGCGACACGCGTGGCTACCGAAGCCACGAAAGCAGGCTCATTGCGTTTACCCCGGCGGGGAACCGGTGCCAGGAAAGGGCAATCGGTCTCCACCAGAAATCGATCCTGAGGAACCTGCTGCGCACAATCATGGGTGGGAACCGCCTTAGGAAATGTCACGGTGCCGCTGAAGCTGATGTAGAGCCCCAGCTCCAGAAACTGATGCATCTCCTCTGGGGTTCCTCCCCAGCAATGCATCACACCGGCGGGACAACGTCCTTCGAGCCGTCGCGCGCGCAGTTCGGTCAACATCGGTTCTGCCGCATCACGGCAATGGATGATCACCGGCAGGTTGAGCTCCACGGCCAGGTCGAGCTGGGGCCGCAGGATTGCAAGCTGTTCATCCAGATTTTTGTCGCGGAAGAGATCCAGACCGAGCTCGCCAATGGCCACCACCCGACTGTCATCGAGCGCTGCTAGGCGCAACACATCGGGTGTGTCCTGACTCCAGTGCTTGGTATCGAGTGGATGGACACCGACGGAGTAACGCATCTCCGGGAATCGATCCGCCAGCGAGCGGATGGCAGGGATCTCACTCGGTTCGACACAGGCATGCAGGAGCGACTTCACACCAGCACCACGCCAACGCTCAGCCACAGCCTCGAGATCCTCTTCAAAGGTACGAAAGATGATGTGACAGTGACTGTCGATTAACACCGGAGTGGACATCGGATCCTGAAACGCGCCTTCAGGATCCATTCTGCAGGGATTGGGTAAGTCGATCCCAACCAGTGATCGGCATTCAGCCTGCTGCAGGAGCGGGGTCAATCGCTTTTTTCACAGCAACCGTCAGTCGGGCTTTTTGGTGGGCACCGGTGTTGCGATGCAGCACACCACGCTTCACAGCTTTGTCGATCTTGCTGAATGCAGCATTCATGCTGGATTGAACACCGGCTTTGGCCTCATCGCCTGGCGTAGCGGCGTAGGCGTCACAGGCACTCAGGCAGCGCTTCATGAGGGTGCGCATGGCCGATTTATAAGCCTTGTTCTCGAGGCGATTGCGCTCGGCGATCTCGACGCGCTTCTTTGAAGACTTGTTATTGGCCACAGAGGCGGATTTCTCATCGACGATTCATAACCTTAGCTCAGGGACCCCAGGGACCACATCGAGATCATCCGCGGTGGCCCTAGCGTGAAGAGACCTGACAGCGGGCGTTGATGACCACCCTGAGCACGGAGCCAGCGGCGAACGGTCTGCCCAGATGCCTCGAGAGCGCAGCGGGGGCTGAGCACCAGCTCGATCGGATTTCAACCCGTACCACTGGCCAGGCCCAGAGGGAGGCGACCGCAACAGTCGAATCCATCATCGAACGCGTGCGCAGTGAAGGTGACCGTGCCCTGATGGCGCTCACCGAACAATTCGATGGTTTCCGTCCGGAGCCGCTGCGCGTTCCAGCGATTGAGCTGAAACAAGCCTGGGACAAAAGTCCTGCGAATTTGAAGGATGCCCTGGAACTCGCCCATCGTCGGATCCAGGATTTTCATCAGCGTCAGAAGCCACAGGACCTTGATGTGCAAGGCGTTCACGGCGAACGATTGGGACGGCGATGGCGACCGGTGCAGGCCGCCGGTCTCTACGTACCTGGCGGTCGAGCCTCCTATCCGAGCACGGTGCTGATGAATGCGGTTCCGGCAAGAGCCGCCGGTGTGGAAAAACTGGTGATGGTCACCCCGGCAGGACGCGATGGCCAAGTGAACCGCACGGTGCTGGCGGCAGCACACCTGGCTGGTGTGCAGGAGGTGTATCGAATCGGAGGGGCCCAGGCGGTCGCCGCTCTTGCCCTTGGCACCCAAACCGTCCCCCGCGTCGATGTCATCAGCGGGCCGGGCAATCTCTACGTGACACTCGCCAAAAAGCTGGTCTATGGGCAAGTCGGCATCGACTCCCTCGCCGGCCCCAGCGAAGTGCTGGTGATCGCCGATGACTCGGCCTGCGTCGCTCAGGTCGCTTCGGATCTCCTGGCTCAGGCGGAACACGATCCACTGGCTGCAGCCATCCTGCTCACCACGTCCCAGTCTTTGGCTGATGCCCTGCCCGCGGAGCTCGCAGCTCAATTGAGCAAGCATCCGCGTGAGGCCATTTGCAGGCAATCCCTCGGTCAGTGGGGGCTGGTCGTGGTCTGCGACAACCTGGAAACCTGCGCGCGCCTCAGCGATCGATTTGCACCGGAACACCTGGAACTGCTGGTGGAGCGGCCACGGATGCTGGCAGATCGCATTCAGCAGGCAGGCGCCATCTTCATCGGTCCCTGGAGCCCTGAAGCGGTCGGCGATTACCTGGCAGGCCCAAATCACACCCTGCCCACATGCGGTTCGGCCCGTTACAGCGGTGCGCTGAGCGTGGAGACCTTCATGCGCCACACCTCAATGATCGAATTCAGCCGTGAAGCCCTCGAAGCCACTGGCGGAGCGGTGGTTGAACTGGCCGGCAGCGAAGGACTGCACAGCCATGCGAACTCGGTGAAGGTCAGGCTGGACTGACAGTCAGTCAGCCTTGTCCAGTCGACGAACAGCGGCCACGCCGTCGTTGATTTCACCCACCAGCACCTCATCAGCAAGGTTCACGAACAAACCATTCTCAAGAACACCAGGAATGTTGTTGATGCTTCGCTCCAGATCCACAGGGCCTGAAATCCCGCCTTCAAAGCGGACATCCAGAACGAGATTGCCCTGATCGGTCACCACTGGTCCGGCCTTGCGATTCGCCATGCGTAATTCAGCTTTTCCGTTCATCGCGGCCAACTGCTGTTGAACCTGACGCCAGGCTCCCGGCAGTACCTCAACCGGCAGAAGAAATTCGAGGTTGAGTCGCTCGACAAGCTTGGTGGAATCCACAACCACAATGAAACGTTCCGCGCGAGCGGCAACAAGCTTCTCCTGAACGTGGCATGCACCACCGCCCTTGATCAGCTGGAAGGAAGGATCCACCTCATCGGCACCATCGATGGCCAGATCAATCCGATCCACAGCATTCAGGCTGCGCAGGGGGATTCCCAGCTCAGCAGCCAGCACTTCTCCCTGAAACGACGTGGTGACGCCGACGATGTCCTTAAGCTGTCCTGAAGCCAGGCGCTGCCCGAGTCCCTTGATCATCAGCGCTGCAGTGGAACCCGATCCCAGACCCACGATCATGCCGTCACGGAACTGTTCGACCGCCACTTCTGCGACGGCCTTTTTCATCTGGTTCTGAAGATCTGACATCGCTCAGGATTAAACCGGCGAGACCGTAGCAAGGGTTTTATCCGAAGCCCGGTAATGGCTCGGGCTTAACAGACAGCTGCAGGTCTTTTTCTCCACGGATGATCTGCAGAGTCAAGGGCTGATGGATCTCAGCCTGATCAACCTGCTGAAGCAGTGTCTGGGGATCATCAACAGGAACATCTCCTGCCTTGACCACCAAATCGCCGCGACGAAGGCCAGCGCGCTGGGCAGGACTATCCGGCAGCACAGACTGAACCAAAGCACCAGATCGTTCCGGCAGCTCAACCAGCGCATTGGGATCACGGTTGTGCTCTCTAGCGATTCTCGCCGTCAGAGCAATCAACTGAAGCCCAAGATAGGGATGAACAACCTCCCCGGCCTGCTGCAGCTGCTCAGCAACGCGGCTCGCAAGGTTGATTGGGATGGCAAAGCCAAGTCCAGCCCCGGGGCCGGATCTAACCAACGTGTTGATACCGATCACTCGGCCATCGGCATTCACAAGAGGGCCACCTGAATTTCCGGGATTGATCGCAGCGTCGGTCTGGATCAGGTCAAGACGCTTGTCGTTGAAACCGAGGCTGCTGATGTTGCGATGCAGACTGCTGACAATTCCGAGGGTCACGGTCCTCTCCAGGCCGTAGGGCGTGCCCAAAGCGATAGCCCAGTCTCCGACATCCAGAGCATCGGAGTCACCGAGCCTGGCCGGCTTGGGTGAGTCGTCCCCCTCCAGCTGGACCAGCGCCAGATCCGTAACCGGGTCACGCCCGATGACGACACCATCTCTCTGATCGCCGTCGGCCAGGGTGACATTGACCTCCTCCACCTGTTCCACAACATGAGCATTGGTGAGCACCAGCCCCTGCCGGTCGATCACGACCCCGGAACCCTGACCACGTTGACGCTCAGGTCCGTAGCCTGGCTCGCCGAGCAGATCCCTCAGCAGTGGGTCGATCAGATTCGGGTCAAATGGCTGGCGCTCCACGACCCGCTCAGTGTCGATTCGCACAACGGCCGGAGCAACGTTGCGCACTGCATCAGCCACGAAGCTGTGGGTGCCGGGAAGCGCATTGGATGCGGCAAGCACCCGGGCCGGCAGAAGAATGAATGACAGGGCAATGGAAAGGGTTCCCAACCACCTGAGAACCCATTGCTTGGACAACCGGCCAGGGACCACAGACGAAAGCGAGATAACTGCGCTCACGCTAAGGGGGCCAATCAGATCAGTTGTGCTGAATCAACGAGAGAGGGGCCGCCGTCAAGGCCATCCCCCAGGACCAAAGTGCTCAGCGGATCTGGATCAGAACCGATCAAACCCTCACCAACAGAGCCAGGGCTGGGTTGAATGAAATCGTTGCGCGCAAATTGACCGTCACCGCCAAGGATGAAATCAAACTGCTCGCTGCGCGAGATCACTTCATCGAAGGTCGCCGATCCGCGTAGTAACTCTGAAGCCGCTTTGATCAAGCTCTGATCTCCACTGCTGTCATTTGACAAAGCCCAGAACATCATTCCGCCGAGTCCCATGTCATCAATGAATGCCGTTTTACCAGCGATCGTTGCGGGCGTTTCAACGGAACTCCAGACGCGGGTTGCTTCGTTGTAGGCAAAGGCTGCCTTGGAATCATCATCCCAGATCAATTCATAGGATCCATCACTGATGCCGGTGATGAGATCTTTCTGGTCATAATTACCAGCCTCGAAGGAACCAGGGGCTTGCCGGGAATCTCCATAATTTCCCAACCCCAGCGTCTCTCCGGCATCAACATCGCCCCAGGCACGAGTGTACGTTGGCGCTCCGAGAATCACCTTGTTGAGGTCAACATTATTGAGCTGAAACTGCTCAATTGCTGTAACAACATCATAGCCACCAGGATCATTGATCATGGCCGCCTGATGACCAGCTTGAGATTCCCAGCCTCCATGGAAATCGTAGGTCATAACATTATAGAAATCGACATAGGGATCAACCCCTGGAAGGTTCAGATTAGCGAGCTTGTCATAACCACCGGCGGTGGCGATCGATACCTCATAATCCTCACCCGTTACTTGCTCAAGCTGATCAAGCTTTCCCCTCAGCAGTTCAAGAGTGAGAGCGAAGTTGACGCCATCTTCAGGACTGGATGCGTTACCTGATTCGCCACCGCCACCAGGATACTCCCAGTCAAAATCAACCGTATTAAAAAAGTCATATCGCTGAAATACATCAACAATATTGTCAGTGAATGCTTCTCGATCAGCTTCAGAGTCAACAGCCAGGCTGAACTCATCTGACAAGGTCCAACCACCTAGAGCGAACCCCAGATTCACTTCAGGATGAAGCTGTTTAAGCAGATCAAACTGCCTCAGGTTGCCGACATAATCGACAGTCGTATTCCAGCCCATGGGAACACCGGTCACAGTCACCGATCCGTCTGAATTGGTCGTGGCGACGAAATCAGCTCCTGCCGTATATGCCTGAAAACGCTCGGACTCCAGCTCCAGCCAATCAGCCTGTGAAAAGGTTCGACTGACCTGCTCAGCTGCAGTGAAACGCTTGTCTGTGGCCGCCCAGGTATCGAACAGCTGAACATCGCCGTTGGCCTTCACATCAAAGAAGCTGTAATTGATGTGAGTGAGCTGTTCAACATTGATGTCCTGCACGAGGAAATCACGTTCGTAGATCCCCCATTCCTCAAAATAGGCAACCACCTTTTTGTCTGATGCACTGATCTCCTGGCCGGAAGTCGTCACAACCTCCGGAGCAATCACAAGGCGATCCGTCGCACTACCAGGTTGGACAGGGTTGACAAGCTCTTCAGGCTGAGAGGTTGTGCTGACCCCATCAGGCTCGGCGGACACGGGATCTGTGCTCGTGGGAAGCGATGTGCCCGTCGGGGATACAGCTGGGGCTGCTGTATCAGCCAAGCCACCTGTCGACACAACCTCGACAGACACCTCGGAATCAGTAGACGCGGCCTGCGATCCATTCACCTGCGAGAAAAACAACGCGCTTGTGAGTTCGCCACTGTTGGGAATGCCCTCACTGACGGCATTGAAACTCACATCAATGCTCTGCCCCGCTGCAATCGTGTTGTTCCAAGTTGCTGGTGTGAGGGTCACCCTGGTGCCACCGCCTGACAGCGCTTCGAGATCAGCGGACCCAGCCCAACTCTGGAAATTGCTGTGGGGGGTGTCGAAGCTGACGGACCAGTTGTCGATCGCGCTCTCCGAGATGTTGGTGATCCTGAGAATTCCACTCATCCCACCCCAGTAGAGGTTCCCGCTCGCCTCGAGCATCAGTGCGTTGCTATCAGCAGATGCGGGGGAAGGTGCTTCCTTGACCACATCCTCCACGACCCCGAAATCCACAGGCTGATCAGCAGCGACGTGAGCGCTTGCCGGCTCAGCGAAAGACAAGCCACTCTCTGACTGTTCGAAACCTTCAGAGGGCGAGAACTGCTGCTCGTCCAAAGGCTGGGGATCGGAGATGACGGCTTCGCCGGCCATGAACTCCGGCGCCTGGATCGCAATAGGTGCAACAACATCAGCGAAGAATTCAGCACTGGTGAGGGCACCACTGTCAGCCAGGTCCTCACCCTGAGCGTTGAAGCTGATCGAGATTTCACCGTTGGCGGCAATGCTTCGATTCCAGTCGGCAGGTGTCAAGGTGACTTTGTTGAGACCGTTGCCTGCATCGGAAACCTGGACTTCGCCTGACCAGCTTTCAAAGGAACCGTGCGGCGTCAGGAACGAAACCTGCCAATCTTCAACAGCCACTCCCATTGGGTTGCGAACGATCAGGTTGCCGCTGATGCCGCCGCCCCACCAGAGGGATCCATCCACATCGAGCTGCAGACAGCTGTTGTGAACATTGGAACCTCCAGGCAGGTTCATCACCGCCGCAGAAAGATCTGGAGCTGTCATATCCATATCCATATCCATGGACATGTCCATGACACCCATCCCGGCGGAATCCTGCTGAGACGCTGGACCCGCGGGGAGCGATTCACTTTGATCCGCTCTCTCCTGAATCAGACGCTGGCTCTCATCAAGAGAGGTCGGCTGCCCGGGAGCCTCACCCGCAGCCGTGACGAATTGCCCAGGCCGGGATTGCGCACCATCGGTGTAACCACCATCGGGAGTGAACAGACTTGTGCGATCTACCAAGGCGAGCTGCTCGGGACTGAAGCCAAACGCTCGATCAAGAAGATCCTCCTCAATCTGATCAAAATGGAACTCCAAATTAGCGCCGATCAGATCCTCCTTCTGTATCCCAGTGAAAACAAACTGCTGGCCATTTGGCTCTGAGCTGATGACCAAATCCGCGCCAACGTTCTCAACCTCCAAGCGTTCACGGGTACCGAAGTAGAGAAAATTAATCTTGTCTGTCAGAGGATTGAAATTATCAATCCTGGTGACGCTGTCTTTCTCATGCGAACGGATGTAAACAGTGTCCTGGGGAACTGAATCAAGATTGTCAAAGGCAGGTCCAGTCTGGTTTTCCCAGGACATGACAGCACCAATATCCTGGCGAAGATGCTCATTCGTCACTGGAGCAAAGTTATCTGCGCTGAGATCGCTCCAACGGATACCAAGTCCGTCGGTGCCAAGAATTCGCTGAAACTGATCAGTCTGCCATGGGAAAACAATTGTCGCGAAACCGTTCTCATCCTGGCCGAGAATCAGGCTGTGAACAGAAACATTCCCGAAGTCAAGCTTGTCAGACACCGGATCAAAGCCACGAATGTCCTGACTGAAATCACCAACAGCAAAAGTTGCCATGGATCAAGATTGTGCGAAGTAATGAAATCATTGCCGCTGACGATGAGATCAACAATCCTTCATTCCTAGGGTTTACGGTTAAATCCAGACACAATCTGAGCAACCAATTCATCAGAAATTTACAGCTCAGAAATTATTTAGTCACAATGTTGGTTACACCCATCGTTTTCAGGGCGTCGTTTCAGTCAACCCAGTGACGCCTGATTCCTTCCACCGCAGCAGCAGTGCGGTCCTTCACGTTCAGCTTGCGCATGATCGACTGCACATGACCTCTGGCCGTGGTTTCAGCGATCAACAGCGTCTCAGCAATTTGCTTGTTGGTCATGCCATCGCACAGCAGTGTCAGCACCATGCGTTCCCGATCTGACAGGGCATGGGCGTCATGGGGGTCTCTGTGACAGATGGCATAGGGGATGAATGGATCCACAAATCGCTCACCGGCCTGGATCGACTGCATCGCATTGGCGATTGAGGTCAGATCAAGGCTGCGGCGTGTGAGGACCACATCCGCGGGACTGGCGAGAGCCTCCCGCATCAGGGTGGGATCCGCTCCTTTGAGCGTGAACACTGTGGCGATCGGAGACTCCGGCACAGACCGACGCTTGAGATCAACAACCAGATCCAGCCCCCGACATTCCTCCAACTGCTCGCTGACGAAGGCCAGCACTGGTTCGTAGATGCCATCCAGACAGGACAAAGCCTCCTCACGGGTCGAAGCGATCCCGATCAGAGGACATTTTTGGTCGCTGCCCTGCAGGGCGAAGAGACTGGCCAGGGCCAGGGCATAGGGACGATTGGCTGTCGCCACAAGGATGCGATGGCTGCCAGAGAGATCCCGCAGATGCTGGCTCAGAAGGCGGAATGACTCATCAATGGTGATCAGCACTGATCAACTCCATTGTTTTCGCTCTCTCAGGATGGAACTTGGCTTGGACGATCGCAGCCCAGGCGCGGGGATCAATCAGAACGACAGGATGAGGAGCGTCAGGCTGGTCCTGATCGGGCAGGTTTCCAATTTCTCGAACTGGTCGCTTCGGCAAGCCGTGCCTAGTGATGTGGTCAAACCGATCCGACGATGTCATCCCTATGCGCCTGATCCAGAAGGCCGCAACCGGCCTGCTTGCTCTTTCCACAATCGCCCTGGTGGGTTGTCAGAACGAGAAGCCTGCAGCGGATAACTCGACCGATAGTTCAACAGCCAAGAGCGTCTATGACACAGGCAAGCTGAGAGCTGTGGTCATTGGTGATTCATTGCCGATGGTCAAGAAAGACGGCGACAACTACGACGGCTTTTCGTTCGTGGTTCTCGAAGCGATACGGGATCAGATCAATGTGTCCCCGAACAAGAAAGACAAAGACGTAAGCATCCAGCCGATCGCTGTGGATTCCGCCCGCGACGGCCTGGACATGATCCGATCCGGAGCTGCTGATATTGCCTGCGGTGTTGCCTTCACCTGGCAAAGACAGCGAACACTGACTTACACACTGCCGTTCTCCGTAGGCGGAGTGAGACTGCTCGCCCCAGCGGGTATCGATGGCACTCCCAAGAGCCTGAACGGCAAAACGGTCGGTGTTGTGAAAGACAGCATGGCGGCCAACGTGCTTGCGGAATCAGTGGATGATGCCAACTTCCAGTTTTTTGACACGCCTGATCAGGCTCTGGCAGCGGTCAAGGACGGCAGCGTTGAGATTCTCGGCGGCGACAGCCTGTGGCTGAGAGCGAACCAGGCTGCAACCGCACCGGATTCCTCATTGGTTCCTGACAGGCCCTATGCCCGCTCAGGAGTGGGGTGTGTGGTGGCTGATACCACCCCCCATCTCCTCAACATCAGCAATCTGGGTATCGGTCGCCTGCTCTCGGGCTACATCAACGACGACGACGGAGTCCGCTCGGCCATCAACACCTGGATTGGCACAGAAAGCACTGTGGGCCTGACGGAGGAGCAGATCAATCGCTTCTTCACGATCGTGCTCTCCACCGCAGCTCAATTCAATCCGCAGTCCTGATACCGATTTCTGATTGATCCATCATTTCCCTGAACCATGAACAAAGCCAGTCTTCTTTCCCTCGCCGCCGTCCTGGCAACGAGTGCGGTCCTGTGTGAATCATCCAGAGCCGCCGTGCACAACGAACCCGATCTGGGTAACTCCCTCGAGCAGCGCATCGAGCGCATGAGCCCTGAAGCCTGGGCTGTGATGCAACGCAATGGCGTTCGGACCGACGAAGAGATCGCTCGCGCCTGGGGCAATGGCGGCGGCCGGGCCTGGGGCAACGGCGGCGGCCGGCGCCGGGCCTGGGGCAATGGCGGCGGCGGCTTCGCCAACGGCTACCGCGGTGGATTCGCCAACTGGTGAACCATTCCGACTACGGCCCGATCGGTCTGCTGGTTATCCAGTCGACGTCACTGTGCAACCTCGACTGCAGTTACTGCTATCTCCCGGATCGCCAGCGACGCAACGTGTTCAACCTTCAGCAGCAGCTACCACTGCTGCTGGAGAGAGTCTATGAAAGCCCGTTCTGGGGGCCCCATCTCTCGATCCTCTGGCATGCCGGTGAGCCGCTGACGCTGCCCACCAGCTTCTATGACCAGGCCAGCACCATCATCGAGAGCCAGACCGCATGCCTGCAGGAGCAGGGGGTGGTGATCGAACAACATCTGCAAACCAACGCAACGCTGATCAACGACGACTGGTGCAACTGCTTTATGCGCAACCGGATCGTTGTTGGAGTCAGCGTCGACGGCCCTGAGGACATTCACGACAGCCACCGACGCTTCCGAAACGGCAAGGGTTCTTATATCCAGACCATGCGCGGTATCCGCACACTGCGCGAGCGCGACATCGATTTCCATGCAATTGCCGTCCTGACCGCTGATGCTCTGGAACAACCGGAGCGGATGTACGCCTTCTTCCGGGATGAAGGGATTCATCAGCTCGGTTTCAATGTGGAGGAGCAGGAGGGAGTGCACACCAGCTCGTCGATGCAGGGCCTGTTGAAGGAAAAGCTCTACAGAGAATTCCTTTCGCGGTTCTGGGCCTGCAATGAAAAGGATGGTTTCCCCATCCAGGTTCGTGAGTTTGATCAGGTCATGGGCATGATCGCGGGAGGCCAACGCCTGCTGCAGAACGAAATGAACCGTCCCTACGCGATTCTCAGCGTGGACGCCAAGGGCAACTTCTCAACGTTCGATCCGGAACTGCTTTCGGTCGAAACCGAACGCTATGGCCTGTTCAATCTGGGCAATATCCGCGATGTGTCGCTGATGGAGGCCACTCAGACTGAGCCGTTTCAGAAATTGCTTCATGACATGTCTTCCGGCATGAAGCGATGCCAACAGGAATGCGAGTACTACGGCTTCTGCGGTGGCGGAACGGGCAGCAATAAGTATTGGGAGCACGGCAGTCTGGATGCCACAGAAACCTGCGCGTGCCGTTTTTCCAGTCAGATCCCCGTGGATGTGCTGCTGGAGAAGCTGGAAACAGCAGCCGGACCCTGAGCAAGGCATTGGATCAAGCGCTGATCGAACTCCGCTCGTAGAGGGGGGGTCGGCAATCCTTTAAATTGGAATCACGGCCTGGTGAGATCCTCTCTCCGGGAGGGTGATCAACGCATCCACCATCGGGCCTGAGCCCGAGACCACCCTTCCCGCGCCCTTGCCCCATCCACTTCTTCCGGATCTCACTTCTTTGGCCAAGGTCACGGCCGAAAGCCATGGATTTGCACTGGTCAGTGCCCAGGTGCTGACGCATCTGCAACCGATGACCCTGCAGGTGCAGATCCGACGCGGCAATGGAGATGACGTTTCCCTGGATGACTGCGCCGGTTTCAGTGCACCGATGGGAGAGGCCATCGAAGCCTCTGCTCTGCTCACGGAGGCCTATGTTCTGGAGATCAGCAGCCCCGGGATTGGGGACAGGCTTCAGTCGGACAGGGATTTTCAAACCTTCCGGAGCTATCCCGTTGATGTTGTCCACAAGGACGACGAAGGCCGGGAGCAGCGTTTGTCGGGAACCCTGCTGGAACGCACCGAAGACCACGTCCAGATCAATATCCGCGGCCGGGTCAAAAGGATCCCGAGGGATTCGGTGATCAGCGTTGAGCTCACAAGCCCCACAGGCTGAACAGATCACAACCGATCCCTTTTTTCCGCTCCATCACTCTTCCTCATCACCGCTATGGCACTCGTTCTCCTTCCCGGTCTCAGCAACCTGATCGATGACATCAGTGAGGAGAAAAAGCTTCCTCCTCAGGTGGTTGAAGCCGCTTTGAGAGAGGCACTACTCAAGGGCTATGAGCGCTACCGCCGCACCCTGTATTTGGGAATTGGAGAAGACCCTTTCGACGAGGAATACTTCAGCAATTTCGACGTTGCTTTGGATCTGGAGGAAGAGGGCTACAGAGTTCTCGCCAGCAAGATCATCGTGGAGGAGGTGGAGAGCGAAGACCACCAGATCGCGCTGGCTGAGGTGATGCAGGTGGCAGAAGATGCCCAGGCCGGCGACACGGTGGTCCTGGATGTCACGCCGGAGAAGGAGGATTTCGGCCGCATGGCTGCGGCCACAACCAAACAGGTGCTGGCCCAGAAGCTGCGTGACCAGCAACGACGGATGATTCAGGAGGAGTTCGCCGACCTTGAAGATCCAGTTCTCACGGCCCGTGTGATCCGTTTCGAGCGCCAGTCGGTGATCATGGCTGTGAGTTCAGGACTGGGTCGTCCTGAAGTGGAA
The DNA here is from genome assembly GCF_047497135.1 of Synechococcus sp. MIT S9504. Classification (NCBI taxonomy): domain Bacteria; kingdom Bacillati; phylum Cyanobacteriota; class Cyanophyceae; order Synechococcales; family Synechococcaceae; genus Synechococcus; species Synechococcus sp. MIT S9504. The sequence goes on along the minus strand of NZ_CP138942.1, from coordinate 135,553 downwards.
GCGGAGCTCCCACGACGCGATCAGCTGCCCAACGACAACTATCGCGCCAATGCCACCTTCAAAGTCTTTCTCAAAGAGGTCAGCGAGGTTCCAAGGCGAGGTCCTCAGCTTTTCGTGAGCCGAGCCAATGCGGGTCTTGTGGTCTACCTCTTTGAAAACGAGGTGCCGGAAATCCAGGAAGGATCCGTCCGCATCGTTGCCGTGGCAAGGGAAGCCAATCCCCCTTCACGATCCGTCGGTCCCCGCACCAAGGTTGCGGTGGACAGCATCGAGCGCGAGGTGGATCCTGTCGGAGCCTGCATCGGCGCCCGCGGCTCCAGGATTCAGCAGGTGGTGAATGAACTCCGCGGGGAGAAAATCGATGTCATCCGCTGGTCGCAGGATCCCGGCCAGTACATCGCCAACTCGCTCAGCCCTGCACGGGTTGATGTGGTTCGGCTCGTCGACCCTGTCGGACAACATGCCCATGTGCTGGTCCCACCCGATCAGTTGAGCCTGGCGATTGGCCGCGAGGGACAGAACGTGCGGCTAGCCGCACGCCTGACCGGCTGGAAGATCGACATCAAGAATTCGAGCGAATACGACCAGGCAGCAGAGGATGCCATTGTCTCGGAACTGATCACTCAACGCGAGCAGGAAGAGGCACTGCAACGTGAAGCCGAGGAACGACTCGCTGCTGAGCAGGCCGCTAGAGCGGAAGAAGATGCCCGCCTGCGTGAGCTCTACCCCCTGCCCGAGGACGAGGAGGAGTACGGCGAAGGAGCGGAAGAAGCGATGTCAGACGCCGAGGTCTACGAGGAGTCAGCTGAATCAGAGCCCGCTGAACTGGAGCAATCGGAAGCTGCCACAGACCAGGGACAAGGTGAGACTGAAGAGCTTGTCAGTGATCCCAACGAGGAAGGAGCCCGGTGAACATCTCACGCCCTGTCCTGCGTCGGTGTGTCGCCTGCCGAGAGCTGTTTGATCGCAGCATCCTCTGGCGGGTCATCCGCGACCATCGGGACGGGGTTCTCCTTGATCAGGGCATAGGGCGATCGGCCTATCTCTGTCGCAAGGAGAGCTGTCTTGAGGAAGCACAGCGCCGAAAACGACTGCATAAAGCCCTGCGATGCCAGGTGCCCGACAGCGCGCTTGAGGAGCTGAGACAGCGACTGAAACCACACAAGGAATCAGCCGCTGAGGCAAGATGAACATTGGCCCCACCTTGTGTGGTGCCCCGAGCACCCCGTGCCCGGACCGACCGGAGACCTGAATGACCAGCAGCGGCAAAGTCAGAATCTATGAGCTGTCCAAGGACCTTGGCCTGGACAACAAAGACGTGCTGGATGCCGCTGAGAAGCTGTCCATTGCGGCCAAAAGCCACAGCAGCTCAATCAGCGAAGTCGAGGCAGGCAAGATCCGCACGATGTTGAACAGCGGTGGTGCGACCCGCCCGACTGCAGCTCCCTCGAAACCCGCACCAGGGAAGTCAATCCTTTCGGTGAAAAAGGCGGCCGGCGTTGATGCTTCTGCGCCGGTCAAGCCAGCACAGCCGAAACCGGCTCCTGCTCCAGCCGCACCCATCCGCGCTGCCGCAACGCCTCAGCGACCGCCGGCACGGCCAGCCGCTCCCGCAAAACCTGCGGCACAGCATGCTGCTGCACCCCAGAAAACCGCTGCACCGAAACCCGTGGCACCGCCACAGACGCTGGTGCGCAAGGAGCCTCCCAAAAAGCAGCCTGCTCAGAAACCGGTTGAACGCCAATCCCAGGTACCCCAGCAGCCGACACCTCGACCAGCCGCTGCCCCGGGGCCGAATCGCACCGCCAGCAGACCTGCCTCGCCGCCGGCAAGACCCAGTGCGCCCTCACCCACAACAGCAGCCAAACCCCGCAATACGGCACCGATCCGTCGGGCACCAAGCGAAGGGGGTGCGCGCCCGACCCCACCACCACCTGGACGCCCCCAGCCCAAATCACCGGTGAACCGAACGGTGCCACCACCGCAGAGACCTGCCAAGCCGGAACTGGTGGGTCGTCCCCAGCCGAAGCGGCCTGGAACTGGTGCTCCCCAAAGACCAGGGGCTCCCCGACCTGGTGCTCCTGGCGGTCAGCGCGCTGGGTCGCCACAACGTCCAGCTGGTGCACAACGGCCAGGTGCACCCTCTCGCCCGGGTTCACCATCTGGCCGCCAGGGGGCCGGACGCCCCGGCAGCACCCTTGAATTGGTAGGCAAGCCGATCCGTCGCGACAGCAGCAGCAACCGCGGAGAGGGAGGGCGGCCTGGAGCAGGGATTCGCAGTGGAGCTGGCTCTAATCGACCTGCAATGCCTCCCGGCATGCGCAAGCCGGTTGCTCCCGGTGAGCTCATGCAACTGCAGAAGCCCACAGGTCGACCGGCGGTGCCACCGCCGCGCCGTCCAGACGGCACCCCTGTCTCGCCCCGCGCTGATGGCCCCAAGGCCACACCGCCGGTCAATCGGCCTACACCCTCTCCCGCAACCGCACCTCGTCGTCCAGGCTTCCGTCCTGGAGCAGGTCCTGGCGGACAACGACGTCCAGGACGACCCGACTGGGATGACAGCGCAAAGCTCGAAGCTCTGCGCAATCGCTCTCCCCAGAAGCAACGCCAGAAGGTTCACATCATCGGCGAAAACGATGATTCGCTGGCCGCACAGACCGGTGGTTTCGCCGGTGAACAGGAAAACATGGTGTTGTCGGCGAGCCTGGCTCGTCCCGCCAAACCCAAATCCCAGCAAAGGACCACACCCAAACCCGTGGCGGCCATGCGCAAGCGGCGCAAGGAAACCGCCCGCCAGCGTCAGCGGCGCAGGGCCATGGAGCTTCGTGCAGCTCGTGAAGCCAAGCAGGTGCGGCCGGAGATGATTGTTGTGCCGGAGGACAATCTCACGGTGCAGGAGCTCGCCGACATGCTCAGCGTGGAGAGCTCGGAAATCATCAAATCCCTCTTCTTCAAGGGGATCATCGCCACGGTCACCCAGACCCTGGACATGCCCACGATCGAAACGGTGGCCGAAGAGTTCGGTGTGCCGGTCCTTCAGGACGACGTGGAGGAGGCTGCCAAGAAGACCGTTGAAATGATCGAAGAGGCGGACCGTGAGCATCTGATCCGACGTCCACCCGTAGTGACCGTGATGGGTCACGTCGATCACGGCAAAACAAGTCTTCTCGATGCAATCCGCAAAGCTCGGGTTGCCGCCGGAGAAGCCGGTGGAATCACCCAACACATCGGTGCATACCAGGTCGAGATCGAACACAACAACGCAGCGCGTAAACTCACATTTCTCGATACGCCTGGCCACGAAGCCTTCACGGCCATGCGTGCGAGGGGTACCAAGGTCACTGACGTGGCGGTTCTGGTGGTGGCAGCTGACGACGGTGTGCGCCCGCAAACCCTGGAAGCCATCAGCCACGCCCGCGCTGCAGAAGTGCCGATCGTGGTGGCCATCAACAAGATCGACAAGGAAGGAGCCTCGCCTGATCGCGTCAAGCAGGAGCTGTCTGAACAGAACCTGCTTGCAGAGGAGTGGGGCGGCGATGTGGTGATGGTGCCTGTGAGCGCCATCAAGGGAGAAAACATCGACAAGCTGCTGGAAATGCTGCTGCTGGTCACCGAAGTGGAAGACCTGCAGGCCAACCCGGATCGCATGGCCCGCGGCACCGTGATCGAAGCGCACCTGGACAAGGCCAAAGGCCCAGTGGCAACCTTGCTTGTCCAGAACGGCACCCTGCGAACCGGCGATGTCGTGGCAGCTGGGCCTGTCCTTGGAAAAGTGCGGGCGATGGTCGACGATGCAGGAATGCGCCTGAAGGAAGCCGGCCCGTCCTTCGCAGTCGAAGCTCTCGGATTCAGCGAGGTACCCACAGCCGGCGACGAGTTCGAGGTCTACGCAGACGAGAAGTCCGCACGTGCCGTTGTCGGTGATCGAGCATCAGACGCCCGAGCAACCCGCCTAGCTCAGCAGATGGCCTCCCGCCGCGTCTCGCTTACCGCGATGTCAGGTCAGGCCAATGAGGGAGAGCTCAAGGAACTCAACCTCATCCTCAAGGCCGACGTCCAGGGTTCTGTCGAAGCCATCCTCGGTTCTCTGGAGCAGCTGCCCAAGGACGAAGTCCAGGTGAGGGTTCTGTTGTCAGCACCTGGCGAGGTCACCGAAACCGACGTGGACCTCGCGGCTGCTTCCGGAGCCGTGATCATCGGCTTCAACACCTCGATGGCCTCAGGTGCCAGAAAGGCGGCTGATGCCAACAGTGTGGATGTGCGTGATTACGACGTGATCTACAAGCTGCTGGAAGACATCCAGTTGGCGATGGAAGGTCTGCTCGAACCTGAGCTGGTCGAGGAAGCCCTGGGTGAAGCTGAAGTCCGCGCCGTTTTCACCATCGGCAAGAGTGCTGTTGCCGGTTGCTATGTCACCACCGGCAAGATTCAGCGCAACTGCAAGGTTCGGGTCCATCGCGGCAAGGAAATTGTCTATGCAGGTGATCTCGACTCACTGCGTCGCAACAAAGACGATGTGAAGGAAGTGGCCACCGGTTTCGAGTGTGGTGTAGGCACCGATCGCTTTGCCAATTGGCAAGAAGGTGATCGCATCGAAGCCTTCAAAATGGTCACTCAGCGCCGCAAGCTCACCACCTGATGATCAGCCGCCGAGAGCCACTGCTCTGGCTTCAGTTGATGGCAGTTGCCGTCATTCCACTGGAGCTCGAGCTGATCAGGCTCCTGCTGGCCGGACCTGCATTCGGCCCTGCCCCGGCTCTCGAACGCCTGCTGATCTGGGGCCTCGCGGTCGTCACGCCAGGTGTGCTGCTTTGGCGAAGGGCTCCCGACTGGGCCTCACTGCTCCTCGTGCGCATCCCCGCAGCAAAGCGAACTGTTGATCAGCGTCGCATCAGTGCCATTCAGCAGCCATTTGGTCTGAAAGCAGCTCTGATCATCGGCATTGCACTGCTCCTGCCGATGTTCTGGTGGATCGACCGTTCAGCTCTCTTGGTGGTTGAGTTCTCCCCCACGATCGACACCAGCCGACTTACGGCTTTGTTGATCGCGGCACCATTGCTGGCTCTGATTCTTTGGCAATGGCAACAGCTTGTTCAGGCCATCTGGCTGTTGACCCGCAGCGATCAGACTTTTGCAGACCTCACGCCAATCAACCCAGCCGACTTGCAGAGCAACCACCTTTCTTTTGGCCTAGGGCTTCTGCAACTGCCGCCTCTGGAATGGGAGGAAACCGATGTGATTCGCCAAAAACCTGGGACGGAAGTTTCTGAAAACAGTGCAGGCCAGGTCCACCAATCCGCTGCTGATCAAGCGCCTGATCCACAACCAGAACCTGCTGACACCCATGGTGATGAGGACGTTCAGGAAGACGAGCCTGTAGCGATCAACAAGGCAGTCGAGGTCATCTCCTTAGACGATGAGCACGCCAACGACACAGTGGCATCGTCTGACTTCGAGGCGATCAATGCTGTGCAACAACCGCTCGAAGAGCCTTGCAGTGACGACCAGAAGGTGCAGAGCAGTGCCAACAACTCTGTTGCAGGTGGCGAGCCTGAAATTGATCAGCCATCAGTTCAGCCATCTGCTCTCGATTCAGCACCCAGCTCGCAAACGCAACCCGCACCAACAGCTGATGATGAGGACTTGACTGAAAAGACCTCGGAGTTAGACGAAGTCAGCTCGGCCAAGGGCCAATCAGAAGCAGAGTCAGCCGTCGCCGCGGTCACGATCGAACCAGAGCAACCCGCCGAAGAGCACCACAGCCCCGACCTGGATGGCCAGGTCAGTGCCGACAACACTGTTACCGGCACTGATGCTGAAACTCATCACAAAGAGGCCGAGACCACCGGAAGCGAACAGGGCGATCCAGAGCAACCTGCGCAGCCCCCTCCAGGGAGTACGTGATTCGCGCAGCAGCCTTTCCCGCATCGCAGGATCCAGTCCCTGATCTCCCTCGGGTTCAGCGCTCAAAAGCTGCTTGCGTGAACCCAAATGTTAATTTCCTAGGGGCGCCGATGTAGCTCAGCCGGTAGAGCAACGCTTTCGTAAAGCGTGGGTCGCCTGTTCAAGTCAGGTCATCGGCTTAAGACTAAGACTCAAACCCACTTACGGCAGGAGTTTTCCGCTGTAACTGGGGTTTTTCTTTGGGCGCATTTTTGCCTTTGCTCTCACTCTCATGACTGCCAGGACCCAATGGATCACAAGAATGTGCAGCAGCTGCCCTAAGGCCTCGTCTGTCCAAGACATGAGGTGCAAGGTCTTCCCGAGCGTTCGATCCGGCAAGGGAGGCACCCCCGCCAACACCGAGATGCTGCCAATCGCCTGGGCCGCTGACACCGTTCCTGAGAGAGTTCAGCTGATCACCGCATTACAGACGTTGGTAGGTGAGGGTTTCGACCTGTGTGATGCGGTCGTCAGGTCCACTGAGCCCGCTACGGCCACACGTCCAACAGTGACCAGTCGCTTACCCAGTATCCCCGAGACAACCTTGTCCCGTCGCAGATCAAAGCAGCTTCGGCATTGCCGCCCTAGTTCAGGTACTGACATTCCCGAACTCTGGTTAAAGAGATGATCGATCGGGATGCTGCTCGGGGGTTCAATATTCCGATGCCTGAAGGCGACAATTTCAGCGAATCACCAGGTTTTCAGCGATTGCTGGTTGAAGCGCTAATAGCGCAGCTTTAATAGCAACTGCTCTCAGGCAGGAGGCTGGCTTCACGTTTGAGTATTCGGCTGACTAAGCCTCGTTTGAATTGATCCGGGACAAGTCCCCTATCCGGGCCAAAGTCACCACCTGGGCTGACAACGCTTCCAGCCGCCAGGCTTCTGCATGGTCTCCCATGCCTCAATAGCGTTGGGCCTGAGCATCCGTCTGATGAAGGGCTGCCCCTTGCCGCGTAATGGCCTTGTCTCCACGACGACCCACTTCGCGTGTGCGGTTGGCATGTCGTTCCTAGTCCTGCAGACCTAACCCATCTGCACCTGGAAAAGCAAATGCAGACCACTCTTCGGGACAAGGAAGTCCATCAATGGCCGGTCTTTGATTGGGATCAGTGAAGTACGGCTCATCAGCTCTGTACAAGGTGAAACTCAGAATGCCTGCTCAGCATTCGGTCAACGCATGTAGCCGCCGTAATTGCAAAGCTTGTAGGCCGTTGCCAAAGCGTTTTTTGACCAGATTTGCCCGGGGTCTAGCCAGTTTTGCCCGGAATCAATTGTCGCAATAGCGGCATTGAGGTTGTCATCACCCCAGCCCCCACCTGCCTTCAATGCGATTGGGCAGAGCGCCCTGAGAGCTTTCTTTCGAGCCTGTTGATCTGGGTCTGCATGAGCAGGGAGGCTGACGGCAAGAGCCAGCAGGAATAGGGCGATGACCTTCATGCCTGGAGAATGCCTGATCAATTGATTGTCTACCACTCTGCTACCCGAAAAGCGACGGCCCGCTTTATAGCTGACCAGTAGGCATCCCTAGCCTTGCATAACGCAACGATGACGAAACCACCTTGCTGATGCTGGGCAAAGTAACTCCTGCAATTAGTTGTTCATGCCTGAAGCCACCAGCCCGCGATTCAAACTTATCGGTGCCGGCAGCGACAACAGCCTTATGTCGTCAGCCATCAGACGCCCATCGGTGAGAACGCGCGTGTCGTACTGATACATCGCTCCTTTTTGCCACGCAAACAAGACTTGTCTTCTCGCTTTCTTCGGTCTGCTCTTCCTGCAGATCCGACCTGGATGCGTCCGCTCTGTGCAGAGAAGGGGCTTGGCGCAGAGGCACCGATCAGAGAGCTTTCCTGAAAGCCTCAAAGTCGTTGAGCAGTCAGCTTGCCGCCAGGAACCCCGGCCAAGACGCAGTGACCAGAGATTATTTCTTCTGAGAACTATTTAGATGCGTAAAGCGACGCCAAGAATTAGCAGGTTTATGACGCCTATTTCATGAAGCTGTGCAACATGGGGCATGCGAGCGCTCAAACGGCAACCTTTCGAAATGCCCTGCCTTCAGGTTTCCTTTAGATTTGGATCAACGTTTTTTCCGGGCTTTGCCCGCCGATCCATGGCCAAGAGTCCAAAAGAATTGGTGTTTCTTGGTGGCACTTTCCTGTTCGGACTTGGAGCACTGGAAGTGTGCCTTCGCTTCGCAGGGTTCTAAGCGATGGCAATCAAGAGGCTCACTCAGAGGGTCCATAGCCCCTGAAAGTTCGGCAAGTTTCTCAAAAAAAAGCCCCGCATTCGCGGGGCCATCGTTAACAGGAGTAATCACTCAGCTCAGATTGCGCAATCCACAAGTTTGGTGGGCGACAGGCGTGCCGACGTGACATCACATCCATCAGACGAGGCAGCAAAAGAGTGCTGTGCGTCATGGAGACGACGAGCTTTGAGCTCTTTTTCTTTGATCATTGCGAGAGTGTTCATGAGAACTTCTTACAGCGCCTCAAACCCCGTTGCCTGTTTGAGATCGGACTGCGCCCCTCTTGGAGCCAACGTGTTTCTATCCTAATCGATCCAATTGGTCCTGCTGAGGTGAATACCGAACAACTTGTGCCGGGAAAACCGTAACCCTGCCTGCTGCGCAAGACTCCCGCAAGCCTCTGCGAAGCGTGACCGCACAAGCGCCTGCATCGCCTGACAACTGCTACGAGGCAGCGGATTTCAGTGCCATCAAGGCAACCCATCCGAATCGGTGGGTCGCATGGGTTGCAGATGATGTCCTTCTCAGACGCTTTCCCGTTATGGTCACCATTTAAAGAAGGAACCGTATGGGCGATTACACCGTTGCGATTTGGGCCACTATTGGACTTGTGGTGGTATTCACTGTGCCAGTCGTCTGGCAATTCATGCAACCCAACGATGACGATTTCGGAGATCTCACAAAGCGCCCCAAATAAATTCTGTCCACAACTTCGTAGAACAGCCGAGCTCAACACAGACAACATCAAAACTGATCGAGACCTGTGGAGATCGGCATAATTCCGTTTGTGATTCAAGCAAAACCCAACTCTTCAGGGAAGAAGTCCTCAGACGTGAACGCACATTGATCCACATGCCAGCCTGAAAGAAAAGATCTCAGCAAAATCAACTTTCAATTGAAATTTATATTCAGCCAATGAAGATTCAACGAATCATCCATTGGCTTGCTTCAAAATCCTTGCATTCAACAAAAGTTTATCCCAGAACGGGGCGAACCGAAGATCGAAGCAGAGATTCAAAACAACACCAATACAAATACGGCAACAACTACAATTATGTATTAAGTAATATGGTCAAACATATGGAAACTTAGTTTTCAATTGCAAGCTCTAATCAACCCAGCAATTAAGGCTTCTTGTTTTTGGAATGGCTGTGCTTGGAAGACAGGTGGAGCAAGCTCGAGGCTTTTTCCTGCTCCTCCAATTTCGCCAGGCGAGTCACAAGATCCCAGGTGTCTTGAGCTGACATTTCGCCGTCCTCTTCCCACTCCAAAGAAGACAAGTCAGAGGGAGGCATCGCGCGGAAGTCGGCTCCATAACTTAATGGAAGGACTGCTGATTTCCGTCATTGCAACAGCAATCAAACCTTTAATAATTTGGAAATTGGTCGTGGCGCATACGAATGTCCATGATCCTGGTTGACCTCACTGTCGGCGCCGTAAGTCTTGAGCTGGCGAACGAGCGCCACCTGTCTACGATCCAGACCAAAAACTCAAAGAACGATCAACAGCACCAAAGTCATTCCATTCATTGATGCATTGCTTCAGGTTTTGATGCATAGAACGCAGTCAATGAACAGTTGGAGGGCTCAGAACAGTTGGTCAATTCTTAGATCGGCAGTCTTTGCGTCACCAGACCCTCAACAAGTTGAGCACTAACAATCAGACTGCACGCACCATTGACGAGTTCATGGAACAGGGCAGCTTATCCAGCCGCAAAATCAGGCAACTGCATCGCAGTCACATGCGCGATGCCACCTTGGATGAGGTGTTCATCGTGCTCAGCGTTGGAGCAAGCCTGATCTCCACCCTTGGGCTGCTCGCCAACAGCACTGCAGTCGTGATCGGCGCCATGGTGGTGGCTCCCTGGATCATGCCCCTACGAGCCGCAGCGTTCGCCATCCTGCTGGGCGAAGTACGACTGCTGGGACGATCACTGCGAACACTGCTGGCAGGCGTCTTGAGCACTACGCTGCTCTCCTTTCTGCTGGGTTCTGTGGCTGGCTTGCCACGGTTCGGTACAGAGGTTCTGACCAGAACAGAGCCCAACCTGCTCGATCTGGGGATCGCACTCGTGGCAGGAGGTTTGGCGACCTACGCCAAGTTGCGGGACGATGCCGTGAGTTCGCTGGCGGGAACGGCAATCGCGGTGGCCCTGGTACCTCCTGTCTGCGTGATGGGACTGTTGCTGTCACACCAGAACTGGGGTGAGGCCTCCGGAGCTGGATTACTTTTCGCCACCAACCTGCTGGGCATTCTCACAGGCGGCTTGGTACTGATGGCCTGGCAAGACTCCGAATTCCGCCAAAAGCTGCTCCGAAGTCAACTCAGCGTGGCCAGCTTCACACTGACAGGCCTGTTGCTGATTCCACTGGGAGGCAGCTTCATAGGATTACTGAATCAAGCCAATCGCGAAAACCGGCGATCCATGGTGGAACAAACAGTTCGTAAATTTCTTGTTAATGAAACTCTGACCTTCAGCGATCCGGAAAAAGTGGATGTGGAAAGGGTTGATATTGACTGGAGACCAACCAAACATGGCAAGAACAAAGAAGAGGGAATTATTCGGGTCATTGTTCGTGTAACAGATCCCGACCTTCCCAGCTACAAGCAGGTGACCTTGGTACAGGAGGAGATCAATAAACTTCTTCAGAGCAATTACCAGCTTGTTGTTCAACGCACAGCTGTAGACGTGGTTGGTCCGAAAAAAGTGATCCCTTCAGAGCAGGAATCCAAGGAGACTGAGATTGAACAACCTTCTCAAAACAACAAGGCAGAGACTGGCGAACCCCAGAACAAAGCTCTGCCGCAGGAATCCGGCGATGCTTTGGATGAACGATGACAGTTTTGTTGATTCGTACTGATCTTGTTTGGTTCTTGAATGGAATTCAGAACTCAATGGTCAGGAAATCATCCTGGAGCTGATGCCATCCATGCATGGATTCCGGCCATAAACTCGGCGGATGAGGCAGACCGGACGTCGCGCATTTCTACGGCTGATCGCTGGCGCAGCGGTTTCAGGCAGCGTTCTTGATGACCTGCTCCGAAAGACCGGATCTCACCCTGTGGGCCAAGCCTCTGCTCAGAACGTTGACAGCTTGAAACTGGGCTTGATCAGCGACCTGAACGGCTCCTACGGAAGTACGACCTACGGCAGCTCCGTTCAGCGCGGAGTGAAGTTGCTGATGCAGCAACAACCCGACCTGGTGCTCTGCGCAGGAGACATGGTGGCTGGCCAGAAAAGGGCTTTGACGAACTCCCAGCTGAAGGCGATGTGGGCTGGTTTTGAACAATCGGTTCAAGCACCGCTTCAAAAGGCAGGAATTCCCATACTCCCGGCCATCGGCAATCACGACGGATCGAGTCAACAGCATCAAGGACGCTGGATCTACGGGCGTGAGCGCCAGCAGGCTGATCTGTTCTGGGGAAAGCATCGCGTGAATCTGCAATCCAGGTTCATTGAGAACGAACGATTTCCCTTTCAGTACGTCTGGAGACGTCCCGGACTGTTTGTCGTCGTCATCGACGCCTCTTCCGCCAACGTGGATTCCTCACAACGCCAATGGATCGAGTCAGCACTGACCTCACCCCATCGCCAGCCTGATGACCTGTGCCTGGTCATGGGGCACCTCCCGCTAACAGCCTTCAGCGAAGGACGGGCTCGCGCTGGGGAATGTATCGCCAATCCGCGGGAGCTGGCCCTCCTGCTGAGAAGCGGTGGCGTTGATCTGGTGATCTCAGGTCATCACCACGCCTGGTACCCATCTGAATCAATGGGTCTGCGGCTGTTGAGTCTTGGAGCGATGGGAAGCGGACCCCGCCGGATCATTGGTAGCGGTGTGATTGCACCACCATCTCTGACGCTTCTTGAGTGGTCTCGAGCCTCTGAGTTGATCAATGAAACAACCATTGATCTCACCACCATGCAGCCCATGTCCAGCGATCGCCTTCCAGCCCAGGTGAATGTTGCTGGTTTTGCAGAAGCTCGCCGCAGAAGCCTTCAATGGCAGCGGGGGTGACTGATTGCCGGTCACTGATCTCACAGCAAGCCAGCAAAAAGCCCCCTCGTGAGAGGGGGCTTTCCGATTCAGCTAAAGCCGAATCTCTTGGAGACTTCAGCCTCAGCCGATGGCGGGAGCTTGCAGAGCCACAGGAGTGGACTCAGCAGCAGCCAGGTCGAGGGGGAAGTTGTGAGCATTGCGCTCGTGCATCACTTCCATGCCGAGGTTGGCGCGGTTCAGCACATCAGCCCAGGTGTTCAGGACGCGGCCCTGACCATCAAGGATGGACTGGTTGAAGTTGAAACCGTTCAGGTTGAAGGCCATGGTTGACACGCCCAGGGCGGTGAACCAGATGCCGACAACGGGCCAGGCAGCCAGGAAGAAGTGCAGGCTACGGCTGTTGTTGAAGGAGGCGTATTGGAAGATCAGGCGACCGAAGTAACCGTGGGCAGCCACGATGTTGTAGGTCTCTTCCTCTTGGCCGAACTTGTAGCCGTAGTTCAGTGAATCGTTCTCAGTGGTTTCGCGAACCAAGGAGGAGGTCACCAGTGAACCGTGCATGGCGGAGAACAGTGAACCACCGAAGACGCCAGCCACACCAAGCATGTGGAAGGGGTGCATCAGGATGTTGTGCTCGGCCTGGAACACCAACATGAAGTTGAAGGTGCCGGAGATGCCCAGGGGCATGCCGTCAGAGAAGGAACCCTGACCGAAGGGGTACACCAGGAACACGGCGGAGGCAGCAGCCACAGGTGCGCTGTAAGCAACGCAGATCCAGGGACGCATGCCGAGGCGGTAGGAGAGTTCCCACTCGCGACCCATGTAGCAGAAGATGCCGATCAGGAAGTGGAAGACAACCAGCTGGTAGGGACCGCCGTTGTACAGCCACTCGTCGAGAGAAGCAGCTTCCCAGATGGGATAGAAGTGAAGGCCGATGGCGTTCGAGGAGGGCACAACAGCACCGGAGATGATGTTGTTGCCGTAGATCAGGGAGCCGGCGACGGGCTCACGGATGCCGTCGATGTCGACGGGGGGTGCTGCGATGAACGCAACGATGAAGCAGGTGGTGGCAGCCAGCAGGGTGGGGATCATCAGCACACCGAACCAGCCCACATAAAGGCGGTTGTTGGTGGAGGTGACCCACTCGCAGAACTGCTGCCAGCCATTAGCGCCGGAGCGCTGCTGAATGGTGGTGGTCATGAGAACGGGAAAGAAGGTCTCCGAGGAGACGGTTACGGAAGGGCAGGAAGCCCTGCCATCCGTGATTGTAAAGCAACATTGCGCAAGATGTCGGCTGCTTTATGAAGCTGTCGTGAAGAACCATTGAGACCTCGCTCAGGCGCGGTCCAGGCCAAAGGGAGACCCCCTAAAGGATCGCTTAAGATTCTCAGGTTGTGTCTCAGGAGACACTCGTGGTCCTGATTCGTTGGTTGATCGCAGGACAGCGTCTGGAGGCAACCGTGCCCACCAAGGATGCGCGCCACAGGCGACATGAACTGGAGGCGCAGGGTGCGGTTGTTTATTGGAGTGAACGTCTGGTCGAAACTGGCTGAACACCCACACTGGAACCATCAACAACCGCTGCGGTCATGCACCCGTCTTCAGCCCCCGCCGTTCGATCGCTGGCCACCGCTTTGAGCGCCGTGATGGCAGCTGTGCTCTTCAGTGCCTGTCAGAAGAACTCCGACACTCAGCCTTCAACAGACATCAGTCGCGACGCACAGATCAGTGAGCTGAAAAGCCGCCTAGACCAGCTTGAACAACGGGTGAACAAGGGAATGCCTGGCAGTGACGACAGTGGAGAGCGAGTCCCGCCAGGACCGGTCAAATCAATCACATTCCGCAGCGGCACCGCCGACGACCGGCTGAGGATCTACTGGGAAAACGGCAAGGTGAGCAGTCTTCCCTGCACGCTCGAACAGGGCACCTGGGCCTGTGGATGAGCCTGTTCAGCAGGAGTGGATCAACAGTCACAACAAGACATGCGTTTGCAGTTTCGAGAAACACCATTCACTGAGCATGGGCATCAGGCTGTTGGCCCATCAAAGAAACCCATGAACCGAATGCTGAAAGCGGCCGTCGGGCTTGCCCTCACCCTGGGAGGCATCGGTGCAATCGAAGCAGCACCCTCCCTGCCACTCGCACAGCCCAAGGCTGCAAACCTGGCAAGGATGAAAGCGGAATCCTTGAACGGCGGCCTTGGCTCTTACCGGGCCGCTGCCTGCATGTATGAAACAGGGGCAAGTTCTTGCCTGATCTCCAAATCGGACCAGGGTTTTCTGTTCCGTTTCCGAGGCGGTCCACCAGGCTGGGAGAAGCAATCGCCCCCAAATCCCACTCTTGAAACAAGAGTTCTCGTCTCACTCAATGGAGAGAGAATCCTGGCTGTTCCCTACAACGGTCCGATCCCATGAACCCACTGGTCAACAGACCACAACGGATTAGTTGACAGACGCTGGTGCTCTGTCTCCGATAGAGGAGTCTTCCCAAAGGTCATGAATCTCTCCTTTTTAACCGCCCTGGCTGTGATCGCTGGAACGGGCGCTTTTGCTGGCGCCCCAGTGATGGCTCAGGCACCCGTTCCAGCCTCCCAGGTGCGTGCACTGAACCTGGCCCGCAACACAGCTGTGACCGAAAACGGTGGGCTCAGCGTCTATCGCCCCCAACCTTGCATGTTCCAGACCAGCTCGGGCGGCGGAGACTGTCTTGTGGATGATTCCCCAAGCGGATACACCTTCAGATTCCTGGGTGGCGACCCTGGATGGCCTGAAGACGGCAGTGATGCCACCACGGAAACCGAAATTCAGATCGCTCCCGACGGTCGCAGTGTCCTCAGCATCATCTACAACGGTTCTCCGCGCTGATTCCCGTTCAGCAGCATGGCAAGGGCCTCTGTCCAGCTTTGGGACAGGGGCCACTGTTCACGGCTCGTGAGGCTGAGTGCAATGGCCTTTTCCGCGTAAGCCGCTTCGTTGATAAACAGAGGGACGGCTCCGTCCGGCCCCTCGTAAGCGATGGTTGTTCCCTGAGCCGAAACAAACAGCGGATCACCGCAGAGCAGGGGAATCCAATCGCGGTCCTGAAGCTGCGGATGTATCAAGGCTGCAACATCACCTGAGGCCTGTCGAGGCAGATCAAGGCTTTTGAGGTGACGGTGAAGCAAAAGCTGGCGTGGATAGCTGGCTTTGCCAGAAACGACATCAGCAATGGCCTCAAACACCGCCTGAAGCGCCAGCCGCGTCTGCTGGACGATGTCATGCCGGCGAACGCCCTGAGGCACGGGCCCCACCTCAATCACAAGCCCACAGGGCCAGCGCTCCACCATGAAACCCTGCTGAGCGGCATCGGCTTCATGCAGATAAACCTGCAACCCCAGCGATGACTGGACCAGCGCGGCCAGGGCCAGATCAGCTGGCCTGCGGCCATACACCACCAGGCAGTTGCCCATCGCCGCTGTGGTGCTGTGCAGGTCAACCACCAGATCACAGGGTCTTTGTCCTTCAGGCCCGAACTTGCGCAACAGCTCCAGAGCCCTGAGCATTTCATGATCACTGCATTCGGGTTGGGTCTCGCTCCGCTGCAGGAGATCGGGACGGAAAGAACGATTGAGATCGCGATCGAGATAACGCCGACCCTGAGCACGAGCGTCGGGATTTCCGATCACCGTTTGAACGCAACATCCAAACGAATCGATCAGCTCATTTTGAGAGCTCCATTGCTCCAGAAGCCAGGGGGCATTGACTTCATTGCCATGGGTACCTGCCACCACCAGCACTCGGGGGCTTGTCATCAGGTCACTGCACTCATTCACAGCCTGAAGGACAATGCCTTGAAACGGAACTGTGATGTCGATTCCTCCGCTGATCGTTCGCAGTGTGCGAAAGGGCTGGCAGTGGCAGTGGCAACGCCTGATGACAGGGCTGGGGCCAGCGGATGGCCAAGGCAACTACAAGAGACCGGACAGCGCACCGATGTCAACATCGGTTCCCGAGACTGATGATCTGCAGCGGCGTGAGCCCGCTCGTCGACCGCGGCTGCTGATCGGCCGGAGCTGTCCATGGGCACACCGCACCTGGCTGATGGTGAAACTGCGTGGTCTTGAGAGCACGCTCGAGGTGATGACCGCAGAGGCCGACCACGAGGAAGGACGATGGCGGCTGGATCCCAGCTGGCTGGGATGCTCCAGCCTGCTGGAGCTGTATCGCTGCTGCGGGGCTGAACCCAGTTTGCGGGCGACAGTGCCGGTGCTGGTGGACCCTGGTCGAGACGAACAGCACAAACCACATCTTCTCGGCAACGACAGCACACCACTGACATTGGCGTTGAATCAGTGGCCTGCCGGAGCTGAAGCACCCGATCTGGCTCCTGCCAGCCTGCAGGCACGGATTGAAAGCTGGCAGCAGCTTTTACAGCCAGCAGTGAACGACGGGGTTTACCGCTGCGGCTTTGCGCGGAACCAATCGGCTTACAACAGGTCAAGTGCCGCCATGGCCGATGCTCTCCAAGAGCTGGAACGAAGCCTCAGGCAGGAAGGTCCGTGGCTCTGCGGAGCCACCCTCACCCTTGCCGATGTGCGCCTTTTCCCGACCCTGATCCGCTGGGAAACGGTTTATTCCCCCCTGTTCGGATGCAGCGCCAGCCCGCTGTGGATGCTGCCGGAACTGTGGAAATGGCGGCAACGGTTCCTGGCGTTACCAGGAGTGGAGGCCACCTGCGATGCCGCTGCCTGGCGCCATGACTACTTCGGCGCTCTGTTTCCCCTGAATCCAGGCGGAATCGTTCCAGATGGCCCAAAGCTGAGCACACTGGTGAACAGCACCATTCCCTTGCCATGACTACCGCCGATCCCCAGTTCGACGGAATATATGGATCTTTCACCATCACCTCGACAGACAGGGTGGAAGTGCAGCGCTACAGGATCTGCCTGCTGATCAGCGGAGCATCGCTGAGCGCAGGCCTGCTGCAGTGGTGGCTGGCTGGCGGTGAGTGGGCATGGCTGTGGCTTCTGCCCCTTTGCGGCAGCCTTGGACTGGCACTCCATTGGATTCATATCTACCTGCGTCCGCTGCATCGGGCACTGCAGCTGTTCTGGCTGTTCGGCTGTCTTGGATGGCTGGTGCTGATGCTTCAGGGATCAGTCAATGCAACTCTCGACACACTGGCGAGTCAGCCGCTGTGGATTCTTGCCGTTGGGCCGATGTTTGCAGCTCTCACCGGCATCGGCTTCAAGGAGTTCTTCTGCTTCCGGCGACCGGAGGCCATCGGCCTCACCCTGCTGCTTCCCGTTGCACTCCTTGGACGGTTACTGGGGCTGATTGGCAACGGCCCCTGCTGGTTTCTGCTGCTGTTCGCGGGATTGCTGCTGGTGGTGCTTGCCGTTCGGAAATTCGGCATGCAGGCAGCAGCCGATGTGGGAGACAAGAGCGTGTTTGCTTATCTGGACGCGCAGCGCGAGGTCGCAGGCCCGTGAGTCTGATCAGCCTGGTTGAGGCCTCCAAGGATTTCGGAATCCGAACCCTGTTCGAGAACCTCACTCTGCACATTCGTGAAGGTGACAGGGTTGGACTGATCGGACCGAATGGAGCGGGCAAATCAACCCTGCTGCGTGTGCTGTCAGGGAAGGAACCGCTTGGGGGGGGAGAGCGGCGCTGCTCCTCCCGTCTGCGAATTGAGCTGGTCGGTCAGGACAGCACGGTGGAGCCAGGGCTCACCGTGCTCGAACAGGTGCTGGCCGGCTGTGGGGAAAAGCGCGAGCTGCTGCTGCGTTTCAGCGCGGTGTCTGAAGCGGTCGCCCAGTCTCCAGACGACACAACGCTGATGCGGGAACTCGGGGCTCTCAGTGAGCGCATGGATGAAGAGGGCGCCTGGGGGCTCGAGCAACAGTGCCAGGAAGTGCTTCAGCGTTTGGGAATCAGCGACCTTCACCGCCCCGTGGAGGATTTGTCTGGGGGGTATCGCAAACGGGTGGGGCTTGCTTCAGCGCTGGTTGCCAGCCCTGATGTGCTGCTGCTCGATGAGCCGACGAACCACTTGGATGCAGCGGCTGTGGAATGGCTGCAGAGCTGGTTGGATCGCTACCCGGGAGCTGTGGTTCTGGTCACCCACGACCGCTATGTGCTCGACCGTGTGACTCGCCGAATTGTGGAGGTGGAGCGAGGACAAGCCTCCAGCATTGAGGGGAATTACAGCGCCTATCTGCAACGAAAAGCGGACCAGGAAGTCACAGAAGCCGCGGAAGCAGCCCGATTTAAAAGCGTGATGCGACGGGAACTGGCTTGGTTGCGCCAGGGCCCTAAGGCAAGGAGCACCAAGCAGAAAGCACGCATCCAGCGCATCGAGGCGATGCGGGCGGCGCCCTTGAAAACCAATCGCAGCCAGCTGGAGATGAGCAGTGTCAGCCGTCGGATCGGCAAGCTCGCCATTGAAGCGGAGGATCTCATGGTCACCGCGGATGGCCAGGCCGACGGGCCCGTGCTGCTGAAGGATTTCAGCTACAGCTTCAGTCCGGAAGACCGGGTTGGCATCATCGGCCCCAACGGCAGCGGCAAATCCACCCTGCTTGACCTGATCGCCGGCCGGCGGCAGGCCACCGCTGGCAGCCTGCGTCTTGGGGAAACGGTGCATCTCGGTTATCTCGATCAGCACACCGATGCACTCAGCGAGGGACGTGGTCTGGAACGCAAGGTGATCGAATTCGTCGAGGAGGCCGCATCTCGGATTGACCTGGGAGGGGAACAGCTGAGTGCCTCCCAGCTACTGGAGCGCTTTCTGTTTCCGCCCGCTCAACAGCACAGCCCGCTCAGCAAGTTGTCAGGAGGAGAGCGACGCCGGCTGAGTCTGTGTCGGATGCTGATCCAGGCTCCCAACGTCTTGCTGCTGGATGAACCCACCAATGATCTCGATGTTCAAACGCTGAGTGTGCTGGAGGACCTGCTCGAAGACTTCCGAGGCTGCGTGGTTGTGGTTTCTCACGACCGCTACTTCCTGGATCGAACTGTGGATCGTCTGTTCTGCTTCGAGGAAGGACGTCTCCAGCGCTTTGAAGGCAACTACAGCGCTTTTCTCGACCATCGCCGGGACAAGGAAAGGACTGCTGCGGCTGAGAGCAATCGCAACCGCTCCAACAGTGTTCAAACCAGCCAGGATCAGCCCCCGAACAACCAGAACCAGGGCCCACGTCGGCGCAGTTTCAAGGAATCGCGGGAACTGGAAGCAATTGAACGTGAACTGCCTCAGATGGAGCAACGCAAAGCAGACCTGGAGCAGGCCATCTCCAACGGCCAGGGAGACCTCACAGACCTCAGCCAGGATCTGGCCAGCCTGCTGGAAGCGCTCGAAACCAGTGAGGAACGCTGGCTGGAACTCAGTGAACTGGTTCCCTGAGAGAACGCCGGCGGCGACGTGGATGCGCCAGGTCCTCGCTAGCGTCACCAACAAGACCCGTGTTGGCATTCACCAGGGAAACAGGACAGCTCAGTGAGGTGGAGGGGCGACCACTCCAGGGAGCTGGTTTCACGACTCGACCAGCAGCTTCGGCAAGCTTCATGACAGTGGGTCTGTAATCGTCCGCTGAGCGATGCAGGGCCATCTGATCACCCATCCGACGCAGATAAAGATCATGAGACCAGAAAACCTGGTTGTGCTCGAAGGCCTCGCAGGCGGCCTGTAGTGAGCCAAAGCGCTGACTCACCAGCCCTGAAGGCGCACATTGCTTCCAGTCAAGAACCTCCTGAAAACTCAGACCGCAGCGCCACTGTCGCTGTTCTGAGAGGTAGCAGAAATTCTCCGGACCATTGATCCAGAACATGCGTCCCTCTTCATCCATGAAGTGGCGCCCCTGTCGTTGCCTGATTCGCACCATGACCACGAACCCTGTCTTCTTTGCTGGTAGCCGAGGTCACTCGACCAGGTCATGAGTGTTGATACGGAAACGAGGTCGCATCTCTGGCGACTGGCAGCACAGCGCAACAGCCGTATGGTGTGTGCGTCGACATTGGTTGGGACACGCCAACGACTCCATGAAATCCATCGACGAACACATCAAGAAGGATCAGAGCGAACTCGAAGCTGCCAAAGCCGAAGGCAACGATGCCAAGGTTCGCCACTTCAGCGAGGAGCTTGAGTCCCTGCAGGAGTACAAGAAGGAGCATCCAGGCGACAGCCACGATCCAACTCCCATTGAGCTCTATTGCGAAAACAACCCTGAAGCCGATGAATGCCGGGTTTATGACGACTGAGACATTTTCAACAACATGAGCGCAATAAAAAGCGGGGAAGCATCCCCGCTTTTTATTGCGACACCACGATCAAGTGCTCTGCACGATCAGCCGTGCTGCCTTACTCACTGGTCTTCGTTGAAATCAGCAGGGCTGCCTGTGAGGCTGCAGACCACGGCCTCTTCGGGCTTCATCGCATGCACACCGGCAATCGGACGTCCGCGGCGGCGCAGGGCCTCGATTTGCTCGGGCGTTTGACAGCGGGCGATCAACTGGCCCTGGGAGTCGAAACAAGTGAAGAAAGTCATCGGACGTTCTCTCATTGCTCCTGTTATCGCCATGCCAAGCGCAACGCACAAGTCCTGATGCGATCGCCAACATGTTTCGCGATAAATGGCTAACCCCAAGGCTCAGACGCCAAGCTCCATCCAGACCTGATTCAACAGCTCTTTGAGTCCTTGGCCCATCGCCGCTGAAATCAACAGTGGAGTCCGACCACTCACTCGTTCCAGAGCGGCCACCAATGCGTCACGACGCGACTCATCCAGAAGCTCAAGCTTGTTGACGACAAGCAAGCGCTGGCGATCGACCAGGCCATGGCCATAAGCCTCGAGCTCTTTCTCCACCACTTGCAGATCACCCAGAGGATCATCCGCGCCTCCATCCACTACGTGAATCAGCAGACGGGTGCGCTCGATATGGCGAAGAAAATCGTGCCCGAGTCCGGCACCCTGGGCAGCACCGGCAATCAGGCCAGGGATATCGGCGAAGACCGTGCCGTCACCGCTCGGACGGCGCACCACACCGAGGTTCGGCACTAGCGTGGTGAAGGGATAGTCGGCGATCTTGGGACGGGCTGCGGACAAGACGCTGATGAGGGTGCTTTTGCCTGCGTTGGGCAGACCGATGATTCCGACCTCTGCAAGCAGCTTCAATTCGAGCTGGAGAGGCCACTCCTCTCCGTCACGTCCCTCGGTGCACTTTTCAGGCGCACGGTTGCGGTTGCTCAGATAGTGGGCGTTTCCCAGGCCGCCGCGGCCTCCGAACGCCACCATGAGCTGTTCCCCTGGCGCGGTCAAATCGCCCATGAGGATTCCCGTGGTGAGATGTCGCACCTCCGTGCCGCAGGGAACGTGAATGACCAGAGGCTGGCCTGATGCACCGGTACAGCGATTGGGACCGCCACGGCGACCGTCAGTTCCAGCAAACAATCGCTTGTACTTGAAATCCAGCAACGTCTGGAGATTCGAGTCAGCCTCCAGAATCACGTGGGATCCATGCCCCCCATCACCTCCTGAGGGACCACCGGCTGGGACATACTTTTCACGACGGAAGGCCACGATGCCATCACCGCCACGGCCGCCACGGACAGTGATGCGCGCCTGGTCGATGAACTGCACGAAAAGCTTCGATCGGGACCAGTTACCAACCCTAGGATCGCGGAGCACGGGAGATTGAGCTTGGCCGGCGTTCGCTTTGAGGCGCTCAGCAAGAACTATCCAGGTCGTGGTGGTGAGAACCCCGTTGAGGTGATTCGGGACCTCTCACTATCGATTGAAGATGGTGAGTTTCTGGTGCTGGTCGGTCCTTCCGGCTGCGGCAAGAGCACATTGCTCAGGTTGATGGCAGGCCTTGAGACACCCAGCGCTGGTGAAATCCTGGTGGGGAAGCAGGCCGTAACCAAGCTGAGACCAGCCAAGCGCAATGTGGCGATGGTGTTCCAGAGCTATGCGCTCTACCCGCATCTCAGCGTTCGCGACAACCTGGCGTTCGGACTGCGTCGCAGCCACCGGCGAAGTGCCATGGAGCAGCTCCATGACCAGTTGCATCGAAGCACGCGCGAGCTGCCTCGCCTGCTTCAGGTTCGATCTGAAAGGGAATCCAAGGTTGAACATCGGGTGATGGAGGTGGCCCACGCCCTGGAGTTGGATCAGCTGCTGGATCGACGCCCCAAAGAGCTTTCCGGAGGTCAGAAACAACGCGTGGCCCTCGGGCGGGCCATGGCGCGTCAGCCGGATGTCTTTCTCATGGATGAACCGCTGAGCAATCTCGATGCAAAGCTGCGCGGCAGCACCCGCACTCGCATCGTGGACCTCCAGCGAAAGCTGGGTACCACCACCCTGTACGTGACCCACGATCAGGTGGAGGCCATGACCATGGGTCACCGAATCGCCGTACTCAATCAGGGGCGATTGCAGCAGCTGGGCACACCGATGGAGCTCTACCGCTGGCCATCAAACCTGTTTGTGGCGCAGTTCATCGGCAGCCCACCCATGAATGTTCTGCCAGTCCAGGTGGGGCGCAGCCAGACACTCCACCTGGGTGAACGACGTATGAGCGTGGAGGGCCCACTCGCCGCTGCACTCGAAGGCCTCGAGGGGAGACGGCTCAATGGCGGCATCCGTCCGGAAGATCTCCGGGTGGCACCTGCCACCAACCGAAACCTTCAGGCAGATATCAGTCACAGCGAAGTGCTGGGCAATGAGCAGCTGCTCACCTGCAGGCTGCTCGATGGGGAGCATTTGGTTCAGGTCAGAGCCGATCCGGGCCTCAGAGCAATACCAGGCAGTCGCATTCATCTGGATGCTGATCCGCGTGGATGGCGCCTGTTTGACGACCAGGGGAACGCGATTCCCGTGCCGATACCCCCATCAGAGCGAGACGAGACACCAGTGCTTCCCGATCTGAACTGAAGGAAAACCCGCTTCAGCGCACCCAGATGACACTGCATCCGGCGCCGCCATCACCCTGCTCCGCATCCACCACACGCTCGACATAAGCCAGTGAAGCCAACCAGTCGCGCAAGCCACGTTTCAGGCGACCGGTGCCGATGCCATGGATCACCCAAACAGGGCCATTGGCCCCACGCAAAACATCGTCAACAGCAGCCTCCGCCTCGTGCACGCGCATGCCACGCACATCGATCGTGTTGCGGGAGGTCCGCACCTCAGCAGAGCCGCTGCCTCGGCGCGCCTTGATCTGAACCACCGGTGCCGGGGGCTCAGATTTGCGTCCATCAAGACTCTCCACTGCCGAGAGCTCAACGGTGCTGCGCATCACGCCACAGCGCACCTTTAGCTGCAAGCCATCGTCGGAAACAGCAAGCACTTCGGCAGCTTTGCCGAGTGCCAGCACACGGATGCGATCACCCACCTCAGGGCGCCAACCCAGATGCTGTCGTCGCTCTTGCTCAGGTCGATAACGATCTTCCAGCTTGCGCAGGCGCTGACCGGCCTTCCGTGCCGTTTCACCATCGGCCTGATCATCACGGAGACGGCGGATCAGCTGACGCACTTCCTTCTGTCCGGAGCGAATGGAGGTCTCGAGGCGCTGCCTGCCCCGTTCCTGCCGTTCAGCGGAGTGTTGCTTCTGTGTCTCCCACCGCGCCAGCAGCTCTTCATGCAGCAATTCAGTGCGCGCCAAAAGGGCAGCCGCATCCTCGGCAGCCGCCTGCTGACGCTGACGCTGTTCCTCGAGACCACGGATCACGCTGTTGGCCTCACCGTCTCCTCGCGGGGAAAGAAGACTGCGCGCCTGGGCGATCACTCCTTCATCGAGGCCGAGCCGCGTCGCGATGGCAAGAGCATTGCTGCGACCCGGAATTCCCCAGAGCAGGTGATACGTCGGCGAGAGAGTTTCACTGTCGAAAGCGACCGATGCATTTTCGAAACGGGAATCGCTGTACTTGAGAGCCTTGAGCTCACCGAAGTGGGTTGTCGCCACGGTGAGCCGGGCCCGATCGGCCAGCGCCCGCAGCAGAGCCGTGGCCAAAGCACTGCCCTCGCTTGGATCAGTCCCTGCTCCAACTTCATCAAGCAGCACCAGAGCAGGAGCTGGGCCCGAATCGATGGCCGCCAGGATGCGCCCGATGCGCCTCACATGGCCACTGAAGGTGGACAAGCTCTGCTGCAGTGATTGTTCATCACCAATGTCAGCAAGAACCTGGGCGCACCACGGCAGGATTGGACTGCCACTGCAGGGGAGCCAGAGGCCTGCACGCGCCATCAGTGCAGCGAGTCCAAGACTCTTGAGCGTGACGGTCTTGCCTCCGGTGTTCGGACCCGTAATCGCAACCACCCTCAGAGAAGGTGAGACCTCAATGCTGACAGGGACCACTGCTGGACCCTGTTCCTTGCGCTCCTGCCACACCAGCAGAGGATGGCGGAGATTCTGAAGCGTGAACGGAGCATCGCTGGCGGCCTCGAGCCGCGGGGGGACAGCACCGAGCCATTGCCCGTAACGACCTCGGGCCAGCGCCAAATCCAGATGCAACAGCACCGCCATCAGTGCGAGCAAACCATCGACCTGCTCCGCCACAGCAGTACTGAGTTCGGCGAGAACGCGCTGCTCCTCCTCACGGATCCTGCCGTCGAGATCCGCCAATCGATTGCCCAGATCGACCACCGACTTGGGCTCCACAAACACTGTGCTGCCCGAGGCGGAACTGTCATGAACCATTCCCGGACATTGGCCGCCGGCCCCCGCCTTCACCGCCAGCACAGGTCGTCCATTCCGCTCAGCGATCACCGTGTCCTGAAGGTGTGCCGACCAGCGCCGGATCACATCCTGCAGCTTGTCGCGTCTGCGAGAACGCAGCTCCTGCCAATGCCGACGCAGTCCCTCCAGCGCGGCACTGGCGCGATCGGCCACACGACCGCCTTCCTCAATGGCGAACTTGAGGCGTTGTTCCAGCGCCGGCAGGGTGGCCACATCAGAGAGCAGAGCCGTGCAAGCCGGCCTCAGCTCAGGTTCATCAATCTGCCGGCGCAGACGACGAGCTGCGCCCAGGGTGTCGGCCACTGCGAGCAGCTCTTCACCGGAGGCAACACCTCCCTTGCTGCAACGCAACAGAATCACGTCAAGATCACCCACCCCCTGGAAGCTCAGACCCCCATCCAAGAGACCGTCCAGACTCGCCATCTCCTGCGTTCTCGCCTGAAGGGTGAGGCTTTCAGAGAGAGATTCCGGCAGTGAGCCTCGGCAGCAGTGTCGTCGCCCCTGGTGTGTGCTGGTGAAGCTGGAGAGATGCTGGCAGAGACGCGGCCACTCGAGCAGCTCCAGTGTTTCCTCAAGAGCGGACATCAATCAGGCTGAGTGACTCCAGGTTGATTCGTGGGGATTCCCCCCGGAGGCTCATAGAGCATCTCCAGCCAGTTTCCTTCGGGATCGCGCAGGTAAAACGATGCCGTGCCGTCGCGGTGGTCATGGACCCCACCGACCGCGACACCCGAAGCCTTCAATCGGTCATGCACCACATCAACTTCTGCGCGATCGCGAAAGTGAAAGGCGAAATGGGGACCTGCAGCCTTGTATTTGGGACCCAGCAGCGCCAGGCCGTCTCGGGAATCACCTGCTTCGAGGTAACACCAGTCGTCAGCCTCCCAAACCATGCGCATGCCGAGCCCGGTGTAAAAACTCACTGCCCGTTCCATGTCGGTCACGCGGATGGCGACATGACCAAGGCGCTGAACCGCAGACATGAAGACCTCATCAAGCCCTCACATTCTGTAGGGCATCTGCAGCCAGAACGTGAGCGATTCAGCAAGGATGAGCCATTACAAGGGCGATGAAGCAGCTCAGATTCAGAGAAGTGTGGAGCTCAGCGCAGAAACAACGGAGAATGCCAAGGCCATCACTCCTGCGCGGTGACTGCGACCCCAGCCAATCAATCAAGAAGCTTCTGGCAAACGAACCGAGGTGTTCTGGCACTTTGCTTTGTCCTCCTAGAGCTGCTTTTTTTCGCGACCGATTCCGTAGGAGTCCCTGCCCATACCTACGTGAGCGGTGATGTGGGGGGTACGCCATACCTGTCTGTGTGGTTCATGGTTTCGTTCCTCATTCCGGCAGCATTGGTGATGCCTGTGGTCGGCAGCCTCAAAGCCCGCTTTGGTGCAAAAACACTGACCATTTTTGGTCCAGGCCTGTTTGGTATTGCTTGCTTAGTCAGCTCAACCGCTCAAGATCCGCAACTGTTTATCGCGATGAGAATCTTGCAGGGAATCGGCGGGGGCTTTATTCCGGCATTGGCCGGGGGCTATTTGGGTGCCGAACTGGGAACGGAATACAACACCATGGGCAAGGGAATGGTGGCACTTGCTGTCGTCTCCGGAGCATGTATCGGCATCCCGATTTCAGCAATGATCACTTGGCATCTGAGCTGGCGTTTTCTGTACGTCTTAATCGGAATCCTTGCACTCATTGCAGTCTCAATCATCTTCAAATTAATGCCACAAACCGGTGGTGATTCACAATACGAAATCGACTGGTTGGGCTATAGCTTTATGAGTGGAGGCTTTGGACTTCTGAGCCTCTCTCTGATCGTTGGCAATCAACGTGAGTGGTTTGCAGATCCGATTTATATAGTAATGCTCTGGACATCAATACTTCTGCTTGGACTTTTTGCCTGGCGCATGGCAACCAAACCAAAACTCATCGACCTGCGAATTTTCAAAGACATCAATTACTGCGTTGGGGTCATAACACTGACCTCAGTGGCCTTCTTTTTATTCATGGTGTTCGCTCTGGTCCCCCGCTTTTTAGTCATTGCAACGAACAATACGATTGAGAACTACGCCTTAACATTCATACCCTTTAGCTTTGCAGCCATAATCACCGGAGCCTTTGCATCTCCAGGGATCAGCCCACTTGTTCTGGCTAAAACAATTGCCCAAAAGAAAAAGATTTGCTCAGCAGCAATTTTCGCATTTGCCCTGAATTCTCTTTGGATGGCGAACACCAGCTCTCACCAAGACAATATCAATATTGGAATTCAATTAGTGATCATTGCCACATGCTTTGCCTTAATCTGCTGCATGGAAATTCAGATGGCATTAACCACAATGTCGCCTGAGTTACTGGTTAGCGCCAGCTCCATACTCTTCTTTGGAACAAATATTGCGAAAGCCCTCTCAGGGGGGATCACCAGTGCAATTTTCACAGTCACCAGCCAGGGCAGCTGGGCGCGATTCCGAGAGCAAATCCATCCAAGCAATACCGCCCTGGAACCTTTTCTCCAACAACTCCATGGACATGGCCAGGGCATTACAGGAGCAATGTGGTCTCAGGCATCCCTGGAACTGATCAACAAAGAAATCGCACGGCAGGCCGAGGTCGTGAGCTACATCAACATCGCAACCATGGTTGGATTCGTTTTACTTTTACTGTGCTTATTGCCCTTCTTTCACCGCCCGGCAGAGGCCCGGAAAACATGAGATGAAGACACTCGATGAAATCAAGTTAAAATCATGAGATCAGAAAAATTCAAGTAGTGACTGAAAGCGCCTCCAAGCAGACAGCCGAGAAGCCTCATCGGCCCTGGCGGACAAGGATCATGATCGGAGGAGCAGTCGCAGCACTGGGGGCTGGCCTGACGGGTTATTTTGTGCGCAATCATTATTATCCAGGCACCAATGATGCCTATGTTCATGCATATACGATCACCATATCTCCGTATGTGGAAGGATACATCAAGACAGTTCATGCTTCACCCAATGAATTCGTCAAAAAAGGGCAACTCATCTATGAAATCACCCCACTACCCTTTGAGCTGAAAGTAGAACAGCAAGAGCATCGACTAAAAGCCGCGATTGCCAAAAAATCATCATTAAAGGAAGCACTCCTACAATCAAAACAAAGACTCAAGGATCAGCAAGCCAGCCAATGGATTATTGACCTCAACGAAAAGCGTTATGCTTACTTACAGCAAGAGCAGGTTGTTGCACTCGCCAAAGCCCAAGAATTCCAGGCATCCAAACTAGAAGCCCTCGCCAAAACAAAAGCAGCAACAATCGACATTTCACAACTAGAGAAAGATGTTCTCCAACAACAAGCAATAATCGATGCACTCCGAGCCGAAATTGGGCAGGCAAAAGTGAATCTCGGGTACACCCGCTATTACGCACCAATGGATGCATATGTCAGCAATAACTTCAGCATCCGAACAGGTCAATACGTCAAGCCAGGTCAAGCACTATTCAAACTAATTGACAACAGTAAATGGTGGGTCGATGCCAATTTTCGAGAATCTCAAATTCACCGTATTCGCATGGGCATGCCCGCGAACATCTCTCTGGACATGTATCCCAACAAGACTTTCAAAGGAAATGTGATCAATATCAGCCGAGGCAGCGGGGCCTATGAGTCATTGCTTCCCCCAGAAAATGCAACTGGAAACTGGGTCAAGGTACCCCAACGATTTCCAGTACGGATCTTGCTCAAACAGAATGATCAACATCCATTGCGCGCAGGCGCAACTGCTCACGCCAGGGTTAACACAGTTCAACCCTAAGTTTGCGGCAAAGTAATCGGCAAATCCACAGCATCTTCTGGATTTCGAGGCACATCAACCAACTCTCTGAGTAATTGAGCGTAACTCAAATTAGCAAAAGTCATCGCTTCAGCCTTTTGCTCCATTGCTCGTGTCAATGAACTGATCGTATCGGCAAGGTCTGTATAGTCAGCCAAGCCAAATTCAAAACGAGCTCTCGTATCACGATAGGCATCTCTTGCAGCCTTGTAAGAAGCATTGGCAGCAATAATCTGACTCAAAGCTGCACGATGCTCATAATAAGCACTTTCAAGCTTCTGACGGATAGCATTCCTTTCTGCAGCTTCAGTCTGAAGAACCTGATCAGCTGCCGCTTTGCTCGCTTCAACTGCACCTGCAGTGATTCCACCATCAAAAAGACGCCAGTTCAAACGCAAACCTGCCGCCCAATCATTGCTCTGAGAATTCAAAATGGGGATCGTCACAGATGCACAGCAGCCATCAAGATCAATCTCAGGTGATCGTGATTGGCCTGCAAAATAGCCAGCTTCTGCAAACAACCCAATCCGTGGCAACAGTTCCGCAGCTTGCCGATCGGCTTGGCGTAAAAGAGCCGATCGAGCAGCCTGCAAAGCCTGCAATTGCGGGTTGTCCTTGAGACCTCTTACGATCGTTTCGTCCAAGTCCAAAGGCCAGGGCTGCTGCAAACTCACCTGCTCACGAGCTTCAAGTGTGACCTTGAAAGGAACATTCACAAGATTGCTGAGACGCCTTTGACTACTCAGCAACTGTGCCTCCGCCTGTTCCAGCAAAAAGCGCTGTTGCTGCAAGCTTGCTTCCGCACGTAACACATCTACACGCGGAACTAGACCCGCTACTTTCATCGCAATAACCTGATCAAGAATGACCTCGTCATTCGAGACAACAACCTGCCGAATCAGTCGTAATTGGCTGGCTAATTGCAGTTGATAATAAGCTTCACTGACATTCAACTGCAACTCGCGCAATCGGTTGCCATAAAGTTCACGCGCATTCTCGAGATCAGCTCCCAACTCAGCCAATGCAGCATTGCGCTCAAAACTGAGCAGCTCGTAATCAACTCTCAGTCCTGCAAAGCCTGTTGCGATGTTTGTTTGGATAAGATTTTGGCCTCCAGAGGCAACATACAAAGGAGAGTCCGTACCAATATCAAGGAGAGAACTGTTACCCTGAAGAGCAAAATTCTTTTGAACCTCCTGAAAATAACCAGCTCCAAGATTGAAACTCACCGTCGGATAAAGACGTCCTTGAATTGAACGCAACAACCCTTGTTGCTCACGCACACCACCAATGCTTTTCTGAAGCGATGGATCATTACGAACAGCCAGATCGATGGCTTGGGGAAGATCCACACGAATGCGCTGATCGATCTTCACATCGACCGGCATGATCGGCAGTTCAGCTGCAGCAGGGGCGGGAAGTGCCGGCAGCACACTTTGTCCTTGATCAGAAGAACCCTTTCCCCAGATCTGATCAAGTCGCTCAAGATCCCGGGCGTAAGCCTCAAAACTCCTCATCAAAGGAACGAGAGCTGGTGGCTCACCTGCAGCTCTTGCCATCGACCCTGTCAGGACAAGGAACAGGGTCGTAATGCCTAATGGCACGATCGGCTGCAGCATCAAAACCTCACTGGGTTGGAGCCATCATCACTGCTTCAGCCATTCAGCAGCATCGCAGGCGTGATAAGTGAGGATCAGATCCGCTCCAGCTCTTTTGAAGCTGAGCAGCGTCTCAAGAACCACCGAACGCTCATCAATCCATCCTTTCTCCGCCGCTGCTTTCACCATCGAATATTCACCACTGACGTTGTAGGCGGCGATGGGAAGCTCAGACTCCGTACGCAGACGGTGAATAATGTCGAGGTACGCAAGACCTGGCTTCACCATCATGATGTCAGCTCCTTCCTGCTCATCGAGCTGTGCCTCGGTGATGGCCTCCCTGGCATTGGCAGGATCCATCTGATAGGTGTCCTTGTTTTTAGGAATCGGCTTGCTGCCCGTCGCACGGGGCGCTGAATCAAGTGCTTCACGAAAGGGCCCGTAATACGCAGAGGAATATTTCGCCGTGTAGCTGATCACACCCACGTGCTCGAAGCCTTCGTCATCAAGGGCTTCGCGGATGGCGCCGACACGGCCATCCATCATGTCGCTTGGACCGATGAGATCGGCACCGGCATGGGCCTGCATCACAGCCTGCTTGCAGAGCTGCTCAATGGTTTCATCGTTGAGCACAACACCCTGCTCACTCACGATGCCGTCATGGCCATCGCAGGAATAAGGATCAAGTGCGACGTCGGTCATAATCGCCATCTCAGGGATCTCCTGCTTCAGCTGGCGGATAGCACGAGGGATCAAACCACTTTCGTTAAAGCACTCGGCCCCATCCTCGGTTTTGAGTCCTTCAGCCACCTTGGGGAAAAGCACCACGCAACGGATGCCCAGATCCCAGGCACGCTTCACCTCTCCTGTGAGTTGATCGAGGCTCCATCGACAGGCTCCCGGCATGGCGCCAATCGGCTCAACTCCGGCACCTTCATGCACAAACAACGGGTAGATGAAGTCTGCTGGAGAAAGACTGGTTTCACGAACCATGGCACGCAACGCCGGCGAGCGACGCAGGCGACGCGGGCGGTAAGTGAGGTCCATGAGCAACCTTGATCAGTGCTGGAGATCGTAAGCGTCAACCTCCGGACGCTCTTCAGAGGCGAGCGCTCTGTAGCCAGTCGCTACGGGGATCGTCCGTTCGGGCTTCCCTGAGCTTTTCCAGCAGATTGCGCTGCTCATCCGACCATTGGTTGGGCCACTGCACGCTGAGATTGAGCAGCAAATCACCACGACCTGCTTTTAAAGGCCAGCCTTTCCCTTTGAGACGAAGACTCCTGCCTGGAGACGTGCCGGGGGGAATCGATACCTCCGCCTCACCGTCAGGTGTCATGACTTTCACGTTGCCTCCGAGAGCAAGCTCATCGATGGAGACGGGAAGCTCCGCTCGCAGCTGATCACCATCGAGACGCCAGACCGGGTGCGGCTGCACCTCGAGATTGAGATAAAGATCGCCGCGGCGTCCGGTTCCCGGCTGAAGATTTCCCTTGCCTTTGAGCCGCAGTCTGGACCCTGTTTTGACCCCAGGTGGGATTCTGACTTGGACTCGCTCATCGTTGACAGACAACGTCCTCTCAGCACCTCTGAAAGCCTCCGCAAAGCTCACTTTCACGCTGGCTTCAGCATCGAGATTCAAGGGAGTCCTCGAGGCCCCTCGGGGGAAACCACCACCGCCGGCGAACCCTCCGCCCGGGAAGCCCCCACCAGGAAAACCACCGCCGGCGAATCCGCCTGGGCCACCGCCAAAGCCTGCATTACCGGGGCTGCCGAAACGACCGAGCAGGTCATTGATGAAATCGTCGAAGTTGCCGTATCGGCCAAAATCAACATCAAACCCTCCGGCTCCAGCCCCTGAACCAGCAGCCCCAGCCTGATTCCAGTACTGACCAAACTGTTCATATCGACGGCGCTTGTCCGGATCGGAAAGCACCTCATAGGCCTCGCTCACCTCCTTGAATTTGGCCTCAGCATTGGCGTCTCCAGGATTCACGTCAGGGTGGTATTGACGCGCCAACTTGCGAAAAGCCCGCTTGATCGCATCGGCATCAGCATTGCGCTCTACCCCGAGCACCTTGAAGTAGTCGCGGTATCCACTGCCGGCCATTGTGATCGCTGAGCTTCAGGAGCTCCGGTTGGTCTCAGTGTCCCAGTTCCGTCCGGGGTTCGGCACCGATTGAGGAGGCCGGATGCCCGTACGTCGGAACACACGTACATTTCGCGAATGCTCAAAGTTCTTCTGCTTGCCGCACTCAGTAGTGCCAACATCGCATTGGTGGGAAGTGGCTCTGCCAAAGCAGCCCCCGACCCTGGAGCTCTTGCTGATCACCTGAGCCGAACCAAGGTCACCTATTACGGATCATGGCGTTGTCCAGCCTGTCAGCACCAGGGACGTCTGTTCGGCGACGCAGCAATACGTCTCCCCTATGTGGAATGCGCCAAACCTAAGGAACTGCCGATCCAAGCGGCTGCCTGCAAGCAAGAGAAAATCCAGGCCTATCCCACCTGGATCCTGCCGAACGGTGAGCGACGGGTAGGCGTTCAATCCCTGGAGGATCTGCAGATCTGGTCGGGAATGCCCCAGAACCCCTGAAACCATGTCCGCGAGCAGGCATCCCCTGATCAACGGGTTTCATCGGCGACACTGGCGAGGAGATCTCACAGGTGGTGTCACTGCTGCTGTGGTGGCCCTGCCGCTCGCCCTCGCATTCGGCAATGCGGCACTGGGGCCAGGAGGTGCGATTTACGGTCTCTACGGAGCAATCATCACGGGATTTCTTGCCGCACTGTTTGGGGGTACACCAGCCCAGGTCAGCGGCCCAACAGGCCCGATGAGTGTCACAGTCGCCGGCGTCGTTAGCAGTCTTGCTGCTGTGGGAACAAGCCGTGAACTCAGTCAGGGAGACATGCTCTCCATGGTGATGGCGGCTGTGGTTCTTGGAGGGTTGCTGCAGATCCTGATGGGGGTGCTTCGCTTGGGGCGTTACATCACCCTGGTGCCCTACTCAGTGGTTTCCGGATTCATGTCGGGGATCGGCGTGATTATTTTTTGCCTTCAGATTGGCCCTCTCCTGGGGATCAGCAGCCAGGGAGGAGTTGTGCCATCACTGCAGATGGTGAGCTCCAATTTCACGCCAAACCCTGCAGCAGTAGCAGTGGGCATCGCAACACTTGTGGTGGTTTTCGCTACGCCAAGACGGATTACCAAGGTGATTCCTTCACCTTTGTTGGGCCTTCTACTGATTACACCTATAGCTCTTTGGCTGTTTCCAGAAAACATTCCACGAATTGGGTCAATCCCTGAGGGTGGACTCAGCTTCAACGCTCCGGACTGGAGCAACCACCTACCGCTGTTGCTGAAAGCGGGAATCGTGCTCGCAGTGCTCGGAGCCATTGA
This sequence comes from Synechococcus sp. MIT S9504, assembly GCF_047497135.1. NCBI lineage: Bacteria > Bacillati > Cyanobacteriota > Cyanophyceae > Synechococcales > Synechococcaceae > Synechococcus > Synechococcus sp. MIT S9504. The sequence continues at coordinate 101,851 of NZ_CP138942.1, read as the reverse complement.
TTCATTGCTGACATCACTGGTCGCTGACAACATCAGTCAGAGCCGCCATCGCTCAGACCGGGAACTGGTGGGTCAAGGCATTGCCAACAGCATCTCGGGACTATTCAGCGGGCTCCCGGGCGCAGGCGCAACGATGCGAACTGTGATCAACATCCGGTCAGGAGGAAAGACTCCGCTCTCCGGCATGACCCATTCATTGGTCCTGCTTGTTTTGCTCTTAGGCGCCGGTCCACTGGCCGAAGGGATCCCCACAGCACTGCTGGCGGGAATCCTGATCAAGGTTGGACTCGACATCATCGACTGGGGCTTCCTGCTGCGGGCCCACAGACTGTCATTCAAGACCGCCCTGGTGATGTGGGGAGTTCTGTTGATGACAGTGTTCTGGGACCTGATTGGCGCGGTGCTTATCGGAATGTTCGTGGCCAATCTGCTCACCATTGAATCGCTAACCCAACATCAGCTCGGCAACATGGACACAGAAACAGGACATCTCACGACGCGAGAGCAAGATTTGCTGAAACGTTGCGGTGACGATCTCATTCTGTTCCGCATGCAGGGCCCCTTGAGTTTTGGCGCAGCGAAGGGAATCAGTGAAAGAATGATGTTGGTGAGGAAATATAAAGTCTTACTTCTTGATATCACCGATGTGCCACATCTAGGAGTCACGGCAAGCCTGGCCATCGAGCGAATGGTCAAAGAAGCCGAGCGACAACAGAGAACAGTTCTTGTGGCAGGTGCAAGCGGCAAAGTGAAACAACGACTAGCCCAGTTTGGAATCGAGCATCTCGTCGACAACAGAGATCAAGCATTGGAACAGGCCGCAAATCGAATCAACAAGAAGAATGAACAAATCACTTATGAAAAAGATTGAAACTAGAATTCACTGAATAAAAAACAAAATTAAGGAAATAAAAATGCAATCAAAAACAACCCACACTGAGTCTAAAACTCGAAAAACCTCACTCAACCTCAAGTCAGAATCAAATTAGAATAAACAGTGAGGAAAAACCATTTAGTCGAAGCGCAAGCGCTGCCAACAGAAAACAAAATGACCAATCAGCGAGGTCTCCATAACACTCTCACGACAAAATCGGCCCGAAGTCCACCAATCGACCGAAAATCGGCCATCGATACGAGGGGACTGAAGCGAAAGCAAGAAGCAGCGATGAAAATTTCCTAAGCTCGCAGCGCAATAAAAGTTCTTGATGTTCTAAACCTCAAAACAGTACCTCGACAATCGATACATAGCCGCGTAAAAGTCAAGCCGAAAATAAGAGCACCGAAGGATATGGTTTATCGAGAAAAGCAGGTGGGCATGGCTCTGGCAGGCAAGCAGACTCTGGAAGCATTTATTGACTACATCGAATCTGATTCCCTGAAACGCAAGCACTGGTTAACGAGGGTCAGAGAGGCTGGTTTCGACCAGGCACTGTCGGAATATCGCGAAATGACAACGAGAAAACAGATGCCGTTACGGATTTGACTGTAACTGCGCAAAAAACAGCAGGCTCAACACAAAATGTCACAAGGTTGTAGCAAAATCACAAGCCAGTGTGTCGCATACAACCAAGCAGCGCGTCAAAAGCGGGAACAGTCCCGCCCTGAAGCAAGGATGATGATTCAGTTATCCAATTCCTATGGCTTTCACGATTTTCTTTGCAACATCAACGGGCAAAACGGAAGATATAGCCGACCGCCTGAAGGAACTCCTGGGGACTGATGCCAAAGATGTTGACAGCATCAGCGGTGTAGACGAATTGGCTTCTGCAGAAGCCCTCGTTTGCTGCATTCCAACGTGGAATACAGGTGCTGATGAAGCACGTTCAGGCACAGCCTGGGACGATCTGATTACTGAAATTCCCGGTCAAGATTTTGGCGGTAAGCCCGTTGCCATCCTTGGGCTGGGCGACTCTTCCGGTTACGGAGACTATTTTTGCGACGCCATGGAAGAGCTGTACAGCGCATTCCAAAAATCTGGCGCGAAAATGATCGGCCAGGTTTCACCTGAAGGTTATACCTTCGATGAATCAAAGAGCGTAATCGACGGTAAGTTCTGTGGACTTCCTATCGACGAAGATAATGAGTCTGAATTGACCGATCAGCGCCTCTCTGCCTGGGTGCAGCAGATCAATTCTGAAGCCTGATTTTTTTCAGCACTTATAGTTAATCAAAAGCGCCCTCGGGCGCTTTTTTATGTTTCGATGAAAGCCGAAAGGTTGGGACTCCTTTAGCGATGAACCCAATCGACCCGAATTTCCTTGCGCTGATTCAAAAACTTATCAATCGACATGGCTGCGATACAGCCGTCGGAACAAGCAACAACGGCCTGCTTGAAGGGCGTATTACGAATATCACCAATAGCCCAAACTCCATCGAGGCTAGTCATCATGTCGTCGTTGACCACAACACCACCCTCTTCATTCAAAGGAATCTGTCCATGTAAATAATCGGTAATTGGCAAACTACCAGACGAGTAAACAAAAACACCATTAACATCTAAATGAGTGTCTTCTTGGCTGCCTGATTCTTGGAGCTTAACAGCTGTGACGCCCGAATCATCACCATCAACAGAAGTCAAGCGTGTACGTTTCCAATGCTGAACATTAGGAGAAGCTTGAAGCTGAGATAGACCCGTACTGTTTGCATTTGGCTTACTATTTGTAATCCAATGAACAGTTGAAGCAAATTTAGTTAAAACAAGAGCCTCATCAATAGCTTCTTGATTAGAGCCATAAACTGCTACTTGCTGATTCTTATAAAATGCACCATCACAAGTAGCGCAATAACTAACTCCTCGCCCAAGGTACTGATCTTCTCCGGGAAGTGTTGATGTACGCCCCATTGCCCCAGTGGCAAGAACAAGAGTTTTTCCTTTAAAGGTGCCCTCTGGTGTATAAACAGTTTTTTCAGGTCCAGATAAATCAATTCCATAAACTTGCACTTGCTGATAATTAGCCCCATAACTAACCGCTTGATCTCTCATCGTTTTGAGCAGGTCCGCGCCAGAAGTATCTGCTGGCACACCAGGATAATTTGCGATCTTATGAGTAATTGCAAGAGCTCCCACTGCTGGATTTTTATCTAAAATATAGGTTTTTAACGAAGAACGAGCGGTGTAAAGAGCACATGCGCATCCGGCTGGTCCACCACCAACGATAATGACATCGGCTTCAAAGATATCTGACATAATCAGCTCCAAGCGAGAGAAGTAAAATCATTTGCATTAAGCTCGCGGTTAATCCATTCACCAGGAACCATTTGAATGAAAGCAATAATCAAATCTGCCACTTGTTGAGCCTGATCAAACTGAAAGAAATGACGCCCTTTTTTCATACAAACATAACGATCTCCAGATTTTAGCGTTTCAGACCAGCGGTCGTGCGCATTACTGTCAACAACAAAATCAAATTCGCCATTTAAGACAAAAGTTGGGACTTCGGGAGCGTGCAAATTCTTGGTAGTTTGTTGATTAACAATAGAACCTTGAATGAATTCAGTATCTAAACACTTAGCAAGAAGGCAAGGAAGTATCTCACCAGTACGCGCATTGTTACTGAAGAAGAGCAAGGACGACAGATGACTCAAAATGGCTTGCCTCGAAATTGGCAATTGACTCCGCAGGTCCAGGTAATGAGAGGACCAGTGATTGACTGAAAGAGTATCGACAGAGAGCAATGTAAGAGATTTTACCAGGCCAGGGTACTTTTCTGCAAAAAGGCAGGCAACCGTGCCACTGATGCCGTGGCCAACCAGATGCATTGGCTCAGAAGACGCAACAAGAGTCTGTCGAAGCAAGTTCAGAACAGTGGTTACAGAACATGACTCATCCAGATCATGCTGGAAGGACCAACGCTGAACAGCGAACGACCTACTTAATAATTGGGCAACACGTTTATTGAGGCAATGCAAGGTCGGCTGCAGATCAATCCAAAGGACCTTGTCTTGAGGCATATGTTGCACCATTTCAATTATTTTGAAAGAGCACAGCACTGCCAAGACTGCACAACTAACAAGCTGTTGTATAAAATGGAGTCACAGAAAGTAGGTGATATAACTACGCCGCGGAATTAATCACAGCGATTGAGCCCTGCAAGATGCGGCGTTTTAAATGCTGAATGAGCTTTTGATCGATCTTGTCAGCAGATGCCTCAAGACAGATTAGAGACTCATAAGCACTGTCCGAAATGGAGCCAGAACAAGTTGTTTCAAGGTATAAATCAACAACCTTGGAACACGAGGAGAGCAATTCAGATTGACCGTTGAACAAAAGAGCAAGCAACAATCCTTAAGCAAAAATAAATGCACGAAGGCCGTCCAGGTCGCATCAAATGAAATACAGACACGAGTCTTATGTTGCCTTGGATCGTCCAAAAAAGACGATCACATCAGATCTTCAGAGCATAACTAGCTCGGTCAATTCATAGCCCAGGACGGCTTACTCAGAAAGAGCAGAGAGATCGTGACAATGACTCAAGCTCGTAACAAAACTGACTGAAAGAATGGCAAGTCCAAGTGTCATTGGTCTCAAACAAAAGCGCATGGCCAAGTCAAAAATGGATGGCTCAAAACAGTTCGGAGATGCAAGTCTCAAAACAAATAGACAAAAAAAGCCCCTCAGTAGAGGAGCTTTAGAGCAGAACGATTGATTAAAAATCAGTTGATTTTAGCTTTGTCCATGGATTCAAAAGCATTAACAACACTCTTGAAGTTGAAACCCATGCCTCTCAGAGCATGCCAGAGATGTCCCTGAAGGAAGAAGAAGGCAAGATAGAAATGAGTATTTGCCAGCCATGCACGAGCAGTGTGGGCATCTCCGGGGAGTGTGGAAGTATCAGTGAAATACGGGGAAAATGCAAAATTGAGCTTCAAAGGAGCTCCATACAATTCCACCGGATAGATCGTCGTGTTTTGTGCACACCAAATGGCAGTTACAAAACCCATCAATGCGATGCCTGCAAGGGAGTAGGAAAGGATCGACTCACCGTTGTAAATCAGGACTTTCTTGAAAGGACCAAAGGGGGAACTGATGATATGCCAAACGCCACCGAAAGTGAGAATGAATGCCAGAACAGCATGGCCACCCATCACATCTTCAAGACTGCTGATGGTCAGGAAGTTGGTTTGATAACCCCAGACCATTCCGAGATCGATGTTTGGTTCAACAGTGCGGACAGCTCCAAGAGAAGCATCATAAATTCCGTGAACACGAGCCCATTCGACGAATGCGATGACTCCAAGACCAAGGAAAATCAGGTGGTGACCAAGAATGAAGGTCAGCTTTTTAGGGTCGTCCCAGCTGAAATCAAACTTTTTGGCACGGCCTGTGGTCTCTGAAAGGTCCTTGGGGCAACGAAGCGTATGCCAGATACCGGCGGCGCCTAACACCGCTGATGAAACAAGGTGAGTCGCAGCAACAACGATCAGTGGCTGCTGGTCAACAATGACCCCACCATCACCAACGCCCATACCTAAACCGGCGAGGTGAGGGATGAGGATCAGGCCCTGTTCACCCATAGGTAGGGAGCCGTCGTATCGAGCGAGTTCAAAGAGAGTGAATGCTCCGGCCCAGAACATGATGAGACCGGCATGGGCAGCATGCGCAGCGATGAAAGAGCCGGAGCGCTTCGCTACTCCAGAATTTCCCGCCCACCAGTCATAAGTGACTGATGAATTTCCATACGATTGCATTGGGAAAATGAAAGGCATTCACAACCTAATAACCAATCAATTTGGTCTAATCATCCGTTAACAATAGTTTTCAACCTAAAAATTTATGAGACATGTGCAAATTTCTTTTGCAACCACCGAAAGTAGCGTATGACAACGCCTTGGCCGAAGCGGCATTGAGGTCGGGCAAAACCTTGTGAAAGGTAAATGTTGCTTGGCGGAATGCAATACGTGCTGTAAAGAACGAAAAAGGAAGGCGCCAAAAGCCCTTAAAAGCAGTCTGAGTCTAAGTTGCAGAGCAAATTTAAGATATTCAAATCAATTCAGATCATCACACAAACCAGATTAAAATTGAAGCAGGTGGGCATATCCGCAAAAAAGTCAAATCAAAAGAACAAAAGACTAACTAATGCATGCAAAATCGAGAATTATTACATAAAACTAGCTGCCTACATCGAATAAATTTCAACCTCATGCTCGCAAGCTCGAGAGACTAAGATGAAGACAAATTAATAATATTATAATCAAATCAACGGCATTGATAGCAACAAAAGAGTATGATTTAATTAAATTAGACCACCCGAAAGCCAAGCTCGCGTCACTTCAATCACCCCGAGCCAGAGCATACGATGCCGTAAAAATCAGCTCTACAGGACTCTTATCGAACATAGAGAACAAAAGATGGGCCGCAGATCTAAAGCACCAGCTCAATTGCAAAATTCATAATCTACAGAGGATTCAATCATTATTGACATGGAACCGTCACTCGGAAGCCGATAATCAAGCAATCGATAATCCGCGCATATCAGTGAGCTCGCCAAATCAGATATCAAGACGATTAGGGCCAAGCGAGGGTTGGAGAAGCAAGCGCGTGAGAATAGCCATGGCCCTCAGGCAGCAAGGTTGGACTTACAAAACAATTTCTGAGTATTTATTTGTCTCACAAAAATCAATTATGCGAGATATCAAATGCTTTGTAATCAATCCCAGAAACTTACCACGGCCCTAAAAATAATAAAACTAATAAAATAGTACTTTGATTAAAAAGCTCTATTTAATAATTCAACAACTAAAACTGTTTGGAAATGGATCGAGGAGTTGTCAGCCCGACAACTCCTTAATCCCGATGCCGGTGCCCACCTGCATCATACTCAAGTCAGCTGTTAACTGAAAGAGCAGCGATTATCCAAGTCGCCCTTTAATTGTGGTCGAGAAACCAGCGAGGATCACAACATTTTTAACGAAGCGGAGAATCATCATATCGAGCCAAGGGCGCAAGATGCTACAAGCCAGAAGAGCCTGATTAGAAAAAAGCTAATAGACGCCATATGAAGAGCTCTCAAAAAATGACTGGAGGTCAAAGCAAAAACAAAACCAAATGAATGAGTGATTCAGATGGGCAGAGTAGTTGATATTTATAAAAATTGCTTCATTTCTAGAATCACCATTGATTAGCTCGCATCATTCAAAAAAGGTTAGGGAAACGACCGTTGGGCGCGTTTGTTGAACGAACAGCACCGAGAACAACATGATCAAATCAAGGCTAGCCGAGTATCTTACGCCTCAAAAAAACGATTGGCACGTTGACGTCCGAACCTGGGTTGAATACGTCTCTTAGGGTGATCATATCAACCAGTGGTTGCTTACTACATAATGCCCCACCCCATTCAGTGAAGCATTGTATGAATCTTAATGATTAATGATCAACTGTATGCCTTAGCAATCAGTGGACCGGCCTGTTCATCAGTAAGAACTGGTGTCACTTCCCAATCAAGGCATTCTGCCCATTCAGCAGCATGTTCATAACAGGCGTCAGCGCTCTCGGCTTCGACAAGGATCCAACCCTCGACAGAACCTGGACCATGAAAACGCTTCCAGGACTTGCAAGCTGGAAAAGGTGCTCCAGTTGACAAAAATTTCTTGGCTGCGATCTCGTGATATCCGGTCTTAAAAGACCAATGCATCAAAAAAGTCATAAGAAAATCGTTGACTCGAGTAGAATCGCACAAAATCAAAGAAAAAGGAAGTGATCAAAAGTCGTGAAAAGGTACAAACGATTTATTGATTGATGTAATTCAAATAAATCAATCAACGTGGTTCTGAAAGAAACCGGTCAATAACTCAGCTAAAGTTGATTAACCAAAAATTTAGTCGATAAGCCGATCAAAGTACATTCACATCTCATACTCATTAATCGATAAATCGATCTCACTATGTGTAATCTGAAGGGGCAGATCGGGATCAGCCCAATGATGTAAAAACAAAGAAACTGATGCCAAAAGCCGGAAAAAGCTACGGCTCAACGAAGACATTAACGATAAAACATATTCACATGAAGCAGACAGAATCAATAAACTCAAGGTCAAAGTCAAGACTTGATACCGATGAGTTGACCATAGGAGCAAAGACTGGAGATCAACAATTAATTGACTAATAGCTTGGTTAACATCATGCGAGCTGCAAAAAACCTGGCAAAAGGGCAATGTAAATAAAAAATGCAGTAAATTGGTAATAATTAGCTAACTAAAAGGGGCGCAATTTCTCATTCGCAACGACAATCTCTATTATCCTTCAATACCACGCTCCAATGGAAGTATGTCATCATCAGAAGAATCTTTGGAAATTGTTGGAACCGGTATTGCGACCTTAGCTTTTGCTTTTTTAATCGTAAAGGGAGGAACTGCAAAGGATGGAATTGGTACACGTACAGAGAATTGACTAATGCCTACGGGCACGTTATTGATAGAACCAATCCTAGGTCGGTTTGGCAATACTTCCTCACCAGAAGCATCATAAATGAATGCAAAAACATCAACGTCCTTAATCAAACTTTTAGCGGTACTCTTAATCTGTCCTTTCAAGATATAACATCCAGAACGATAGCCTTTCGGCTGTTTAGAAGCAGGATCAGCAGTATCGCATTTCATGAGATCTAGTTGACTAAGCTCAAAATCAAGTGCTTGAACAGCAGTAACAGAGACTGAGAAAATCAAGAAAAAAATCAAAAAAATTGAAAAAAATTGACTTTTCAAGAAACCCATGACGGATACACTTTCAAATCAACATTGGTGCATAACAAGAGAATCGGCAACTGCAAATTAGCAAGGACATGTATCGATTGACGCACTTGGATCACACAGCGAGGAAATTCAGCATACAAAACAGTGCATACTTAAATGAAAGCAATCATATTAAGACCTTAAAGGTGGCCAACAAGAAATGAACAACAAGCTTTGCCACTAAACGATGTTTATAGTGCAACAGTGGCGCAAAACTGAGGAACAATATTGTGCCGATTCAGATTCTATTGAGTGTCAGTGATTTAGGTATTGAACTGACGATAGTTCATCATTATTGTTTTGAATAAAAGCCACGACGCTCAACACATCTCTTGAAATCTTTTGATTCGTATAGCCAAAACTTTTCTTTGTCTAGAACAAACCCCTCGCTCAAGGCAATTTGAACAACATGATCTTCGTTATTTGCCTTGCTGATTTGATGTTGAAGAGCGTCATCCTGCTTGAGGCGAGAAAGGAAAGCGCAGAGATCTTGTTCTGACTGCTGACACTTTTTCAATCTGCCCATATAAAAGGGAACAGGATCGTGATGATTCATAAAAAGGAAGGAAGCCAGCTCAAGCTACAAGCAATTAATGCCTTGGTTAGAAAAAAATAAATATCTTAAATGAAGATAAACACTGAAACTGTTGAGGTTTATTGAATAATTTGGATTTAAACCCTGATAAGATGTGTCTAAAGTCGCTAGGGAAACGAAAGTCGATTATTTTGTGTAAATCAATACTGAGTAGAGGCTGAAAGATTTAATATTAACTACTCTAACTTGAAGAAATCTGCATATTGATTCATTTCACAAGGTTGATTGTCCATCTCCTACCTCCCATTCGATCGTCCTCTGAATAACAATTTGCCAACAATTCTCCGTTAGCACTACGCACATTGCACTCAAGTCCGTCTTTGGTTGTAATGAAACTGGAAGCATTGGGACAAATAAGTTTAGAAAAATCTCTGCTCATCTCTTCAACAATCTTCCCCCAAACGAAGTCAATATTTTCATCAGAAGCCGCAATAAAGTGCATGGATACTGAGACCCTATTTAATTAACCTTAAGCAGGGTTACGAATATAGCAACGTTCAGATTTTCAGCTAGGGCGTCAATTATGCACGAGTCAACAGTTCGTTTGTGAAAAGGCTCAAGAAATAATCAAGAGGACTCATAAATACTAAAAACTGATTGCAGCCCAAAGATCAAGGAGTTCGTTTTTACTTTTTGATTCGTGATGCAACTTCCATATAGTCAAAACCATCAAAATCATTAATTTCTTGCGGCGCAAAGCCTAGTGGCTGAACGGTTTTCGCCATACTCAAGAACTCACTGATGTAACCGCGGCGGAGAGTACGCGCAGGGATGCGCTTAGGAGGAAGGTCGCTAATGATCAAAAACTCAATTGCAACTATTATAGAACTTCATGAATTCATACGAAGAATGATTTTGCACACATCGGCCTATATAAACAAACCTTTTGCCAGCGAAGCCAGTCTCAGCAGCAGACTTATGGATTGCACTGTCTAGCAAGATGTGATAAGTAGATCAAGGCACGAATCAAATATGAATAGGAAAATATCTCAAAAAATAGTCAATTACCCGAGCCTAACCAAGAAGACACTTAATCCAATGTTTTCAGGTTAATACTCCTTCTTAGACAACATCGCTCAAAGCATATCTCAGGAAATTGAATAGAGAAATCGGATTTAAAGTCATCCAAATCTCTGATATTGTCAATCGATCGGAAGATACAAAGCACTGCGATTCATAACGCCGATTAAAATCATCTCGCCGCAGAGCCTGATCTTGGCTCTGCTTAAGTTGCTTGTGCAGATTCGCCAGGTTTTCCTGATCGATAATTTCCTCATCAATCACCAAAAACCAGCGGTCATCTCCCTTAAGGACATTGACGAGAGCTTGCAGGAGGCTGCTGATCAAAGCAAGTAAATTTTGCATCTTATCCAAAAGATATCTGATCATAAGACCTGTTCTTCAGTGTCACTTGTGCCGCAGAATACATAGGCATCAAATTATCCGTTGCTAATGAGGAATGTAGTTTGATCTCATCCTGTGAACAAGCGAATCATGTTGATCTATGCAGGTATTTTCATTGCAGGTTTTCTATTCGTCTCGACAGGGCTTGCCTACGACACCTTCTAAATGATTTATGCAGCAATATGACTTGTTCTACTGGCAATCAATACAGACCATGGCTACAGCAAAAAAGCATCCTAAAAAAGAGCACATTGGAGTCATAGCGACAAATGAATAGGAGATTAAATTATCGTTTCATCGAAAAAATTTTAACTAAATAATACGATATCATTGCAACGTAGGTACAAGCATGTATCGAGTTGAACATATTGAGTGGCGTCTAAAGGTATTGTGGATTGATAAGTACCAGATTCAATCCAAGACTGTGCTTAAGAACTCATACAGACAGAAGATATATACAATATCAAATCATTCACGCCGGGCAATCAATATGAGGTCTACAATTATTGCAGGACTGTATTTGGTGATCACACTTGCAAAATCAAAGGATTGAAGGATTGACCTATGAATGATTTAGAACAACGAGACTACCCGAAAACGGTCTATGAAAATGCCTGGGAAGACCTGGATGTGATGTACGAAAGCTGGAAAACAGTGCATGGAGTAGACCGCCAATTCTGCGTCAATCTAATCCGCAAATTCGCCAACTATCTTGAAGCTGAGTGCAGCTAGTCAACGAACAATGATTCAATACAATTCATCGAAGGATAGGTTTGATTCAGATTAAAGAAGAGCCAAAAACACAAATCGATTTCAATATACGAACGCAAACAATAAAGCGTCAATTCACATTTAATTCATCGCGGAGAAACACAACCCATAAAGAATACCACTGCAAAGCAAACCTAGAGCCCAGCATATCGATCTTAGAGCCGAAATATTTCCAATGTAAGCAATAATGTAAATAGCACGAAGAATTGGATGAGCAATGGCGACAAAAATCGCAAGAGAAGAAAGAGTAATACCATTCATAACAGTAAGAATGGCAAGAAGAGCCGCCGGAGCATGAAGCGTGAATGATTCAAAACTGTTTTGCTGAGCCCAGCTGGCCCGTTTCCCCCAGGCTGGATAACGATCAAACATTGAACGTAGAGATGACAGATCACTCATCTCGAACTGAGATTGAAATCGGGTAACATAGAGAGGTGCAATACTCAAAATCACCATTACAAACGACAGCACAAGCGACCAGATGTATGGAGTGACATCGGCGTGGGTTGACAACTGTTCAAAAAACATTGGTCTAAGGAGTGGATTGATCTCATCAACATCACGATTTTAAAGAGTCATCTCCACTTGAACAAATTAATCTATTCACTCAATGAAAGAACAGAATGTGCTATCGCAGAGAAATATCCCTCAAATGGGGGATGGGACAAGCAGGCCCTCTACCAACAAATTCGGCCTGCCCACTGAAGAGGATCAACACCTAAAAATCACGCAGGCAAGTGCCAAAAGCACAAGCGAAGCATGAAATCTGGATCTTTTTTTGAACAAAAATCAAAGGAATCGTATTCCCATGGCAGAAGTGATCTAACAAGTCAAATCAATTCGAGCTAAGAAGAATTGCATTCAAGCTGCGTACTCACTAAAGTGAATTGAGATGATGTCCGGCGCGTGCTCATCAACCCAAACGAACTTCCTCTCAAGCAAGCCGCAAATCAATGCCAAGCGCTGCTGAGCAACAAAAGAGTATTGGTCTGTAGCAAAAACCGATTAACCTTAGCTGCATTATGTCTTTGCACACCAATTCTCCAATCACTGATTGGAGGGGCAACGACTGAAGATGAAGGCTTAGATTTACAGCTTAAATTTGATCCAGACATCTTGATCACAAGCGAAGATCTTGAAAAAGGCTATGGAATTCGTCTTGTGGAAAGGGTTAAACAACACAATCCAAAGATCACAACACTTATTTTTCTAGGGCGAGAAACAACCGACGTTGTTCATGAAGCCATGGATGCTGGAGCAGATGGGGTCATGTTCGTCTCATCGGTAGGATCGGGAAACGGAGACTTCATTAAGGCACTCATTACAACTAACAATGGTGGTGTGTACTACCCAAAATCAGTTCGTGCTGCAGCTACGGCCAAGGTCAAACAACCGCCTGAGCTCATTGATCCACTATCTGAACGGGAGCGTGAGGTTCTTCGCTGCATTATTCAGGGCATGAAAAATGCAGAAATTGCAGAATCATTATTCCTTTCTTCAGAAACGATCAAAAGCCACGTCAGCACAACAATCCAAAAACTAGGGGTTAGAGACAGAACTCAAGCTGCTGTGTTTGCTCTCACTCATGGTTTGGTCGACGCCGATCTTTAGATTTCAACTTGTGATAGACATGTGACAACTACAGACAAATCACCACAACAAACCATCTAAGATCATGATACTCTGAATTGAATTCTCTGGCGTTATTATAGTGTTTATACGTAGAAAAGAATCTTCCCGATCCTGTAGGGCGAAGAATTAGGTCAGAATTTTTAAAAGCTTTTTGAACAATTCTGAGACAATTGCTCTTCTGGTCATAAGAAAAGCAGTCATGCTGAAACATCCAGCACACCCGGTCCGGACTGACTCGCGGCAAAAGCATTGAACCCTTAGAGTATTTATGCTTAATTGAACCCCATGACCAGTTCCAGTCTGCTTGTTCTTTTTGTCAGTTTTTCAACTGCCTGCCTCGTGCTGAGCATTTACAAAATCAACCAGACAGCTCAATGAGTCGCCGCTGACGATTTTGCCGACGGAATTCTAGCCAGAAGATGATTCTTGGCAAGAGTCACACTCACATCACGCTCCAATTGATCAAGGGTTGTATTCCAAGTGCGATCAAAAGACTAACAATTAATCCTACAGAGGCTTTTCCGACATCACCGCCAATCACCCTCACAAGGCTTCCATGTGTCTTGTTAGTGAAAACAGTAGTTTGTTGAATCTCTCTAATGCGCAGGGCTAATTCCCGGCCTGCGAGTAATCCTAGAAACACCCAGGTTGTGCTTAGAGGGAAACTACTAACAAACGCTTCATACAGTAAACAAATTCCAAACGTGAAGTCGATAACACTGGCTGATCGCAAATCCGACGTATTTGTTTTTGAACGCAATACACCCTGAATCGGTCCCCCTCCAATCACGATGAGCATGCAAAGACCTATACAAAGAATTAGAGTACATACACACATTGAAATGAAATTGAGATGACGTGGTAGATAAACAAAGATATTCGCCATGTCCTGAACCAACCACATACTCCATAAAAAACCAGTCGAAAACCACTGGATTGCATACCAAATTTTGTTGATCTCTTTTGAATCCTGATTTCGTCGAAAAATCCATCGTTCTAAAAGCCATACTCCCAAGCCCCAGGCAGAAAGACCGAGAAAAAGTGCCATGACATACCCGGAAATGGAACTCCCTAAAAGTCTTCCAATGTTTTCAGGGACGAAAGAGGAAAGCACCAGAAATGAAGTACTCACGGGTGCACCCCAAGCTGTCAGAGCCAACACTGCAATCGGAGGAATAATGTAGGCCCAGGTGAAGGGTTCGGGCACTGGAAATGACTCAAGACGACCCCAAGCAGGTTCACCTTGATTCACCGACCAACCCAGAAAAAGTACGGCAATCGTGATACCACAAACAAAAACCATCTGAACACTCCTGGGCGTTCGCTGCCGATTCGAAGCGATATACGTGCCGAGAGTTTGCAGAGAGTCATTGGAAACAACCGAGAAGGCTGCAAGCAGAAACCCGATGATCATCCAGACATTGACATCAATCACCAACAGGACTGCTTACTGACATCGTTCAATCATCGCATCGCCCGCAAACACTACAGGCAGGGGCAAAAACACAAAACCATCAGGAGGACATTCGTCAGAGGCTGCGAAACAGCGCTTTGATGGCTGAACAACACAGCTTGCGGCAAAGTTTTTGACCTGAGTCAGTCGTTGTTCGCTATCGATGATTGGTGCCAGCTCAAGAAAGGTCTATGAGCTTCCCCGGCCACACCATAAATCGCTGTTGCCATCGACATCGTTTGGAACGAAGCAGCATCCAAGCAGTCGTGGGGCACTTCAGCAGGTCAATGAAGCAACTATGGATCAATTCCGGTGCTTGCGCATCAGGAGCAACAGTAGGCGACAACATGGAGCGCCTTTACATTTCGCAGCAAGAGGTTCAAACTTTCAACGGCAAAATCATCTTGTTCGGAATAATGGACCTGCTTGTTCTGAGGGTTAACTTTCAAGCAGCCTGCTTCACGCCCTGGCTCTACAAAAGCCAATAAGCAATTCGCTGCTCAACGGCTCGTGGCCTGCCTTAATTGCACTACTAGCACAAACAGGTTCAAGGTAATTTGGCATTGCTGTGAACCTCCAATGTAAGATCTTGCACATGCCAAGGACCATCAAGAATCCAATCAGCGCATACAAGTCGAGGGGTAGTCCTTCGGTAAGTCTTCCCCCCATTCGTTATGAGGAAGTTTATTAAATGGTGAAGGGTATACCTGCTTAACCATTTGAAAACGAGTGGGAGCTTCCGAATCATTCGGATCGTAATCAATGATCCAAAAATAATCATAGTTGTCATTCCATTTCTCTGGAACTCCCTCTAATTGGTCAATATTCAACAGCTGACGAAGAGTGACTTTCTGATCTGAATATAGCCGCTCCAATCTTGGACTAGCGATGTGGTGGTGTTCCCAGAACATCAAAACAATACGGTCGTGCCATCTGGGATTTCCGAGTACATCTGCTGCAGCTGCCTGTGTAGCGCTGTTTTTTTCTGAAATTTTTGTCATGCCATTTTCACCAGGCATTGCTGCATAAGTCTTGATTGGCAGCGTCCAGCTAACAGCAGTGTGACCTGCCGTTTCAAGCGTGTGCAGAGTGATCGCAAAAATTGCAGCAGGTGCCTGCCCTTCAAGCAGTGACTGATCCGTCGCGTTCTGGCCAAGATAATGTTGGCGTAACGCAATAGCCCGTCTCAACCCAATCCCACAAAGCGCATGAGAATTTGCCTTTTCGCCATGACGCAGAAGAATAATCCGACGAGGCACGGCCCGTACAGATGGTCCATGCAGAATGATGACAGTGCAGAGGAAAGCTGCCGCGGTCAGCATGCCTAGCCATTTAGGTCTTTTTGCACATGTCACCGATCAATCCTGTCTGGACTCCATTGGTAGCAGCGCACGAATCACCTGAGTGTGGAAGCTGGCCGACCAATGCTCAGAATCAGCCAACAAATTTGAGCCCTGAATAGCCAAAAAACCATTCAAAGCTCTCCTGAAAGACAGGAGCAGTACAACTATTTCGCAATCATCTAGTTAGCAAGCCAACGCGTGATCACCGTTCCGTCGTAAACATGGCCAGAGGCCTCAACAATGGGTTTGGTCTGTGGGTTCGTGAAAATGTCATACAGAACATTTTCCTGACCTTGAAACATCACAGTTGCCCTCTTCGGGTCCTCTTTAGAAACACCAAGATAGAAGATCTTGACACCCATTTCTGAGAACATCGCCTGTTGGTCAGGTGCTTCCATATGGTCTCTGTACTCTTCGAAGGTATTGCTGAGCTTGAAATCAAGAACAGTGGTTTCAATCATCGCCAACTAGAGAAAAGAATGATTTCACAAAGGATATTCACTTAGAGCAATGATGGCGAAAGTCGATTCAAGGGCGCAATCGTCGCACCTCGCTCGAACAGGTGTGCATTGGCCCACACACTCTGCTGTTTTTCTGGACGACAGCTAACCCTTGAAGAGTAGGCATGTGGCAGAGACAACGATGGAGAGAGGCTTGCAAACAGATCGAAAAGCTTGGCCATGTGAGCCCTCAGTGGCATTCACAGCTCAGGACATCAAGCCGACTCCAACCGGCAACTCAACCAAGTGGAAGCAGCTCTGGGCACAGTCCCAGCATGCCTATCGCGGTGGGACAGCGTTTGACAAAAGCTGAGCCATCCGTGGTTGAAATTTTGAGCTTCCCACTTGCTGCAGCATGAGGAATAATTGTTATCGCACCTTGACTGTTCCCGAGGTATTTCTAGAACTCTGAAAGAGGCACGATTCGCATGGAAATCCACACGGCCCACGCCGAACCAATTGGTGAGTTCATTCGTGAGGGACATCACAAGCCATTTCGTGCTTTGGCTTGCCCAATTGGCCCAAGCTGCAAACTTGCAGGACCTAAAGCACCGGCCCAAGAGAGCTAAGGCCGAGAGACAGACGTCACTGGCAAGTGATTCTCGAGCAATCAGTCAAAACTGATATTTCGCAGTGGCGCAAGAGAGACCCGCCATTCGACAACACAATTCAACTTGTGCACTGGTCTCAATTCAGATGCCTACATAGGCGCTGTAGCAAATTTCAAGTGAGACCACAAAAATTGAGAGCATTTCAGACTTGATCTTGCTTTTGATACGCCTGAGTGCATTCATTTTTATTCACCAATCAAAACTAATTTCAAGATAAAAAGAAAGGATTGGGAATGATGAAGCCAGCAATACCTGGATCGTTAAATTTTGGCAAAAACCGCCGAAGTCTTTCTGTTAAGTGCAGCACCATGCAATCCTCCTTATCGAGCCAGCTGGCGTTGGTTGGTTGAAAAGCAAAGGAAAGGGCTGCTCTCGATGCTTTTGGATTCATTGCGAACTGCCAGCTCAACTATCCAGAGGTAAAAAATGTATTGAGAAGCTTCAAAGACGAGAACAGAGTGTGGGAGACGCGATGATCAAGGAGCACTCAGCTTCGATTGATGGCTTCTAAGTTCTTCCACGTTCACCATGAGTTTCGGGCTGGGAAATCCCAGCAATGGTGGGAGACTGCTCAAAAAGCAATGGCACCGGGCGGAGGCTGGGATGATGCAGTCGCCAACAACTTGAAGGCTGGTTTCTATAACCACTGCTTCTGCCCTGTTGGTCCTGAAGGCCCAGCGTTCTGCATCTGGGAAGTGCGTGAAGGCATCACTGCTCAGCAGTTCCAGGATTTCATCGATGGTCCAAACGGTGTGAACTTTGGACTTGGTGCCTGGATGAATATCTGCAAAGAGATCAACGTTGAGCTGGCTGGGAATCCCCCTTACCCGCGGAAATTCTGAACACCACTGGCACATTGACCTGGATCAACCCCGGGTCAATTCATCCAAAATTCGGCTTTGGCCATCTCAAGGCGACCTGGTCGACAGGACATGCCGCCTCCTCATCGCTTCGGTCTCTGAGCGATGAAAGCGATTCGTGAGATCAGGGCCTAGTGAGCCGAATCAAACGTGATTCCCATGACTCTTGTGAAAACGAGATAGCCGCCCCAAGCGATGACGTTCAGTCCGATTACCCAGAGCCAGACAGTTTTTGTGGTTTTGCTGCTGTCCTCATCCATGAGTCCTCCGCTCATCAGCCCGTTACCAGCACAGGGTGCTGATCAATCACTGCTCAGGCGGCAGCCTGCTCCGTCGTGTTGCGAAGGACCTTCTCTTGAAGTTGCTTGACAGCGCAAAGAGCCTCATGGGCAGGCCAGCCATGGTTGTTCATCAACTCCTCCACTAGATAGTCAGGAGAGTTGGAGATTCGAGCGTTGAGATCAGCCACAGCCCTGTCGTCACGGGCTAATGCATCGAGTCGGAGTGATCGCAGTTTTTGAATACTTGGCTGATTCATAACCATACTCTGCATGTTGGCGGTGCCTGAGCGCCATCAAATGACAATCGAACACAGCTCAAAGGGGCGCGCCCGGGGCTGAGGCACTGTGTTCTGAACGGGTGGTGGGGCCCTTCCAGGCCCCATGAGTCATTTGGGTGATAAGGCTGACTTCACCCCATCTCCCTTAAAGGGTCAGGCAGCAACAGGGGCTGCTTGACGGGAGAAACGAACGATGTTGTTCGCAGTTACGGGTTTGCTCTTACCGAGCAGGCTTCAGTCACCCTCCTTATGCCCCGTCGAAACCATTGCAGCCCCGAAAAGGGGGAATGGAGCTGAGCGGAATCGAACCGCTGTCCGAAACACTGGTGTGGATCACCTAGTCCGGTCGAGACCGGACGTTGTCATTCTGACAGCAGTGGTGAAGTGGAGCAGAGAATCTTGGGGAGTAAGTCCCGACAAGCGTCGCTGCCGATCCAGGGCGTCGCCGTGTTGCCCCAGGGTCTCGAGGACATCGGCAGCCAGGAATTGCAGGCACTCGGAGCCAAACAGATCACACCACGACGACGTGCTGCATCGTTCGCATCCGACATGGCCTGTTTCTACAGGCTTCACCTGCAGTGCCGGCTGCCCTTCAGGTTGCTGCGGGAGATGGCACGCTTCCACTGCGATGGTCGCGATTCTCTGTACGACGGCGTTCAACAGGCCCTCGACTGGGAACGCTGGCTTCATCCATCGATGAGCTTCCGCGTGGATGTGACCGGCACAGCCCCCGGACTCAATCACAGCCATTTCACCGCGCTTCAGGTAAAAAATGCGTTGATTGATCGTCAACGTGATCTCTGGGGACAACGGTCATCCATCGATCTGAACGAACCCGATCTCTGCCTGCATGTTCATCTGCATCGAGGTGAGGCGATCCTGAGCCTGGACGGCAGCGGTGGCAGCCTGCACCGCAGAGGATACCGAGCCGCCGTGGGTGTGGCTCCGCTCAAGGAGAACCTGGCCGCAGGACTGATCAGATTGACCGGCTGGGACGGCAGCACCCCACTGACCGATCCCTGCTGCGGCTCGGGAACGCTGCTGATTGAGGCCACAGCGATAGCACTGCAGCGATTCCCCGCTCTGCATCGCCGCTTCCTGCTCGAGTCATGGGCGGATTTCGAAGCGGATCTGTGGGATGCAGAACAGCGAAGAGCCCATAAACGGCAGCAGCCCACGAACAAAGCTCCACGAATCCTGGGCTATGAGCAGGACGCAAAGATTGCCCAGCAGGCACGCGACAACATCAGCGCAGCAGGCCTGGAGGAGGTGATCGAAATCGTTCAAGCCGATTTCAGAGATGCTCCGGCTCCGGAGGAGGACCACGGTGTCGTGGTGTGCAATCCGCCCTATGGCGTGCGACTGGGCGACAGCTCTGAACTTCAAGAGCTCTATCGAGAGCTGGGAGCAGTCCTGAAAAAAGACTATGGAGGCTGGGATCTGTGGCTGCTCAGTGGCAACCGAGAATTAACCGCAGCTCTGCGTCTCAAGGCAAAGCGCAGAATCCCTGTGAGCAACGGTGGATTGGATTGCCGTTGGCTGCATTACGAGTTGAACAGGCCCTCAGCGGATCCCATCCCCCAGGAGAACTGAACGCAGGCGATTCATTTGCCCAGGACAGCCCGCGTGGTGCGCAGCAGACCATCGAGTGTCTGAGGCAGATACGGCCCTTTGGCGAGCTGACCGCCAATCCGCAGGCTGAATCCGGCCACCACAAGATTGAGAATCGCCATCGCCAGCAGCGATTGAATCAACGACCACCCCCAGGACTCCAGCATCCACACCAGCAAGGCGGCTTCTCCTGCCACGAGAGCCATCAGCATCAAGGTGCCACCCATGGCCAGAAACACACCACCACTGATCAGGCGCCGTTTTTCGCGATCCACCTCCTGCAAAGCAATCCGGACATGCAGGTCCATCACCGAGCCCGCAAGTGCCGTGACCCGGGCGGCAGCGCCAAGTCCTCTGGAGCGCGATTGCTCGGAACGGGGCAGTTCACTCATGAGGATCTCCGTCCACCGGTCAGTAGAGCACCCACCAGAATCCCTACACCAGCAGCAACCGCCAGTGACATCAGGGGTCTGTCGCGCACCGGTTTCTCAAGCTTCGGCCTGAGAGTGCGGTTGAGCTCATCGAGTAGATGCTCGAGCTGCTCCTCCAGCGGATCAAGGTTGTCTGCCAGGTTGCGAGTGCGATCTCCGGCCTGATGCAGCAACTCCTCTAGCTGGACAGTGACGAGGCTCGCAGCCCGGTCGCTCTGGGCAGAAATCAGGTGAACCACCTCATCGAAACTGCCACGGGTGGCTTCAAGGGCTTGATGGGTGACTTCAGGCCAGCGCTTTTGGATCTCTGGCAAGAGACTCTCAAAGCGATCCCGAAAGCGGTAGGCCAGATCCTGTGAATCCGCAGGCGCATCGGCTGATGAATGAGCTGATTCCATGGCGATCCCGACGGCCAACCGCAGGGTAAGGGTGGTAACTCTGAGATGAAACCCATTGGCATTGGTGGGGCATCAGTTGCGCTACGCCTTGTTGGAGCATTTAGGGGCCCCGGATGACCCGGGCGGTTGCCACCTCGACCTGTTGCTTGAGGACGGAGACAGCTGCCGCAGCTGGCGTCTGCAAGCAATTCCGCGTTTGAACGGTCCCGCGGTGAGGGCCACGCCATTGCCTCCCCACCGACTGGTATGGCTGGACCGGAAGGCAGCCTCCGTGTCCGGCAACAGGGGTTGGGCGCGACGGGTCGTGGCGGGCAAAATGCGAAGCGGTCTGCCCGCCGATGCCAATCAGCCCATCCAGGTGGAGCTGGAAGGGATGGCCGTCATCGGCCTAAGCGAGCCGGTTGTTCTGGAAATCACAGCAGATCAGTGCCGCATGCGCACTCCCTTTGACCAGAGCACTGCAAACAGCACTTGAGCTTTTTCAAGGCTCCGCTAATTTCAGACGGCTGACAGCCGTGGCCCCTGTTGGTACACATCAATCAGGTCGGGCTGACACAGTTCAAGTCCTTCGGGGGGGCGATGAGCATCCCCCTGGAACCCGGTTTCACTGTGGTGACCGGGCCGAACGGATCCGGCAAGAGCAACATTCTCGATGGAGTGTTGTTCTGTCTCGGCTTAGCCAACAGCAAAGGCATGCGTGCTGATCGCCTGCCCGATCTGGTCAACAGCAATGTGCTCAAGGCAGGCAAGTCAGCCGAAACCACGGTGAGTGTTCGTTTCGACCTGTCCGAATGGCAACCTGACGCCGCTGAGGAAGGACTGGAGCCCCCAGAGGAGGGGCCATGGATCCGCTCTGATCAAACGGAATGGACCGTCACACGCAAGTTGCGGGTGATGCCAGGAGGCTCCTACAGCAGCAGCTACAGCGCCGACGGGGTCCCATGCAATCTCCAGCAATTGCAAACCCAGCTGCGCCGACTTCGCATCGACCCTGAGGGCAGCAATGTGGTGATGCAGGGGGACGTGACCCGCATCGTTTCGATGAGCAACCGCGATCGTCGCGGCCTGATCGATGAGCTGGCCGGTGTGGCACTTTTCGACACCCGCATTGAACAGACCCGGCGCAAACTCGATGAAGTTCAGGAGCGCCAGGAGCGCTGCCGCATCGTTGAGCAGGAACTGCTGACGGCTCGGCAGCGACTTGAAAAAGACTGTGCCAAAGCCAGGGCCTATCAGGAACTCAAAGAGCAGCTGCAGCTCGGCCGGCGACAGGAGCTGGTGTTGGCCTTCGAAGCGGCTCAAGCCGAACGTCGACGCCTTCAGCAGCGCCAGGAACAGCTGATCACCAAGGAGGAGAGCGATGCTCGGTCGATCGAGCATCGCGATGTCAGCCTGCAGGAAGCGGCGGGGCGACTACAGACCCTTCAGGAGAGTGTCAAGGCCCTCGGTGAGGACCAGCTGCTGAGTGTGCAGGCAGAACTGGCCGGGCTGGATCCACAGAGCCGCGAACTGGAGCGGCAGGCAGGCCAGCATCAACAGGAGGCTGAACGTCTGCAGGGACTGCGCCATCAGCTGCAAGCCCGTCGCGGCCAGCTTCTGGCTGAAACGGAAGATTTGCGCCTGAACACCAACAACGGATTGCTGGAGAAAGCCGAGCAGGACTGCAGAGATGCCGAAGCCGCAGTGGAGCTCTCCCGGCGGCGGCTGGGAGAAGTGGCAGGACGCTCAGGCACCTGGTTCGAAGAGCAGAAGCAGCGCTCCGGCCAACGTCAGAACCTTCAAGCTCGCGTCACACCGCTTCAGGAGGAACGTCAACAGCTGCTGGAACGGCTCCGGCAGGACGAGGAACGACAGCTGGATCTGGAGCAGGAACGGGACCAGGACGGAGCGGAAGATCAGCGGGTCCAGACCCTGCTAGAGCAACTCGAGAGCGAGTGGCAGACGCTGCTGGAGTCGATCCGCTGTGGCAGAGAGCAACTTCAGCAACTGCTGGAGTCGGTTGCCATTCAGCAGCGAACCCGTTCCAGGCTCGAACAGGAACAGACGCGGCTCGAGCGCGACATTGCCCGCCACGACAGCCGCCGGGAAGCTCTTCAGGAAAGCAGGGGCACAGGTGCACTGAGGCTGCTGCTCGAATCGGGCCTGGAAGGGATCCATGGCCATGTTGCGCAGCTTGGTGAGGTTGATGAACGCCATCGCCTGGCTCTGGAAGTGGCTGCCGGCGCAAGAATGGCTCAGGTGGTGGTGGACGATGACCGCATCGCGGCTCGTGCGATTGATCTTCTGAAAAGTCGCCGCGCCGGTCGACTCACCTTCCTGCCGCTCAACAAGATCCGAGCTCCTGGCGGGGGGGCTGTGGCTGCAATAGCTCGTGGGCGCCGACCCCAGGCGGGCGAGGGGGGCGGCCTGGTCGGACGCGCTGTCGACCTGATCCGCTACGAAGCGATCTATGCAGACGTGTTCGCCTATGTCTTCGGTGACACGCAGGTGTTCAGCGATCTGGGCAGTGCCAGACAATTCCTCGGTCGCTCGCGGGCCGTCACCCTCGAGGGTGAGCTGCTTGAAAAAAGTGGAGCCATGACAGGCGGTAGCTTCTCGCAGCGAGGAGGCGGGCTGAGCTTTGGTGCCAGCAGTGATGGCGATGAAGCGGCCCCACTGCGTCAGCGACTGCTGGAACTGGGAGAGAGCCTGGCCGCCTGTCGGCGGGAAGAACAGAGGCTGGTGGATGCCGTGGATCAGCAGCGGCCAGTACTGCGCCAACTGGAGCAGCGCCAGGCAGCTCTGGAAGCAGAACGCCAGGCCGCCAAGCGCTCCCATAGCCCACTGCTCGAACGCGTGCAGCAGCGTCAGCGCAAACTCAGCGAGCTGCAGCAGGCCCAGCAGAAACACCGTCTCAGGCTTGATCAGCTGGAGACGAGCCTGAGCCCGCTGCAAACGGAACTCAATCAGCTCAATTCCCAGGAATCCAGCCTCGAAGCCAATGGTGATGCCGAGGGCTGGCAAGCGCTGCAGCAGGACCTGGAGCGGGTGGATTCTGGCCTTGAGGCCGCACGGCAGCAACGCGATGAACTGCTGCAGCAGGAACGCGACCGACAGCTGTCCCAACAGAGACTCGGAGATCAGCAGCAGGCCATTGAGCGAGAGGAAACGTCGCTTCAGCAGGCGGTTCAGGCTCTCTCAGAAGCACATGGCCGCTGGCGTGAACAGCAACAGGCGTTGAAGACCCGCAGGAATGCACTGGAAACTCAGCAGCAGGAACTGCAAACGCGCTTCGGGGAAGAACGACGCGCCAGAGATGAAGCAGAGGCTGCCGTCGCTGAGCAGAGGCAGGCACTGCAGCAGGCCCGTTGGGAACTGGAGCGCCTTCGCGAGGAGCGAACCTCACTCGAAGAGCAACTGCGCAACGGCGGACTCCGATTGGAGGAGCTGCGGACGACGCTGCCTGATCCACTGCCGGAGATTGCCGACGAGCTGCGCGAAAGTGGCCTGGAGAGCCTTCAGGAACGCCTGCAGCAATTGCAGTTGCGTATGGAAGCCCTGGAACCGGTCAACATGCTGGCCCTGGAGGAGCTGGAAGAACTCGAACAACGCCTCGGCGACCTCGGGGAACGGTTGGATGTGCTCAGCCAGGAGCGGGAAGAACTGCTGCTGAGGATTGAAACCGTGGCCACGCTGCGCCAGGAAGCCTTCATGGAAGCCTTTGAAGCAGTCGACAGCCATTTCCGCGAAATCTTCGCCAGCCTTTCTGATGGCGATGGCAAGCTTCAGCTCGACAATCCGGATAACCCTCTCGAGGGTGGCCTCACACTCGTGGCCCATCCCAAGGGCAAGGCCGTCAGACGTCTGGCGGCGATGTCGGGAGGAGAGAAGTCGCTCACCGCTCTCAGCTTTCTGTTCGCTCTGCAGCGCTTCCGTCCATCACCGTTCTATGCCCTCGATGAGGTCGACAGCTTCCTGGACGGGGTCAATGTGGAACGCCTGGCGGCCCTGATTGCCCGCCAGGCCGAACAGGCTCAGTTCCTGGTGGTAAGCCACCGCCGCCCCATGATCGGAGCCTCCACACGGACCATTGGCGTCACCCAGGCGCGCGGTGCCCACACTCAGGTGGTGGGCCTTCCTGATGCAGCCTGAACAGCCAGCGCAGGGTCCTTGCGCCAAAATGTCACGAATCCCTCCGGCTGAGGCCCGCGGTTGAGCTTGTCGTCAACTCCGAATGACCCCCTGGCGAACGTGCCAAGTGACCGCCTCTGGTTGAGGTCGGAACTGATGGGTACGCAGGTCATCACCCGCGATAGCGGACGACGCCTGGGCGTTGTGGGTGAAGTGGTCGTGGACATTGACCGCCGTGAAGTGGTGGCCCTGGGATTACGCGACAACCCGCTCACCAGATTCCTGCCAGGCCTGCCGCGCTGGATGCCCCTCGACCGCATCCGCCAGGTGGGGGACGTGATCCTTGTCGACTCAGCCGACTCCCTGAGCGAAGGCTTTGCCGCTGATCGTTACAGCCGAATCATCAATTGCCAGGTCATCACGGAATCAGGCCAGCAACTCGGCCGAGTCCTGGGCTTCTCGTTCGACATTGAAACCGGTGAACTGACCACTCTGGTGATGGGGGCGTTGGGTGTGCCACTGCTGGGGGAAGGGGTGCTGAGCACCTGGGAGATTCCCGTCGACGAGATTGTCAGCAGCGGTGCTGACCGGATCATCGTTTACGAGGGCGCTGAAGACAAACTCAAACAACTCAACAGTGGATTCCTGGAAAAGCTTGGAGTGGGAGGAGCCAGTTGGGAAGAGCAGGAGAGGGAGCGATACCGCCTGAACGTGGTGCCTGTCGAAAACCAGCTCAGCTCTGGTCAGCCAGCTGAGACGGCACCACGACAGCTGGAGGCCTCTCAGAGCGAACGGTTTGAGGCCGAACAACCGGAACTGGAATATGTGGAGCTGGAACAGCCACGGGAACAGGACATGCGCCGGCGCCGCTACCTCGATGAACTGCCCATCGATGAACCCGAGCCCTACAGGGAGCCAGAGCGCTATTCCAGACGCGAGCCGGAGCTTGACGATCGTCGTTACCGGACTCATGGACAGGACGAACGGGCTTACCGGGAGCCCGAGCCCTCCCGCTATGCAAACCCCATCAGCGAACGCGACTCATCCAGCTATGAGGAACGTCCTCGCTACGACGATCGTCCCCGCCCGGCTTCAAGGCGGCCTGTGGAGCGCCCTGGGGCTCCACTGGATGTGGAACCGATGGATGTTGAGCCAATCGAGCGCCAGCCCCTGGACCTGGAGCCGAAGCCACTCGACACGTGGAACAACGACCGACCGCAAGGGGCTTCCGGCGAGCCCGTTGAAGATCCCTGGTGAATCAATCAGGGCAGCGCAAGATTCCGATCAGAAACAATCCAATCAGGAATGAGCACCATCCTTGAACTGCAATGACGCGCTGTTGACGCAATAGCGCTGTCCGGTGGGGGCTGGTCCATCGCTGAAGACGTGTCCCAGATGTGAATCGCAGCGTGCACAGAGGATTTCTCTGCGCACCATTCCATGGCTGAAATCTTCCTTGGTGACGATGGCTCCGGTACTGACTCCCTGCCAGAAACTGGGCCAACCGGTACCCGACTCAAATTTGGTGCTGGAGCTGAACAATGGGGTATCGCAGCAAATGCAGTGGTAGGTGCCGTCGCCCTTGTGGTCCCAGTAAGCACCGGTGAAGGCTCGTTCAGTGCCTCCTCGGCGAGTCACCTGGAACTGCTCAGGAGTCAGTTGCCGCTTCCACTCCTCAGGGGAGCGTTCAACACGATCGCTGCCGGAGGTTGATGGAATGGTCATGCACTGATGGGAATGCGTATCAAAAGCTAGTCGGAAAGAGCCTTTGGCAGCAGGCACCTCACTTCTTCAGCCAGAGCCGCGACCGCTCCCGGCTGTCCGCGCAGCGCCCTGAGATCCTCGCGCTGACCCTGCAGCCGCTCGGGCTGCTGCAACCAGCCCGATGCTTCGGCTGCGATCTGCTCGGGTGTGATGGCGCCTACCCGCTCAGGAACCACCACCCGACCTGCGGAAATATTCGGCCAGGCCAGCAGACCATGGTTTCTCATCCTCCAGGCGCTGAGCAGAAGACCGATCAGTCGCCGCAGTCCAGGCAAGCGGGCCAACAGTCCGATCCAGCCGTCCCAGGCCTGCATCACACCCAGATGCTGGGTGGGCACCAGCACGATCATGGGCACTCCCATAGCTCCCAGTTCAGCCGTGTTGGCACCCACTGTGGTGAGTGCCAGGGAACATTGACTCAGCACTCCATGAGCAGGCGGGTCCTCCTGAAGATGGATCAGTGTGCCGGCCTCAGTCAGCAGTCGCCTCCAGGGCCAGCCATCCCCGGGAGGGAGCACCTCGCTGACACCGGCCGCATAACCCTCCGCGATGCGATTGGCAGGGCCCAGGTAACGAAGAAGGTCCTCAGCATTGGTGGTGGGCGCAACGGGCAAAAGGAATCGACAGCCCGGGCGTTGAGCCCTCAAGCGATCAGCGGTTTCAAACAGAAAAGGAACACCCACGCTGAGTTTGGCTGACTTGGATCCCGGCAGCAGCGCCACCCATTCCCCTTCAGGCAGAGGATCGCTTGCTCTGGCATGGCTGGACAGGTCGGCCATCAGATCGCCAACAACACGGCAACGCGAACGAAAGCGCTTCGGCAACTGCAGCTGAACCTCTGGTGCCATGGCTGCAATGCGGTCATTCCAACGCGGCCAGCGGGCCACCCATTCGGCATAGGTGATGTGCCGATAGCCAAGCCTTGCTGAGAGCAACACACTCCAGAACTGATCGCCACCGAGAAAGACCACCACTCCTCGGTTTGGCCAGTGGCAGAACCGATCCGGATGAAGCAACAAAGACCAGAACTGAGCCGCAGGAATGATGCGATCGAACTGCTGCCAGCGACCGGCAGCCTCGGCCTCCATGCCTGTGGCATTAGGGCATGGGACCAGCACCAGCCTCAGGCTGAGAGGCGAATGCATGGCTCTGGGTCTGAGCAGCAATTGCCGGTGGAGCTGTTCCGCCAGCGGACGAACCCAGGTACTCAGCTCGCCGGGTCCGTTGGAAACGAACACCACCGAGAGTGTTGGATCCGTGGATCGGAGCGTCAAGCGAAACGGATCGGATTTGGGAAAAAATGCGGATGGCGAGACTTGAACTCGCAAGGCCGAAGCCACACGCCCCTCAAACGTGCGTGTCTACCAATTCCACCACATCCGCGTGGTCGATTCAGCCCCTCGGGCTTCATCGGGGACCGATCATACCGGCTGGGGTGCCCGTTAATGCCCTGCCCGCAGACCCTGCAGGAAACGGATCAACTCCCATGCACAGACACTGATACGATCCGCCCTGGCCTGGAATCTGCGGGATGCCCATCGGCAAGGTGCTGATCGCCAACCGCGGCGAAATTGCTCTCAGAATCCTGAGAAGCTGCCGGGAGATGGGCATCGCCACGGTGGCGGTTTACAGCACCGTTGATCGCAACGCCCTGCACGTACAACTTGCAGATGAAGCGGTTTGCGTCGGCGAAGGCCCCAGCAACCGCAGCTATCTGAACGTTCCCAACATTCTTGCGGCAGCCACTTCCAGAGGGGTTGACGCCATCCATCCCGGATACGGATTTCTTGCTGAAAACGACAAGTTCGCGGAAATGTGCCGCGACCACGGCCTCACCTTTGTCGGACCATCGCCGCACGCGATCCGCTCGATGGGTGATAAGTCCACCGCCAAGACCACCATGCAATCGGTGGGGGTTCCCACCGTTCCCGGCAGCGAAGGGCTGCTTTCAGGAACCAAGGAAGCGGCAGAACTGGCAGCCAGCATGGGCTACCCCGTCATGATCAAGGCCACAGCCGGTGGGGGTGGCCGAGGCATGCGCCTCGTCCAGAGCCATGATCAGCTCGATACTCTCTTCAAGGCGGCACAGGGAGAGGCCGAAGCGGCATTCGGCAATCCTGGCTTGTACATGGAGAAATTCATCGATCGCCCGCGTCACGTTGAAGTGCAGGTGTTGGCCGATCGCCATGGCAACGTCGTTCACCTCGGCGAACGCGACTGCTCAATTCAACGCCGCCACCAGAAACTTCTGGAAGAGGCCCCAAGCCCGGCGCTTGACCCTGAGCTGCGTCGACGCATGGGCGAAGCGGCAGTGGCGGCTGCGCGCAGTATCGATTATGAGGGTGCCGGCACGGTCGAGTTCCTGCTGGACCGCAGCGGCGGGTTTTATTTCATGGAGATGAACACCCGCATTCAGGTGGAACACCCTGTCACCGAAATGGTCACAGGCGTTGACCTGATCACTGAGCAACTGCGCATCGCCGGAGGCGAGCCGATCAGCGTTGTTCAGAAAGACATCCAGTTGCGTGGGCATGCGATCGAATGCCGCATCAATGCAGAGGATGCCCGCCACAACTTCCGTCCCGCACCGGGACGGATCACCGGCTGGCTACCCCCAGGAGGTCCTGGAGTGCGCGTCGACAGTCACGTGTACACCGGTTATGACATCCCACCCTTTTACGACTCGCTGATCGGCAAGCTGATCGTTTGGGGAACCGATCGCACCCATGCGTTGTCACGCATGAAGCGTGCCCTCAATGAGTGCGCCGTCACTGGAATCCCCACAACGGTCGACTTCCATCTGGAGATGATCGAGCGGCCGGAATTCATCAACGGCGACGTCCACACAAAATTCGTCGAGCAGGAAATGCTCCCCTGAACCGAGCGCGGACTCTCGCCATTCAAGCGATGGCTTGGGAACGCATCAGGATCTGTGAGAGCACACCCTGCTGGCCTACCAGCAGCTCACGCACGAGGCTGACCAGGCCAAGCCAGATGACCGGTGTGACATCCACACCGCCGATCGGTGCCACAACACGGCGAGTGAGAGCCAGAACAGGCTCCGTCAGCCAGATCACCACAGCCCAGACCCCTGATTTGGAGTCAACCTTCGGGTACCAAGTGAGCACGATCCGCATCAGAAACATCAGGCTCCATGCGGCCAGCAGCAGACCCAGGATCAGATGCACTGTCGGCAGAACCTGAAGCAGGGTCGGCGTCACAAAGCTCAAAGCAACGGGATCAGCATCGTAGAAAGTCACCAACGATCCCTAAGATCGCTCTTGCCTTGCATCCAGGGTTTGGTTCCGGCCCGATCGCTATGACTCCCTCCCTCACCAATTTCCTTCTCAGCCTGGTCGCGGGTGCCGTGATCGTGGTTGTACCAGCTTCCATTGCTCTATTCCTCTTCAGCCAGACCGACCAGGTGGACCGAAAGCTCTGAAGGACCTGGCGCACTTCGTAAACTTGAATCAACTGTTCCCGGACACAGAAAACCGGTGAACGCACTTCGAGGTCCTGATCGTGGTTAACGCCAGTCTTAATTGGGCCAGCATCGTTGGCATCGTGCTGGCCGTTGGCGGCGCGATGCTCTATTTCATGCGCAGTTTCAAGCCTGCGCTCGCCCGCGATTACGACGTTTTCTTTGCGGCCATCGGCCTGCTGTGCGGCGGAATCCTCTTCTTCCAGGGCTGGAGACTCGATCCGATTCTGCAGTTCGGACAATTTCTGCTGGCCGGCACAACGGTGTTTTTCGCCTACGAAAGCGTCCGCCTGCGAGGAATCTCAGCAGAGCAGGCTCGCCGCTCGGCCTACTTCGATGACGAGCCTCCTGCCAGGGGACAAGTTCCAGGGATGCGTGGCGGATATGACGACTCCTACGACAGCTTCGACGAACCTCAGCCGCTGAGACGCCGCTTTGCAGGACAGGAATTCGACCGCAGTGAAGGTCAGGACGACGACTTCTATCGCCCTCGCCGAAATTCCAGAGCAGCCATTCCTGAACAAGCCGCCAGTCGACGACGCGGCCGCCCTGAAGAACCCTCCAGCTGGAGGCAGGACAGTGAGCAGGACCGCCGCATGGCCCGCTTCGGCAGTCGGGACGACGAACGCCCAGCCTCTGGTCCCAGCTTCGGTGATCGCCGCAATCAACGTGAGGATCAGCGACGCGGCAGCAGACCCAGCGCTGCTACTGCACGCACGGGGTCCCCTTCAACCACCTCCTCGCGTCCAAGCGAAGAACCACAGGGGGGAGTGTCCCGCTCTCCTTATATCAACCGATCCGCAGCGGCAACTCCGCCTGGAATTCCTCAGGGAACACCGTTCCGCCAGGCTGCTGAAGATGCGGCCTACAGCCCGAGCCGACGTCAACCTGGCCAGGATTCCCCGCCCAACTCGCGTCCACAGGATTCAGGACGCACCCCTCCCCGCAGTTCGCGTCCACGGGATAACAGTTCCCGCTTCGACGACTGATCCGCTTCCCTGCGCTGCTGCTGGTTGGCCTGTTGATGGTCGGGTGTAGCGGCAGAACTCAGCGAGCTCCGGGATCCCTTCTGGCTGACCAGCAGCAGGAGCCCTCTATCAGTGGAGACGGCAGCAAGCTGGCCGTGATTGTTGACCAGCGCGGCAGACCCACCGTGCAGTTGAAGGACCTGCGTGGCGGCGGTCGTCTGCCCCTGCGCCATCTGAACCGACAACAGCCCCACAGCTCCCCCTCTCTGAGCTGGAACGGTCGCTATCTGGCCGTGATTGTTCAGCGTGGCAACCGAAGGCTTGTTCTGATTGAAGACCGACTCAGCGGTCGAGCCCATCCGCTTCGCCTTCCCTCAGGTCGTTCTCCCATCCGAGTGAGCCTCGCACCGGATGGCCGTCAGCTGGCAGTCCAGACCGCCGATCGAGGTCGTTGGCAGGTGGAACTGCTTGATCTCAGCGGCCTGCTGGAACCGGATCGCCCCGGCGGACTGCGCAGGTCAACTCCAGCAGAGCCTCAGCCATGACAGTTCACTGGCCACGAATCACGGCACTGCTGTTTGGACTCTGCCTGATGAGCTGTGGTCCATCAGGCATGCGTCCTGAGCAGGGCATCAACAGCGCACTGCAGCGCAGCGCTGAAAGCAGACGATGGCCTTCCATGGGCAACCGCTGGTTGGCATCGGTCACCAGTCGCAACGGGCGGGAACGGGTGGAGCTTGTGAATTTGCGCAATGGTCAGCCTGTGCCGCTGCCTGGCATCAATCAGGCGGATGCGCAGCCGATCAGTGTCAGCGTCAGCGCAGATGGCACTCGCATTGCCCTGGTCCGCAGCCGTGATGGACGCACGGAGCTGATGCTCTACCGCCGTGGTGTGGGAATGCTTCAACGCTTACCCCTGGAACCTGCCGGAGTCCCCAGGGAGGTCAGCCTGGATGGATCAGGGCGCCTGCTGGCGGTGCAGGTGAGCCGTCAGGGGCGATGGGACGTGGATCTGATCCGTCTGCCTTGAGCAGCTGGTCCCGCTCAAGGAATCAGACCAGCCCAGTGCAGGAAGGTGTCGCGGCTGAGCGCTTCCACAAGCAGCACCGCAAGAAAGCCGATCATGGCGAAACGACCATTGACACGCTCCGCATAGCCGCTCCAACCGAACGCAGGGACATCACGCGTTGTCGCGGAGGGTGTCTGGTCGGAATGAGCCTCAGGCTGCTTCGCTGGGTCGGTCTCGGAAGTCATCGTGGATCAGACGCGGCCGAATTCATAGCCTGCCGCGGGGAGCAAACGCCATCCTCCCTTGCCGTCAAGTTCGAGAACCGTGTCGTGGAATTCACGCAGGGTGGGTCTGTGACCGACGCTGATGAATGAGATTTCGCGTCGACAGAGCAGTTCATACAGGTGACGCTCCGTGGAGACGTCGAGAGCGCTGGTTGCCTCATCAAGAACCAGCATGTGGGGAG
Organism: Synechococcus sp. MIT S9504; assembly: GCF_047497135.1. Classification (NCBI taxonomy): domain Bacteria; kingdom Bacillati; phylum Cyanobacteriota; class Cyanophyceae; order Synechococcales; family Synechococcaceae; genus Synechococcus; species Synechococcus sp. MIT S9504. The sequence continues at coordinate 69,159 of NZ_CP138942.1, read as the reverse complement.
CATTGAGCAGCAAGCGGGCAAAGGCAAGACGCTGCTGCTCGCCAAGGGACAACAGTCGCGGCCAGTCCTGCTTCACATCCAGATCGGGATAGCGGTTGACCAGATCAGGCAGCCGCACTTCTTGGAGGACGGAACGGAACTGATCATCATCAAAGCGATCAGGCTGGAGCGGATAGGCCAGCTGCTCACGGAGCGAACCCAGCAGCATGTAGGGCTTCTGGGGGATGAAGAGCATGTCGCCAGCGGGAGGACGCTCCAGGTGACCGTCACCACTGACCGGCCAGAGTCCGCTCGCCAGCCGCAGGAATGAGGTCTTGCCGCAGCCGGAAGGACCTACCACCAGCAGCCGTTGGCCAGCCTCCAGGCTGATGCTGAGGTCCTTGATCAGAACGCGGTCGCTCTGAGGTGGCACCAGATCAACATGACTGATCAGCAGCCGATTTGCCTCGACCTGCTGGACGTTGGGCAGGCTGCTGAGTTGATCATCTTCACTGCTGTGGGTGATCTCATCAACTCTGCCCTGGAAGCCCTCCAGACGGGAGATGCTGGCTGAAAAGGCTGCAAGACGGTCAATGTTATTGACGATGTAGCTGACCGAAAAAAGCACCTGGGAGAAGGCGATGCTGGCCTGTCCAAAAACACCGAAATCAACCTCCTTGGCGAAGTAGATGGGTGCGATCACCAGCCAGGGGAGAAAACGGGAGAAGTAGTCGTAGGAACGCTGGATCACACTGATCAGCGCCTCCCAGATGATCAGTCGGTTGTAGTTCGTGATGGCGCCGTCCAGTCGACGATTCGCCTCCTTCCCCTCTTGCTTTTCGCCGCCATAGAAGGCAATCGACTCGGCGTTGTCCCGAATATGGACTAGGCCGTAACGGAAGTCGGCTTCCAGCTTGAGCTGCTGATAATTCAAGGCCACAAGCTTGCGGCTGGCGTAGACGATCAGGGTGGTTCCAACCACGGAGTACACGATCAGCATCTGGGCAAGACGGCCATTGATGCCCCACAACACAAGAATGAAACTGAAGAAGGTGAGCAGAGCCGTGATCACCTCCACCACCACACTCAAGCTGGTGATCGTGAAACTGCGGGTATCGTCAGCAATCCGCTGGTCCGGATTGTCGATATCGGAAGCGTTCTCATCATTGGGATTGAGAACGTAATAGGCCCGATTGGAGAGATAGCGACCCAGCAGACGTGAGCTGAGCCAGCGCCTCCACATCAGACCCACCTTGGGGATCAGATAACTCTGTACCGCTCGGATCGGCAGCGCCAGCACCAGACAGAACGCATAGATGGCAACGATGTTCCAGAAACTGGACTCGTCGTAGGCAACCAGTGCGTTCTCGATGTTGCGGGCGATAAAACTGATGCCCACGTTGATGCCGTTGATCACCAGGATCAGCAGAGCAATCACTCCGAGCAGCAGCCACGGAAGCCAGCGCCCCTGACGCAGCTTGCTGCGGAAGGCGATGAAGAAGGCCGCACCGGCCAGAGCGCACGCCGACACCACAGGGCCGATCCAGCCCGACCAGATGGAATGGACAATCTCTTCGACACCGGGAAGAAAGCGTTCCTGCAGTGTCGGAATCAGCTGGTTGCTCAGGGCCACAACAGCTGTGAGCAGCGCCAGCGTGACCCCGATCACTACAAGCAGCAGTGAGAGAACCAACAACAGGAACTGCCAGGTGCGGGTTTCCTCCACAGGGAGGAAATAGGGCTGGGCCAGACGCTGCAGCTTGCCCAGCTGCGCGCCCAGTCCCTGGGCAGGACGCCGAGGGGTGGTTGTCATGGAGTCATTCTCACTGAATCTGCATCAACCGGGGGGCCAATCCAGAGCACGACCTCCGATCACATGCACATGCAGGTGAAACACTGCCTGGCCTGCAGCGGCACCACTGTTGATCACCGTTCGCCAGTCCTTCAGTCCCTCTTGCTTAGCCACTCTGGCTGCGATCAGCAGCAGATGTCCCAGCAGAGCGGCATGCTCCTCGCCGACGTCATGAAGGCTCGGGATCGGTTCACGCGGGATCACCAGCACGTGAACTGGTGCCTGGGGAGCGATGTCGCGAAAGGCGAGGCAATGCTCATCGCTGTAGACCTCGTCGCAGGGAATATCACCCCGCAGGATGCGAGAAAAGATTGTGTCCTCGGCCATGGCACTAGGGCTCGTGGGGGGGCAGTGGATGGGACAGGCAGGGCATCAGATCCATGCACCGCTCATCACTCCAATGCTGGCACGCTGCCTCAGTGCATCCCTGCTCGGATTCGACGCCATTCCCGTGACCGTTGAGGTGGATCTAGCTCCAGGCTTGCCAGGCCTGCAGCTGGTGGGCTTGCCGGATACCGCCATCCAGGAGTCGCGAGAGCGCGTCAGGGCAGCGCTGCGCAACAGTGGATTTCGCGGCCCTCTCGTGCGGGTGGTGGTGAACCTGGCACCTGCGGACCTGCGCAAGGAAGGTCCCGCCTTCGACCTCCCCATCGCACTGGCCTTGCTTGTGGCGAGTGGACAGCTCGATGCACCTGTTCTCAACGGACTCTGGTGTGCAGGGGAACTGGGACTGGATGGCAGCATCAGGCCCTGCCGCGGAATCCTGGCCATTGCCTGCCAGGCGGCTGAGCAACAGGCCCGCGCCCTTGCCGTGGCGGCAGATGATGCAGCAGAGGCCTCGCTGGTGAAGGGCCTGGTGATCCGCAGCGCCACAACGCTTCGAGAGCTCGTGGAACGTCTTCGTAGTGGCCGAAATGAAGCGCCTCAACGCTGCAGACAGTCAGTAGAGAACGCCATTCAGCAAACCGCTCCAGCGCCTGAATCAACCCACAAACTTCTGCGCCTTCCTCGACAAGATCTCGCCCATCAGGGACTTGCCATCGCTGCTGCTGGCGGCCACCACCTGCTGCTGGTAGGTCCACCTGGATGTGGCAAAACCGTTCTGGCCCATCAGTTGCCGTCACTGCTCCCTCCCCTGGACAGGCAGGAAGCCCTGGAAATCACCCGCCTGCATTCGATTGCAGGACTCATCCGTGGGAAAGGCCAACTGATCCAGCAACGACCCTTTCGAAGCCCACACCACAGCGCAACAGTTGCCGCATTGCTTGGAGGAGGTGCCATTCCGCGACCAGGAGAACTCAGCCTTGCCCACGGTGGAGTGCTGTTCCTGGATGAACTGACCGAATTCCCCAGATCGGTGCTCGACCAGCTGCGCCAACCCCTCGAGGAGGGCGTGATCTGGCTGAGTCGAGCAAGGCTGAGCTGTCGTTTCCCCAGCAGAGTGACCCTGGTCGCTGCTGCCAATCCCTGTCCATGTGGCTGGTCAGGAGATCGCCGCTGCATCTGCAGTGAGCTGAAACGTCGGCGTTACTGGGGGCGGCTGTCAGGACCGCTGCTTGACCGGCTGGATCTTCAGTTGAAACTCGAACCAGCGCAGCCCGACAGTTTGCGCCAAAGCATGGCTGAGAACTCTCATCAACAGGATCCGACGTTCAGCGCTGCTTCAATCCGCCATGCCAGGGAGCGGATGCGTCAGCGCAATCCCCAGGGTGTGACCAATCGGGAACTCAGCGCCGAAGGCCTGCAGCGTCACGGACGGTTTAGGGCAGAAACCATCAGCCACTGGGAGGACGTGATCCGCGCACGACGGTTGAGCATGCGCAGCGGACTCCGTCTGCTGCGAGTAACCAGGACTGTGGCCGACCTCCATGCCAATGAGCAGGTGACCATTGAGAATCTGGCCTCTGCTCTTTGCTTCAGAGCTTTTGACATTGCCGAGCCATGGAGCTGACCGGGGCCCATGCAACATCAGGGTGAGTCCTTCATCGACCTGACCTTGGGTCATCGCTGTAGGGCTGTGGTCCGATGGCCGGAGGAACGGTCATCTTCTCTTCTCTGGGATTTCCCATGGCATGGGTGAGTGTTTCCGCCATCCAGGAGCGGAATGCGTTGATTGAGCGACCCATCTTGGTGATTCCTCATCTCTGCCTTCAGTCTCTACAGGACTGCGGAGGAAGCCAACAGGCCGAAATACGGGTTTTTCAGCTGTGGAACAAGAACTCAAACTTTACCCACATCCAACCGATGAGCCATTGAACAACTCATCGGTTGGTGCTGATTCAGCGACGGCGGCGACGCTGCTGTGCCTTGCGCTTGTATTTCTCGATCGGTGTTTCGTGATGACGCAGACGCTTGAGGTCAGCGAAGATTCCAGCTTTGGAGACCTGACGCTTGAAACGACGCAACGCCGATTCGATGCCTTCGTTTTCGCCGACCGTGACCTGAGTCATTCAACAAGCAAGAGATTTCCAGCGCACTAACCTAGCAACTGACCTCAGGGGGTCTGTTCCGTTTCGCTTGGGACAGCCGTCTCAGACGCGCTCCCTGAATCGGACTGCACACCATCGCGGTACACATAGAGATGCCCGAGGGTGCGCTTTCCATATTGACGCCGCATCAACCGCCAGCCCGGCTCGAGCTTCAGCTGGACGAAATTGTTGCCAAAGCCCCCTGCACGAGCCACCAGCAGGGTGGGCTCCGATGGATTACGCGTTGGAACCGCCATCAACTGAACATCGTTCGCTGACTTGATCACCGACAGGCGATAACGCGTACCCAGGTCGTCGCCACCGATCCGCAGCGAATAACCATTGCCGTCGATGTAGCGGTTACAGATGCCCGTGAAATCAAAGGTTGCCAACAAGGGATCAACCACAGCTGGGGCACTGCCGCTGACCGCATAGCAGGGACGAGCACTCGTGCGTTGCTCATAGATATTCAGCTGGGATCGTTCGCCAGAGCCGATAGGAGCCGCAACCAGAACAAACTTGGTTTCATCCACCTCAGTGGTGGTGAACAAGGAGCCCTGGGCGCGCACCGAGGACATCAGTCCTGTGGCGACAGTGGCACCGAAAACCGAGAGAGCGGCAGCGGTGATCCGGAAACGGGCCATCGAAGCAGAAGAATGTGTCTGGATCGTAAAAGTGCCGAGGCGCTTCGGCTGCCCTGATCAGGCCGGTTTGTTGAGCCGAATCGCAACCAGAAGTGACCCGACGGTGGCGGGAAGCGTCAACCCGAGGATCCAACGGGTGAGTGTGACACCGAGATCTGGATCTCCGTAAGCAAGCTCGAACACACTTCCTGTCGCCGCGATCCCGAGCACACAGGCAAGGGCAAGGAACAGCCCTGCGAGGGGTTTCATCGGCATGGGATCAGGGGATGGGGCGCACGTCGGTGGACTGGAAACCGTGATCTTTGAGCTCTTTGAGCAGTCCGCCTTTGTCCGTGACCCGATCGACGAACAGCACACCATTGAGATGATCTATCTCGTGCTGAATACAGCGAGCCATCAGACCATCGGCCTTCATCGTGCGCGGTCGACCCATCTCATCCCGGAAACTCACCTGCACGGCTGTAGGCCTCACCACATCCAGGTAAACCCCTGGAATGCTCAGACAGCCTTCTTCGTAGGTGTCCAGCCCTGCGCTGGCGGAAACGATCTCAGGATTGATCAACACAAGGGGGGGCGTGCTCGGTGTTTCCGGATCGAGATCAATTACCAGCAACTGCTTGTCCACCCCCACCTGGGGAGCTGCCAGACCGATGCCGCGGGCCGTGTACATGCTGCGCAGCATGTCCCTGGCCAGATCCCTCACCAACTCATCAACCTTGCCGACACGGCGGCCTTCAACCCTGAGAACGTCGTCACCAAGTTTGTGGATGTGAAGCGGAGGGGAATCCAGAGGCTTCTTCGGCACAGCCACTGAAGAACCGGTCTTCTCGGCGGATCGTGCCAACTGGGCGAAGCTCCTGGCCAAGGTCTCAACCTGAATCAAATCTGTGCTGATCTTAGGCAGTCCTTCCAATTGCATCGGATTGCAGCGATGAGCAGCTCCCAGCCCCTGTCCGCGAGGACCGCCCTCGGTCGCCAGCCGGTGCTGAAAACACCGCGGGTTCTGGGCAACTGGGTGCTCTGGCTGGAGCAGCGACCTCAGGAGAAAGGACGGACCACCGCCATGATCCGCCCCTGGCTTCAGAGCGATCAACCAGCGAAGGAACTAACGGCAGCCCCCGCCAACCTGCGCTGCCGCATTCACGAATACGGCGGTGGGGCCATGGCCGTGGCCCTGATGGCAGACAAGCTGCTGATGACCTGGATCGATGACTGTGACCGCTGCCTCTGGCAGCAGACCTGGTGTGGATTGCGTGGTGAGCATTGTGCAGCCCTCACAGCGGAGACGCCGCCGATCCGCATCAGCGCGCCAGGCGCGTGGGCCCTGGGGGGAGGCCTGATTGATCAGGACCGACAGCGCTGGCTGGGAGTGATGGAGTGCGAAGGCCGTGACCACCTGGTGAGCGTTGGGCTGAATCAGGGCGAACAACAACCTCTGGTCCTTCACGCAGCTGATGATTTCGTCGGCTATCCAGCGCTCAGCGCCGATGGGAAACAGCTGGCCTGGGTGGAATGGCGACAGCCCGCCATGCCCTGGGATGCCAGCGAGCTGCGTTGCGCCTCCCTCACATCGGAAGGGGAGCTGCTGCAGGTGCAAACGCTGGCCGGGAGCCGACCGGATGCCGAGCAGGCCATCTCCGTGTTTCAGCCCCTGTGGCAACCCGACGGCAGCCTGGTCGTTGCCGAAGACAGCAGTGGTTGGTGGAACCTCATGCGTCTCGGCGATCCCGCCGGCGGAAAGCACAACTGGGAGCGTCCATGGCCCATGCAGGCGGAAACCGCCATGCCCCAGTGGGTGTTTGGCATGAGCACCAGTGCCTGGGACGGCGAGCAGCTGCTGGCAGCGATTTGCTCCGAAGGTCGCTGGGAGCTGAAGCAGCTGAGAGACGACGGCACAATCCGCAGCATCGATCAGCCCTTCGATGATCTGGCCGATCTGCATGCCGATGCAGGACGGGCCGTGGTCATCGCCAGCAGCTCCCATAGCGGCCAGGGCCTGCTGGAGCTGGAGTTGAGCTCCGGTGATTGGCAGCACACTCCAGCCGGTGAGGCTGCCCTACCAATCGAAGCCATCAGCAGCGCCGAACCGTTGTGGTTTGAAGGCGCCGGCAAACTGCGCACTCACGCCTGGTACTACCCGCCCCTGGGTGGAGCCAGCAGCGATACACCCTTGCTCGTGAAAAGCCACAGCGGACCAACCGCCATGGCTGGCCGCGGCCTCAGCCTTGGCATCCAGTTCTGGACAACCCGAGGCTGGGGGGTGGTGGATGTGAACTATGGAGGATCCACCGGATTCGGGCGGGCTTATCGGGACAGGCTGGACGGCAGCTGGGGGGTTGTGGACGTGAAAGACTGCGCCGCCGCCGCAATGGCTCTTGTCGAGGCCGGCCATGCCGATCCGCAAAGAATCGCCATCGAAGGGGGCAGCGCCGGTGGATTCACCACCCTGGCCTGCCTCTGCTTCACCGATGTGTTCCGGGCAGGAGCATGCCGCTACGCCGTCAGCGACCTCACATCTCTGGCTTCGGAGACGCACCGCTTTGAGGCCCGATATCTCGACTCGCTTGTGGGGGCCTGGCCTGAGGCGCGAGCACGCTATGAGCAGCGCTCACCGCTCCAGCATGCGCAATCCATTGGCTGCCCGGTGATCTTTTTCCAGGGTCTGCAGGACAAGGTGGTGGTGCCGGAGCAAACGGAACGCATGGCCGCTGCTCTGAGCCACAACGGCATTCCTGTCGAGGTACAGACCTTTGCGGAGGAAGGTCATGGCTTCCGCGACAGTGCGGTGAAGGTACAGGTGCTTGAGGCAACGGAAGCTTTCTTCCGTCGTCACCTCGGACTCTGATCCACCTGTCCGTAATGAAGACCTCTGAACTGGGCATGCACCGCTTGCATCTGCTCATCGGAGAGAACAGGAGGCTCCCCCAGCTGGAGAGCCTGCAAATACATGCGCGCCAGGGTCTCCACCTCAACCGCCACCCGCAATGCGGACTCCAGATCGTTCCCCAGCGTGACCATTCCGTGCCTGGCCAGCAGACAGGCACTGCGTTGGGCTAAGGCATTCACCACGTTGTCGGAAAGTTCCTTGGTCCCGAAGGTGGCGTAGGGAGCACACTGAATCTCATCACCGCCGGCCACCGCAACCATGTAGTGAAAGGCTGGGATGCCGCGGTCATGGCAGGCCAGTGCTGTGGCATGAATGGGGTGACAATGCAGCACAGCCATCGCTTCGGGGCGGCAGCTGAGCACATCCGCGTGCAGGCGCCATTCCGACGACGGTCGCCGCTGCTTCTCCTTAAGGGGGTGTCCACTCAGATCCAGAGCCACCAGATCATCAACCTCCATCTGTTCATAGGGAAGTGAACTGGGAGTCACCAGAAGTCCTTCCTCAATCCGTACCGAGAGGTTGCCCGACGTGCCCTGATTGAGGCCTGTGCCATTCATGCGGCGTGCCACGGTCACCAGCTGATGGCGCAGCTCCTGATCAAACAAGCGATCAGCCACAGCCATACAGACTCTTCAGCCCCTCCTCACTGGCATCAGCAACACCTCGATCAGTGATCAGCGCAGTGACCAGTCGGGCTGGGGTCACATCAAAGGCAGGGTTGAAGCCATCACTGCCCTTGGGTGTGAGCTGCACCTGAGCAAGCATCCCTGCGGCTGGTCCATCGAGCAGGCGGCCCTGAATCGCCGTGACCTCCTGGGAAGAGCGAGCTTCAATCGGGATCTCCGCCACCCCGTCATCCAGGCTCCAGTCGATGGTTGATGCGGGGAGTGCCACATAGAACGGCACAGCATTGTCATGGGCCGCCAGGGCCTTCAGATAAGTACCGATCTTGTTGCAGACATCTCCACGGCGTGTGGTGCGATCCGTTCCCACAATCACCGCATCCACCTCACCGTTCTGCATCAGGTGACCTCCAGCGTTGTCCACGATCACGGTGTGGGGAACGCCTTCTCTGCCGAGCTCGTAGGCCGTGAGCGATGCACCCTGGTTACGGGGTCGGGTCTCATCCACCCACACATGCAGATCAAGACCAGCGCGTCGGGCCTTGTAGATCGGCGCCAATGCGGTCCCCCAGTCAACCGTGGCCAGCCAGCCGGCATTGCAGTGAGTCAACACCTGAAAGGGCCTGCTCTGACGGGCTTCTGGCCTGGCTGCCGCCAGCTTCTTGAAGATCTCCAGCCCGTGGTCGCCGATGGCGGAGCACATGGCCACATCTTCATCAGCGATCAAACCGGCCTCCTCACGAGCGGCAGCTGCCCGTTCCGCCGGAGGCAGCGGCAGCACTCGATCACGCACACGCTCCAGGGCCCAGCGCAGATTCACCGCAGTGGGGCGCGTGGCATTGAGCTCCTCAAACGCCGCTGCCAGAGCTGCATCACTGGAGTCATTCTGCAAAGCCAACATCAAGCCATAGGCGCCGGTCACCCCAAGCAGCGGAGCGCCGCGGACCACCATGGTGCGGATGGCTGCAGCCGCCTGCCCACAGCTGCTGAGGGTGCGGGTCTCAAAGCGATGGGGCAACTGGGTCTGATCAATCACCCAGACCGAGAGACCGTCCGGCTCCAGTCCGATGGTGCGCCAGGCCTGACCATCAATGTTCATCCCGATCGCTTGGATAGACCTGGGCCAATCTGCCTGTCCGATCGACATCGCGAGCAAAGCCGTGACCGAGATGGCATCGTTCCATTAATTGGCAAGCAGTCATAACGAGGCATCTCCGACTTAGGCCAGGGCACCGGTGTCACAGCAACAGGACTGCTGCTGTTGCGCATGGCGGATCCCTTCGGAAGCAGTCGTGAGTCGTGCCTTGGAGGCGTTCTCCTTCAAGCAGCTGCTGTTCGAACCACTCCTCGGCGGAGGACTGCCCCGATTCAACGCTGTAGCCCTGTTGCTCACCCTGGCAACCCTGCTGCTCGGCCTGCACCTCGGCCGTCAAACGCGCAGGCGCTGATGACTCCCAAGAGCGATTGCCCCTCCCCAGCGAGATGGCTGTCTCAGCGACAGGCCGCTGGCTGTCGGCGGAGAGCAAAGATCAGGTGGCGATGAAAGGGCTCTAACTGTTCTCCCGGAAAAAAGCGATCACACTCTGAAGCTCATCGGCGAAACGATCAATCTCCGCCAGCGTTGTGATGAAGCTGAGGCTGGCGCGGGCGGAACCGGTGACTTGATAGTGGCGGTGCAGTGGTTGGCAACAGTGATGTCCACTACGAATGCAGATCCCGGCAAGATCAATCATGGCCGCGATGTCGTTGGCATGGACTCCATCCACGAGGAAGGTGGCGAGGGCACCACGACCAGGCTGTTGCTGAGGTGTGGGTCCGAGAATGCGCAGACCGTCAATCGCCTGCAGGCGCTTGAACAGATGCAGCGTGAGTTCCGCCTCCCAGGCGGCAATGTTCTCAAGGCCGATCTGTTCGAGATAGGTGAGTGCCGCACCCATCCCAACGGCCTCACCGATGGCGGGCGTTCCGGCCTCGAACTTGTACGGAAGGTTGGCCCAGGTGCTGTGATCCAGATAGACGTCCTGAATCATTTCTCCACCGCCGAGGAAGGGCGGCATCGAGTCCAGCAGGGCTTCCCTGGCCCACAGGAATCCCATGCCTGTGGGACCGCAGAGCTTGTGCGATGAGCCCACAAGAAAATCAGCATCCAGAGTCTTGACCGACATGGGGTGATGAGCAAGGCTCTGACAGGCATCCACCAACACCAGGGCACCGGCAGCATGAGCAGCTGGGATGACCAGATCAAGAGGATTGCGGCAACCCAGCGTGTTGCTGATGTGCACAAGGCTGACCAGCTTTGTGCGATCACTCAGCTTGGAATGGAAGTCATCCAGATCGAGCTCACCTGTTTCGGTGATTCCCACATGACGCAACACACAACCTGTTCTCTGCGACAGCAGTTGCCAGGGCACCAGGTTGCTGTGGTGCTCCATCAACGTGAGCAGGATCTCATCACCTTCACGCAGATTGGCGTTGCCCCAGCTGCGGGCCACCAGATTGATGCCCTCGGTGGCGTTGCGGGTGAACACGATCTCCTGCGGACCAGCCGCACCCACGTAGGAGGCGGTGATGGAGCGGGCCGCCTCAAAGGCCTCGGTCGCCCTGGCGCTGAGCTGATGTGCGCCTCGATGAACGTTGGCATTGTCACAGGCGTAATAAGCCTGCAAGGCGTCAAGCACCACCTGAGGTTTCTGGCTGGTGGCGGCATGGTCGAGATAGAGCAGAGGACCGCCCTGCGACGATCGCTGATCCAGAATCGGGAAATCTGAACGGGTCCGTTCCGCTAGAGAGACGTCGGTATCACGAGAGAGGGTGGTCATAGGGGTCGAGAGGGGTCAGCGATCGCTCCGGAGGCCATCCAGGCCTTGGCCGCTGCTGGTAGACGATCCACCACTTCGCAGCAGAAACCCCTCAGTAGCAATGCAGCTGCATCGTCGCCGTCAACTCCGCGACTACGAAGGTAAAAAAGTTCTTCCTGCTGCAGTTGGCTGACAGTGGCGCCGTGTGCGCACTTCACATCATCAGCAATGATTTCCAGCTCAGGCTTGGCGTCCACGCGCGCGCGCCGCGAAAGCAAAAGACTGCGGCTGAGCTGTGCTGCATCCGTACGCTGCGCCGGCCTGGGCACCTGAATGGCGCCGTTGAAAATGCTGTGGGAACGATCAGCCGCAACGGCTTTCTGCAGCTGATCAAGCTCACCCTCAGGACCACCGAAACGCATACTGCTGTGCGTCGCGAATTGTTCATCGGCCGTTGTCATCGACAGGCCATGGATTCCTGTGGTGGCCTGACCCTCCAGTTGCAGCACACGCGGTTCAAGCCTTCCGAAACGCCAGCCTCTGCAAACGCTTGTCAGCCCGTAGTGACTGCTTGGCTCCTGCTCGATGGCCAGATGCACCATCAACGATGCGTTGCCGGAACCACTGGCGAGAACACCGTGACGCAAGCGGGCGTCTTGTCCGAGCTGCACTTCCAGTACGTGGCTGTGAGCTCGCTGAACATCAGACGGAGAGCTCTCTGCAGGGAAGACCTGCAACAGCTCCAGCTCCGCACTCGACTCCAGCAGCAACAACACCCTGGTGGCAGTCAGTCCAAATCCGGTGGCGAGCACAAGTTCCAGAGGAGGGACCTTGCCACAAACCCGCAGAGCGAGGACGTGCCGGCTGTGAGCGTGATTGAACTGAACAGGCCAGGCTTCCGCACAGCCGCATTGGTCCAGGCTATGGCCAAGGTGATGAGTGAGCTCGGCATCGGTGAGTGAGGTCACCCCTTCCGGAAGAGTGACCCCGTTCAGTGGATCCGTCTGGCCTCCCAACACGAGCCGCGTCACCCCATCAACGGCCGCAGGCATCCTGAGGTCCGGGGTCTCGCTGACCTCAGGAAGCGTGGCCACGGCCTCAAGGCGTTTGAGGTCGGTGAGTCGCCAGGCTTCCTGTCTACGGGTGGGCAATCCCAGACGCTGGAGGGCTTCACGTCCTCGCTGCTGCACCGGTGCCAGCACACTGCTCAGCATGATCAGGCCACTCCCTCTGCGGCGAGCTGCTTATCAACCCAGTCGTAGCCGGTTTTCTCCAGTTCAACAGCCAGATCACGGCCGCCGGTGCGCAGGATGCGGCCGGCGGCCATCACATGCACGTAGTCGGGAGTGATTTCATCGAGCAATCGCTGGTAATGGGTGATCAGGATCGTGGCGTTCTGCGGACCGGAGAGCTGATTCACACCGCCGGCCACAATGCGCAGGGCGTCGATATCGAGGCCGGAATCGGTTTCATCAAGGATCGCCACCACCGGTTCCAGCAATGCCATCTGCAGGATTTCATTGCGCTTCTTCTCGCCACCGGAGAAGCCCTGATTGACGCTGCGCTCCAGGAAGGCCGGATCCATCTGCACAACCTTGAGCTTCTCGCGCACGTGGTCTTCAAAGTCAAAGGTGTCGAGTTCTTCCTGGCCGCGCTTCTCGCGCCGAGCATTGGTGGACACGCGCAGAAATTCCAGATTGCTGACACCGGGAATCTCAACCGGATACTGGAAGCTGAGGAACACACCAAGGCGTGCACGCTCTTCTGCCTCAAGTTCAAACAGGTCTTCACCGCGGTAACGGACACTGCCGCCGGTGACCTGATAGGCGGGATGGCCGGCCAGGACCTTGGAGAGTGTGCTTTTGCCGCTGCCGTTACGGCCCATGATCGCGTGAATTTCACCGGCTCTGATCTGGAGATTCACGCCTTTGAGGATGGGCTGATCCTCAACGGATGCATGCAGATCATTGATGTCGAGGAGAAGCTCTGCGTCGGGGCGAATCACAGTCGAGAAGGAAGGGTTAAGTGATGGTCAGACATTGAGCCTGGGAGGTGGGTTCAGCCAACGGACCCCTCAAGCTTGAGAGCAAGAAGCTTGTCTGCCTCTGCGGCGAACTCCATCGGCAATTGGTTGAACACATCACGGCAAAAACCACTCACCATCATCGAAACCGCTTCCTCAAAACCGATACCGCGACTCTGCAGATAGAAGAGCTGGTCTTCTGAAATCCGGCAGGTGCTGGCCTCATGCTCGATCGCTGATTCCGGCTGCTGGGAGCGAATATAAGGATAGGTATTGGCGGCGGCCTGATCACCAATCAGCATGGAATCGCACTGGCTGTAATTGCGAGCTCCTTTGGCCGATGGTCCGATCTGCACCAGCCCGCGGTAACTGTTGCTGGAATTCCCTGCACTGATCCCCTTGCTCACGATCGTGGAGCGGGTTCGGGCACCAATGTGAACCATCTTTGTGCCGGTGTCGGCCTGCTGTTTGTTGTTGGTGAGAGCCACGGAATAAAACTCACCGACGGAATCAGCTCCCTGCAGCAGACAACTAGGGTATTTCCAGGTGAGCGCTGAGCCGGTCTCCACCTGGGTCCAGCTGATGCGGCTGCGGGCGCCGCGACAATGTCCACGCTTGGTGACGAAGTTGTAGATGCCGCCTACGCCATTCTCATCACCGGCATACCAGTTCTGAACAGTGGAGTACTTGATGGAGGCGTCATCAAGCGTCACCAGTTCAACCACGGCGGCATGCAGCTGGTTGGTGTCGAACATCGGGGCAGTGCAGCCCTCGAGGTAACTGACGGAAGCGCCTTCTTCCGCCACGATCAGGGTGCGTTCAAACTGCCCTGTGTCTCCGGAGTTAATCCGGAAATAGGTGGAGAGTTCCATCGGGCACTCGACTCCCTTGGGAATGAACACAAAGGAACCGTCACTGAAAACCGCCGAGTTAAGGGCAGCGAAGTAATTGTCATTGCTGGGAATGACAGAACCGAGGTAGCGCTCAATCAGTTCAGGATGTTCTTTGACAGCCTCACTGAAGGAGCAGAACACGACACCGTGCTCGGCGAGTTTTTCCTTGTAGGTGGTGGCGATCGAAACGCTGTCGAATACAGCATCAACAGCAACGTTGCTCAGGCGTTTCTGTTCACTTAGTGGAATTCCCAGCTTGTCAAAAGTTTCGAGAAGTTTGGGATCCACTTCATCGAGCGAGCTTTTTTTGACCTGCTGCTTAGGAGCTGCGTAATAAACGATGTCCTGATAATCGATCGGGTCATAGCCCAGTTCAGCCCAGTCGGGCTCCTCGAGAGTGAGCCAGTGCCTGTAAGCCTTGAGTCGAAATTTGAGAAGGAACTCAGGCTCTTCTTTTTTACTGGAAATCAGTCGAACGATCTCCTCACTGAGGCCCTTGGAAATCTTTTCGGTCTCAATGTCCGTGACGAAGCCGTATTTGTACGGCTGGCTGACGAGATCCTGAGTGGAGGCGGATGTCATATGGCCCGACCTGCCAAGGCGTGAATGGTTTCCGTGGTGATGCTCTGGTGCTCCCCACGGAAAGGGCTGTCTTCAGTCAGGAACAGCATGCAATGGCATTCTTTGCGCTCGCGCATGGGCACACATGGGCAATTCCAGAAGGCTTGGGAGGCCTCAGCTTTCTTGTCCTCGTAGTGACGGCACGGGCAGAGTGCACCGCCCAGCTCATCCTTGTGACGGGCGAGCCCCTTGAGAACAACAGCTGTGACACCACGATCACTGCAGAAGTAGGTATCGGTGCGCTTTGCGTAGATTTCGGCAAATTTGCGGATGGCTTCCAGGCTCTCCGAGGTCGGCTCTCGATTGCCGGCAAGGGCATCAGTCATGGCGGCGAACGTTGGCAAGAGTGTCGAAGCCAGGGAGATACGAAACAAAATGGTTTCGTATTTGGAGCCTAAAGCACGGATCCATCACCCGACCATGTGACCATTGTGACGAACGTCGGTTCTAGCGGGGAAAGCCTGCCGTTGCGGCGCCGTCCGACAACACTGGCCCGACAGGCGCCAAGACCGTCCGGATTGAACTGAAATCACCTCATCAGTCAGGGCTGGTTGCAAGGGCAGTTGATACACGCAACTTTCCAGCCAGAGCCTGAGTTGGCATCAATTCATGCACGCCGTGGTGCCCCCCACAGGAGCTCGCCAACCGGATTCACTGCTGACTGATGACAAGGAACCATCTCAGCTGGACAATGCACTGACGAGGTCTGGTTCCGAGTTCGTTCTAGACATCTCACTGGGCATCGCTCAAGGCAGTTGATGCATTCCCGTGGCATGGTGAAATCATCAACCCGATCTCATGGGCGCGTCAGCTCAGGCTCCCACTCGTGAAGCGACGCTCACCCTGCTCCTGCGGCAGGGTGAAATCAGTGCTGCTGATCTAGCGAGCGAACTGGGAATCTCAGTTCAGGCGATGCGCCGTCATCTGCGCACATTGGAAGACGAAGGACTGGTGGAAGCGAGTCCGATCACAGCTGGGCCTGGCCGGCCCTCCAACCAATGGAGACTCACTCAGCAAGGTCATCAACACTTCCCTGATGGCAGTGACACTTTTGCGCTGAATCTGCTCGAGTCGATGGCCAAAAGCCTGCCACCGGAGACCCTGGCAACGCTGCTTGACCGACAGGCCCATGAGAAAGCACACCACTACAGGCACCAGCTCGGCGATGGACCGCTCGAACAGCGCATCCGCAGGTTGGTGCGTCTACGCAGCCACGAGGGATACGTCAGCGAAATGGTTCCAGCTGAGAATGGTCTCGGTTGGTACATCAATGAATTTCATTGCTCTGTGCAGAGGATCGCGGAGGAATTCCCAGCTGTCTGCGACCAGGAACTTCAGCTGATCCGAATGACATTCCCTGACTGTCAGGTGGAAAGGGTGCACTGGCGGCTGGAATCAGGACATTCCTGCGGTTTTCAGATCAGTCCGACTAGTACAACGTCCAAAGAATCCAAACCAGGATTTAGCCCGTGAGCGTGGATCCATCGCCGGCTTCAGGCCCGTTGGACAGGCAGCAGATCGAACGCATCGACGCCACGCTTCTGCCCGCCGTCGACCGCCACCTTCTGCGGCTGCAAGCCCACTGCCTGGCGACATTTCAGCAAATCGCCATGCCGCTTCAGCAAGGACCTTTACCAACTCGGGATCACTGGCAGGACTGGTGTGATCACCAGCCTCAGCTGGCCAATGACGCGGAATTCCGGGAACAGCTGATGATGCAGTTCACCGTGATTGCAAGCCAGCTTGAGGAGCTCGCCAGGCAGCTAAAGCTGAGCCCACTCGAGCTGAAGCTCAACGATTTGATCCAACACGCCGAAGCCAACAGCCGTGAACGCTTGTCGAACACGGAATGAACAGATCGCTGCACACACGTTGAAGATCGCGAACCGATCGCTCTGCTGCGATCATCCAAAACAGACCGTCCAAAGCCGATGACCCTGGACATCCCCGACGCGCCGACATTCTTCCGACTGAGCTGCGGAAGCTGGCGGTCGCAGCGGAGCGTGCATCACCTCCTGCATCGCCGCAGCGAAGCGGGGGGATCGCTGATCGTGGTGGAGGACCTCGAACTCAACGATGAACGCTTGCTGGCCATGGCCAAGCAGCACGACAAGGATCCTGGCCTGATCATTGGCGGCAGCTACGTGCGCTGGAGCGCCTCGATGGCCTGGGACCGCGATGGCGATGCCCATGATGGTGAAACCTGCTTCGCTTTGATCGGAGACAGTGAGACCGCCCGCTCCGGCACGATGCTCCGGGATCAGGGCTACGCGGAAAAAGCGCCTGCAACCTCGACATTCGCCATGGACGACAGGGATGGGCTGATCCTCTGCACGAGCTACGAAATGATGACCGTCTGGGAACGCTTCAGTTTTGCCGGCCCGGATGTGCGCATTCGTTCCAGCACCGTTGAAGGACTGTCCAACAACGCGTCCTTCTGCGTGGAGACCAGACTCAAAAACGACAGCTCATCCACCGGCTCCCAAGGGATGACAGCTCTTGTATCACCCTTCGGCTGGTGAGTGTCCTCTGTTACGGACTGTGAGTAGGCCGGAACCAGTTTGGAAGTGTGTTGACTCCCACTTATACGATCCAGCCAGTGTGTTCCGACTCGAGTGGCGATTCCTCTTCTTCAGTACGCACCGACGACACAGAACAATCGCGTCGCAGCTCTCAGCGTTGCTTCTGAAGAGACCCAGCGTTCCCTTCAGATGGACATCTCGATGGACGCTGACAACATCAACACGGTGATCGAATCGGCTTACCGCCAGATCTTCTTTCACGCGTTCAAGAGTGACCGCGACAGCTTCCTCGAGTCACAACTGCGTGATGGCCAGATCACTGTCCGTGACTTCATCCGAGGGTTGTGTCTATCAGACACTTTTAAAAGGACGTTCTACGGCTTCAATTCGAACTACAAGGTGGTTCGTCACCTCGTCCAGAAAATTCTGGGACGCAAGACCCACGGACGTTCTGAAGAAATCTCCTGGTCGATCGTGATCGCCACCAAGGGTGTCGAAGGCATTGTGGATGCCCTGCTTGACAGCGAGGAATATCTCGAAGCCTTCGGCTACGACTGTGTTCCTTTTCAACGCAATCGCGTGCTTCCAGGCAGGGAGCTCGGTGAGACCCCTTTCAACATCACCACCCCGCGCTACGACGAGTACTACCGGGGGATTCTCGGTTTCCCCAAGATCATCTACACCGGCAAAGCCAAGAGCCTGCCGGCACGTGCCAGCCGTTCCCGAGGTGGTTTCAGCGAGGATTATCTGCCGTGGGTCAGAGGTATCGCTGCCGCAGGCTCAGCCTCTCCCGAGGGCAATCTCGACATGGACTATCTCTCGAAAGTTCCTTACCGCAGCATCGGCCGCTGAATCGCTTCCCCAGTCCGAGATGTTTGAGCGGAGTCCCCAGTGGGGCTCCGCTTTTTTGTGTGATGCATCAGAACTGAAACGGATACGGTCTGGGCAGCTCATGCAGTCAGAAGATGCTGACCACGGGCGATCAAGCTCCCTGAAAACCGGACCTTTCCAGCAAACTGATCCCAAAGAAACCCGGTAGCCCGACCGTGACGCAAGCCATCACATCCCTCGCCCGCATGACCCTGCGTCAGCTGCGTCAGATGGCCAGTGATCTCGGCGTTACTCTCTACAGCCGCAAGAGCAAGGAAGACCTGGTTTCCGCGATTGCCGAAAAACAGGAGCGTCGTGGCGGTGATCTCAAGGCCATCGAAGCGGAACTCAATCCTCCCTCGCGCCCCCAGTCGGAGACCCGCGTGGTGTTCCTGCCAAGAGACCCCCAGTGGGCTTATGTGTTCTGGGAAATTTCAGACAACGATCGTCGCCGCGCTCAAGGTGAAGGCGCTGCCCACCTGAATCTTCGTTTGGCTGATGTGACGGGTCTCCAGGACGGCTCGGCCCATCCGCACACTCTCCAGGAAGTTCCAGTCGACAGTCACAGCACCGAGTGGTACCTGCCAGTGCCCCTCTGCGATCGCGACTATCGCGTTGAACTTGGCTTCCGCTCCGGCAGCCAGTGGATCTCCCTGGCGTTCTCGTCTGTCGCCAGGGTTCCTGCCCTGCACCCCAGCGACCAGATCCTCGATCAGTTCGTGCCCTTCAGCCTCGAAACCGCTACTCCTTCACCAGCTCCGGTCAGCACATCCAGCTTTGAGCCCAGCGACAGCGGCTTGCATGAGCGCCTGTACCAGAGCGCTACTACCCACTTCCGCAGCCGCAGAGTGGGATCTGAGGTTCTGCATGAACAGGACTCATTTTCAGGAGATCAGCGTGGTCTCAGTGATTCCGGTGTTGGCTTGTGGGCCAGCGGCCTCAACGAGTCCGGTCTCGGAGGAGTGACCCCTCGCCAACGCACCTTCTGGCTGGTGGCTGATGCAGAGTTGATTGTTTATGGAGCCACTGATCCTTCCGCACGCCTCACCATCGGCGGCGAAGAAGTACCTCTCTCCAGCGATGGAACCTTCCGCATTCAGGTTCCCTTCCGTGACGGTGAGCAGATGTATGCCGTTGAAGCGACCGCGGCGGATGGTGAGCAGAAGCGCAACATCACGCTCAACTTCGAGCGCGTTACCCCAGAAGACAACAGCAACCCTGCCAGCGAAGCCAAAGCTGAGTGGTTCTGATCCTGTGGGAGTCAACCGAAAAGCCCTGCGCTGGATTGTGGCCATCACGCCTGTTGCAGGGGCAGTGGCATTCCCGGTGCTTGTGCCTCTCACGATGGCAAAAGTCGGGATCGGCGCGGGTGTTGGCCTGGCACTCGTTCTCAGCAGTCTCTGGTTTGTGGGAATGCTGAAAACCTCTGAGATGCCTCACTGACCGATTGCCCGGCAAGGCGGTGGAACACTTGCAGCAACCGAATAGCAGTGGGTGCTGGACAGGCTGCGAGAAAAGATTCAAAAACTTGCCGTCCTGCCACTACTGACGCCAATGCTGCTGAGCTGCAGCCAGGCAGGACAAATCGTGGGTGCAGCCGATGCTGAGCTGCCCTTGCCGCAGAACTTCCAACTCCACTTCAATCATCGGGACTCCGGCCGCTACCAAAGTCCCCGGACAGGCCAGTGGCGAAACGGCGACAACCTTGAAGAGCAGTTGACCGGGGAGATCAATGCGGCCAAGCAGGAAGTGCTGATGGCCATTCAGGAACTCACCCTTCCGCAGATCGCCAAAGCACTGATTCGCGCCAAGAAGCGGGGAGTGCGTGTTCAGGTGGTGCTGGAAAACAACTACAGCAGGCCCTGGTCGGAACAGCATCCCAGCGATCTGTCAGCTCACAGCCGGCGGCGCCATCAGCAACTGCAACTGCTGGCGGACAGCAATCGCGACGGCAGGCTTACCGCTGAAGAACGGTTGGCTGGCGATGCCGTTGCGCTGCTGAAACAAGCAGGGATCACAATCATCGATGACACAGAAGACGGGAGCCGAGGCAGTGGCCTAATGCATCACAAGTTCCTTGTGGTGGATCAGTCTCTGGTGATCACCGGCAGCGCCAACTTCACCAGCTCAGGAATGCATGGTGATGCAGGAGCAGCGCGAAGCCGGGGCAATGTGAATCATCTGCTCAGCATCAGGAGCCCCGAATTGGCCGGATTGTTCCGAGAAGAATTTGCAAGGATGTGGGGGGATGGTCCGGGAGGCGAACGCGACAGTCGATTCGGACGCGGGAAAATCAGCCCAGGAATCCAAGCCGTTCAAGTCAATGGCATACAAATCGACGTGCTGTTCGCTCCTCACTCAAAACAATTCCCGGCTCATGGATTGGACCTGATCGCAGAACAGCTGGCTGCAGCAAAGCAAAGTATCGATATGGCGCTGTTTGTTTTTTCAGCCCAAACACTGACCAACGTTCTGGCGAAGCGCATGACTGCTGGTGTCGATATCCGACTGCTGGCGGATCCAGGCTTCGCAAGCCGCTCCTTTTCTGAAGTGCTGGATCTGCTCGGATTGGAACTGCCAGACCGCTTTTGCAAACTTGAAGCGGGCAATCAACCCCTCAAAACGGCATTACAAACCGTTGGTTCTCCACGCCTCGCCCGCGGCGACAAGCTCCACCACAAGTTCGCCGTGATCGACAACAAAACTGTGATCACAGGATCCTTCAATTGGTCGCCCGCTGCTGCTCACACCAATGACGAAACGCTGCTTGTGATTCACTCAGCCAAGCTTGCTGCTCATTTCACACGTGAAATGAACCGCATGTGGCGCAGTGCTGAACTGGGGATCACACCGCACATCCAGCGCAAACTGGAACGACAACGTGCCAAGTGCGGCCGAGGGCTGCAAAGGCGTTGATTTGGCGAAGCGTGATTGGCACCTTCCCAGCAACGATTCAAAATTAATTGGATAAAGACACCATCAACAAGTCTTTAGTAGTGAGTCAACAAAAGCAATAAAGCAAAAAAAATGATTCAGTACAACCAATGAAGAGTGTAGAAGTTCAGCAGTCAAGAAACACTGGTATTGCCATTTCGCGAAAAGAGCCTAGTTTCCAGGTTTTTAATCAACACATAGACCGGTGGTACAACCAGCAATGACAACGTCATGCCCATTAGAAGGCCGCCAAAAACGACCGTGCCGATGGCTTGCTGAGCACTGGCTCCGGCATTTTGTGCAATGACAAGGGGGAAAAAGCCAGCGAGAGAGGCGACTGAAGTCATCAAGATGGGCTGAAGCCTTGCTTTTCCTGCCTCTACAGCGGCGAAAACAATCTCTGCACCAGCCGACACGCGTTGCTCTGCAGCTTCGACAACAAGAATAGAGTTTTTAGCAGCAAGACCAATCAGCATCAAGAAGCCTATCTGAACAAAAATATTGACATTCATCGAACGCAATTCGAGGAACACAAGACTACCTAAAATGGCAATCGGAACAGTAATCATAATCACAGTTGAAATGATATAACTTTCATATTGAGCGGACAGCACCAGGAAAACAGTCAATGCAGCCATCACAAACAGGAAAAGGATTTGACCACCTGATGTTTCCTGAACCCTTGATACACCAGTAAATTCGTAACCAATATCTTTATAGCCAAGAGATCCCATGACATCTTTGACAGCCTTAATCGCCTGCCCTGTTGAGTATCCCGGACTGGGAACAGCCTGGCACGTAATAGAGCGATTGAAATTAAAGTGATCAATCGTCTGAGGGCTAGTGACTAGTTCATAGCTAGCAATCTCTTTGACACTAACATAATCCCCGTTGGAATTTTTAACGCCATAATTCATCAAGTCATCAATCGTGCTTCTCTCCTGGGGTTGACTGATAACAAAAACATCCTTCGGCCCCCCATCCAGGGAGGTTTGCACAATCCGTTTACTGCCAGCATAAGTACCGATTGTATCAACAACATCTTTATAACTAAGGTTAAGAGATCCAAGTAACGACCGATCAATGTTGATTTGATAGGATGGATTATCTGGAGAAAACCGAGTTTGAATGCTTTGTATTGAAGGCTCCTGTGAAGCCTTAGCCAAAAACTGCTGCGTCAACGCATAAAACTCATCAATCGAATAACGACCGTTGCTTTCATCAGTCAAAGCAACAGTCAAAGAAGCATCCTCTCCAAATCCAGCAATCATTGGTTGCTGAACCAATTGGATTGGGAATCTTGTAGGTAATGCTGAAAGGATTACAGAGAGATTTGAAGATATTTTCTCGATTTTTTGGCTTAACTGACGACGCTGATCCAAAGGCAACAATTGTAGAAATATAATTGCATAGCCATCACTGGTGTCGATGGCAACAAAATCGTCAATACCCGATGACTTTTTAGCTTTTTCTTTATTTAGGAAGTCTCTAGCTTGGCTGCTTACAGGTCCATAGGCTGTAATCGATGCTCCTGGGCTAAGTTGATAATAACCCGTCAAAAGACTCATATCTTCTTGTGGAATAAAACCAACAGGAATGATATTGAATAAATAAAGCGTTACTAAAGCAAAAGGCACGAGAGAAACACCCACGAGTTTTCTTTTTCTCAAAAACCAACCCAATAATTTCTCATAAGCGGATTCAAGTTTTGAATAATATTGATTAAAACCATTAAAAACAGACTCTAACTTGAGACCAATGAAAGCAAAAAGAGCTGCACTGATCGGCAAAGCAAGGTTTCCAAAACTCGCCTTCGTGAAGTAACCCATCAAGAGTCCAACTCCAGCACCAAAGATTGCTGTAGTCCACGATGGCATTGACTCCATTCGACCTGGACGAAGCAATAGTGCAGACATCATCGGCGAAAATGTCAGAGCATTAAACGTTGATATAGCAATCGAGCAGATGATCGCAACTGCGAACTCGATATAAATATTGCCAATGGGGCCGCTGACCAACGTTACGGGGAGGAACAAAGAAATCAGTACTAATGACGTGGATATAACCGCGCCAAACAATTCATTCATGGATGCGAAAGATGCTTCTAGGGAAGACATTCCCTTTTGAATATTTGCCGTTACCGACTGAACAACAAGTATCGCATCATCGACAACCAGCCCAGTTGCCAAAACCAAAGCGGTCATAGTCAGAAAATTCAGCGTGAAGCCAAAGAGTTGTAAAAAGGCAAATGTTCCCACGATCGATATCGGTATTGCCAACCCGGGGATGAGGATGGTGCGCCAATTTTGCAAAAACAACAACAGGATTAAAACAACTAAGATGATTGCCAATCCCAACGCATCAAATACATTTGAAATCGAATCTAAAATAAAAGATTTTCGATCCTGGAATTGCACGACTTTAATACCAGGAGGAGCGGTGGATTTAAATTTTTGAATGAGCTTTTCAATCTTCTCGCCGACCTCAACAGCATTACTTCCAGACTGAAGATTAATTTGAATAAAAACCCCGGGATAGCCACTGCTTGACAGGATAGAATTTTCAGGACTGGCAATATATTGAACATCACCAATATCTTTAACCCGCAGAACTGCTCCAGTGCTCAATCGCTTAAGCACAATATCTTCAAATTCTCCTATTGATTGAATGAAGCCACTATCCTCAATCATGACTGAATAACTATATGAGGAGGGATCTCCAACACGACTGGCTCCAACAGTTCCACCAGAAGCAGGAAAATTCTGAGAGAAAATCTGACTATCCACTTCCTCAATGCTTAATCCATAAGAACGGACTAAGTCTGGATTGATTGAAATTTGAAAGATAGGTTTTGTTGGATATAAAGTTAGCTTACCAACTCCATCAATCAATTGAAGTTGTCTCTTCAATTGATCCTTAGCCATCGAATTAAGGTAAGCAGCATTGTATTGACCTTTTGTTGATGTGATCAAGTAAGAACTAATGGATGTATCTGTTGTCTGCGAAATTGTAACCCCAAGATCTGTAGTTGCCTTCGGTAAATTCGACTTGGCCTGTTGAACACGGTTCTGAACATCTAAAGATGCTGTATCGGCAGAAGTATCAGGATCTAAATGCAGCGTGATAGAAGTTGAATTAGCATTGGAAGTTGAAGTGATGTAATCTACGCCGGGTGTGTCCGATAAAATATCCTCAAGCTGCTGTGTAATAGATAGTTCAACAAATGATGCATTACCGCCTGGATAGGGTGCAGTCACAACAATTTGAGGCTGTGCAATATTGGGCAAAAAATCAATTGGCAACCTACCAAGTGATATCAACCCAAGAATAAAGATCACCAGACTGCAGACACTGGTAAGAACTGGTCTTGAAATGAAACGATCAGATAGAGACATTATAAATCAAAATTACTTAGAAGACCTAATTGATACAGGTGTGCCATTAGCAAGCACCGCTGATCCACTGATTGGGATCAAATCACCGACTGTTAAGCCTGACACTACAGGAAAATAATCATCCTGCAAGTTACCTAATTTGAGTGGTGTATTAACAGCAATTAGGGTAGTTGAAGGCAGCGTAGACATTGATTTTTTTTGTTGAGGAGTAACATCTGAATTCTTCAAAAAAGATTGAATTGGAATGAGTTTATAGGTATAAGGTTGTTGAGCTTTAAACAACACTGCTGTAGCAGGCACGCCAGGATGACGCTGATTCCCAATAACAATTTTGGAGCGAATTAATTGCATAGGACGAAGACCTGCTTTTTCGTTAACAAACACTGCTCTAACCCTAAGAGTATTCAAGGGCTGATAGTTACTAGAATCAGACTCAAAATAGGGAGGGATGAAAGCAATTTCACCCTCACCAATAACATCGTTTTTTGACTCATCAAGCATTTTCACTTGTTGACCTAACTTGATTTTGCTTGCTTGCAATGCAGGAACAGAAAGGTCAATGGAGAGATTTTCATTATTAACTACAAAAAAGTTACTCTTGCCTTGCTCGAAGTATTGACCAGGGTTAACACCAGATAAATCTCCGACAATGCCATTAATCGGTGATCGAATTGATCTCTTATCAAGAGCTTCTTGTTTTGCAACTAAATTACTTTTTTTGCCAATGGCAGCAACTCTGGCTTCCTCTGCCGATTCCTTTGATTCTGCACCTTTTTTAAACAACCACTGTATACGCTTTGCATGCAAATCAGCTTCTTTAAATTGGGCCTGCGCAGTTTTGAATTCGGCAATTTCTTGTGCATTATCCAGCACAACCAGAACCTGGCCACTCGTTACAGAATCACCTTCCTTAACAAGTACTTTTGTAATTAGGCCACTGACTTGTGGCGTGAGCTTAATATATCCAGGATTGATCAAAGTTCCCTCAGCTTCAATCACCTCAGCAAAATCACGGACTTGAATCCTCGTCACATCGACCGGAAAAGCTTGAGGAGCTGAACTTTTATTATGGCAACCTGCCATTATGCAGCTAAGCCCGCATATAAAGCCAACCTTAACTGCTAATCGCATTTTGGAGCGGACGTGCGAAGGCAAAATTGGGTCACTAAACTTGCCTAAGCCTAGCTCTTAAATCTGCTCTCATGTAATTCGTCAACAAGTATTTCACGGCTTTAGGACTTGCCAACAAAAAGCAACAATATTATTATCAACCAGCTCTTCGATTTAAACATCGGCTAGATAATTTTTAAGTAGCTGCTCCTGACACTGGAGAATTTCATGAATTGCATGATCAATGCTAAAAGCTCATTCTGCAGAATCCACTCAACCAAACCGCAAGTGCCCGAATGATGCGCAAGCGCGTATCAGTTGCAGGCTGACTGTTGACTCGTCACTGATTAGTTTAAAAGGGAATCACAATTTGCATGCTGCTTTCGGTCACAAGGCTGTTAGCTTTTTTAATTAAAAGAACAAACCCTCTCATCTTAATCTCATTCAACTCTCATTCAAAAATACCTGGACAAGGCATTGATTTATGAAAGACACACCCAGTGAATCCTCTGCTGAAGAGCTTGTCGAGCAACCTTACAAGTATGGATTCGTCACAGAGATTGAAGAAGAAAAAATCCCAAAAGGGATTGATGAAGATGTGATTCGCTTGATCTCGGCCAAAAAAAATGAGCCGGATTTTATGCTTGAATTCCGCCTCAAAGCCTATCAGCACTGGCTATCTCAGGATGAACCTGACTGGGCAAAGCTAGGATATCCACAGATCGATTATCAAGACATTATTTATTATGCGGCACCTAAAACAAAAGAGAAAAAGCGGAGCCTCGAAGAAGTCGACCCTGAACTCCTAGATACATTCAGCAGACTAGGAATCCCGCTGAGTGAACAAAAAAGGCTGGGAAATGTTGCAGTAGATGCTGTATTCGACAGCGTTTCGATTGCAACAACATTCAAAGAAAAACTTGCGGAGCATGGTGTAATATTTTGTGGCTTTGCAGAAGCAGTAAAAGAGCATCCTGAACTTGTCAAAAAATATCTTGGCACTGTCATTCCCAGTAACGATAACTTCTTTGCTGCCTTAAATGCATCGGTGTTTAGCGACGGCACTTTCGTCTATATCCCCAAGGGCGTGGAATGCCCGATGGAGCTTTCCTCCTATTTTCGGATTAACTCCGGAGATGCCGGACAGTTCGAGCGAACCCTGATTGTGGCGGAGGAAGGCGCTTCCGTCAGTTACCTCGAGGGCTGCACAGCACCGATGTTCGACACCAATCAGCTTCATGCCGCCGTGGTTGAACTGATTGCACTTGACGATGCCTCCATCAAATACTCCACTGTTCAGAACTGGTATCCAGGTGACGAGAACGGTGTTGGCGGCATTTACAACTTCGTAACCAAACGTGGACAGTGCCGTGGTGCCAGAAGCTGCATCAGCTGGACCCAGGTGGAGACCGGTTCAGCGATCACCTGGAAATATCCCAGTTGCGTTTTGATCGGCGAAGATTCCGTTGGTGAATTTTACTCCGTCGCCTTAACACATCATCTTCAACAGGCAGATACCGGCACAAAAATGATTCATATCGGTCCCCATACACGCTCAACCATTGTCAGCAAGGGGATCAGTGCAGGCAGATCGAGCAACAGTTATCGAGGACTTGTTCATGTCAACCCTTCCGCCAAAGGAGCTCGAAACTACAGCCAGTGCGATTCCATGCTCATAGGAGACAATGCCAGCGCCAATACCTATCCTTATATCCATTGCCAACAGATGAATTCTGCAATTGAACATGAGGCCAGCACCTGCCGGATTTCAGAAGACCAGCTCTTCTATCTGCAGAGTCGCGGTATCGGTTTCGAGGAAGCGGTTTCGATGATGGTGAGTGGTTTTTGTCAGGACGTTTATAACCAGTTACCGATGGAATTTGCAGCAGAAGCCGACAAACTTCTCTCACTTCGCCTGGAGGGAGCTGTGGGGTAAAGCCCCTGATCCACACCCCAACAACGCAGTATTTCTTTAATTTTCTCCATGATTAATCCGGATTCAGAGCTTCTCCTCGACATCAATGATCTGCATGCATCCGTTGAGGATCAGCCCATCCTCAAAGGCGTGAATCTCCAGATCAGAGCCGGTGAAATTCACGCGATCATGGGCCGTAACGGCAGCGGCAAAAGCACACTCTCCAAGGTCCTGGCCGGCCATCCCGCCTATCAGGTCACCGGCGGCAGTGTCCGTTACCGCGGTGAAGACCTGTTTGAACTTGAGGCAGAAGAGCGTGCACGCCTTGGTGTGTTCCTCAGCTTCCAGTATCCGGTTGAGATTCCCGGTGTCAGCAATCTGGAATTTCTGCGCGTGTCCACCAATGCTCGGCGCGAGAAGCGGGGCCAGGAAGAACTCGACACCTTTGACTTTGAAGACCACGTGCGCGAGAAGCTCAAGGTTGTGCAGATGGATCCGGCCTTCCTGGAGCGCAGCGTCAATCAGGGCTTCTCCGGTGGCGAGAAGAAGCGCAATGAAATCCTGCAGATGGCATTGCTGGAACCGGTGGTGGCGATCCTTGATGAAACCGATTCCGGCCTCGATATCGACGCCCTGCGCATTGTGGCCGGCGGTGTGAATCAGCTCTCCGGTCCGCAGAACGCCACGATCCTGATCACCCATTACCAGCGATTGCTCGATGAAATCACTCCCGACTACGTGCATGTGATGGCCGCCGGCCGCATCCTGCGCACCGGCGGCCGTGATCTGGCTGTTGAACTGGAGAAAACCGGCTACGACTGGGTTGATAAGCAGCTCGCCGCAGAGGGAGTGGCCTGATCATGCTGAGCAGTGTGCTGGCACCGGTGCAGCAGCGAGGACGTGAAGCCCTCCAGCGTCTGGGATTGCCCACCCGTAAACAGGAAGCCTGGCGACTCACCGACCTCAAACGCCTTGAGGCCGTTCATGGCCTGCCTCCCATTGACGCCGATCTCGAGAATGATTGGCCACAACCACCGCAAAGCGGAGTCCGCTTGCTGCTTGGGTCTGACCAACATCCATTGGAAGGAGTGGAGCTCCCAACGGGCATCAAAGCCTTGAACAGTGATGAGATCGAGGTCCTTCTCGGTCGCGCGACAGATCACTGTGGCTGCTCGCAGGACTGGCCAGTGGAACTGAACAAGTCCTGCAGCCGTCAGGTCCTCGCTTTACAGATCAGCGGCAAGGCTCCAGCAGTGGAACTCGTGATTGCTGCCAGTGGTTCAGGCATGCTGGCAACACGTGTTCTACTGGTGCTTGAGCCGAACGCCGAACTCGAGCTGCTCCAGGTCTTCCAGTCAAAAGACGGCGTTGCGCATAGCCATCTGTGCGAAATCCTGCTCGGGGAAGAGTCACAGCTTCAGCATGGCTTGGTCTCCATGGGCGATGGCAGCAGTTCACTGCTGACAACGCTGGCCATCCAACAAGAGCCTCGCAGCCACTACGCATTGTCCTCCTTCGTTCAGGGGTCGTTGTTCGCTCGAATCGAGCCAAGAATCGTGCAACTGAGTGGGCAAGCCTTTACCTCTCTGAAGGGATTGGCTGTCGCTGCCGATGAGCAGCAAGTCGGCGTGCACTCCGCAATGCGTTTTGACGGCCCCGAGGGTGAACTGGATCAACTGCAAAAAAGTCTTGTCTCAGGAAAATCGCACACGATTTTCAATGGCTCGATTCAGGTGCCCAAAGAAGCACAACGAACCAATGCGGCACAACTCAGTCGCAATTTAATGTTATCGAGCCGTGCACGCGTTGATACCAAGCCAGAGCTTGAAATCATCGCTGACGACGTGAAGTGTGCTCACGGCGCCACTGTCAGCCAGCTGCAGGAGGATGAACTGTTTTATCTGCGTAGTCGCGGAATCACTGAAGTGGAAGCAACAGCATTACTTCTGAATGGATATTGCCAGGAAGTGATTGATCAGTTACCGGCAAATGCTGAACGATGGCAACTTTCAAAAAGAATGCACGATGCACTGATGGCAACGACTTAGCCATTCAGCCTTCCATCCTGAAAACAGATCAACCCACTACTTTCATAAAAAACAAGTCAAGCATCCATTTCAAATGCTGTAAAAAACCAAACTTTGATCTTATCGCTGTCATCAAAACCAATCGGGACAATTTCAATTCTGATTTCGGGAAAGACTTGGCGACGATTAATGTCATTTACCGATCAACAGGGCAGCTGATCCAGTTCAAGCTTCAGAGGTTTGTTCGAGTCTGACTCCACTCAGGCATGGACCGGACCGAATCATGACAGGCAGGACCTTGCGTTCCAACTCGAACATCAATCAAGGGCCTCCACAGATGAAAGCAGGCCTGCTGCCGGTGGGTGAGCACTTGCGCTGCGTTTCTGAAATCGTCGCCATGCGTGATCTCAGGTCAGAATGCCGCAACGTGTAGGGCCATCCCTGTGAGACTGCCACTGATGCTTTTGGGGTTTGCCTTGATGCTGCCTTCAACAGTTCAGGCCAAGCCCAAAAAGGTTCCCTTCCCGACCAGGGAGGAACTGCGATCACTCCAACTGATGGCCTATGGCTGCTCGCGCGCGAATGATCAAGACAGCTGCAGCAAGACCCGCAACCTCGCTGATCCACTCATGGACCACCCCAGACTTTCGGCTGCCTGCAAAGACACCGTATGGGAACTGGTTCAGGCCTCACAAGCGGTCACGACCAACAGCTTCCAGCGCCGTGACAGCATCGACCGTCCTGCACGACGGCTGACGCTGGTCTGTGCCAGACCGGACAAGCCGCAAGAACCTGCTGCCCCAACCCAGACTTGAGTCTCTGCGAGGACTCAATCCCATTCGAAGTCAAAGCGTTGATCAGGCAGCAGCCGCGTCAGCTCAGTGCCTGCAACCTGCCACAGCTGGCTTGAGATCAGCGGATGTGAACGCAGTTCACGGACCAGCTCTTTCACATCACCTTCCGTGAGTCCATGGCTGGACACCATCGATTCCAGACGTTTCTGAAAGTGCTCAAACACCATCTGTTCCTGCTCAGACAGCGGGCTGGCGTTGGGGTGATTGATATCCATAACGCTTCAGAAGCCGTTAGATCCAAAAGGTAGCTGCGACAAGTGGTCGCGCCGACAACCCTGATCAGCATCTGGCGTGTAAAGGTTCTCGGTATTCGCTCCCGTCAGGGATGACCGCCTCCGCCTTGGCTGAACCCGCTCCAACCTTCGTGCGGCTCGACGCCCCTTTCACCGACCAGAAGCCGGGCACCTCTGGATTGCGCAAGAGCAGTGCGCAGTTTGAGCAACCGCACTATCTCGAAAGCTTTGTTGAGGCTGTGTTTCGCACTCTGCCTGGCGTGCGAGGAGGCACCTTGGTGCTCGGAGGCGACGGCCGTTACGGCAATCTGCGCGCCATCAATGTGATCCTGCGCATGGCCGCAGCCCATGGCCTGAGCAAGGTGATCATCACCACCGATGGCATTCTCTCCACGCCGGCAGCATCCAACCTGATCCGCAAGCGAGAGGCCATCGGTGGGATCATCCTTTCGGCCAGTCACAATCCAGGCGGCCCCAATGGTGACTTTGGAGTGAAGGTGAATGGAGCCAACGGCGGCCCCACACCGGGATCCTTCACCGATGCAGTGTTCGAGTGCACCAAATCGCTGGAGCAGTACGCCACGGTTGAGGCTGCCGATCTCAATCTCGACACTCCAGGAACGCACAGCATCGCTGCCATGGAGGTCGAAATCATTGATGGGGTCGATGACTTTGTGGCCTTGATGCAGCAACTGTTCGATTTCGATCAGATCAACGCTCTGCTGCGCAGCGATTTCCCACTGGCCTTTGACGCCATGCATGCCGTCACAGGTCCCTATGCGAAACGTGTCTTCGAGGATCTGCTGGGAGCACCAGCAGGCAGCGTGCGCAATGGCATTCCACTCGAGGATTTCGGCGGCGGCCATCCTGATCCCAACCTCACTTACGCCCACGAACTGGCCGATCTACTCCTCAAGGGAGACAACTACCGCTTTGGTGCAGCCTGCGACGGTGACGGCGACCGCAACATGATCCTTGGTCATCACTGTTTCGTGAATCCGAGCGACAGCCTGGCCGTGCTGACCGCCAACGCCACGCTGGCACCGGCCTACGCCGCTGGACTGGCAGGCGTCGCGCGCTCAATGCCGACCAGCTCCGCTGTTGATGTGGTGGCGAAGCAGCTGGGCATTGAATGCTTCGAGACACCCACAGGCTGGAAGTTTTTCGGGAATCTGCTGGATGCCGGCCGCATCACTCTCTGCGGCGAGGAAAGTTTCGGCACAGGCAGCAACCACGTGCGCGAAAAAGACGGTCTCTGGGCCGTGCTGTTCTGGTTGCAGATCCTCGCGGTACGTCGTTGCAGCGTGGCGGAGATCATGAGCCACCACTGGAATCAATTCGGGCGTCACTACTACTCACGTCACGATTACGAAGCGGTGCCGAGCGAGGCAGCCCATGGCCTCTACGACCGGCTTGAAAATCTTCTTCCTGGGCTTATGGGTCAGAGCTTCGCCGGTCGCAGCGTCAGTTGTGCCGACAATTTCAGTTATACGGACACTGTGGACCAGTCGGTGACTCAGGGTCAGGGGCTGCGCATCCTTTTGGAGGACGGCAGCCGCGTTGTCGTGCGCCTCTCCGGCACCGGCACCAAGGGGGCCACCATCCGGGTCTACCTGGAAAGCTATGTGCCGAGCAGTGGTGATCTCCATCAGGATCCTCAGATCGCCTTGTCAGACATGATCAGCAGCATCAACTCCCTAGCGGAGATTCAGCAGCGGACGGGTATGGCGCGACCCACAGTGATCACCTGATTACCGCTTGCTCAGCTGAAAGAGTCGGACCAAACAGAGAGAGGAAAACGGTCTCTCAGCGTCGCCGCTGTCCCCGCAGGGTCTTGTTGTGCGAGCGATACTCCTCTTCGTTGGCACTCTCCTGGAGCTGACGCATGCTCTCGATCGCTGAGCCAAACAGGACGGCGGAAGCAATCACGACACCATGGAGATAAACCAATCTGGTGCGTGGAATCTGTGCCGGTGTATTGCGGATGAAAGTGCCGAGAAAAATCGTGAGAATGACGCCGATGCCGGCACCGGTGAAGGCAGCCCAGAGCACCTTGAAACCGTTGAATCCAGAAGGAGCCGCGTTGCGGGAGTGAGACCTTGTTGAGCGACTCATGAGCTGATCGGGCTCGAACGATCCGCCTGCCCAAGCAGAGACTTGAGCGCGACATAAAAAACCGGCACGACGAACAGCGATAGGACGGTGGCGATCAGCAGACCACCGAACACCACAGCCCCGAGAGACGTCTGGCTACGGGCACCTGCACCGCTGGCGAAAACCAGTGGCATGAAACCGAACAGCGAGGAGATCGCCGTCATCAAAATCGGCCGCAGACGGGAACCGGCCGCAAAACGGGCGGCCTCCAGGGCATTGGCACCAGCCTGCATCCGCTGATTGGCCATATCCACGATCAGGATTCCATTGCCAGCGGCAAGGCCGATCAACATCACCAGGCCCACCTGGGCATAAACATTGAGCACTTCACCCCGCAAGGCCAGAAAGGCGAGTGCGCCCAACATGGCTGTCGGCACTGTCATCAGAATGATCAGCGGATCGGCGTAGCTTTCGTACTGCGCAGACAGCACCAGGTACACCGCCAGGATGCCGAGGGCAAAGATCACCACTGCCAGGGCACCGGCCTTCACTTCCTCACGGGAAATTCCGGTCCAGTCGAAACTGAGACCCTGCGGGTTGATGGTCTCAAAGATCCCCTTCATTGCTTTGATCGCCTGACCAGAGCTGTTCCCTGCCGCGGGCGTGCCTTCGATCTTGATGGCTCTGTAGAGATTGAAGTGAGGAACCACCGTGGGCCCCAGGGTTTCACGCACGCTGAAGAACTCCCCTAGCGAAATCAGATCACCGTTGGTGCTCTTGACGTAGAGGGCTGAAAGACGCTCAGGGGTCGCACGACTTTGAGCATCGGCCTGAACATAGACCCGACGCACCTTGCCCTCCTGGAAGGTGTCGTTCACATAGAGGCCACCGAAGTTGATACTGAAGGTCTGCATGGCAGCACCGAAGTCAACATCAACAGCGGCCATGCGATCGCGATCCACCTGAATCTCGATCTGTGGCGATTCAGGTGCGAACAGCGTGTAGACACGGTTGAGATCAGGGTCAGCATTACCGGCCTGGATCAGGCGTGCTGCCGTGCCATAAAAATCAGCGAGGCTGTAGGCCCCACCACTTTGATCGAGCAGCTGAAACTCAAATCCACCGCCAGTGCCATAGCCAGGGATGGCCGGAGGTTCAACGACAAACACCCTGGCACCGTCAACCGAACGGGCCAGCTTCTGATTGAGCCGCTCCACGATCGCCCCCACGGTCTGATCCCGTTGCTTTCGCTCAGACCAGTTGCTGGTGCCGAAGAAGAACAAGCCCTTGTTGGGACTGTTGCCATCCAGACTTGCCCCGCTGAACACCGACGCCGCCGTGATGTCCTTTTCTGTGCGCAGTACGGCAGCCACCTGCTGATTGATCGCCTCAGTGACCTGGGTGGAGACGCCCTCCGGTGCCTGCACCACGCCAATCGCGTAACCCTGATCTTCGATCGGCACAAACCCACCAGGAATGGCCCGGAAAGCAACGGCCGTGAGCAGGATGCCGATGCCAAGGATGCTCATCACCAGTCGACGACGACCGAGAGCCCACTCCAAAGCGGAGGCGTAGCGGCTCTCCATCACGGCATAAGCACTGTTGAATTTGACGAAAATGATCGGTGTAAACCAACCAAGAGCCAGGCCCAGGGCTGGATAGACCGTCACTGGGATGATTCTGCTGACTCCGACAAGAATCAAGCCTGTAATGGCTCCACCGATGGTGAAAGGCAGGGTGACCTGTCGATCGATCAAGCGCCCCAGCAGCAGACCGATCAAGGCACCAACAGCAAGGGGAATCAGCACCAGGGGCGCTCCGGCACCGGCCACCAGCAATCCATACACAAAACCGATCACCATGCCGGCAATGGCATAGCTCCGCCGTCCTGGATCCTTGGATTCGCGCGCCAGCAACAGTGCGGACAACATCGGTGAGAAGGTGAGCGCATTGAAGGTGGAGATGGCGATCGAGAAGATCACCGTGGCCGCGAACTGTTTGTAGATCGTTCCCGTCGCACCAGGGAAAAACAGAACCGGCAGGAACACAGCAAACTTCACCAGCGAGGTGGCGATGATCGCTGAGAACAGCTCGTCCATGGTGGCTTTCGCTGCCTCCAGGGCCGACATCCCCTCCGACTGTTTAGTGGAGGTGTCCTCGATCACGGTGATCGCATCGTCAACCACGAGACCCGTCGCCAGCACCAGACCAAACAAGGTGAGCTGATTCAGGGAAAACCCGAAGCCAAGCACCAGCCCGAAAGTGCCGATCAGCGCCACGGGGATTGCAATCCCAGGAACAAGGGTGGCCTTCCAGTTCTGAAGAAACAGGAAAAGAATCAGAACAACGAGCACCACCGCATCCCGCAGGGAATTCACCACGCCCTGGATGGAGGCGCTGATGAAGTCGGTGTTGTCGTAGATCTTTTCCATCTTCATGCCCACGGGCATGGTCGTCTCAAAGTCGGCTAAGACCTGCTTCACGCCGTCCGACACCTCCAGCGCATTACTGCCTGAAAGCTGATAAACAGCCAGCCCCACGGACGGAACACCCTGGAGATCGGTGGCGCTGACGGCATACGACTCACCACCGAGCTGAACATTGCCCACATCTCCAAGACGCACAAGGCCACCCCCTTCAGCAGTTCGCACCACCATCTGCTCAAATTCCTCGACGCTGCGCAGGCGGCCCTGGAGCTGCACGGTGAACGTGAACTGCTGCCCCTTCGGAGAAGGCTCACCGCCCACCTGACCAGCGGGTACGAGGCGATTCTGGCTGGAGAGCTGGTTGACCACATCGGTCGACGTGAGGCCGAAACTGGTGAGCTTGTCTGGATCAAGCCACAGCCGAAACGCCAGTTTGCGGTTACCGAAGTAAGTGAGGTCGCCGACGCCGCTCACCCGCTTGATGGCATCAGTGAGCTTCAGATCCAGCAGTCCGCTGATCGTCTCAGCGCTGTAGGTGATCTGGTCCGGATCCTCACTGCCGAAGTTGTAGACGAGCAGAATCGAGTTGGACGCCTTATTGACGCTGACTCCAGCCTTGCGAACCTCCTCTGGCAGCTGCGGTTCTGCCAGAGCCACACGGTTCTGCACATTGACCTGATTGATGTCACCGTCGGTGCCGCTGGCGAAGGCCACATCGATGGCACTGACTCCATCGGCGGAACTGTTGGACTTGATGAAGTCCATGTTCTCCACACCGTTGATCTGCTGCTCAAGAACACTGGTGACGCCCTCCTCAACAGAGACGGCATCGGCACCGGTGTAATTGGCCCTGACTTTGACGGTTGGGGGAGCGATGTCCGGAAGATTCTCGATCGGAAGAAGCGGAATCGCAATCAATCCCACGATCACGATCAAGATGCTGCAGACCGTCGTGAGAACGGGTCTGGTAATGAAATTATTGGAGGCGGACATGACTCAGTCGCTCAGTTCTTCACCTTCACGGGCACGCCGTGGCGCAGGCTGAGCAGATTGCTGGTAATCACCTTCTGTCCGACCCTGAGCCCCCTGGTGACGGGATAGCGGTTGTTCTGCAGGGGACCGAGATTGACCGGCGTTTGCAGCGCAAAAAGGGTCGAGGAGGGAATCACGCCACGATCAATCCCCCGCTTGATCCTGGCCAGGTCAGCCTTACCAGGCTGTGCTTCAAGCTCCTGGAGTGTTCCAAGACGGAACACAAAGCTCTG
Source organism: Synechococcus sp. MIT S9504 (assembly GCF_047497135.1). Classification (NCBI taxonomy): domain Bacteria; kingdom Bacillati; phylum Cyanobacteriota; class Cyanophyceae; order Synechococcales; family Synechococcaceae; genus Synechococcus; species Synechococcus sp. MIT S9504. Next base: position 32,726 of record NZ_CP138942.1, on the reverse strand, counting down.
GCCGGACGTCTGCGTTACGGCAGCAAATGGAACGGACGGCTCCTGGCGGGAGTCGAGCTGAACCCGAGTGCGCAACCTCTGACCGTTGCGCAGCTTTCCATCTGGATTGGGGAACTGCGCCATCACCAGAAGGGCCTGTGTTCCGGCGTTGATTCCAGGGTCAATGGACATCACCGAACTCCTGGCCATCACCTCGTTCCGGCCAGGAAGACTGAGCAACACCGGCAATCCAATCCTGATGCGATCGGCGTAGGTTGAAGGCACCTCCACCCTGGCCTCAAGGGTGTTGTTGCGAATCAATTTGGTGAATGGGTCGCCGTTTCTGACCACATCCCCGACCTGCACGGAGACGTCTGCCACTGTTCCAGCGATCGGTGACTGCAGGTTGCTGTAGGCCAGGGTGGCCTCCTGAGCTTTGACCTCTTCTCGCGAGGCGATGTAGATCGCACGCCGCTGATCACGATCTGAGGCTTCCGCGGCACCAAGAGGCACCAGGAATTCATAACGTTTCAGCTCCAGCAGATCCTTTTGCTCTTGGGCTTTTAACCCGGCCAGCTTGGCCTGCTCCTGAGCCTGATCAAGGGTCATGAGCAACTGCCCCGGGGTCACCCGATCTCCCTGGGTGATTTTCAATTCAATGATCCGGCCTGATGCCTGAGCCGCAAGCTGAACCAGGTCGCCGGCCTCCAGCGTGCTCACCGTGTCGACATCATCTGTGAAGGCAGCCTCGGTGACAGCAGCCTGCTGCACTTCTGGAAGGGGTCTCTGCGCATTGCCACCCTTACCGCAGGCACTCAGCATGAAGGCCGTCAGTGCCACAGGGATGAGGGATTGGTTGAGACGCACAGTCAGGACGCAGTCGGGCGCATTATGACGGTGTTCTCGCTCTCAAAGGCTCAACTTGAGCAAGAATCGTCTGACCGGGAATCGACGCCTTGGGCGGACCTCTGAAACAGGATCTGTTCAGCCATCACGGGGAAGCCGCTCGGCTACGGCAAGCACCGCTCGCCGATCGTCTGCGGCCCCGCAATCTCGATGAATTCGTTGGGCAGGGAGCAATCCTTGCGGAGGGCCGCTTGCTGCGCCGAGCCATCTCAGCGGATCGTGTCGGAAATCTGATTCTGCATGGCCCACCCGGGGTCGGAAAGACCACCTTGGCGAGGATTATCGCCAATCACACAAGAGCCCATTTCAGTTCTCTCAATGCCGTGCTTGCCGGTGTGAAGGACTTGCGCTCTGAGGTGAACGATGCCCGTCAACGCCTCGAACGCCATGGGCTCCGCACCATCCTGTTTATCGATGAGGTGCATCGCTTCAACAGTGCCCAGCAGGATGCATTGCTGCCCTGGGTGGAGAACGGCACACTCAGCCTGATCGGTGCCACCACCGAAAACCCCTTTTTCGAAGTCAACAAGGCACTGGTCAGTCGGTCCAGGTTGTTTCGTCTGCAGAGCCTGGATCCTGAAGACCTCAGTCGTTTGCTGCAGACAGCGCTGCAAGACAAGGAACGTGGCTATGGCGACCGCGATGTTGAAATCAGCGCTGAGGCCTCTGCCCATCTCGTCAATGTGGCAGGAGGTGACGCCCGCAGCCTGCTCAATGCGCTCGAGCTCGCCGTGGAGAGCACCCCTGAAAATCACCTGGGTGTGATTGAAATCGACCTGGGCATCGCTGAGGAATCCATCCAGCAGCGCGCCGTGCTCTACGACAAGCAGGGTGATGCGCACTTCGACACGATCAGCGCATTCATCAAATCCCTGAGGGGCTCGGATGCCGACGCTGCACTGTTCTGGCTGGCACGGATGATCGAAGCCGGTGAAAACCCACGCTTCATTTTCCGGCGCATGCTGATCGCGGCCGGGGAAGACGTGGGACTTGCGGACCCTCAGGCTGTGGTGGTGGTCGAAGCCTGCGCCGCGGCCTTTGAGCGCATCGGACTTCCAGAGGGACTGTATCCACTTGCCCAGGCAGCTCTCTATCTGGCCTGCACCGAAAAAAGCAACAGCACCAGCGGCATGTTCGAAGCGCTGCGGCAGGTTCGTGAAGCACAGCGCCAGGAGGTACCTGCCCACCTGCGCGACGCCAACCGCGATGGCGATGCCTTCGGTGACGGCAAGGGCTATCGCTACCCCCATGCTTTTCGTGAACACTGGGTGGCACAGCAGTACTTACCCAGTGCCCTTCAGGGTGAAGCCTTCTGGTCACCGAGTCGTCAGGGCTGGGAAGGACAACGTCGCGAACGGATGCTGGAACGTCGTGCCGCTCAGCTGGCAGCCTCAGCGGAGGCGGTCGACGAACACCCGCTGTTGGTGAGCAGCGGACCGGAACAACCTCAGCTGGAGCGCTGGCTGCAACGGCAACTGTCCGTGGATGGTGAACGCCTGCAGGAGCTGCGACAGAGACTCTGGTCAGACCTCCCATGGCAGCGCACGGATCGGGTGCTGATCCTGGGCGGTCGGTCGCTGCTCTGGTCGCTCGATCCCCTTGGAGCCGTGGCCGAAGGTGGTCTCACAATTCTCTGTTCATCCTCAAGCGAACAACTACGGCTGGACGCGCAGTTGCAGTTGCTTGATCCACTCAATCAACCGGCCGTCCTGAGCGATGCGGCTGAACTGGAGTTGCTGAGCCCTGACCACCAGTTCGAAGTGGTGGGCGGGCGACTGAATCAGGCCGATCTCAACGCCCCTGACCTTGAGAGGTTCTGGGCCCTGGTGAGCGCCCGCTCAAGAAGTGGTGCTCAGCTGAGGTTGTTGCTCAGTGAACCCCAACTCGGACCGGCAGGGGGGCTGCTGGAACTGCTCAAGCGCGAAAAGGCGGAAACCAAACCGAGGTCACCGCTGCAAACCCTGGCCGCACTGGAATCCAACTGGCTGAGTCAGTCGGAACAGCGTCAAATGCTGCTGAGTCAGCTTGAGCGCAGCGGTTGGGTGACGACCCAGAGCAGCTGGCAGGAAGCGCTGAGGCTCTCCGTTGAGACGAGTCTGATCGAACGATGGCTAGGAGAAAACCGCCCCTACCGCAGGGCTCTTGAAAAAACCGGAGAAGCGAGTGAAAACGCTCTGTCTGAGCTGCGTCATGAGCTGATGAAGCAACGCGGCAAACATCTTCCCCAGAGTCTTCGCCACTGGCGAATCGAAGGTCGACTGACCTGATCAGCTTCCATCAAAGACTTTCATCAAAAAAGCCCCGGCGATGCCGGAGCTTGATGAACAAGGTTGATGACGTTGATGAACCCGTGAGGGTTCTCGACAATCACCAGAGGCCGCGGACGGGAGCAGCAGCAGGTGCGGGCTCAGCGGGAAGGATCTGGTTGGCCTGCACACATGCGGGCAGGAACACATACCAGGAGAGAAGGGATGTGGACTGGGGCTCGTCGAGACCTTCCTTACAGACGTTCTGAGCGCCGTCAGAAGTGCCGTTGTCGTTGAGACGGAAGTCAACGGGAAGCTGGCGCATGATGCCTGCAGAGGAGATTTCTCCATCGGCAGCGTCAAGGATGATGGCGGAGCGAAGAGCGACCACAGCGGTCTTTTTCTTCTGCCAGTAAGGGAAGTAGCTGCGGGTCTGGTCGTCCAGGAACTTCACGCCATCGGCGGAATACAGGAAGCGAGAAACACCAACCAGGTCTACGTCGTAGCTCTTGGTCATGCCCTCTTGGATTTCATCAGCAGTCCAACCGGAGTTGTTGATACCTGCTTGAAGGGCACGGTCAGTGATTTCGCCATCGTTGAAGAACTTGGCGAAAGCTGATGCTTTGGTGGTCCAGACAGCACCACCGGACACCCAGCGCACAGGGCGCTTGGTGCCAGCTTCAGCGGCGACAGCCAGAGTGGAAATGGAAGCGGCGGCGAGAGCGCCGGCTGCAAAACGGGTGAACACGGACGGCGAGAGAAGACGTCTCTTTAATCCTATCGGTAGGAAAAAGAGTTGCCAACAGAATCAGCACATGAAAAGCGCAAATGAGGACAAATCCACCTCACAAGAACCAAGCGAACAAGACTCGTGATTCTCAATGGATGCATGGATCTCGTGGTGAAGCATTGCCGTTGATTCGGTTGCTGAGTGAAATCCATCCCCCAAAACATTGACATCCATTGAGCTCAAGATTGTTCACGCTGAGCAAAGCAGACAATCCTGCAGAAATGTCTGCTCAGCAACGACAACTCCAAAACGCCAGTCCCCTTGAGACCGCAACTGTGCAGCGACCTTGAGATTCAACCCACGGTGCAGGGCGCCACAAAAGCTGGAGCTCACCTCCCAGCAGCAGAGGTCCTGTGCCAGAGAGCCTCGCTGCCACTTGATCGCAGCTTCTTTGACCAGCCACCGATCCAGTACCTGCTGTCGCAGCTGATCGCCCTCCAGTGCCGTCAGCTCACATTGCTCAGTCTCAGTGAAGAAGCGACGCATCAATGCGGCTGCCGCACGGAGCTTTCGGTCGGCACGCTCCAGATCAACGCCGATGGGCTGCTGAGACCAACCCATCAGACAGGCGTCAGCACAGTGGCTGAGGCTCACATAACCCCATGCGTCCAACAGCCGTGGCGGAGCACCCGGTGGAGCGTCTAGCGGCACCTGCAGAGGGTCAGCCGCATGCAGCGCGGCCAGACAACTGCGCATCCAACCACGCGAAGCCAGGTACTGCTGGCGGCGGGACGCCGTCAGCCCTGCGGCCCAGGCACGCTCCTGCTCGCTCACAACCAGCTCTCCGGCTGAAGCCTCTGGGCCGATCTGCTGCATCCACAACGCAGTTACGCTGCCGCCGACAGTCCGGCTATCCATGACTCTGCAGATCGGCGATCCCGCCCCTGACTTCACACTTCCAGATGAGAATGGTGAGCCTCTCACGCTTTCATCTCTGAAAGGGCAGCGAGTGGTGATCTATTTCTATCCGAAGGACGCAACCCCCGGCTGTACCAAGGAAGCGTGCAACTTCCGGGACCGCTGGAGCGACCTCAAGGCCCATGGCATCAGGGTGCTGGGAATCAGCAAGGACAACGCCGCATCCCACACCCGCTTCATCGCCAAGCAGGAACTTCCCTTCACCCTGCTCACCGACGAGGAACCATGCGCCGTGGCCAGCAGCTACGAGAGCTACGGCCTGAAGAAATTCATGGGCCGCGAGTTCATGGGCATGATGCGTCACACCTTTGTGGTGGATGCTGAAGGCAAGCTTGAATTGATTTACAGGAAGGTCAAAGCCGATTCAATGGCCGATCAAGTGCTGAGCGATCTGGGGCTGGGCTGACCAGTTTCACCAGTGACTGCATCACAAGATCAGGGGCATGATTCACTTCAAGCCCCTGGCTCAGCAAAGGCTGCACCAGCAGCGGAGCATCACCGCCGCAGAGCCAGAGCGGAGAGGGGTCGAGTTCCTGGGCTCGGATGATCAGACCGACGAGACTTTCGATCACTCCCCGGCGCATCGCCTCGCACGGCTTCCTCGGGAACGGGGTTCCAGCACTCGGATCCTGCATCTGGTCGCCAGGGTCTGTCAGCGCCTGAGTACCTGCCGCCATGGCCTGCAACTGCAGCCTCAATCCAGCTGCAAGCCAGCCACCGTTGAATCCACCCTCTCCGCTGACCCGCGTCAGGCTGAGCACGGTGCCGGCATCAACAACCATCAGGGAGCCAACCTGGTCTGACTGAATCCAGGCTCCCCATCCCGCCAGCGCCCTGTCGATGCCAAGCCATGGCGGCACATTTCGCAGCGGAATCGCATCAAGGCCGAGACAGCGATCTGGGATGAGCATGGAATGATCAGGCACAGGTCCAACTGCCGCCCAAGCACAAAGCGGCGGATCACAAGCCAAGAGAGACAGCTGAGGCTGGGAATGGCTGTAGCTCCAGGCACCGCTCCGAATTCGCTCGGCCCAGTGCCAGCGACTGTTACCGATCAGCAGACAGCGCTGCTCAGACCGCATGGTCAGATGCCATCACCCATGACTCCGGGCACATGGATGCCACACTCCTGACGCTGTCCTCCGAAGCGGGTGCTGCGGCCCTCGGACTCAACACCGTCAGGAGCACTGGAATGCCAGTCTCCCACGGTGGAATAACCCTGATCGAACAGCGGGTGCTGAGGCAGATCATGCTCCTGCATGTAATAGAAGACATCGCGCTTGGTCCACCCCAGCAAGGGACGAAGAGACAAACGATCACGGATCGGATCAAGCACCGTCATGGTGTTGCGCAGCTCTGTCTGACCGCGGCGTACACCACTGGCCCAGCAGCTGACGTTCAGCCCACTCAGCGCTTCCTCCAGAGGCTCCACCTTGCGGAGGCGCAGATACAGATCCATATCCTCCTCCCGATCACTCTCCCAGAGCCTTCCATGGACTGCTTCCATACGCGCGGGAGACACGGCGGACTGGGTCACAACAAGTCTGGTGCCCAGTCGTGCACTGAGTGTGTTGGCGTAGCGATAGGTCTCCGCAGGCAGATAACCCGTATCCACCCAGATCACAGGCACAGACTCCGCTCCGGAGAGGCGACTGAGCATGTGCAGCAACACTGACGACTGGATGCCAAAACTGGTGGTCATCGCGAAGCCGGAACCGAAACGATTCAACGCCCACTGCAGACGTTGCGGCGGCGACATCGGGTCCAGCTCTGCTCGCAGCATGTCAAGACCGGCAGCGGCCGTGCCCGAATCCACACCAGCAGCGGTGCCGATCATGCCTTTGGTGCCCTGGCTCATGCACCCCATCCTCCAATGCCGAGGTGACCACAGGTCTGCCTATGGTTTCAACACGCTCCAGAGAATGCCTTGACTCCCCCTGCCAGCGGGCAAGTTCAACCGATCGTGGTGATCGGTGGTGGATTCGCCGGATTGTCATCGGCGCTTGCCTTCAGCCGCCTGCATCCACGACCACCGGTTGTGCTGATTGAACCTCGTGATCGCTTTGTCTTCGTTCCACTGCTCTACGAATTGATGAGCGGGGAACTGAAGGGATGGGAGGTTGCCCCCGACTACGCATCCTTGCTGCAGGGGCGTGGAATCAGTCATCTGCAGGACCGCGCGAGCTCGATCGACCTTGATGCCCGCAGCGTCACTACAGCCTCGGGCCGCGCCCTGCAATACAGCCAGCTGGTGTTGGCAACGGGCGCGCAACCCGAGGATTTCGGCATTCCAGGAGTTCGCGACAACGCACTGAACTTCCACACCCTGTCTGATCTGCAACCTCTGCAGGAGCGATTGCAGGAGCTGCGACGGCGCCCATCAGGCACAAGCAACCTCGTGATTGCTGGGGCAGGAGCCACAGGGGTTGAACTGGCATGCAAGCTCATGGACCTGCTCAACGGTGCCGCCACGGTGCAAGTGGTTGAGCTCGGTGATCAGATCCTGCCCAGATCGAAAGCCTTCAACAGGGAGCAGGCCGAGATCTCCCTGAAGAAGCGTGGTGTGACCATTCACCTCAACACCCGAGTCGACTCGGTGTCAGCAACGTCCGTGTCGCTGAGCGGACCGCAGGGCTCGTATCAGCAGAACCACGATGGATTGATATGGACGGCAGGCAGTCGCCCCACAATTCCGGACATCTCTCCCAAGCTGGAGCTCCATCAAGGTCGACTGCCAGTCAGCGAATCATTGCGTCTGAAGGCCTACCCGGATGTACTGGCTCTCGGAGATATCGCCGTCAATCCCAAAGCAGATGAGCTTTCCGGCTGGCCTCATTCAGCTCAGGCGGCCATTCAGCAGGGTCAGTTTGCCGCGAAAGAGCTGAAGGCAAAGCTGCAAGGCAGGGATGCAAACACGTTTGTGTTCAAGGACCTCGGCGAAATGCTCAGCCTCGGCATTGGCGATGCCTCAATCACCGGCCTCGGCCTGACCCTCTCGGGGCCTCTGGCCTTCAAGCTGCGCCGACTGACCTACCTGACGCGATTGCCAGGGCTTTCGCTGGGGCTTCGCGCAGCCGGAGCCTGGCTGGTTGGTCCTTGAAACAGGCTCACCTGGCAGGCAGAACCAGGGGGCTGCGTCCTTCACAGCTCAAGCAGCTGGAACGCCTCAGCCATCGTCGCCACCCCGATGATTGCGGTGGTGACCTCTTCACGCTGGAACGGCTTGCCGAACTCGCTGTGCAGCTTGAGGACACGCTGCATCTGCTGATCGACGACCGTGGCGTCTGCCGCCTGCTTTGGGTTGGCCCACTCGGAGAATCCGATCGACTGGACCGCCATCTTCAGGGCGGATCCAGGCGCAGCTCGAGGCAATGGCGTCTGATCAGCGCGCTGCATGGACGCCGTTCTCCGGACCTGGTCCCTGATGGTCGCGATGCGGTGATCGCCCTGGATGTTCAGCCCCAGTCCTGGCTGCGGTATCAAGCCGTGATCGCTCGCAGTGGGATCCGTTCCGGTGCCCTCTGGCTTCCAGACCCCAAGGCCGACGCTGGCTGGAGTTGCGGGGAAGCAGGCGATCTGACGATGCTCTGCAGCAGCGAAGCCTATGCAGGGAATGACGCGCCGCATGGCGATCCGTGTCGGGCAGCGCAAGAGCACATCGCAACAACAGTGGAGCAGGTGCTGCTGCTCACTCTCACCGGCACGGACCCGGCACGGAGCGAGCGTGAACTGGCCGAACTCGAGGGGTTGACGCGCAGTGCCGGTGCCACAACAGTTGCCGTCTGCCGCCAGCGTCAGGGACAGATCAATCCTCAGACCCTCTGGGGTAAAGGCAAGCTGCAGGAGGCAGCACTGGACATCCGCAAGCACGGCGCCACGCTTGTGATCACTGACAGAGAGCTCACGCCTGTTCAAGCAAGAAACCTGGAGCGGCTGCTCGACAGTCCAGTGATGGATCGCAGCGAGCTGATCCTCGATATCTTTGCTCAACGGGCCTCCAGCGCTGCAGGCCGCCTCCAGGTCGAACTGGCCCAGCTTCGCTACAGACTGCCAAGGCTTGCAGGACGCGGATTGAGTCTGTCTCGGCAGGGGGGTGGCATCGGCACCCGCGGTCCAGGAGAAACCCAGCTTGAAAAAGACAGACGTGCGATCAGCCGACGCATCGAACACCTGGGCCGGGAATTGCGCCAGCTGGGAGCACACCGAGCCCGGCTGAGAGAGCGACGCCACGAACTTCCCGGTGTCGCGCTGGTTGGGTACACCAATGCCGGCAAGTCATCGCTGCTCAATGCGCTCTGTGACCGCGCGCCGGGAGGACCGGTCCAAGCCGAAAACATCCTGTTCGCGACCCTCGATCCCACAACACGTCGGCTCTGCTTGCCGAGGGCTGGAGCCGCTCCCCGGGAGCTGTTGATCACCGACACGGTGGGGTTCATCCGTGAACTGCCGGCTCCTCTGATGCAAGCCTTCATGGCCACGCTCGAAGAAACCCGCAATGCAGACCAGCTGCTGCTGGTGGTGGATCTCGGAGATCCCGACTGGCACGGACAACTCAAAGCCGTTCACTCCATTCTCGACGGGCTTGGCTGTGAGCAGCCCAGAAAGGTGCTGGCCAACCAGATCGACCGATGTCATGCAGGAGCCTTAGAGCGGATCCGTGAACTGGAGCCTGAAGCCCTTTACCTCTCCGCCACCATGGGAACAGGCCTGAAGGGTCTGCGAACATGGCTTGAACAGACGTTCTGGGAGTCCACACCAGAAACAGTCAGCCCACCTGTCACGGAGCCAACAGGCGCACCCCTCAATGGTTGAGCTCAGTGTCGCTCTGCAGAACGGAGACGCTCTGATCACTCTCGCTGTGCTGCTGGTCGCGGTGGCCCTGTTCATCAGCGGAGTCATGGCACCTGAACTGGTGGGCCTGCTCAGTGTTTCGCTGCTGATGATCGGTGGCGTGCTGACCCCTCTGCAGGCCCTGAGCGGCTTCGGCAGCCCTGCTCTGATCACGCTGATGGGACTGTTCGCCGTTTCAGCAGCCCTGTTCCGCAGCGGCGCGCTTGATCGACTCCGAGAACTGATTGCATCCGAACGCATCAGGACTCCCAGACGCATGGTGGGATTGCTGACCCTGGTGGTGGCACCGATCTCCGGCGTGGTGCCCAACACACCCATTGTGGCGAGCCTGCTTCCGGTGCTGGAGAGCTGGTGCCAGAAGAGAGGGATCGCGCCTTCCAGGGTGCTTCTGCCTCTTTCCTTTGCCACACTGCTGGGCGGCACGCTCACGCTGCTCGGCAGTTCCGTGAATCTGCTGGCCAGTGACGTCAGCCAGCAACTGGGCTATGGATCCCTGGATCTGTTCAGTTTCAGCGCCATCGGAGTACCGGTCTGGCTCGCCGGAGCGAGCTACATGCTGATTGCCCCTCGCGCACTGCTGCCGGACAGGAGTGAGCCTGATGATCAGCTCAGCACCAACCAGTCGCTCACTGGATACTTCACGGAAGTCAGGATCCCAGGATCTTCCTCGCTTGTCGGACAGACCCTGCGGCACAGCCGGCTGCAACGTCGCTTCGATGTGGATGTTCTCGAGCTGCAGAGAGGTGGCGAACGAATCCTTCCACCCCTGGCCGACCGCTGCATCGAGGCCGAGGACCGCTTGCTGCTGAGAGTCACACGGGCCGATCTGCTACGCCTCCAACAGGACCACACGATTCAGCTCGCCTCTGCCAGTCGTCCTGCCGCTGATCAGCTCGCCATGGTCAGTACCGAGCCGGCCTTGTTCAGCGAAGGTGCAAACGGTCAGAAGACCGTTGAGGTGCTGCTTCCAGCTGGATCCACACTGGCCGGTGCAAGCCTGCGGGAGCTGCGTTTTCGACAACGACACAACGCAACGGTGCTGGCACTCCGCCGAGGTCAGCAGACGGTTCAAGAGCGACTTGGCCAGGCCGTTCTGCGTGAAGGTGATGTGCTGCTGCTGCAAGCTCCGCTGGATGCAATCCGGGGGCTTCAGGCCAGTAACGATCTGCTGGTGCTCGACCAGCTTGAAAACGATCTACCCACCATTCGACGCAAGCCTCAGGCCATCACCATCACGGCTCTGATGCTGCTGGTGCCCACCATCACCGCCGTCCCCCTGGTTGCCGCAGTGCTCTTGGCCGTTGTGCTGCTGGTGCTGATGGGATGCCTGAGAACAGGTGAGGTGCAGCGGTCGATCAGACTGGACGTGATTCTTCTGCTCGGGTCCCTTTCCAGCTTCAGCGTCGCTCTGCAGACCAGTGGCCTGGCCAACGCCATGGCATCCGACATGGAGAGACTGCTGCTGAATTGGCCGTCTTACTGGGCGTTACTGGTCATTTTTCTCGCCACCAACCTGATCACCAGCGTGATGAGCAATGCCGCGTCGGTGGCACTGCTGGTGCCTGTGGCCACGCAGCTGGCTCCGTCTCTGAACCTTCCCCCCCAGGCTTTATTGCTCACTGTGCTGTTCGGAGCCAGCCAGTCGTTCCTCACTCCGATGGGATACCAAACCAACCTGATGGTTTTCGGACCAGGGCGTTACCGCTTTTTCGATGTAGCTCGCTATGGGGCCGGTCTCACATTGCTGATGACCTTGCTGGTTCCTGGATTGATCCTTGTCCAGGCAGGAGGCCGCTGAGCGCATGGCACTCCCTAGAGCCATTCATCGCACTCAGGCGTGGTACCGGCGCCTCACCGTGCCCCAGTTCACGGTCGTGACGGGATTGCTGGTGATCACCATCGGCACGCTGCTTCTGTCCAGCCCACTTTGCTCAAACACAAGTGTCGGACTCTGGGAAGCACTGTTCACGGCGACCTCCGCGGTCACCGTGACAGGCCTGACCGTGATCGATGTCGGCAAGGATCTCACGGTCGTCGGTCAGGGCGTTCTGGCGTTCATGATCCTGGTGGGAGGCCTCGGCCTGATGGCGATCACCACCTTCCTTCAGGGGTTCGTGGTTCGGGGCGCCTCCCTGAAGCGTCGCCTGGACCGTGGCCAGGCCCTTGATCAATTCGGCGTGGGTGGGGTCGGCGGCACGTTCAGAAGCATCGCCCTCACCGCAGCAGTACTGATCTTGATTGGAGCTTTTGTGCTCTACAGCTACGGCTTTTCAGATCTTCCTGCGGGTGGAGAAAGGCTGTGGGCATCTTTGTTTCACAGCATCTCGGCCTACAACAATGCGGGATTCGGCCTCTGGAACGACAGCCTCGAGGGCTACCGGACGAATCGGGTGGTCAACGCGGTGATCATGCTGCTGATCGTTCTGGGAGGACTGGGCTGGCGTGTCACCAGTGATCTCTGGAGCAATCGACAACGACTGAAGCGCCGCAATCTCAGTCTCCACACACGGCTGGTGCTGAGAACGTCGATTCTGCTGATCCTGATCGGCACCTTCGGACTGCTGCTGACCGAATCCCTGTCCAAGGGGCATATCCTCACGACGATGGGCTGGCCAGAACGGCTGATGAGCGCCCTGTTCGAATCCGTGAGCGCCCGCACGGCGGGATTCACCACAGTTCCGCTGTCAGAGCACAGTGTTTCCGACTCAGGACTGTTGCTGCTGATGGCCCTGATGTTCATAGGGGCCAGTCCCGGAGGGACGGGAGGCGGCATCAAGACGACCACCGTTGCAGCCCTGATGGCCGCCACCCGATCCACACTTCGCGGTCAGGATGACGTCGTCATCCGGCACCGTCAGATTCCCGACAAGGTGGTGCTCAGGGCCGTGAGCATCGTGATGGCCTCGCTGATGTTCGTTCTCGTGATGGCGCTGCTGCTCGCCCTCACCACCAACCAGAACGGAGAAGAGCCACTCACCTTCCTGGAACTGCTGTTCACCTGCATCTCCGCCTTTGCCACCGTGGGGATGGATCTGGGCGTCACTGAACAACTGGGTCGCTTTGGCCAGCTGATTCTGGTGGTGGGAATGTTTGTGGGACGGCTGGGAATCCTGCTGCTGCTGAGTGCTATCTGGGAGAGCTTCGACCGCAACCAGCTGCAGCGCCAGAATCGGATCGGTTATCCCCGCGAGGATCTCTATGTCTGAACGCAACTCGTTGGGGCTGACGCCATGAGGGACTGGTGGCACTGGTCGCCTGCTGAAGAGAGCGACCCCCGCAGCTTCGGAATCGTGGGCGTCGGACGCTTCGGCAGTGCTGTGTGCCGCCAGTTGATGCAAAGCGGCGCTGACGTGCTCGCCGTGGATCGTTCCTCGAGGGCGATCGAGGAACTCAGACAGCTTGAACCTTCCATCGAAGCCAGGGTCCTGGACTGCACTGATGAGGAATCACTGCGGGAAGCAGGCATCCTCGACATGGACACCGTGGTCGTGGCGATCAGCGAACCGATCGAAGCGAGCATCACAGCCACCCTGATCGCCAAGGACAGCGAGGGCACTCGCGTGCGCCGGGTGATTGCACGTGCCACCAGTGACCTGCACGAAAAAATGCTGAAGCGCGTTGGTGCCGACCGCGTGGTGTTTCCCTCTCGGATGCAGGGCGAGCGTCTGGGTCTTGAACTGGTGCGCCCCAATCTGATGGAGCGATTGGAGCTGGACGAGCTCAACTCGATCGAGGAGATCAAGGTGCCGGAACGCTTTGTTGGGCTCTCTCTGCGCGATCTCAATCTGCGTAAGAACTATCGAGTCAATGTGCTGGCAGCCGGGCCGGCTGCAGACCTGATGGTCAATCCACCCGCATCACACGTTCTGATGGAAGGCCACGTTCTGGTGGTGATGGGTTTGACAGATGACCTTCAGAACCTCCCCCGCACCTGATCGGAATCATGCGCGTTCTCGGGCTGATGAGCGGCACCAGTGCCGATGGAGTGGATGCCGTTCTTGCTGAGTTCAGTGGGTCATCGAGCAGTCCAAGCTGGACCCTGATTCACAGTGCTTCCTGCCCCTATCCCTCAGATCTGCGCAAGGGAATGCTGGCCATGGCCCAGGGAGAAGCTGCCCCTGCAGCGGCCATTCTGGATCTGGCTGAAGCGATCACTGAATACCAGGCAAAGGCTGCTGAAGCCTGCGATCCCGATCGTTCAGCCAGCCTCATTGGCTGCCATGGCCAAACGATCTGGCACCGCCCACCTGAAGCCGACGCGAGAGGCAAGCGCCAACGTGGAAGCAGCTGGCAGATGCTTCAGGGGCCGCTGCTCGCACACATGCTGCAGCGACCTGTTATTCACGATTTCCGTGCCGCTGACCTCGCTCTGGGTGGGCAGGGCGCCCCCTTGGTACCCATGGCCGATGCGGCTCTGATGGGCAGAATTAAGGGCTGGCGGGCGCTGTTGAATCTCGGTGGCATCGCCAACATCACCCTGATTCCGCCGTCACACGGTCCAGACCGGCAACGACCCGTGCTCGGCTGGGACTGCGGTCCAGCCAACAGCCTGATCGACCTGGCGATGGCCGCCTTCAGCGATGGGCAGGAGCGCTGTGACAGGGATGGAGGCATGGCTGCACGCGGACAGGTGATGGATGAGCAGCTGAGGAGCTGGCTGAGTGAGCCCTATTTCCTGAAGAGAGCACCGAAGTCGACCGGACGCGAACTGTTTGGTCGCAAGGATCTGGAACGGAGGCTCAGCGAGCTGCAACAGGCCTGCCCCGAGGACCAGATGGCCACACTCACAGCCTTCACAGCTGCAGTGGTGGCTCAGGATCTGCAGCAGGTACGCCATCTCGGCCTTCCCCTGCCGACGGAGATGGTGGTGGCCGGAGGAGGCCGCCGCAACACAACGCTGATGCGGGAATTGCAATCGCGTTGCCATGGCCTCAGAGTGCGTCCCAGCGACGAACTGAATCTTCCCTGCGAGGCGCGCGAAGCCCTGGTGTTCGCGCTGCTGGCCTGGTGGCATCACCGCAATCATCCCGGCAATGCACCTTCCATCACTGGGGCAGAACACAGCTGTGTTCTGGGGGTGCGCGCCGAACCGGCCTGAACCCTGTCAGCCACTCCGCAGGTCACTCAGATCAGCCAGGGCGATGCAGCCGCAACCGTCGAGGAGCTCCGCGGAGTCGACGAGGCTGCTGAGCCTCGAGAGCTGAGCGCATTCGCTCTGTGGATGTGGGAGCTGACACCACTGAGGAACCGGCCTGTTCCAGACGCTGAACCCCCTGCTGGATCAACACTTTGGCCATGTTGCTGACGGTACGGCACTCCTGTTCAGCAAGGGCTGTCAGCCGATGACAGAGATCTTCAGGCAAAACCACCTGAATCCGCGGCGATTTCGGCTTCCCGCTGGATGAGGTTTGGCGGGTCGCCACGAACCATGAGGCAGAGGTACTTAAAAGTGTACAGAGATGCGCAAGGGTAGTATCCAGCACTATGATGTGGTCACCCCGTTCCCTGACACGCGGCTCATCACCTCAGGACTGCACATCAACGATTCCGCCAGGACTGCCATGCCACGTACAACCAGCCAGGCCTCCAGCACTCGCCAGTCAGCCCCGCGCAATCGAAGGGCTGCCGGTTCACGACGATCTCGCCGTGCGTCTGATAACAGCGATGTACTGGTCTCGGCAGTGATCAGTTCCTACCTGCTCACGCACCTGCACCATGTGCTGCAGCGAGCTGAATACGGAGCTGTGCAGGAAGGCAGGATGTCCCAGGCCGCTAACTACGCCCAACTGCGCAAGGTTCTCTGCGCGGATGCACGCAGCATGGAAGATGCTTCCGCATCAGGCCTCAAGGAAGCCGACCTGGACCA
This sequence comes from Synechococcus sp. MIT S9504, assembly GCF_047497135.1. Classification (NCBI taxonomy): domain Bacteria; kingdom Bacillati; phylum Cyanobacteriota; class Cyanophyceae; order Synechococcales; family Synechococcaceae; genus Synechococcus; species Synechococcus sp. MIT S9504. The sequence continues at coordinate 17,170 of NZ_CP138942.1, read as the reverse complement.
GGCCGCTTAAGAGAGAGCGCGCCCATGGCTGCACAGGATGGCCACAGATAGGGTTGACGCAGATGGTGGTGCGCCATGAGCAATGCAGCAGAGCTCTACACCAAGATCGAGCAGGATCGAGAATTAACACGCGCCCTGTTCAGACAGGCTCTTCAGAATCCTGGAGGAGCCATTCAGGCCATCTGTCAGGTGGGGGAGCAGATGAACCTCCCGGTGACCCATGACGAGGTCAAGGCTTTCATCAACAGCCTTGATGACGAGCTCAGCAAGCAGTGGCTGGTCAAAGCGAGGGGCGGTCTTTGATCAACCGGCTGGATTGGCTGGGTGAAACCGGCACAGGCAGACGCTCCCTGCTGCCACCTCCACCGGCCCAGCTGAAGAACAACCAGTAACTCACCAGAGCCAGCCCTGCTGCCACCACAAGGGCGGCGACTTGCTCCAGCCTTCGCATCAACGCAGCTTCTCTCTTTGAGCACAGTCTGCCCACACCCCGACACGAGATGATGGGGTTTCTCCGCGTCTTCGCCGGTGCTGCGACTTGAGCACGTCAGCAAGATCTATCCCACTGGGGAAGTGCTCCGGGACGTCACCTGGGAGATCAAACCCGGCGATCGCATTGGCCTGGTCGGTGTCAACGGCGCAGGCAAATCGACTCAGATGCGCTTGATCGCGGGCCATGAAGAGCCGACCAGCGGCGCGGTCGTTCGCCAGGGGGAACCACGAATCGCATTCCTGCAACAGGAATTCGACGTGGACCTCAACCGCTCGGTGCGGCAGGAGCTCTTCCAAGCCTTTGGAGAAGCCGCCACTGTGCTGAACCGCCAGCGCGAAGTCGAAGAGGCGATGGGCTCTGACCAAGCAGCTGAAGATCCCGATCATCTCGATGAGCTGATTCACGAGTTGGGACAGCTGCAGAACCGATTCGAAGCCCTGCATGGCTACGAACTGGATGCCCGCATTGACAAGCTGCTGCCCACCATCGGCTTCACGCCGGAGAGTGCCGAATGCATGGTCGGAGACTATTCGGGCGGATGGCAGATGCGCATCGCCCTGGGCAAGATTCTTCTTCAGGAACCTGATCTGCTGCTGCTTGATGAGCCGACCAACCACCTGGATGTGGAAACCATCCAGTGGCTCGAGGGCTACCTGCAGGAGCAGACAGCAGCCCTTGTGGTGATCAGTCACGATCGAACCTTTCTCGATCGCGTCTGCAACCAGATTGTTGCCACCGAAAGGGGGATTTCCAGAAGTTATCTCGGCAATTACACCGCGCATCTGGAACAGAAGCAGCTGGAGCAGGAGGCGACGCAGGCGGCCTTCGACCGTCAGCAGAAGGAGATCGCCACCCAGCAGGCCTACATCGATCGATTCAGAGCAAGTGCCACGCGAAGCACCCAGGCCAAGAGCAGGGAAAAACAACTCGAGAAGGTGGAACTGGTTAACGCTCCGATCGAAAGCGTTGCCGGACCGAGTTTCCGGTTTCCTGAAGCACCCCGATCCGGTGCCCGGGTGGCTTTGATGGAGAATCTCACCCATAGCTACGGCGACCAAATCCTCTTCCTGGGAGCGGAACTGGAGGTTGAGCGCGGTGATCGCATTGCCTTTGTTGGGCCGAACGGAGCCGGAAAGTCCACGCTTCTGCGACTGATCATGGGAATGGAGTCACCAGACGAGGGCTCGGCTCGGCTGGGTGAACACAATGTGATCGCGCGTTATTTCGAACAAAACCAGGCAGAGGCTCTGGACCTGGGCAAAACCGTGATTGACACGATGTTTGAAGCGGTACCGGACTGGACGCAGACCCAGGTGCGCTCACTGCTGGGCAGCTTCTGCTTCAGCAACGACACCGTGTTCAAAGAGGTCGGCAAGCTGAGCGGCGGCGAGAAGGCACGTCTTGCATTGGCCCTGATGCTGCTCACACCGTGCAATCTCCTGGTGTTGGACGAGCCCACCAACCATCTTGATATCCCAGCCAAGCAAATGCTGGAAGACGCTCTCTGCGCCTACGAGGGAGCGGCACTGCTTGTTTCTCACGACCGGTATTTCATCTCCCGTGTCGCCAATCGCATCGTTGAACTGCGGGATGGAGAACTGGTGCTTTACCGAGGCGACTACTCCTACTACGTCGAAAAGAAAGCCGAAGAGAAGGAGGCCGCCGAAGCCGCACTCCGCCAGGCGCAACAGGACGCGAAGAGAAAGGCCAAGCGCCAGAAACAGAAAGAACGGGACGCGAAACGGAGAAGTGCGGCTTGAAACCAATACGGTGGCGTGCAAGACGAAACTTCACGAACAGTTAGGCAGGAAGACTTATTTCCCTTTACCCGCTCGAAACGTGTGCATAGGCTGACATCACCGATCCCGGCACTCGATGAGAAACCATGAAACTCAGTCCGCCGGTATCAATAGCGTCAATCTGAGCAGCCCCAATCCAGCAGGCGACCATGAGCAGACATGGGATGCCGTTGAGACCTACTTCGAGTGCATTACCACATGCTCTCTGGATGATGGTGAATGCATCACACGCTGCGTTGAGCAACTGAAGGATGCAGATGACACCTGACCCAGATCAGGGCATCTTCAGAGCGCTCATTTCAACGGGCCTCACCGTCACTGGCAGTTGCCTTCCCTGGCGCTGCACGCTGAGCACCAGAGGCTGACCAACACCGCTGCGATCAATGGCTGTCACCACCTCAGCTGGATTGCGCACCGGCTGGCCGGCCACTGACACGATGACATCATTGATCTGAAGGCCGGCCAGAGCGCCCGGACCACCGGGCATCACCGAGCGGACAACGGCGCCGGGGGGCACCGTTCCGCCAGGCTTTGATGCAGGAATCGTCGAGAGACCAATCCCGACCATGGGGTGACTCGCTCGTCCCTGGTTCACCAGCTGCGAGGCGATCGTTCTAGCCCTGTTGATCGGGATGGCAAATCCGAGGCCGGCTCCGGGGCCTGAGCGCACCAATGTGTTGATCCCCACCACCTCACCGACGGAATTCAGCAAAGGGCCACCGGAGTTCCCGGGGTTGATTGCCGCATCGGTCTGAATCAGATCCAGGCGTTTGCCCTGGATTCCGAGCTGGGAGACGTTCCTATTGAGGTTGCTCACGATTCCCAGGGTGACGGTGTTTTCAAGCCCGAAAGGATTACCCACCGCAATGGCCCAGTCACCAACTCGCAGTCGATCCGAATCGCCAAGAGGAGCGGTTGGCCAGAGATCTCCTCCCTGGAGCTTCACGACCGCCAGATCGGTCACCGAGTCCTGGCCGACAACCTGGCCGGAAACTCGTCTCCCATCAGGCAATCCCACCATCACCCGATCTGTGTTCTCAACAACATGGGCGTTGGTCAGCACCAGTCCCTGGTCATCGAAGATCACACCACTGCCCTGACCACGTTCCACGCGAGCCCTCGGAGCAGCGGAGCCCCGCAAACCGAAGAAGCGCTGAAAGAACGGATCCATCAGCAGTCCATCTGGTAAGCCTGATCCACCAGCTGTCCGCACGGTTCGCTGCGTTTCCAGCGTGACCACCGCAGGGCCGCTTTTGGCCACCGCCGCCGCCACAAAGGATTGAGCCGACAGACCGGCTGAGGCTGAGACCTGAGCTGCCGCCACAACACTCCTCTGTGGCAAGACCAGACCCACTGGCGCCACGAGCGACAGCCCCATCATAAGAGGCAGGACCCGGCGACTGACACGTGTAACCGGAGCAGGCTCCTTAACAGAAATGAACGGTGCCACAGCCATGGAGAGGGCGACGACGAATTGCGAGAAACCGACCTTAATCAGGGCAATCCACCGCGGATAGGGGGAATCACCGTTGATTCCATGACCAGATGCAACCAACAGTGCGCCCTGAACGAGCACAACTGGGCGAGGAATAGCGATGATGGAGGCAAGAGAGGGTGTGTCCCAGCTCGACAACCGCCGTCATCCCATGATCAGCAGTCTTTTTCCCCTGATTTACGGACTGGTCTTCCTGGCCCTGCTGTGGCAAGCCTTCCGGGTGATGGGACGCGGGTTCAGCGCAACAGTGCGTTCTCCAGGGGCGACTAACACTCCTGCTGACCGAACCGGCAAGGTGACCATTCACCCTGAACTGCTCGATGGTGATGGCCGATTGACTGAAGAGGACCTGCTCACCGTTCGATTCAGTGGTGAGGACGAGACTGGCGAACCTGGCGTGCGACCTAATGAATAAGTTAGGTAGGAAAGCTGCGCGGCAGCTCGACTCGGACTCGTAGGGGGAACCTCCTGGTGGATCAAAGAACACGGATCGTTGCCGCGGTGATCAAATCCGTGAAACTGCCCCCACGCTTTCGCCTGCGTCTGCTCAAGGAAGACCCCGTTCGTCTGGAACTCAGCCTGACTCCCGCCTATGGCAAAGATCCAATCCAGGTGGGGCTGGTTGAATCACTCGACTTGGTTGCCCGACGCGACCGCGAAGGGCGTATTCCTCGCGATCTTCAGGGCACCTGGGACTGGACGGTCAGGCATGGCCAGGTGAGCACCGGTGGCTGGAACCCTTACCTGAAAGAAGCCCTGCAGACGATGTTCGAAACCGGACTGCCTGCGATTGTCTACGAAGAACTCACCGGAGAGGATTACCACCCGGTTGATGGGGCTCGCCACGTGCGTTGAGCCCCTGAGACGGCAGCGCCTGCCCTTGTTCGCCACCTTGCTGCATGTAACGCCGTGCCAACGGATACAGCCAAGCCGGCCCACAAGGAGCTAAAAAACTTTCTTTAGGCCTTTAAGGATTTCTTCATGGCCACGCTGAAACACCGCAGCGCACCGCTGATCAAATTGCTCACGGCAATGGGAGCGTTGACCAGCATTCTGCTGCTGGGGATTCTCAACTTCATACTCTGACGTCGATCGTCGCCCTTGGGTTCCTTTCCCATTGATGGTCTTCTCACTGACCTCTGTTTTCGACTACACAGCTCAGGAACCCTGATCCTTCAGGCACCACCGGGTGCAGGCAAGACCACCCGGGTTCCTCTGGCATTAATGGGGGAGCTGGTCCACGCACCCCGAGCTTCAGGTCGCATCCTGCTGATTGAGCCGCGAAGGCTTGCGGCTAAAGCGGCTGCTACTCGATTGGCTGAGTCCATCGGCGAACCGGTGGGCCAGCGTGTGGGTTACTCCGTCCGCAACGAACAGAGACGCTCAGACGCCACGACCATCGAAGCCATCACTGACGGGCTGTTCCTGCGGCGTCTTCAGTCCCAGCCCGACCTGCCTGGGGTGGAGATTGTGATCTTCGATGAATTCCATGAGCGCCGCCGCGACAGTGACGTTGCCCTGGCACTTCTGCGGGAAGCAAGACGCTTGCTGAGGCCTGACCTGAAGCTGCTGCTGATGTCAGCAACCCTGCAGCTGGAGGCGCTGAGTGCCCAGTTCGATGCTGCTGACACGCTCACCAGTCAGGGACAAGCCTTCCCGGTGCAGACCCGCCACTGCCAACCCCGCAACAAGGAGTGCCTCGAAACGCATGTGCTGCGCGTCCTCGAGGAGGAATTGATCGAGCTCGAACACAACAGCCACACCGGTGAAATCTCTCCTGGGGTCCTCGTCTTTCTCCCTGGTGTGCGTGAGATTGAACGCTGCCGACAAAGGCTCATGGGAGTGCAGCGTCTGCGTAACTGGCGGGTGCTGACGCTGCATGGCCAGCTCTCTCTCAAACTGCAGACCGAAACACTCAGGCCCTGCGACAGACGCTGGCATGGACGCATCGTCCTGGCGACATCCATAGCGGAAAGCTCTCTCACCCTGGATGGCATCCGCCTCGTGGTGGATGCAGGACTGAATCGCCACACGCGTTTTGATCCAGGCACGGGCATGGAAAAGTTGGTGACCGTGCAAGCCAGCATTGCCAGCGCGGATCAGAGGCGGGGACGAGCGGGGCGCCAGGGACCAGGCCGCTGCGTACGCCTTTGGTCAGCTGCTGACGAGCAACGACGGCCAGCGCAAGACCCTCCGGAGCTGCAACGGGCAGATCCACAACCCACCGTGCTTGACCTGGCGCAGTGGGGTGCTGGCCTGGGTGAAGACCTCGACTGGCTGGAACCTCCACCCAAACCACTGTTCCAGGAAGGGCAGCAGCAACTGAAGCAGCTCAAACTGCTCACGGATCAGGGGCAGATCACAGCGGTTGGGCAACAGGTGGCAGCGTTCGGCATGCACCCAAGGTTGGGGCTGATGTTGATCCAGGCGAAGCGCTGGGGACTGGAGGCACTGGCCTGCGATCTGGCTGCGCTGCTGAGTGAACGGGATCTACCCGGCAGTCGTGATGTTGGGTGTGATGTAGGCCATCGCCTTCAGTGCTTGCGAGACACAGCGCGATCCAATCGTCACGACGGTCTCGGCAGCATGCGCCAGCAGAGCAGGCAATGGCAAAGACAGCTCCGCTCACTCGAGCCATCAGCGTTGCAGTTGCCCCTCAACGAGCCTGAGGATCTCTCTCTCGCGCGGCTGATCGCCACTGCATTCCCCGAGTGGCTCGCCCTGGCACGACCTGGACGACCAGGGACATTCCTACTGCGCCAGGGTCGCGGCGCAGAACTGCTGATATCAGACCCCTTGAGCAGCGCCGAGGCCCTGGCCATCGCCAGGCTTGACCTCAAGGAATGTGATGCACGCATTCGCCTGGCGGTGCCCATCAGCCGGCACTTTCTCGAAGACATGGCCTCAGAGCATGGGGAATGGAGTGAACACGTCGCCTGGAACGACAAACAACAGGGAATCCGCGCTGAGCGAGTCCTGAGCCTCGGTGCGATCGAATTGCAGCGACAGCAACTGCCCCGCCCTTCAGCCGATCTGGTAAGCCATGCGTTGCTGCAGCGACTTCGCGACCATGGCCTCGAACTTCTCCCCTGGGACGAATCCTGCGAACAGCTGCGTCGGCGCCTTCAGATTGCCCACAGCCACTTGGGGAGCCCATGGCCGAATCGCACTTTCCAGACACTGCAGAACGCTCCTGAGCTCTGGCTCAGAGAGGCCAGCCTGAACTGCAGCAGCTGGCAGGAGCTGGCCAGCGGCGACCTGACTGAAGCATTATGGAGCGACCTCACCTGGGCACAGCGACGGGAGCTGGAAACACTGCTTCCCGAGAGACTGAGGATTCCCAGCGGCAGAGAAGCCAGAGTCACTTATGGCGATGACGATGCAGTGCTGTCGGTCAAGCTGCAGGAGATGTTCGGCTGCAGCCAAGGACCGATCCTTCTCAACGGAGCCCTACCGGTGACCCTTGAACTGCTCTCGCCAGCCGGCCGACCTTTGCAGCGCACCAAGGACCTTGCAAGCTTCTGGACCGGGAGCTACATGGAAGTCCGTCGCGAGATGCGCGGCCGCTACCCGAAACACCCATGGCCAGAGTCACCGATGACAGCGGTTCCTACTAGCAGGTCGAAGAAGTGGTCTTAATGTCGCATTCACGACAGGCAACAAAACTCCATTGTTTGTTACATTGGTTGAAGTCACGGATCACAACCCATGTCTGACAACGCATCCCGCTTCGGCTTCGTCAACTTCGCTGAAACCTGGAATGGCCGCCTGGCCATGATGGGCTTCGTGATCGGCCTGGGTACAGAGCTGCTCACCGGCCAAGGCATCCTGTCCCAGATCGGCCTCGGTTGATCTCGTCTACCGCACTGAGCGCCATTGGCACTCACCAACCCCATTGGCCAAGCCGATGGGGTTTTTCATTGTCTGCCCTCACTGCGAGAGAGTATGCGGAGTTGACCCGTGCCCTTGCCCCGTTTCTTCGCCGGCAACCGCCGCGATGGTGCCAGGTTGCTGAGCAGTGCACTGGTGTTTCTGTCGATCGGGCTGACCCAGCTGGACCATCAATGGGGACGAATCCTGAGTGTGATCGCTGGCGCCGTCTGCATCTACTGGGGTTTCGCCTATCGCCGCCTTGACCGCTAACGCCATCCCCAGCTACTCCGTCAAGGAGCTCAACAGTGCAGTCGGCTCACTGCTCGAACGTGGTTTCGCCCCCCGTTTTCTGGTCCAGGGCATTGCGTCCCGCCCCCAGGTCAAAAAAGGGCACCTCTGGATGAACCTCACCGATGGGGAGGCAACCATCACTGTGGTCTGCTGGGCATCGCGGTTAAACCAGCTCGATTTCGTGCCTGCAGACGGTGACGGAGTCACGGTGGTGGGAAAACTGAATTTCTGGGCAGCCCGGGCCAGTCTCGCGGTCCAGGCCATCGACATCCGCCCGAGTCTCTCCACCGTTGAGCGACGCTTTGAAGCTGTTAAAGCGCTGCTGACTTCAGAAGGGTTGATTGATCCAGCAGCACGAAAACGCCTGCCGTTGATCCCCAGGCGAATTGCTCTGTTGACGAGCGTGCCCAGTTCGGCCTTGGCGGACATGCTCAGGACTGCCAGTGAGCGATGGCCTCTGGCCGAACTGCTGGTTGTTCCAATCCCTGTTCAGGGCGCCGTCGCTCCACAGATCTGCGCAGTGCTGGAGCAGCTCAACCAGGCTGACCCACAGTTGAAACTGGATGCTCTGGTTCTGGCCAGGGGAGGAGGAAGCAGGGAGGATCTGATGGTTTTCGACGATGAACAGGTCTGTCGTGCCATTGCAGCGTTCTGCTGTCCGGTCGTGACCGGGCTGGGGCACGAAGACGATCTCACCGTTGCCGATCTGGTGGCTGATCATCGTGCTGCCACACCCACCGCAGCAATCGTCAGCCTTTGTCCGAGTCGAGTCTCAGCCTTGCAGACAGCCCGGCAGCAACGTTTGCAGTTGATGCAACAACAACAATGGCGTTTCAGGCGAGAAAGAGAGCGGCTTCAGCAAAGGCATCAACTGCTGCAAAGTGTGCAACCGCTCACTGTGTTGCAGCGCAGCCGCCAACAGTTGCTTCAACGGCAACAACTGCTCAAGGCTCTCTCACCAGATCGCTGGTTGACCCGGGGATTCGCGAAGGTGATCCAACTGGACGGAACGGTGCTTGAGTCGGTGAATCAAGCCAATCCCAACGACGATCTGGTGATCCATGTTCGAGACGGACTGATCGGTGTCACGGTCCAATCCGTTCAGACAAACTTGGGTTAACTGCTCATTTCAGAGGAAAACCTCTGCTTGGAACTCCACTCCCCTATCCGTCGATGCCGAAGAAATCCCCAACCGTCAAGAATGATCCCCAGGTGACCTGGCGAAAGGATGCTGAAGCACTGAACTACGAGGAGGCCCTCCAGGCACTCGACCTTCTCTTGGCCAAGCTTCAGGACGAATCCCTACCGTTATCCGAACTTCAGAGCAGTCATCAACGGGCGGAGATTTATCTGAGTCGATGTGAACAACTTCTCAGCGAAACAGAACAGAGTGTTCTTCAACTTGATCCTCAGACATTGACCACCCAGAGGTATGAGAGCGAGACCTATGAGCAGCGGAACGATGCGTAACGTGCTGATATGGAGCTATCTGTTTCTGGCTTTGCTGGGTGCAGTTCTGCCTTGGCAAGCCAATCTGGAGTTCATTCAGGCAGGAGCGGGAACAGGATTCGATCTAAGTGGCTTCATCCGAGATGCCAATCTGAATGCAGCATCACGATCACTAAGCCGCGATCTGATCATCGGCGCCACTGCGTTCACCATCTGGATCACCATTGAAGGGCGCCGATTACAGGTCAGAAGCTGGTGGATCTCTTTAGTGCTTTGCGTCACCGTGTCGTTTGCCTGCGGAGGACCATTTTTTCTGTATTTACGCGAACGTCGTCTGCTGGAGCTGGAAAAAGAGACGCCAGTGACCGAGCAAAACGATTGAAGGACCAAACCATTGAAGTGAACCTCAGCTATCAACATCTTCGGCAGTGACATCAATCGTGACAGAACTAGCGGGAGTTGAATCAACTTCAGTCTGCGATCTGGAAGCCTGAGCTGTATCGGCCGTTGAGAACGCAGACCCACAGACAGCACAAACTGGGGTTGTCTGCAACGAAGCTGAACCGCAGTTGGGGCAAACCTGCATTCGGCTTTGCAAGACCTTCCATCCAATCCAACCCAGACCACCAAGAATCACAGGAAGCGCAAGCAGAACCAGAGCAACTCCGCCGAGCACGTCGATCAATGCCCGGCCAAGAGGCGTCGGCAGCAACAGCAACAGGGCCACAAGCCAGACCAGAGGAGGCAGTCGACCCATATCAACCGAGACCCAGTGAATGATCGATTTCTATGATCACTGATCCACGTCAGTCATGGACGGCGTGAAAGAACGGATCACCGCTCTTCTTAATACGCATATTGGCCAACTCCACACTCCAACACTGTCCGAAGTAAATCACAACGCCAACCATCCAGATCCATAGCGTCAGCACGAGAACTCCACCAATGACTCCATAAGCCTGATATCGAGCTCCCAGCGAAAAAATACTTCTGCTGACAGCAAGATTGAGGATTGTCAGCAAAAACCCGATCAACAAAGAACCGGGAATCAGAGGCAAGAAAGGGACTTTTCGGCTGGGAAGCAGGAATTGCAGCAACAAAGCCATTCCCGAAAAACCTATAAAAGGAATCAACAAACGGCCGAACTGAAGCACCGGCAAATCAGGGAAAATATCAGTCAACCATGGCAAAGAGCGGGTTAATTCATCAACAAAAGCCGCAGGCACCATTCGCAGATTGGCACTGATTTGATCGACAACGATCAGAAGACCTATCAGAATCACAACGAAAAAAGCTTCTATTCTCACCCGCACAAACCGATAAGCCTGTGCCCCGAACGGCAATGCATCAGGCAATGGCTGCAGAACATCACGCCATAAACGATCCGCTCCACGCTGCAAGGTCAAATAAACATTCCCAGCCGTCACCAACAGAACGGCTGCACCGAGAAGACCAGCTCCAAACCCCTGAGAAACAAGCTTCTGAAGAGTCTGGCGAATAATCTCAATCGCAGGAGGTGGCAGTACACCACTTGCATAGATCAGAATCTGTTCATCCAGGCTCTGCTGCCGCCCAAGCAACCAGGACGTCAAAGACAATAAAATTATCAAAATCGGAAAGATTGACTGAAGAGTGTAGTAAGCGAAAGCTGCACTGAGATCAACACAATCAGAAGACGCCCAACGCAGATAAGCTCTCCACAGAGAGCGGCAAAGCTGACGAATCGACAGCATCTTCGCCATGAATTCTGACAAAGTTATCGTTCCAAACTAGCGCGTCAAGGCACAAAAAAAGCCACCCTCTCCGGGGTGGCTTTCTTCGTATCACGATGTGATTGGAATGTTTTACCTGGCATCGAGCTATTTTCTCAGGGGGCTACCCCCCAAATATCGTCGCCGCTGCTGCGTTTCACAACCGAGTTCGAGATGGATCGGAGTGGTTCCACAGCGCTATGGACACCAGGATAGAAAACATTCCCAAGGGTGAACCCTGAGAACTGCATAGGACATGATCAACAACTTTCATCATTGATCATTCATCTGAATCGAATAAAACTTCGCCTCAGGCAAGAACCAAATCATGGTCAAGCCCTCGGTCTATTAGTACTCCTCCGCTGCATCCATTACTGGACTTCGACGTAGAGCCTATCAACGGGTGTTCTTCCCGTGACCTTACTGGGTTACCCCATGGGAATACTCATCTTGAGGTGGGCTTCCCACTTAGATGCTTTCAGCGGTTATCCACTCCGCACATGGCTACCCAGCGTTTACCGTTGGCACGATAACTGGTACACCAGAGGTGCGTTCCTCCCGGTCCTCTCGTACTAGGGAGAAATCCTCTCAATATTCCTACGCATACACCGGATATGGACCGAACTGTCTCACGACGTTCTGAACCCAGCTCGCGTACCGCTTTAATGGGCGAACAGCCCAACCCTTGGGACCGACTTCAGCCCCAGGTTGCGATGAGCCGACATCGAGGTGCCAAACCTCCCCGTCGATGTGAACTCTTGGGGGAGATCAGCCTGTTATCCCTAGAGTAACTTTTATCCGTTGAGCGACGGCCCTTCCACTCAGAACCGTCGGATCACTAAAGCCGACTTTCGTCCCTGTTCGACTTGTAGGTCTCACAGTCAAGCTTCCTTCTGCTTTTGCACTCAGCGGCTGATTTCCAACCAGCCTGAGGAAACCTTTGCGCGCCTCCGTTACCTTTTAGGAGGCGACCGCCCCAGTCAAACTGCCCACCTGATACTGTCCGCTCCCCGGATAACGGGTGAACGTTAGAACCCTAGCTCTGAAAGAGTGGTATCTCACCATTGACTCCCTCGTACCCACAAGCACGAGATCAACGTCTCCCACCTATCCTGCGCATTCAGAGCCCGGGCACAATACCAAGCTACAGTAAAGCTTCATAGGGTCTTTCTGTCCGGGTGTATGTAGTCCGCATCTTCACAGACAATTCTATTTCGCCGAGCCTCTCTCCGAGACAGCGCCCTGATCGTTACGCCTTTCGTGCGGGTCGGAACTTACCCGACAAGGAATTTCGCTACCTTAGGACCGTTATAGTTACGGCCGCCGTTCACCGGGGCTTCAGTCGCCAGCTTCGCTTACGCTGACCGGCTTCCTTAACCTTCCGGCACTGGGCAGGCGTCAGCCCCCATACATCGTCTTGCGACTTAGCGGAGACCTGTGTTTTTGGTAAACAGTCGCCAGGGCCTTTTCACTGCGACCACCTTGCGGTGGCACCCCTTCTCCCGAAGTTACGGGGCTAATTTGCCGAGTTCCTTAGAGAGAGTTACCTCGCGCACCTCGGTATTCTCTACCACCCCACCTGTGTCGGTTTCGGGTACTGGCAGTTATGCCTTAACGGGTATAGAGCTTTTCTTGGAAGCATGACATCACCAACTTCGCTGCCGTAGCAGCTCGTACTCACGCCTCAGCTCGGAACGTTTTCGCCGCTCCTCATAGCCTCGAACGCTTGAACCAGTAACCAACATCTGGCTTGGCTAGCCTTCTCCGTCCCTCTTCCCAAAACATAACCGGTACAGGAATGTTGACCTGTTATCCATCGACTACGCCTTTCGGCCTGACCTTAGGACCAGACTAACCCTCCGCGGACGAGCCTGCCGGAGGAACCCTTAGGGTTTCGGTGCATGGGATTCTCACCCATGTTTTCGCTACTCAAGCCGACATTCTCACTTCTATGCAGTCCACGCCCGCTCACGCTAACGCTTCGCCCCACATAGAACGCTCCCCTACCATAAATCCGCAGCTTCGGTACAACGCTTAGCCCCGTTCATTTTCGGCGCAGGATCGCTCGACCAGTGAGCTATTACGCACTCCTTTGAGGATGGCTGCTTCTAGGCAAACCTCCTGGTTGTCTGGGCAATCCCACCTCCTTTATCACTTAGCGTTGATTTGGGGACCTTAGCTGGCGGTCTGGGCTGTTTCCCTCTCGACCATGGAGCTTATCCCCCACAGTCTGACTGCCTCGCTACACACAGGGTATTCAGAGTTCATCTCGATTTGGTACCGCTCTCGCAGCCCGCACCGAAATGGTGGCTTTACCCCCCTGCTGGAGCACGAGACGCTACGCCTCAACGTATTTCGGGGAGAACCAGCTAGCTCCGGGTTCGATTGGCATTTCACCGCTAACCACAGCTCATCCAGTGACTTTTCAACGTCAGTTGGTTGGGACCTCCACTTGGTATCACCCAAGCTTCATCCTGGCCATGGTTAGATCACCCGGGTTCGGGTCTATAAACACTGACAAACGCCCTATTCAGACTCGCTTTCGCTGTGGCTCCACCATTTCCGGTTTAACCCGCCAGTGCCTATAAGTCGCCGGCTCATTCTTCAACAGGCACACGGTCACCCGATAAGTCGGGCTCCCATTGCTTGTAAGCTCACGGTTTCATGTTCTATTTCACTCCCCTCCCGGGGTTCTTTTCACCTTTCCCTCGCGGTACTGTTTCGCTATCGGTCACACAGTAGTACTTAGCCTTACGAGGTGGTCCTCGCGGATTCACACGGAATTTCACGTGCTCCGTGCTACTCGGGATACAGCTAGGTCAGTTCAGTTTTCGTGTACGGGGCTTTCACCTTCTTTGGCGTGTCTTTCAAACACTTCCACTAACATCCCTTTTCCACATTGCTGTCCCACAACCCCGATAGTCGAAACCATCGGTTTAGGCTCTTCCCCGTTCGCTCGCCGCTACTCAGGGAGTCGTTTTTACTTTCCTTTCCTCCAGCTACTAAGATGTTTCAGTTCGCTGGGTTGGCTCGTGCCAGCCTATGGATTCAGCTGGCCGTTCTAAGGGTTGCCCCATTCGGAAATTCCCGGATCAAAGCGTGTTTCCAGCTCCCCGAGACTTATCGCAGGTAACCACGTCCTTCATCGCCTCTGTGTGCCAAGGTATCCGCCGTGAGCTCTTTGTAGCTTGACCATTCATCTCCAAAACGCTTGCTGTCGTTGAAACAGATTCTGACTAATTCAAATTTGAATTAATCATCAAACTCTCAATTGCTCGACACAATTAAAAGAACGTTATGGAGTCTCGGCTCTTGCTCAAGAATTGACATCATTCTATAAAAGAATGATGCATCCATGAGAGATGCTTTATTCTTACAGACTTTTTCCTATGCAGTTGTCAAGGTTCTGCTAGACATCAAACTGATCAATCAGTTCGAGCCCAGCATCTTATCAACCAAAACAATCGTGATGGTTCACGTTATTTCGGAATGACAGGAAGCTGGGATCATGCCAGCGGACACATCTAAATCACATCACATTCGAGTTCATCTTCCATCATTCAGAAGATGGAGATTGAGTTCGATCAGTGGAGGTTAGGAGACTCGAACTCCTGACATCCTGCTTGCAAAGCAGGCGCTCTACCAACTGAGCTAAACCCCCAACACCGAATGGGCCATCCTGGACTTGAACCAGGGACCTCACCCTTATCAGGGGTGCGCTCTAACCACCTGAGCTAATGGCCCAGGAAGACTCAACCCTTGTGGGATGTGACCTAGACAAAGTTTAGGAACTGAAAATCTCCATCAAGCAATTCACATTGCTATGCATTCTTGACTTCAAAATTGAGGTACCGATCGACCTAAGGTGACAGGATTTCGGCCTAAGAATTAAGTACTCAGACATCAAAATCGTTGTTTGTCTCCCTGTTAGGAGGTGATCCAGCCGCACCTTCCGGTACGGCTACCTTGTTACGACTTCACCCCAGTCATCAGCCCCACCTTCGACGTCCTCCTCCACAAGGGTTGGAGTAACGGCTTCGGGCGTGGCCAACTTCCATGGTGTGACGGGCGGTGTGTACAAGGCCCGGGAACGTATTCACCGCAGTATGCTGACCTGCGATTACTAGCGATTCCTCCTTCACGTAGGCGAGTTGCAGCCTACGATCTGAACTGAGCCACGGTTTATGAGATTTGCTTGTCCTCGCGAACTTGCTGCTCTTTGTCCGTAGCATTGTAGTACGTGTGTAGCCCAGGATGTAAGGGGCATGATGACTTGACGTCATCCACACCTTCCTCCGGTTTATCACCGGCGGTCTCTCTAGAGTGCCCAACTAAATGCTGGCAACTAAAGACGTGGGTTGCGCTCGTTGCGGGACTTAACCCAACATCTCACGACACGAGCTGACGACAGCCATGCACCACCTGTCACTGCGTTCCCGAGGGCACTCTCTCGTTTCCAAGAGATTCGCAGGATGTCAAACCCTGGTAAGGTTCTTCGCGTTGCATCGAATTAAACCACATACTCCACCGCTTGTGCGGGCCCCCGTCAATTCCTTTGAGTTTCACACTTGCGTGCGTACTCCCCAGGCGGAACACTTAACGCGTTGGCTACGACACCGAGGGGGTCGATTCCCCCGACACCTAGTGTTCATCGTTTACGGCCAGGACTACAGGGGTATCTAATCCCTTTCGCTCCCCTGGCTTTCGTCCATGAGCGTCAGTTATGGCCCAGCAGAGCGCCTTCGCCACTGGTGTTCTTCCCGATATCTACGCATTTCACCGCTACACCGGGAATTCCCTCTGCCCCTACCACACTCAAGCCCAACAGTTTCCACTGCCATGATGGAGTTAAGCTCCACGCTTTAACAGCAGACTTGAAAGGCCGCCTGCGGACGCTTTACGCCCAATAATTCCGGATAACGCTTGCCACTCCCGTATTACCGCGGCTGCTGGCACGGAATTAGCCGTGGCTTATTCCTCAAGTACCGTCAGATCTTCTTCCTTGAGAAAAGAGGTTTACAGCCCAGAGGCCTTCATCCCTCACGCGGCGTTGCTCCGTCAGGCTTTCGCCCATTGCGGAAAATTCCCCACTGCTGCCTCCCGTAGGAGTCTGGGCCGTGTCTCAGTCCCAGTGTGGCTGATCATCCTCTCAGACCAGCTACTGATCGATGCCTTGGTGAGCTCTTACCTCACCAACTAGCTAATCAGACGCGGGCTCATCCTCAGGCGAAATTCATTTCACCTCTCGGCATATGGGGTATTAGCGGTCGTTTCCAACCGTTATCCCCCTCCTGAGGGCAGATTCCCACGCGTTACTCACCCGTCCGCCACTAACCCGAAGGTTCGTTCGACTTGCATGTGTTAAGCACGCCGCCAGCGTTCATCCTGAGCCAGGATCAAACTCTCCGTTGTAGATCAAGTCCTCTTAAAGGCTTTCACCTCTTCAACTTGATTTGCTTTACCCACTCATCAGCACTGGCGCACTGATTGCAGTTAAAACCTCCTTCCTCTGACAGAAGGGTTCTTAAGAGTGCACTTAGAATCTCTCCCTCGTGACTTTCCAGGATCTCAGATCCGGTTGTTGCTCCACAACGTGCACACCGACAAACTCAAAAGCTCGTGAAAACTTTCAACCTTGTAAGCACGTTGCTTCTTTGCAACGAATAATTGTTGACGGGACCTCACACTTACATCGCATTTTCATCAAGCTCAATTACTCAACCTCGCGGCTCAGCAATCGAAACTCGACGCGATGAAAGCGTCAGTTCCTAAACTTTTCGATTGTCCAGGTTCTGCCGTCGCGTCCCCTCTCAGGAACGGTTGGCCGTGCGGTCTCGCGACCGCTTGTGAAACTTACAACACCGTGGGATCTCTCCCTCCTGGCCTCGTAAGCACCCCCAAACATTACAAGCTCGCGCTCTTCATGCTCAAAGGCTGCGCTGCAGGCTTCCGCCTGACGCGCAGTCCAAAAACATAGCTCACAACCAACCCCATCCGCAACTGGTTGACCAGTCAGGAA